>NZ_CP174285.1:2500-3305000 GCF_052466695.1 Microbulbifer mixtoriginis (SeqCode) | reverse complement strand
TCAGGTAGAGAATACCAAGGCGCTTGAGAGAACTCTGGTGAAGGAACTAGGCAAAATGGTACCGTAACTTCGGGAGAAGGTACGCCGGTTTTGGTGATGGGACTTGCTCCCTAAGCTGAGGCCGGTCGAAGTGACCAGGTGGCTGCGACTGTTTATTAAAAACATAGCACTCTGCAAACTCGTAAGAGGACGTATAGGGTGTGACGCCTGCCCGGTGCCGGAAGGTTAATTGATGGGGTTAGCTTCGGCGAAGCTCTTGATCGAAGCCCCGGTAAACGGCGGCCGTAACTATAACGGTCCTAAGGTAGCGAAATTCCTTGTCGGGTAAGTTCCGACCTGCACGAATGGCGTAACGATGGCCACGCTGTCTCCACCAGAGACTCAGTGAAATTGAAATCGCTGTTAAGATGCAGTGTACCCGCGGCTAGACGGAAAGACCCCGTGAACCTTTACTACAGCTTTGCACTGAACTTTGAGCCTACTTGTGTAGGATAGGTGGGAGGCTTTGAAGCAGTAACGCTAGTTATTGTGGAGCCGTCCTTGAAATACCACCCTGGTATGTTTGAGGTTCTAACTCTGGTCCGTTATCCGGATCGAGGACAGTGTATGGTGGGTAGTTTGACTGGGGCGGTCTCCTCCCAAAGAGTAACGGAGGAGTACGAAGGTGCACTCAGCATGGTCGGAAATCATGCAATGAGCATAATGGTATAAGTGCGCTTGACTGCGAGACAGACATGTCGAGCAGGTACGAAAGTAGGTCATAGTGATCCGGTGGTTCTGTATGGAAGGGCCATCGCTCAACGGATAAAAGGTACTCCGGGGATAACAGGCTGATACCGCCCAAGAGTTCACATCGACGGCGGTGTTTGGCACCTCGATGTCGGCTCATCACATCCTGGGGCTGAAGCCGGTCCCAAGGGTATGGCTGTTCGCCATTTAAAGTGGTACGCGAGCTGGGTTTAGAACGTCGTGAGACAGTTCGGTCCCTATCTGCCGTGGGCGTTGGAAATTTGAGAAGAGTTGCTCCTAGTACGAGAGGACCGGAGTGAACGAACCTCTGGTGTTCGGGTTGTCACGCCAGTGGCATTGCCCGGTAGCTATGTTCGGACGGGATAACCGCTGAAAGCATCTAAGCGGGAAGCCTCCTTCAAGATTAGATTTCCCTGACTCCTTGAGAGTCCTAAAGGGCCGTGGAAGACTACCACGTTGATAGGCTGGGTGTGGAAGCGTTGTGAGGCGTTGAGCTAACCAGTACTAATTGCCCGTGCGGCTTGACCATACAACAGAGATGGTTACTAACGACTAGCTAAGCTAGCGGATTGTGGAATGAAAGACACACAATGATCGCTTGCGGTGTATTACTACAGATTGTTTTACCGACTTATTTGGGGTTATCGCCGGTCACCAGACCGAGGCAAACAGCGATAACACGGCAGGCCAAGCAGATTGCTTATAAGACCAACGCCAACCCAAGCCAGTTTGCCTGACGACAATAGAGTTGTGGAACCACCTGATCCCTTGCCGAACTCAGAAGTGAAACGCAACATCGCCGATGGTAGTGTGGGGCTTCCCCATGTGAGAGTAGGTCATCGTCAGGCTTCTAATCCGAAAAGGGCCACCCAATAGGGTGGCCCTTTTTTTATGTACAAAAATATTGAATGCATAAAAAAATAAAAACAGAGAATAAAAAATAAAATTCAAAATACAGAAAAATAAAAAGCCCAATCGAATTTTTACTCGCAACACTCCCGCCGAAAAATCCAACTCGGTAAATGCCAATGAAAAAAGCGCAGGCTCTAAAAAGCTCCGAAGAGCCTTCCCTCCTATAAATAAAGCGCTTTCTTAAGTTTTTTCTGTAAGGAAAAAATGAAAATACAAAAAAATAACGCGCTTTATTTAATCTGTACCTCAAGCACCACCAAAAAAACACCTGAAATAAAAAAAGTGCTCTTTAAACTAGAAAAATCATTGCGTTGAAAAAAACGGCGCAGAAATAACAATAAAAATACCGGTGATTTTTTGCACGTTTTAATGAACCTGTGCAACCACGGGGCCTGGCGCGGATATACCGCAGTTATGCACAAGTCTATCCAGACTTTCTGTTAATAACGCCAAGCGGTGGAAAGTGGATAAATGGCTGGTGTTTTTTTGCCCGTTGAAAAGGGCCCCGCGGAAACAGGGGCCTGAGGGTGGGTATCCCTGAGTTATACACAGCTCTATCCATGGATTCTGTTAGTAATTAGCTCAAATAACACTAGATCTTATAAAACTATACAGTCAGAGCCTGTTTCTAGACCCTAGCCAGAGGGTGTCTTGCACTTTTAACTATACTGACAGGTCATAGGCGCCTAAATAGTTGTGCCGTGTGAATAACTTGCAGTTGGGACCAAGTGGTGAGGTGCTCTAATGCGCTGGTCGATTCTTTCTAGCTTGATTCTCCTGAGCCTGTTTCTGGGTAGTTTCACTTTTGCGAGTACCCTAATAGTGGGTAATAAATATGAAGGGACAGTCAGCTTTATTGACTTGGAAAATGGGAAGGAAATCAAGCGAACGGAAACTGGTGGATCTCCACACGAACTTATTTTGTCCCCGGATAAATCAAAGGTTGTGGTGGTTTCCTATTTGGAAGATGGCTACGTTGGCGAAGAGTTAAATGTCTTCGATGTGGCTACGGGCAAACGCTTGAGTATTATCGATATTAGCCCGCATATGGGCCCTCATGGTATTGCTTGGCTGGGAAGTGGTGATGACCTTATCGTGACCACTGAAGAAACTCATGATGTGATTAAGGTTGATACTGTCGCAGGCAAGGTACTCGGTTCTGTATCAACAGACCAGATAGGAAGCCACCTGCTGGCTTTATCTCCGGATACTAAAACTGCATATGTCACCAGTCGTGGCTCGGATACTTTCAGCGTGATCGATACTGACACTATGACCTTAAAAAAGACTCTTCCGGCCGGTGATGGTCCTGAGGCGGTCTGGGTCAGTCCCGATGGGAAAGAGCTATGGATAGGTAATAATCGCTCAAAAAATATTTTCATCTTTGACACGGCTAGTTTAAAAAAGAAGGATGTCATTGATGTTGGTTACCTTCCCATTCGCATAAGTTTCCATCCCGAAGGGAAGCTGGTTGCAGTTGCGGATCTACAGGGAAATCGGGTGGTGATTTACGATGCGGCAACCCGCAAAGAGCTTAAGAGTATTGACTTAGGCGCTGCCTCTGCACGGGAACCGGCTTCACTACTCTTTACCCCCGATGGTAAGTTTCTATATGCCGGATCACAGAGAGACGGGAAGGTGGTCGAAATAGATACCGACAAGTGGGAAATCAAGAGAATTTTTAAGGCTGGTCAGGGGGCTGATGGCTTGGAGTGGAGTCCGGTAACGATTCAGCCCGAGTAAATTCGATATAATATTTTTTAATGGTGGATGTTGTTAGAGGGCGACGGTGTAGATCATTAGGTCCTGGGACTTTCCATCGATCGTAAGGTATGCGGGGATGGTGCTACTGTGGATTCCACCGGCCCGTCTTGCAACCGCAATGCTAGCGGTATTTTCAGAAAGGCAGTGTATTTTTATCTGGGCTACACCAGCTTGTCTTTTTAGTTCTTCGCAAATCCTCGCCACAACTTTCGCCATTACACCTTTGCCCTGGCAGTGAGCCGAGAGCCAGTAGCCAATTTCGGCACTCTTGTTTTTCTGATTAATTTCTTTGACACCGATTATTCCGGAGAGTTGGTCATTAAAAATGATCTTGTACCAGGCAGAGCCATTGTGTTTACTATAAATACGCTGGCAAATATATTGTTTGGTCGACTCCATATCCTGTACAGACTTTGCCCAGTACAAATATTTTTCCAAAAGTGGGCGGTTATCTTCTATTAGATAAAAAAGCTCCTGGGAATCTTTCTCCTGTAGAAATTCCAGATAAATATCTTCTGTTACCGTTAACCGCATGCGGTTTTTCTCCTTGGTGGTGGAATCTCTCAAGTGAGACGATTTTATAAAAATGCAGTTTTTACTTAATAAGTTTACGAGGATTTGCCCCAGCACTTCAGACTTGGAGAATGAAGCTCTTAAGGACTTTAGGTTTCCAGCATAAAGGTAACCGGGCCGTCATTGAGAAGAGACACTTGCATATCTGCGGCGAAGATTCCGCTGGCTACCGGTGTAAATTGGGCATTAGCGCGCTCAAGAAAATAATCGTACAGGCCCTCGGCATGTTGTGGGCTGGCGCCGCGACTGAAGCTGGGTCGAAGGCCGCGTTCAGTTTCAGCGACTAGGGTAAACTGGCTTACGACAAGGAGCCCACCAGCGGCCTGTTGCACATTGTGGTTCATACGGCCGTTTTCATCGGGAAAAATCCGATAATTCAGTACCTTATGCAGTAATTTGTCTGCGCTTTCACGGTTGTCTTTAGACTCCACTCCCAACAGCAAGAGTATACCGTGCTCAATAGCAGCCACCGACTGGCCAGACACCTCTACGCGGGCGTGGCTGACCCGTTGGATTAATCCTTTCATCTCAGACCTCTCTGTCTCTCTGGAACCCTGCGAGTAAATCGCCTAGATTAGCGGACTGATTCATGCAGAGAAACCGAGAATACCGTATGAAGAAACAGTTAATGGCACTCCTGGTTGGGGCTCTGGCCACAGCCGCTGTGCAGGCGGTGGAAACCTACCCCAAGAGTCAGACTATTGAGCACATAGATGAATACTTCGGTGTTGAGGTATCCGACCCCTTTCGTTGGATGGAGGATATGTCTAATGAAGAGGTTAAGGGGTGGGTCAAGGCACAGAACAAGCATGCGTTACCTCGCCTGAAGGATCTGCCAGGCTGGCAGAAGATCAATGATCGCCTCACTGAATTGTGGCGCTACGAGCGCTATGGCGTGCCCTATAAGAAAGGCGATAGCTACTACTACGACTACAACAACGGTGACTGGGATCAGAACATTTTCTACCGCGCCGGGGAGCTTGCCCAGGATGGCAAGCCTATGCTGGACCCACGCAGCTTGAGTGAGGACGGCACCGTCGCAGCGAAACGACTTAAGGTCAGCCCCAAGGGGCGTTACCTGGCCTATGGAATTTCGGATGGCGGCACGGACTGGACAGACTATCGTATTCGCGACTTAAAGACCGGCAAGGACCTAAAGGAGCAACTGACTGGGATCAAGTTCAGTGATGCCAGCTGGGCCCCAGATGAGTCGGGCTTCTATTACAGTCGTTACCCATTCAACAAGGATGGCAGTGCCGATGATAGCAAGCAGGTCGCTGTCTATTTCCACCGCCTGGGAGACTCCCAGGAGCGCGACCAATTGGTATACCGTATTACCGATCATCCCACTCGCAACCCTGATGCCGAGGTAAGCGATGATGGCAATTATCTGTTGTTCACCATTTTCGATGGTTATGATTCTAACGGCTTTTACTATCGCGACTTACGCGATGACACCGGCAAGGTCATCAAGCTGTTGGATGACTGGGATGGCCTCTATCAGTTTCTCGGTAATAAGGGCAGTACCTTCTTCTTCGAGACCAGTGCGGGCGCACCGCTGGGCCGGATAATTGCGATCGACCTGGCAAAGCCGCAGCGGAAATACTGGCGTGACCTAGTGGCGCAGGCAGACAGCGCCCTGCAGAGTGCCAGCTATATTGGCGACCGATTCGTGCTGCACTATTTAAAAGATGCCAAGTCGCGAGTGCTGGTGACTGACACCAATGGTAAGAAGCAGTACGAGCTGAAATTGCCCGGCGTGGGCTCTGTGAAGGGTTTTTACGGTGAGCCGGATGAAGTGGAGACCTTTTATTCTTTCTCCAATTTCATTACCCCACCGAGTATTTATCACCTGAATGTGCAGACCGGTGAAAGCAAAATATTTAAGCAGCCGAAATACGCTGCAGACTTCTCTGACTTAACCGTGAGCCAGCACTTCTATAAGAGCAAAGACGGCACCCGTGTACCTTTATTCTTAGTGCATAAGAAAGGTATGAAGCGCGATGGCTCCAACCCCACACTGCTGTATGGTTATGGTGGTTTCAACTCTGCTCAGTTGCCACGCTTTTACAACCGCTTTGTGGGCTGGTTGGATATGGGCGGTACCCTGGCGCTGGCCAACCTGCGTGGGGGTAGCGAGTACGGTGATGCCTGGCATCAGGCAGGTACCAAGACCCAGAAGCAGAATGTCTTCGATGACTTTATCGCCGCAGCCGAGTGGCTAATCGCGGAGAAAGTTACCTCTCCAGAGAAGCTGGGTATCAGTGGGCGCTCCAATGGCGGATTACTCGCGGGCGCGACCCTGGTGCAGCGTCCGGACTTGTTTGCCGCGGCACTGCCGGTAGTGGGCGTGCTCGATATGCTGCGCTACCACACCGCTTCCGCCAACGCACGCCAGTGGTCCAGTGACTACGGTCTGAGCGAAAACCGCGAGGAATTTAAGGCGTTGCATGCATACTCTCCGGTTCACAATACCCGCGAGGGCTCTTGCTACCCTGCCACCCTGATCACCACCGCCGACCGCGATGATCGTGTAGTGCCCTGGCACAGCTACAAGTTTGCGGCCGCCCTGCAGCGGGATCAGGGCTGTGAAAAGCCGATATGGCTCGCGGTGGAGACCCGGGCTGGCCACGGTGCCGGCAAGCCGGTGTGGATGCAGGTGGAGGACTTCGCCAACCAATGGAGCTTCCTCGCCCACCAGCTGGGAATGAAAATCGAGTAACCTTTCCCATCGACTCAATGTGTAGATAGTGGGGGCCGTGTTGGTGCTCCCGTTCAGACACTGCGGATTGGGTTTAACCCTGGGGCTGCATCAGCAACAGTGTTGGTGCACAGCCCACCTTGTCGAGATTGTAGTACTGCCTGCGGTTTACCCTCCCGGGGTGCGGAAGTCTTGGCAGAGGCTATCACTGGGTATGAATAACAAAAAATAATCATCCGGTGGATCTATGAAACATGCATTCGTGACCGGGGGCAGCGGCTTCCTCGGTGCCAACCTTGTCGAGCAACTGAAAGCCGATGGCTGGCGGGTAACCGCCATGCATCGCAAGACCTCCAACACAGAGAGGCTGCGCAACATGGGGGTGGAGCTGGTTGAGGCCTCCCTGAACGATTCAGACTCACTGCGCTCAGCTATTCCTGACGATGTCGATGCCCTTTTCCATATGGCGGCCAATACCAGTATGTGGCGCGGTGGCAATGCACAGCAGTGGAAGGACAATGTGGAGGGGGCGGCGAATATTGCAAAGGTTGCGAGGGAGAAAAATGTTGGCCGTATGATCGTGACCAGTTCGATCTCCGCCTACGGTTACCACAGGGATACGATCACCGAAGAGAGTGAAAAGCGTGCAGACGATCCCCGCCATCATTATCTGTATACCAAAAAGCGTGAAGAAATAGCGGTGCGCAAAGAGATTGACAAGGGATTGGATGCGGTATTTCTCAATCCTTGTGCAATCGTGGGGAAATTCGACACCAGTAGTTGGGCGCAGACATTTTTTCTAATCGATAAAAACCAATTGCCAGGCGTGCCGCCGGGTTGGGGGTCTTTCTGTCATGCCGGGGCGGTGGCTCGGGCGCATATCGAGGCGGTCGAAAAGGGTCGCTGTGGAGAGAATTATATCCTCGCCGGCACTGATGCCAGTTTTCTGGAATTTTTTGGCAAAATAGCCGAGCTGCTGCACAAGCCTGTGCCGAAGCGTACAACTCCCGCCTTCGTTATTCAGTCTATCGCCTGGCTCTCTGATGTATGGTCGCGTGTGAGTGGTAAGGAACCGGTAATTACCCCGGAAAAGGCCACCCTGGTGACGCGCCGGGTTGTAGCTAGCAGCTCCAAGGCAGAACGCGAACTCGGCTATCAATCAGAGGTGACATTAGATGCCATGTTGTGCGAATGTCGCGACTGGTTAGTAGAGCAAAAATTATTGGAGATAAAGTGAATCGCAGTAATATTATTTTTATCCTGGTTTCCTTGTTGTTGGTTTTGCAGTTGATTCAGCACTATTTCTTTTCCGGAGCTCAATAGCGCTAGTCCTCTCCTTTTTGCTGGCTGTGCTCGGTATTGTTACCGAGCGCCGTCACTGCTTGAGATTAAGGAAAATAAATTTTAGGAACCTATTATGGAAGAGAAACGCTGTGGCTGGTGCCTGTCCACCCCGCTATATCAAAGCTACCACGATGAGGAATGGGGTCGCCCGGTAACCGATGAGGCCACCCTGTTTGAGTTTCTGCTGTTGGAGGGGGCCCAGGCCGGGTTGTCATGGATAACCGTATTAAATAAGCGGGATAACTATCGCCGTCTTTTCGATAATTTCAATGCAGAAAAAATTGCGCGCTATACGCCGCGCAAGATAGAAAAGTTACTGCAGGACCCGGGGATCATACGCAACCGTCTCAAAGTGGAGTCTGCGGTTAAAAATGCCCGCGCAACTCTGGCACTGCGAGAGAAAGGGCAAACACTCTCTGACTTTCTCTGGCAATTTACCGACGGCAAGGTAATCGTGAATAAACCCCGCTCCCTCAAGCAGGTACCGGCCAGTACAGCGGAATCTGATGTGATGAGTAAGGCGCTTAAAAAAGCCGGCTTTAGTTTTGTTGGCTCTACCATTATGTACGCTCATATGCAGGCCACGGGGATGGTTAATGACCATTTGCACACTTGCCCTGCGCGTCAGCGCTGCCTGGATGAAGCCGAGGCGGCGGGATTACTTTAGAAAGCAAATAACCGCTGTGGTTAGCCGGTTCCGATCTTTTTTATCAGCGCATTTGCCAATGAACAGGAGGACCCCTATGAGCCTTGATGGTATTGGTGAAAGTTACTGGCCTCTCTTCACTGCTGGCTTTTTACGGATTGCGGCCGCAGTGCTGGTTATTGCAGTGACTCTGGGGGTGGGCCACTTGGCGCGAAGCGCTATAAATCGATTAACCAGCCGGCTCGATGCGACACTGGTGCCGGTGCTGCGCAATATTGCGACCTGGGCCATTTATATTGTCGGGGCGCTGGTGGTTCTGGATGTGTTTGGGATCAATACCACAAGTCTGATTGCCTTACTCGGTGCTACCGGTTTGGCGGTGGGACTGGCCTTAAAGGATACCCTGCAAAATATTGCGGCCGGTTTTATTTTGCTGAGTTTGCGCCCCTTTCGTGTCGGCGATGTGATTCAGTTTGGCCAGACCGTGGGCACAGTGCGTCAAGTGGGTCTTTTTACCACTACGTTGGATACTAGCGATGGCCTGCGAATTACAGCACCGAACAGCACCATTTGGGGGCAGACCCTCACTAATTACAGCCACAATCAGACTCGTCGTGTCGAAATAGTGGCGAGCATCGCCTACGGAGACGATATCGAGGCGGGTATGCAGGTATTGCGCCGACTAGTGGCAGATGAACCGCGAATTCTACCGGAGCCTCAGCCGAGCTTCGCGGTTCGCGCACTGGGGGATAGTGCGGTGAACCTGCAAGTTCGGGTTTGGACACCGACTGTTGAGTACTGGGATGTCTATTGGACTCTCATGAAGCGCTTGAAACCCGCCCTGGAGGGCGCGGGCTTAACGATCCCCTTCCCCCAGCGGGAGCTGCATATTGTGCAGAAGCCCGAGTGGCCCGATCCCAGCTCCCCCGAGCCGAAGACATAACACAGAGTCCCAATGGTCCGCCATCTTAGGCGGAATCCTCACAAGACTGCTCGTCTCGACGCGCAGATATAGCGTTTGAAAGAGCCCGAATCGACAGTTCAAAGATTTCGTGTCAAAGTTAGCGGCGTTTTTTTGTACAACTTTTGACCGAGATAGGAAAATGCCGATTAAGCTGAACAACCCTTTGATCCCCAGCCTGCTGGCTGTCGCTATCCTTGCGGGCTGTCAGGGCGATAAGAGCGCTCAAGCAGGAGCGAATGCCGACAAAGCTCAAAGTGCCGTTGCCGAGGCCCCTGTAACCGTTGATGCGGTGGCTGAGACCAAGCGTCTGACCGAATGGCTGGATGCGCGTTACGAAGAGCAGCTGCAGTTCAGCCCCATGCAGCTGTCCTATCTCGGCCGCAAGGAGCAGTACGACCAGATCGACGATATGAGCGAAGCCGCCGAGGCGCGCCAGCTGGCCTGGATGGAAAAAGCCGTTGCAGAGCTGAAGAAGAACTTCGACTACGACAAGCTGAGTCAAGAAGGGAAAACGTCCTACGATATCTGGGTTTACCAGTTTCAGCAGGCCAAAGCCGCCGAGCCCTTTAAGCGCCATGGCTATATTTTCGAGCAGATGGGCGGCGTGCAATCGCAACTGCCCAACTTTCTGCTGAACTTCCACAAGGTGGACAATACCGAGGATATGCAGGCGTATATCGCCCGTATCGGCGGTATTTCCCGGGCTATCAATCAGCTGCGCGAGCGCGCTGAGCAGTCTGCCAAAGAGGGCATTCGCCCACCGCGCTTCGCTTACGAGGGCGCGATTGAGCAGTCCAGCAAGCTGATCGACGGTGCCCCTTTCACCGATGGTGAGGACGCCCCCCTATGGGCCGGAGCCAAAGGCAAAGTCGCCGAACTGTTGGAAGCCGGCAAGATTGACCAGAAGCAGGCCGATAAGCTGACCGCAGATGCGCGCAAGGCCCTGGAGACTGAGTTCCTGCCAGCCTATAAGACCCTGATTGCCTGGCTGGAGAAAGATGTGCAGGAGGCCTCTGCAGAGCCTCAGGGTGCCAGCAGTCTGCCGAATGGTATGGCCTACTATAACCAGCGCCTGGCAAATACCACCACTACCAGCCTGACCGCCGATGAAATCCACAATATCGGCCTGAAGGAAGTAGCGCGTATTCGCAGCGAGATGGAGACCATCAAGAAGCAGGTGGGCTACGAGGGCAACCTGCAGGAGTTCTTCACCTTTATCCGTGAAGATGGCCAGTTCTACTACCCCAATACTGACGAAGGCCGCCAGGGTTACCTGGATGATTCCACGGCTTTCCTCGACGACATCACCAAGAAGCTGCCGGACTACTTCGGCCTGCTGCCCAAGGCTGAGCTGGTGGTTAAGCGGGTGGAATCTTTCCGCGAGCAGGATGGTGGTGCCCAGCACTACTACCCGGGCACTCCAGACGGTTCTCGCCCTGGCATCTACTATGCGCACCTGTCTGACATGAGCGCCTACTCCACGACAGATATGGAAACTGTGGCTTACCACGAGGGCAACCCCGGCCACCATATGCAGATTTCCATCGCGCAGGAACTGGAGGATATCCCACAGTTTCGTACCCAGGCGCACTTCACCGTATATGTCGAAGGCTGGGCCCTGTACTCTGAAAAACTGGCTAAGGAGATGGGTGCATTCGAGGACCCCTACAACCTGTTTGGTCATCTGACCGCAGAAATGTGGCGCGCTATCCGCTTGGTAGTGGATACCGGCATGCATGCCAAGGGTTGGAGCGAGGAGCAGGCGGTAGAATACTTCCTGGAAAACTCCGCGATTCCTGAAACAGCCGTGCGCTCCGAAGTACGCCGCTATCTGGTGTGGCCGGGTCAGGCTACCGCCTACAAGATCGGGATGCTGAAGATTCAGGAGCTGCGCAAGCAGGCCGAGGAGCAGCTGGGCGACAAATTCGATATCCGCGGTTTCCACGACACCGTACTGGGTGGCGGTGCACTGCCGGTACCAGTCCTGGAGAGCCGGGTGGCTGCTTGGGTGGACTCAATTAAGAGCGCTTAAAAGCTCACTTGGTTATTGAATTAAAGCCGGGCATTGCCCGGCTTTTTTTATGAGGGTGACTCTACCTTTCCCATTTTTTAATTGTTTGGCCAAAGAGAAAAAGTTAAAGCTCTCATTATTCATTAAACCTTAAGAGCGCAACGGAACTGCTGGGTAAATTTCCAGCTGAAACTGTTGGGAAAGTTTGACAGTGAACTATGTGGGTTGGAGGGAGTTAAAGAATTGTTTTCTCAGAATTATTAGATTGACTTAAGATTTTCTCAGTTTTTTCAGGTTTTTTAAAGTCGACGTTAATCCATTCGGTTGAGGTGTCGGATAATGTTTCTTAAGCTACATTTATTCTCTTTGATTAATTTTTCTGAGTAATATTTGAGGTGATGCAATAAGTCATAGTCGAATATGCCCACGAAAGGATGGTCAATATCTACGTTGAGAAAATCGTATTCGATACGCCCCTTTTGGGAAAGAATTTTGGCAATCTCTAAAGTGTAAAGTTGGTTTTTATCCATAGAGCGCTGTATGTTGGTTAAAGCATCATGAGCCCAGTGAATGCGCCCCCATTTTCTCAGCGAGTGGTACTTCATACTTGAGCTTAGTAGCTTTGGGTATCCAGAGCACAAGACCAGTATGTAGTATTTTTTTTCTGGGAATTCATGAATAATGTCTCTTAGGATTAAACTAGACGGGTTGTTTATAGCTATAGCCGCATCTGCAAATACACAACAAATATCCTTTTCTTTAGCTGTTGGGTAAATTTTGAAGGAAGATTGGAAGTTAGACTTCATCGATTCAAAAGAGACTGGAGGGAAAGCCGTCTCGGCACTAGCTGCAGCTGTTACCAGTTGGTATAGGCTGTTTGTGGGTAAATCTAGGGCCGCATCTCCTCGATTTTTGAATAAAAAGATTTCTCCGCTATCTATGTTTAATGTTGGAATAATAACGTAGTTATCTAAATCATTAAATTTTAAATCTTTTGTATAGTATTTCTCCATGATCTCATGTAGGCGTCGGCCGAAATAGGCTGGTGAGAAGAGCCCAGCCCCAGTGAGCAGCTTGTGATACCAGGGGGATTTAAAGATATAAGTCGTTTCATCTTTATAAATATTTATTAGGTAGTCTAGGTGAGAAATATTTTTCCCATAGTAGTCTGGAATAGCTTTACCTGGGATGTTGATTCCAGTTGCTATAACGGCTCCAGTGGATACTCCGGCAAAAACATCAAATACTTCATTAATCGGTTTTCCTAGGGTTTTTTCGATATATTGCAGGACATAGAGGGGGATAAGTCCGCGAACGCCCCCACCCGTAATGATTAGTACTTTGATTGTGTCTTTATCTTGCAGATGATCTAAATTTCTAACAAATCTTTTTGAGATAAATTCCCTGTTAAAGGTGACCGACTGAGGGAAGCATTTGTTATAAATGTAGGCCGTAAGAGCATAGGCTCCAGATAAGGTTGTTACGGTGAAGAATAGTTTTTTTGTTAGCTGACCGGCCAGTTTCAGCATAAAAGGAAACCATGTTTGTTCAGTAGCTAGTCCTTAAGCAATGCACCTTTCTCATCGCGGAACTATTGTAATGTAAAATTTATACCTAATATGAAAATCGTTTGGTTTTGATTTATATGACCCCAAAGAGGAGAGTGTCTTTTGATATCACCTGTTGAAAGTAAGGTGTCTAGCTTATGGAAGGAATTAGAACTTAAAAAAGGCTGAGTATGAAAAAAATTATCATTATTTTATGTTTTTTAATTGCCCAATTAGTTGCTGTTCCACTTTGGGCCAAGACGGATACTAAGGTGGTTTCTACCGAAATTACCGTGCGTGCCAAAGCTAAGGATGCCAAATTTATCGGTTCCTCCATTGGGGGTGCCATGGTCATTATCCGTGTGGCAGATACTGGAGAAATTCTCGCACAGGGCTTGACCCAGGGGAGCACCGGCGATACTGGTAAGATCATGAAGACCCCGCGTGAGCGCTATGTGCCTATTGCCGAGGGGGCCGCTAAATTCACCGCTAATCTGGATATTAGTGAGCCAGTTTTCCTTACCATTGAGGTTCTGGCCCCTTACATCAAAAAACAGGCCCGCGTGGTGGCGCAGACCCAGACCTGGTTGGTGCCCGGCAAGCCTATTGGTGGCGAGGGCTTGATTGTGGAAATCCCCGGCATGGTGGTGGACCTGCTAAGTCCTCAGACTCACCTTTACACCGGTTTGGATAAGAGTCCATTCGAGATTCGCGCCAATGTGGTGATGATGTGTGGCTGTTCCTTCACCGATGGTGGCTTATGGGATGGCAGCAAGATTGAAGTCACTGCAATAGTGAAGCGAAATGGAGGCGAATTTGCCACAGTGCCACTGAAAATCCAGGACACTATGAATACCTTTAGTGCGCCCTTCGCCACGGATTTACCCGGCGTCTACGAAATTCTGGTTTACGCTTATGACGCTAAAACCGGAAATACCGGTGTCGATAGGGGCAGTTTTATTGTGAAATAAACTGGATTGGCCGGGGCCAAGGCAATGAGCGGAAATAGGACAGGGGACTATGAGGTGTTTATGCGCGGTATGAATACGCGAGTCCCTGGCTTTTATAGCTCCGCTGTAAACCCCGGTCAGGTGCTCCTGCTGGGCCTCTGCTATGACGGGGCGTGAGCAAAAGGGAGCGATGTCCCGGCGCGAGCTGCTTGAGGAGCACCGCCCAGAGCGGATCCACGCCCGCCTGGGGCGAGAGCCGAAATCTCAACGGGTCTCCGATTTTGTTCTGGGGGCCATCGATGGCTGCGTTACCACCTTTGCCATAGTGGCCGGTGCCTTCGGCGCGGGTTTTTCCGAGTCGGTGGTGTTGGTCATGGGGTTCGCCAACCTGATTGCGGATGGCTTCAGTATGGCGGTGAGCAATTACGAGGCCGTCAGCGTGGAGCGTGAACAAGCTGCGGCGGCCACACGTATCGAACGCGAGCATATCGCACTGGTACCCGAGGGAGAGCGAGAGGAGATTCGCCAGATATTCCATCGCAAGGGATTTCGCGGGCAGGTGCTGGACGAGATCGTCACTACCATTACCGCCAATCGCCAGCTATGGATTGAGACCATGTTGGCGGAGGAATACGGTATCAGCCGCACCAAACGCAAACCTCTGGGCAGTGCTTTGGTGACCTTCTTCGCATTTATTGGCATGGGTACCGTGCCGCTGTTGCCCTACCTTCTCTCGCCACTGAACTCGTCACAACAGTTCTACAGCAGCGTTATTCTGGCGGCTTTAACCTTCTTTGCCATCGGTCTGTGCAAGGGGCTGGTATTCTCCCAAAAGGTTTGGATGGCGGGCTTCAAGACTCTGGTATTTGGTGGCGGTGCCGCCGCGCTGGCATTCGCCGTAGGCTTCTTCCTGCGCGACCTTATCGCTTGACCTAGGCGGCTACTACCCGGTTGCGGCCGCTGTTCTTTGCCCGGTACATACGCTTGTCCGCCTCCGCCAGCAGTTGGTTGTGAGGGTTGCCACTTCCCTCTACCACGCCAAAACTGATGGAAACTTTTACCGGCTGTACGTAGCGGCGGCTCAGGGCCTCGACCTTGCGACGCAGTTTTTCTGCCAGCACCCTGCCGCCGCGCACATCGGTATTGGGCAACAGCAGCAGAAATTCCTCTCCGCCCCAGCGTGCAACAACATCTTCTGCGCGGGTGTTTTCCCCGAGGATTTTCGCTACGTCCTGCAAAATGCGGTCGCCAAAGCCGTGGCCGTAGGTATCGTTAATGCTTTTAAAGTTGTCCAGGTCGCCAATCAGTATCACGTATCGGCCTTGTAACTCCTTGTTGCGCCGTTCCATATCGTGGATAGCCCGGTAGGCCTCGCGGCGGTTCGCCAGCCCGGTGAGGGCATCGGTGGAGGCGCTTTTTTCCAGTTCACCGGTGAGGCGTTCGAGTAGCTGTTGGGTGTGGTGGCGACTGCTGTCGAGTAGTGCGGTGAGAGCGGTAAGAGCGCCAAAAACCGCAATAAAACGTGCGCGATAGGCGGTGTCATATTCCGCCTTCAGGCCGGGGAAGTCCGGGTAGAAAAGAGCCGTAGCGGTGACTAGGCCGATGGCGATCAGCGCCACTGTGCCGGTCTTATAGCCGTATAAATTGATAAATCCTGGCACCAACATCACCGCCCACATTAGGCCAGTGTTGTTAACCCCACCGGATAACAGCAGATAAAAGTAGAGTACCAATAAAAGAATGCCTACCAGTAGCGGTGTTTTTTGGCTGGGACCCATCACATTGATGGTGACATAGGAGCAGAGTATCACTACTGCGGCGGCGGAAAGGGTCGTGGCCTGCAGAATATCGGCGGCGCTCAGGGCGATAACCGCCATGGCACCGGTTACCGCCATGGCAAAAATTAACATGTAGGAGGAGGCCATGATACGGCGGCGCAGGTCGATGCGCTCCAGCTCCGCCACAGGTGTGTTTAGTGCGGTGTGATGCTTGTTATACCCTGAGTTCATAGTCGTCTCTGTTCCTGTACAGACTGCAACTTCCGTCGGTCGTAAGCGCGATTCCTGTCACTTAATTCACCGGCAGAGTGAAGCTGCGCCGAGTATAGGAGGATTCGCCCGATGACCAAAGCCGCGAGCTACAGTATCTGTAAAGCAAACGTTAGAACTGAGAAACCGTGACACAAATTCATCTGACTTGGGGCAATATCCTGACATTACGTGGGGACGCACTGGTGTGCCCCGCGCACAAACATCTTATTCGCGGGCGCGGCCTTTCGGCGCAGATTTATGCACAGGGTGGCGTTGAGCTTGCGACTCAGTGTGGTAGGCAACTGAAGTGTGCCGTTGGTGAGGCGCGGCTAACCAACGCCTATCATCTGCCGGTGGATTATCTGCTGCACACGGTTACGCCGCAGTGGAGCAGTGGTGATCAATGGGGCGCTTTGGCCATTGGCCAGCTACGGCGCTGTTATGAGAGTGTATTGTGCCTTGCGAGGGAGAAGGGGTTGAAGCGAATTCTCTTTCCCGCATTGGGTGCGGGTACCAATCGATTTCCCCATGCCATTTCCGCACACCAGGCCCTGGAAGTTCTCAATGAGTATTCTGGTGAATTTGATCAACTGACGGTTTGTTTACATTCTCCCGCCGCTCTTGGAGAGTGGGAGAGGGTTGAGCGGCGTTTCTACACGGTGTGAGATTACCTGATCGCAAAAGTGTACTGTCGTGCTTATTTAGTAAGGACTAATTAAGCCTTTTCACAATGCCCTTGAAGAAGGCTGAAGAAGTTGTGCCTTAACTAGAAGTTAGGCACTTACAAAGCTGAGATCGAGGAGAGAATAAAGCTTGAAAAATCGCCCCGTGAATTTCAAGCCTCCCTACCCCGCATGGGAGCTAGAGCTTCCCTCTAACCATTGGTATGTCCAGTGCCAGGTTGGCTTACAGTTTGCGAGTGGACAACGTGACGATTCGCTATTCCGATTGTTGGCCAGGTTTTTATCCAGTGCTAAAGGCTTGCTGCACTTTGAGCGGGCGGGACACATCGATGTTCAGGGAGCTTATAACGATATTGCTATAGCCTATTGGGACAACGATGAATCAATGGGGAAATGGCTTAGGGAAGAAGCTACTGAGTTACGGGAAATTATTCAGAGTAAGTCGGGATTTTGGTATGAGGCGTTAGCCGCTCCACGCTCACACTTTGAAGTATCTTCCTCCACACCTGTGGCTGACTGGGGGATTTTTCGCCACTTTGATATTTGTGAGCAGCATGAACACGCTTACTGGGGTGCGATGCGGGATCGAATTAGTGCGGCGGAGAATGATGGGCTTCCGGGTCAACTGCAAACCTTGCGGGCAATACCGGTTGGGAAACAGTCAGATACAGAAATATCTCTTCCCGGTAATTTATGTATGATTCGTACAGTTCAAGGGTACTCGGCAGCCAGTTCCGCGGAGCGGCATGCCTACCGGGAATCTCTGTGTTCCGAGTATGAACAGGGGGTGCATTATTTGCAGTCAAACCCAATAGAATCGCGCTGTCTTAGTGCTCGCCTGTTAAATGATGAGCATCCTGCACTGGGCAGGCCGGACACTGAAACTATTGCTTGGTTTGCATCCCTGGCGGATTTGGAAAACTGGGTACATCACCACCCTACCCATAAAGCTATTTATGCGGCTGCGCAGTGTTATGCGAGTCGCTTCGCCTCTGGGATGCAACTTTTGTTGAGTCACGAAGTGGCAGTAGTGCCGCATGGCAAGGGGCGGGCTTTATATCAGGGCTGTCATCCTGATACAGGGTTGAAGCGTTTTCTCAAGTAAAAGTAAAGTGTATCTGTAGCTCTCAGAAAAGTGATATAGACACCTTAAAATAAAAGCAGTGAAGTTATTTTAATGTGTTATTGCATGGCAATTAAGTCGGTTCCATACGAAATTGATGACATTATTCGCAAGGTATATAAATACTCTGATTTGGGTAATTATCTCGATGAGGAGAATCGTTTTCTAAGAAATCTGGTTTCCGAGGGATCAACGCTTATAGATTTTGGTTGCGGTAATGGTCGTCATCTCAGGCTATTAAACGATCGTCTTGAACTCGGATTGGGAATAGATAATGACCATGGGCATATTGCGAGTGCACGGAATTTGAGTAAAGGAATAAGAAACCTCCAATTTTTACTTGCAGATGCCAAGACATTTACATCGGAGCGTAGGTACTCTATCGCCATATCTATGTATAACACGGTTGGTAATATTTACCCAGCGAGTAGAGTCATCGAAGTAATGCAGAGTGTATGCCAGCGTAAAGGGAAATTGATTGTCAGCGTTTTCTCAGAACAATCTATCGAAGAAAGAGTGGTGTTTTATCAGAAAATTGGTTTTGGTATAAAGCGGGTATCAGAGAATTCGATTCTGACAGACAAAGGTGTGGAGTCCTCTCATTATAGCAGGGTACAACTTTCTAAGTTGATTCCTGAGGCTGAAATTATACCCTGTAGCAAATTTGGATGGCTGGCGGTTAAGTCAGTTTAAATGAATTTGATGATCGATTATCTCTTGTTAGATATTTCTTGCCGCTGGGTTTTTAACCATATAACCGTACACTTTGTTAAAAAGTTTGTGCATCCAAAACTCGACATTATCAACACCTTCAATGGATTTATTACTGGCATGGTCTTCAATTGATAAGTCGGTCATATCCCAAAATCCTATAGCTACTAGGGTGGCTTCCCCAGAGGACTTTATTTCTTTTCTGGATGATACAAGCTCTAGAAGGAGGTCATTTTCGAGTTTTTTAGCATGGTGAATAGCGAGTACCTTTGATTCTTTGGTGCTTTCATTAAATTTAAGTATCTTCATGGGGTTTAGTTTTAATTTATTGTTGTCAGGAAGGCAGCTGCCTCGGAAATTGTAAAAACTACAAGGTATTAATATTAATGAAGGTAATTGTTGTTTCTGATATTTGGGGGCGGACAGAAGCCTTGGACGCCCTTTGTTTGCGAACTTTTGAGGATTATACAATCCTGGATCCATACTCCGGTAGTGAGATGAACTTTGAGATCGAGGGGGATGCATATAAATATTTTATCAACGAATGCGGCCTGGAAAGGTACTATTCCTATGTAAGCAGTTACATTAAAGAGCAGCGTTATAGTTATAATTTGCTGGGATTTAGTGTGGGAGCAACAGTCGCTTGGATGTTAGCCTGTAGTGATCAAGCCGAATTTATTAAAAAAACAGCCTGCTTCTATGGTTCCAGGGTTCGCTATCTTCTCAATGAGAGGCCAACCCGAAGTGTAGACTTTTTTCTGGCAAATAAAGAGCCCTCCTTTAATGTTTTGGAGTTCTCCCGTGAACTCTCCAATATACCGATGGTGACTTTACATAAAACACGGTTTTCTCATGGATTTATGAATAGTTGTTCTGAAAATTTTAATCCTGAAGCTTACAGGCACTACCGTGATTGGCTGAAAAGCTGGGCTAATGGTGCCTAGGCAACAGAGTGCGGAGAAGAAAAGGGTTGGAAGCTGAGGTCTGAAAAGGGAGGGCTAAGAAAAAAGGTCTGAATATTTTATGTGAAAAATAAAAGGACCCGAAGGCCCTTTTATTTCCTGGAAAAGTAAAATCTTAAAGATATTTACTGACAGGAGCTCGTTTCCCAGTACTGCGGCGCTGCAGTCGGAGACCACCAGTTGGGTCCGAAGGTAGAGACGTATACCTGGCCTTCGAAAGTTACCTTATCGCCAACTTCGTAGCCGGCATCACCCGCGTAAGGTTGTTGGAAAGCTGGGCAGGAACCTGCCGAGCCCTCATTGCCATTGTTGCCATCAGAATTGCCGTCTGTACTGTCACCGGAACCGTCATCTGTATTGCCGCCAGATCCATTATCGGTGCCGCTGTTATCGCCTGACCCTGTACCGGAATCGTTGCCAGAGTCGCCGCCGCTTGTTTGACAGGTGGTTTCACTCCACAGCGATGGTGCCGCACTCGGAGACCACCAGTTTGGCGCATGAGTGGATTCGTAGGCGACACCTTCGAAGACAACAACATCACCGACCGCATAGCCTGGATCGCCAGCATAGGGCTGCTCAAACGCTTCGCAGGCAGAGTTTCCGGTGCTGCCGCTATCGCCAGTGTCTCCAGTATTTCCTGTGTTGCCGCTATCGCCGGTGTCACCCGTATCTCCGGTGTCCCCGGTATCCCCAGTGTCGCCGGTATTTCCAGTATCACCCGTGTCGCCAGTACTTCCAGTGTCTCCATTGCCATTATCCCCAGAGCTCGATCCGCCTTGCCCGAAGACCTCTAGCGCCGCATCCAGAAGTGGGTATTGGTATTGGTTATTCTCGCGCAGCATACCGCCCCGGAGCTGCCAGATCATTACACCGCCCAGGTCTTGCTCGACCACGTAACGGGACCGCTCGGCGATTGAGGTGGTGTCTTCGAAGGAAATGAAGCCGCCATCTGGGAACCACCCATAGTGAGTTACCGCTTCCGGATCGTATGCAGTCTGGAATGATGCGTCGCTCTGCATTTTCTCAACGATCTGGTAGTAACGCGTCTCGGTGTCGGAGCCCCAGTGAGCGACATCCTGCCCCGATGCGGCTTCGCCGATCGCGGTGGCGCCGGCGACACTGCGGCCGTAGTGGGACATGCCCAGGATGATTTTCTCTGAGGGGATATTGCCTTCAGTCATCCACATGTTGCGACAGCTGTCCGCGTCGAAGCCTTCGTTGACCTGGCCGGCATAGGGGTACAGCGGAGAAGTATGCTGAGCTACCGAGTCCCAGTCGCCACCGAAGTCGTAGGTCATCAGGTTGACGTAGTCGAGTGTTGCGCCGACCTCGGCGAAATCGTAGCCTTCTTGTGCAATCGATGGGCCGCAAGCGACGGCGGCGGTTAGCTCCAAGCGCTTGCCGGTCTCGGCTTCGACTTCATCGAAGCGCGCACGCAGCTCCTTCAGCAGTGTGGTGAAGTTCTCTTTGTCGATCGAACGGCCACCGTTGGCTGCATAGCCCGGATATTCGAAGTCGAGGTCGAGTCCATCGAAGTCCCAGTCGGTTAGTAGGGTTACCGCATTTTCGATAAATACTGCACGTGTGTTGGCGCTTTCCATCATCTCAGAGACTTTATGGGAGAGCGTCCAGCCACCTACGGAGAGAATCGCCTTGGCACCATCGTCGTGTACCGACTTTACGAAACCGGATTCGTGATCGTTCCAGCTCTGGCAGACTGCGTCCTGCTTGCTTGCATCGTACTGGCTGTAGGGATGCCAGAACGGCGGTGAGCACTTGACCGGACCATTGCCGGCGCCGCCGGAGAAAGATTGAGCCCCCATTCCGTAAAAGACATAGGGATCAGTAAAGTAGATGGTGCCCTCTTCGTCATTCCAGGCAAAGGCGTATTGCACATGGGTCAGTTTGGAAAAATCCACATTGTCGTGGGTGAAGGAGGAGTCGGCCCAATACTCCCAGTCGGCCCAGTAAGCGGAAACACGTTTGGTCTCCTGAGCGCTGACATTGGCACTCAACACGAGCGCCGCAGCAAGTGTTGCTACTTTTTTAAATCCGAGTCCGCGCTCATTGCGGCCCCCCTCCAACATCCCTGTTCGATCCTGAGATTGCAGGAAAGAAAACATTACAGTGACCTCCCATGGGCCTTAATTACGATGAAACTTAGCGTTATAGAACTAAACTTTATAGTTGAGGAAATTGGAAAAAAACCGGGGGATAAAAGTTCCATCTGAAACTGAGAGTACCATCGTGACTAACTCATTTTTCCCGATAAATTGTGCAAGAAAAGTGAAAGAATCAAGATGTAAACCGCTTTTTACAGGATAAAATCAGTTTCTATGGCATAGGGGTTAATGTGATAAATATCTGGTGGTGATGGTCGAATTATTAGAGTTATTTAAGAATTAATTTTTATGATGTGAGCAAAAAAAATAAAAATAGTATTGGTCTGGATAATACCCAAGGGCAGTTGCCTAGGTGTCGCTGTCAGCGCTTTCCAAAAATAAATAGCAATAAACTCTGGCTGCCCGGATAAAGTATTTTTTTCTAGTTTGCTTAAGTTTTCGGTGTAGGTTGTCACCAGGTGTGAAAAATAAAAAAGGGCCCTACAGGGCCCTTTTTAAGCTGAAGAAAATTTTAATTATTTCTTCGTGCGCTTACGCATATTTTCCTGCAGGATTTTTTTACGTATGCGGATATGGTTGGGAGTCACCTCAACCAGCTCGTCCTCTTCGATAAACTCCAGCGCCTGCTCCAGGGTATGGCGGATGGGCGGAGTGAGGGTCAGGGCTTCGTCGGTGCCGGCGGCGCGAATATTGGTGAGCTGCTTACCTTTGGTGGGGTTTACCACCAGGTCGTTGCCGCGGGAGTGGATACCGATAACCTGGCCTTCGTAGATATCTTCGCCGTGGCCGAGGAACAGGCGTCCACGGTCCTGCAGGGCGAACAGAGCGTAGGCCAGAGTCTTACCGTTCACCATGGATACCAGTACGCCGTTGATGCGCTTGGCCACTTCACCCTGTTTTACCGGGCCGTAGTGGTCGAAGATGCTGGTCATGATGCCGGAGCCGCTGGTCAGGGTCAGGAACTGGTTGCGGAAACCGATCATGCCGCGCGAGGGCACGATAAAGGTCAGGCGCACACGGCCTTTGCCGTCCGGCTCCATATTGGTCAGTTCGGCTTTGCGCAGACCCAGCTCTTCCATAATCGGGCCCTGGTGCTGGTCTTCAACGTCGATCACCACCTCTTCGTAGGGCTCCTGGATCTCGCCGTCCACTTCTTTCTGCACCACTTCCGGACGGGAGACGCCTAGCTCGAAGCCTTCCCGACGCATGGTTTCGATCAGTACCGACAGGTGCAGTTCGCCGCGACCGGATACGCGGAATTTGTCCGGGGAATCACCTTGCTCAACGCGCAGGGCTACGTTGTGGATCAGCTCTTGATCCAGGCGCTCCTTGATATTGCGCGAGGTAACGAACTTGCCATCCTGGCCGGCAAAAGGCGAGTCGTTCACCTGGAAGGTCATACTCACGGTGGGCTCATCCACGCTCAGGGCCGGCAGGGCCTCCGGAGTGTCTGGGTCGCACAGGGTATCGGAGATATTCAGTTCGCCCACACCGGTAATACACACAATGTCGCCGGCGCTGGCCAGTTCCACTTCGGTGCGCTCAAGGCCCAGGTAGCCCATCACCTGCAGAACCTTCGCCTTGCGGGAGTTGCCTTCGCGGTCCAGTACCACCACCTGCTGGTTGGGGGCCAGGGTGCCACGGGTGATACGGCCTACGCCGATAACACCGACATAGCTAGAGTAATCCAGGGCGGAAATCTGCATCTGGAAGGCGCCTTTCGGGTCTACCTTGGGCGGCTCAACCTTGTCCACGATCATCTGGAACAGCGGCGTCATATCGTCGGCCATGTCGGTATCGTCTAGGCCGGCGATGCCGTTTAGAGCGGAGGCGTAAACAACCGGGAAGTCCAGTTGCTCGTCGGTGGCGCCGAGGCTGTCGAACAGGTCGAAGACCTGATCCATCACCCAGTCTGGGCGTGCGCCGGGGCGGTCGATCTTGTTGATCACCACGATGGGGTTGAGGCCCTGCTCAAACGCCTTTTGGGTAACGAAGCGGGTTTGCGGCATGGGGCCGTCCACCGCATCTACCAACAGCAATACGGAGTCGACCATGGACAGTACGCGCTCTACCTCACCGCCAAAGTCGGCGTGCCCTGGGGTGTCGACGATGTTGATGCGGTAGTCGTTCCAGCGAATGGCGGTGTTCTTGGCGAGGATGGTAATGCCGCGCTCTCTCTCCTGGTCATTGGAGTCCATGACCCGCTCGGCGCCTTCGTCGCGACGGTCGAGTGTGCCGGACTGGGACAGCAGCTTGTCCACCAGGGTGGTTTTGCCGTGGTCTACGTGGGCAATAATCGCAATATTGCGCAGATTCTCTATCACTGGGGGCCTCTGGGCGTTAAATCTTGGTAAATCGGGGCGGGGGCCTGCGGGGTTTCTACAGCAGCATTCCGGCCAAAGGCGGCGATTATAGGGGGGCCGCATGACAATTGGGAGTGATTTTGAGTAAAAAATCACCGGTCGCGTTCAGAATGGCGACCAGAAGAAGAGAGCAGGTAGGGCGCGGGCGAATCTGCCGCCCGCGCCGGGGGCAATTACTTCTTGATGCCGTCTGGACGGTGCGGAATCTGTGGGCGCAATACGCCCACATTGCGGAAGCCTTCATCCAGCAAGTGAGAGGCATGTAGGCGGCTCATCACGCCGCGCGCGCAGTAAAGCAGGTACTCGCGCTCCTGATCCAGCTTGGCGAAGCTGTTATTGAGGCGGTAGAAGGGGATAGTCTCTACTTCGACGCCCTCTAGCTCCAGCGGGTCCATCTCCTCTTCATCCGGGTGGCGGATATCGATGATTACCGCGTTGCCGGCCTCCTCACGGATCTCCACTTCCGGCGCCTCGCCGTCCACTTCTTCGATGACCTCGTCGATATTCTGAATCGATCGGTTGCCGATGGCGCGATCGAGGATGGTGAAATCGAAGCGGTTTTCCTCGGATTCCACTTTTTCAATCTTGGCGCGGGTGGTGGGTTTTACCGAGATAACACCGCAGTACTCCGGCATATTGGCGGCGAACTCCTCGGTGCCGATGGCCCGGGAGGTACGGATAATATCGGTCTTATCGGTAGTGATCAGTGGTCGCAGTACCAGGGTGTTGGTGACGCTATCGATTACTGACAGGTTTTTCAGGGTCTGGCTGGAAACCTGGGCGATGGCCTCACCGGTTACTACTGCATCCACTTCCAGCTCTTTCGCGATAACGTCTGCGGCGCGCAGCATCATACGCTTGAGAATCACGCCCATGTGGGAGTCGTCTACGCGTTCGAGAATTTCTGCCACCACTTCGTCGAAGGGCACGGTGACAAAACGCACCCGATGGGAGGCGCCGTATTTGTTCCACAGGTAGTAGGCCACTTCCTTAACGCCCAGTTCGTGTTGGCGCCCGCCCAGGTTGAAGAACAGGAAGTGAGTGCGGATACCGCGTTTCATGGTCAGGTAGCTGGCCACGGTGGAATCAAAACCGCCGGAGACCAGCGATAGCACCGGGTCCTGGGTGCCCAGGGGGAAGCCGCCGAGGCCGGGGTGCTGTTCCTCGATCACGTTGAGTTTGTCGTGGCGGATCTCCAATTTGACCGTGATATCCGGGTTTTTCAGTTTCACCCCGGCCGCCCCGGTATTCTTGTTGAGGCCGCCGCCTACGTACTGCTCCACATCGAGAGATTTGAAGTCGTGGTCGCCGGTGCGTTTTACCCGCACACAGAAGGTCTTGTCCTTGAGGGCGGGGCCCCACACCGACAGGGTCTTCTCGTACATATCGTGCAGGTCGCCCAGGGGGAACTGGCGCACGCGGGAGAAGTTGGCAATGCCGGGGGTGTGAGAGAGCACCTCTTCAATGCGGCTGCCAAGGTGGGCCACGGCGTCCGGGGCGATCACATCGATCTTTTCCCAGTCTTTGCGCACCTGGATACGGTCGTCCAGCTGGCGCAGCAGGCGCTGTAGGTTGTCCTTGAGCTGGCGCGACATACGTTTGCGCACCGGATTGCTCTTGATGGTGATCTCGGGAAAAAATTTGACGACAAAGTGCATGGGAATCCGTGGGGTACCGCATGTTGATAGAAGGTGCGGCATTATAAACTAGCCGGACGCAAGTTGGTTGTGCACTGTTTGTGAGCAAGCTGGAGTATAAATGTGCCATTGTGGTGCATTTAGTTATGGCTGCACAGCCACAATACATCTATCCTGCCCCAGTCGGCCCAGTACTGGGGCCCGCACCGGCACCAGCCGCCGCTGCGACGCCACTGCCCTAATTTGGCACACTCTTTGCTTTATTTCACGCCAGGTAAAGAGCGAATGCCAGCAGTATAGGCATAGCGACCAAATACTTTTCAAGACCTGGAGGACAGCAATGTCAGCGAAAACGCTCGGTTTGATTAATGAGAGTGAAGCTAAGTGGATAGACCTGCGCTTCACCGACACCAAGGGTAAAGAGCAGCACGTATCTGTGCCCGTGTCAGAGATTGACGACGAGTTCTTCGAAGAGGGCAAGATGTTCGATGGCTCCTCTATCGCTGGCTGGAAGGGCATCAACGAGTCCGACATGATCCTGATGCCGGATGACGATACCGCTTTCCTCGATCCCTTCACCGACGAAAGCACCGTAATTATTCGCTGTAATATCGTCGACCCGATCACCGGTCAGGGCTACGAGCGTGACCCGCGTTCTATCGCGCTGCGCGCCGAGGAATACCTGAAGTCCACCGGTCTGGGTGACACCGCATTGTTCGGCCCAGAGCCCGAGTTTTTCGTCTTCGACGATATTACCTGGGGCGCCGAAATGGGTGGCGCCTTCTACAAGATCAACTCCGAAGAGGCGGCTTGGTCTTCCGGTCATAACTTCAGTGAGGGCAATATTGGTCACCGCCCCGGAGTGAAAGGCGGTTACTTCCCAGTGCCCCCGGTTGACTCTTTGCACGATGTGCGCGCCGCTATGTGTTCCGCTATGGAGCAGATGGGTTTGCGTGTTGAAGTACACCACCACGAAGTGGGCACCGCTGGCCAGTGTGAGATCGGCGTTGCCGCCAACACCCTGACCAAGAAAGCGGATGAGGTGCAGATCCTCAAATACGCCGTACACAATGTGGCCCACGCCTACGGCAAGACTGCGACCTTTATGCCCAAGCCGCTGGTAGGCGATAACGGCTCCGGTATGCACGTGCACCAGTCCTTCACCAAGGATGGCGTTAACCAGTTTGCCGGCGATGCCTACGCGGGCCTGTCCGAGACTGCCCTTTACTACATCGGCGGTATTGTGAAGCACGCGCGTGCCCTGAATGCGATCTGTAACGCATCTACCAACTCTTACAAGCGTCTGGTTCCTGGCTTCGAAGCTCCGGTTATCCTGGCGTACTCCGCGCGCAATCGCTCTGCGTCTATCCGTATCCCTTACGTGACCTCTCCTAAGGGCAAGCGTATCGAGACCCGCTTCCCGGATCCGACCGCCAACCCCTATCTGGCGTTTGCTGCGCTGTTGATGGCGGGCCTGGATGGTATCAAGAACAAGATCCACCCTGGCGATGCCGCCGACAAGGATCTCTACGATCTGCCGCCGGAAGAGTTGGCCGAGTACCCGACCGTTGCGGCGAGTCTGGAAGGCGCCCTGGATGCTCTGGATCAGGATCGTGCCTTCCTTACCGAAGGTGGTGTATTCACCGACGACGCCATTGATGCCTACATCGACCTGAAGCGCGAAGAAGTAGAGCGCCTGAACATGACCACGCACCCGGTCGAGTTTGATATGTACTACTCCGTGTAATGGCGAGCGGCATCACGCCGATGCCGTCGAGCTGTTCTCGAAAAGCCCGCACCCTACTGGTGCGGGCTTTTTTATTGGAGGTACACTGATCGGGTTGGTTGCTTTTGCCGTCTATGGTCGATTTTGTATCTCTTGGACCCAAAAGCCCTCCTCTTTGAGACTGAGGCCCGTGTATTGGGCTGAGACAAGGACTACCGCTTCGCGGCTGAGTGAGTGATGGAAAATATGAAACTGCTTCAGGCCCTTTTCCTTGCTGTTCCATTGGTGGCCTTTGCCGGCACCGATGGTGGGAATACCTCCAGTACTATTTACAAGGTCGTCGGCCCCGATGGTCAGGTGACTTTCAGCGATACGCCACCACCCAATGGGCAGGCGCAGGAGGTGCAATTGGCTCCCATCAATGTTCAGCCCATTGCCCTGCCGAGAACCCTGCCAACTCGTAAATTGTCTCCAAAAGATGAGACTGACACCGGCAAGGAGGGCTATACAGGCCCGGTTTCTATCCAGATAGTGAGCCCCCTGGATGGCGCCACCATCCCGCCGGGACAGCGCTTTATTCCACTACAGGTAGACGTGCAGCCGGTGTATCCAGAGGGGGCGAGTTTCTTTGCGGTGGTAGATGGCAAACCCTGGCAGGGTAGCTCTTCTGGAGCGGGCCTGGATATCTCCCTGCTCGAGCGCGGCACTCATACTGTGCAGGCGGTACTCACCGACTCCAAGGGCCAGGTATTGGCACAATCTCAGGTGGTTACTCTCTATGTGAAACGTCCGGGTGGCAGATTGCCTGACAACTCGGCACCGCGTGCACCGCAAGCCCCCAGGGCTCCGGTTGGGCCGGGTATCCCCCAAGCCCAGCCCAGCCCCTAAATTTGCCCCGCCCTCAACGCCCTCACCGATAACTTCTTTTTTGGTGGGGGTCGCCGTTTTTATCCTTGCTGGTTGAATTTTGTTCTGCGCACTAAAATGGTGCGTATAGGGGTAAACTATCTCAAGTGCTTCGGTGCATGTGTCAGCTGAATCGTTTAAACCCCCTAAGACCAAGTGGGTTGGGCAGTGCCTCCCAATAATTCCGTGCGCCATTTTGGTTTGCTTTTTGCACTGGCTAGATACAAGGGGTTATCGCGCCGGGCATAGGAGATTGTCCTGGCCCCTCGATGAAAAGCGGAAACGATTGAATGCTCAATGATCGCCAGTTGCGTCAGCTACTAGACAGCCTAACTTCAGCGGTACTGGTACTGGATGACCAGTTATCGCTTTGCTACCTGAATAATGCCGCCGAGGATCTGTTGGCTGCCTCCAATGCACGGGTTGAGGGTATGCCTCTGCAGGAGGTGGTGAGGGAATCTAATGTCGCACTAAAAGCACTGCACAACGCGCTCCTCACAGGGGAAAAATTCACGGTGCGGCGCGCCCACTGGCGCTTGCACAACCTAAAAACGCGCACCGTAGATTACTCCGTCAGCCCCGTACCGGAGCTGGGGGTGTTGCTGGTGGAAGTGCAGCCGATGGATCGCCTGTTGCGCATTGCGCGCGAGGATGCGTTGCTCAGTACCCAGGAGACCGCACGCAACTTGGTGCGGGGTATGGCTCATGAGGTAAAGAACCCCCTCGGAGGGATTCGCGGTGCCGCGCAGCTGCTGCAGCGTGAACTACCCGATGCTTCCCTCGAGGAATACACCCAGATCATCATTGAGGAGGTGGATCGCCTGCGTAATCTGGTTGATCGCTTGCTTGGACCGCGCCAGCCGGTACAGCTGGTGCCCAGCAATGTGCACGAGATCCTAGAGCGGGTGGCACAACTGGTCGAGGTCGAATGTGGGGGTGAACTACTGATTCGCCGGGATTACGACCCCTCTATCCCCGATGTGCCGGCAGACCCCGAGCAGTTGATCCAGGCCTTGTTGAATATCGCCCGCAATGCCATGCAGGCCATTGATGAGAGTATTGGTCTCACCAATGGCGAAATGGTGCTGCGTACGCGTGTACAGCGCCAGTTCACGATTGGCCGGCGCCACTGCCCGCTGGTTTGCCGTATCGAAATAGAAGACAACGGCCCCGGCATTGCCGAGGAGATCCGCGAGCGTATTTTTTTCCCGATGATTTCTGGGCGCGCCGAAGGCTCGGGGCTGGGGTTGTCTATTTCGCAAAACATCATCAACCAACACCGTGGCTTAATTAAATGCGACAGCCGACCGGGCCGTAGTGTATTCCAGATTTATCTGCCACTTGTTACCGAATCAGCCAATACAGGAACCTAGAGAATGAGCAATCGCGTTTGGATTATTGACGACGACCGATCAATCCGCTGGGTACTGGAGCGAGCGCTGTCACGGGAGGGGATTGAGACCCAGTGCTACGAGAGTGGTGATCGCGCACTGGATGATTTTTACAGCGACTCCCCGGATGTGGTGATCAGTGATATCCGCATGCCGGGCTCCGATGGCTTCAAATTACTGGAGAGATTCCAGGCGGAACGGCCGGGCCTGCCGATTATTATCATGACCGCACACTCGGATCTCGACAGCGCCGTGGCTGCCTATCAGGGTGGGGCCTTCGAATATTTACCCAAGCCGTTCGATATCGATGAAGCGGTAGCGGTTACCCGTCGCGCGCTGGCGCACGCCAAGGAACAGGCCCAGGAAGAGCGTGCGGAGCCGGAAAATGGTGCAAGCAACAAAGAAATTATTGGCGAAGCGCCAGCTATGCAGGAAGTATTTCGTGCTATTGGGCGCCTTTCTCATTCCAATATTACCGTGTTAATCAACGGTGAATCGGGAACCGGTAAGGAGCTGGTGGCCCAGGCCCTGCACAATCACAGCCCGCGTCGTAACAAGCCGTTTATTGCCCTCAATATGGCCGCTATTCCCAAAGACCTGATGGAGTCGGAACTATTTGGACACGAGAAGGGCGCTTTTACCGGCGCCAGCGCTCAGCGGGCAGGTCGCTTCGAGCAAGCTAACAGTGGCACCCTGTTTTTGGATGAAATTGGCGATATGCCAGCGGATACACAGACGCGTCTGTTGCGTGTGCTGGCAGATGGTGAATTTTATCGAGTAGGTGGCCATACACCGGTAAAAGTGGATGTGCGTATTATCGCCGCCACTCACCAAAACCTGGAGGAGTTGGTGCGCGAGCATAAATTCCGCGAGGATTTGTTCCACCGCTTGAATGTGATTCGGATTCATATCCCGCGCCTAGCGGACAGGCGCGAGGATATTCCACGGTTGGTACGTCACTTCTTTAATGCCGCCGCCGCCGATCTCGGCGTAGAGCCGAAAATTCTCAGCAAAGATGCGGAGGAATACCTCTCCGGTCTCGACTGGCCCGGTAATGTGCGCCAGCTGGAAAATACCTGTCGCTGGATTACCGTGATGGCCTCTGGCCGTGAAGTGCATATTGAAGACCTTCCGCAGGAATTGCATCAGCAGGGAAATGAAATCGAAACGCCACTGGACTGGCAAAAAGCCCTGCGTATCTGGGCCGATCAGGCACTGAGCGCCGGGCGCAAGGAAATTCTCAGTGAGGCCGTACCGGCCTTCGAGAAGGCCCTGATAGAAATCGCCCTAAAGCACACCGCTGGACGCAAGCGGGATGCTGCGGACCTACTGGGTTGGGGCCGCAATACTCTGACGAGGAAGTTAAAGGAGTTAGAAATTAATGGAAGTTAAGAATTGCTCAGCGCTTAACTTAAGGAATAGCTTTATAAATAATTAAGCGTATATTTCTTTTAAATCTTAATCGCTGAATAAGTACATACTTTTTCTTGCCTCTCTACCAATATTTATTTATTCCACTTAAATGTATTGGTAGAAGCCTGGAGAAAGTTTATGACTGCTGATGAGTTAAGTGTTCTCGATAGTGTGCCGTTTCTGTTCTGGGTAAAAAGTAGAGATGAGCAGTATTTATGGGGAAATCGAAAAATTTGTGAATTGGCTGGTGAGGATGTAGTGGGAAAGACCGATGACCAGCTGGTTTGGGCTGAAAATGCCTCAGCGCTAAAAGCGGCAGATATTCGCGTTTTTAATTCCGGTGAGCCTGATTATTTACTTGAGCACGTGGTGAAATCCAGTAAGGGAGAGGAGACTCTGTGCGTTTGCAAGTGGCTCGACAACTTTGAGGGGCAGAAATGTTGCTTTGGATTCTCTTTTGTTATTGGGTGATTTGAGGTTTGTTAGAGTGGGGCGGTCAAATTGGTAGTGGCCTCGTAATATCCGTGTTGCTTAAGTTCAAGGTTCTTATTCTTATTTATCATCATAGGGTCGGTAATGCACAAGATTCTTGCCGATTTTAATTTGAAAGTAATTGTGGCTAAATCCCAGGACTCAATAGTTACAAGTCCTGGGATTCAACAAGCTTAAAGTACTTGACGAAACTAATTTTCTATATCGGTTTTTTTAAATCGGCCGATATAGCCGCCCCGGTAGTCTATCCTACTGGCATCTGGGATGGAAAATAGAGCGTTTTGAGTCACTCGGATATAATAAAAATTCTCATCGATGTCTAGCAGCTCTGTGTCTCTCTCTCTCCATAAAACACATTCTTCAGATTGTCCTTCACAAGAGGCTAGATAAGGAAGAGTTCCATTTTCTTCCGTGTCCAGTGATGGATCATAATAGTGCTTAGTTATTAGGGTATCATTCTCAACCTTTTCCCAGGAGCCTATTCTCGGGCTGATGCCCCACTTGGATTCTGTCAATGGTTGTTCCTGATACAACGTTTCGATATGAAAAATTCCGTTATCTTTATAGGTTAGTGCATAGTTATAGTCAGTGAGAAAGGGTGCATTATATTCAAACCTAATAGGAGTGGGTATATTTTTAGATACTTTCTCCATCATAAATCCAGAGAATATTTTCTTTTTATCGGTATTAGGGTTATTGCCTATACCAATAAACCTCAGTGTTTTGTTGAAAAACCCAAGCGGAATGTAGCGGACTTCAGTGCCCCCCTCATACTTCACTCTTAGATCTTTACCAAAGGTGTATGAATATTTTTCACTGTTTTCTGAGGATACACCATAAACTATTTCCCCTGTGTTCTCAGTTTTATTGGTGAACTTTGCAGGAAATATGTCGCAGTCACAGTTTTGATATGTTTCTGGGTGATAAGAGGCTGCATAAAATTCCTCTGGTAGGGAGTCCCAAGGGAAAGTTAGCTTAGTGTCAGTTACATGAAAGTATCTGCTCTCAGTACTCTCGTAGTCCCCATCAGGGCCTTCACACATACCTTTAAAGTCGATTTTTACTATCTGGCTATAAGGTGTTGTGAAAGCATGTTTTGCTTCAAACTCTCTATCCCGCATATTTACGCAGCTCTCTTCTATATAGTATTCCCATGTAGAGTCTCCGATTAGAGAGCCGCTTATATTGCCAAATTCATCCGTGCTTAGAGTAAACTTTCCTACTTCTGATAAGTCTGCTGATCCACTAGTTTGGTGTTGTGTGCTTAGCTCAATGAGGCTGGTATCTAGAATAGCATCTGAATCAGTTCTTCTTGTAGAGAAAATTATTTCTTCAGATGCATTGAGTTTGTAGCTTTGATCTCGCAAATATTTATTTTCTAATAAATGATTAATAGATTTTAAATAGATATCATGAGTATTTTTGCTTTGATTAATTATATCTTCAGATTTCTGTATGGAAAATTGAAAATCTTTGACGAAATCTTTGGTGTTGGAGTATTTTTCAACAGGAAAATAGTAGTTGTTTTTATCTGTTGTAGCGCTAGAAATGGTGGCCTTCATATAGGCGGCTAGCTGTATGGCTTCATCCAGTGGGACTTCGAAAGTATATTTTTTTAAATCCTCGACTGAAGTAATGAGTTCTCCATTGTTTGCCAAGTCAATAAGGTCTGCCATGACACCAGTGAAAGTTCCTACTGCAAATGCAGGGTTATTATTTAAATAGCTTACTTCATTATTAATGGCTTTATCTTTTATGTCTGAAAATGATCCGGCATATGAGCGGAATTCGAAATCCCAGTCGTTGGGCATAGAACCCTTGGCCGAAAAAGTTACCAGTTCATTTTCGTGACTAGAGTCGACTTCAACACTAAATTCATTATTATTTTTTTGGTCGGCAATATATTCTTTCTCACCAATTCTGACAGTTACGACAGGAAAGTCTTTAAAGTCCTCGGTGAAAATACCATGTAGAGTTATCGCTGATGGGGAGGAGGGTTGGCCTGAGGTGTCGCCCCCGGTTGAAGGTGTGGATGGTGTAGATTGACTTGGGGTTGGCTCAGATGAATCGCCACTTTTGCTTCCACCTCCACTGCATGCACTAATTAATACCGTAGAAATAAGTAGTGTTCTATAGAGGTTGGTTATCCTTTTCATACATAAACTTCCAGTTGGTTGTAAAAAATTTTGCGCATAATACATTTTTTATTTAAACATTCACCTTTGAAGTTGGTACAGCGGTGCTTCTAATGATGTAGTTGGATATGGCGTTAGTAGGTGTATCAGCGTAGTGACCGTTTGTGAGTCTTTACTATGGCTTCTGAGATTTTTCTAAAATATTTCTCTGAACTATGGGTGTGGGGAAATTATGGAAAAAAGTGTTTTTATAGATTGCTTAATCTGAGAGTTATAAATTATGAAATGATGAGGGAGCCAAATAGGTAGCAGTCTTAGATATGTGGTGATTGTGTTAAGCTGAAGGCTACTTGAATGTGTTGAGCTTTATCTAGTTGGTTTTTTTATAAAAAAGTCTGGGGTCTTTTGAGGTATTTAAAGTTGACTCGATGATGATATTGGGGGGCAGTAGTGTTGCTCTGGAGTCTCTTTTTTATTGAGTGAATTATTCAAAGACAGTTATAAAAATCTGGATTTTATAAGCAATCCGGAGCTTCCCTGGCAAGCAACTTAATTACTGTTCTGCTCTTTCTGCTTTTTCCACGCCGAGTTTCTCTAGGTTTTTGACGATATCCTCAGCCGTAGTGGCGGGGTTGATATCTCTGTCTATTTTCAGAATGGTGCCATCTTTACCTATGTATACATTCACTCGCCGGGCGAGTTTTATAAAGGGTATTAAGACATCGTAGGCTTTGGCGACTTCTCCCGTGGGGTCGCTTAGTAGGGGGAAGTCAGCAGAATTGTACTTGGCAAACCGGACTTTCTCATCGAGTTCATCGGTGCTAGCCATAAAATAGGCAACGTTAAAGGAACGAATTTGCTCACCGTGTTTAACTAGGGATCTACATTCTATTGTGCAGTTCTTGGTAAAGACTCTGGGATACCAGGCGATTACTACCGCACTTTTTCCAACGTAGTCCTGTAGCGAGTGGGTTTTTCCATCTGTGCCCTTTAAGGAGAATTCGGGAGCTTTTTGCCCGACCTCTAACGCCATCAGCGGTACGCTGAGTATTATGGCGACAATCAGGGTAAGCCAATATTTCATAGGGTCATCCGCTCCGGCAAAGGTGGCGTCTATGCTATTGCCGCTGTGTGCTTCCAACAATTATATGACGCTTGCAGGGTGAGGACCCTCTGTAACTGTCATCTTTGCCAAGAGTGACTGAATAGTGCCCACTGTGTGAGCCAGACTTTTCTGATATGGAGGGCGAGGTCTTATGCATTTGTGCGATAAGGCTTATGGACTTTCCTTGTCGCTGCTTTACCTGTTTACCGTGTGGCTAGTGTTCTTCACCCTGGCTTTGGGTGTCTATTGGGGATCCAATATTCTCGACGACATCGAATCCCCTAACAGCGGTGTTGTTGCAGCTACCCAACGTTTGTGGCGTTTATTTTAGCCTTTTCCTTCAATATGACTTCGGATCGTTTTAATGAGCACATGACGTTGCTAGTGCGGGAGGTCAATCTCCTCAAGCGTGTCTATCTGAATGGGATTTTTTGGAAACAGGATGAAGGTGATCGCGCGCGTGAGTTGATTGCAGAGTATCTAGACCTTCGTGATTTTTATCCCTTTATCCCTTTATCCCGGTAAGTACGGTAGATATTGCGCGCAGTGAAGAGGTTCTCAGAGAGTTTTGGCAAATCATATTATCAGACGCTATAAGGCCGACTATTTGCGAGCTACACCGCGTCAGATTGGTGGTAGGGCTGCCGTAGTGAGAATTCCCGCACTGCTGTGGTTGGCACTGTACTTTATGACTGTACTAGCAATGCTTGTTATTGGTTTTTAGTTGGGAACTTGCCGTGCTGGTTAGGATCGGGTGGTGCTGGCTATGGCGCTGACTTTCGCCAAGATGATTTTGTTGATTGCGGATCTAGACAGGGTCGATGGGGAAGTGCAGATGGTGGATTAGGGACCGATGAGTAAGCTCAACCAGTGTCTCAGGGCGCTGCGAGAAGACCGGTCCAGAATTCTCGCAGCGCACCAATAATAAGAGGGTCTTAATTACGCATTATCTTTTTTATGCTGCATCAGCATATCTTTGCTTTCCGGTTTAGGGGGCATCAGCATATCTTCCGGATGGACAAATTCCCGCATAAAGATTTCCCAGAAAGCCAGAAACAGGGCTGCTAACAGGGGGCCCATGGCGAAGCCACTGATACCAAACAATATCAGGCCTCCCACGGTGGAAAATAACACCAGGTAATCTGGCAGCTTGGTGTCCCGCCCCACTAGAATAGGGCGCAACAGGTTGTCGACCAGGCTGATAACGGTAAACCCATAAGCTAACAGAATGGTCGCCTTAACCGGCTCGCCGATACCGTACAGATAGATTGCTGCGGGAAACCAGATGAGTGCTGCGCCAACGGCGGGTAACAGCGACAACAGGGTCATCAGAACGCCCCAAAGCAGTGGCGCGGGTAGGTCGAGGACCCAGAAAATAATACCGCCTAAGCTGCCCTGGGTAATCGCGACAACCAGGTTGCCTTTAATTGTGGCGCGAGTGACTTCGGCAAATTTGGCCAGCAGTAGGTGTTCGCGCTCATCCCCAAGGGGCAGTGCGTGAATGATTAAATTGACCAGCCTGTCGCCATCGCGAATCAAAAAGAAGGTGAGGTAGAGCATCAGGCCGAGCATGACAAAAAAGTTAACGGTGTTCTGCCCAACTTCTATGGCATTTTTTGCAATAAAACTGCCGGCATTCATTACGCCACCGAGAAGGCGCTGTTTTGCCTCATCGATGTCTACACCGATACCCTCGAGCATATCGTTCACTCTTGGGAAGGCATTGCGCACTTGCTCCAGAGATTTAGAGACATCAATTTGCCCTTCTTGTACTTTTTGATAGAGGGTCACTGCTTCATTGATAAAAGAAGTGGCCACCACCAGCACCGGTATTACCAACAATATGACGCACATAAAAAGCGTCAGCAGAGCCATAGAATTGGGGGAATTGGGAAAGCGCTGCATCAACAGCCGGTATACGGGATAAAAGATCAGAGCGATGGCACAAGCCCAAAAAATTGGCGTAAAGAAGGGCTTAATCAATACTAAAAAAGCTATTGATACTAGTATCAGCGAAAGAATAAATGAGCGCCTTTCTAATTTTTCCTGCACTGGGATTCCCTCTACTTCTGCAAAGCCCTGTGGTATCGGGCGCCTAATTTGCGATCTATCTAAGCAGAAGCAGGGGGGATTTACCAGCGCCTGTAACCGCAGGTGTCAACGTGAAAGCGGATACCTTTATAGATTCCCAGCCCCATATTCCATTCCTTGCCTTTGTGCTTGTGGATATCTCTCAAGACAGGAACCAACTGCTCGCGGGTAAATTTATTTTGCGGCACTACGTCCAGGCCACAAAAGCGCAAATGTTTACTGCCTTTGGAGCCACCGGCCTTACTGTTGTAACTGGTGGTACGCCAGCCAGAGACCACTGTAACAGGGCCGATACGCGGTACTATCTCCCGCTGCAGCACCCTGAGGGTGTAAATCATTGAGCCCCAGTTTTCCACCGGAGGAATGGCGAAAGGGGGCTCATCCAGATCCCGCCAGTCGCTGCCCTGGCGCAGGAGCTCAAACGGGCTTACTACCTGGTCCACTCGGTTGATGTGTAGAAAGTTCTTTAGCTTGTCGAACAGAGCCTGGTTTGCATTTTGTTTTAGGAAGCGGCTGAACACTCGCTCGGAGGCAGCTGGGTAGCCCTGGATATCGTAAACCTCGGGGATCCCCGGCAGCGGCAGGAGTTCGATAGGACTGATGAGCCGTTCTCCCAGATCCCGTGTTTTCTCCGAGGTGAATAACAGCACAATAATAATGGCGATGAGCAGTAGCCCTCCCAGAAGTATTAATCTGCGCCGTTGGTTTCGTGTATTGCCTGTCTGACGATCACTGTTGTCTTGTATAGCCATGCTTCAATCCACCAGTTGCCATGTGCGGTAGCCACAGGTGTCGATATGGAAGAGCAGCTCTTTACCGAGACCCAGGCCGAAATTGCTTTCCGGGCCCAGGCGTGCATGCAGAGCTTGCAGTTCTTCCGCGAGTTCACCTTGGCTAATGTGAGAGGTTGGAATCAGGTCGAGGGCGCAGAATGCCCGGTGGCGAGATTTGTCGGCGTGTTCCAGCTCGCGGTTGTAGCTGTCGCTACGGAAGCCGGAAATTACCGCCACTGGACCGATTAAAGGTACTATCTCATCGCGCAGTAGTTTCAAAGTGGAGACCATGTTGGCCCACTCACCCTGCGGCGGAAGTGCGAATGGTGGCTTCTCGAGCTCCAGCCATTCGCGACCCTGGCGCAGGAGGTTGCTCACTGCAGTCACTTCGCCTACCCCTTGGCTCTCTAGGTAGTCAGTGAGTGCCTGTACCCGCGTGCGGTTTTCACCATTGCGTAAGAAATGATTGAAGCTCTCTTCACTGGCGATGCGATAACCGCGGGTTTCGACATAGGGTTTTTCCTGCGACTTCAGCCATAGCCACAGCCATAATGCAGCCAACACTGCGGCGAGTAGCAGCGTCAGGCTGGCCACCACCACAAAATTGATTCGCCGGCCGGGCGGCCGGTGGGGGTAGAGTGTCCTGAAGCGGGTAAAAGAATTGCCTTCAGTCATGGGGTGCGGCTACAGCTCCGAAATATGCCTGAGACATGAAAGTCTTCGTGCCGACGCCTATTTCGTCGGCGCTTCTTTAAACACTATAGCCGCAAAAATCGACCTCTTACTGGGGGATTGAAAAACAAAAAAAGCCCCGGCACCTTGCGGTGGCGGGGCTTTTGCGCCTCTAAAAGAAGGCTATATCAAGCCGATCAGGCCTTGGGACCGGCGTTTTTCACATCATCGCTGACATTGAATTTTTCAATGTTTTCGGCGAACAGTTTGGCCAGTTTCCCGGCCTGGTCGTCGTAGGCAGCCTTGTCTTCCCAGGCTTCGCGCGGGTTCAGGTAGGACTTGTCGACGCCCGGTACTTCCAGAGGAATATCCAGGTTCAGGGTTTCCAGATGCTCGGTGGCAGTACCTTCCAGTGCACCGCTCTGGATAGCCGCAACTACTGAGCGGGTTACAGGGATCGGGAAACGCTTGCCGTTGTCACCAGAGCCGCCGGTCCAGCCAGTGTTTACCAGGTATACCTTGGAGCCGAAGTCCTCGATGCGCTTCATCAGCAAGTCCGCATATTCACGCGGGGCGCGCGGCATAAACGGAGCGCCGAAGCAGGTGGAGAAAGTCGGGTGAATACCGGCCTCTGCACCCAGCTCGGTAGAGCCTACGCGCGCGGTGTAACCAGACAGGAAGTGGTATGCCGCAGCCTCTTTGGAGAGGATGGATACCGGGGGCAGTACACCGGATACATCGCAGGTGAGGAAGACGACGTTCTTCGGCTCGCCGGCGCGGTTTTCCAGCTGACGCATCTCTACGTGCTCCAGCGGGTAAGAGCAGCGACCGTTCTCGGTGAGGCTGGTGTCACAGTAGTCGGCGGTACCATTCTCGTTGGTGACTACGTTCTCAACGATAGCGCCGAAACGAATAGCGTCCCAGATTACCGGCTCATTCTTTTGGCTCAGGTCGATGGTTTTGGCGTAGCAGCCACCTTCCATATTGAATACTGCACCTTTGCTCCAGCCGTGTTCGTCGTCACCGATCAGGTAGCGCTCAGGGTCAGCGGACAGGGTGGTCTTGCCGGTGCCGGACAGGCCAAAGAACAGGCAGGTATCGCCGTCTTTGCCAACGTTGGCGGCACAGTGCATCGGCATCACGTCTTTTTCCGGCAGCAGGAAGTTCTGCACGGAGAACATCGCCTTCTTCATCTCACCGGCGTAACGCATACCTGCCAGCAGCACGCGGCGCTGGCCGAAGTTGATGATGACGCAGCCTTCGGAATTGGTGCCGTCGCGCTCTGGCTCACAAACGAAGTTGGGAGCGTGCAGGATGCGCCACTCTTCCTTCGCCTTGGGGTTGTACTTTTCGGCGCGGATAAACATGTTGCGGCCGAACAGGTTGTGCCAAGCGGTCTGGGTAGTTACGACAACCGGCAGGTAGTGATCTTCGTCCTGGCCGACGTGTAGGTGCTGCACGAAGGTGTCGTCACCGGCTACAAATGCCTCTACGCGGTCCCACAGTGCGTCGAACTTGTCCTGTGGGAAGGGGCGGTTCACATTGCCCCAGGCGATGCTATCGGCGGTGGAGGGCTCTTCTACAACAAAGCGGTCCGCCGGGGAGCGGCCGGTGCGGGCACCAGTTTCAGCCACCAGCGCGCCGGTGTCGGAAAGTTTACCCTCGCCGCGCTTAAGAGCCAGCTCTACCAATTTTGCTGGTGAAAGGTTTTTATAAACCAGCGCGGTGTCGTCGATCTGTGCCATTCGTCGATTACCCGTGAATGTTATGTTGGATAGTAAAAAATAGGAGCCGTCCAAGTATTAGACAGCCAGGCAAAATTTGGGGGGCGCATTATGGCAAAATTCAAAATAAGCGGGTAGCAAACACGGTCACTTTTTGCGCTTTGACAGCGCTGTCACCCCAAATTAAGGCATTTTGGATTCACAAAATCTATGTAGTATTTTTACCTTATAGATTTTGTGAATTTTTGTGTTCTAAGTTGCGAATTGCCAGTAGCTGAGGCTGCTCAGCACTGGCAATAATTTCCCTAGTGCAGGGTGTGGGGTGGGGCATTGAGCAGTGACTCTACCTGCTCGCGATCAAAGCGGTATTGGGCATTACAAAACTGGCAATCGCTGATGATTTCGCCATTTTGTTCTTCCAGTAATTTGTACACGTCTTCAGCACCGAGAGAGACCAGGGCGCGTGCGCTGCGCTCTCGCGAGCAACTGCACTTGAAGCGAATAGTGTCGGTGCCCAGGGTAGCCGGTTTCAGCTGGTGGAACAGGCGGTGAATCAGCTCGTCGTGGGGCACGTCGAACAGCTCTTGGGCGGTCACGGTATTTGCCAGGTGCAGGGCGGTTTCCCAGGCGTCGCTGTTTTCCTCGGCGCTGGCGGCATTATTACCGGGTAGCACCTGCAGCATAATACCACCCACGTTGCTGCCATCGCACTCCAGCCAGAAGCGTGTCTCCAGTTGTTCCGACTGGGCAAAGTAATCTTCCAGACATCCGGCCAGGCTCTCTTTTTCCAGTGGGACCACCCCCTGGTAGCGCTCGCCACGTTTGGGCTCCAGAGTGATAGCGATGACACCGCGGGGGCCGATCATATCGCTCAGGCTGGCCTCTTCACTGATTTGGGCGCCACTGGCGACACGGGCAATGCCGCGCAGATCACTGTGGTGGGTACACTCGGCCATAATCAGCGGCACATCACCCTCACCGCGGGCCTGCAGGCTCAATATGCCCTCGAATTTCAGGGTGGTGGAGAGTAGGCAGGCGGCTGCGAGAAACTCTCCCAGCAAATGTGCTACCTGTGCAGGCAGTGGATTATGCTTGAGCACTTCGCGGTAGGCGTCGGTGAGGGTCACCATCTGCCCGCGAATATCGTGTTGGGAAAAGATAAAGCGTTCCAGCTGATCGGACATAGATCGAGTGCCTCGGTATTAAAACCGCGGGATTTTAGAGGTGGATATGTCTAAATGGTAGCCGGCGTGGGTAATTGTGGCGCCGGCACCTGATTGTGAAGGCTGAGGGGAAAGGGTTATCCGCAGCGATTAGCGATTTCCCGCTTTAGTTGTTCGGCCATTTGCCGCCGCTCTCGCTCTGAATAACGCACCTCTTTGCCATCATTGTCGATAAAGGCCACTCGCCCGTTGAGTGAGCGCAGGCGTTGGCGCGCTTTCGTGCAAATGCGTTGTTGCTCCTGTTGGCGTGCGCGTTGCTCTTGTTGCTGACGTTGCTGATACTCCCGTTCTGGGGCGCTGGCTTTTGAAGTGATCAGACTCCGCTGAACCCGAGTGGCCTTAGCAGTATTGATTGGGCCCAATTGCCCAGAAATATCCTGGGCCTTACCCTCGGCCGGGGGACGATCACTAAAATGTACTCTGCCATCGGCATCGACCCAGCGATAGAGCTCACCGGCGTTGGCGCTGACAGCCAGCAGTAGGCTGCCAACTAGGATTCCTCTCAGTTGTTTCACGGCTTCTCCATAGCCCACACAGCGGGCCTTACTCCTCTTTATTGGCCAGTCTGCTGAACAGCCCCTGCGAGTGGCGCTGGGGGATATGGTAGGTCTGCAGAATCATTGCCTCTTGTTCTTGAGCTTCGGCGTGATCTAGCACCATACGATAGCCGGAGCGATCGCGCAGCTCTACAAAATTCTCTTTGTTGGTTTCCATCAATTGGGCAAACTCGTCGAAGTCCGCGACATTGTGGCCATTCACCGAATCGATAATCCAGTTTTTCCAATCGTGGTAACCCAGGTTGACGTTGGCGGGCAGGACCTTGAGCGCAACCACCAGCTCGCGGCGGCTCTCGTCACTCCACTGGTTGCGTGCATAGAGATAATCGATTGGCGCCTTGGAATGCCAGCTCTTGCCCCACCGCTTGATCAGGTTCATGTTCAGAGGCACGAAGACCACGCCGCCATAAATGTAATAGCGCGGCTGCTGGTCGAATTGCTCACCCACCACCAGGGCGCGGGAGGGTGGCGGTGCTGCCAGGGCCACTTGCGCACTTTTTTCTTCACCATTGCGGGAAAAGCGCACCGGTAATTTGTCGCCGACATGATGGCGGTCCACCGCGTAGTGGTAGTTAGTGCGCTGATTTTCACGCCATTCGACGGTGCGATCGGCGGCAACCTCGAAGCCATCAACTTCCAGCAACACGTCGCCGGGTTGGAAAATTTCAGCAGCGGGGGAGTCGCTAAATACCTTGACGATCATTGCGCCGTCCTGGTCCTCGCTGAGACCGGCAGCCTTCTTCATGGAAGGGCTCTCCAGGCTCTGGGTCACCAGGCCCAACTCGGGGAAGCCCTGGTGTTCGCCGTCTTTGGCGTCTTCGAGTACATGGGCGATTACGCTGGGAGGCACAAAATAACCCAGGTTTTCGGCGCTCTGGTTGGTCTGCATGGCCACACCGACGATGCGACCACCGGAAATGACCGGGCCGCCGCTATTGCCGGGGTTAATGGCCGCGTCGATCTGGCCGGCCATCAGATAGCTCTCGGCGTGGGCATAGTACTGGTGTTCTACTCTGGACAGTACGCCGCGGGTGATCGACAGGGACTTGCCGCCAATGGGGTAGCCGTACACGGTGACCTCTTCTTGCAGGTCTGGCAGTGTGCCCAGTGTCAGTGGGCGGGTGTCTTTGAAGAAACTGTCATCATCCACGGTGAGCAGAGCCAGGTCGGCGTCGTGGGAGACAAACTTCACTCGGGCGCGGAATTTCTTGGCGTCGCCGTGGCGTTGCACCTGAATAAAGCTACCGTTGGCCACCACGTGGGCGTTGGTGAGGATCTGCTTGTTGCGGATAACCGCGCCGGAGCCAGATAACTGCTTGGGGTTAAGCAACGCCCAGGGATTGAAGTAGTCCGGGGCGGCAGCAGTGGTGTAAATTTTGATTATCGAACGCTTGAGCTGCTCGTGTTCGCGGCTATCGGCGAGGGCCGTCTGCATTCCGAGCAGAAGCAGCAGGGAGATGGCGATCAGTCGTTTCATCGTGGCTGTTTTCTATCGGGTTAAGTGGGGGCAGTTTAGCAGCTATAGACAAAAATGGCGGAATTTTCACCACTTTTGTCATTTGAGCCTACTCCTGCTCGCGCAGGAAGCGGTGGATCTGGCGGCGCTGCTTTTTATTGGGTCGCTCGCGCTGAATCCCCGCATTGGCTGCCTGGCGTTCAGTGCGCTCCTTTTCGCGCCGGGCAATACTGTCCTCGGTCTCGCGGTACAGGGTGCGGGCGATATCGGCACCGCGACGCTGGTCGGAGAGGGCAATAACCTCCACCTCAATCAAGTCCCAGCCTTGGCGGATACTCAAAAGCGCGCCAACGGTGAGATCTTTGCTGGCTTTGACCCGGTGTCCATCGGCGTGCACTTTACCACCTTCAATAGCCTGTTTGGCGATACTGCGGGTCTTAAAGAAGCGTGCGGCCCAGAGCCACTTGTCGATACGTACTTTTTCCATCGAATCCTGTTGATCAATATAAACTTGGGCCCGGGTTATGCGGGCTTATTGTTACTGCGCTTTGTTACTGCGTTGCAGTGACATAATTTCATCGAAGTGATGAATCGCCGGGAAGTCGCTGATCTGCCGTTTGGGGCCGCGGCTGTCCGGCTGGCGGATACACAACAGGTGGGCGATGCCATAGTCCTGTGCGGCGGCCAACACACTCTGGTTGTCGTCAACAAACAGCGTGCGCTCCGGGTCGAAGGCCACCTCCTCGCGCAGGGCGTGCCAGAAGCTTCCACTCTCTTTGGCATGTCCATAATCGTGGGAGGAAATGATGTCGTCAAACCATTGCTCGAGGCCGGTAATTTGCAGTTTGTGGTCGAGTCCATGGCGGTGTGCATTAGTGACCAGATAGGTGGGCTTACGCAGTTGTCGCAGTCCCTGCAGGAAGGCCTCGGTATGGGGGCGCAGGGCGATGCGCTCTTCGATCTCGCGCAGTATCGCGAGGATATCCAGCTTCAGAGTTTCCGCCCAAAAGTCCAGGCAGTACCACTCCAGAGTGCCGCGGCGTGCATCAATTTCCCGCTGCAGCTCTATTTGGGCCCGCTCGGGATCGAGACCGTGTACTTCGGCGTAGCGTTTGGGTAGATGGTCGAGCCAGAAATGGTTGTCGTAGTGCAAGTCCAGCAGGGTGCCGTCCATATCCAGCAGTACGGTGTCGATACTTCGCCAGTCGAGCATGGGGCCTGTCTACCTCTCTGTGGTGGGGGTGGGAAGCCAAATTGTAGCCTTCCCAAAATATCCCCAGTATGAAGGTGGGCATTATGCCTGGGCACGGCGTATGCCGTACAGGATGGCAAACTGAGCACCGTAATAGCTGAGCATAATTGCTGTGTCGGCTAGAGGTAGCGGTGCTATGAACTTATTCACAGCGATCAATGCGTCGGACAGCATAAAAGTGAGTGCACCGGCGAATAGCAGCCCGGAATTGCCCCGATGAGCCCCGGCGCCTAGGGCCATGGCGACAATGGCAAGCAAGTAAAGAAGCACTGCTGGCGCCAGCTTCCCCGCAGAGGGAAGTATCCAGCGGGCCAGTCCCACTGCGGCCAGCAGAACAGGCAAGATACGTATCAGACTGCGGCGCTTGCGGAAGTCGGCAAAACGCAGGAAATTGGCCGCGTAGAGAAGTTGTGCCACCAGGAAAGCACCCAGGCCAAAGATAAACTGGTGGGCAAACCTCATTTCCAGGAGTACATCGCCGAGTGCGGAAAAAGCCAGGGCCGCAAGTGTCAGAGTGCGAGTGAGTCCATCCAGGTGCCGCATCGCCATCAGGGTGAGAATAGCGATTGGCAGCGCTTTTAGCGAAGCCATCCACAGCCCTTGAATTGCCAAGCCGTCGAGGAGCATAAAAAGAGCGGCAAAGAATATAAATGCTACAGGCATAAATAGGCTTGCATGAGTTGCATCATGGGCATCGGAGGTCATATTCGGATTCATGGCAGCGCCTTTATTTTTGGTTTTATGTTTATCGGAAAGAAGCCAGTCACTAAATGTGGCACAAAGACGTGTTACCACCAACCGGATCGCCATGAATTCACAGCTCCGTGTGAAACCAGTTCCTTGTGAGGGCGGCGATTACTTGCAGAGGAATTTATACGTGTGTGCCATTGGGATTTCCTTGTGGGTCTCTTGGGGCGGCGTACATCTGGGTTACTATCTGCGCACAGGAAATTATAAATCGGTGGACTGCCTGTCTGCCGTGAGAGCCATTAACGGAGAGCTTCATCAATGAAGGCAGCCAATATTCTGGAAACCATCGGCAATACCCCGCATGTGCGTATCAATCATCTGTTTCGCCCAGATATCGAAGTGTGGATGAAGGTGGAGCGTTTTAACCCCGGCAGCAGCATCAAGGACCGTATTGCCCTGGCGATGATTGAGGATGCAGAGCGCCGCGGTGCTTTGCAGCCCGGTGGTGTGATTATCGAGCCCACCTCCGGCAACACAGGTATTGGTTTGGCCATGGTGGCTGTGGTTAAGGGGTATCGATTGATTCTCACCATGCCGGAATCCATGTCTTTGGAGCGGCGCCAGGTGATGAAAGCTATGGGGGCTGAGTTGGTGCTTACTCCCAAGGAGCAGGGTATGGGCGGGGCTATCGCTAAAGCCGAGGAACTATTGGCGCTGCATGAAAACAGCTGGATGCCGCAGCAGTTCTGTAACCGTGCCAATGCCCAGGTGCATCGTGACACCACTGCCAAAGAAATCCTCGCAGATTTCCCCGAGGGGCTCGATTACCTGATTACTGGGGTTGGCACCGGTGGCCACATCACCGGTTGTGGAGAGGTACTGAAGGAATCCTTTCCCAAGTTGCAGGTTTTTGCCGTCGAACCGGAAAATTCTCCAGTGATCAGCGGTGGTGATAAAGGGCTGCACCGCTTGCAGGGGATTGGTGCCGGTTTTATTCCCGAGATACTCAATACCAAAATGCTGGATGGCACCATTTTGGTAAATGGAGAAGACAGTTTTGAAATGGCGCGTAAGTGCGCTTTAAAGGAGGGGATTTTTGTGGGTATTTCCTCAGGTGCGAGCCTGGCCGCGCTGAAAAAGCGCGAGGGCGAATTTGCGCCCGGTAGCCGCGTATTGATTTTTAGTTATGACAGCGGTGAGCGCTACTTGTCGGTGAAGGACCTTTTCCCCTCCTGAGACTTTATACTCACCACCTGAAAAATAAGGGAGTTTTAATGAATAAGGCATTATTGGAGCAGGTGATTGCAATCTGCAAAAACGCCGGTGAAGCTATCTTGGAGGTTTATCACAGCACTGCTGAGCTGGAGGTGGACACCAAGGCGGATGACTCGCCGGTTACAGCTGCGGATTTAGCGGCACACAAAATTTTAGCCCCTGCTCTGGCGCAGCTGATTGACGGTGTACCGGTATTATCGGAAGAGCAGGAAATGCCATCATTTGCCGAGCGCAGCCAGTGGCAGCGGTACTGGATTGTGGACCCGCTGGATGGCACCAAGGAATTTATTCGTCGCACTGGTGAGTTCACCGTTAATGTGGCCCTTATTGAAAATGGCGAACCTGTGCTGGGGGTGGTGCATGTGCCGGTACTGGATATCACCTATGCTGGTGGCAAGGGTGATGGTGCCTTTAAGCGCACGCTATCCGGCGATACAGAAATTCATGTGCGCCCGCTGAAGCCGCGCCTGGAAGCTGGCGGTGCAGTGGAATTGGTTGCTAGCCGCAGCCATGGTGCCGGCGCCGTGGATCAACTGGTAGAGCGTATCGAATCCAAATTGGGTGCGGTGGTCTGTAAAAACATGGGTAGCTCTCTCAAACTGTGTCTGGTGGCTGAAGGGGCCGCTGATCTCTACCCGCGGCTCGCACCCACTTGTGAGTGGGATACAGCCGCGGCCCAGGCGGTGGTTGAGGCTGCCGGTGGCACAGTGGTGGACGATTCCTTCAAGCTGCTGCGTTATAACAGCAAAGATTCTTTGCTGAATCCGTTTTTCTATGTGATCGGTGATGCATCTTACGATTGGCAGGATTTGCTAAATGCAGAGTCTCCAGTGAACTAAGCTTGCCATGCCCCCACTTCGGTGGGGGTTCTATTTATTTTTTATCAACCTTTAAAACCAGCACAAAAGGCCGGCGCTATGCCTCTTCAGGTGAGCCGCAAAGCTTCAGATTTGAATGAAACCCGCTGTTTACGCAGGCAGCTGGAACAGGAGATTGCCTGGTTACAGCGGCAGCAGGATGCCCTGGTGGAGCCGGACGCAGAAAATCAAAAATTCCTATGGCGCACTCTTAACGGCATGATTTTTTCCCGTAGGGCACTTCTCGGAAGAATGCCGCGCTAAATTTTTCGTCGTTCGCACCTTGATAAGGTTTAAATGTCGCAGTGGTTAGGTTGTTTGGCGTGGCCCCTCCAATAACCATTCCGGTTAAATAATGCAATCCCTCGCAATGAGGTTCAGCTCCAACCTAGACATTAAATTCAAAAATTAATTATTCAGCTTTCGGTTTATTCTGAAGTAATAGGTGCGGTTGCGCAGGGTTTATTTAATTGGGGAATTTGTTGATTTTCCTTGCCATATTTCGTTCGCAGTTTTGAAACCCGTCTACGCTTTGGAAAGCCAATGTATAAGAGAATTTTCTAATGCGCTATCCGGTTGTGCTTCACAACATTGAATACGCCGGCTTTGGTGCCATAGCACCCGACCTGCCGCATTGTCACTGCTATGCCGAAACTCTGGATGCCGCTCTACAAAAAATGGCGGAGACTATTTTTCAACGCCTGGAAGAATTACGGCAAGCTGGAGAGCCGATGCCGCAGCCTCAAGACGTCGACAATTTGCGGGATAACCCAGCATTTGCCGGTGGTATCTGGGCCATCATTGATGTGGAAAGCCTTTAAGGATCATTATCCATATAAATTTGGCATTCGATTCGGATAAGTTTCTGAGGTGGATAACCATGACAGCTAAGCTTTGGTAAGGGGGATGAATTAAAAAGCGTCGTGCTGCAAGGATGGATGTAATGAAGACGGTGTTATGTGTCTTGGCCTTACTGTTATCACCAGTGGCCACTGCAGTCGAATGGAATAATCCTTTCGATGGTATTGAGTCGGGTGAATATCGAATTATTACCACGCTGGGATTGGGTTCAGGGGAATTACAGCTCAATGATCAGCGGGATTTTTTTGGTTATGTCAGCGTTGGCGTAACACCCGCCGTGGGTGTTTGGCAGGTGAATTTACAATTTTCTCGCTTTGATGATAATCACGTGCGAATTAATCAGGTGGGGCTCAATTTTAAAGTGGATTTTACCCTGAATTGTTACGTTCAGTGTCTCTACTGGATGGCGGGGTGGAATTATGCCGATGTTGATCTGAATGATGTGCGTAAATATGGTTATTGGTATCACAATAAAGACAAGTGGCACCTGTATGATATTTATGACAAGGATAAAGACTGGTATTACGACGGCCATTATTACCATGTGATCGATGCCAGTGGCAGCGATTCTTTCTGGAACCTTGGGGTTGGCTATCGGTTTATGTGGAACCAGGATTTTGATACTTCCATAGAATACAACTACAACGATATTAATTCGGTCTACCGAGTGAACCTTGGGCACTTACGTACTTTAAGTCTTAATTTTTCCTATCGCTTTTAACTATAAATTTATGTTAAGCGGAAAATTTGAGGTGTTTTCCGCTTAACATACTATGTCCGGTTTTTCAGACCAGTTAATTAGTCATCGTGTTTTAAATACGGTAAATGGTTTTTATCCATAAGGTCCTGCCGGGCTCATTAACCCTATCCAACTGTGGGAAGTTGGGAATTTCTACACCTGCACGGCTGATATGTTCTGCATAGGTTTCATCTAGTAAGTTATCGACCCCTGCAGTGAATAGCAGCCGCTGGCTTGGGCGCCAACCTGCGTTAATTGACAGTACGTCGGCGGAATCCGTGGGCCCAAAGTCCTGTCCGATAATGTTACCCTTACCGATATCGACGCGATCCTGGCTGGCAATAGCCCGCCACAGAATACCCGCCGACCACTGAGCTTGCTCATAGTGCAGCCCCAGGCGTGTTTCCAGTGGGGGCAGTTGGGCCAGGGTGGTATTGTCTGTGTCGTTGGCACCACGCACTGAAGTGACCGTAAATTCGGTGCGCCAGTTTTCGTTTAATTGATAGCTGGCATCTAGTTCTAGTCCCCAGGTGCGCGCCTGAATATTGCGAATTACCGCAGCGGTACGCTTATCCCCAGGCTCCCCCATATCCATTGCGTTGCCCATCGAGGACATGGTGCCCATGCCTGACATCACCGCAGCCTTCTGGTAATCATTCTGTACTAACAGGTAGTCGCGGACATCACTGGCGAAAGCGGAAATACTGGCAGACAATTTTTCAGTGCGATAGATAGTGCCGATATCCAGTTGACTGGTTTTTTCTGACTCTATATTGAGTGCGCTATAGGAATCTGCTGCTTCGCGGGAAAATATTTCCCAGTAATCCGGGAAGCGTTCACTGTAGCCGAGCCCGGCGTAGAGGGTGGCAGAGCTCGTGGAGGTACTTGGCAGCGCCAATTCATAGCGTATAAAACCGCTGGGCAGTTGTTCTGAGCGGCTCTCACCAGCGGTGGGGTTATCGACCGAGGACATCATCGATAACGAAATCGTCTCGCGCAGGTCGCGTACTTCCCAGTCATCCATTCTGGCGCCGGCGATCCAGCGTTGATCCGGAGCGAATTGCCAGCTGGCTTCGGAGAAAATGCCCAGTTGGGAAAATTCCGCATCCGTATTCCAGTTGCGCTGGCGGTAATCAACCATCGTCTGGTTCATGCTCATGCGTCCGCGGTGACGGTTTTCCCAGGTATCCAGGCCTGCTGTCAGCTCAAAGTTATCCGCAGGATTCAGCTGCAGACTCAGCTTGGCACCAATGGTTTCGCTGTCTAAATTCATGACGACTGGATTGGCAGCCATTCCCGAGGGATTACGCAGGCTGTAATTATCCATGATGTGATCGACATAGTTGTAATAGATCTGCACTTCGATGGTATTCAGCAGAGCGCCGATATTGCTGCGCCGGTATTTGGCTTTGTAGCTCTCGCGTGCAAATTTACTGCCATCTACTCCACGGTCGGCATAGGCCGCTTCGGCATCGCTAAAAGCTGTTTCGAATTCCAGGCGGTTGTCATCGTCGGGGGTCCAGGCCAGATTGGCTTTGCCACTCCAGCGCTCATAACCGGAGTGCACCCGATTGCCGTCGCCATCCTTATAATCATCCGCAGAGGCTGAGGTCGCCGAACCGCGCAGGGAAAATTCTGGAGTTTTGTACGCTAGGTCAAAGAGCCCGTCTTTTCGATCGGCGCTGCCGCCAAGCAGGCTCGCATGCATATCCCATTCGGGTTCGCTGGGGCGCTCCCGCTGTTGGTTGAACAGCACTACCCCGGCGGAATTGCCCGGTCCGTGAGTGACGCTCTGGGGGCCTTTAATTACCTCTATTTCGTCGAGGCTTTCGGGGAAAATATAGGCGGTAGGTGGGTCCATACGGCCGGGGCAGCCACCCATAAGAGACTCTCCATCCAATAACATGCCCAGGCGCGAGCCCCCCATACCGCGCAACAGCGGATCGCCACTGGTGCCGCCTTTGCGCACCACGGAAAAGCCGGGAATGGTTTTTAGGTAATCGGCGCCGTCGTTAGCTGGTAGGGGCTGTCGAGGCATTTTCGGGTCCGTCAGTAGGTTGAGCGGCAGTTCGGTTTTTACTCCGGTGACCACCATCTGCTCCATTTCCCCCTCTTTTTTTTCATTTCCCTCACTGGCCATTAGGGAAAATGGAAAGGTGCAACCAGCAATAATTGCCAGGCTCAGTGGTGTGTGTAATGGCTTTTTCTTTTGGAGTTTAACTTTTCGCATTGTGACTTATCCGTTTCTGGGCCGAAGGTCAGGCACGGCCATGGGGAGCGCGGTAAAAATAGCGCGCACGGGTTTATTCCCGCCGGCTAAGCAGCGGGAATTCCAGTTTTTTTAGTGAAGCGGGTCTACGGCTGTTGCAATATCCCAACCAGAAAAATTACCGGCAAAGGTAGTGCAGCGAAGCGCAGAAACAGGCTTCGACTATTTAGTTTTTGAAAAATAAGAAAACCGAGGTTTTAAACTGGAGGGGCGCGGATAAGGGGACGGCTGTAGTATAAAGAAAGAGCGGTGTTAATGCCGTTGCTGAAAAGGGAGAGAATATTCCCCTCGCTGGCGAAATACAGGTCTAATGCAGGTACATGGACAAGACTGGCAGCGGCGGAAAAATTACAGTGATTGTCGGCAAAAGAATGCGCGGTCAGTGCATCGTGGTTGTGCCCACTGTGCTCACCGTGCCCACCACCATGGCTGTGATGATGGTCCTGAGCCTGGCTGGCCAGGGCATTTAATAACAGAGCGCTGCGGCTGTCGCCGTGGCAAAAATCGTAGGGGGTGCCCGCAGAAAAAGCGGCGGGCATAAACCCTGCGGGAACCAAACCACGGGCACTGAGAAACACCAGTAAAAGCAGCAGTGCCTGCCACTGTGGCAGGTGAGGGCGGTTTTTACGGGTGCGCGGGCGACTCATAAATAAGGTTCTTGAAGTTACCGGGATAGACTTAATAAATTCCCGAAGGCAAGTGGCAACAGATTACCCGCTGGCTGTAAAAAGTGCCACTATCGGTAACAAATTTTTCTGTTTGCAAGTTAATTAATTTGTACAGTCGCATTCGGATAAAACTATTATCCGATTTTTTTAACGCAAAAGAGATTTTAAGCGTGCGCTGATGCCATGAAAAAACTGATGTTTTTTCTTCGCTTTATCACCGCTTAAAAAATTGATTTGGATCGCCTGTCGTTTGCCGACAAAACTGGGGTAACCATGCCAACAATTATCCGTTACCTTAAAGGCCACCAGAGAGCCTGGTCCCGGTAGTAGTTCATCACTGTAGTCGTCCAGGCTCTTGCCGCTGCGCAGGATACGCAGGCGTCCAGTGGGCGCAGACCAGTCGTTGTTCAGATAGATCAATACGGTAATGAGTTTGGTTTTGGAGTCCGTATGGATACGCCCATCTTTGGCTCGGGAGTATCCGCGCAGGGTGGCCATCATCGGTTTATCAGATAGATCCAGCGCAAATTTTTCACCGAGAATACTTCGCACCTCTGTGCTGCCAAATTGTTCGACAAAACTGCGCAGGCGTTCCGAAGTTTTGACATCCTCGATATTGAAGCTGCCGCCTTTGTCTAGAGGAGGGAAGTCTGCGATCAGGGCGCTGGCCTCGTCGGAGGCCAGGGAGCGCTCTAGGTAGAAATGGGGGAAAGGGGAAGTCTTTACTTCGGCACTGCTGAGTCGCTCGATAGTGATTTGGGACATGGTCAATTTAAGCTCCCTATACTGTGGGATTATTTTTTTAGGACATCGTTAACATCACTCTTCGGTTACCTCTTACATCAAATACTTTGAATTCCCGGCTTTCACTACCGGTTAGATTTTGCCGCTGCGTTTTAAACGCCAGTAGGCTTCCACCAGCGCCTGGTGCAAAAGCTCCGGACGGGAATCCACCACTAGTACATTACAGGCTTGTAACTGTTGCAATAGGCGCGCACGGCGACGAAGAAAATCCCGTGCGGCTGCGCCTTCGACGGCCTCGGAAAAATCCCCGATAGGCTTTTGTGCCATTCGGTCTACGGCGGTCTCCCTTAGGCTCGCCACCATCACTAAGTGATTGCGAGTGAGCAGCCGCACTGCGGTGAGCAGTTCGCTGCTGTCTTCATCGCGCAGGTTGGTAATTAGGATCACCAGTGCGCGGCGCTTGTGGGCACCCAGCAGTTGCTGGGCGGCGCCGCTGTAGTCCGCGCTGCCAGTGCCGGAGTGCAGATCGTAGACATTGTTCAGCAACAGGTTGATGGCGCTCTCACCCTTTACCGGTGGCAGTTGCCCGCCGGAGCTGTCTTGTGTGGCGGCGAAGGCCTGCAGACCCACGGCGTCGCCCTGCTTTATCGCCACATAGGCGGATAGCAGCAGGCCATTGAGGGCATGATCAAAGTGACTCAGTTCGCCATCTTTGGCGCGCATGCGCCGACCGCAGTCGAGCATATAAATAATTTCTTGATCGCGCTCGTCCTGGTATTCACGGCTGATCAGTTTGTGCAGGCGTGAACTAGCGCGCCAGTCTACCTGGCGCTGGCTGTCGCCCTGGCGGTATTCACGCAGCTGGCGAAAATCCATACCTTCGCCGCGGCGCTGCTGCTGATGCAGGCCGAGGTGGCGCAGAGTTTGCTCAGTGGAGAGCGCCTGCAGGGAGGAGATGCCGAGAAAATTGGGGTAGACCTTTACCGACTGTTCGCGGCCGAGCCACAGGCGTGTTTGCCAGAGGCCCCAGGGTGAGTCGGCGAGTACCTCGATTCGGCCAAACTCGGCGCTGCCACGGCGATGGGGTACCAGACTGTACTCAATGGCAACCTCCTGATCTGGCTCCAGCAGCGCCTGGCGTGGTAATCCGTTGCTGCCCAGTTGTTGCGGTACGTTGTCACATACCGATAGCTTCAGGGCCCTCTGGCCATGGTTGCGCAACTTCAAATGAACGCAGTTGCGCACGCCCAGGGCCAAATTAGCGGGCAGTTTGCGCTGGCCCTCCAGGCCCAGAATCCTGCGTCCGGTGAGGAAATCCAACAGTGCCGCGCCGATCAGCAGTCCCCCAACTGTCCACCAGAGGGACTGCAACAGCTCCGCAGATTGGGGTGCCCAGATGCGCGCGGCGCTCACCGTAAGCGCAGCCAGGCACCAGTAGCCGAGGAGCTTCACCAGGCGGTGGCTGGGCCCGGGTCTTCCGAGCTGAGGTTTTGCGTATGGAACCTCTGTCGCAGCGACATCCTGTGTCACAGTCGCGGTGCCTCGACGCTATCGATAATCATGGCCAGAGCACTGTCGGTGGTCTCGCCATCGATTTCCATATCTGGGGACAGGCTCACGCGGTGGCGCATGACGGGTATCGCCATCGCCTTGATATCGTCGGGCAGCACAAATTCCCGCCCCTGCAACAAGGCGCTGGCACGTGCGGCCTGCAACAGGCCGATACTGGCGCGGGGACCCGCTGGGCTGCGCAACTGGCTGGCGTCGCGGGTGGCGCGCACCAGGCGCACGGCGTAATCCAGCACCTGCTGGTCCAGGGCTACCTGGGGTACCAGGGCTTGCAGTTGTTGCAGCTGCTCCACGGTTATCTCGCCGGCAGACTTCTCCCGCAGGTGCTGCTCGATGCGACCACTGCTGGCAGCGGCGGCCAGTTTCAGCTCGGCCTCCAGGCTGGGGTAGTCGATCAGAACTTTGAGAAGGAAGCGGTCCAGCTCCGCCTCCGGCAGTGGATAGGTGCCCTCTTGCTCAATAGGGTTCTGGGTGGCGAGCACCATAAAGGGGCTGGGTACGGGAAATGCCTTGCCATCGATTGTGACCTGCTTCTCCTGCATCACCTCTAGCAGGGCTGCCTGGGTTTTGGCCGGGGCGCGGTTGATTTCATCCGCCAGCAGTAAGTTGGTAAATACCGGGCCGCGGCGCACTTCGAAGCGGCTCTCGCCCATGTTGTACATAGCGTGGCCGGTCACGTCAGCTGGCATCAGGTCCGGGGTGAATTGGATGCGGCGGAAGTGACCGCCAAAGCAGCTGGCCAGGGTGCGCACCAACAGGGTTTTGCCAAGGCCGGGTACGCCTTCCAGCAATACGTGGCCGGAAGCCAGCAAGGCCACCAACACCTGTTCGACGACCTGCTCCTGACCGATCAGCAGGCGGTTGATATTTTTGCGTAGCAGTTGCAGTTGGGCCGAGGCAGCCTGCCAGTCCGGTGCCTCGGTGTGGGTTTTTGGTTCTGGGTTCAGGGTGGTATCACTCATAGGGCTGCCTCTATACGCTGCAGATTGCGCATTTGTTCGGTAAAGGTTTCTTCGCTGGTCGCCGGTGTGCCCCAAAGGCAGGCGACCAGTTTGGTTTCACTGAGGCCGGTGGCATCACTGAGGTGCTGGCACAGTTTGCGCTTGGTCTTGGCGTTGGCGTCCGCAGCGCCGAGCCGGCGCAGCAGCTCTTCGCGCTGGCCGCGCAGTAACCGTTCGCACTGGTCGTCGCGCCAGTAGTAGTGGCCGCAGGCGGAGATATGCTCCAACAGTGAGCGCCGGGCAATCTCAGGCGGAGGTTGCAACGGGCCAAAGCGGCGCGCACGTAGAACCAGCCAGCCGAGCAAGGCGAGTAGGCCGGAGATAAAAAATTCAGAAGCGTACTTTTTCGCTAAAAAACCCAGGGAGTCGAAACGAGGGCGGGTCAGAAAGACGAAATCGCCACTTCCGGCCAAAAGCTGCAGGAAATAGGCGTGGTCGAAATGGCCGATGCGGTGGGATTGCCAGATAGTGTTATCGGTCAGCAGGGTGATAACCCCTTGACCCCGCTCAAATTGCATAAAAGGCACGGCTTCGTCTTCGCGCCATACCTTGGCGAAAAATACCGGGGCGCCCTCAGCGCTGCTGTTATCGATCCCCTCGTGATAGAGCAGTTGGCCTGGGTCGAAATGTAATTGAATCTCAGCCCCACCGGCGGTAGGCAGAGTGATCAAGTCTTCCGTTTCAACATCTGGGTTGCGGGGTTTTTTCTCTTTGGTCTTGGCCTGCTCTTCGGCTTCGTCGATTTTGCGATTGTATTCGCGCATGGCCTCACCGGGGCTCTGCTCCGGGCTCAGTTCGGCATCTTCGCCCAGCAGTGGCTGCAGGGGATGCTCAAAGCGATATTCCTCGTGGCCTTCTACGATGGAGACACCCAGGTTTTCCAGCAGCCAGTCGCGTTCGGCACTGCCTCCTTTCTCGGAATCGAACCCTGCAGTACGTGCCACTACGATGGCGTGCCCCCCGCTTTCCACCCATTGCAGTAGCTCCTCAACCCGCTGGGAGTTGTAAGCTTGGCTGGAGTTAGCGATAAACAGAGTCGCATTTGGGGACAGCCCATTCAGGACGGAGATATTTTCTGCCTGGCGCGGTTCCAGCCCTACTTGCGCCAGGTAGTGCTCGGCGGCCAGAAACAGATTGCGCCGCGCCTCAGGCCCCCAACCGCGATCCTTTTCTTCTGTGTAGCGTTCAAAAAAGGTGAGAAATAACCATACCAGTGCCGCACAGAGCAGCAGGGCGAAGCCAATTACTAGACGTTTAACGGTCATTGCCGAACACCTCCTGCCACTGTTGGCACAGGCCGCCCAGCTGCTCATCGGCGGGGGGGCGATGAGCATAGGCCAGCTGTTGCCAACTGCCGGTGAGTTGCTGCACAAACTGGCTCAATGGGGCGCCGACTGGGCGCAGCGCTTCCTGTGGTGATCGCTGGCGATGGCTCACCAGCTGGGCACACTCGCTTTCGGTAAGGTGGTCGCCAAACTGGAACTGGAAATCCTCAATTAAATGGGACAGGGTGGAACGATACAGGAGGCCGAGACCGGCGCGTTGATCGCCGGTCCGCCACAGGCGCATCACTTCCGCGCATACGTCGTCGGGCAGGCTGGACTGACGTACATCGAGTCCGAACAGGGTTTCTGGCGCTACCAGTTTTGTTTTGGGTTTGTGTTGCCAGCGCAAGCTGTTAAGGATGGCTTCGCGGTGGCGCCACCCCAGATAGAGCAAGCCGGCAATCACGCCAATCCACAGTAGTAACTCAATGGGCTTGGCGAGCAGTGCTCCCCAGCTGATGTCTGAGGAATCATCAGTCTCCTGAGAGTTTTGCATAAGCCATTTGAATAGCCATTCGAATAGCTCAATGATCCACTCGGGAATTTTTCCTCGCTCTTCTTCAATTTTTTTCAGGCGCCAGCCGCTCTCCTGCTCAATGCTGTGAAAATCCTCTCCGGCGAGAATCTCGTCAATGTGTTGTTGCGCTTGAGCTGGGGTTTGCAACGTTTCCGCATAGGCCTGTGGCGCCGGTGCCAGGGAGGTGCCGGCCAGGGCGCACAGTAACAACAGAGCGGCTAGGGGGGAGGTGCTAGTGGCGGTCTTTTTACCAGCCCGCTGAGCGTGTCGGTAGCGCTCGACCAAATCGCGGAATTGAATCTCGATATCCCAGCCTTCCAGCTCGATGCGCCGGCCGATATACAGGCAAAAGCCGCTGACGATATAAAATGGCGCCACCGCCGCCATAATAAGTAAACAGAGAATATTGGATGCCCATTCCAGCGCCAGGGTCTCGCCGCGAATCAGTGGAATCCATTGGATATTTGCCACAACCTGCTCGGGAATAAACAGATAAATCAAGATAAAGGCTGCGATCAGGAAGAAGGATTCCAGGTGAATACCGGTCAAGGTCAGCCAGGTGGCCGCACCGGAGTTTTTGCGGTGCAGTACACCGATACGCGCGCTACGAGCCGTGCCTTTGGATTGCTCCAATACGGTGACCGGCATATCAAAAGAGCGGGTCGGGCTCAGGCGACGGAGGGTGATCCAGGCGAGCCAGTCGGTGCGGTTGTGGCGGAAAAACTCTTTGAGCACTGCCAGTGCAGATACCGGCGCGCCGAACAGAGAGCGGCTGATCATGAACAGCGGCAGGCGGTCAAACACCGGTTTTAACCACCAGAGAGCGAACAGTGACCAGCCGGGATGAGCCGGGAAGAACCAGGCTAAGGCACCCAGTACCAAAGCTGCCGGCAACAACCAGACCAGAAACATCGGCAGCCAGTGCTTGCGGGCCAGGGCGACACCCAGATCGATGGATTCCCAGGGCGAGCGTAGGCGTGCCCTTACCGCCATATTTTTAACTTGCATGGCTGGAATCCCCGCGCCCAGCCAGGGCGAAGTAAGCGAATACCAGCAGCCACAGTAGGGCGCCGAAACCTAACTTAATTGTTATGGGCGTGGTAGCACTGGAGGACCAGAAGGCTTCGAGGAAGGCGGCGATCACCAGCATCAGGAAAGTGCCGTACATGATTTTCATGGCCTCGACACTGGCCAGGCGCAGCGCCACAGAACGGCGGTGTTGTCCCGGCTCTACCAGCGAGCGCCCTAACAACAGGCCAGCGGCGCCGGCCAGTACTATGGCGGTCAGCTCAAAGGCGCCGTGGCCGATCACAAAAGGGTAAAACGTGGAGACAAATCCCACTCGCGTGATATGCCCAAAAGCCGCACCGATAAATAGCCCATTAAAGACCAGGAAAAAGATGGAGCCGAGTCCGAATAGTATGCCCCCGGCAAAAGTGCGGAAAGCAATGCCAATATTGTTCTTGATGTAGAAGCCAAACATGGCCAGATCGGTATCGGAGCCGCGCTCGCGCCCCAGCACGCGGTTGCCGGGATCGTACATCGATTCCAAGGATAATACGTCTCCTGGCGACATCACCGCATAAATCAGTGCGTCGTTATTGTAGGTGCCGATGCCCATCACTAGGGCGGGCAGTAAAAACAGTGCCGTTGCCAACAACACTACGCGGCCATTGGCGCGCACCGCCTGGGGAAATCCGGCCAACAGATAGTGCAGCCAACCTTTGCGGCGCAGAGTTTGCTGGCGGTAAACCCGGTGGTGGGCCGCTGTAACCAGCTTGTTGAGGTGGTCGATCAGGCGGCTGGTATATTGACGCTCTTTGGCCACCGCCAGTTGCTGACACAGCTCCCGGTAGACGACCGGAAGATCCAGGGCGCTCGCCTGCGTGCTTTTGCTATCGCTTTTCAGCCAGGCTTCCAGCTGTGCCCAGCTGTCGCGGTAGCGATTCTCAAAATCTCTCTGTCTCATAACCCCTCAGCCCCTGCCGCCCAATAACCAACTACCCACAGAGCGCAGGTATTCCAGCGCAGCGCTATCTCTCTTCTCGGTAACGGGTTCGAGCAAATTGGCCAGCTCTTGTTGGCGCGCTTCGCTCAGGTCTTCGTGGCGTTCAAGTAAACTGATCAGGGCCAGCTGGTCCTGTTGTTTGAAATTGTGCGGTGGTGGAAGAGGCGTTGTATCCGGCAGGGCTACAGGCACCTTGTCCTCGTCCCTGTAGATCACCAGGGTACCGGCGGCCAAGTCACCGAGACGCTGGAAGTGTCGCCCGAGGGTCATGGCAATAACGCCGGTGGCGTAAGCGAAAGGGAGAAAGTCGGCAAAGCGCAAAAGGTTGCGCACTATGGAAGCACCCCAGGAGATGGGGGTGAGATTGTCGTTGACCACCATCAGGCCGAAGGCCTTTTTACCCGGTGTCTGGCCGCCGCGCAGCACTTCAAAAAACACCGGGTAGAACCACTCCAGCAGGAAGGAGCAGACCAGCCAGATTCCTATACCGGTGGTTTCGGCAAAGGCCAAACCTATTCCCAGAGCAGTCAGTATTAGGGTGCGGTAAAACACATCCACGGCAAAGGCGAGGATGCGCGGCACAGGCCCTGCAGCCCGTGCACGCAGATCGATACCCTCAGGGGTTTCGACGTTGTAGGTGGTATCCAGCAAGCTACCACTCCTGTTAGATGCTACAAATTAGGAACCTTGAGGGCCACCAAAAACTTTGCGGTAGGCGACGCCGTATGCAATAGAAGCTAACGGGAGAGCCCAGATAAGGCCTATCAACAGTGCCAAGCCACCTACAAGATAGATAAGAATTAATACAATAAAGAAGCCCAAAAAAGCAAACCAGTTGTTGGTAATGGCTTTGCGGGATGCTTCCAGAGCTTTCCAGGGGCCTAAATTTCGGTCAGCTACCAGGGGGAGAGCCAGCATATAGGCAATGACCAGATAAATTCCTGGGATTACCAGTAGAAGGAAACCAATACCCACTAATATGCTCATGATGATGTAAGTCACACATAAGGGTACTATTTTATCGAAGTGCGCAAAAACCTCAGTACCAGAGGTTTCTTCTTTTCTGGCGATCTTGATGCCCACCATCATCATCCCCACAGCTAGGGGAACCCCTACGATTCCGGTTATCAAGTTATAAATGATTGTTGATGAGAGGGATGCTCTAGCGGCCCCTGTCAGATCAAATGCTGGGTAGCCAGTTAGTAGGCCGGCAACAAAACTGGTTGCAGCAATTGCGATGATATAAAGAATAATGGCAAACCAAACTGTGCGCTTTTTGCCTTTCGACAGCTGCCAGCCCTCATTGATGGCTTCGCCAATAGAAAAGGAATAATCACCGGCAATGCCTTTCTCGAGTGATCCAAAATCGCCAGCTTCACTATTTTCGGCAAGTTGGGACTCGGGAGCTTTATAAATATCACTCATCCTGTTTGATTTCCTTATTAAAAGTTAACGGATTGGGATGTGCAGAGCCTTGAAGACGAATATCGCACAGGCGCGTTGTGGGAACAATGCCACGCCAGTACAGCGGCAAATTAGGTGATGAATCTTTCTCAGCATAAAATTCCCCTTAGACGTAAAGAGGAAAGGTAATAATGAAGAAATTTCTATGGGCGGGGGCTGTGATAATAATGGTTATCACAGCTGGATATGTGGCACTGCCCTTTTATGCAATGGAACAGTTGCAGCGTGCGGCGCAAATGGCGGGTGCGCAAGAGCCAGAAAAAAGGCGAGAGAGTATCGATATGCTGGAACGTTACGTGGACTTTCCGGTATTACGTGACAATTTAAGAGTTCGTTTACAGGAACAGCTGCGCTCTTCTATAGGCAATTCAATTCCACAGGAATTTGATGAGCTACTAACCGCCGGTGCGAATTTTGTCATGGGGCCATTAATGCAACAGTTTGTAACCCCAGAGGGGGTCGCAGCCCTGTTGCGTGGCGGTGAGGACTTACAGGGGATGGAACGAAAGTTGTTTGGCCAGGACACAGCCCCCCAGGCAGATTCCTATCCGCAGACCCGGCAAGATTCTGAAGAAAAGCCTGAGAGCAGTTGGAGACGTCTCAAATGGCGTTTTACCGATATTAACCACCTGAGTGCGGATTACGGGGAGGCCAACCGGGCAGAACTGCGGTTGATTATGCAGCGCAATGGGCTGCATTGGCAGCTGGTGGATATCGAATTACTCAATGGCACCGAGGGGGAAGGTTGATAATGGAGATGGATAGTTCGGTTAATGTGTTTGGCGATGCACTTATTCCCTGCAGCCTGGCACCAATGACCGGTTTTTTTCGCGACGGCTGCTGCAACACCTGCAAAGAGGATCAAGGCTCCCACACGGTTTGTGTGGAAGTAAATGATGAGTTCTTGGCATTTTCCCGCAGCCGTGGCAACGACCTGAGTACGCCGATTGAGGAGTACGGGTTTCCGGGGTTGGCTCCGGGAGACCGCTGGTGCCTGTGCGCCGCCCGCTGGTTGGAGGCCCAGCAGCAGGATAGGGCACCGAGAGTTTTTTTACAGCGTACCCATGTGAAAGCTCTGGAGATAGTACCTCTACAGCTACTGCGACAATACGCTGCAGATTTGAATTAATCAGTGCGGAAGAGAAATTGGCACAGCGAGCAAGCTGCAAAGATTTGCTCCGCTGTGCCAATGTCATTTATCCAAAACCCCAATCAGGATGGCAGGAAGTCGATGGAGTAATTGCGGGTTGTGGCTTTAACATCCGCAGAACCAAAGTTAATCATGCGGATCCTCGCCAGCAGCTTGCGCTCCAGGGCGGGGTTGTTCAGCTCACTCTCAATCAACTTGATGGACGAAATAGTGCCGTTTGCTTCAATCACCAGCTGCACGGTAATTTTACCCTGCAGGGTGGGATCACGGCGTAAGGCACGGTCATAGATCGCATTGATTGCCGCCTTGTTGGCCTCCATTATGCCGCGAATGGCATTGTCGGTTCGCGCCAATTTCTCACCCCCGACTCTCCTGGCTGCCTGCTTGGCGGAGCCCTTCGCCTGGGCCTGCTCAACCCGGGTGGTTTGTCGGCCTGCCAGTGATACGCCTCCCGTGTCAGTGCTGATGCTCCCGGCCCTGACACCGCCGCTCGAAGTTTTGGATTTGTCGCTGATCATATTGCGTTGTGTTTGTGCAGCAGTGGCGCTGCCGGCACTGAGCTGACCGCGGGTAACTTCACCCGTATCAAAACTCTCACGCATATCCAATAGATCGTCGGCCAGGGCATTGATGCCGCTGCTCGCCGCTTTTTCCCGCGCTTTTTGTATAGTGGCAACAGGGGGTGCCTCTACTTTGCTGGGCTCGGGTTTGGGAGCCGGTTTCGGCTTTTCCTTCTCGACTTTTTTAGGTTCCGGCTTTTCTTTGGGCTTCTCTGCCTCAGGCTTTTTTTCCTCAGGCTTCGGTTTGGCCTTGGGTTTGGGCTTAGGTTTTGGGAGCTCCTTTTTCTCCAGGATAACCTTGGCCAGTTGTGGTGGCACTCGCTCTGCCTGTTCCCGGGTCAGCTCCGGCACTGGAGCAAAGGTAACGATGGAACCGCAAACGGCGAAGACAATAAGCCCTGCACGCAGGAACTTTATAAAGCGCTGGTCTTCCTGGTTGGAAGCGGACCAGGGCAACAGGGTTTCCTGTAGTTGCCAGGGGGCATAGCGGCTGGTTGCAGTGCTCATATCAGCTTTCCACCCCCGCGGGATCTATTGGTGCTGTCTGCTCAACAGCAAAAGAGATATCGCGGTAATCTGCCTGGGCGCAGGTCTGCATAATCTGTTTGAGCAACTCATAGGGAACCTGCTCGTCACCCATAATGGTGACCGAGCGTCCCCTTTGCTTTTGCTCGTCGCTGAGTTTACCGGCGCGTTCGGCGCGGTACTCCAGTTCCTTCAAGAGGGGCTCGATATTTTCCTTACCAGCGTCAATATCGTTAATGCCCACGATCATGCGATCACCAACGAATAATTGCTGATTATTGACCCTCACGACCGTAGTAACTTCCGGCTTTTGCTGAGAAGTGGACTTGGGTAGTTTGATGGTTTTATCTGTTTGCAAAACCTGTACATCGCTAGTGGAGTTCACCAACAGGAAAAATACCAGAATGGTGAAAATGTCCATTAGAGAAACCAGATTGAGCTTCGATTGCTGTCGTTTCTGTCGCTGACGCCGCTCCTGTAATTTGGCGGCTGCGTTAAGCATCATTTTATTTCCCCACTACGGTTGTTTGCTGGGGGGCATCGCCCAGGGAAATCTGTGGAAACAACTCGGCATCGACGACTGATGCGGCAACTACTGCTCGATAGCTGCGTGCGGTATCCATAGCTGCCACCAGGGTTTTGTAGGATGTACCTTTTTCCGAGAGAATGACCAAGTCGTCTTTCTCGATGGATTTTTCCCTTAAGTTACGCTTTATCTGCTGCAGTATCAGGGAAACCGTTTCCATATCTGGTTCACCATCGGTATTCTCCACTCGCCTGACTAGTTGCCCGGCCGGGTAATTGATATCAACATGTGCGGTGCGTAATACCAGTTCCAACTGTCGATTTTCCTGTTCAGTTGCACTACTGCTTCCATCACTGATGCCAGGAAGATTGAGTTTTAAAACTGAAATATGGGAAAACACCATATTGAGCAGCAGTACAGGAACCAGGATAGTCATCAGGCTCATAAAAGAGGTGATGTCCAGCTCTGCTTCCTCGTGTCCACGGCGACGAATATTTAATTTCAACATGGCGAGAGCCCTCAGGCATTCACTGCGCGCTGCTGTTCCGTTTTTTGTGGGCGGCCCATAGTCAACAGGTTTAGGAACTTTACTCCGGCCATCTGCAGGCTATCTACAATTTCATTGGTCTTGTTTTGTAGCATGGAATTAAATAGCAGAAGGGGAATTGCTGAGATAAGCCCGAATGCGGTGGTATTCATTGCTACGGAGATACTGGTAGACAACATAGTGGCTTTTTCCGCAGGGTCGGCAGCGGCTACAGCGGTGAACGCTGCGATAAGGCCCATAATGGTGCCTAACAAACCGAGTAGGGTAGCAATATTGGCCAGGGTAGCCAGGTAGTTGGTGCGCTTTTCCAGGCGCGGTACTGCTTCGAGGATGCCCTCTTCGATTGCCAATGCAATATTTTCCTCGCGCTTGGCGAATTGCAGGGTATTAATACCGGCGGCGGCAATGCGACCCATCGCAGCATCGTTGTCCCGGGCCAGTTGCAATACATTCTGGTAACTGCGTTTTTGCAGTAGCGGTAATACCTGCAGATAAGCGCGGCGATTGGCGCTCTTAGCGCGGGAAAGAAAAATCCAGCGTTCCACTACCATGGCGAGGCCGATAACCAGCACCAGGGCAATAGGGTACATAAAAGGGCCGCCAGTCTGGAAAAAGCGCAATAACGCCTGAGTAAATTCCATGATGAGTGTCTCCACAGAAGTAAGTGTTTAATTAGCGATATTTTTTTGCCAAACGGCCATTCCATGGTCATTGGGCATGATGATGAATATTGTGGAGTCGGATGAGGGCTCTACAATAAACTCCTGATAAGTGAAATACCTGCGGTGGCTTATCCCTGCTCCACTGGAGTACTGAGTTTCAGCAAAAAAGCACGATTACATTAGTTTGTGGTGCTTGATGAGTATTATTATTTTTTCTATTCATTTTTTTCTTCAACAACCGGCTTGGCACTGAGCAGTTGAATTTCCCGTTTGAATTCTGAGAGCTCCTGGTGCTTGAAAACGGTATTAAAATTTTGGGCCAGAGAACTATCAAGGCGCTGCAGGCTGTCGGCTTGCTTCCAAGGGATGATATACAGCACTTTGGGCTGTTCCTGACTACCGATAACCGTGGATTCCAGTGTGGTGATTTCTTCGGCACGGGCGGTGAAGCAGGTGCATATTACGGACATTAGAATGATTAATTTATCTCGCATCAGAGTCTACGCTCCAGTTCTAATATCCAAGCGCCGAGTAATTTGTCTTCTTGTTCTCGACTGCTCTGGGCCAAACGGTATTGCTGTAATGCCTCTTCCGGCCTGTTTAGATAGAGGTCATAGAGAATACCCAGATTGCGGTGCGCATCGCTAAAGTCGGGCCAAAGGTTCAGCGCCTGCAGGTAGCACTGTTCGGCCTCTTCGAAACGGCCAGCGTCGCGCAGTAGTGCAGCCAACTGATTCCAGGCAAATACATTACCGTCATTGACCTCAATCGCCTTGCGAAAGCTATTTTCCGCATGCTCGGTCTGTTCACTTTTCTTCTGTACTATCCCGAGGTTTAGCCAGGGGCCAGAGAGTTCTGGCCAGCGTTCAATGACCTGCTTTAGCTGCTGCATTGCGGTTGAGCTATCTCCGTTGTTAAAGCTCTCGTGTGCCTGAGCCATAGCGACGCTGGCCGCTTTGGGAACCCGCATGGCATCCGCCAAATAGGGGTTTTCGGTAATTGCATGCTCAATTGAGGCGTCCTTCTGTTGAGCATTTTTACCAAGTGGAAGGCTGCCACAGGCGCTGAGTGTCGCCAGAATCAGTAGTGTTGCTGTGAGGCGAAAAATACCACTGGGGCAATTGCGCAAATCAATGCAGTGCATGGCTCCACTCCAGGGTTGCTTCCGGTTTTTTGTAGCGTGCGGGTAACAGTTCGCCGAGTGAGGCAAAACTACGTTTGACCCAGTCGTCGTAAATTCCATCACTGGTGCGCTGAATATTGGCCTGATGCAGCTCTATAGCCTTTTCCTCGAAGGGGAAGGCCTGCTCTTCCAGTAGGATTTCGTACTGCTCCAACTCAAGGTCATTCAGGTTTTTGGGGCGTTGAGATTCCATCAGGTCACGGCTGAGCTGTCGATAAACTTCAGCTAAACGGAAATTGGCCTGGGTGGTGAATTCCGCAATTTCCAGCTCGAGAACCTTGCGATAATCGGCCACGGTGGTTTTCATCGCGCGCTTTTTATTGGCGAGACTGGTTTTTAGCGGCAAGTGCAATTTTAATGAAGCGAATTTTTCATAGCTCTGCTCTGCCAATGCGCTTTGGGAATAGGCGGATAGGTAGCGGCCCCGAGGGGATTTTTCTGAATTTTTTGCTAATTGCTGTAGCCAATAATTCTGTTTATTAGGTTGATTGGTTTGCCCGTAGAGTTGCACTAACTGATATTGCGCTTCCAGACGTTGTTCAGCAGGCTTTGGCCAGAGCTTGTTGTAGTTACGGTAACTCTCAATGGCACCTTGATGCTCACCTGCTTTTTGCAAGCTTTCCGCCGCGAGGAATAAGGATTGGCGACGTACTTCTCGGTCGGGATCATTTTGTGCAAGTTGCAGTAATTCGCCGGCTGCAGCGGCAGGCATTTTCAAGGCTTCAAAAATAACGACCGCCTTGGCGGCGAGGGTAGGTGCCAGCTGATGTGCAGGATAGAAACTCCGGAAGTCTGCAAGTTCAGCACTGGCACGCTGCCACTGCTGTAATTCCATCAGGTAATTGATCGCGTCATACTGGGCGGTGGCTGCAATTTCGCTGCGTCCACTCTCCCTGATTCGCAGCAGGTGGCGCAACGCCTCCTCACTGGGAATCTCTCTGCCATCCTCGGTGAGTGCTGGTTGCGCAAGTGCCAACTCTGCCTGCCGATAGATGGAAAGTTGAAGTTGCTTGCGTGTGTCCTCGCGCAAATGGCTATCCTTAGGCTGTATATTCAGCGCACGGGTATAGGCTTCTTCCGCAGCCATATAATCTTTCAATGAAAAGTGACTGTGAGCCAGGATCATCGCGATATTTAATTGCTGAGCTTTATTCGCTGGTGGCTGCCACTGATCTGCAGCTTGTGCAGCGGCAATAGCCTCGGCAAAACGCGACTGTTGTAGCAGCTTATCTGCGGCAGATAGTTGTACTGGTAAGGCTCTTTTATCCTGTGGCCAGCTCTGGGCAAATTTAAGGCTGGCCTCAATGTTGCGATCCAGCCACAGGATTTTTTGCTCGGCATCCTGGTCCGGTGTTTCTTTATGCACTTGTGCCGAGCTAAGAATGGCTGCATAACCAGCCTCCGCACCATGCTTCTTGTCTTGGTATTCCCAGGCTACCTGGCTGTATGCGCGCCAGGCTTCAGCGTAGTCGCCAGCCTGCTCGAGACATTCGGCCATCAGGAAGACCATTGGTGGAGTGCGGGGGTCCTGTGGAAAAGTTTGTGAAAACTGCCGGTAGAGTTCCGCTGCCGCTAGGTAAGCTTTGCGAGACTGAGCTTTGAGCTGCTGTTTTTGTTTACTTTTATTAGCCGGTGCCTTGGTCGCTAACTGAGCAAGTTCCTGCGCGCGCGCGTGGTCAAATTGGGCTAACTCCTCAAGCCAGGGGCGCAGTGATTGTGCCAGGGCTTCGCGCTGACTTGCCTCTGCCTGCTGCCAATACTCACTGCGAATACCATAGCGTTGTACAAATTCCCGTTTGGTTGGAAGCACCTCATCGTGTAAGCCGCCATTTTGCAGTGTTTCAATAGCTTGCAAATGTAATGATGGCGCTTCAGTGCTATTGGGGTAGTGCTTAACAAAAGCCAGATAGGTATCCGCGCTGTTGCGGAATAACTCTTTCTCTCGATACCAATTGCCCAGAGCGCTGTACAGCAGGTGCTGATAACCTCGTGGTTTACCATCGGGATTAAAGGACTCGATAGCTTCGGCACCGCCCAGGTAACTAAAATTCAGGGCCAGGCCACGAAGGCTATCCTCGCGCAGGCGCTTCTGGCCCAGAGGTAACTCTGCTTCGCTGGCACGCTGCTGCAGAATATCCAGAGACTCGAGAAATATCTCCGTGGAACGGCGGTAATCGCTGGATTTAAACTCTGACCAGGCGAGCATATAGCGGGCATTATCGGAAAATGGACTTTCGCCCTTCTCCAGCAATGCGCGGAAGTCCCGTGCCGCTGCCGAATACTCCTTGCGATTGAAAGCCGCTTCGCCTCGGCGGAATAAAACCTCCCCCATAAACGGTGAGTCAGGCGCGCCCTGGGCAATACGCTCCAGTGCTTGCAGCGCGCCTGGCATTTCGCCATCCATAGCACGAGCTCGCGCCAGACGATAGAGAATATAGTCGTCTCGAGGGCTCTCTTTGGCGAGTGTCTGGTAGTGCTGCACCGCACTGGCAAAACCGACTGAAACTTCCGGGTTATCCGCCTGATGTTGCTCTAGTCGCTCCATTTCCAGATCGGCCAGGCGCAAACGAATCTGTGCGCGAATCTGGGGGTCTGGCTGGCTGGCCAGTGCTTGTTGATAGCTCTGCACGAGAGTGGCGAGATCAACCGATATCAACTCAGGGGGAGCTGATACAGGTTCTTCAGTGGAAGCAGCCGTGGCCGTGGGCAGATCTGCAAGTGTCAGTGCGGACTGATTGCTGCAGGCGGTACTGATACAGCAGATAGCGGCAGTGAGCAGACGCAGGGAAAAGCTTCTGGAACCAAACCTATTCACTCTGCCCCCCTTCATTATCGGGCAATAGGGCTTCTGCGGTCTTTTCCTCAGTTATTTTCTCTACTGTGGCATTGCCTTTTTCGTGAGTATTTTCGCCATCTTGCGTTTCCACCTGAGTATTTTTCTCAGGGTTTTTTGGCGGAGGCTGGCTGGCGGCCTCTAGCATGGAGGCATCCTGTAAGCGCGCGATAGCGAGGCGGGTGTGGGCCTGGTAACTGTGAATCCGCGACTGCTCTCGCTCCAGCTCAGCAATAATATCCCGGCGTAGGGCAGCCTCAACCTTTGAAGCCGTTTTGGCTATGGCTGCTCGTTGGCCGGATAATTGCGCCGCAGTGCTAGCCAGACGCTCTGTTAGCTGGGTCAATTGCGGTGCGCGGCCCACTTCTACAGAGGTTTTACCTAGTTGCTTCTCACCATCGCGTAAGCTGGATTCGAGTAGTTGCAGAGTTTTGCGCTGTTGCCACAAGCGGTGATGATACTGTTCGCTGGCTTGCCATAATAAAATGCCACGGGCTTTAGCCAGGGTCTCGCCCTGATAGTCAGACCCCTTACCGTTACTGCGCAGTAGTTGATAGCGTTGCTCTGCGCCCTGGAGTATCTCCAGCATCTCGAATATCTCACTGTTATTTCCACCCTCCCCGTTGCTGGTAGCTTCGAGCAGAGTCAGTGCGTCACGCTCCCCTTCTATTTGGGCCAGGGCATCGTTGAGATTGCGGTAGTGTTGCTTGGCGATTTGCAGTTGCTGGTCAAACTCTGCGCTCTGGTACTGCCCGATAATGCCGGAGCGCCTTTGGTGACGCTCTTCGATCAATGAATGCAATTGTGGAATTTTTTGTGACCAGTCATAGAGTACTCTATCCATCTGCTGCAGGTCGCGTAGCTCCGACAGGCGCAGTTGGAATTGATCGCTCTGTAAAATGGGTAAGAGAAAATGCTGGTTGTCCCGCAGTAAGGGTGCGGCTTGAGCCAGTTGTAGCCAGCCGTAGCGTTGTGACTGGCTAAATTGACTGGCGTCCGCCAGCGGTTCTGAAGACAGCTTCCGCTGTAAGTGCTGCAGCTGCTGCAATGTGCTCTCGAAATGTGTGGCTGCATCACTATAGGCGCTTAGGGCTTTATTGCGTTCAGCCTGCTTTTCATAGGCATAGGGCAGGGCGACCCTGGCCTCCCGTGCGGCGGGACTGTGTTGGTGTTCTGCTAATAAAAAACGCAGGGCATCTACTCCCTCCTGGTATTGCTCGCTGTTGATCAAAGACCAAGCGAGCCCGAGCAGAGCTTTGGTTGCCCAGGGGGTGTGCAGGCGCACTTGGGAAAATTCAGCTTGGGCCTGGGAAAACTGCTCTGACAATGCCATAGCGTAGCCAGCGCCGATATGCGCTTTGTCCGCGAGTATCAGGATATCCTCTGAGGGTTCATCCTGCTCAGTCGCCAGTGTGCTTGCGAAGCGATATTCCTCGGCGGCGGCAACTAACTCTCCTCTTCGGGCTAAGGCTGCGCCTAGATTGATGTGTCCGAGTAGGCGCTCTGACAGCGGCAGATCGGCTCTTTTAAGGAATTCCTGGGCTGTGGAGATTTCTTCACTGCGCAAGGCCAGGTTAAGGGGGAGGGTAGAGGAATCTATGGCTCCAGACTTTTCCAGATTTTTTGCCGCTAAGGAAAAGTCACCCTGCAAATAGTTCAGCTCTGCCAGTTTCAGCCAGGCTGCCTGGTGCAGTTTGGAATCTGTATCTTGGTTGCCGGTTTGAAGCTGTAGTTCGAAAAGTTCGGCAGCGCGCCGATGCAGACCAAAACTGAGGCTGATTCCCCCTTCGATCAACGCGGCACTGTCGCGGTGAACTTTAATTGAATCACGTTGCTTGGCGACAAGCAGGGTGCTGAGGGCATCGAAATTATTGCCTTGAAAGTACTCATACAGGGTTGCCCCGTAGGACATATCCTGAGCTTGGCGATACTTTTTGTCTTCGGATTGCGTCTTTTCCTGAGGCGCTGTTCCTTCCGAGGTAACTTCGGTCTCGGTGCCATAAGTAGGCAAACTGGCACCTAGCAAAGCGACACTGAGGGATATTATGCGGGAGAGGGGCCGGTAGCTCATGGGTAATCAGGGCGTGGGCCATTGAATGAGTTCAAAGTCTGGCTGTTGTTTGCCGGTTTTATCTGAGATGCGCAATTCGATAACAACGGGCTCATCGGTCTTTTCCAACGCTAGAGTCGCGCCCCGCTTATACTCGCGTCCCTCTGGTCCAAGACCGGTAAAGAAAGCGGAAATGGTGTAGTTATCAGATTTTAGGTTGCCTTTGTGTAGGGGTTGGATACCACCGCGTACAAGAGCACTGCGCTGATGATCGGTATACAGGTGGCTAGCTGTGAGTTTATTGTCGATATGTAATTTAACAGCGTCCAACTGAAAATAGTGACCGACATCCACAGACACATAAAAAGCCACTTGGCTTTGTGCCGGGTAGAGCAGGTCTTCTTCCAGGATTAATAAATCCCGGTTTAACTTAATAACATCACGCTTTAGATTTTCCAGCTTTTCAGTAGAAAAAGACTCTTGCTGAGCCTGAGACGCTGCGCCTGTGAAGAGGGCGAGTGAGAAAATAAACAACTGGAGAACGCGTCCCATGGAAGGCCTTTCGCTTGCTTTTGGCTTTATTGTGTAATGGGCGCAAATTATGTCAGGGGCGCAGCTATCTGGTGTGATCCCGTTGGCAAATTTTTTACGACGTTGTAACGATTATTGTGGATTTGCCAGTCCCTGACTGAAGAACAGACGTTTGTTACTGTCGATAACCACTGCTTCAAATTGGGGCAGGCGATCAATGAGTGCCAATCCTTTTTTCTTACCCAGCACAAATACACTGGTGGAAAGTGGATCGGTATCAAAACCCCTTGGGCCGATAATACTGACACTGATTAGTTTATCGCTGTCTCCAACTGCTGTGTCTGCGGGCTTTCCGGTATTTGGATTGAAAATATGATGTATACGCTCTTGCTGTTCATCAATAAAAAAGCGCTCGTAGTCACCGGAAGTTGAAATGGCAATGTCGCGCAGGGGGATTACTGCGGCACTTTTGCTTTTTTCTCGCGGGTGACGAATACCTACCAGCCAAGGTTCACCGCGTTTATCGCCTAGCATACGTGCATCGCCACCGGCGCTGACACTGGCACAGCAGACTTCAGCCTGTTCGAGAATTTGAATGGCTTTATCCACAGCATACCCTTTGGCAATTCCACCCAGGTCAATTTTTGTTTCGCTGTGACCAAAACGCAGGGTCTTGGACTTTTTATTCAAATGTAAGTGACGGTAGTTCAGCGCCTCAATTAGAGAGTCAGTAAGGGCGGAGTCTGCCTGTTTTCTGTTGCGGAAATCATAGTGTTTGCCGAGAGTAGCGTAGCTGATATCAAAGGCTCCATCGGTCAGGTGGCTGAACCAGAGAGACTTATCCACCAGAGAAAGCAGCTCATCGGAAATATTGACTGCGGTTTTGCCTGCCTCCCGATTAACGAGGGATAGCTCGCTTTCTGGCTTGTAGGGTGACAACTGGTTATCTAAGCGATGGAATTCTGCCATTACCTTTTCGATCAGGTATTCAGCCTCACTGGCATTCTCGTGCCAGAGCTGAAGATGGACTTCAGTGCCCATGATTGCACGCTCGGCATAGTGCCACTCGGCCAATACTGGTGCCGCACAGAGGGCGGCACCACCTAACAGGAGAGATCGAATAAAACGCAACATCTCGGTATCACATTATCTTATAGGGGCAAAAGCGGTCATGCTGTCCCTGAGGGTAACGCTACCGAGACCGTGGTTGGGAAAGATTTTTTCAAAGTTATCTTGTTCACCATGTAAAGCCAGGTAATTCATGACTACCGTTTCTACCAGTAGATTAACGTTGTTGGCGGCGGGACTTGAAGACGTTTCCACGTCCCCGGAGGAACGCATATAACCCAGCTGCTGATGCCTTGCCTGCTCGTCGGCGCTGCCTCCGAGTAATTGCGGACGCCCGGCAGGGTTGTATACCAGGAAGAAAGAAGCAGCGGTTTGCTGATTGTCTCCGGTCCACACACCCTTGCCACGACCTTCGACAGAGTCGTCGATCATTCCGTTGGAGAAAACCGAACCATCGCTGAAGACATAAATCATCAGTGGCTGGTTACGACGTGCAGCATACTCCAGGCAGGCGCCAATACAGCGACCGGCACGCAGGTCGCGCATCTCGCCGGTGGCGCGGTCGCCAGTATGGTAGTCGTAGCCGCCCATGGTGATAGTGCCGGCACCGGCATAGCCATTCACCACTAGTTTCATCGTTGAAGCGGTTTTGCGGAATTCTCCATCCCCACTCAGTTCAGCACTGGTAAAAATACCGGAGGGACCGACAATATCCGGGTCGGCTTCGGGGTTTAGATCGGCGGGATTACCGAAGCGGTCCGCCAGGTCGGCGCTCTTCATATAACCGCAGCGCACCATATCCTTGATAATCGCATCGGCTCCCACGCGAGTGTTTACCTTACCCAGCTTGGCATCAGAAATACGGTACATGGATTCCATCACTGCAACCGTGTCTTCCTGGCTGAGCAGGCCCACCAGGTCGCCCACATCTACGAGGCCGGTAACATCAGAAGGCCTGTCCACTTTGGTGGGGCGAACTTCAGGGTTGATCATTGCCGACGGAGCCATGGAGTTACCACCGGAATCACTGGAGCGAGAGCCGATCAGGGCCAGTAGGGAACCATTGGCCCCGGCCTTGTTGATTCCGTACATGGGGTTGTGAGGATTGTTGCCGGTATCGTTTTCCGAGCGTGCCGGGATCACCGCACCGTTGGTAGCGGTAGCAGTGCCGGAGCTCACTTTTTCCAAGATACCGCGCAACATGCCGCTGTCGCTATGGAAAGCAAGGCCCAGGTCGGTGTTAACAAATCCTTCTCCGGCTGAGGGGATCATATCGCCCGGCAGCCCCTGTTTGTTGTAGCCGGCCGTACCGAGAAAATCCATCTGACCACCCTGTTTGCCTACCAATACATTGGAGCCTGCGATATTGGCTCCACCGGCGAGGTCGAAACAGATAAATGGAATTTTACCGGCGCCAAAAGCGCTAACATCACAGGGGCCGCCGTTACTCTTGCGCAGGTCTTCCAGGTCGGCGGACAGAGCTGCGTGGGCATTATGTGGGTTGGCAAACATACTGAATACAGAGCCACCTAATACTGTCGCCATGCCCGCGCGGAAGCCCTGGGCGAGAAAATCACGACGGGTTACCGGGCGGTGGTGATCCGGGTGGCGTAGGGGCTGGTCCAGCTCAAAATGTTTTTTCTTGCTCATAGTTTTTTGCGGATTTTTTATCCGATGTGCCGGTAAATTATTTTTTAAATTTTTAGCAGATTGTTGAAAATTTTCTTTCGACAATCTTGTCTAGGCTGTGATTAATCTTCCCAGGTACGGTGTTTAAAACCGTACCTGGGCGGCAGCCCGTTTTTTTAATCAGTGAATCAGGATCATAGCGCTGCCCATGGCGGCGGCGCATACGGCTTTGACCGTGGTCTCGGTGCGATCTGCTTCACAACCATTGCCACAGGCAGTCATGGTGTTGATCAGGCTGTTTAATTCTGCTTCTACGGTGCCCAGGTCTGGTGCACTAGACAGCTGCGAGTGGCTGCCGTCATGCCAGTTCATTTCGTGGCCCAATAGGCTTTCCATTAATGGATCAATCACCAGTGCTCGTTTACTAGCGCTGTCAAAAGCTGTATTGGCAGGAGCATTAAAATCAAAACCTGGGAAATAAGTTCCGCGCGCATTGGAATCCACCAGGGTGCTGCAGTATTTCACGGCAAGTTGGGTGATACCCATTTGTTGTGCAGCCAGGAATCCGCTGATATCACTGGAGACAGGTAGCTGGCGCTTCACGGCTTCCCAGGTTTCCATCACATCCGGGTGGGCGCTGGAAATGCCGGTGGCGCGAGAGAGGCTGGCGTTAATCTGCTCGAAGCGGCGCAGGCCAATACGCGGTTGGGCCTCCAGGTCTGCTGGCTCCGCTGGTTCGGCAGGTGTGGGCTCTACACGAGTAAAGCTAGCGTTGCCGATACGCTCGAAAGTAAGGAAAAATTCATCTTCCAGGGGGCCTTTATCGAGGGTAATGATAGTGCCAAGCCTCGACAGCTTCTGGCCTTGCAGGGGCACATAACTATCATCGATTTCGGCGGATAATTTAGCCCAAGACTGGCCCACTTCCGCTTCGCGACCATTAATACCGATACGCATGCCTTCGATAGCGATGCCTTTCGGATCGACACTTTCATCCAGGCTGATAAAGGTAGGTTCACTGAACAGGTAGGCATAGTTGTCGAACTGCTGAACGGTAAACATTACGTAGCTTTCGGCAATGCCGGTGTGTTCTTCAACTTTAAACAGCAGGAAGTATTTTTCTCCGACACCTACTTCATAGTTGGTGGCAACATCCTCGGCAGAGAGTGCGCGAGAGTGAATTGCCAGCATGCGGATAGAACCCTGCCAGCTATTTCCGTTACTTACTTCACTACCAACCGCTAGGGCAAAGGTGTCGTCCCAAGTGCTCAAAAGCCCCGCTTCGCTGGGGTCCATTTCCCCAGTATCTGCGCCGTTTACAAAGAGTTTACGGCCGTTGATCGGGTCAAAGGTCGCGACCACGTGCTGCAAACTCGCCTGTACCAGCTGGTCTGCATCATCAGTCATCAGAGCTGGCATTCCATCCGCATCGGTACTGTCACTGCGGTTCTGGAATATGTAGCTGTACTGCGCCTGGCCTAGGGTGAGGTTGCGAATATCGTCACCGCCGGAATAGGTAACCAAACGTGCGGGACCTTCCTGGGTGACATTGGCTGGTGCAGCCCAAACCTCAATAGAGTATTCGCCGGTGGCAGTGAGAGTTTCGTATAACTTACGGCTGGTTGCCGTAGCGCCCTGGGCTTTACCACCTTTAAGCTGCAAACCCCAGGACTCAATCCACTCCACATCGCCTGAAAGCGCCAAATCAATGGCTGGATTTACCCCGGAAGTGTCATAAGCCGTAGTACCACTACCGGTTTTAAATTCATATAGGGCGATTGCATTATTTTCTATACGGCCACCACTGCTGGCGACAATACCATCGGTGAGAAGCAGAGCCTTACTAAGGATCCAATTCGGATTGACTTCAGTAGGGGCAATGCTGTCGGCAAAGGCTTGGATAGCCGCCGTCATTTCCGCTGCGTTGCTGGAGCAGTTATCCCAGCAATTGTGAAATTCACTACCCAGGCGTACAGAGAAGCGTGAATCCGCAGGGGTATCCAGGTTCATTTTGCTTTTCGCCGCCTCGTAGGCGAGATCCACATCAGAGCTAGCAAAGTAGGGTTTTTGTGTGAGCGCGGCATCTTCGCTGTGGCAACTGGCACAGTAGTTACGCAATACTGGGTAAACGGTAGTGCCGAAGTTACTACTGGAGACAGGGAAGCTCTTGCTCGCGCCCACATCGCGTTCAATTGGGGCAGTTAGTGTGACTGTATTACTGAGACCGCCGCTGGCTCGGGCCCATTCTTCAATATAATTGGTAATAATTTCAGCGCAGGCATCGTCGCTGGAGAGCCAACAGTTGTGCCCGCCGCCCACCTTGGTTACCAGGCGTGACTCTTCCGGGAGGCTTAGGTTTACCAGTTCACGACCTTCATCGTAAGCTGCATTAATATCGTCACCGCGTACGAAATGGGGGCTCTGCGCGCCCTCTACGTGGCAACTACCACAGCGATTCTGTTCGGCCAGGTTATCCCAGATATAGCGCTTGTACTGTTTGACATCTTCAGTTTCCGGTGCTGGGCCTGAATAGCTGGTGCCGTTATTGGATTGGTTCGTATTTGGCTGCTCTTCTGTATCTTTGCCACTGCCGCCACTACAGGCGGCAAGGAATGCTGCTGTACATAAAAGGGTAGATATTTGCAGGTTCTTAAAAATTTTCATTGTTATTAATCTCCCGCGCAATAAACTGCAGTATCGGCGTATACCTGCTTCAGTTTGTAACCGGAGCTGCTGAAGTTGTTAGTGATGGCTTCTATACGTGCACGATCATTGGCATCTTCAGGATCACGCAAACACACCTGGCGAAATACTTTAGTGACTTGGCAGCTGGCGAAAGCACGACTGTTGGCCAACTCCTCACCGAGAGACTTTGCCCCATTACCGCTACCGGATAGGGCACTATTCCATCCAAGATGCAGGTTGGGGCCCTCACGCCAATAGTTGTCCCAGCGATCGTCGGGAAGCTGGTATCCGTGGGGAAAGTTTGCCGCATTAATGTGGTTTTTAGCTTTCACGCGACTGCCGGTTTCCGGATCTGTATCTCCTGCACCGTTATAGTCGAGTGCCCCGTTGTTGCCCTCTGGGTCATTGTCTGCATCGTAGACATAATCGTAATAGGCGAAGGCTTGGGCCATAGGGTCCATACCGCTGTGACAGCTGACGCAGTTGTTTTGAAATACCCGGCTATCCCCCCCTGGACTGCGACTGACATCCTGGCGAATTCGATCCGGTGAACGTGTGCTGTCTTGCACCTGCTCCATATCCCGGCACATATGGTTGAGCATGGTAAAACGGAACATGGCGCGGTTGGTGCCAGCACTAAAAAAGGCCTTTGCTGCGGCACGACTGGTAATCACACCGGCAGTAGCATCGGCCGGAAGCCCATTAAGGGAAGACTGACTTTGTCTGGTGAGATTTTCTTTCAGGGAATAACCACCAGCTTCCAGAGCTTCGTAGTGATTATTGTTGCTGGTACTGTAACTTGGCAGCCCGGAGACATTTCCGGTATACAGAATATTTGCTGACAGTAATTGGCGAAAATCCATATCGTCCCGGACCATACCAATAACGGTTGCGCTGTAATCATTTAACGGCGCAAACACATCCTGTTCCTCGTTAGTCCAAGGTGTGGCCAGGTTTTTCAGGGTCACATTGTAAAAGTCATCGTGTTGCATTGCCGTATAGGCAGCACTGGCAGGATCGCCATTGGCGATGTCCTCGGCCATATCCAGCAATACACTTTCAGAGGGAATTGTGCCGGTGATACGGCTGTGAATTTGCAGAGCCTGATCCTGAGGGGCCGCAAGGGCTGGGGCACTCCAAAGGCCGGCCCCGATTATTGCGCCTACCACTGTGAGCTGGATCACACGCGCTCGAGACGAATTATTTTTCATTGGTTTATTTTGTCGATGGGGTCAGTGGGGTATGTCAAGGCATACTAAAAGCGAATTTCTGGACTGTCAGAATGACTTTTAATATTTGCGTCCCAGTTGGCAAACTTTTTGTGCGCAACTTGCGAGAATTACCCTCGGCGGCAAAAACCGCACACAGAAATAATGAAGGGCCTTCTGCAAATATTACCGGCATGTTGCTGGTGCCTATGCTGGGTAGAAAAAATAATGAAATCTTTGCGTGCAGTGCCACTACTACTGTTGGTGGCTGCTTGTAGTGGTGGTGGCGGTTCCTCTAGTAGTGGGGAGCAGGCGGAAGATCCTGTAGTGGTGGATTACCCTATTGCCTTCGTGCGTCGCCAGCTTAATAAGGATGATGAAGGAGCCCTAGAGCAAGATAACCAATACCAGCCCCAGGATTTTTTCCCCGGTGCTGAACTGATTCTGAAAGATCGTGCTACAGCAAGTGCTGCAGAGACAGTAATTACCGCAGAAATTTTTACCGGTGATTACGATGTTAAAGATCTCAATACCTCCGCAGATGGACAGCGTTTGGTATTTGCGATGCGCGCACCAGAATTAGAAAATGTTGATGACGATGAACAGCCTACCTGGAATATTTGGTTATATGATCTTGAAACCAAAGAGCTGAATAGAGTCATACAGTCCGATCTGATTGCAGAGGAAGGGCAGGATGTTGCCCCGGCATTTTTGCCAGATGGACGTATTGTATTTTCCTCTAGTCGCCAGCGTCGTGCCCGCGCTTTGTTATTGGATGATAATAAGCCACAGTTTTCTGCTCTGACAGATGATCAGGATGAGCCCGCTTTTGTTTTACATGTGATGGAGGCGGATGGCAGTGATATTCGTCAGATCTCTTTCAATCAGAGCCACGATCTCAATCCCACAGTATTGAATAATGGACGTATTCTGTTTAATCGTTGGGATAATGCCGCCGGTGTAGACCGTTTAAGCCTATATACCATTAAACCGGATGGTAGTGACTTGTCTTTTCATTATGGTTATCACAGTCAAGAGACCGGCACTGAAAATTCTACTGCCACTTTCTCCAGGCCGCGTGAGATGCCTGATGGCCGTTTACTGGTCAACCTACGTTCGCCTTCGGGAATAAGTTATGGCGGCGATCTGGTGGCCATTGATGGAATCAATTACAGCGAAGCCTATAGTGAAGCCGGCGGAGAGGGAGACCTGGTTGGTCAGGCCTCTATCGCCTTTGCTGAGGTCACAACTGATGGAACCCTCTCTCCCCATGGCACATTCTCCACAGCTTGGCCTTTCTACGATGGTACCAGCAGGTTGTTGGTATCTTGGAGTGAATGCCGCATTGTGGAGGAAGAGACGGAACTGCTACGACCCTGCCCAGAAACCTTAGGGGAAGAAGAGGAACCGGTATTAGCTGATCCTCTTTACGGCCTGTGGATTTATGACTACGTGGCAGGTACTCAACTACCTATTATCGTCGCGGAAGAGGGTGAAATGATTTCCGAGGGGGTGACACTGGAGCCCCGCACGGAGCCGGCTTATATTCCCGACCCAATTCCTGGAATAGACGTAGATGGCGATCTAGTGCAGGAATCTGTGGGTATTTTGGATATCCGTAGCGTCTACGATTTTGATGGTGAGGATATAGCGGGAATAAAAACTCTCGCTGATCCTGCTATGACTACTGCCGATGAGCGTCCCGCACGTTTTCTCCGTATTGTAAAAGCTGTAGCGATCCCAGATGACGACACCCTGGACTTCGACGGTTCGGCTTTTGGTCGCAATCGCAGTCAGGGTATGCGTGAAATCCTGGGCTATACGCCTATTCAACCGGATGGTTCGGTACGGGTCAAAATACCTGCCGATACTCCCTTTGCAATATCAGTGATAGATGCCGAGGGTAAGAGAATTTTTGAACAACACAATAACTGGTTACAGTTACGACCCGGTGAGGTACGCAGCTGTGTGGGCTGCCATACCAGTGAGAGTGAAGTGGTTCATGGTCGCGTTGATATGGAGCTGGAATCTGCCTGGAGTGGGTCTCCTACTTCAGCGGCGCCATTTGTAAATACCGAGCCTGCATTACTGGCGGAAATGGGTGAAACCATGGCGCAGTTATTGGCTCGGATTGTTGGAGAAGCTGGATTAAAAGGGGATATACACTTTTCTGATGTCTGGACCGATCCAGCAGTTCGCGTTAAAGACACTGATATTTCTCTGGCTTACGCTGATTTATTGACTGAAATCCCCGCTCCATTAGCCTGCCTGGATAATTGGGGGAGCAGTTGCCGCAGTGTTATTCATTACGAGCAGCATATTCAGCCAATCTGGGATCTGCCACGTCAAGTTGTGGATAATACCGGTACGGTAATTAGTGATAACACCTGTACTGCCTGTCATTCACCAGTAGATGCCGCTGGTGCTACACGAGTTCCCGCCGCGCAGCTGGATCTGACCGCAAGCGCGTCTTCTGTGAACGATGCTTGGTTTACCTCCTATGCTGAACTACTAGTTGATAGCCCGATATTGGATCTTGTCGGTGGAATTTTAACTCCACGGCTGAGGCAGGAGACGGATAACCAGGGCAACCCGGTATTTGAAACTGATGAAGATGGTAACTTGATTCTCGATGCCAATGGAAATCCTATACCGGTGATGATCGTTGTAACTACTTCTTCTGTCATGGCTGAAACTGCGGCAGAAAGTGCTTTTTTTCCTATCTTTTCGACCGGTGGTGCGCATACGGGACTCTTAAATCCGGCCGAACTACGTTTAATTGCAGAGTGGCTGGATATCGGCGCTCAGTACTATAACGATCCTTTTGCGGCACCGGCTGACTGATCCATGTCTATTTTAAAGAAATATCTTTTTATTTTCCTGCTGTTCGGAGCCAACTTCCTTTCTTCCTTTGTATTTGCAGAGGAAGTTGGCGTAACACAGGCGAACGAGAGTCTGAAAGTCGGTGAATCTTCGGGAGATATCTCTGAGGAATTTCTCACGGTAGAGGAAAAATCAGAAGCGGTAATTCCAACTGCGATTAATTTGGTCAGCAAGATACCGGATGACGCAGAGCAAGTTACCGTTGGTAATGCATTTATCAATATGTATCGAGGTCCTGGCCGCGGTTATCCGATTTTTCATGTGGCTGAATATGGTGAAAAAATTTGGCTGCTTAAACGTCGTACTGATTGGGTAAAGGTATTGGCTGCGCACAATAAGACTGGCTGGGTACGAGTTGCGGATTTGCAAGACATTTATGGTGAGGAGGGTGAGCTGGTGCGGGTTTCCCTTCCCGATTTTAGAAATGTGCAGGCGGGTTTCTTTTATCTGGGCTTATCCTATGGCGATTTTGCCGGAGCTAATTCCTTGGCGACAAGAATCGGTTACCAATTTACCTCTAATTTAGCTACCGAATTGCGTGCTACTCAGGCTGTTGGTGAATTTTCAGATAGCCAGGTTTATCAAATGGCAATACTGCATCAGCCGTTCCCGCGTTGGCGATTATCCCCCTATTTTCTACTTGGTGCTGGTCTAAATATCACATCACCTAACGCAACCATTATTGCTACGGAAGATCGTCAGGACACAGTAATGCTGGCAGGCATAGGCATAAAAACGTATCTATCGCGCCGCTTTGCCATAAAAGCGGAATACACAAACCACTACCTGCTCACCTCGCGGGAAAATAATCAGGAGATAGTCGAGTGGAAACTTGGTTTCGACGTATATCTGTAGGCACTGCAACCCTATCCGCGCTGTTCAGTGCTCAGGCCTGTGTTGCCCAGCAAGGTGAAGACGTTATTGCAGATATTGTCGTTTCAGACTTGGAGCGTCGAGAGGTACGTGATGCACTGATCGACAGTGAAAATATTGAATTGGGCATCTTTGCCGGAGTTATCAATGTAGAAGACTTTGGATCTAATGCCCTCTATGGCACCTCTGTTTCCTACCATATTACTGAAGATATCTTTATGGAAGGCACCTATGCGCAAACTGAGTTGGGTGAATCCAGCTTTGAGCGTTTAAGTGGTGCTGCTCCTCTGTTGACCGATGAGCAAAGGGAACTTAGCTATTACAATTTCTCTCTGGGTTGGAATATTTTTCAAGGAGAGTACTTCATTTCAGATGATTGGGCATTCAATACGGATTTTTATCTGGTGAGCGGTGCCGGCAATACCTCATTTGCAGATGAAGAGCATTTTACCTACAACTTTGGTGCTGGAGTGCGCTTGTTGGCTAATGATTGGTTGGCATTACGCTTCGATGTACGTGATCACGTATTTGAACATGAATTATTTGGTGAGGCACAATCCACTCATAATTTGTCTACCCAATTAGGTTTTACTGTATTTTTCTAGTTTTTTTAAAAGAATAGTTAATAAGGATTTTTAATATGTTACGACTCGTTGCTGCTTTTATATTACTAATATCGTCGATAGGTATTAGTGCCGCAGAACCCTCCCGAGATTTTACGCTGGCTTCTAACCAAGGCGCCAACCTGCGCCTGGCGGAGCAGCGCGGTGAAGTAATTATGCTGAATTTCTGGGCATCTTGGTGTGGGCCATGCCGTCAGGAAATGCCTTTACTAGATCAGTTGCACGAGCGTTATTCCGCCGCTGGATTCCAGGTTTGGGGCGTAAACGTAGATGCACATCGATCTGATGCAGAGAAATTACTGGGAAAAATACCGGTGGACTTCCCCATCTTATTCGATAGCACCAGTGAGGTGAGCAAAATGTACGGTATTGATGCTATGCCGAGTACTGTTTTTATCGACAGAGATGGCAATGTTCGCCATATCCATAAAGGCTATCGCGATGGCGATGAGGCAGCTTATAAGAAAATCATTAAGGAATTAATCCGGGAGTAATAGAATGTTGCGCTACTTGTTGCCGCTGTTGGCGGTATCGCTATTCAGTGGCTGCACAGTAACGCCCTGGGTGGCTCCTTATGAGCGTCAATATCTGGCGGACCCGATTATGGGTTTTGAGAGAGATCCAGTCGCCGCCAGTTATATGAACCATGTTTATGAAGCCCGCGAAGCGGCCAGGGGAGCCGAAGGTGGTAGTGGAGGCGGATGTGGTTGTAACTAAGTTGTTACGTTATTTCTTTATAGTAGGGTTATTTTTGCCTACTTACGCTTTTGCTGCCGTGTTACCTGAGGAGCGAGCTGATAATCTGTACCATGCCTATAGTGGTGGAGGGGTTACCATTGATGGCCCTTCAGTGTTAATTCGTAAGAATATCGGCAACAATGTTTCCTTTTCCGCAAATTACTATGTAGATATGATTTCTGGGGCCTCTATTGATGTTGAGGCAACTGCAAGTGAATATACTGAACGGCGCGATCAGTACTCTCTCGGGGTGGATTATTTGGTGGATAAAACCACCATCAATTTAGGCTATACCAATAGCTCGGAGAGTGATTATGAGGCCCAAACAGTTGGCTTTGGCATTAGTCAAGGATTCTTTGGCGACCTAAGTACTATTGATCTGCGTGTCAGCTATGGTAGTGATGAAGTTTTTCGCAATGATGATGAGTATTTTTCTGATGAAGCTCAACACCGTCGCTATGGGGTGAGCTGGAATCAGATTCTTACACAAAAATTAATTGCTGAATTAAGCATAGAGACGGTTACCGATGAAGGTTATCTGAATAATCCTTATAGAACTGTACGTTTTCTTGATCCAACAGTTCCGCAGGGATTTAGTTATCAACCTGAGGACTATCCAAGGACCAGAAATAGTGATGCGGTAGCTATTAGATTAAAATATCGATTACCTTACCGTGCATCAATAAAAGGTGAGTATCGCCGCTATGCGGATAGCTGGGGAATAACGGCGGATAATATCGAGTTTCGTTACACTCACCCGCTAGAAGAGCAGGATGAATGGATCCTTGAAGGTAAGATACGCTATTACCAGCAAACCAGTGCCGATTTTTATAGCGACTTGTTTCCCTATTCGAAAGCTACCAGTTTTCGAGCACGTGACAAAGAGTTGAGTAACTATACCACGCTAGCACTTGGTATAGGTGTATCTTATGAATTGCCACAACGCTGGTCCCTGCTTAATCGCAGGAATACTATAAACCTATATTGGGATCATATCTTGTTTGACTACGAGGATTTCCTCGATGTTACGGTGCATGGTGATAGTACGGCTATTACTCCGGGAAGTGAACCTGCCTATAGTTTCTCTGCGAATATTATTCGTCTCTTCTGGACTGTGCGCATTTGATAATTTAAAACCCCCTCAATGGGAGAGTATGCTCCCCCATTGAGGATAGTGGTTGAATTTTGAAGAAAAGAGCCAATTACTGATCATCGGCTCGATGAATATCGTAATCCTTTATTACTGTGGCAATCCGTATCCGGTAGTGATCAAAGAAACTGACTCTACCCAATTTCTGAGCTTCCCGATGTTGGTTCTGGCACTTCCAGGATTGTACGGCTTGCTCGTCCCGCCAAAAAGAAAGTGAGAGAAAGTTGTCTGGGTTGTTGAGGCTCTGGAATCTCTCCACCGAGATAAATCCATCTATATTTTTGAGATACTTTCTCAGTTCCCGGGCCTTGGAAAAGTAGACTTCTTTGCTGTCATTTTTAGGTTTAACTTCAAAAATTACCGCGATCACCAGTTTATCCTCCCCTCAAGCGTATATAAGTAGATGGAACTGCTGTGAGGAATGAGCGCTTTTCCTCCAGGATAAATTGTTGATTTTGAGCAAATAGAAAATTGTCATGGCCACCTTCCGATGATTTCAGTCGTATTCTATATTTCTCATAGCTCGCCAGACTATCGAAACTAATCAGGCCAAATGCACGGTTATTGGTGCCTTCATAGGGTAGAAAATAGCCTATTGGCTCTCCTCCACATTCAGGGATAATTTTTCCCCAGTTCTCCGCATACTGTCTAAATTCATCGAGCTGATAGGGATTAATACGATACTCGATAAAACAGGTGATCGTCATAGGTTTTGCCTCTGTTTGGAATTCATTGCATTCTATGACACTAATTTTTTTATGCTTCGATCTACAACGAACTATCTGGTGTGTCTATGGAGCCTGATATATCTCTGGTGGCGGGTTTGATTGGTGATAAGACTCGCTCGAAAATGCTAATGGCACTGATGGGTGGCAAAGCCCTGACGGCAACTGAGTTGGCCTGTAAAGCTGATATCAGTGCTCAGACAGCGAGTACGCATTTATCCAAACTCACCGAAGGGGGTTTACTGGTGGTGCGTAAACAAGGGCGTCATAAGTATTTTCAATTGCGCGATTATGAGGTAGCAGAGTTACTAGAGAAACTACTTAATATCGGTAGTACTCCGATGCAAGGAAGTATTGATACTGGTCCTAAAGACCCCGATGTTAGGAAAGCTCGAATTTGTTACGATCACCTGGCAGGAAGTCTCGGCGTAGCCCTATACGACTCTCTAGTGGCAGAAAGTGTCATCATCGAAGAATTTCAGAGTACGAAATTGACTGAAAACGGCAAGAAATTTTTCCGTAATCTAGGTGTTGATATTGGTGGATTGAAAAATACTCGGCGTCCATTATGCAAGTCTTGTCTAGACTGGAGTGAGAGACGCAATCATCTGGCTGGCACCCTGGGTCAATGGATATTAGAGGATGCATTTCGAAAAAAATGGGCACGAAGGAGGGTGGATTCTCGTGTGATCGATTTCTCGAGCCTTGGGCTTAAGAAATTCCTGCATAACTATCGAATATCATTTGATTGTTGAATCTTGGTGCAGGCGGTAAGAAGGTATATTAACCGCCTGTTAAATGATAAATTTAATGCTATTTTGAATGGCGGCTCTTTAAGACCTTGTTTCATATATTGTTGGAGCTCTATTTTTTATTGGTGATGACCTCTAGCGAATATATAAGTTAATTTACCTTATAGGTTATTCCTGTGAATAGAAGAGTACCCAAAAAAATCGCTTTTATTGGTTCCAGTTCTATCTATGGTCGAGGTGATACCGAGTTGGGCGGTTTCGTGCAAAGGATTCGTTTCCGCTTCGAACCTTTGAATCCCAAAAACCTAGTCTACGCCCTGGGAATATTTGGTGAAAATGTTGTAACGCTCACTCAGCGGATATCATTGGAACTTTCTGTGAGAAGGCCACATTTAATAGGGCTTTACCCAGGTTTTAATGATATTTGTCGCACTGGTGGGGCAGAAGCACAGAATACGGTAACTCTAGATTTTTTTCGTCAAGCGGTGTTAGAGCTACTGCAAGCATCTAATTCGATTGCCCCCAGCTTTGTAATGACGGGTATTCCTTTCGATGAGCAGAGAACAACGCCTTATCGTGACAGTGATAGTTATTTCTTTCGTAAAGATGCACAGCTTTATAGTCAGGTGGTGAGAGAAGTTGCCTTTAGTGAGGGAGTCCCTGTGCTGGATTTTGAAAGTTTATGGTGCGCACTTGAGATTATTCCACTGCTTTCTGAGGATGGTCTCCATGCTAACCCCGCTGGGCATCAGTTACTTTGTGAGCAAACCTGGGATTTTATTTCGAGAAATTATTTATAGAGCGTCTACTTTGATTAGATATGCGTTGAGGTTCTTTCAACACTTTATATCTGATCGATATTTTTAATTTTTGTTGCGAAATTTCCATTGTCGCCTAAGAATGTTGAAGAAATTTGATAAAAGGAAGTATGAGGTGGATAGATGGGAAACAATAAAGTCACCAGTAATTTAGAATCGTTGAAAGCTCTATCTGAGGCAGCGCGGTGTGCTGAGGAGTATATTTCTGGTATTCGAGAACAAAGAGTCAGCCCATCATCTTTGGAGTTGGCTGAGTTGGAAAGATTAAACTCCTCCCTGCCTAACAAGGGGCAGGATGCTCAGCAAGTGATTGCAGATCTCCATCATTACGCCTCCCCCGCCACTGTGGCGAGTACCGGTGGTCGCTTTTTTGGTTTGGTGGTTGGAGGTTCCACACCTGCGGCAATGGGGGCCTCTATTTTGAATGCGGCCTGGGATCAGGTAGCGGTACTCGAATCATCGGCACCATCGGCCATTTACTTGGAGCGAATAGCCGCCCATTGGCTGCTGCAATTATTAGAGTTGCCAGAAGAAAGTAGTGTTGGATTTACCACTGGTTCCTCTATGGCAAACATGGTGTGTTTGGCTGCAGCGCGCAACCGTCAATATGAGAGAATGGATATTGATTTGGCGAGAACGGGGCTCGCCGGAGCCCCACCGCTGAGGATTGTCGTCTCTGCAGAATCACATGTCACAGTGCATAAAGCCCTTTCGATTCTCGGTATTGGAAAGGATCAATTGGTGAAGGCTCCTTGTGACAATCAGGGCCGTGTGCGGGTGGACACTTTTCCCGAGCTGGATGAAACCACTATCGTGTGCTTGCAGGCAGGTAACGTGAACTCTGGTCATTTCGACCCCTTTAAAGAAATTATCCCGATGGCCAGGGCGGCCGGGGCCTGGGTACATGTAGATGGCGCCTTTGGCTTGTGGGCGGCGGCATCACCCAAGCAGCGGCACCTGACTGCGGGAGTGGCGTTAGCGGACTCCTGGGCGGTGGATGGGCACAAATGGCTAAATACACCCTACGATTGTGGTGTTGCTATCTGTAGTGAAGCCCAGATGGTACATCGTGTTATGACTACTCAGGCGCCATATTTACAGGCTGGGGTTCAGGTGCCACCGAAGGATATGGTTCCCGAATTTTCCCGCCGTGCCCGAGGTGTTGAGGTCTGGGCGGCAATTCAGGAGATGGGCAGCGAGGGGGTGGCCGCTCTGGTGGAGCGGTGCTGTGGATTTGCCCGTCAGTTTGCTGATGGACTGGCCAAATTAGGCTTTGAAATTCTCAATGAGGTCGTGCTGAATCAGGTAGTGGCCAGTATCAATGATGAATCCGCTTTGCAACAGATTGTGCGTATAGTGCAGGAGGAGGGTGTGTGCTGGTTTGGTACTACTGTGTGGCAGGGTAGAGTGGCGTTACGTCTCAGTGTCTCGTCCTGGGCAACTTCGGCAGAGGATATTGCTTTGTCACTGGATTCTATTCGCCGAGCAATGGAACAGGTGCTTGGGGCCAAGTGATTCTAATTCCCGCTTGGAGAGATCAACTTTTGGGCGTTGCCACTCTGTGCGGTGGCAATACTGACTAAGCGCTGTGCTCGTTTTCCCTAGAGGATTCAGAACTCCACTGCTGAATGCAGTCTATCCTTCTGGTTGGCCCATGAATTTTAAAGTGGGCTGAACTGAGAACATTGGCGCATGGAGCAGATGAGCGATTACCCTAGAGCACTGGAAATCACCTTCGATTCGGTGCGCAATGTTGGCTTGGCTGCAGCCTTGCTGGGGGCTGCAGCGGTGATTATTCAGGCTCCCTCTCTTGCATTTAATCTCAATTGGTTGGCCTATACCGAAGCGGCACTGCTGGCTGGCTTATCTGCAGTATTGCAGTTATTAAATCTTGGCGCCTGGTTTCTGTCTATGCGTCGTCTGGGCTATAACCGGTTTTGGCTTACCCTGGCCGGCGGCCTATTTATGATTTTATTGATGCACTTTTATGTGGCTGTTGCTTCGACCAGTCTTAGAGGGCTGACTTTCACTTCGATGAATTGATCCTTTATCAGATCACACCGTTTTTATAGACAAGCAGCACGGGCCAGGGAGACCCTGTCGTGAGTATGACATTCTGGATTGTTTTAATACTTTTACTGATTTTTGTCTGGTTACTGGGGATCGCTTTTTTTAGCCCAAATCTGAACCGTAATGAATTGTCCAATTTTTCCTACAACCAGTTGGCTTTTGCCGATGGTTTCTCGGTGAATTATCGGGAAGTTGGCAGGGAGGGGCGTCCGTTGCTGTTGTGCTTTCACGGTGGTGGTGATTCCTTAGGGGGTTGGGGAGAGTGGGCAAAAGTTTTGGCTAGGGATTACCACCTGATATTGGTGGATCTCCCTGGCCATGGGCTCACAGATCCCTTGCCGGGGGGCACCTATACCCCCAAACACCTGGCGGATTTTATTGGGCGCTTCATTGAGGCAATGGGCTTAGAAAAGTTTGTGTTGGTTGGCCATTCCTTTGGAGGCAACGCAGTATTGCGATACCTGATTGAACATCCCGATGCTGCAGAGGCTGCCATCTTGATTGCACCGGGTGGTTACCAATGTGGCAAGGGGTTGGAAATGCCTCCAGCTATGGCACGATTTGTACTTAGTCACTGGGGGCGACGCTTTGTCTCTCATCTGGGTAGCCGTGGGTTGCTTAGAAGAATGTTAAAAGCCCGGTTTTTCTACAACCCAGCGTCGCTGCCTGAAAAAATGGTGGAACGTATCTACCTCCTCTCCCGTTATAAAAAAAACCGGGGAACAGTTCTTAATTTGGTAGCTAATGCCACTGTAAATTTTCAACCACTTAACGGTCTTGAAAATATCAAGACTCCCACTCTGTTTATTTGGGGTGCGGATGACCACATTATTCCCTTGGAGGTGGGGCGCTATTTTTCAGGTAAAATATCTGGCAGTCAATTGATAGCTTATGAAAATATTGGGCATATGGTTCATGTTGAAAATGCAAAAACCAGTGCCGATGATGCAATTAAATTTATCAAAGGGTTGTAGTGATTTTTGCTAAAGTGAAAAACAACTAAAAGTTTAGTGGGTGCCTACCTGGAATTTATGTTTATTTTAATGGTAGATTAAATATCCACTTGAATTGTTTGTCTGGCAGAGGTTGGTAAATATCTTGCCTGTCTAATAAAAGTCGCCGTTAGTGCTCGCAATTTTTTAAGGTGAGTGTTTTTGCCTGTTAAAATTCAGGTTTTGATAAGAATAAATAAAAAATTAAAGGTGAAAAATCTTTTGTTCTGCATGCTGGCAATGTTGTAATTTGAGAAAATTTTTCAATTAATATTTTTAATTTTCCCGCATCACAATATGGTCAAAGACTTGGGCTGGCTAAGTAAAGTGTTGGTGCTATGAAAGCTATGGATATGTTTAGGATAGTGAATTTTGTCATGCGGAAACACGTGGTTATTAGGCACCGCTTTGTCATGGGGGAATCCGCTATGCGGGCTGTACTGTGGCGGAAGGCGATAATATTGTTGTTTCTAGTAATCCTACCTATAACAATGGCGCACATGTTGTGGTGTGTAATTATTTTTCCTTGGTAGATAAAAGACACCGTATTCCATTAGTTAATGGTTTAAGCTGTGAAGATTTTAGAATCTGCCAGAATTATGCTGTTTGCTCTTGCGTTGACAATATGTGTACAGGGGGAAAGCCAAAGATTGGAATGTTTCAGAAAAAATAATTTTGTAGATCATTATAGCGATGGTTTGGATGGAGGTATTGTACCTTGGATTGTTTATAACCCTTGGCGATCATCACTACAAGTGACTGAATTTAAATATAGTTTAGCTGACAACAAGATAATTTACCCTGGATTTAATATATCAAGAATGGTGGTGTACATCACTATAAGATATTTCGTGATGAGGATTTCCTGGCAGAACTCGCCGTCTAAGTTACAGTGATTTAGAAGCGAAATAATATAAACTGTCGCTATAGAGTAATTGCTGTAGACCATGCTGGATAAGAGAGGCCTTCTGGTTGTCTGGATATGCTCCCTGAATAAATTGAAAAAGTACTTGCCTTAGGTTAAGTAAGTTAAAGGTAAATAAGTGCCCATTTTTTAGGAGGTCTAAGCTTTCTTTATAATGTGAGTATGTATCATTTTTGTTTTCTTTTTGAAAGTGAAAGCTCTTTGAAACTTATATGGTAGCTGTTTGTCAAATGAGTTTATAAGTTGAAGGGTTTAATTAAAAGCTAAAAGTTTTCTATCTATTTATATTTGGTTTTTTAAAGGTGTGCATTTGATGAGTAAGATGTGTGGGTGGGATCTCTATTAAGTAGCGTTCTTTTTTCTCGTTCATGTGATTTATCTTTTTCTATTGTTCGTTAATTGGAAACAAAGTTAAGCCAATATTGAAATAATAATATCTAATAGATTTCACAGAATAGAGGGCCATCATTAATATAATCCGCCGGGATTTATACCAAGCACAACTATATTCACCGAGACTGATATGAGTGAGCTATTTAAGCTGATCACAGCTATTTCTTTATCCGCATTTCTGGTTGCCTGTGGGGGGGGCGGAGGCAGCTCTAATAGTGAGAAAGATAATAATCCTGGGGTTATTGATAATAATGGCGCTGGGACCTCTGATCCTGATCCTGATCCTGATCCTGATCCTGATCCTGATCCTGATCCTGATCCCGATCCCGATCCCGACCCTAGTCCCGATACTATTAGTGGCGGTGAAGGTAGCGTTAGCGAGGATAATGAGACCTCTACCTCTGGCAAGTTGATTGATAGCGTTGATGCCGAGCAAACTTTTGGAAAGCTTACTGAATGGGGAAAATACGGTCTGCTTGATGTTTCTCTTGATGGTACCTGGAGCTATACCCTGGATGCGGGCCTGGCTGACCCCTTGAGCGCTGATGAATTGGCAATTGATGAATTTATGGTTGGTGTTGGAGTAGGTGATGACATCACATTAATTACTATTCAGGTGACAGGTGCGGATGATGCTTACACTTTTAGCCCTGAATCCCCTCTTGCTACTTTGCTCGTGGGGAGCAGTGAAGAAGCCAAGGGTACTCTGACAATCATAGATGTCGACAGCAATACCCCAGGATTTGTTGAGAGTAGCATTGCTGGGAATTATGGTGATTTTAGTATTACCGACGTCGGTGACTGGAAATATACCTTGAATGACACAGCGCAGAGTCTCAGTTCAGGGGATGCGGTCACAGATACCGTCACTTTCACATTAACTGATGGAGCTGAAAAATCTGTTGTTTTTTCTGTTGTTACTGTTGACCCTAATGGCAATGGATCCTTTGAACTCTCATTGGAACAAAAGCGCGTAATGCTGGATACCCACAATGAGTATCGTCAAAGGTGTGCTATGGGAGAAGCTGGTGAGGGTAACGGCCCAGAGAGTTCCGGTAATATGCAGACACTTTTTTGGGATGACGCCTTGGCCAAGATGGCGAAGGAGAGAGCTTCTGCGTGTTATTTTGGACACTTCAATGAAGCGGAGGGAATTAGGCAATCTTTCGATAAAGTTAAAGATGAAGTCTCTTTTGTGTTGCCAGCAGGTAATATTGAAATTGGAGAGAATGTTTCAATCAATATTTTCAATCCGCCGGCATCGCAATATAGCGCCGAAACATGGGCTGGTTCAGTTGAATCCTGGTACGCTGAAAGTAATTCCTATGATTGGGATATGAAATTTTGTCATGATGAAACATGCGGACATTGGGCTCAGGTATGCCATGGAGAAACCCGCTATGTAGGCTGTGCTGTAGCGGAATGCGATAGTATTGTTGGTTCTAATAATCCTGCCTACAACGATGGCGCACATGTGCTGGTCTGTAATTACTTTCCTTCGTTGAATAAAGGTGATATTCCCTTCACTGATGGATATGGATTTAAAACTTGCAGGACGTGTCTTAATTATGACCTTCCTTTCTGTGTAGACAATATGTGTACCGGAGGAATAGCCAAAAACTGGAATGCTTCTGAGAAGAAAAATAAGAATATTGATCAATGTACCGATGGCTTAGGTAGGGATATAGTACCCTGTAATTATGGTAACCATCCTCCACCCGCTCAAGTTACGGGGTTCAAATATACGGTCTCTGATTGGCAGGTAGATTTGTCCTGGAATGAAACCATCAGGAATGGTGGTGTGCATCATTATAAGATCTTTCGTGGAGAGGAACTTATAGATAAAACACGTCAATTATCCTATAGGGATTCTGATGTGGAGCAGGATGCTACTTATCGATATAAAATCATTGCGGTAGACCATGCTGGTCAGGAAGGCTTGCCTGCTTATTTGGATGTAAGTACTAATTCAAATTAGTGAAGAGTAAAAATTAATATGATTTGAGGGCGGGGGAAGCCAATATATGGTGGAGTTCAAGCTCTCAATTCATAATTGCTTAAAAATTTTACTGGCCTAATATTACTTTTATATTTTTACTGTTGAGTGTTGACTGGTTATTGCATAAAAAATAATTTTAATGGGATGTTCAAGTTGGATTTACCTACAGAATATTTTCAAGTGCTTTATCATTAGATGAGGGCCAGCTTTACCTCCTAAAGCAAATCGAGGGAGTTTTCCTTAGATAAAAAAGGCCGCATAGCGGCCAGGTTTGGGGGGATAAAAGAGGTAGAATTATTTTATTTTAACCAAGTCGTAATCACCCAATGCGGGCACTGTCAGGTGAATTTTTGATTCCAGACGGTCGATGGATTGCAGGGAGGCACATAGCTGCTCCGCAGTGTGTTCAATTTGCTCAGCGCGTTGTTCCAGTAGTTCTTCCGCTTCCTCGGTAACACGCTCCTCAATACTCTGACCGCCAGTGAAGGCTGCCTTGAGTGCGTGCCAGGCAATAGTTCCTGCGGCATCCTTTGCCAAGCGTTCGATGCGGGGCTCAAATTCTTTGGAAATCGTCTCGTCGATAAAGTTACCAATCTCAGTATCGCCGAGATAGTAGATTTCTCCCTCGCGATTGAGACGATCTTCGGTGCGCTGGATTAAATCTGCAGAGAACTGCTTAAGCTCCTGATTTTCTGGATGATCTGGCCCGGCCAGGGCGCTAATAGCAATAGATAAGCCATCCATAGCGATATCTACGGCCTCTAAAGTGACTAGCAAGGTATCACGGCCGGCTACATGCAGTTTTTGGCGATATTCCTGTAACAGCCCTTGTTGTTGATCATCCAGGGTGATCATGTCTCCATTTACTATTAGCTGTGCAGGTGAGTGAAAAGACACCAATTGCTGCTTATCGCTATCCTCGTGTATTTCGAAAAAATCGGACCCCACTTTTACGGTGTAATCCAGGGTGGACTCACAGTTGTCAGTATCGATATGAATGGACTCAAGTGCCATAACTTGGCTGGCTCCACCCAGGCTGATCAGGGCTGATATCGCAAGTGGCTTCCACATATTTATATCTCTGTATTGTACCTTTCCCATTGAGACGAGGTAGGGGCTGTGAATAGATGCAGAGAATAGGAAAAAAATTGCAGGTTATTTTTTATACAGATCGGGACTTCTCTAAGTGCTACCCTAGGCCGCGGTCCAATGCGGTGATGGTGCTGCAGGGTATTGGCTCTAAATAATTAAGAATTGGGGGATGGCAAATGTCATTCAGCAGGCAGTTGATGGCTCTGTGCTTAGTGTTGTTAAGCACAGTGGCTCGGTCTGGGGATATCGCCGAGTACACGGCGGATATGCGCAAGTACAGTGGTTATCACGATTTCTATTGGGATGAAAACAGCGGTCGGATGCTGTTGCAGATTAATGAGTTTGAGCGTGAACTGCTGCTTCTCACCGGTCTGGCCCAGGGGCTTGGATCCAACCCTGTGGGTCTGGACCGCAATCAGATAGGCGAGAGCCGTTTGGTTAAGTTCCAACGTGTGGGTAACAGGGTGCTAATGCACCAAGTGAACGCCAACTATCGCGCTGAATCAGAAAACCTGGCAGAACGCCGCGCGGTGGAGGAGGCTTTTGCCTCTTCTGTGCTCTGGGGTTTTGAAACCTTGGCACAGGAGGATGGCGTTGCCCTGGTGGACTTTACCCCCTTCCTTCTCAGCGATCAGCACGGTATTAGTGCTCGTTTGAAACAGGCGGAGCAAGGCAATTACTCTGTGGATAAGTCCAAGTCCGCAATCTACTTGCCCCGCACCAAAAATTTCCCCAAGAACAGTGAGTTTGAGGCTCAACTGACTTTTTCTGGTAACAAGCCTGGTAAGTATTTGCGTGAAGTGGTGCCAACTCCCACTCTGGTTTCGCTGCGTCAGCATATCTCTCTAATAGAGCTTCCTGATAAACAGTACCAGCCGCGGGTATTTCACAGCCGCAGCGGTTATTTCCCCTTCACTTTCCGTGATTACGCTACGGCAATTGACCAGCCTCTGGATCAGCGCCTTATCTACCGGCACCGCCTGGAGAAAAAACCGGGTAGTGATGAAGTGGTTGAGCCTATTGTTTATTACGTGGACCCCGGTGTGCCGGAGCCTGTACGCAGCGCGTTGGTAGAGGGAGCCAGTTGGTGGAACCAGGCTTTTACTGCAGCCGGTTATAAGGACGCCTTCCGCGTGGAAATCTTGCCGGAAGGTGTAGATCCGCTGGATGTGCGTTACAACGTAATCAATTGGGTACACCGCTCCACCCGCGGTTGGTCCTATGGGTATTCTGTTTTTGACCCCCGTACCGGCGAGATTCTCAAGGGTAATGTAACTCTGGGCTCCCTGCGTGTACGCCAGGACTTTCTAATCGCCCAGGGGCTTTTGCAGCCCTATTCCGATAAATCTGCTAATACCCAGGCCTTGCAGGCGATGGCGTTAGCTCGAATTCGTCAGCTGTCTGCTCACGAAGTGGGGCATACCCTGGGTCTTGCGCATAATTTTGCCGCGAGTGCCGTAGAGCGCGCTTCCGTGATGGATTATCCGGCGCCGCTGATTGCTCTGTTGGGCACCGAGCTGGATTTCTCCGAGGCATATGCCACTGGTATTGGCGATTGGGATAAGTTAGCAATTCGCTATGGCTACGGAAACAGCGGGGAGGAACAGTCCTATCTGGATAGCATCATCGAAGAAGCGGAGAAGCAAAAGCTGCGCTTTATTTCTGACCCCGATTCCCGCGCGATAAACAATGCTCATGCAGCCTCCCATTTATGGGATAACGGCAGGGATCCCCTGGAAGAGTTCAGCCGTTTAACCGAGCTGCGCCGCCATGCTCTGGATAATTTCTCCCGCGCGGCAAATCCCAAATCCGCACCTCGCTCTGACATGGAGGAGACCCTGGTGCCAGTTTACTACGGGCATCGCTATCAGGCCGAAGCCGTGGGCAAGTTGATTGGTGGGCTGGATTACGATTACTTATATAACGGCGCTGAGCAGAATAGCTACACGCTAGTACCGGCTGAACGCCAACAGCAAGCCATGGATGCGCTAGTTGAAACTCTGTCGCCAGAATTTTTGGCATTGTCAGAACAGGTTCTTCAGCTAATTCCCCCCAAATCCTATGGTTATGAACGCACCAGGGAGAGTTTCCCCTCTCACACCGGTGTTGCCTTCGACGCAGTGGCTTTGGCCGAAGCAGCAGCGGGTCACACCCTGTCGATCCTGATGGACCCACAGCGGGCGGCACGTATGGATCAGCAGAATGCACGTAGTAGTGAAATTCCCGCATTCGATAGCCTATTAGAGAGGCTTACGACGGGATCTCTAAATAATGAACAGTATTCCGGTTTACACGCGTCAATTCACCAGCGTATCAACCATGTATACATCCAGAAGCTGATGCTGCTTGCTAGTGATCGCACTGCCGCTGAATCGATACGAGCCAAGGCACAATTACAGCTGGCCAAATTCCAATTGGCACTTGGGCAGAAAAAATTATTTGGTGAAGATTCGCAGGGATACAATGCCCATTATTATTTCCAAGCCAAACGCATTGAATCTTTTATGCGCGGTGAACTTGAAGTAAAAGCCGGGGACATTAAAGCGATGCCACCGGGTTCACCAATCTGAGTCTTGTCGCGTTTGAGATTAAGCCTGAGATCACCCGGAATAATTGCCGGGCGATCCCAGGCAAGATCAGCTGCGAATGAACTGAGATTTTTTTATCCAGTGACTGCCGCGATACTTTCTCGTAGAGGCGGAATTGCGTTTTGCCCAGAAGAAATGGCGATTAAACTGGAACTCTACTTCATAACCTTCTGCCAGGGCTGCCAATGGCATCGCTTGCCAGCTGGTCTGACGCCGTTTGCTGGTGGCTTCCAGTAGGTACTCCTGGCCATCCAATATGGCAACTACCCAGGCGTGTCCCTGGCCTTTGTGTGTCCCTAGTGCTACTCGCGCGTCCACGCCCAGCTCAATCAGCCAGTCGGCCAGTAAGATGGCATGATCTTCGCAGTCGCCGCGCTTTTGATAATAAGCCTGACGGGATGTCTGCCAGATATCGGAAAGTCCGGCATACTGCAGATGGTCGTACTGATACTCCTTTTGCATCGCCAAAGTATATAGCGGTACCCAAAGCTCGCGGGTTTGGAAAGGCTTGAAGCCCACCAGGTAGCTATTGGCAAAATGGTGCTGTTTATCCAGCCCTCTTGCAGTAGCTGTGACTGCCTCCAGCCCTTGCCAGTTCCAGATGGAAACCTGTGCGCTCTCCTCAAGAGAACGCTTGGCCACTACCTGTTGGATTGTTTCTTCCGATAGTGGATAGCTGGTACCCACTACTCTTACCACCCCATTTTGGCGATCTATGGTATCAGCGTTAGTAGAACCATAGGCCCTACTTGCTGAATTGAGGGGCTGCTCCGACGAAGGTTTTAATTCAGGCTCTTGAATTGTATTGCGTAGAATTTCTGGCAGTGTTAACAGCACAGAGAAAATAAGCAAGGGGACAATCCATTTATACACGTTTTTACCCTTTCAATCCGAAAGAAATAATGATGGCAACAAAAATCAGAATTGTGGACGCAAAGATAGAAACTGCGATATTGCCATTTTTCAATTCACCTTCGATGTCTACTGTACGTAGCAGTTTTTTGTCGATTGTTATTAAGGCGATTATTCCAATAAAAAGAGCCAAAACTGTGTAGATTAGGTTGATGCCGAGATTAAATAGTGTTGCGGTTATAAATTCTAATTGCATATTTTTTATTTCGATAAATCAGATTTAAATTTTTATCGATTGTAACATCTTTCACTTAATTTCTCTGTCTTGTTGTATGTGAGTAAATGCAATATCTTGTTTTTTTTATTGATTGGTGTTGAAAATGCGTTTTGTTTCAGTTGCGGGCCTGGCGGCTTTCCTTTTTATGTTGTCCGCTTGTGGTGAGCGAGTAGAAGTGCCGCCTGCACATGTTGGCAAGGTGTTAACGGAGAGTGGCTACAAGCCCGAAGTGGTACCGCCTTCCAAGTTTCGCTTGGATATGTGTATGTTTTATTGTGACAAGTTGGTCACAATGACAATTGCAGACTTTGGTCATTTGGAAAAATTTAAAGTCTTTATGCCCAAAGATCAGCTTAATATGAGCTTTGATGTACGTATGACCGGTGCCATCAGTAGAGAGGCTATCGATAGTGTTTTCGATCGTATTCCGCCTGACAATGACAATATTTCGGTAAATCGCGTTTATGGTACTTATGCACAGCCGGTAATTAGAGATGTGGTACGCCGTGTTGTAGCCAAGTACTCCATCAATGAGATTGCTTCAAGCCGAGAGTCTCTGAGCCACGAGCTGTTTAATGAGGTATCCAAAGCCCTAAAAGGCACACCTATTGAGATTAAGCGATTGGGACTAGCGGATATCCAATTTCCTAAGGTCATCACTCAGGCTAAAGAGCGTGCGGCCGAGCGACGTGAACTCATAGAGCAGGAAAAGGCTCAATTTCAGATTCAGAAGATACAGATGGAGCGCGATTTGGAGAGGGAAAAAATGAATCGTGCCATTGCCCGTGAAAAAGCGATTGGACAGAAAGAGGTCAATGATCTGCTTGCCAAATCGGTGACGGATAAATATCTGGCTTATAGAACCTTGGAAGTCCTCGATAAAATGGCTGAGTCAAACAACAAGGTATTTTTGCCTGTAGAGGCATTGGGGACCATCGGCATGCAACACGCGGTCCTTAATGATCAAGTAAAGCAGGTGGCTGGTAAATAGTGTTTGCAGATAAAGGCTGGAAGCAACTTCTGGCCTTTTATAACCTGGCGAGCAGATTTTTGTTGGGGAAATTGGATGCTTATAAAATATTAAACATTATGTAAGTATTTAGAGCTTCTATTTCTGGAAAGCTATAGCTCAGAGCACACTTGGCTGTTCCCGCAATAACAGGCCATATTATTTCAGCTGCTGACTGCTAATTTTAATCAGAGGATGAATCCTTCCCAAAGGGGGAGCAATAAGCTCCCCCATCTGAGAAGGTTCGATCAGAATTACATGGAGCCGGTGCAACCATTGGCCGCCAGGTAATCAAATGCGGCTTTGGCTTGAACCAAGCCATAACCATAGGCATTGTCACGGCCTGCATCACCCAGATCCTCTGCGGTAGCATGCAGGGCTGTGCGAATTTCGCTGTTGCTACAGTTCGGGTAGTGGCTCCAAACCAGAGCAGCTACACCAGCAACATGTGGGGTCGCCATGGAGGTGCCATTAAAGTAGGCGTAATCCTGTGCTTCGGTCTCTATCGTGGCACTGGCACCCAGCTGGGTTAATAAAGCGCTGCCATCCGCATCGGAAATACCCACGGAAGGAATATGAGTCTCCACGCCACCATGGGTACCGTAAAGCATTCCGGGTACGTTGTTATAGATGATCGCTCCAACACCACCACCGGCTTCACAGTTCAGAACTTTATCAGCAAAGCTGATATTGCCACGTTGAATTAAACAGATTTTACCTGCTGCGCTTACGCAGGCAGATTCAGCGGTACCACAATCTTCCAAGGCTCCGGTAATTGTCCCAATGGGAGTACCAGTCATAGCTGCGGCTTCGACTTCAGCCCCTGCTACTTCCAGGGTGGCTGCCTGGCCGCTGCCAGTGGGGATGGAGGACAATACCTGCACGCCAGGCCCGGCGAGTTCAACCTGGTTGGTTTGCTGGGAGAAACCTGCGATGTTTTTGCCGCTGTCAATCGCTGCTACGGATACAACGGAGTTGTATGAGGCCGGGTAACTATGGCGGGTATTGCCATCATTACCAGCGGCGGCAATTGAGAGAATGCCGCGTTTATTGAGGTTGTCGAAACCGCGTCTCTCAAAGAAGCTGGCTCTGTCACCACCGAGGCTCATATTAATTACATTTGCACCATTCGCTGCACAATCTTCTGCAGCGGCAATCAGGGATGAAGAGTAAGCCCAGCCATCAGCACCAAATACTTTGACGATGTGCAGATTGATATTGCTGTTAGGCATTACCCCCACAACGCCAGCGTTATTGTTCATGGCGGCAATAGTGCCGGCTACATGGGTACCATGGCCATTTTGATCTTCATACCAGTTGCCAGTACCCTCTGGATCGTTGCTACCGGTAACGGCATTTCCTGACAGGTCTTCGTGGGCCAGATCGTAACCGGAATCAATGATACATACGGTGCGGTTGCCAGCTTGTAAATCGCTGAGTTGGTCTGCCTGTACCATAGGGATACCGTAAGGTACCTCCTGAGACAGTGGATAGCGTTTCAAATCCTCTTCAATAAAGGCGACATTGGGGTTCCTGCGTAGTGCCATTAATGCTTTTGCCGGCAGGTGTGCAGCCATAGCGTTATGGTTGCGGACGTCAAGCGCTTTACGGCCGCCGTTTTGCTGAACCAGAGACCTGACGGACTCCCCCTTGCCTTCTTTGAATGTAACGATATAGCGCTTGTCTTCGGCAGTGGCAGATGCCGCTAGGCTTAATGCCAGGGCGCCGCTGGCAAATATCGAAAGGGCCTTTTTCATGAGTTACTCCTTAACAGATATTATTTTATTTTTGGGAAAAGGAAATCCTTACGGGAAGCAAATCCCGCCTTTCCCCGTCATGAAAAATAACAACCTTTTAGTTTTTGAGGAATCAAAAACGTGCTTTTTATTTAAAAAAATATATTTTTAATAGCTGGTTAAAAATTGGCGTTTTTTTCATTGAAAGGTTTTCACTTGAAAACGTTTCTTTACGGCGGGTATAAAAATAAAAAATAATACTTAAGTATTTAAATTTAGTTTTAAAGGTGTGTGAATTAGAAGCCAGGCACACTTTTGTGTGCCTGGTCAGTATTAGGGGGCTAGTTCAGGGTTGTTTTTTCTATCGGATTGCCATTGGTGTCGAGTTCAATAATCTGACCAATGTTAAGTTCAAGAATACCGTTTTCTATTTTGCTTTTATCACCAACAATCACCCAGATAAACTGATCTGGCTTAATAGTGTCCTGGGCCAATTTGTGTATTGCCTGAAGGTTTACATTGCGGATTTTTTCTGCATAGCTATCCATATAATCCAGAGGGCGGTCATAAGTGATTATGCTCGAAACTGCACTGGAAACAGCTTTAATGGTTTCAAAGCTACCTGGTAACTCATTGACACTTTTATTTTTTACTTTTTGCAACTCCTCTTCCTGAGCTGGTTTGTTGCTGATATAACTGCGCAACTCAGTCTGCAGTTCTAGCAGGGATTCTCTGGTTTTATCTGTTTGTACCGGTGCATAGATCATTAATGGCTGCTGGCCTTTCGCTCCCGTTAAAAAGGAATAAGCCCCATAAGCCCAATGCTTATCTTCGCGCAGGTTCATATTTAGGCGAGCGGTGAATGTGCCGCCAAAAATATCATTCATCATATGCATCGCATCGCGCTCAGCAATCTTTTCGGAGGGCGCCAGCAAGCCGCCAATAATAATACTTTGTTCTGCGTCAGGTTTGTTAATTAGATAGACACTGGCTTTTTGAGGATGTGCTACTCGTGTAAGGTTTTTCTGGGGCAGGGGACTTTCTGGTGCGCTCCAATCGGCAAAATGCTGTTCCAGTTTCTGTGTTAATACCTCGAGGGTGATATCACCAACAGCAACTAGGGTGGCATTGTCTGGACGCAGCCAAGTTTTATGGTAGTCCACCAAGTCATCACGATTTAATGACTCTATAGAAGTCTCTGTACCGGAACCGGTAAATGGTACGCCGTAGGCATGGCCCTCTCCATAAAGTAATGGCGGTAAGCTGCGTAACGCCATTTGTACTGGACGAGTTTTTTCTTGTTGAATAGCAGCGATCCAGCGCGACCGTTTACGTTCAATTTCCTCTTCTGAGAAAGCCGGGTGCATAACAATGTCGGCGAATAGCGCTAGGGAGTCATCTAAGTTGGTTTTCAAGGCATTGAGGCGCACGGTAGAAGTGTCGATGTCGGCTCCTGCGCCAATATGTGCACCCAGTATTTCCTCTCTCGCACTGATCTGCAGTGCATCCAGTTTGCTGGTGCCCTCTTTCAGCATGGACATCGCATAGCTGGATGTGCCCAATTTGTTGCCTTGATCTGCGGCATATCCGGCATCAAACTGCAGGCGTAGATCCACGACAGGTATAGAGTTTCGTTCAGCCAGGACTACTTTAAGTCCGTTAGAAAGCTCGGCTGTTTGTAGCTTGGGGAAGGGTACACTGGGGAAATTGCCCGTCTCAGGTAGTTTGCTGCGGTCAGCCCCGCTTTTGGTTGCTTTGTATTCGGGGAAGGGCAGAACCTCAAGATTGTAATCACCACTGGACAACCATTTCTGTGCAGCTTCACGAACCTTTTGTGGGGTGATTTTTTGTTTCTCACTCAGTGCATCCAGATAGGCATTGGGGCTGTTTTTATAGAGCTCGCCACGGGCAAGGAGTACCCCTTTACCGCTCCAGCCTCCGACTTGCTCGAGGCTGCGCACCATTGAGGCGTATTCGCTCATATTTACCCTGGCCAGCTCCTCCTCGGTTGGCCCTTCGGCAAGGAATTTCTCCAGCTCTTCCTCAATGGCGGCCTCCACCTTAGCAGGCGCTACACCGGGCTTGACGTCTGCGGTAATAGGGAAGATGGAGGAGAGTTCGAATTCATGCAGGCCCACGCTGATATTGGTGGCGATTTGGTCCTTGTAAACCAGACGCTTATACAGGCGTGAATTCTTGCCGTCACCGAGCACTGCTGCGGCCAGAGCAATAGCATTGGCGTCTTCGTGGGTGAGGTTGGGGGTATTCCAGACTTTATACAGGCGGGGCTGGGCTACGCGGTCGAACATTTGCTCGCGGCTGGATTGATCCCGTTTTGCAATCCAGGCCTTTTTCTTTATTAGGGGAGGGCCGGCGGGGATATCGCCAAAGTAGTGGCTCACTTTAGCCTTGGCCGTTTCCACGTCGATATCGCCAGCTAGGACCAATACGGTATTAGCTGCACCATAGTATTGTTTGAACCATTCATGCACATCCTCAAGGGTTGCGGCATTGAGGTCTTCCATCGAGCCGATGGTGGTCCAGGAGTAGGGATGATTGGCGGGAAAGATCGCTTTTTGCATACGCTCCCAAACTTTGCCGTAGGGTTGGTTTTGCCCTTGGCGCTTTTCATTCTGTACCACCCCGCGTTGCTCATCGAGCTTTTCCTGGGTAATCACTCCCAGTAAGTGGCCCATTCGATCGGATTCCATCCAAAGGGCCATGTCCAGTGCGTTGGTCGGTACAGTTTCAAAGTAATTGGTACGGTCTAGCCAGGTAGTGCCGTTCATTCCTGTGGCACCGGCCTGCTCAAAAGGTTTGAAATACTCATCGTTGTAATTTTCTGAGCCGCTGAACATTAAGTGCTCAAATAAATGGGCAAAACCTGTGCGTCCAGGTTTTTCATCCTTGGAACCAACGTGATACCAGACTCCCACGGAAACAATGGGAGCTTTGCGATCTTCATGAACGATAACGCGCAGGCCATTCGGCAGGGTAAATTTCTCGAAATTGATGGAAAGCGGAGCTGTGGCACTTGCTGTGGAGGTTAATGCTGAGCTGAGAGAGTTTTGTTCGTGATTATTATTTTCTGGTGCTTTTCCGCAGGCAGATATAGCCAGAATCAGTGTCAGGGGTACACTGTACTTTCGTACAATTTTCATAGTATTTCCTTGTCGAATAATCCTAATAATCGGTATTGGGGGCGCTTTTGAGTGGCAGGCAATTAACGCTGAGTCTCTTATGAGTTTCTTATTATAAAATTTTTTCTGAAAACAGATTGGCTAATTATTTGCTGCTTTCTCCATGAATACGACACTAGTTCATGGAGGAGTTACCTGTGCAATACGATCTAAAGAGTTAGTGGGTCTGCTGTAGACCTATATTGATGCACGATGAATTGAGCTTTATTACTGAGTTCTTATAGCGGGCGAGGGAGCACCTGGCAAATACGCTGCTTTACGCGTAGGTGGCTCCCAATAAAAAGCCTAATGACTTAGTAGGCTTGGCGAATGATATCGATTCCTGGTGTGATGGCACGGTTCCATGCCGCTTCGATCTCAGGGGAGAACGCACTGTCATGTTGGCGTAGGGTGGCTATCAGGGCATCCAGCCACAGGCGGTACCATTCTGGGCGAATATTATAGCCAGTGCGGTCGTGGCTTTTACCCAGGGCGCGCAGTTTGGTGTCAGACATACCACGGGAGTAAAGCACTAATTGCATAATGCCGTTACGCAACAAATGCCGCTGGGCCTTCATATCTGTATTGGCAAACAGATTGCGAATATCCGCGGAGCTGCCCATAAAGCGATCGTAAAAGTCCTTAAAGAATTCCTCATTGTTGCAGCAGCGTCCGTAACTTTGAAAGACTATATCGCTGTCGGATTGTTCCATAGGTAAGAAATCTCCATATGTGCCCCGCCGCTACCGTGGTATACGCCGGGTCTTGTGTAGTAGTGCTTATTCGATGGGGTCGGCGATTCTAGCGGTGTGGCTTTTCAGCGAAAAGAACTTTTGCATCAATGGGTTACAGAGCAGAGAGGAAGGAGAACACGAGTCGTAAGGGTGAGGCTGGATCTCTCAAGCCATAGGTTCTAGTTGAGTCTTTCGTGCAGCTTCTCTGCCAAATACCTAGCTCGCGTATGGAGTTAGGAGTTTATATGAGCGCGGCTATAAGTTTGGCATTAGGTGCCTACAGGTGCTTTTGCCAAACAGGCTTAGAGTGAATTTCGATCTTTTCTGGCTCTGACATTAAAACTGCCATGTTTTTCCTTGTTTAACTGTCGGCAGTGGTGCGGCGCAGTTGATATACTCCGCGCCCACATTTTCAGTTAATCGAAGTAAAAGAGGATTGGCGAATGGCGGTCAAATTGATGACAGATCTGGAGCTTGCGGGTAAGCGCCTACTAATTCGCGAGGACTTGAATGTACCGGTGAAAGATGGTCGGGTAACTTCTGACGCCCGTATTCGCGCGGCGCTTCCCACTATCCAGGCCGCCATTGATGCTGGTGCCAAAGTACTGCTGATGTCCCACTTGGGCCGTCCTACAGAGGGGGAGTATGCGGATGAATTCTCCCTGGCTCCGGTAGCTGCGCATTTAAGTGAACTACTCGGTCGCGAAGTGGCCCTGATCAAAGAGTGGCGCGATGGCGTCGAGCTGGCTGAGGGCGATGTGGCGTTGCTGGAGAACGTGCGTTTCAATGCCGGCGAGAAAAAAGACAGCGAAGAGCTGGCTAAAGCTTACGCGTCACTCTGCGATATTTTTGTAATGGATGCCTTTGGCACTGCGCACCGCGCTCAGGCTTCCACACACGGTGTGGCCAAGTTTGCTCCAGTCGCTTGCGCCGGTCCATTACTGGCAGCCGAACTTGATGCTCTGGAGAAGGCACTGGCCGAGCCAGCCCGCCCATTGGTAGCGATAGTGGGTGGTTCTAAAGTGTCTACCAAGCTCACCGTATTGGAGAGTCTGGCGGATAAAGTAGACCAGCTGATTGTGGGTGGTGGTATCGCCAATACTTTCCTTGCCGCTAGCGGCAAGCCGGTGGGCAAGTCTCTCTGTGAGCACGACTTGGTGGATACCGCTAAGAGTTTGATGCAGAAGTGCGATATTCCTGTGCCCGTTGATGTTGTGACCGGTAAGGAATTCAGCGAAGCAGCTGTAGCGGAAACCAAGGCCGCCGATGCCGTGGCTGAAGACGATATGATTTTTGATATTGGTCCACAATCTTCTGCAATGCTGGCGGAGATTCTTAAGGGCGCGAAAACCATTATCTGGAATGGTCCTGTAGGCGTATTCGAATTCGATCAGTTTGGCGCTGGCACTGAACATCTGTCTAAGGCCATTGCCGATAGTGATGCCTTTTCTATTGCCGGCGGCGGCGACACCCTTGCGGCTGTGGATAAATATGGTATTGCCGATAAGGTATCTTATATTTCCACGGGCGGTGGTGCCTTCTTGGAATATGTTGAAGGCAAGAAGCTGCCCGCGGTAGCCATCCTGGAGTCCCGCGGCGAAGGCTGAGTACCCAATAATGCCCTCCTCTTAAATGTGGAAGGCAATAAAAGCAAAAAATTACAAATACGACGAGTAGACGAGAAAGGAATTTAATATGGCTCTTATCAGCCTACGCCAATTGCTGGACCACGCTGCCGAGCATGGTTACGGCGTACCGGCCTTCAACGTAAACAATTTGGAACAGATGCGCGCGATTATGGAGGCGGCAAAGGAAACCGACTCTCCAGTAATCGTGCAGGCCTCCGCCGGTGCGCGTAAATACGCCGGTGCGCCCTTCCTGCGTCATCTGATCCTGGCCGCCATTGAGGAATTCCCTGAAATTCCAGTGGTAATGCACCAGGACCACGGCACCAGTCCGGCAGTGTGCCAGCGTTCTATCCAACTGGGTTTCAGCTCCGTGATGATGGACGGCTCCCTGCGTGAGGACGGCAAAACCCCGGCTTCCTACGAATACAACGTTGATGTTACTCAGCGCGCAGTAGATATGGCGCACGCCTGTGGTGTTTCTGTTGAGGGTGAACTGGGTTGCCTGGGTTCCCTGGAAACCGGTATGGCCGGTGAAGAGGACGGTGTTGGTGCTGAGGGCAAGCTATCCCATGATCAGCTGCTGACCGACCCGGAAGAGGCTGCGGACTTTGTACAAAAAACTAAGGTGGATGCCCTGGCAATCGCCTGTGGTACCAGCCACGGTGCCTATAAATTTACCCGCCCGCCTACTGGTGACATCCTTGCTATTGACCGTATCAAGGAAATCCACGCGCGTATCCCAGGCACCCACTTGGTGATGCATGGTTCTTCCTCTGTGCCTCAGGAGTGGCTGGCGGTAATCAATGAGTTCGGTGGTGAAATCCCCGAAACTTACGGCGTGCCGGTAGAGCAGATTTGCGAAGGCATCAAGCACGGTGTACGTAAGGTCAATATTGATACTGACCTGCGTCTCGCCTCCACCGGCGCCACCCGTCGTTTCCTGGCCGAGAACCCGTCAGAATTTGATCCACGCAAATTCTACAAGGCTGCTATGCAAGCTATGAAGGAAATTTGTGTTGCGCGTTACGAAGCCTTCGGTACCGCCGGTCAGGCCAGCAAGATTCGTCCGCTCAGCCTCGATGCCATGAGTGAGCGTTATGCCGCTGGCGATTTGGAACCGCAAATCAAGTAAGCGCTTACTTATTTTGCAGTGAAGAAAGGCGGGCATTGTGTCCGCCTTTTTCATATTTAAGTCACCATTCACTCAGCCTGTCTCTTCCCACCCAGTGAAAATGCAGTACCATTGGTTCAATGGAAACCTTGCAAGACATCAACACCTACGAAAGTAGCCCGGTAATTCAGCGCCCGGACTACTCGGCATTGCGGCAAAAGCTGCCGCAGCTGGACTTTGCCAATGATACGGCACCGTTGCTGACTGAGATGCAAGACTACCGAAATTTTTACGACTTACATTTTCCTCTCTCCTATAAAACTGGTGTCGGCACTTTTACTGCGGCGGGCTTTGAGCTGGTGTCCCAATATTGGCTGGTTGAAAAACCACGCGGTACCTTGTTTATCTGCCATGGTTATTTCGATCACACCGGTATTTATGGACCAGCGATTCGTTTTGGCCTCGAGCGCAATCTCAATGTGGTGATTTTCGATTTTCCTGGTCACGGCCTCTCCAGCGGCGAGCGGGTGGCTATTCAGACTTTCCTGCAATACCGCCAGGTATTTGATCGTCTTTTATCGGTTGCCGAAGGGAAACTACCCAAGCCTTGGCACGCCCTAGGGCAAAGTACTGGTGGTGCCGCCTTATTAGCGCACTTGCAATACAGTCGTAAACAGCCACTAGATAAGGTTTTTCTGTTGGCTCCTCTGGTGCGCCCGGCCAATTGGCTTCTGGTGAAATGGAAGTACTATCTTGGACGCTTGTTTATTAGTGAACCCAGTCGAGAGTTCACGATTAATACCCACGATGCCGAATTCTCCCGGCGCCAGGCCCTGCGCGACCCCCTGCAATCCAGGGTAATTTCCATGTGTTGGCTCGGCGCCATGGTGGATTGGATCAAGACTTTCCCCAAAAGCGCACGCAATCCACGCAAGATCTTGGTGGTACAGGGCACCGGTGATGGCACGGTGGATTGGCGCTATGATATGCGCGCAATTCGCGATCGTTTTCCGCATTGCCACCGAGTATTAATTCGCGGTGCCCGCCACCAAATGATCAATGAAACCCAGCCCTATAGGCATCAGATACTGGCTGCTATGGATGACTGGTTAAATAGATAGGCTAAAAAGCCTCTCATTCCCCAATTTTATCTATGCTAATTTTCCACTGATTTTCTCATATTATTACATTGAGAGGCTTTATTGGGCTCGGTAATTCTATTGATTGAGCCTTTCATCACATGTCTCATGTTTTTCAAAGAGAGAGGGAGATTCTTACCAAAGGATTTCTCCGGTAATTAGGGAGGTGAACAAGGGTAAGAAAATGATTGAGGGGGGGGAGTGTCGAGAGAGGCGAATTTCTTTCTCAAGTAATACGTACTTTATTTCAGCTCCTAAGGAAAAATCATAAGTATTTACAATCCTGTGGAATGCCAGCAGTCTACGGACACTATTCCATGGCTGAAAAATTATGATGGATTGTTGTTGGGATCTTGTGGCTTAAACAGAAAGGCCCGTTGTAGGTGTATTTTAATTCTGAAAAAATTGAATGGGTTGTTAATTTTTAGAAAGTAATTTTTTTGGAGTTGCACTAAAAAATTTAGTAAGGCCTATAATATCTGAAGTGAAATATAAGGTTGAAGAGATACCCTATTTTTGAGAAAAACAACTATATTGGAGATAGTTAAAGTGCTTGTTGATGGCGGTTGTATGAAGGTTCTGCCTACTTGACCTGGATCGATATTTTTGGTCCAGGTCAAGCATGTTGAAATCAAGGTATGAAAAGTTTGAGGTGGAACTATATTTTCTATCTTGCGTTCTTATTGATTATTCTGCTTATTATCATGTTTCTTCTTTAGGCCACTGCCAAGCCAGCCAAATAATTACTAACTTAAGAGTGATTTCAATAAAGCCTAGATAAAAATAGAAGTACCATGATGACATGAGCATTGTGGCACCCAAGAATATAATAAATATTGTGGCAACAATTATATTAAGCCATTGGCAAATCTTCGGCTTTAGCATTAAGGTTAGTGCAACCATAATGCATGGTATTGATACTATTATCGCCACTGAAAGCAGTGAACCTTGAGTAACTGCACCGAATGGGCCAAATCCCTCTATAATTCTCTCAATTTTTCCTATCTTGAACAGTCCAAAGAAATCTCCATATATATAACAAAATAATACTGATGCCCACAAAGCAGATATTTTAATTTTCACATTTACATAAGGTTCAGATAAACTGACTGTGGTTTTTCGTGTTTCTTTTTTGTTACTCATGATGTCCTCTAGACTTTATGTACGACTGCTTCTTTACTTGAGTTGGTTTCAATTCTTGGCATACTTTATTTGAGTCATTTTGTTTTCCTAAAAAACGTTATTTGAGTCCTATACATAGAGCATTATCATGCAATAAGGATATTATTAGATGGTGCCATTAACATTGTGTTTTCAGATTAGCCCACATATTCTTCGTCTTCGCTTGCCCTATATGATTTCATGTTGCCTATAACAGCTGATATCGACTTTTCCCCTCTTGCATTTAATCTAAACTTCATCTTCTGATAGTTGATTAATATTTATCCTCTATGCCTCCTTTTGTTCGAGAGTTTATGTTTAGGCTATTAGTGTTGCTATCTGGAGATTGACGGAATGCTGAATGAGAGCGTTGAATGGCAGTATGCAGCGATAAAGTGTTGACCAATTTTTAGTCGGGGTAGATGATAGTCATACTGGAGAAGACGTGGAGTAAGAGGAACTCAGTTATTACTACCTAGATAACCTTACAGGTTGTCTTGTCATTTACTATTGAACAGGAGGGTGTAATGTTTAGTCATATCATGGTTGGTGCTAATGATGTTCAGCGGTCTAAAGCATTTTATGATGCTGTTTTAGGTGCTCTGGGGTATGAGCCAGGTGTTATTGATGAAAAAGGTCGCTGCTTTTACTTCACTAAAACCGGTGTCTTTGCTATTTCCAAGCCTATTGATGGGGAAGTAGCTTCTCATGCCAATGGCGGTACTATAGGTTTTAGTGCAAAGAGTACTGAAGAAGCTGATGCTTGGCATCAAGCAGGTCTTGCTAATGGCGGGGTTGCTTGTGAAGATCCTCCTGGAATACGTGAGGGTGTAGCTGGCAAATTGTATATTGCCTATTTGCGTGATCCTGCAGGAAATAAAATTTGTGCCTTACATCGGGTGGGGTAAAGTTTCTGACTTGATAGAATCGCCAGCCTTAAGTGTGCTGGCGATTCTTGGTGCGCTAACGAGACAGGCTAATGTGAGTAGCCATTAAATTTTATTTTTTATGTTGCCTTAATTTATTTTTTCTTCTGGATTTTTGAAAATGGTTGTTGGTTCCCCTTCAGGGCCAGAGTAGAAAAGAATGATAGTTACTGGTTCACTACCATCGTTGCGACCATAATGCCATTTATTGGTGACCTCAATAAAAGCTTTTCCCTCTCCGAGAGTTAGTGTTTCTTTTTGTCCAGGAAGAACAATAGTCAACGTGCCTTTCTCAATATACACACCGTTTAAAACAGGATGTTTGTGTACTGGCATTTGCTTTCCTGGGGGGATTTTTACGCGAACAATAGTTAGCTCTTGTTGACCCGGTTTCATTTCAGGGAGTTTATGCCCCTCCCAGTCTTTGCTTGAAGCCACTAATTTTTCGAACGTTACACCACCAATATCTGCCTCTCCCTTAGCACTTAAGGGAAGTGTTAGGCAAGCAGATACAAGAATCATAGTTTGAAGAGACTTCATAAGGAGTTTCCATATGATTTTCAGGTTAGAGTTTAGAGCCGCTATTTTCTGTTGATTGCTTATGTTGTATGTCTTGCTTATTTGTGGGTTTTTTACTTGCTTTATTGTTCTTGCTGTCTGATGGATACTCCACCCTACATTGTCCGCGTCCACTATCTGCCAGTGTTATTTTATCTAAGTCATCCATTACTCTGATAGGGCCCGTGTAATAGTTGCTCATGCCGGCAATAAATTCCTTTTTATCGGCTTCCGTTACCGGGGGTGGAATAAGATGAGTCAAAGCTACAGATTTTACTCCAGCTTTAGTTGCCATTTTGGCAATATCCAGGGTGTTAGAGTGATAATGAATGATTTGATCCGATTTTTCATAGCGAAGTCGTGCCCTGCGATTGTTCCCCGTTTGCTTGAGTTTACTAATGTATTGAGCATAGCTGAGGGCTTCAGAAATTAATAAATCCGCGTCACGTTCAATATTTTCCAGGCCATCGAATACATGGGTATCTCCGGTGATAATGACTTTACAAGGACCGAAACGTATCTCATAGCCAAATGCTGGAAATACGGGTTCATGATGTACGGCAAAGACAGAAACCGTAGTGTTTCCATGGTGCCAGACTTCCTGAATAACTTCCGATTGATCACCGGCAATATTTATTAGGTGTGGAGTGGCAACAGCTAAAACGGGATCGAGTATCCCTTGTCTATTTGCTGATCTAAAGAGAATATCGGGTCCAAAACTCTTCCTGATCCCCTCCATAATGTTGAAAATACCATAGGGCCCATAAACGTTGATCGGTTTGCTGGCGCCTACAAACCAGGATTCATTAATCACCATTGCCAGCCCCCCAAAATGATCGGAGTGCCAGTGAGTAATAAATATAGGGTCCACTTGAGCCAAGTTAAGATCCAGCTGGCCGATACGCGCTGTCGTACCTTCACCCGCATCAACTAGAAATAATTTTCCACTACTGCGTATTGCTACACAGGCAGGATGGCGCAGCCATTGATAGGCCGGGTCCGGGGTTCCGGTGCCACAGAAGTAAATATGCATCTTGCCATCGTCTTCCACATAGGGAGGATAGTGACGAAGGGATTCAGGTTGTTTGGCTGTCGAATGAGAAGACAGAATTGAGAAGAGTAGAATGGCCAGGAAAAGTTTGGCGAAAACTTTCAGCATTTTTTTGCTAATCGTTGATCTTGGAGATAAACCAAGAGTAAGCCCGGATCTATAAAACTTCCATTTTGTTCATCCCTAGACTTCAGATCTTATCTTTTTAAGTTCTTTTAATTACCGAGGTATAAAACCAGTCTTTGCTTTGGTTACATTTGCTTAAATAAGTGCATATAGCGTCTGCTGACAGGCAAAACTTCCTGGCAATATTTTAAATGTATTTGAGCTGTATCTCCGTCTCGGATGACATGTTGAATGGCTTTAAAGTTAACGACTACTGAGCGATGTACTTGTACGAAATGTTGTGGGTCCAGCTGGGCAGAAAGGTCTTTTAGAGGTGTTTTAATCAGTGCTTCAGATGTCTTCCCATGTGATTCACTCCAGGCTATTAGCGTATATTTTTCATCGGAACGTAAATAGTGGATATCCTCTACCGCGATTAAACGCAGGGTGTTTCCAATAGAGGCTTTAATCCAGCGCAAATAATTGCTTGGTTGCGTCTTTTGAAACTGCTCGGTAATTTGTTCCAACGACTGAAGGCTGTTTTTTACTGAGCTTGTCATTTGCAGGCGTTCTTGTAGACGAGACACGGTGTTGGCTAGTCGGTCGTTTTCCACAGGCTTAACCAGATAATCCAGGGCTTCTTGCTGGAAGGCCTTCACGGCATATTGATCGTAGGCGGTAATAAAGACCAAATGGGCGCGGCGGCCAATTTCCTGTGCTGCCTCAACGCCGGAAATACCCGGCATTTGGATATCGAGAAAGCAAATATCCGGCTGGTGGAGCTCAAATAACTCTATGGCTTCTCGGCCATTGCGCGCCTCCGCCACAACTTCCAATTCGGGCCATTGGGCGGCAAGTTTGCGAATAAGGGCTTGACGCAGTAGGGGCTCATCATCGGCGACCAGGGCGGTAGCAGTGCACAGTGTCATAGGTGTTGTTTCCTGGCGATAGGGTAGTGGATTTCTGCGAGCATTCCCCGAGGTTGTAGGGCCGATAATTCCAGCGAAGCCGTTTCCCCAAAAGTAAGGCGTAAACGTTCTCGCAATGTTGAAAGTCCTGTCCCCATTCCGCTGGTTTTACCTTGCATGCCCACCCCGGTATCTTGAACTTTTACCCTGCACATACCTTTATGTAGGAGTACACGTATTTTTATTTCACCGCCGCTTTCGCTGGGATCTATGCCATGGCGAACGGCATTTTCAACAAGGGTCAATAAGGCCAAAGAAGGGCAGGGTAGTGAGTGAACCTCTTCATCGGCATTGATAGAAAAATGCAGGCGATCGGGCATGCGCATTTTCATCAGGGACAGGTAAGCTTTGACCAGGGACAGTTCTTGGCCAAGAGTGCTCTGGCTTGAATCCAACTGTGGAATGGTTGCACGCAGATAGGTGATCAGGCTGTCCAGTAGTGCTGGTGCCTGTGGAGAGGCGGAATCCACCAACTCGCGCACATTGGCGAGCGTATTAAAAAGGAAGTGTGGCGTTACCTGGGACTGTAACAATCGCAAGCGACTATCCAGTGCCTGCCGCTCCAGTGCGCCCCGCGCACGTTCAAATTGTCTGGCCTGCTCGCGTACTATTTCATCTCGCTGGCGCAATAGGGCGGACATGGCGATCCAGGGGGCAAACAATACACCGGTTACCATAATGGCAAGAAAGCCCAGGTGCTGGTCGTGGTTTTGCCAAAATGAGGGTCCACCTTCTTCTGCTGTGCCCATGTAGACGGTCAGTAAGGCCAAGGGTATGGATAGAGCTACCCCAACAACTTGAAGGGCCCAGCGCGGTAATGATTGCGGTAACTTTTGGGGCCAATGTTCCAACAGTCTGTAAGACAGCAGCGCGGCCAGTGCGGAACTGCTGGTGCGCACCAGCAGTTCTGGATAAGTACCTTTCCAGTAAAGTCCTAGGAGCAGGGTCCAAGCCAGTATGGCGATTAGCACCGTAAGTAACTGCTGCCGGCCGGGAAGCGGCAACTTATCGATTGAAAGTCGAGGGGGTTGGTGCATGGCGGTACTTAATCCTTATCCGTAGCCGCCATTTTCACACACTGGGCTGGCGAAGCTTATCCTTAAAGTGAGGCCTTGCCCTGCAAATGGAGTTTGCGTCTTTGTGCCAGGGCATCCATTGAGTAGAGCGCTAGACCCATCCATACAAACATAAAGGTAGTGAGTTTGCCCTCGCTAAATGGCTCACCAAGCATTTGGGTGGCGACCACCAGCATTAGTGAGGGCCCGATGTACTGCAGGAATCCCACCGTGGATAAGTTCAGCCTGCGCGCAGCAATTGTGAATAACAGCAGTGGCACTAGGGTGACGGGGCCGGCCAATACCAACAGACTGTTTAGTTCCCAGCCGTTGTTCAATAAGTTACTGGTGGGGCTGGCGCTCCAAAGCAGGTAGATCAAGGCTACCGGCAACATATACAGAGTCTCTATGGCCAGCCCGGTAAGGCTTTCCACCGGCGCACGTTTGCGCGCAAGCCCATAGAGGGCGAAAGACCCAGCCAGGAATAGGGCGATGACCGGCACACGGCCGAACTGCCAGAGTTCGTGGACAATACCCATGGCGGCAAGCGCCACCGCCAACCATTGTAGGCGCCGCAATTTTTCTCCTAGGAATAAAACCCCCAGGACAATATTGATTAATGGGTTGATGTAGTAGCCGAGACTACTTTCCAGCAGATGGCCATTGTTAATAGCCCAAATAAATACCAGCCAGTTACCGCCAATCAGTGCGGTAGTAAGGGCCAACACCCGCATTTTCTTGTGGTCGCGCAGAGTGCGGATAAGATCGGGCAATTTGCCCAGCAGTAACATAATCAGCAGCGCCAGCGCGAAGGACCAGATACTGCGGTGGGCGAGGATCTCAGCTGCGGGAATGCCTTGTAGCTGATTAAAGTAAATTGGGGCCAGCCCCCAAATAAGGAAGGCGGCAACGCCGGCGAGAAAGCCGGTAGTGGCGGTATCGTTGTTGCGCAAGGGAACACCTGCTATGGAAAATGCGATGTTGGCTTGGGCCCGGTCACGCGAGAGGGTGCGTGTGGGACTGAACCAACAGAATAGGAGCTGCTATTGTAGAAGTGAGCGCCATGGTGGATCAATCCTTTTATCGATCAGCTGAGGGCGCAGAAAGACGGGTGGCAGAGGAGTTGCACACCCGTCCATAGAGGGCTTTCTAGGGAGCTAGAACAACACGCGGCAGCGCAGGGTGCCGGGGATATTCTTCAGTTTTTCCAGCGCTAGGTCCGAGTAAGCCGCATCCACATCAATCACCACATAACCCACTGTCTCGTTAGTCTGCAGGTATTGGGCAGAGATGTTGATGGCATTATCTGAGAACACCTGGTTAATGGCACTCAATACACCGGGGACATTTTTGTGGATATGCAGCAGGCGATGGGTACCGGCGTGTCCTGGCAGTGCCACCTCGGGGAAATTCACAGAGCTGGTGGTGGTACCGTTATCGGAGTAGTGCGCCAGTTTTTCCGCCACCTCGGTGCCGATATTTTCCTGGGCTTCCATGGTGGAGCCGCCCACGTGGGGAGTCAGCAGGGCGTTGTCGATGCCGCGCAGTGGGGAGAGAAATTCATCGTCATTGCCGCGTGGCTCTACCGGGAATACATCGATAGCGGCACCGGCCAGGTGCTTACTATTGAGGGCTTCTGCCAGGGCTTCAATATTCACCACGGTGCCACGGGAGGCGTTTAGCAATATGGCGCCGGGCTTCATTTGTGCGATTTCTTCGGCACCCATCATCATTTTGGTAGAGGGCAGCTCGGGTACATGCAGGGAAACGACATCGGACTCGCGCAGTAACTCCTGCAAGGAGCCTACCTGGCTGGCGTTGCCCAACGGTAGCTTGGTGATGACATCATAAAATTTCACCCGCATACCGATGGCCTCAGCCATGACTGATACCTGCGAGCCAATAGCACCGTAACCGATAATCCCCAGGGTTTTACCGCGGGCTTCGAAGGAGCCCACTGCGGATTTGAGCCAGCCACCGCGATGGCACACGGCATTTTTCTCTGGGATACCGCGCAGCATGAAGATGGTCTCGGCGATAATCAGCTCCGCCACGCTGCGGGTATTGGAATAAGGCGCGTTAAATACGGCAACACCGAGCTCAGTGGCCGCTTGCAGGTCCACTTGGTTGGTTCCGATACAGAAACAGCCAACGGCAACCAGTTTCGGGGCATTTTCTAGCACCTTGCGGGTCAGCTGGGTGCGGGAGCGAATACCGATAAAATGGGCATCCGTGATCTTCTCGATCAACCGATCTTCGGGCAGGGAAGTTTTTAGAAACTCTACGTTGGTGTAGCCACGGGAGGCCAACAGATCAATAGCCGACTGGTGTACACCTTCCAGCAGCAGGATGCGAATCTTGTCTTTTTGCAGGGACTTTCTTTGATCGGAATTGTGCGGAGCCATAAACTATCTCTTCACTGAGTGCGGGTAACGCGATGTAAAAAGTGCTTTGCCACTTCTAAGAGGTGCCGAAGTCAGGCGAAGGCGCGATCATAGCACATGCTGGTTATATCGCTTTATTCGAAATTCCTATCCTAACTATCTTATTTATTTATGTACCAACACCAATTTACCTGTGGCAGTGAAGTTCCTTACAAGCTAGGCAAGATTATCTGTGTGGGGCGCAACTATGCCGACCACGCCGCCGAGTTGAATAATCCGGTACCTGAGGAGCCGTTGCTGTTTATCAAACCGGCTACTGCGGCAGTAGACATGGCCAAACCTATTCACCTGCCCACGGGACGTGGCAGCTGTCACTTCGAGGGTGAGTTGGCACTGCTGATCGGTAAGAAATTGACCGATGCCAATGCGACAGAAGTTCCCCCGGCAATTGCTGGTCTGGGTCTCTCGCTGGATCTCACCCTGCGTGATTTACAGGCACAACTTAAGCAAGCCGGGTACCCCTGGGAAAAGGCCAAGGGCTTTGATAATTCCTGCCCCCTTTCTTCTTTCGTCAAATTGGACTGGTTGCCGGATTGGGACAAGCTTAGTTATTCGCTGTGGCTAAACGGGGAGCAACGCCAGTGTGGTAAAACTGAGCATATGCTCACCCCGATACTCGATTTGGTGGCCTATATCAGCAGTTACTTTACTCTTGAACCCGGCGACGTGGTGTTGACTGGCACCCCAGCGGGCGTCGGTGAGCTGCATCACGGCGACAAGCTGATGATGCAGTTACAGGATGATTGGTTACAGGTGGAGACTGAGGTCGTGTAATTCTACTTAGGGGCCTGCCTTTTGGGGCCCCTTAATGTACTTGCCAAGCCACAATAAGCCGGATGCCAGCAACCCCTTTGATTTGTGATCACATTTTCGATATAACCTGAAAAAACTAACAGTCTCAGACGAGGTGTGCCATGAAAGAAGAAAATAACATCCCGCAAAACCTGCAGGAGTGGCAGGCTCTGGCGGCCTCACTCAAGATTGAAGGCCGAGCCTTTATCAATGGCGAGTATGTAGATGCTCTATCTGGGGAAACTCGTGCCACCTATAACCCCGCCAATGGTGAAGAATTGGCGCAGATCGCCAGCTGCGGCCCACAGGATGCCGATCTGGCAGTCAATGTAGCACGCGAGACTTTTGAGTCCGGTGTCTGGTCGAAAATGCCGCCGATGCAGCGCAAAAAAATCCTGGTGCGATTTGCCGAACTGATCGAAGAACACTTAGTGGAAATTGCCCTGTTGGAGAGCCTGGATGCGGGTAAGCCCATTGGCGATACCATGGCCGTGGATGTTCCCGGGGCAGCCACCACTATTCGTTGGAGTGGTGAGGCCATCGACAAGATCTACGATGAAGTTGCTCCTACAGGCCCGGGTGAGCTTGGTCTGGTAACCCGCATGCCGCTGGGGGTGGTGGCGGCAATCGTGCCCTGGAATTTCCCATTGTCCACCACCGCTTGGAAGTTGGGGCCGGCGTTGGCCACTGGCAATAGTGTGATTCTAAAGCCGGCCTCCAATACCCCGCTGACAGCGATTAAATTGGCTGGTTTGGCCAAGAAAGCAGGTCTGCCCGATGGCGTACTGAATGTATTGCCGGGACCAGGTAGTAGCTTGGGTAAGGCGCTGGGCCTGCATATGGATATCGACTGCCTCACCTTCACCGGTTCCACCGAAGTGGGCAAGACCCTCACCGAGTATTCCGGTCAGTCAAACTTGAAGCGTACTTTCCTGGAGTTGGGTGGAAAGAGCCCGAATATTGTCTTTGCTGATGCCGACTTGGATAAGGCCGCCGATGCAGCAGCATTGGCCATTTTCTATAACCAGGGGGAAACTTGTACTGCGGGTTCACGCCTGCTGGTAGAAAAGAGCATCGCCGATGAGTTTATTCAAAAGGTAAGCAAGGCTGCTGAGCGCTTTAAGCCCGGCCACCCACAAGATCCCAATACCGCAATGGGTGCGCTGATCGATCGCAGTCAGTTCGATACGGTTGAATTCTATGTGGCCAAGGGCCTGGAGCAGGGCGCGCAGCTGGTATGTGGTGGTCAGCCGGTGGATGAGGTGGCCGGTGGCTACTATTACGAGCCGACCGTATTTCGCAATGTGACTGGCGAAATGACCATCGCCCGCGAAGAGATTTTCGGCCCGGTACTGTCGGTGATCGAATTTGAAACAGAGGAGGAGGCGCTCGCCATAGCCAATGATTCCATCTACGGGCTGGCGGCAGGTATCTGGACCAATAATTTGGGACGCGCCCATCGTATGGCCCGCGATATCTATGCGGGCTCTGTGTGGATCAATAACTACTTTGGCGGAGATATCACTGTCCCATTTGGTGGCTTTAAACAGTCGGGTAACGGCCGGGATAAGTCCCTGCACGCCTTGGATAAGTACTGTGAATTAAAATCCACCTGGATAGATCTCAGCTAGATTCACTCTTCCTGCATCTTAGTAGCATAAATTTACAAAAGGGCCACGAATAGTGGCCCTTTCTTTGCCTCGCTAGTTTATTTATCACCCCTTTTATTTTCCTGTCACCTAGCTATTCAATCTGGCGTGAATTATTTAGTCAGCTATACCTAAGTTATCGCCTTTTAAAAATGCCTTCGGCGACATGGCCCATAAACTGGGCTGGAGTCTGTGGAAAAACCAGCTTGAGGAGAATTGGCTTGAGAAAAATCTGCCTGTTTGTCGTTATCCTGGCTGTCAGCGGAATAACACCTCTACGGGCAGCGGAGGCCCCCAGGTTTGGAGAGATTGCGGGGCTAGTCAGTGTGGAGCGAATATATGCCCAGGCAATGCGCACCACACAGGTCCACAGTTTGATTGGCAATTGGATGGAAGTATTTGTCCGGCATGGGGATGCGGTGGAAAAGGGGCAACTTTTGGCGGTTTATAAAAGTACTAGGGGGAGGGCTGTGTTGGAATATATTGCCAGTCGTTCCGGGCGGGTACTTATTAATAGCCGGGCAGCACTGAATACCGTAGAAAGTGTTCTGGAAATCATCACGGTACCCCATGAAGAATATTGTCGACATGTAGATTGCACAGCTGCAACAGAGGAATAGAGCTTATCTATCGGGTTCATCTACTGGTTGTGAGTATTCTGGGGGTTCTGGAACAGGGCCTCTTACCTCATGAAACTCATTTATACCCATGAAAACCGCCTCTTGGTGGAGCTGGTTAAAAGTCGCCTGGAAGTTGCCGGTATAGCGGTCAAACTGAAAAATGAATTTGCCCAGGGTGCATCTGGAGAGCTGGCCCCGAACCAAGCTTGGGCGGAACTTTGGTTGGAGCGAGACCGAGATTATGAGCGGGCCTGTCAGCTATTACAGGATGCCGAAGCTGAACAGAGAGGCTGGACCTGCCCCAGCTGTGGTGAAGAGAACGGGGCGGCCTTTGACTATTGTTGGCAATGCGGAAAATCACGGCCGGTAGCCTGTGAAGAATAGCTATTTTCATGTGTCCAAATTGTATTCCTTCAAGCAGAAGTAATGTTCTTAGCCTGATAAAAATAAAGCATTAATTTTTGGCGCAACGACTTCTAAGTGTTTCTTTAGAGTGTGTATTGAAAGCTAACTTATCCTGTGTAGAAAACGTCAGTTAAGGGTGACCTATGAGTGATCAACCTCACGGTGTTTCTATCGGTTTGGAGCAACAAGGCAATCACTTCTTTTTGACTCTGCGAGCTCGCGGAAAACTGACGCATGAGGATTACCAGACCATGGTACCCATGCTCAACTCCGCTATTGCCGGTGTAGAAAACCCCAAGATTGATTGTCTAATGGATGCCAAGGAGTTACAGGGTTGGGAGCCGCGCGCTGCTTGGGACGATTTAAAGTTAGGGTTATCTCATGGCCGTGAGTTTAATCGGATTGCGGTAATCTCTGATAAGCGCTGGATGAAAATAGCTAGTAAAGTGGGGAGCTGGTTTATCAGCGGTGAGTATAAAGTATTTGATTCTGAAGATAAGGCCATGATCTGGTTGCGTCAAGGCGAATAGAGTAGCTTAATATGGCCTACTTCCTGACACTCTCTTCTGAACACTGAGTTAGTAGAGAAGTCAGGTGACTACAAAAGATAAAGTTTGGCGCTGACTGTGCCATATTGGCCTCCCCTAGTTACGGGAAGAGCATTTCAGAATAATTAATAGATAAGGAATTTTTATGTTCGAGTGGATAGCCAGCCCGGAAGCCTGGGTTGCTCTGGCTACATTGGCAGCGCTGGAAATAGTTCTGGGTATCGATAATATTATTTTTATTTCTATTCTCGTTGGGCGCCTTCCGCCCCATCAGCGGGAACCGGCTCGTTTTATTGGCCTGACCCTTGCTATGGTAATGCGCCTAGCATTATTGTTTTCCATCGTCTGGATTATGGGGCTGGTAGAGCCACTGTTTAGTATTTTTTCAATGGAGATATCTGGTCGCGATATTATTTTAGTGGGAGGCGGCTTGTTCCTGATCGCTAAAGCCACACATGAAATACACAACAGTTTGGAGGGTGCTGAGACTGATTCGGCCTCACTGGGGACCGCCGGTTTTGGCATGGTGCTCCTGCAAATTGCCATTCTCGACATCGTATTTTCACTCGATTCTGTGATTACTGCCGTAGGTCTGGTAGATGAAATCTCCATTATGGCTGTCGCCATTGTCCTAGCAGTATTGGTTATGCTAGTAGCAGCCAAACCAATAGGTGACTTCGTCGATCGTCATCCCACGGTTAAAATTCTCGCGCTGGCGTTTTTGATTATGGTTGGACTTACCCTGGTGGTAGAAGGTTTTGATGTGCATGTACCCAAGGGGTATATCTATTTTGCCATGGCATTCTCGATGGCGGTGGAGATGCTTAATTTGCGCCTACGTAGTAAGAAAGAGCGCAAAACAAAGCCGGTGCGGTTACATCATGCATTACGTGAGAATGATAACTAGTATATAAATCCAGTCTTAATTGGGCGAATGGTGAATCAGCACTTCGCCCAATTTAAAGTGACTAATATACTGTAAAAATTAGTAATTACTTCTTTTGTTTTTCAGTATTAGGTAGGTTAATCCTAGTGCTAGAGTCGCAGCTGCCAGCCCGATTAATTCTCCCGCACTGACTTTATCCAGATCCAGAATTATAAACTTACGCGCAAGTGCCAGTATAGCAATTAAGACTACAACGGTAGTTTGAATAATACTCTGCTGCTTGGTTACCACATATTGCAGGGTGTGGCTGAACTCCAGTGCAATCAGTAAGGTAATAATCTCACCGAAAATAGTCTGGAATACTTTGTGATCAAGAGGATCTTTCATGCCGATCAATAGCATGGAGTATACAGAATAGGCAAGACGACTAATGGCGATAATAACAATTACAATAATGATAAAGGTGAGAAGTAGTGCAATAAAGCTTTCGAATTTACGGTAATAATTCTGGATGGCACTTTCTGGCTTGGCGGTCTCTTTATCTGAATTACTCATAGTTAATTGCCTGTGAAAGTAGGCTAGGCATATTAAGCATTTAGAATTTCTTAATGAGGCTATTCATAAAATATATTTACTCCATACCTGTTATGACTTCATTTTTCATCAATGAAATAACTTTAGTACTCATTGGCATTAATCTGTGTAAGATAACCGGAACCTCATAAGATACACCAATTCCCAGCTGGGCACTGCTGTGTGGCATTATGGTGATGTCGTATTTAGTCCAAATTGAGACAGGTTGGGTTTGTTCCAAGAGGTGTATTGACTTGTTTAAAGATTTTAAGAAGTCACTACCCACGCGTAGCTGTTTCCCTCCTTTATATGGCAGAAAATTTGCCCAATAGCTACCATGGTGTGGAGAGGCAATAGAGATAAATTTATGCACCTTATCAATACCGCTCATGGCTTGTAGGTAATAGCGCGCGACAATTCCCCCCATGCTAAATCCTATCAACGTACAAGTCTCCTCTCCCTTAAGTATATTCTCCATCTTTGCCATTAATTGAGCGGATAAATGCTCCATACCGTGCCAACCTGAGTTGTAACGCAAGTGAATGTAATGTGTGTTATAGCCTGCTTCAGAAAGTATACGTTGCATTTTTAACAGAGAGGTACCCCGGTCAAAAATCCCGGGGACTAATAGAACAGTATGGCTTTTGCGGCTCATGCGTGACAGGTATTCAGTTGTTTAGAGTTGGTATGTTTGGGGTAACGCGATTAACTTATTAGTTTCTCGACTGAAGAGTGTAGTTTGCAAGTCAAAGGCGTGGGAATTTGCTTGGTGACACTAATAATGTATTTATAAGTTATGTTGGCATGTAGAGAATCATTTGGTGTCGATAATGTTACTGTTGTGGATTTTTCCGAATGCTGCTTATTTTTTGCTGAGGCAGTAGTCTTTTATTTTATTTGTTGTGAGTGATCGGAGTGAAATATGAAGATGCCTTCAAATCGTTCTAAGAATTCAGATTGGCCTGAACTTCACTTTCAAGATTGGTCAGACACAGTGGCCACATTACATCTGTGGACACAGATCATTGGTAAGATTCGCTTGGTTCAGACACCTTGGACAAATCACTCCTGGCATGTGCCTTTTTATATATCAGCAAGGGGATTGAATACCTCTCTGATCCCCTATGATGGAAGAGATTTTTCTATTGAATTTGATCTTCTTGAGCATCAACTTTCAATATTGGTCAGTGATGGTGGCAGGCGTATCATACCGTTAACGCCAATGTGCGTTGCCGATTTCTATATGGCGGTTATAAATGTAATGAGGGATCTTGGTCTTTCAGTTGAAATCTATACCACACCTAGTGAGATTGCCAATGGTATCCCCTTTGAAGAGGATAGGAATCATTGTCATTATGACTCAAGGTTTGCAACCCGTTTTTGGCAGGCGCTAGTGCAAATAGATAGAGTTTTTAAAGAGTTTCGTTCCCGTTTTATAGGGAAATGCAGTCCTGTACATTTTTTCTGGGGAAGTTTTGATTTAGCGGTTACACGTTTCTCTGGCAGAGAGGCACCTCTGCATCCTGGAAGCGTTCCAAATTTCCCTGACTGGGCTGCTCAAGAGGCATATTCTCATGAAGTCAGTAGTGCTGGGTTTTGGCCCGGCGGAGGAGGTTATAAAGATGCTGCATTTTATTCTTATACGTATCCTGCATCTGATAAATTTTCGGGTCAAGAGGTTAGTCCGGATTCTGCGTTTTATTCAAAGGAGCTGTCTGAATTTATCCTTCCTTATGATGAGGTGAGGAAGTCTACTGCACCAGATGAAACATTATTGGCTTTTCTGCAGAGTACCTATGAAGCTGCAGCGAGCACTGGAGGGTGGGATCGGAGTGCTCTAGAGAAAGAATTTATTCCAAAAGCTAGATAGAAATATTGATAGCAAAATCATAGGTATGATTATTAAGGTGGATGTAATCTTGTTTTTGTATGGTAATTCCTGAGCTGAAAATAAACTATCTTACACGTAGTTAGGGAGGGAAAGCTAAAGTTAAAATTTCTTGTGTGTTTATTTTTTGCTAAGCTTGGATATCGCACTATAAGTAGTGTGATATCCAAGGGTATGGATTGGAATGAGTATTACTCTCAATTGTTAGTGATAAATAAGCCGGGTAGGAATTCTAGAGGTAATTATTGATATCCCACGCCCGGCGACTTTTATCAACCTCTAGAAGGGTCTTTAGGATAGCAGTATGACCTGAGCCACCGATAGCAATTACTTTAGTTCCTGGCTGGGCTTTGGCCTGTATATTAGCGTACATCCGGAAATTACGGTGCCACCAGCTTGCTGCTGCATCGGCCCCAATAAAACCTTTACCTGCACCTATATCATTTTCCATAATATAGAGATTCATATTATCTAGATCTTCCTTTGAGCTATTATGGAATTGCAGTAATTGACCTAAAGATAAAGTGCTGTGCCTGAGAGATGTATCCTTGCCGATCTTCTCTATAAGTTTGTCATGAGTTCTTTTTCTCTCCGGTGTTTCTTTGGTCATATAATCTCTTAGTTCAGCACCTTTCCAATGAACATTTCTTTCGTCATAACAAAGTACCTTGTCCAGTCCCGCTTTTTCCGCTATACGAAATCCCAGTTGCTGATTCTCATTTACGCTGAGGTCATGGTTGCCATTTTTATAAGAATTGAACTTGCGATTTATTGTTTTTTGATATGTCGGCGGGCATTCAATTAATACGTGGGTGGGCCCCTCATCTGCAAGCTTGCTAGTAAGTTGCTCCAAATAGCGCTGGTTATTGGGAGTAAGTACGTTGATTACCTCTGACTTTACTGAATCCAATCCAGGATTATGAAAATGAAAAACACCAAATAGCATTACTTGGGCTGCTGGTGTGTCCTGTTCTGGTATTACGGGTTTTTCAGTGGCGTAGCCAATAGAGTTGGCAGCTAAAGCAAATGTACCAGCTAAAATTAAGGTAAGTTTTCTCATTGTTATACTCCCTGTGTTCATTAAAATGAGTGACGGTTGTTATGTCACTCACGGTAAGACGCTGTAGAATCACAGGGAGATGCAGTATTAATAAATTTATTGTCTGCTATTTAAATAAAGCTATCTGGTACTAATGGCTTAAAGGTTCATTGATCACCTTGTCTCATTGAAACCACTTATCAGAAAGGCCTTATTCTTAAATGGCTAGATGTTTCCTCTCATTCTTGAAACTATCGTCTCAGCATTTTTCATCCTTGCAGCTTGGGCTACTTCTGTCACTACAATCGTTTTTCCAATTGGTGATAAGGATATGCCTGCAAGCTTTAAGTGTTGAATGGCGAAAGGGATACCAATGATGGTTACAAAGCAGGCAACAGCATGTACCAAATGGCCAATCGCCAGCCAAATTCCGGCAAATAGGAACCAGATGATATTGCCGATCAAGCCAAGTCCACTGGTCCCAATATCTTCGTTTAGGGTCAGCTCCTTGCGTGAAATAGCCTCACGTCCAAAGGGAAAGAATGAGAACTTGCCCATTACAAAGCAGGCCCTACCCCAGGGAATACCGATAATGCTGACAAAGGCGATTAGTGCAAAAAACCACCAGCAAAGGCCCATAAAGACTCCGCCAAGAATAAACCATAAGAAATTGCCCAGGGTTCGCACACTTACTTCCTCGAGAGTTATTGTGGGGACTTAATGCAGTTGCTGTTCAGGTACCAGGGCTAAAACCTTGCCAGGCGGCACCTAGAAAGGCGATATCTTCCCCCTTTTGATATGCCCATACCACTCTGACGCGGTAGAGAGCTTCTATAGATGCATTAGGGCAAAAATTTGAATGAAGCACAATGGCTGGCATAGAGTGGTCAATCTCACCGGCTGGCGAAAGAAAGGTGAGCGCACTAGAAGAAAGCCCAATATTGCTAAGGATTACCGTTTATTAGCTTTTATACTTTATGGGATGAGTTCGTTGGCTGGGGCATTGGCATTGAGTAGCCGCTCGCATTGACTCTTGCCAATAATTGGCAGTTGGTTATCCAAAAATCCCATTTGTTTAAGTACAGAGGCTTGATCCCAATAGATATGTTCTGAGCTGATCCTATCGCCGTCAAAGTCAATTACTGCAACATGGGGAACAGACAGTTTCCTTCCCGTGGCTTCGATACCTGGAGCGAACCAATCCATACGCAGGGAGTGTGTCAAATGCAGGATAAACTCATCGATAACTCTGTGTTTTCCTACTGTGCGAGTCAGTAGCTCCAGGCTAACATCGGTCGGCATCTGCGGTATAAAAATATCCCGATAGAAGTTCCTCAGGGGTTCCTTTCCGGTTGCACCTGTGTTTACCGGGACGTGAATTAAAACAGGGTTGTCGGTCATAGTGGCGATAGCAGCATCAGCATCCTTTAGCTCAAACTCGGCTGCTGTATGGGTTTCCCAGACCGTAACAAGTCGTTCTTCTTGCTCACTCATGTCTATTACCACTCCATATTCCAAAAGGAGATAGGTACCAATGGCAATGTGATCCGCTCAATTGAGTCTTACCTTTATCGATATCTATACCAATGTCTAGATCAAGGTTTCTCTGCCACGGGCATCCAAAAGAAAGAATAGTTGCAATATAGATTGAAAAATTGGAGATACTGGTGTTTCTTGATGTTTATAGTGAATTCTGTTGAATATCAGCCAGGGAGACCGGTTTTATTTAGGTAAAGCTTGACTGGATAATTATTGTGAGGAAGGGGGAGAGGCGCTTTACAGAACTTTTAGCTAATTTTCAAATTCAATGTAAAGCGCTGAAATCTCTTAACCGCGCCAGTAGTTATTGGCGGCAGCTACTGTCTGAAAGTTGATGGCAACTACCTGGGATGAGGCGATCAAGCTATCTGCGTTTTCCTCGTAGGAAGCTCTCAACTTGCCTCTGACCTCATCCGAAGGTTGGGTGTATTTCACTCCCATTCTGGATAGTTTCATGGCCAATTCAAACCCTTGCTGTGCATTCTCGGTAATCAAACTTTCTAACCACATGTGTGACATGAACTTCCCTCTCTTGTGTATAAAATCTGTGGTGGCTTAAATATACCGACTTAACATTAAAATTGAAGGCCTAAATTGTGACTTCCTTCAATATTGTTAAGCCAGTACATACTTACTGATATATTGATTAAATTGGATAAGATCAAAAGACCCTTTGATTTCAAATTTGACCTTTCCCACCTCGCTGAGATACACCACGATTTCACAGTCCAGGTCTAAGGTGCCAGAGCTTTCTACAGAAAACGCCTGTATTTTACTGTAGGGCAGTGATGTGTAGTCGACCTTGGAGCCGGTAATTCCCTGGACGTTGGCTGCGATAATTCTTTTGTTGGTGAAAACCACCTGATCGCGAATGGTTTTGAACCCTGCGAAGATAGATTCACTTTCAATTAAAAATTTATTGAAATCATCTCTAGCCTCGGAGATATCAATAGGCTTCAGTTTGAATATAGGTGAACTTTCAAAGTCGATCATAAAGCTTCCATGTGATTCATTTTGACACGCAGTTATTGTATATATGCTGCATTTTTATAACAGTGCAAGCCTTAAGGTTTATTGCCAGTCATTAATGGCTTATAGGTCTTTCGTCTGGGAAGCAGTAAGCTAGACCAATTTAGGCTACTGTGGCTTTGCCGGTAGTTAGTTTTTAATTACTAAAGCCCGCAAAAATAGCTGCACAGCTGGGTGGTCTGCTGCATTCTTTTTAAAAGTGGCAGCATTCTGAATGCGGTAGTGAAAACGCTCGGCCAGTAGCGGCTTCAGTTTGCCGCACGCCACATATTTTTGTGCGAGATAATCCGGTAGAAAGCCCACAAAACAGCCGGATAGAATCATCGCGAGCCTTGCGGCCATGTGGTTAGCGGTGGAACGGTTGGGAAATAATCGGTAAAGGTGAGCCGCGCCAGAGAGCACGGCATGACTGGGGGCTGCCAGTTCCTGCTGAGTAAGTAATTCCTCGCTGACCTGATCCGCTTGGGCACATGGGTGTTGGGCGCCACAGTAGAGTGTGGATTGGTGGTGGAATAGCGGCTGGTATTCCAAGCCTGGTCGACGTGTGTGCAAGGGGTTAATCCCCACATCGGCGCGGCCGGCGAGTATCTCCAGCTCCAGTTCCTGGGGAGCGGCAAGTTGTACCTCCAGGTGTAGCTGGGGGGCCTGTTGGCGAAGGTGGGCAATGGTTGCCGGTAGATCCAGTTGTGGTATCTCCAGCACATCGTCTGGCATCACCAGACGCAGATTTCCGGTGAGGTGAGACTGAATGGCATTCACCTGGCTTTTAAAGGCCTCCAGATGGCCATCCAATTCGAGGATGGCCTCGAAGAGTGACTCCCCCTCAGGTGTCAGTTTGAAGTCGGCACGACCGCGGGAGCGCAGGCACAATTGCATACCCAGGCGGGCTTCCAGGTCGGAAATATGTACGCTAATGGTGGAGCGGCCGATATTGAGGGCCACCTCTGCAGGCGCCAGGCCACCGGCGCGCACCACTTCACGGAAAACTCGTAACAGGCGAAGGTCTATATCGCTGAGGCGCCCGCCCAAGGCGCTTTTTGTCTTGCCCATCTGCCGATTTATCCCGTGTTATTTGAGTTAGTTTGCCGTAGCTTAGGCACTGCCCGCGGAGTGGGGATTGGGGTGGACAAGCCACTTCACCCTTAAGTTTGATAAATATAAACTTTAGTTCGAAAAATACTACTATTCTCCCTGGGCTGCTGCGGCCAGAATCGCCGCAATACCATTAATAACAGTAAATTATCAGGAGTTTTCCGGTGGAACTGGCGAATCCAAACCTGTTGAAGTCTCAGAACTATATCGATGGAGAGTGGCGGGATGCTGCGGGTACCGCAGAGGTGCGCGATCCGGCCAATGGCGAAGTACTGGGCTTAGTGGCCGATGGTTCAGCGGAGGATGCAGAGGCGGCGGTAGCAGCTGCGAGCGCCGCCTTCCCGGAGTGGAGCCGCCGCACCGCCGGCGAACGTGCTGCCATCCTCAAGCGCTGGTACCAGCTGATTATGGATAACAGCGATGATTTAGCGCGTCTCCTCACTTTCGAGCAGGGTAAGCCTCTGGCAGAGGCCAAGGGGGAAATTATTTATGGCGCCTCTTTTATCGAGTGGTTTGCTGAAGAGTGTCGCCGAGCCTACGGCCAGACGATCCCTACCCACAATCCGGCGATGCGCCTGAGCACCATTCGCCAGCCGGTAGGTGTGGTGACCTGCATCACTCCCTGGAACTTCCCCAACGCCATGATTACCCGCAAGGCGGCGCCGGCGCTGGCAGCCGGCTGTACCGTGGTGATCAAGCCGGCACTGGAGACTCCACTGTCCGCATTGGCGTTGTGCCAGCTGGCAGAGGAAGCGGGTCTTCCCAAGGGCACCATCAATGTGGTGACCGGCAGCGATTCACCGGGCATCGGCAAGGTACTGACCCAAGACCCGCGCGTGGCCAAATTTACCTTCACCGGCTCCACCGCTGTGGGCAAGCTGCTGATGGCGCAGTGCGCCAGTACCGTGAAGAAGATGTCCATGGAACTAGGCGGCAATGCGCCCTTTATCGTATTCGACGATGCGGATATGGAGACGGCAGTGCAGGCCTGCGTGGCGACCAAATTCCGCAACGCCGGCCAGGTGTGTGTGGCCACCAATCGCATTTATGTGCACGAGTCGGTACACGATGAGTTTGTGGAAAAGCTGCGTGCCGAAGTGGCCTCACTGAAAATCGGCCATGGCTCCGAAGAAGGTGTCAGCATGGGGCCGATGATTTATCGCCGCGCGGTGGATCGGGTACAGGACCTGGTACAGGATGCGGTAGAAGCCGGGGCGAAAATTGAGATTGGCGGTGAGCAGCTGCCCAATGGAGAAAACTATTTCGCGCCCACCCTGCTGACCGGCGTCACAGATGCTATGCGGGTGGCTCAGGAGGAGAACTTTGGTCCCATCGCCGCAGTACAGAAGTTTACCGATGAAGCCGATGTGATCCGCCGTGCCAACGATACCCCTTACGGTTTGGCTGCCTATGTGATGAGCGAGAACATTCGCCGCGCGAACCGTGTGGTGGAAGCGCTGGATTACGGCATGATTGCCTGTAACACCGGGGTATTCTCCACCACCGTAGCGCCTTTTGGCGGCAACAAAGAATCCGGTATCGGCCGCGAGGGCGGTGTCGAAGGCATGGCCGAATTCTACGAAACCAAATACTGCTGCTTCGGCGCCTGATTTTTAGTTTCGAACGGCAGTGCCGTGCGCTTGTCTGAGATTGCACAAGCGCCTGAAAAAATTCGTGGGAGTCGCTGGCTCCCCAATGTAAATATTTTGAAGTTTCAGGGAACTTGCGGAGATATAGTTTATGTCTGAAATGCCAACCAACGCTTTCTGGATGCCATTTACCCCCAACCGCACCTTTAAATCTGCCCCGCGGATTGTTGAGCGCGCCGAGGGTATCTACCTTACCGAAAAAGGTGGTCGCCAGATTATTGATGCCACCGCCGGTCTCTGGTGCAGTAATGCCGGTCATGGCCGCACAGAAATTGCTGAAGCCATTTATCACCAGGCGAAAACCCTGGATTACAGCTCCATCTTCAATTTTGGTCACGAGTTGGGCTTTGAATACTCCGAGCGCTTGGTAAAGCACACTCCCGATGGCCTGGACCATGTATTTTTCGGTAACTCCGGTTCCGAGGCTGTAGAGACCGCGCTGAAAATTGCTCTGCAATACCAGCGTGCGCGTGGCAAGGGCACTCGCACCATGTTTATCGGTCGCGAAAAGGGCTACCACGGGGTGAACTTTGGCGGTATTTCCGTGGGCGGTATCGCCCCCAATTACCAGGGCTTTGGCCAGCCGGTGAAAGCCAACCATATGCGTCACACTCTGGATATCGAGCGCAACGCCTTTAGTCGCGGTTTGCCGGAGCACGGTATAGAGCTTGCGGAAGACCTGGAACGCCTGGTGGCTTTCCACGGTGCCGATCAAATTGCTGCGGTCATTGTCGAGCCGTTTGCCGGTGCCGGTGGTGTAGTACTGCCACCCAAAGGTTACCTGAAGCGCCTGCGCGAGATCTGTGACAAGCACGATCTGCTGCTGATTTTTGATGAGGTGATTTCCGGTTGGGGCCGCACCGGTTCCGCTTTCGCTTCTATCGAGTTCGATGTGACTCCGGATATGATCACCTCCGCGAAAGGTATTACCAATGCGGCGGTGCCTTTGAGTGCGGTGTTTGTAAAAGACGAAATTCATAACACTGTTATGAATGCAGCCGCCGAAGGTATGGTGGAATTTTTCCACGGTTACACCTATTCCGCACATCCAGTGGCCTGCGCTGCGGGTATGGCGACTCTGGATATTTACGAGCGCGAAGGTCTGCTCACGCGCGCGTCTGGTGAAATCGGGCAGCACTGGGAAAATGCCCTGCACAGCCTGGCGGATATGGACAATGTGATCGATGTGCGTAACTACGGCCTGGTTGGTGCTATCGAGCTACGTGCCCCTGAAAACCTCAAAGGTAAGTTCGGAGGCAAGGCTTCCCTTATGGCCTGGGAATCTGGGGTAATGGCGCGTGGTATCGGCGATGCTCTGTGTATGTCCCCACCGCTGATTATCGAAAAACACGAGATCGATGCGATTGTGGATAAACTGCGCGGTGTGATCGGCGAGTTGGCCTGACTCATACCCTCCGCCGGCAGCCTTATGGCTGCCGGTTGTCTTCATTTATGTCTAGAAAACTCAAAGAGTACTAACCTGTCAGTAACATCGGTTAAATTCACTGGTTCTCTCCGCTATCGTAACTATCTCCAAACTACGTTTGACCGACGTATGATGGGGCCTTTATGGGCAAGGGTCGCAAGCGGACATTGGCAGAACACTTGGAAGGAGGGTTTCATAAGGCTGCTGCCAATAACAAAGCACTATCAATAGAAGACTGATTGTGCTTGAAATGGTGAAGGGCGTTACCCTAATTGGCATTGACACCAAGCAAGTTTAGCCCACTCTGACTCACCGGTTTTATATGAAAAGCTCTTTTAGGCTGGAAGCTGGTATAAAGCCCACCAACGGACACTAAAGGTTTTATCGGTATCCGAAGAGAGAAGGCCGAGAGCTCACTTTAGCCTGCCCAATCTGGCCTCCCCAAATTGTTACCCCTTTACTCCCAGGTCCTAAGGTTTGTACTGTTCTTCGAAAATTCTGCTTGTGGGATTCTATATTTGGGCCTTCGTTTTATCCGCTGCTCCCATTGATCTGTAGTTGGGATATAAAGCGATGCTGAATTAGCCGTGCTTGTAAAATAGTCTTGTAAGGTGTCGATGACGTTCTCTTTTTAAATTATTGTTTCCGGAGGAAAAACTTCACTACTCCTTATTATTTTGAAGTTGCTCCTAGTGCTGGTTAATTTTTCTTAATGGCGCGTTGCTATAAAAATTTGTTTCACTGGCTTTGGAAAGCCTAAAGAAAATAAGCGTGATGAGGACTGACTGAAGCTGGTTTTTATCAGGGGGTTGCCGTGTACATTGGAGTTAAAGACATTTCGGGGCAGTTTTTGGAGGGAGATAAGGGGCCTGGTTGGTATTTTAAGATTATCGTGCTCTCAACATTTTGAGAGTGAGAGTGAGAGTGCGGTTTTTACATGTCTGTTTATATTCTATTTCTTCTTTTATCGAGATATTAGATCACTCAAGTAACACAAAGTATCTACCTGTCCTGCCAGCCTAAGATGTATATCTTTTCTTTTGTTTACATATGTGGATGGAAGATAGTGCATGCAGTGAATTAAAATATGAAGACGTACTTTATATTATTTACTGCTAGCCCTCCGTATGGATGTATTTCCTTGTAGAGCAATAGACCAAACCTATTCCGTTTCGTTTTCTTGATCTCATGTTGAGTATTTCTTTGATGTTTCTAAGCCTTTGTTTGCTCCTGCCGTATTTGGGTTTTTATCTGTTCAGTGAGGCGAAAAGTCCTATACAGAAGGTAGCTGGTCCGTCTGCCTCTACTGGTATTAAGCCAATGCGAGCAACAATAGTTGCTTCTGTGGTAATTCTGATTTTTTTCTTTTTGGGGGGAGGTTCCGCTAATGCAGCAGTTTATACAAGCACAACCAGCTCTACAGGCACACATAAGATTAGTTGGTCTTATAACTCATCAGCTGAATACTATTCGATCAATGTCCGAAGGGGATCGACACTAATTGGTACCTATCATGTATCAAACGTTACTAGTAGGACCTTCTCTCATACAGAAAATGGAACATACACTTACTCAGTTACCGCAGTTTATAGCGAAGTTTGGAACCCAATTATCCAGGAGTGGGTAGCTGGTGGGCTGTCATCGCTAGGTGATGTTAGCGTAACAGTAAAGGTACCTGTGCCTGGTATTCCCAGTTCAGTTTTAATACCCAAAACCGATAATAATGGTGAGTTTACAATTTCCTGGGGTACTGCTAGTGGCATTGTTTCTCGATATGAATTGAGAGAAAAGAAAAACTCAGGCTCATACGTGGCAGTTTATTCTGGTACAGCAAGGAGCAAGTGGCTAAGTGGACGGACTGATGCTGTTTATAACTATGCTGTTAGGGCCTGTAACGCTTCAGGATGCGGTGGTTGGAGATATGGTGGGAATACCCTTACGGTAAGACGAAGGCCTGGCACACCAGGAACACCAAACAACCCAACAACTAGCCTGAATGGTTATTATAGTATTAGCTGGTCAGCGGCTTCCGGCACAGTTTCCTATTATGAGCTGCTTGAGAGTAGTAACAATGGTTCCAGTTGGACAAGTCATAACACCGGCACCTCCCGCAGCTTCTCGGTAAAAGATAAGGGCCAGGGCACTTATTTATATAAAGTAAGAGCCTGTAACACCCATAGTTGGTCTTGTACAACGGGTGGACAGAAACAGACAGCTGTGAACTACCCTTCAGCAGGTACTGCACCGACAGCCCCCTCAACACACGCCGCTTCAAAGGTTGCAATCACTTGGTCATCCCGGGTCGGTAATGCCTTCTTTTTGAAGGAGAACCAAAGTGGGCGCACCTGGGAGGTAAAAGGGCCGACTACTCGTATAGAGATTAGTGCTCCATCGAGTGATGGGCAGTACACATACTCTTTAAAATCCTGCATGGTGTTCAGTGAAGGCGGTGGCGCCTCTCCAGAATATAACTGTGGTAATTACAGTAGCGCCAGTAATGTGATGCTCTATCGCAAGGTGCCGGGCAGTGCTCAAGCCCCCACGCTTTCCTCAACGCAGAGTAGCAATGGCGAAGTCAACCTTACTTGGGCTAAGCCTTCAGGTAATGCCACTTATTATTATCTCGAAAAAGAAAAGCAAAATAGTGGCTCCTGGTTGCGTATTGGGACCTCACAAACGGATCTCAGTGAGCCTGTTAAGGGTTTAACTGATGGCGAGTGGAAGTTTAGAGTGCTTGCCTGTAATGGATACGATTGGTCTTGTAACACGAGCTCTGAAAGTAAAGAGCTGAAAGTACGGACACCTCCGGGCACCCCTGGAATTCCAACGATGAGTAGTGGTGGGTCAAACGTCGTTAGCTGGAGCCAGCCTGCTGGAGCGATTAGTGCCTACCAGTTAAGAAGAAAGGTTTTTGATGGTCCTTGGGAGCTGGTGTATTCCGCCAATAAGACTTTTTATCCTGATAGTGATTTAAGGACTGGTACTTGGTATTACCAAGTGAGAGCGTGTAATGATTTTGCCTGCTCAGCTTACTCAGCCTCTGCAGAGATTGTTTATGATGGAGGCGCTTCGAACTCCAGTATTTCTGGCCCTGTTTTAGCGACAGATTACACATTGTTCTGGACAAATTTAGCGGACTCTGTGCGCATCAGTGAACGGGGGCCGGGGGAAACGGCTTATCGTGCTTATCTCAGGTTGCCAACCCAGGAGTCGATCGGTGGCCCGATTGAAGATCGAGGAGAGGGAGAGTATCAATATCTACTGGAGCACTGCCATAGCGATGGAGCAATAATTTATGGTTGCACCGGGACTCTGGGCAGTAAAGTTGTCAAGCGCTTGAATGCTCGCACAGCCGCTATCAATCCCGAAGTCAGTACGAATGGCCAATATACCGTCTCTTGGGATCCCGCGCCGTTTACGATTGATCACTACCAATACCGGGTTAACGCTGGCCCTTGGCAGGATATCAATACCAATAGCGTTACCGTGACTCAATCAGAGTCTGGCCGTTATGGGTACCAGGTGCGAGGCTGTATCAGTGGCGATTGTTCTACCGCGGGGGTTACATCCTTCGTAGACGTGATACTAGCGCCTGCTGTTCCGCGCACTATTGAAGTCGAGGCTGGCTCTAGCGCGGATGAAATCTCGGTTTACTGGGAAGCGGGAGAGGGTAACAACGACGAGTTTGTACTCGAATTAGAAACGGCTGATGGTGCCTGGGAAGAACAGTATCGCGGAAGTGCTTTAACGGCGACAGTCGCAGGCGTTAGTGCAGGCCGTTACGTCTTTAGAGTCAAGTCATGCAATGTGGAGCCTGCGGGGAGGGCATGCAGTGGTTGGCGTACCTCGTTGACTTACCAGCACCCACTGTTGTTCCTTTCTCCGAGTATTTCTACCGATGGTAAGTTCAGCCTCAGTTGGAGTTTTGGCGGCGGTACGGCCAAGGTTCGAGTGGTATCCAGCCAAGTAAAAAATGGCTCTAACTACATGTGCGAGGGCGCTGAAGGTGGATGTCAGGTTGGCCCTTTTTTAAAACCAGGACAAATTTCTTTCCACCTTGAAGCTGCCCATGCCCAGGCGAATGAAAATTCGGAGTGGGTATCACTGCCTCTTGGAGGCGAAGAGCGTGTCTACGGTAGGATTATCTATCCTCCGGTTAAAGCGATAGTTAGCCTTGAACACGGAGAGACTGACTATAAAGGATATGATTGGGACGGAAATTACTCTTTTCAGATTGCCGAAAACCCAGGGGACTTTATTGAATACTGGGAATATCAGGAGTCTGCCACGGGCGACTTTAACAGCGCCGTGACCCAGACCCTTGGGGCATCATTTAGCGGAAAAGAGGATGGAACCTATTACTATCGTGTTCGCGGCTGTAATAGTTATTTTGACTGCGATTTGAGCGCCTGGAGTGATACCGTAAAAGTTCAGGTGTGGCATGTGCCACTACCGAGTGCCCCAACAATTGAACCACTTGAAAATAGTACTTCGGGCAACTACAGCGTTTCCTGGCGCTATCAAGCGGGTCAGTACCTGGATGCTCCCCATGGAACCTTTGTGCTCAAGGAAAATGGCAAGGTTGTTCTGGGAGAGGACGGTGACTCCTCCTCGACGACCTATACGGTTAACGGCAAGGATGACGGCACTCACAGTTACCAGGTTGAAGCTTGTAACCCTAGAGCCTGTTCCGGCTATTCCTCGGCCGAATCACTACACGTGGCCCATAGGCCGGGATCTATAGAGTCCATTAGTGCGACCCCAGCGGTGATCTACGATGGCAAAGTGGAAGTGATCTGGAGTAATCCAGCCAATAGAGTCGTACAGTTTTATCTGGAGCAGGGCAGTTACGATGTAGATTCAGGGCAAACTGCCTGGACGAACGATAGTATATCCAGCGGTCAGCAGGTTGATCCTCAGGTTTTAGACCAAGCTATTCTCAGCTACCGAGGCGCCGGTAATACGACCGCCATCGCCGGTCTTGAGAACGGCCAATATAAATTCCGGGTTTGGGCCTGTAATAAACAGGGCGATTTCGAAGTTTGTAATGGTCCGACCGAATCGCAACCGGTGAAGGTTGTTAATAACCAGAACCCAAGCCCCCTTCCTTCGGGGGAGGCACCGTCAGCGATCAATATCCCTTCAGCAGCCAGTTCAGAGGTGGTGGCTTCTGACTTGGTGGGTGAAACCGCCGGGCAATTTAGAGTGACAGAATCGGGAACGCCATCCTATTCAATACCGATTCTTACCGGGCCAGCTTCCGGTGATGTTGCTCCGAAAATTGCGCTCAGTTACGCGGGATCGGGTGGTAATGGACCTGCTGGTGTAGGCTGGGGTATCTCGGGCCTTTCAACCATTATTCGCTGCCGGATGACGCGGGAACAAGATGGGTTTGATAATGACCTTTCGCTTGGATTGGGAGACCGCTTTTGTCTGGATGGCCAGCGACTGGTGGCAACCTCTGGGGCTTACGGTGAAGCTGGCACCGAATATCGAACAGCGGTGGACTCATTCACACTGGTAACACAGTTCGGAGACCGTAATGGCCCGGACTATTTTGAGGTGCGCCGTAAGGATGGCTCAATCTCCTATTATGGTGTAACGACTGACAGCTATTTGACTGGTGTTGGCAGGAATAGTGCAGTGAAGTTGATGTGGGCCCAGTCGACTTTCAGTGACAGTGTCGGTAACACGATTTCTTATCACTACCAAAAAGATGTAGCAAAAGGGGAGCACCTGATTAATCGCATAGAGTATGCGAGCAACGATGGGGTGGCTGCCTCAAACCGTATTGAATTTCACTACAGTGATAGCAGAGCCGATACTTCTTCCGGTTATTGGCTTGGCACTGTCACCTCTCAAACCAAGCGCCTGGCTACCATAACCTCTTACTCTGAGAACAAAGAGCTTCGCACTTACAAGCTTGGCTATATCGCCAGTGCGAGTACGGGGCGATCCTTACTTGAATCTATTCAGGAGTGCGTGGGGGCAAATTGCCTGGCTCCGACCACCTTTAATTGGAGTCAACCAAATATTGGCTATGGCGATAAATCTGAAGATTTCACTAGCGGTAATCAAGATTTAACCGCTAGCTTCTACTCCCCGCGCTCAGCCGATGTGGACGGTGATGGACACGAGGATCTGACTTGGGTGCGTCGAAATAGTAGTGGCAGTGATTACTTCGTTAGCGTAGCAACTGCAGAAAGCTATCTTGGCAACTATCGCCTGAATTATGTGGATGCGGGGGATATAAAATTGCCCAAAAACCACGTTGATCAGCCTATGTCTTGGCACTTGGCGGATTACTTTGGCACAGGGAAGTTGGACCTCATTGTTGCTACCGATAGCAACTGGAAAGTACACCGTTATTCAGGAGCAGGTTTTTCCAGCACGCCGATCGATACTGGGATACCAGCCAAGGGTACAAGCAATTCCCTTTTACAAGATATTGATGGTGACGGTCTCCCAGATTTGGTGCGTCTTGTTGCTGGAGTGCCCGGAGGGGATTTGCCCAAGCTGGTTATTCATTCCATGCAGCGTGACGGTGTCGGTGGGTACCGATTCAATCCAAAAGAGAAGACGTTCCCACTGGTGTTTGGGGATTCCCTGGAGAAATTGGGTGATATTGAGAGTGGAGACTTCTGGCCAGATATTAGCCTGGCCGGCACCCGCTTAGCCGACTTTAATGGCGACGGCCGTGTCGACCTGTATGCGAGAATTCATTGGAAGTGTACACCAGTTGGACGGATAGACGGGGTCTGTGATTCCACCAACGACACACACCTATGGATGCTTCTCCATACGGAAGGTGGAAGTTTTGTTGAAACCAGTTGGGGCGATTACGAGATAGCTTATTCTGCTGATCCCAGTGGTTCAGAATTATTGCCTGCAGATATCAACGGCGATGGTTTAACCGATTATTTATATAAAAGCAAAGCACAGGGAAATTGGTATGCGAATATCAATACTGGCTTAAGATTTATTGCTAGTAATCATACGATTCCCGCTGGCCAACCTATAGCTTTCACCGATTACGATGGCGATGGGGTGCTCGACATGATGGCTGTCGACACTACCCTGAGCACCCCTAAGATGGTACGCCACTATTGGGATGGAGACCGCTTTGAGCGTGAGGAACTGTTTGCAGCACCTGGATATGATTTTTCCCCTCAAGCTGATCGTAACTATGCGCACTTCTTTCTGGACCTGGAGGGGGATGGGTTCGCTAGTCATATGCAGCTGAGCTACAGCAATAGCGGAAAACATGGCGATATTGTGGCTTACCATGATTCTGGTAACAACCTAATGCCCACGGACGAAATCACCAAGATTACCCATGGGCTGGGTTCGGTGACTGATATTCACTACCGTAGAATGAATTTACCGGGGGTTTCAACAGAGCATACTTACACCAAGGGCACCGGCGCCGCAGCCCTGGAGTTTGGCAGCGGCTCCGGTATTGTAGATCTGATTGCTCCGAGCTTTTTGGTCTCCCGAGTTGAGAGCACGGCGCCGATTGCGGCCGATACCAATCATCAGGTTGCAGTGTCTTATAAATATGAGGCGGCCCGAATCCAGGCTGGTGGACGCGGTCATCTCGGTTTCGAGAAAGTTTCCTCTATTGATGAGCAAACAGGGGTGGTAACTACCACCGTGTATCGCCAGGATTATCCGTTTGTTGGCATGCCGGCGAGTACAGCCAAGTGCCTGGAGCCTACGAAGCTGGTGAGCTGTGAGATTGATGATCCGTCTTCAAAACTGATCTCTACAGCGGTGAATACGCTGGATAGTTTTGTACCGGTACCGGGAACCGTTTTACCTTATGTGCGTACCGCCACCGAAACCAGTTTTACTCTGAACCTGGAAAAAGCACAGAAGACGGTTACCACAACGACCTACAACTCAGGTGATGATCGTAAATTCGGCAATATCTCTTCATTGCAGATTGAAAATTATGATGGCCTAGATCGGCTTCTATTCAGAAAAACCACTCAGAATACCTATGACAACAATGCTGAGCTCTGGTATCTGGGACGTTTGACTCGTACGGAGGTGACAACCACTAAGCCATTGACTGGATTACCCTCGGAAACCCGCGTATCGGCCTTTACCTATGATCCTGACAGTGGTCTGCTCAACAGCGAAACCGTTGAACCGGATAACCCGGCTCTCTCGGTAACTACTGCTTATGGGTATGACAAATTTGGTAATAAAGTATCAGCGACATCAAGCGCTCAGGGAGAGCAGGATCGTACTACCAAGTGGCACTATGACACCGCAGGTCGCTACCTGGTTGCAGAAGAGAATGCCCTCGGGCAGGTAACATCCTTTGCCTCCAGCTTTACTCATTATGGTAAGGCGCAGGTCGTCGCCGATATTAATGGTGTACTCGCGGGTACCGCTTACTCCGATTTTGGTAAATCTTACTTTAAATGGGTTGAGACAGGAGCTTTTAACAAAACCCTGGCAGCGGATTGTGCTATCGCAGGCTGTAGCAATGGCCCTGCGGGCGCGGCTTATAAAATCACCACCACAACCTTCAATAGCAGCACTACAGTTGAGTATTTTGACAAGCTGGGGCGGCAGCTGCGCAGTAGCCGCACCGGATTTGCTGGTCGCTGGATTTTTGAAGACAAGGAGTACGATGAACTAGGCCGTGTTGATCGCCAGAGCCTGCCTTACTTTTCTGGTGATACGGCCGCTTGGACCAAGTTTGATTACGACTTGCTCGGGCGCACTGAGCATACCGATGTGCCCGGCAATCAGTGTGATATCACGGTCACTTACGACCAGCTGCAAAGTGACGGCACAGCACGCACCAGTACGACAACTTCCGGTGGCAGCGGCTGTAACCAGACCAAGTACCAGGATCGCAATGTGCTGGGTGAATTGCTGAAGGTGACGGACAATGCCGGCAATACTGTCACCTACCAGTACGATATCCAGGGCAATCTGACCCATACCACCACTGTGGATATGGAGCAGGGGGCCAATATTACAATCCAGCTCCATTACGATGCGCTCGGGCGCAAAGACTACATGGTTGATCCCGACAAGGGGCGCTGGGATTACATCTATACCGGATTTGGCGAGTTGCAGCGGCAGACCGATGCCGAAGGCAATTACCAGGAGATGCACTACGACGCCCTAGGTCGCATGATTTACCGGGAGGATCGCAAAGCTGGTGGCGCCCTGGAAAAGGCCACGCGCTGGTATTACGACCGCGACCCGGACTGCAGTAAAGTATCCTATGCTGCGGGCAAGCTGGTGTTTGTCGCCGAGAGCAGTGCGCCTATTGCCAGTAACTGTACCGTAGACTTTGACCAGCTCAGCTACGCCCGAATGCTTGGCTACGACTTTTATGCGCGACCGGAAGAAACCATCACCATCTTGGGGGATGCCGGTGCGGACGGCGATCACTGGCAGAAGCTGGAGTACGACCGCTTTGGTCGGGTGAAGCTCAGCTATGACGCTGCTAACGAGATGGCAGCGATCGATGCCTCCTATACCAAGGGCATCTGGAATCACTACCATCCGCAGTGGGGCTATATTACCGAAGTGACCAGCCCCGACTATATCGCAGGCAGCACAGGCCAGCGTTATTACCAACTTCAGGGTATGGATGCTCGCGGTAACAGTACCCAAACCCTACTGGGTAATGGTCTCACGGTTGTGCAGAATTATGATCCTGTCACTAACCGCCTGAAGAGTATCGACAGTGGCCTGATGCCTGGGCTGGGCAATGTGCAGAAGCTTCAGTTTAACTGGTTGGCCAACGGCAACCTGGACTATCGTCAGGACTACTCTGGCGAAGCCGGTTTGGAAAAAGCCCTGCGCGAGGACTTCAGCTATGACGGCCTCAACCGGCTTACTGGAGTATCGCTGAAAAGTGCCGATGGTAGCAGTCAAGTAGGAGTCGGCTATTCCACCAGCGGCAATATTCTCAGCAAAACCGGTGTGGGCAACTATCGCTACGGCGCCCAGTGCGCGAGCAGCTACGGCCCCCACGCGGTCTGTGAAACCGATAATGGCAGTGTCACCACCAGCTACCACTACGACAACAACGGTAACCTGATTGCGGATAGCACGGGCCGATCCCTGCGTTACAGCGTGTTTAACAAGCCGCTCAGTATCGATAAAGGCAACCACAGAACCCAATTCCGCTACGGCCCCGGGCGCGAGCGCTGGAAGCGCATTGATGATGCCAACGGCGCAGTGACGGAGACCCTGTACCTGGGCAATGTGGAAAAAGTCTATAAAAACGGCTCCACCGAGATCCGCCGCACGATTGCAGGGTTTGTCCTGACCACGGAAAAGTACGACACCGACTTGCGCCAGTGGCAGGCGGACAGGTTCGCTGGAAATCGCGAAGGCGAGCATGCAACGGATTACCTGAGCGGGACCAAAAACCGCTACCTGCTCAGGGACCACCTGGGCTCGCTGGATGCGGTGACGGATGAAGCCGGGCTGGTTATCGAGCAATTGAGCTTTGACCCCTGGGGTCAGCGGCGTAATGCCCAGGACTGGCAGAGTGCCCTGGACGGCGACGCCCTCAGCAATATCCTAGCAATCACGCCGCGCGGCTTTACCGGGCACGAATCCCTCGATGAGGTGGGTCTGATCCATATGAACGGTCGTATTTACGACCCGGTATTAGGCCGCTTTGTGCAGGCCGACCCGCAAATCGATGGGGCCACCAACAGCCAGGGGTACAATCGCTACAGCTATGTACGCAACAATCCCATGGCCTTTACCGATCCTACCGGCTACTGGTCGTTTGGTGAAAACCTTCCGCAGATTATGCAGGCCGTAGTCATGAATTACGCCTATATGAACCCGGTGGTATATGCGGCAGCCACCGCGATCTATGCCAAAGGTTCTGGAGCTTCAACTCAGCAAGCATTGATGCAAGGGTTCAAGGCTGCTGCAATCTCCTTCGCCTCAGCCAAAGCTTATGAAGCGATCGGCGATTATGGGGCGGCCAATAAGGTAGGGGCCAATGCCCCTGGGGCGGTGCAGGTTAGCAATGGAGTTTGGGCCTCTAAGGGGGTCTATGCCACTATGGTGATGGCACATGGTTTGGTGGGCGGTATAGCTGAGAAGTTGCAGGGCGGTAAGTTTGGGCACGGATTTGTCTCTGCGGCCCTCACCAAAGGGTTATCACCGGCGATCGGCAAGCTGCCGGGATCCATGCAGAGGCTTGCCAGTATGGTGGTTGGCGGTACCACTTCGGAGTTAAGTGGTGGTAAGTTTGCCAATGGAGCGATTACTGCGGGAATGCAGTATGCGATGAATTGGGATGGGGACCATGAGGATGCACAAAAGGGACCGACTGGTAATTTTTCTCCAGTACCAGGAACCTATTTTGATGAAAATGGTGTTCCAGTTACCGTTGGGGTCGGGCCGTTTGGTAACACAGTTAGCGCAGATGGTACGACAGCCTATAGTTTTGATTCTAATACTGGGACGTTAATTAATCCGATAGAGACCGGTACAGGTGGGCAGGTGTGCGCTATTGCTTGTCTAGCACCGATAGTAAAAGGTTTACAGCTACTACGCGGTAGTTACGTTTCCGTGACTTCCTGGGCGGGGGTAGGACAAACGGCTGATTTGGCTGCGGGACGTTGGGTTATGGTTGGCGGCGCAACACGTTGGAATTATTTCAAAACGATGCTTTGGGGGCCTCAAGTGAGAGGTGGGCAGCTTATATTAAGAGGTTACCGTCAGAATCCCTTCTCAAACTCTATTACTGGCACTTTACCTAGGTCACAAGTGAAGTGGCCCGCTGGGGCAGAGAAGTGGAGGGGGATATTTGGGCAACGGCAAATTAAATAGAGGATTTTTTATATGCTTTTTGTCTTTTATGTTTGCGCTGCCTTGTTAGCGTTGAAGTTGTTATGGAATTTAATAATTCCAATATCAGTAACTTTTTTTTGGTCGAAAGATGAACGTAAAAATAGAGGGGTGTCACTTGCACCGATTGAGTTTTTGATTCTTCTTGTAATAACTGCGCTTTCTTTTTTTGATGAGAGGCTGTCTATTTTAGGTGTAAATGGCTTTGCTTTATTTGGTGTTGGTGTTATTGCAATAGTGGCCACCTATGTATTCATATATATCTTTTTATGGTTATTTAAAGGGCGGTTTTCTGATTGAATTTTACTGAAAAGCAATTGCCGGAATCATCATAATAGTATGAAATCAAGACATCCATAGCTTAGAGAGCGGTGCACAGCCAGTTTCTGAACTCCTACAAAAGCCCCAAGGATAACTCCGGTGGGGCTTTTTATTTAACTGATCTGCCGCTTGGTATCCCAGCGCCGGGATTGATACTTGATGATCATCCCATCCAGCAACTCCTTGACGATCTCTTTCTCTTCTGTTGGCAGTTGGCTGATAGCTTCAAATTGCAGCCTTAGCTACTCATCCGGTCCACGCTCGTCTTCATCGAATACCAGTGAGTCAATGGTGATGCTCATGGCGATAGCAATCTTCTTTAGTGCCTTCAGGGAGGGCTGTGTTGCCCCCGCTTCGTTCTAGCCAACCACCAAGAGGGGCAAACGCCCCTCGGCTTTAGCCGCCTGTCGGCGGCCAGGCGCTGGCGCGCCTGCGCGGCTAAACAGAAAGGTCCGTTGCCTCAGGAAAAACATCCGGCTAAGGTAAAACCCGCGTCGGGGCAAAAAAATGGTGAAGAGCCAGTGGCGCCGGGAAAAATGGTTGTTAACTCGTTGATTGCGTTAGGAAAAATGGAAAGTTAAGGTACGACTGGCCTCGGGGTGATGTCTTTGCACAAAAGGGATCTAGGACCGCTTATGTTGGCGGTTTTATGGATGATAAAAATGAATTTGTTAAAAGCATGTATGAAGCTTATGGCAAAGAAGGAGATATATATTTCGAGCATCATCAGAAGAAAGAATTAGCTGCTTGGATTGATGAAAATAATTCTGAATATTCGCTAACAGTAATTGGTCATAGTTATGGTGGTAATTCTGCCGCAAGAGTAATCGCTGCTGGCCATCGTGTAGATCACCTAATTACAGCTGATCCTGTTGGTCGATTTAAACCTAATTTTACGAATGTAGCTCTATACTCGGAAACATGGACAAATTACGTGGCTACCGGTGGCGGTATGAATAGGAATAACCTTGTCGCTAGAGCTGGTGGTTGGTATGGGCATAAGCCGGAATGGTATGCAGATGCTCATATTCCAATTAATAAAGATCATGTGGAAATATGCTTCCAGTATTGTAGGCCTTAGTATGAAATTAGTTATTCATTGTCTAGTGGTTTTGGTTGTAGTTTATCCTATGGTAGGTTGTGGTGAAAAACAAATTGAACTATCAAACATTCGTATGGAAAAAATTGATCGCTTAGAAGCAAAAAAACTAATTCCTGACGATCAAAGATTACCTTTTAATGTTAGGCAGTCTGTTTCAATTTCAATTGTTGAATTCGATTTTGACAAAAAAACGCTAGAAGTCCTCCCTGAAGAGGGAGGGGTGCTTAAGGTGGAATTGCTTAGGTGTTTGAATGGTGAGCAGCGAGAAACATCATTTATTTATGCTAAAAAAATAAATGTCTCTCTGAGTACTAATAAACGGGAAGCACTTCTGCCGGTGGGTGAGGCGTACTTTTTTGTAGATAGTTCTTTGGTAGAAGATACTTGCTTTACGGTTGTATTTAAGAGTTTAAGTCGCACTACTAAGTCTACTATTTACAGGCTCCCTTAATCTGAAGCCTGTTTCTGGCCCCTCTTAAAAAGCCCCACTGGTGACCCCAGCGGGACTTTTTGTTTAACCGACTTGCCGCTTGGTATCCCATCGCCGGGATTGATACTTAATAATCATCCCGTTTAGCAACTCCTTGACGATCTCTTTCTCTTCTGTTGGCAGTTGGCTGATCGCTTCAAATTGCAGCCTTAGCTGCGCACCCTGCGATAAGTCGGCAAGGGTATGAATCATTTATTTATAGTGTTTGCCCTTTGTATTCCTATGACAATATGACTGAATTTTTTATACTAATGGTTCCTGGCTGACCATGATAATATTCGTAAAATAGTTTTTTTGTTGGAGATTTTTATGGTAAGAAAGAAAAATTTTTATAGTGTGGTCGCTGGTTTGTTTGGCCTGATTACACTTGCAAGTTGTGCCGGAAATGGAGTGAGGGAAATAGATAAGGATCTGATGCAGGGGTCATCGGTTCGTGTAATTTCTGGTGTTATGAATCGAGAAATTCAAGTGCAGCGTAACGCTCCAGATCACTATCCTTTATTTGCTTATTTTGATCATATTCCCCCAAATAAGGAAAACTATGATGCATCTTTAAAGGGCGAGCTTGGTGATGCCTTCTTATATATGGGCGCGCCTAAATTTCAGTCAAACACTAACTTAATAAAAGGTGAATCTATTGTATCTTTAGCGGCTTTTAGTTACTTTCCTGCTCATCCACTGTATCTTGCGGAAAGCCTTTTGTTTGAGGGGGCTCTTGATGAATACGTCAAATCTAGACAGAAGTGGATTCAAATATATTCTAAGAATCGTGCAGATATATCCTTTATTGAAAAGAATCTTCCTGAATTTTTAGGGGGTGAAGTAATGCATAAAACTTTGAAATCTTATCTCTCCACGAAAAGTTTATTTGGAAAGATGGATTTCCGAACTGCTGATTTTAGATACGGAAAACAGCTCAAGGGTAATGTAAAAAAAATTAAAGAAGATTTTCTTATAGTAGTAGATACCGGTTTTTATATAACAAATGACACTGCAGCTGTAGAATTGGTTTCTGAATATTACTTATATGAAACGCTAACTGGTAAGTTACTTCGTCAGGGAAAGGCTGTATATTTTTCAAATGTGTATGGTCGCCACCTCGTTCCTGTAACAAGTGATAGTCGTTCCAAAATCATAGGTAAAATTAAAAATAAGTATGATCTTGGTTCGGCTTCTGGAGTTACTGAAAGGGTGCAGCTTTCCAGTAAAATTAGAAAAGAAGTGCAGAGGTTGGATAAAAGATTAGAACTCGTTGGAGAAGAGCAAAGCCTTAAGAACTTGTGGACAGATAGTGATAGTGGAAAATTGAAGGCTGCCTTGCAAGAGGGCGTCGAAGAACTCTCGGCAATGATCTCTGCGGAGCTTGAAGGTACAGTATGTAAGGATGCCTCGTTAACAGCACGAATAGAAGAGGTGGAGCCAGATAACTTTCGTTGCTTGTTGTATGAGAATAAAGGCAGGCGGAGAGAGCGACTTTCTATAGGGCGCGAGTCATTATTGATATCTTATATAAATAATTGGTATCCGGCTTCTGCTCTCTACCTGGACTGGCGGCATATAGCAAATCCGTAACATCAGGGTAATAGGGGTGAAGGGATCTGTCAAAAATCATAAACTAGTTCGCTCAAAGTGAACATTCAAGATACCTACAGATTAGAGAGGAGGGTCAGTAACGTTGCTGACCCTTGCTTTAGCAACTATTCCTTTTTGGTTTAGCACTAAGAAGTGATGGCACAAAGAATGATTATGCTTCGGTTTCAAAACAGTAGTTTTAGAAAAAACCGAGGGAATAGTAGGGCGAAGTTAGGTCAAAATCAGCAGAGATAAATTCAGGGTACCCATAGATTAGTAAGTTATCGAGCAGTTGAGCTCTAAGCTCTGGGGCCAACGGCACAATGCGGGGGCTGGCGGAGTGCCATGAATTGAAATCCCCTCAATAATATCCTGGAAATCGCGGCGCGCAGCTTCACCAGGCAGGAGCACTTTGATCAAGCGGGCCTGATCCCTATGAAGGGTCGTATCTACAACCCAGTATTAGGCCGCTTTATGCAGGCCGATCCTCAAATCGATGGAGTCAGGGCTACAAATCGCTACAGCTATGTACGCGACAATCCCATGGCCCTTACCGATCTCACGGTTTACTGTTCGCTTGGTGAAAACCTTTCGCAGATTATACAGCGGGTAGCCAAGAATTATGCCTGTATGAACCTGGTGCCTTGTGTAGTGTCTTACACGATCTATGTAAAATGCTATGGAGCTTAGAACTTGCGGGCATTTAGGTTGCGGTGATTTCCTTTACCACTGCGAAAACTTCGAAGCTATCGGTGCAACCAAGTCTATTTGGGGGAAGCTGTTATTGTTTTTTTAATGGCTTATTAGGTGCCCAAATATGTATACGACTTTATGTCTTCGACGGCTGCTGCTTCGATGGCTTCGTCAGGGGTGATTAATGCATCGAGTGGTCTATATGGCACGGGGCTCCATTTTGAGGAACGTTTAGATCTTCAAGTTTTGTTAAAGTGCTCTGGTGGATAATGTAATTTTAGCTGGGTTACTGATACCTATATTTACTTTGGTAATTAATGTTAGTGGCTAGTATTTATTTTTTTATGAAGTGGGGATAAATTTTTATAGTTGTGTCATAGATATTTTTTATGGGTATTATTTCTATTTTTAGGTGCGCTGTCTTCAAATCGTTTTTTACGCTTAATGAAAAAAAGTGAAAATAATTAACTTTTAAAAAGTCCCACTGATAATCCCGGTGGGCTTTTTATTTAACTGGTCTGCCGCTTGGTATCCCAGCACCGGGATTGATATTGGATGCTCATTCCTTCCAGCAACTCCTTAACGACCTCTTTCTCCTACATTGGCAGTTGGTTGATAGCTTCAAATTGCAGCCTTAGCTGCTTGTCCGGTCCGCGCTCGTTTTCATCGAGTACCAGTGAGCCAAAGGTGATACTCATGGCGACAGCAATCGTCTTTAGCGCTTCCGGGGAAGGCTGTGTTGCCCCGGCTTCATAGCGCTGAATCTGATTGACATGCACCCCAATGGCGTCGGTCATCTGTTGCTGGGTCAGCTCGCGCTCACGACACGGGTTACTAAGTCTCTGTTGGATGCTCATCCGGCGATAGGTCCAGAGGCTGTTGAAGCGCCCCATATTCCCCTATCAACCAATAAGGGCCTAAGCCAGCTTCTTACCTGGCCTTCACTTTTACAAGATTTCTGCGCCTATTTGTCGTTAAGGGCTACACTGAAATTAGCGGCCTGCGGCGCGATCATAGTCTTTGCAGAGTCGACTATTTGGTCGCGGCCGTGGGCCGCCGCTCCCTTATTTTTGCTGGTTCCAGGGAAAATATGTTCGGCTCTGCAAGGCTTCACAGCCTGGCGCTTCACTCAATGCTGATCTGTAACCCGGGGACTGCTTATGTCCACTGATACTTCTCCTATCCCCGCCGGCCCCATATTGAAGGTGCTCTCCGCCAACTGGTGGTTACTGCTGTTGCGCGGTGTTATCGCGGTAATCTTCGGTGTGCTGACATTTATCTGGCCGGGGTTGTCACTACTCACTCTGGTTTTTCTCTTTGGTATCTATGCCCTGCTCGATGGTATTTTTTCTTTGGTGGCGGCAGTTATGGGGCGGCATGCGAGCACTCCTCTTTGGTGGCTGATTGTGTCCGGCCTGATCAGCCTGGCTGCGGGCATTGTGACTTTTATGTTTCCCCAGGTAACCGCTTTGGTACTGGTGATTTTTATCGGTGCCTGGGCATTGGTGCGGGGAATATTTGAAATTGTTGGAGCGATCCGACTGCGCAAGGAAATCGACAACGAGTGGTTGTTGATTGCGATCGGTGTACTCTCGGTAATTTTTGGCCTGGCAATATTGGTGAGCCCTGGAGCCGGAGCCCTGGCACTGGTATGGGTGATCGGGGCCTATGCCATTATCTTTGGCCTGCCCATGATCTGGCTGGCATTCCGCTTGCGCAAGCACAATAAAAGCGAAAGCTGAAAAAACTATCGAAGGGTACCGGTGCAATATTCGGGTGTCTGCACCGGTTATTGGTTGGAAGGTTTAGCGTGTACAGGGTGGGGAAATTTCCTCACCCTGTACGGGATAAATAACAAAAAATAGCGGCTTATTTATTTGCCAGCGCTACCGATTTTGGTAGAGCCTCCATCAGCGACTGGCCTTTTTCCTGCAATGCCATACACAACTGAATACGCTCTTCAGTCTGCGCTAGGCTGCGCTGGTAGCCGGGCGTCAGCTTGCCGTGCTGGGCGAATAGCTGCTGCAATTCATCCAATTGTTTTTTATCGCAGAAGGCATTGGCAAATGCGGGTGTATGGCGGCGGATCTGCGCGGGGATTTTATCCACAACCTGGACAAAATTATTGCGCAGCCAAGCCCAGTGTTGCTCCTGCACCAGCGGCTGCGCCAGGGCGTAGCGAATCATTGCAAAAGACTCCCGCGGACCCATCTGTTCGCTGAGTGCTAACTTTTGGATAGTCTCTATTTGCTTGGGGCTATTACTGCTGCCGATGGCATTGGCACTGGCGTTTTCAAAGCGTGGATCATCCAGCTCGGTGCGCACTTTAATCAGGTGTGTGAGGAAGTCCTCTCCGGCATCCTGGATAGCCACGGTCAGGGCGGCTTCGTACAGGTCGGAGTTCAATGTCTGGGGATCGCGCTCGGTGTTAAAGCCGGTAAAGGCTGTAGCCTTTTCCATTAACTGATTGCGGGTATCCGGGTCTTCTGCTACCAGTGCCATAAAACCGAGTAGGGCGCTGTGTAGCATTTGCTGGTCAGCATCTTCGCTGCTCGCGCTGTTGCTCAATAGTGGCAGATACAGGTTCTGGGCAAAGTTTAGGAAAGCCAAGCGCTCGGCATCGTCGAGATAATTATCGCGGTACTTACGCAGGTAGCGCAGAGGCATGGTAATTACCTGGCGCTTGTCTGCTTTCGCTGACTGGCGCACAACGTCGAGCAAGCGGGGAGCAGGTAGCTTACCGGCTTCGAAGGCAGCGAAGGCGCTGTCGATAATTGAAAGTTGCTCCGTAGGGGCGAACTGGGTGAAGCGCTCGGTAAGGGCCTGCCACTGGGGCTCGGGCAGGTTCCAGCGGTAGTAGCCGCTGCCCTGTGCGTTGGGCATTACCCAGCTGGGGCAGCTGCCTGCAGCGAGTTCCAGGGTCTCTTCTTTACCGGTCAGTATCTGACACTGCTGGGTGCCGCTGTCGCTGCTAAAGCAGAAGGGGATACTCCACTGCTGTGCGGTTGTAGCAATAGGGGAGCCAAGGGGTTTGTAGCGGCTCTGGGTGACATGCAGTTTGGCCTGGGCCGGAATGCTGCAGTCCAGGGCCAGCTCCAGTTGCGGTACACCTTTTTGTTCGACAAAACTGCGGAAAGTCTCTGTCAGTTCCGGGGTATTGGTTTCCTTCCCGATCACTTTGTAGAAAGAAGGGGAGTCTGCCTCACCACCGTTAAAAGCTTCCAGATAGCGGCCCAGGGCCGGACGGAATTTCTCCGCGCCGAAGTAGTTATCCACCATATTGATAACGCCCAGGCTCTTGGAATAGGTGATGGAGTCGTAGGCGTTGCGGATATTGTTGTTGTCGCTAACAGGCTCGCGAATGGCGCGGGTGCTGGCGAGGGAGTCCAACTGCATAGCGCCGATGGCGTAGGTGGCGGCGTTTAGGTCGTGGCCGCCCTCGGGTTCCATAATACGCAGGGCCAGTGGTTCGCCCCAGGTGGCGAAGCCCTCTTTTAGCCATAGGTCGTCCCACCAGGGGGGAGTCACCTGATTGCCAAACCACATATGCGCGATTTCATGGGCGTGTACCTCTACCAGAGCCAGGCGTGCGCCGGGAGCGGGGTTATCGCCCACCAGAATGCGTTGCTCGCGATAAGTGATGGCTGCAGACAACTCGGTGGCGCCACTGGGCCACTGGGGCGCGGCGATAATATCGAGCTTTTTAAAGGGGTAGGGGCGCTGCAGTTGATTCTCGAAGGTCTCCACCATTTTGGGGGTGATATCGAGGATGTAATTCATATCGCCACCGCGGCCCTGACGCGCAAAACCGCGCAGGGGGATCGGGTCCTTGCGGTACTTACTCGGTGGAATAGCTGCGCGCTCAACCACATCGAAGGGACCTACCGAGAGGGACAGCAGATAAGTGGACATGGGGGGAGTGGTGGCAAAAGTCACTTTCTCCATGCCGCCCGGCACAGTCTCGCGTTTTAATTCCGGCCCATTACTGATAGCGGCGTAGCCCTCGGGCACAGTGAGGCTGATGGAAAAGGGCGCCTTTAGGCCGGGTTCGTCGAAACCGGGCAGATATTTGCGCGCCTGGATGGACTCAGACTTGGCCAGGGCATAGGCATTGCCCTGCTCTTCCACTTTAAACAGGCCGGCCAGGTTGCGATCAAAGTCCGCGGCGTAATCCATCTGCAGAGTAAAACTGCCCGCCGGCAGTTGCTCGGAGAATTCAACCGTGGCGACGCCGCTGTCGAGGACCTCGCGGTAGCTGGCTTGCACCTCACGCCCGTCTGCCAGTTGCGCAGTGGCTTTGGTTACCGACAGGTTCTTGCCGTGCAACCAGATATGGTTGCCGGCCTGGTCCAGCTGAATGTCGATAGCGACACGGCCACTGAAAGTATCTTTGCGAGGATCGAGAGTCAGGTCCAGGTGGTAGGCGCTGGGCTTTACTCCTTGGGGAAGCTTGCCCTCAGGCGCTTCTCTGATGTCCAGGGCTGTCATTTGAGCGCTGGATTCCTGGTCGATTTTCTGCGGGGCCTTTTCCGCCGGGTTACACCCGGCGACTGTTACTGATAACAGCGCCGCGCTCAGCAGGGCGAGCGGTATCTTCTTGTTCATAGAGCGATGGGGTACTTGGCCAAAAAAAAGGCCATTGTACCGCTTTGGCGGAAAATTACGTGGGGCTGTGGGCGTTGAGATAGATCCAGGGGGAATGCCATGCCCGGCGATCAAGCGCTGGGCATGGTGATGGCTGTGAAAGTTTACAGGTGTGGGACAGTTAAACTGGAAACCTTGCTGCTGCTATAGGGCACAGTGATGGTGTAGTTGGTATCTTGTGGCTTCTTGTAAATAGGGCCTTGAGTATCAATAGCCATAACTACTCGGTGACCAGCAGGCACATCGTAGCTGGTGGTGAACAGTTCAACCTCCACTTTTTGCTTCTTACCTGGCTGTTCAGTGCGCACAGTAATTGGTGCGTGGGTGATCAGGCGGCCAAGGCCAAAGAAATTGACATCGTAGAGATGTACATTCATTTGAACCTCGCTCTTACTGGGCTCGATCCACATCTCTAGCTTTGGTGCGCCGCGGACTTTCAGGGTCTCAGACTGCCTTGGTGACTTGTATTCGATGGCATAGTAACCGTTGATTGCCATCATAGGAGCGTATACCGGAATGCCGAAACCTTCTAAGGCATCGGAAACCAATGGGATACCGGTACCAGCAAAGGTATCCCAGCCCCCGTGGAATTCATTACTCCAGCTCCAGCCATCATATTTACCGCTCTCCATACTGCCGCTATTGAACATGGTAAAGCGTGGTTGTAGATACCAGGTGGTGCTCTCTTGGGTTACTGGGTAGTCCTCATAGTGCTCCAGCTTGTTGCTGATACGCACGGTCATGTCCACTTTAGGTTCGCGGTTGATTCCGTTGTCTTTGCCCTTCAGGTGGTGATCGAACCAGCGGAAGCTGGTAGACCAAATGTGTCCATCGTTGCCAGAGAGTGTCTCGGTAATGGCGTGGGTACCAGGGTTTAGCATTAGCTTCTTGGGCCCCTCAAGTAGGGAGAAAAAGTCTGTCATGCTGTTGGGCTTGAAAAGATAATCGGCAAAGTTATTCGATACTAGTACTGCAGTGCCATTTTCATTTAGTTGATCGACATAGCTTATTGCCGAGCGTTTGGCGCCGAACTCTATAACTTGCTCCATGTTCTGGCCGCTGCGCAGGTCATCCCAGACTTGCTCAAGTTCAGCTTCTTTATCGAAGGCGGTGGTGACAAGTAAGCTACCCCAGACCAAGTTAACGGTTTCATTGGGGTAAAGCGCTTCAACTACATCGGCCCAGCCGGACAGCGCAGCAACCGCATCAATACGGGAGTCTTGCGCGGCGCTTAGTAGGGAAATACCGCCACCATAAGAAATACCAGCCATTCCCAGTTTGCCCACCGGGTAGTTGGCCTCGAGCCAATCAATCAGCACACCCACATCGGCAATGCTGTTCTCTCCGGCCACGTCCACCAGTCCACCGGAGTGGCCAAAGCCGCGGGTGGAGTAGCTCAAAACCAGGTATCCATTTTCAGCCAGCTCCTTGGCCTGGAAGTGGTATTGGCGTTTTTCCAAGCCCCAGCTGTTGGTGAAGATCACGGTAGGGTAGCCCTCCGCTGGTGCCGGGGTTTCCGGCACAAACAGGTTGGCATCGAGTACCGTTCCGTCGAAAGAGGTAATATCCAGGTCGGAAATATATTCAGGGGCCGACCAGGCATGCGCTGACATCATAGCGCCGCCAAGCAGCGCCAGTAGTGGTGTAGTTTTCATTTTTTTCTCTCATCAAAGTAAATTATTTTTATTTTTTGACCATGATTAATACATTGGTCAGGAGCGCAATATATAGAACCCGGCCGCGTATTTGTATGCTGTTTGATTAAAAAATGAGACGCTTGTCTCGTAGTTTGTCGCTGCCCCCATTAGGTTTTTATATCGACTTTTTTAAATTCACTTTGTCCAGATGGTCACATAAAAATCGCCTAAAAAGTTCATTTCTTATTCGTATCGATCTTTTTTTGATCAATAAAAACCGGTAATGTGTGCTTCTACGATTTGGCCACGGAGGGCTTCGGCAACAATGACTCGGTGGCCTGAACTATGGTTTCTCGCTCAGCTGTTTTCTTAGTACTTTTTTTCGTTTTCTCACTGTCTGCCAATGCTGCATCCCGCTACCTCGGCGAGGAGATCTGGTATCAGGTAGACAGTAAAAACTTTCGGGTTATTACCGATGGCGACCCCAAAGCGGTAAAAACCCTGGTGGCCGATCTGGAGCGCTATCGCGCCGTGGCCATAGAGCTGTTGGAGGTAGACCCCAGCGTCCCTAAGCTCACAATTTATGCAGCCGGGGACCGCAAAACCTATGCGGGTCTGGTTGGGGCTGAGTTGGCGGAGATGACCAACGGCCTGTTTGATACCTCCGCCGAGGGCAGTTATGCCCTGGTGAACCTGGATGGCCGCAGTGTAAAAAAACAGCTTAAGGCCCGTGAATTTCTCTTTCACGAATATACCCATTTCCTTAGCTATAACGGCAATACCACGCATTTCCCCTACTGGTATAGCGAGGGCTTTGCCGAATTTATGGCGACTATGTCCTTCCCTAAAAAGGGACGTTATGAACTGGGCGAAATTCCCCAGGAGCGCGCTCAGACTCTGATGTATGCCGGCTTGATGCCGCTCGACCGGCTGCTGCGTGCAACGGTGTACGATACCGACCCCGAGGAGAAAGCCGATATCTATGCCAGTGGTTGGTTGCTGTCCCACTGGTTAATGATGGAGGGCGATAAGGCGGAAGAATTTAAGCAGTTTGTCAAAGACTACAACGATGGTGCAGATCCGGTGAAATCACTGGAGAAAGCCCTGGGAATGTCGGTAAAAGAGCTTGAAAAAGTGTATGTAGCCGCATTTGACTCAGGGGAATATGAGGTGGTCAGTGGGGATATCCCTGCTGATTTTAAAGAGGTGACACCTCGAGTGAAGCGCCTGCAAAAGCGGGAAGCAGTAAATGTACTGGCGAACTTTATTGCCCAGTCTGGTTACAACCTACAAGCCCTCGACGATCTGATTACCTATTCCTACCACACAGGGATCTACAGCACTGAGCTGGCTGCCATTAAGGCGAGTGCGGATCTGCGTATAGGGGATTTTCCGCAGGCCAGTCATTTGCTTGCCAGTGTGCCAAAAAAGGATCGCCGGCAACCCTGGTACCTGAGTGCCCACGCCTGGCTGACGGTGAATCAACAGGCCACGGTTCCCAACGATGCCCGCGATTTACGCAGCCTGAAAAAGGCCCGTGAAGAGTTCGACTACCTGGTGAATAAAGAGCCTCAGAATGCTTCTCACTGGTTTGGTCTGGCCATGGCTATGGAAATGTTGAGCTATCCCCGTGAGGAATATCTATCCAAGCTTGAAGAAGCTTATAAGCGCGCACCGCGGGAGCTCCATATTGCTCAGTGGCTGGCAGAAGAACTCTATCAACAGAAAAATGCGGAATACTTTGCCCGGGTGGCAAAGCCGCTGATGTTCGAACTCCCGGATGAGGAGGAGAACCGACAAATAAAAATGAGATTGGCGGAGCTACAGGGCAAGCCTAAATCCAGCTAATAACAATAAGATGCTCACAGAATAATAGAGGGGCTGTCACTTGATGTAAGAGACAACCCATAGTCGCCAACGTATATTTGCCCGGCAATTTGGTTTGCCGGGCTTTTTTTATTGAGGCTGCGGAAAACTGGTACGATTTGGCTTATTGTTACTGATGTTGGGTTTCTTCCTGATAAAGGGGGAGTACTACTTAACTACTAACATTATAACGATGACGCCTTACCCGGTGCTTTTTAACTATTGAAAGACATCGAACAGAAGTCAGAATTTGTTTTTAAATACCTATAGACGCCGACGCCTTGCGGCGAGAGTAATACTCTACGCCGCACTAATTCGCTATTAGTCCAAAAGTGGATAGATAACAATAACAATTTCGCTGAAATAAGGTTGAACTGTGCATAAAAAAATAGTCGCGATAACTTTTCTGATCGTCGCTCTTATGTGTTCAGTAAGCTGTGAAAAGCGCTCTTCTCAACAAGTAGAATCACAGCAGGTTGAACCCCAACAGGTCGTCGCTGAACCCACTAAAGAACCTGAATTTGTTTTTGCGAACTACCCGGAACTCGGAGACCTACCCGCCTTACAGGAGCGAGGCATCTTGCGCTTACTTGCCCCCAGGGGCCCTGAAGAGGATGCCCTGCCGCGTTCTGGCTTGCCGCAGGGAGAGTGGCGGGAGCTTGCAGAGAAATTTGCCTACAGCCGCAACCTAAGGCCCCAGTGGGTTTATGTGGATAACTTTTCCGGTTTAGTCCCCGCTTTGGCAGAAGGCCGTGGTGATGTGATCGCCACTAATTTTTCCCGCACGGCCAAAAGACGCTCGCAGGTGGCGTTCACACGGCCGCTACAAACGGTGAATGAACTAGTAATTACGCTTCGCGATTTGAATAGCCCGCTACAGGAGGTAGCCGTACGCCGTGGCAGTGCCTATGCCGAAACCTTGAGTGAAGATACAGATCAGGCCTATAAGGTCACGCTCCTGGATGGTGCGGTGGCAAACAGCGCATTGTTAGATGCTGTTGTCGCAGGTAAGTATCAGGCAACCGTGATGGACAGTAATTTGGCCGATGCGCTTTTGCCCGATTATCCGCAGCTCGCTGCCAGCGATCAGCTGGAATCCAGCAGAGATATTGCCTGGGCAGTGCGTCTCAATGCCATAGAGCTACGACGTGAGCTCAATGAATTCCTGACGGCAGAATTGGTATTGGCCGGGCAAAACTCCAATAAAATGATGCGGGATTGGGAGGGTATTTTAGCGGATGGCACTCTGCGAGTACTGACCCGTAATCATCCAGCTTCTTACTTTATTTGGCGTGGGGAATTGATGGGGTTCGACTATGACCTGCTGAAAAAATTTGCTCGTGACCATAAGCTTCGCCTCAGTATGGTCGTGCCCGATGCGGATATGGATTTAGCAGATGCCCTGCAGGCAGGTATGGGCGATATGATCGCCTCGTCACTGACGATTACCGAGATGCGCCGTAAGCAGGGGCTCGTTTTTACGCGCCCCTACCTTGAGGTGACTGAACAGCTGATTGCTCCAAGCAAAGATATCTCCCTGCAAGGAGATGTGCCTTTAGAGCAAATGCTGTCGGGAAAGATGGTGGCTGTAAACCCGCAAACCAGCTACCGTGAGAGTCTCTCAGAGATGGTGGTATTGCAGCAGGAGCAGGGAATCGCCCCACTTCAGATATCTGAGCAGCTAGGTGCAACAACCGAATATTTAATCGATGCCGTTGCTCAGGGGTTATTTCCCTATACGATTGCAGATTCTCATCTGGTTGCGATCGAGAGCACTTATCGCGATGATTTTAGGGTGGTGGCTGAATTGCCCAGTGTCAGAGAAATAGCCTGGGCTGTGCGTGCAGATCAAAGCCAACTGCTGGGAAAATTAAATAACTTTTTAAATAAACACGATCGCGATTTGTTTTTTAATGTTACTTACAATAAGTACTTTAAAGAGAAAAAGCGTATCCTTCGCCATCAGGAAAATCGCCTGCGCAGTAGTAGTGATTCACTTTCACCCTACGATCCTATAGTCCATAAATATACGGATAAAACGGATCGTGACTGGCGCATGGTGGTTGCTCAGATGTACCAAGAAAGCCAATTCAATCCCCGCGCCCGTTCCTTTGCCGGAGCTCAAGGTCTGATGCAGGTGCTCCCGCGTACTGCTCGCCAATTAGGGGTTGATAATCTTTATGAGCCTGAGAATGGCATCCGTGCGGGAGTGTCCTATCTCGATTGGCTTGATCAACGCTTCCCACAGATGCTTTCGCAGGAGCAAAAAATATACTTTACTTTGGCTGCTTATAATGCCGGCCATGGCCATGTACGTGATGCTATAGCCCTTGCCCAGCGCATGGAGTTAGATCCCAATCAATGGTTTGGCCATGTAGAACAGGCCATGCTGTTGTTATCCAAGCCTGAATACTATCGCCAGAGTCGCTTTGGCTATGTACGGGGTCGGGAGCCGGTTAAGTACGTGCGGGAGATACGGGATAGATATATAGGCTATCTCGGTGTAGAGCGTAATGGGCCTCCTCGGGGAGGCGAATGGTGATTCTAGCCTTGATGGCCTTATACCATAGCCGCTATTGCCTCAATCTCTAGTTTTAGGTCAGGGTGAATCAGATTAGAAACTTCTACTAGTGAACAGGCTGGCAAGTTTCCGTCATAAAACTGAAATAACGCTTTGCGCAGGTTACTGGTCTGTTCGATGTCCTTTATGAAGATTGTTAACTTAATCAGATCAGACTTGCTCCGCCCCTCGTATTCCAGGATATTATCTATCTGAGAGAGTACCTCTTGGGCTTGATCTAAAAATTCTTTTTTCTGAGAAGTGGTTCCCTGTGCGGTCAAGCCCGAAATGTAGAGCGTATTTTCATGGATAACAGAATGTACATAAGGGCCTTTTTGTGACGGTAGAAAGGGATATTCTCTTTTTTTAAGCATAATTAATCCAAGCTTATACGGAAAATTACAAATCTAGGGGTTATGGTTTCCAGTTCATTTTAATAGTCGACGCTAAGGTCTCTTGTGGACCAACTTTAGCGGCTCCGCCAATAATATAAATGGAATCGTTAATTGTAACAGCACCGTGTCCATGGCGAGCCATAGGGAGAGAGATTTCTTTTCTCCACTGATCACTAATTGGGTTGTATGACCAGATCGAGTTAAATGCAGAGCCTGTTTTCCAGTAACCGTTGGGGCCAAAGGCTTCTCCACCGGTAACTATTATCTTTCCCTTTAATGGTGTGGCAGTTAGCCCGGCAAGTGATTGGGGTAGCGGTCGTATTTTATTCCACTTGTCCAAACTGGGATCATAGACTTCCGCGTAGGAGAGATTCCTAGCCTTATTATTTCCATTGCTAGCTTGGCGCCCACCAATAGCATAGATTCTATTGTTTAATGTCGCACCTGCTGCGGAATTTCGGCTGATAGTCGCCGGAGCTGCTGTTTCCCAGTTGGCATTGTCTATCAATATATAATGATTTTTCGTATCGCTATTTTTAAGTTGGTTGTTAGGTGTTTTTCCACCGATAACATGGATGCCTTTTGATGTGTTGGCATAGATACTTTCGGCCATGGGAGCGGGCAAGCGGGGCCCAGAGGTCCAGATATCTTCACTGTTGGACAGCTTATAAACAGTAGCCTTGGCCTGCCAAGCATTGTTTTTTACTCCATTGAAACCTCCAATGCCATAAAGATATTTGGAGTTTGCAGCCATACCTAAATGGTGTATAGCTTCTGGAAGTGGTGGACCATCTCGCCAAGTTTTGGTTTGGGGTGAGAATATATAGGTGTGATCTGTAGGGGCTAGACCGTAAAATATGGAATTAGATGATGGAATAAAACCACCTGAAATATAGATTTCTTCAAAGAATACAGAGGGGTATATTTCCTGAACGGCTGTTTTTAAGTCTGGTAGTTTAATGAATCGTAGTTTATGGGCAGATTGCCATGTTCCAGCTTTCCCCTCCATTCCACCGAGTATAAATGGTGCCGCTCCGATAATTTTTAAAAAATCTCTTCTAGAGTAAGGCATATGTTTGTATCTTCCCTTAAATTAAATGGTAAAGCTTGCTTACAGCCTAAGTTTTTTTGTAAAAAATAGACTGTGTGGATCCTCTCTATAGTTGGAAAATGGCCCGCAGGATTTAAAGCCATTTTGATAGTAAAGTGCTATTGCTGGAGCAAAATTTAACCTGTTACCAGTTTCAAGCTTTACCTCACTGTAACCCCGTCTTCTGGCTTCATTTATTATCTCCTGTAATACTGCTTTAGCGACACCTTTGCGTAGGAAAGATTGGCTGGTTTTCATTGACTTGATTTCTCCCAGAGTAGAGGAGACTTCCTTGAGGGCGCCACAGCCTGCTAGAACGCCATTGATCTTTGCGCTCCAGAAGGTGATTTTGGGATCAACTAACTCTTCTGGTTTGAGGGCGTGCACACTTTCAGGGGGGGAGTGCTGTTGCATTTCTTTTAGGTGCTGCGCCAATAACTCTACGACGGTACCATCTGATAGATCGTCTTTTTGAACCGCTATATACATAGAGATGCCTTTGTTATTTTAAGTATAGATACCATTGATGTTTAATTTATGCAGGGCTAAATTATGTTGGGTAGTAATTGTTTTCATTGTTTTATAGGCATTTATCCATTGGAAGGCGAGTTCAATAAATAAGGGCCCAGAGGCCCTTAAATATTCTTATAGTATTGATTCTTTTATTTTTTTGTGCGCTCTACAGGGCATCTATAAAAATAGAATCCAATGTTATCCTTTATTCTTGATGAGTAAAGCTTGCCCCATTTTTATGCATCGTTCACTGGTGTAGAGATGATTTTTTAATGCTTTAACCAGTGTGGGCTTAAATTGAGGGTTTTCTTCAAGAGTGGTGCTTATTTTTTGAGCGCCCTTATCTGAGCACATTAGGGGAAAAATATTGGTATAGCTACTGATTAGCTCTGAGGAATCCTCATTATTAATTTGCTCCAGTGCGTAAAGGATTTTTTCGCTGTTATTATTAAATAGGGAGATTTGTTCATCTTTAAATAGAGAATAAGAGGCCTTGCGCAGTTCACTCAACTTGAAGTTATCCCTGTGCTGAATTAAGTTTTCTAACCATTTTTGTTTGATTTCTGGTAAAGGTCTTACCGCTTCGGCAGCAATGGCATTCAGTTTTGATCTGTCTGAGCTATCTTTGCTTAGTTCACGGGCAATAGCTTGTTCATAATCAGAATATAAATAGCGATTTTGCAGGTGAATTAAATCCCAGCGCATATCCGGATCTAAGATCAGTCCTTTAACTGAGAGTTCACCCATCAGTAATAGTTTGGCATTGTTGAGCGCGCTGTTCGAATGAGCTATTTCGGTAAATAGCTCAAACCAAGTCTTTTGTTGATCGCTGCCTGCAGGTGCCTGCTGTAGCCGCTCCCACACAAAATCCTCCATGTTTTTTAGAATTTTAGTACGGCGCTGTTGATCAATAGGAACTTGGTTTAGATAACTATGGACATAATTTAAATAGCGCGCATTGAGTCGAATAGCACTGATATCTTGTTCGACGCCACCATTATTAATAACAAAACTGATGTATTCATCAAGGGGGAGCTTTGCATCATAGGCGCTGTCGAATAGGCTTTGCCACAGCATAAGACGGGTGAAAGGATTTTCAATGGCATGGAGGTATTGAGCCATATTTTTCAGTGTGATTGAGTCAAGAGTTACCTTGGCAAAAGCCCAATCTTCCTCGTTAGGATAGAGAATTTGAGGGCAGGATAACCCTTTAGCGCTCTCTACTTTGGTTAATGAATCGCTGTACCTTACCGACAGGGTGGCATAGCGTTTCATAATCCCCTCATCCATACGATAGAAACCGAGCTGAGTGCGTTGTTCGCGTAGCGTCGGGTAATCATCTGGAGCTGTCTGTGTCAGACTAAGGTCGGTAATCCGATCATTTTCACATTCGAAACTTGCTTCAATAGTGTTAAGACCGGCTTGATAAAGCCATTGTTGTTGCCATTCCTCCAGATTGATGCTGGCGGCCTTGCCCAGATGATTAATAAAATCATCAAGTGTAGAGTTTTTGTAAGAAAACTCTTTCAGGTAACGGCTAACGCCTTGACGAAATTTTTCTTTACCGAGGAAATAGGGTAATTGTTTGAGTATAGAGCCCCCTTTGCCGTAGGTAATACCATCAAAGTTGCTAAAAGCTTCTTCGGTATTTTTTACTGGTAGCTGGATGGCATGAGTAGTGGGCCTTTGATCGGAGTAATAAGCCCACTGTTTAGTACCAAGATAAAAATTTTCCCAGGCATTGGAAAATTCACTGTTCTCAGCTAAAGACAGGTTGGCCATATAAGTGGCAAAACTTTCATTTAGCCAAAGATCGTCCCACCAGTTCATGGTCACTAGATTGCCAAACCACTGATGTGCCAATTCGTGCGCAATAACATTGGCCAAGCGCATACGTTGGGCCTGGGTTTTTTCTCCACGAGATACGTAGGCATCATTAAAAGTGACTGATCCCACATTTTCCATGGCGCCCGCATTGAAGTCGGGTACCAGGATCTGATCATACTTATTAAAGGGGTAATCTATTCCAAAATAGGGTTGGAAAAATGCAAAGGACTGCTTGGTGAAGGTAAACCAGTCTTCAGTTTTAACATATTGTGCCAGGCTCTGGCGGGCCATCAGGCGTAGAGGGATACCTTTGGCGTTATCCTCCCAAATATGGTAGGGCCCAGCGTGTAATGAGAATATGTAGGATGAGAACTTTGGAGTTTGTGGAAAAAACCAATGCTTTATTTCACCCTCGTGCTCTACTCTATGTTCCCGCTCCGCACTGATTACTACCCACTCTTTTGGCGCTGTGACATCTAGTGTATAGCGAGCTTTAAGGTTTGGTTGGTCAAAATGTGGGAAAAGGCGGTTGGCGTCATAGGGTTGAAAATCAGTATATAAATAGACTCTACCATCTACAGCGTCTTTAAATCGGTATAGACCCGATCCATTATTTGAATAAGGATGTCGATAATTTATTGTAATTGTATGTTTCTTATTGGGTAGCTGTGTATTATCAATACGAATAAAATGTCCATTGTAACTGAAAGGAGTCTTTTGGTTATCCACCTGTACAGTTTCAACAGTACCTCCAGAGAAATCGACAGTTAGAGGCTGTTGTAAGGGTTTGTTGAATTCAATTTCAGTTACAACTGTGCCGGAAAAACTGTCTCCGTTGCGATCAAGATGAATACTCAGTTGGTAATCTACCTCTGCAATTTGCTGTTTTCTCAGCTTTGCATATTTCTCAGATAGCCCCGCGATCTCCGCTCTTGTTACAGGTTTTGTTGTAGAAGTTTGTGCGGCTTCTGTACTACCTGGCTTTTGCTCACAGGCAGCGAACATGATACTGCACAAGAGAGTGGTAATAAGTCTTAATCTTTTAATCTTGGTTTGGTTGATCATGGTGGTCTCACCGATCGGTTAGTTGTTATTGCTGTGATTCTATATTGGTCCGCAATGTATGCACCGAGAATCTTACTATTGGTGCTATACAATAAATAGATGAAATGGCCCAAATAAAAAGCGGTTAAAGTGGGTTAGTCTTCAAAATTATATCCCATGTAGATTCGGGATTATTTTATTAACAGGGCTTGAGCGTTAAGGAGTTGTTCTTATGGGGTGAATTGCTGTTTAGCAAGGGGGGAAGCCGCTAACAGAATAAAAACACTATTGACCGTTAGCAACTTCAAGAACAGACTCAGCGAGGGCGTTTACCAGCCCATCAATCTCTTCACGGCGTGTAATAAATGGCATGCCCAATTGAATGGTGTCTCCGCTATAACGAACATAAAAGCCCTTTTCCCACATCTTTAAGGCAATGCGGAATGGGTGTAATAAGGGCTCCCCTGGGGCTCTCTCAATCGTTAGCGCAGCGGCTAGGCCACAGTTGCGGATATCGTAAACCAGAGGCAAGTTGCTCAGCTGATGTATATATTCTTCCAGAAGATAGGCAAGCTCTGCTGAGTGCTTGAAAAGATTATCTCTCTCTAGAAGTTCTAAGGTAGCAAGTGCTGCTGCACAGGCTACTGGGTGCGCTGAATAAGTGTATCCATGGGGTAGCTCCAACTGGTAGTCGGCTCCTCCTTGTTGCATAAATGTCTCATAGATCGTTTGCTGCACCACCGTGGCTCCCATGGGGATGACTCCGTTAGTGAGTTGCTTGGCGATATTGATAATATCTGGAACTACGCCAAAAAGCTCTGCACCTGTGGCAGTGCCCAGTCTGCCAAATGCGGTGATTACTTCGTCGAAAATCAGTAGGATTTGGTGTTGCTCGCAAATATCCCTAAGTCGCTGTAGGTAGCCTTCTGGTGGGGGTAAAATACCGGCGGAGCCAGCCATTGGCTCAACGATGACAGCGGCAATATTGCTAGCATCGTGTAGCTCAATAATTTCTAATAGTGATTCGGCAAGGTGTGCCCCATATTCAGGCTGTCCGCGACTAAAGCGATTTTCCGGCAGTAGTGTATGGGGAAGGTGAGCGGTGGAGAGCGCCGGACCATAGATGGCTCGGTTGGCTCCGATGCCGCCGACACTAACTCCACCAAAATTCACTCCGTGATATCCCTTACTTCGACCAATCAGTTTGGTCTTGCTGGCCTGTCCTCTTTTGCGCCAATAGGCACGGGCAATCTTCAGCGAGGTCTCCACTGCTTCAGAGCCGGAATTGGTGAAAAATACCCGATTGAGGCCCTCCGGCATTAAGCGAGTGATTCGTTCCGCCAACTTGAAGGAGCCGGGGTGGCCAAACTGAAAGGAGGGGGCGAAGTCTAGAGTCTCCAACTGCTGGTTAATGGCTTTGGCGATTTCTTTTCGATTATGACCCGCGCCACAGGTCCACAGGCCTGAAAGGCCATCGAATATCTGGCGACCATCAGCGCTGGTGAAATAGCACCCATCAGCGGCTGTAATAATTCGTGGGTCTCGTTTGAACTGCCGGTTACCGGTGTAGGGCATCCAGTGTGCATCGAGTTGTGTTTGGCTGAGCCCTGCAAGTTTGTCGTTCATTTTTATTTTCCGACAATTGGGACAGTTATCTTAGACAATCTTTAAATAGTTCGTTGTTACCACTTGAAGCCCTAAAGATACATTGTGAATTTATTCAAGGCCCTCTTAATTCTGGACCAACTTTTCTATTTAATAAATTGCCTAAAACTAACTTTAGTTGCATAAGTGGGGGCTTTTGAGAAAGGTTTGAAGTATGGGGCTTGATTGTAGCTTGTCGGTTCTAGCGTAGTTTTTAGACCGGAAGAGGTGGAGCGAGAGGAGTCGTAAGGATACCGACAACTCAACGATAAAGAAGGGGAAGTGCCGGGGACTTGAGTCCCCGGTAACAAAGAGGATCAGACTGCGGTAGCAATCCGGTCAACGTAAGGGGCGAGTTCAGGCTTGTTCTCCAGGATTTCTTCCCGGGTGAGGCCGTCGATCTCATGAGGGAATACCAGCCACTCTTCAGTCTTGTGGATAAAGTAATCCGGCTCGCGCTTCGCTTTGTTGTTTTTCGGCTTGTAGTAAGGCGTTGCGATACGAATCTCTGGCGTGTTCTTTTTACAGGCTGCGCGCAGGTCTTCAATTGTTTGTTCAATACTCAGGCCGGAATCGTGCACATCGTCAACGATCAGCAGGGAGTCGTGGGACTCAAGGCGCTTAATCAGGTAGTTCAGACCATGCACTCGGACTTTCTTGTCGCGCTCGCCGATACCGAGGTAGGAGGAAGTTCGGATTGCGATATGGTCCGCATCCACACCCATCACATGAAGCAATTCTTGTACCGCGATACCTACCGGAGCGCCGCCACGCCATACACCAACGATGTAATTAGGGCGGAAGCCGCTCTGATAGATTTGTTCGGCAAGCGCGTAGGAATCAATCAGCAGTTGCTGTGCGCTGATAAAATGCTTTTTCATCTGTGTACCCCTCAGAAAAAGGCGAACTTGGCAATAAAGAGAGCCGCTAACACGTAGACACTGATGCTGACGTCTTTACTGCGCCCGCTCAGTGTTTTGATGACTGCGTAGGCAATAAAGCCCAGAGCAATACCGTGAGCGATAGAGAATGATAACGGCATCATTACTGCCGCAATCACCGCCGGAGCGGCTTCGGTGATGTCATCCCAGTCGATGGAAGACAGACCGGAGGTCATCAGGACGCCGACATACAGCAGAGCTCCGGCGGTCGCATAAGCGGGAATCATCCCGATCAGCGGGGAAAAGAAGGTTGCCAGCAAGAACAGACCAGCGCAGACCACTGCAGTCAGACCGGTGCGTCCGCCTGCGGTAATGCCCGCGGTGCTCTCAACGTAACAAGTAGTAGTGGACGAACCCAGAACAGAACCGACTACAGAAGCGGAGCTGTCTGCCATCAGGGCTTTGCCCATGCCCGGCAACTTACCGTTTTCATCGAGAAGCTTGGCGCGGTCGGAGACACTCAGCAGAGTGCCGGCAGTATCGAACAGGTCTACGAACAGGAAGGCGAAGATTACACTGATCATACCCACTTCAAATGCCCCGGCGATATCCAGTTCGAGGTAGGTGGGCGCCAGGCTCGGTGGTGCGGAGACCAGGCCGGTGAACTCTACTTTACCAATAACCAGTGCAATAACGGTAACTGCGAGAATGCCAATCATTACCGAGCCGAGCATACGGCGGTAGGACAAAGCCACAATAATAAAGAAGCCCAGAGCAGCCAGCATAGCTTCAACAGACTTAAGGTCCCCCAGAGTCACCAGGGTGGCGGGGCTGGCAACCACGATCCCTGAGCTCTTCAGGGCGATAATCGCCAGGAACAGTCCAATACCGGCTGCCAGGGACTGCCTCAGGGAGGTGGGAATACTGTCGATTATCCATTCCCGCAACTTAAAGATACTAAGCAGTAGGAACACTACCCCTGATATAAACACTGCACCCAGGGCAACCTGCCAGCTATAGCCCATTTCGCCCACCACTACATAGGCGAAGAAGGCGTTGAGGCCCATTCCCGGCGCCAGTGCGATGGGGTAGTTGGCGTACAGCCCCATGATTAGACAGCCGATCGCAGCAGCAAGACAGGTCGCCATAAACACGGCGCCCTTATCCATACCAGCCGCCGCCAGGATGTTGGGGTTTACAAAAATGATGTAAGCCATAGTCAGGAAAGTGGTTACACCGGCAATCACTTCCCGGCGAACATTTGTCTGACGCTCAGACAGCTTGAACAGCTTTTCCAATAAAGAGGCGTCGCCGCCCGCCTGGGGAATACCAGACCCTGGGGTCGCTGATGTTTGGATATCAGAGGGTTTCATATCAGAAGTGGTACTTTACTAGCAGGTTAACATTGCGCTCGTTGGAGTCGGTATTAAAGGTTCCATCTTTGAACCCAAATTTGTCATTCCAATGCACGTATTCAATACCGGCATACAGGGCTTTCGGCTCACCCCAATTGGCGCCAACGTCCCACTTGAGCTGGGAGGTAAAGTTCATACTTGGGTGTGTATTTTCTGCGGCGCTGGTCCAATCGATAAAACCGTCGTATACGAAGCTGGAGTCTCCCAGGGTAAATGGCATGGCCCAAACCAGGGTCAGCTGCTCGTTGCTGGCCTTGTCATCGTTATCGCGGCGGTAGGCGTTTACTTGGACAAAGGAAAAACCCGGAACTGCAAGGTCGAAACCGAGACCTGTCAGAACGTTGGTGAAATGCGGGCCTGTTGCTGTGAGGTGATCGGGGTCATCCATATTGCCCAGCTCTACAGTGGTTGCCACTAATACGTCGGTTACCGGCCCCCAAGCCAGTTCACGATCGCTGAGCTTCCCCAGGCTCAGACGAGGAGAAATTTCTGAATAGAGCTCCTTTGAACCATCTTCTGAATGCAGATAGTCGGCAAAGATAAACAGGTCTCCCCAGCTGTGGCCACTGGCGTGTTCAAAGGTCACTACAGAGCGCTCGGAATCATCGGTGGTCAGGCTGTAGTTCATTTCATAGTCGCGGCCATACAACAGGCTGAGGCTGTTATCGCTCCAAGTCATTTCTGCTTGGGCAGCTACAGGCAACAGGCCGGAGGCCAGTAGTAGCAGGGGCTTGGTTGGTTTCATTGTATTACCTCTGTTACAGCGACAGGCGGAAACCGCACTGGCGGCCGACACTTGGGTCGGCAGTTGGTTAAAAAATAGTCGCGGAATATACCCGAGTTTACCGAGTGTTTTCCAGTATTTTTTTTCAGCAATAGCCTCTAGGTGAGTAGCCTTAAAGCAATGAAGTACTAATAAATTTTTAAAAATAAAAACTAAATACCTTTTAGCGGTTGGGTAAGCCTACAACCGGGAAAAAGGCCTATTGAAGGGCTGGCCTGATTTTTGGTTACCTTGAACCGGTACTTTAAATAAGGAAAGGTTGTGGACCAATACTTGCTGCCTGCAAATAGGGCGCCAGGTGGTACAGGGAGCACTAATAAGGTGCAAGAGTTTGTAAGGCAAAGCGTTGTGGAAAGACCTGAAGGGAACAGTATTAAGCGGAGCTGAGTACATCTTGTGCACGGGTCATCCTACTAGCATGCACCATTGAGGTGCATCGTGAAGATTCTATGTAAGGCTTTCTTTTAATAGTGGGCCCTGATGTAGGAGTGACTTACGAGTGACTTGTGAGTAACTTCGTTATTAATCAGAGTCAGTTCTTCCCAGCAACACATGTGTTAAAGTACTGCACTCAATTAGGAGGATATTTCAAGGCTTGCCGGTTAGTAGTGACCTGATTACGCCTTCTGTTGTTTTTTTGAGCACTTGGTGGGAGAGACTCACGAACCGCCCTATAAATAGGTGCAATATGTATCTCTCGGGGCTCTGGCAGCTGCCTTGTTATCCGGATGTCATCTGGGAAGCCCTTGATCGGCCCTGGTGGCGTAAATAAAAAATTGGGGTCGCTATACCCCGTATGTACCAATTGGTTGCTTGAGAAATCTATCCCCCAGGGTGTTGGCTTGTGATTTATGTCAATCAGCGGGATGAAGAAGAGCGGCCGGGAGTGGGAGGTTTTATGAAATCCAATTGCTTGCACCTTGCAATCCCCGCAGGGGACCTTGAGGTAGCCAAGAAATTTTACTGTGACGTTTTTGGCTGTAAAACTGGAAACAGCGAAGAAGGGCGTTGGGTAGATATCGATTTCTGGGGCAATGAACTTACTTTGCATCAGAGTGAAGAGAAGCTGCCGAACGTACGCCATAAGGTTGATATGGGAGCGGTAGCTGTTCCCCATTTCGGTATTCACCTGCCGGATGCTGAATTCCAAGCCCTGAAAGCTCGTATCGAAGCTGCTGGCCTGGAGTACTTGGATAAGCCATATCGTCGCTTCGTTGGCAGTGAGTACGAACAGGAAACCTTCTTTATCGAAGATCCGAACGGTAATGTGCTGGAAATGAAAACTATGGTGAACCCAGAGCTGATGTTTAAATAGCGCCATGGACCACAGTTAGCACATATTGAGTTAGCCCGAGATACCATATGTATTGTCTTTTGTATTGTATCTTGGGTTAATTTAAATTTTTTACCTCCTATTATTTTTTTCCTGCCTTTATTGTTTCGTGTTTTTGAAAACCATTTTATAAGTGAAAGTGCTGCCTGCAGTGTTGATGGTTGCGAGGTTATTTTATTTAAGCCTCTTGGCTGGAGCAGACGAGTGAATTTTCTAATTGCAGCTTAAAGAATTTATGAAACTACTGGCTTGAGCTTGGATATCTTTTTTTTCCTTCGTTGTCAATTTATCTAAGAGGCTGAGCATCATAGACATTCTCGGGTTTTTCTTAAAATAATTGCGCTTTTCTAAGAGAAAATTCCAATAAAGACTATTGAAGGGACATGCATCTTCACCAACTCTCTTCTTTACATCGTATCGGCAGTTATCACAATAGTTGCTCATTTTATTGATATACGAGCCACTGCTTATATAAGGCTTTGTTGCGACCAGTCCGCCATCGGCATATTGACTCATACCACGAGTGTTCGGTAACTCTACCCACTGAATAGCATCGATATATATCCCTAAATACCATGCATCTACCTGGTCTGGGTCGGTTTGTGTTAAAAGAGCAAAGTTACCAGTTATCATTAAACGCTGAATGTGGTGGGCATAGGCATGCTCAAGGCTGTTTTTGATAGCGCTTTTAAGGCAGTACATATCCGTTTGCGCTGTCCAATAGAAATTGGGCAGCGAATTATGATTTTGTAGTTTGTTGATCTTCGTATAGTTTGGCATCTCTTGCCAATAAATACCGCGCATATACTCCCGCCAGCCAAGAATTTGCCGGACAAACCCTTCTATTTGATTCATATGAATTTCCTTCTTGTTGGAATTCCAATGATCAATAGTGCGATTGATAACTTCACTGGGGGATAGTAATTTGCAGTTAAGAGAAAAACTCAGGCGGCTATGAAAAAGGTAGGCCTCGTTGGGGTCCATCGCATCCTGGTAATCGCCGAAGTGTGGTAAAAGATATTTACAAAAATGGTTAAGGACTTTGAGGCTATCTTCTCTACTTGTTGGCCAGGTAAAATGCTTGGCGTTAATAGAACCAATGGTTTTTATTTTTGTGGCTTGGATACGTTTAAGTGTTTTTTCCACATTCTTTCGAAATAGGTATTGTCGAGGAATTTGAGGATCTTCACTCCATTTTTTTCGATTCCCTTTATCAAAATTCCACTGGTTTCCTTCAGGATCCCCCTTTTTATCGACAAGTATATTGTTTTCCCTGCGCATATGGCGATAGAAGCTTTCCATTAAGAGAGTTTTCTTTCCCTTAAAGAAATCCTTTAAGTAGTTTCTGGTGGTTAGAAAATGTTCTGTGTCATAGGCTTTATACTCTATCTGCAACTCTTGAACTATTGTATTTAGTTGCTCTTCAAGGCGATACTCATCAGGCAGTTGATATTCAAATCTCTGAATATCTAGCTGGGCAACTATTTGTCGAATATTTTCTTTAAGATTTTGTCGATTTTCTTTGCAGTCAATCTGATAGTAAATGACTTGATGACCATGTGATTTTAGCCACTCGGCAAACGTTTGCATGGATTCAAAAAAGGCAACCACCTTTTGAATATGATGAATGGCGTAATCTGTCTCCTGTCGTATCTCGGCAATATGGTAGAAAATATCTGGATTGCTTGATTTATACCAAGAGTGCTTATGGTTGAGCTGGTCGCCGAGTATTAATCGTAGCGTTTTCAAAAGGAAAGCCTTTTTGGAATGCAGTTTTTGTCAAAAGGTTATATTTGGTTAAGAGTAAAGCTACTTGTATGCTTTTCAGGTCTCATAACTTCTAAAGTTTAGTAGTTCATCGCAGATTGAAGTTACGCTTTTACGCCAAAGTCATTGATTTTATGATTATAGTGTACTGTATGTGTTCACTGTTTAGGATTGTTATAGTTGCTTTATTTTGCCTATTGATTGACGCTATTTAAGTGAGAAATAGCATGGGGGGCATAAACCCTAAGAGTCCTTAAAGTTGACTGCTACCAGTTACAATTGATCAAAACCTCAAGATCTCCGAAGGATGTAAATACGACTTGAATTGTAGGCTTAGCGGTTCTTCAGCGAATACCTTTCACTGCTTTACTTCAAATATTGCTTATGCATCTGAATGTTCGGGCGATTCTGGATCAAGTTATTCCTCTGGAAGTTTTTTGAGTTGGTCTAAACAATAACTTTTTGAGCAATTAGTCGGTCAATGTCCTCAGTGTTAAACCCTAGTGAGCTCAGTAGGGATCGGCTATCGGCACCCAGTTTGGAGCCTGCTTGGTGTTGTATATTTTTCTTTCCATTAAACTTGAAGGGCGTGTTGATCTGTAGGAGAGGGCTGTCACTTTTGGTCTTTGCGTTTACAACCATTTGCCGCTCTTTGAACAATTTACTTTCTGTTGCTTCACTAAAGTTGAGAACAGGCTCAACGCAGGCGTCGAGGTCAGAGAAAATATTAATCCATTCACTCAGCTTACGTTGTTGTATAACCTCGGAGATATCTTGTTTCAAGCTCTCTTGCTGATCGCTCTCTAGTACCCGAACCATCCAATCCGGATGCCCAATTCCTTGAAAGAAAGCTTCGGCAAACTGAGGTTCAAGGCTGCCAACGGATAGATAGCGGTCATCGGCTGTACGGTAATAATCATAGTAACTTCCACCGTTAAGCAGTTCCATTTCCACCTTAGGATCTCCACCATTTGCGAGAGCACTGGCTCCGCTTATGGCATTCAATGCATAGGCACAGTCGGTCATACTGATATCGATATAGCTGCCGCTGCCTGTTTGTTGGCGGTGATACACGGCGGCAAGAATTGCCATGGCTGCATGGTGGGATCCACCGGCAATATCGGCAACTTGCATACCACTCAGATTGGGTCCGCTACTCTGCCGACCGGAATAGCTGGCGAGCCCTGAGAGTGCAAGATAATTGATATCATGCCCAGCACGCATTTTAAGAGGGCCATCTTGTCCGTATCCGGTGATTGAACAATAGATAATATCTGTGCGTATATCACTGAGGTCTTCATAGCCAAAACCAAGCTTATCCATGACTCCTGGGCGGAATTGTTCAATGACAATGTCGTATTCAGAGAGTAGTTTTTCAATAATTTTCTTTGCTTCATGGCTTTTTAAATCTAAAGCCAAAGATTTTTTGTTGCGATTAATTGTTGCATGAGCTGCGGAAACGGGATCTTCACTGTCGATCATAGGAGGAAGCCCCCTAAGCATATCCGGACGATTCGGCGACTCTATACGTAGAACCTCCGCACCCATGTCCGCTAATAACATAGTGGCGTATGGACCTGGAAGCAGGGTGGTGAAATCGAGTATACGTAGGCCTTGCAGGGGGGTGATAGATTTATTCATTGCTTATTTTATAGATTATTATTTGGAGATTTACGTAAAGAAATTTTCAGAAGTTAAACATGCAATTAATCTTTTGTATGACAAGTATGAACGAATTTTGTGGAAGAGTTTTATTTATTAGTTGATGGCAAATAGAGATTGGTGTAGATGAAATCGTAAATTGGATCGGCGATTAAGTGTTCTCTTATTAATACAGTGGCGGGTTGAACCCGGCGGTAGTGTAGGCCGCCGGGTTATTGCACTTAGTTATCACGGAGAATTTCACGAGAAATAATGAGTTTCATGATTTCATTCGTTCCTGCATAAATACGTTGTACCCTGGCGTCAGCCCAGGAGCGGGCAATAGGATACTCCCACATATAGCCGAATCCACCATGGAGCTGAACACACTCATCCAGCATCTTACATTGGAAGTCGGTAGCGAGTAATTTGGCTTTTGCTGCAGTGGCTACATCAAGCTTTTTCTCGTAATGGAGTTCCAGGCAACGATCCACAAAGACTCTGAGGGCAGAGAGTTCACTGTCCAGTTCCGCCAGCTTGAACTGTGTATTTTGAAACGCGGCTATCGGTTTTCCAAAGGCTTTGCGGTCTCGTACATAGTCAATAGTCCACCCTAATGCCGCTTCTGCATTGGCAATGGCAAAAATAGCTACACTGAGTCTTTCCTGCGGTAATTCCTGCATTAGGTAGACAAAACCTTGGCCTTCAGCTCCCAGTAAATTCTCCTGGGGTACTCTGACATCATCAAAGAAAAGCTCGGAGGTATCCTGAGCTTTCATGCCGATTTTTTCCAGATTATTGCCTCTTTTGAATCCTTCCGATTTGGCATCAACCAATAACAGGCTTACTCCGGAAGCCCCTTCACTGGGGTCTGTTTTTGCAACAACGATAACCAGATCGGCGTGCTGGCCATTGGTTATAAATGTCTTGGAACCATTGAGTAGATAGTGATCGCCACGCTTGATTGCGGTTGTTTTTACTCCTTGCAGATCGGAACCAGCGCCGGGCTCTGTCATGGCGATGGCCGTTACAATTTCACCGCTGATACATTTAGGTAAGTACTCCTTTTTTTGCTCTTCACTGCCGTAATTAATAATGTAGGGTACGGCAATATTGGAGTGCAGCCCCCAGCCGATGCCAGAAAGACCTGCACGGGCGATTTCCTCATCGATAATAGAGTTATAGCCGTAGTCCAGCCCAAGGCCGCCGTAGGATTCGGAGATTTGAGGGCAGAGAAAGCCCATTTCACCGGCCTTATTCCAAAGAGCACGATCGACCTGCCCATCTTTCTCCCACTGACTGTGAAAGGGGATGGCCTCGTTTTCGAGGAACTTTCGCACGGTATCGCGAAAATGCTCGTGGTCTTCGTTGTAAACGGTTCTCGGTATCATTCTGAACTCCAACATTCGTTTTTATTATCTGGAATTGTAGACTCTTCGCATTTGTGCAATTGCGGGACTGCCCGGGCGTGGCAGCCCCGTTAATTCTGCTGAGTCTTCTCGCTCATCAGCGACTCCGTAGTCTTTATGTGACTAATGGGTATCCTTCAACTCCTCTCTGGACTCGGCGAGTGCTATTAATGTTTCCGGGGGAGAAAACCTGTCCCCGTAGGTTTCGGCAAGTTTTTGGGCGCGCTGTACAAAAGCTTCAACGCCATATTGGTTAATATATTGCAGGGCTCCGCCGGTCCAGGGAGGAAAACCAATACCAAAAATTGAGCCGATATTGGCCTCTCGCACGCTGCGTAGCACTTTTTCTTCGTAGCAGCGCAGTGTCTCTATGGCCATGATAAATAACAGGCGCTCCTTGATATCCTCAACGGGGGGTTGTTTGGCCGCTGGAAACTCCTGCTGCAGGCCTTGCCAAAGGTGTTTTTTACCCCCTTCTGGATAGCTGTAAAAACCGCCACCCGCCAACTTGCCGGCGCGGCCAAGTTCCAGCATATGATCAATTACAGATTCTGCAGGGTGTGTGGGGACACTTTTACCCTCCTTCTGCAGGTCGTTAATTGTCTGTTGGCGAATCTTTCCCATTAAGGTGAGAGAGACCTCATCACTCACAGCTAGAGGCCCTACTGGGAATCCGGCCAGGGATGCGGCATTTTCAATCGTGGCGGGATTTATCCCTTCGCCAAGCATGCCAATTCCCTCATTGGTAAAGCAGCCAAAGACCCGAGAGGTGAAGAAGCCTCGGCTATCGTTAACAACAATCGGCGTCTTGCCGATTTGTAAAACGAAGGCGAAAGCCTGGGCCAAGGTCTCTTCACTGGTTTGCTTACCACAGATGATTTCCACCAGCGGCATTTTGTCTGCCGGGGAGAAAAAATGCAGGCCGATAAAGTTATCTGGCCGAGCAGAGGCCTGAGCCAGGCCGGTAATTGGTAGTGTGGAGGTGTTGGAGGCGAAGACAGCACTGCTATCCAGTTGGGCTTCTGCCTCGCGGGTAACTTCGGCTTTTAACTCTCGGTCCTCGAACACTGCTTCAATGATCAACTCACAACCGCTCAAGTCGGCGGCATTATCTGTTGGGTGAATATGAGACAGGATAGTCTGTACGTGTGCCTCGTCTGTTCGGCCGCGCTCCAGACGTTTTTGCAGTGCCTTTTCTGCATAGTTTTTACCTTTTAAGGCTGCCTCGGTGGAAATGTCTTTCAGCACAACCTCAATGCCCTTGCTGGCACAGGCATAGGCAATGCCAGCACCCATCATTCCGGCCCCGAGTATGCCGATCTTTTTGATAGCTGTGGTTTTCGATTCGCGTGCGGCTGGTGGGAGAGAGGTGCCGGCCTTCAGCGCGTTAAGAGCAAACCAGAAGGTGCCGATCATATTTTTTGCTACTTGACCGCAAGTGAGGTCGACAAAGTAACGCGATTCGATACGCGTGGCGGTGTCGAAATCCACTTGGGCGCCCTCGATAACCGTCGCCAGTATCGCTTCAGGAGCGGGCATACAGCCGTGGGTTTTCTTTTCCAGCATGGCGGGGGCAATCATCAACAGCTGGGCATTTTTAGGATTTTTGGCGTCACCGCCGGGCATACGGTAACCGGGCTGGTCCCAGGGCTGTAGGCTCGGTTGTTCACCGTTGCTGAGGATATGGTCCCGAGCTTTATTGAGCAGCTCTCCGGCATTTTGGGCTGTCTCATGAATTAAACCACTTGCCAATGCTTGCTTGGCCTTTACCTGCTTACCTTCCAGCAGGAAGGGCAGTGCATTTTGAATACCTAGCAAGCGGGGCATACGTACACAGCCTCCACCACCAGGCAGCAGCCCAAGGGTGACTTCCGGTAGCCCTATTTTTACTGAGTTGTCTTCCAAGGCGATCCTATGATGGCAGCTGAGGGCAATTTCCCAGCCGCCGCCGAGAGCGGCACCATTGATTGCCGCTACAACAGGTTTGCCCTGAGTTTCTAGCCAGCGCAAGTTTGCCTTAAGGGCCTCACAAGAGTTAAAAAACTCCTGAGCCTCACTTTTCTTTGCGGCATAGAGGGACTTGAGATCGCCGCCGGCGAAAAATGTTTTTTTAGTGGAGCGGACAATAATCCCCGCATAGTCCCACTGTTTTATCTCCTCCACCGCGGCCTGTAGTGAGTCTGTAAAATCCCGATCCATTACATTGGCGGAGGCATTGGGGTTGTCCATAATCAGGTGGACAATGTTATCGCTGTCTCTTTCCAAGCGTATAGATTTCATATTTTCCCCCTAGACTCTTTCGATAATAGTTGCCACGCCCATACCGCCACCTACACATAGGGTGACCAAGCCATAGCGCAACTGACGTTGCTCTAATTCATCAAGCACGGTGCCAATTAACATGGCACCAGTGGCGCCGAGAGGATGACCCATAGCGATAGCGCCGCCGTTGACATTGATTTTCTGCGGGTCGATATCCAATTCATGTTGGAAGCGCAGCACTACTGCAGCGAAGGCTTCGTTGACTTCGTACAGGTCTATGTCATGGGCGCTTAGGCCCGCAGCCCTGAGGGCTTTGCGAGCGGAGGGAGCGGGTCCAGTCAGCATGATGGTGGGCTCGGTGCCGACGACTGCGGCGGAGACGATACGTGCCCGGGGTGTCAGGCCCAGGTCTTTTCCGGCCTGCTCACTGCCGATAAGAATGGCGGCGGCGCCGTCCACAATGCCTGAGGAGTTGCCAGCGGTATGTACGTGTTCGATAGCTTCCACCTGGGGGTAGCGGGAAATCGCTACGCTATCGAAGCAGAGGTCGCCCATGGCAGTAAAAGATGGGGAGAGATTGGCAAGCCCCTCCATGGAGGTTTCTGGGCGCACCAACTGATCGCGATCGAGAAGTAACAGGCCGTTCTGGTCCCGCACGGGGATTACGGATTTGTTGAAGGCACCACGTTGCCAGGCACTTGCAGCCTTGCGCTGGGAGTGCAGAGCAAAGTTATCCACATCTTCCCTGGAAAAGCCCCCCAGCGTGGCAATTAGGTCGGCTCCGATGCCCTGGGGTGCGAAGCCTGTTTCTATGGCGGTTTGTGGGTCCATAGCCCAGGCACCGCCATCACTGCCCATGGGCACCCGCGACATAGACTCAACGCCACCGGCCACAACAAGCTGTTCCCAGCCAGAGCGGACCTTGGCGGCGGCTAAATTAACAGCTTCGGCACCGGAGGCACAAAAACGGTTTAAGGTGACGCCGCCAATATCCCAGTCCCAACCGGCACCGAGTGTGGCGACCTTGGCGATGTCAGCGCCCTGCTCACCGACAGGTGTTACGCACCCCATTACCACATCATCGACCCTGGCCGTATCCAGTTGGCTGCGCTGTTGCAATTCGCGCAGCAGGTTGGAGAGCAGGGTGATGGGTTTGACTTCGTGCAGCGCGCCGCTGGGTTTTCCTTTGCCACGCGGGGTGCGGATTGCATCGTAGATATAGGCTTCACTGGGCACGGTTATGGCCTCTTTATTTTTGATTGTGGGTACAACCATAGTTGTGTGGGGTTTCGGCGCAATGATGAAAGACGCCAGGGGGGGTGACGTGGTTGTCAGCTCAGATAATTAATGCAGCGAATCTTTTTACTTTACTTATTCCAAATCAAACTAACTCGATGAGTGGTGTGCCGTACACTCAAATAAGGCGCTTTATTTTTTATTTTCGGCCAGCGAATAGCAGCCGATTAGATTGTATTTAAGCCGCAATAGCCCCACCGAAAAATTTAGTTGTGGGTTTTGGCTCACAGGAAAAAGCCTTTATCTGGGTTGATTCATCACCAACACCATTTAAAGAGTGGCTTTAGCTTGCGGTTGTCTGGCAGTGAGGATCGACTATGGCAGAGAATCTACTGGAACTGGCGGCGAGCCAACTGGGCACCTCGGGTATCGGTACCCTGGCATCTGCACTCAACCTTCCGGCAGAGAAAGGTCAGTCAGCACTGGATACTGGAATTGCATTTGTTCTTGCAGGCATGCTGAATAAAGCCAGTAGTAAAACTGGTATGGCTTACTTGTTCAATATGGTTACGGACACTGAAGTTGCGGATCTCCCCAGTGTTTTGCAGCAGTTTGCAGATAAGGCAAAGTTGGAAGCCTCACTGCCAGTCGGTGATGCCATGCTGCAAAAAGTATTTGGTACCCGGGTCGAAGAAGTGAGCAAAGTAGCCACTACAGAACTGCCGGGTAATGAAGGTGGCCACCTATTAAAGTTGGTGCTGCCACTGGTGATGGCCCTGCTAGGCGCTCAGGTAAAAGCCAACAAAATGGACGTCTCTGACTTGGCTTCATTTTTAATTGGTCAGAGAGAGTTTTTACGCAACAAGGTCCCTGATGCACTCCTGGATGCTCTTGATGTAAAAGGGTTTGATAATCTGGGGGCCGCCCTGGTTACCCATGGCCATGCCAAGCCTCAGGAACCTCGGGAACAAGCCCTGCATGGCCATGTGGAAAAGAAAAAGCCCGTAAGTTTTAGCAGCTGGTTTTTTCCGTTATTAGTGGTACTAATTGCCCTCTATGCCTTAAATATGTGCATGGACAAGGGCAGGCAGGAGGAAGCGGCAGGCCAACCTTTTGAGACTCCACAGGAACAGGCTTTTATGGAAGCGCCCTCACAGCCTGCTGGCGATACTCCTCCCAATGAAAATAGCGCCCAGGCTCAGTTGGGCCCGGATAAATTCTCTAGTAACTTGCGGGATTACTTGAAGAGCTTTGATCGGGACCCGAACCAGGAATTTATTCTGCGAGTGAAGTTTGAAAAGGGCACTGCAAAAATTCTTGATCCCCAGTCCGCAGATATTGATGCACTTGCACAAATTATGCAGGAAAACCCACAGCTTACGGTTGCTATTGAAGGGCATGTACAAGGGGAGGGCAATGAAATTAAAGAGCAGGAAATTTCGCAAGAGAGAGCGGATGTTGTGCGGGAGCTGTTGCTGCAAAAGGGGATTGCGGCTAATCGTATGACGGCCACCGGTATGGGATCCGCTAAACCTGTGCAGGAAAGTGAGACAGGGCAAACAACACCGCAGCCGATGAACAATGAGCGTATTAGTGTACGAGTGGTTAATACCGAATAGATATTTTCACAATCTTGGCAAGCAAATAGCCCTACATTTCTGTGGGGCTATTTATTTTGTGAAGCGATAAAAAACGCCCATTAATGTTGGAAATTTAATACTGGCAATCAGCTGCGAAATTTCTCGCGGTAGGCGCCGGGGGCGAGGCCGGTCCATTTTTTAAATGCGCGATTGAAAGCACTGGGTTCAGAAAAGCCGAGTCGTTCGGCGATTTCTGCCACTGCGGTTTCCTGCTGTTTTAGCTGGTACACGGCCATATCGCGGCGTACAGAGTCTTTGATGTCCTGCCAGCTGTTGCCCTCGTCTTTTAGGCGCCGGCGCAGCGTTTGTGGGGAGGTGAACAGGCGTGCAGCCACATCGTCGAGGGAGAGATTCTCAATACTGTTCTGTTGTTGCAGCATACGGCGTATACGACCGGTAAAGCTGTGGTCAGATTTATATTGGGTGAGCAGGCACTCCGGTGCTCTGGATAAAAAGTCTGCCAGTTGCTGCTCATCCCGCACCAGCGGCATTTGTAAATAGCGGGTATTAAAAACCAGGCAGGTTTCAGCCTGGTTGAAGTAATGCCGGCACGGGAACATATCGCAGTAGTCCTCATTGTAATCCGGTGGCGGGAAGGCCAATAACACCCGTTCGAGCAAAATGGTGCGATCGATCAGCCAACTGAAAAAGCGCAGCCAGATAACGGCAATGGACTCTACGAAAATCTGATTAGGCAATTGTTTTTCGTTGCTGTGATGAATGATCAGCCTGGCCTCTTCGCCATCCTCTACCAGTTTGATATGCAGGTCGTCGCTGACCATGCTGATAAAGCGTGCTGAGCGCAATAGAGCTCGCCGCAGGTTGGGGCAGCTGATGCAGGCGTGGCCCATCATGGCAAAAGTACCCGGTAGCCAGGGGCGGGCTAAAAACCCGCCTGACTCATCATTCAATAAATCCCACTCAAGGCGCAGTAGACTGGCCATCTGCTCACGGCCGATGCGGCTGTCGGAATCTTCAAGATGGGCGGGATCTATCCCACTGTCCCGCAGCAACTGTTGGCAATCCAGCCCCGCTGTCTGGGCGCCCACCAGCTGGGCGCGAACTACTGCGGCGAGGATACCTGGGTCCGCATCGCGGAGTTTGGGAGTCTCGCTTTCCACTGTCTCAGCCCTCAACGTGATCTTGTTTGCTGGGTGTAATTTTTACGTGCAAGCAGAGATTATGCGCAAAGCGAGCGTGAAAGTCAGGTTTATCCCCAGCGGGTGTAAGAAAAGGGCAACTCTGGCGAGCTGCACGGTAAAGGAGCGCTAATGAAAACTGTAGCTATTGCAGCTTTTTCCACGAAGTTAGACGTATGTTCATTGATTTATCGCCACCACTTATCAGATAGAGTGTAAGTGGTGGTAGCAATATCACTTTTCTTCGCTCTTTGCGTGAGGAGCAAGTCCTCCAGTATTTGGCTATGTTTTTCTCCTGGCGTAGGGAGTATAAATGGTCCAACAAACCCAATGATCAGCTTTTGGATAAAGCGTCTCGTAGGGTGGCTATAAATTAGACTGAAAAGTCAGATAAGATAAGAATAACCTAAACATGCCAATGAGGGAGTGGCCCGATGCCGTCAGCATCCGTCGAAAGCCAGCTGAATCCGACTATTTGTCGGCGTATGTTGATCGCCTATCTGATTGAACAGATTCCCCGCCCCAACAATCCAGCCCTGGAAGAGGCAACCGGGTGGCCGCGACGTACGGTTCAGGACATTATTGCCAAGGGGTTACCAGGCCACGGCACACAGGTGGAGTTTATTCAGGAGGGGGTGCGCCATAATGATGGCTATTACCGGCTTCACGACTGGGGCTCATTCGACCGCAATTGGGTAAAAAGCAACTTATCGGTGATCTGTCGGGTGCTGGGAGTCAGCATCGAATAGCCTTTTCTTCGTGGATACTCACCAATAAAGCATCTTATTTATTCTGAAAACCAGCTGACCGGAATTAGCACAAACACGCATGCACAATTGAAAAGTTGCGCCGACCAGTGGCCGGCGACGAAATCCAATTATTTGTTAATTGAGCAGATTGGCGGTGCAGTGAGTTATTGTATCGGAATTACTGCGGTTTTTGGTTGTGTCCCTGTTGCAGTATTTTATTGACCTTTTCCAGTAGGGCAGGATTAGATTTAATACTGCTGGCAATTTCCTGATATTTACTCTTTGATAACCCTGCCTTTTCAATAGCTGCGACCATCTTGCCCTGCGCTTCCTTGTTGAGGGCTTCAGCCTCTTTGATATCTGCAGCGGCCTTGAGCTTGGGGGCATACTCCCGGCTCAACATCACGATTGAGCGATAGGCATCAGCAAACTGCTTGAGCTGAGGTTCACTGAAGGAGACTTTTGGGGCCTCGGCCTGTGAAGTTGCTGTCTGGGCGGTCGCAAAGGGCACTGTGAGCAACAAGGCGAAAAGAGCGAGATATTTAAAAGGGAATTTCATTGGGCACTCCTGAAAGTTGGGGGGCGCTTTTGCTTCTACAGAGCAATACCCAGTCACACTGCTCAAATGCCTGGGTGTTGCTGCGGAATCCATCGGTAATTGAAAGCGTTGGCAATCAACTCTGAGACATTAGTTTCAGGGTAGTCAGTTTCAGAGCGGCTGTGGCGCCATTCCCCGCCACCGCAGCAATTTTTATCGGCGGTGGCTCAGGGCTAAAACAGGCCGAGGAACTTCCTGCGTTTTGGCAGAGACTGCTCACAGCTGTTGAGTTGTTGCTGGTAGCGCTGCGCTTTTGCCGAAACCTTGTGGGAAACCTTCTTGAGCCAGGCTTTATTTTTAAAACTACGCCGATTAAAGCCGCCGTGTCCCTCGTGGTAAGCCAGGTAGAGGTGGTAAGCGTCGCGAGTGCGGATTTGGCAGCGGCGCGCGCTGGTATTGTTATACCAGCCAACAAAATCGATGGCGTCGCCAAAATCATCTCGATCGGCGCCATAGTTAAAGCTGGAGCGTTGATATCCGCGCCAAGTGTTGCCGAGTGCCTGGGCGTAGCCATAGGCATCTGAGGGCCGGGGACCGGGAATAAAGCCGAGGATCTTGGTGCGCGGGGGGCGTGCATCATGCACAAAGCGCGACTCTTGGTGCAGAATGGCCATCATAACGGCCACAGGTGATCCCCATTTCTCCTCGGCAGCCTTGGCTTCCCGGTACCAGCTCTTCTTCTCACGAAAAATAGAGCAGATATTATCGAGGTTGCTCGGCGGGCTTGTGGCACAGCCCGCGCTCAGTGTCACGGCACCCAACAGTGCCGCCAGCAGTTTCTTATTCTTGTGTCCCATAATGTCTCTAGATTATCCAGCGGTGATGGTTTTCACTCCAGAGCTGGTGCCGAGCAGCAGTACATCCGCTGGGCGCTTGGCAAAGATTCCGTTAGTGACAACGCCGGTGATATTGTTGATTGCGTCTTCCAGTTCCTTGGGTTGCTCAATCTTCAAGTTATACACATCCAAGATGGCATTGCCATTATCGGTAATCACACCCTGGCGATAGACCGGGTCTCCCCCCAGCTTTACCAGCTCGCGGGCTACCAGCGAACGGGCCATGGGAATGACTTCCACCGGCAGGGGAAAGTCGCCCAAAGTCTCTACCCACTTACTGTCATCGGCAATACAAACAAATTCCTCAGCACAGGCGGCGACAATTTTCTCGCGGGTCAGGGCCGCACCGCCACCTTTGATCAGCTCCAGGGCGGGATTAGTCTCATCGGCACCATCCACATAAAACTGCATGCCATCCACGCTATTCAGTTCATAGACTGGGATACCGTGGGCCTTGAGTCTCTGTGCGGAAGCTTCAGAGCTGGCGACGGTGCCGTCAAATTGGCCTTTGATCTCTGCCAGGTAGTCGATAAAGAAATTGGCTGTGGAGCCGGTGCCAACGCCGACGATGGAATCGGCCTCCAGGCGCGGGGAGATATAGTCGATGGCGGCGCGAGCAGTAGCCTGCTTCAGTTCATCCTGGGTCATACGCTGGATAGTTTCCTGTGCAATTATTTCTGCTTTATCTATTTCTTTCGATAAAAAAAAGCGCAATAAATCTAAAAAAATGGCAATTATGCTGGTCAAGGCTTAGACTGGCCTGCCGGTGTTGCGCTTGCGGCGGCTCCATGACCGCCCACTCCTGCTACTACGCTTGCCTGAGTCGCGCACAGAAATTAACCGCAACGGCAGTTGATACACGCCATGCCCAAGTCCTATATCAAGCGCATTTTAGACGCGCGCATTTACGATGTCGCCATTGAGACGCCTTTGGAGCCAATGCGCCAGTTGTCCCACCGTCTGGGAAACCGAATTTTGCTCAAGCGGGAAGACCTGCAGCCGGTTTTTTCCTTCAAGATTCGAGGCGCCTATAACAAGTTACTGCAACTGCCCCCGGAGCAACGTGCGCGCGGAGTAATTGCCGCCTCTGCGGGAAATCATGCCCAGGGGTTGGCAATGGGTGCCGCACAATTGGGGATGCGCGCGACTATTGTGATGCCAAAGACCACCCCGCAAATTAAGGTCAGTGCCGTTCGTATGCGCGGTGCTGAGGTGGTGCTGTACGGGGATACTTTTGATGAGGCGGCCAGCCGTGCCCGCCAGCTGGTGAATGAACGCGACTTGGTATTTGTACATCCTTATGACGATCCGGATGTGATCGCCGGGCAGGGCACCGTAGCCATGGAGTTATTGCGCCAGCATTCGGGTAATCTCGAGGCGGTTTTTATCCCCGTAGGCGGCGGTGGGCTTGCTGCGGGCATGGCGGCTTACATTAAATATGTGAGGCCGGAGACCCGTGTCTATGCGGTGGAGCCAGAGGAGGCGGCTTGTCTTAAAGCGGCCCTGAAGAGTGGTGAGCGTGTCCGCTTGCCGCAGGTAGGGTTGTTTGCCGATGGCGTTGCGGTGGCACAAATTGGCGAGGAGACCTTCCGTGTGTTGCGCGAAACAGTGGATGACGTGATCACGGTTAGTACCGATGAAATTTGCGCGGCGATCAAGGATATTTTTGAAGACACTCGCTCAATTGCCGAACCGGCCGGGGCAGTAGGCTTGGCCGGCTTAAAAAAATATGCAGAGCAGAGTGGTGGCCGCAATGTGGCTCTGGCGACGGTGTGTAGTGGCGCCAATATTAATTTTGACCGGCTGCGCTATATCAGTGAGCGCACAGAAATTGGTGAGAAACGCGAAGCGGTGCTGGCCGTGCGTATTGAAGAGCGACCGGGCAGCTACCTGCGCTTTTGTCGCGATCTTGGGGACCGTGCTATCACCGAGTTTAATTACCGTTATGCAGGCGATGGTGAGGCGCATATTTTTGTCGGCTTGCAGGTTTCTGCCGGCAGCGACCGCAGCCAGTTGGTAGAAGAGTTGGAGCGCAAAGGTTATAGCGTGACAGATCTCACCGATAATGAAATGGCCAAATTACATATCCGCCATTTAGTCGGTGGGAGAGTTCCGGGCTTGTGCCACGAGGTGGTCTACCGCTTTGAGTTTCCGGAGCGCCCCGGTGCGCTGCGGAAATTTCTCGAGCAATTAGCGGGCCGTTGGAATATCACCCTGTTTCACTACCGCAATCACGGTGCCGCTTACGGCCGGGTTCTAGCGGGTATGCAGGTTGAGCCCTCTGAGCGCGAGGAGTTATTGGATCTGTTGGAGCAACTGCAGTTTCCCTTTTGGGATGAAACTGAAAATCCCGCTTACAGCTTCTTTCTGGGTAGCTGATCCCAATTTGGGGGCATGGCGAGAAAGGTATCTCTTCACTTTCTTTTCGGGTAGACCAGGGTTTAAGTTTTGTCGAACCCCCTTGAGCAAAAATGCGACAAAAAACGCAGAAATTATTCAATAAACGGTTACTATTCCGACGATTGTTCAGTATCTTCTTTTGTCGTGGAACTTTTGCTATGGCTTAGGTCATAAGCGGGGTGAAACGCATATAACAAAAAAATTGATCGTACAGGATGGTCCCAATGAAAGCCGATGCGCTGACAATCGCCGTGGTTGTCTTTGTCGCGGGCGTTCTGCTGAGTACTAGTGGTTTGACCGAGGTATTTGCCTCGGAAAAAGAACCGCCAGCTGCTCTGCAAGAGGGAGTGGTTACCCGTTAGGCTGATGCCGGGGGGCGCTCTGCCCAAGCACAACAAAAAAGGCCGGATACCTATGGTGTCCGGCCTTTTTTGTTTGTGCTTTTGCGCCTAGCTAGTTTTTTATAGGCCGTTGAGTGCTCAAAAACTTTGGCATTATGTGATGTTTGTCAGAGAGTTGCTGCTCACGAATTACCGGCAACGATAGATACGCTTCTCTGTCACCACCATATCGAGAGGAATATCCCAGTTATCCGTTGGCAGCTGATCCACACATTGCAATTGGTGGGCGGCGCCAATTAGCAGTGGTCCACTACCGGGCAGCAGTTGTTTGTGTTCAAAGGTACGATCATAAAAACCCGCGCCCATCCCCAGACGGGCGCCATTGGGATCGAAAGCCACCAGTGGTACCAGCACTAGGTCTAATATGCCTGCGGCCCGACTGGGGCTTCGCACTGGCTCAGGAATATCGAAACGGTTTCGAAAAGGTAGCGGGCTGCCATTCCACTGCTTGAAGCCCAGGTGTGGGTGTGGTTCCACCGGTAGTATTGGCAGGTAGAAGCGCTTCTTCGGAAAGCGTTGTAATAGAGGGCGAACATCTAACTCACCATCCATTGGCCAGTAAATACCAATATGGAGGGCGCGCTTCATCTGCGGAATTCGGTTCAGCAAAGTGATGGCAGAGCGGCCATGCAGACGCTGTTGGTAGGCACTAAGCTGCCTCCGCCCCGCGCGCATACGCCGTCGCAGCTGCGTTTTATTTTCGCTCATGAATTGGGGGAGTAATAGAAAAAGAAATGGAAACCCCGAGTGTGCGGCTGTAGACGGAGCCTTGAACCGTAAGGTTCAAGGTGGCAGTCTCCGGGGTACATAAGGCTTTCCGCTACATGGCGGACCTGCACACCAGCACCCGCTGGAAACCACCAGGGTAAGATTATCGGCTCAAGGACATAGTCTGCTGGCCAACACCCCAGGGTATGTACTAATTATAACTTGTTGAAAGGGGGGCTGTTAACCGCAAATTGGGATGTTTTGCGGCACTGCTGGCAAAGTTATGACTGGGCCTCGCTTTCTGGGTCGGTATCCCCCAGGGCGTTTTGCATCTTATTTTGAAGCCGTTCCAGGATTTCTTTCTGCAGGGGAATACTGCTTAATTCCGCTTTCGCTTGGATAAGTTCGTGGGCAATATTGAGCGCGGCCATCACGGCAATACGCTCTACGCCAATAACGGTGCCGGTGGTTCGGATTCGAGACATGCGCTCATTAAGTAATTGAGCGGAAGCCTGTAGTCCCGCACGCTCGCCGTCGGCACAGGCAACGCGGTACTCTTTGCCGAGAATGGAAACGGTGACGGTTTCAGAAGTTAATGCAGAGTCTGCCATCAGGATTCTTGCGTAAGCCCTTTGAGACGATTAATCATGGCTTCAACCCGCGAACGGGCGGCCTCATTATTTTTAATTAAGCGCTGGCGTTCGCGCAGCCAGTCGGCTTCCTGCCGGCGCAGTTCACGATTGTCATTAGCCAGCTGTTGGCAGCGGGCGATCAGTGAATCCACGGTGCTTTCTAACGCTTGCAGCTTATCCATATTTCCTGCGTTTGAGGTCTACGTCTGAGTTCGCAACACGACAGACTGCGAGGGATTCCGCTACTATATTGCCGGCGAAATGGTGGGTCAATCGCTCCACCTGCGTGGACAATCACAAAATTGTCCTTAGAACCCCGATTCTCATGCCTGCTGCTGCCACCGCAGCGCATCGAATCCATCCCGATTAAGAAAAACTGTGCGGTAATCATGACTTCAGAAAACAACCGATTTGAGCAGCTCGCCAATGCCATTCTCTCCGCGGGTGGTCAGGTGGACCCGAGTGAGTTACACGGCTTTACCTGTGGCGTGTTGGCTGCTGGCGCCGAACCGGATAAAAAACGCTGGCAAAAAGAACTGGCGGAGTTGCTCGACCTTGAGGCGGTACCCGCAGATCTAGATCGGGACTTATTGCAATTGGCGGAGGAAAGCCGCAAGCAGCTGGGTGGATCGGATTTCTCTTTTCAGCTGCTCCTCTGCGACGATGAAGATATTGTCAGCCGCACTCTGGCCCTGGGGCACTGGTGTGAGGGTTTTTTACACGGGTTTGGCATCGGTGGAGCAGAAGTAAAGATGCAGCCCACCAGTGAAGAGGCGCTCAAAGATATTGGAGCTATCTCCCAAGTTGATGCTGATCACGTTGAAGAGAGTGAAGAAGCTGAACAGCAATTAATTGAGTTGCAGGAGTATGTGCGGGTTGCGGTGCTCAACATATTTACCGAAGTGCGCGGCAGCCACTCCGGCAGCGGCCCCACCGTCCACTGATGAGCGGCAGCGAAAGCGCAAAAGATCCGCTGATTAGCGGGGCGGAATATGCCCTGCGACGCGCCCGGCTTATGGCGGGGTTGGCCCCGGATAGCCTGGCGATCATCTCATCGGCTGGGGAACAGCTGCGCTCCCGTGATACCTACTTTCCTTTTCGACAGGACAGCGACTTTCTCTACTTAACCGGATTCGATGAGCCGGAATCATTACTGGTGCTTCTACCCGGCCGCAGTCAGGGAGACACGTTGCTGTTTTGTCGCGAGCGCGATAAAGAGAAGGAACTTTGGGATGGGCCACGTCTGGGACCAGAACGCGCAGTAGCTCAATTTGGTCTTTCGGATGCTTTTCCCATCGGCGACCTCGACGATATTCTGCCCGGATTAATGGAAGGGCGAGAGCGTATTTACTTCCCTATGGGGCGCTATGCCCATTTGGATCGACGGCTGCGCGCTTATCTACAGGCGATACAGGAGGCGCCCTCCAGCAAGGGGGCGCCGGAAATGCTTGACCTGGATTATCAGTTGCGCGAGCTGCGTCTGCTCAAGAGCGAACGGGAATTGGATTTGATGGCCCGTGCAGGGGAAATTAGCGCTGCTGCACATCACTGCGCCATGGTGCGCTGCCAGCCGGGACTTTACGAATACCAGTTGGAGGCGGCTCTCTTACATAGCTTTATGGATGCTGGTGCCCGGGAAACTGCCTACCCGACAATAGTCGGCAGCGGTCGCAATGCCCTGATTATGCACTATTGCAGCAATAAGGCACGGATGCGCGATGGCGACTTGGTATTGGTCGATGCGGGTTGTGAATACCGGGGGTACGTCGCCGATATTACCCGAACCTATCCGGTCAATGGCCGTTTTAGTGATGCGCAAAAAGCAGTGTATGAAATTGTCTTGGTGGCGCAGGCGGCAGCAATGGAGCAGGTTTGTGTCGGCAACCACTGGGATCAGCCTCATGGTGCCAGTGTTGAGGTAATCACACGCGGCTTGCTGGACTTGGGGCTGTTGCAAGGAGACTTTCGTGAACTGATCGATTCGGGTGCCTATCAGCGTTTTTATATGCACCGTGTAGGGCACTGGTTGGGTATGGATGTCCACGATGTGGGCGACTATCGGGTACAGGGCGCTTGGCGGCAGTTGGAAGCGGGTATGGTGATGACTATAGAGCCCGGTATTTATATTCCTGCAAACGATGATCGCATACCTCTGGAATTTCGCGGTATGGGGATTCGTATTGAAGACGATGTTGCGCTCACTGCCGAAGGTGTGAGGGTTTTGTCTGAGGGTGCTCCAAAAGCCGTGGCAGACATTGAGTACACCATGCGCCATGGGCGGGATTTACTGACCCGCTAATTTAATTTGAGATTTTATTATTCAGTGGGCATAGCTATTCAAACCACTGGGTAAGGGGAGGTTTCCATGAGTGAGCCGCTAGAGCGGGTAGATGTGGCCATTGTTGGTGGTGGTATGGCCGGTGCCAGTCTGGCACTGATGCTGGCACATTTCTGTCCTCACCTCAGCGTCCAGTTATTGGAGCAGAGGTCTCTGCCCAATGCCTCAGCGAGTGTGCAATTGCCCAGCTTTGATACCCGCGCCACAGCGATTGCTGCCGGCAGTCTGCAGCTGTTTGAGCAGCTGGGTCTCTGGCCGGCACTGCGGGAGTACAGTGCTCCAATCAAACGTATCCAGGTGAGTGATCGCGGCCATGCCTTTGGCGCGGCCCTCTCTGCAGGCGCACAGAAGCAGGCCAGTTTTGCTGGAATGCTGGGAGCAGTCATCGAAAATGCGGCGCTGGGGCCCATTCTGCACAATGCTCTAAATGACACTGCGGTCAGGCTTATCTCCCCAGCTCGGGTAACTTCGGTGCAGATGGATAATGAGGGCGCTAACTTGCGTTGGTCAGCCGTGGATGGCGGTTCGGAACAGGTAATGAAATGTGACCTTTTGGTTGTTGCTGACGGTGTCGATTCACCGCTGTGCAAGCAGCTGGGCATGGAAATTGACACAGTAAAGTACCAACAGAGGGCGTTGGTCACTACTGTTGCTCTACAACGGGACCACGATGGCGTTGCCTATGAGCGCTTCACTGCATCCGGCCCCATGGCGCTGTTGCCTCTACCTCGTCGTGAGGGAGTACACCGCGCCGCTGTGGTTTGGGCCTGTGCAGAAGAGGAGGCCGATGTAGTTTGTGCGCTGCCAGAGCAGCAGCGCTTGCAACGCTTGCAACAGCAATTTGGGTGGCGAGCCGGTCGATTTATCAGAGCTGGGGCCCTACAAGGGTATCCTCTCAGTCTTTCTCTGGCTCGTGAGCAGTGGCGTCGCAACCTGGTTTTGTTGGGTAATTGTGCCCACTTCTTGCACCCGGTGGCGGGTCAGGGGTTTAACCTGACCCTGCGCGATTGTTATGCCCTGGCCCAGTCACTGGCGCGGTCGCAAGTGCAGAGTGGTGCTGTGGGGCAGCTGGAGTGGCTGGCGGCCTATGGGGAAAACCGAAGGCTCGACCAGCAGTTAACCGTAGGTTTCAGTGACCGAATCCCGGCATTGTTTTCCTCGGCTAACCCTTTCCAACAAGTAGTACGCCAACTGGGGATGCTTGGCCTTACACTGGTACCGCCACTGCGGCAGCAGTTTGCCGGGCAGGCGGCAGGGTTTGGGCTTTAACCCCAAGCCAAAATGGCGGGGTTTCAAACGTTGCACCGCGATGGGCGTTAAATTTGGCACAACAGTGGAATTGGCTAGATATGAATAGACACCGTTTGGACTTTGCCATTGTCGGCGCGGGAATGGTGGGTATGGCTCAGGCAGCACTGCTCGCTGTGCGCCACCCAAATATGCGCTTGGCGCTGTTGGAGGCTTCTCCAGAGACCACTGTGCAGCAATCCGATAGCTACGAGCCGCGGGTTGTGGCGCTTACCCAGGCGTCACGTGAGTTGCTCGAAGAGGTTGGAGCCTGGGAGGATATCTCCGCGCAACGGGCCTGCCCCTACGTGGAGATGCGCGTTTGGGATGCTGATGGTACTGGTTCGGTGCGCTTTAACAGCCGCGATGTGCAATTGCCCAATCTGGGACATATCGTCGAGAACAATATTATCGTCGCCGCTTTACGCGCGCGGCTAGAGGCCCTGTCCAATGTTGAGCTGGTTAACAGCTTCCGCTTGGAGAGCTGGTGGCGCGACTGTGGACTCTGGCATTTACAGCCGCGGGGCGAGCAGTCTGATGATGGGGTCGAAGGTTTGCGCGAGCAGGCTGAGATAGTGCAAACACGCCTGCTGATCGGCGCTGATGGGGCTCGTTCCAAGGTCCGTGATTTATTGCGCATCCGCTGCCAGGAAACCGATTACCACCAGACCGCTCTGGTCTGTGTAGCCCGCTGTGAGAAGTCCCACCGACACACCGCCTGGCAACGCTTCATGCAAAGCGGCCCTTTGGCCTTCTTGCCGATGGCCGGTCTCGGAGACGACAACCACTGTGCCGTGGTTTGGTCGGCGGATGATTCTCTCGCGCGTGAATTACTGATGCTGGATGACCAGGCGTTTGCCCTCAATCTTGAAAAGGCCATTGAGAGCCGCCTCGGTAAAGTGGAATCCGTCAGTGAGCGTTTCTCTTTCCCCCTGCGCGCGCGCCATGCAGAGCGCTACCACGGACCCGGTGCGGTGCTGATTGGGGATGCCGCTCACAGTATTCACCCACTTGCGGGGCAGGGGGTTAACCTGGGCTTCCAGGACGTACGCGTACTCACCGATGAAATAGATCGCGCTTTGTCACGCGGCCTGGAGCCGGCACATACCTCGGTATTGGCGCGCTATGAACGCCGCCGCCGTGGAGATAATGCCTCGACATTAAAGGCCATGAGCGCCTTTAAATCCCTGTTTGGTGCTGGAGATTTGCACTGGCGCTGGCTGCGTAATACCGGCTTGAGTATGGTGGACGCCAGTCCCATGCTAAAGAAGCGTATTATCTTGCGGGCCATGGCGGTTTAAATCGGATCTGTCTTAAATTGCCCATCGGCCAGACCAAAGCTGGCCGATGGGCATATCAATAAAACCGTTAGAGCAGCCTGCCTGCCAGCTGATAATTTACCTCCGTAACACAAGTCGGAATTAAGGGTTTCCCGAATTGAGTCAGTGGATTTTTGTTTACAGTTTCCCCCTCTCCAAGGATCTCGGTGCGCTGGCGCGGTTTATCCAGCGCCACCAGTTACCTTTGCGTATCACCGAGGAAAAAAATCAGCAGTTACTACTCTGCCCGGATGCTGGTTTGGCAGAAATGCTTAAGCCTCTACTGCAGCGGTGGGATTCTGGTGAGCTGGATCTCGATCAGGTACAAATGCAGCGGGTAGAGGAGCGAGAGTCTGGCAGTGAAGGGGTGCAAACCTCTGCGGCTGCAACTGACAGTCAGCTTGGAAATACAGGGGATAATCCCGGTAAAAAACACAGGGATGCGGTCTCTGTCCTGCCAAGTTTTCCGTTGGACAGGACTCCACTCAGTCTTTTATTAATTGCGCTGTGTTTTTTCGGCTGGTTTTTACAGGTTAATAATTTATCCACTGGCTTATTAATTTACCCCGATCCAAATGCTGCGGACTCTTTTTCACAATCCTCACTGGCCTGGCATTTGGAGCGGGGGCAGTGGTGGAGAATATTCACACCAGCAGTTGTGCACTTCTCCCTACCCCATGCACTGTTTAATGCCCTGGGGATCTGGATTCTGGGCAGGCCAATAGAGGCCCGTGGTGGCAGTATTTTATTTGTTGTGTTGGTGCTGCTCGGCGCCGCCGCCTCCAATCTGGCCCAGTATTTTTGGCAGCCTGGGATTCGTTTTGGCGGTATGTCTGGCGTCGTTTATGCCTTGGTCGGTTTCGCCTTGGTTTTACAGCGTTTTCAGCCTCTGTGGCGGGATATACCTGCAGGAATTCTCACTGTAGCCCTGGTGTGGCTGTTATTGTGCGCTCTGGGTGTTGTGACTCTATTAACTGGAGTTGGGGTAGCTAACGCCGCTCATATCGGTGGGTTACTCAGTGGCTTAATAATTGCTCTTGTGTACAGCGTATTAGGAGGTCCGCGAAGATTTGCCTCCGTGTAGAGAGTTTAAATATAAGATGATAAGCCATTATCGCGTAGTGCGATCTCTTATGGTTATCGAAATGTCTTATAGGGGTCGTTAATGTTTATCTGAATTCAGGCTCAGGATGGAAAAGTTAACAAAAAGTACCCAATCTTTGTTCCAATGAATTGGTCTGATTCAGTCTTTATTTCCTTATTGATTGAGACGAGCTGAGTGGCCTGAGAGCTGGTCGGAATAGTGGGCCAGTGGATAATTGCGTACTCTATCTTCCCCAGGGTGCGTTTGACATAAAAGGCATAAAATATCTCTCTGCATTGTTACTCAGCATTAGGCATGGACTGTTAATGTTGAGATTAAGAGTCGGTATTTTCTCTCTCGCCGCCTTGCCCTAAGCGTTCCCCATATACCTCCGAAAATATCAATAAATCCAGGAAGGAACTCTTATGAGATGTATTTTCGTACTGATATCCTCGCTTTTACTAACAATGGCTGCTGGAGCTGAAGAGGCTCAGCGCTTGTCAGCCGAAGTGCTTTGGAAAATAAAGCGCGTGGGCACTCCAGTGATTTCTCCCTCTGGTGATCAGGTAGTAGCCCCTGTGACAACTTTTGATCTTGAACAGGATAAGGGGGAAACCCGCTTGTGGTTGCTCTCTACTGATGGTGATATCCAGAGGCCATTAACGGCTGTTGGGCTCAGTGTTTCGGAGCCGGTATTTTCCCCAGATGGTAAACATTTGGCTTTTATTGGCAAACGAAGTGATGACGATATCAAGCAAATTTTGATATTGCCTATGGCTGCTCCCGGAGAGGCGGTGCGTTTGAGTGAGGTACCGACTGGTGTCTCATCGATAAAGTGGGTGGGGGACCACCTTTATTTTATCTCGCGTATTTGGCCGGATAAAGCGCCGGAAGAAATGGCTGGCCGAGTTAAGGAAGAAAAAGAGAAAAAGGTGTCTGCCTATGTCTGGAATGCATTGCCTTTTTCTTTTTGGGATAACTGGATAGATGAGCAGCGGCAGGCGCATGTATTCAGAATCCCAGCCAAAGGCGGTGCGGTAGAAAATCTGACTTTGAGAACGGGTTTAAAGCTTCCCAACTGGATCCAGGGGGCAGAAAGTTATGACGTATCGCCCGACGAGTCACACCTCGCTATTGTGGCCGATTCTAAGAAAAGTGGTACTCGCCCAGACTTCGATGTGTTCCTGCTGGAGCCCGGTTCCCCTAAAGCCAGAAATTTGACCTTGGCCAATGAGGCGCCAGACTTCAATCCAAAGTTTTCACCGGATGGCCGTTTGTTAGCCTTTAATCGCCAGCTTATATCGGGTTTTTATGGTGATACGCGCCGCCTGGTGGTACACAGGTTGCGCTCTAGGCAGAACACTGTTTTACATGAGGAATGGGATAGATCCACGGATGGTATGGTTTGGGCACCCAGTGGGGGTGGTCTCTATGCCGCAGTCGACGACCAGGGCACTCGGCGAATTTACTATCTGCCCGTCGGTAATGGCGACCCAAGAGTAATCACCGATTCGACCGACTTTAGTAATTTGTCTGTTGCCAGTGATGGCACTCTGGTAGGTATTAACCAGAGCTTTCTCTATCCGCCAAGGGTGGTCAGTATTGATGCAAGAAATGGGGGAGTGGAGCGGCTGGATAGCTTTAATGATGATTTATTTGCCAATGTCGATCTGGGAACTTACGAGTCGGTGACATTTACCGGAGCGGAAGGTGCCGATATACAGATGTGGGTGCATTATCCACCGGGCTTTGATCGGAATCAGAAGTATCCATTAATGCTGTTACTCCACGGTGGGCCACACAATGCCGTCACCGATACCTTTCATTTTCGCTGGAATGCGCAAACCTTTGCCTCTTGGGGCTATGTTACCGCCTGGTTTAATTTCCATGGCTCCTCCGGGTTTGGTCAGGCATTTGCAGATTCCATCAATCCAGACTGGCTCAGTCGGCCGTATACCGACACCATCGCTGCAGCCGATTGGTTTAAATCGCAGAGTTGGATAGACAAGGATCAATTAGTGGCAGCGGGAGGCAGTTACGGTGGCTATTTGGCGAGTATTCTATTGGGTCGCGAACATCCATTTAATGCCCTGGTAATTCATGCTCCGGTGTATAACCTCTACTCCATGCTGGCAGCAGATTATTCGGTACACGGGGTTCGCTTTGGCGAATATTGGCAGAGCCCGGAGATTTACCCCTCAATTTCACCGCATACTTATGCGGCTCAATTCAAGACGCCGAGCTTGGTTATTCACGGTCAAAACGATCTGAGAGTGCCGGTTGGTCAATCTTTCGAGTTGTTTCGCACTTTGCAAGAGCGCGGTGTTGAATCGCGCCTGATTTACTATCCCGATGAAAACCATTGGGTACTAAAACCGAATAATTCGTTGCACTGGTACGGACAGGTGCGCGAGTGGGTTGAGCGCTTTGCCGCACCTAATAGGGGCACCGAAGCTTCTGCAAGTGTAACGAAGTAAAGCTCGTTGGCAGCTGGAGAGAGTTGGCTTTCTCTCCACTTGGTTTGTCCTGGAGCCTCTGTCGGTAACGGCATGAGGCTCCAGGTATACGCAATAAGTCCTGGATAAAACGCTTTTCTGGCCAATGCCTTACTCTCAAGGGAAGATTGGCCGGTTAAATTCATTTTTATTGCGGCTTTGATGCTTTCTGGGCTTGTTGTGTCACGGACAGTGCGCAAGAATTCAGCTCTAATTCTGCTGTAACAAGGGATATATGTTTCTCTTAATTACCTATATTTTTATCGCTCTCGGCTTTTCCTTTTTGTGCTCGATTGCCGAGTCGGTCATTCTCAGCGTCACCACGCCCTATGTGAGACTTCTTGAGAGGGAAGGGCACAAAGCGGGGCCTCTGTTGCGCAAGCTGAAAGGGGATATCAATGCGCCCCTGGCCGCGATCCTTACCCTGAACACTATTGCCCATACTGCTGGTGCCGCTGGTGCTGGTGCCCAGGCTGCAGCGGTTTTTGGCAACCAGTATCTGGGTATTGCCTCGGCAATCCTCACCTTGTTGATTCTGGTGTTCTCCGAAATTATTCCTAAAACCCTAGGGGCGGTTTACTGGCGTCAGCTGGCTCCATTTACTGCCTACGCGTTGCGCGGACTGGTGTGGTTGCTCTACCCCTTTGTGAAAATGTCCGAGTGGCTCACACGGGGCTTATCGCACGGACCCACCCTTACGGGCTTCAGCCGCGATGAGTTTGCGATTATGGCGGAGATCGGGGAGGCCGAGGGCCAGCTGGAGCAGCGTGAGTCCAGTATTCTGCGCAACCTGTTTTTTACCCTGCGCGACCATTCTGTACGCGAGGTGATGACGCCGCGCACTGTGGTATTTTCCCTGCCCGAGGACGCCACTCTGGCTGAGGTCTACGAGGAGGTGGAAAGGGGGCGCTTCTCCCGTATCCCGGTATATGAAAACCGCGATCAGGACTGTGTGGTGGGGTTTGTACTTAAACAGGAACTACTGCTCGCCTATGCCAAGGGTGAGGGCGAACGTAAATTGTCCGAGTTCCGCCGCGAAATGTTGATGTTGCCGGAAACCGCCACTATATATCAGGCCTTCCAGAAAATGCTGTCGCGCCGGGTGCAGATCAGTGCGGTATTGGATGAATACGGCAGCCTGGAAGGGGTGGTTACCCTTGAAGATCTTCTCGAGACTCTGCTCGGTGAAGAGATTGTCGATGAAGCGGATAAAACTCCGGATCGCCAGGAGCTGGCCAAGCGCTTGTGGCGCTGGCGCTCAAAGAGACACGGCCTCAAGGTGGATGAATCTGCGCAGCAGGAGCAGGATATTGAGGAGGCTGGTGAGGGTCGTGATGGCCGAGAGGGGCGCGATAGCTAAATTTCACATCTGATAGCTTGTGCTTTCCCTGCCGGTGGCCCCGGCGGAATCTTTGACGGCCTCCGGCGGGCTGTACAGGTTTTGATTCCGATGGCTGCTAGGCTTCTGTGCAGATATGTCGCAGGCCATTGCCTGCTGGCAAGGTCTGTACCCAAGCCGCTAGAATACGCCGCTTCGGAACCTGACGGACTGAGATTTTAAAATGGGAAACAGAACGCCTCTGTATGACACACATGTCGCTATGGGCGGCAAAATAGTGGATTTCGGTGGATGGGATATGCCGCTGCACTACGGTTCGCAGCTGGATGAGCACAACAAGGTGCGCACCGATGCGGGGATGTTTGATGTCTCCCACATGACCGTGGTCGATGTCGATGGCGCTGACGCCCGCGACTACTTGCGCTACCTGCTGGCCAACGATGTGGCCAAGCTCGATGGCAATCCCGGCAAGGCACTTTACACCGGCATGCTGAATGAAAAGGGCGGCGTGATTGACGATCTGATCGTCTACCTGCGCGACCCCGGTTATCGCGTGGTGGTAAACTGCGCAACCCGCGAAAAAGACCTGGCTTGGATGAACAAGCAGGCGGAATCTTTTGAGGTCACTCTCACTGAAAGGCCTCAGCTGGCGATGATCGCCATCCAGGGCCCTAACGCTCTCAGCAAGACGAAAGAAGTTTTGGGCATCGACTGGACTGCGGCGATTGATGCGCTGAAAGTGTTCCAAAGCGTGGCCCGCGGCGAGTGGTTTGTGGCGCGTACCGGCTATACCGGTGAAGATGGCCTGGAAATCATGCTGCCCGGCGAAGATGCCAGTGGTTTCTGGCGCGCTTTGGCCGAGGCTGGCGTTGCCCCCTGTGGCTTGGGTGCGCGGGATACTCTGCGCCTCGAAGCGGGTATGAACCTGTATGGCCATGAAATGGATGAGGAAACCTCTCCACTGATCGCCAATATGTCCTGGACCGTCGCCTGGGCACCGGAGAGCCGCAATTTTATCGGCCGCGCAGTGCTGGAAGAGGAAAAGGCTAAGGGCATCGAACACAAGCTGGTCGGCCTAGTTCTTGAGGAACGCGGTGTTCTGCGTGGGGGCCAGTATGTGATGGTGGACGGTAGCGAAGAGCGCGGTATCATCACCAGCGGAACCTTCTCGCCTACCCTGGGTTACTCCATCGCCCTGGCGCGGGTACCGGCCAGCGTCGGCGATACCGCCGAAGTGGAAATCCGCAAGAAACTGCAGCCGGTCAAGGTGGTTAAGCCCTGCTTTGTGCGCAACGGCAAATCGGTTATTTAAGCGCCGCACCACAGGTGTCAGCGCCATTCAGACAATATATACAGATGCTTAATCAAAGGATCACAGCATGAGCGAAATCCGCAATGAATTAAAATACCTCTCCAGCCACGAGTGGGCGCGATTGGAAGAGGATGGCACAGTTACTATCGGCATCAGTGACCATGCCCAGGACGCTCTGGGTGATGTGGTATATGTTGAAACCCCCGAAGTGGGCAGCACTCTGGCTGCCGGCGACGAGGCCGGTGTAGTTGAGTCTGTTAAGGCCGCTAGCGATATCTACTCTCCGGTATCCGGTGAGGTCGTAGAGGTGAATGAAACTCTGGAAGAGTCCCCGGAGACCGTGAACTCCTCTCCTTACGATGACGGTTGGTTTTTCCGTATCAAGCCCAGCGATGTGAAAGAGCTGGACAATATGCTGGATGCCGATACCTATCGCTCGGAGTCTGAGGACTAATTCCTCACGCTCACTGAGTGCAAAAACCGCTGCTATTGGCAGCGGTTTTTTGTTTATAGATGGTGTTTATTCGGTACTTGCCGGGTGAAGGATGCCTTTCAGACCTATTTTATGTAGGAATGCGCCGACGGTGTGCTCGATTTCCTCAGCACAATCCATTTGGATCACTTGTTGCAGTAGTAACTTGGTATCTGCTTGGCGTACCGCGCGCAGAGTTGCCTTTACTCGCGGTAGATTGGTGGCGTTCATCGACAGCATGTCGTAGCCCATGGCCACCAACAATAGGGCGCCCCCGGGTTCTCCTGCTAATTCTCCGCAGATGCCGACTCTGGTGCCTTCAGCGTGCGCGGTGCTGACAATCTCTTGCAGAGCACGCAACACTGCGGGGTGTAGGGCGTGGTAGATATTGGCAACGCGACTGTTATTGCGATCCACAGCCAGTAAGTACTGAGTCAGATCATTGCTGCCCACTGAGATGAAATCAGCGCGCTCGGCTAATTCGCGAATCTGATAGATCGCCGAGGGCACCTCCACCATGACCCCGAGCGGCGGCATCTCAATTTCATAATCTTCTTCCAGAAGTTCCCGGTAGGCTCGTTCGATCAGTTTGCGTGCGGCTTCGAGTTCATTGAGCCCACTGATCATGGGCAGCATGATACGCAGGTTGTTGAGCCCTTGGCTGGCCTTCATCATGGCGCGAACTTGCGCCAGGAAAATTTCCGGGTGGTCGAGGGTTACGCGAATGCCGCGCCACCCCAGGAATGGGTTGGTTTCTTCAATGGGAAAGTAGGCCAGTGCTTTGTCGCCGCCTACATCGAGGGTGCGCATGGTTACCGGCATGGGGGCAAAGGCTTCGAGTTGTTCCCGGTAGATTTCCCGCTGTTCCTCCTCGGAGGGAAAGCGGTCGCGCAGAAGGAAGGGGACCTCGGTGCGGAACAGGCCGACACCCTCGGCACCGCGCTCTAGGGAGCGAGTGACATCAGCCATCAGGCCGGTGTTGACCAGCAAGTGAACCCGGTGTCCATCGGCAGTTTCAGCAGGTAGTTCTGCCAGGTGATCCAGACTGTGGGCGAGTTGTTGCTCTTCGGCGACGATCTCGTCGTAACGGCGTTTGAGCTCTACGCCAGGATGAATGTGCAGGTCGCCACGGTAGCCATCCACCACCATATCCACATCGTCGATAGTTTCGTAGGGCAGGTCTTGCACGCCCATAATCGCCGGCAGCCCCATAGCGCGGGCAATGATGGCCATATGGCTGTTGGAGGAGCCTTTTACGGAAACAGCACCGATCAGCTTCTCCCGCGGCACTTCGGCCAGCACCGCGGCAGTGAGCTCTTCCCCAACCAGAATGGTGTTGTCTGGATAATCGCGCTCGCTCTGCTGTTGCTGGTGTAAGTGGGTGAGGACACGGGCTCCCAGGTCTCGCACGTCGGCGGCGCGGTCGCGGAAATAGGAATCGGACATGGCCTCAAAACGGCGTACGTGTTCGAGCATGACTTCGGCCCAGGCCCTGGGGGCGCTCAGCTGCTGTTGAATGCGATCGCAAACCTCTACGGCGAGAGAGTCGTCGTCGAGCATACTGATATAGGCATCGAAAAGTGCGCGTTCTTCGCGGTTGAGTTCGTCTTTGAGGCGCTCACCCACTTCGCGAATCTCCTCTCTGGCGGAGGTGAGCGCTTGCCGGAACAAAATCAATTCCTCTTCGATGTCCAGGCACAGGGAGTAGGGCACGGTAGCCAAGTTGGCCCTGGGAGTAACGATATGAGCACGACCTATGGCGACACCTGGCGAGGCGGGAATACCGGAGAAGTGGGTTTCCTGGCGCTGCCGGCGGATGGTAGCCAACATGCCAGTGGCTTCGGCGTGGGCAATCACCCCGGCAAGCTGGGCAGAGAGGGTGACGAGAAAAGCTTCTTCACCTTCATCGAAGCGTCGCTGCTCTTCCTGCTGGACAACTAGGACACCGAGCACTGCGCGGTGGTGGATGATCGGTGTGCCCAGGAAAGCGCTAAATCGCTCCTCACCGGTCGAGGGAAAATATTGGTAGGCGGGATGTGCCTCGGCCTTTTCTAGATTGATGGGCTCTTCGCGGGTGACCACATTACCAACCAGGCCCTCATCGGGTGCTAATTGCACCTGGCCCACGGCACTTGGTAGCAGGCCATCGGTGGCCATCAGGACATAGTTGCCGGTTTCTTTGTCGCGAAGGTAAACAGAGCAGACACGGGTGTGCATCACTTCGCGCACTCGCCGCACAATGATTTCAAGCACCGCCGGCAGGTCCCTGGCGGAGTTAACTTCCTGAACGATACTGCGCAAAGATCCGAGCAATGGCCTTTCCTCGCCAGTCAACGGAGAATGAATTAGGCCCAGGAGAGCCTGGGCTTGGTGGTGCTGGAGCGCAGCAGACGCTGCGGAGTTACTCGCCCCGCTCGCGCAACCAGCGCCTTTCCAGCTGAATTTGTTGTGGGGCCAGTTCGGCCAGCGCGCGCCGATAAACCTCGCGCTTGAAGGTCACCACTTTACTGAGTGGGTGCCAGTAGCTCACCCAGCGCCAGTGGTCAAATTCGGGCTTATAGCCGTTGTCGAAGCTGATGCAAGACTCTTCAGCTTCTAACTTCAGTAAGAACCACTTTTGTTTCTGGCCAATGCACAGGGGTTCAGAGCGCCGGCGGATCAGGCGCTGTGGCAGGCGATAGCGCAGCCAGCCGCGGGTGCAGGTGATAAGACTGACCTGATCGCGTGTAAGCCCTACTTCTTCGTATAGCTCCCTATATAGTGCCTGTTCGGGAGTTTCGCCCGGATTTATACCGCCCTGGGGAAATTGCCAGGCGTCCTTGCCACCTACCCGCCGAGCCCACAGTGCCTGACCGCGGGCATTCAGCACAATGATACCGACATTGGGGCGAAAGCCCTCTGAGTCTATATTGCTGCTGTTGTCGCCACCCTGTCCCCGGTTGCGATTGTTGCTACTGGGGTTGTCGCTGCGATTTGACTGCTTGGCAGGCTTACGGCGGTTTCTTCGCCCGGCAGGTGCCGGTTTGCCGTCGCCCAAAATACCGTCCTCAATACTTTTGTGTGCGGCCGTGCGCTGCACTTACTTGTCCCGCATTGTTCCACAGAGGTGGGTTTACAGCAATTCAGTGACGCAGTCCGTGTGATAGGGGCGAGTGCGCGGTAAAATCGACCGCCACTCTAGTGGTGGTTGCTTTACCCTGGCGGTGAAATAGCCTTTGCGAATCTATAGTTTACGGGGGAGTTGGCGATGCACTTGGCAATTTTTGATCTCGACAACACGCTGATCGGCGGAGACAGCGATCACGCCTGGGGTGAGTTTCTGGTGGAGCGCGAGCATGTGGATAGCGAACGCTATCGTTTGAGCAACGATCGCTTCTATCAGGACTACCAGCGGGGTGAGTTGGATATTTTTGCCTACCTGGAGTTTGCCTTGGAGCCGCTGTCACAAATTTCTCGGGGCCAACTGGAGAATCTGCAAAGTGAATTTATGCAGGAGGTGATCAGCGAGCTGTGGCTACCGGCAGCGCAAGAGCTAATCGGCGAACATCGTCGCAAGGGACACCACATCATGATTATTACCGCCACTAACCGCTTTGTGGTGGAGCCGATTGCCGCCCGCCTGGGGGTGGATACCCTGTTGGCGACTGAGCCTGAAGAGCACGAGGGCCACTTCACCGGCCGTGTCGTGGGAGAGCCCTGCTATCAGGCTGGCAAGGTGTTGCGCCTGCGCCAATGGCTGGCGCAAAACCCTGAATACGCGGGTAGGGAGAAATGGTTCTACAGCGATTCCATCAACGATTTGCCTCTGCTCACGGAAGTGGAGCATCCGGTGGCGGTCGACCCAGATGCCCAACTGCGAGCAGAGGCGCAAGTGCGTGGATGGCCAATTATCAGCTTGCGCGATCAGGGCTAAATGGCGATTTTGGCCAAGAGAAAAGTGCGGCCTTGGAAAACATGAAAAGAGGAAGTGAGTGAACGGATATTGCCTTCGGTCTCTGGCCACAGCCCTATTGCTGGGAGTACTGGTTATCGTAGTTGGCTGCGAACAGCGAACCTCTCAGCCTTTAAAGGAACAGAAGCGTGCCCCAGAGGCCCAACAGGTTGATGAAAAGGTGGCCTCGGATCTCTCGCTGGCAATCTGGCAGGCGGGACAGGCTCAGGTATTGCACGCTCATGCCTCCGTGGAAACGTTGCGGAGAGCTGTCGATGCCTTGCTTGCCCAGCCCGATGAGGAGCAATTGGAGGAGGCCAGGCTCGCCTGGCTGGATGCGCACCGCGAGTTCGCAGCAACTTTGCCCTATATCCAACTGGCTTTTTCGCCCTCGGACCTGCGCAGTCAAGGGCGCAAGCTCTTATTGGCACTCGATAGCTGGCCCGCCCAGCCCGGTTATCTGGATACTGTGCCGGGTTATTCCGATAGCGGCATCGTCAACGACACCGCTATCGAACTGACTTTGACAAACCTGCGCAAACAACATCGCCTCACTGCACACGAAGAGGCGAGCACCGGCTTTCACGCACTTGAGGTGATGCTCTGGGGCCCCACAAGTGAGCGCATGGCGGAGGACTTTGTGGCTGTTAGCGAAGGGGAGAGGCCGGAGGCTCTGGCGGCCAATCGTCGACGTGAACTAACCAGCCTGATTGCCAAGGGGATTGAAGAAGATATGGCCGGGCTGGCACGTCGCTGGCCCACTTCGGCCAATAACCTATCCCGTGAGTATTTGGCCTTAGGGCCGGTAGCGCGATTGCAGCAGATTCGCGCGGCACATACCCAGGTGATTGATGAGCAGCTTTTGCGCCGTCTCCCCGAGGGCTCGGAGAGTGATGTAGAAAGTGGCCGCGCGGCAGACTCGAAGCAGGCGCTATTGGCAATTATGGCGACCTTGCAGTCTAACTGGATCCCCTCCGGAGGTGGTGGTCTGGCCGAGGTGCTTCTTGACCGCCATCAGGTCAATGCTTTGGAGGAGGCCTTTTCAGATTTTGAGGCCCTATTGTTAAAGATGGAGGATCCATTCGAGTTGGCAGAGCTTGGGCAGCTGGCCAAAGCGCGCAAGTTGCTGGAGCGGATGGCAGGTTTGATGACCGGTACCACAGAGGTGCCAGTATCAGAGAAGGATGTGATGCCGGTGTCTTTACCGGCCGTTGAGGGCTAAAGGAAATAAAAAACCCCGGCAATAGCCGGGGTTTTTTGTGAGATGCCTATAAGCTTACCAGCGACGTACAGGGCCTGTATCCACGTGCACGAAGTTACTCTTCGGGTAATAGCCGACACCACCTGCCTTTAGGTTCAGCGCCGCCTGCCTCAGTTTTGACAGGGGTACACCGGGCATGCGGATATCCAAGGCCATACCGCGGGTATGGTAGCTGCGCTTGGCCACGCCCCGACCCGCAGCGCGTAACTTCGCATTGGTCTTGGGCGAACGGTACCCGGAGATAATCTCGATGGTACCGGTGTAATTGAACTTTTCCTTCAGCTTATACACGATATCAAATAGTTTCGGGTCCATGCGGGTCACTTCGTTAGCTCGGTGGTCCCGCAGCAGCTTATTGAACTGTTTCAAACCACCGTTGCTGTAGTTTCCGTTGCTCCAGTAGGCGGCCTCCAGCTTCTCCCCTGTGTGCAGGTTGCGCATCTTCAGGGTGCGGGAGCTACCTACTTTCGCGAAAGTCGGTCCGGCGCTGACCGCCGCCGCAGTTGCGCAGGTCACTGCCAGGAATCGACGTCTGGATGGATTCTTCATAATTCCGCCTCGTCGTTAAATCTCTTCGGTGTGCTCTTGATTGAGCGCATCCGGGTACGGCGGAAAATGTACAAAAAATAACCATTTGTTACAAATTGTGACCTGCTAATTAGGAAATATTTGAAGGCTTTCGTTGGTAAATTTTTTTACGGATGCTACTCCCATTGCGTTCTCGTAGCTGCTGGCGGGGGAATTAGCATTAGAAACAGGAGACAGCGTTGTCATTCAGTGGGCATGCTTAAAAAATCATTTTTTTTGCGACTATTCAGTTTTTTTCCTAAAGCAGGGGCACTTTTTTGGGGGGCGCCTGGGGCATTGACCTATTTATCCCTGTGATAAATATCCCGGCGGAATTGAGGGCGCCCTTCGGCGTCTATCCAAGCTGTCATATAAACGATAAAGAGTTTAGGGGCGGGTTTGATGGCTACTTTTAGAGGTTCGTCCCCGGTTGCAGCCTCGGCGATACGGGTCCTGTCCCACCCCTGGGTTTCTAGCAGGTTATAGGCCAATTCCTCGGGTTGATGCAGGCGCACACAGCCGTGACTAAAAGCTCTATGGTGCTCTGTGAACAGGCTTTGCGCCTGGGTGTCGTGTAGGAATATGGCCTGCTTATTGGGAATAACGAACTTCACTTTACCTAGGGTGTTATCTGGCCCGCTGACCTGGCGCATGGTGGCGTGGCCACCTGCGGCCCTCTCCAAGCTCTCATCGGTGATCGGGGAAGTTTTGCCACCGCGATACTGGATGACCCGATAACCGCGGCGGTGCATGGCTGCAGGGTTGTGCCGTGCTTTGGGGAGTAACTCTGTGATGAGGATACTGCGCGGCACTGTCCAGGTGGGGTTGAATACCACACTGGTAATGCGGGTGTGTAAATTGGGTGTGCGGCTGCTGTTCTTGCCCACCACGGTTTTCATATCCAGCTTGATATGTCCATCTTCCACCAATTGCAGGCGGTAGTTGGGCACATTTACCAGCACATAGCGCCCTTCTTTCTGAGAGGGAAGCTTGTCCCAGCGCTGTGCATTTCTAACCATCTGTTCAGCTCTCTCGATCGGGGAAACCGACAGGGCCGTGAGGGTTTCTCCCTCGGCAACACCACTTGGCACCAAGCCGTGGCGGCGCTGGAAGCGCTCAAGTGCCGACTGCAATGCGCTGTCGAAACGCATAGGGTCCTTCTGTGGAGATGATACCGGGCCGGGTTGTCCACGATAATCGCCGTATAGTTCGAGCAGTTTTCGCAATTGCAGCACCCGCTCGTTCTTGTCTCCGGCTTGCAGGGGGCCACCCTGGGGTATAGGGCGCCAATGTTTGGCTAGGTTTCTGTAATGCAGGGCTTCGCTGCGCAGTTGGTCTCCCATAAGGGCAATATCCAGAGCTGCAGCACCCTTGGAAGACTGGCCGCCGCTTATTGAGGCGGCCGAGGCAATGGCCACTGTCAGGAGAGCAGCTAACCCTAGATGGCGGGGATACCAAGCCATAGTGAACTCCCACCAGATTGATGATACTCAGCCACGATTGGCTCCTTTTCCGGCTTTGTCCCGTTGATAGATATCCGGGCGGAACTGCAGTTGGCCGTTTTCATCCACCCAGGCAGTCCAGTAGGCGATGTATACCGGTAAAGGGTTTTTCAGCGCTACGCCATGGGTACGACCGCTCATCAGCGCTCGTTCAATGCGGGCGTTGTTCCAGCGGTTTTGTTGGGCGAGCATCATGCGAGCAAATTTCAGGGGTTTTTCCAGGCGTATGCAGCCGTGGCTGAAAGCGCGCTGAGATTTCTTGAACAGGTGCTTGCTGTTGGTATCGTGCAGGTAAATGGCGTGACGGTTGGGTATCACAAATTTGACCCGCCCCAGCGCATTTCCCGGTCCTCCTTTTTGCTGCAGGGTTACCTGGCCCCGGCGCACTGCGGCGACATTTCCACGGGTGAAAGGTACTGCCCGGCCGCGATGATTGATTAAGCGGTAGCCCTTGGCACTCAGCGCCGAGCTGCCCTTTGGCAGAAGCTCCCGTAAGGCGATATTGGGGGGGACTCGCCAAACTGGATTGAATTCCAGGCGTGTCATGCGCGTGGTCAACTGTGGGGTCTTGTGCTTGGGCTTGCCCACCACCACTTTCATACGGAATTGCTCGCGCTCGTCGTCGATCAAGCGCAAGTTGAACTCGGGAACATTAACGACGATATAACGGGGCCCTAAATCCTTTGGGAGGTTTTCCCAGCGTTTAATATTGGCTGCCAGAATCCGAACCAGCTTATCCGGGTTAGTGTTGAGGCGACTGCGGGTGCGCTCATCCACCAGGGCATCCCCTTTCAGGCCGTGGCGGCGCTGGAATCGGCGCACAGCCTCTTGGAGGGGCTTGTCGTAGACGTCACCTGTAAGTGTTTCTTTGGAACCTTTGCTGGGAAAATCCCTGGGGCGGAAATCGCCGTAAAGCATTAATAAGCTGCGCAACTGAGCTACTCTCGGTCCCCGGCTTCCCGGAGTGATTGGCTGTCCGCCATCCAGCGGTTGCCAATGATCCCCCTCGGCCAGTGTCTGGTAGCGAGCCAGCTCCTCACTGAGAAGAGTGTACTGCCTGCCATAGGGGGAAAAGGGATCTCTCCCTGGCACAGGCAAATCAAGGTCTGCCCCTGCGCTCGCCGAGGACGGGGAGCTATCAAACCCCAGCACAAGGGCCAATATAAAAGCCATGGTGCCACTGTGGATTGATTTGCTCTGCAAGGAGGAGAGATAGCCAGCACCCATAAGTCACCCCAGTAAGCGAAATCGGATCAGAGAGACTGATCACCCTGCTCACATTGGTAACTTGTGACTCTTGAGCCCTAAATAATTTTGAGGAATGGATCGGGGCTATGCGCCAAGGAAAAAGACTATGGGGGGTTATTATTGGAGGCTAAGGGACGGCCCCGAAGGCCGCCCCATACTTGCTCAAAATTGATTGTCGCTCAAACCATCCTTGCGATAGATATCGGGGCGAAAATTCAGCCGGCCCTTTCCGTCCACCCAGGCAGTCCAGTAGGTGATATAGACCTTAACCAAGCGGACTAAGTCGACCTCGGTGGTTTTCTCTCCGACAGTGAGCTGGTCGATGCGCCACTGGTCCCAGTCCCCCTGAGGGCGCAGAAGAGCCTCAGCCAGGTGGCGGGGTTTTTCCAGGCGGATACAGCCGTGGCTGTAATCCCGGTCTGTGAGAGAGAAGAGAGTGCGGGCGCGAGTATCGTGCAGGTAAATATCGTGCTTGTTGGGAATTTCGAATTTCACTCGCCCCAAAATATTTTCCTCTCCACCCATCTGGCGCATAAGGAAAGATCCAGCACCGGCGGCTGACAAGTTACTAGCGGTCAGCGGCAGGTGTTCCCCTCTGCCATTGACGACTCGGTAACCCATATTCTCCATGCCCGCAGGATTCTTGCGTGCCTTGGGCAGAATTTCATTCACCAGGATACTGCGTGGCACTGTCCAGGTGGGGTTGAATACCACCTTGCTGACCCGGGTGGTGATCTCGGGAGTAGCGTGTTTCTTCTTGCCCACGACCACATTCATGGCCAGTTTTACCCGGTTGTTCTCCACATACTGGAGGCGGTACGCGGGTATATTCACCTGGATAAAGCGATCCCCAAGGCTGGCGGGAAGCTCTTCCCTGCGCAGGATATTCATCTCAACAATTTTTGCTCGCGCTGAGGGGGATAAGTTGAGTCGCTTGCGTGTGCCGCGGCCCACAATTCCGTCAGGCTTAAGGCCGTGGCGCTTCTGGAAGCGCAATAGCGCTTCATGCAGGCCCCGGTCAAAGCGGTTGGGGTCTCCTCCACCATAGCTATAGCGGCTCTGATAGTCCCCGTAGAGGGTGAGCAATTCTCTCAGGCGGGCCACATGGGGGTGGCGAGCACCCATCGTCATCACCGGCCCCGGAGGTATCGGGCGCCAGCGGCCACTGTCGGAGATTCTGCGCAGGCGTTCCAGCTCGTTTCGCAGGGCATAGACGTCGCTACCGTAAGGCGTGTTTTCTTCGAAATAGGGCCCCTCACTGTTTTCTGAGCGAGCTGCCCTGGTTCTTTCCTGGGGATGACTATTGCGGCCCTGATTGTAGTAAACCCTGCTGCCGCCTCTCGTCGTTCCAGAGGAACCACTGTCACTGGAGGTGTTGTAGCGCGTGCGATAGCGACGAGTGTCGGAAGGCCTTGAAGAGCTGCGTTGGTTGTCAGTGTTGTAGTCGCGGGAGTAGTAGCGACTGCGTGGTTTACTGCCGATCATGCGCGCTCGATCATAGCCGCGAAAGTACTTGCGTCCGCTGGGCTCGTTGGATGCCTGCTGTGGGGCATTGCCGAAGGCTACCATGCGAAATCCTTGGTGCTCCCGCAGAACCGGTGTAATTCCTCGGCGCGGACGGCTTTTGGGGGTGATTCTGTCGAGCTGGGTATCTTGTGCGTAAGAGACGAAGGCGTCTGTCAGCAGAATATCCAGTACTGCGGCCATTTGCAGGCGCTGGGGAGTGTCCCGCAAAGTGCGGTCGAAGTACCCCAGGTGGTAACGATAATCCACCATGCTGCTTGGATTGCCAGAGCTGGCAGCTGTTAGCTGCTTGAGGAGGTCATTGGCGCTGTCACTCAGGTTGTAATTATCAAACCACAGCAGGCGATAATTAGTACGCTGGTAAATCCTGCGCACTGCCGCCGGGTTGAAAATGGGATCTTGGGCCGGCCATGCGTCTGGGTTTTCCTCCAGCCAATGCACCAAATGTGGGCGTACTGCATTCTCAGGCAATACTGGCACCGTTTTCTGGTTAGCGGAAAAGGCGTAATAGAGGATGGAGACACAGAGACTGCCTAGCACCAGCAGGGGCAGTAATGATTTGCGTTTGCGCTGCTCTGGGTTGAAGTAAGACATGGTACCTCAGCGATACTGCAGGGGCCCGGTGTTGTCTTGTGGATAATGCCGGGCGCCAGATCGTTCATACCTTCCGAACCTGTGGCGAGCCCATCCAGAGACTGTTAGGTGTCTAGCGTTGACTCGCACTTGTCATGCGTCCCGCGCGACTTCCTCTAATGTAAGACCACAATTGGCGTCACGCTTGCGCGAAACTCAACCAATCTCAGCCTGTGAAACTAAGTATGGCAATAAATGCGGAATTTGCTTGGCGTTTCTTTCCTCTGAGGATATGAGGCTTGGTAATCTGTGATGAAGGCACGCAAATCTTAGCCCTTACCGCGATATGGTTCTGTTATTGACAGAAATTTGTCTGCTATGGCTTCGGGGCTTGGGCGATTAGATACGGCCAATTTTTTCAATAACCCCTAAAAACCCTACAGATTTCAGGGGCTTGGGATAAAGGATTCAGGGGATGGAAAAGTGGCGAATTGGCCCATACGGATTGCCCTGGGAAAAGCTCTGTTCCCATAACTGGGTCTGGCCATCCCGGTGAACTGCTATGAGGGTGCTGGCACGAGTGCCATAGCCTTGCTGAGTGTCGCTTAAATCTTGCCCGCCTGGCAGTTGATTCTTTCTCTGGGATATCTGCACAAATATTGGCGACAGGGCGCGCTCCATTGACAAGCTCACGCCGGTATCTGGCAGCTCCGCATCTGCAGCGGGGGCCCTGTCCTGCAGAAGGTTGAAGGCCGGTTCAATAAAGTTCTCCCGGCCAATGGGGCCTTCAATTTGCCGTGTAATTTGTGCCAGCCCCGCCTTGCCCTTTTCCACCTTGGGCCAGGGAGCATCGGGTGCGCCATTGGAGATACCGTGTACTCCGGCAGAGAAAGCGAAGGGCTTATGCCTATTGCCCGCGCAGTAGAGGGGGGGGGCTTTATCCAGTGCGAATAGCAGCGCATTAAAGCCCCGATAGTGCTGTCCTTCGAGTTCCCCTGCGAACTGCTCGGGGGAATCATCGCCGGTTAGGAATTTATAAGGAATTTCCCCGCGAGATAGGACATTTTCGGGCTCTGCCCTTCCGGGCTCGCGGATATTGGTCACTGCGGCCACCCGCCGCGCAGAGATCCCTGCCCAGGTTCCGCCAGCCTGCAGGTCGCGCCCAGCGACTATTTGCCCCCCCTCTGGCCCATTCTTCCAGGGTTCGGCGGGGGCACTCTTCCTGACGTAAAATTCATCTCTATTGGCGATAAGTAGCAGCGGGTAGTCGGGATGGCAACGGTAGGCAAACAAAAGTAGACACATAGTGTTTTCCTGAAGGTGGGCTTTTAGCGCGCCTCTTTCGCTGGGGGGCGCTTTGCGACCATAATACGCTCTTCGCCAACAATCTCGATTCCCCCATGCTGACTTATCCAGAAATCAATCCGGTGGCCATTGCTATAGGCCCTTTAAAAGTACATTGGTACGGGCTGATGTACCTGTTCGGTTTCGTTGCTGCCTGGTGGTTGGCACTGCGGCGTAGCACTCGGCCCTGGTCTCCAGTTATTAAATCGGAAGTGGAGGACTTGATTCTCTACTGCGCTATCGGTGTGGTGGTCGGTGGGCGCCTCGGCTACATGTTCTTCTACAACTTGCCGCAGTTGATGGAGAATCCGCTCTCTCTGTTCAAAGTCTGGGAAGGGGGCATGAGTTTCCATGGTGGCCTGGTAGGCGTAATGTTGGCCACCGTCATTTATGCCCGAAAAATTGGCTCAACTTTCCCCGCACTGATTGATTTTGTCGCCCCACTGGTACCTATCGGCCTGGGACTGGGGCGTCTGGGTAACTTTATCGGTCAGGAACTCTGGGGCCGCCCAACAGAAGGGCCCTGGGGAATGGTCTTCCCCAAGGACCCGGAACTGTTGGCCAGGCATCCGTCGCAGTTATATCAGGCCTTCCTGGAAGGGCTAGTGCTCTTCGCAGTGCTCTGGTGGTTCTCCAGCAAGCCGCGCCCGCGCCTCGCCGTTGGCGGCATGTTTGTGTTGCTCTACGGTATTTTCCGTTTCCTGGTGGAATTTGTCAGGGAGCCGGACGGTCATATCGGCTTCGACTTGTTCGGCTGGATGACTCGCGGCCAGCTTTTGAGTCTGCCGATGATTATTGCCGGTATCGCTCTATTGGTTTGGAGCTATCGTACCCAGCCGCTGCCCGAAGGGCGAGGCAAGGGTGGAAACAAAGAAAACCGTTCTCAAGTAAATGGCGGAGCCTAGTTAGAAATGAAGCAGTACCTCGATCTAATGCGCCATGTGCGCGAAAACGGCACAGTAAAAGGGGATCGTACCGGCACCGGCACCCTGAGCGTATTTGGCCACCAGATGCGCTTTAACTTGGCAGAGGGTTTCCCCTTAATCACTACAAAGAAGTGTCATTTGCGCTCCATCATTCACGAGCTGCTGTGGTTTTTGCAGGGGGACACCAACATTCGCTACCTGCAGGAAAACAAGGTGCGAATCTGGGATGAATGGGCTACCGAAGATGGGGATTTGGGGCCAGTTTACGGCCACCAGTGGCGCTCTTGGCCCACGCCTGATGGTCGTAAAATTGACCAGGTGGAAGAGCTGGTGCAGCAGTTGAAAACCCGTCCAGATTCCCGCCGTCTGATAATCAGTGCCTGGAATCCGGCGGACCTGCCCGATGAGGGCGTCTCCCCGGCGGAAAATGCCCGTGAAGGGCGCATGGCGCTCGCCCCTTGCCACGCCTTGTTCCAGTTTTATGTGGCGGATGGCAAGTTATCCTGCCAGTTGTACCAGCGCAGTGCGGATATCTTCCTTGGGGTGCCTTTCAATATTGCCTCCTACAGCTTGCTAACGTTGATGCTGGCTCAAGTGTGTAACCTTGAGCCAGGTGAGTTTATTCATACTTTTGGCGATGCCCACCTCTACTCCAATCATCTGGAGCAGGTTGATCTGCAGCTGCAACGGGAACCACACCCCCTACCGACAATGCACCTCAATCCAGATGTCAAAGACCTGTTCGCCTTCCGTTTCGAGGATTTCGATCTGCAGGATTACCAGGCGTATCCACATATTCCGGCTCCAGTTGCGGTTTGAATAGGAGAGACACTGTGGATACCCCGATTGCCTTAATCGCGGCTGTGGCCCGTAACGGTGCCATTGGCAGAGATAACGAGTTGCCCTGGCGTCTTTCTGGCGACTTGCAGTTCTTCAAGCGCACTACTATGGGCAAGCCTGTGGTGATGGGACGTAAGACCTTTGAGTCGATTGGCCGCCCGCTACCTGGACGTGTCAATATCGTGATTACCCGCAACCCTGATTGGCAGGCCGACGGTGTTGAGGTGGCAAGCACCTTGGAAGCCGCACTGGAACTTGCCGATAAGCACGCACAGGAAGCAGGGGCCGGCGAGCTGATGGTGATCGGCGGGGCACAGATTTATCGCCTCAGTATGCCCTATGCCGCGCGGCTCTATGTTACCGAAGTAGATGCTGAAGTGGCGGGAGATGCATTTTTTCCTGAAGTTAATGACTCATGGGTCGAAGTTGCACGAGAGTGTTACCCTGCTTGCGACAAGAATGAGTATAACTACGCATTAGTTCAGTACGACAGATTTAAATAAAAACAATTTGATTAAAAGTTGATCAATCTGTTAAATTCTGCGACAGCCAACACAGGGAATAGCGCCGTCAATGTGTGCAAGCGACCCGGTCTTGTTACCCGGTTGTTACTTTGCTACCCACGCGGGCCGATGCTGGCAATCGGCATTTGAATAATCAAATCGGCTGTTTACAATGTGCGGCTCTTAGCTGTCTTCTAACCAATGTTTTTAAAACAAAAGGACACCGCGTTGTGGCAGCTATCTCATCGCGACCATGTTGTGAAATATTGAACCCACTGGGGGGTCTAATGAAAACCAAGCGATTCATGGCTGTGGCGCTGACCACTGCGCTGTCTGCCGGCGCGCTCTACGGCAGCGTAGCCACTGCGGATACTCTCGATAACGTACTCGCCGTCGGCCAGCAGAAAACCACTGCGGCCCAGGCATCGCAAAAACGCATCGACAAGATTGCCGAAGAAACCAGCAGCCTGCTGCAGGACTTCAAGGTGGTCAATAAAGAAATCGATGGTCTGCGAGTGTACAACCGTCAGCTGGAAAAGCAGCTGGCCAACCAGCTCGAAGTGATCAATGAGCTGGACGAGTCCATTGCCAACGTTACTGTAATCGAACGTCAGATCCAGCCGCTGATTTTGCGTATGCTGGACGGCCTGGAGCAGTTCATCGAACTGGACGCACCGTTCAAGCTGGACGAGCGTATGGCCAACCTCGAAGGCGTTAAGAACAATATGGATCGTTCCGATATTACTGTTGCGGAGAAATTCCGCCAGGTACTGGAGCTGTACAATTTCGAAGCGGAATACGCGCGTAAGATCGACACTTACGGCGATACCCTGAACGTAAATGGCCAAGAGCGCCAGGTGAACGTGCTGCAGATCGGCCGTATCGCCCTGCTGGCTCAGACCACCGACTCCTCGATCTCCCTCGCCTATGACAAAGGCCAGAAAGCCTGGGTTGAGATCGATGCTGGCGAATACCGCCGCGCTCTCATGAACGGTCTGAAAATCGCCAAGAAGCAGGCCACTATCGATATCATGACTATGCCGATCGCGGCTCCGGAGGCAGCGCAATGAAATCCTCTATCGCCAAACGCGTACTAGTTGCAGCAGCGGCTGGCCTGATCAGCTTCTCTGCTGTCGCCCAGGAAAAAGCAGCTTCTCTCGATGACCTGCTGAAAATGGTTCAACAATCCAAGGTTGCTGAATCCAAAGAGCACAAGCAGCGTGAAGCTGAGTTCCGTCGCCAAAAGGCCAATCAGCAATCTTTGCTGAAAAAGGCTAAAGACACTCGCACTGCAGAAGAAAAGCGCTCTGCTGAACTGGAAAAGAAATACCAGGAGCAGGAAGTTGCTGTAGATCAGAAACGCCAGCAATTGGACGAGCGCCTGGGCTCCCTGAAAGAGCTGTTCGGCCATATGTCTTCTACTGCGGCAGATCTGCGTGCGAATATCGGTTCCTCTCTGGTTTCCGCCCAGTACCCTAACCGTACCGAATTTATCGACGGTCTGCTGGCCAAGATGAACAGCGCTACCAAGCTGCCGACAATCGAGGAAATCGAGCGCCTGTGGTTTGAGGTTCAGCGCGAAACCGTGGAATCCGGCAAAGTAGTTAAGTTCAACGCTACCGTGATCAAGCCCAATGGTGAGCAGGTTCAGCAGGAAGTTGTTCGTGTTGGTAACTTCAACCTGGTTTCCAGCGGCAAATACCTGGAAATGAACGACGCCTACCAGCTGGCCGAGCTGATTCGCCAGCCAGATGCCAGCTTCCAGAAGATGGCGGAAGGTTTACAGGCCTCTACCGCAGGCTTCAGTGCTTTTGGTATCGACCCGACTGGTCCTACCGGCGGCTCCTACCTGAAAGCCATGATCAACAGCCCCGATATTGTTGAGCGTTGGCACCAGGGTGACATCGTTGGCTATATCATCACTGCCGTTGGTGTATTCGCCATGCTGTTGGCTATCTTCCGCCTGATCGTACTGACTGGCGTGAGTGCCAAGGTAAGTGCTCAGCTGCGCTCTTCTACCCCGAACACCAATAACCCGCTGGGTCGTGTACTGGCTGTTGCGGAAGAGAACAAAGGTGTCGACGGTGAAACTCTCGAGCTGAAGATGGAAGAGGCGGTCCTGAAAGAGCGTCCGGCCATCGAGTCCGGCCTCAACCTGCTGAAGATTATTGCCATGGTAGCTCCGCTGCTGGGTCTGTTGGGTACCGTTACCGGTATGATCGTAACCTTCCAGGCAATTACCATCTTTGGTGCTGGTGACCCCCGCGCAATGGCTGGTGGTATTTCCTCTGCCTTGATCACCACCGTTCTCGGTCTGTGTGTGGCTATCCCCACTGTACTGATGCACACCATTGTTAATGCTCGTGCTAAGCGCGTCCTGCATATTCTTGAAGAGCAGAGCGCTGGTATCGTGGCGGAAAACGCCGAGCGTAAATAAGAGGAGGCGGCAACATGCACGCATTAATCGACGCATGGGCCGCCGTCAACGCCTTTATGGCGTCGGGCGGGCCAGTACTGTTCCTGATCGCCGGCCTGACCTTCTTTATGTGGACGCTGATTTTTGAACGTGTTTTCTACTTTAACAAAGCGTTAAAGAGTGACGTTCAGGGTGCGGTAGACCAGTGGGAAGAGCGCAGTGAGCGCAAATCCTGGGCCTCCCACCAGATCCGCTACGCGATGATCTCCCGGGTTTCCGAGAAGATTCAGGACAATATGGACATGATCCAGGCCTGTGTTGCCCTAGCGCCCCTGTTCGGGCTGCTGGGCACGGTTTGGGGCATGATCAACGTGTTCGATGTTCTCGCAATTACCGGTGGCGGTGACGCTAAGCAGATGGCCAGTGGTGTATCCATGGCAACCATCCCGACGATGGCGGGTATGGTTGCGGCCCTCTCCGGAGTATTCGCCAACACCTACCTCGCCCGTAAGGCCGAGCGTGAGACCCAGTTGTTGGAAGATCATCTGACCATGGATCACTAAGCACACATCAGCGAATAGGCCAGCTTATTTGCTGTGAAGGTTTAGCCAAGCCAGAAATTTTCGCCAGGGGCGCTCTCTGAGGGCCCCCGACGAGAAAGTTCGCTAAGAGAGTTGCTATGAGCAAAAGACAAAATACGGCAGAAGAAGAAGCCGGCGCTATTGACCTCACGCCCATGCTGGACGTGGTGTTCATCATGCTGATCTTCTTTATCGTCACTGCGACCTTTATTAAGGAACCGGGTGCTGATGTTGTTAAGCCGGAAGCGACAACCGCAGAACTCAAAGCCACCTCTATTCTGGTAGCGATCAACGATAGTGATGAGATCTGGATTGCCAAAGAGAAAGTTGATGAGCGCCAGGTAAGAATTGTCCTGGAGCGCCTCTACTCGGAAAACCCGAAAGGGTGGTTGGTGATTCAGCCCGATAAGGAAGCGAGTATTGAAAAGATCGCCCTGATTGCGGAAGCAGCCAGGAAGATTGGTATCAAGAAAGTTTCGGTCGCGACAGAAAAGAGTTAACAGCTATGAATCCGGTAAGACTTCTTGGGGCAGGTACGCTGGCAGTAGCCACAACCTTTGGCCTCATCTTCACCATGCATCAGCTGATTCAGGCAAATATGGGCGCTCCAGAGGAAAAGGAGCAGTTCAAAGTTGCCGATGTGGTGATGCCTGAGCAGAAGATCGAAACACAATACGACACGACCAAGCCGGTGAAACCGGAGGATCCTGAAACTCCGCCGCCGGAAATGCCTGAGCCGGAGTTTGAGGAGCCGGACATCGATGGCGGTATAAGTATCTCTGCGCCCAAGGCGTCTGGCGGTGTCAAGCTGTCTGGTTTTAGCTTTGGTGAGGGTGACTACCTGCCCATCGTTAAGGTTCAGCCCCAGTATCCACGCCGTGCACTTCAGCGGGGTATGGAAGGCTATGTAATCGTAGAGTATACGGTGACCACCAATGGTTCTGTGCGCGATCCTATTGTGATCGAAGCCTTTACCCTGGATGGCAAGCCCACCTCTGTTTTTAACAGGGCCGCACTCAAGTCCGCGCTGAAGTATAAATACAAGCCGCGGGTAGTTGATGGCAAGCCGACCGAAGTCCCGAATGTGCGGACTAAGATCAGCTTTAATATGGCTAAGGACTAAGGAGGAAGCACTATGAAGTTGACAAGCATTAGCAAAAGTTTGTCCAAGCTCGCGCTGCGCACCTCAGTAGCATTGCCCCTGGTCTTGGCACCAGCACTCAGTGTTACCGTGCTCGAAGCAGCGGGTGTTTCCGCACCTTTCGCCTCTGCCCAGGCCCAGGAGCAAAAAAAGCCCAGCAACCAGAAGAGCCGCAAAGTACCGGCTATGCGCGAAGCCGCGTATAAAAAGTTGGAGAAAGCCCAGGAAGCTGCTGATGCAGAAGATTGGGCGGGCGCTTTAGTTGCACTTCAAGAGATGGATGCGAGTAAGAAACGGTACAACGGCTATGAGATAGCTCAGATGTACAATTTCTTCGGTGTGGTTTACTACAGTACCGAGCGCTACAAAGAGGCCATCCCCTACTTTAAGAAGGTGCTAAACCAGGGCGAAAAAAACTTGCCGGTTGCACTTGAAGTGGGAACCTTGTTTACCCTCGCGCAGCTCTACTTTGTTACCGAGGATTACAAGCAGGCGATTAATTACCTAAATAAATGGTTCAAGGTCTCTGATCGTATAACTGCCGACTCTTATGCATTGCGTGCCCAGGCCTATAACCAGGTTGGTAATCAGAGCAAAGCGCTGGCGGATATCAATATTGCGGTATCCATGTATGAGAAAGAAGGCAAGGTGCCCAAGGAAGGTTGGTACGGTCTTCAGCAGTACGTGTACTTCGAGCGCAACGACTACAAAAAAGTAGCTGGTGTTCTTGAGAAGCTGGTACAGCACTATCCCAAGCCTGTGTACTACAAAACACTGGCGGCTATGTATGGCGAGCTGAAGCGCGATAAAGATCAGCTGCATATGATGGAAGCCGCTTATTTGGCAGGTGCGCTGGAGAAGGATCGGGACCTGTTGAATATGGGTTATCTCTTTATGGGGCACGAAATGCCTTATAAAGGTGCCAAGGTGATTGCCAAAGGTATCCAAGAGAAGAAGATCCCTCGTACAGCCAAGAACCTGGAAACGCTTGCTCAGGCGTATCAGATGGCTCAGGAGCTGCAAAAAGCGATTCCCCAGCTGGAAGCTGCAGCTCAATTGTCTGATAAGGGTGAAATCTACTCGCGCCTGGCCGGGATCTACCTGGACCTGGACCAGAATGAGAAGGCCGTTTCCATGGGCAAAAAAGCTCTGGCAAAGGGCAAGATCAAGCGTGTCGACACTCTACATATTGTGTTAGGCATGGCTAATGCCAACCTGAAGCGCTATGACGCGGCAATAAAAAGTCTTAGAGAAGCCTCGAAAGATGAGCGCTCTGAGAAGTTTGCCAAGCAGTGGATGGAATTTGTCAAGGGTGAGCAGGAGAGGGAAAAGCAATTGGCGATTTAATCGCTTAGTTACTTTTCAATCCCAGAAAAGCCGTACAGAGATGTGCGGCTTTTTTTATGCCTCTGTTTCCTCTTTCAATAATATTAAATGTTGCTATAACCTGTATTTACGAACTATTTGCATTTTTTCGTGAATTGGCTAATGATTAAAGTCAGCTGATCAGCTTTTTCCATTTCGGCACTTAGATGCCTTTTACGCACCCTAATAACAATAGGAGAGGTGTTATGGATAGAGCTTGCACGCCATTTTCCAGCCCCGATTTTTTCCCTACCCACCTGCTTGCCGGTTATGTTAAAGGCTTGGCCTACGCAGCCTTGATTACTCTCGGTTTGATTTTTGCAATGAGCCAGTTGATCTCCACAAATTTTGTGGAACCGGTGGCTAAGCCGTTACCGACGATTCAACCTATAGATATGACCGACAAGAAAGTGGTTACCCAGCAAGAGTATCAGGCTCCGCCAAGCCCTCAGGATATTCCGCCACCGCTTGAGCGTACTGAGACGATTAGAAAAGTGGAGACTATAAATACCATCCCAACGATTACTCCTCCGGTTACTGAAACTGGTAATAATCCAGCTATCGTATCGAGAGAGCCTGTGCCTGTTTATAAGGCTACACCGCGTTATCCGAGCACGGCTATACGCAGAGGTATAGAAGGTTATGTAGTTGTGGAGTTTACGATAAGCAAAACCGGTGCGGTGCGCGATGTGCGTGTTGTTGCTGGCTATGACAGCGCCGGCAATCCAACCAATGTATTTAATCGTTCGGCACAGGCTGCGGCAGAGCGGTTTAAATATCAGCCACAAGTGGAAGATGGCCACCCCGTCGAGCGGTATGGTGTTCGCAATCGGATCACCTATAAACTTGCACAATAAAAAAACGGCCCGTTTGGGCCGTTTTCTATTTTCTGTATATCTGCTTAATCAATTTCCCTTACCGCACCGCGATCAGCGCTGGTGGCGAGTAATGCATAGGCTTTTAGGGCCTTGCTGACTTTGCGGGGGCGCTCTTTTTGGGGTTTCCAGCCCTGCTGGCCTAGACTCTCCATTTCCTGGCGGCGATTCTCAAGTTCCTCTTCACTGAGGGCAATCTCAATTTTGCGCGCTGGTATATCGATTCGGATTGGATCGCCATCCTGTACCAGGGCGATATTCCCTCCAGATGCAGCCTCTGGAGAAACGTGGCCGATAGAGAGGCCAGAGGTGCCCCCGGAAAAACGTCCATCGGTAATCAGGGCACAGTGTTCCCCAAGGCCCTTGGATTTTATGTAGCTGGTGGGGTACAGCATTTCCTGCATACCGGGCCCGCCTTTAGGGCCCTCATAGCGAACAATTACCGCCTGGCCTTTCTGTACTTTACCTTCGAGAATATGGGCAACCGCCTCTTCCTGGCTCTCGACAACATGGGCCGGGCCCTCAAATTGCCACAGTGTCTCGTCCACACCAGAGGTTTTTACTACACAGCCATTAGGGGCCAGGTTGCCGAATAAAACTGCCAGCCCGCCCTCAGCAGAATAAGCGTGCTCGGCTGAGCGAATGCACCCTTGCTGACGATCGGCATCCAGAGTTGGCCAGCGACAGGCCTGGCTAAATGCGGTCTGTGTGGGAATACCTGCGGGACCAGCCCGGTAGAAGTCATGCACCGATTGCTGATCGGTGCGAGAAATATCCCATTGCCTTAGTGCATCCGCTAATGAGCCACCGTAGGCTGTGGGCAGGGAGGCATCAATTAACCCAGCAGATTCCAATTCGCCGAGAATCGCCATTACCCCACCGGCTCGGTGGACGTCCTCCACATGGTACTTCTCTGTGTTAGGTGCGACTTTGCACAGTTGCGGCACCTCGCGGGAGAGTCGATCGATATCCTGTAAGTTGAAGTCGATATCGCCCTCCTCGGCTGCGGCGAGTAGATGCAATATCGTGTTGGTCGAGCCGCCCATGGCGATATCGAGAGCCATGGCATTCATAAAGGCTGCGCGGTTGGCGATATTGCGAGGCAGGGCGCTCTCGTCATTTTCTTCGTAGTAACGCTTGGTCAGCGAGACGATTTCTCGTCCGGCGCGCAGGAACAATTCTTTGCGGTCAGCATGGGTGGCCAACAGGGTGCCGTTGCCTGGCAGTGAGAGGCCCAACGCCTCAGTCAGACAGTTCATGGAGTTGGCGGTGAACATGCCGGAGCAGGAACCGCAGGTGGGGCAGGCAGAGCGCTCGTACTCCGCAACCTCTTCGTCAGAGGCTGTATCTGTGGCGGCGATCACCATGGCATCCACCAGATCGAGCTTGTGGTCGGCCAGTTTGGTCTTGCCAGCCTCCATTGGTCCGCCGGATACAAAAATAACCGGGATATTCAGGCGTAGAGCGGCCATCAGCATGCCCGGAGTGATCTTGTCACAGTTGGATATACATACCAGGGCATCGGCGCAGTGGGCGTTGACCATGTATTCCACCGAGTCGGCGATAATCTCACGGCTGGGTAGGCTGTAGAGCATGCCATCGTGGCCCATGGCAATACCATCGTCTACGGCGATGGTATTGAATTCCTTGGCGACACCGCCGGCTCGCTCGATCTCCCTTGCCACCAGCTGCCCCATATCTTTGAGGTGTACGTGCCCCGGTACAAACTGAGTGAATGAATTGGCGATGGCGATAATCGGCTTGTGGAAATCCGCATCGGTCATACCTGTGGCACGCCACAGGGCTCGGGCGCCGGCCATATTGCGTCCGGCGGTGGAGGTACGGGAACGATATCTGGGCATGGTACAAGCATCCGGCTGTGTAAATTAGAGCGTCAGCTTAGCAAAAAAAGCCTATATCTGGGATGTTTTCGCGCAGTGCGGATCCACTGCGCTACTTACTAGGATAGGTATTGCGATAGGAGAGAGTTAAGGCGTACCGCCCTGGCCGAGCTGTTTGCGCAGAATGCGTGAATTGCGCTGGATGTTGTAAAGGGATTTACGTGAGGCAGGCAGATCACTCACCCCGACCTGATCAAACCCCTGCTCGATAAACCAGTGTTCGGTTTGGGTGGTGAGCACATAGAGCTCGCGGATATTGACCGCTCGGGCTTGGCGTTCGAGGTGGCGCATCAGCTTGGCGCCGCGCCCACCGCCACGAAAATCTGGGTGGCTTGCCACGCAGGCAATCTCAGCGGCAGAAGTATCGTCGCTGTCGTCTCCAATAGGGTAGAGTGCGGCACAGGCTACGGGTGTACCATCGACTTCCACCAGGGTGAAATGATCTATCTCGGCTTCGAGCTTTTCCCGCGAGCGCCTTACCAAAACGCCCTGCTTCTCCAGTGGGCGAATCAGGCCGAGAATCCCCCCCACATCGGTGATTCGCGCCCGGCGCACCACTTCATAGCTATCCCGGTAGATCATGGTACCGGCGCCCTCACGGCGAAAAAGCTCCTGGATCAGAGAACCATTCTGGCAGTAACTGAGCAGGTGGACCCGGGCTATACCTGAATTGCAGGCCTGGATGGCACACTGTAGGGTTTTGCTCTGTATTCGGGTGGCGGCTTGCTCGGCCTGCACAATACTGAGCTCGTTGATTGGATTACCATCAAGCATCAATTGCGCCGGCTCGCGGAACAGCACCAGTTTCTCGGCTCGCAGGACTCTAGCGGCCTCTGCGGCTAAGTCCAGGTAGTTAATATTGAACAGTTCGCCGGTCAAAGAGGTCCCCAAGGGGGATAGTAGCACCAGTGCGCCCTGGTCTAGTGCCTGTTCAATAGTGTTGACTTCCATGCGCCTTACTGTGCCGGTCCAACCCAGGTCGACACCATCCAAAACACCGCATGGGCGTGCAGTAACCAGATTTCCAGAGATTACCTTAAGCGCTGAGCGCGCCATGGGGGAGTCGGGGAGCCCCTGGGAAAAGGCCGCTTCGATATCGAAGCGCAATCTGCCCACTGCGGCTTTTATCACTTCCAAGCTTTCCCGGTTGGTAACACGCTTGTTGCCGTGAAAACGGCCCTCAATGCCGCGCTCTTGCAGGGCGCGGTTGACTTGTGCACGGCAGCCATGCACCACTACCAGGCGGACTCCAAGGCTGGCGAGCAGCGCCAGATCGTGGACCAGGTTACGAAAGTTGCTGTGTTCGAGCCCGTCGCCGGGAATGCCGACTACCAGAGTGCGACCGCGCAGGTCATTGATATAGGGCGCCGCATGGCGGAACCAGTTGAGGGAGGCGTTCTCGTCGGTCACTAATACCCTTCCGTCTGTCGATATATTTGCTTGTGTAAGGGGCGGATAAAAATTTAACTGAAGCCAGGCCGGCCTGAATGGTTTAGAGGCAGAAGCGTCCGATCAAGTTGCGCAATATTTTTACCATCGGCTCTATACGATCGAGCTCCAGGTATTCATCCGGTTGGTGAGCCTGATCTATATCACCGGCGCCAAGCACAATAGTGTCAATATTCATGCTCTTCAAGTAGGGGGCTTCAGTGCCGAAGGCGACACTCTGGGCGCTGTAACCGGTGAGCTTTTCTGCAACCTTGACCAACTCAGAATTAGGATCCTGTTCGAAGGGTTCGGTACCGGGAAACAGAGAAACCATATCGAGATGAATTCTACTGTTGTCGATACATGCCTGCAGCCTTGTATTTAACTCACGGCGCAATTCCTGCAGTGACATACCGGGTAGTGGGCGTACGTCAAACTGTAACTCCGCATGGCCGCAAATTCGGTTGGGGTTGTCACCACCGTGGATGCAGCCAAGGTTGAGGGTGGGTACGGGGACGACAAATCCGGGGTTATTGTACTTTTCCTGCCACTCCCCACGCAGACGTAATAACTCCCCAATAACCAAGTTCATGGCCTCCAGGGCATTGGCACCGAGGCTAGGATTGGAGGAGTGCCCCGATTGTCCCGTGATACGCACGGCCTCCATCATCACTCCTTTGTGCATGCGAACCGGGCGCAAGCCAGTCGGCTCGCCAATTACTGCGTAGCGTCCTTGCGGTCGCCCTGCTTTGACCAATTCTCTGGCGCCGGTCATTGAAGTCTCTTCATCGGCGGTAGCGAGAATGGTCAGGGGCTGGCGCAGAGGTTTATCGATAAAGCTGCGGGTGGCTTCGATGGCCAGTGGGAAAAAGCTTTTCATATCACTGGTGCCCAATCCATAGAGGCGATTGTCGCGCTCCTGCAGGCTGAACGGGTCTGAATGCCAGCGCCCATCATCGAAGGGAACCGTGTCGGTGTGTCCGGAAAGGATCAGGCCGCCTTCAGCGCCCTCATGTGCGCCAAGGGTGGCAATCAAGTTGGCTTTATTCGTGCTGTCTGGCAGGGGCATCAATTCCACGGTGAACCCTAGGGTATCGAGCCAGTCTGCGAGTTTTTCCACCACCGGGCGGTTGCCCATGTCCAGCGCTGGATCGGTGGCGCTGACACTGGGGCAGGCGATTAATTGTCGAAGCTGGGTCTTTAACTCAGGTACTGCGATAGGCGCCATGGGAATTGTCCCCTATTTTGTTGCGTCGCTCGTTGAGAATAACCGCCAGTGCGATTGCGCATCCACCCAGAGCGAGTCTGGGAATATCCGCATCGCGGTTCCAGATTAACAGGTTTACCAGTAGGCCGGCGGGTACCAGGGCATTGTTCATAGCCGCGAGAGTCGCCGCGGAGACTAGGGTGGCGCCCTTATTCCAGAGGAAATAACCGAGGCCGGAGGCCACAAGGCCGAGCCACAACAATACTCCCCATTGGGTTAGGGTTTGTGGATACCTGGGCTCGCCCAAAAAAGCCCATGCGCATACCGTAATGACTGCCGCACCTAGAAAAAACCAGCCAAAAATCTGCCTGGGCGGGAGAGATTGATCCCGCTGCATAAATTGCTTGTAAGCAACCTGGCCGATGGCAAAACACAGGTTGGCCCCCTGAACCACGGCAAAGCCTAACCAGTAATCGCCACTGGGGGAGTCCCAGCGGATAATGGCCGCCCCGAAGACTGCCAGCAGTGCGATGGCCAAATTCCACAGTGATAGGCGTCGCTCAATCAGATCATAAAACAGTGCAATGTATAGAGGGGTAAATATGGTAAACAACAGTACCTCAGGCACACTCAGCAGCAGGAATGACTGATAGTAAAAAAGGTACATGGCCCCCAGCTGTACGGCACCAATGGCCATTAGAATAATGGCGTCGCGAGCACTAGAGCGTCGCCACTGTAACAGGGGCAGAAATACCAGAGCGGCCAATAAAACCCGAGTCATCGCCGAGAAATAACTGTCGACCTGACCGGCGAGGTAAACTCCGATCAGGCTGAAAGAAAAGGCCCAGAGCAGGGTGACAAGGATCAATAAAGGCATGGGAATGCTTTCTCAGGAACGGATGATATGCGGCAAATAGTTAGTGGCTGGTGAGTATTGCGCGGGCGAAGAATAAATGGAAGAGGTTGCCACTTACTCCGATGAGTAGCGTTCAATGAAGCTTGCTCAATCGAAAATGGGGGACAAAAACATCGCCCTCACCGTTTGGAATGGCTGTCATATACTACGATGCGCCCGGCTGTTATTGCGGGCAACTTGGTTGCCCCAACGCAGTAGGTTTACATTGCAGTCGTTGCGGTCGATCAGCACTTCGATCAGGCACAGGCCACTACGCTTCTTGGCCTCAGTGATTGCCTGATCCAGCTCGCCCTGGGTGGTGACCCTACACCCCCAGGCGTTGCCTTCCCCTGCACTAAAAGTCTCGATCAGCTTGGCGTAATCCCATTTCTTAATCGTGTTATAGGGGCCATCGTGGATCTCCACCTCAATGGTATAACCACCATTGTTGATCAGGAAAATAATCGGGTTAACCCCGTAGCGAATCATGGTGGATATTTCCTGGGCAGTGAGCTGGAAGGAGCCGTCGCCAATGCAGGAGATCAGGCGCCCTTTGCTCATTCCGAGGGCGTAGCCGAGGCTGGCTCCCACAGACCAGCCGATGCTTCCATATTGCATCTGAATCTCAAACTGTGCTCCCTCGGGCAATGAAAGCTCCATACCGTTAAACCAGGAGTCCCCAGTCTCCACCAGCAAGGTACTTTTGCGATCGAGCAGCTTCTGTATTCGTGCGAACAGTTGTCTAGTGGTGAGTGGTGTGTCGGGTTTACCGGGTTTGGGGATATGTTTAGGGCTGCTCACCCTGTGGTAGGCCTTCAAGGCCCCATCGTTTGCACTTAGTTTTCCTACAAGGGCATTTAGCAGATCCCTCATATGCACATTGCTGTAGCAGGTGTCCCCGAGTTGAACAGAAGTAGGTTGCACCAGGATGGCTTTATCACCCTGAAAACACAGCTGATGGCCCGTTGTTGTGTAATCGGTAAACAGGGGACCGGCAAATAATAGAGCATCTGCTGTATCCACAATCTCACTGCATCCAGGGGTGCTCACAGGGCCCCAATAGATACCCATAAAGCTCTCAAGGGTCTCGGGAAGTAAACCCTTGGCATCGGGCATAGAGGCGAGACCATATTTACAGCTATGGGCCAGATCGCACAGGGCTTTTTGCGCACTGGCTGCACGTACCCTGCTGCCAGCAATTAAAACCGGGCGCTCGGCAGCATTTAAGAAATCGACGATATGCTTCACAGCGGCGGCGAGGGAGTCGGGATCGCTGGTAGGGCGCCGGGCAAAGCCGCGCGGAATTGGCGCCGAGGTTGGGGCATTGGCGACATTGGCGGCGACCTCTATATACACTGGTTTGCGCCGCAACATGGCGGTATCCAGTGCGCGATCTATAGCGGCCGGTGCCAGTTTGGGGTGGTGGATGATTACGGTCTCGGCGGTGACGTAAGAGTACATCTCGCGCTGATAGCTGTAGTTTACTTCGCCCAGAGTGTGGTGCAGGTACTCCCACTCGGCTTCCGAATTGGTATTTGGGCCCCCGGAAATGGCAATCAGAGGGAGATCCTCGGCAAAGGCCCCTGCGACTGCGTTGATCATGCTGAGCCCGCCAACAGAAAATGTGACCACGGCTGCGGCTGGTCCCTGGGTTGCCCGAGCGTAGCCGTCAGCGGCATAACCTGCATTCAGCTCATTGCAGCAACTGATCATCTTTAGGTCTGGCTCCAGCAGTAGCTGGTCGAGCAATACCAGATTGTAATCGCCAGGCAGGGCAAAATAGTGGCGGATACCCACATCCTTCAAGCGCTGTGCCAGGTAGGTGCCAACGGTCCAATGTGTAATGTCACGTGTCGTCATGTGGCGATATTCATTCTCAGCCGGTGATCGCTACTCGGCGGGCGGGACGGTTTCGGGTAGATCTGGGACAGCTTAGTTCAGTTTCTGAGAGGGTGATGAGGGGGTGGCTCTGGCCAGCCAGTAGGACAAGAGCGGTTCGTTTGAAATAAAAAAGGGAAGCTGAGCTTCCCTTTTTTGATGGATATTGCGCAGCCGCAATTAGCCAAACAATCCCTTGAAGAAGTAGAAGAACAGGATTGCAATACCAGCGCCAGCGGGCAGGGTAACTACCCAGGAAGCGGCGATGGTGGTAATCATACGCAGGTTCAGCGCACCGATACCACGGGCCAGGCCAACACCCAGTACCGCGCCCACCAGGGTATGGGTGGTGGAGATGGGCAGGCCGGTGCCGGAGGCCATAACCACGGTAGCAGCGGCGCCGAGCTCTGCAGCAAAGCCACGGCTGGGTGTTAGCTCGGTAATTTTACGGCCAATCGTCGCCATTACTTTAAAGCCATAGGTGGCGAGGCCCACCACAATACCCAGGCCCCCAAGCAATAGAATCCATGAAGGCATGGTTGCCTTGGCGGTTACTGCACCCACTTGGATGGTATTGACTACCGCCGCCAGTGGACCAACGGCATTGGCCACGTCGTTAGAACCATGGGCGAAGGCCATGGCACAGGCGGTGAAAATCATCAGGATCGCGAAGACACGCTCCACATTGGCAAAGCGGTTTTCTGCTTCGATGGAGGTGTCACGCTTGATACGCTTGAGCATGGTGACGCCAACGCCTGCGACCAACAGACCTACAATCGCGGCAATACCGGCGTCCTGCAGGAAACTGAGCTTGATATCTGCGTCTTTGAGAACGTGCTTCAGACCCTTGGTCAGGGTCACCATAGCGATCATCCAGCCCACGGCGAACATATAAAAAGGAATGTAGCGCTTGGCGTTGGCAAATGGATCCTCGGTATCGAGGATCAGGCGTTGCACGCTGCGGAACAGCAGGAAGGAAATAGTACCTGCCAGCAGCGGGGAGACTACCCAGCTCGCTACAATGCTACCCACCTTGCCCCAGGCCACCGCATCGGGGGAGATACCCACTGCGGAGAAACCGACAATAGCGCCGACAATGGAGTGGGTGGTGGATACCGGCCAGCCGAGGATACTGGCCACCAGTAGCCAGGTGCCGGCGGCGAGCAGGGCGGACAACATGCCGTAGACGAGCAGCTCGGGCTGTGAGGCAAAGATATCAGAATCGATAATGCCTTTGCGGATCGTGGCGGTTACCTCACCACCGGCTAAATAGGCGCCTGCAAACTCGAAAATCATGGCGATGACAATCGCCTGTTTGATAGTCAGTGCTCGCGAGCCGACTGAAGTGCCCATGGCGTTGGCGACATCGTTGGCACCAACACCCCAGGCCATAAAAAAGCCCGCGACACAGGCCAATATCAACAGAATATGGCCATATTGACTAAGAATTTCCACGTTGAACCCCCTAACGTGCCAACAACAACTGCAAACGGTTACCCACGCTGTGGGCACGATCGGCCAGTTCGCCGATCCATTCAATCACTCGGTAGAGGAACATCACATCCACCGGCGGTAGGTCTTTTTCAATAGTGAACAGGGAGGCGCGAATTTCGACTTCCAATTTATCCGACTTACGCTCCAGTTCATCCAGCTCTTCGGTCATACGCTTGGCGATGGTCACCTCGCGCCCGGCAAAGCCGCTCTCCAGCAACTCATCCAGTTCATTGATCGCGCGCAGGGCCTGGGCAGAAGTGGCCACGGCGCTCTCTACAAAAGTGGTCATCAGAGACTGCAGACTCTCAGGGATCTGCATTTTTCTACCGACCGCCAGCCCGGCAATATCCTGCGCTGTGTTGGCCACTTCGTCTTGGGCGTGCAGCAGCTCCAGCAGGTCGGAGCGGGAGACAGGCATAAACAGGCTGTCTGGCAGGTGCAGACGCAGGTCTCTCTTGATGTCATCGGCGCGATTCTCTGCTGCAGAGATACGCAATTGAATCTGCTCCGCTTCTTTCAGGTCGCCTTTGATGAGGGCGTCGAAGAAGGGGATCAGGTCGGCTGAAGCCTCGTGGGCCGTAGCCATATGCTTCTCGATCGGCTTGATCGGTGAGCGGCCAAACAAATTGGCAATATTCGACAGGGCCATGGTTAGCTCCATTGCTCAGGGTGCGAAACGGCGGCATGGTACCCCAATCGGAGCCACTTCGGTATTAGTGCGTTAACGATGCACTGTCGGCTTTGATTGATAGGGCTACAATGCGTCGTCATATGAGAATAAGGGGGCATGCCGATGACAGAGAGTAGAGCGGCGGACAGGTTGCTGGATTTGCGTGGATTACTGGAGGACCTCGTTGCCCAGGGCTACGTGAGCAGGCTGGATGCGAACCGTATTGTGGGTACTCCGCGCACTGCGGAGCAGGCACAGATGCATCCGCTCAGCTATATCGCCAGTTGCGATCTGGCCAGCCAGAAGAGCCCAGGCACTTTACTGGGCGCCGAGCTACTCAGTGCCTGGCTGGCGGAGTGTGCAGACCACCCCCTCTATCATATCGACCCGCTCAAAGTGAATGTGAGCGCGGTAACCGAGGTAATGAGCTTCCAGTTCGCCAAGCGCCACCAGATTTTGTGTGTCGAGGCTGGTGCAGAAGAGTTAACCGTTGCCACGGCCCAGCCTTTCACCCACGGTTGGGAGGAGCAGCTGGAACATACTAGTGGGCGTCGGGTGCGGCGGGTGGTGGCAGACCCCGCAGATATCAAGCGTTACTGTGTGGAGTTTTACTCCCTGGCGAATTCCATTTCCGGCGCCAGTGGACTGCAGGGTACCTCTGCGGCGAATAATTTTGAGCAGCTGCTGGAGTTGGGCAGCCTTAAAGACCCGGAGGCCAATGACCAGCATATTGTCAATATCGTCGACTGGTTGTTACAGCACGCTTTCGATCAGCGCGCCAGTGATATTCACATCGAGCCGCGGCGTCAGGTGGGGCGTATTCGTTTTCGTATCGATGGGGTACTTCATCCGATCCATGAACTGCCCGATCAGGTCAATGCGGCGGTAACCAGTCGTCTAAAAATCCTTGGACGAATGAATGTGGCGGAGAAGCGCAAACCTCAGGACGGCCGCATAAAAACCAAACGGCCCGATGGCAGTGAGGTGGAACTGCGCCTCTCCACTCTGCCTACCGCCTTTGGCGAGAAGCTGGTGATGCGTATTTTCGATCCCGAGGTACTGGCGCGCTCCTACAGTGACCTGGGGCTCTCCGGCACTGATTTGGCCCGCTGGCAGACGATGCTGGCGCGGCCCAACGGCATTGTGCTGGTTACGGGCCCTACTGGCTCGGGTAAGACCACTACCTTATATACCGGCCTCAAGCAGCTCGCCACCAGTGCAGTGAATGTCTCCACCGTGGAAGATCCTATCGAGATGGTAGAGGAGAGTTTTAATCAGACTCAGGTCCACCATTCTATCGGCTTCGATTTTGCCGCGGGCATCCGTACCCTGATGCGCCAGGACCCGGATATCATCATGGTGGGGGAGATTCGCGATCTGGAAACCGCGCAGATGGCGGTACAGGCAGCGCTCACCGGCCATTTGGTGATCTCCACTCTACATACCAACGATGCTCCCACGGCGGTTACTCGTCTGTTGGATTTGGGATTGCCTCACTACCTGCTTAAGTCCACCATCCTCGGTGTTATGGCCCAGCGCCTGGTGCGGACTCTCTGTCCTTCGTGCAAACGTGAAGACACCATCAATGAGGCAGACTGGCATTCTCTGGTTCGTCCCTGGAAAGCGCCTCTACCCGAAAAAGTGTATGCCCCCGAGGGCTGCCTGGAATGTCGTAACACTGGCTACAAGGGCCGCCAGGGGATCTATGAAATCCTACCGTTTAGCGAAGCGGTGCAGACCATCGTCACCCCCGATTGCGACCTACAACAGCTGCGTCGCCAGGCTATGCGCGAGGGTATGAACAGTCTGCGTCTGTCGGGGGCCAAGAAAGTGGCCGCTGGCCTGACTACGGTGGCGGAAGTATTGCGTGTGGCACCGCCGCCGGATATCGCTTTTTAATTGTGCCTAACTTTCCCAAGGTAATTTGGGTTTAAAAATTGTGGGGCGGGAGTGCTGCCCCTGCAGAATTCCACATTTGGAAATAAGGATCGATTTCCCATGATTGATAGCGCCATCTGCCCCGAACCCCTGCGCCTGCAACTGCAGAGTCTGTGGCAAGACTGGCGCGAGGCGGCGGGCCCGGCATTGGCGGCTGAGGCAGAGGCGTTGCTACAAGAGAAAGCGCTCGAGCTGGCACTGGCACGTAGTTTTATCGGTTCTGAATTCCTTTATCGACAGTGCTGCCGCCAACCGGATTTCCTCTTGGAACTACTGCAACAGGATGATCTGGGCCTGCAATTGCCTTGCTCTGATAGCGATGAAACTTTAGATCTGGCCCTGCGGCAGCTGCGCAACCGAGCGACCGCCGAGGTTATTTTCCGCGATTTTGCCGGTCAGTGGGATATTCCCAAAGCCTGTCTGCGTCTCAGCGAGCTGGCAGAGCTCGCTATTAGCACGGCTTTGCAGTGGCACCACCGCCAGCTGGCACAGCGTTATGGTGAGCCCCGGGATAAAAGTGGGAGGGCGCAGTCTTTGGTGGTGCTGGGTATGGGTAAGCTGGGCGCGCGCGAGCTAAATCTCTCCTCGGATATCGATCTGATCTTCGCCTATCCCGCCCCCGGGCATACCGATGGCGATCAATGTGTGGAAAACCAGAAGTTTTTCCAGCGCTTGGGTCAGCGTCTGATTAAATCCCTGGATGCCATCACGGCGGAGGGCTTCGTGTTTCGTGTGGATATGCGCTTGCGCCCCTATGGTGACAGCGGCCCATTGGTGAGCCATTTTGCCGCTCTGGAAGATTATTATCAGACCCAGGGGCGCGAGTGGGAGCGTTACGCCATGGTCAAGGCGCGTCCGGTGGCCGGCGATCAAAGCGTTGCCGCCGAGTTGATGGAGCTGTTGCGGCCATTCACTTACCGTCGCTATATTGATTTCAGTGCTATTGATGCCTTGCGCGAGATGAAAGCGCTGATTCAGCGACAGGTACGCGCCCGTGGGTTGATTGACAATATCAAGCTGGGGCGCGGAGGTATTCGCGAACTGGAGTTTATCGTGCAGGCTTTCCAGTTGATCCGCGGTGGACGTGTGCCGGCGTTGCGAGAGCGCAATTTGTTAACAATCCTGCCTTTGCTGGAAGCTGACGGCCATGTGGAACCTGGTGTCGCCGATGAGTTGGGCAACTGCTATTTGCTGCTGCGTCGGGTGGAGCACGCCTTGCAGGCTTATAAAGACCAGCAGACCCAAGCGCTGCCGCAGGACCCAGCAGAACGCGAGCGGCTCGCATTCGCCCTCGGTCGCGACAACTGGGATCAGTTGTCCAGGGAATTGGCTGCCGTTCGCAATGTGGTGGAGCGAGAGTTCGACACGGTTATTGCACCGCCGGAGGAGATTGCCGAGCCCCATGTGGCGGAAGAGTGGCAGGGATTGTGGAGTAGCTGTGGCGATGAGAGTAGTGAAGAGATCAATCTGCAGACCCTGGAGAATGCAGGCTTCAGTCCGGCGCCGGAGGCTCTGGAGTTGCTGCGGGATCTCAATCACTCTCCAATGGTAGTGGCACTGCCAGCATCTTCGCGTGAGCGCCTGGATCACTTTATGCCCTTGTTGCTGGCCGCAGCCAGTTTGCAGGAAAGACCATTGTTGGTGCTCGGTCGGGTACTCCCCCTGGTGCGCTCAGTGTTGCGCCGCAGCGCTTACCTGGTGCTTATCAATGAGAACCCCCCAGTACTCAGCCAGCTGGTACAACTGTGCAGTGCCAGCCCACGAATCGCCGAGCAGCTGGCGCGTCACCCCATCCTGTTGGATGAACTACTGGATTCTCGCCGCCTGCTGGCACCGGCCACGGCTGAAGATATTGCCGATGAGCTTCGCCGCGAACTGTTGCGTGTCGATCCAGCAGATCTGGAGCTGCAGATGGAAACACTGCGCTATTTCAAGCAGAGCCAGAGTCTGCGTATTGCCGCTCAAGAGGTCAGCGGGGCATTACCGCTGATGAAGGTAAGCGACTCTCTCACCTGGCTGGCGGGAGGCATATTGCAGCAGTCACTCAGCGTAGCCTGGGCGCAAATGGTGGATAAATATGGACAGCCGGCCGGCGCCACAGCTGAAGATATGCACTTTGCCATTGTCGCCTACGGTAAGCTTGGGGGGCTGGAATTATCCCACGGCTCCGATTTGGATATTGTTTTTGTGCACGATGCGGACCCCCAGCTTGCTACCGACGGCGCAACCAGTATCGACAATTTGCGCTTCTATACCCGCCTGGCGCAGCGCCTGATTCATATCCTGCAAACCCGTACCCTGAGCGGACCGCTGTATGAGGTGGATACTCGTTTGCGCCCTTCGGGCAATTCGGGCCTGTTGGTCACCTCAATGAAAGCCTTTGAAAAATACCAGCGCGAGAGTGCTTGGACCTGGGAGCATCAAGCGTTGGTGCGCGCCCGCCCAGTTGCGGGTAGCGAACAGCTCTGCAAGGACTTTGAGGCTCTACGCCTGAAATTGCTTTGCGAGCCCAGAAATGAGGGGAAATTGCGCGAGGAAGTGGTTGGAATGCGCGATAAAATGCGCTCTCACCTGGATAAAAGCAATGATCAAAATTTCGACCTCAAGCACGGCCCGGGCGGTATTGTCGATATTGAATTTTTGGTTCAATATGCTGCTCTGGCCTGGGCGCAAACTGCGCCCTCGATCGTGCGATACACCGATAACATTCGCATTCTCGAAAGTCTGAATGACGCGGGCCTGATGCCGGCCAAACAGGTCGAGCATCTGATCGACGCCTACAAAGCCTACCGATCTGAAGGTCATCGCCTGGCACTACAACAACTGCCAGGGACAGTGAGCGATGACCGTTTCACAGCGGAAAGAAAGACCGTTCTAACAAACTGGCAGCAATTACTCGGTTAAAACCGGCTTGGTCCTGCTGCCCGATTAAACTGTTTTTCAGGATTAGTGGGAGTTGCCCTATGTCTTTTGCCGACCGTGATGGCGTTATCTGGTTTGACGGTGAGTTGGTTCCCTGGCGCGATGCGCGCGTGCACGTCCTAACCCATACCCTGCACTACGGCATGGGTGTTTTTGAGGGGGTGCGCGCTTATGAGACCGATCGCGGAGCCAGTATCTTTCGCCTGCAGGATCATACCCGTCGTTTATTTCGCTCTGCGAAGATCATGAATATCCCTATGCCCTATCAAGCGGATGAGCTGAATGAGGCTCAGCGTCTTGTAGTCAGGGAAAATAATCTCCAGCACGCCTATTTGCGCCCAATGGTGTTTTACGGCTCTGAGGGGATGGGGTTGCGTGCAGAGGGGCTTAGTACCCACGTAATCGTCGCCTCCTGGGAGTGGCCCAGCTATATGAGCCCAGAGGCATTGGAGCGTGGCATCAAGGTCAATACGTCCTCTTATACTCGTCACCACGTCAACATCAGCATGTGCAAGGCGAAGGCCAACGGTAATTACATCAACTCAATGCTGGCCCTGCAGGAGGCGATTCGCAACGGTTGCGAAGAGGCGTTATTGCTCGATCCAGAGGGCTATGTGGCCGAGGGCAGTGGGGAAAACTTTTTCATCGTCAGGGATGGGATTATTTATACCCCGGAGCTGACCTCCTGCCTGGATGGCATTACCCGGGATACGGTGATTGAATTGGCCAGGGAGTGTGGCTACAGGTTGGTGGAGAAGCGTATCACTCGCGATGAGGTTTATATCGCCGATGAGGCCTTTTTTACAGGTACTGCCGCAGAGGTGCTGCCTATCAGTATGCTCGATGGCCGCTCCATCGGCAGTGGTCGCCGCGGCCCAATCACCGGTCGCTTGCAGGGACTTTATTTTGATGTAGTGCATGGTCGCAGTACCGCGCACCGGGGTTGGCTGAGTGATGTAGATGACACCGGCCTTCATGACACAAGCCATATTGCTGTAGCCTAACTCACCAGATTTGGGCTAAGTTCAGATCCTCCCAATTTCAGGTGGAGGGCACTTTAGAGTGCCTTCCCTGACCAGTCTCCAGGGGAAAGTAGTACCCTGCCTGTTGTTCTCGTAGAATGCTCAAGTAAATTATCCCTCTGTACTCAATAGGTGTCTGCCCATTGCAGACTTGGTGTGAATCGAAAGCATTGCATAGCGAATTCAATCTTTACCCCTGTTTAATGGGGTGTTGGTAAATAAGTCATTAAGGGCTGTGGGAGTTATTGGTGTTACCAATTAAAAACCTTGCGAAGGATTGGAAAGGCATTTTTGCTCAATTTTGGCAGCGCAATGAGCTGATCGATGTATCTACAAACTTGCAAATGCTAGGAGGCGCTCTGCTGCTTTTATATGCAGCACTATTTCCTTTGGGGAGCGATTTTGCAGATACCGCTAAAACTCTATTTATTGTTCTTACTTTTTGGGTACTTTTTACCCGTGGAAGAAACTGGCTCAACTCACCAGTCGGATGGTTCTTCGCTGCTGCTTTATTAGTTCAGATGTTGTCCTGGGCTGGTATGTTAATGGCATGCCCAGAATGGGCCGAGTCTTCCCCGAAATTCCACCGCCTGGGGCAGTGGTTTGTATTCGCTGCCATAGCCTGCTGGTTGGGCGGCAGTACTCGCAATACTTTAATTCTCTGGTTGACGGCACTACTTGCTCTGCTTTTGGCACCCTGGGTAGCGGGAGGGGGATTTGCTGAGTGGATAGATGGAGCTAGGGGGCAGCGAGTCGAATTTGGTTTCCATAATGCCCAGCATACCGCCATTCTTTTTGGTGTTGCACTGTTGGGCCTAGCCGTTTTCTCTCGTCGCTTATTTAGGTATACAGGACTGTTATCCATATCGAGCTTAGCCTGGGCTGTTGCTGTTGGTATATGTGCTCTGGCCGTGCTTTATTCACAGACTCGTGCGATTTGGTTTGCTTTGGCCGTATCTCTCTTCACTCTCTTAATCGTTTGTGTGTTTATAGTTCTTCGCAAGCAGGGTAAGGGAGTTTGGTTGCGTTTAATAGCTTGGGGGACGGTCATCGGTGTGGCCATGGTCGCCCTTTGGGTGAAAGTTGGGGATGTGGTGAGCAAGCGCCTCGGGCTCGAGAGGAACACCGTTGATGCTTTGCTTTCAGGTAATCTTGATTCGATTCCCTATTCTAGTATCGGTGTCAGGATCCATAGCTGGCATGCTGCGATGAATTGGATAGCTGAGCGCCCATTGCTTGGCTGGGGCGGTAAAGGTCGACGTCTCGTTATTCAAAATCTGCAAGGTATGCCATCGGAGTTCAAAAATACTATTGGGCATCTACACAATAGTTATCTTGATTTACTGGTGAACTATGGAGTTCTGGGCGCGTTGGTATGGGGAGTCCTCAATTGCTGGGTATTCATATTGGCTTATAAAAGCTGGCGCAGGGGTGTTTTACCTGGCGACTTCTTCTTATTTTATATCGGTTTTATGATTCTCTGGCTGATTGCGAATTGCTTTGAATCCTATCTTTTTTACTCCAGTGGCCATTTTATTTTTGGCATAGTGGTTGCTGGTATTGCTACCCATATTTTTCGCTGCAGGAGTGAATTTAGGCCTGAACCTGGCCGGAATCTCTAAGTGAGAACCTGAGGGGCTAAGCCCCTCAATGTCTTGTAGGGCACTTATACTTTTGGGCGTCCCACACAATAATAGTCCATGCCGCTCTCAGCCATGTGTTGGGGTTCATAGAGGTTACGGCCATCAAAAATAACCGGATTAGTTAACGCCTTGGTAACGGCCTTAGCATCAATGGCCTTAAATTGCTGCCACTCGGTAGCGATAATCAGGGCATCTGCCCCAGATAACGCAACTTCCTTAGTGCCACAGAGTTGCATGTCTTCGCGCACACCGTATATCCGTTGGCACTCCTCCATTGCCTGAGGATCAAAGGCTTGAACCTTTGCACCGAGCTGCCAGAGTTGTTCCATCAAGGTACGGCTGGGCGCTTCGCGCATGTCATCGGTATTGGGTTTAAAGGCAAGCCCCCACAAAGCAAAGGTTTTTCCTTTCAGGTCCTCGCCAAAATGCTCTGTGATTTTTTGTAGCAGGTAGCTTTTCTGGGTTTGGTTACGCTCCTCCACAGCATTCAAAATACCCGGGGATACCCCCATTTGAGTTGCTGTAGAAATCAATGCTTTCACATCTTTCGGAAAGCATGAACCGCCGTAACCGATACCGGCGTAGATAAACTGGTAGCCAATGCGGGGGTCAGAGCCAATACCCTGGCGTACCTGCTCGATGTCTGCGCCCACATGATCGGCGATTTGTGCCATCTCATTCATAAAACTGATTTTGGTGGCCAGCATGCAGTTAGCGGCGTATTTGGCCAGCTCCGCACTGCGAACATCCATGGTGATGATTTTTTCATGGTTTCGGTTAAATGGCGCATAGAGCTGACGCAGTGCATTCTCTGCGGAGGTGCTGCGAGTACCAATAATGATGCGATCTGGTCGCATGCAATCGCTCACTGCAGAGCCTTCTTTAAGGAATTCTGGGTTTGAAACGACTTCGAAAGGGATATCTTCGGCATTACGTGTAGCCAGTCGATCAGCAATGGCCCTACTCACTAAATCTGCAGTACCCACGGGAACTGTAGATTTATTGACGATCACCTTGGTTTCGCTCATATAAGTGGCGATAGATTCGGCCACTGCCAGCACATGGCGAAGGTCGGCTGAGCCGTCTTCGTCAGGAGGGGTTCCGACGGCGATAAAGATGACTTCCCCGTGCTCTACGCCCTGTGACGCATCAGTGCTGAAATTCAGCGTTCTATTTTTTAAGTTGCGCTCAATCAGTGGGGATAGGCCAGGTTCATAGATGGGGATGATCCCTTTTTTCAGATCTTCGACTTTCTTCTCATCGATATCAATGCACAAAATATTGTGGCCAACTTCAGCCAAAACTGCGGCCTGAACCAAGCCGACGTAACCGCTGCCAAATACCGTTACATTCATGAGTATCCCATTACCTGTCACTGGAGGGGCTGTGCCGCCCAAAAATATGCGCGCTAGTGTACCAGATATTGCCTCTAGGCCTTGGGGCGCAATTGGCATATCCCGTGTTCTCATATTCGCCGACAAGTGGGCAATAAGCTATGCTTGCGGCCTTTTACTGGCAGGGGTTCATTGGCTTTGCAGCTGAAGGTATGGCGTTTTCTCGATGGTAACCGGGCGCATGAGAAACAGAGTGCGGCGCTGGTTTGTGGCCTGGGTAAAAGTTTTGCTGGGCAGGTACAGAGTTTTGATATCCCTGCAGAGTTGAGCGCTTCGCGCATTTTCCTGGGACGGGCACAACAACTCGATCAGCTGCCTAAACCGGATTTCCTAATTGGAACCGGCCGCAAGAGCCGTATGCCGATGTTGGCCGCGCGCCGCCGTTACGGTGGTCGCGCAGTGTCGATAAATCGTCCGCAGCTACCTTTTGGCTGGTTTGATTTTGCGATTGTGCCGGAGCACGATCGGCCACCACCTCTGGAGAACATTATCCTAAGCCAGGGTGCCCTAACGGAGCCTCTACCCGATATTGGTCCTCAGGCTGGAAAGGGGTTAGTTTTGCTCGGTGGACCGAGTAAACACTACTCCTGGGATCTTCAGGCTATCCGGGCACAGATAGAGCCATTGATAAGACAACCCCTTGATTGGCAGATTTCCAATAGCCGCCGAACGCCAGGGGGTACATTGGAAGCCTTGTCCGAGGGCAATGCCCGCTTTATCGATTGGCGCTCATGTCCTCCCGGTTGGATTCAGGAGCAGATGGCCACGACTGAGCAGATTTGGGTGAGCGAAGATAGTGTTTCCATGCTGTTTGAGTCCTTACAGAGCCGCGCGAGGGTGGGGGTAATTCGGGTTCCCGGCCGGGATAAGTCCAATAAGGTCCGAGCTGCGGTGCAAAGGTTGATCGATCAGGGGGTCATCAGTGAACACCTGGAAGAAGTGTTAGCGCAGCCGCCTCGCCAGCCTCTGGATCAGTACCTTTTATGTGCCAGGGCACTATTGCGCCGTTGTGGACTATTGGCCAATTAGCCTTTCAGACCGCGGGCTTCAAACTTTCGCCAGGGTATCTTCTTGTCGGAGACTTCCCATTCCACGCGCAACCACATACGTTGGATACGGCGGTGGATATAACGCCTGGCAAAGAAACTGGAAAATTTCGGTAGTGGCAGGAACGAGGCGCAGCCCAGGCCATCGATAAGGTAAATCTGCAAACGCCCGTTTTCTCGGCGTAAGACTAGGTTGTGCGCGATCAGATTTTTGGTCAGTACACCGTATTTCAAGAGCCAACTGGCAAACTCTTGTAGTGCAATACGCACCTCTTCATCCAAGCCGTGTTTGTTTAAATATTGGCGTAGGGTAGGTGCCGGAGTTCCGCTCTCATCTAAGATCATATCGGTCACTGCGGCGGGGCCGAGGCTGGTCTGCTGGATTCCATACCAGCGGGGTAGGTGCTGCCACAGTCCGGCGCTATCCCGTTGAAGGGCACTTTGGCTATAGCCCTCCTGCTCACGCAAGTTATCGTCAAAGCTATCCAGGCCGCGTCCACGCTTATACCAGGGGGCCCTATCCAATAGTATTTGAGTGCGCCCAGGGCGCATCACTTTGACGCACAAGTGAGGCTCCTGCGGATGCTGATAGCAAAAGCGATTGCCTCCACTGGCGAAGGGTTCACGATTGTTCAAATCTATCATGGCGCCATATTTCTCTTATTGTTGTTAAGCATAGTGCGATAGATTTCCATGGTGTGGGCGGCTTGTCGCTCTAAGGTAAAGGCTTCTGTGAGCTGGGGTCTTTCTTGAGGAGTGTCTAGTATCTCCAGGGTCTTCTTGAGGAGCATTTGCCTGTCCCCCTTATTGACCAGACCCTGTGGGAAGCAGGCCTGCAGGGATTCAGCCGGGCCGCCGATATCATAACCAATAATCGGTGTGCCTATTGCGGCGGCCTCAATAACGGTGCGTCCAAATGGCTCTGGGCGTTGCGAGAGATTGAAAACCAAATCGGACTGCTTATACCAGTAGCGGATATCAGAGCGATGCCCAACAAAGCTGACACGATCCTCTATCCCCAGATTTCGTACTTTTTCTTTTAGTTCTTCTTCGTAATGGGCTTTATTCGCTTCGCTGCCACCGAGGATTACTCCATGAATATGGGGGTCTAAGGGGGCGAGTTTAGCAATTAGCTCAATAAAATCTTCCTGACCTTTCCAGCGGGTCAAGCGTCCCGGCAATAACAACCAGCGTTTCCCTTGGAGCTGTGGAAACTCCTTACAAGTCCGCTCCATCCAGTCAGCTGGGAGACAAATTTGGGGGTGAAACTCTTTGGTATCGACCCCGCGATAGACAATCTGAGGGGGCCTCTGTAGGTCATTAGGGTAGTTCTCCAGCAGGTAATCGTTTACGCACTGTGAGATAGCGATAACCTGCTCGGTTTTTGCCATGATCGCACTGTAGCGGTTGGTCGAGTAGAGCCCGTGCGCTGTGCTCAGCAACCGGGGACGTTTGTCCACGGGCATTTTTTTCCAGGCCAGGTAAGTAAGCCAGGCGGGCACCCGGGAGCGAACGTGCAAGATATCTGCATTTAATTTCTGCAGCAGATTACGCAAAGGGCGCACTTGTAGCAGGCTGGTGAGGGACTTTTTATGGATTGGCAGGGTGATATGCTGTGAGCCTTCATGCTGTAGCTGCTCCACCATACGGCCACCACTGGAAATGACAATGGATTCATGGCCGGCATGGACCAGTGCACGGGCAAAATCCAGGGTTCCCCGCTCAACTCCGCCCGAGTTTAAGGCGGGCAGTAGTTGCACAACTTTCAAGTGACCAGCTCCGAGTGACCAAGAAGAAAATGTTCTGCCAATGATATGATGGCCAGGTTTTGGCTTCCTGGCAGGGATCTCATTATATGCAGTGAAGCCTGAACCAGTACAGCTGGTGGTACGCCTTACCAGTATTTGTTTTCTCCCCGTGAAGCACTTTTGTCGATGCGAGTTCTGTATAACGTTATTTTTCGAGCGGCGATGCCACTTATTTTGCTGCGTCTGTGGTGGCGTGGCCGCAGCCAGCCCGAGTATCGGCTGCGCCTGGCTGAGCGCCTGGGAAAAGTGCCGAAGCGCCTTAGTTCTGCGCCTTTACTCTGGGTGCACTCAGTGTCTGTGGGGGAAACGCTGGCGGCGATACCGGTGATTACCCAGCTGGCGGCTCGCTACCCTCAGTGGCAGTGGCTGGTGACGACGAGCACCCCCACAGGTTCTGAGCGGGTGACTGAGGCGCTGCGCCCTATTCTTGGCGGCCGTTTACTGCATTACTACCTGCCTTACGACCTGCCAGAGTGTCTGGCGCCATTCCTGCAGGCTTTACGTCCGAATATGCTTGTCATTGTGGAAACTGAATTGTGGCCGAATCTCCTGCACCTTTGCAGAAAGCGCAATATACCGACGCTGCTGGCCAACGCGCGGCTCAGCGAGAAATCTGCGCGCGGCTATGGAAAATTTCCAAAATTTACCCAATTGATGCTGGCAAATCTGGATAAGGTCGTCGCTCAGTATGATGTGGATGCTCAACGCTTTGTAGAGTTGGGCATGCCGGCGCCGCGGGTGCTGGCCAGTGGCAATATCAAGTTCGATCTGGATATCGATTTAGGGTTGGTCAGTGAGGCCCAGGCCTTGGCCCACCAGTGGCGTGGATCTGAGGGGCGCAAGGTGTGGCTGGCTGCCAGTACCCATGCCGGTGAGGATGAAATTATTCTGGATGCCTATCGGGCATTGCTAAAGACCAGTGAAAATTTGCTGTTGGTGTTGGTTCCCCGACACCCACAGCGCTTTGAAAGTGTTGCACGGCTCTGTCAGGAAAGGGGCTTCCAGGTGGTTAGGCGCAGTGAAGGGCGGGCGCCATCTGTCTGTGATCAAATACTCCTGGGGGATACGATGGGAGAGCTGCTGCGCTTCTTTGGCGCGAGTGATATGGCCTTTGTGGGTGGCAGCCTGGTTCCTGTGGGCGGACACAATATGATTGAGCCAGCAGCCTGGGGGGTCCCGGTGGTATGCGGGCCTTTCCTGCATAACTTTTCCACCGTTGCCCAATTGCTAAAGGACGCTGGCGGCATGGTGATTGCCGAAGATGCAGCGAGCATAGCTGAACAGCTGGGTCTTTGGTTGAAAAACGATCGCCTACGTATGGCTGCAGGGCAGAATGCCAGAGTGGTCGCACAGGAAAATAGTGGCGCTTTACGACGTCTGCTGGATGAAATTGAGAGTCTGATGCCTGATTTGAAAGATCAGTGAGTGGATCAGAGTCCACTCACTGATAGAGGTACTACTAATAAATAGGCGCTTACTTAGAAGGCGCTGGTGTACCGGGAGGACTGGACTCGCCTACGCGGAACACATTGTGTGCTGGATTCAGCATACTATCCAATTCTTGCAGATCCTTTGGCGACAATAGCCCCGCCACCAACTTGAGGTTCAGGCTGTTGATGATGTAGTCGTAGAGGGCGTTGGCATAATCCGTCTGAGACTGGAACAGGGTCCGTTGGGCCAATAACACATCGACGATATTACGTGTGCCCACCTCATAGCCGGCCTGGGTGGCATCCAGTGCACTCTTGGCGGAGACCACCGCCTGTTGCCGAGCCGCCACCCGGGAAACATCGGTCACTACCGCACGGTGTAAGGTACGGGTGGACTGGATGGTGTTGCGCTCGGTCAGGTTGCGCAGATCCTGGGCCTGGAAGGACAGGTTGCGCGCCTCGCGGCGATTGGCGCTAATCAGGCCACCGGTGTAAATGGGAATATCTAAGATAATCGCGGCGGTAGTATCGCGAAAATCCTGATCTCGTGGAAATACCGTAGATCGATTCCGCTCCCTAAAAGGTTCATCAAATAAAAATCTAGTTCTTTGATCACCTTCCGAGGTGAACTTATTGTACGAGACAGAACCTGTAAGCGTAGGCAGATGCTGGCTGGCGGCAGAGCGAGCATTGTAGCGGGCTGCCTCGGCGTTTAGTCTTGCGGCTTTTAGGGTAAAGTTATTTGCCAGGGCGAAATCGACCCAGTCGGCTCGATCTGACGGTACTGGCGGCGCTACCTGAAAGCTCTCTATCAAAGGGGCTACCTCATCGTGATAGCCACCGGTCAGTACCGAGAGGGCGTCAAAGGAAGAGAGTAAGTTATCCTGTTCCGTTAAGCGGCGGGCAACCGAGCTATCGAAAGCCGCTTGGGAATCATAGACGTCGGTGATTGCCGTCAGCCCCACCTCGAAACGCTGCTGGGTTTGTTCCAGCTGCTTTGCTAGAGCTTTTTCTTCAGAGACGGCCGCTTCCAGTACATCATAGGCGCGCAATACATCGAAGTAGGCAGTGGCTACGCGGATCATCATATCCTGCTGGTTGGCGCTGTACTCTGCCGTAGCCTGTTCGGTTAGTTTCTTACCTTGCTGATAGCCAAACCAGGCGGGGGCATCAAATATCGCCTGGCTAAGGCTCGCATTATATGTTCTGTCGTCAAAAGTACCTGTATCCCGTTGGAGGAAATCGACCAATTCAAGATTGTTGTCGTCGTTTTCATCAACAGGTTCTGAATTTCCAAATTGCCTGAACTCGTGATTTCTTGCCGCCTGTATCTGAGCATTCACCTGTGGCAACAAGGGCGCACGCAGCTGATTTTTTGCCTCAATTCCAGCATGGTAGGCTGCGCGGTCTGCAGCCAGCTGGGGATCGTTATCCAGCGCCTGCATATAAATATCCCACAGGGTGTCGGCCTGGGCCTGCATGGCGCCGAAGCCCAGCAGGGTGGCGGCGATTAGTTTCTTCAGTGGACGCAACTGGCGGCCTTTCGGCGCTTTGCGGTTACTTCTTTTCATCTGTTTCAACTTCCTGTGGCGGGTGCGGTCTTCAAGCTTCTGTCAGTTCTCTGGAGCGGCACTCGAGTTTTGGTTCTCGGTGGGTTCCCTTGGCTCGCATGGTCCGATGTTGCTGCCAGTCTCCCCAATTAGCAGTCGCGAGAGTGTACCCGCGGCCAGTCTAAGCGTCGAGGCGACGCTTTCGGCTTTTTGGTATATCTTCGTTAAACCGACGCGAATGTGCGTTTACCGGTATCTGCCTGGCAGTATCAGGGCAGCATTGAATAGGGCAATGCCCCTACATTGCAATAGACGCGCCATGGAAGTATTTGGATGCGGCAAAAATTGTGCAGAATAAGGCAAGGACCTCTGGCACATGGATCAGCTGCGCATCAAAGAGCCGATACCCTGGCAGCGTGCCTGCCACGAGTGCGACCTGTTATTGACCGGCAGTGTGGCACCGCCCGGTCAAAAGCTGGTTTGTCCCCGGTGTCGCTGCACGTTGCACCGCAATAGCAATCACAGTGTCTATTACACTATTGCCCTGAGTCTCACCGGGCTGTTGTTATTTATTCCCTCTGCCAGCCTGCCATTACTCAAATTCTCAATTTTCTCTTTTGGTGCCGATAATACCCTATTGAACGGGGTTCACTCTCTCTACAAAGCAGGATTTATCTGGCTGGCGTCTCTGGTTTTATTTTGCAGCGTGCTGGCGCCCCTGGGCAAATTTCTGTTGTTGTTATTTATTTGTTGTGGCAGTGCCTGGAGGCTTTTGGATCGAGCGGTTGCCTTTGCCGTACGCTGGTATCAACACATCAAAGAGTGGGGCATGCTGGATGTCTATATGCTGGGTATTCTGGTGGCATTAATTAAATTGAAAGACCTGGGCAAAATGGATGTGGAGCCGGGACTCTACTGCTTTGGTGCCATGATGTTAGTGGCAAACCTCTCCTCTCTTAGTTTCGACCAAAATGCCATTTGGCAGCGAATTGCGCTGCGGCGTGTCCTGCGTGAGGCGGCCACATGAGTGCCCCGCAGAAAGCCCTCCAAAATGGAATGAGCAGCTGTTTGAGCTGTCATCAGCTGATTATTTTACCGGCCCGGGGAGGGCGTTGCCGCTGCCCTCGTTGTGGTGCGAGTGTTTATGGACGCATTGATGGCAGTTTGATGCTTACCTGGGCACTGACAATCACCGGTGCCTTGTTGTTACTTCCAGCAAATATCCTGCCGATTATGAGTGTTGTTTACCTTGGCGCCGGTGAACCCAGCACAATTATCAGCGGTGTTATGCAACTGTATAACAGCGGCATGTGGGGCATCGCTCTTATTGTCTTTGTGGCCAGTATCGCCGTGCCGGTAATGAAACTATTGGGATTGGTACTGCTCTTGGTACAGATCCAATTGCGATTGCATTTTGTGCCCTCTCAAGCGATGAAAATATATCGAGTGGTTTCCGGAATCGGGCGTTGGTCGCTGCTGGACCTGTTTATGATTTCTATTCTGGCGGCGCTGGTGGACATGGGATTTATCGCCCGAGTGGAAGCAGGGCCGGGTAGTACCGCTTTTGCCTCGGTGGTGGTGGTCACCATGATGGCGGCGCGTTCTTTCGATCCGCGCCTAATATGGGATGCCCATGATGGCGACCTGTATGCAACCGCGGTAGAGCCGGAAACGGCTCACAGGAGTGCGGCGGAGAATGGCTGACAATACGCCAGTGGATAATGACACCATAGAACCCAGCGCCTATGAAGGACCTCAGCGGGGACAAGTGCGCCGGAGTCGCGGCCTGCCGCTTGTGTGGATATTGCCCCTGGTAGCGGGTTTGATTGCCGCCTGGTTACTTTACCAGGATATGGCTGAGGGAGATGTGCACGCGAGCATCCTGTTTCACTCCGGCGATGGTCTGGTGAAAGGCAAAACGGTGGTGAAATATTCCGGTGTGGATATCGGCATAGTGCAGGATGTGCGGCTGGTACCCAATGCCAAAGAATTAAATGGTGCCGACGGTGTTTTGGCTGAAGTCAGTCTTAACCGCAGTGCCGAGTACCTGTTGGTTGAGGGCACCGAATTTTGGGTGGTGAAGCCGGAACTCTCCATTACCGGTATCAGCGGATTGGAGACTTTGCTATCGGGTAATTACATTGCGGTGGAGTCCGGCAGTGGCAAGCGTAAACGGGAGTTTGTCGCTCTGGATCGTCCACCGGCATTTATACGCGGAGACGGTTTACGCGTGGTACTGAAATCCCGCCGGCTCGGCTCCCTCAGCCGGGGCTCACCGGTGTACTACCGTCAGTTACGTGTGGGGCAGGTGGCCGATTACAGCCTCGACGAAAATGGTAGAGAAGTCAGTATCGAATTATTTATCCGGCGCGAGTACGGCTATTTGGTGCATCGTGGCAGTCGCTTTTGGAACAGTTCCGGGATTTCGATTGAAGGAGGAATCAGCGGTATTAGTATCAACCTGGAATCTCTCGCCGCTCTTTTTGCCGGTGGTGTCAGTTTTTACACGCCGGAATCCCAGCGCCAGTCGCCATTGGCGGTCAATGGCACAGAATTTAAGTTATATAAAAACTTCGCTGCCGCAGATGCGGGTATTGCCGTCACTTTAAATTTTGACCGAGGTGTCGATGTGACACCCGGTAGTACCAAAGTGTATTACCAGGGCATCAAAGTGGGTGAAGTCAGTCGCGCTAAAGCCAACAAGAGTATGAATGGAATGGAAGTACGTGTCCTGATGGACCCGGCGACCGATGACCTGCTCAGTGAAAATACTCGCTTCTGGTTGGCGCCGCCCACTTTTGATTTTAGTGGCGGCTTGAATGAATTAATACAGGGTAACCGTATCGAGGTAGATCTGCGTCGGGGGAAGCGTTCTCAGCGCACTTTTTCCGCGCGGGCTTCGGCGCCACAAATGGACCCTAGGGTCCCTGGACTGCACTTACGCCTCACTTCCCGCAACCCGGGCTCACTGCAGCGCGGTGCCCCCGTATATTTTCGCCGTATCGAAGTGGGCAAGGTACAGGGGATGGAATTGCGCAGAGATGGCGAAGGCGTAGAAGTGTATGTGGTGATTGAACCGCGCTATGCACACCTGGTTAGGCCAGGTGCCCGCTTTTGGAATATCAGTGGATTGCGCGCTAGTGCGAGCCTGAGCAGTGGCATCAAAATACAGGCGGATTCGTTGATGTCTTTGTTGCGTGGTGGTGTTGCTTTTGGCATCCGGGGTGGGGAGTACGAAAAGGGTGGACCTGCGCAAAATGGCGATCAGTTTCCTCTGTATCGCAGTCGTGAAGCGGCGATGGAAGAGGGGATTGAAATCAGTATTAATTTACCCAGCGCTGAGGGGCTTAAGGAAGGGGCTCCGTTGCGTTACAAAGGTGTGCAAATTGGAGAAATAACCCGCTTGCGCCTCGGCAGGGATCTCGGTGAAGTTCAGGCACGAGCAAAGCTCTACCATCGCGGTGGCAATTTTGCCCGTGCCGGCACTCGTATCTGGGTGGTGTCCCCGCAGATTGGTATCAGTAAAGTCGCGCACCTGGACACACTGATTACTGGCCGCTACCTCGCCCTGGAGCCCGGCGGCGGGCCGCCGGAGACAGAGTTCTACGCCGAGCTTCAGGCCCCGAAGGAGGATCTTGCCGAAACTATGAGTCGACCCGGCCTGACGGTAATACTCGATGCAGCCAGACGCGGTTCTCTGGTGGCGGGCAGCCCCGTTTATTATCGGCAGGTGCAAGTGGGGGAGGTTACTGGCTTTGAGCTGGGAGAGTGGGCGGACCGGGTATATATCTTTGTGCACATCGAGCCAGAATATCGCCCGCTGGTGCGTGAGCATACAGTTTTTTGGAACGCCAGTGGTGTGGATGTGAATTTTGGGCTGAAAAGTGGTCTTAATGTTAATACCGAGTCTGCTCAGGCTCTAATTAAAGGGGGCATTGCTTTCGCCACGCCCGAGCCGCCATTTATGGGGTTCGAAGTGGAATCCGGTAGCCACTTTCCACTCTACCCGCGGGCGGAACCCAAGTGGTATAAGTGGAGCCCCAAAATAGAGCTTTATAATTATTCGGAACCGGTCAAATAAATAACAAGGTAAGGAGCATTTATGCGTTATATAACCATGGGATTAATGACTCTGCTGTTCTTGGCCGGGTGCCAGGAAATGCAAGTGGAGCGGGTGAGTACGGGGGCCCAACCGGTGGCTTTTTCTACCTATAAATGGGGGGTGACGCCACTCAATGATGCGGATGCCTCAGCACAATTGGTAGAGCTAGATGAGGAGATGCGCAATACGGTGGCGGCGCAATTACAGCAGCGCGGTTACCGAGAGGTGGCCCAGGACCAGAATGCAGACATGGTCGTGGATTATCAGGTGGCTGTGGTTGATGAATTTTTTTCCGGCGATACACGAGACCCAAGCTGGGACAAGCAGTTTGATAGCAATGCACCCCAGGATGTCGTGGAGCTGCCGCCGCTCACCGATGCTCCGCTGGTAATTATGAGTGTGGGGATTGGTCGCCCCGACGGCGCGATAATTTGGGGGGGTAGGGCCAGTGAACTCCTGACTCGCCCAGACAGTATTGAGCAGCGTCAGCGTCTGATCTCACGGGGCGTGTATGAATTGTTGAGGGATTTGCCTCAGGCCTACCAGTAAACTGAAAAATTATCGGCTCTTTATAATTCCTCCAACTGACTCCTCATCGCCGGCCGTTGGCCGGCGAAACCCCTCAAATATCAGAAAACTACCAGTTACTATTTTTTACTGGCCTGTTTTTTTACGGCCCGCACAGGTAGGGCTGCAAAAATACTTTGAAGGCAGTCTGCAATTTTTGCTAAGGGCTAGGGGCGCCCACGTTGCATCAGGGTATTGTAGAGCTCAATGTAGGAGTCCACGATAAACTGCTTCGAGTAGCCATTCGCATACACTTCCGCAGCATTCTCGATCAGACTCTGGCGCAACTCTGGATTATCCAATACGGAGCGGATGGCCTTAGCCAGGGCATCGGCATCGTCGATAGGAGTGATCAGGCCGCTATGACCATCGCTGATGACTTCCCCCGGGCCTTGGGAATTGGTGGCGACAATGGGGCATCGGTGTGCCCAGGACTCCATCACAATTGAACCCAGCCCCTCGTGCCGTGATGGGCATACGAACAAATCTGCGGTGCGCATCAGGGTAGTGACGTCGTTGCGCCAACCAAGGAAGCGCACGCGCTGGTCCAGACCGAGTTTATGGCACAGGGCTTTCAGGTTGGCCTCTTCTGGACCTACGCCGGCGAGCCACAGGGTAGCATTGGGTATTTGAGCCAAGGAGTGCAGCAGGACTTCGAAGCCCTTGTTGATGTGCAGGCGGCCTGCAGCGAGAATGAGGGGCTTGTCCTCCGGTGTATCGAAACTGTTGCGTGGCAGCGGTTCTACTGGAGTTTCATCGGCAAAATTGGGGATATGAAAAATCCGCTCCCTGGGAATGCCACCATCAACCATATGCTGGCAAATACCCTTGCTGATACCGATCCAATAATCCGCGTGCCGATAGTACTTCAGGTTGTAGTAATGGCCGAGCCGGCTGACCAGTAGATAGTTTTTTGAGTTGGGAGTGATAATAGTGGCACGCCCCATCCAGGTCATAACGATGTCCGGCTGCCAGTTATTCAGTGCCTCGCGATAAACTCTGCGGCCTAGAAAATCCAGTTTGCCACCAAACTTAAAACCTTCGGTTTCAACCCCATTGTTACGCAGAGCTTGCACACGGTGATCGTGGTTGCGGATAAAGGCTTTCTCATTAATCTCAGTGCGCGGGTTCAAACCGCTCACCAGGCGCACGAAAAAATTTTCCGCACCGCCGTGCTCGGCACCGGCGAGGACCTGCGCCACTCGAATTGGCTTGTTACTCATAAATCCAACGTATTCTGTGTAATTCTTTCGGTGACCCGTTATTTCAGTGTGCCATCCAGATTGACATCACGGGCCCAGGCGTAATCGTGACTAAAGGGTTGCAGGCTGGTGGCCTCAACAATGTATTGGGCGTAAAGCTTCGAGTTCATTTCGGTGTGGAAAAATTCCCGGGCTTTAGCTGCCCAAGCACGGCGCTTGGCATCGTCGCTATGAAACTCGCGGATTTTTTCCAACAGGTCCTGCTCATCAGAAAAGTAAACCACGCTCTCTGGGGGCAATAGTTCGTCGAAGTGCAGCTTGTCACTGGTGAATTGCAAAATACCATTACCGGCAAGCTGGGCCATTCGCGCAGAAGAGTACCAGTAATGGGTGTCTTGGCGATTAAAATTTAGTCCCATTTTAGTTTGCGCGAGTGCGCGATCGTAGTCTCGTCCCCATACTGGCGCTTCACCAAAGCTGCCGAAGGTTTTGAAGTTCAGTGAATCTCCCAGGGTATCCTTGAGATTTTTCACCATTTGCAGGCGCTTGGTGAAATTATTGCTGTTGCTACAAAACAGCAGATCAATAGACAGATCAGTGCGTTCGGCATTATTGAGGTTTTCGATAGAGGGTTCGACCGGGTTGGGCATATGGTAAACCCGGGCGTTAATGCCCTCAAAAATACTCAGCTCGCGACGGCCGGTGGAGACGAAGATGGCATCGGCCACTTCGGCGCGATGTTTGATACGCTCAACATTGCTGGGCACGAACAGTGGATCGTTATTGCAGTGTGCGATTAGGCAATTGGGCTGTTGTTGCTTGATCGCCTTCAGGGTGTCGTTACTGATCATGTCACAGTGGCCGGCGATGATCAGGTCGGGCTCAAATGCTTCAACCGTTTCTAACAGGCGGCGATTGGCTTTGCTCACCCCTAGGTCGCGGATTCCGAAGGGCGCTTCGAAGGCTGCCACATCCCGGTCGCTGAACACCTGCGTATAGTGATCGTTTTTGATCAGGCCAAAAGTCAGTTTCTGTGCCCAGCTAACCCGCGTCTTACCGTAACGGCGCAGTTGCTGGTAGGCGATATTGAGCACTCTCATGGTGGTGCGGTCTCTAAAAAAATCCAGGAAGATATTACGTATGGCCGCTTGCTAGAGAGGCTGGTACGGTGGGCGCAGAGTATAACAGCTGCATCCCGGTCATATAGTGTTCGAGTATGCAGACCCCACTCGCGCAGAAGGTCAGCGAACTAATGTCAAAAATGAAGAGTCAAAAGGGGTTGTCCCCAGAGTTTTCCGCAGATTCTGTAGAAGTTGTTTCCAGGGAAACGGTTTATAAGGGATTTTTTTCCATGTTGCGGCTACGGCTGCGCCATCGCCTTTTTCGTGGTGGCTGGAGTGAAATCTTTACCCGGGAGCTGTTTGTACGCGGTCCGGCAGTAGGGGTATTGCTCTACGACCCTGAGCGAGACCTTGTTGCGCTTACCGAGCAGTTTCGTATTGGCGCCCTAGAGCGGCCGGCAGGCCCCTGGTGTCTGGAAGTGGTGGCCGGCATGGTGGAAGCCGGGGAAGACCTAAAAGATGTAGCTCGGCGTGAAGTATTGGAGGAAGCGGGGCTCAAAGTGCAGGAATTGCACTTTATCCACAGTTATATGCCCAGTGTTGGCGGGAGCTCCGAACGGCTACACCTGTACTGTGCGCTGGTGGACTTGAACTGTGCGGAAGGTTACTTTGGTTTGGAGCAGGAAAACGAAGATATCCGCTTGCGGGTGTTTTCCAGGGACTCGGTACTCGCCGCCATGGCGGGGGACTATGCTCCAGGAGAGAACCCTATCGATAATTCGGCCACCATTATTTGTATGCAGTGGCTGCAGTTGAACCGGGCAAAATTAACAAAACACAGGCCAACTGCCTGACGGTCACTTGCGTTGCGCAATGTTACCTGCGTATAGAGCAAACTGAGATCTGAGTCACGGCGGCCAATGAATTGGAGTGTTGATAATGGCTCTACTGGGAGAAGCGAAGGCGCGGCAGCAACGGAAGTTGAAAATGTCGCCAAATGGCAACGCTAGGGCGGTGTATCGAGTCGATCTACCGTCTTATCATGCCGATTGTGACGCCAACTACCTGCGCTTGAGCAAATTGTTGCCTGAGCTTTCACAAAGAGCGCTTTGGCGCTACCAGTTGCCCGGCGGCACTCTGGTGTTGAGAGTAGTGGAGCGCTCCAGATATACCACGGAGGTGTCTCTGGCGGCGGAGGTAAATCTTAACGAGTGCCAATGGCTGGAACCTCCCGACTTGACTGTACGCCTCTACCACGATGCGTGTATGGCGGAGGTGATTAAAGCCAATGGTCGCGGGCCGGTGGGTGGTAAAGGAGTGGATACCGCCTACCCCAATCCCCGTATGCAGCATGCAGATGAGAGACCCCAAGCCAATCGCTTCCTTGGTGAATGGTTGGAGTACTGTCTTGCAAATGGTCGTGCAGAATTTGAACTGGTGTTGGATGGCCAGAGATTTTAATTCTGCTGCAGAACACACGGATGTGAACACAAGGTGAGCAAGTGATTCGCGAGCACAACAAGTCGGATTCACCCCTGGGGGTGACTTCGCACCGTCTTATCCAGATCACAGATCCACATATCGGCAGCAGGCCCGATTATCAATTATTGGGTCTGGATACCGGCCACACCCTCGATGAAGTTTTGACCTCTCTCCAAAGCCGGCAGCCCCATGCCCGGGCTCTGGTCGCCACTGGCGATATCAGCGCCAATGGTTCTGAGGCATCCTACTGCCGGTTCTTAGAAAAGACCCGCATACTTTCCATGCCCTGGTACTGGCTGCCCGGCAATCACGATGTGAGTGCCCGCATGAAAAAACTGGCCCCCAATCGCTGTATCGATTTGGTCTCCTTGGGGGATTGGCGCCTGCTGCTGTTGGATACCAGTGTGACAGGGCAGATTTGTGGTGGCTTGGACAGCGCGAAACTGGAGCGCCTTCAGTTGCTCCTTTGGGAGACTCGCGATCATCCGGTGATTATTATGATGCATCACCAGCCGGTCCCTGTGGGGAGTAAGTGGATTGATGGCCATATGCTGCGTGAGGGCTGTGAGACATTTTTGCAAATAGTTGATCAGGCTCCCCAGGTAAAAGCCCTGGTTTGGGGGCATGTACACCAGCAGTTTGACAGCAACCGAGGCCATCTCGGTCTGCATGCCACTCCCTCTACTTCGGTACAGTTTACTCCCGGCAGTGGCCCCTTCGCTGTCGACGAAGAGATGCCCGGCTACCGCTGGTTTGAACTGTATAGCGATGGCTCCTACGAAACCGGTGTGGAGCGGGTGGCTATCTCCAAGTATTGTGTCGATCTCGCCTCATCCGGTTATTGATTTAAGTCAAACCGCTGCGAATTCGCAGCGGTACTTTCACTAAAGCTCTCAAGTCTTCCTTCTTGCTATTGGCTCCCCAGTAAAGAATGCATTACTTTCTGAATAGGCAGCAAACAGATCACTGCCTATTGGTAACAACCATTCCTATTTTGTGCGACCTGAGCACAATGTATTTTCCCCTCTCTTTTTAGCAAAAAACCAAATAAAACCATTCTTAACCAATCCCTTGTGTTTTTCCCCTATCCTCCCCGTACAATGAGATTACCTGTATTGAGCGGTGATTTTTGAATATGGGAAAAGCGTGGTGAAAGGTGAGCCAATAAAGTATTCAAGTGTGGTTTCTAGAATTGCCGAGGTTTGAATCCTAACGGTGATAGATAATGTGATTGGAGCCTCTCGCCGAATGGATATTTTTCGAAAATTCAGGAGCTTGTAAATGCAACAATTATTTTCTATACCTCTCCTCGCAATTTTATTATTGATTACGGCTTGTAGTCAGCAGTCCACTTTACAGGATCGTAGCGATGGCCTGGAAGCACGCCCCAGCCAGCTCGATGAAGTCGCGGCAGCTTTCGCCTTGGATCTCAATGGCGCTAAGGTTTATATCGCACCGGTTCAAATTGACTACACCAAGCGATTCTCTTCCTTGCCCAGGCGCCAATATCGGGAAAAAGATTACGAGCTGGATCAGAGGGATCTACAGCGTTTGAATACACTGTTGGCGCAGAGCTTTAGTAATAAGCTGCTAAAACCGCGCAATGCCCAGCAAGTGTCGGAGCAGGCGGAAGCCGACTACACCTTATCCCTGTCACTGCAAGATTTTTCCCTGGCTGCACCGCTCGATCCATCTCCCTGGACTTGGCGTGTCTATACAGAGCAGAGCGCCTACGCACAGCTGGTAGGTACTTTGTACGATCGTAACGGCAGTGCAGTAATGCATTTTCGCGATCGGCGGGATATTGGTGAGAATCTCGGTTCCTCTGGGCCGGGTGGACGGCTGGAACGTTTCACCAGTGTTACCTTTTGGTCAGATATGCGTGTGGATATTCGCCGGGCTTTTGCTAGCTTGAACAGATCGCTGCTGTAATCGGTCCCTGAGAAGAGCAGGAACTGTGAGGAGACCAACCCCATCGCTGCCGTGGGGCGCTATAATCCCCGACTATGCAAACACAAAATCTCAACGGAAGGCCGCTGCTGATCTACCTGCACGGCTTTCTTTCATCGCCTCAGTCTTTTAAATGCCAGCTGATGCGGGACCGGCTGGCTGCCAATCACCCACAGATCATTTTCTGTGCACCACAGGTCTCTCCCTATCCAGGAAATGCTCAGCAATCATTACTGCGGCTATTGGATGGCTTCCTTGGCTCAGACAACTGCGGCCCCATAGGATTGGTTGGTAGCTCTATGGGGGGATTCTGGTGTACCTACCTAGGCGAGCGCTACCATTTGCCAGCGGTGCTGATCAATCCGGCCGTTCGCCCATCTCGCTTTATGCCGGCCTACGTCGGCCAGGTGTTACAACCCTACAGTGGTGAGTCCCAGGAGTATCGCCTAAGCGGTGCGGACGTTGATACCATGGCGCAATTGGAAGCAGAGATACCCAGTCCACTGCTGAGCCGCTATTGGCTTTTGGCACAGCGAGGCGATGAAACCCTCGATTACCGCGATGCAGAGTCTTTCTATCAAGGGCAACGTCAAACTGTCGAGGAGGGGGGCGATCACAGCTTTCAGGGCTTCGCGCGTTACTGCGATCCCATTGTCGAATTTCTATTTAACCAGCAGTAATTTATAAAAATTATGGCCAATTATTCCGCCGAAGATATTGAGGTACTCACAGGGCTGGACCCGGTGCGAAAGCGCCCGGGCATGTACACAGATACCACCCGCCCCAACCACCTCGCCCAGGAAGTGATCGACAACAGTGTCGACGAAGCGCTTGCCGGGCACGCGAAAAAAATTGAAGTGGTATTGCACAAAGACCAATCGCTCTCGGTTAGCGATAACGGTCGCGGTATGCCGGTGGATATTCACCCGGAACAGGGGCGCCCTGGTGTTGAAGTGATTCTTTCCACCCTGCACGCTGGTGGTAAGTTCTCCAACAAAAATTACCAGTTTTCCGGTGGTCTACACGGTGTGGGTGTTTCTGTAGTAAACGCTCTTTCCAAAGTGTTGGAAGTGACCATCCAGCGGGATGGTAAGGTGCACCGTATCGGTTTCAAAGATGGGGAAAAGGCCTCGGATCTTGAGGTTGTCGGTAATTGTGCCAAGCGCACCACAGGCACCAGTGTACGCTTTCTGCCCGACCCCAAGTATTTTGATTCCGCAAAATTCTCCGTGGTGCGACTGCGTCACCTATTGCGCGCCAAGGCGGTATTGTGCCCCGGCCTGACGGTCACTTTTATTAATGAGCAGGATGGTGAATCTGACGAGTGGTACTACGAGGACGGTCTCAAAGACTACCTCGCCGCTGCCAATCAAGGCTGGGAAATCTTGCCGGTCGAGCCCTTTGTGGGTAGCTTTGCCGCTTCTACCGAAGCGGCAGACTGGGCAGTGCAATGGCTGCCGGAGGGCGGTGAGATTACCGCCGAATCCTACGTTAACTTGATCCCTACCGCCCAGGGCGGTACCCACGTAAATGGGCTGCGTGCGGGTCTTCTGGATGCCATGCGTGAGTACTGCGAGATCCGCAATTTATTACCCCGCGGTATTAAGTTGGGCCCTGAGGATATCTGGGGGCAGTGCTCTTACGTACTCTCCGCCAAACTGGCAGACCCGCAGTTTTCCGGGCAGACAAAAGAACGCCTTTCCTCCCGTGAGGCCACCGCGTTTATTTCTGGTGTGGCCAAGGATGCGTTCAGCCTGTGGCTGAACCAACATACGGAAGAGGGTGATAAGCTTGCCGAGTTGTGCATTGGTAATGCACAAAAACGAATGCGCTCAGCAAAAAAAGTCGCGCGCAAGAAAGTCACTCAGGGGCCCGCGCTGCCGGGCAAGTTGGCGGACTGTTCCAGTGCCGATACCTCCCGCTCCGAACTCTTTCTGGTGGAGGGGGACTCCGCTGGTGGTTCCGCCAAGCAAGCGCGGGATCGCGAGTTCCAGGCCATCATGCCGCTGCGCGGTAAAATCCTGAATACTTGGGAAGTGGATTCCGCAGAGATTCTCGCCAGCCAGGAAGTGCACGATATTGCCGTGGCGCTGGGTGTTGATCCAGGCAGTGACAATCTGGAAGGGCTGCGCTACAACAAAATCTGTATCCTCGCCGATGCCGACTCCGATGGCCTACACATCGCCACACTACTCTGCGCTCTGTTCTTACGTCACTTCCGTCCGCTGGTAACTAACGGTCATGTCTATGTCGCCATGCCGCCACTGTTCCGTATAGACATCGGTAAAGATGTTTACTATGCGCTGGATGAGTCGGAGAAGCAGGGTATCCTCGATCGTATAAGCGCAGAAAAGAAAAAGGGCAAAATACAGGTGACCCGCTTTAAAGGTCTGGGTGAAATGAACCCCATGCAGTTGCGTGAAACCACCATGGACCCCAATACCCGCCGTCTGGTGCAACTGTATATTGATGCCGGCGATGACAGCAATCAGCTTTTGGATATGCTCTTGGCCAAGAAGCGTGCCGGGGATCGCAAGCAGTGGCTGGAAAGTAAAGGGAATCTGGCTGAAGTGGGTTAAGCCCTAATTAATCTCTGATCTATTTTTCTTAGGTTGCCTTAGTTTACTAGGGCAACAATTTAAAGCTCTATGGAAGGTATTTTGTGAAATTAACCCATTTATTTATCTTTTTTATTTTTTTCGTTTCTCCTTTAACCGGGTTGGCAAAAGATATTCAGTCTTTACTTAATCAGGAGATAGATAGTTTTATAGCAGAACTAAAAGGCGAAGATAACTTTGTCTTAACTAAAACTGCTAATCGTATTACAGGATCTGGATTAAGTGATGAACGTTTATTTGATGCGGCTGAACAGGTTCTCCTGGAAAAACACCAGGCGAATATGACAGTTGCTCAACGTGATGAGAAAGTGATTAGTGAAATCGTCAATTTGTTACGTACACTTTCATCATCTGGGAATACAAAATATTCACCCACTATCAATAAGATAATGCGTGAAAGTGGTAATCGTGCGATTAGAAATCGAGCGAAGCATGTGCTGACCAAGTTTAGTTTTTATCAAAAGCGCAATGCATTGATGCAGAATATGGAAGGCCATGTAGCTACTAATAGCTTGCATACTACACGCTTACTAAATTTGCTCAATAGTAACGATATGATCATGCAGCGGTTTGCCGCTGAGGAAGTTGTCCGCGATGGAGCTGCTGAAACCGTAATTCAGGAGTGGTTTTACAGGGCAGTAGAAAAGGATGTTAGGCAGCCTGTAGACAAACTACATATCGATACACTTGCCTGGTATTGCAAAGCTCTAGGTACGGTTAATAAAAGTGAGTACAAGGAATTCCTGAGTTCTATCGCTGATGATAGAAATGTACACAGAAAAATTAGAAGGCACGTGAAGAAAATTCTTAACTAGGTAGCTGCAACTGAGCGAGATGCCTTTGCATTTCGCTCACAACTCATCTTTCATTCTCCTCTCTTATTTTCTGTCGGCATAGAAATATGTTTAACAAATATGCCGCGATTTTTTTAGGTTGATATGTTTCACCTCTTCCTTCTCGCTTTATCCTTGGTGGATACTTTTACTTACTAATTTGAAATCTCTGAAATTTAATGGTGGGGGGATTATTTTTTCTTTTATTTAAAGGTTATGTCGTTGGCTGGTTGTATATAGGGTGCTCAGGCGTATAAATATTTGTTTCTGATTGGTGAGATCTGTTAGATGACAACAATATTAGAGTTTTGGATACGTTAACCATCTTCATGTTTTCTTAGAGGTTGTCAGTCTTCCAGACGCCTATAAAGAGGAAATAAACGTTCTAAGTTAGGTGATTGTATACTTTTGGTAGTAGAGCGTTATCTGTTGGTATACCTGTAAGAGCTAAGAGTTGGTTCTAAAAGTTATTTAAATTACCGTCTTGTTCGATGGGGTAGAGTCGGATTATGGTGTGGGATACTTTAAGTGCCGTTGGCGAGCTTGTTGGAGCCTTCGCAGTTGTCGCGTCCTTAGTCTATCTTGCTACTTTAATAAGAGTTCAGAATAAAGAATCCAAAATTGCTTCTATGCATGAGATATCTATTGCTCATCGAGAAGCTGTGGCGGCAATTTGTGAAGGTCCGATGGCAGATGTTTTTGCGAAGGCGATGAAGGATTTTGATTCGTTATCTAGTGCTGACACTTTGAGAATCATTGGTTTTGTATATCGTTTTTTTAAAATTTGAGAGGAGGCCTATTTTCAATATAAGGCAAACAGGCTGGATTTTACTATCTGGGACTCAATGACTCGTCAATATACTGCATATTTATCGATGATTCCCTTTAAGAGGATATGGGAGTTGCGATCTGAATATGTAGCTCCTGAATTCCGTGATTATGTAAATTCTAGAAAGCCAGTAGATTTAGTTTTACCCAATGCAGTCAGTAAAAAGTGATTCCCTTGTCCGCTGTGGAGATACAGGAGTTTCATTCCGATGGTTGCAGTATCTTTCCTGATGGCACTCTTGAACAGAGTGAGTTATGGCTTGATTGCTGCTATGCCCATGATCATGCCTATTGGAAGGGGGAAAGCTATTCTCAGCGGCAAGAGGCTGATTGTGACCTAGAAGTTTGTGTTGCCAAAACTGGGGAGAGGGAAATTGCGTTGTTGTTGCTGGTAGGGGTTAGAGTTGGCGGGACGCTATTCTTGCCAACCTCATTCCGTTGGGGCTATGGTTGGCCCTATTTGCGGGGTTATAAAGCCTTAACAGAAGAAGAGCTGGATGCTATTGAACAGCTGCAAGGATCCTTGCCTGGGTTGTTCTAGATAGTCTAATAATATTTTTATTCAATGTATAAGATTAACTCTATGGTTTTTTCTCTCTCAAGGATATTGGGAGCTAATGGTGATATGATCAATAATCAGAAGATTTTTTAAAAGGGATTTATAGCGTGGCTTATTTTCGTGGTGTTTTATGGTTCTGCATTACCCTGAATATACTGGTCTTTGCTTATCTGGCCTTCCTCTTGGGCTGGAATGTTGGGCTTCTTGAAGTTTTACTGGGAATCATTCTTGCTAATTTTCCTTTGCCTTTTATGGTTCGCTGGTGTGAGCGTATGGCCAAGGATTTAAAGGGGTACTGGATCAACTTTATTCCCTATATAAGCCCCGTATTGGTGGGGTTTGGTGGCTCAGCGGTCTATATTAATGCAGCGCTAAAAGGTGAAAAGGTATTTTGGCTTTATTTAACTGTGCCTATGGCACAGGCAACGGCTTTTTGGGTACTCCTGGCACTGGTCTTTTGTATTTACCCGTTCATTAATACTGAAAGGCAAGAAGTGGTAGAACCTGAGTATAGTAACAGCGCTGAAAGCCCCGCAGACATTTTGAAAAAAGAGCAGGAAAGGACGGATGAAATTGCTTAGTGTTTGTAAGCATTACTGTATATAGGTTCATATCTTTTATTGTTTATTAGTCTTCTGCTGGTTCCCTTTTCAGTAGCTGTCCATATTCTTTGGAAAAGTGGTCTTTTAGCCATTGCATCAGGCTACGTACGCGAACTAATTGATGGCGCAGCGGGGGGCAAACCATAGAGAGCTGGGTGGATTCTGACCACCCAGGCAAAATTTCCTGTAATTTACCTTTTTCGATATCTGCCTGGACGTAGATGTCTGCCAGGCGAGTTACACCAAGTCCTGTCAGTGCTGCAAGGTGCATCGCCCGGCCGCTAACCAGTTTGATACCCTGTTCCACCTCAATCTTATGCCTGGTCTTACCACGCGTTAGCACCCACTGGTTAACACTGCCGTAAATTAGGGGTACTTTCGAGAGGTCCATGGGCTTTAGAATTGGGCCACGCATTTTGATAAAATCCGGGCTCGCAACATAGCGGGTTTTGATACTGTGCAGTTTGCGTATTACGAGGGTGGAATCTGGCAGCTGCCCCATACGTATTACTAAATCGTAACGATCTTCAATGAGATCGACACGCACACTGGAAAAATCCAGCTGTATTTGTATTTCGGGATAAGTTTTCTGAAACTTAATGACTAGGGGGGCAATGATCTCCTCGCCGATAATCCCACCCACCGCATTGATACGAATTTTCCCCTTTATTTCCTCTTTGGCATGTGTTGCCCACTCTGCGGCACTATCTAGTTGCTGTATTGCCTGCTTGCATCGCTGGTAATAGCCTTCACCGACCTCAGTAAGTCGCAGCTTGCGGGTAGTGCGGTGTAACAGTTGAACACCCAGGGTGGACTCTAATTCGGAGACTTGTTGGCTGAGTGTAGCTTTGGAGAAACCTGTATGATCCGCAGCAGCAGTAAAACTGCCCCGCTCAGCCACAGCAATAAAGGCGCGTATGGCTCGCCAAGAGATATTGTTCATTGATTCCAAACAATGATTTCACATTAGTTGAGTTAATAGACGTAATTCTAAATTCTATACTGCCGATACAAAAGGGTTATCCCGTAGTCTTTAATCATTGATTGCAGAAGAGAGAGTCAGTATGTCTAAGCCATTGATTGTAATAACAGGTGCCAGCTCTGGAATTGGAGCATCAATAGCTCAGCATATGTCGGATGCCGGGCATCCGTTGTTGCTATTGGCGCGTCGTTTGGAAAAATTAGAAGCGATGAATTTACCGAACACCCTCTGCAGACAGGTCGATGTCACCGATCCTGCTGCGTTATCTGCAGCAATTCAGGAGGCTGAGACTCTTTATGGGCCTGTAGATTGTTTGGTGAACAATGCCGGTAAGATGTTGTTGGGGAACATAGAGACCCAGAGTGCTGAAGAGTGGCGGGAGATGTTTGATGTCAACGTGCTCGCCTTGATGAACTCCATGCAGGCTGTTTTGGCCGATATGAAGTCTCGTGGTCGCGGTACTATCCTCAATATCAGCTCGATTGCCGGCGTGAAGACATTTATCAATCATGCTGCCTATTGCGGAACCAAGTACGCAGTGTCGGCGATTAGCGAAACCGTGCGTGAAGAGGTTGCCGCAAGCGGAGTACGTATTATGGCCCTATGCCCAGGAGCTGTGGAGACAGAGCTACTGAGTCATACCACTTCTGAAGAGATTATCAAAGCTTACGAAGAGTGGAAGGCCTCCATAGGTGGCGCCATTAATGCAGAGGACATCGCTCGCACGGCGTTGTTTATGTACAGCCAGCCCCAGCATGTGAATATCCGAGAAGTGCAGATAGCCGCTACAGGCCAGGATCGATAGATGAGTTAGATCGGGAAAGAGGCTGAACAATCTAGCTATTGGTCGGCCTCCTTCCTGAAAATTGTTTGGATACTGGAGAAATCCAGTTCTTCATTGCCCTTCAGACTGTGTAAGCCAAATAGATTTCTGGCCAGTGAGCCGAGCGGTGTGTAGCTTTTGCTATTGTCGGCGGCTTGCTGAGCAAGCCCCAGATCCTTACACATCAACCCCACTTTAAAGCCTCCGCGATACTGATTACTAGCGGGCACACTATCCATAACACCGGGATAAGGATTATAAGTTTGTAGGGACCAGTTGGCGCCTGAGCTTTTCGCCATGATTTCGGTTAGCACTTTGGGATCTAGGCCGTTATTCACACCCAATTGGAGTGCCTCGGCGGTGCCAATCATATGAATAGCCAGCAACATATTGTTGCAGATCTTTGCCGTTTGCCCAGCTCCGGCAGGGCCTGCAAAAAAAACGTTGCCCCCCATATGCTGTAGAACTGTTTTGGCTCGCTCGACATCCTCGTGCTCACCGCCACACATAAAGCTGAGAGTTGCGGCAGCGGCCCCTTTGACTCCGCCAGAAACAGGAGCCTCTATTGCATGAAGGCCTTTATTTCGTGCGGCGTTAAGTAGGCGTTTTGAGCTGCTTGCTGAAATTGTGGAGCAATCAATAATTAAGGATCTCTCTTCGATAGCTTCCAGCAGATGATCTTTTTCAATATAAAGGCTCTCTACCGCAGCACTGCTGGGTAACATACTAATAACAAAATCTGCTCCCTTCACCGCTTCTGTTGCTGATGAACATTTTTCAACTCCCTGTTCTACAGATTTCTGAAGCAACTCCTCTACTGGATCGAAACCTCTTACACGGAATCCAGCTTTGATTAAGTTAAAAGCCATTGGGGCACCCATATGCCCCAGACCAAGGAAGGCTGTGATTTTATTCATGGCAGTATCCAAAAAATTAAATTTTATTGGTATGTGCAGTTACTTTAACTGTATCGTCATATTTGCCTGTTCAGCGTGTTCAATATCTGAATCGAACCAGCGGGCTGTGATGGTTTTTGTTTCGGTATAAAAACGCACGGCCTGCTTACCATAGGCGTGGAGATCCCCATAAAATGAACTGCGCCAGCCAGTAAAACTAAAGAAAGGTAATGGAACCGGGATAGGCACATTGATTCCTACCTGGCCCACAAGAATTTCGTGCTGATATTTACGTGCCGCTGCACCGCTGGCAGTGAATATGGAAGTTCCATTGCCGTAAGGGCAGTCATTCACCAGTTTTATTGCATCATCTAGGTGATCTACATTCACCAGACATAACACTGGCCCAAAAATTTCATCAGTGTAAATTGACATCTCGGTAGTAACATTGGCAAATAATGTAGGGCCAACCCAGTTACCATGGGGATATCCATCCACTGTAATTTTTGAACCATCCAGAAGGCAATCCGCCCCTTCTTTTTTGCCTGTCTCGATATAACCCAGCACACGTTCCTTTGCAGCAGGTGAAATTAAGGGGCCGTAGTCGGATTGTGGATTCTTCCAATGCCCGGGTGTTATCTTTGCCATCGCATCCTGTATTTCAGGAATCCAACTTTGCGCTTCACCCACTAATACCACAACCGAAATAGCCATACATCGCTGACCGGCAGCCCCTACAGAAGAGCCGATGATATTGTTAATAGTGGCATTTTTATTTGCATCCGGCATCACTACCATATGGTTTTTTGCCCCGGCAAAGGCCTGTACTCTTTTTAAATATTGAGTGCCTGTCTGATAGATATGGCGCCCAACTGGCACGGAACCGACAAAAGATATAGCTTTAATATCCGGATTTTTTAGTAAGAAATCTACCTGCTCGCGACCACCATGGATAACTTGTAGAACCCCTTTGGGTGCTCCTGCCTGCTCAAATAATTCAGCCAGTTTGCAAGGTGTAATGGGGTCTTGTTCAGAAGGTTTAAGAATAAAGGTATTGCCACAGGCAATCGCTAGCGGAAACATCCACAACGGTATCATTGCGGGAAAGTTGAATGGCGTAATACCGACGCAGACGCCAATGGGTTGAATATAGGAATAGCAATCTATAGCACTGGCAACGTTTTCAACGGTTTCCCCCATTAGCAGGGTAGCAATATTGGCGGCATGCTCAACCACCTCAATGCCTCGCCAAACATCCCCCTTGGCGTCTTCAAATGTTTTACCAGTTTCCTCTGCGAGAATCTCGGCCAGGGCTTCTTGGTGCTCTTTCAGGAGAGCTTGGTACTTGAGCATAATACGTGCTCTAGTAGGAACTGGGGTGTTCCGCCAAGAAATGAATCCCTGCTTGGCGGCGGTGATTGCCTGGAGTTGTTCGGCCTCAGTGGTATAGGGGGCTTGGGTTAAAACCTCACCTGTGGCGGGGTTTGTCACATCCAGCCACTCCTTGGTAGTGGACTGCACCCAGTCGCCATCAATGAATAGAGGAAGGCGTGAAGGGATGGATTTATTCATATTATTTGCCTTACCAGTAACCGGTGGGAAATTGCCAAACAGTTTAGGCGTTGCCTGAGTGAAAAAAGAGGTATTTTACGCCGCTTCTTGAGATGAAGAATATCGGCCTTGTTTTGTGGTGTATTTCGGGATGAATATCGATGAGAGTTTTAGCTGAGGAGCTTCCAGCTTTTGTTTGCAATATTGAATTTTTGTGCGCACCTTCTCAACCTGAAAAATAGCCTGCTTGTTTTCAAGCTTTGTCCGTAATCATGCTGTTAGTATGCCCTCTCTGTAGATTTGTAGTGAATTTGTGAGGTTTTCTATTCATTTAGTTTAAGAAAGAGGGTAAACGGTGTCTTATAGAAAAATATTTCAGGTATTCGTTTTATTTCTTTTTGGATCTTTCAGTTCCTTACTATCGGCAACCACTTTGGAGGATCTCCGGGCCCATACACCTACGTCAGATAAAACCTGGGCAGAACAATGGTTTTACAATATTGCTGTGCCGGATGTTGGATACTTCAAGATAAGTCTCCAAACCTATATTGCCCCTGATTTTGTTGCGCCCGCACCTAAAGCCTATATCCACTTGGCGTTTTCACCTAGAAGCGGTGTTGAGGTCAAATATGATATTTTCCGGGACGAAGTAATTTTGTCTAATCCAGATGGCTCTGATGGTTTTTATTACGAGGTTCCGGGGGTCGTTGTGGCAGATGAGGAGGGTCTTAGAGTAAGTCACTCAGACTTTAATTTTTCCATGCATTGGGCCGGGGAGCATCATCATTATTGGCATGGTTTAAATCCAGGTCAGACACCGTTCGGTATTATTCCAGAGCTGCCGGGAGTTGGAGGAAGATGGTTTCTCTATACAGTTGGGACTCCTATTGAATACAACTTTAGTGATGCAGGTCAGTCCCTAATAGGGCAGGGGTTTGCACAGCTGGATAAAGGATGGTATGACAAAGAATCCAGTGCCGGAATGATCTATTCAATGGGCCTGTCTGATGAACTTTACTATATGTTTACCGGAGCAAAACTGGGAGAGTCTAATTTTGAGATGTGGGCAGGCCGATATATTTCAGATGAGTATGATCTGATTTTTCACCCAGCATTTAATAATCTCTCCGTAAAAAGGGAGCTGGATGCTTGCGCCGGTCGTCTCAAAGTTGAGCTAAACAAAATAAAGTATAAGTTGATTATGGAGGCGCAAGCAGATATTAATAGCTTTTATCCACTTCTTTTTCCCTCGGTTATCATCTTTGGCGGTGAGCAAAGATATATGAAATCCATGCAGGCTAATATTAACTTCTCTTTGTATAAAAAGGGAAATTTGGTTGAGTCTGTCCAGATGCCTCAGGGGCTTCTAGAGTTTAGTGGCCCATTAGCTTGTGAAGATTTCTTCAACTGAAATGTGATATTTTTCAAGGAATAGCTAATTGTCTTTTTTAGCAAGGCCGAACTAGTGAGTTTCGCCTTGCTACTTCCTATACTAGGCCAGCAGGTTTAATGGTATTGAATAGTGATATTACTTGCCTTGGGAAGCCAATCCTGTAGAGCGCTATGCTCAATTTCCCCAATAACCGCCATACTCGGGTGATTTCTATCTTTCAGGAGCACTATTTTGATATGGTCCTGATGCAGGTTTTGAAAGTGATCATAGGGTGAAATTGGGTCAGTATTGGAAGCAAATAAAAGCACGGGTACAGGAGTGTTGGTTAGTAAAGGTTCAATTTGTGTTTCCAGTAGACTTATATTGGCTTCCTCTAGCGCCATTGACGCTCCTGTTTTTATTTCTTTTTCAGAGAATGCTCTACTAAGTAGGGGAAAATTCTCTTGGGCATAATTATAAACAGCCTGGTCAAATTCCAACATGGGGGCTTGTAATATTAGGCCGCTGATATCTTGTCGAGATTGAGTGATTCTCGCCGCAGTAAGGCTCCCCATGGAATTTCCAAGAAGATAAACGTTTTTGCTTTCTATCAGGTCTTTATGGATAAGCTCGTCAATTAGCCTGTTAATCACTTCGCTATCACCAACCCCATATTCCTTACGGCCTTCAGATTCACCATGGCCGAGTAGGTCTGGAATAACTACCTGAAATCCAAGGAGGCGAAAATATAATGCTGAGTGAAGCATGAATTCTTTTGAAATTCGGAATCCATGTAAAAGAATGATGGTCCCAGAATAATGTTTGTTTAGGGCTTCTTTATTTATAGATAGATTAACTTGGCTGGTTTGATTGCCAGAGTCAGTTTCTATGGAGTATTTAATTTTACCTTTTTCAAGGGGGGCAGCAGAGAAATAGCTAATACATAAGTTTCTTAGCTTGTCACAGTAATTATTTTTATGGAATCCCCATGATTTTATCTGCTCATTTGAAACTACGTGGTCGTAAGGGAAGCTTTTTGAGCTTGCAATATAATCTCTGATGTTCACTGCGCAAGATGATATAAGTAAACAAATTGATATGGTCAGAAGCAGTTTTATTGATTGCATTTTTATAGGCATAAATTGTCACTAAAATCTAGTGTTAATCAAAAAAATAAAGTGCCATGAATTATGGTTGTATCAGTAGCGGCGCACTACATGTGGTTAGGCTAAATTGAATCAACTTTTGGCAATTGCTCATTTCTCTAAAATTTATGTAAGCAAAGTTTCACTTTTTCTTTGATTGCTTTAGGAGAGTTTAAAGCTTTTACAGCTGGCGTTGTGCCCGATCGGCTATGCCTGTAGTTAAATAGATCTATGAATATGCTGACCGGAAGGTCACCTATGGGTAAAGTTGATGAGGTAAGGGGAGGTTGTGAACTCGCAAAAGGAAATTGTTCGGCTTTTAGAGGATGGCGGCAGCCAAATAACCTTTGCTAACCGCCATGAATATTAAGAGTGTATTTAATTTAGGTTAATTCCGGCCTCCCTGGAGGCCGTATCAAAGCCGTTGGCTTGTCGGCCAGCCTGCAAATCGAGTGTATAAGTTAATAGGGTGTAGTCTTTCGGATCGGCTTTACAAATAAATCCCATCGAACGGGCAAATGTCTGCACGCGTTTGTTGTCGGCGGACTCAATGGAATAAATTCGCTGTAGGCCCTGTTCTTTTGCGCAGTCGATCAGGCGCTTTAACATTAATCGACCTAGCCCCAATCCCTGCCAATCATCGCGGACCACAACTGCGCACTCGCAGGCTAGCCCGTCTGCATCTACGGCGTAATGTGCGGTAGCAACGGCCCTTTGCGCATGGTCGCTGGTGCAGAGTGCAATAAAGGCCTCATGAACTTGATGGTCGTTATCGGTGAGTAGCTCAATCAGCTTTTGGCTGGCTTTACAGCTGCCGCCGATAAAGCGGTCTCGCCGGGTTTCTGGAGATAAGTCTTCTATCAGTTCTTTCTCCAGTTGGCTATCACTGCGGCAGATGGGGCGTATTGATACCCTGCGCCCATTACCGAGAGTAATTAGTTCTATCTGGTGCTCATTACTGACATTGCTATTTTCTGACATGGCTGTGAGTATCCCGGCAGCACCTGGCTGCATCATCTTTGGTTCGCAACGGGGGTTGGATATCACAAAGATAGACGCTCAAGTTGCGAACGTGGAACTATGTTACGCTCGCTTGGCCTGGGTCCCCAACAACCCCTTTGTCTATGCCTATGAAGAGCAGTTTTAGCCGAGAGAACTATACAGTCAGTTTCATTATGGTATAGTGCTGCAGCTGATTTTTCTCAGCTGCGTCATTTGTAGGCCGGTGATCTACCGGTATCCCCCCGTGAACTTTTCTAAATTCTTCCCGGAACCCTCTACTGAATGCCGCGCGCCGGCTGGCCGTTGAATTGACGGCTGTGTGCATCGAGCCTCACTTGCTCTGGATGCCAACTCCGATTTTTCTATTTGCTCCTTCGTGGTGCGAATGTGTTTGATTGCGCCCAGGGCGCAGTTTGAGGTTATTTATGTTGTTTGAAGATCTGGGCCTTGCCCAGGAGATTGCCCGTGCAGTTGCAGAGCAGGGCTATACTGAGCCCACGCCAATCCAGGCCCAGGCCATTCCGGCGGTAATGAAGGGCAGTGATATTATGGCTGCAGCCCAGACGGGCACGGGTAAGACCGCTGGTTTTACATTGCCGCTGTTGCACCGCTTAAGCCAGGGAGAGCGTGCCAGAAAAGGGCAGGTGCGCGCATTGGTACTCACCCCAACCCGCGAGCTGGCCGCACAGGTGTTTGATAATGTGCAGAGCTATAGCCAGTACCTGCCAATGCGTCATGCGGTAGTTTTTGGTGGCGTGAAGATCAATCCCCAGATTTCCCGACTGCGAGGCGGTGCCGATATTCTAGTAGCGACCCCTGGTCGTCTATTGGACCTGCACAATCAAGGGGCAATCCGCTTTGATCGCCTGGAAGCCTTGGTCTTAGATGAAGCAGACCGCATGTTGGATATGGGCTTTATCCATGACATTAAGAGAGTGCTGAGGATCTTACCGGCCAAGCGTCAGAATCTACTCTTCTCGGCAACCTTTTCTCCTGAGATTCGCCAGCTAGCCAAAGGTCTGGTGAAAGACCCGCTGGAGATTGATGTCAGCCCGCGAAACTCCACTACCAAAACAGTACGACAGAAGCTCCACCCTGTGGATAAGGCTCGAAAAACAAAACTGTTAAGTCACCTGATTCGAGAGAATGGCTGGCATCAAGCACTGGTATTTAGCCGTACCAAACATGGGGCCAATCGGCTGGTGAAACAGCTCGAAGGAGATGGCATCCTGGCAGCGGCTATTCACGGTAATAAGAGCCAAAATGCCAGAACTCGGGCTCTGGCGGATTTTAAAGCTGGCAAGGTGCAGATCCTCGTTGCGACAGACATTGCTGCACGGGGTATCGATATCGATCAATTACCCCAGGTGGTAAATTTTGACTTGCCCAATGTTCCTGAAGATTATGTTCACCGTATCGGTCGCACAGGACGTGCGGGCGCCCAGGGGCAAGCGGTGTCCCTTGTTAGTGCCGATGAAATTAAGCAGCTTCGCGATATCGAGCGCTTAATTGGTAAGCCAATTCCCCGCGAGGAAATCGAGGACTTTGAGCCAGATCATCAGTTGCCAGCCTCTGGCAACCCCAAGCGTGGCGGCCAGCAAAAACCTGGCGCCAGTAATCGCCCTGTAGGTTCCCGAAATAGTGAGGGCGGACGAGATGCTCGTGGCAATAGCGATGAGCGCCGTGGTAATCGCGGAAGTGGTCGCGGTAAACCAGAAGGACGTGGAACCGGTGGTCGCAATAGCAATGCCACCGCAGGTAAAGGAAGCAATGGAAATCGCTCCGGCGGTACTGGCAGGGCTCGCAGCGCTGAATCGGGTCGCAGTGATGGCCAAAAACCACAGAGAGCTCCGAGACGCCGCCCCAGTAGAGGGCGTTCGGAAAGCGCTTAGCATTTTGAGTTGTTGGTAATAAAAAAGCGGCCTAGGCCGCTTTTTTTTTCGCCTTTATTTTCTTTCACTGTCTGTTTACTTTTATCGTTTTATTCAGCAGAGATGCTTGAGAAAAGTTTATCTTTTTTTGTGAGTGAAGTTGTTATTTTTATTCTTATATTATTATTGTGATTTGTATTATCCATACTAAAAGCTGGAACCAGTGTCTGCTTATTTTGGGCTAATTTGGATATATCAATTCCATAATTGATCACATTTGCTCTCAGAAATTTGTGTTAAGTTAAATTTGCTTATTTAAGAAAATTTACACAAGGATATGTTGTGAAATTGAAGTTGCTCTCAAAGTTTTTCGTTCTTCCTTCTACTGTGTTACTGCTGACCAGTAATGCAAGTGGTGAGGCTCAATTCCAGCCTGCCGAAATTTACTCAATAGGTTCCAGAGCTGAAGCTGTTACCGTAGCTGACTTGAATAATGATGGACGAGATGATGTGGCTATTATTACTTCCCAGGCTTTTGATCCAGACAATGACTTCCAATTAAAAGTCTTTCTTCAGAATCAGGCTGGACAGTTACAAGACGCAGTAAATTACCCTCTGTCCAGTGAGACAGAGAGCTTGCCGAAGTCTCTCGCAGTGGGTGATATCAATAGTGATGGTCGCAAGGATATTGCTATTGGGTTTGCAGGTGAAAAAATTGAAACCTTTTTACAAACTGAAGATGGAGGTTTGACAGCCGGAGAAACTTACCTCTCCAGCTATGCTACCAATATTGCTATTGGAGATCTAAAGGGAGATGGAGTCAATGAGATTGTTGGGGTCAGTAAAACCAGCGATGGTGTTGAGAGTATTCGCCAGGCACCCCAGCCCTTTGGTCAGGTAAGAAGTCTGAGTTTTGTGATGGGCCATGAATCCGCTTTGCTGACTCTGGGGGATGTCAACAGGGATTATGTCGATGATATTGTGATGCTCAGTGAGCAACCGCTGAGTACAAAGTTGGCGGTAATGGAGTCTAATCCGTTTAGCAGCCAAATTGCCTATTATGATTTTGGTAGTAAAGTCCAGGCTAATGGTATTTCGACGGGAGATATCAATGGCGATGGATTCAATGATGTGGTTGTTTCTCTTGGGGATAGCGCTGCAGGAGGCGGTTTGGCAGTTTTTTTTCAGGATAGTGAACGTAAGTTGCAAATCCCTGTTTTTTTCTCCACACAAAATAATCCTGGACCAATTTTAACTACATTATTACAAGATAAAGAATCCGCTAGGGTATTAATGCTGCCCAAGGAGGGATTTTCTCTGACCGCTTATGGAGATTTTATCCAGAATTTGGAGGCTTCTAAATACGAAATAAATATTCCTGTTGGTAACTATTCCAATCCACAAAGTATAGCTACGGGAGATATAAATAGTGATGGGGCCATTGATATTGTTATCGCTAATCCTCAACAGGGACTAATAACTCTAAAAGGGAGTTTGGTAGTATTAAATCAGCCGCCTCAAGCCATTGCTGGAGGTGATCAATCTGTTGGTGGAGGCTCCCTGGTTGTGCTCGATGGTAGCCAGTCTTCAGATCCTGATGGAAATATTGTTGCATATCATTGGAAGCAACTTTCTGGCGCGCCTGTAAGCTTGATGGACTCGGGGGATGGGGTGGTGAACTTTATTGCTCCAGCTGAGCAAAAAGGCATAGTGCAAGAGTTGGTTTTTGAGCTTGAGGTTGAGGACGATCATGGTCTTGTCAGTATCGATCAAAGCACAGTACGTGTGGGAACTAACTTGGCACCGGTTATTGTGGTTGAGAATATCGGAACGATAAAAGCTGGGCAAAGTGTCAGGCTGGACGCCAGTGAATCCTTTGATATGGATGGAGAAATTGTAAGTGCCCGCTGGTCTCAGTTGAGTGGTGATCCTGTTGAGTTAATGCAACTTGAACGTGGGGTTGCTACTTTTACCGTTCCTGTCTTTGGTGGGCCATTAGGGTTACTGAAAGGTTATGTATTTGAGGTTGAAGTAGAAGATAATGGTGGGCAGAAATCAAAAAGAACAATCGCTTTTATAGCGGAGGGTTTGAAGGCTCCTATAGTTGTGCCTGGGGAGCCTCAAGAGGTCAAGCCTGGGCAGTTAGTTCAATTGGATGGTCGTGAATCCTATGACTCAGACGGTAAAATCGTAAGTTACAATTGGAGCGCGTCAGGCTTGGAGATAAATAATAATCCAGACGGAACCGCCAGCTTTATTGCTCCTGAGATTGCTGCTGATACACAGAGAGTGATAATGGTAACTCTTAGTGTGAAAGATGATGATGGTTATACCGGGGTGGGGTTTTTAGCGATCCGAATAGTTGGTAATTCTAGCCCTAAGGCGCAAATCGTTACTCCGCTAAATGTAAAACAAAATAGTCTTGTCACCCTGGATGGATCTAATTCCATAGATGAAGATGGAACTATAATTAGTTACCAATGGCAGCAAGTTGGTGGGCCAGAGGTTTCACTAGAAAATGCTAGTGCAGCGATAACAACATTTATTGCTCCTAACAAAAGTGATGAGGAATATACTTCTTTAGCATTTCAGTTGACGGTCACGGATGACCAGGGAGATATTAATAGAAGTATAATTATGCTTCTGGTTGAATAAAATTTAAGAACAATTGTTGTTGTGGGCCTCGAAAGAGGCCCTTTTTATTTTATTGTTTTTTATAGTTTGCCATATAATCCAAAGTTAACAGGGTCATCGCTTCAGTACCCTTACGCAAAGCATCTTCATCCACATAGAAAAGCGGTGAGTGATTGCTTGGGGCTTGGCTGGCATCCTGATCTCTTGGAGTTACCCCCAGGAAATAGAATAAGCCTGGGATTTCATTAGCGTAGTAGGAGAAATCCTCAGCTCCAGTAATTTTCGGGATTTCGATTACGTTCTTTTCGCCAACAACAGACCTCAAAATAGGCAGGGCCATTTCTGTCAGCTCTGCATTATTTATTGTTACCGGATAGCCCTCCAGAATCTCCACATCCGCGCTTGCCCCGGAGCTTTCAGCAATTAACTCAGCAGTGGTTTTTAAGCGTTTGAAAATTTCTGCACGGTTATCCATATCAAAATTACGGATGGTGCCGTTCAGATAGACACTGTCGGGAATGATATTGTTGCGGACACCACCGTCAATACGTCCGAAGGAAACGACTGCGGGCTCTTTAGTGATATCGATCTGGCGGCTGACAATGGCTTGGGTGCCCATTACGACTTGTGCGGCGGCGACAATAGGGTCCACTCCACTCCAGGGGCGTGAACCATGGGTTTGGCGGCCGTTGATAGTAATACGGAACTCATCGGCAGCGGCCATAAGCGGGCCCGAGCGATAGCCGATGACACCGGTGGGTAGTGAGGAAGTGACATGCTGGCCAAAGGCCACGTCCGGCTTGTACTTCTTGAAAATGCCCTCTTTGAGCATTAGCTCTGCGCCACCTTCTTCATTGTCCGGTGCGCCTTCCTCTGCAGGCTGGAATATAAACAAGACGTTTCCAGCCAGCTCATCGCGAAGGCCTGTCAGGACCTCGGCAGCGCCCATCAGCATGGCCACATGGGTATCGTGGCCACAGGCATGCATAACGCCAACATCTTTACCCTGGTAAGTGGTTCTGGCTTTGGAAGCGAAGGGCACATCGGTTCTCTCGGTGACTGGCAGAGCATCCATGTCCGCGCGCAAGGCAACAGTTGGCCCCGGTTTGCCGCCTCTCAAAAAGCCCACAAGGCCGGTATGGGCGATATCGGTTTCAACCTCAAGGCCCAGTGCACGTAGGTGTTTTTCAATATATTTGGCTGTTTCAAATTCGCGATTGCCCAGCTCTGGGTTCTGGTGCAGGTGGCGACGCCACTCAATTACTTTGGGCTCAGTATTTTCCAGCAATTGCTGAGGCTTAGGGTCGCTTGCAAAGGTATGGGTAGCCAGCAACGATGCACCGATTGCGATGGGCAGGAGCAGTTTTTTCACAGCACAATTCCTTCATTCTCATTATCGTCGCCCGATTCTAACCCAGATTTTGCGCAACCGACTCCCTCGAGCTGGTTTGCCTTTACATATTTTGAAATTCCGTTGTTGACATGATGAACTGAACGGTTCAAGATGTTCTGCATAGATTGTGGAAAGAGCTGTAACCACAGGACAATGACGATGACAGGAGGTTCTCAAGATTTTCACGAGACTGGGTGATACTGATTGGTCATGGATTTGGCAAGCTGTTGTGCTCTGTTTCAGTAGGCACAATGGAATATCGAGCAATATCTGCGGGGTCCAAGATTATTGGTATTGCTGACCAATCATTTTGGACCTTAATGCGCGATTAAAGTAATGATTGGGAAAAATCAGAATGATTTAACTTGTAGAGTGCTCTATTTTTTTCTTAGAGGATAATTAACGAGTTAATTTATAGTGATAATAATAGGCAGGTAACTAATATATCTGTATGTCTTAGGCATATATAAATAATTATTCTATTTTTTGTTAGGTTTACATCGACGTAAATTAGATATTTTCTTAACTCTGAAACCCTTCGGCAATCGCCTCTGTATTGGGGAGAGTAAGCTCTGCTTAATGATTGATTACTGCTAATTAAAAATAAGTGGTTCTTATAGCGTATAAAGTGATGATTTCTTATTGATGTCTCGGCCATATTTACGGTTTGGCTGATGGCATTAGTGTGCCTTTTTATCTTTTGTAGCTGATCTTATATTGGCTACTACGGGATTCTGTGGCCGTAAGTAAATACCCATTTGCTTAGGTTGTTGATTAATTATTTTCTATCAAGTTGTTTGAAGGAGCTGATTTAATGTCATCCCCCCAATTACCCTCGAATTGGGTCAGCCGTTATGCGGATTGGCTTATTCGATATCGATGGCTGGTAGCCATTGGCGCACTACTGTTAGCCTTCTTTGCGGTAAGCGGAGCAAGATTTCTGGGTTTCAACAATGATTACCGGGCATTCTTTAGTGAAGCCAATCCTCAACTACAAGCTTATGAGCAAATCCAGCGCACTTACACCAAGAATGACAATATTCTGTTTGCGGTAGTGCCTAAAGACGGAAATGCCTTTTCCAATGATGCCCTGGCAGCCGTAGAGGAGATGACGGAGAAATCCTGGTTGTTACCTTATGCGCTGCGGGTGGATTCAATTACCAACTTCCAGCACACCATTGCCGAGGAAGATGATCTCCTGGTACAGGACTTGGTGGAAAATGCCAGCAATTTAGATGCAGAAACCCTGGCCTCTATCAAGGCTGTAGCGCTGGCAGATCCCACCTTGAAGGAGCGCCTGGTAAATAGTGATGGTTCCGTTACAGGGATAAATATCACCTTCCAGCTTCCACAAAAATCCATGCATGAAACCCCTGAAGCGGCTGAAGCTGCACAGGCATTGATGGAAGAGATTGAAGAAAAATACGATGTAGAGGTCTATGCGACCGGTATTATTTTACTGAGTAATGCATTTTTTGAGGCCTCTCAGTCAGATATGAGCACCTTAGTTCCGCTCATGTACCTGGTGATTATTGCAGTTGTATTTTTGTTGGTGCGGAGCTTCAGTGCGACTTTTGCAGCGCTGTTGGTTATCGTCTTCTCCATGGCCGCAGGCATGGGTTTGGCCGGTTTTATCGGTGTTAAATTGACACCGCCATCCGCTTCTGCGCCCACCATTATTATGACTCTCGCAGTGGCGGATTCGATACATATATTGGTGAGTCTGTTTGCTGCAATGCGCCGTGGACTCAGCAAGCACGATGCAATTAAAGAGAGCTTGCAGCTCAACATGGGGCCTGTGTTCTTAACTTCGATCACTACCGCCATTGGCTTTCTGTCGATGAACTTTTCCGATGCGCCTCCCTTCCACGATCTGGGTAATATTACCGCGATGGGTGTGATGGTGGCCTTCTTCTTATCGGTTACCTTACTGCCTGCATTGATGGCGATACTGCCGGCCAAAAGTCGCGCCAGTGAATCCAAAATTGGACGCTCCATGGATACTCTGGGAGAATTTGTGATTCGCCGTCAGCGCCCGATACTACTGGCGGGAGTAATTGTCTCGTTGGGATTATTGGCAATGATTCCAAACAATGAGATTAATGATGACTTTGTTGGTTACTTTGATGAGTCTGTGGAGTTTCGAACTGATTCAGATTATATCAATGACAACCTCTCTGGTATTTACCAGCTGATTTACTCGATCGAATCCGGTGACAACAATGGTGTTAGCAATCCGGAGTTTCTTGCCAATCTGGAGCGTTTCACTGAGTGGATGCAGGCCCAGCCTGGGGTGCGCCATGTCAATACCATTGGCGATACTTTCAAGCGCTTGAACAAAAATCTGCATGCTGACGATCCTGCCTACTACAGGTTGCCTGAAGAACAGGAATTGGCAGCCCAGTATTTGTTACTGTACGAGCTGTCTCTCCCCTATGGCTTGGATTTAAATAATCAGCTGAATGTGGCTAAGTCGTCGACGCAGATTATTGTAACTCTCGATAATCTCAAGTCGAAAGAACTCAAAGTGGTAGCTGATGCCGGCAGTAATTGGCTGGAGAAAAACATTGGTGTAACTGCCTATGGCGTAGGTCCGGCGATCATGTTTGCCAATATTGCCGAGCGCAATATGGAGGGCATGTTGGTGGGCACTCTGGTTGCGCTGGTGTTAATTTCTGCACTGATTGGTATTGCCCTGCGCAGTGTCAAACTCGGTTTCTTAAGCTTAATTCCCAATTTGTTGCCGGCCGGCCTGGCATTTGGCCTCTGGGGTGCACTGGTAGCTGAAGTCAATGTGGCTGTCACTATGGTGACCGGTATGGCACTGGGTATTGTGGTAGATGATACAGTGCACTTCCTCAGTAAATACCTGCGCCAGCGCCGTGCAGGCTACAACGTGGAGGACGGACTGCGTTACGCCTTCTCTTCAGTGGGGGTAGCGATAGTTGTGACCTCAGTCATTCTGATTGCCGGATTTATGGTGTTGGCCCAGTCCTCCTTCGGTATGAATTCCTCCATGGCACTTCTGACCGCAATTTGCATTTTGATGGCCTTGCTGGCGGATTTCCTACTTCTTCCGATTCTCTTGATGAAACTCGATGCCAAGGCATACGACCCCGCTATTACCCCTATTGAAAATAAGGAGCAAAACTATGCAACCCAGCCGCTCTAAAAAACAGTTTTTGACACGGGCCCTAGCAGGTGCCCTGGCTCTGGCAGCTTTATCTGTTTCTGCCAGTGAATTGGATCTGGCCGCAGAAAAAGGTCTGGAAATTGCCAAGGAGGCGGACCGCCGCGACTTGGGATTCGGCGATCTCAGCAACAGCCTTACAATGACCCTGCGAAATAAATATGGTGAGGAGAGTGTGCGGGCTATGCGCACCAAAACTCTGGAGCAGGAAAATGACGGAGATAAATCCCTGGTGATTTTTGACAACCCTCGGGATGTAAAGGGCACAGCATTTTTGTCCTTTACTCATAAAGTGGGCTCCGATGACCAGTGGCTCTATTTGCCTGCTTTAAAGCGAGTAAAGCGTATTTCCTCCAGTAACAAGTCTGGACCATTTATGGGTAGTGAATTCTCCTATGAAGATATCGCCTCACAGGAGGTGGAGAAATACACCTACAAATATTTGCGCAACGAGTCTTTCGATGGCCGCGATCACTTTGTTCTGGAGTTGGACCCGGTTGATCCTAAATCTGGTTATTCCATTCAACACCTTTGGGTTGATACAGAGGAGTACCGCGCATGGAGAACGGATTACTATGATCGAAAAGGGGACCTGATGAAGACCCTCACGATTTCCGACTACAACCAGTACGGCGATCAATACTGGCGAGCCAATAAAATGGAAATGGTTAATCACCAGACTGGTAAATCCACAGAGTTGTTGTACGGCGACTGGGTATTTGGCAATGGTTTTACCGATCGCGACTTCACCAAAAATAGTCTCTCCAGGGCGAAATAGGGATTGCGCCCATGGTTAACCGAAAAATACTCACTTTGTTGCCACTATTGGCGGCGTTGAGTCATATGGCTGGAGCAAATGAGTTGAGCGGTTATGCGGGCCTGGAGGCCCGCGTATTCACCGCAGACCCTTTGGATTCAGCACAAAGTGATGCCGGTCTTTCTGCGTCTTTAAATCTCGAGTACTACCGGGATTTTGACGATGGAAACCAGCGTGTTGTGGCCAGTGTCTTTGGGCGCTGGGACAGTGAGGATAGCGATCGCAATCACGCGGATCTCGGCGAGCTTTACTGGTGGAAAGCTTACGATAGTTTCGAGCTTTACGCCGGGGTGCGCAAAGTATTTTGGGGAGTTACTGAAACCGTGCATTTGGTGGATGTGATTAACCAGGATGATGCGTTGGAAAATATCGATGGTGAAGACAAGCTTGGCCAACCCATGATTAACCTCCTGATGGAGCGTGATTGGGGAACACTGGAGGTGTACGGTTTACTGGGTTTTCGTGAGCGTCAGTTTGCTGGCCGGGAAGGACGATTGCGTGCTCCGCTGCCGGTGGATGAGGATGCTGCGGTCTATCAATCTGACCGGGAGGAGAAGCACATAGATTGGGCCTTGCGTTACAGCCATGTACTTGGAGATTGGGACCTGGGCCTCAGCCATTTTTCCGGCACTAATCGGGATCCATTATTATTGCTTACGGAAGATGGCTTGCTTGCGCCTTACTATGCACAGATCGATCAGACGGGTGTGGACATCCAAACTACCCGTGGAAATTGGTTGTGGAAGTTTGAAGCTATTTCATTTAAACCTCGCGGTGAAGGTCGCCAGACAGCGGCTGTCGGCGGTTTCGAATATACATTTTATGGTATTGGCGAAACGGTCTCAGATCTTGGGGTATTAATGGAGTATCAATTTGATGATCGTACCGGACCTTGGTCTACGGCCAGTCAAAATGACATTGCGATAGGTGCGCGATACGCCCTAAATAATACCCAAGATACGGAGCTTTTATTTGCCGTAAGTACCGATTTGGATAACGGTAGTCGTTTTTCCAATCTGGAACTGACCCACCGACTAAATGACCGCTGGTTAATGGAAGCTGAGGCGCGTTTTTTCGGTAATGCCGATGAAGAAGACCCTACCTACAATTTGCGCAACGACGACTATTTTCAGTTGGAATTACGCCGCTATTTTTAAAAGTTAATTCTCACAGGAATACCCCCATTCCCACCCCAAAGAGGCAAGAAGTTTTGGGGTGGGCTTTTTTAGGGAAGTGTATACTGGTCCAGAATTGTGGATAGCTGTTGGTAACTGTTTTTGCCTGCTGTGGTACTGCCCGTACCTTTATTCAGGGCTACTACGCCTCGGCTTACCGCCATAACCATCGCGGCGAGGGCGGCACAATCGACACCGGCCTGCAATTGGCCATCGTCAATAGCTTTTCGCATACGGGTTTCGATCCGGTTCAGCATATCATTGGTACCTTTTGCTACCAGGTCAGCGAGAAATCCTTCACTGGCACCCACCTCCATTGCTGCCATAGTAGCGATACAGCCTTCAGGAGTTTCAGAGCTCTCCATACCAGACTGAAGCATTTCCAGGAAGCCGCCCATAGCTGTGCGGAAGTCCGGGTGGTTTAAGGTATCCATAGCATCGCAGGCATATTGGGTGTGGAAATGTTCCAGACAGCGGCCATACAACCCTTCCTTGCTTTGGAAGGTGTTGTAGATACTGGATTTATTCAGTCCCATGGCTGATTCAAGATCCGACAAGGAAGTTGCTTTGTAGCCTTTTTCCCAGAAAACGCGCATGGCCTTGTCTAGTACTTGTGACTCATCGAACTGCTTGCGCCCACTCATTTATCGTTACCAAACCTCAAAAAAATGATAGTGACATATCAATCTGGGGGGGGCAAGACGAGAGGGGGAGAGTCTCAAAATTATAGGGGTAAATAGGTTTTGTCATGAGTAATCCAGCGGATTTGCCGGTTCATGAATAGGTGGTCAGCTTATTCGGTACAAAGGCCGAGTGCTGACTAATGGGCCCCTTTTAATCGATTGCTCAAAGTCTCTGCTGTAAATGACCAGCTCGTCTTAACCTTTGATTGTTGTGGCTCCGAGGTGGAGTCAAGGCTACCCGCTTGCGGTTCCTAAAAATAGATAATTAACCTATGATTTCGGCCGCGAATGAATAGAGGATGAATAGAAAATTATGGGTATTTTTGATAAAGCCAAGGAACTCGGTGAAAGGGTCAATGAGTCCGTATCCGCTTTTAGCAGTGATGAAGTGATAGCCAATACCGTTATCAAAGCGGTTGAAAAGCAGGAGAAGGTGAATGCCATTCTCAAAGCCAGGGGATGCAATTACCGTGTTGCGGATATCGATCTGGGGATGGGAATTCCACCAACGGTGACTTTTGGGGTGAGGCGAGTTGATGAGCTGGCAGAAAAAAAGACTGATGAAAATGGTGTCATGACTTCACCTGCGCCTGAAGAACCCGCCTTATAGTTACCATTCTCTAAATGACGGTGCCGGAAATTTTATAAAGCGATATTGGAATAAACATTATGAGAATAGTGCGTAGCAGAGATTTTACCGGTAGTAAGCCCTGGGAATCGCAACTGATCGCAAATATGAACGGGATTACCACTAAACTGCATTGGACTAATAAACCTTATATTTGGCATATCAATGATGGCCAGGAAGTCTTTGCTGTTCTCGATGGTCATGTAGAAATGTTTTACAAAGTAGCGGGTAGAACTGAATCGGAACTTCTTGGGCCTGGTGATATATTCCACGCTTCCGAGGGCACGGAACATGTAGCTCATCCTGTTGGTGAGGCTCGTATTCTGGTTGTGGAATCTGAAGGTAGTGTTTAGGTAAATCTTTTTCTTTCTGAAAAAAACACATTTTACCAGAAATTATTCTTGATTATGTGCGACTGTGATTAGCCCTTGCGATGCTAATTGCCTAGGTCGGGAAGCGAAAGATTAACTGCTGTGTATTCCGTTCCGCACGTATATGACGGATTATTACGACTTATTGTCATTTTTATACCATTATTTTTGCAAAATTTGCGATAATATTGGCGGTTTTCTTTGAACGTTCTTATTTGTCCCGGTTGGGAAAGCAGTCTGTATTTTTTGCAAAAAAAAGGGTGGTTTTTTCTTTGCCTGATATGACGAAATATGAATCACCTAAAAATTTCGTATTGGTAAATTTATCCACATAAACAGTAAGTAATGAAAACGATTATTATCAAAAATTTCTAGCTAATAAAGGGAGTCTAGAATGCTGGAATTAAGACCGAATTGTGAGAGTTGCGATAAAGATCTCCCCCCTAATTCTGTAGAGGCGATGATCTGTACTTATGAGTGTACCTTTTGCAAGGCCTGTGTTGAGGAGATTTTGAGCAATGTCTGTCCCAATTGTGGAGGTGGATTTTGCCCTCGTCCGGTACGGCCGCAAGTGGCGAGACGCCAAGGGGTGGGGATTCAATTTCAGCCTGCATCGCAAAAGCGGGTTTTGAGTCGCTACAGTAAAGAGGAGATGCGAGATTTTGCTGCATCGCTGAAGGCGGTAGCTCCAGAGGCGCGCTAAAGTTTTGCTTAAACTTAAATAAGCTCTTTCCTGTGACCAATCAAAAGCTTGCAGTCTAATTATTGTGGTTACTCGGTATTTTACTGCAAATATGTCAGAGGCTCTCTGGGTTAACCGGTTTCTTTTTGGGTTGAATAGTCCGGTAGGAATACTTTTGGGACTGGCAATATCTTCTCTGACACCGTAACTTATATTCCTTTTTTTTGGGGATCTGAACAGGGATAACTATGACGAGTATCGTAGCGGATATCGGCGGCACCAACGCCCGTTTTGCGATAGCCAAGCCAATTGCAGAGGGCTATCAGCTAGAGGGGCTGAAAGTAGTGGACTGCAAACGCTTTGAAGGATTTGATGCTGCGTTGCAGCATTGGCTCGATAGCCTCGATCAGCCCAGGCCAGAGAAAGTGTGTATTGCTGCTGCAGGCCCGCTGGAGAAGACTCCCTCTGGAAAGCGCGTTTATATGACGAACCTGGGCTGGAGCATTGATGCAACGGCCCTGGCCGAGGAATTTCAGTTCCCCCATCTGGAGCTGATTAATGATTTTGCCGCGCTGGCTCAGTCGCTACCGCGCCTGTCCAGTAGCGATTATACCGTGCTGAGGGATGTGCCTCGTCCACAGGGTGCGCCGATGGTAGTACTGGGTCCGGGAACCGGCCTTGGCGTGGCAGGCCTAGCCGAGGCAGATGGCCGCTATCATGTGCTTGCAGGCGAGGGTGGCCATGCCAACCTGACGGTATCCACTGAACGCGAACTGCAACTTCTACAGATCCTGATGAAGAGCCGGTGTCCGGTTTTTAATGAGTGGGTTCTTTCTGGCAGCGGATTGGTGAACCTTTACCGAGCCGTGTGTGAGTTTAATGGCCGTACTCCTGAGGCACTGACACCGCCGGATGTGAGCGCCCGTGGCCTGGATAATACCGATCCTATGTGTCGTGAAACCCTGCTGGATTTCCTCAATTTCCTTGGCAGTGCCGCGGGAGATGCTGCGCTGTATATGGGGGCTCGCGGTGGTGTTTTCCTGGGAGGGGGCATCCTGCCTCGGATCGCTGAGCTACTGCCAGAAAGTGAGTTCGAACAGCGCTTCCTTAACAAGGGTCGGGTTGCACCGTGGCTGGAAGCCGTGCCGGTATATGCCTTGAATGCCGGTTACCAAGCTCTAATCGGTGCTGCGGTGCAGTTAGAAGGCTGATTTGCCTATTTTGCCCCTGAAAAGAGGAGATCAACCATTTCAGGGGCGCTACAAAAATAGTTGAGAGGATACTCAGGACCCCCTTACTCCTAGCCTCCAGGAGGTTTCACAGTGTTGAAGCTATAAATCCCTTTTTCGCCTTTTCTGTCAGGTATCTTTTACGTTAACTCTATCGCGTACAATTAAGCGGCATAGCTGCGTGACAGCAGTCACAGTTTCTCCCACCTCCTCCCCCCTCAGGGGAGGATGTTATGGATTAGGGGCCGCCCTAGGATGCAGGGTCTCAACATAACGATAAGTCCAGGGAGAAGATGATGAGTCTATCCAATAAAGGTAAAGGGGTGCTCAGACCCACTTTGCTATCTGCTGCCATCGCGGCCTCCGTGTCCACCTCGGTTGGGGCCTATGCGCAGGAGCAGGAAACACTGGAAGAAGTAACAGTTACCGGTATTCGCACCAGCGTTTTGGACTCCGTTGAAGCCAAGCGCGCCGCCGATGTTGTGGCCGATGTGGTAGATGCGGGCGCTCTGTCATCTCTTCCCGACCAATCAATCGCCGATGCCCTGGGCCGCCTGCCCGGCGTGACCACCGTGCGATCCAACGGTCAGTCCTCACAGCTAAATATCCGCGGTATGAACGGCGACTTCCTGCAGACCGCTCTGAATGGTCGTGAGCAGGCCTCTACCAGTGGTTATACCGAAAGTACTCGCTGGATATCTTTTGACCAGTACCCAGCTGAGCTGATTAATCAGGCAGCGGTCTACAAGACTCCGAAAGCCTCTCATATCGAAGGTGGTGTAGCGGGCTCTGTAGAGCTGAAAACAGCCAATCCTCTCGACGCCGAGAAAGAACACAACTTTAATGCCAATGTGCGTATGTCGTTTAACGACGCAGCAGACGATGTCGGTGCCGACGAATTCGGTGAGCGCGTCACGCTGTCGTACATGGGTAAATTTATGGATGACAAGGTGGGCGTAGCCCTGGGTTATTCCCACCTCGAACAGCCGAATAGCTTTGTAAAATCCCGCACGGGTGCAGACGCCCAGATCGGTTATGAACCGCCGGCAAGCGATTACGATGGTGACGGCAGCGCAGATGCTTTGCCGCGCGCATTCCAATGGCAGTCCGGTGATGGTACCGATACTCGTAATGGTTACCTGGCCAGCGTCGTTTTTGAGCCTACCGATGGTTTCAAGGCCCAGTTGGATTACTTCAAATCTGACTTTGAGCGTGTGGATACTCGCCACGGTATTACGGTTGGTGGCCTGGCCAATACAGACATGTATACCCTTTCCGATACCGAAGTAAACGGCGGAGTGGTTACCGATGGAACGGTAATTATTACCGATCCAAAAACTGTTTACGATTCCAGCCCCTGGTTTGAATCCCGCTCTGAGGATCAATCCACTCAGGCGGACAGCGATAGTATTGGCCTGAACCTGGAGTGGAATTTTGGTGACCGCCACACTCTGGCCGTTGACTACTCCTACAGTAAGGGCACCAAGACGCGCAAGGATCAGATTGTATCCATGCACGCTTATGACCTGACCTACGATGACAATGGGAACTTAGAGACCTGGGAAGAAGCTGCTGGGCAGAGCTTTGCCTATTCCCTTAATGGTGATGGTATTCCCTCAGGCGTTTTCTCCGGTGTAGATTTCACCGATCTGGATACCATGCGTTTGTCGCGCTACGAAGAGTACCCCCACGAGTACACCGATAAAGTTGAAGCCTTCAAGTTCGATTACAAGTTTGACTTGGAGTGGCGAGCCATTGCCTCTATAGAGACTGGATTCCGTGTCTCTGAGCGTACTTTCGATTCTGAGCGTGGTGCTTTCCTTTATGGTAGCCGCGATGGTCAATTCAATGACTACTGTGCGGATAACCTGTCCGACATCGATTGTGAACCGCAACTACTGGACGGCTATGTCAGCATTGAATCTACCAATGGGATACCCCAATTCGTAGTCAACGATATGGATGCCCTGGCTTCCAGTATTTTTGGTGCCGGTAATTACGAAGGTAAAAAGGTATTTAGCCAGGACTGGACTTTCGTTGAGTCCGGTGCTGTGAAAGAGGAAGTTTTTGCCTACTACCTGATGGCCAATATCGAAACCCAGTTGGGTAGTATTCCAGTAACTGGTAATTTCGGTGTACGGGTTGTTGAAACCGATGTGAAGTCCAGCGGTATCCAAAATGTGGGTGCTGGCAATGGTATCGAAATTACTGATGACGTGGGTGTAACTTCAGATAGCTACGACTATGTTGAGTACGGCCCCGAATACACAGACACCCTGCCTTCCCTTAACTTAAACTTTGAGCTGACCGAGCAGGACTACATTCGCTTTGCTGCAGCTAAAGTGATGGGCCGTCCGCCGGTTGGGCAGCTGAAGGGCGGCGCTGGCTCCTGGAACAGTGTTAACAACGATGGCGCTACGGAGTACAACGTTTGGACCAAGGGTTCTCCCTACCTAGATCCTTTCCGTGCAAACCAGTTTGACCTGGCTTACGAGCACTATTTCGAAGATGGCGGCGCGGTAACTGCAGCCATTTTCTGGAAAGATATCGAAAGTCTGGTAGAAAAGCAGTATATCTACCTGGACAGCCAGGCTGATCGAACGGCACTGTTTGATTCCCTGGGTATTGAAATTCCCGTTGGTCTGGAAGCCGGCGCCTTCGAAACTTACGTGAACAACGACAAGGGTGGTTATATTCGAGGCATCGAGCTTGCGGGTACCAAAACCTTTGATCAGCTGCCGGGTATTTGGGCTGGCTTGGGTATGACCGCCAGCTATTCATATACTGAGAGTGAAACCGAAGTGAGTGGCGGTAACCTCTATGGTGAAAACCTGCCGTTGCCGGGCCTCTCTGAAAATGTCTGGAGCACTACAGTATTCTGGGACATCGGTAATTTCAGCTCCCACGTCAATGTTCGCTATCGGGATGAATTTATCCTGAATATGCCGGTACCAGGTAGCTCAACACCTGTGGAAGCACAAGCCTATACCACTGTCGATGCACAGATATCCTATGCATTTGATAACGGTATCGATGTGATTTTCTCAGCAAACAATCTTACTGATGAAGCTGATGTGAAATCCTACGGAGTAGATGGCGTCCTCGGTGAATACACTGAGTTTGGGCGTCAGTTCTACCTCGGCTTGAACTATAGCTACTAAGTATCGCTGATTCTTTCGGTGTAAACCGAAGATGTGATAAGAGACCGCCCGCTGAGCTACGCTTGCCGGGCGGTTTTTTTTTGAAATGTTAAAGGGACCGACAATAAGTGCGGTGCCGAGTTATTGAGAGTCGCCATGAGCAATCAACGCAAAAAAATAATTATTCTTGGCGGGGGTACCGCTGGCTGGATAACCGCTAATCTGATGGCGACCCATTGGCAGAATAAAGGGTTTGAAATCACCCTGGTGGAATCACCGGATATTGGGATTATCGGTGTGGGGGAGGGATCAACTCCGCCACTAAAAGGTTTTATGGAGACTATAGGGGTTAGCGAATCGGAGTGGATGCCTGCCTGTAACGCTACTTACAAAGTCGGAATTACTTTTAGGGATTGGTCGGTTAAGCCGGGCTTTACCGAGTATGTTCATCCCTTTGTCGGCCAGCCGGACCAATTTACTATTCCGGCATTTTTTCATAATAGTTACCTGCGCAGGAAAGGTGTTGACTTGGAGGGACACCCGGACCACTTCTTTCTAGCAACTGAGATGATCCGGCAAAAATTATCTCCAGTCGCGCCGGAAAACTTCCCTTTTGAAATTGCCTATGGCTACCATTTTGATTCTGGTTTATTGGGCCAGTTCCTGCGGCGTGTTGCCGAAAAAAAAGGGGTTCGCTATAAGGTGGCGACAGTGGCTGGTGCCATGCTCGATGCACAGGGGAATATTGATCACCTGAAAACTACTGACGGTGAGGTTCTCAAAGCGGATCTGTATGTGGACAGTTCCGGCTTCCGTGGAAATCTTATACAACAATCCCTGAAAGTTCCTTTTATCAGCAGTGCTGAGAGTCTGTTTAACGACTCTGCGGTTGTATTTGCTACAGACCAGGAAAGGGAGTATGCACCGCACACTATTTCTACTGCAATGAAATATGGCTGGGCCTGGAAAATCCCGCTGACTAATCGCAATGGCAACGGCTATGTTTACAGCTCTCGCTTTGTCGACGATGACAAGGCAGAAACGGAATTTCGCGCTCACTTGGGGTTGTTGGACAGTGATGTCGAGGCGCGTAGATTAAAGTTCAAGGTGGGACGGGTTGCCCAACACTGGGCCAAGAACTGCTTGGCGGTGGGGCTCTCTCAGGGCTTTATTGAGCCTTTGGAGGCAACGGCGTTGGATATGGTTCAGGAGACTGTTGTGCGCTTTATAGAGGCCTATAACAATGGTGATCATACAGATAAGTATAGAGATGACTTTAATAATCGTATCAGCGCTCGTTTTGATGCGGTGCGGGACTATATCGTCTGTCACTACCGTATTAGTTCGAGAACAGATACAGATTATTGGATTGCCAATGGCACTAATGAAAAGATATCTCCCTCCCTGCGTTCAATCTTGATGTCCTGGATAGCAGGCAAGAATATTACTGATGAGCTACTGGATCAAAAACTGGATGTCTATTTCCCGAATGTATCCTGGAATTGCCTGTTGACCGGGAAGGGTGTTTATCCGAGCCAGGAGCAATTACGATCGGGGAATGAACTCGCACATAAATATAAAATTAAGGAGATCAAGGATTTTAATCGCCGTTGCGCCCTTAATTTTAAGTCTCATTTGCAGCAGCTTCATTTGTTGTCGTTGGGAGGAGGTGGCTGAATTAATGGGAAGTGTAAAAAGCCCTGCAATAGGCAGGGCTAAAAGTCGATAAGAAGTAAGTGCTTGGGGTTACGATTCCACTTTCACGATCTAAAAATAATTTGCTAAAGAAACTCAAGCACTGGTTTGCTGTTAGGGTAAGCCATCCGGATTATTCCTCTCCTTCGGCTTTAAGTTTCTGTGTTTCCCTGATGTGTAGCATACGCCTTTCGCCACGCTCACCACGAATCTTTATTCGGTCTCCAGATTTCATGCCCTTGCGTTTTAATTCATCTACTTCAATAAAATAGTAGTGGCCACTTTGCTCATCTTTCAAGGCGAAGCGTCTTTCTACTTTCCCAGTCTCAAAATCTTCAGAGATGATTTCCTCCAGGGTTCCAGTTACAACCTCTTCTGCTTGAGCAAAGAAAGTGAGAGTCAACCCCGCGATCAGTGTAAAAATTCTTAACATAATATTTATCCTTTTAATAACCATTCTGATTGGAGTAGGTCAAGTTGCTCAGAAACTATTGTCCATAGCTTACATTAACAACAGCTGATTTACTGGAAGAGTTCTTAGATTTATATGTAATTGAGAGCCCAATTTTTGAGTCGGTAAAGCTGTCACCTGGTTGTTTAAGTACAGCAACATGGTTGGATGTTCTACCATTAAGATAATGAACGGTTACTGAACCTTCAAATTGTGATCGTGGGTTAAGTATATCGTGAGCTATGTGATAGTTGACGTAATAATGATTTCCGCCATTTTGGCTGCCAGCGCTTTCTATCTTTAGCTGTTGAGGCAGAGAGCCGGAAAGCTCTCCGGCTGTTAATTCAATGGCTTCTAATTCTAAATCCTGGGAGGAGGGGACAACTTGCTCAACAGTTTTGGTGTACTCAGGAAAGAGATCATACCATTTCATATACTCTCGGTGAGCACTGCCAAATAATCTTGATTGGGATCGGTTGCCCATGAGGGAGCCATCAGTACCGTATTCGCTATCACCACTGTCGTTAGTGTCTCCATCATTATTACTGTCGAGGCCTGCATGGCTGAGGCCAATATTGTGACCTAATTCATGTCCCATAACATTTTGATCAGAGAAGGAAGCGACCAGGCTCATACCACCTCCGACACTGGCGATGCCTGCACCGACAAGACCTGCTCTGTAAGATGCATTTGGGTAAATAAAAACTTGATGACGCCAGTTGCGCAGATTTAGGGGTTTGCCATTCTCATCAAAAAGATTGTCTGTTGCCCATTGATAAGCCTTATCACGCCATTCAAAGCCACCATCTGTATACTCCCCTTCTTGGCCGGCCTGTGCTCGGGCAACAGCATTTTCTATACTCAAGATTCCGCCATTTTCACTATCGGGAATGTCGAAGACGATGCAATCCAGTGAAGTTTCTTCCTTGCCTTGCTCACCGTAACAATAGTGCTGTAATGACTTATCCTTGACACGATGGCGAAGGAACTTGAGTTGTCCGAAAGAGTTTTCTCTATAAGCGTTATCGAGTGAATCTACATCATTGAATACAGTGTTAGCTATATGAGTAAGATCGCCTTGGTCTGTTGCAGCCCCATCGGAGAAGTTCATTAGAATAAATACAATGCTGCTCTCTGTCGGATCTATAGTAGCTACAGTAAACGTAACCGACTGCTCTATACCATCCGTTAAGTGGAATTTGATGGTATCTTCTACTGTTTCACCTTCTTTCAGGTTATTAGTGTTGTTGTTAAGAGTGTAATCCCAGCCTCCGTTATTGGAAACTTTAAATTCGCCATAATTGCCAGAGAAGGTGCCTTCGACAAATTTCGGAGTATCGCCATCGATATCCTCTATTATCATAATTCCTTGAGCGTGCTCCCTACTATCTACAACCATTTTTGCGAGAGGTGAACCTGGATCAAATGTATAGGGATCATCAGTTCCAGTTATGGATATGGTTATGGTAGTGGTTTCTTCGTTACTGCCAAAACCAACTGTGAACTTATCTGTGGCAATTTCATTAGCACTTAGTGGATCAGCAAGTTTACTATTTAGAGAGTAGTTCCAACTGCCATCTGAGGAAACTTTGAGGTTGCCATACTTTCCCTGAAGATCTGATTCCTCAAAATTTTGATTGGCTTTAGAGCTATCACTCAACTGGCCGGAAGCTGAGGTTTTTATATCTTCAGTGACAATCCCTTCACCGCCAGTGATCACTCCTGGTGAGTCCTTATCACTGTCTGTGTCTGTGTCTGTGTCTGTGTCTGTGTCTGTGTCTGTGTCTGTGTCTGTGTCTGTGTCTGTGCCTGTGTCTGTGCCTGTGTCTGTACTTGTATCACCACTTACAGGGTTGCCACCATTGTTACTGTCATTATCGGAGCCTCCCCCTCCCCCTCCACAGGCTGTAAGAAAAGCGGATAAACTTATGGCTGTAAGTAACTTTAATGGCTCGTTCATGTCTGTCCCGATCGATTCGATTACATTTGGTATAATTCGGACCGAATTATAGGGAGGCCAGCTTATTATTCTGTGAAGTCAGATAAATATTTGAGGTTTCTACGGAAAGCTATGACACGGGTAAATTCTGGATATCCATAGTATGAATAAAACACATATTACTCCGCGAAATAAAATTTTGTTCTGAGTCTGTACTCATGCATTTAATTGAATTTGTGTGCAAGAAATATGCAATGCTTCACTTGAGTGTCAATAATGTTCTAAGAGGGGAGTAAAGTGACCAAACTCTTTTTGGTCACTTATTCTAGATGTGTTTTGAGTGACTATTCTTCAGTAGACAAGAGACTTATTAACTCTGCGACTTCTATTTGGTTGCAATATTGTGATCTTTGACACTTTTGCAAAGTCGTTTTTATGGTTTTGTTGCCACTTTGTTCTGTGGCCAATTTTAAATAATGCAGGGCCATTTTAAGGTCATAATTTGTGATCTCTCCCGCACTATATGCTTTGGCCAGTTTTAGGGAGGCGCCGGTATGCCCAAGCTCGGAAGCGCTTCGGTAATGACTTAGGGCTCGTTCACTGTTGGCGGCTACGCCTAGTCCTTTCTCATACATGCGCCCCTGATTATAGAAACCATACTTAGAGTTACGTATAGAGGCGCGCTCAAACCATGCTAGTGCTTCAGCATAATTCAGCTGATCCGTATCTTGAGAAAGATATAAAAGCCCGAGGGCATTCATTGCATCGACAGAACCTGCTTCGGCGGCTTGCGTCAGGTAAGTCTTAGCCTGCTGTAGATCTTGGCCCACTCCCTGACCATTTTGGTAGAGTAAACCAAGATTGTAGCTGGCTCTTGTGGATCCCTGGCTTGCGGCATATTGGTAGATTTTAGCTGCGCGCTGGTAATCCTGTTTAACACCCACACCTAGAGCGGAGGCATAACCTAGGTTGGTTACACAATCGAGATTGTTTACTTTTGCACAGAGGGCATACCAGCCATAGGCACGATCGTGATCGGTTCGTACAATTTTTCCTCTGGAGTTGAATAGACCCATACGTAATTGTGCAGGCAAGTGCCAACGAAGGGCTGCTGCTTCGATGTCTTTCAGCGCAGAAAGTGCATCTTGTGGTTGTTGGTAGAGACCATTTTCTTTAATTTTTCCCCTTAGATATAAGGCTGCGGGAAAGCCGGCCTCTGCGGATTGTTGTAGAAAATACATGCCTTGATGGCTTTGATTTTCGTCTGTCACTTCAAGCAGGTACTTGCCATAGTAATACTGCGCTGGAGGATAGTTTTCTTTAGCCGCCTGGCTGATCAGGTTTGTGAAAATTTTCTGTTGCCCAGGCTTATCTTTTAGGTGGGTGCCCGCCTGCTCTAGTAGTGCCGGGGCATAGCCTTGCTTTGCGGAAAGCTGCAGGTAATGTGCTGCCAAGTCAGCTCTTGGCATATCGTATTGATCAGATGCTAATAGCAAGGCCATTGCGTACTCGGCTTCGCCCCGTTGTAGGGTTTCCGCTGCGCTTGCCAATAACTGGCTGGTCAACTCCGTGTCTACTTCTATTCCCAGGCCGATGGTAGTGATATAGGCAAGCATAATTTTGCCTTCCTGCAGCCCCAGGTCTGCGGCGGCAACAAAGAGTTGTGCGCATTCATCCACTGCGAACTTTGTACTGTTACCCTCAAGGCACAAATTACCAAGGCTGATATTGGCAGTGAGCGAGCCCATGCCAATGGCTTTCAAGTACGTTTGTTCGGCCTGCTGGAAATTCCCTTCGGCTTCTTGAACCTGGCCTACAGCGTGTAGAGCAGAGTAGTCAGAATCTGCCAGAGGTAGCAGTATATTTTTATATAGGGCATCGGAGAGACCCGCGAATGGGTATTGGATATCGAGCAAGCGATGTAGAAAACGGTTATTGTCAAAATAAATTTTTCGGACTTTTCCGTTATTGGGGTCTCGTACATTGTAAACCCGGTATAGACCACTGCGACTCGCGGCAAATTCAAAATAGCTATCGAGTATTTCAAAACCGGAAATATTGAGCAGGTCTTCGGCATCGCCCCAGCTGGCCACTTCATAAGCGCTATAGAAAGTATCACCTCTGCGCGTTGACAGTATTCCTCTGGCAATAAAATTAAAAATATTTTGGTGGTAGCTGGCGAGTTCGTCATTACCAATGGACTCATAGCACTCTGTGGCACTCAGGTGCGGCAGCAGAGAAATACTATTGAGCTGGGTAACTTCTTGCCAATTTACCTCTGCACAGCTTTTTTTGCCTGTCTCTAGCGCAGTCATTTCTGCCTGGTAACGCCCCTGCGCTTCTAGTGAATTGAGAGATTGAGGAGACTTTAGGTACTCGCTCCAATAAATGGGGTATTGCACAGATTCGGGTGCGAGTACCACTTGTCGGGTCAAGTCCTGTAAGGGATCGACCGGTGTATGTATTGTTGATTGCGAGGCACAGGAGGCCAGCAGTAATAGAGTGAGAACAAAAAGCAGCTTCTTCATGGCTTACTTCCTGATCAAAGATTTAATCAGGTTTTTCATTTCCTGGCTCTTATTGCGTTTGGAAGAAGCTTCCCCTTTGGCCCAGAATTTATATTGCAGCGCTCTGTCGAGCTTATTGAACTCGGTTAAATATTCAGGCACCTCCTGTGGCTCTACATGATCGACTTTGGATTTAAAGTTGTAGACCACCTGGAGGGCACTGTTCTCCAGTTTGGCGCTGCGAGTGAAGTTGAACCAGGAATTATCGATCGTGGTTGTGCCCAATTCCTCCTGCCAGAGCAACTCCCCTTGAATATTCACCCTTGCACTCTGCTGAATATCCACGGGGTGTGTCAGGGCCAGCGGGCTCTGACGAATGGGGTGCTGAGGCTTGGATAAATAGGGTACCAAGGCGGAACCATACAGGGAAAATATCTTACGTGCGGAACTTATCTGGGCAAAGTCACCAATTTGATAGTGCTCGGATACCACTAGCTGGTTTTCCTGTAGGCTGTCTTTGTAGGTGATCTCGGGGCTGGTGTTCACTCCCGGATAATATCCGGCAATAAAATTGGTGTAGCTATTTTTGATTTGCTCTGTGTCTGCAGAGAGGAAGAACTGGCGCACCTGCTCTGCTTTACGATGAGAGAAGCGGGAGTTTACCTGGAGCTCCGCACGATTTTCTGCCGCATTGATATCGTATTGTTCTTCGATACGAGCACTTAGATTGGCAACACTTTCCGTACTTGGGTTTACGGTTTTTAGCGCGTTGGTATGCTTAGTAATAGGGAGTGCCAATTCATAGTCGAAAAAGCCTTTGTTCTCTATATCAATCCCCTGGCCAGAAGCCGTGGCATCCACCCAGTATTCCCGGCCATTCATTTCGATTAGGTTTATCACATGGTTAAAAGTCTCCGGGGAGGGAATATCCTTGCCGATATCCCGCCCGCGGGAGGAAGACACGAGGGCGGGATGGGATTGTACCCCCAGGTGGGCGAGCATACTGGTCAGCAGTAGGGCCTTATCTTTACAGTCCCCGTAGCGTTTCTCCAGAGTTTCCTGTGGTGTTCTGGGTTGGTGGGAATTGATACCCAGTTCAATGCCAAAGTAGCGAATATCTTCTTGTACATACTCGATCGCCTTGCTGACTGCTGCCTCCAACCCTAGCTGTGCTCGCCAGTTATCCAGTTTGTTTTTTAATGACTCCGGTAGTGTGCGATCGATCTGATAAAGGTTCTGGGCCCAGTCATTAACCTGTCCCCAGTTGTCGTAGCTGGAGTATTGGAAGTAATTGAGCGGATCGTGCCAGTATGGATATTCACTTTCCATCGGCACTCCGGCCACATCGCGCAGATCGATGGTATAGGTGTGATTGTCCTGCAGGTGACTTTGTTGGACAGAATATTCGCGCTTGTTAAATCGGTAATTGAGCTTCTTGTCGCTGCTAATTTTTACAAAACGACGATCTACTGCCTGGGGCCAGGAGAGGTACAAACGGCCAAAATCACTACGGGCAAAAATCGGGTTGCTGCCCTCAATGGTATAGGCGTAGCTGATAATATCGCCGGGGCGAATATCTTCCAGTATATACAGCGCATTCCATTGTTCGGAGTAGAGTTTATTGGAGAGTTCCTGCTCAGACTGGAAAAGCTTGAAACCATCCTTTTGCAAGCGATCAAGGTGTTCGCCGTTACGCTGTACACTGATATCGTGCACCTGCAGCCTTTGGAAGGCCGGATAGAAATTGAAGTTCAGCTCGGCAATTTCACTGACCCCCTGCTGATTCAGGGGTTCGACCACGATCTGAAAGTAATACTGTTGCTCTTTTCCCCTGTGGCGTAGCTGGGAGTTGGATAGGTGCACCCGCACACTGCCTTGCGATGGGCGTTTTGACTCTACTGGTTCTAATATTTCCACCCACTCGGGAGTAGTGCTGAATAAGAGTTCTGGGGCTGCCTGTGCGAGTGAGGTGACAAGGATGAGTGCGGCAGCCAGCAGCTGGCCGGGGAAACGATATTTCAAGGTGAGCCTCAATAGTTTTGCAATGGGCGCTAATAAGCCCTGATTAGGATACCGAGCGAGCTAAAGCTGAAATGCAGGTAATTACCGGTTGGCCCCAGCAAACCGGTAGCTCCTCCTGAGCTTCTCGAGCGCTGCCTGTAAATCTTGGAACAGCGCCGGGTGACGGTACTCCGTTAACCGCCAAGTGTGCCGGTAAATATACCCCATGCCTGTATTGAATAAGAGGTTGATCTGTGTGGGGGTATAAACGACGAAGTGGAAGAGTCGGTATCACCGAGCCCTTCTCTGTAAAGGCCCGGTGATCTTTGAAGGATTATTGGGACTGTTCTGGCTGCTGAACCGGCATGGCCTCCAGTTTTTGCTTCAGTTCCTTGAGCTTTTCCTTCACCCGCGCGGCATTATCCGGGCCCATGCGAATCATCAATTTTTGTACACCGGGCAGTTTCTCAAGCTTGGGGTCGGCAAACTTAAAGTAGACCGATGGACGCACCAGCTTGATAGGACCTTCAACTTCAGGGGCTGCCAGTACCTTATCGATGGCTTCAATCACCACCTGGTGAAAGGTTTTATTGCGCATGCCCAACTCACCGTAGGCCTGCGCCAAGCGCGGATACCAGTACTGGTAAAGGCCCACTGCGGTATCGGTATCCATTGAGGCGAACAGGCGCACAGGCTTATCGTAGCGACGGTAATTGTCCGGCGACAATTGGTAGCCCTCTATCGAGGAGCCGGTAACAACAATAGGGCCGCGTATGGTTTTCAGTGGGCGGTGCTTGTGGATCAGGTTTCCTCGTGCACCGGAGTTGACCGCAGCCACCCATTTGCGAATCACCTCATCGTTTACCAACCAGCGCGACAGGGCGTTGTCTGGGGCTAGGCTCATCAGGTCGTCATAAGCGGCCTTGTCGCTCTCATTGAGTGGAGGCGGTGGTTCCCTGCTGGGCTCTTCCACCGGAGCGGGTTCCTGAGGTTCAGGCGTGGTGGCCTGTTCCTGGGGTTGCTCCAGAGTTTCTGGCTCCGGGGTGCTTTGGGGTTCTTCAATAATTTTGGTAGGGGGAACTTCTTTCTTTTTTTCCTCGCCAGTCCACAGCCAATAGGCTGCCGCGGCGACGACGATCACCACAATAATTCCGATGATCCACCCATGCCTAGACTGTTGTTCCGACATTCCCTGCCTCCTTTTGCTGCTATCAGAATGTGCCCCTTTGACCACGGCAAAGCCCTTCGGTTTCTCCGTGGTGTCTGGGTTTTACCTTACTCTCCGCCGAAGCCGGTCGCAAAGGGGATTTGCTTCGCTTTTTGCCTATTGCGAAAATCCTGTGCGTCTGCTGTTTGCGAAAGTGACGAAAACAAGTACTGGCTACGCCCCCACTTGGGAGGATGTAGGAATCCCATTGCCGATTAGAGTTGGCTGGTGAAAATGTGCGCGGCGAATAAGTGAGAGAGCAATGGTTAAATTTACCAGCTTATTAATAGGTCTGTTTCTGGGAGCTGTTCAGGCAGCGGCGGCCGAGGGGCCAATTGATCCCTTTTGGCGTAACGCTACCATCTATTTTATGTTGCCGGACCGCTTTTATAACGGCGATAAGGGCAATGACTTTCCCTACGGGCGCAAGGATGACGGGGCCCATCTGCGCGGATTCGCCGGTGGCGATCTGCGCGGGGTGATCGAAAAAATTAAGGCGGGCTATTTCAACGATCTGGGGGTAGATGCTATCTGGATGTCTCCGGTCATTGAGAATATCCACGGTCACAATGACTCTGACAAGCGCACCTATGCCTTCCACGGCTACTGGCCCAAAGACTGGACCGCAGTGGATGCCAACCTTGGCACTGAGGCCGAGTTAGCGGAGCTGATAGAGGTCGCGCATAAGCGCGGTATTCGTGTGTTACTTGATGTGATTCTCAACCACACCGGCCCGATAACCGCAAAGGACCCGGAGTGGCCCGCTAGCTGGTTGCGCAAAGGCACGCAGTGCGATTGGTCTGATTACGCCGGCAATGTGGAGTGCGCGATCCACGCCAACCTCACCGATATCCTCACCGAGAGCGATAAGCCCGTGGCGCTGCCGCCGCAGCTTGTGGATAAGTGGCAGCGAGAGGGCCGCTTGCAACAGGAACTGAGTGAGCTGGATGCATTTTTCGAGCGCACCGGCTATCCGCGCGCGCCCAAGTACTATCTGATCAAGTGGCTGACCGATTGGGTGCGGGAATACGGTGTGGATGGCTTTCGTGTGGACACGGTAAAACATGTCGAGCCCGAAGCTTGGGCAATTCTGAAAAAAGAGGCGGATCTGGCTCTGGCTGAGTGGAAAGCAAAACATCCACAGCAAAAACTCGATGATCGCGATTTCTTTATGCTGGGTGAGGTTTATCACTTTGGTGTGAATAACTATGGTCCCACCGTTGGTCGTGTTTACGATTACAGCGATCAACAAGTGGATTTTTACCAGTATGGTTTCGATAGTCTGATCAACTTCGATTTTGCCCAGGTGGCCGGCGAGCCCGCGGAGAAAATTTTCTCCAGTTATTCCAGCGCATTGAATTCTGGTGCGTTAAAGGGCTTGGGGGTGCTCAATTATCTGGGCTCTCATGACGACCACCACTCCTTCGATCGCGAGCGCCAACAGACCCGAATTGCCGCCAGTAAACTGATGCTGGCACCGGGGGCGGTGCAAATTTATTACGGCGATGAGCTGGCGCGCCCCATGACCGATGCTCGCGCTTTTGGCGATGCGGCCATGCGCAGCCCCATGAATTGGGGTGATCTGAAAAAAGCTGAAACTCGTGCACTGCTCACCCATTGGCAGAAGCTCGGTCAGTTCCGCCGAGCACACCCCGCCCTGGGCGCTGGTGTGCACAAGAAACTCGCCGATAACCCCTACACCTTTGCACGCACTTTAGCCGGGGAGCAGCCGGTGGTGGTGGCAATGGAGCTGCCCCGTGGGGAGAAACGCATTTCTGTAAAAGGTGTGTTTACCGATGGTACGGTGTTAACAGATTACTATTCCGGTGAGCATGCAAAAGTTGAGGGTGGTAGTGTGACTTTTAATACCGGTGGGGATCTGTTGCTGCTTTCAGCTAAATCAGAGTAGTCCTGGTTTTTAACCGGCCCAAGAAAGAAAAAGCCCAGCAAATGATTGCCGGGCTTTCGCAGAAGTTTCGAACGGGATTTACACTTCCGTGTTGGTGAATTGGTTGCACACCATCACATCCACGTCCAACTGGCCGATCACCCGCTCGGCGGTATTGCCGCGCAACAGCGAGCCGGTTTCACCGAACTGGTTGAGAGTGCCCATTACCACCAGATCCGCATCAACTTCCTTAGCCACCGCTTCCACTACATCGCTGGTATAGCCCTGCTTCACATGAATGCGGTGCGTGGGTACGCCGGTTTTATCGGCGAGCTTGGCCAGGGCGCCGCGATCTGGGTAGCGCATGGAGTCCAGATAGGCATTTACCAGGTGCAGCTCGGCGCCGTAATGGCCGGCAATATAGGTGGCGCGCTCACTGATCTGGCGGTTTAGCTGGCGCTGTTCCAGGGTCTTCGCCTGATAGTTGACGGTGGCCAGCACCACTTTGCGCTCGGCCTTGGCGCCGGGGCGAATCAGTACCACCGGGCAGCGTGCGGTTTTCAGCACCCGCCATTTGGATTCAGCGAAGGTAAAGCGGCGGCTGGACTTCTTGTGCACTGGCAGGTAGATCATTTCCGCATCGCAGCGCTTGGCCTCCTGCACAATGGCCGCCTGCCAGTCGCTGGACCAACACACAGTAATCTCGCAGGAGAGACCGGCCTCGGAGATAGGTTCGCGGATCTGCTCGCGGAACCAGGATTCATCGCGGAATAGGTGGTCGTTCACCGCGCGGGTATCTACTGCTTCGCCATCCACCGCGACAAACACTGCCAAACGCGGCTGGGGCTTGCGCCCGCGGGAAGTGGTCAGGGCGCGTTCCAGGGCCACATGTCTGTCATCGTTGGGGTCCACGACCACGAATACGGTGTTTTGCTGCTCCATCTTTCCTCCAGATCAATGGGTCTTTCTGGTCCCTGCCTTATGCAGTTGACTCCTGGGTCTAAGTTATCACGGAGAGGCTCTGGCGCGGGGAATTTGTCGTCTCAATACGAGGAAAAGCGCGCCAGATAGGCCTTGCTAGCGGCGCATGATGAAGTAAAGGAGAAAGTCCGTATTGAGCCAGATCAAGACCTGCCGCCGGTTTGGCAAGCACTGACTGGGGGAGGGATACATGGCGAGTTTTTCCAGCGTTTCTTAAGTTTGCCTTAATTTTGTCTCCGTAGACTCTCGCCGTGACACTCCCAAAGAGGGTTTTCAATGGCGCTACAAAGACATTATCAATACCTGGACCAGAGTGCGTTGCCCAAGCGCAGGCTGCGGCGGCGCAAACTGGATTTCGATCTGACCCGTATAGGGCAGGCAGGCCACAGCCGGGTGCAGGGATTTATCGCGCAGAAGTTTGCCGATACCTATGGTGCGCAGGTGAACCAGTTTGCCCCGCTATTGTTATCCGCCTGGCAGGAGAGCGCGTTCAGTAGTGCCCTCGGGCTACGCCGCGCCGATAGCGGATCTCTATTCCTAGAACAGTATCTCGACCATCCGGTGGAACAGGAGATTGCCGCCTTCAGTGGGGGCTCGGTAAAACGCACGGAGATTGTCGAAATCGGCAATTTGATCTCCACCAGCCGCGGTGGCAGCCAGATGCTGTTCCTAATGTTGTTTGAATTATTTGCCGCCGCCGGTGTGCATTGGGCCATTTATACCGCCACTGCGGAAGTGCGTGGCCTATTGCAGAAATTAGTGGGTCGGCAGACGGTTTTATGTGAAGCAGACGGCCGGCGTTTGGGGGATAACCTGGACGAGTGGGGTCGTTATTACGAGTCGGCTCCGGCGGTGACCGCCATCGATATGGTCGCCGAGCACCGCGCCCTGCTGGCAAATCCTCGTACCCGCGAGACTCTGCTGGCCTGTCGCCCTTCGGCACAGGCCATGTCGCCTGTGCTCACAACCTCGGCGGGAGGTGCCAATCTATGCAACTGATAGATCAAATTCGCCAGCAGGCTGTGAATCACCCCGAACAGCTGGCGCTGCGGGGCGAGGAGTGCACATTCAGCTATGGGCAGCTGCTGGCGGCCGCCGAGGAAATCGCCGAGGAGCTGCAGGCGCGCGATATCCGCGTGCTGGGGCTCTACGCCGACAATGGTCCCAATTGGTTGTTGGTGGATCTGGCCTGCCAGATAGCGCAGATCACTTTAGTGCCGCTGCCAGTTTTCTTTTCCCAGCAGCAGCTGACACATACCCTGAGCGTGAGTGGCATGCAGGCCCTGTTGAGCGATAGCTGCGAACGCTTTACCGCGCTCGAAATGGTGGGGCAGGCGCGGGCTGAGTTGGCCGGTATGGCCCTGATCGATATCCATGCGGAAGCGACATCGGCGCTGCCGGAACACACCGCCAAAATTACTTTCACCTCTGGCTCTACCGGCACGCCGCGCGGTGTCTGTTTGTCAGCCCGAACCCAGTTCACCACAGCCAATGTACTGGCACGGCAACTGCATCCTCAGGGCAACCGTGTGCACCTGTGCCTGCTGCCTCTGGCCACTCTGCTGGAGAACGTGGCCGGGGCTTACAGTAGCTGGCTGCGTGGTGGTGAGGTGGTGGTGCCGACTACGGCGCGTCTGGGCCTCAGTGGCAGCTCGGGGCTGGATGTAGCCCAGCTGGCGAGCTGTATTGATGAGTATCGTCCCCACAGCGTGATCCTACTGCCGCAGATGCTGAAAGCGCTGCTGGAACACAGTGAGCGCAACGGCTGGCAGCCGCCGAGCGCACTGCGCTTTGTCGCCGTGGGCGGCGGTAAGGTCTCGGACCGGCTGTTGTTGCAGGCGCGCAGTCTTGGCCTGCCGGTTTATGAAGGCTACGGCTTGTCCGAATGTGGCTCGGTGGTTGCGCTGAACGTGCCCGGCGCCGATCGCCCAGGCAGTGTGGGGAGGCCCTTGTCTCACTGTGATATCGCCATTCGCGATGGCGAGGTGATGGTGCGTGGTCCCCGCTACCTGGGTTACCTGGATAGTGCCGAGGGTGGTGAAAGCCAGTGGCTCGCCACCGGTGATTTGGGTGAGTTAGACGCAGAAGGGTTTCTGCACATCACCGGGCGCTGCAAGAACATCCTGATCAGCGCTTTTGGGCGCAATATCTCGCCGGAGTGGATTGAGAGCGAGGTACTGCTGGAGCCGATAGTGCAACAGTGCGTGGTGGTCGGCGACGCTCGTCCCCACTGTGCCGCCCTGATTTTTGCACGCCCCGGCAGCAGCCGTGAGCAGCTCGACAGCTGGTTGCAGGCGGTGAATCGCAAATTGCCGGATTACGCCCAGGTGCGCACCTGGACCGCACTGCCGGCGCCATTAACGTTTGCCGATGGCCTGCTCACCGCCAATGGCCGCCCGCGCCGCGATCGTATCGCCGCGCAGTTCCAAAATTCTATCGATAGCCTTTATGGAGGTATTTCCTCATGAGTTTTTACAATCTTCTTGAACAGCAAACTGCCGACGCCCGCCAGTCTCTGATGGAGGTACCTTTTATCCAGCGCGCCGCTCGAGGTGAGATTGCCTTGCAGGAATATGTGGCCTTCCTCACTCAGGCCTATCACCACGTCAAGCACACGGTGCCTCTGCTGATGGCCTGTGGTAGTCGCCTGACTCAGCAACAGGAATGGTTGCGCGAGGCGGTTGCGGAATATATCGAGGAGGAAACCGGTCACCAGGAATGGGTGCTCAACGATATTGCCGCCTGTGGCGGCGATGCGGAAGCGGTGCGCAACGGCCGCCCCAACCTGAGTACCGAACTGATGGTGTCCTACGCCTATGACAATATCGCCCGCGGCAACCCTCTCAGTTTTTTCGGCATGGTGCATGTGCTTGAAGGCACCAGTACCGCCGTGGCCACTAAAGCCGCGCGCGCGATTCAGAAAACCCACGGACTGCCAAACAAAGCGTTCAGTTATCTGCTCTCTCACGGCGATCTGGATATCGGCCATGTGGACTTCTTCAAGGGGCTGATGAATCGTATCAATCATCCCGATGACCAGGCCGCGATCCTGCACTGCTCGCGGGTTATGTGCCGCCTGTATGGGGATATTTTCCGCGAACTGGACAACCCCTTTAACGTGCAGGAGGCCGCTTGATATGACAGCAAAAGAAACGCTCACGGTGCTGGTCACCGGCGCCAGCGGCGGAATTGGTGGTGCCATCAGTCGTCTGCTAGCCGAGCAGGGCCACCGGCTGCTACTGCAGGGGCGCAATGCCGCGCGCCTGCAGCGGGTAAAAGCGGAGCTACCTCACAGTGACAGGCATCAGATACTCGTGGCCGATCTGTGTGATCGGGCCGCTCGCGCCGACCTGGTGCGCAGCTGCAAGCAATTACCGGCTGGTGTGGATGTGTTGATCAACAATGCCGCTATCGCGTCCTTTTCCCTGCTCAGCGATATCGGCGATGTGGAACTTAGTCAGCTGCTGTATACCAACCTGATCGCGCCCATGGCGCTGACCCGCGACCTGCTGCCAATACTGCAACGCAGCGAAGGCGCCGCGATTATTAATATCGGCTCGGCCTTTGGTCATATCGGTCATCCGGGCTTTGGGGCCTATGGTGCCAGTAAAGCGGGGCTGCACGTCTTTACCGAGACCCTGCGCCGGGAGTTGGCGGACAGTAAGGTACGTGTGCACTACCTGGCGCCCAGGGCGGTGGATACCCCTCTCAACAGTGACGCAGTCAACGACTTGAATCGGGCACTCGGTAACAAGTCCGACTCGCCACAATTTGTCGCCGCCCAATGTCTGCGTCTGCTCCAGAGTAAACACGCCCGCAGACGCTTTATCGGCTGGCCCGAACGCCTGTTTATCAAGGTCAATGCGCTCCTGCCCTCTCTGGTAGATAGCGCGCTGGCAAAGAAACTGCCCCTGGTTCGCCAATTTGCCCGCGGGGAAACTCCGCCAACAGTACAGGATAAGACGGCTCCCAGCGCGCTTTGAGCGCGCCGGCCTGTTCATTCAACAACCAATTCAACAACCGCTCCCACACCACCCACTGCCCCGGCAAAGGCACTATGCTCTGGCGGTGGGGGAGGGCGTTGCACCGCGCTCTCCTTACCTGTTTTCATTGCTGAAGAGCCCAGGCCAATGCGCATCCTGCTGATCGAAGATAACCAATCCCTGGCCGAGGGGATGGTCACCGCCCTGCAGAGAGGGGGCTATGCCGTTGATCACGCGGCCCGCGGCAGTGAGGGCATTGCTCTGGCACAGGCGGCGATACCGGATGTGATTATTCTCGATCTGGGCCTGCCCGACCTGGATGGTGTGGAGGTGTTGAAACGGTTGCGGGCAAAATCGATTCGCTCGCCGGTATTGATTCTCACCGCCCGCGATGATCTCCCCTCTAAAGTGCAGGGCCTGGATGCCGGTGCCGATGACTATCTGACCAAGCCCTTTGCGGTAGACGAGCTACTGGCGCGCCTGCGTGCTCTGGAAAGGCGCAGTGGCAGCGGTCTCAGTGCGGAAATCCTGATTGGCGATGTGGCCATTAATTTATCCAGCCATACCGTGGCCAGGGCTGGGCAGGAAATAAAACTGTCGCGACGGGAATTCAGCCTGCTGCGCGCCTTGGCCGAGCGCCCGGGCCATATTCTCAGTCGCGAACAGCTGGAAGATAAGCTGTACAGCTGGGGCGAGGAGGTTTCCAGCAATACTGTGGATGTGCATATCCACAATTTACGCAAAAAAATCTATCCAGAGTTTATTCAGACCATTCGCGGCGTTGGCTACAAACTGGAAGCGGCTGGCGGCGCATGAAATCTATCCGTATTTTTCTGCTGATCGCGTTGCTCAGCATCATCATGCTGGTCAATTTTGTCTCGGCGCTGCACGGCTACCGCGATACCATGGCGGAAGCGCAGCGTCTGTTTGACCGCCAATTAAGCGCCTCCGCCAGGTTATTGGCAGATATGCCGGTGGCAACAGGGGCCGAGCGGGTGGTGGCCCAGCCCGAGGCTATGGTGATGCAGGTGTGGTCGGAGGATAAGAAATTACTGGTGCGCTCCGCCGATGCCCCGAAGCAACCCCTCAGTAAATTTGCCGTTGGCTTTAAGGAAATAAATTTCTCGGGCTATCGTTGGCGCAGTCTCGCAGAATACTTTCCCGATAATGGCCACTGGATTATCGTTGCGGAGAGATCTGACCTGCGTTACCAACTGGCAGAAAAATTGGCGATTGCCGCAGTACTACCGATACTGTTGGGCCTACCGATTGCCGGGTTGCTGATTTGGTTTGTAGTGGGGCGCGGCCTTTCCAGTTTGCGCAAACTCGCCGAAGACCTGCATAGCAAACGCGCCGAAGACCTGACACCACTGTCAGAGGGTAGCCCCCCACAGGAACTGCTCCCGGTGGTGCAATCCATTAATGCGTTACTCGCGCGCCTGCAGGCCTCTTTTGAGCGCGAGCGACGTTTTTCCGCCGATGCTGCCCACGAACTGCGCACGCCCATCGCCGCCATACAGGTACACGCGCATAATCTGGAGAGTGATTTTGAGGGGGCAGGGCAAACAGTAATGCCCCAGAGTCTGGTCAAGCTGGAAGATAGTGTTCAGCGTATGGCGCACCTGGTAGAGCAAATGCTGGATTTATTCCGCACTACACCCGAACACTACCCGGCGCGCTTTGAAATACTCAATCTTCATGCCCTGGCCCGAGAGGTATTGGCAGAGGAATACCCGATCTTTGCCCTGAGAAAGCAACAGGTGGAGCTACTGGGCGGTAGGGTATTTCTGCGTGGCGATCGCTTCGCACTGACTATTCTTTTAAAAAATCTCCTGCGCAATGCGGCGAAATACACTCCTGAGAAGGGTCATGTGCAAGTGAGTACCCGGTTAATCAGAGGGGATATTCTTCTACAAGTGGAGGATTCCGGGCCGGGGATTCCAGAGAAAGAGTACCCTAGGGTTTTTGAACGGTTCTACCGAGTGGGTGGCGACCGCCATCAGAGCACTGCCCCCGGTTGCGGATTGGGCCTTTCCATTGTGCAGCATATTGCACGCCTTCACGGAGCTTCAATCGAACTCGGCCAGTCACATTTTGGCCATGGGCTTTCAATAACCGTGCGTTTTAAAAAAGCAAAGGAGAGCAAGGATGCTTAGTTGCTTACAAGGGCGAAGAAAAAACTATAACAAGCAGAAAAAGAGTGGTGCCTTGGCTGCTGGCATTTGGATCTTGGTTTCAATTTTATTCAGTGCCTGCGCTCCAGATACCAATAAACCCACTGTGAAATTAGAAATCCACAACCATCTTTTTAACCCTTCAGAACTGATAGTACCCGCTGATACGGAGATTAAACTGGTGATCTACAATCGAGATGCCTCTCCAGAAGAATTTGAGAGTTACCAGCTCAACCGAAAAAAAGTGATCATGGGCAATAGCAAGGCAGTGCTATTTATTGGCCCTTTGCCCGCGGGAGAATATCTGTTTTTTGGTGAATTCCATCCCATAACGGCTCAGGGAAAAATTATCGCACAGTAGCGAAAGGCTTATGTTGTTAACCTCTGTAATGGTAGTACTGCGGGAAGTGTTGGAAGTGGCGCTGCTGCTCAGTGTGCTATTGGCGACTACCCGAATACTGGATCTTCGCGCTCGCTGGTTTTATATCGCGCTATTACTCGGTGGATTGGCTGCAATCGTCTATGGTGAAAACCTTGCGCGAGTCTCCCAGGCAATAAATGGTACAGGCCAGGAGCTGGTGAATGCCGGAATATTAATCATAATCTATATATTATTAATAATAGTCACCACCTTGTTGTTACTTAACTGGCGTAAGCAGCAATACCATTTATCCATCATACAGGGCGCTATGCTACTGGCTGTCACACTCGCGATTATGCGAGAGGGGTCAGAAGTTTATGTTTACCTCACTTCCTTTTGGCTGCACCGACCACTCTTACCCTCTGTAATAATCGGTGCATTGCTAGGTGCTGGTATCGGCTATAGCTTAGGTGCATTGCTATATTATTTTTTATGTAGCCTGCCACCCCAATATACTTTGGGGATTTCCTGTATATTACTCATCATCTTGGCTGCCGGAATGATCCTACAGGCCGCGCAATTATTTATTCAAGCAAATTTACTGCCTGGGCAAGAGCCCCTTTGGGATAGCTCCCAACTATTAAGGGAGGACTCAATCCCCGGGCAGCTACTCTTTGCTATAGCTGGTTACGAAGCAACACCAACCCCTCTGGAAGTAATGGTCTACGCAGGTAGTATTTTTCTTATGCTGTGCGTGCTAGGGGGTGTTTATTATAGGTGTTCCAGAGATTAACTAGTGGGCAGATAAGTTATTCTATGTGGGTTTATTTACGCCTTTTCTTATTGAGGGAATTCTCGTAAATATAGTCTTTCATTCTTATGGCCGAATCATCCATGCTTTCAAATAACATATATTCGCGCAATCCTGCTTTGAGACAGAGTGTATTAAATTTTGCGGCTGGTGTGTGCTTAGTGTTCATAATATAGCTTGAAATATATAGATCTTTTAGTCCCCATTTTAATCTGCACATGGGCTTCCATTTCCGTGGGATTAGTTCTCTCATGAACACTATCTCTCTATTAAAGTCTATTTTTTTCTGCACAGGGAAGAGCTGTCCCCTTAAACCAATAACGCGGAGAGCCATATAGGAGATACACAGAGAACAACCCACTCAGGACCAAGATCCAGCGTGATATTAGCGATATATAAAGTTAGCAAGATTAATCCTGCTAAAACAATAAAGATAACACACACAATAAGAATTTCTTTTGATAGTTGCTGTGCCATCAGTGATGATACATTTTTTGGTTAAATTCATGGTCTACTAACTACTAGAATTTTAAAGATGAAGTCTTCTACATAGTGGCTTTATCGTATATTTCATAAATAAAAATATGTAGCCGACACTGCTAGGCCGGCCAACATACCTTAACAGTTTATAAAATCATTAAACAGTTTTAACCTGCTAAATATGAACCCTACCGCTATCTGAAATATATATCGAAGAAGCGCCCTTAAGTATAATGGAGCTCCATAATCGTTTCATCGAACTCATCTTGATCTACGACTTTAAATCCAAAACGCTCGAAAAAAGGTTTCATGATGTCATGTCCTTCAACGTAGCAAATGGATACAGAATTAAAGCCATTAAGCTGCTTGATTTCAGCTAACACAAGTTTCACGGCTTCCGAACCATAGCCTTGACCTTGTAAGCTGAGATCAATCAATAATTGATCTATAAAGATTTCGTTTGGTTTGCCATCCCTATGATTTGGATAATATTGGATAAAGCCAATTGGCTTGTCTCCAAGATAAACGCCTCGATTGATATAATGATCATAAAACTTGGATGCAGCAATAGCTTCTGATGGAAGAGCTACATAGTTTTTCTGCTCTTTTGTGATGTCAAGGTCAATCATATCGACCCAGTTATCTTTTGTTATTTCTCGTAAGTTAATGTTCAATGATATAAATCCTTTTTATATACAATGGGAAGACTAATATTAATTTATAGAGGTAGAATACAGAGCAGTGAGTGCCTTTATTCTACATTGTGGGTTTACTTGAATCGCTAGCTGCCGTTCTATGGTCTAAATACTTTCTTAGGCACTTGGCTTTATTGAGAGCTTTGCTTCTCAACTCGTAGTTATCACAAGTATATACATCAATTTTTTGAACAGGTAATAAGCTTCGCGAGAATTTCCTTGGCTTTCTTTTATCAGTGAAAGATTATAGATGTTTTCCTTTTTTGATGCAGGCATACAGTCATTTTTCTCATAAAATACATGTGAGGCTACTATCATAAGTGGAGTCAAACAAACTAATACAAGTGTTCCATTTCTCATTATGATTTTTCACCGCTGGTGCTGCCTGAGCAGTCCTCTAGGAGCCAGTAAGAACTCCAGTTTACTGCCTGCGATTATTAAGTTTTTGTGCTCGAACATTCAGTTGGTAATCTCCAACGCTAGATAGCAAGCACACAACACCGCAAATGAAGGCGAAGAAGGCTAGAATCCAAAAAAATACAGGCTGATCTTTGACAGTTAAAAGAATTTCTTCTGGACGGAAATTTCCCTTTGTTAGGAGGAATTTTCCATCCAGCACAAGCCAAGGAATTAGCCCTAAAAATATACCTGAAGCTATCAGCAAGTTGATAATTGGCGGCTGATGAGGTTGCCTAGGGGTTCCGAATTCTATTAGTGCCTTCCAGTTCATATAAAATCTTAATACAGGGATAAGGTGGCGGTTCGGGTAATATTAACGCGTCGTAAACTTGTTCAGTGACGGGTGGAGCGTACTTCAGCGAATTTTTATATCTGGCCCAATACACAATCCATGTCTGTTTCCACAAGCCATGCCAGATCTATAAAGACAAACGTGCACGCAGGCTTTATTGTAGAGAATAGCTCTCCATGTGCTTTTGCTGCTTCTTCCCAGCGGGATATATCGGTAAGCATGATACGGGTTCTGATGATACCCGTCGGTTTTCCACCCGCTTCTACTATGGCCTTCATCGAAAGCTCCAGACAGTATTTCGTTTGAGCATACACATCACCAATGTAAGCGGTCTGGCCATCCTTGATAGGTGCCGTACCAGAAACAGAAATTAGGTTTCCAACTCGGCACGCTCTGGAAAAGCCTACCAGCTCTTCCAGATGAGAACCTGAGGAGATTAGTTTTCTCATGTTTCCCTACTTGAGTAAAACACCCACTGTAACGTAGTGAGTACAGGCCTGTAAGATCAAAGTTACTTCTGCACATTACAAGGAACGAACAGCGAGTAGTTTTCTTATCGTAACAGTATTTAACCAAACAATAACAGATGCTACTGTAAATTGACCTAGCGAGTGGAGAAAGAGTTTCGGCCAGAAATCTATTTCCTCAGTTAGCAGTGGGTGCCAAACATATACAAGAGTCAAGTTTCCTGGAAATAGAAATATCTTGTACCCAGGCATACCGCCGCCCCAGACATTCCAATTTAGCGCAAATGCAATGAGCCCAATTACTAACACTAAAGCACCGCCATAAATCGCGATGGTAGTCGACTTGAATTTACTCATCGTGCATCATATCCCTTAAAGTAGAGGTGCGACTTTATAAGTGATCTACTGCTTATGATTGTTAGATAACTAGTGATCATGATTACACTATTACTTGTTAGATTTCTATGTGTCTTGTGTGCTGAGCCTGTTCATGATTTATGGCGTTCGGGTTAGGGGCGGCTGGAGCATAGCGTAAGCTATGCCAGCCTCGTATTATGCAGAGACTTCAACCGCTTTTTAAATTTTAGGCAAACACTCTAGCCAAACCCGCTCATTCGGATGATGCTCTGCAATCGTGATTAATGCCTCATCTAGAGCTCTATCATCGCAAGGGGCAATCGTGTAACTGAAGTTGGTTAGATCAATATTACTTGAACGTAGCGAATCTAGCTCCTGTTCATTCAGCACATCACCCCCTACCCATACTGGATATAGGGCTGATTTAATTATCGGCTCTAATTCTAAGTAGCCTTTTCTTGTAACAGCGAATATAACCATAATGAAATTTAAGATTTATATAGTGATAATCACGACCACTATTATCCTGATTATTATTCCGGGGGCAATTTCACATCAATTTTCTGAAAAGTAAGCTAAATCAGTAACTTATATTAATTTGGTACTAATTTCATATTTGAAGTAGTAGTTATAGTGACCACTACCCTAATAATTACTTGTTGGCTTAAGATATTGACCTCAATTATTTTTTCTTGTATCTGGCTTGATCCAGAAATAACAGTCACAAAGAGCTAAAAATCATGGTCAAATTGATCACTTATGTGAAAAGGATCTGAGTTATTCAGGTGCTACAGCAATGGTTATTATTAAGCAGGAAGGGTGGCCTTGAAAAAGAGAATTAAAAATTTTAAGGGCTGTCTACAAGCGGTAGGTTAGAACCCTATACTGCTTGAGACTACAACAAACCTTGTGTAATTAGGGCTATAATTGCTTTGTTTATCATAAGTTGATTTCTACCAGCTTAAGTCACTTGATTTAAATGCTGGGTTTTAAGCTCTCCATCCTCACTAATTCATCTTAACTTACTGGCGGCCACTAAAAATCAATCCTGTTGCTTTTTTGAGCACCGCACTGCTTCTCATGTCACTAAGTTCAAATCCCTGCAGATAAAACTACTACGCCCCCCTGAAGGGGGATGTGTGCGTTAGTACCATTTCTTTACTCTGCAATAGGTCACACCCCAGAGAGGGTGGGCACTTGTGTCAGAGTTGCTAGGTTAGAAGCACTCTTTGAGTTAGGTATAACAACAATAACTAGGTTGATCTATTTCCTTGCCTGTCATTCTCTGGCAGTCATTTGCTCATACGGATACCAGCTTTTCGCTTGGATGTATCCGGCTGCTGAGCCTAGCCGTGAATGCCTGGCAATTTTAACCTCATATTGACTGTTGTGCCCTTGGCTTCTTTAACCTTTGTTGGAAGAACCTTTCTCAGCTTCAGAGCTTACTGTTTCTCAATCGGTGACTTTGGTATTCAAATTCAGGAAATCTAGTCCTCTTGATCCGCTGTTTGTGTGATTGAGGGCTCAGATACCTGGCTTATAAAAAATAACAGCGAAAAGATGACTAAGAGAAAGCAATAATGAACAGTCCATTTCCCCTAAAAAGGCTACTGGCCAGTACAGGCCTTGTACTTGGTACACTATCTAGTGCCCACGTTAATGCCGGTACCGCTTTTGTACATTTATTCGAGTGGAGCTGGAATGATATTGCCAGTGAGTGTGAGAACTTTCTCGGGCCTAAGGGTTTTGATGCGGTGCAAATATCTCCACCCAATGAGCATATCAGCCTGTCCACCTGGTGGGCGCGCTATCAGCCAGTGACTTATACCAACTTAACCAGTCGCAGCGGTACTGAGCAGGAACTGCAAAGCATGATCAATCGTTGTCATGCAGCAGGAGTAAAAGTCTACGCCGATGCGGTAATTAACCATACGGCGGCCTGGAATGGTGGTGGCACCGGTTGGGGAGGCACTCAGTGGACCTTGCTGGACCATCCGGAGTTTTCTGATAACGACTATCACTCTGATTGCACCATTAATAACTACAATGATGCCAATCATGTGTGGAGCTGTCGGTTGAGTGGTTTGCCAGATTTGGATACTGGCTCCAGTTATGTGCAGGGAAAACTCGCTGGTTACCTGAGTAAATTAAAAGGCATGGGAGTTGATGGCTTCCGTATTGATGCCGTCAAGCACATGTCCCCCGGTGATTTACAGGCAATTGTGAATCAAGCTGGCAACCCCTGGGTCTTTTCCGAGGTTATTGGTGCTGCCGGTGAGGCCTCAGAAATCCAGCCTTACAATTATACCTTTCTAGGCCGGGTTACTGAATTTAAATATGGCACTGATGTAGCCAGCAATTTTAACGGTCAGATTAAAAATCTTGCCACTATTGGTGAAAGCTGGGGACTGCTCTCCTCCAGTGATGCCGTTCATTTTATTGATAATCACGATCGTGAGCGGGGCCATGGTGGCGGTGGGAATCTGACTTATCACGATGGGGCCAAATACAATCTGGCCAATGTCTTTATGCTGGCTCATCCCTATGGCTACCCCAAGGTAATGTCCGGGTATAACTTTACCGATACCGACATTGGCCCTCCCAGCAGTGGCCCGAATAACTGTCAAAATGGTGCCTGGGTCTGCCAGCATCGCTGGGGCAATATCGCCAACATGGTAGGTTTTCGTAACTATACCAATGGCACTGCCATGAATAATTGGTGGGACAATGACAACAACCAGATTGCCTTTGGCCGTGGCAACAAAGGATTTGTGGTGATCAATAATGAGGAGGGCTCTCTGAACCAGACGCTCTACACCGGCATGCCTGCAGGGGATTATTGCAATGTGTTGGCGGGCGATAACGAGTGTAGTGGCGAGGTGATTACTGTAGATAGTAGCGGCTATGCCACTTTTAATGTCGCTGCCAACTCTGCCGTGGCAATTCATGGTGGGCAATTGGCGACACCTTGTGGCGATTGCGCAGAACCTGGCTTCCCCAGCCTTTACTTTCGCGGTACCGCCAACAACTGGGGTAGTACAGCATTCGAACAAGTGGGTGATAATACCTGGCAATTAGCTGTGAACTTTGATGGTCAGGCGGACCAGCGCTTTAAGCTGGATATTTATGGTGATTGGACAGAGAACTACGGCGATGATGGTGCCGATGGTACTTTGGATAAGACCGGTGCAGATATTTATACCTCTGTGAGCGGTAATTACCGAATCGAAGTTAACGACCAGAGCCTGAGCTATAGCCTAACTGAAGTTTCCTCACAGCAGGCACCGGTTGCGGTTGTCACTCCCTCAGCAGTAACCGTTGCGGTGCATGAAAGTATCACGTTGGATGCCAGCGCTTCTAACGATACCGATGGCAGTGTGGTGTCTTATAGTTGGAGTAGTGGTGGCAGCAACGCTAGTACTTCCCTGAGTTTTGCCAACGCTGGAACCTATGTAGAAACCGTAACGGTAACGGATAACGATGGCCTGACTGACAGTGCCACTGCCGCCATTACTGTGACTGACCCCAACGGAGGTTATGCACAGAACTTCACGGCACTGCATTTTCGGGGAACGCCCAATAGCTGGGGCACCCAGGCCATGACTCTGATAGCAGATAATATCTGGCGTACTACAGTGGCATTTGATGGCAGTAGCAACCAGCGTTTTAAATTTGATGTAAGCACTAACTGGGATGAAAATTACGGGGACAACAATGCCGATGGTTCTCTGGAACAGGGTGGCGATGATATTTATACCAATGTTGCTGGTACTTATCTTGTTGAAGTGAATGATAAAACACTTAGTTATACCCTGACTTGTGTGGATTGCGGCAGCCATGCCTCTAATTTTGCCTCTCTACACTTTCGTGGAACGCCAAATAACTGGGGAGCTGAGGCTATGCAGTTAGTGGCGGACAACCTTTGGGAAATTTCAGTTAACTTCGATGGTCAATCCCAGCAGCGTTTTAAGTTTGATGTGAGTGGCGATTGGAGTGAAAACTATGGTGATAGTGACTCTAATGGAACTTTGGAGCAGGGTGGTTCTGATATTTACACCTCCGTTACAGGGAACTATAAGGTGCAGATGAATGATCAGACCTTGATTTATAGTCTGGTAGCCCAGTGAATATTATCTAGTATTGATACAGAAAACCCGGCTTCGAGCCGGGTTTTCTGTAATAAAAGACTGTATTTTCTAGTCAATTGTCAAGCTTGAAGATATGGCCTTCAAAGGGGAGAAGATTAAGTGTTATTCTGCCTTGGCCATTTTTGATAACCAGCTGTTGCTTCGCATTGCTGATCTGCCCTTCTAATGCATAGCTGCCGTCTTTCAGTTTCCACTGTTTAAGTAGCTCATTGGGGATCAGCAGTTCGAATTTGCTGGCCTCTCGATCAAAATTTGCAACGATCAAGAGTTTTTCCGTTTTATTCCAGCGCGCAAAGGAAAATTGCTTTTCCCCATAGCCAGTACTTTGCTTGCGATTGTAGTTATGCAAATCTAAATAGTTACCACGTAAGGCAGAGCTTTGCTTGGAGAAGTTGAGCAGGCGCTGGTAGAAGCTGCGCAATTCTTTTTCTTCTTTTGTCAGCAGAGCAGTGTCAAAAGCGCCCTCATTATTCCAGCGGCGCACACTGGGTACTGACCAGTAGTCGAAAATGGTGGTGCGGCTGGCTTTGCCGAAGCCGGCATCTTTGTTGGCGGGCTCTCCTAACTCCTGGCCAAAGTAAACCAGGGTAGGGGCTGGAGAGAGCGCGGCGGATACCAGCATTGCAGGTTTGCCAGCCTCTGGGTTGCCAGAAAATTGTGGGCTGGCAATGCGCTGCTCGTCGTGGTTCTCCATAAAGCGCAACATATGAGAGGAAATATCTATCAGGCTTGCCTGTACCTGTGCGATTTTATCTGTGCTGCCCTTGTTCTCCATGACCGCACGAATAGCGTCGTAAGTGCCGACTTTATCGTAGAGGTAATCCATTTTGCCCAGATGCAGATAATCCCGATAGCGCTCTGGAGTATAGATTTCGGCAAGTAACAGTGTGTTGGGGTTGCGCATTTTGATGGAGGAATTCAGGTAGCTCCAGAATTCTACCGGTACCATACCGGCCATATCATAGCGGAATCCATCGACGCCAAAGTCCAGCCAGTAGTGGGCGATATCGCGGAATTTTTCCCAGGTGTCCGGGACTTTCTTGTCTGCCCAAAACTGGGCGTGGGCCCGGTAGTCGCGCTCGGCATATTCCTGGGGTAGCTCAGAAAAATTCTTACTGTTATCGGGGCGAACGCCAAAATTAATTTTGACGGTTTCATACCAGTCGTGCATGGCAGGTTGTGCACTGCGCGCGCCGTTACCGGTCCATTTGGCTGGACTTTCTATAAACTGCCCATCGACAAGATCATTGGCCTCGCCATTGAGAGGCTGATAACTGTCTTCTGCAACGGGCACACGGAAGTCTTCGCCCACCACATAGTAGAAATTGTTGTTGCGGGCATAGGTAACCTGGGTGTTGTCGCCAGCTCCAAAATCCTGCACGCCTTGGGGCTTATCGAGAGAATGATAGGCGCGGGCTACATGGTTAGGCACTATATCGATAATTACTTTCAGGCCGGCCGCGTGGCTGCGTTCCACCAGTTCGCGGAATTCCTGTAATCGCTCTGCCGGGTGATTGGCCAGGTCTGGGTTTACGCTGTAGTAATCCTTGATGGCATAGGGAGAGCCGGCGCGGCCTTTGACCACATCTGGATCATCGTTACTGATACCGTATTCCGTATAGTCGCCAACGAGCGCGTGGTGCAGGGCGCCGGTGTACCAGATATGGGTGGCGCCCAGCGCGTGGATTTCATTCAGTGCTTTTGGGGTAAAGTCGGAGAACTTGCCCACACCATTCTCTTCGAGTGTGCCCCAGGGTTTGTTGGTACTGTTAGTGTTGCCAAATAAGCGCGGCAGCACTTGGTAGATCACCGCTTTTTTCTCCGCAATTTTTTCAGCGGGCTGTATTTCTTCCGGGCTGCTCTCCTGGCTGCAGCCGGCAGTGCCGAATAGAGCAGCACCTAGTAGGGAAGCCGAAATGAGTTTGGCAATAAACAGGGAATGTAACTTCTTCATTGTTTCCTGATGACTTTAAATTTTTTTGTCAGTGAACAGCGGTTTGCTGAATTAGTGATTTTTGAGCACTAAATCCAGCGGTTCTTTGTGCCAGTCAAATTTAACCAGCAGTTGCTGCTTGCGCTTGTTGTACCAGGCCCCACGGGGTGCCTGAGCAAAGTCTTTTTCACTGTCGAAAATAGGCAGGGATTCGCCGGTAATATTCAGCTGCACGGGCACTTGTTGCCAGTTGTGAATCTTTAAAGTGACCGTGCGGGATTCCGGCATACCGGTATAACCGTCGCCTTCGCGATTAAAGGCGAAGGCTAAACCCTGCTGTTTGTTTTCAGCTGAGAAATGTAGCTTCTCGTATTTGCCTTTTTCAAAAGCCTGCGCGGTAGCGCCATCATCTTCATAAACATAGCGCTCGGACTTTACTGCTGATGGGTGCGCGTAGTAGTCCAGGGCCAGGTTTTTACTGGAGTAATCACGACTGCTGTGGACATCGTCAATGGTGGGAATAATGGCGCCGGCCCGCACCAGTACAGGAATAGTTTTCAGAGTCACTTCTACCAGGGCCTGATCGCCAGAATATTGTTTATCGCTCCAGTAATCGAACCAGGTGCCGCCGGGCAGTTTTACCGCGACCTCATCCACATCTTCTTCCACGACTGGGGCAACGAGGAAATCTTGACCCCACAGGTAGGCATCCTTGTAGTCCAGGAGAGATAGGTCACTTTCGTTTTCGAAAAACAGCGGGCGCATCAGTGGCATGCCGGTCTGGCTGTTTTCGAAGGCGAGGGTGTAGTTGTAGGGCAGCAGGCGATAGCGCAGTTTTACATATTCGCGCAGGATATCGCGGGTGCGGCGGTCGTGGAAAACTGGCTCGGAAGCAATATGCTCCTGGGCGTGCGGGCGGTAAACCGGTTGGAATACGCCGTACTGTAACCAGCGGATGTAGAGTTCGCGGTCAAATTTCTCACCGCCGGCAAAGCCGCCCAGGTCTGAATGGGTGTAGCCAAAGCCCAGCAAGCCCATACTCAGAGCCAATTCCACCTGGGGCTGTAAGCCACCCCATTCCCGAGCGACGTCGCCGGTCCAGGGAATCATGCCATAGCGCTGGGAGCCGGCAAAACCGGCGCGCATCATAATAAAGGGGCGGCGCTCAGGGTGTTTTGCCGTTTGGCGTTCGTGCAGTAATTGCGCCCAGGCGTGGCCGAAGGCGTTGTGGATTTCATCGGCCATACCGATTGCGTGAACGGTATCGGAGGGGTGAACTTCCGGTTCACCCAGGTCGCCCCACCAGCCGGCTACGCCCTGTTCCAATAACCCATCGTAAATATTCCAGAACCAGTTGCGGCCATCTTCGGAGAAGACATCGATCAGGCCGGTATTGCCGAAGTAGAAATCAAAACGCTTGGGCTCTCCGGCCAGGTTTTTCGCCAGGGCATTATTCGCCACGGCTTCCTGCCAGCGTTCGGAGGTGGATAGGACAAAAGGCTCGGTCACCAGGATGGTATTGATGCCGCGATCTTTTAGGTCGGCCATCATTTTTTCTGGCTCGGGAAAGGCCTCCTTATCCCAGGCCAGGTTGCCCATATGGCCTTTGATATCCGGGCCAAACCAGTAGAGGTCCAACACCATGGCGTCCAGGGGGAAATCTTCCTCGGCAAACTTATCCACGGTTGCGCGGACTTCAGCTTCGCTGTGATAGCCAAAGCGGGAGGCGAAGTTACCCAGGGCCCAACGGGGTGGCAGGGGCTGTTTGCCGGTGGTGGATACATAATTTTCCAGCAACTGTGGATAAGTCTCACCGGCTACCACGATGTAAGCGGTGCGCCCGGCTACAGCTTCAAATTGCAGGATATCTTCTTCGTTTGCGCCCAGATCCAGGGTGCCGGTGGCAGAGTTGTCGAACAGCAGAATGTATTTGTTGCTGGACAGTACTGCTGGCAGGGAAAAATACATCTGGTTGGATTCGGTGGTGTATCCGTAATGGGCACGGTTATACAGAGGGAGGCGTTGACCGCGACGGTCCATCCCCATAACCCGCTCTCCGCCACCCAACAGTTTTTCCTCTGGCGACAGTGCGAAACGGAATCCGCGCATCGTTTCGGTGGCAAAGAAACCACTCTCTTCACTCAGGATTTGTTCGCTACCGCGCAAGTACTCGATTCGGAAGGGAGACTTGTGGATGACTGCAGTAAGCGAGCCAGTGCGGTAAACGAGCTTGTCCCCTTGTTGCTCCAGCATCGCCTCGGATCGGCCAGCAGAATTGGTGGCCAACGCGAATGAGGGCAACTGCTTCAGGCCTTCGCGTCGATAGTGCACCGATAGCGCTGACGGACCAACCGGGGTGAGGGTGACCTCGCCCTCACTCGTCTGTAAAGTTAGTGAGTCTTCGCTCATGGTGTGATCGCGGTAGTTGCGCTGTTCAGCGGCCAGGGATTGAGCGCTCAGGCAGAGTGTAGCTGCGAGGCACACCAGGCGCAGGAGTGGGAGTTTTAGGATCATCGCGCGGGACTTCAGTTGCTTGATTAGGATTCACAGTTTCGTGTTGGCCCGACGCGTACGCTGGGCCTGAGTTTATCCTAAAGCGCAGAATCTGGCCCGCATCCTCCCCGGTGGGGGGAGGATGGAGGTCTGTGGTGGGCGTGTCAGAATGGCAAAATAAGCATAACGAGAGATGCGGTGACCCTATGAGCCAATCAGAGCCCAATCCTATTCAACAGCCCCGTCTGCCCTTTTGGCAGGTGTGGAATGTCAGTCTCGGTTTTCTCGGGGTGCAATTTGGCTTTTCTCTGCAAAATGCCAATGCCAGTAGAATCTTGTCTGACCTGGGGGCGGACCTTCATTCTCTATCCCTGTTCTGGATAGTAGCGCCGCTCATGGGACTGATCGTACAGCCGATCGTGGGTTCGGCCTCGGATCGAACCTGGAGTCGCTTCGGTCGCCGCAACCCCTTTATCCTTTTTGGTGCCATCGCCGCAGCCCTGGGGATGGCGTTTATGCCCAATGCCGGGATTGTGGTGGCGATAGTGGCCCCAATTATTTTCGGCGGCGTTATGTTGGCCCTGATGGACGCGGCCTTTAACGTGACCATGCAGCCTTTCCGCGCCCTGGTGTCCGACATGGTGCCATCAGAGCAGCGCACCCTGGGGTACTCGATACAGTCTTTGCTGATTAACATTGGCGCCATCTTCGGCTCCATGTTGCCATTCATCCTGACTAATGTGATCGGTCTGGAAAATACTGCCCGTGCGGGAGAGGTGGCGCCCTCCGTTATATGGGCTTTCTATATCGGCGCCACAGTGCTGCTGGGCAGTGTGTTGTGGACTGTGCTGCGTACCAAGGAGTATCCGCCGGAGCAGTACAACGCCTATAAAGGTCTCGACTCCGCGCAACTTGAGCGGGAGAGACAGCAAAAAGCCCCACTGGCAAAGCGCTTGATCGGTTTTTTCCAGCTGCTAATTAAAATGCCGCGCACCATGCGCCAGCTGGCCCTGGTGCAATTCTTCTCCTGGTTTGCCCTGTTTATTATGTGGGTTTACACCACGCCTGCGATCACTCAGCACGTTTGGGGAGTGGAAGCCAAGTGGTTTGATCCCGCCTATCTGGAAAGCGTCAAAGAAATTCCCGCACATATCGCTGCCGCTAAGGGTGCTGCCGGTGACTGGGTAGGAATTATTTTTGCTGCTTACTCCCTGTTTGCAGCGATCTTCTCTATTGTCCTGGCCCGTTTGTCTCAGGTGCTGGGGCGTAAGCTCACTTATTCTCTATCGCTGGCACTGGGCGGTTTGGGATACATCAGCTTCCTGTTCTTCCAGGGGGGCGATCCCACACAGGTGAATCTGTTGATTACAGAAGTTTCCGTACCCAGTGGCGCCCTGGGATTATTGCTACCGATGGTGGGTGTGGGCATTGCCTGGGCCGCTATTCTGGCGATGCCCTATGCGATCCTCTCTGACTCGCTGCCGGCGGATAAGACTGGTGTTTATATGGGGATTTTTAATTTCACTATCGCAGCCCCGCAGATTGTTTCCGCCCTGGTTGCTGGCTTGATATTGAAAACAGTTTTCGAAAACCAGGCAATTTACATCATTGTTTTGGCGGGGGTGTGTATGTTGCTTGGAGCTATATCGGTGACGCTTGTGAGGGAGAGTTCTGAACCCGAGCCCGCATTAAAGGCAACTACTACAGCTTGATAAAAAGTTGTAAAAGATTGTTAGAAAAGCCCCTGTTAGGGGCTTTTTTATTGCCGGGATTCCAGGTTTTCCCAAAGTTTTCGCATTTATGGGGCTACGGAGTTTTATGGCAGCATTTTGACAGTCTGGTGTGAGCGTACCTAGACTGGGCGGATCTCACCGGAAATGAATTAAGTTATGTCGATATTCCCTGCTATTGATCAGGCATTAGAGGCTTTTGCCAGTTTTGTCTGGGGTCCCCCTTTATTAGTGCTACTCGTTGGTGGAGGCCTCGCGCTATTAATCTATTCTCGTGGCCGTCCCTACCGCCATCTTGGGCACAGTATTGGGCTTTTAAGTGGCCGATATGATGACCCCAATGACCCTGGCCAAGTGAATCACAGCCAAGCGCTATCCACAGCGCTTTCGGGAACCCTGGGACTTGGCAATATTTCCGGGGTTGCCATCGCAATTACGATTGGTGGGCCTGGGGCGATTTTCTGGATGTGGGTAACTGCCCTGGTGGGGGTGGCTACCAAGTTCTATACAGCAACGCTGGCGGTGATGTTTCGCGGTCGCGATGCCTCCGGGGAACTGCAAGGTGGCCCTATGTATGTTATTCGCGAGGGGTTGGGCCGACGCTGGATGCCGCTCGCGGTACTGTTTGCCGTGGCGGGACTCTGCGGTATGTTGCCGGTGTTTCAGTCCAATCAAACCACGCAGCTACTGCGGGAGTCTTTTGCTGAGCCCTTGGGTTGGGTAGCGCCCGGAGGTTCATTCACTTTTGATTTTGTTATTGGCTTGTTAATTGCTGTTGCATCGGCCTATGTTATAGCCGGTCGTATCCAGCGTATCGGTAAATTCTCCGCAAGAGTAGTGCCGGGCATGGTGCTATTTTATCTGGGCATGACCCTTGTGGTAATTGCCAGCTTCTGGGAGCAGGTACCGGCAGCATTTGCGCTAATTTTCTCGGATGCTTTCAGCGGTCAAGCTATTGCTGGAGGTACTCTGGGTTCGGTCATCACAGTAGGGGTGAGCCGGGGCGCATTTTCTAATGAAGCGGGTATAGGCACAGAGTCTTTGGCCCATGGTGCAGCTAAAACCCGTGAGCCCGTTCGAGAAGGCGTGGTTGCCATGCTGGGCCCTATTGTAGATACACTGGTTATCTGCACTTGCACTGCCCTGGTGATACTACTGACTGGCGCTTGGCAGCAGGAAGGGGATATTGCCGGCGTCACCCTGACTGCACAGGCATTTTCTCAGGTGTTTGGGCAGTTCGGCCCAATTTTGCTACTGCTAATGGTCCTTCCGCTGGCTTTCAGCACTATCGTTACCTGCTGGTATTACGGTATGAAGTGCTATGTTTTTCTTTTCGGTGGCCGCTGGCAGGGTCTTTATACTGGGCTCTATATGATACTGATTGTATTGGGTGCGGTGGCTTCTCTGAGCGCGGTCAATAGCATTATTATTGGTATGTACGCCGTAATGGCTGTGCCCACTATGGTTTCCACATTACTGCTGGCACGGCATGTAAACCGTGCAGCGCATGCGTATTTCACCCGTATGGAAGTCGCAAAGCGGGAGGGGGCAGAGTCCTCTCAATAGCAGACGTTTTTCCAGGCAAAGAAAAAGGCGGACTTAATAGTCCGCCTTTTTTATGGTGCCTTTTCACAAGTGTCTAGATTTTACCTAAGGTACAACGGACACCTTTGTGCCGACTCTGGCGTGGCGGTAGAAAATCTTCGCCATATGCCAGGGGATGCGGATACAGCCATGGGAGGCCGGGTAACCGGGTACATAACCGGCATGCATGGTGACTGGGCCATTAATCCGCATCATGTAATCCATTGAGGCTCCGCGGAAGCGAGACCCGGCAGGCTTGCGATGGCGGCGTACATCCACATTACTGCGCAGTACTTGGCCACGAGAGCTTATATAGTGACCGTACAGGTTGGAGCGGTGGCTGTATTTCTTCTGTGAAATACGAAAGTTACCAGTAGGAGTTCGATGGCCTGGTTTACCGGTAGAGACCGGGGACATGCCGGCGAGACGTCCTCCCTTATAGAAGTAGGCCATCTGGTCACTTAAGTCGATCACAATACGCGGTGTACCTTGTACATGGCCTTTAAACCACATATGCCGGCTATTTTGTGGTTGAGCTTGTTGGTATCTGCCGTATCGAGAATATGCCCTTTGGTTCCTGCTGTATCGAGAGTAGCTCCTTTGATTCCTATTGTATCGGGAGTGTCCCCTATACTCTCTCCGGTACCTGTAATCTCTGCTATATCTGGAGTGCCGGTCATAATGCCCTCCATGCCCCTGATGAGCGACATACCTTGAGCCCTGGCGGGAATAGGGATTGGAATAATCCGCAGCATAGGCCAGGGGGGCCAATATTGCCGATCCAACAACCATCAGCGCAGCGGCGAACGAAGCGTTTTTGCGTAGAGCTCCTTGTACCTTTTGTAGGGATGTTTTCTGTCGTGTAGGTATAATTTGATGGTTTTGCAGCGAAGGTCGGTTATGCATTACACACCTCTCTATTGCCAGTGGGCCGTGTAAACAACCATGGATTTAGAGCCTAACCATTGCCTGCCAGGGTGCGGTATCCCTAGCACCCAATCAGAAGCACGGCGCAGGTCAGAGATTTCCCCAAAGCAGCTCCCCGTATACTCGGCCTCAGCTGCGGGATGGGTTAGCACAGGTTTTCACCAATGCAGGTCCAAGGGATGGTAAGGTCCGTGTCTTGGGCCAGTCACATCAAAAAGGAATAAGTGAATTGCTGGTTATTAATCTCACAGACATTTGCAAGAATGGTTTGCGAAGGGATTGATAGGCGTTAGAGCTCCAATCTGAGGAATTATCTTAAAGAGACTTCTTTAGCGGGGTCTTTAGCCGATAAAGTACCAGCGGATTTGCCACATTAGTGAACTATTCACTAGCGGGATCAGGGGTTAATTTATGGAGCGTTTATTTACCTATGGCACTCTTCAGCAAGAGAATGTACAACTGGAGACTTTTGGCCGTAAGTTACAAGGATCTGAGGATACTTTAATTGGTTACCAGCTTTCTGAAATAAGAATTATAGATCCACAAGTTGTGCAAACTAGCGGCAAGGAGTTTCACCCCATACTGAAGTACACAGGGCGTTCTTTTGATACGGTTGAGGGTACAGTTTTTGAAATCTCTGCCGAAGAGCTTGCTCAGTCTGATGCCTATGAAGTGGATGCCTATCAGCGGGTTGCCGCCAAATTGAAATCTGGTATAGAAGCCTGGATTTATGCTGAGGCAAACTAAAGACGTCATTTACTAAGGTAGTTATGCTTTTATTAGAGGGCATAGGGAGGTGTTTCACAGGGGGGGATGGCCGAGGGGATGCGGATACTGCAGATCAGGCCAGCTTTTTCTCGATTTCTCTGTGAATCAATAGATATGAAACAATATTTCGATAAAGGCAAGAAGGGCCTGGTTGACCTTTCCCGTAAAGTGCCAGCTGAAATCACCGGCAGTTTAAAAGTTTTTCAAGAAGTAGTTGCCGGACTGCCAATATTTTCTTCTGCGGAGCGCAGTGAGAATTTTATGCAGAGATACGATGAAAAACATTACTTTGTGATTCCCTATCAGCTCTCACAAACTGGCTTTACTCTGCACACAATGCGTTGTTTACCTGATGATGCCCCAGAGGTAAATGATCTACCCAAACGCCGAATATTTCACTTTCCCAACTCCCATTATGAGGGGAGTTTACGTAAATTTATGGTGGAGAGCGCCGTAGAGTTATCCCTGGAAAGGGGAAATTCTGGAAAGAGTTCGCTCGAAAGACTGGCGGATGATATCGACAAACTCGATAGAAAATTGACCGTTGGTATGCTGTTAGTTGGGGGTGTTGCCGCAGTGTTTAATCCCCTGATCGGTGCCGGGCTGGCAGCCAAGGCGGTGCTGCCCGGTATGAGTGGCCTGGTCAATAAATTCGGCTTGCGCCCAGCCGGAGAAAAGCTATCGGAATTACAGAGCAAAAAAATGCTTCGTCAGGCAGAGGAAGATGTTGCCAAGCAGTTTTCCGAATCGAATACCCTCAAGGTGATCAATCCTATTCTGCAAGAATTGGAATTAGCGCTGAGAACCACTGAAGCCCAGCACGACCCATTGACCGATCCCAATTTAGCCGATGGCTCAATCCCTGAGCTGGATAGCGAGCGCTGGCGCGAGTTGACCGAGCGAGCGGTTTATCATGTATATAAGGATGTGTATCGAGATAAGAGACTGGCCAAAAAGGCTCAATTGGGGCCGGAGGATTTGCGCTGGTTTGAGGTATTGTTTGCGGGGATAAAGTAGCTTTAGAGTTTTTTAGAGATAAATTCAGCAGCCGATTTGGCTGCTGAAAAAAGTAAGAGCGGTCTTTAGAAATTGTAAGTTAGTCCCAGGGAGGAGAGGCTGGGCTTTTGCTCATCCATTTCGAAAATAGTGTGTTCCAGGCTTAGGCTCCAGTTGTTGTAGCTCCAACCAGCGGAAACACCATAATAGAGGTCGCTACCATCAGTAGACTCACTATTAGCTAAACTTTCATTATAAGAAATATCATCAAAGACTTGAGAGAAGTCATCATTCCATTCATATTTTGCATTGAAATTTCCCTTTCTTTTTAATTCTGCATCCCATGTTTGATATCCAGCACGAATGCCAGCATAAAAATTTTTACTGACATCGGTGGAGAGGAACATGCCCAGCATTTTAGTTTGGGCGTTAAGTACGGCCTTATAGCTATAGTCGTAATAGTAAGTTCCGTTCATGTCAGGAATTACATCATTATCACTTTTCTTAGCTTCAGCCTCGCCTAAGTCTGCATAGCCGCCTTCGATGGCAAGAAAATTATTGAAGCGGTATCCCAGTGTTAAAGACCAGCCGTTAGGATCTGAGAGTTTTGTTCCGAACAGTTCCTGAGCTTCTTGTGAAGAAACATCTGTATCTACCTTTCCATAAGATGACTTAAGGTAGAAGCTGTTTTCCATTGCCATAGTATTGGATGCGGAAAGAGCGATAACGGAGCTGAGAATAAATCTTTTCAAAGGATATCCTTACATCAATATAAAAGACCACCTACCTGGATAAGTAGGCAGCGGTGAGTATTTTGTGGTGATGAATTGGCAGAGAGGTGAAGTATCAAATTCTGTAATGCATTTTTTGAAGTTTGGTAAATGCGTACCAGTTATCAATTTTGGCGCATAGTGCAGCATTAGGTGCGCTTAGTCAATAATTATCCATTACTATCGATTACAGTCTCTTGAAAAGTCAATTTCTCTGTAAACCAGGAGGCAATGGTTGCGTTAAACAGTTGTATTCATAACAAACTGTGAGACCCCCAATGAGTAAATATATTAGGTTGGCTGTTTTTCAATCAGTATTCTTACTGTTTTTAACAGGTATTGTCCCTAAGGTTTTTGCGCAGGAAGATGATGCTGTTCAATTAGTACTCAGCGCTCACCCAGAGAACCATCTAATGGTGAATGCCAGCGTGATTACTGCGGAAGCGGCGAGAGTGGCAATAAGGTTTAAATCTGCAGATACCAGCCGACGACGTACAGATTATAGTGAGCCAGGCACAGACCACGAAGTAACCGTGGTCGGCCTGCGCGCTGATACTACCTATCGGTTTACTGCGGTTGCACTTTTAGAAAGTGGTGAGGTTGTTCACAGTGAAATCGTAGAGTTTAAAACAGGGTCGGTGCCTGAGGGGGTCCCCGCTGTTGGGCTTTTGAATAAAACGGTTAAGTCCGAGGGTGGCATCACTATCTTCGCGCCATCAGCGGAGAGGGATAGTACTTTCTGGGGATTTGATGAAGAGGGAGAGGTTGTTTGGTATCTGCACGGTGATGTTCCATTAACTGGTGCCCCAGTAGCGAGAAACCTACAGGATGGGCGTTTACTTTTATTACTCAGTGGGGAGGCCCGAGTAATCTCCTTCTCCGGAGAGGTGTTGTCCTCTTTCGAATTGCCGAGTTATCACCACGATGTCCATTTGCTGGAGAATGGCAATCTGTTGGTGTTAACCAACGAAACTGGCCAGTTTGGTGAGCATTTTTTACAAGGAGATGCCATTTTGGAAATCGATACTGAAGGGAACACAGTTTGGCGATGGTCAGCATTTGATCACTTGGATACCAGCCGTTTCCCCGGTGCTTTGGCCAGTAGGGTTTTGGATAACGGAGCCCTTGACTGGAGCCACTCTAATGCACTGCATTATGTTCCTCAGGATAATTCCATTTTGCTTTCTAGCCGCTCTCAGAGCTGGGTGGTCAGTATTGATCATCAGTCTGGTGCGGTAAATTGGATAATGGGGAGGGATTCAGATATTGAGAGCGATTTGAAGGATAAATTCTTTACACTACATACTGGTTCCTGGATGGCTTCGCAGCATGCGCCAATGTTGACAAGTAATCATGAAATTCTGATTTACGATAACAGAAATGAAGCTGAGTTGAGTGGCAATATCTACAATAGCCGTGCAGTAAAGTTTCTGCTCAATACATCGACAATGAGTGCTGAGCAAACCTGGGAATACATAGCGCCCAAGTATACTCAATCATTGGGTGATGTTGATGAGCTTGCCGGTGGAAATATATTACTATGTGCCGGTGGCCCATCGGATATCAGTACGGGGAGTGATCGCAATGCTTACTTGATAGAGGTAACATCGACTAGCCCAGCGGAAACTGCGTGGGAATTAAAAGTGTACGATAGCACGATTTACCGAGCAGAGCGTGTTAGTTGGTCGGAAATGTTGACCACCAATCCTGTTTTTAATTTTCCTGAGTAATGACACAAGCGTTTAGGGGGAGTGGTCCTTATAGTTTTTTAATTCAGTGGGAATAGATTTTTTTTCACTGCTGATGAACCTTATAAATGTACTGCCCTTTTATGATTCAAGTGTCTCCTGTTACTTTCTGAATATTCTCCTTGGCCCACACTAATTTTGTTGTGGGCCTATGATTATTTATTCTGCTGGAGAAAATCGTATGTTTTTAATCGGAAGTATGCTGATATTTTTCGATTCTTGGTTCTTTAGCTAAAATTGGTTCTAACTCTTTTAATGATTCTTTTAAATGGGGCTCATCCCAGTGTTTTCTTTCACTTTCTTTTGAATCCCATATCTCTAACGTCATAAAGGTATCTGTTTCCTCACTCGAACATAAAATCTGATAACTCAAACATCCGCTCTCCTTTTCAGAGTTCGCTGCCAGTCTTGCCAGAATGTTCTTAGCTTTCTGTGTTTCTCCAAGTTTAGACTTCACTTTTGCCATTACATATAGATTGGGCATTGTCGGATCTCCAGATATATTTATGAATTGCGTTTTACCACTAGTAAGATGCCTGTAATCATCAGAATAAATCCAATAATTCTTTTGGGGTCCAGGCTGGTTTGTTGTGCGCCAAAGAGGCCAAAATGGTCGATGGTGGCCATAGCAAAGAGCTGGCCAAGTAACACAAAGGATATAGTATTGCCAACGCCGTATTTTGGTGAAACCCAGGTGACGCTGAGTACGTAAAAAGCAACTAATATCCCGCCAAGATAAAGGTGCCAGGAGATATCTTTGTGAAAACCGGCTATTTGGAAACCTTCAGTTTTAAATAAGTAAATAATAGAGATGGTCAGTCCGACAAAAAACAAAATCGTCGTAGCGAGAGCAGAGCTGCCAAGCTTCACACCTAGACCGCTATTTAACGTGGCCATCACCGGGATGCCGATTCCGGCAATTAACATTAGCGACGGATAAAGAATAGAGCTAGGCACTGCTGGAACCTCACGGAAGGGGTTTTAAGGCTATAACTGCTCATGTAGATGAGTTGTGTTGACTCACAATGGAAGCTGAATGGTTATGGAAAGCTGGCGCAGGGACATCAGTTTGCGCCAGCATTATTGATTCGTTATAAACGGCTAGTTTATTAACTGCTTAACGATCGCTTTACCAACAGCATGTGCACTGGCTGGGTTTTGTCCAGTAATCACACGGCCATCCTCGATGACAAATTCCTGCCAGGGTTGCACTTTGTTAAATCGAGCAGATTTTCTGCTGATAGCCTCTTCAAGCAGAAAGGGGATATCTTCAATGGTGCCAAAATCGATTTCTTCTTCTCGGGTAAATGCAGTCACAGACTTAGTTGCCAGTAAGCTTTCACCATTGCTCAAAGTGATAGGCAGCAGGCCAGCTGGTCCGTGGCACACGGCAGCAAGTACGCCGCCATTTTCATAATGCTCTGCAGATAACTTGGCAAAGTCCTCATTGCTTGCTAAGTCGGAAAGTAGACCAAACCCACCTGGGTAGAACACCGCATCGTAACTAGCAGTATTCAACTGGTTTACTGGAATAGTGTTGTTGACACGGTTCTGGAAGTCTTCATCGGCCAATACCTGGCTGTTGACCTCATCTCCTTCAATATCTGTACCGTAGAGTGGTGCTTTGCCACCTTTAATAGAGGCAATATCGTAATCAATGCCATTTTCTTTAAGTACATGCACGACGTGAGTCAGCTCAGGGGAGTAGGTGCCATTAGCTTGGTCGGTTTCCCCGAGGGTTGCATGGTTGGTTACGGGAATAAGTACTTTCTTCATGAATCTGTCCTCTGTGTTAAGCATTCAGTGGGGAGGATTCTAGGTTGTCCCTGATTAGATGATAATATGAGATTTCTGTGAAATACTTTTGCTAAATAGCAATAATGGTGGGGTATGGATACATTTGACGGTGTAGTCGAATTTGTTGCTGTAGCTGAGTGCCAGGGTTTCTCTGCGGCCGCCAAGCAGCTGGGGTGCAGTACCAGCCATGTGAGCCGGCAGGTGGCTCGCTTGGAGGAGCGTCTGGGGAGTGCGCTTCTGGCTAGAACAACGCGCTTGGTCAGCCTGACTCAGGCTGGGGCTGTTTATTACCAGCGCTGTAAAGAGCTGGTTGTGGGTCTGCAACAGGCCAATGAACAGCTAAGCCTGCAGCAGTATGAGCTGAGTGGCACGTTGCGCGTGAGCTGCGCTGGTTTATTTGCTGAACAGTATGTGGCTCCAGCACTGATGAATTTCGCCTTACAACACCCTGACTTAAAGATCGACATTGATTTCAACAGCCGAATGGCCAATTTTGTAGAGGATGGTATCGACTTTGCGATCCGTTATGGCCGCCTTGAGGACTCTGGGCTGGTGGCTCGCAAGCTGGCTGGACGCCAGATGATGGCAGTTGCCAGCACTGAATATCTTGATCAATTCGGCAGGCCAATCCACCCACAGGATTTAAAGTCGCACAGTTGTATTGTTGCGAATAATGAGAACTGGATATTTGATATAGAAGGCACCGAGGAGTCTATTCGCGTTAATGGACGCTGGAGAAGTAATAATGCCCATACAGTGGTTAACGCATGTGAAAAAGGCCTAGGTATTGCCTATATGCCAAAAAGCAGTTTTAACCGCTCTATAGAGTCACAGCTATTAGAGCCCGTACTGGAGCCTTTTTGGGGGCGCGGAGCCAGCAGCTGGATTGTGTATCAGAATCGCCGCTTTTTACCAATACGAGCGAGAATGGCCATTGATTATCTAATGGATCACTTTTCTAGTTGGCAGGAGTAAATATGATAAATATTCTAGAAAACCTTCCGAAAAACACTGAGGTTGAGCACTTCCAGGACATCGTAAAAAGTGATGCTATACGAATTGAAAGAATTGTTTCATACGGACAGTCTTCACCGAAGGAAGGTTGGTATGATCAGAGTGAACACGAATGGGTGCTTGTACTGAGTGGTTATGGTGTGGTGGAGTTTGACTGCGGGGAGATATGTCAGCTGAAGTCTGGTGATTGCTTATTGATAAAGGCTGGAAGAAAGCACCGGGTGATTAAGACATCCTCTGATGAGGCGACGGTATGGTTGGCAATATTTTATCGCGAATAAACTTAAAATGAAGTTCAAAAATAATTGAATTTTGTAGTTTAAATATATCTTCTGTTAACCAAATTTTTTGTAATTTGTAAGTTTAAATTCTTTAATTAACTTCTCTGCACCTAAGCTATGGGTTATTTCTCTTCGATACACCAAGCAGATTTCATCTTTGAAGCCTGGTTGGTCTTTACTAACCCATTGAAGCTGATTTCTTCCAATTGTTTGAGCAACTCGACCAGGAATAATACCGACCCCGACCCCCTCAAGTGTCATATTTGTGATCAGTTCGTGGCTAGAGGAAGTAATATATTGTTTATATTTGTTATTTTTTTCCATGTTTTTTATCAGCCAGTCTGTTTGCATCAGCGCTGGGTCATAAATTAATACGTCCCTAGACTGTATTTTTTCAGGGTTATGCCAAAAACTCACCATATCATGACAGAGGTGCTTTATTATCAAATCAGGATGGGATACGGGATTTACCACAATGCCGATATCAATTTTCCAGCTGATCACTGATTCGACAATTTCCCGAGAAAGCGCGTGTTGGAAGCTTAATTCGATACCTGGATTTTGAGCAATGAATCCGGCTAGCCTTTCAGGCAGCATATGTAGTGAGATGGAGCTGTGACACCCGATAGTGAAGTGACCAACAGCTTCTTTGTTTTCGCGCAGCGCTGAGTACTTTACCTCATCCCAATCATCAAGTAACTGTTGAGCACTTTTTAATAGTCTTAACCCTGCACGAGACAATTGCACACCAGTTTTTTCTCGTATGATTACTTCTGTACCAAGCTGTCTTTCCAGCCTCTTGATAGCCGCGCTTAAACTCGGCTGCCGAATCCCTAATCTCTCTGCAGCTCTTGAGATATTTTTTGTTTTAGCAACTTCAATAAAATAATTGAGTTCATCAGCGTGTGGAAACATAGGTATAACTTATTTAGCCACTTAAAAAGCCAGTGTGTTTAAGTTGAGTCTACATCGACATTTATTTTGTTGCCATAGATATTGCCTATGGCAACCAGCGACGACATCTATTTTTCAAGTTTCAACTCCCATGCTAATTTCTTCGCCTTCCTAGTATTCAAATTATTTCTGGAGTCAGGGTGTCTACATCATCTCTAAGCTATCCGGCGGTAGCGAATGGTAGTGCGGTAACTTATGAAACTAATTTCAATTCAGTTTTAACTTTTCCTCTACATGCTTGGTATGAGTGGGGATACTTACATAATCCAATTACTGCGAGTGACATAGACCTTTCTAGAGTTAAGCACTCCTATGCATTACTGCAGGAACAGCTTGGAGATGATGGAAACCCTATCTACGGTTTGCACACAAGTTATGGAGAGAATGAACGCAATCGCTTAGATCCAAATCAGTGGAAAGAGACACAAGTCAATCTTCTGGAGTACTTAAGAGTTGGTGTTGGTGCGCCATTACCGAAATCGGTAGTCAGGCGTGCATTAAAGTTACAGGCTCTAAAAACAGCGCACGGCTTATCTGGTATCCATCCTTCCACTTATCAAGCACTTCTTAAGCTGGCCAACAGTGAAACGCTTCCGAGAGTACCTCGAAAAGGGAGCCTTGGAGCCAGTGGTGATTTGATTTCCATGGCCCATGCTATTTCACCACTATTTGAACAAGGGCCAAGAGGCCCCCGTGATGTCATTGGGCTTGTAAATACCAATGCTATGATGGCTTCCTGGGCTATTGAGCATGATTATCAGCTAAGAAAGCTATTAAGAGATTGTTTCAAATCTGTGGCATTAACCTCCATGGCCATAGGGGCGGGAGATGAACACTTCTCCGAAGGGTTGAGCTACGGAGAGGTGCACGGTAGTTATGCTCGTGCTGGCCAATTACTTACCCTGTTACGACGTGATTACCTGCGCTCCTCAAGAGTTATCGAGGGTGAAAAAAGCTTATTACAAGCCCGATATTCTGTTCGCTGTGCCCCCCAGATATTAGGCCACTGCCTTGACCTATTGGATTATTCAGAGGCAAAAATTCGTTCCGAAGCCACTGCCGTTGCAGATAACCCTCTAATTCTTGAATCAGGTCCATGGCATGGCGGATTGTTTTATGCAATTGGATTGGCAGCTTCTGCCGAGTTTATGCAGGAAATTATCCATCGCTTAGCCGAAATGCTTGATCGACAAATATTGATTTTGATGGATCATCGCTTGAATGGAGGACTGCCGGATAATTTAAATGCCGAATCGTTTAACCACTGTAAAGGAATTCATCAGTTATCGTCGGCTCTATTCCAGGAAATAAAAGCTAGATCGACACCTGTGCGTCAGATGAGTTTCTCGTGTGAAGGAAATAATCAGGATTTGGTTCCCTGCGGAATGACTGCTCTCAATAATATCAGTGACCAACTGGATAGTTTAAGGGAAATTATTCGAGCAGCGACTTTTTGCTCAGCTAGGGCAGCAATAATGCGTTCAAGTGGCGATTTGCCAGAAGCATTAAAATTAGTGAATTGGCCGCAATATACAACATCTCAATTAGAGAGCATTCTATGAAATTTAACTATTTAACAGGAAATTTTGGTATTGAGATTTCCGCTAAAGAAATTTCTGAATTAGATCTGGACACTAAGAAAACATTAAAAAATTTATGGCTTGAACATGAACTTTTAGTTATCCGAGATATGGACCTGGATACTCAGGCATTTGTTAGGTTCTGCAGCTTGTTTGGGGAGCTTCAGAAGAACTATTTCTTCTTTCAAGGTCACTCAGAGGGTTATCCACAAGTTGCTAAAATTATTAAAGAGCCTGGTGAAAAGAAAAATACAGGAGGAATATGGCATCACGATCAGGGCTATTACTCCAACCCGGTAAAAGGTATCGCATTGTACGGTATTGATATTCCTCCTAGGGGTGGTGATACCCTATTTACAAGTTCAACGCTTGCTTATGAGAATCTGTCAACTGTAATGCAACAGTTAGTCGGTTCACTCAATGTGATACATACGACAGAGTTGATGCTTAAAAAACAGCCGCTGAAGAAATCAGTAAAAGGTAAAGATGGAGATGATTCAAGTATAGAACGAGCACTAAAATTGATGCCACTAGAATCTGCTATACATCCAGCAGTCTGTAAAAATTCTGTAACCGGTAAGCCTTTTCTCTACTTAAACCGAACTACCACCTCGCAATTTGAGGGAATGACATGCGATGAGAGTATGGGGCTTTTGAATTATTTATTTCAGCATATAGAAAAACCAGAATTCAATTGTCGAGTGCAATGGCGTCCTGGGACCTTGGTTATTTGGAATAATCACCAAGTCTTACACTATGCCGTCAATGATTACAATCAACGACGAGAATTACATCGTGTACATTTTTCTGCTGAAAAACCGATTAAGTACTATAAGTGATTAATTGGTGGATTTTATGAATTATTATGAGCTACGAGCTGAATTTTTACATGTCAATAGTCAGCCTGAAATTGAAAGGCAGAGTTTAAAAGATGAACAGGTGAGGCGATTATTGCGAGAATCCTTTGAAAAATCTGATTATTATCGCAAGCTAATTATAAATAATAACATTGACATAGAGGAAATAAGAAGTTTTGAAGATTTATATAAGCTACCGATTATAAGTTCGGAAGTATTTTCAACTTCTATGTCAGAAGTTAGTATGAGTTATGACAATATTGTTCGTTATTGCCATACTTCAGGCAGTACCGGTGCACCCAAGCGCGTGCCTTATACACGTAAAGATATTGAGCTGGCAATAATCTCTCAGGCTCGAAGCTATTTGCTTGCAGGTGTTGAACCATTCGATAAGTGTTTATGTGCAATGACTTATGGTCCTTGGCCTAGTGGGATGATCTGTCATGCTGCCAGTGAAATTTTTGGTCTCACTATTCCTGCAGATTCTTTTCTAGGAATTGATCATCAGCTACAGAGTCTACAAAAAGATAAGCTGAATTATATGGTTTGCTTACCTTCATTGTTACCGAGGCTAGAGCGTTACTGTCTGGAAAAAAACATATCGCCCGCGTCTTTGAGTGTTAGGAAAATATTCGTAGTGGGTGAATTGTTTTCAGAGACTTTTCGGAGTTACTATGAGGGGGTATTCAACGCCAAGTTGATTAACATGTATGCAAGTACGGAATTTGGGCTAATAGCGAGTGAATGCCAATATCATAACTTACATGTCTGGGAAGATTTTTTTCATGTAGAGGTTATTGATCCAGATACGGGTAAGTTATGTGAAGATGGCGTTACAGGGGAATTAGTAATAACAGCGCTGAAACGTGAAGCTCTTCCTCTGATTCGTTTTAACACACACGATTTGGTTGAAATGTATAAGGAGCCATGTGAGTGTGGCCAAACTGGAGCCTATTTGGGCCCCATCAGAGGGCGTCGCGATAATATGTTCACAATCAATGGGGGAAATATATATCCAATTGTGTTGGAAAATATTGTTACAGCCATTCCTGGACTCAGCTCCTTTTACCATTGCATTATTGATAAGATTGATGGGCACGATCAATTATCATTTAAAATTGAAGCTAAAGATAATGTTGATGATCAGGAGAAAGAGTATTTGGCGGGTGAGTTTTATAGAGAGTTGACTAGTTTTGATCTAACGCTTCGTATGATATTCCTTGGGCTTGAGTCTGCGTCAAGACTAAATATAGATATCCTGCAGCCTGGTATAATTAGTCAGAAATCAGGGAAGATTAGAAAAATTATAGATAGAAGGTGATTTCTGCATCATCAATATCTTTTCAGTTTGTTGTTTTTGTGGTTAAGTGTTCCCCCGTATAGATGTAGTATCTCGAGTAAGGTTGAGGCTGGCTTAAAGTTAAACATTGTTGGTTTGATAGGTGTGAATTTGGGTAAGCTTTACTTTTTTATTAATAAAAATAAAATTTCATATGGGGTGAGCTCATGTTCAGATGTTGGATTTTTGCGTATTTATTTTTGATGTCCTCTTTTTCTTTGGGGGTAGAGGTTGACAAGTCACCATTGATAGTTGGCGATTCGATAAGCTTTTCATCCGCAATCTTAGATGAAAAGCGCATGTTGAATGTTTACCTACCAGCGAGTTATCAACGCGACACTAAAAGAAGTTACCCGGTAATCTATCTTTTAGATGGTTCTATGAATGAAGATTTTGTTCATATAGCTGGTTTATTGCAATTTGGATCCTTTTCCTGGATTAATATGCTACCGGAGTCGATTCTTGTTGGAGTCGTAAATGTAGACAGGAAACGGGATTTTACATTCCCCTCAGCTAAGAAGCTGGATAGGCAAGAGTTTCCAACCTCTGGTGGTTCGGATAATTTTATAGGTTTTCTTGATAGAGAAGTTCAGCCTCTAATTGAAAATAATTATCGTGTAAATGGAGATTCTACTTTGATTGGCCAGTCCCTTGGGGGGCTTTTGGCTACAGAAATTCTATTTAAACATGCAGATCTCTTCGATAATTACATCATTATTAGTCCAAGCTTGTGGTGGAGCGGAGAGTCTCTTTTGAAACAAGTTCCTAAAGATTGCTGTGATGATAAGTCGGTCTATGTAGGTGTGGGGAAAGAAGGGGAGGTCATGGAGCGGCTGGCAAGAACTTTATTCAATAAGTTAGATGGTAATAAAAATAATATACACTTCGGTTATTTTGAACAGCTGGATCATGGTGATACGCTGCATCTTGCTGTATATGATGCATTTGATAAAATTTTTAATGCTAAATATTTAGGTGATAAAAAGGATTAATTGTGTGCAAGTAGGCAGTAGTATTATGTCCTGATTTGTTGATCAAGTGGTTCTATATTTTAAGATCATTTGTTTTTTGAAGGGAGGGTATTTATTAGCCCTTCCTGTAGCTCTTTTTTGTCCAGCTGGTGATATTTCCTCTTGATTTCATTGATATCCACGCTGGGCTTGGGAAAAGTCATTTTTAAGGACTCCATTGCATCTGCCACTATGGAGGCAATCGCAAGATTCCTAAACCATTTGTGGTTTGCGGGAATAACAAACCATGGAGCATGAGAGTGGCTGCATTTTTTTAGGATATCCTCAAAAGCCTGGGTGTAGGCATCCCAGTAGCTTGCCTCCGTATAATCGCTCTCGCTGATTTTCCAGTGTTTGCTTGGGTCATCAATACGCTGTTTAAAGCGTTTCAGTTGTTCATCTGCATCAATATGCAGGAAAAATTTTAATACCAGGGTGTTGTGGTCGGCTAATAATTGTTCGAAGTGGTTGATATGATCGTAGCGCTTGGACCAGATGCTCTCTGGTACCATATTATGCACCCGTTGAATTAATACATCTTCATAGTGGGATCGGTTAAAAATCGCCACATGTCCCTGTGCGGGGGTGACTTTGTGACATCGCCATAGGAAATCATGGGCGGCTTCTTCTTTAGAAGGCTGCTTGAAGCTGGTCACTGTACAGCCTTGGGGATTCATTGCTCCAAGCACATGATTAATCGTGCCATCTTTCCCGGAGGCATCCCGACCCTGCAGGCAGATCAATAGAGAGCGCTTGTGCTCAGCATACATAAGATACTGCTGTGCGCGAATTCTTTCATCCAATTTATCAATGACCGGCTGAGCCTCTTCGCGATTGTTATAGCAATCTTTAAAACTGGCATCGATCTTATCTAACTGTATCTTGCTGCCAGGTTTCACCTGGAATGCTTCGAAGCAATTCATAGTTTTATTTCTTCATGATAAGTTAAATGATTTATCCATACAGAATGGATTAAATATCCTGCAGACGTTGGTAGAGTAGCTTCTTCACCAGATCCAGGATAAACATCCACAAAATCATATAGAGCCAAACGAGCCCGATAATACGCCAGGGAATAGCAGGTACCAGCCAACCAAATCCACACATTAAAACCGTGAGCGCCTGAGTGCCGACAATAGCGATAAATAACTTCATTGCGGGCAGTGGCTTTGCGAAGAAGGCAGAGCGGGAGCGCACGACAAAAAGTAGTAAGTGACCGCCGGCAACAATTTGTAAAAAAATAATCGTTTGGATCTGAGACTTATCCAGGGGTATCCAGGATTGCCACTGGCTATTTTGAAGCCATTCCATACCAATCAAGAGGAGCCCCATGGTTTGTGCGATAGAAAAAATGCCGATAATGGTCGAACCCAGTAATAAATCACGCATTTCCCAGTGCACTGGCTCTTTAGGCAGCAGGGTGTTGTCGTAGGCAATAGTCATAATGGGGATATCGTCGAGCAGTGCCACTAATACGATCATGACTGGGGTGAGGGGAGAAAAACCGAAGAGGATAGTGGCAAACACCACCACCACCATAATATCCAGGGTCATGGATACCCTAAAGAGCACATAATTAATAATGCGCTCAAAGATCTTGCGTGCTTCGTCGATAGCATCCACTACAGTGGAGAGGCCCGGAGCAGTGAGAATAATCGCCGCTGCGGCACGGGCCGCATCGGTGGCGCCACTAACAGCAATTCCGCAATCAGCTTGTTTTAGGGCAGGCGCATCGTTGACACCGTCGCCGGTCATTGCCACCTGGTGCCCTCTCTCTTGTAAGGCTTTTACGATTGCGTACTTATGCTCGGGGAAAACACGGCCAAAGCCGTCGGCACGTTCAACACAATCGACCACCTGCTTGGATAAGTGGTCCATATTCTCCGAGTCGGTAAAAACATCGGCGGCGGCGTAAATATTCTGCCCAATCCCCACCTGAGCAGCGATTTCTTTGCCGATAGCGACGTCGTCGCCAGTAATCATTTTTACCTGCAGCCCGTGCTCCCTGGCCCGGCTGATGGTTTGTTTGGAATCATCCCGAGGCGGATCTTCTAGAGAGAGGATGCCAAGAAAGTTCCAGCTTTTCCCATCATTGGAACTCGCCACACCCAGGGAGCGTAAACCCCGTGCGGCGAGTTCTTGCACACAGTCTGAGGCTTTCTTTTCATTATCACCACTGAGCTTGCACAATTGCATCACCGCTTGGGGCGCACCTTTGCAATAAAACAAAGAATTTCCACTGTCATCGACTACTTGGGCCTGGGCACGCTTGATTACTGGGTCGAAAGGAGTGAATTCTTTGAGCTGGTAATTATTAAGTGCTTTCTTATCTTTGAGGCCGGCAAAAATTGCCTGATCGATCGGATCACTAGAACCTTTTTCCGAGGCGAGTGCCGCGGCGAGAATTAACTGTTCCGGGCTCTTGGCGACAAATAATTTGGGGTCGTGCAGGCTTAGTTGGTTCTTGGTGAGCGTTCCGGTTTTATCGGAGCAGAGTATATCGACCCCGGCAAGCTCCTCTATGGACTCCAGTCGTGAGACTATGGCTTTTTTTCGGGATAGCGCCAGGGCACCGAGTGCGTTAGTGACAGTGATTACGGAGGGCATTGCAACGGGAATCGAGGCAATTAATAGCACCAGGACTGTGCGTAAAATATTAATAATGTCCGACCAGTGCCAGCTGGGGGCCACTACGATATCCCGATAGAGCTGGGTACCTACCAGTAACAAAGCCAGCACCAGGCACAGCACTATCAGGAAATCGCCAATATGAGTAACGGCTTTTTGCGAGTGGGAGGCGCCTTGGCCGGCACCGGCTACCAGCTTTGCGGTGCGGCCAAAAAAAGTATTACGCCCGGTGCCAATTGTAACGGCGGTCATTTCGCCGCGCTTGGCGATACTACTGGAATAGCCGATGTCTCCTATTTTTTTGCTGACCGGCAATGACTCACCCGTAAGAGCAGCCTGATCGATACTGATGGATTTGCCATCGAAAAAGCGCACATCTGCGGGCACCACCTGGCCGAGTTTGATTCGCACAATATCCCCGGGAACTACATCGGCGGCGTCAATAGTATGAAAACTACCATCGCGCAACACCTCCGCCTGCGGCGCCATGCTGGCCTTGAGCGCGGCCAGAGCATTGGAGGCCTTGTGCTCCTGCCAAAATCCCGCCACCGCGTTGTAAAGTAGTAGCGCCATAATAATGGCGAAGTCAGGCCAGTGACCGATAAGTGCCGATAGCAGGGCGGCGGCTTCGATCATCCAGGGAATGGGCCCCCAAAAAAAACGCAGAAACTTGAGTAGTGCGCTTTGTTCTTTCTCCTGGATGCTATTGGGGCCATAGCGTTGTAGACGTGTCTCGGCCTCGGCCTGGCTTAACCCCTGAGGTGAGGTGTTGAGTGCCTGGTAAATGGAGGGTAAATCGGCTTTCTGCAGGTCAACCTGGGAGCCTTTTAAGTCGGCTTTACTAACGTTTCCGCTTTCGGATTTTGGCCCGGGTATTGGCACGGATCGATTCCGCCTGTTGAAAATAATTTCCCGTCGAATGGTCCGCCTGTTAACGACAGTTGGGGTTAAATACGGCTAATCGTTATTGAATGATTGGGCGGTGCATCCATATTAATTGAACATTATAGGCTGTGATCTGATAGGCACCCGTAGCTAATAATTTTCACCTTGATCAGCTTAAAGACATCCTTTTTTAAAGGTGTCCAGGCTGAAGTCCCAAAAGGCTTTAACGCGTGCTGAATTGCGCATTTGAGGATGAGAGAGTAACCAGAAATGGCTTTGGAACTCTTTAAGCTCGAATACTTTCTTTAGTTTGTAAGGTTGCACCATTTTTTGGTCCCCTTCGGGCAAAATGGCAAAACCCAGTTTTGCATTGGCTGCACCTGCCGCCGCCAATACCGAATTACAGTAAATTACTTTGCGGCTATTCTTAAATATTTTTTCACTCCAGCGACCAATCGGCAAACTCAAACCGCGATAACCAATAATATTCTGCTGCTTAATCTCATCCAGTGTCATTGGACCGCTAACCAAGTCTGGATGGGCAAAAATATGCCAGTTGATATCAAAGAGCTTCTTGGCAATGAGGTTATCCGGAGCGCTAGGTGATCCACGAAAGGCAATGTCCGCCTCCCTCTTCTCCAGTGATAGGTGTTCCGCCGAGTCTATGAGTTCAAATTCAACTTTGGGGTGGTGTAAGCGAAAGGCGGCACAGAGTTTTGGGATCACCTCATAAGAGTAAGAGCCGATTGAGGTAATACGGATAATGCCTTCCATTTCCAGGTTTTTAATGCCGGTATTCAAGGCAATGGCATTGATATTCTCAGCGGCTCTTCTGGCGTGTTCTAAAGCCGCATTCCCTTCGTCTGTGAGGAAATAGCCCTGCCTGTCTGCCACGAAAAGCTGGCAGCCAAGATCTTTTTCCAAGGCCTGCAGACGCCTCCAGGCGGTGGAATGGTTTACCCCCAAGGCTTTGGCTGCACTCTGTAGGGAGCCGTGATCTGCCACGGCTATCAGGTATCGAAGATCGTTCCAGTCCATCATTTTGCATATATGCAATTATAAATTGCATAAATTGATAATTTAGCTGCCAATTTGCAGAGATTATAGTCTCCGCATCATTGATGTTCACTAGCTGGAGAGACTATGAGTCACAAAATTCTTGCCGTTTATGCCTCTGCCTTAGGGGACCATTCGACTTCCAGGTCACTGGCTAAGCACTGGCTGTCACGACAGGCTGCCACTGAAGTCACCGAGTTGGATTTAAGTCTTAACCCGGTTCCGCATTTGAGCGGTGAAATGGTAAGTGCTTTCTTCACCCCTGAGGAACAGAAAAGTGCAGCCCAGAAAGAGCTAACGGAGTATTCGAACAATCTTATTGAACAGGTCAAAAATGCAGATACGGTACTGATTGCAGCACCCATGTATAACTTTGGTAGCCCATCTACTCTGAAAGCTTGGTTTGATCACTTAGCGCGGGCCGGAGTGACTTTTACGTACACAGAAAATGGACCAGAGGGTTTGATTCGAGATACCAAAGTGGTCTTGGTCACGACATCTGGGGGTTTCTATAAAGATTCTGTTATTGATTTTCATGTGCCCTACATCAGGCATTTTCTCTCATTTATTGGCATTGACGATGTCACGGTCATTTATGCCGAAGGGCTGAATATGGGGGATGACCACAAAGAGACGGCCTTAACTCAGGCTAAGGTAGCTCTGGAAGCAATCTGATCTATGAGGCGCACAGCAAAGTAAAATAAAGCAAAGAAAAAAGCCGGCTTTGGGCCGGCGGAGAAGCAGACGTCGAAAGGATAAATGACGTTGCAGAGAGACAGAAAAACCAACTTATAGCCCTGGGAGAGATACTGCCGTTTTTCTGAAATTGGCAGCCGGTGGTTGTTGCCACCAGCTGGTAAAATTTTTTGACGGGCTGTTAAAGTCTGAAATTAATTCCTGAAATTAATTATTGTTTCGCAATACAGCGGCGCCAGCGGCGGGCAAAACCAGCGTGTTTTCTCTCAGCTCCATTGCAAACAGGCCTGGAGTAATATCCTCGGCCCCAAAAAACTCTTGTGGCACAGTGTAGCTTTCCTCAGTGGCGCCTAGGTTCAGGGCGACCAGGTACACTTCCTGTTCTGCGCGGCGCACGAACACCAATAAATCATTGCCGGTATCGAGCACTTCCTGATGTGCGGTTGCCAGGCTTTGGGGTAGTTGCCGGTGCCATTCGATCAATGTACGGAACTGGTTGAGCATAGAGTGCTGGCTGTCTTGCTGCAGATTCACGGCTAAGTTCCGATGACTCTGGGAAATCGGTAACCAGGGTTTCCCGCTGGTGAAGCCGGCTTGATCAGCGGTATCGGTCCAGGGCATAGGCGTGCGGCAGCCATCGCGACCTTTGAACTCGGGCCAAAGGTTAATACCGTAGGGGTCCACCAAATCCTCAAAGGCGATATCCGCTTCCGCCAGACCCAGTTCTTCCCCCTGATACAGGCATACGCTACCGCGCAGTACAAGTTGCATCAGTAGGAACAGGGGCGCGCGCTTTTGCGCTAGCTCCGGACTAAGGCCGCGGTTCCAGCGGGTGATAGAGCGCGGAACATCGTGATTGCTAATGGACCAGCAGGGCCATCCTTTTTCAATTACCGCGCGGTTCTTTTCCAGGGTTTCGCGCAGGAATTGCGCGCTGCAATCCTCGGTTAATAAATCGAAGGAATAGGCCATATGTAGGCGCTGTTCCGTGGTGTAGTCCGCCATGATCTTATGGGTATTATCGTCACCCACTTCGCCCACGGTAACGGTACCCGGGTATTGATCCATCAGCTGGCGCACACGCTGTAAAAACACCAGGTTTTCTGGCTGGGATTTGTCGTTCTTGTGCCATTGGTAATCGTAGTGATTGACCGGCGGCAGTCCTTTTTGATCCAGCTTAAGCGGGCGGGGAGGATTATCGCTGAGGGCCTGTTGGTGGAAGATAAAATTCACCGCATCCAGGCGGAAACCATCCACACCGCGATCCAGCCAGAATTTCATATCCGCCAGCAACTGCGCCTGCACCTCGGGGTTGTGCACATTGAGATCCGGTTGCTCTTTGAGGAAGTTGGCCAGGTAGTATTGGCGGCGGCGGGTACACCAACGCCAGGAGCCACCACCGAAAACAGATACCCAGTTATTGGGTGGGTTGCCATCGGCTTTAGGGTCCTGCCACACATACCAGTCGGCTTTGGGGTTGTCGCGGCTGGAACGGCTCTCCTCGAACCAGGGGTGCTGATCTGAGGTGTGGCTCAGAATTTGATCGATAATAACTTTCAGGCCGCGGGCATGGGCGGCCTCAATTAAGCGGTCGAAGTCCTGCAGATTGCCGAAAATCGGGTCCACATCGCGATAGTCCGCCACGTCATACCCAAAATCCACCATGGGGGATTTAAAGAATGGGGATATCCAAATAGCGTCCACACCGAGGGATTTCACGTAATCCAGCTTCTGGGTGATACCTGGCAGGTCGCCGATACCATCGCCGTTGGCGTCGCAGAAACTGCGGGGGTAAATCTGGTAAATAACGCTGTTGCGCCACCACTCGGTGCTGTTGCCGCTCATGGATTACTGCCTTGTCTCATTATTCGAAGGGTGGGCGGGCCCACTCAGGAAAGGATAGGGTGAGTATGGCGAAGGGCGGAGCCGCGTTCCTCCTCCCCATAGAGGGGGGGAGGGGCTGACCGGGGGGATTTAGAGCAGGAGTAACAAGTTTCGGGAACTGCTCAAATAGAGATGTGCAGAAATCCTGCAGTGGGGTTTTGCGCACATCCCTGTGCCCCGAGCTGCGGCTTATCCTATGGGCGGTCCTGCACCGAGCGCAGCATCTGTTCGGCCAGGGTAATCGCTTCCTGGCGGTCTTTGACATCCAGCTTTTGGTAGAGGCTGCGGATGTGGGTTTTGATGGTACTCGGCGCCACTTTGAAGTGCCTGGCGATACGCTCGTTCGAAAGGCCTGAATGAATAGCGTTTAAAACCTGCCACTCCCTCGGAGTGAGTGGTGAGTGACGCAGAAAATCCGGTACCGCGTCGCTGGCGAGAATCTCGCGAATAATAGTGTCGTCCAGCTCAATACGAATGCCACCGTCCAACTCAGGTTGCTGCTGGGCGAGTTTAATCAGTACTTGGGCCTTGTCGGTGGACGCCTCATCCAAGCCTCGTTCCAGCGCAGCCTTGAGAATCACAATCAGGGGTTTGCCAATTTGTAGAAAGCTGGCGCGAAATCCTCTACCTGCGGCCAGCAGTAGTGCCTCGCTAATGGCCTCCACGGCCTCACCGTGCTGTTCGCGCAGCCACAACAGGTGGGATTCCAGCACACGGTTGCGCAGGCGATCGGTGACTAAATGACACTCTTCCGCGACCTGTTGCAGGCGGCTCAGCAGGCGATTGGCGTCGGACCAGCGGTGCAGTTCGATCAGTGCGCGCACATGGTTGCGGCCGTGACACTGTTCAAAGTGATTACTGGGCCTGTCTGCAACTGGCGCAGCTTGCTCCAACCAGCTGGCAATGGCTTGTTGGTTGTCCAGGGCGCGCCAGGTGCGAATACGCGCGGCATCGGCATTGGCAACCCAGTCGCGGTGGTAGCGCCCATCTGAGAGTAAGCGGTCGATGCGGGCCAGCCACTCCAGCGACTCCTCTTTTTCTCCGCGCGCCTGGGCGAGTTTCAGGAGCAGCGTGTATTCCGGCAGTAGCCAGTGTTCACCCACCTTGCGGTTGATCTGCATTCCCCGCCGGGCCGAGTGCTCGGCGCTCTCCAAATCCCCCTTTTCCCACTGCAGCTGTCCGAGCAGGCGGCAGACAAACTCGGCGATGGGCAGGGTGGAGAGGTGGTGTTTCTGCACCAGGTTGGACACCTTTTTCTGCAGTGAGGCAGATTTTTGTAGAAGCCCCTGGGCGAAGGCAATCTCACTCTGTTGGCAGATGGCCCAGGCGGCGCTGGGAATATCTCCCTCGGCGATGGCCAGGGCCTCCACCTCCAACATATGGGTCGCGGCGGGCTCTAATGCGCCCAGGCAAAAACTGGTCTCACCGGTGACAAGCAGTGCCGAAATCCGCTCGCCTAATTGGTTGGGCTGTAAAAGTCCCAGGGCCTCTTCGGCATACTCTTTGGCCTGCAGGGTCTGGCCGCGAGCGATGGCCACCTGGGCGCGCATGGTGGCGAAGGCCCCTTCAAACTGGCGCCATTGCTGTGGGTCCTGCCGTTGCAGCCAGCTCTCGGCGCTGGCGAGCATTTTTTCGCACTGGTCGTATTCAAAATTCTCCCGCGCCATTTTTGCCGAGAGCAGGGTGAAGCGCGCACTCTGCTGCAACGCCTCACTGCCGAGCCACTCCAGGCAATCACGCAACAAGCGCGACTGCCCGCCGCGCAGCAGTATTTCTCCCTGGCTATCGAGCAGCTGACACAGGCGCTCGCGGTCACTGCCAGCGAGGGCATGGCGCAGGGCTTCCACCGGCTGTTCCATTTCCTGCCAGGAATCACAAGCGAGAGCGTGTAGGTGCAACAGCTGCTCCCGATTGGTGAGCTGGCGCTGCAGGAAGCGGGCGAATACCGGGTGGAAGCGGAACCACTGGCGGCTGGAGTCCTGTGCCTGCAGGAAGAGTCCGCGCCGCGCCGCCTCTTCCAGCAGTTGTTGGCCATCGTTGCGGCCACTCAGGCGTTCCGCCAGCTGGGCATTGACACGGGTGAGGATCGAAGTGCGAGCGAGTAACTCGCGCAGCTCTGGCTCCAGCCTTTCCAGCACTTCTTCGGCCAGATAGTCGAGGATATGGCTGTGGCCCTGCTCCAGTTCCGTCAGGTAGCGGTCTACTTCTTGGCGATCGCGCACCGACAGGGCGAACAGTTGTACCGCCGGTGGCCAACCCTCGCTCAGGTGGTGCAGTTGAGCGGCGCGGTCGCCATCGAGATTAAATGGCAAGCGCTGCTTCAGCAGACGTGCGATCTCTTCGGTATTCAGGGCCAGTTGATCGCTGCCCAGCTCTAATAGGCGGCCTTGTACGCGCAGGGTGGCCAGCCCCAGGGGCGGCTGGCTGCGGCTGGTGAGAAGGACCCCGACGCCTGGTGGTGCGTGGCGTAACAGGAAGCGAGTGACGCTGTGCACCGCCTGGTTGTCGATATGGTGGTAGTCGTCGAGCACTATGCGCAGTTCGCTGGGCAAGCTGCGCAGTTCACCCAGCAGATGACTGATGACAGTTGTTGGATCCGGACTTTGTGGCGCCGCCAATAAGCGACAGGTTTGCGGTACGCCTTTGCCGGTAGCGCGATGCACGCTTTCTACCAGATAACGACAAAACTGGTTCGGTTCATTGTCGCTGGCATCAAGGGTATACCAGGCCATTGGATTTTCCTGCGCCGAGGCCCAGGAAGTGACCAGCGTGGTTTTACCGTAGCCTGCCGGTGCCGTCACAAGCAGCAGCTGGTCGCTGTGGCTGTCGTCGAGCAGTGCCAGTAAGCGCGGGCGCACCAGGGTATGCTCGGGGCAGTCCGGCAGGCTGTATTTGGAAGTTAAAAGCATCGCTGCGGGCAGGATTGTTTTAAATGTCTGATTTTTATACAGGGATATTATGCACTAGCAGAGCGCTTTTGTGACAGATTTGCGCTGAGGATAGGACGACTTGCTGGATTCTCTTTGGCTAATACTAGAAGTGGCTTTGCTTATGACGGTATATTGATCGGCGGATCCAATCAGTCTTACCGATCCAGCCCAAAGAGACAAAACAATCAGAAAGAGACCCTGCGGCCAGTTTTTGGCTTGCGGTGTCCGGTGTCCGGTGTCAGGAACACATCCCTGTGTTCACCGAGACCGGCGTAGAGCTACCCGACAGCGTTATCTGCTTTCCCGGCTGACATTCATTGTCGTAATACACCAACGTTTGTACGCAGTGGGGAATTCTTGGATCACTGGATTATGAAAAAACAGAGTTATTTCCGAAAAAAATTTGGTGAATAACTGATGCCGTCAGGGAAGTAGGTGCGGCTTCGACAACAATAATAAAAAAGAGGGAGTTATGGCCGATATTGTGGTTTTGGCAGCGCCGGCTGTGGATGCCGCACACAGGAACTGTGTAAAGCACTTGTTTTCCATGCTCAGGGAAACCCTGGATGACGACTGGGCGCGCCTTCATTGCGATACTTTTCCTACTGTGGAAGCACTGCCAGGTAATACCCAGCGAGTATTTGAAGATATGCGCAAGTGCGAGGTGGATAGTCTGCGCGCGCGCAAATTCCTGCTCAACACCCTGGCTGAGAACTCGGCGCAATTGGGGGATATCCATAGCCGTAGTGGTCTCTACGAGAGGACCCAGACAGCCATTTATCAAACTCTACAAAAGGCTGCAGCCGCCGCTGGCGATTGCGCTCCGGTGTTGCTTATCAGTCATTCGGCCAGCTGTATTAGCTTGTCCAACTATTTGTGGGATGCCCAGCGGCCCAGCGTTAACCACGGTGTCTGGCGCGATGGCGGGCCAGCCGAGGTGCGCAAGGGCTCCGCGCGGGAGCGCTTTTTGCGCCTGAAAACGCTCAGCCATTGGTATACCCTCGGGGCCGGCACGCCGCTGTGGTTTGGGGCCAAGCAGCGGGATCAGATCCAGGCGGTGGCTACGGCCTCCCGCGGGTATCAATTCCGTTGGAAAAATTTCTACCATCCAGATGACCTGCTCGGCTGGCCCCTAAAGCCTCTCAGCCCCAGTTATAACCAAGCGGTATTTCGGGATTACGCGACAAGGCCACTGTCCGATCCAGACGAGGCCCTGGCCGGTCCGCAGCTACTGCCACCGGAGGATTACTGGCGCAATGAATTGGTGTGGGAGCAGCTCGGCAAGGACCTGAGCACTCTTCTGCAAAACACCAAGCCGAAGGCAGGCGCATCCGCACAGCGATCTCGGCGGGCAGTCGCGGTATAATCGCGGCACTAGCCACTACTCCCGAATAAGGATGGGTTTTACCATGTCGCTGCAATTTCACTCGGTCCCGGTCACTCCTTTTCAGCAGAATTGCACCCTGCTCTGGTGCGAAGACAGCAAGCGTGCCGCAGTGGTGGATCCAGGTGGCGACCTCGACAAAATTCTGGCGGCTGCGCAAGAGCGCGGGCTCAACATTGAGAAAATCCTGCTTACCCACGGTCATCTGGATCACGTGGGTGGTACTGCGGCGCTCTCCAAACAATTACAGTTGCCGGTTGAGGGCCCCCATGAGGGCGATGGTTTCTGGATCGAGCAGTTGCCGGTGCAGGCGCAGATGTTCGGTTTTCCTTCAGTGGAGGTGTTCACCCCGGATCGCTGGTTGCAGCAGGGCGATACCGTGACTGTCGGCGACCAGGAGTTGGAGGTGCATCACTGCCCTGGCCATACCCCGGGACATGTGATCTTTTTCCATCGTCCGAGCAAGTTGGCACTGGTGGGTGATGTGCTATTTGCTGGTTCTATTGGCCGCACCGATTTCCCCCAGGGGGATCACGATACCTTGATTCGTTCGATCACCGAGCGCCTGTGGCCACTGGGTGACGATGTACGCTTTGTCCCGGGTCACGGTCCTATGTCCACTTTTGGTCAGGAGCGTCAGACCAATCCGTTCGTCGCCGATAAACGTTTCGGCTGATAGGCGGTACCGGTAAAACAATAATCCATCGGGAGACCCTTCCCATGCCTGTAAAGCTGAGTGTTTTCCTGTTGATTCTGGCCACTGCTATTAGTGGTTGCGCTGTTATTTCCGAGGCGGATTGCCGCAGTGGGCTCTGGTATGAGCGCGGCCTACATGACGGCGCCCGCGGGCGCTCCCAAGAGCTGGTGTACGATATCGCCAAGGAATGCCAAAGTTACGAAATCTATGTGGACAGCGAGGCTTGGTTGAGGGGCCACGAAGAGGGTGTGGAACAATTTTGTACCGCTGAAAATGGCTACGCTCAGGGACGTCAGGGGCGAAAATATGAGGGCGTATGCACTGGGCCCACCGCAGATATTTTTTTGCAGAATTACCAGCGTGGCCTGGACGACTATCGCGTAGCGCAGGAGTATCGCGATTTATTGTGGCGTCGGGATAATTTAGAACGTGAGCTTTATTCCCTACATCGCGCCCTTAGGCACAGTGATAGCGACAAGCAGAGGCGTGCGCTTTACTTCCAGCACAGCCGACTCGAATGGGAGTTGCGCATGTTGGATTTAGAACTGCACCGCTATGGCCTTTTTGGCCCAGACTATTTCACGCCGGGTTTTTATCCGCGCGGCTTTTTTTCATCCGGTTTTTTTTACTGGTGAATTTAGTGGGCTGATATGGCTAGTCAATTCAGTCATTTCCCCCGATCCCAGTTTGGATTTTCAAGAGAGTTATTCCCATGGCAATTTGGCACGTTACTCCCACCCTGGAAGAGATTAACCGGGGCACCGCCCAGTGTATGCCCGGGTATCTGGGCCTGGAGATTACCGCAATCGGTGAGGATTATCTGGAGGGCAAGTTACCGGTGGATCATCGCACTCGCCAGCCGTTCGGTATTCTACATGGCGGTGCCAATGTGGTGTTGGCGGAAACCCTGGGATCTATCGGTGCCAATCTGCTGGTGGATACCAGTAAGTTTTACTGCGTTGGCCAGGAGATTAATGCCAATCATCTGCGTCCTGTGCCGGAGGGTGAAGTTACTGGCCGGGCCAAGCCGGTACATATCGGGCGCACCAGCCAGGTGTGGGAAATTCTGATTTACGCCCCCAATGGCAAACTGAGTTGTATCTCCCGAATTACCATGGCAGTTGTGGCTCATGCCGCTGGGTAAACTTTACCGGGTTTTATTGAGGCGGTTTTTATGAGTGAAGTGCGGGAATATTTTTTTGAAGATATTCCCTACCGCTTGGTGCGTTCGGCAAGGCGCAAGCGCCTGGGTCTGGTATTGGCTCAATCCGGCGTGGAAGTACGTATTCCTCAGCGCTGCGCTGCCCGCCACGGCCATCAGTTTTTGCAGGAAAATATCCAGTGGGTACGCGCCCAATTGCTCGCTGCCAACCAGCGTGCAGCACAGGTGCCACAATATCGGTTTGAGTTTGGTGAGCACTTTCCTTGGCTGGGTAAAATGCGCCCCTTGGAGCGCGCGTCTAATCGAGGTGGTGCGGCAATCACCGAAGAGGCCATTCATCTCTATACCTTATCGCCAACCCCCACAGCGCAGCAATTACAGGGGGCCCTACAGCGCCTCTACCAGCGCGAGGCGTTGGCCCTGTTAACAGAAAAGTCCCAGCGCTTGGCCGAACAACTGGACTTGCAGTTTTCCACACTGCGAATTCGCCGCACCAAGAGTAAGTGGGGGCACTGCAGTATTCGTGGAGACCTGCAATACAACTGGTTGGTATGCCTGGCACCGGAACCGGTGGTGGATTATCTGGTGGCCCATGAGGTCAGCCATTTGCGTCACCATAATCACGGCCGCGATTTTTGGCTGCTGGTACAGAGTGTTTGCCCTCGCTATAAGGAGCTACGCCGCTGGTTGCGCGATAATGGCCACCGCCTCACGGTATAGACTTTACCGACAGGTCCCATTGATTTCAGATGTTTTGAATATTCAGTAATTTCCTATGAGCAGAAAACCGCGTTTTATCACTCCGCGTAAGACGGTAAAAAAATCTTTGCCCACCCAGGCAGAAGCCTGTGTGGAAAAATTTAGCCACGATATGCGCGGTCTTGCCCGTGTGGGTAAAAAAACAGTATTTATCGATAACGCCCTGCCTGGTGAAGAAGTGCGTTTTCGTTATAGCACTCATCGGGCTCGCTTCGATGAAGGTGTTACCAGTGAGATAATTCAGGCTTCGCCACTGCGCTGTGAACCGCGCTGCCCCCATGTGTCCCTGTGCGGGGGCTGCTCCCTGCAACACCTGCAGGCCGATGCGCAAATTGTCGAAAAACAAAAAATCTTGTTGGATCAGCTGGCCCGTTTTGGTGGTATTAAACCTGAGGAAATTTTGCCTCCACTACTAGCAGAACCTTACGGCTACCGGCGCAAGGCGCGTATCGGTATTCGCCTGGTGAAATCGGCAAAAGGTAAAAAACTCGTTTTTGGTTTTCGCAAAAAGCGCAGCAACGATTTGACCGATATCAATGAGTGCCATGTTTTGCACCCCTCCATCGCTCAACATATTCCCGCGTTGAAGCTACTGGTGGCGGAGAGCGAGGGGCGCGCGCACTTTTCCCAGTTGGAAGCGGCGGTCGGTGATGATGTGGCGGCCTTAGTGTTACGACACCTGCAGCCTTTATCGGAAAGGGATCGACAGCGCTGGCAAGACTTCGCTAAATCATCAGGTATACACATGTATATACAACCTGGTGATGCGGCTTCGATTCAGCCTCTGTGGCCACAGAATGGCGAGAATTACCTCAGTTATCGTCTGCCGGAATTTGACCTGAGCCTGCACTTCCAGCCAATGGATTTCTTCCAGGTGAATTTCGAGGTCAACCGACAGATGGTGAGTCGGGCTGTGCAGTTATTGGACCCGCAACCCGGCGAGAGGGTGTTGGATCTTTTCTGCGGATTGGGAAATTTCACCCTGCCATTGGCACGCCGCGCCGGGGAGGTCATCGGTATCGAAGGCCTGGGTGCTCTCACTCAAAGGGGCAAGGATAATGCCGAAATTAATGGGCTGAACAATGTGCGCTTTCACACTGCCGACCTGAACGAGGAAATGGTGAAAAAGGCCTGGGCCAGCGACGGCTTTGATAAAATTTTGCTGGACCCACCGCGCGATGGCGCCCTGCAGGCGGTGCGTGGTATCGCCCGTTTCAAGGCGCAGAAAATTGTTTACGTATCTTGTAACCCGGCGACTCTGGCGAGGGATGCGGGAGAATTGACGCAGCTGGGTTACCGCCTTAAGCAGGTCTGTGTTATGGATATGTTTCCGCAAACAGCCCATGTGGAATCCATGGCGGTATTTGAGCTGGATTCCTAAAGCCATTTATTCAATTTTTTTCCGTCTCTGTGTGTCATTTAAAAAGTCCTGAGGAGCGGAGGTAAAGCAGTTTTACCTGATGCCAGAGCAGTGGCCTGTGCGTTGGTGCGGGGGGCAAACTGGCGTAAACTGCTGGCAAACTTATCAAGCGAAGATGTTATGCAAAGCGAACCCTTAACTGATGATTTTGAAGAAAACTGCGCACGTTTTTTGCCAGAGGCAGCCGAACAGGGCTGCGTCTGGGCGCTGCAGGGGGAAGAGGGCTTTGCGTTGTGCGAATCCGAAAAGCGCCCACAGACCGAAGTGATGCCCTTTTGGTCCCAGCGGGAATTTGCCCAGGCACACTGTGAGGGCGATTGGGCGGAATACCAGGCAGTAGCTATCGACCTGGAAGAATTTATGGATGACTGGCTCACCGGTATGCACGAGGATGTACTGCTGGTGGGGCTGAACTGGAACAATGAGCTGGAAGGTGTGGAGCTGGAACCCATCGACCTGCTGGAGCAATTGGAGCAGGAGCTGCAATAAGCTGCGCCATAGTGCCCTACCCAGCGGATAAAAATTAAACAACGGGGTGTCTTAATGGAGCAGTTTCTTGGCCTGAGTACAGTAATTTACGGTGTAACAGATATTGCAGAGGCCCGTGCCTGGTATGCGCAGCTGCTGCAGAAGGAGCCCTATTTCGATAGCGATTGCTATGTGGGTTTTCATCTCGGCCATTGTGAACTGGGCCTGAATCCGGATGCGCGCAGCGCGATCAGCCGCGCGGATGGGGTGATCGCCTACTGGGCGGTAGCGGATATGGCCGCACAGGTCGAGCGTCTTGGAGCCATGGGTGCGCGACAACACAGCGATGTGGTGGATGTTGGCGAGGGCGTACTGATGGCGAGTTTTCTCGATCCTTACGGCAATATTATTGGCCTGATTGAGCAATCCCAGGCCGTGTCGGAGGATTCGAACCAGTAAACGGAGCAGTCCCCGTGAACAAACCACCAGTTTCCAGTTTTCGAAAATCTCCTGATAGCTTTGCCGCAGAGAGCCTTGCCCAAATTGGCCGTGGCTATGTGGCGCCAGACAGAGTCGCTCTGATTACGGGATGTTCCAGTGGTATTGGTCGCGAGCTGGCCCTGGCCTTGCATCGCCGCGGTACTATTGTTATCGCTACGGCGCGACGCCCGGAAAGCCTGCAGGAACTGGCGGACCTGGGCATCGCTACCGAAGCTTTGGATGTTAATAGCCAGGCAGATATTAACCGGGTGCTACACGCTCTCAAGGCCGCCTACGGTCGCCTGGATATATTGATCAACAACGCCGGTTACGGGCAGATGGGCCCGCTGATGGAGCTGGATACCCGCTCCCTGGAAAATCAATTTCGCACCAATGTATTTGCACCGCTGGCACTGGCGCGCGCTAGTGTGCCGTTGATGCGCTCGTGCAAGAGTGCTGTAATTTGTAATATCGGTTCCGTATCCGGTGTTTTGGCTACCCCTTTCTCTGGGGCCTACTGCGCTTCCAAAGCGGCCCTGCACACACTCTCGGAAGTCTTGCGCCTGGAACTGAAACCTTTTGGCATTCGCGTAATGACAGTGCAACCCGGGGCTATTGCCTCGGAGTTCGGCCGCCACGCGGAAGTATCACTGCGCGGTCTCCTGCCTCCGGATTCAATGTATAAGCGCCAGGAGGAGGTGGTGCGCGCCCGCGCACAGGAATCTCAACAAAATGCCACCCTGGCCAGTTCCCTGGCACGCAAGTTGGTACGTGAACTACTACGTAAACGGCCGCGCACACTGGTGCGTATCGGCAATCGCAGCCGCCTGTTGCCCTGGCTTGCGCGCTGGTTACCGCATAAATTGCGGGACTGGATTTTATTGCGCCGTTTCAAGTTAAACCGTTTGGCGCACAAGGTATAAGTGAGGCTTAGGACTGCCTCCCCGGTGTTTTTCATTTGAGTGATTAATTACTTTTCTGCTCGATGCATTACTAAAATTATCCACAAAAAATTTTTAGCCATTAACTAACAGTCGCGCCTGTGATTCAGCCAGTCCTTCACTTCTGAAAAACTACCGCGAAATAGGATAGGGCTGTCACGCTTTTCCATCAGGTGGTTGTAACCACCATCGTAATATTCTCGCAATAAACACATCACCAGTGGAATATAGGCCTCACTGTTTCCACTCTGTTGTAATTCTCGATTTGCATCCATAAGTTGTGCATCCAATGTTTGATGGCGTAATCCACCGAGGCGCTTGCGGATTTTACTCAGGTTGTTGCGCAGTTCTTCTCCCAATGTCGCTGCGGAGTTGCCAGCAGTTTTAAAGCGCGGCAGGGCCTCACACACATAATCTTGCACAATACGCCGGGCTCGTTGCTCCAGCGGTTCCTCCACCAGGACTCTGGGAGCGCTTTTCATGGCATTTTGTAATACTGGGGGCAGGGCACAGCGGCCAATAAGCCGGCTTTCATCCTCGATAAAAACTGGTCCGGTAGCTTGCGACAGCTTGAGTAAATCGATACCCACTTGGTTTTCAAAATCAATTTGAGAAGGCTGATCACAACCCGTACGGCCAAAGCTGGAGCCGCGGTGCCTGGCAATTCCCTCCAGATCGAGTGCCCGTTCTGCACCCTGAATTAACTCTGTCTTACCACTGCCGGTGTGACCGGCAATAACGATCAGCGGCAGCTCTTGGCTCAGGCCTTCCAACTTGCTGAGCAGATAGGTGCGCATAGCCTTGTAGCCACCATCAATCAGTGGATAATCAATTCCCACATCTCGCAATAATTGCTGTGTAGTGCGCGAGCGCAGGCCGCCACGAAAACAGTAAAGGTAACCCTGGGGGTGGCGATGAATAAATGTACTCCAAGCGTTGAGCCTATGCTCTACGACTTTATCCGTGGCTAGTTGCCATCCCAAATCAATAGCGGCCTGTTGCCCCTGCTGTTTGTACTCGGTACCAATTAACTCCCGTTGTTGGTCGTCTAATAACGGGTAGTTTTCTGCATGGGGAAATGCACCGCGCTGAAACTCCACCGGTGCTCGTACATCCATTAGCGGAATATCGTGTAGGAATAGATCACGGTAATTCGTAGTATTTTTACGCAAGGAGGGTCTCCAATATTGCTGTGGAGAGCTTCACTCATTAATGAGGGCTGACCACTCTGAGGCTCTTATAGAGTTAATCAAAGAAACTTTGGTCGATTGTAAGGCTTTTGCTTGTTTGTACGCCAATCCACTTTAGCGGTTAATCGAATAAAATGGCTCCAGGGTATGTCACCACCAATAATTGAGGAGCTAGTAGAGCATTAGTCGCGAGTACTTGTGGCTAATTAGCTGAAGGTGTATGTAACGCTTTGGGTTAATTTAGGGCAGGGCCCTTTATGCTCAATTAATAAATAAGAAGAAAAGATATGGCTAATAATAGGGTGAGAATTTCAATAGGGAGCAGTTATTAATAATTTGGTATCCGTTATGGTTTGGATATCATAATTTTTGGTGAAATTTGACGCCACTAAAATACCTGGGCAGAAAATATCTCCGGATATTCCAATATTTTTATCTAATTTTACACTTTGCCCTATTAGCATAAGTCCAATTAAAATTTTCCTTAATTGTAATAATAAATATAGATTTCCTATTGGTCCATAAAACTATTGGAAGATTGCTCTCGACTTCCATTGAAACCGAGCCATTGAACTTGGTTGGCGCAAATTATGCCTCTAAACGATCAGTGAAGAGTGGTCTTCCGGCGCCTTTATTCCCGTCAATACCTTATCCTTGTATACCCTGAATGAGTTGCCCCGTGGAATTCTTCACGAGTGCTACATTCAGGAAATACGTATTTATGACCCTAGATCAGTTGCTTATTCTAATCATTATCGCGATTACGATAGCGCTGTTTATCTGGGGGCCTTGGCGCCACGATATGGTGGCGCTCTCTTCCCTGCTCGCTTGTGTGTTTTTTGGATTAATTCCCCCTGAAAAAGCATTTGCTGGATTTGGTCATCCGGCAGTGGTCACTGTGACCTGCGTGCTGATCCTCAGTCGTGGCCTGCAGAATACCGGAGCTATGGGAGCCCTGGCCCAGCGGGTAGTGCCTCGAAGCGGCAATATCACAGTATCAATGTTACTCCTGACTGGGCTCGGTGCTCTTCTATCAGGGTTTATGAACAATGTGGGGGCTTTGGCGCTGTTGATGCCGGTAGCGGCGGATATGGCGGAAAAACAGGGCCTGGCTCCGGGTAAGGTGCTAATGCCCTTGTCTTTCGCCACGATACTCGGTGGCATGACTACCCTGATTGGCACGCCGCCAAACCTGGTGGTCTCCGGTTTCCGCGACAGCGCCGGGGCGGGCAGTTACGGAATGTTCGATTTCACCCCGGTGGGCTTGGCAGTGACCCTGGTTGGCCTGCTCTTTATCGGTCTGCTTGGCTGGCGCCTGGTGCCAGGTCGCGGCCAAGCGGGTGCGTCCAGTTTCGATACCGGGACCTACCTCACCGAGGCACTGGTTGGGGAAAAGAGCGCGGCAGTAGGTAAGAGCCTGGGTGAAATTGGCAAGGTATTGGGGGCTGAGGATGCACAGGTAGTCGGGTTGGTGCAAAGCGATGCTCGGGTAGCGGCAGTAGCGCCCTGGCAGCGGATACAAAGCGGGGACATTCTGGTAATCGAGGCAGAGCCGGCATCCTTAGCAGCGAGTCTTACCAGGCTTGGACTCACCATGGTTGGTGGGGCTGAGACAGAAAAAGACAAGAAAGTGGTTGTACAGCTGGGAGGGGCAAAGCCGCTGCAGGACGAGGATTCTCGGGATAAGAGTAAGGAAAAGAGCGTCCCCGCCGGTGAGGAAATGCAGTTACGCGAACTGGTTGTAATGCCCAATTCTATTTTGGTGGGGCGTTCGACTCAGTTTTTGCACCTTTCGACCAACTATCAGATTAATCTGCTGGCCCTCTCCCGGCGGGGGCGCCGATCGGTGAAGCGCCTGCGTTCTACGCCGTTACAGGCGGGCGATGCCCTGCTGATGATGGGCCCGGATAACCATCTCAATAGGTTTGCCCGGGAACAGGGCTGCGTGCCTCTGGCTCAGCGGGATATCGGCATGCCGAACAAGGAGAAGGCAGTCATTGCCCTGCTTGCTATGGCATTGGGAGTTGCGGGTGCAGCCTTTGGACTGGTCCCCGCAGCGGTCTCATTTGCTACCTGTGTGCTGGCTTTTATGGCACTCAAGGTTGTGCCGCTGCGAAACATTTACGAGGCCTTGGATGGCTCTGTGATTGTTTTGTTGGGCACATTGATTGCTGTGGCCGAGGTGATGGAAAGTACAGGGGCGGCGGACTTGGTGGCACAGGTGCTGCTGGATAGTTTGGCTCAGGGTAGTTCGGTATTAGCTCTGGTGTTGATATTGATCGTTACCATGACATTGTCGGACTTTATGAACAATGTAGCTACTGCGGCGGTGATGTGTTCAATTGCCATTAGTACCGCTGAACAACTGGCGGTGAATCCGGACAGCTTTCTAATGGCTGTGGCCATCGGCTCATCCTGCGCTTTTCTAACCCCGGTCGGCCACCAGAACAATACCTTGATTCTGGGGCCGGGGGGGTTCGATTTTGGTGATTATTGGCGCATGGGGCTGCCCCTGGAGATACTGGTGGTGCTTGTAAGTATCCCCATGTTGCTGTGGGTATGGCCGCTCTAAGCTCAGGCGATGGAGTCGTCCACAGGCTGCGCTAATTCCGCAAGATAGTTGCTACAAAATCGCAGTATATCGGTCACTGTGACGATACCCACCAGTTCTCCTTCGCGCATGACCAGCACCGAGCCGATACCCGTATCGGCCATAGCCATTAGGATTTTATCCAACGGATCGTGGATATCGGCAATAAAGGGCCGGCGCGCGCACAGGTCGTGGACATAGAGTTGTTGCTCTTCCAGTCGGTGTCCGGGGGCGTTGGCCCTTTCGATATCTCCCTTGGAGATGACCGTTTCCAGGTCTCCGGCACGGGTTACTGGCAGATGACGCACCTTGTGCTCTTCCATTAGCGCAAGGGCATCCTCAACAGTGGCATCAATATCGATGTGATAGGGAAACGGCGTCATCAGAGCCGCTAAAGTGGGCATGTGATGAATATTATGGGTATTGGACATAGCGAGCGTCAGGTATCCAATGGTTTTTGGCAATGAGCGCTATAACAAAAGTCAGCGCAATAATTTGCAATTGGCGACTGCGGTTACAATATAGACAAAATAGGGATGTTTGAATATCCTTTTGTTCAGGCGAATATCCACGCCTTTGTTACATTTTGTTAGCAATAACCGTGAAGATTCCTATTATATTCAAATGATAGAGCGTAAACGGTTGATATTTGTTGGCGAAAGATTATTATTCGCGACCTCAGCCGAGAAATATAATCAGTGTTTCGGTTTCAATACCGGAAAAGGCTGAAGTCGGCTAGCTTTTAATAATGCATTTGCCGAATATATCTAGCGCTGGAGTCGACCGGTGCAAGGGTATCTCGTTTTTCATTCGGCTAATTCGTAATATGCCGAATATAACATCACTTAACCGCCAGTAATCGGCTAGTGGTGCTGTTAACAATTTTGATATTTCGAATAACCGGACTCGACTCTGTGTCGGCCTCCGCCACAGTGTTTTCTCTGTATTTTTAATAACCGTCGTTGAGGTTTATTGAATGTTCCAGGAATACGAACAACTCGAACAGCAAATTGCCGAGCATCAGGCAAGAATCGAAGAACTGCAGGAGCAAATGGCTCAGGCAGAACGCAAAAAAGATGGCGTTATCGCGTTTGATAAGGCACTGGTTAATCTGGCTGCCGAATATCAGATGGAAGAAGAGGAATTCTTCGTTGCACGTGGCCGCCAGGTCGTTGAGTGGCTGGTAGACCAGCTGAATGATGAAGACGCTCCTGACTACGTACAGACTCTTAAGTCTCGCGTTGCCCGTCACCTGAAAAAAGAGGGTGATAGCCCCCGTCGCGGCCGCCGTGCTGCAGCTACTGCGAGCAAGTCTGCAGAGCCGAAGCTGGAAACCGGCCACTACCGCAATCCGTATACCGGTGCCACTGTAGAGAAGAAAAAGCGCAACCCTAAAGCGCTGAGCCAGTGGATCGATGAATACGGTCTGGAAACCGTTAAAGAGTGGAAGATCTAATTCTGCTCAGGTTTCCTATCCAGCATCGGTAATACCGGTGCTGGATAATCTCCACCAGGGTATTCTTTACATTTCTTAAAAATTTAAACGCATTCTCCTGTATTTCATCGAATATGGGTTTACTGCCCCTATATCCTTTGCATAACCTCCAACCACTATTGGATTGAGAGTATCTTCTTGTGTTTACCCGAATTACCAGTCTGCTAATCATTGGCTTTATAAGTTCGCCTTGGGTCAACACTTGGGCGGAAAGCGCGACATCAAATACCAATAGCCAGACCAATAGCCAGGTTATTTATTTGGTGCGCCATGGGGAAAAGGAGCTGGGGCCTAATGCTGGCAAAGATCCACAACTAGCAAAAGCTGGCAAGGCCCGTGCCGAGCAGTTGGCGCGGATACTCAAAGGTGTGGAAATTGATGCGGTATACAGCACCGATTTTACTCGCACCAGGGAAACTGCCCGCCCATTGGCTGAACAGCGAGGTTTGCGGGTACAAAGCTATGATTACCGTAAATTAAAAGAGTTTGCCGTGGATTTGGACCAGGCCGGCGATCGAATCTTGGTCGTTGGGCATAGTAATACTACGCCGGAAATGGTGGCCCTTCTCGGAGGGGAACAAGGTGCTCCAATTAGAGAATCCAATGAATACGATCGCCTCTATATTGTTATTCGTGATCGAGGCCAGGTAACCACTCTGTTACAACGCTACGGTAAGGACAGCAGACAACATCACGTAGCTGAACTTTCACAAACGCAGTAGCCGCTTAGTTGTGTATACGCCAGTCGAGCAGCTCGCGCACAAAATCTCCAACAATCGCTGAGGCCGGTCCGTATCGGTGCTCGGTGAAAGCATCGCCCACACTGCTGGGTTCTAAATTTAATTCCACGCTGTGTGCTCCCGCCAGGTTGGCACATTCTACAAATCCGGCAGCCGGATAGACATTGCCGGAGGTGCCAATACTGATAAACAGGTCGCACTGGCTCAGGGCTTCGTAAATCGCCTCCATTTGCAGCGGCATTTCCCCAAACCACACCACATGGGGGCGCAAGGTACCTGATAGTCCACAACAGTTGCAGTGATCGCTAACCAACAGATCCTCCCGCAGGGAAAACAGCTGGCCGCTGCTGCTGCAGCGCGCTTTGAGCAGTTCGCCATGCATATGGATCAGATGATGACTGCCGGCGCGCTCATGGAGGTCATCGATATTTTGGGTAACCAACAAAAATTCCCCGGTGAATTCTTTTTCCAGTTCGGCCAAAGCCTGATGAGCTGCGTTGGGTACTACATCTCCAGATATTAGATGTTGACGACGTTCGTTGTAAAAATGCTGTACCAGCTGGGGATTACGCTCAAAAGCTTCGGGGGTAGCGACATCTTCGATACGTTGGTTTTCCCATAGGCCGTCGGCCCCGCGAAAAGTACGGATACCAGATTCTGCGGAGATACCGGCGCCGGTCAGCACCACGATACGTTGATATTGCATAGGAAATAATTTCGTCAAGCTGCTGTGATTAGGGCATAAAAATATATTGGACAGTTTACGGAGATCAATATTTCATCGAAAGCCTGAAAGCTTTAGTTATGTAGAGCAAGAAAAATATTACGGTTGATAGGCATAAATCAGATGGCCAAGTTAAAGCGGCCAAGATTGACCGCTTAATTTATTGAGATAACTTTTTTGGTTTCCTCAGTGTAATTTAAGACGAGGGCTCACCGCGCGGTTGGCCTGTCCAATGAGATAAAGCAGCATCGCCTTTGGCCAGCCGTGGATTGCTGCCAGGTGCATGCGATAGAGTGAGCGGTAGGCAAAACCTGCAATACGCCCTTCTACGGTGAGACTGCCTTTTACCAGGGTGCCCATCAAATTTCCTACCGCAGTGTATTTACTCAGTGAAACCAGAGAGCCACGATCCCGATAGTAAAAATGTTCCAGGGGTTTGTTCTCAATCAAAGCGATCAAATTGGAGGCGGTGAGTTTGGCCATCTGTTGTGCTGCTTGAGCGCGCGGCGGTACCCGTTGATCGTCACCATCGACGCAACTGGCACAATCTCCCATGGCAAAAATACTGGGATCAGTTTGAGTTTGCAGTGTGGTTTTCACCTCTATTTGATTGAGGCGATTAGTGGCGAGCCCATCGAGACGGTTGAGAAAATCGGGAGCTTTGACCCCAGCGGCCCAGACGCGAATCGCTGCGGGAATTTCCATGCCGTCACCGGTGGTGAGACCCGTGGGATTGGCACTCGCGATACTGCAACCGGTGAGTACGCGCACTCCCATTTTACTCAGTTCACGCTCGGCGTTATTGCCCAAGCGCGCCGGCAGGGCCGGCAACAGGTGCGGTCCGGCTTCGACTACGGTGATACCAATAGCGTCCGAGCTGATTCGCCCATAGTTGCCCATCTGCTTGCTTGCATCCACCAGCTCTGCCGACAACTCCACTCCGGTAGCGCCGCCACCAACTATAGCAATCTGCAAGCTGTTCTTAGTGTGGGTTTCCAGGCGCAAAAAATGATTGAGAAGCTGCTGGTGGAATTTCTGTGCCTGCTCACTGCTGTCGAGAAAGACGCAATGATCACGTACGCCGTGAGTGTGGAAATCGTTGCTCTTGCTGCCGATACAGAGAACTAAATAATCGTATTCCAGTTCGCGAGAAGCCACCAACTCATGGCCCTCGTCATCCAACACCGCCCCCAAAGTGACAACCCGACGCTTTCTGTCGAGAGACTGTAGCGCGCCGAGCTGGAATTCATAGCCGTTAGCGCGGGCGTGTACTTGATAGTTAAGGGCGTCCATATTGGCGTCTAATGCGCCAGCGGCAACTTGATGGAGGAGGGGCTTCCAGATATGGGTACGATTCTTATCGACCAGAGTAATTTGTGCTGTGGGAGAGTTGTGTCTTTTTCCCATGAACGGAGTAAAACTGAAATAGTGCCCGAGCCGCGTGGCTAGATGTAGCCCACTAGCGCCGCCGCCGATGATCACAATTTTTTTCATGGTGGGTGGTCTTCCTGTCGATTACTAATAAGCCGACTCCCCAATCTGTGAAGACCTATCGCCGCAATACATGGTTAGCGGCGCTTGTTTTGCTGCCAGTATCCTCCGCATTGGCAGTGATATCAACAGGCCCGAACAAGTGATGATAAATAGAAATAAAAGCGGAATGATTACACTTGGCTGTGTTCCGCCTCGCTATTGTGAGTGATTAACTGCCGCCAGTGGCCATCCCGACGCAGGCGTATCTTTGGCTTGGGGTTGCCCCTAGTGTTGATCACTCCAATGATGGCGGCCTGGCTGCAGCCACTCTGTAGTAGGGCGCGAACGCAGGCTTCAGCCTTACTGGCAGGAACAGCGGCGAGCAGGCCACCACAGGTCTGTGGATCAGTGAGTAGCGCCCAGTGTGGTAGGGATTGCCACTCCCGGGGGTTTTCCACAAAGGAATAGGCACTGGCGTTCTGCGGTTGTAGGCTGGATAACCAGCCGCGCTCAATGCACTGACGGGCGCCGGGAATCAGTGGCAGCGGCTCGGCGATTAGAGTGGCACTGAGCCCGTCGGGTTTCAGCATTTCCAATAAGTGGCCGAGTAAACCAAAGCCCGTGACATCAGTGAGAGCGTGGGCGCCGTGTTGGGCGAAAACCCCGGAAGCGGCGGCATTGCTGTGCAGCATGGTCTCCAATGCCTTTTGCAGCCAGCGACCTTTGGCTTCCCCCATCCCCTCGGCGGCGAGAATGGTGCCGATGCCCAAGGGTTTACTCAATATCAGACAGTCTCCTGTGTGAGCCCCACATTTTTCCAGCAGTTGCTCGCGCTCAGCCAGGCCGTTCACAGTGAGGCCCAACTGCATCTCCGCTCCTTCGGCAGTGTGGCCACCGGAGAGTACGCAATGGTGGCGGTTGAGTTCGTAAATCGTACCGGCGAGCAGCTGTTGTAAGTCCCGTTGGGTGATTTCTTCTGCCGCGGTGGGCAAGGTGGCCAATACCTGTGCGCTCACCGGGCGGGCATGCATAGCGAACAGGTCAGAGAGTGCGTGCAAAGCGGCAAGTCGCCCGAACAGCCAGGGGTCTGCAACCGGGGCGCGCAGTTGGTCGGAACTCTGCACCAATAATTGCGAGGCGGGCAGGTCCATCACGGCGGCATCATCTCCGAGTCCGCGCAGTAGGTACTCAGATTGCTGTATGGGAAGCTTGGCCAGAGCGCCGCGTAGTACTTCAGGGCCTACCTTGGCACCGCAGCCATTGCAGCGCATGCTCGCCAGAGAGATGCCTTGGCGCTGGTTGAGTATCTCGCGAGGTTGGGCGCTCGGCATCTCTTCCATGCTGATGGACAGATCGCTAAAGCGCTGCATAAAGTTGCGATCAATATGGTCTTTCCAGCGCCACAGGGGGGCTCCCACTGCGGCAAGTCCATTGCGCACCGCAACCGCGCGCTTGCCGCCACAGGCCAACAGGCTCAGAAAGCGCTTTTGCGGTCGGTAATTTTTCAATGGCTGTCCGGTGAGAGTGGCGCGCAGATTGTGAAACAGCACCGGCCCTTGCCGCACTGCGTAGACACCTGCCTTGGGCAGCGGCCCGGCGGAAAAACTGGCCACGTCACCGGCGGCAAAGATTTCCTGATGTCCCTGGGCACGCAGTTTACGGTCTACTACTACGAAGCCTTTATCGTCCAGAGCTAGCTGGGAATCCGCCAGCCAGGGGGGAGCACAAGCGTTGGTTGAGAGCAGCACCTGATCCAGGTTGAGTAGCTCGCCATTGTTGCTGCGTACGCCCTGCTCTGTAATTTCTGATACCGGCCAGTTGTGATGTATCTCTACGCCGAGGCTATCGAGCTCACGGGCCACTAGTTTTCGCGCGAGGAAAGGATAGCCTTGCGGTATTTCATCAGCTCCGTGTATCAGGTGTATTTGTACGCGCCCGGAATAGATCTGCTCCTCCAGGCTATAAGCCATTGCCATGGCCAGTTCGCAACCACCGGCACCGCCGCCGACAATACCCAGGCGCAGAGATGTGCGATTTTTCTGTACATGTCTCTGCAGTTTTTGCCAGAAGTTGTAAAAATGCCCGATAGGCTTGATGGGGATTGCCAATTCTGAGCCGGGCAGTTCACGCACCGGGGTGGCACCGACATCCAGGGACAAGAGGTCGTACTCTAATGGTGGACGCCCGAGCAGGGATACCGTGTGCGCCTTTACGTCGATATGGTGGGCACAGGCCTGAATAAAACGAGCGCCTGCAGCGCGACACAGGCGCGCCAGATCGATATGGGTGTCATCCAGTGAATAGTGGCCCGCTACCATCCCCGGCAACATGCCGGAATAGGCGGTTTGGATTTGTGGAGAAACCAATGTCAGGCGCGCACCCGGCAGCGGGTTCATTGCCCACATTTGCAACACTATGGCATGGGTGTGGCCACCGCCGACCAGAACGATATCCTGGTAGTTAGGATGCTCCTGCATTTTTGCTCACTACTGATTTCTGCAACAGTTGCTGGGGTAAAGCCATTGCCCGCCAGCCAAATTCTCCCGCCGCGCAAATTCACTTCTGGATAAATTTTAGACAGCGTGAGTTGGGGCGAGACTGATCACACGACGTCAACCTTCATTATCGCGAATCGCGACGCCAGGGTAAAAAAAACTGTGGGGCTGGTCTTTACTTTATGGGCTTGGCTGTCGTTGCAGCTTGCGTTCAACTCATTTCGCGGCGCGATTTTTCCAATGCCAACAGAGCCTGCCCGTCATAATGCCCGCTTTCATCACCTGCTGTGGTGGTTGATTGGCGGATTATTATTGCTGGAAGGCTTTTCATTCGTGCTTTCCGGTTTGGTACGCGATAAGGCCAGTTCATGGATGGCCGAGCGCGGCCTGGATTTTCAGGCGCAACACTTTCGAGTGTCTCTGCTGGATTTAAGCTTGTTGCTTGTAGATGCGCGTGCAATCAACCGCGAGGGGAGAGGGTTTTCCGCCCAGGAAATTCTGCTGGATTACAGTTGGTGGCAGTTGCTGCGTGGTCGCGCCAATCTGCCTCGAGTCTCTATTAGTGGCGCCTATATGGATCTGCAATCTGTGCCGGGAGAATGGCGCAGAGAATGGGAGGTGGGCGGCTGGGATTTGGCACAGGTTGAGCGCAAGGATAGGGATTTTAAGCTGGCAATCGACCGAGCACGAATTCGTAATAGCGAACTCTGCTATTTACACAAGCCCATCTGGTCTACAGCCTCCTGCGTTTACATTGGCGATATAAGAGCGCGGGATTTCACCCTGGGGCTGTGGCGCAAAGGAAATGTTCCCCTAAAAGTTGATATTGCCGCTGCTGGGATTGAATTACACGAATTATTAGCCAGAGAGAGAAAGTCTGCGCTATATAACACGACTTTGGCGCATCTGCACTTGAAGTCTGGGGATTTTCGTTGGCCTAGTTTGCGCACCGAAGCGGATGCCTTCCACGCAGAATTTTTTTCCAGTTGCCCACCACAACAGTGGGCCGATGCGATTCACGGATTACAGCGCCTGATCGGCCACTGTGCCGCAGCGCGTCGCCTGAAAGCCGCTGGGGATTTAAAATTTGATTTTGGTCGTGTCGCTATGGCGCAGTGGCGCCGTGCCAATGGCGAAGGCGTTATATTACGGCGCAGCGATCAGCGTTGGCAGGACTGGCGCGCAGAAACCATTGCTATCCGCGATTTTGATTATGTTCGCCCGATTAAACGGCTGCGCTGGCGTCGTGCGGGCGCTACCGCCTTCGATTGGTGTCCACAGCACTTACGCGATGCCAAACACCACTTTTGTGTGCGAGCCACTACCCTGAACCTCCCCGGTCCTACCAAGTTTGACTGGAATCAACCGCTCAAAATAGTTACTGGTCCTAGTCGCGCCCAACAGGTGCGCTATGTGGATGTCGCCCAGCCCCACAGGCAGCCTCTGACAGCACAGCAAGCCCGGCTGGGTCCACTGGAGTTTGATAAGGCCAGCCGAATTCTCTCGGTGGGCAGTTTATCGGTGAATAGTGCCAGCGGCTGTGTGCCCGGTGAATTGTGGGGTAAACCCGATCACTGCGTGCGCTTAGCCGGTTTACGTGGAGAGGAAAAAGTAGCACTGCGTTTTGGTTCGCAGTCAAAGTCGATTCCATGGGGAGCTGCTAGTGGGCCAATGTATCTGGGACAGATGCAGCTAGAGGGATTGGCAGAAGAGAGGCTGCGACTGCGTCAATTAAAGTGGGAGGGTATCGACACTTTAGCATCGGATACACCTTACTCAATTCAGGATTTTTCCCTGGAATCCTTGTCTGGCTGCTTATCGCGTGGCTTGCTGCCTGAGGGCTTGGGGCCCTTGTGTGCCCAGCTCAGCAGTCTTAAGGGACGAGGTAATTTTGCCTGGCAACCAGGTGAGGATGGGTATGCCATTTTTGGCAAATTGGGGGTGCAACGACTCATGTTGGGAGATAGTCCCAGCGGTAATAAAGGGCTTTTACTACAGAAAATGGCCAACGGCAGCGGATATTTTCGCCGCGAAGCCGTTGAAGATCCCTGGGCTGCCAGCGCCATGGCATCAAGTATCGGCCCGATAGAGGCGGATTATGGTACGGAGAAGGGCAATCTAGAGGAACAGGAGCCTCAAGCCAGTAACCAAATGGCCAGTGTCAATGCGCCAAACTTCAAATTGGAAAATGCCAGTTTGCAGCGCTTAGATGGTTGCTTACCAGATTCTTGGGCACGGTTAATTTACCGGGATTCCCTGCCGCTTGAGAAAATGCCCACTTGCTTTGACTTTCGTGACTTGCGCCAACAACAGCCTCTTCGCATTGCTTGGCGCGGAGGCTTTGATATTGCCACTGCAGAATTTTCTATCGAACGTGCTCTGGCACACACGACACAAAATCGCTCCCTGCTAAATATTGAAGACCTGAATTTCCCATTAGTTAGAATCCGTTATTTACCGTCTGCGGCGCTCAGCACTTATATTGCCTTGCCTGAAAGTGCACTGGAAATACTGGATATTTGCCTACCGGATATCGCGGTACTTTCTGATATTCACATTCGCTGTATAGACCTTCAGAAATTGCATTTAGGCGAAGCCTTCCACTTGGAGTTTGGTCGACAGCAAGCATCGGCCAATTTGAATGACTCCAGCATTGCTCAGATTCAACTGCTGGAGATGGACGGAATAGCTGCACTGGATATTCAACGGCTTTCTCTGCCAGAATTAGAATTTCTCTGGTCCCGCAATGGTGCTGCCACTTCAGAAATAAAGTTTGACAAGCTGTCTGCAGAGTCCCTTTTGGCTTGTCTACCACAGCGACAGGGCATAATGGGAAAACTCCCCCATTGTATATACAGTCGGGACTTGCACTCTATCAATAGCAGTGGGGTGTCACTGGGAGTGACGGAATTTACCCGTGCTGCCTCTGCCGAGCCCATTTGGCAGTTTGCAAAACTTGACATTCCTCGGATTTATTTTTCCCCCGGCTCCATCGATCTCTACGATTTAACGATCGACAATATCTTAGTTTGTGGTTTACAGCGCCTGTTCCCTAGTGAAATCGATAGGGCAAACCTGGCTGACTGTATTGAAACACCACAGATAAAATTTACGGGTAACCCAATTAGTATCGGCTTTGAAAGTAGCATTGATCGGATTAGTTCTGGCGCTGTTTACACTGGTCCAATCGCTTTTTGGCAAAAAGGCAGAGATTTCCTGCAGGCAGGCCTGCAACAGTTGAGTTGGCGGGGAGTCAACTGGAATGGTGGGAAGGACTTTTCTGTTGCCGACTTAAAGATTCTCAATACCCGGGTGTGCCTGCCAGACTCCGGCAAGATTGTAACGATAGAAAGGCTTGAGCGATCCAGAGCTGGAGATACGCGGAGCTGTTATGGCGTCGATGAGCTGTATATGCCAGGTTTGCAGCGCGTATCCTTAAGTCGGCCTTTTACTCTTGAGGGCTCTTTACATTTAGCTGGTCTCTCTATTCCACGCAAAAGTACTGAGCCAATTAAAATACCCAACTTTCAGCTGGATAATATCTCTTTTGAGGGGGAGGCACTGGTACGGGTGCAGGGTGCCAGTGGCTGTTTACCCGCCGGACTTTTGAAAGACAAAAATATTGCCCCTTGTTATCAGTTGAGCCAATTACGCTTGGGAGGTATGGAAAGTCTACAAGGGGCGACCGGGAGGGTTTTTCTGCTCAGGGACATCAGTGTGGCGGAAATACAAATGCATGAGAAGGGCTTTACGCAAGCATTGTCTTTCCCGTTGTTGAAGACGCAGAGATTGCAAGTGAAGCAATTGCGTTTGGAGGGACGATCTCTAGGAGTACAACAACTACGGCTTCTGAGTATCGCCAGCTGTATTCCCGCCGGTTATTTTGATCAAGGGATTCATTGCTTCAAACTCGGAGCCGTTGAGTTGGATGGTAACTTCAATGGCGTACACGGGCTAACTCTTCCACTGTTTAAGGTTGAGAATATTGATCTTTTTTCACCACGAGGCGAATTATTAGTAGAGGGGGAAAGTATTGAGATTGCCCACTTTTCTCTGAATTCAGAAGAATGGTACTTCGCCTGGGGGGAGGCCGTACATTTCCATTTCTTCAACCGGGATCCTGGTGTTCCCGAGTTTGAACGCCACAGTACCGTTGGGGACTTTAGGTTGTTGCATATTAAAGGCTTGAGTTTCCATAAGCGTATGGAGTTATTGACGATTGATTTTATCGATTTCCTGCGCCCACGTTTTATCTTGTTGAGGGATGAGCAGGGCCAGTTTCCGGTAACCTGGGAGATTGCCGAACTGCGAGGGATACCGATTAATCAATATCTGCATAGGAAGAAAAAACACCGGCCTCCACTCTTATACCATATTGGTGATATCCACCTACGCCATGGTACTTTTACCTGGGTGGATCGAAAACATGAGTTTCGCGCACGGCTGCCAGTACGCGATATCAATCTTAATCTCAGTGATATCAGCAATGTGGGGGAGCATCCTCCAGCTGTGATTGTCGCGAATGGCCGCCCCGGTGGATTTGGCGATATTCAATTAGGGGGGACAATAGACTACTTGGGGCAAAAAAAATGGAATGCAGATCTGACCGGTTACCTGGCTAATGTAAACCTGATACCGGCTACGCCTTATATGGCCAAGCTACTTGGTTTCAAGATACTGCAGGGGCAGATGGATGCGGTGGTGAATATCCATGTCTATGAAAATCAATTAAATGCCTTTGCCGATGTGGTGTTGGAAAAAATAAAGGTTCGGCGTGTACGAAAAGATGATCAATTACCAGTTAAGAAGAGGTTTATCCCTCTGAATCTTGCCCTTTGGTTGTTAAAAGATGGTAAGGGGAATGTGAAATTTGGTATGCCCGTAACCGGCAATATCCGCGATCCAAAGTTTTCTATGGAGTATGTCTTCAGCGAGTTATTACATAAAGCCATTATGGATGCTTTATTCAGTTACTTCACCCCCTATGGTATTTATCTTTTGGCTAAATTGGCCTGGGGGCGATTTATGGCGAAGTCCTTTAATTCTATTGATTTTGCTCCCGGCAGTGCGGAGTTAAGTGGATTGGCGTTGGCACAACTTCAGCAAATGGTTGCAGTGTTACATAAACATCCAGATGCCCGTCCTGGTGTTTGTGGTATTGCCAATGCCAGGGATTGGAATGCAATGTATCCAAATTCAACAATTGGTCTACGCGGTAGTCGCAGATTTTTATCAAATTTCTACCGTAGGCCGCCTATTTTCTTGAGGGAAGAATTTGAGAAGCTAGCCTTAGAGCGCAGTCGAAAAGTTGAGCGTTATTTGATTGATGCAGGTATCCCAGCTGCTGAGCTTATTCCTTGCGCACCGGATTATATGGGACGTGACTTTGGTGATCCAAGAGTTGAGTTTTCTAATTAATATCAGTGGTATATTTCTAAAGAAAGTTGATATTTGATGGGGTGCCTTATCCTCTATGGTGGAGATATATCATCCTCTTGGATGAGTGTTTAGTAGAAGTGTAAGTGGCTATATTTATCAGTGTGGAGATATGTTGTTATTAATAAATGAAATACTTTCTATATTCTAGCTTGCTTTATTTATCAATAAAATCTGCAAGATATTTCTATGTTTTTTCAGTGAAGTTTGGGTTATAAATGCCCAAAAGGTAAATCATATTATCATATCTTGAAGTGCTTCTCAATTTTGTGACATAGTTGGGATGAGTATACCTCTCTTTGGGTAGTGCTATTTACTACTGATATTGCGATTATCTGTCAACTTATTTACTGCTATAAGTATTCAGGGATTGAATATGAGAATAATTATATTTTTCCTACTGCTGTTCTCAAGTTCTTCATTTGCTATTGAGCAGCAGCAACCTCTAAAAACCCTGTCTACATGCCTGGTTATGAATAAATGGAGCTCCTGGGGGATGTGGGAATTCCAGGTTTATGCTATGGCCAGAGAAAAAATCTTAATTGGTAATAAAGAAAACCACTTTCTTATTACGGCAGACGAACCAGGTTTTCGTCATATCGTTGCGGGGGAAGTAGTGGCAAATTACCCAGAGGCAATCACCCTGAAAGCGCTTGGTAGCCAGTGTATGGAAAACTGCCCAGAGAATCACACTAAAAGAATTAACTGGTTCAAGCGCCGTTGTAAGTTTTATGAGTCTTAGATTGCCCTGTGGCAACAGTTAGTAAGTGTACGCTTCTATAGCTTTACAGAAGAGAGAGGAAAATATGAGTGATACTAATCCAGTACAGGGAAGCTGCCTGTGTGGTTCTGTGACCATCAAGGCCGAGCTGCCTTCTTCTGACCTTGGAGTCTGTCACTGTAGCATGTGTAAAAAGTGGAGCGGTGGTCCACTGTTGGCGGTGGACTGCCAGACCAGTGTGGAAATCTCTGGTGAGGAGCATGTATCTGTATTTGACTCTTCGGACTGGGCTGAACGCGGTTTCTGTTCCAATTGTGGCTCCCATCTCTTCTACCGTTTAAAGGAAACTCAGCAGTATTCAGTTCCTGCGGGTATCTTCGAACTTCCCCCAGAAGTGACAATGACCCATCAGATATTTATTGATGAAAAGCCCACATACTATAGCTTTGCCAATGAGACCAGAAACATAACCGGCCTAGAGCTGGTCACTGAATTTTCCGGAGAGTAAGTGATCACACACTCCTGATTACTTTTGGGGGGACCATTTGTCCCCCTTTAAGGTTACTATTGTTCGCTAACAGCGCTATCGGTTTGAAAGCGGCTGTGCCCATAGCAAATCGTGGGTAATTTGGGCTATCTGGAAGCAGCATTATCAAGCTGTGAAAAGGGCCTGAAAATTTGCAATGATCAAGTAGTAATAGGGAGTGGCAGAGTGCCATGACAGAAACACAGATAGTAGAAATTTTCCTGGCCAATCAGTGGTGGTCCATAATCGCCTTGGTAGTATGTGTCATAGGTGTGACCCTGTGTTGGTTTGGGGGCCTAATGGCTGCATTGACTGCCTTGGGTAATAAGCACTGGGTTTGGGGAATTGTCACTATATTTCTTGGCCCGATTACCGGAATTCCCTATGCGTTGCGGTATAAAGAAGCGGAGTATGCTCGCTCTTTGATGCTTCGAGGAGTATGGGTGTTGTTGGTTGGTTTGGTTATTGCTATTTTGGTTTTATTTTTAGGCCGCTAGATTTATTGCGCGTTACTTTTAAGTAGCGCGTATCTCTCCAGAAGTATTTCCCTACTACATTTCTCTACTACATTTCTCTACTACATTTCTCTACTACATTTCTCTACTACATTTCTTTGCTGCTGCAGGCTGTTTTAATTGCAGGATTTATGAGATTACATTTTTTAATCTTTAAGGTTGAGTGTGATTAACTTTAGTGCTGATGCCTGCTCCGTGCTTAAAGGTTCTATATATGATTTTTTGATGTTGCTATGTTTTTAGGGTGTTGAAAATATAAGCTATTTTTGTTCGGGTTAATTATTTTTGTATTGTGGTTTTTTTAAATTGCAGGAACCTCTTAAGTTTTGATGGTGGTTTGAGTGGGGTGTTTAATTGTTCTTATTGAATTTGTTCAATGTTTTCTGAGCTTTTAATTTTGTTCGTTTTTTTTTGTGTAAAAGCTTTTGCTAAGCTTGCCTGTCTTTTAGGTTAGTGGAGAAAAATCAATTTTTCAGTTTTTAAATAGGATATTTGTACCATTTTGAGGTTATTAATGTCCTTTTTCTGTGTGTGGAAATAAAAATAAATAAAATAATTGGCGTATTTTTCTTGAAAGAGATCCATGCTCGTCGATAGAATTCGGCGTGTATTTTATTGTTGGGAATTCCGCAATAAACTGTCTTTAAAGGGATGATGGGTGCTTAAGGGAGGAAAGTCACATGTGTTGTTATTCTTAGTAGCTGCTTTTGGGTTCTTTAAAGGTGAAGAGCTTTCTATTTGCTGTTGTTTTTGAGGTTGAGGTTTTTATTTTTCGATCTATTTAGATCTCTGTCGTTTGGTTTTTAACATGTTGACTCTTGTTCGTAACTTTTTTGTGCTGCAGGTTTTAAGTGCCAGTGCTATTGCTTATGGGTCTGCCTTGAGCGGGCCGAGCACAGATACTGATGGGAAATATTCCTTGTCATATAAGTCTGTAGCGCCACTTGGGATAATGGGTGTATATCTAAAAGAGTATAAAAATGGAACTTTTACTCGGAATATTTCATTAGACTATGGGTTTTCCAGTTCAAACTCTACTAAATCTGTAACCGTTTCTTCTGCCGGTAAATACTTTTATGAGTATTGGCATGAACACTGTACTCCAGATATTATCTCCCCTGATGATTGGGAAGATAAAGTTACATCTTGCCCTGCTTCCCGATTCAATAGGGTTAAGTTAGGCACTCATACCGTTAACGTTATATTTCAACCAGCAGCGCCCTCCAGTATCAATTACGGCACTTTCGATAGTGATGGGGCTTACAAGGTTAGCTGGTCTTCCAGTACTGGTGCAGGCCGGTATGAGCTCTACCGTAGGGTAAATAGTGGCTCCTGGAGCAGGGTTTATAACGGTTCTAAAACTAGCTTTGATGAAAGTGGCCGCTCTAGTGGTAACTACCAATATCGTGTACGAGCCTGTAACACCGCAAAGAATTTATGTGGTGCTTATAAAAACGGCGGAACCATAAAGGTAGAGCTGACTCCATCAACCCCAACCTCTATCACTGTTCCCAGTTATACCTCCTCTAGCAGCGTTAGCATCAGCTGGGCTGCCAGCAGCGGGGCTACTCGCTACGAGGTACAACAACGCAAGGATAACGGCAGTTGGTCCGGCAATATTTATTCTGGTTCATCTACCAATACAACGGTTTCTTCCCTGAGCCATGGTAGTACTTACCGCTTTAGAGTGCGGGCCTGTAATACCACTTGTTCTGGCTATCGAGAAAGTAAAGATTTAGAAGTCTATTTCCGTCCTGGCGTACCAACACCTAAATTAAATACCACCACCAGCCTCGATGGTAAATATACTGTCAGCTGGAATACCAAGCAGTTTGCCACCAGTTATCAGTTGGTCGATGGCAGTGGCTCCACTCTGTACAATGGTTCTGGTTTAAGTAAGAGTTTCTCTGGTGTTAGCAATGGCTCTTATAGCTATAAGGTTCGCGCTTGTAATGCCAAGGGCACTTGCTCCAACTACTCCTCGTTAGTAACGGTTAAAGTCGATCGCGCTGTTGGTGTGCCCGTAGCCTCAGCTTCGCCAACCAACAGCTGGGATGGCAAGGTCAAGCTTAGCTGGAGCGAAGTTAAAAAAGGCGGTCTTACCGTTGAATATCAAGTGGTAGACAGTGCAAATAAGCAGCTTTATCGCGGCACTGCACGCAGCTACCAGCTGAGTAACTTGCAAGACGGGCGCCACTGCTACCGGGTGCGTGCACTGACCTCAACAGATCAGTCCAACTATTCACCGGAAGCTTGCGCCACCGTAGCGTTGCTGAAGCCACCTGTAGCGCCTAGTTATATCACTGTACCTTCCTCTACTGGCGAAGCTTATACCGTGAGCTGGCCATCAGTTGCCGAAACTGATAGTTATCTGCTGCAGCAACGTATGAATAATGGCAGCTGGAAAACCGTGTATAACGGTGCTGGCAATAGCTATAAATACAATGCCTCTCCATTAGTATTCGGTACGCACGATTATCGTGTACAGGCCGTGAACAAAGCGGGCTCTTCCGACTTTAGTAATACCTTCACGGTAACGATGGAGCTGGATCCCACGGTACAGATTCGCAAGCAGCTGTACTACAACGAAGCCGATCAGGTACCTGCGGCCCAGGAAAATCCTGCCCAGGGTATTTTCTCCCGGGATAGAGCGGCCTTCCGCTACCTGGACCTGATGTATATCGTTGATACCAACACCAATACGGTGATTAATCCTTATGCCAGTGGTGAAGCCACGGTTGAGTTTTCCAGCCTGTATGACACTGCCGAGCGTAACCGTGCCACAGATGTGGAAGCGTTTATTTTTGAGCAGCTCACTCATCATCCCAACAATGAAAACCTGCAACGTTTCACGCTGGATGTTTACTACGATCGCGCGGTAGCGGAAATGATCCTGGCTAATGAAGCCCTGGATAATGCCCGTATTAACCGCCTGCGTAACGAAGCGGTAGAGGTCGAAGTTGGTCATATAGAAACTGCACACCAGTTGTTGAAGGATGCCCTGGAGCAGTACAACTCCCTGCTGACCTATGCGCCGGAGTTTTTAGCACAATGGGGTCCCTCCCGTGGTCAAATTAGCCCCCGCTACTACGACCCCAACGACTTGGCACAAAAAGATGTAACCCCAGCAGAATTACTGTTCACCGGTTACAAAGATGTCACCATGCTCTATCAGCTGATGAGCAAATTGGCTTCTACTAAAGTGCAGCAAGCGCGTCTGGCCGTCGTTGCCGGACAGACCAATACCACCCTGCTGGCACAAATGGTTGACGAGATGAATACGCTGCGCAGTGAGTTGATTGCTAAAGAGCAATCCTTGCGTGCGATCTTCCCGGATACCGACTTTACCCAGGTGCAAGGTTTCTCTGGTCTGCCCGAAGCAGTGTATGCATGGCAAACCCATCTCAGCGATTTGGAAAACTCCGTGAGCTGGCTCACGGGCGAAACCAATATTCTGGGCCTGCCACAGGACTCAGTGTTGCTGGTACAGGGTTACGGTATCGATGGCAACACCGTGTTTGATTCCTTCAATGCACTGAGTGACTTCCTCGGTAATGACAGCAGTGGTCCTATTGCCACCGCACAGAATAGTCTCGCCGCTGCAAAAACCAGCTACGAGAACTACCGCCACAGTGCCGACAAGCTGGCCACGGAATATACCGACCGCCACCAGCAGTTGGGCAACTGGCTGTACAGCCTGTTGGGCTTGGAGTTCCCAATTAACTGCTTCAGCAAAGACTGCATTATTGTTGAAGAGTCTGCACAGCAAGGTAGTGAAATTGCGTTGCAGGCAAACAATATCGATATCGCGCAAATCGCATTGAGCAACAACCTGCAGCGTATGGAAGACCTGCTGAGTGCGATTGAAATCGAAATCGAGCGACGTGCGGAGGAAGAGGGAATCGTCGACGGCATGTCGAAGATCATCCTGGATTACGGCTCCAAGCAGGAATCCATTTCTAAGCAAATCACCAAGATTCGTAAAGAAGCGGAGAAATCCAGAAAACGCGATGGCTTCCTGAAAGTAGTGGGTGGTGCAATTAAAGCCTACTACACCGGAGATACAAGCACGCTAGAGCAAGGTATCGATCAGGTGGTTTCTAGTCATATCAATCTCAAGAGCATTAAAGATATTGGCAAGCTAGAAGCAATGAGTATTCGCTTGGGTGCAGAAGAGCGAGCGAAGCTGAATGACAGCAGCAATAAATTGTTGGATGTCGAAAGCCGAGCGCGCGTGCGCACCATGTGGCTGGAGGCAAATACCATCGCGCTGGATATTGCCCAAGCGGAAGCTACGGTTGAGCAGGAAGTAGAACGTTTAGTCGGCATGCTGAATCAGGCACAGCGGGTTATGAACCAGATGTTCACTACTAATGCCAATCTGGCCGAACGTTATTTTGCTGACCCGATCCATGCCAGCCGCCTGACTACGGAAATGTTGCGTGCAGAGCGTCACTTTGAGGAAGCGCAGAAGTGGTTGTTCTACGCGGCCAGTGCGCTGGAATACAAGTGGCAGGAATCGTTTGTGGGATCAGTGACTGGCTCCAGAAAGGAAGACATTTTCCAAGTGCGCAATGCCCAGGAACTGAGGGATTTCTATAGTGAGCTTTTGACCTTCGATCAACTTCATAAGCTTGGAAGTATAGAGCAGGCGACGGACACCTTCTCTCTGAAAGATGATGTGTTCGGCTATGTGGATAAAATCAATGGTATTTCACAAACCTATGCACATCCGGACCCCGCTCAACAAGACGGTCCGCGGCTGAGCCCGCAGCAAGCCTTGCAGGAAAAGCTGCGCCTGTTATCGCGTAAATACGGCAGTGATACCTGGATAACCGTGGAATTTAGTACTGTGAAAGAATTACCGCGCAGTAACTTCTTCCTGGGGCCGGTTATTGCCGACAACGGTGATTTGTCTTGCTTGGCAACTGGTGGTAATTACCTGGATAAAATTGAAACCGTTGGTCTTAATATCCCCCTTGCATATAGCGTTAGTGGTGAAACCGAAACGCCTGCATTTTTGACTTATGGGGGCACTAGTTTCCTGCGTAGTAAAACTCCGGGAACTCTGGTGGAAAATGCGGATGGAGTTGGTATTCAGGACGAGTTTATAACTCATAGCACTCGATTCTGGGATGCCGTTGAGGGAACTGGGCTGGCGTTCAGAAATAGCTACCGTGTTTCTATGTCTGCGAACTTGGATGTGCTTAATAGTGGCACTGGTTCAAATTCCACGATTACCAGTGCGTTTAAAGAACGCAGTGTCGCCGCCACTGGCTGGCGCTTGTCGCTCAAGTTGGCAGACCGTTATGGTTCACTGGTAGACCTCAATGCGGTTAAAGATGTTGAGTTGATCTTTAACCATCGTTTTAAACCGAGAAATGTTGATAGCTGTGGTGGCGATGATGGCACTGGTCCATTGTTGCTACTGCGTAAACCTGTAGTTCATTAATCTTATAAATAGATGCATCTCACATTATGTGAGGTGCATCGGTAATTATCTTAACCTTCTTGTGCTTAAGTTTTTGTGCATATCTCTCTGTGCTTGTTAGGTTATTTTATGAATAGAGTATTTAATATTTAGCATGATAAAGATATTCAAATTGACAGGCCCACTATTTGCCGTTGGGTTTGTGTCTTTTAGTTTCTTGCCACAACATGCCCAGGCCGGGTGTAGGATTGATGGTGAGCATTCTATAGGTGGATCTAGGGGACAGGTTGTTTACGACTGTTTTGTTCAATTGCCATCTAGCTTCACACTCAGCTATTCAAATCGTAAGGCGACATTAGCCTGGAAAGAGTATACGCTCACCAGCGGAGAAACCAGACATGAAGATTACTCTCTTATTCAAACATTTAATGGCAAAGAGACAGTTTTAGATCACTATCCGCCTTCAACTGGTTCTCGTGTTGTTAATTTAACAGCCAATGGTACTTATTCTTTTTGTTATAAAGCGGAAGGGGAGGCGGGCTTGGTTGGGCCTGGGTTTATTGGGCGCCCAATGACCAGAGAAACCTGCCGTGAGGTAACTGTTACCTCTACGCCTTCTACTATAAATTATCCGACTTTTGATAGTGATGGCTCATATTCCATTAGTTGGTCATCAAGTTCTGCAGCCAGTCGTTATGAGCTTGAGCGCAGTATAAATGGGGGTTCTTGGAGTAGAATTTATAATTCATCTGGCACCAAGATTAATGAAAGTGGTAAATCCAATGGAAGCTACCGATATCGAGTAAGAGCCTGTACATCCAATATGTGCAGTGATTATAAAACCGGTGGAACCCTCAAAGTAGAAAAAACCCCATCAACCCCTTCCTCTATCACTGCTCCCAGTTATACCTCCTCTAGCAGCGTTAATATCAGCTGGGCTGCCAGCAGCGGGGCTACTCGCTACGAGGTACAACAACGCAAGGATAACGGCAGTTGGTCCGGCAATATTTATTCTGGTTCATCTACCAATACAACGGTTTCTTCCCTGAGCCATGGTAGTACTTACCGCTTTAGAGTGCGGGCCTGTAATACCACTTGTTCTGGCTATCGAGAAAGTAAAGATTTAGAAGTCTATTTCCGTCCTGGCGTACCAACACCTAAATTAAATACCACCACCAGCCTCGATGGTAAATATACTGTCAGCTGGAATACCAAGCAGTTTGCCACCAGTTATCAGTTGGTCGATGGCAGTGGCTCCACTCTGTACAATGGTTCTGGTTTAAGTAAGAGTTTCTCTGGTGTTAGCAATGGCTCTTATAGCTATAAGGTTCGCGCTTGTAATGCCAAGGGCACTTGCTCCAACTACTCCTCGTTAGTAACAGTTAAAGTCGATCGCGCTGTTGGTGTGCCCGTAGCCTCAGCTTCGCCAACCAACAGCTGGGATGGCAAGGTCAAGCTTAGCTGGAGCGAAGTTAAAAAAGGCGGTCTTACCGTTGAATATCAAGTGGTAGACAGTGCAAATAAGCAGCTTTATCGCGGCACTGCACGCAGCTACCAGCTGAGTAACTTGCAAGACGGGCGCCACTGCTACCGGGTGCGTGCACTGACCTCAACAGATCAGTCCAACTATTCACCGGAAGCCTGCGCCACCGTAGCGTTGCTGAAGCCACCTGTAGCGCCTAGTTATATCACTGTACCTTCCTCTACTGGCGAAGCTTATACCGTGAGCTGGCCATCAGTTGCCGAAACTGATAGTTATCTGCTGCAGCAACGTATGAATAATGGCAGCTGGAAAACCGTGTATAACGGTGCTGGCAATAGCTATAAATACAATGCCTCTCCATTAGTATTCGGTACGCACGATTATCGTGTACAGGCCGTGAACAAAGCGGGCTCTTCCAACTTTAGTAATACCTTCACGGTAACGATGGAGCTGGATCCCACGGTACAGATTCGCAAGCAGCTGTACTACAACGAAGCCGATCAGGTACCTGCGGCCCAGGAAAATCCTGCCCAGGGTATTTTCTCCCGGGATAGAGCGGCCTTCCGCTACCTGGACCTGATGTATATCGTTGATACCAACACCAATACGGTGATTAATCCTTATGCCAGTGGTGAAGCCACGGTTGAATTTTCCAGCCTATATGACACTGCCGAGCGTAACCGTGCCACAGATGTGGAAGCGTTTATTTTTGAGCAGCTCACTCATCATCCCAACAATGAAAACCTGCAACGTTTCACGCTGGATGTTTACTACGATCGCGCGGTAGCGGAAATGATCCTGGCTAATGAAGCCCTGGATAATGCCCGTATTAGCCGCCTGCGTAACGAAGCGGTAGAGGTCGAAGTTGGTCATATAGAAACTGCACACCAGTTGTTGAAGGATGCCCTGGAGCAGTACAACTCCCTGCTGACCTATGCGCCGGAGTTTTTAGCACAATGGGGTCCCTCCCGTGGTCAAATTAGCCCCCGCTACTACGACCCCAACGACTTGGCACAAAAAGATGTAACCCCAGCAGAATTACTGTTCACCGGTTACAAAGATGTCACCATGCTCTATCAGCTGATGAGCAAATTGGCTTCTACTAAAGTGCAGCAAGCGCGTCTGGCCGTCGTTGCCGGACAGACCAATACCACCCTGCTGGCACAAATGGTTGACGAGATGAATACGCTGCGCAGTGAGTTGATTGCTAAAGAGCAATCCTTGCGTGCGATCTTCCCGGATACCGACTTTACCCAGGTGCAAGGTTTCTCTGGTCTGCCCGAAGCAGTGTATGCATGGCAAACCCATCTCAGCGATTTGGAAAACTCCGTGAGCTGGCTCACGGGCGAAACCAATATTCTGGGCCTGCCACAGGACTCAGTGTTGCTGGTACAGGGTTACGGTATCGATGGCAACACCGTGTTTGATTCCTTCAATGCACTGAGTGACTTCCTCGGTAATGACAGCAGTGGCCCTATTGCCACCGCACAGAATAGTCTCGCCGCTGCAAAAACCAGCTACGAGAACTACCGCCACAGTGCCGACAAGCTGGCCACGGAATATACCGACCGCCACCAGCAGTTGGGCAACTGGCTGTACAGCCTGTTGGGCTTGGAGTTCCCAAGTAACTGCTTCAGCAAAGACTGCATTATTGTTGAAGAGTCTGCACAGCAAGGTAGTGAAATTGCGTTGCAGGCAAACAATATCGATATCGCGCAAATCGCATTGAGCAACAACCTGCAGCGTATGGAAGACCTGCTGAGTGCGATTGAAATCGAAATCGAGCGACGTGCGGAGGAAGAGGGAATCGTCGACGGCATGTCGAAGATCATCCTGGATTACGGCTCCAAGCAGGAATCCATTTCTAAGCAAATCACCAAGATTCGTAAAGAAGCGGAGAAATCCAGAAAACGCGATGGCTTCCTGAAAGTAGTGGGTGGTGCAATTAAAGCCTACTACACCGGAGATACAAGCACGCTAGAGCAAGGTATCGATCAGGTGGTTTCTAGTCATATCAATCTCAAGAGCATTAAAGATATTGGCAAGCTAGAAGCAATGAGTATTCGCTTGGGTGCAGAAGAGCGAGCGAAGCTGAATGACAGCAGCAATAAATTGTTGGATGTCGAAAGCCGAGCGCGCGTGCGCACCATGTGGCTGGAGGCAAATACCATCGCGCTGGATATTGCCCAAGCGGAAGCTACGGTTGAGCAGGAAGTAGAACGTTTAGTCGGCATGCTGAATCAGGCACAGCGGGTTATGAACCAGATGTTCACTACTAATGCCAATCTGGCCGAACGTTATTTTGCTGACCCGATCCATGCCAGCCGCCTGACTACGGAAATGTTGCGTGCAGAGCGTCACTTTGAAGAAGCGCAGAAGTGGTTGTTCTACGCGGCCAGTGCGCTGGAATACAAGTGGCAAGAATCATTTGTGGGTTCAGTGACTGGCTCCAGAAAGGAAGATATTTTCCACGTGCGCAATGCCCAGGAACTGAGGGATTTCTATAGTGAAATGTTGTCCTTCGATCAGTTGCGCAATCTCAGTGGCACTCAGCAGGCGACGGATACCTTCTCGCTGAAAGATGATGTGTTTGGCTATGTAGATGATATCAACGGTATTGCACAGACCTACCAACATCCAGACCCTGCCCAACAAGGTGGTCCTCGTTTAAGTCCGCAGCAAGCACTGCAGGAAAAGCTGCGCCTGTTATCGCGTAAATACGGCAGTGATACCTGGGTAACCGTGGAATTTAGTACTGTGAAAGAATTACCGCGCAGTAACTTCTTCCTGGGGCCAGTTATTGCAGACAATAACGATCTGAGTTGTTTAGCTGCAGGTGGATCTTACCTGGATAAAATTGAGACTATTGGGCTCAATATCCCCCTTGCATTTAGTGTTAGTGGTGAAACCGAAACTCCAGCCTACCTAACTTATGGCGGTACCAGCTTTTTACGTAGTAAAACACCAGGAACTCTGGTGGAGAGTGAGGATGGCGTCGGTATTCAGGATGAGTTTATTACCCATAGCACTCGATTCTGGGATACTGTTGATGGAGCCAACTTGGCTTTCCGTAATAGTTATCGGGTTCCTATGGCCGCTAATTTAGATGTACTTAATAGTGGTGCAGGTTCTAGTTCTACGGTGACTAATGTATTTAAAGAACGTAGTGTCGCCGCCACTGGCTGGCGCTTGTCGCTCAAGCTGGCAGATCGCTATGGCTCACTGGTAGACCTCAATGCGGTTAAAGATGTTGAATTGATCTTTAATCACCGCTTCAAATCAAGAAATATAGATAACTGTGGTGGCGATGATGGCCCTGGTCCATTGTTGCTACTACGTAAGCCTGTAGTTCATTAATCTCATAAATAGGTGCATCTCACATTGTGTGAGATGCATCGTTAATTATCTTAACCTTCTTGTGCTTAAGTTTTTGTGCATATTTCGTTGTGCTTGTTAGGTTATTTTATGAATAGAGTATTTAATATTTAGCATGATAAAGATATTCAAGTTGACAGGCTCACTATTTGCTGTTTGGTTTGTGTCTTTTGGTTTTTTGCCACAAAACGCACAGGCTGGATGTATAAAGGATGGTGAGCATTCTCTAGGGGTGAGAAATACTGTTTACGACTGCAGGGTAGACTTGCCAGCTAGCTTCACACTCAGCTATTCGAACCGCAAGGCTACTTTAGCCTGGAAGGAGTATTCTCTATCGAGCGGAGAAATAAGAAATGAAGATAATTCCATTGTTCAAAGAGTTAGCGGAAAGGAGACCGTTTTAGATCACTATCCGCCTTTAACTGGTTCTCGTGTTGTTAATTTAACAGCCAATGGTACTTATTCCTTTTGTTTTAAGGCAGAAGGAGTTATGGGGTTAGATGGGAATGGATTTGTAGGACGTCCATTTACTAGGGAGACCTGTCGTGAGGTAACTGTTACCTCTACGCCTTCTACTATAAATTATCCAACTTTTGATAGTGATGGCTCATATTCCATTAGTTGGTCATCAAGTTCTGCAGCTAACCGCTATGAGCTATATCGCAGTATAAATGGGGGTTCTTGGAGTAGAATTTATAATTCATCTGGCACCAAGTTTAATGAAACTGGTAAATCCAATGGAAGCTACCGATATCGCGTAAGAGCCTGTACATCCAATATGTGCAGTGATTATAAAACCGGTGGGACCCTCAAAGTAGAGAAAACGCCATCAACTCCATCCTCTATCACTGTTCCCAGTTATACCTCCTCTAGCAGCGTTAATATCAGCTGGGCTGCCAGCAGCGGGGCTACTCGCTACGAGGTACAACAACGCAAGGATAACGGCAGTTGGTCCGGCAATATTTATTCTGGTTCATCTACCAGTACAACGGTTTCCTCCCTGAGCCATGGTAGTACTTACCGCTTTAGAGTGCGGGCCTGTAATAGCACTTGTTCTGGCTATCGAGAAAGTAAAGATTTAGAAGTCTATTTCCGTCCTGGCGTACCAACACCTAAATTAAATACCACCACCAGCCTCGATGGTAAATATACTGTCAGCTGGAATACCAAGCAGTTTGCCACCAGTTATCAGTTGGTTGATGGCAGTGGCTCCACTCTGTACAATGATTCTGGTTTAAGTAAGAGTTTCTCTGGTGTTAGCAATGGCTCTTATAGCTATAAGGTTCGCGCTTGTAATGCCAAGGGCACTTGCTCCAACTACTCCTCGTTAGTAACGGTTAAAGTCGATCGCGCTGTTGGTGTGCCCGTAGCCTCAGCTTCGCCAACCAACAGCTGGGATGGCAAGGTCAAGCTTAGCTGGAGCGAAGTTAAAAAAGGCGGTCTTACCGTTGAATATCAAGTGGTAGACAGTGCAAATAAGCAGCTTTATCGCGGCACTGCACGCAGCTACCAGCTGAGTAACTTGCAAGACGGGCGCCACTGCTACCGGGTGCGTGCACTGACCTCAACAGATCAGTCCAACTATTCACCGGAAGCTTGCGCCACCGTAGCGTTGCTGAAGCCACCTGTAGCGCCTAGTTATATCACTGTACCTTCCTCTACTGGCGAAGCTTATACCGTGAGCTGGCCATCAGTTGCCGAAACTGATAGTTATCTGCTGCAGCAACGTATGAATAATGGCAGCTGGAAAACCGTGTATAACGGTGCTGGCAATAGCTATAAATACAATGCCTCTCCATTAGTATTCGGTACGCACGATTATCGTGTACAGGCCGTGAACAAAGCGGGCTCTTCCGACTTTAGTAATACCTTCACGGTAACGATGGAGCTGGATCCCACGGTACAGATTCGCAAGCAGCTGTACTACAACGAAGCCGATCAGGTACCTGCGGCCCAGGAAAATCCTGCCCAGGGTATTTTCTCCCGGGATAGAGCGGCCTTCCGCTACCTGGACCTGATGTATATCGTTGATACCAACACCAATACGGTGATTAATCCTTATGCCAGTGGTGAAGCCACGGTTGAATTTTCCAGCCTATATGACACTGCCGAGCGTAACCGCGCTACAGAGGTAGAAGCGTTTATTTTTGAGCAGCTCACTCATCATCCCAACAATGAAAACCTGCAACGTTTCACGCTGGATGTTTACTACGATCGCGCGGTAGCGGAAATGATCCTGGCTAATGAAGCCCTGGATAATGCCCGTATTAGCCGCCTGCGTAACGAAGCGGTAGAGGTCGAAGTTGGTCATATAGAAACTGCACACCAGTTGTTGAAGGATGCCCTGGAGCAGTACAACTCCCTGCTGACCTATGCACCGGAGTTTTTAGCACAATGGGGTCCCTCCCGTGGTCAAATTAGCCCCCGCTACTACGACCCCAACGACCTGGCACAAAAAGATGTAACCCCAGCAGAATTACTGTTCACCGGTTACAAAGATGTCACCATGCTCTATCAGCTGATGAGCAAATTGGCTTCTACTAAAGTGCAGCAAGCGCGTCTGGCCGTCGTTGCCGGACAGACCAATACCACCCTGCTGGCACAAATGGTTGACGAGATGAATACGCTGCGCAGTGAGTTGATTGCTAAAGAGCAATCATTGCGTGCGATCTTCCCGAATACCGACTTCACCCAGGTGCAAGGTTTCTCTGGTCTGCCCGAAGCGGTGTATGCATGGCAAACCCATCTCAGCGATTTGGAAAACTCCGTGAGCTGGCTCACGGGCGAAACCAATATTCTGGGCCTGCCACAGGACTCAGTGTTGCTGGTACAGGGTTACGGTATCGATGGCAACACCGTGTTTGATTCCTTCAATGCACTGAGTGACTTCCTCGGTAATGACAGCAGTGGCCCTATTGCCACCGCACAGAATAGTCTCGCCGCTGCAAAAACCAGCTACGAGAACTACCGCCACAGTGCCGACAAGCTGGCCACGGAATATACCGACCGCCACCAGCAGTTGGGCAACTGGCTGTACAGCCTGTTGGGCTTGGAGTTCCCAAGTAACTGCTTTGCCGAGGACTGTGTGATTGTCACGGAGGATGCGCAGAACGGTAGTGAAATTTCTCTGCAGGCGAACAATATCGATATTGCGGAAATTGCACTGAGCAATAACCTGCAGCGTATGGAAGACCTGCTGAGTGCGATTGAAATCGAAATCGAACGACGCGCGGAGGAAGAGGGAATCGTCGACGGCATGTCGAAGATCATCCTGGATTACGGCTCCAAGCAGGTTTCAATTAAGCAGCAGATTGCCAAAATTCGCAAAAAGGCGGAACAGTCTAGAAAGCGGGGTAGCCTGTTTAAAGGGATTGTGAAGTCGGTAGCAGCTATCGTGAGTCAAAATTGGGCTCAACTAGCGCAAACGGTAAAAGAAACCGCAGAAACCGTTGCTGAGCACAACCGCAATATAAAAACGATTAAAGATATTGGTAAATTGGAGGCAGAGAGCGCCCGCCTAGCGGCGGAAGAACGCGCGACCTTAAACGACAGCTCAAATAGACTACTGGGTGTGGAGAGTAAGGCTCGCGTGCGCACTATGTGGCTGGAAGCAAATACCATTGCGCTGGATATTGCCCAAGCGGAAGCTACAGTTGAGCAGGAAGTGGAACGTTTGACCGGCATGCTGAATCAGGCACAGCGGGTTATGAACCAGATGTTCACTACTAATGCCAATCTGGCTGAGCGTTATTTTGCCGATCCGATCCATGCCAGCCGCCTGACGACTGAAGTACTGCGTGCGGAGCGTTACTTTGAAGAAGCACAGAAGTGGTTGTTCTACGCGGCCAGTGCACTGGAATACAAGTGGCAGGAATCTTTTGTGGGATCAGTCACTGGCTTCAGAAAGGAAAGTATTTTCCGTTTGCGCAATGCCCAGGAACTGAGGGATTTTTATAGTGAAATGTTGTCTTTTGATCAGTTACGTAATCTCAGTGGCACTCAACAGGCGACGGACACCTTCTCTCTAAAGGATGATGTGTTCGGCTATGTGGATAATATCAACGGTATTGCACAGACCTACGTTCATCCGGATCCTGCTCAACAAGGTGGCCCGCGCTTAAGCCCGCAGCAAGCCTTGCAGGAAAAGCTGCGCCTGTTGTCGCGTACTTATGGAAGCGATACTTGGGTAACCGTGGAATTTAGTACGGTAAAAGAATTACCGCGCAGTAACTTCTTCCTGGGGCCGGTTATTGCAGGTAATAACGATCTGAGTTGTTTAGCTGCAGGTGGGTCTTATCTGGATAAGATTGAGACTATTGGGCTCAATATTCCCTTGCTGCACAGTGTTAGTGCTGAAACAGAAACTCCGGCCTACCTAACCTATGGTGGCACTAGTTTCCTGCGCAGTAAAACGCCGGGAACCTTGATGGAGAGTGCGGATAGTGTAGGTATCCAGAATGAATTTATTACCCATACCCCGCGTTTCTGGGATACCGTTGATGGAGCAAATCTATCATTCCGCAACAGTTTTCGAGTGCCAATGGCTGCAAATCTCGATGTGTTTAATAGCGGTGCAGCTTCCGTTTCTACAGTGACCAGTGCTTTTAAAGAGCGCAGTGTTGCCGCCAGTGGTTGGCGCTTATCTTTCAAGTTGGCAGATCGTTATGGCTCATTAGTAGATCTCAATGCCGTTAAAGATGTTGAGTTGATCTTCAATCATCGCTTCAAGTCGAGAAATATAGATACTTGTGATGACGATGATGATGTTGGCCCACTGTTGCTACTTCGCAAACCCATGATCCAGTAATTTTGAAAAATCAATGCACCTCACATGAGTGAGGTGCATTGATATGAGTCAATGTGGTCTATGTGAGGCGGAAATTAATTTCTTATTTTGTAGGGTGATAAGCTTTATTTTGTTGATTTGATTTGATTTGATTTGATTTGATTTGCTAGTTGTTTAGATGCGCTTTCTGGTTTTTCTTTCTGGCACTATGTTAATTGGTTTTTTATGTGTGAGGGGGGTGATCTAGGTGGGTTTTTGAAATTTACAGATTATTTGTTTTTGTTGGTTTTTTGATTTTACTTCAGGGCGCTTAGCGGTGATGTGCGGTTTTGGAGTTGGTGGCATGTACAAGATTGGCTGTGATTGATTTCAGATTGTTTGGGTTGTGGATAAAGAGTTTTTCTTAAGGTTTATAGGTTTGGGGTTGTGATAAATGGAAGTGATACCGTTTCTAAGGTTTATGAGTCCAATTTTTCCAATTGGACTTTTGTTGATTATTTTTTTTCCGCAAAGCGTTCGAGCAGAATGTTCACTGGAGGAGTATTTTGTCGGGCAGAATACAGTCTTTGAAATCACTTGTAATCCAAGTTTGCCGTCAAGCTTTTCGTTAAGCTATTCAGATCGTAAGGCAAGTTTAGCGTGGAGTGGTAATCTTCCAAAAATGCTAAGACAAGAAAACTCTCTTGTGCAAAGATTTGGGGGAAAGGAGTCTGTTCTAGATAGCAACCCACCTTTTACAGGTTCTAGGACTGTCAGTTTGACAGGTAATGGTGTTTATTCTTTTTGCTATAAAGCGAAAGGACAAAAGGGCTTTGTTTCAGAAGGTCGGGTTGAAACTGCAGAAATATGCCGTAGTGTAGCTCTCGCTGCTACTCCTGCAGCAATTAATTATCCGACTTTTGATAGCGATGGTTCATATTCCATTAGTTGGTCATCAAGTTCTACAGCCATTCGTTATGAGCTTGAGCGCAGTATAAATGGGGGTTCTTGGATTAGAATTTATAATTCATCTGGCACCAAGTTTAATGAAATTGGTAAATCCAATGGAAGCTACCGATATCGCGTAAGAGCCTGTACATCCAATATGTGCAGTGATTATAAAACCGGTGGAACCCTCAAAGTAGAGAAAACTCCATCAACCCCACTCTCTATCACTGTTCCCGGTTATACCTCTTCTAGTAGTGCCAACATCAGCTGGTCTGCCAGCAGCACAGCTACACGATATGAACTGCAACAGAGCAGGGATAACGGCAGTTGGTCAGGTGTTTACTCAGGCCCTGCAACCAGTAAAACTGATTCCTTCTTGGTTCATGGCAGCACCTATCGATACAGAGTACGCGCCTGTAATACCACTTGTTCCAGTTATCGTGAGGATGGAAACCTAGAAGTTTATTTCCGTCCTGGCGCACCAGATCCAAAATTAAATACGAACACTAGCCTAGACGGTAAATATACGCTTAGCTGGGAAGCTATAGCGCATGCCACTCGCTACCAGGTTGTAGATGGTAATGACTCTACTGTTTACAATGGTTCTGATCTGAGTAAGGGCTTTACAGGCATTAGCAATGGTACCTACAGCTATAAGGTGCGCGCTTGTAATGTTAAAGGCACCTGCTCCAACTACTCTTCACCGGTCAGCGTTATAGTGGATCGTGTTGTTGGTATACCGGTGCTGTCTGCAGCACCCACTAGTAGCTGGGATGGCAAAGTAAAATTAAGCTGGACAGAAATTAATAAAGGTGGTCTCACCGTTGAATATCAAGTGGTAGACAGTGCAAATAAGCAGCTTTATCGCGGCACTGCACGCAGCTACCAGCTGAGTAACTTGCAAGACGGGCGCCACTGCTACCGGGTGCGTGCACTGACCTCAACAGATCAGTCCAACTATTCACCGGAAGCTTGCGCCACCGTAGCGTTGCTGAAGCCACCTGTAGCGCCTAGTTATATCACTGTACCTTCCTCTACTGGCGAAGCTTATACCGTGAGCTGGCCATCAGTTGCCGAAACTGATAGTTATCTGCTGCAGCAACGTATGAATAATGGCAGCTGGAAAACCGTGTATAACGGTGCTGGCAATAGCTATAAATACAATGCCTCTCCATTAGTATTCGGTACGCACGATTATCGTGTACAGGCCGTGAACAAAGCGGGCTCTTCCGACTTTAGTAATACCTTCACGGTAACGATGGAGCTGGATCCCACGGTACAGATTCGCAAGCAGCTGTACTACAACGAAGCCGATCAGGTACCTGCGGCCCAGGAAAATCCTGCCCAGGGTATTTTCTCCCGGGATAGAGCGGCCTTCCGCTACCTGGACCTGATGTATATCGTTGATACCAACACCAATACGGTGATTAATCCTTATGCCAGTGGTGAAGCCACGGTTGAATTTTCCAGCCTATATGACACTGCCGAGCGTAACCGCGCTACAGAGGTAGAAGCGTTTATTTTTGAGCAGCTCACTCATCATCCCAACAATGAAAACCTGCAACGTTTCACGCTGGATGTTTACTACGATCGCGCGGTAGCGGAAATGATCCTGGCTAATGAAGCCCTGGATAATGCCCGTATTAGCCGCCTGCGTAACGAAGCGGTAGAGGTCGAAGTTGGTCATATAGAAACTGCACACCAGTTGTTGAAGGATGCCCTGGAGCAGTACAACTCCCTGCTGACCTATGCACCGGAGTTTTTAGCACAATGGGGTCCCTCCCGTGGTCAAATTAGCCCCCGCTACTACGACCCCAACGACCTGGCACAAAAAGATGTAACCCCAGCAGAATTACTGTTCACCGGTTACAAAGATGTCACCATGCTCTATCAGCTGATGAGCAAATTGGCTTCTACTAAAGTGCAGCAAGCGCGTCTGGCCGTCGTTGCCGGACAGACCAATACCACCCTGCTGGCACAAATGGTTGACGAGATGAATACGCTGCGCAGTGAGTTGATTGCTAAAGAGCAATCATTGCGTGCGATCTTCCCGAATACCGACTTCACCCAGGTGCAAGGTTTCTCTGGTCTGCCCGAAGCGGTGTATGCATGGCAAACCCATCTCAGCGATTTGGAAAACTCCGTGAGCTGGCTCACGGGCGAAACCAATATTCTGGGCCTGCCACAGGACTCAGTGTTGCTGGTACAGGGTTACGGTATCGATGGCAACACCGTGTTTGATTCCTTCAATGCACTGAGTGACTTCCTCGGTAATGACAGCAGTGGCCCTATTGCCACCGCACAGAATAGTCTCGCCGCTGCAAAAACCAGCTACGAGAACTACCGCCACAGTGCCGACAAGCTGGCAACGGAATATACTGACCGCCACCAGCAGTTGGGCAACTGGCTGTACAGCCTGTTGGGCTTGGAGTTCCCAAGTAACTGCTTCAGCAAAGACTGCATTATTGTTGAAGAGTCTGCACAGCAAGGTAGTGAAATTGCCTTGCAGGCAAACAATATTGAGCTTGCGCAAATTGCACTGAGCAATAACTTGCAGCGCATGGATGACCTGCTGAGTGCGATTGAAATCGAAATCGAGCGACGTGCGGAGGAGGAAGGTATCGTCGACGGCATGTCGAAGATCATCCTGGATTACGGCTCCAAGCAGGAATCCATTTCGAAGCAGATCGCCAAGATTCGTAAAGAGGAAGCTAAGTCCAGGCAGCGGCATGGTTATTTAAAAACAGTGGCCGGTACGGTACTAGCCATCTATACCGGCAATACCTCTTTGCTTCAGGAAGGAGTGAACTTTGTCGCGGAAGCTCATCGCAATATTAGAAGTATCAAAGATATTGGTAAGCTGGAAGCAATGAGCATTCGTTTGGGCGCAGAAGAGCGAGCCAAACTGAATGACAGCAGCAATAGGCTGCTGGATGTGGAAAGCCGAGCGCGTGTACGCACTATGTGGCTGGAAGCAAACACCATCGCTCTGGATATTGCTCAGGCGGAAGCGACTGTAGAGCAAGAAATGGAGCGATTGGTTGGCATGCTGAATCAGGCACAGCGGGTCCTCAACCAGATGTTCACCACTAACAGTAATCTAGCTGAGCGCTATTTTGCTGATCCGATTCACGCCAGCCGTCTGACTACAGAAATGTTGCGTGCGGAGCGTCATTTTGAGGAAGCGCAGAAGTGGTTGTTCTACGCGGCCAGTGCGCTGGAATATAAATGGCAGGAATCTTTTATTGGCTCGATCACGGGTTCCAGGAAGGAAGATATCTTCCGATTACGCAATGCCCAGGAACTGAGGGATTTCTACAGTGAAATGCTGGCTTTTGATCAGTTAGGTAGCCTTAACGGGACTCAGCAGGCGACGGATACCTTCTCGCTGAAAGATGATGTGTTTGGTTATGTAGATAATATCAACGGTATTGCACAGACCTACCAACATCCAGACCCTGCCCAACAAGGTGGCCCGCGCTTAAGCCCGCAGCAAGCCTTGCAGGAAAAGCTGCGCCTGTTGTCTCGTAAATACGGCAGTGATACCTGGGTAACCGTGGAATTTAGTACGGTGAAAGAATTACCGCGCAGTAACTTCTTCCTGGGACCGGTTATTGCGGGTAATGGAGATCTCGCCTGCTTGGCAGCCGGCGGTAATTACCTGGATAAAATCGAAACTGTAGGACTTAATATTCCTCTGCTACACAGCGTCAGTGGTGAAACAGAAACTCCGGCCTACCTAACCTATGGTGGTACCAGCTTCTTGCGCAATAAAACTCCTGGAACCCTGGTAGAAAATGCGGACGGTGTTGGTATTCAGGACGAATTTATCACCCATACACCTCGATTCTGGGATACTACTGATAGAACTAATCTGGCCTTCCGTAGTAGCTACCGTGTATCCATGACTGCGAACTTGGATGCGTTTAATAGTGGCACTGGTTCCAGCTCTTCAATGACTAGCGTCTTTAAAGAGCGTAGTGTCGCTGCTACTGGCTGGCGCTTGTCAATTAAATTGGCAGATCGCTTTGGTTCGCTGGTGGATCTCAACGCGGTTAAAGATGTTGAGCTGATCTTTAATCATCGCTTCAAATCGAGAAACATTGATACCTGTGGTGATGATGATATTGGTCCACTGTTACTACTGCGCGAGCCGGTAGTCCACTAACCCTCTTTTTTAATGCCTAATAATTAGAGTATTAATTCGACAACCCAGCAGTCATCATACTGCTGGGTTGTCGTTTATATTGGGTATTGTTTTTTATGGCAGCTCTCATGATGATGAGGTCTACCCATAAAAACTACGAGTCTTTAAAGTGTTTTTTTGAGGAAACACTGATTTTAAAAACAAGGATGCTTATGCTGCGCAATTTATTGCTGTCTTGCTGCATGGTTGTGTCATCTACGGCTGCTGTTGCCGCCAATGAACACACCGCTTTGCAAGCGCCCGTTCTCAATCTGCCGACAGGTCCGGGCAGTATCTCCGGGCTCGGTGAGGCTTTCACCCCTAATTTAAATACCGGCACCAGTTCACGTCTAGTGAACTTGGCTGTGCCCCCTGGGCGTAATGGACTGGCTCCGGATGTATCACTGGAATACAACAGCGGGTTTGGTAATGGGCTATTGGGACTGGGGCATAAACTGGTTATTCCCTATATCCAGCGTCAAACCGACAAGGGCCTGCCTAATTATTCAGAGTGGGGCCAGACTGATCGGCAGGATAATGACCGCGATGGTCGCATCGATGAGTTTGATGAGTTTGATACGTTTATCAATCACCTGGGCGAAGAATTAGTCCTGGTGGAAGACGGTGTTTATCGCACCAAAAATGCCAGTGATTTTGCTCGCTACGAGCGCCTGTCGAAGGGTTGGCTGGTGACTCAATCCAACGGTCTGCGTTGGTATTTGGGGCAAGACTCTAATAGCCGAGTCAGTGGCAACAACGGCACATCGGTATTCTCCTGGTATCTAGAGGCGGTAGAAGATACCCATGGCAATCGTATCGACTATCAATATCGCAAGTTGGATGATGGTGTTCAGATTTATCTGGACAGGATTCAATATAATACGAATGGCGATATGGCGGTGCAGTTTCACTATGAAGACCGCCCTGACGTCCTAACAAATTATAAAGCGGGTTTTGAGATTAAAACCGCTTATCGCTTGCAGCGTGTGGAAACACAATTTGCCGGGCGCCACTTACGTAAATATGAATTTTCCTATCAGCCGCTAACGGAATGGCAAAGCCTCTCATTGTTGGAAGAGGTTAACTCGAGTGCAGGTGAGGGCGAGTCGGTGATAACACTGCCGCCAGTGCGCTATGACTACACGCACTACCAGCAGGACCGGGTGTTTATGTCACAGATGCCGGCTGCGAGTCAGGTGCCGTTGAATAATCCTGATGTGGCTTTCCTGGATATTAACCGTGACGGACTGCCGGATGTTATTAACACCGCACCGAATAAAGACGTCTACTGGCTTAATTTAGGTCCAGGGGACGATGGCCTGCCGCAATGGCAGAGCTATCGCGAAATGAATACTTTCTCCACCAGCCGTATTTCCAGTGACTCGGTCACCTGGGCCGATATCGACGGTAATGGTGTAGTGAATATGCTGCAGTATGGCTCGGGCAGTACACATTATTTCCACCTGGATAATAATCATAGTTGGCAGTACAGCGGCGCTATCGATGGGCTGCAAATCCCCCTTGATAGCCCCCATGTGGATATGCTGGATATCAATAACGACAAACGTGTTGATGTCTTTGCAACGATAGTGAACAGCAGCGGTAAAGTTTTATCCCATGTTGTTCAGTTAAATCACGCCGATGGCTGGTCGCAGCCCATTCAATTGCCTATGCCAGCGGGCACCGCGGCTATGCGTCTGGGCGATCCCAATGTCTTTCTCCGGGATATGAATGGCGATGGCATGGCGGATCTGGTCGGGGTTGGCAATGGCTATGTTGCCTATTTTGCCAGCCGCGGTCTGCAGGGTTTTGCACCTGCCGTCGTATTTGCCAATAGCCCCGATACACTACACGATCTCAACAATGTTCGTATTAGCGATATCAATGCCGACGGCCGCGCTGACCTGGTGTATCTGAATGGAACCCATGTATCCATCTGGCTTAACCAGGGCCTGAGCAGCAACCAACATCAATTAGCCCAATTTAGCCAGCCACAACTGATCCAGGCCCAAGGCAATGTTGCTCCCGAAGAGGTGCGCCTGGTCGATATTAATGGTAACGGCTCTACGGATATTGTTTGGTACAGCCCCGGTCGCGGTGCTAATACTTTTTATTTCGCAGAGCTATTCCCCAATGAGCAACCGAATCAGCTAAAAACGATCGACAATGGCCTGGGTGCATTGACGACCCTGGAGTACGGCTCTGTTGTCGAGGAGATGGTGAGAGACCGCGAGGGTAACAGCCCCTGGTCGCAGGGTATCCCTGTGGCAATGCAGGTACTTAAGCGCGTTGTTGTGGATGATGGCCGCGGTGGTGAACAGCAAACCACCGAGATGGATTACTGGGACGGCTTCTACGATGCTGCCGATAAAGAATTCCAGGGCTTTGCACACAGTGAAGAGCGCCGCGTGGGTGATGCCAGTACCCCGACACTGGCAACCCGCTACGAATTCCACCTGGGCCAAAAAGCCGATGGTACCGAACAGGAAGCCCTACAGGGCAAGATCAAACAAATAGAAACCCGCGATGCCTTCGGCGGAATTTTCTGGCGCGAGGAAAATCAGTGGGAGTTGCGCCAACTGCTGTCTGGTTATGCCGAGGAAAGCCGCAAAGTCGAGTTTGCGGCTATGACCGAACGCCAGCAGCATATGCTGGAGCGGGGCAGCGGTACCCCAGTGACCCTTGCCTGGGAGTATGACTACGATAATTACGGTAATACCACTTATATCAAAGAGCTGGGCCGTACCGATGGCAACTGGCAGGACGAGCGTATTACCCAATTGCGCTTCAGTGCGGAATCCGCCTCTGCACAGGGCCACTGGTTCCTGCACCTACCGCTAGAGCGCAAGGTTACCGACCTATCGGGCCGCGCTGTGGCCAAAGAGCAGTGGTTCTACGATGATGAAAGTTTCTCCGCTGGTAATTTAGGCGCGGTCTCCAAGGGCAACCTGACCCTGCGTCGACTCTGGCACGATGCTGAGAGTGCAGATGCCTATGTTGCTGCAGAGCGCCACCGCTACGATGCCTTCGGCAACCGCATTCAAAGTTATGACCCCTTGTGGGACGCCAACACAGGCCACCAAACCAAAGTCACTTACGACTCGCAATATCACACCTTCCCAACAGAAGTGGGTTTGCATACCGGCAGTCGCTGGCTCACCGCTCGTGCGGGTTATGACAAGGGCCTCGGTGTACTTACCGACTACACCGACTTTAACGGGCAGCAGACTCAATATGGTTACGACAGCCATGGACGCCTCACCGCCATGGCCAAGCCAGGGGACAGCCTGCAACTCCCCACGGTTGAGTACGATTACCAACTGGCGCAGATGGTGGATGGTCACCGTATCAGCTGGGTAGAGACTCGCCAGCGCGAGCGGAGTGGTGCTAGCGGTACCATCGACAGCCGCCGTTTTTACGACGGTCTGGGCCGCACCCTGATGGTGCGCAGTGAAGCCGAGCAACCGGGACAGGTTGTGGTCAGCGATCACAGTAACTTTAATGCGCGCGGCCAGGTAGTGCAGACCGCACTGCCTTACTTTGCCCAGGGGCTCGCCTATCGCGCTAATGATAAAGGCCAGCACCACCGACAATATCTTTACGACGCCCAAGGGCGTACCCAGGAGGTTTATCAGCCCTATACCGCGCAAAGTGGGGAAAGTGTCTTCAATCGCATCACCTATTTGCCCATGGCACAGATGCTGGAAGATGAAGAGCAAACTCGTGCGAACAGTGTTCACCATGGCGCCGCCAAAAAACTGGTGTTTGATGGCCTGCAAACGGCGCAGGGTGAATACCGCCTGAGGCAAGTGGATGAAATTGTTGGAGCCAATACCCAGGGCGGCATCGGTGGTGCCACCTGGTCCACCTATTATGACTACGACCTCAATGGTAATTTTACCCGCCTGCAGGATGCACAAAATAATGTGCGCACCATGCACTACGACGACCTGGGGCGCATGCGCTTCTTGGACGACCCCAACCGCGGACAGCGCTGGCAGTACTTTGACGATGCCGGCAACCTGCTGGCCACCCGCGATGCCCTGGGGCAGGAGCGGCACTATCGCTACGACGGCGCCAACCGTCTCTTTGCCGAGTATCAATTATCGCCGCGAGGAGAAGCTCCCAGCGGCGCAAATTGGCAACCGGGCTTGCAGCTGGGCTCTACTTCACCGGTAGTCAGCTACCAGTACGACCAGCGCGGCGAAGAGGGCGGTGCCTTCCTGCTTGGACGCCTGGCCAAAGTGACCGACCAAGCTGGCTTCGAGCAATGGGGATATGACGCACGCGGCCGAGTGGTACAGCGCCAGCGCAAGATTACCGGCCCACAAATTGACAGCCCCCTCTACACCACGCGCTTCGCCTATGACAGTGCCGGGCGTATGACACAGCAGTTCTACCCCGACAATAGCCGGGTGAACTTCGAATACAACACCCGCGGCCTGCTCGAGCGCATCCCGGGAGTGGTGGAACGCCTGGACTATACCGCCAATGGGGTTTTGCAGCACCAAGGGCTGGCCAATGGTGTTGAAACTGATTGGGGCTTTGACGAGCGCCAGCGACTGGCTGGCTTGCGCACCCAGCGAAGCGGGGACGCCCTGCCACTGCAACAGTGGGATTACCGTTTTGATGCCGTCTCCAATGTACTCGGTATCGACGATCAACGCCCCAGTGACGCTCTCGCCGCAATGGCTGCCGAACTCGGCGCAACCAGTGCCCAGGCAGCCTCCCTGGCAAAAAATATTGTCTACAGCTACGACGATGTCTATCGCCTGACCGGCGTTGCCGACGATATCGAGCAGGTTTATTACAGCTACGACAAAATCGGCAACCTGCTGCAAGTGGGTCGCGCGAGTGTCGACCTGGCAGATATGGCCACCGCTGGAAATACCCAGATCACAGATCTGCGTTATGGCGGCAGCAATGACAATGGCAACACTGGCGCCTCCAACCGCAGCAGCCGTGGCAGCCTGCCTGGACCCCAAGCGTTGAGCTGGGCTGAAGGCCTGATTGAATACGATGACAACGGTAATCGTACGCAAGCCGGCGACCAGGCCTACCACTGGGACCACGACCAGCGCCTGACTTACGCCGGTAATCAGCAAGCCGCTGACCAGTACGGTTATGACTTTAAACACCAGCGCCGCTTTAAAATCACCGAACGTGCAGGCGGAGCCCGCAGCGTCACCCTGTATATCGACGGAGATAGTGAAGTACGTGATGGCAAATTACTGAAGTACATCAGTGTTGGTCAGAAACGTATTGCCCGCAGTGACCAGAGTGGGGAAGTGTTCACGCCGACTGAGTATTACCTGCACACGCACGTAGGTTCTACCGACCTGACTCTGGATAAGGCTGGCAAGATCATTAATGCCTTTACCTATAAGTCTTACGGCGAGCTGGAAAATGTCTTCGGTGATAGTACCGCAGCACCTTACCGCTATGCGGGTAAAGAGCTGGATAAGTCTACGGGTTTAGGCTACTTCGAACGACGCTACCTGCAGTCTGACTTTGGTACTTTTATTAGCCCGGATCCGGTGCTAAACCACTCGGGACGTTTTACGGATCCACAGCGTTGGACGCCTTATCGCTATGCGCGGAATAATCCGATTAATTATGTGGATCCCAATGGTGAAACGGCTATTAGGCAGTATAACCAAAGCAATAACTCCTCAGCACAAGTAAGTAGTGGTATGTCGGTTAGTTATTCCAGTGGTAATGGAGTTGCCGGTGATAGTTCTAGGGGTGCATATATAAGTGCTGACGGTAAACAAGGTGTTCAAGGAAATTGGACGGCGAAGCCTAAAAATCCCGGAAGTGAGCTTCATAAAAATACAGAAGTTGAACAAAATTTTTCACAAATGAAAGCGACACCGAAATCTTGCTCCGTAGAACAAGTTAGCTGTAAAGCTGTTCTTGGCTCCAAGGGAAAATATAAAGAGATAAAGGAATATGATGGTTCGCTTAGTTTAGAGAGGGATTGGTTGCTTCGTAAACATGTAACGATTAGAGGTCGATACCTATGTACAGATTGCCGTGGAAACACTGAAGTTGTTGAAGGGACAAGAAGATTTTGGTACTGGTCTGAAGATCCAGATACCTTGAAACATTTTGGGGTTAGTTACACGTGGGAACATAATTGGAAGCTGAATAAAATGCAGGTGGTGGATCCAGAAGCACACGATTTTAATCCATATAATTCAGATGTGCAGGAGCTTAAAGATTGGGCGGACAATAAGACTGAATAGATCAAAGAGGTGTTTCAAAATTGATTTTTGAGAGAAAATGGTTGGTGGCCTGTATGTTAGCCTTGTTGCTATTTTTGGGCATTTATCTTTTTTTGAAGGTTTATTTGATGGGGCAAGATAGAAAGAATGGTTACGTGAGATTTGAAACTTGTGAGGTTGAAGAGCAATGTATATTTGAATATAAGGCTAATACTGCTCTGCTTAATTCGATAATGGAAGAACATAAAAAAAGCAAATCTGAAGCTATTCAGGAGATGTTAATTAAGGAACTTGTTGATACTAATAAATGTTCAGATGTAAAGCTGATCAAGGTGCTGGGGTCAACCAGTGGCTATCTCCTGGTGAGGGGGGAGTGCATCAAATAAATTAATCGAGGATGAGGCAGGGGAAGCGAAGGCTTCTCCTGAATATTTCAAGTGGCTGGAGGGTTGTAAGTGATGGCGAATAAGTTTGTTAAACCTTTAAGATTGCTTATGTGAGAGTTTGGTGGATGCCTTTTATGGTCTTGCTGCCCTTTGATTTCATAATTTGTTTTCTGGTTCAAATTTAGATTGATTCTTATTTTGAATGGTGGTTTTGAGGATTTTTGTTTTATTTTTTAATGCATGCTAGATGCTCTTTGTGTTTTTCGTGTATCGCAGTTGGGGGGTGCGGTTTTGTATTTATAGTAGGGGGTGTGGTTGTTGATGGCGAGCTCTGTTCGACAATAAATTTTTATGTGGATTATTTTGGGGTGGTTTTTAAGTTGTAGCTTTTAGGTATGGATATAAGTAAATTTAGGGAGGAAAGTCATCTGCGGTTCTGTTGTATAAAGGATGGTCTTAAGCTTTTTTGCTGCTCGTAGTGGTTGTTTGGCTATTATGTGCTTTCAAAGCTTATTGGCTTTGTGTCTATGTGAATCATAGTTATTTGGTTTTTAAAATGTTGACTCTTGTTCGTAACTTTTTTGTGCTGCAGGTTTTAAGTGCCAGTACTATTGCTTATGGGTCTGCCTTGAGCGGGCCGAGCACAGATACTGATGGGAAATATTCCTTGTCATATAATTCTGTAGCGCCAATTGGGATAATGGGTGTATATTTAAAGGAGTATAAAAATGGAACTTTTACTCGGAATATTCCCTTAGACTATGGGTTTTCCAGTTCAAACCCTACTAAATCTATAACCGTTTCTTCTGCCGGTAAATACTTTTATGAGTATTGGCATGAACACTGTACTCCTGATGTTATCTCCCCTGATGATTGGGAAGATAAAGTTACATCTTGCCCTGCTTCCCGATTCAATAGGGTTAAGTTAGGCACTCATACCGTTAACGTTATATTTCAACCAGCAGCGCCCTCCAGTATCAATTACGGCACTTTCGATAGTGATGGGGCTTACAAGGTTAGCTGGTCTTCCAGTACTGGTGCAGGCCGGTATGAGCTCTACCGTAAGGTAAATAGTGGCTCCTGGAGCAGGGTTTATAACGGTTCTGGAACTAGCTTTAATGAAATTGGCCGCTCTAGTGGTAACTACCAATATCGTGTACGAGCCTGTAACACCGCAAAGAATTTATGTGGTGCTTATAAGACCGGTGGAACCATGAAGGTAGAGCTGACGCCATCAACCCCATCCTCTATCACTGTTCCCAGTTATACCTCCTCTAGCAGCGTTAACATCAGCTGGGCTGCCAGCAGCGGGGCTACTCGCTACGAGGTACAACAGCGCAAGGATAACGGCAATTGGTCCGGCAATATTTATTCTGGTTCATCCACCAGTACAACGGTTTCTTCCCTGAGCCATGGTAGTACTTACCGCTTTAGAGTGCGGGCCTGTAATAGCACTTGCTCTGGCTATCGAGAAAGTAAAGATTTAGAAGTCTATTTCCGTCCTGGCGTACCAACACCTAAATTAAATACCACCACCAGCCTCGATGGTAAATATACTGTCAGCTGGAATACCAAGCAGTTTGCTACCAGTTATCAGTTGGTCGATGGCGGTGGCTCCACTCTATACAATGGTTCTGGTTTAAGTAAGAGTTTCTCTGGTGTTAGCAATGGCTCTTATAGCTATAAGGTTCGTGCTTGTAATGCCAAGGGCACCTGCTCCAACTACTCCTCGTTAGTAACAGTTAAAGTCGATCGTGTTGTTGGTATACCGGTGCTGTCTGCAGCACCCACTAGCAGCTGGGATGGCAAAGTAAAACTAAGCTGGACAGAAATTGATAAAGGCGGTCTTACCGTTGAATATCAAGTGGTAGACAGTGCAAATAAGCAGCTTTATCGCGGCACTGCACGCAGCTACCAGCTGAGTAACTTGCAAGACGGGCGCCACTGCTACCGGGTACGTGCACTGACCTCAACAGATCAGTCCAACTATTCACCGGAAGCTTGCGCCACCGTAGCGTTGCTGAAGCCACCTGTAGCGCCTAGTTATATCACTGTACCTTCCTCTACTGGCGAAGCTTATACCGTGAGCTGGCCATCAGTTGCCGAAACTGATAGTTATCTGCTGCAGCAACGTATGAATAATGGCAGCTGGAAAACCGTGTATAACGGTGCTGGCAACAGCTATAAATACAATGCCTCTCCATTAGTATTCGGTACGCACGATTATCGTGTACAGGCCGCGAACAAAGCGGGCTCTTCCGACTTTAGTAATACCTTCACGGTAACGATGGAGCTGGATCCCACGGTACAGATTCGCAAGCAGCTGTACTACAACGAAGCCGATCAGGTACCTGCGGCCCAGGAAAATCCTGCCCAGGGTATTTTCTCCCGGGATAGAGCGGCCTTCCGCTACCTGGACCTGATGTATATCGTTGATACCAACACCAATACTGTTATTAATCCTTATGCCAGTGGTGAAGCCACGGTTGAGTTTTCCAGCCTGTATGACACTGCCGAGCGTAACCGCGCTACAGATGTGGAAGCGTTTATTTTTGAGCAGCTCACTCATCATCCCAACAATGAAAACCTGCAACGTTTCACGCTGGATGTTTACTACGATCGCGCGGTAGCGGAAATGATCCTGGCTAATGAAGCCCTGGATAATGCCCGTATTAGCCGCCTGCGTAACGAAGCGGTAGAGGTCGAAGTTGGTCATATAGAAACTGCACACCAGTTGTTGAAGGATGCCCTGGAGCAGTACAACTCCCTGCTGACCTATGCGCCGGAGTTTTTAGCACAATGGGGTCCCTCCCGTGGTCAAATTAGCCCCCGCTACTACGACCCCAACGACCTGGCACAAAAAGATGTAACCCCAGCAGAATTACTGTTCACCGGTTACAAAGATGTCACCATGCTCTATCAGCTGATGAGCAAATTGGCTTCTACTAAAGTGCAGCAAGCGCGTCTGGCCGTCGTTGCCGGACAGACCAATACCACCCTGCTGGCACAAATGGTTGACGAGATGAATACGCTGCGCAGTGAGTTGATTGCTAAAGAGCAATCATTGCGTGCGATCTTCCCGAATACCGACTTTACCCAGGTGCAAGGTTTCTCTGGTCTGCCCGAAGCAGTGTATGCATGGCAAACCCATCTCAGCGATTTGGAAAACTCCGTGAGCTGGCTCACGGGCGAAACCAATATTCTGGGCCTGCCACAGGACTCAGTGTTGCTGGTACAGGGTTACGGTATCGATGGCAACACCGTGTTTGATTCCTTCAATGCACTGAGTGACTTCCTCGGTAATGACAGCAGTGGCCCTATCGCCACCGCACAGAATAGTCTCGCCGCCGCAAAAACCAGCTATGAGAACTACCGCCACAGTGCCGACAAGCTGGCCACGGAATATACCGACCGCCACCAGCAGTTGGGCAACTGGCTGTACAGCCTGTTGGGCTTGGAGTTCCCAAGTAACTGCTTTGCCGAGGACTGTGTGATTGTTACGGAGGATGCGCAGAACGGTAGTGAAATTTCTCTGCAGGCGAACAATATCGATATTGCGGAAATTGCACTGAGCAACAACCTGCAGCGTATGGAAGACCTGCTGAGTGCGATTGAAATCGAAATCGAACGACGCGCGGAGGAAGAGGGAATCGTCGACGGCATGTCGAAGATCATCCTGGATTACGGCTCCAAGCAGGTTTCAATTAAGCAGCAGATTGCCAAAATTCGCAAAAAGGCGGAACAGTCTAGAAAGCGGGGTAGCCTGTTTAAAGGGATTGTGAAGTCGGTAGCAGCTATCGTGAGTCAAAATTGGGCTCAACTAGCGCAAACGGTAAAAGAAACCGCAGAAACCGTTGCTGAGCACAACCGCAATATAAAAACGATTAAAGATATTGGTAAATTGGAGGCAGAGAGCGCCCGCCTAGCGGCGGAAGAGCGCGCGACCTTAAACGACAGCTCAAATAGACTACTGGGTGTGGAGAGTAAGGCTCGCGTGCGCACTATGTGGCTGGAAGCAAATACCATTGCGCTGGATATTGCCCAAGCGGAAGCTACGGTTGAGCAGGAAGTGGAACGTTTGACTGGCATGCTGAATCAGGCACAGCGGGTTATGAACCAGATGTTCACTACTAATGCCAATCTGGCTGAGCGTTATTTTGCCGATCCGATCCATGCCAGCCGCCTGACGACTGAAGTACTGCGTGCGGAGCGTTACTTTGAAGAAGCACAGAAGTGGTTGTTCTACACGGCCAGTGCCCTGGAATACAAGTGGCAGGAATCTTTTGTGGGTTCAGTCACTGGCTTCAGAAAGGAAAGTATTTTCCGTTTGCGTAATGCGCAGGAGCTTAGAGATTTCTATAGTGAGCTTTTGGCTTTCGATCAACTCCATAAGCTTGGAAGTATAGAGCAGGCGACGGACACCTTCTCTCTGAAGGATGATGTGTTTGGCTATGTAGATAATATCAACGGTATTGCACAGACCTACGTCCATCCGGATCCGGCTCAACAAGGCGGTCCGCGCTTAAGCCCGCAGCAAGCCTTGCAGGAAAAGCTGCGCCTGTTGTCGCGTAAATACGGCAGTGATACCTGGGTAACTGTGGAATTTAGTACTGTGAAAGAATTACCGCGCAGTAACTTCTTCCTGGGGCCAGTTATTGCCGACAACGGTGATTTGTCTTGCTTGGCAACTGGTGGTAATTACCTGGATAAAATTGAAACCGTTGGTCTTAATATCCCCCTTGCCTATAGCGTTAGTGGTGAAACCGAAACGCCTGCATTTTTGACTTATGGGGGCACTAGTTTCCTGCGTAGTAAAACTCCGGGAACTCTGGTGGAAAATGCGGATGGAGTTGGTATTCAGGACGAGTTTATAACTCATAGCACTCGATTTTGGGATGCCGTTGAGGGAACTGGGCTGGCGTTCAGAAATAGCTACCGTGTTTCTATGTCTGCGAACTTGGATGTGCTTAATAGTGGCACAGGTTCAAATTCCACGATTACCAGTGCGTTTAAAGAACGCAGTGTCGCTGCTACTGGCTGGCGCTTGTCACTCAAGCTGGCAGATCGCTATGGCTCATTGGTAGATCTCAATGCGGTTAAGGATGTTGAGTTGATCTTTAACCATCGTTTCAAGCCGAGAAATGTTGATAGCTGTGGTGATGATGATATTGGTCCACTGTTACTACTGCGCGAGCCGGTAGTCCACTAACTCTATTTTTTAATGCCTAATAATTAGAGTATTAATTCGGCAACCCAACAGTAATCATACTGCTGGGTTGCCGTCTTTATTGAAGATTATTTTTTACAGCATGACTCACGCTGGAGTCTATCGATAAAAACTACGAGTCTTTAAAGTGTTTTTTGAGGAAACACTGATTTTAAAAACAAGGATGCTTATGCTACGCAATTTATTGCTTTCTTGCTGCATGGTTGTGTCATCTACGGCTGCTGTTGCCGCCAATGAACACACCGCTTTGCAAGCGCCCGTTCTCAATCTGCCGACAGGTCCGGGCAGTATCTCCGGGCTCGGTGAGGCTTTCACCCCTAATTTAAATACCGGCACCAGTTCACGTCTAGTGAACTTGGCTGTGCCCCCTGGGCGTAATGGACTGGCTCCGGATGTATCACTGGAATACAACAGCGGGTTTGGTAATGGGCTATTGGGACTGGGGCATAAACTGGTTATTCCCTATATCCAGCGTCAAACCGACAAGGGCCTGCCTAATTATTCAGAGTGGGGCCAGACTGATCGGCAGGATAACGACCGCGATGGTCGCACCGATGAGTTTGATGAGTTTGATACGTTTATCAATCACCTGGGCGAAGAATTAGTCCTGGTGGAAGACGGTGTTTATCGCACCAAAAATGCCAGTGATTTTGCTCGCTACGAGCGCCTGTCGAAGGGTTGGCTGGTGACTCAATCCAACGGTCTGCGTTGGTATTTGGGGCAAGACTCTAATAGCCGAGTCAGTGGCAACAACGGCACATCGGTATTCTCCTGGTATCTAGAGGCGGTAGAAGATACCCATGGCAATCGTATCGACTATCAATATCGCAAGTTGGATGATGGTGTTCAGATTTATCTGGACAGGATTCAATATAATACGAATGGCGATATGGCGGTGCAGTTTCACTATGAAGACCGCCCTGACGTCCTAACAAATTATAAAGCGGGTTTTGAGATTAAAACCGCTTATCGCTTGCAGCGTGTGGAAACACAATTTGCCGGGCGCCACTTACGTAAATATGAATTTTCCTATCAGCCGCTAACGGAATGGCAAAGCCTCTCATTGTTGGAAGAGGTTAACTCGAGTGCAGGTGAGGGCGAGTCGGTGATAACACTGCCGCCAGTGCGCTATGACTACACGCACTACCAGCAGGACCGGGTGTTTATGTCACAGATGCCGGCTGCGAGTCAGGTGCCGTTGAATAATCCTGATGTGGCTTTCCTGGATATTAACCGTGACGGACTGCCGGATGTTATTAACACCGCACCGAATAAAGACGTCTACTGGCTTAATTTAGGTCCAGGGGACGATGGCCTGCCGCAATGGCAGAGCTATCGCGAAATGAATACTTTCTCCACCAGCCGTATTTCCAGTGACTCGGTCACCTGGGCCGATATCGACGGTAATGGTGTAGTGAATATGCTGCAGTATGGCTCGGGCAGTACACATTATTTCCACCTGGATAATAATCATAGTTGGCAGTACAGCGGCGCTATCGATGGGCTGCAAATCCCCCTTGATAGCCCCCATGTGGATATGCTGGATATCAATAACGACAAACGTGTTGATGTCTTTGCAACGATAGTGAACAGCAGCGGTAAAGTTTTATCCCATGTTGTTCAGTTAAATCACGCCGATGGCTGGTCGCAGCCCATTCAATTGCCTATGCCAGCGGGCACCGCGGCTATGCGTCTGGGCGATCCCAATGTCTTTCTCCGGGATATGAATGGCGATGGCATGGCGGATCTGGTCGGGGTTGGCAATGGCTATGTTGCCTATTTTGCCAGCCGCGGTCTGCAGGGTTTTGCACCTGCCGTCGTATTTGCCAATAGCCCCGATACACTACACGATCTCAACAATGTTCGTATTAGCGATATCAATGCCGACGGCCGCGCTGACCTGGTGTATCTGAATGGAACCCATGTATCCATCTGGCTTAACCAGGGCCTGAGCAGCAACCAACATCAATTAGCCCAATTTAGCCAGCCACAACTGATCCAGGCCCAAGGCAATGTTGCTCCCGAAGAGGTGCGCCTGGTCGATATTAATGGTAACGGCTCTACGGATATTGTTTGGTACAGCCCCGGTCGCGGTGCTAATACTTTTTATTTCGCAGAGCTATTCCCCAATGAGCAACCGAATCAGCTAAAAACGATCGACAATGGCCTGGGTGCATTGACGACCCTGGAGTACGGCTCTGTTGTCGAGGAGATGGTGAGAGACCGCGAGGGTAACAGCCCCTGGTCGCAGGGTATCCCTGTGGCAATGCAGGTACTTAAGCGCGTTGTTGTGGATGATGGCCGCGGTGGTGAACAGCAAACCACCGAGATGGATTACTGGGACGGCTTCTACGATGCTGCCGATAAAGAATTCCAGGGCTTTGCACACAGTGAAGAGCGCCGCGTGGGTGATGCCAGTACCCCGACACTGGCAACCCGCTACGAATTCCACCTGGGCCAAAAAGCCGATGGTACCGAACAGGAAGCCCTACAGGGCAAGATCAAACAAATAGAAACCCGCGATGCCTTCGGCGGAATTTTCTGGCGCGAGGAAAATCAGTGGGAGTTGCGCCAACTGCTGTCTGGTTATGCCGAGGAAAGCCGCAAAGTCGAGTTTGCGGCTATGACCGAACGCCAGCAGCATATGCTGGAGCGGGGCAGCGGTACCCCAGTGACCCTTGCCTGGGAGTATGACTACGATAATTACGGTAATACCACTTATATCAAAGAGCTGGGCCGTACCGATGGCAACTGGCAGGACGAGCGTATTACCCAATTGCGCTTCAGTGCGGAATCCGCCTCTGCACAGGGCCACTGGTTCCTGCACCTACCGCTAGAGCGCAAGGTTACCGACCTATCGGGCCGCGCTGTGGCCAAAGAGCAGTGGTTCTACGATGATGAAAGTTTCTCCGCTGGTAATTTAGGCGCGGTCTCCAAGGGCAACCTGACCCTGCGTCGACTCTGGCACGATGCTGAGAGTGCAGATGCCTATGTTGCTGCAGAGCGCCACCGCTACGATGCCTTCGGCAACCGCATTCAAAGTTATGACCCCTTGTGGGACGCCAACACAGGCCACCAAACCAAAGTCACTTACGACTCGCAATATCACACCTTCCCAACAGAAGTGGGTTTGCATACCGGCAGTCGCTGGCTCACCGCTCGTGCGGGTTATGACAAGGGCCTCGGTGTACTTACCGACTACACCGACTTTAACGGGCAGCAGACTCAATATGGTTACGACAGCCATGGACGCCTCACCGCCATGGCCAAGCCAGGGGACAGCCTGCAACTCCCCACGGTTGAGTACGATTACCAACTGGCGCAGATGGTGGATGGTCACCGTATCAGCTGGGTAGAGACTCGCCAGCGCGAGCGGAGTGGTGCTAGCGGTACCATCGACAGCCGCCGTTTTTACGACGGTCTGGGCCGCACCCTGATGGTGCGCAGTGAAGCCGAGCAACCGGGACAGGTTGTGGTCAGCGATCACAGTAACTTTAATGCGCGCGGCCAGGTAGTGCAGACCGCACTGCCTTACTTTGCCCAGGGGCTCGCCTATCGCGCTAATGATAAAGGCCAGCACCACCGACAATATCTTTACGACGCCCAAGGGCGTACCCAGGAGGTTTATCAGCCCTATACCGCGCAAAGTGGGGAAAGTGTCTTCAATCGCATCACCTATTTGCCCATGGCACAGATGCTGGAAGATGAAGAGCAAACTCGTGCGAACAGTGTTCACCATGGCGCCGCCAAAAAACTGGTGTTTGATGGCCTGCAAACGGCGCAGGGTGAATACCGCCTGAGGCAAGTGGATGAAATTGTTGGAGCCAATACCCAGGGCGGCATCGGTGGTGCCACCTGGTCCACCTATTATGACTACGACCTCAATGGTAATTTTACCCGCCTGCAGGATGCACAAAATAATGTGCGCACCATGCACTACGACGACCTGGGGCGCATGCGCTTCTTGGACGACCCCAACCGCGGACAGCGCTGGCAGTACTTTGACGATGCCGGCAACCTGCTGGCCACCCGCGATGCCCTGGGGCAGGAGCGGCACTATCGCTACGACGGCGCCAACCGTCTCTTTGCCGAGTATCAATTATCGCCGCGAGGAGAAGCTCCCAGCGGCGCAAATTGGCAACCGGGCTTGCAGCTGGGCTCTACTTCACCGGTAGTCAGCTACCAGTACGACCAGCGCGGCGAAGAGGGCGGTGCCTTCCTGCTTGGACGCCTGGCCAAAGTGACCGACCAAGCTGGCTTCGAGCAATGGGGATATGACGCACGCGGCCGAGTGGTACAGCGCCAGCGCAAGATTACCGGCCCACAAATTGACAGCCCCCTCTACACCACGCGCTTCGCCTATGACAGTGCCGGGCGTATGACACAGCAGTTCTACCCCGACAATAGCCGGGTGAACTTCGAATACAACACCCGCGGCCTGCTCGAGCGCATCCCGGGAGTGGTGGAACGCCTGGACTATACCGCCAATGGGGTTTTGCAGCACCAAGGGCTGGCCAATGGTGTTGAAACTGATTGGGGCTTTGACGAGCGCCAGCGACTGGCTGGCTTGCGCACCCAGCGAAGCGGGGACGCCCTGCCACTGCAACAGTGGGATTACCGTTTTGATGCCGTCTCCAATGTACTCGGTATCGACGATCAACGCCCCAGTGACGCTCTCGCCGCAATGGCTGCCGAACTCGGCGCAACCAGTGCCCAGGCAGCCTCCCTGGCAAAAAATATTGTCTACAGCTACGACGATGTCTATCGCCTGACCGGCGTTGCCGACGATATCGAGCAGGTTTATTACAGCTACGACAAAATCGGCAACCTGCTGCAAGTGGGTCGCGCGAGTGTCGACCTGGCAGATATGGCCACCGCTGGAAATACCCAGATCACAGATCTGCGTTATGGCGGCAGCAATGACAATGGCAACACTGGCGCCTCCAACCGCAGCAGCCGTGGCAGCCTGCCTGGACCCCAAGCGTTGAGCTGGGCTGAAGGCCTGATTGAATACGATGACAACGGTAATCGTACGCAAGCCGGCGACCAGGCCTACCACTGGGACCACGACCAGCGCCTGACTTACGCCGGTAATCAGCAAGCCGCTGACCAGTACGGTTATGACTTTAAACACCAGCGCCGCTTTAAAATCACCGAACGTGCAGGCGGAGCCCGCAGCGTCACCCTGTATATCGACGGAGATAGTGAAGTACGTGATGGCAAATTACTGAAGTACATCAGTGTTGGCCAGAAACGTATTGCCCGCAGTGACCAGAGTGGGGAAGTGTTCACGCCGACTGAGTATTACCTGCACACGCACGTAGGTTCTACCGACCTGACTCTGGATAAGGCTGGTAAGATCGTTAATGCCTTTACCTATAAGTCTTACGGCGAACTGGAAAATGTCTTCGGTGATAGTACTGCAGCACCTTACCGCTATGCGGGTAAAGAGCTGGATAAGTCCACGGGTTTAGGCTACTTCGAAAGGCGCTATCTGCAGTCTAACTTTGGTACCTTTATCAGCCCGGATCCAGTGCTAAACCACTCGGGACGTTTTGCAGATCCGCAGCGTTGGACGCCCTATCGCTATGCGCGCAATAATCCAATTAATTATGTGGATCCCAATGGTGAGTCGATTGTTAAACTGGCTGTCACTGGAGGAAAGCTGGCATATAAAGCTTATAAGCAATTTCAAAGAACTGGAAAACTAGATGCTAAATCCTTAAAAGAGGTTGGCCTGGATGAGCTGGTTGGTGTCGCGGACGACCTGAACACGATATTCCTCGATGGTAGTGCTAGCCTTGGCGATAAGCTTGGTGCTGCAGCGGATGTCTTAATCGGTACGGAATTTAGTGATGGGAAGCTTAGTGATCTAAGAGGGCTAGGGAACCCTAAAAAGTATAGTAAAAAGTCAAGTGGCGGAGTCAGATTCTTAACAGATAAGGCTGGTCGAACACTTGATATGGACTTTTTGAAAGGTCTCAAAGATTCTGGAAATACAATCAGAATAAAATCTCGTAATGGAAAAGAGAGACCGCTAATGGGAGAGCCAAATACTTACTCTAGAACAACAGGAGGCCATATTGTTGTGTATGGCCAAGATGGACGAAGAGTGATGGATATTTCATCTAAGAGAATTAAGTTTACAGAGTGGCATAAAGGTAGTGGTGGAAAAATGTTCCCAAAAGAAGGTAACGATACTAAATTTGATGGACAGGTACCTCAAAGCGTAATAGATCAATTTGGCTTATAGGAGAAATTGTGAAAATTTTGAAAGGGCTGGTGGATGCTAGCCTTTTAAATAAGTTCCCTTCCGGTTTTCCACAAGAGAGTGGATACCTAAATTATGTTGCTAATTGTGTTGGATTAGAGGGTATCTTAGCTTGTGCTGCAGTGTTCTCACCTGAGTTTGTAGAGTGTGACGGGATGGTTTTTCTATCCGAGAACGTCAAAGGAGGTTTAGCTCAAATATCTTCACGATATGGCTCAACTAAAGAGCAGCTCGAGAAATTTAATAATTTAACTTGCCTTTCAGATTTTTTCTTATTGGCTGAAGATGAGGCGTGCGAAGACGAATATTTGATGGATGAGTTTGGAAAGGTGTTAATTTATTACTGGAGGATGCGCTTAGCTATGAAGTATCCAGACAGAAAATTTAAATTTATACTGGAAGATGATCTTTTTGATGAGGATGGGTTGTGTCTTACCTTTTTTGAAGGTTAGTGAATGGAGCCCGCTTTTGCGGGCTTTATTTTTAGTATTCGTTAATTTTTCTATGGACTAAAACTCCTCTAATTTTGATAAGCGAGCAATGCATAGCCTCTCGCGCTGATCAAACAACCGCTTTGTACACAGAGCAACCGCCACAAAAGTACCAAACCCTGTACCAGCAGCAATAGTAAACATAATCAAAATTTGATATTTCACTGCGACTGTGGGGGATGTACCAGCTAGTATCTGCCCAGTCATCATACCTGGCAGAAATACAATGCCGGCTGCAGCCATCGAATTGATCGTTGGCATTAATCCCGCGCGCATGGCATCCCTGCGAAATTCAATACTGGCTTGCCGCCAGGTCTCACCCAGCATTAGGCGGTTTTCAATAATATCACTTGAACGCCGCATACTTTCTGTTAGTCGATCCAGGCCCAGGGCAACTCCGGTCATGGTATTGCCCAGAAGCATTCCCAGCAGGGGAATAGAGTATTGGGGTTGGTACCAGGGCTGAGGACCGATTAGCACCACTAGACTCAGTATTGTGACGCTAAATGCGGAAACCAGCATGGATAAAGTGCCAATGGCAAAGCTCCAGCCTCCGCGCAGGTGATATTTTTGCCGCGAGACGACTTGCTGCCCGGCAAACAGTAACATCGCCAGCCCTAACAGGCTGACCCATAACAGGGTGCCTACGGCGAATAGCGCTTCCAGTATGACTCCGACAAGCGCCAGCTGTATCGCTGTGCGCACCGCCGCAATAATCAGCGGTTTACCGAGCTGTAATCGGGCAATATGGGTGCAAATTGCCAGGGCGACTACCAACCCCGCAGCCAGTGATAACTGCCACCAGGAAAGATCGATCATACTCATTTAGATAGTTCCCGCTCCACAAGACAGCTGCCTTGAATTTCAATATGCCTGCTGGCTACTCGTTGGATTTGCTCTCTATTATGCGCCACCCAGATGACAGGGTATTGTTGCTTGCTGATTTCACCCATAAGCCATGTTTCTACTTTACGCGTAGTATCTGCATCCAGATTGGCAGTAGGTTCATCCAGTAAAAGTGCCTGTGGAGTGTAGGAAAGCGCACGAATAAGCGCTAAACGCTGTTTCTCCCCAGAAGAGAGCCGGCTTATCTGCCATTTTGTTGCCTCCTCGGGAAACCCCAATATTTTTAACGCTTGCCCCATCGGCTGATTAAAGTGTTCGCCTACCGTCTCGTACCACCAAGCACTTTGTGCCGGTACCAACATAACCTGGCGGCGCCACTGGTGACCAGACATAGACTCTTGTAAATTATTGCCAAGAGAGATCTGGCCGTTGTGAGGATCGACATCGGCGATGGCACGTAGTAAGCGGCTTTTACCAGATCCTGAGGGGCCAGATAAGCAAACAACTTCGCCTGGTGCTATAGCTAGATCTACTTTCTGAAGTAAATCGTTACTCAGATTTTCTATATGTAGTTTAGACATGACTCTTGCTGCTTACTTCTATTTATTGGGTTTCTAGGCTTCTTAAGGGCTGAGGGATGCCCCTGTTCTCTATAAATAAACCTGCTTCGATATTATAGCCAGAATATTAATTTTCCTGATGAAATAATTTGGAAGCTAAATGCCATATTAATTGGTTAAATTTTTCATGCTAATATTTTTAGCGGCTGCTATCTGTGTCAGTTGTTAATGTGATTTCAGAATGGGTTGATAGGGGCCGGATTTATGAGCCTCACTGGAGGCCTATCTTCTTTTGGTATGCATGAACTCTGATAAAGAATAGCAAGCTCGAAAAAGTGTTAGGTGAAAATCTCTCCGTAGGGAATTGTGCGGGGGTCTGCCTATAAAAGCGGCTGAATCTAGTGCTGCTTTGAAAATATTTATGTAAGTGGTTGGTTGAGGGTGCTTGAGAAAATTTTGAAGATATATTGTAAAAAAACTTTATGATCCTGTTTGCTTTGGGTAGAAGAAGCTTTTTGTTGCTAAAAAATTTAATTGTTGCTTTGTTTTAAAGGTAAAAAAGAAGTGTCAAATTGAATATTGTCGAGTCCGGTGAGTATATTGAATTAGTGTTGTTGAGGGGGTGGATGCATGCTTGTGTAGGTTTTTGCTTTTTATTTACTTAATGTAACTATAAATATGAGTTAGTTTAATTGGTTTTTTCACCTAGTTGGCTGCTTTTCTAGGTCAAGAAATAAGTTTCTTAAAAATGCTTGGATATATCAATCTTTCGGCTGTCTTTTCAGTTAAGTCAAGTGTGATATGCCAATTTGAGGTTAATCTTAGAATCAGTGAAATGGGTTGACACAAGACGGGTTCTTAGGTGGAAGAAAAGAAGCATGTAATGTACTTCTGGATAGCATATCCAGTGTATATGGCTAGTTGGGTAAAGGGAGATTGACTGATAAGGCAGTTAGGCCGCGGTCAGTCATGGATTAAGTGGAAACTACTGATGAGACTTTGGGGCTCAATGCTTTATGAAGACTTGCCTGAGAACCAGTTAGTCTAGGATTTGATAGTGGCGTAATGAGTGTCAGTCATCACAAAATTTATCCTAAAACCACCTGATAGACAGGAAGGGACAGAGGTCCTAAGGTAAGCCTTACAATAGATCGAATGTCTAAAACAGTATTTCCCCAGAATAGGGGAGGATTTTATGAAAACGCAGGATAAGCGTATCACCGCTGAATTCCTCGCTGCTCAGGCTGCGGGTTCATGCCGAATAGAAGGCCTCAAGGTGGCTCCTGAAGAGGAAGAGCGGATGAGAGATATCATTTCTGGAAAAGTTGATGCAGAAGAAGATATTCAGAAAATAGTGGATGCCTTCAAAGTTCAAAATACCAAAACGAAAGAATAAATTTATTAGCTTTTAGACCATTAGAGTTTTGAGACATGGATGCCTACGCTCAATATGATATTTATGAGTACGATCCGTACTTGTTGCACAATTCAGAATGCCTAAAGAACTTGTTAGGATTTACTGATACGTCATCTCTTAATGAAGCGGAAAGGGTGATCACTCAGCGCACATTGGCAGATCTGATAGCCTCTCCCGTGACTCCCACCTTTGATCTTGTACATCTATGTGAGATCCATCGACGCTTATTTCGACATGTGTACCCATTTGCGGGGAAAACAAGAAAAGTAGAGATTAGTAAAGGTAAAAAGTTTGGTAGTGAAGACGAGCGGCTCGTAGAAAAGCAAGCTTGGCGGTTCTAGCAGGCTCTTCAAATAGTCCAGCATGATGAAGGGGTTCGTTGCTCTTCACACCTTACCCTTTCAATCAAGTTCGCCGAGCGTTCACTCTGCTTTTAGGGAACTCTAAACAAAAGCCTCATTTTTTAGAGCTCCCTACGGTATATATGTAATCAAGAGTTGAGTGAAAAGTAGGTAATCAGGATTGCTTTGCCAAGTATGAAGTTTTTTGAAGATCTTGATGTTGTTTACTCGGCATATAAAAGATAGTAGTTGTTGCTTTAAAACAAGAAAAAATTTACTTTGTAAAAAATTAATAATAAGCGACTTATGGATAGTTAAAAGGCTTTAAGCTTGTAAGTAGAAGCTTTTGCCAGAGATGAAAGTGTTGCAGAGCTAATAAGCTTGATCTACTTCTTATAAGTTTTGCTGTGGACAGGTAACCAGGTTCAGGCTTGGGTCTGGCAACCCCAGTAGATGCAAGTTGCAGCAGTCTATAGTCGAGTAGCCGGGTGAAATAATTTTTGCTTTCAAGCTTACCGATGTCGAGGTTCTTCCCAATCTAGAGATATTGGCCTAGCAATAGTAACTTAACCCCCTTTGAACCTCCCGCCCCAGTCCGCCATAATCCGCTCCTTCCGAATCGAATAACGAGTGCTGTATGACCGACACCTCTGTCTATGAGGCCACAGAGCGCCTGCCGTTAAAGGAGTACACCGAGAAGGCGTACTTGGATTACTCCATGTATGTGATCCTGGATCGCGCCCTGCCGAATATCGGTGACGGCCTGAAACCGGTGCAGCGGCGAATTGTCTACGCCATGAGCGAGCTGGGCCTGAAGAATACTGCCAAGTATAAGAAGTCCGCGCGCACGGTTGGCGATGTGATCGGTAAGTACCACCCCCATGGCGATAGTGCCGTGTATGAAGCGATGGTGTTAATGGCACAGCCGTTCAGCTACCGTTACCCGTTGATTGATGGCCAGGGCAACTGGGGCTCGCCGGATGATCCCAAGTCCTTTGCCGCGATGCGTTACACCGAGTCGCGCATGGGCAAATATTCGGAAGTGCTGCTGTCGGAACTGGGCCAGGGCACGGTGGATTGGCAGCCAAACTTTGATGGCACCATGGATGAGCCCTGTGTGTTGCCGGCGCGGGTGCCGAATATCCTGTTAAACGGCACCACCGGTATTGCCGTGGGTATGGCCACCGATATTCCGCCGCACAATTTGCGCGAAGTGGTCAACGCGACGGTGGCACTGCTGGAGAATCCCAAGGCCACAGTGGAAGAGCTGTGTGAGCATATTCTCGGTCCGGATATGCCCACCGAGGCGGAGATTATTACCCCGCGCGAAGACATTCGTAAGATTTACACCAGCGGTCGCGGCTCTATCAAAATGCGCGCCCTGTGGAGTAAGGAAGACGGCGATATTGTGATTACCGCGCTACCCCACCAGGTGAGTGGCGCGAAGGTGCTGGAGCAGATCGCTCAGCAGATGCAGGCGAAGAAGCTGCCGATGGTGAGCGACCTGCGCGATGAGTCGGATCACGAAAATCCCACCCGCCTGGTGATTGTGCCCAAGTCCAACCGGGTGGAGATGGAGTCGGTGATGAATCACCTGTTCGCTACCACCGACCTGGAGCGCAACTACCGGGTCAATATGAATATGATCGGTATCGATGGCCGCCCGCAGGTGAAGTCCCTCGATAAGATCCTGCGCGAGTGGTTAACCTTCCGCGCCACTACCACGCGCCGCCGCTTGCAGTTCCGCCTGGACAAAGTAGAGAAGCGCCTGCACCTGTTGGCCGGCTTGTTGGTAGCCTTCCTCAATATCGATGAAGTGATCGAGATTATCCGTACCAGCGACGAGCCCAAGCAGGAGCTGATGGATCGCTTCGAGCTGACGGATATCCAGGCGGATTACATCCTCGATACCAAGCTGCGCCAGTTGGCGCGACTGGAAGAGATGAAAATCCGCGGTGAGCAGGCAGAGCTTGAGAAAGAGCGCGATACCCTGACTAAGACCCTGGACAGCGAGCGCCGCCTCAAGACCCTGATCAAGAAAGAATTGCTGGCTGCGGCCAAGGAGTTCGGTGATGAGCGCCGTTCGCCCATTGTAGCCCGCGAGGAAGCCAAGGCATTTAGCGAATCGGAGCTGCTGTCTTCCGACCCCATCACCGTGGTGGTTTCTGAGAAAGGCTGGATTCGTGCCGCCAAGGGCCATGAGATCGATGCGGCGGCACTGAGCTATAAGGCTGGCGACAATCTCGGTTTTGCCGCACGCGGCAAGAGTAACCAGCCGGCGCTGTTGCTCGACAGCACTGGGCGCAGTTATTCCATCGCGTCCCATACCCTGCCATCGGCGCGGGGCCAGGGCGAGCCGTTGAGTGGCCGTATTAACCCGCCCTCCGGTGCCACCTTTGAGGGGCTGTTAATGGGGCCGGACGACCAGCGGGTTCTGTTGGCCTCCGATGCGGGCTATGGCTTTATCGCAAAACTCGCCGACCTGCAGTCGCGCAACAAGTCGGGCAAAGCCATGCTGACCCTGCCCAAAGGTGCTCAGGTCTTGCCGCCGCAGTTGTTAGATAGTCCCGAAGAGGCACTGTTGGCGGCGGTAACCTCTGAGGGTCGCATGCTGGTATTTCCCGTCACAGAGCTGCCGGAATTATCGAAAGGCAAGGGCAATAAGATTATCAATATCACTGCCGCGCGGGCTGCCAGCCGCGAGGAAGTGGTGGTGGGAATCGCCGTGTTGGAGGGTAAAAACCAACTGGTCGTGCATGCCGGTAAGCGCCATACCAAGATCAAGATCTCGGAAATGGAGCACTACCGCGGTGAGCGTGGCCGACGGGGCAATAAGCTGCCACGGGGTTTTCAGAAGGTCGATAGCATCGAGGTGCTGGAAAAATAAGCCCTTACTGATGTGGCACGGTAAAAGCGGTCATTGCGACCGCTTTTTTATTGCCAGTTTTTAGTATTGATAAGCCGCGCATTGATGAAATAATAAGCAGGCTTATAATGAGCGCCCTCAAAAAAAAGGGGTGAGACTATGTCAGGGATGGACGGGTCCGGAAAAGACAGCGCAACTGAGATGAGCTTTGCGCTGCACAGCGCGGCACGCCTGCTGCGGCGTAACTTTGACCGCCGCGCACGGGATCACGGCCTCAGCGATGCCCGCTGGCAGGTGCTCTGGCATCTCACGCGAGAGCAGGGACTGAAGCAAACTGCACTGGCGGGACGCCTGGAGATGGCACCGATCAGCCTGGCGCGCCTGCTCGACAAGTTGCAGGGCGAAGGGCTGGTGGAGCGACGGCCCGATCCACAGGATAGGCGCTGTTTTAGGATTTATCCGACCGACCGGGCACAGCCGGCTATGGCGCTGCTGGGAGACCTGGCGGAGGAGACCCGCAGTCACGCCTTGGATGGCTTTACTGCGGCGGAAATAGGACAACTGCAGACGCTGCTCGGGCGGCTGCGCAAGAATCTGGTAGGCGAAGAGATTGAATGTGACTGACAAGCTGCACCTGAAGCTAAAGCCGAGTGCGATGCGCAAGCTGGGGGCCGCCCTGGGATTGGCGTTTGTCGCCCTGGCGGCCGGCTGGAGCCTGTATGGCGGCGGCGATATCGTCGAGACGCAAAACGCCTATGTAAAGGCGGATAAAGTTTCCCTGGCACCAGAAGTTCATGGTGTGGTGACCAAGGTGTTGGTCAGTGCCAATGAGCCGGTTTTTAAGGGCCAGTTGTTGATTCAAATTGACCGCACGGCTTATGAGCTGGCGGTGACCGAAGCTGAGGCGCGCCTGGCTCAGGTGCGCAATGATCTGCTGGCGCGCCGCGCCGAATATGCCGAGGCGGATGCCGCCCTGCAGCAGGCGCGCAAAGATGCAGATTTCTACCGGCGCCAACTGGAACGCAATGAAAAACTGGGCAAGGTGGCCTTCTCTGAAGCGGAGTTGGATAGCGCCCGCCAGCAGCTGGAGCGGGCCCGCGCGCAGATCACCATCAATGCGGAAAAGCTCTCCAGTCTGCGTGCCGAGCTGGGCGGCGACCCCAGTGTGGCCCTGGAAGAGCAGGCCGACCTCAAGGTGGCCCAGGCGCAGTTGGACAAGGCCAATTATCAACTGTCGCGTACCCGTATTATTGCACCTATGGATGGCGTGATCGCCAATACCCTGCCACAAGTCGGAGAGATGGCCACCGTCGGCGAGAGCCTTCTGTTTATGGTGGGCACCAGCGGCCTGTGGGTAGAGGCCAACCTTAAAGAAACCGAGCTGGCGAGGGTGCGCACGGGCCAGCAGGCGGAGGTGACCCTCGATGCCTACCCGGACTTTGAATGGCAGGCCCAGGTGGACAGCATGAGTCCGGCCAGTGGTAGTGAGTTTTCACCTACTCCGCCGCAGAATGCCAGCGGCGAATGGCACAAGGTGGTACAGCGGGTACCGGTGCGCTTGCGCCTCTACCCCCTCAAGGATGCGCCGTCGCTCCGTGCGGGTATGAGCGCTAAAGTGCGTATCGATACCAGTGAGGATGCCAAGGTAGTATCCGCACGCGCCTCTACCGATGAGAGTGGCAGGGTGGTTCTCTAGAAGCACTTCAGTGGCTGGGATTTGCGCTGTGCGATGGAGCGGTCGATTTGGCTGTCAGAATCTGACTAACCAGTGGCAGCCGGCCAAAAAAAAAGGCCCGCAATGCGGGCCCTGTAATTTACTCTTCGACTCTGTGCCAGGTCTGGGTGCGGTAGAGAAAACCGAGGTACCCACGCACTTTCAGGGTGTTGTCGTTTTCCAGCCAGAGCTTGCAGTCGTACACCTTGCCTTTCACCGGGTCCATAATTTCCCCGCCTTCGTATTTCTTGCCTTTCTGCACCATATTGGTGATCACGTCCATTCCTACCAGAGGCTTGCCCTTTAGGTCACCAGGGCAGTTCTCGCAAATGGTGTCATTGGGCTTCAGCAACAGCTGAACGATCTTGCCGAAGTACTTACCGTCCTTTTCATAAATTTCCACGATGGATCTGGGCTTGCCGGATTCGTCATCAATAGTGCGCCACTTGCCTACAACATCTGCGGCATTGGCCTGCAGGGCGAACAACAGGCCGAATGTGGCCAGGAGCAGGTTTCTGATCATCTGTAGGTTTTCCTCTATTCAGTGGGTGACCCAGATCTTACAGCAAGTCACTTGCAGCGACACCGCATAAGTCATCATCGGGTAAAAAAATAACCGCATACAGACGACATTTGACCGCAAATACCAGCAATTTGTTCGCAAGTTGTACCAATTTGGCCCTATTAAGAGCTACAGCTCAGCGGGATACGCTTGCCGGATTCTGGGGGAGCGCTGGCCCAGACTTCGTGTTGAGGGTGCTCGTCAAATGGGCTCTGCAGTAGCTGGCGCAGGTTACGCAAGGGTTGGTAATCACCGATTTCGGCGGCTTCGATAACCTTCTGCGCCAAGTAGTTGCGCAATAGGTATTTGGGGTTTGTCGCCAGCATCGCTCGGTTGCGGGCGCAGGAATCACTGTGCTCACGCGCCAGGCGTCGATCGTAGTGCCCCAGCCACTGCTCAAGGGCGCTGTGCTGAGCCTCGGCGAGACATTCCTGAAGTCCTTGGGCGGGACGCTCTCCGCGGTAGCGGGATAGGGCGCGGAAGAAGAGGGTATAGTCCGCTTCCCCCTGTTGTAACAACTGCAGTAGGTCTGCGCAGAGTGCCTGATCGCCCTCCTCCTCGGTGGTGAGCCCCAACTTGGCGCGCATCCTCGCAGCAAAGGCATCGGTCACCTGGGGTTGGAACTGCTCCAGGCAGTCTCGCAGTGCCTCCACACTGACAAAGCCGGAGAGAGCGTGGGCCAGGGCATTCAGGTTCCAAAGCACCACACCGGGCTGCTGCTCGAAGGCGTAGCGGCCGGTATGGTCCGAATGGTTGCAGATAAAGGTGGGGTCGTAGTCATCGAGAAAGGCATAGGGGCCGTAGTCGAAGGTGTCGCCGATAATCGACATATTGTCGGTATTCAGTACGCCGTGGGCGAAACCCACCGCCTGCCAGCCCGCCACCAGTTCAGCACTGCGTCTGGTGGTAAAGCGCAGCATGGCCTCTGCCTGTTCACCGATACTGAGTTCTTGGGAGTCGGGGAGAAAACGCCGGCAGATCTCGCCGATAAGCTGTTGTTGGGCCTGCAGCTGCTTGGTGTAAAACAGGTATTCGAAGTGACCGAAGCGTACATGGCTTTCGGCCACGCGAATCAGCATGGCGCCCTTTTCAATTTGCTCGCGGGTTACCGGCTCGTCACTACCGACGATACTCAACGCGCGGGTGGAGCGGATGCCCAGGCCACTTAGGGCCTCGCCGGCGAGATATTCGCGAATGGTGGAGCGCAACACTGCGCGGCCGTCGCCAAAGCGGGAATAGGGGGTTTGGCCGGCGCCTTTCAGATGTAATTCCCAGCTTTTACCTTGGTGTTCAACTTCCCCCAACAGCAGGGCGCGGCCGTCGCCCAGATCCGGGTTGTAGACGCCGAATTGATGGCCTGTGTACTTCATGGCAAAGGGTCGACTGCCGTGAAACAACTTGGCACCACACCCCAGTTGGGCCCAGTCGGGGTTGTTCGCCTCAGCGGCATTGATACCCAGCAGCTGCAGCACAGGGGGATTGATATCGATAAGCTGTGGATGCTTGAAGGGAGTGGGGTTGATGCGGCGGCCAAAGGCATCGCCCATATCGGCGTAGCGGTGGCTGAGGGTAACTTCGCTGAGTTTCATAGATTTTGGGTTTGGGCTAAAAATAAATGTTGCCAGGCATGTTACCGGCATTAATCGCTATTCGCAGGGACGCTTATACCGCAAGTAGGCGTAGAGGGCGTGTCTGTGATTGCCAGTGCTGCTCCTCCTGGTAAAGCAATTCCTCTATCGCCGGGCTGCTATCCAGCCATTCACGCTCAATTTGCAAGCGATAGGCATCTCCCTGGTCTGCCAAGTTGATTCCCCGCAAAGTGCGCTCTGTGCGGTCGCGGTGAATAATACTGGCGAGGCGCAGGCACAGCAGTAAATCTGGACTTGGGTGAAAACCGTAGTGTTCTTTTGGCGCTTTAATAGGCCCGCGTTGATTGCGCACTAGGTAGGCCAGGTGTTCCTGCTCGCCATTGGAGAACCCGGCCATATCCGCGTGCTTGATCATGTAAGCACCGAGCTTGCGAAAGCTGCTGTGGGTGAGTGCCAGCCCCACTTCGTGTAGCTGGATGGCCCAGCGCAGTCGTTGCCTTCCCTCCAGCGGGTATTCGGGGCGCAATTGCTGCAATAGTTTGAGGGCGGTGTCGTTCACTCGGCGCACTTGGTTCTGGTCAATCTGCCAGTGCTGTACCACAGCGTCTACAGTACTGGCACGGCGATCGCCACCGTGCAGCCGCCCCGCCAGGTCATGCACTATGCCCTCGCGGATGGCATAGGGCGAAACCTCCATGCGCTGGATATCCAATTCACAGAAGATGGCGTGCAGGATTGCCAGGCCGGCGGCGAATACCGGGTGCCGCTCCTCGTCGAGATCGGGCAGCTCCAGTTCGGCGATATGCTCCACCTTGGCAACTTCTTTGGCGAGACGGTCGATATCCTCGTGCACGATATCCGCCACCTCTCCTCCATTCAGTACCCGTGAAACCGCCTTCACGCTGCCAGAGCAGCCGATAACTTCCGCTTCGGCGGCAATGTGTTGTAACCCTTGCAACTCGGCGCGGGCGGCGCGCTGTGCGCGCTTAAAATGGTTGACGGTATTTTCACTGATCAGGCCATCGGCAAAAAACCGTCTACTGTAGGAAACGCAACCCATTTCCAGACTTTGTAACTGTTGGGGGGATTCGCTGCCGCGCACCAGTTCGGTGGAGCCACCGCCGATGTCGATAATGCAGCGAAGCCGTGGTGGGCCGTCGGCGGCGGCCATTACGCCACTGTAAATCAGGCGTGCCTCCTCAATACCGCTAATAATTTCCACGGGCACGCCGAGAATGGATTCGGCCTCTTCGAGAAAACCATCGGCATTAGCCGCGGCGGCGCGCAGGGTATTGGTACCGACGACGCGAATATGATCCACCGGTAGTTTTTGTAGTACAGGTTGAAATCGAGTGAGAGCGGCCAGGGCGCGCTCCGATACCACGGGGTTTAGGTGGTGGTGGGCGTCCAGCCCCTCTGCCAGTCTCACCATGGCGCGGTCGGTATGCAGGCGTACCATACGTTGATCGCGAAATTCCGCTAACAACAGGTGGAAGCTGTTGGAGCCGAGGTCGAGCGCAACGTAGCGCTCACTTGGTGATTGCATCGACATCCTTAGGCCCGTGTTAGTTAAGACGGCAAGCTACTCTACTATTAACTGTATAACCTTGTGCTCATGTTGATTATTTCAATCTGGCGGGGTCTTCCCCCTGGTTGTGACGAAAATGCGCGTAAATCTTCCTTTCGCGAGAATAGCTCGTCATAGGTTGATGCCTGTGCCCCTATAAGTTGTTCGATATGTACTTCCCCTAAATTGGCATCGAATTCTTGGGGCAGGGAAATTCACTCCGGTTGAATATGTTTTACAAACCTTCAATACCTAAAGATATCCCTCTATACCCAAAAGAGTTGAGCTGGTTGTCCTTCAATGAGCGAGTGCTACAGGAAGTTGAAGACGAAACTGTACCCATTATTGATCGGGTGCGTTTCCTGGGAATTTTCTCTAACAATCTCGATGAATTTTTCCGTGTACGTGTAGCAGATGTGCGTCGTCTTGCCGCGTTCGCAGGGGCTGAACAGGAGAAAAGACATTTTGCCAAACTACTCGGGCAAATTAATGAGCGTGTACTGCGCCTGCAACGACGTTATGCACGAGCTTACGCTAAAGCACTGGCAGATCTCGATAAACACAATATCCATGTAGTTAGGGAAACCACGCTAACTGAGCACCAACGCACCTTTGTCGAAGAATATTTCCATCGGGAAGTGTTGCCAGAGCTGGAGCCTTTTTTTATTGATGACCTTGATACTATGCCGCTGCTTAATGAGGCGAGTATCTATTTTGCCATTTTTCTGCGTTTAAAAGATGGTATCCAGCGTTATGCGGCAATGGAAATTCCCACCAATACTTTATCGCGTTTTGTTGTGATTCCACCCCGTGAGGGAATGCGTGAAAAAGTATATATTGTTCTCGACAATATTATACGGGCCTGCTTGGTGGAGGTGTTTCGCCAGGTTTTGCCGATTCGCTCGGCCAAAGCGTATATGTTCAAGATTAGCCGTGATGCTGAGCTTGAATTGGGTGAGCAGATAACCCAAAACCTCGTGGACCGTATGGAGAAATCTCTCAAGAGGCGTAAGCGCGCCGATCCAGTGCGCCTTGCTTACGATGCAGAAATGCCTGAAGTGCTCCTAAATATGGTGAAGAAAAAATTAAAAATGGGGCGCTATGATACTTATACACCCGGTGGGCGCTACCACAACTCCAAAGATCTAATGAAGTTCCCCGCAGATTCTGGGAGTTATATCTATAAGCCACTATTACCGCTGCCAACGTTACCTGGTAAGGGGGGCGCCTTTGCACATATTCGCAGTGCCGATCGGCTTTATTATTACCCTTATCATGATTTTCGCGTAATCACCAATTTGCTCGCATCTGCAGCAATTGATCCACAGGTGCGAGAAATTCGGATCAATCTCTACCGGGTTGCAAAGAATTCACGGGTGGTGGCTGCTTTGATCAATGCCGTGCGAAATAATAAAAAAGTTATTGCCGTTGTTGAGTTGCGCGCGCGATTCGATGAGTTGGCAAACATTCACTGGTCGAAGGAGCTTTCCGATGCGGGGGTAGAGGTTATTTATGGTGTTCCAGGATTGAAAGTTCACTGTAAATTGATTTCTATTCTTCGTCGAGAAGAGGGTAAGGATAAGCTTTACAGTCATTTGGGAACAGGAAATTTTAATGAGAGTACTGCGCGAATTTACTGTGATTTTAGTTTGTTAACTAATAATCAGGAGTTGGGCCAGGATGTCTACAATGTTTTTGAATTTATTCGACGTACTCGACGTCGCCCGGTATTTCAGCATGTCGCAGTTTCACCTCTGACAAACCGTGCAGCGCTTTTGGGGGCAATAGATCGAGAAATTGAGGCGGCAGAAAGGGGCGATAGAGCTGAGTTGTTTTTTAAGTGTAATAACCTGGTGGACAGCCAGGTAGTGGAGCGGCTTTATAGTGCAAGTGCCGCAGGAGTAAAAGTAAGAATCATTGTGCGAAGTATGTGCACCTTAGTGTGTGAGACAGCGGGTCTTTCTGACAATATTCAAGTTGTCAGTTTGGTAGATAAGTTTCTGGAGCATGCGCGTGTTTATATATTTTATAACGGTGGAGAGGAGATGATGTGGCTCTCTTCAGCAGATCTTATGACTCGTAATTTAGATCACCGGGTGGAAGTGACTTTTCCAATTATGAATACTGATCACCGTGAGACGATTCGAAAAATTTTGGAGCTGCAATGGAGTGATAATCAAAAAGCTCGGATTGTGGATGCGAGACAGAGTAATACTAAAATTGCCAACTCTGGCAAAAAAAACTGTCGTTCCCAGGATGCTATATACCGCTATTTGAAGAAGCAGTCTGACGCTTGAACTTAGTTGGTTTCGACAAGAACTGGTTTGCAAGCTTTAAAAGCACTCACAGTAATTTGGCTCACTTAGTCCCGGCTGAACCCCACCAACTTTCCTCGACTGAATGAAAAGCGATAGCGTTGTCCGATTTGCAGCCATTCATAGCAAGTCGACTGGATAATCATACGAGGAAACTGTGGGGTAACTACCCAGGTCTGGAAATCATTGCCAGGTCCTCGCCCGATCAGCCAATAGTAATCCCCTCTTTTGCAAAAGGCGCTGGGTGCGCAGGGCTCGCTACCCCAAACATAGGCCAGTACATCGTATTGCATTGGCACACTGGCCTTTTCCTGAAAAGGCTGGGGTTCACTGCCGGTGAAGGTGTAGAGGTTGTCGAATGGAATTGGGCGAAATCCCTGTGCTGGAGTTGCGCAGCTGACTACTTGGGGTTTTCCAGTGATACGGGCGTGAGGAGGCGGCGCCTTTTCCTTGCCGGGAATGGTCATTTCACTGGGCAGATAACCGCAGCCACTGGCCGTTAATAGAGCCAGGGCCGCTAGAGTTGCGGCCCATGCAAGTATGCGCACTGATCACCTATTCGAATTGTGGGGGCCTCCTACCAATATAGCCATAGATTGAGTGCTTATTTGTTGCGGGCGATGGCCGGAGCACGGCGATGGAAGCGCCACTTACGCCGGTAGGGGAAGGCGCTCTCCACATGCCCGGCGCGGATACGGTCTTGCAGGCGCCTCCAGTATCGATAATCGTAGAGGTCGCTGTGCAACCTCTCAAAAGCTGAGCGCGCGGTGGGATTACCGGAGAAGAACAGGCGGAACTCCTCGGGGAAGACGTCCGCTTCATCCACGGTGTACCAAGGTTTGTCTGCCAGTTCCTGCTCGGGTGTTTGCGCTTCGGGAATCTTGCGGAAATTGCACTCCGTCAGCGGGCACAGCTCGTCGTAATCGTAGAAGACCACGCGGCCGTGACGGGTCACACCAAAGTTCTTAAGAAGCATATCGCCGGGGAAGATATTGGCTGCCGCCAGTTGCTTGATGGCATTGCCATATTCCTCCATGGCTTCTCGAGTTTCCTCTTCGTTGGAGGTTTGTAAATAGAGGTTGAGGGGCTCCATGCGCCGTTCTACATAGAGGTGCCGGATAATTACCCACTTCTCATTAATGACCAGTTTGGAGGGCGCTACCTCCTGTAGCTCACGCAGTAGTTCCTCACTAAAGCGATTGCGATAGAAGATGAAATTGGTGTATTCCTGGGTATCGGCCATACGCCCAACACGGTCTGAGCGGGATACAAATTTATATTTCTCCCGCACAATTTCTTCGGTGACGGTTTTCGGGCGATCGAAGCGATCCTTAATGACTTTGAACACCACTGGATAGGAGGGCAGGGTAAATACGCTCATTACCATGCCTTTGATGCCGGGTGCTATCACAAACTGATCGTTGCTCACCTTCATATGTGCAAGGATATGGCGGTAGAACTCGGTCTTGCCGTGCTTGTGGAAGCCGATGGAGTTGTACAGCTCCGACTTTTCCTTGAGCGGCATAATAGTGGAGAGAAAGCGTACGAACCGCGAGGGGATGGGCGCATCCACCATAAAATAGGAACGGGTGAAGCTGAAGATAATACTAGCGGAATCATTGCTGTGCAGCAGGGTATCCACAAAAATACCACCACGACCGTTATTCAAGCAGGGCAGAATAATAGGTACCACTTCGCCATTAAAAATCATGCGACCCACTAAGTAGGCGGCCTTGTTGCGGTAGAACACAGACTCCAGCATATCTACACGCAGCTGTTTCTCATTCTCCAGCTTGGCCAGCGGTGCCTCGCGTAAAAGTGCACAGATATTTTCGATATCCCGTTGCATATTTTCCCAGGGGGCGGAAAAGCTGAAGTCTTTGAGGATGTCCTCGATCATATATTCGAGTCCATCACGACCGCTATAGCTGATATAAATGCTGTAATCCCGCAGCGGTTTGTCATCTGGTGCGCGAGAGGGTTTGACAAAAATATTTTTGTCGTGAATATCCGCGTGTCGGAATTGGCTGCAAAAGACCGAATTGAAGAAGGTTTCGGCAATCTCGTAGTTGCTGTGATTGGCGATTAGTTGTGCGTAGGTGGCACGGGCATCCCGCCACAATTCTAGTTGGCTGGTGTCTTTACTGGTAACTGAGTGCACCAGTTTGAGCACCTGGTTGACCTTGGTTTTGTACAGGTCGATGCGTTCCTTGTTGGCCTCATGTGCGGCCTGCCAAGAAGCGGTCTCAAAGCGCGCCTTGGCGCCCAGAGTGATGTTCTGATAGTCTGCGAAATACGCATCAAAACCATTCAGGATGGTCTTCGCGATGCGGCGGGCGGTCGGTGAGTGATTGGTCATGCACTAGACTTGGTTTTTGAGTTTCAGATTAAGCATCTGCCTGGGGAGCATTTGGGGCGGCTCACGGGGGTAACCCGGGCCTTACCAGATTCCACCACCCGGCGCTTGCCGATCTCCCCGCGGCAGGGAATAAGCGGATAGTAGCACGGCACGCCGGAGTACCAGTTGAACGATTGGATCAGTAGTTTTGTCTTTTTCTTTGCGGTGATCGATCCGGTGGGCACTCTGCCGGTATTTATTGCGGTCACTTCCCGTCACGCCGAATGGCAAAAACGCAAAATCGCCTGGCTGGCCGTATTGGTAGCCGCTGGCATCTTGCTGTTCTTTTTATTGGTCGGTCAATTCCTGTTGGAGGCAATCGGTGTACCGCTGTCAGCTTTTCAGGTGGCGGGTGGCGTAGTGTTGTTCCTGTTTGCCCTCACCATGATATTTGGCGATAGTAAACCTGAACAGGAGATGGAGATTGTCCGCGAGGGCCACGAGACCGCGATATTCCCGCTGGCGGTGCCCTCAATAGCCTCGCCGGGCGCCATGCTGGCGGCAGTGGTACTTACCGATAATCATCGCTTTGATATGATGCATCAACTCAACACTGCCACGGCGATGCTGGCAGTATTGGGGATTGTGATTGCACTGTTACTAACCGCAAATTGGATCTATCGGTTTATAGGGGATGCTGGCGCCAGTATCGTCAGCCGGGTGATGGGGCTGATACTCGCCTCGGTAGCCACCACCAATGTACTGCTGGGTATACAGCAGTTCTTCTCCATCTAAGCTGCCCAGTCAGAATGAACAGGCACCCCGAACGTCAGTTGGGGTGTCTGCACAAGTTTTCTCGTCGACTCGTTTCGATTATTCCGTGTTTCGATTCCCCCATGAACGATGCGTTTTACTCAATAACGAGATGCTACTGATTACTGTGTTGTACTGTGGTGAAGCATGCTTTCTCTGTGGCTTTATTGTGCCAGTACAGTCAAAATATACCTGAGCAATATTCTATGACTTATTGTTTTGTTGTCTGAATATCATTAACTAATGGTCAAAAGAAGACTGTAGTCACAGTTACTCCCTTTGTTTGTTAGGCAATAGTCAGATGGTTGTTCACATCACTAAACCTAACTATGATTAAGTGATGCATAATGATAAGTAATTGTTTTACAAGAAATGAATTGGCTAAGAGATAAGATATTCAAAAGACAATCCTTTATCATTTTCTTGATGTGTTCCCCTTCTGTATTTTTGTTGTCATTTTGGGAGCATCGGGAACATATTACACACCATTCTTAAGGGATTTTTATGGTGGTGAACCCACTTTTATTTATTCATGTTCCAAAAACTGCAGGAACAAGCTTTCGGTTTGGCGCATCAACATATTTTGGCGATGGTAGTATTTGTCTTGATTACGGCCCAGGATCGAAGCATACCAGCGATATTGTGAAAGCTTGGATGGGTGATAATCCTGATCTATGGGTATTTTTTCAGAAGATGAAATACAAAAATGTTAAAATGCTTGCAGGTCATTCAAATTCAGTACGTTATCTTCCAATATTTGGGTTGGAAAATACAGTAACAATTTTGCGAGATCCAATACAGAGGTTGGTGTCAGAATATAAACACTATTCTCGACATAATGGGTATAAAGACAGTTTTAAGTCTTTTTATAGAAAGTCATCATTCACCAATCGGCAGCTAAAAATTTTCCGTAGGTTTTCCTGGCCACTTTTCGGTTTTGTTGGTTTGACTGAGAGGTATGATGAATCCCTACAGTTGCTAAATAATAAATATGGAATAGAAATTCCGTATTTAACAATGAATTTAGGGCGTGAGGATCTTAAGGGGAAATATGATATTCCTCAGGACCAATTAGATGAAACGTGTATTAGGAATGCTCGTGAAATTGATCTATATGATAAGGCAGTGTCACAATTTGAATGGAGAGTCTCACTTTTCAAGAACGGCATGAAATTTGTGGCCGGCTTGCTTAGCGGTCAGGCCAAGGAACATATTCTAGGGTGTGCTATTCCCGAGCAAAGCGATGATGCGGTTGTACTGCGTGTGAAAGTTGATGGGGCCTATAAGGGCGAAGTTCTAGCGAATGAATATCGTGCTGATCTACGCGCAAATGGTGCAGGCCGTGGTGGTTTCGTCGGTTTTTCTATAGATATCTCTGGCTTTGCAAAGGGCGCAATTCTGGAGTGTGAGGTGGCTGAGACGGGGCAACCGCTAGTAAATTCTCCCTGGGTAATTCGCGGTGAAGATTAAGTCTATTGGAGAAGTGACTTTTCTTCGTTATTTCTACCGATCTTTCTATGGTCTATATTGACTGACTCTTCGGGCTATCAATCGCCTGCAAATTTATTGCCTGCCTAGCAGAGGCATCTTTGAGCTGCGGATAAGAGCATGATACTAATCCCAGTTTTACTAATCTTTGGGGCCCTCTCCTGGTATATCTGCACCCTCGCTGCCGGTGGTGGGGCCATGCTGATGATTCCACTAGTCGGTCTCTTGATTGGGCCACATTTGGTGGCTCCTACGATTACGATTGGCAGTGTTATTGCCGCACCTTCCCGCGTGTTGTTCTTTTGGCCATATATTAACTGGAGCGTTATTTGCTGGATGCTACCCGGTAGTATTCTGGGGGCGATGGTTGGTGCCTATATTTATAGTCAAATGCACCCAATATGGCTTCAGCTCTTTGTGGGCATCTTCTTGATGTCCACTTTGGTTCAATATCGGCTCGGTAGAAAACAATCTTCTTTTCCAATGCGTTTACCCTACTTTTTCTTGCTTGGTGTAGTAGTCGCATTTCTCTCTGGGATTATTGGTGCTATTGGCCCGGTGCAGAATCCCTTCTTTATCAATTACGGTGTTGATAAGGAAAATTTGATTGCAACCAAGGCGTTGAACACCATGGTCTTACAGGCCACCAAAATAATGACCTATCTTAGCTTTGGTGCTATCACCATGGATTTGGCAAGTTATGGCGTTGCTATTGGTATTGGAGGGATAATTGGAGTTTACCTTGCTAAGCATCGCATCTTGCGTATGAGTACACAGAGCTTTCATTACTATATGCTCGCTCTAGTGTTTATTTGTGGGGTGTTTCTCGCATTACGATCTTTGACACAAATTGTTCAATTAAGACCAGATATTTTTTCTGATATCACCTTACTCAGTTAGATACTTGTCGTAAAACGAGCGTATACCGATAAGCATTGAGACAGTGGAGTAATCTCTATGATCAAGGCTAAGGCTTAGTAATTAATAGGGGAATTGCGGCAATGTTGTGTCTTTTATGTAGATTCGAACTTTAGTGGTTGCTAGTACCTATGGTGCTCCGATTGAGAGCCAAAAGATACGCAAAACTTCATTGAGGGGGCGGATTGATCACTGTGAAAGCGTTAGCTAGCCAGAATGTCTCGCGTTAAGTGAGAGGCTGTCATTTACTGCTTTGGAGGAAGGCATTATAAGGGGTAAGTGTTATCCCCGCGCGCCAAGACTATGAAAGACAGAATAATAAGACTGCGGTTACTGGATCTTTGGCGTTCTATTTTTAAATATTGGTACATCCGTCCCTCTTTCTATGTTTTTCTACTTTTAACCTTCTATGTCCTTTTCCTGCCCAAGATTCCGGTATGGGCGCATACTCCCCTGGACGTGAACACCAATGAGCAGGGGGAAAATTCCACCGGACTCCATGCGATATGGCATGACAAGGGTGGAGAGAGTGATATTTATAGTGCACGACAAGCTCATAAGCAGGGGAAGTTTCGCACTTTGGAAACAGCGGGTTCCACCGGTCTAAGCGCCGGTGTTTTCTGGTCTCACTTTACGTTGCGCAATCGCGACAGCCACCCGCTAACCCTAAATATTGAGTATGTCGATCACCAGTTGGTCGGTTTGCAAGCTTTCGGCCGGAAGGCGGGCAGTGGAGATCTCTTCCGCGAAGTGAGCAACCTTTCTATTTATGAGCCTTTTGCCCGTCGGCAGGTGGCGCATAACCGTTTTGTTTTTCCAGTGACCATCGCACCGGGGACCACTCAGGAGCTAATGGTAAGGTTCGATTCTGGCGAATTGGGTGTGGTCTTTCCCAGTCTGCGTATCTGGAGCCCCCAGGCATTGCAACAAAACAGTAAGGGTGAGACGAGCCTGATCGCTTTTCTGTTTGGAGGCTACTTTTTAATGGCGGTCTTTGCCCTAGTGGGAGCGATCGCAATCAAAGAAAAGATTCTCTATATCTATTCTTTCTACTGCGCTAGCAAAATCCTGGTGTGGGGCACAGTGCTGGGATATACCCATCAATACCTGATGACAGGCAGCTTCCACTGGGGATACGGCTCTCTTAGTGGGGCTGTGGCAATTATGGCCGGGCTTGTCTTTGCACGGACATTTCTCGAAACCCGTCAGTTCACGCCAAAGTTGGACTTCCTCTTACAGCTGATGTTGCTCAACGGTGCTTTCCTGATTGGTTGCGTGTTTTTAGAGCTGAAGGCCCTTTCCCAAATATCCATGATCATCGCATTGCTTTGTTATCCCCTGATCGTGCCCATCGCGATGATTCGCTGGCGCCAGGGAGAGAATGCTGCAGGAGTGTTTGCCCTGGGGTGGGCCACCCTAGTGCTGGGACTACTGGTGCAGGCAATGCGTGATCTCGGTTATGTGGTGCACAACCCAGTCAACTACTATTGGCCGCCGGTGGCCTCTTTTGTGGAGATGCTGGCGATTATGGCAGCGATCGGTTTAATGGTGCAGCGCCTGCGGTTACAGAAGGATCGGGCGGAAAAAAAATACCTGCAACAGCTGGAAGTATCCAAGATTGATCTTGAGGAGTTGGTGCAGTCACGCACCAGAGAGCTGGAAGCTGCTAAGGCCAGGGCGGAACTGGAGGCACGTACCGATCCACTAACTGGCATTCACAATCGCCGCAGTTTTTTTGAAGAGGCCAATCTTTTGCTCAAATTGGCTCAACGCAAGCAAATTCCCCTGGGTATATTGATGTTGGATATAGACCGCTTTAAATCAATCAATGATCGCCACGGCCACCTGATCGGTGATCAGGCCTTGTGTGCTACTGCCCGGGTAATAGCCCAGCATGTGCGTGAGGTGGATGTGTTTGGGCGCATAGGCGGTGAGGAATTTGCACTGTTGGTTAGTGCCGATGGCCCAGGTACGCTGTCTGTTGCCAAGCGTATCCATGAAGATATCGCCAAAATTATGATCAAGTCCGCTCTGGGGCCGGTGCAGTTTACCGCTAGCATCGGTGTGGCCCAGCTGCAGGGAGAGAGAAACGTGCTGGAATTATTGCAGCATGCCGACAACGCTCTCTACCGGGCCAAAAGGACCGGTCGCAATCGTGTATTAGAGTATGCTGTGGCGGAGGGCTGAGCTACTGCACATAGGTCACTGCGTTGAGCACCCTGATGCGCACGTTTTCCGGTAGAGGTACCAGACCGATATTGCCGGCTTCCGATTGGGAATTTTGGCTCAACATAAAGACCAGCATCTGTCTTAGAGCCTGAGCAACATCATCTTTCTGATTGGCGTAGAGCAGCAACCAGGAAAAGCTGGTAATCGGGTAGGCATCTTTCCCTTTGGGGTCCCAGACCCAGGCGATCAGGTTGGGTGCGCCGCTCACAGGCAGTTTACTATCGGGAAATTCCACTTCTTCTAAAGCAGCTACTCCGCTCTTGGCATTGGCTTCGATAAATTGGCCCGCGCGATTTTCTAGGATTGCTACCGGTAAATTGACTATGTTGGCAAAGCCGTGCTCCACATAACCGATAGCGCCGGGTATTTCTCGTACTTTGGCCGCTACACCCTGGTTACCTGGTGCGATTTTAAAGGTCGACAGCCGGGGCCAGTCGGGTGTGCGGTCCAGGCCAATATTCTCACGGAATTCTTCACTAACGGCGCTGAGGTGGCCGGAAAAAATATAGGAAGTTCCGGAGCTCTCGGAGCGGGTAACCACTGAAATATCTGTGCGTGGTAATTTAATATCTGGATTACTGGCGGCGATGATCGGGTCGTCCCAATGGCGGATCTTGCCCATAAAAATGCCCACATAGGCTTCCCGCGACAGCTTCAATTTATCGATACCCGGTAAATTAAACACTAACACCACTTGCCCGGCAGTGACGGGTAATACAACACCTCCCTCCTTAAGCTTCTTGAGTTCATCGATTTCTATGGCCGCATCTGAGGCGGCAAAATTAACAGTATGGCCGAGAAAATCGCGGATGCCGTCGCCGCTGCTGCTCATTTCGTAAAAAATAAAAATATTGTTCTCGCGGTGGGTAAACTGGCGAAACCACTCCACATAAATCGGATAGGGGAAACTGGCGCCACTGCCCCGCAGATTAACGGGGTTTTCCGGCACCTGGGCTTGCACTTGTAGGCCGAAGAGTGAAATGCCAGCGGTCACCGCCAGTATGGCTGCAAGGCGGCGTAGTACCGCGGTGTACCTCGATAACATGGGCTACCTCAACTAAAGGGTCACCGGTCTCTTATTGGAGACCAGCGACGAGCCGCCAAAAATAGGCTTCGATTAAAAAATTCTAGCAGGACCGGCGGCTTCGTGTGAAAGCGCGCCGTTCTGGGATGACTAGCTGCCCACTTCACCGCCATCGTCCCTATAGATGGCCAATACCGAGGGGCGCGGTGGCAGCTCCGGATTGTTATCCGGCCAGCGGTGCAAGGGGTGGTCGTAAGTAGAGTTGAGCGCGTCGGCAGGGTGTTGCACTGCGATAAACAGAGTTGTGCCATCGGGAGTAAACTCAGGGCCGCACACTTCAGCGCCCTGCGGGCATCCAAAGAAGTGTTTGGGCGCGGCACGCATTGGCCCCTCGGTGGCCATGGCCCAGAGGCCGTCGTGAAAGCCGAAGCGCTCGCAGCCGTCAGTGGCCACCCACATGTTGCCATGGGGATCGAAGGCGACATTGTCCGGGTTGGTAAACCAGCCGTGATTAGAAATATTGTAAGTGGATTGCTGCCCGTAAGCGCCGCGCTCCACAGGGTTCTCCGCATTGGGGTTGCCGCCAAGTAAAAACTGGTGCCAGCGGAATTGGTCGCTGATGTGATCTCGGCCGGTTTTTTTACCAGGCATGGCCGGGGGCACAATTTCCAAAATATGCCCGGCAGTATTTTGGTGACGGGGATTAGCCGCATCCACACCGTCTTCGGCGCGGCTTTTATTCTTGGTTAACATCACATAGGTGCAGTCGTTGTGGGGATTGGTCTCTACATCCTCCGGGCGGTCCATAGGAGTGGCGCCCAGCAGTGCAGCGGCCTGGCGTGCGTCAATCAAGACATCTGCTTGATTGTGAAAACCGTTGTTGCTGTTTAGAGGGCCCTGCCCAAAAACTAGTGGCAACCATTTCCCACTTCCATCCGCATCAAAGCGTGCCGCATAGAGGGTGCCTTCGGTCAGTAAATTGCGATTGTGGGTTGGATCTTTGGGCAGATAAGCCTCTTTGGAGACATAGCGGTAGACGAACTGATGTTCGTCGTCATCGCCGCCATAGGCCACCACCGGTTGGCCCGGCTTACAGACCAGGGTAAAGCCCTCGTGTTCAAAGCGGCCCAGGTTGGTCAGCTTGCGCGGTATAGATTGCGGGTCGTAGGGGTCGTATTCCACCATCCAACCAAAACGATTGGGTTCGTTGGGCTCTTGCTGTATATCGAAGCGCGGGTCGTAATCACCTAAGTTGCGATTGTGGGGCCTTACGCCGAAGTCACGATGATTGCGCGCCTCGCGAGTATCCTCGACTTTGTTGGGATCTCCTTGGAAGGCGCCACCAAATCCCTCCTCGGCCACCAATACCGTGCCCCAGGGAGTCTTGCCACCGGCGCAGTTGCCAATGGTACCGAGCACCTGGGTGCCAGAGGGATCTGCGGTTGTTTGCAAGCGTTTGTCTCCGGCGGCGGGGCCACTAATTTGCATCGGCGTGGTCGCGGTGATGCGGCGATTGTAGGGGCTCTCCAAAACAGGCTGCCAGCCTTTGTCGGTACGTGTAATTTCTATTACCGAGTGGCCACAGGCGGCTAGTTCTATGGCTACATGCTCGGCACTGACTCCCCGCGTGGCACTATACTCATCGTTGTAACCAGAGAACATCAGGTGTGGTTGGGTGTACTCGTGATTTACACATAGTAGGCCGCGATCGCTGTTACCACTCTGGCAGTGGATATCTCCGTGCCCGGCAGGGGTATTCTCCGCCAATGGCATAAAGGCGATAAAGTCGTTGTTATAGCCAAAGCGTTGAGATTGCCCCTTCGCCGTCAATTGTTTCGGCTCAAATTCTTTGAGGTTAGCGACAATGGGGTCGCCCCACCGTAGCAGGATATCGGCGCTGTAACCCTGCGGTAAATGATGTTTGAAGTCCAAGCTGTGGGGAACTTCCTGAAATGAGAGATTCTCCCGATGATGCTCCGATCCGCAGCCAGGCATAAAGCTGGTTGCGGCGCCCGCAGCCGTGGCACCACCAATGGCCTTCAATAGCTTTCTACGGTCAGGGTTTTTAGGAGAATCTTTCATTGCTGCTGCTCCGTTGCGGGGAACCTAATAAAATTAAATTAACCTGACCTAATTAAATCGATGACATATCTTTTACGCAATCGATTAATTAAAAGAGGTTAATAAAAAGCGATAAATAAATAAGGATATTTAATTTATCTGGGAATTTTTCCAGCTATTTCTGAAAGCTTGATGACAGCTTAAAAAAACCGTCATGTAAAGTTCATAGTCGCCTACTAGTCTGCGCCCCAATAAATACGCCGCCGGGACTAATTGGAGTGGGACGCCATGAAAAGCACAACCATCAATTTTCGAACGCCCAACACCCCCGTTACCGCGCTTGCCATAGCAGTTTTTTGTGCTAATAACGGCTTGAGTGGCAATGCTTATGCACAAGAGAGCCAGGCCCGCACCATGGAAACGGTGACGGTTACCGCTCAGGCCAACAATGCGCGCAGCGACCTGGATCGTCAGCGTGACTCCAACAAGCTGGTGGCAGTACAAACTTCTGATGCCATTGGTGAGTTGCCGGATGCCAATGTAACAGAGGCCCTGCAGCGGATGCCTGGAGTCTTTATTGCCCGCGACCAGGGTGAGGGACGTTTTGTGGGGGTGCGCGGTATTGATCCCAACTTAAATGCCGCCAGCATCAATGGCGTCAGTCTGCCCGCACCAGAAATTGGCAGTCGCGCTGTGGCTCTGGATGTCATCCCCTCAGACCTACTTGCCAGCTTAGAAGTATTCAAAACCCTTACACCGGATATGAGTGCAGACTCCATCGGCGGGGCCATAGAAATCAAGAGTATTAACGCGCTGGACTACGATGGCAGTCGCTATAAATTCAGTGTTGAAAACAGTTATAGCGACCTGCAAGAGGAGCACAGTCCAAAATATGCAGCCACCATGACCAATGTTTTCGATCTCGATGGCAACAGGCGCTTTGGTGTCGCTCTGGCAGTTAGTCATCAGCAGCGAGATTTCGGTTCTGAAAATATTGAAACCGATGGTAGCTGGGAAGTGCTTGTGGCCGAGGACGGTAGTGCGGGTATTGGGGCAACCGAAATAGAACAGCGGGATTACACCATTACTCGTGAGCGCACCGGTATGGCCGCGAATTTTGACCTGCAATTGAGTAGTGGTGCACGAATCTATCTGCACAATCTCTATTCCGACTTCTCAGATCAGGAGATCCGTCAACGCAATTCCTGGAAACTGGATGCAGAGCGCGATAAGCCAGAGACGATGTCCAGACATAGCGCCATTTGGGAAGAGGCGGCACTGGAAAAATCCTTGAAAGATCGCCTGGATGAACAGGAGATTATTTCAACAGTATTGGGTGGAGAGCATAATTTCGAACAATGGGGTCTTGCCTACGTGCTGGGTTATTCTTACGCGGAGGAATCTGAGCCACATCGCCGTGATACCGACTTTGTCCTTGAACCACTGCGCCTGGGTTATGTGGAAGTGGGTAAAACTCCGCGTATGGCAGTGGACAGTAGCGACGCTGAAAAAATATTAGATCCCGCCAATTATCAACTGGACGAGTTGGTTATTGAGGATAATTTCTCCGAGGATGAAGAGTTGAGTTTACGTCTGGATTTTACCAGGGAGATAAACTGGGGCACCTATGACTCAACTGTGCAATTTGGCCTGCACGAACGCCAGAGGGAAAAACGCGGTGATCTGAATGCCAGCGTTTATGATGGTTTTGCCGGTGACTATACCTTGGCAGATTTTGTTCGTAACGATATTGATTACCGTCTCGATACCTTCGGACCGGGAGTTAATCCAGGCAATCTCAATCTATTTATTAATCGCAATATTGCCAGTTTTGAGATGGATGAAACTGAAACCGCCCTCTCTTCTGCGCGTGATTACCAGATGCAGGAAGATATCAGTGCGCTTTACGTAATGAATACCATCGAACTTGATCGCGCTCAATGGGTCTTTGGAGTGCGCTATGAACGCACCGATTTCAGTGCCGAAGGAATGCGTGTGATTGAATCCGAAGAGCCAGTACCCGGTGCCGATTTCATTGCCGATGAGGTCTATGCAAGTGCGGTCAATTATCAGCGCGATTACGATCACTTCTTCCCCAGTGTAAACTTCAAGCTTGATTACAGCGATAATATTGTGCTGCGTGCGGCCTACACCGAGTCCCTGTCGCGCCCCTCGTTTGGCCATCTGAATCCCTCGCCGGCGCAAATTGAGTACGACGATGGTGAGCTGGAAGTGGAAGCCGGCAATCCAGCTCTGCAACCTTATGAAACTCGCAACCTGGATTTCTCCGCAGAATACTACGTGGATCATCTGGGTATGCTATCGCTGGGATTGTTCCACAAGTCTATCGATAATTTTATTGTGATGTCCGATGTTTCCAGTAGCGCGGACTTTACTCAGTATATCGGTAACCTGATAGTGGAAGAGGCCGAAATACTTCAGCCTATCAATGGTGACAGGGCACGGATTAACGGTGCGGAACTGGCTTGGACACAGGGCTTCGATAATGGTTTCCTACTGCGTGCTAACGCGAACTTCACAGACTCTGAAGCCCGTCTAGGATTGGGGCCGGGTCGTCAACGTAGCGATGGAATATCTATGCCATCCCAAGCAGATCTGGTGGGGAATTTTATTGTCGGTTATGCGCGAGACGCTTTTAGCCTGCGCTTGTCTGCTGCTTTTCGCAGCGAGCGATTGCTGGAGGTAGATATGGAGGATGCATCCCGTGATCGTTATGAAGAGGATCACTTACAATTGGATCTCTCTGTGCGCTACCACTTGAACAACGGTTTACTGCTGACATTCACCGGAGTGAATTTGACCGATGAGCCTTATTATGTGCATAACTCTGGTTTCAACGGTCAATATGAAGAATACGGGCCGACTTATGCCCTGGGTCTGAGTTACAGCACTTTCTAGCGGGACAACATCTAAAGCATTTTTAATAAAATTATGGTGTTTATGCACTGCAAGGAGCCTCACACAGGTGGGGCTCTTTCTCCGGAATTGAATGGCTCTCCATGAAAAAACTGCATTTTATTATTGCGATCATGCTCGCCGCTACGCTACTCGTTAGCTGTGGTCATGATGTGGATTCTGTTTTACGCATTAAAAAGGCCTTGCCACAACGGGTAATTCCCTTGGGTGCGATAGACGCAGAACAGATTCTGCCAATACGGGTTGGGGCTGAGCAATATTTATTGCTTGCCAGCGAGCGTCGCGGTTTGCTTGTAATAAATTCCTACGGAGAAATACTCGCCTCCCAAGAGGGAAGGGTGGAACGCCTAGCCGTACAAGCTCTGCCTAATGAAACTTTACTGGTGGCCTCCTTCGATGAGCGCCTGGCGCAAATAAATTTACATGAAATACGCCACAGTGATGCTTCAAATAACGTAAATTTTAGGCTACTGGGTAGCCAGAAAATGCCAACGCTACAGAGTGCCCTGTGCTTTTCCCAACAAGAACAGCGCACTCATTTGTTTAGCATTGGTGAAGATGGAATAGGTCGTGAATATTTATTATTCCCAGCCCAACAACAGTGGCAGATGCAAGAAGTACGTCCACTCTATTTTGGTGAGCAAGTTAATGCTTGCGCAGTAAGCCCACGCTCCCAACGCCTACTAGTATCTCAACCACCCATTGGAATCCTGAGCTTAAATACAAACGCGGAAAAGGATGAGCAGCGTAAATTATTCCTCAGTGCTCATTGGCTTGGTGAAGACTTCGGCAATCTATGGTTTGATGCTCGTAGTGAAAGTCTGTGGCTGAGCGCAGGTGATCAGATACATCGCTACCGACTGCCTTTTTCCTCAGAGGAGCCAGAGTGGCACCTTCATATTAACGAGAACCACTCGGCAGTCTCCCCAGTATTCTTAAATGGTCAGCTCTGGGCCCTGGATGTTGGTCGGGATCAGCTGTTGGTTTTTGATGATGTGGAAAGTGATTACTTAGAAACTGAGTCTACAGGATTTGATCCCGAGAGAGGTGATTCAATCGTCAGTGTATTTGCTCGCAATCAGACGGACCCGGTAGAGTCATTTGGTGATGCTGCTGATGATCCTGCTATCTGGGCCAATAAATCCCAGCCACAGAATAGCCTGATTTTGGCAACGGACAAAAAAAGTGGCCTGAATATTTACAATTTATCGGGAAAGCTGCTCGAACATTTTGCTGTGGGACGTGTTAACAATGTGGATATCCGCAGTATTGAACATCCTTATTATAGTGCATTAGCGGCAGCATCTAACCGCTCGACCGCCGGGGTGAACCTCTTTGCCATCACGGCTGAGGGGCATGTCGAGCACCTGGGGCTACGCGCTATAAATTTGCAAGATCCTTATGGTCTATGTTTGCAGAAAACCAATAATCAGCTATTTGCTTGGGTATCGGATAAAGATGCTGCCTTTCACCAGTTTGAAATTGATCTCGGCGAGAATCCCACAGAATTTTCGTTAAAAAAGCATACAGAAATAGTCGTAAATAGCCAGGTTGAAGGCTGTGTCGTCGATGATAAGTGGCAGAGGCTCTTTTTTGCCGAGGAGGATCGGGGGATTTGGTCACTGGGCCTTAAAAAGCAACAGAATAGTGAATACCAAGCTAAATTGGTTGCTGAAGTGGATGGACAGACCCTGGTGGATGATGTGGAAGGGCTCGCCCTCTACCTAACAGAGGATAGTGGTTACCTGATCGCCTCTAGCCAGGGTAATGACAGTTATGCGTTATTCACACGTGATGGTAATGACTTTGTTGGTCATTTTAGGGTAACAATGAATGTGCGCTCAGGTATCGATGGAAGTTCTGAAACCGATGGCCTGGATGTTACCAGCCTGTATCTTGGGCCGGAATATCCAATGGGTTTGCTTGTTGTCCAAGATGGCAGGAATCGTCTGCCCAATGCCAAGCAGAATTTCAAATTGATTGATTGGTATACGGTGAGTGAGGCATTGGGTTTGTCGGTCTTTGTTAAAAATTAACCATTTATATTTATTGTGACAAAACCCTGTTGGAATTTTCTATAGAATTGCTATGAAAAATATCGGGTTTCGTCTTTGCTATAAACCTGATATACATAATAAAAATTGTTTTTTATATTTCCTGCTCCAAGCTATGATCTAGCGTTGTTGGTTATAGTGATTTTGATTAAATTTTCCACCTGAGTCAAAAAAAATTTGGTGAAAAGTTAAATCTAGGGGGGCTGAATAATTCCGCGATTCCTTTGGCCCTCAGAGTAGTTTACAATCAAAATGTTGATTTGAAGGAATGCCTAGAATTTCCAAGAATTTCCAAGAATTTCCAAGAAGTTGCAATACAGAATGTAAATCGCTCTGAAACCCTTGAGGGGCAGGCCATATCTGCCACGTTCCAGCTCTTACAGAGGATTAGGACTATCCGCGGCTAACCTCTGCAATCCCTAAGACTCGTAGAGGCATTAAGGAATTATTTAGAAGCTCCGCTGTATCCCCGATAATGATTTTTGACTCATTAATGGATTAATTGTTGGGGCAGGTTTTGTATAGGTGATATGTTTGCTTATTAACCAGCTCTTTAAAATCCCAGCTACTAACTGCCCCTGCTACTTTAAAGCTTAAATTCAGGAATATATTCAGCTGCAATTTTATCTGCAAACTGGATTGGCAATCCGCCAATTAAATTTGTAAGAACAACTATGGATAGTTTATCCTCAGGATAGTGAATCATAGTTGCCGCATTTCCACCGCTCGCACTAACTGCACGGTGATGTTCCCGATCGATAACTTGCCATCCAATAGCATAACCATTCTCTACATGATTAAACCCAGCAGTTTGGCCATTCTTTAAAGTGATCGGTGTCCAAAGAGAATGGAGGTTTTTGAGCAGCTTTTTAGACTGCAAGGCAATAAGATATTGCGCAATTTCTGTTGCTGTTGAATTCATGCCAGCTGCACTTTGTAATATGTAAGGGAATTCAACGTAGTTATTTTTGTGCTGGCCCTTATCGGAATCGTAGAGATATTGCCTTGCATGATTGTTAATAGGACGCGTCATGTGTTCAAAGCCGGCATCAGCTGTTAATTTCATATTGGCGATTTTAAGCTGATTATCGGTAATGAATTTTGGGAAGCCACCTTGTACGTATTTATCGATTATTTTACCGATAATAACATAACCCGTCTGATTATAACTAAACTGTGTGTTTACTTCAGATTTTAAAGGTAATTCTTTTACTTTGTTCCATGCAGCATCTGGGTTGCCACGAACAACCAAGTCAGCAAGATAACCACTGAAAATATTGGGCAGCCCAGAAGTGTGTGCCATTAAATGTTTTATCTTTATTGACTTCCAGTTGGCAGGTAAGTCAGTAAGGTGTTTGCTAATCTCATCATCTAAGGAAAGGCGTCCTTGCTCTGCGAGCTGTACCAATGCAACACCCGTAAACGCCTTAGTCATTGAGTTAATTGGAAATACAGTGTTGGATCTTACCGGCACATTGTCCTGTAAATTAGATAATCCATAATTTCCCAGTTTGATTATTTCACCGTTTTTAACGATGGCCAATTGGAGACCAGGGATTTGGCGCTTATCCATGATGTTTTTGATCAGCTTATCCACAGAGTCTGCATATGCTGGAAAGCTGAGGGATATCATAACAACAGCTAGAATTGTTAAGCGTAGTCTAGTTAGTAATCGAAGCGTATAATTCATAAACAATATATCCTTATTGTTTTCCAATCTTGGGGGAGCTTTATAGCTGAATTGTCTTTTTTATAAAGAATATGATCAACGTTATAGCAAGACTGTTATCTTGCCATAGATTCTTGAAAGAAGGATGTTTTACTATAGAAATGTAATTATTTGTAATTTCTATTTTTCATGGATATTTATGCAGTCAATGTATTTATAGGCTAAATTATTGCTGCTCAAATATACTCAAAATAAATACACACTTCTTTATGGCGAATATCTAAGGTAGCAAGTATTTATATATATTAAATATCCGTTAATCACTTTAAGTTAAGAGCAGTTAAATTTCCGGTTCCTGTTGGGTTGTACAATGTATACCTCCACCACCGGCTGCTATGCCATCAATATTGATTTGTATAATATCGCGATTAGGAAATGCTCTTTGTAATTTTCGCTTGGCTGAGGCATCTGCATAGTGATCGCCGAACTCAGGTGCTATGACCGCGCCATTGCAAACATAGAAGTTAATATATCCAGCGGCGAAATCCCTGTTGTCAAACCGCTCTCGAACTATTGAAGGTGCCTCTAATACAATAACTTCTAGTTCGCGGCCACTGGCATCCGTTACAGAGCGTAGAATCTCAAGATGCCGCTTTGTTACGGCGTGATCGAAAGAGTTGGGATCGGGATCAAAGCCGGCAACAACTACACCTGGGTGTACGAAACGGGCATAAAAATCTGTATGTCCGTCAGTGATATCCATATCTTTAATGCCAGGTAACCAGATAATTTTCTCTAGACCAAGAAGCTGCTTTAATTCCCGTTCGCATTGTTGCTTACTAACACCTGGATTACGGTTATCGTTGAGCACACAACTCTCGGTTATGATCGCGGTACCATACCCATCAACCTCTATCCCGCCGCCTTCGAGTATCAGGTTAGTTTGGATACTGGGCACACCGGCCGACTGAGCAGTGAATGCAGCAACTTCTGCATCATTATCAAAATCCTGCTTTTCTCCCCAACCATTGAAGTTGAAGTTAATAGCCGCTTTATCACCGTTTTCATTTACAATAAAAACGGGGCCTGTATCACGTATCCACAAGTCATCTAGAGGGCAAACAACTAGTTCGATCTTATCTCCCATTAGTCGCCGGGCAAGTGGGAGATCTGCTTGTCGAACCAGCATTGAAACTGGCTCGTACTCCGCAATCGTCAGTGCAATTGTTGCCAAATTCTGCTGGACTTCCCTAAGGAGTTTCCGTCCCCAAATTTTGCGGCTTGCACCAAAGGCCATCCAAGTACGCAGGTGAGGCTCACCCTCATCTGGCATGTACCAAGTACTTTTACTATTCATTACTGCAAATGACTCCTTGGTGCCACTCAGTAGAGAGGCTGCAGTAAAAGCACCTAGAACCTTAACGAAATTACGACGATTGGTCATAAAGTGACCTCCCTTTCTTGACACAAATGATGCTACTGAAGATGATAAGTTGTTTAAAAGGATATCAGGTTAACTAACCCATAGCAGTAACCCATGTATATTTGCCTCTTTTATGGCTACCAATAATTCACAATAAGTATAAAGTTCACAATCATCATAAAAAAGTGATTCATTGCTTCTTAAAATACGCAATTCAGAGTCATATGTGTTTGAAAGTGTTGGCCAGTAACGTTTTTTATCAAGTAACTCAATATCTAATGGAATAAATGCCTATGAATACTCGATTATCTTAGTTCTTATTTCATCTAATGTCGGTTTTAATAGATCATATAGTTTACCTAAGCTATTCCATGAGCAACCATGTGAGCAGTAAGGCTCTTGCTGAGTATCATTAAATGACAGATTTAATTTTTACTCTAGTGCTTTTTTGCAACAGATGCCAAAACTATTATTGTGAATTAATGTTGAAGTTCATGTTCAAGGGTCAAACATATCATTCCTTTTTTTGTAATACTTAAAATTGGTCATTTTATTGTTAGTTTTTTTCTGTAGGCATGAAAAATATACTTTTTAAATTGCCAATTTATTCACGGAGGATTTTCAAAGCCTTAGGGTCCAGATAGGGTAAGCTTTAAACATAGAGTGTTGTATATGGCTTAAGTAGCAGGCTTGCTGGCATCTTTGAATTGTTATCTTATTCTTGTCTGGTAGAGGGCGCTTAGATGAAAGTTGTTTTTTATCCTCTCAATTTATTTAAGCTTTTCTTTAAGGTTGCATACGGCGATCTTTCCGAGATCTAAATAACTTCCTGATGCTCAAAATCAGTTAATAAGTCTGACATTATTTGATACAGTCGCATACACTTTTTTCGTCATGATATTATGTGGTGTCTGAAGCTGGAATAAGCATTATCACAATATCACTTTCACTTATTAACTAGGCCGAGCCCTCTAAGTCCAACTTAAACTGCCAGGAACTTAGGGGCTTGGTGTTGAAATTTTATGCTCGGATGAGTATCGTTAGGGGGTGACGGCTATAATTACAGCTAACCATTAATATATATTTACCATCCACTAACACTATGTTTTTCGCCTACTTTGACGATCATTCGTATCTGTTGTTTTCCACCTTCAGATCTCTTGAATACTAAAGAGCTAACAGAAACTTCATAGGATTGCTCTCCAGTCATCTTTTCTATAACTTCAGTTAAAGATTTTTCGAGATCTTCTGCAGAAATACAAATTAAGTCTTTATTTCTATCTAAATCCATTGTCTACCTCTATTCTCACCAGTTGTTGCAATCAATTTCTATCGTAAATTCAATAGCACCATCATCAGAGCATCCCCCTGATGCGTATTCGAATAGACTTATGTAAATTGAGTGAAACTTAGAACCTGTAATTTTCTCTAAGTTTTGCCTTAACTCTGCTTCTAATCTTCCTGGTGAGAGGGACTTTAGTTTTTTAGGATTTTCTTCCATAAATAAATCCATTTAACGGGAAAAGGTCATAAAATATTTAGCTCAATCATTACTGGTTTAAATTTCACCAGTCGGCATACCCTACAATAATATGTCCTCATTGTGTATGTGTTCAATTCAAAATTACAATTTATTTTGTTTTTTTGTATTTTATCTCAATGTGATAGTTTTTAAGTCTAAGTTTTCGTGTCCATCTTTGAGTTGTGTATGCATACCTCTTGGCAATCCCTCGACCTTGATCTCAATACCGGACTCCGGGAATTTACCCTTTGCATAGATTTCTATAAATCTGTTTGCCAACTTATGCCCATCATGAAGATGTTTTTCTGGCCAACCCACCAGGCTAATGTCGGGCATTCAAAATATTCGCATCCCCCTTGGATGTAACCAAATTCCATCTTTCTCCGGAGATTACATTAGAAAAGCATGTTTTTGTAAAGAAGGTCTCCGTGGTTCAAAAAAAGTATCTGACCACTGATCAGGCGTTTAGAGCCTAGCGTTTTGAAAGTCTATTACAGCCCCCCCTTTGTTCTGTAATGACTTTAATAATACCAATGGTGTTTTTGAGGTGCTTAAGTGATTGTACGTCCTTAAACTCACCTGGCACTATGGCCATACTGTTAGTTTGTATTGTTTTTTGATATAACTCCGGTGATTACGTTTTTAGTAGTTGCCCATTGTTTCTGGCAGTAACCAAATTTTAGGTTATGACTCTGGTGTGCCATTGTTTCATATCCTTTATCATCGCCTTGTAAGTTTTATCATTAGTTTTGATTGTACTGCGACATTCCATATTGAATAAAACAATTTTCTTTTTATTTGTAGCTACTTTGCCTGTGTCGATGTCTACTTCCAGGATGGCACTTTCTAGTTGCGAAATGTCAATACTGTCTTTTTTGCTTTGATACTTAAACCAAGATTTAATCTGCTTGGCTATATGTAGATCTACGGCGCCAGAAATAGAATGATGAGCTTCGCCCGAAAGAATATTTACAAAGATAGTGCCATCTGGTAAGTCGGACATCATTTCTAGGTCATTGCTCATGCGCCAGCCGAAAAACATTTTACAAACTATATCTGCATAATGATTTAATCGCTTCCTACGCATTTTTTTAATCCAATATTCATTGCTGGTATTTTTTGTCACTCCGTATTTTGTAATGTAAGTGACATTTCATGCCAGCTAAGCCCGCCATGATCAGAATCCGATTTTCCAAGGTGTATAAAGCCGTATTTGGCATACATGCCAACAAGTTCAGCCTGACATATAAGGTAAATTTTTATTTTCCCTATATCCCGCATGGAATCAATAAATCTCTCCATTAACGTACTTGCCATGCCTTTCCCTTGATATTTAGGGTGAACTACCACAGACATGATGATAATGTTCTTTCCACTCGGATCATGGCCTATTAATTCTTTGAAGTTTTCATCGGATAGTTCAACCTTATGGGTTGCTCCTGAATTAATAAAACCAATAATTTCCTCACTGTTTTCTATAACGAGAAAACCATCAGGGTAGGTCTTAATTCGCTTTAAAATTTTTTCTCTAGTTGCAGCCTCGTTACCGGTATAGGATACAGACTCAATCTCATAGCACCTATCCAGATCTAGCTCATTTGCAGTGCGAATGTTTACTTTAGACATTTTCGATTAATAGCCCTAAGAAAAAACATTTATATGGTGATTAACAGGACCTCTACCACCTTGATTTCTATTCCAAACGCATTTCTGCGCTAATGTCTCCCAAAAAACATAATAAATCAATCTGCCACTTCTAAATGGTTCCATGGTGCATACCAGAGGCTGATAGAGCAATAAATCTACAATTCTTTAAGTTTAAGAGGCGTTCTATCTTTTTGCGGAGGCTCGATAAAAAGAATGATCAAGGTGATCTAAATCTTTCAGTAGATTCGGCCATATTTTTTGAGAGTATGTGGGGAAATAGGAGTGTTGGAGGGGGAGGACGCTAAGGGTATTCCCTAGCGCCGGATGAAGAAGATTTAAATACCTAACTCAGCCCTCAAGGCTGCCATTTTTTGCGCATTCTCTTCTTTGGAAAGCGGGGTGCCGGGGTTTTCTTCCAGCTTTAATTGTTCCGGGGCGCTGAGTTTTTCTCCTTCCAGTACGCGTGCACAAAGTTTGCGGTAGTGCTCTGCAAATACCGGGTAGGCGATGGATTCTGGGTTGTTGGAGAGAAAATACCAGTTGGATTCACGCCCAGCATGGTAAACCGCTGGGTGACTCCAATTGTGATTGGTTTTGGGGCTGGGCGCATTGCAGGCTTCGCGGTAGGCGGCGCGGGCTTCTGGTAGGCCGTTTTCGCCGGCGGCGCAGAGCTGCAGCATTTTGTGTACTGTGGGCAGGTATTCGCTCTGCAGTATCGCGCGCTTTGCGCCCTGCATAATATCCTGCGCTTCAAAAGCGGCCAGCGCTTCGAGCCACAGGCGTTTTGCGTGATGCAGGGTTTCGGTATCCGGAAATGCGGCACTGAACTGGTTATGGTAATTCAGTTTAAACAACGCGAATACTTCGTTAATCGCGCGTTTTTTTTCGTTCAGCAGTTCCTGATCTTGCGCATTACCAGTTTGTGTCTGTGAGTATGTCGCCGATTGAGCGGTCGCGGGTGCGCTGGTTTGCGCTGTTGTGGGCGTCTTGTGGATTGCCATAAGAGTTTCCTATTGCCAACTTGTTGCGCTCTGCCCATTGATGGCGAGCGTGACGCACAAATACGGCGTCCCAGCTTTTGCGCGCGGCGTTTTGGCCGCGCCAGTAAATAATAAATTCCGGCACCAGTGATAGGGCGAAGTCACGCTCTATCTCGCACTGGTTCACCAGGTGGCTCAGGCAGTCGCCGCCGGGCTGCCAGTTGCGCGCTATGGGTTTGGCTACCGGGTTTTTCTCAATACCCTGGCAGTAGTAGGCCCATTCCTCGCGAGCGTACTCAATAAACAGCTCGCCCCAGCGCGCGCTGTGGCCACTGCGCTCTGTCCACTTGTAAATAAATTCCGGCAGCAGTTCGGCGGCAAAGCGCGGGTTGATCGCCAGGCGCTGTAGCTGTTCCCAGGTATGTTCACTGGGTTGCCAGTCGCGCGTCATGGCAGTGGGTTTGCGCTTTTCAATAAATGGAGTTTCCTGTTTCTCCCAGTCTTCCATGATCCAGTCATTGAATTCCAGATCCCAGGAAATGGATTGCTTGCCGCTGGAACGGTGGTAGTCGAGGAAGCGCTGTAGGCCGCGGCTGACAAATGTACTGGGTACCCCCTCGTCGGCCAGTTTGCGCAGGGTGTCGTTGTTCGGTTGCCAGTTATCCGGCAGGGCCTGCTTGCGTTGGGCAGTAGCGCGAAAGGCTTCCCATTTGCTCTTTACCTGGCGCAGGAACAGTGAGCCAAAGGAGTGGCGTGGCTCGGCCCGTTCGCGCCAGTAGGTGACAAACTCCGGTAACTGCTCCCGCACAAAGTGTTCCGGGATGCCGAGCTGGCTGATGCGCGCCATAGTTTCGGCATCTGGCTGCCAGCTGGGGGCAATGGTGTTGGCACTGCGATTGGCTGGTGCCGGGGCGCGGCTCGGTTCCGGGGTTTGAGCCAGGGCTGAAGGGCGGCGGTGTTCACTGGGCAGGGTGAACTTGAGGACTTCACTGCTACCGAAAGGAGCTGCGCCCAGCATCAGGGCGCCCTGATTGCGCAGGCTGGTGGCTACCCGCTGGATATCTGCTGCCTGCCAGAACGGCAGAAGCAGATAGAGTTGCTCGCCGGTGGCGGTAAACCAGTCCCGCCCAGCGTAGGGCTCTGCGGGCAGGAAAGGTATCAGGTCGCCCAGGGCGGTGAGCAATACCGCTTCCTCCAGGCCAACAGTTGAGGCCAGAGTCGGGGAGATACTCAGGGGTCTTTCGGGGAGCAGGGGGTGTTTCATGGCGCGATAATAACACTCCGGCGTGGGGCTTGCGCGGCCTTTACAGTGGCTCTTTATGGCCTGCTCTTGCCAGAGCAAGGCGCGCCAGTCCAGCCGCTAAGCTGAATAATGGCGGCCCGGAAATAGAGCAGGGTAAATTGTGGCTGTAACCCGTTGCCTTACCCCTGGGGTAAGGTTGTAACTTTGTCGCCAGAAACGGTATTGAGGGAGAGCATTATGGCGAGAGAACAGCAAGCAGCGCAGACACTATTCCGCCTCAGTGGCGTGAGCTGTGCCGGCTGTGTGAATAAGATTGAAAGCGCCGTGCAGGGTGTTGCGGGGGTGCAGGATGCCCGCATAAACCTGGCCGATAAAACCCTTAAGGTGCAGGGCGCGGCGGCGCCGCAAAGTTGTATCGAGGCGGTGCGCCAGGCGGGTTATGACGCCGAGGTGGCCAAGAGTAGCGAGCGCCAGCGGCGCGAAGAGCAGCGTGCCCAGGAAGAGCGCCACTATCACCAGTTACTGTGGCGCTCCGCTATCGCCCTGGGTGTGGGCCTGCCGTTGATGGCCTGGGGCCTGATCACCGATAAAATGTCCGTCAACAGCTTCGCAGATCAGCTGGCTTGGGGCGCCATGGGGCTTATTACCCTGGCGATTCTGGTGTTCTGTGGTGGTCAATTTTTCAGCGGGGCCTGGAAAGCGCTACGCCACCACAGCGCCACTATGGATACCCTGGTGGCCCTGGGTACCGGCACGGCCTGGCTTTTTTCCATGTTGGTGGTGCTGGTGCCCCACCTGCTGCCGGAAGCGGCGCGCCATGTGTACTTTGAGGCCAGCGCCATGATTATCGGCCTGATCAGCCTGGGCCAGGCACTGGAAGTGCGCGCTCGCGGGCGTACCAGTGCGGCGGTGGAGAAACTGCTGGAGCTGCAGGATACCTCGGCGCGGGTTCTGCGCGACGGTAAAGAAGTGGATCTGCCGATTGAGCAGGTTCAGGCCGGTGACCAGTTGCGCGTGCGCCCCGGAGAAAAGATCCCGGTGGATGGCGTGGTGCTGGAGGGCGGTAGCCTGGTGGATGAATCCATGCTCACCGGCGAGCCAGTACCGGTGAAGAAGGGCGAGGGGGACAATCTGGCTGCTGGCACCCTGAACAAGAACGGCAGCTTGCTGTTCCGGGCGGAAAAAGTGGGGGCGGACACCCGCCTGGCACAAATTATTGAGATGGTCAAAAACGCCCAGGGCTCACGGGTGCCCATTGCGCGCCTGGCAGACAAAATCTCGGCCATTTTTGTGCCGGTGGTGATGATCATCGCTGTGGTGGCGGCACTGGTCTGGTTCAACCTGGGACCGGATCCGCGCGCCGCCCATATGCTGGTGGTTCTTACCTCGGTGCTGATTATTGCCTGCCCCTGCGCCCTGGGGCTGGCTACGCCCATGTCGGTGATGGTGGGCGTGGGTAAGGGTGCGGAGTACGGTGTGCTGGTGCGCAACGGCAAGGCGTTGCAGCAGTCCTGCAATCTGGATGTGCTGGTTGTGGATAAGACCGGCACGCTCACCGAAGGCTCACCACGCCTCACCGATATCGAGAGCGAAGGCGATAGCGATGAGTTACTGCGTTTGCTGGCGAGCCTGGAACAGGGCTCGGAGCATCCGCTGGCTGAGGCGGTTGTGACTGCGGCCCATGAGAAAAAGCTTGATCTACAAAAGCCCAGTGATTTCGAAGCCATTACTGCACATGGGGTGATGGGGGTTATTTCCGGTAAAAAGATACTGCTCGGTAACAGTAAGTTAATGCAGCGGGAAAATATTCCCCTGGGTGACTGGAAGGCCCGCGCCAACAATCTGGCGGAGGCAGGGCGTACGGTGATGTATGCGGCAGTGGATGGTGTACTGCAGGGAATTATCGCTGTGGCTGATCCAATTCGGGATGATGCCGCAGCGGCCATAGCCCGTTTGCGTAAGATGGGCCTGCGCCTGGAGATGCTGACTGGTGATAACCAAGCCAGTGCCGAGGCCGTTGCCCGCCATCTTAAAATCGATAAAGTGCACGCTGAGTTGTTGCCGGAAGACAAAGAGCGCATAGTGGCGCAACTGCAGAAAGACGGTGCGCGTGTGGGCATGGTGGGAGATGGTATCAATGATGCCCCAGCACTGGCTCGCGCCGATGTGGGCTTTGCTATCGGCGCCGGTACCGATGTCGCTATCGAAAGTGCCGATGTCACCCTGATGCGATCCTCCCTACATGGAGTCGCCAATGCGGTGGAATTATCGCGGGCGACTCTCGGCAATATCAAACAGAACCTTTTTGGAGCCTTTATTTATAACACCCTAGGTATACCCATCGCCGCAGGGGTGCTATTTCCGCTCACTGGCATGTTGCTGAGCCCGATCGTGGCAGGTGCCGCTATGGCACTCTCCTCGCTTACCGTGGTGAGCAATGCCAACCGTCTACGCTTCTTTAAGCCCTCGGAGGTGCACTAATGATTGCGACCCTGGTAAATACCATCGGAGTACTGCTAATTATTGCCATCATCTGGTGGTTCTGGCTGGGCCCGAGGCGCGGTGCGGCAAAGACAGTGGCGGTCAGTGAACAACTGCAAATAGTGGTCAAAGATGGCGTATATGAGCCGGATCATATTCGCCTGCCTTCGGGTCATGCCGCCACCCTGCATTTTTTACGGGAAGATCCCAGCCCCTGCTCCGAGTGGGTGATTTTCCCCGATCTCGAAATCAGTGCTGAGCTAGCGCTCAATAAAGAAACAGCGGTAGAAATCCCTGCGGCCAAACCGGGAAAATACCCCTTTAGCTGCCAGATGCAGATGTATCGTGGGACGCTTACCTTGGAATAAAGTGAACTCAACCGGAAGAGGTCAGTTTATTTTCTGCGAACAAGTCAATTAAGGTGTAATTTTTTCCAATCAGGACCGACAACATTAATAGGCCTTCAGGCACTTCCTTCACAGCTAACCCGACTTAGAACACTTAATGGGTCAAAGAAGCATAGGGAAGTGCCCGGAGGAGACAGAGGGGAGGCCACTAGGTTTTCCAGAAGTGCTATTTACGATTTGGTCCCTAAATAATGAACACCTTTTTGCAAAAAACTTCTAGGGCCCTGCTGGGCCTTTCATTCACATTGATTGCTGCTGCCTTGTTTCTTGGCCAGAATGGGGGCCTGGCCTCCATTTTCGGATTTTATGGCGTTAATAGTGAGGCGGGCTTGCACATCGTAAGAATTGCCGTAGCACTTCTCTTTGCGGTAGCTGCGGTTTTAGCCCTGCTATCACTGTTAAAACCACAATATATTCGCCCCCTGGCACTCTTGATTATATGTATGTCCTTGGTCCCTTTGTTAAGTCTCTTCGGAAGTGCGCATTGGATCGATAGCCTCGGTGGGTTTCCAGCTATTGGCTCCGGGCAGGGCGTGATCAAGTACTTTGCCCTCACCGCGATTGGTCTGACACTGTTGAGCTGCAGTGCCTGTCAGTCAATGCGCTATATCTGGCTGAACTATTTACCTGTGGGGTTGGTTCTATTGTGGATTGGCGGAATGAAGTTCACTGCAATAGAAGCCCAGGGTATTGAGGGCCTGGTGAGTAGTTCACCCTTGATGGCATGGCTCTATAATTTCTTTAATATACAACAGGCCTCCAATCTGATTGGCATTTATGACTTGATCGCTCTGATCATTCTGGCTTTGGGGTTAGTCATCCGGCCCCTGTTTTGGCCGGGGATACTGCTCTGTGGTGCGGTGTTTGTAACAACTCAGACTTTTCTATTCAGCTATCCCGGAAGCTGGCAAAGCCCAGGAGTTTTGGCCTCTAGTGGCATATTTATTATTAAAGATCTTTGGTTTATCGCCAATCTGCTAATAATGATCGATATCCGTAAGCACCTAAGTCACTCAGTTACCGGTAAGTAACAGGGTTGCGTCTAATCTTAGATATTGAGGCGTAAAGAGTAGTATTTTTTATTTTGGAGCATAAATCACTACTTTGGCTGTTGGGCCTTGAGGGTTTCATTTCCTTCTGCCCCTGCCTCTCAGTAGACCTTTTATGGCGGCATAACATATGGATGATTTAATCTTTTTGCCCTTTAGCCAGTTTTTAGAAGACTCGTCTACTGAGTGAATATGTCTAGGTAACACAGGGATGTGTCGCTTTATGACTACTAAATAAAAATGAGGTGTTTATTGGTCTTCTAGTCTTGATTATTTTTTTAAGAACAATTCCTAATTTTTAGTCATATATTCATAGAGATTTTCTTGCTGTCTAGGTAGTTACTTCCCGTTGCCTATATGTCTAGATCTTTCTAAATATTTATACGTGGTTTTATTTTTCTTTTGTCATGACAGTAAGCTTAAATAGAAATTCCCTTACATGAATAATTTATTCCTTTCTCAAAATGGCAGTATGGCTTTTGGTGACAATTTTTCACTATGTTTGCATAATTGCGAAATTATTTGGAACCGTATCTAAAGGTCAAAGTCCATTAACCTGACAATAACGTCTCACAAGTATTTTTAAATAAAGCGATGTTTACTTGGTCGGGCAAAAATAAGGAAGTAAATAAACCCAGGAAGGAAATCGCACATGCATAAATAATGGCTGTTGATATGACTTTACGAATGAAAAAAGCGGTTTCGTCACTGAAGAAACCTGCATTAAACAAAACTCTATTGGCGATGATTCTGGTGGGGGTCAGCTCTAATACAATTGGCCATGGCTACGTGGAAGAATATGGTGGAGGTGTGGCATCTGCGCGGGGTACTTTATGTAAATACCCTCTAGCCTCTACAGGTCAAAAAAACATAAATTGTGGAGCCGTTCAATGGGAGCCGCAAAGTGTTGAAGGGCCCGAAGGGTTTCCAGAGAGTGGCCCGGCTGATGGCATGATCGCTAGTGCCGGTAGTAATGTATGGTCACCATTAAATGAACAAACTGCTGACCGCTGGCTGAAAACTCCCATAACTGCTGGTAAACAAACTTTTAAGTGGCACTTTACCGCGAATCACGTAGCTCGTGACTGGAAATATTATATTACCAAACCGGATTGGAACCCTAATCAACCATTATCCCGAGCTTCATTTGATTTAAATCCATTCTGTACTATTGATGGAAATAATCAAAAGCCACCCATTGATATGCATCACGAATGCGTGGTTCCTGAGCGAGATGGGTACCAAGTTATCCTTGCTGTGTGGGATGTGGCTGATACAGCCGCGGCCTTTTACAATGTTATCGACGTAGAATTTGATGGCGATGGCATACCCGAATCAGAATGGAATCAAGGTGGAACAATTAATCCAACACAAAACTTAAAAGTTGGCGATAAAGTTTCCACACGTGTTTATAGTAGCAGTAATGAAGAGCCAGCTTATGCAACAGTGCTGGAAATTGCTACTGATGAGCAGGGTATGGCTAATAACTGGGCACATGACCTTGCAACCAAAATCAATCAAGAACAGACCAGTATTCGCGCAGGCCAGTTTAATGGCGAAGATCAATTTAGCCCTGTCTTTGGCTCAAACCCAATATATTTACAGGATGGCAGTGGCTTAGAGCGTGTTGAAATTAATTATGAAATCAATAGTCCAACACCAGATTATGATTTAAATGTGTCAGGACTTGAGGATATGTACACAATATCTGATGATCCACTCTCACTACAGCTTGCTCTCACGGCAAAAGGAAATATCAGGGCTGAGCTAAAAGTCTTGAACCATGCTCGTGAAACACTGGCTAATTATGAAGTCAATATGAGTGACGGTCAGAGATTAGATAGGACTTTGACACTTTCAAAGTCTGAACCTGGCCATCATATGCTTGTTATTGTGACAAAAGATATTGATGGCAATTTGATTGATCAAACTACACAAGATTTCCACTTGATGGAAGACGAAACTTCTCCACCGCCAGCAGGTGACTACGACTTTGTTTTCCCCGAAGGTCTAAAATCCTATACGGCAGGAACTAAAGTAATGGGCAGTGATGGGGATATTTATCAATGTAAGCCCTTCCCCAATTCTGGCTACTGTGTCCAGTGGAGCAGAAGTGCAAACCAGTATGAACCTGGCAGAGGTAGCTACTGGCAGATGGCCTGGGAAAAATTATAAATCCAACTAATCAAACAAGGCCCCACTAGGGGCCTTTTTGTATTTTACGATGTGCATTACTTACGTTGAGCTACTCCAATAGGACACTGGCTCTATTTAGTATGTGATTTGCAGTTTTCTATGGGTTTCATGAATTTCTTTAAAGCTGGGAATTCTAGGAGGTTTGGATAAGTAATTGTAGGCTGCTCGCATATGGCCAGCACAACGCCTAGCCGGTAAATTCCCAATGCCAGTGCCCAAGCCTGGGCAAACTATGGAGTTTATCTTCTTCGTGGGGCCTGACTTATTGAATAGTTTTACTGAGTTTAAAATGGCCCTGAAAGCATAGTAGGCATTCATGGTATTTGATATGTCCTCAGGAATACGCATAGTGGGGGCAGAAATCATGTAAGGCCAGTTGGCATTCGAGGTTGAAATCACTATTGCTGATCCAATGGGCAGTTCACCATGAAAATCAGATTTAATTCGCTCTTGTAACTGATCTTCCACCTCAAACCCTAATTCATTTCTAATCGGCAGGTCGAGGCCTCCATCCATAATTCCAAAACTGTTTGCTGGGCTTACCATTGCATTGGCAGGTTTTGAGAAATAATCACCCTCAATAATTTCAAAAATCTCAATATCACTAAAAGCCTGGTGCCATGCTTGAGTCAGCTCTTTTGATTTGTCGATTAAATATATCTTGTCAGGGAGCATTGTCTTTTACTTATATTTGAGGAGTTAGGCACTTTATATCTTTGTGCTCATCAAGCACTCAATATGTCCCGTATGATTATCTACTTGCTCTTTTAGTGAGTGAAAGCCTTGAGATAGGTAAAACTGATAGCTATTAACATTCTCTTTGTAAACCGTTAGGTTTAACGGGTTTCTCTGTGATTTAGCGTGCGCTATAAGCCGTTTCCCAATGCCCTGGCCTTGGAATTCTGGGTCCACAAAAAGCGCGGCTAAAGTATTGTCAGCTAGAGAGTAAAAGCCGGATATTTTTGAGTGTATATCATAGATATAGGTTTCTGAGTTCGGTATATAGGTATCGCGCATATTATCTATTTGAGACTCCCAGAAGTCAGCTGCGATAAAATTATGCGCCCTAACGGAGGCTTTTAGCCAAATATTTAAGATGGGCTCTATGTCGTTTGGATTGTAGCTTCTAATCATTTTTTTGATGTGCTTATTTATTGGATTTATATCAAAGTGGGTAGTCAGTCGTCATGGACCTATCAGTATATTTTGGCCGTCCCTGCTGATTTTCAGTTTTGGTGTAATAGTATATCTGGCTGAAAAAATTTGTGATTGGTACTTAGGGTAAATTCACAATGAGAAAGTAGATATTTTTCCAATAACAATTGATTACATTTGGGGTTATTGCTATTGATTTTATATTAAAATTCTGAACTCGTCAGGGCTGTGTGTGTTCCCGTACTGTGTTTGATAAGCTAACCTTCATGCTTAATATTGAGAGATGAATATGGATAACAAAGATATATGGATCGTTTCGACAAAGTCACGTCGAATGGATGGATGCCAGTTAGATGATGATGGGTCTGATTTTTATTTTGTCGAGTGCCTAATTCCCTCAAATAGCTTTGAAGAGGCAAATGGTTCAATTGAACAATTATTGCGAGATAAACAGTTGGAATTGTGTGAGGTATTGAGGTGTGAAATTTATAATGCCGAGTCGTGGGTAGATACAGAGCATTTTAGCCAGATTGAGAGTGCGGCTGAAGCTGCCAGACAAAAAGGTGAGCCTAAGTTTGCTTTATTTATTTCTTCTGAATCTATGAGCTTTAATGAAAGTGAAGAAAGCGATAACGATGAAGTGGAGTGGGACTGACTTTAGCTAGTTAGTAGCAAATTTAATAAGGATGTTGTTGCAATGAATATAGATTCTTTTGCGATGTCTATGGCTGAGGGCAGTCCAAGCTTTAAAATGGATGTCTCTTTGGTATTTGGAAGCCCTAAAAATAGAGAGAAAATCTTACGTACCTGCTTTGATTCGATTGATATATGGTCATTAAAGTATTTTGGATCTATAAATAAATCTCCTTTTGAAAGGAGGTTTGACTCTATAACAAAAAATGCTGCCATTATCGATAATGAGGTGTGGGTATATGGTATAGATTCTACAGTGAGTAGCGATATTGTGGCTGCAGTAAAAATTGCAGCGGAATGGTATCAAACTACTCCTCAAGCATTTATAAGAAATATATATGTTAAAAATCTGAATGCTGAGGGTGAAAGAATCATGTCACCAAATAACTTGGTTCAGGAGAATAAAAAGCTGTATACAGGTGTGAGTAAAGCAATACGTGAGGCCGCACGAATACTTGACTATAGTGGAGGAATAGACTTTTGGGTTATGAGTAACAATGTAAACCCCAAAATACCTAAAAAGGAATTACACCAAGCCCTTAAAGATGGAGGCGCTAAAGCTACAGCAGTTGCAAAACGAAAATTCAAATATATAAGTGGGTCAAATGATGGAGAAGATGCTCAAATGTTAATAACTAATTTGCATTTGGGTAAGTTGCAAGTTTAATCACGGCGTAGGTATGGTTCAAAGGTGATTATATTAGTGGTTTTTATTTTTAGTTAAAAGTTAATAAATAACCCTCAGAAATCTTCTTAGAACAGTAGATTTCTTGCATACAATAATGTGTTGGTAGTTATCAGGACTATCTACCAACACATATAGATATTAAACCTGATAATGACTCAAAAACATCTCCGCAGTACGCTCCGCTAGTGCGGTTTGTTCGGTTGAGCTAGGCGGGCCGGAGAGTTGTAACATCTGTGGCCAAAAACAGCTTCCCTTAATTAAGTTGTGTATCTGCCCGCTGGCGATTTCTGGGTCCAGTGGCTTCAGCCGGCCATCGGCTGCGGCGGCTTTAATCCAGCGTTGTACGCCGGTTTCATGGGCTTTGTATTTTTCCATTTCCTGACGCAGGGCTTCCGGCTGGTGGAAGAAGTAGTCGAAGGCCATACGGTTTAGTTCAATATACTGCGGGTTACAGATAGTTTTAATTTCCTGCGCCAACAGCGTGTGCAGTTGAGCATAAAGGTCGCTATCCGGGTTATAGTCACAGCCTGGGGACTGGGTTGCCTGCTGCCAGAGCTCGCCAATCAAAAACATCACCAAGGCTTCCTTGCTGGCAAAGTGGTTATATACCGTGCGCTTGGACACCTGGGCGCGGGCTGCCAGCTCATCCATACTGGTTCCCTGGACGCCCAGTTCCTGAAAGACCTGCTTAGCGGCATCAATAATGGCCTGGCGCTTAATTTCGCTTCTGGTCGGCTTCTTTTCACTCATGTGACTCTCGATATCTCTGCTTGCGTCAGGAAAGCTACCTGGCGGGAAATTAATCTAAGTGATTAATTTTACACTAACTGGTTTACTTTTTCTTCTGTCGGCAATAAACTGCACTGTATAGTTTACTTGGTGGCATCTATGAAGAAGCGCTGGTGGTTATTACTAGGAGTGATAGGTATGTCCGTTGGTCTATTTAATAGCTGTGCTACACAGCCGCAAAAGTTTCAAAACACGGAGACCGTTTATAAAGCGGGGCTGGGTAAGATGGTGGACATCATTGCAGCCTATGCCCGTGCTGACAGGGCGGCACCGGTACCTAGAGTACCTCTTCCCCTACAGACGATCACAAAGGAAGTACTCACAACTAATGAGGGTCAGCCAACGATCTATCGCCTGGGGCACTCATCCGTTTTGATCCATCTTGATGGGGAGTTTGTGCTTACTGACCCGGTATTCAGTGAGAGGGCTTCACCAGTACAGTGGATGGGGCCGAAACGTTTCCATCCGCTACCTTTTTCTCTACAAGATCTGCCGGCGTTAAAAGCCGTAATAATCAGTCATGATCACTACGATCACCTGGATAAAACCAGCGTGCGCACGCTGGATAAGAAAGTTGAACGCTTTATTGTTCCTACAGGGGTAGGCGATTACTTACGGGGATGGGGGGTCGCTTCAGGCAAGATTATCGAACTGGCCTGGTGGCAGTCCTTTTCAATAGGGAGTCTGCAATTTACGGCCACTCCGGCGCAACATTTTTCCGGGCGCGGCCTAACTGATAGGGATAAAACTTTATGGGCCAGCTGGGTAATTGCAGGGCACGAGGCACGAATCTTCTTTAGCGGTGATAGTGGTTATTTCGGTGGCTTTCGGGAAATCGGGGAGCGCTTCGGGCCCTTTGATCTAACCCTGATAGAAACCGGTGCTTACAACGATCTGTGGAGTGAAGTCCATATGCTACCGGAGGAGAGTGTGCAGGCTCATTTGGATTTGCGTGGCCGTGCCATGGTTCCTATCCACAACAGTACTTTTGATCTTGCCTTGCACGATTGGTTTGAACCCCTAGAGCGCGCGTCAGTGGCCGCAGAAACTCATGGGGCAACAGTTCTTACGCCTGTTATCGGTGCTCCGGTGAATGTGCGTACGCCCGCCCCGACACAGGCCTGGTGGAGGAAGTTTATAGCTGAAGTGCAGATCGATCTGGCTACTCAACCATAAATACGATCTTGCCAATTCAGTTGAGTTTCTTTCAAGAGGGAAGTGCAGATGGATAAACAATTTGTATTGATAACTGGAGCTTCGTGGGTTATGGGCAAGGGCTCTGACTGAGCACGGGCCGTAAAGGGTTTTTTATCTACACACCTGCCCGATGTCGTGATCGAATGGGCGACCTAAAGGATCAAGATACTGCCCCTTTAAAAATGGATCTCACTCGCGAATGGTTTGGCGATCGTATTTGCAATCGGATGCTTTTATCAATGTTGCGGTAAGAGAAACTCACAGGCCGATATTTTCCTAAATAAATAGGATTTGAGTTGTATTGGGATAGTAGTAAATGAAATCAAAGACTGTATTGGTTACGGGAGCTTCTTCGGGAATCGGCGAAGCATTTGCGTATGAATGTGCTAAAAGAGGTACAAACCTAATTTTGGTGGCTCGATCTGAAGACTCCTTATCGAATATCGCAACAAAAATTAATGAGTCATACCCAGTAGATACAAGCTTTATTCCTATGGATTTAAGTGTGGAAGGATCTGCGCAAAAGCTCTTCGATAAAACTAAAGAGATGGGTATTGAAGTTGACATTCTCATTAATAACGCAGGTTTAGGCAAGTGGGGAAGCTTTGAAAGCTTCACTCTTGAAACCTATAGGGATATGTTGCAGCTCAATATTAACACCCTTACAGAGCTTTGTTACTTATATCTACCAGAGATGAGGCTTAAAAAAACAGGCGGTATCATTAATGTTGCCTCTGGAGCAGCCCTGGTGCCGGTACCTTATGCTGGCGTCTACTCTGCATCCAAAAGTTACGTACTGAATTTTTCGGAAGCTCTGCACAATGAACTACAAGGAACAGGTGTAACAGTAACCTGCCTTTGCCCCGGTGGAACCAAGACAAACTTTGCTGAGGTGGCGAATAATCAAGTCAAGGTGGATGAGAGTATTTACGAAACTGCTGAGTACGTCGCTCAAATAGGGCTAAAAGCATTCTTCTCCAAAAAAAGTTATGTACTGTCAGGTAAGCAAAAATGGGCACTTGTTTTACTTTCTCGACTATTGAGCCGAGCGCAGCTGCTGCGTCTATCTGGGAAAGTATTTAAGCGTATTGTAAGTAATGAAAAGACATAAAATTTCGCTATTTTATTAGAGCTGGATTATCCACTTGGCCTTGCTGTGGGCCTTATTGATAATCTGGGAAGAATATATTCCTGCTGACTCTGGAGAGTCAGAATACTGGGTTGCCGCTGAGTGGTATTTTTACGCTTCAGTTAGTAAAGGTTGCCTAAATTTCCGGGGTTAAAATGGTGATTCAATATTTTCTTGTAGCTAGTAACCGTAGTTTTGGGTATTGGTTTTAGGCTATTTGAGAATCGGGTGTGTCGCCATATTCAACGCATAGGGTAAAGATTAGAGTGGATCCTGGGTAAGTTGTCTCAAAAGATACAATGATGTCTTATTTTGCAAAGTTGTAGTATGTTGTGTTGGTTTATCTTTACTTGAGGCTATGAAAGGCTACACTCCGCGAATTTTTTGTTTTTAAATAAATGTGAGTTTTATGCCTGTCTATTTACATGGCTATTAATTTTTGTGTCTAAGTTGACATTATGGTTTGCTCTGAATTAAAAACTGGGGTGTCGCTGATTGCATTGGTGATAGTAATTTCATTCAGCTAGGGAAAGTTTATGCGAATATTATTGTCAACGGTTGTTTTTATACTTGTCGTTTCTGTGGGGGCGGTGTCTGCAGGAACTGCCGAGCCAGTCTCTTTTACTCGTGGCGAAATATTGTCTTTTTATTACCAGTCAGACCTCTTGGCGCGTCAGTATCAAATTGATGTTCTATTGCCAAAAGAATACGATCCAGAGAACGATACCGTTAAATATCCAGTTGTTTATATGGTGGATGGTTATCTCGATTTTCCAATGATGGCTCCAAATTTCTTCAAGCAGAGTGTAACAGGAAAGATTCCGGCTTTTATTTTTGTAGGCATTGATTATGTTGATGATAGTTTGGGGAAGTTACGGCGTCTCGATTTGACACCAACTGCTGTGGAGATGGATGGGGAGATTCAGGGGGGTGGTGCGAATCAGTTTCTTGAGTTTATTAACGAAGAGTTAAAGCCCTTTATTAGCAATGCTTTCCCTGCTGATCAACAGGACCAGACCTTTATGGGGCATTCTCTGGGGGGATTATTTGCTCTTCATGCTTTGTTTACTCAGCCAGAAAGTTTTCACCGTTATATTGTAGCAAGCCCTAGTATCTGGTGGGATGATAAAGTGATTTTTGCCGAGGAACGAACTTATGCAGAAAATAATATAGATATGGAGAAGCATATATTCATGTTTGTCGGTAAGGAAGAGGGATTTATGGTGAAGGATATGAAGCAACTTGTGCGCAGGTTAGAGTCGCGCAATTATCCTAGCCTTAAATTGTCGAAAAAGGTATTTAAGGGGGAGAATCACCTAACGGTTCCAGTGGTGGGTTACAATTTCGGAATTAGGGAAATATTTAAAGAAGATTAACGCTTTAGCTGCTTGGCTGACCTTTTTTGCACCTCTGCGAATTATTCTTGCCATCCTGTTTGATGTTGGGCACATAAAGATTTAAGGTTCATAGGGTGAAAATGGTAAATTTTCAGAGGTGCCGCTATTTTAATAGTGCCAATGTTAGCTAAGGGGGAATGATCTTTGGTTTATAACCAAGCTCGAAACCCCAGAACCCACACGGTATCGTATACTTTTTCTCCCTCTTCGCGTTCAAAGTCTGCAGTTTTTCCGATATTGCGATATTGATGTATGCCAATATAAGGGGAGAATTTCGGATGAAGTTCATAGCGTAAACGTATGCCAATTTCTATTTCAGATAGACCAGACCCTCCGTCTGAACTTTTGTCATTTTGCCCAAAAAAATCAAATTCTGCACGGGGTGCTAAACTGAACTTTTCTGAGAGTTTAAATGTATAAACCCCTTCTATGCGAAGGGCAGTGCTGCCGCTTCTACCAAGGAAAAATACAGCGTCCATTTCAAATGAGTAGGGGGTCTCGCCAATAATACCAATTGCAAACCAATTGCGGCTGGTATTCTCCAGGTAAAAATCATGACGAATGCCTGCGAGAATATTCCAATTAGCAGAAACTGCGTGGCTGTAAATGCCCCATAGCTCATTCTCCTCGGTCTCCCCGTTGGAGCGCTCGTAGTCTACTTCTGCGGATAGCTTGCTTTGGTCTGTACCATAGCTGATGTCCCCCTCAATGGTGGCTCCGTTATTACCTTGTAATTCAAATTGATCAAGGCTGAGCTTGGCGATGGGTTTGTCTTCTCCTAGGGTTGCATCATTGTTACTTCCAGATGTGGAGTGATACTGAAGGCCATGATGTAAATCCTCTTGGGATTGTCCTTCGATAGCGAGCATCCCCATTAGTAAGGAAATAGTAATCGCTGGAGTTATTGATACTTTACGTAGAAGAATTTCACTTGCGTATCGTCTGGACTCCCGGTTACCCCATATAGGCTTGGTGCGACCTATGAGGTTCAATGAGGAGAAATCTTGCTGCAGATATGGTGAGTGAATAAAGTGTAGAGCTGAAGTGTTTATGTACGACACTTTTTGCCCTTTCTATACCATTTCTTCCTGATGTAATAATTTCATACATTTAATAGAAGTTGTTTCTGTATTCTGCCATTTTACAAAGTTTTGAGTTTGCTTGTTGTAAGGAATATTTACCAGTATAAGCATATTGCCTTTCTAATCTTTCAAATTTGATAAAATCTCTCTATTAATGAATCCTAAGAAAAAGTGTGAATTGCGACTGTAAGCCAAGAAAAATTCTGGTTTCCTGCTGCATTTACTTGGCGGATAGTTTGTTGTGAACAGAATTTTTTATAGAACCGGGAACTAAAACCAGGCGCGAAAACCGACAACCCACACGGTGCTATATACCTTTTCCCCTTCTTCACGGGCAAAATCTGCGGCATTGCCCACAACTCGTTCATGGTGAACGCCGATATAGGGGGAAAATTTAGGGTGAATTTCGTAGAGTAGACGCAATCCTATTTCTATTTGAGACAATCCGCTGCCACTGCCAGCGATTTCATCATTTTGGCCAAAGAAATTCAGCTCCAGGCGCGGAATAAGGCTCACTTTTTCTGCGAGCTTTGCATCATATTCCCCTTCCAGGCGAAAAGCTGTACTGCCGTTCCTTCCCAGAAATAGCACTGCATCCATTTCTAATGAGTAAGGGGTTTCTCCAACCAGCCCAATCGCCAGCCAATTGCGGCTGGTAGTTTCCCGCTGTAGGTCGTGTCGGAAGCCGGCGAGGAAATTCCAATCTTTGGAAATGGATCGGCTGTAGACCAGCCATCGCTCATTTTTTTCCGTTTCTCCTCCTCCCCGCTCAAAGTCTACTTCCAGCACTACTTTATTGACGTCATCTCCATAACTGAAATCGCCTTCGATTGCCGCGCCGTTCATACCGCGCCGTTCGAATTGGTCAAGGCTGAGTTTGGCTACCGGCTTGTCCCCCTCCCCGGCCATACCATTGTCCTCTCCAGCGACTGATCCTTTTGAGGGGGCTTGGAAGCTGTGGTGCTGGTCTTCCCGATTTTGCGCTTTAGCTGCTTGAAAACCCAGTTGCAAGCACAGGGTAACAATTATTATCACTGTCGCTTTGGTACAGAGAGTGCGCCTCATACCACGCGCACCTCTCGGAAAATACCGTATGTGCGATAAAGCATTTGGCAGTGTAATGCCCAGCGCCCCCGGGTATCGGCATTTACTAGGTAACTGATCTTGGCACCGGGCTGCACCATCACCGTGTGCTTGCGAGGTAGATACTCTCGGTCACCAGTTTCCAACTCACTCCATAAACCGTGCAGGTGCATGGGCTGGGTGAGTAGGGTGTCGTTCACCAGAGTGATACGTAGACGCTCGCCATAAGCCAATAATATTGGTGTGGCGTTTTTATATTTAACACCGTCAATGGACCATAGGTAACGAGCTGGATTACCGGTGAGATGTAGTTGTAGTTCTCGCTGCGGTTGGCGTTGGTCTAATGATGGTGTGAGACTGCGAAGATCCCTGTAGGTTAGGATGCGGCGGTTGTAACGCTGCTGGTGTTCACGGAGTCCAACACCGGGATCATCCATTCCATTTTGGGGAGCGAGCACGCGCAGGGCTACGCCATGGCCCTTTTCTGTTGGCTGGTGGATGATGGGGCTATGGCTTCCCAGGCCAGCGGGGGCCAGTTTGGCATTGCCTTCTTCTGCAGTGGGCTGTCTATCAGCAGCTCTAGCACCACTGGCACGGGTGAATCCCATATCGCGCTTATTGAGAATAGGGATTGGATCCATGGGGGGAACTTCGGCAGAAAGACTCTGAGCGGGCGTTAAGGTACCGCGAGCGTAACCGCCGCGATCGATCGCCTGGGCAAAAAGGGTGTAGGCTCTGTCGCCACTGGGCCTAACTACCACATCGTAGGTTTCCCCAGTACCTAGGCGGAATTCATCCACTCTCACCGGCTGAATATTCTGGCCATCAGCAGTCACCACGGTCATATCCAGACCGGGAATGCGTAGGTCGAAGATTGTCATGGCAGAGGCGTTGATAAAACGCAGCCGTACTTTCTCACCGGGGGCAAATTGGGCAGTCCAATTGTCTTCCGGAGTTTGTCCATTGATCAGGTAGCTGTAGGTGTAGCCTGTGACATCAGACACATCTCGATCAGACATGCCTGCGAAGTTCCATGGGTGTCGTTCACGCCAGGTTTGCTCTATGCCTTTCGCGCGTACATCTCGCCAGAGATCTGTGGTGGTGCGGTGGCGGCGCCGGTTGTAATAGTGGCCATCTTTCTTCAGGTTTGAATAAATCAGCTGGGGGGATTCATCGCTCCAATCGGAGAGCAACACTACATAGTCCCGGTCATAGGTCACCGGCTCTCCCACAGCTGGATCGATGACGATAGCACCGTAGAGTCCCTGCTGCCTCTGGAAGCCGGAGTGACTGTGATACCAGTAAGTTCCGCTTTGTGTGACTTTAAAGCGGTATCGAAAATTTTCCCCGGGCCTAATACCGGAGAAATTGAGCCCTGGTACACCATTCATAGGATTGGGCACCCTGATGCCATACCAGTGAATCGAAGTGTTTTTATCTAATTGGTTGAGGACATTGAGAGTGACAGTTTGCCCCTCGTGCCAGTGCAGGATTGGGCCGGGAATAGAATCGTTAACTGAAATTGCGTTGTGGGGTTGTCCGGTCAGGTTGACTGCCCTTTGGTCTACCCGCAGGGAGAAATTCTCGCCAGTTAAAGTCGTGGGAGGGGGGACTCGCGCCCTGGCGGGGGTAGGGGAGCCGGGCATGCCCAGCAGGGCCATGCCGGCGCTGATTCCGGTTACAAAGGTGCGGCGCGAAACCGAGCCGCACCGCGGAGGTTTTGTCATCGACAGTCCTCAGAACTGTTCTCCGGCCGCGTTGATTTCTGCATAAACCACGCTGCTGCCGTCCTTGTTTAACTGCATTACCTGGTAGGGGGTAAAGCGATCGCCCATCTCCATGCCAGGGCTTCCGAGAGGCATACCGGGCACAGCCAGCCCCAGCGCACCCTGAGGCGGACTTTGCAAAAATTGCTGAATCAGCTTGGCTGGCACATGCCCTTCGAAAACATAGCCTTCCTTGGACACACTGGTGTGGCAAGACTGGTAGCGGGGTTCGATTCCGTGCTGTTTTTTGACGCCGTTGAGGTCATCGACATCCTTTGCCACCACTTCGAAGCCGCTGTTGCGAGCGTGGTCCACCCAAACTTTGCAGCAGCCACAGGTAGCGGATTTATAGGTAGTTAGGTTCTGCGCTTGAGATTCTTTGGGCTCGGTGGGTTCGGCACAAGCACTGAGGGCTAATGTAGTAACAAGCGCGGCAATTGCGGCTAAAAAAGATCGGTACATGGAATTACTCCTGTCATTCATATCAACTGACCCACCACATCGTCAGTGCAGCATAGGTGCAGCTAGTGGCGGGCAAAAAAGATTTATCGGCGAAGTTTATTGCTGGAGCCGAGGCTCAGGTGGCAATAGGAGGCCGCAGGGCGCTTTCCGGGTCGGGGGAAGGTTTAAATACTGTGTGGGCAGTTGCCAGGGAAATTGGCCGCGAAAAATTCGGGATATTGGCGGAGATTACGGCGAGGCTATTGCTCAATCCCGGGCAGCAGCCGCATTCGATACCACAGTCACCGCGGTGCTCACTGTGGCAATCATCGGCTTTATCCGCTTCGCAGTGGCCCTGTTCGCTGCTTTCCATGCTCAGCATATCTGCAGGTTCCGCACAGGGCACGGCCGATGCTAGGCCGGCGAAGGCCAACAGCAGTATCAGCAACAAGGTGCGAAGGTAGGCAATGTACATAAAGCAGGCCAGGAGAAGTATGTCGGTCAGTGTATGTGTGGGCAGCAGGGGGCGCAAGCACAGCGGGAGGTTGGAGGAGGTTAAGGGAAAGCGTCCCGCTCTCCCTTGGTTTTATGCCTGTATTGATTCGGAGCCTACAGGGTTATCGCTTGTAAAGACTGTCCTTTAGACAGGTCTTTAGGGTTTCCTCAGCGGCAAGCGATAGTCCTGATGTCGCAGCAGATCGGGTCCACATTCCAATCGCTCCAACCAGCTCAGGAAGCCTCCCTTAACTTCCTCAGAGGCAAAATACCCGCCGTGTTGAGGCACAATCATGGCTGGGTTCAGTTCTCGCACCATTTTCACCCACAGACGACAGGCCCAGTTGCCTCCCATATAGCGCTGGTGGAAACCTTCCATGGATGGAATATGCGCATCAAAATCGATGACTTCGCCCTCCTCTCCACCGAGAGAGGCGCCCACGTCACCGGAAAACAGGATGCGGCTAACCGGATCGTAGAAACTGAAGTTGCCGCAGGAGTGCATAAAGTGTGCGGGCAGGGCCCAGATTTCGCTGTCGGCAAAAGGCAGCACCTCGCCCTTGTCACTGATGGGAATGATACGGTCCTGCCAACGTTCACTACCGGCACGTGAGGCGACAAAGCCAGACACTAGGTGGGGCAGGAAGCGCGACCACAGTTTGGATACCGCTACCTTGCAGCGCGAGTGCAGCATCCAGCGTGGCAGTGAGGCAATGATGTCCGGGTCCTGGTGCGAGGCCAGGATATATTCCAGATCGCTCAGGTTCAGGTGGCGGCTGAGTTCAATGGTTAGGGGTGTGTAGGTGAGATCACCGCCGGGATCAATTAGCGCACCTTGGGTGCCGCGGCGAATCACAAACTGGTTGGCCTGCACTCCATCGCTGCCATTCTGTTCTTTAACCAGATCGCAGAAACGCGCAACCAGGTGAGGGCCTTGCTCAAATAAAATGTCCACGCCGCGGCCTCTCTTATTTAATTAGTTCAAGGTACTGGCTGAGGCGCTCCTTGTTGACGGCGATACGTTCACTCATTCCTTGAGCGTGTTTCTTGGCATCTTCCAAGTTGCCGGCCTGGCCTACCTGAATTACACCGACCATGCCCAAGGGCAGGTGCGGATCGCACTGGTACAGGTAAACGCCTTCCTTATTCAAGGTCACACTGACTTTCTCACCCATGCCGCCATTCCAACTGTCGCCCTCGGCTGGGGAGAGTACGGAACGGCTGTTGTGTGCCATATCGGTGGGCAGGAAGGTGACAGTATCGCCCACTGCAACGTTTAGGAACGCGGGTTCGAAAGTCATCATGCCGTCCTTGCCCTGGTTCAGCATCTTAACTTCGTGATCTGCTGCCAGGGCGGACGTCGAGGCCATGACGAGTGCGAGAAGCGCACTGCGAAGAGTAATAGACGACATATTTACTTCCTGTTTTGAGTAGTCGGTGATGTTGTAATGACTCTGCCTATAGGAGGAGGCGAGACGCGCCGGATATTAGCCCGGTGAAAATACGAAGAATTGATCTAGATCAATCGCGCAGATCCCAGAGAAAGTGGGAAAAAGTGCCAATACACCACTTGGGTAAAGGAGAGTCATATCTGTCTGTTAAGCGCTGCCCTCTGAAGGGAGATAAGGGGTAAACTGTGCGCCAATTTGACTGGGTGACGCTTTGGGGGAGTAACCTTGGCTGCTAAACGCAAAACTGCCTATGTGTGCAATGAATGTGGCGCTGACTATACAAAGTGGGCGGGGCAGTGCAGTGCTTGCGGTGCCTGGAACAGTCTCTCTGAAGTGCGTTTGGGGCCGGAGCACAAAGACAGCCGCGCGGCCAATTTCACCGATGCCCAGAGTGGCTATGCCGGTGCCGCCGGTGCTGGCAAGGTGCAGAAGCTCTCGGAAATCGACCTGAGTGAGCTGCCGCGTATTCCCACTTCCGCCTCGGAACTGGATCGAGTGCTGGGAGGCGGTCTGGTGCCGGGCTCGGTGGTGCTGATCGGGGGCCACCCGGGGGCGGGTAAATCCACGGTATTGCTACAGACTCTGTGCCACCTCGCTACTTCAATGCCGGCGCTGTATATCACCGGTGAAGAATCTCTTCAGCAGGTGGCTATGCGCGCCAAACGCCTGGGCCTGCCCACCGATTCCCTGCAGCTCCTCAGTGAAACTGATGTGGAGCGCATCTGCCTGGCGGCAAAAGAAGTCAATCCACGCGTGATGGTGGTGGACTCTATCCAGGTGATGCATATGAGCGATGTGCAGTCTGCTCCGGGCTCGGTGGCCCAGGTGCGTGAGAGTGCTGCTTACCTGACCCGCTTCGCCAAGCAGACTGGTACTGCGCTGATTTTAGTGGGCCATGTCACCAAAGACGGTAGTTTGGCAGGCCCCAAGGTGCTGGAACATATTATTGATTGCTCCATATTGCTCGAAGGTACTCACGACTCTCGCTTCCGCACCCTGCGTGCCCATAAAAACCGCTTTGGAGCGGTGAATGAGCTGGGGGTATTTGCCATGACCGAGCAGGGCCTTAAAGAAGTTTCTAATCCCTCCGCTATTTTCCTGCAGCGCGCCGAGGAGATCGCCGCGGGATCGGTGGTGACTTCCGTGTGGGAGGGCACCCGGCCGCTGCTGGTGGAACTGCAGGCACTGGTGGATGACAGCAGCCTCGGTAATCCGCGCCGGGTGGCGGTGGGCCTCGACCAGAACCGCCTGAATATGCTGCTGGCGGTGCTGCACCGCCATGGCGGCGTCTTGGTCGGCGATCAGGATGTGTTTATCAATGTGGTAGGCGGCGTCAAGGTAATGGAAACCAGTGCCGACCTGACTCTTTTGCTGGCAGTTGTTTCCAGCTTTCGCAATCGGGTGTTGCCGCGGGATCTGGTGGTCTTCGGTGAGGTGGGACTTTCCGGTGAGATCCGCCCCGTGCCCTCGGGCCAGGAGCGCCTGCGCGAAGCCGCTAAGCACGGTTTTCGCAAAGCGATAGTGCCCGCCGCCAATCGCCTGAAAAACGATATCGAGGGTATGGAAATGCATTCGGTAAAAACCCTGGCGGAAGCCCTTGCCGTGATCGACATGAGCTGAGTCGGATGAGTACCCGCACGTCCAGGCGTCATCTTCTCTGCTGGCAACTATTACTCGGTGCAGTGTTCATTCTGGCCGCCAAAGCTCAGGCCTATGAGCGCATTGCTTCGTTGAACCTGTGTCTGGACCAAGTACTGCTGAACTGGGCACAACCTGCGGATATTGCCTCTCTGACCTGGCTGTCCGTCGCCGAACAGTATCGCTCCCTGCCGATTCCCGAACACGTTCAGCTCAATCGCGCCCGCGCCGAGGAGCTGCTGCCATTAAAGCCAGATCTGGTGCTTGCCGGGCAGTACGGTGCCCAGCGTGCGGCTGAGCGGCTGCAGGCACTGGGTATGAATGTGGTGACCATCCCCGATGCCTACAGTCTGGAGCAGTTGCAACAACAACTCGGTGCTTTGCAAGCCGTACTGGGCCCGCTTCCTTCGCTGCAAGAGCAGAAACGCGCGTTGGCACAACTACTCGATCAGCCCGCTGCTAAACAGCGCGCCAGTGCGGTGATTCTCTCTGCCAATAACATCACTTACGGCAGCGGCATGCTGGAGCACCAGTTGCTGCAGCGCGCCGGTTTTGACAATCTCGCCACCACTCAGGGACTGGCACGGATCAGCCTGGAAGAGGTGATTGCCCTGCAACCGGATTTGTTGGTGTTCTATGGCAGCGAGCAGCATTTCGCACTGGCTTACCTGGCCGCGCGCCACCCGGTACTTCAGCGCTATATCGATAGCGGCCGCACCTATACCCTGCCGAAGCAGCTGAGCCTGTGCCCGGTACTGGCGGTGGTGGATACACTGCAACAGTTGATGGATAAGAGAGAAGCGCTTGTACAATAAAAACGCGGTTTTGCTATTGCTGGCGGCCCTGCCGCTGGCCCTGCTCGGGGCACTGGGCAGTGGCCCGGTTTCGGTGGACCTTTCCAATGCGCTGGCTGAGGGCTGGAGTGGCCAGAGCAGCGATGCGGTGATTCTGTGGCAATTGCGACTGCCCCGTGCCCTGTTGGCAATACTGGTGGGCGCTGCCTTGGGGATGGGGGGCGCCGCCATGCAGGGGATGTTGCGTAACCCTCTGGCGGAGCCGGCGCTGCTCGGTGTTTCCAGCGGTGCGGCTTTGGCGGCGGTACTGTTTCTCTATTACGGCGCAGCCTGGAAATCCGGTTGGTTGTTGCAGGCTCTGGCTATTGGTGGTGCCTTTAGCGCGGCGGCGGCGGTGTGGTTGTTGGCGGGGCGGGGCGCCAGTGCCGGACGGCTGGTGTTGGCGGGGGTGGCCATTAACGCTTTCCTATCGGCACTGATTGCACTGGCGCTTAACTATGCGCCGAGCATGTTCGCTATGCAGGAGGTGGTGTTCTGGTTGATGGGCTCGCTGGCCAATCGCGGCTGGGACCAACTGTTTTTGGCATTGCCCTTTTTGGCCGTGGGGGTGCTGTGCCTGTTTTTCACACGCAATTATTTGCGCGCGCTGGCCTTGGGTGAAGACAGTGCGGCTTCCTTGGGTTTCCAGAGCCGCGCCTATCCCTTTCTTATTTTGCTGGGCATCGCCAGTGCCGTGGGTGGTGCCGTGGCAGTAGCTGGCACCATCGGTTTTGTCGGATTGGTGGTGCCGCACCTGGTGCGCCCTCTGGTGCGCCAGGACCCCGCCCGTTTACTGTGGATCAGCGCTTTAGCTGGAGCGCTGCTGTTGCTGCTGGCAGACATTCTGGTGATTAATTTTGTCGGCGCGCAGGAGCTGCGCATTGGCGCGGTCACCGCTTTTATCGGTGCACCTTTTTTCTTCTGGCTGATTTTGACGGCGCGCAGGGGGCAGTGGTTGTGAATATGGCTAGTGAGAAAACTATTGAGGCCACCTGCGTTGCGCTGGAATTGCAGCGGGGGCGCAAGAGTGTCCTGCATGGCGTGAATTGTGTATTCAAGCCCTTCGAGCTGACCGCCGTGGTGGGCCCCAACGGCGCCGGCAAAAGCAGCCTGTTGCAGTGTTTATCGGGCGTCTTGTCCCCCGATGCGGGTCATGTTGAGCTGAATGGTCTCGATGCGGGGCAATTGCCGGCATCCCAGCGCGCGAGGCTGGGGGCTTTCCTACCGCAGTCGGAAACTCCGGCTTGGTCTCTCAGTGCGGCGGATATGGTGGCCTTGGGTTTACTGCCCTGGGGGCGCCTGCCAGATCGCGAGCAGAGAATTCAACAGGCGTTGTTATTGGTCGATGCGCAGGAATTTGCCCAGCGACCGGTCACTCAATTATCCGGTGGCGAGCTGCGCCGCGTGCAATTGGCCCGCCTGTTAGTGGGGCGGGCACCGCTGCTGATCGCCGATGAGCCCACTGCGGCGTTGGATATCCGTCACCAACTTCAGCTGATGCAGAACTTCCGCAGCCTGGCCGACAGTGGCAAAACCGTGGTGTTGGCACTGCACGACCTCAGCCTGGCGGCGCGCTTTTGCGATCGGATTCTCTTGATGCTGGATGGAGAATTGTTAGCTCAGGGAACACCGCAACAGGTACTGACCCCGACGTTGATTGGCGAAGCCTACGGGGTGAGTTGTGAATTCCGTTGGCGCGATGGTATCGCAGACTTTGTACCACTGGATTTGTTGCGAAAATCCAGTGGCTAGAAATTCCTGTCTCAGCCAAATCGCCTGCGCGGGGGCTGTGGCCGCCCCATTGCGGGTCCGCGGCGGAAGTCCTCGGAGGGTGTTCCTTTGTAGCAGCGCGGAATTATTGGCCACTCCTCAGTAAGGAAATAGGCATAAATACCCTGAGGAAAATCAGGGGTGCGCACAAAGCGGCCATTGCACTCATCGAGGGAGCCCGCCCCTTCAACATATTCGTAGTCCGCCACAAAGGTGCCGTCGTAATAGCCGCCAGGTTGCTTGTTGCTTGTTGGCCGATGTCCAGATTTCACCCGATAGCTGGAGTGCATTTTTACTACATCAGTCTCCTCATTCATGTCATCGCCATAACCATATAGTGCGTAAATGGGAAAACCATCTGCGGCCCAACCAATCAGTGGTGAATGCTGCTGCGGGGTAACTTGTAGTCTTGCCAATAGTCCGGTGGGCAGACCGTGATAATGGTAGGCCCCGTTGGGCTGGACATGGGCGTAGTTGTCGTCAACGCCGAGGGGAACTGCACCGGAGAGCGCCTCATAGCGCCAGAGGCCGCGATTACCCAGGTACCACTCTGCGGCGCTGGGATCAAAGGGCACGCCGTTAATGCCAATACCAAAATTTTGCAGGCTTACTGGTGTGGATTTTTTTGCCAACTTGGGGGCTGCGGGTACTCGGTATTTGTAGCGTTGGGTTTCGATTTTGTGGGGATTGCCGGAGTTTGGGAAGGCACCGGTTTTATGCGTGGAGATACCGTTGGCTTCAATCACCCGCCAGGGCCCCTCGATTGTGACTTTAATGCGGCTGGTGGTGATTGGGCTGTGGTCGGCGGGAACCCTATATTGTAATCCCTCCGACTGCACTACCCGATGCCTGCGCGCCGCTGGTCTGCCGTTAGCGCGCTCTTGAGAAGGGATTCTGGCAATAGCCAATGTGCCCGTCACACAGACCGGAGCCTGATCTTCAGATAAGCGCAAGCATTGGCCGCTACTGTGACCGATGCTACAACTGGAGCCGGAGGTTAACCCTTGGCAGGCTTCCACGGTTGTTTCCGGCAGGTGTCCCAGAGCTGCCGGGGCGACACAGGTGAGGCCCACTAATAGCCACTTTTTCATACTGCATTCTCGAACTGCGAGGCCCGCAAGGGCCCCAATGATTTACTCGTTATTTTCTTTCCGATCTTTGCCCGGTCTGTGGCCTTCCATTTTTGTGGGAACACACACCAGTTGCTCTTCTCTAGGGGGCATGCGGCAAGTGCCTTCCAGAGTACCGTGCGGAGTTTCCACTTTGCAGGCATCAAAGGCTTCCTGAGGAGGTTTGCGTGGCTGTGCGTTTGCAGAGGAAATCATGGCCATTAGGGCGACAGATAATAAAACCTTGTACATGGTGCTCTCCATTGAAGGCAGCTGGACAGCGCCTGCACTGAAGAGCAGGCGCGGGCGATTAGCGGCGGCCAGTATCCCCCTTCCTGGGAGGTGTTTTTTAACCAGCCGCTGATAGCCAACATAGTTCAGGAATGCGCAAGGAATGTGGATTTTTGGTAAAGAAGTGTGCAAGCGAGTAAGGGCTGAGTGGTGTTTGAAAAACAGATTTTTATTGAAAATTACCCCGTGGATTTAACGTCTCACTTTCGCTGGGGAAGCGCCAGCCACGCTGTTATACTTGCCGCCGCTTTGGGTGCCCAGCAGTGTATTTACACTTGGCTGGGGTAAACGGGAAGTCCGGTGATGTGTATACAGAGTCCGGCGCTGCCCCCGCAACGGTAAATCATTTTTCTTTACAAAATGATAAGCCCGATACCGGCCCTCGGCACTAAGCCGGAGTTTTTATATCCGGCCTTGAGGATAAAGCGGAGGGCTTTGTCTGGTCAGTGTGCCCGCCTGGGTTGCGCACCGATTGTACTCACCCTCCCTCAATCCGTTTTTCTGTTCGAGATTGGGGAACCACAATGAAAAAAACTTTATTAGCCGCTGCCGTCTTTGCCGCGGTGCAACCGCTATTGTCTGCGGCTGCGGACCTGGAAGAAATCACAGTGACTGCCAGCCGTCTGGATCTGCCCAAGAGCCAGCTGGGTGTCTCTGTTTCAATTCTTAATGCTGCCGATATTGAGCGATTGGGTTATACCAGCCTGCTGGATGTGATGCGCACTCTGCCAGGTGTTGCTGTCAGCAATAGCGGCGGAGCGGGTAAGGTCAGTTCCTTGTTTATCCGTGGGGAAAGTAATTTCCGCACCCTGGTGTTACTGGATGGGGTGAATATTGCCGACCCGACGGGTTTACAGGTAAGTACCCAATTGCAGCACTTGCAGGTTAGCGATATTGAGCGTATTGAAGTCCTGCGCGGGCCCCAGGGCATGCTTTACGGTGCCGGCGCCGGTGGCGTGATTAATATTATTAGCAAAAGGCCTGCTGAGAGTGTTAACGCCAGTGCCTCTGTAGAGGTGGGTCGTTACGGAAGCCAGAATACCAGTGCGAACCTTGGGGGAAGCATTGAATCCTGGTACTACGATTTGAGTGTTTCTGACTATTCCACCGATGGTTTTAATGCAACCGAAAAAGATTCTTCTGGTGAGGAAGATGGTTACGATAATTTTACCACCAGTGCACGTCTCGGTTACCAGATAAATGAAAATCTATCTCTCGAGGGTCAGTACCGCAAGGTGGATACTGAGACCGAGTACGACAACTGTTTTTCGGATTATCCTAATGATTGCCTGAGTCGCTTCGACCAGGAATTTTTCATCTTTAGTAGTCATTACCAGTTTGCGAACTGGAATCATAGAGTAAGCCTTTCTCAACAGGAGATTGACCGCGAAGAGGGTATCAGCCCTGGGGCCTTTCCATTTATAACAAGTGGTGAAATTCGTGAGGCAAATTATATCGGCAGCAATACCTTGAGCAGTGGAAAACTACTGTGGGGCGGAGAGTATGAACAGCAGAAATATGCTACAGAGTTTGCCGATGAGGTATTGGAAAGTACTGGCTTCTTTACGGAGTGGCACAGTGATTTCGCCGAAACAGTTTTCTATACCCTAGGCTACCGTCGCGATAGCCTGGAGACTGAGGATCACAATAGCTGGCGTGTCTCTGCAGCTCTACCTGTTTCTCTAGGTGATGATCAGCAGCTCAAGTATCGCGCGAGTTTTGGAACCGGTTACCGTGCTCCGAGCCCGTACGAATATACTACCAATGCTTCTTTGGGGGCTGAAACCAGTCGTGGTTATGAGTTGGGTCTGGAATACCAGTGGGCACAATTATTACAGGCTGAGCTGACCTACTTCGACCAGGAGATAAGCGATGCTATTTTTTATAATTACACAACCTGGTCTTATGAACAGGATGATGGTGAGAGTCAATCTGAGGGGGTGGAACTGTCCTTGGGCGGCAACCTTAATAGCAATCTGGATTGGTCTATAACTGGCACTTGGCTGAACTCAGAGGACTTCACAGGCGCTCAGCGTGGTGGAGTGCCCCAGAGGGTATTTAACTTCGGCCTCAGCCACCAATGGCTGGGAGATAAGTTGACTCTGAGTGGTAACTGGCAGCGGGTTGAGGATCGTATCGATGGTTATACCGGAATTGCTCTGGAGAACTATAGTAAGGTTGATCTGAATGCTGTCTATCGGGTCTCCCCCAATATGCGGGTTAATCTACGCGGTGAAAATGTGTTGGACCGGAACTATCGCGAAGTTGCGGGTTATTACACAGCAGGCGCAGCAGTTTATGCCGGTATAGAATTTAGCTTGTAAAAATGTTTGGAGAGATAGCCCCTTGGGCTATCTCTCTGTTCACTCTCTTCTAACGATTCAATCCCGGTGTTTCTCTTCCCGGCGGCTATTATTGCAGCGTCTAGTTTTTTCCGGGAGCTATTTTGTGGCGGTATTCAGTAATGATGGCGTGGAATTGCATTTTGAAGTTCGCGGAAGGGGCCCGCGCTTGGTGTTTCACCCTGGTACCCTCAGTGATCTCAGGGTAGCCCCGACTATTTTCGACTCCCCGTTGGCGAATCGGTTTGAAATCTTAACCTTTGACCCCCGTGGCATCGGTCAGTCTGATTCACCCATCGACTCTCCCAATATGGCCGATTACGCCCTAGACCTTAAACGACTGATGGATCATCTCGATTGGCGGGATGCGTATCTACTGGGAGAATCATTTGGTGGCATGGTCGCTCAGGAATTTGCATTGCAATATCCCCAGTTGGTGCGAAAACTGGTTTTATTGGTAACCAGCTCCGGAGGCCGCGGAGGCGCTTCATTCCCATTTCATCAATACGATATTGAGGCTATGAGCCTTGAGGAAAAAGTGAACCTATGGGTGACTGCGGGCGATAGCCGCCTGCAAAGTGCCGATGGTATACATTCAGAATCAGCACTCTATACATTTTTAAATAAGTATTATCGCCAGGTCTGTGAACTGGCGGCAAGCAAGCCTGACGGAGCCCTGTGCCGTATGCGACAGCTTCAGGCGAGAAAAGGCCACGATACTTTTGCTCGCCTACCGACTCTAGAGGTAGAAACGCTGATCTGTGCCGGGCGCTACGATAGTGTCGCTCCTTTTGAAAATCAGCGGGCTTTGTTTCGGCGGATCCCCAATTCGCGCTTGGGTATTTTTTCCGGTGGCCACAATGTTCTCTGGCAGGATGATCTGATTTGGGATTTTATTTCTGCATTTTTAGCAATGACAGAGTGAGAAGCCTCTGAATAACGACGCACACTTGAGTGCAATCTGCACGCTCCCTTTACTTTAAATGTTTGATGGTATTTATGAGTTCAGAATCACAGGATAAAAAGAGTCGACATAAGTCACGTATGCAGAACCGTAAAAAAATTGTGGATGAGGCGATTTCTAAAGCGCTGGAGGAGCGCGGCATAGTGATTCTCTATACCGGCGATGGCAAGGGTAAAACCACTGCAGCGATGGGCACAGTCACCCGTGCCCTGGGCTTCGGTTACTCCACCGTGGTGACTCAATTTATTAAAGGCACCTGGGAGTGTGGAGAAAAGAATCTTCTAATGGGCGCCGCCCACCCGTTACAGTGGTATCAAATGGGCACTGATTTCACCTGGGAAACCCAGGATTTTGAAGCCGATAAAGCTGCGGCAATGGCACTTTGGGAGAAGGCGCGGGAGGCGTTGCGGGATGAGCGAGTTTATCTGGTGGTTTTGGATGAGCTCACCTACGCGCTGAATTACCGCTGGTTGGACAAAGAAGAGGTAGTACAGGCGATACAGCAGCGGCCCAGGGATCAGACGGTTGTTATAACTGGACGCGGGGCTAAGCAGTACCTCAAGGATGTAGCCGATACTGTGAGCGAAATGTGTGCGGAAAAACACGCATTCAATACTGGTATTGCCGCTCGCAGAGGCATTGAGTGGTGATTGTGAAGTCGTGCAATCTGAATAGAGGAGCTAAATAGAGACTTAAGCTGAAGCAAAATTCATTCAGCGAAAGCCTCTTGTCAGCAGCGTTTATTCGACTTCAGCCAACTCTTGTGCGGCTTCGCGGGCTACTATCTGTGCCATCAGCTGGCGTCTTACTCGCATTGGGGTGGTGGCAAACCAGCGATAACAGGCGCGGTTGAAAGAGCTCTGTTCGCGATAACCCAGCATATCCGAAATCTGGGACATGGGGGGTTGTTTACCGCTTAAATAATACTCGGCACGCTCCCGGCGAATGCGATCCAATAGATCCTCAAATACCAATTCCCGGTCCCTCAGCCTGCGCTGTAGGGTACGCTTGTGCATACCCAGCTGATTGGCGACTTCTTGTAGGCTGCACCTTTTTAAAGGCATCAGGCAATAAATCAGCTGCTGCACCTGTTCCACCAAACTGGCTTCCCCCTTTTGCAGAAGCTCTTCGATATAGGTTTTCAAGAGTGGACGCAGGCTGGGATTGCATTTCTCTGTAGGTTGCAGCAGGGAGCTGCTATTCAGGATAAATGCATCAGTTTCCTTGCCGAAGTGTACGGAAACCCCAAAGAAGTTTTCGTAATGGTCATGTACGGGGCGCTCGGTTTTTAGGTGAACACTTTCCAGCTGAAAATTACTCCCACAAAGGTGTTGTAGAGCTACCAATGAAACACCGAGTAGAAACTCGCGGGATTGTTGCTGGGGGGGAGGAGCGTCCTCGGCAAGCTGAGCTTCCAGGTCATCGATACACAGAAAACTTAGATGCGTGTGTTTCCCCTTTTTTGTGAGTTCAACTCGCAGATTATAGGGAGAATTGCCTAGCTGTTTTATCGCTGTGTTAAGGAATTCACCCAAAGTAAGGGACTGTAGTACCGCAGCCCCAAGAGAACCCAGTGCGGCAGCCCCCTGACTGTAGGCAAGACGCAGTCCAAAGTCGGCGCAGTTCAACTGGCTAGCGGTCTTGTTCAGCAGCTCAGCCACTTGATCTAGTGCCAGATACCCATCAAGGCTCTCAACCTGGTGGGGGTTAATACGGGAACTGATCAGCAGGGCTTCAGGGCTACCTTTTAATTGGCTCACCAACTCGTAAAAGCCTGTTAACAGGGTCGTTCTTATTTGTTGAGTCAATTTTTATAAATCCTGTGAATCCCCTGGAAAAAATTGCTGTTATTCATTTCCCAGGTGGAGAAAGGTTAATCCAGCGGAATAGATCGGATCTGGGCGGACGCCAAAGATAAAAAAGAGCCATATGGCTCAAACTGTTTATCTAGTGAAGGCTTCTTTACGACTGGTTTAAAGGACAGTCTCTCTGGCCAGGGCCTGCTCTGTGTCGACGTCCTGTAATGTCGGTAATGGAGGGCAATAGCAATCTTTACCCTTCAAAAGGGCAAGGTAGGGCACAACCACGGTGCTCGTCCTGAGCGGAAAAATGAATGATAGTTAGATCAGGGCAGGTCTATGCTGGCGATAATCCGCGTATCGATCTCCGCAAAACGTTATTACTGTGTAATGTTACTCGTTTTATTTAGGTGTTTTAAAGGCCAAAGATAACTTGGGGGTACTTCCCGGAAGTAGCCGCATGGGAAATAAATCTTTTTATTGTTGTTTTTTAGGTATTTTATCCCTAAATTTTTAATTTAAGTATTTTTTGTTTTATGACGACTGCGTCACTGGGAATATAAATTTTTTAGTCTGGATGGAGAAAAAATTTAATATTGGCTCAATGGTACCAATTATATCAGGGGTCGTGGAGGATTAGATGAGACGCTCGAGATCTTTCAATTACAGTATTGAGCTTAAATGTGCATATTTCTTTCACAATTGAAAAGGCCCGCTAAAAAGCGGGCCTTTTCAATAAGTGGGTTTTAGCCACCATAATAAGTTGCTGCACCGGGACCAACGGGGAGGCCCAAGGCAAATACCCAGATATAGAACAATGCAGTCCAGCCAACAAAGAAGAAGATGGAGTAGGGGATCATTGTGGCGATCAGTGTTCCCATACCCAGATCTTTTTTATAGCGGGCGGCGAAGGTGATGATCAGACCGAAGTAGCTCATCATCGGGGTAATGACATTGGTAACCGAGTCGCCAATTCGATAAGCAGCCTGTATCACCTCAGGCGCATAGCCCAGCAGCATCAACATCGGCACAAAGATTGGAGCGGTAACGGCCCACTGTGCTGAGGCACTACCCAGCATCAGATTCACAAATCCGCACATCATGATAAAGAACAGGAATAGCAGCGGGCCTGTCAGGCCGATGCTCTGCAGGGCATCGGCGCCCAGTACGGCGAAGATAGTCCCCAGGTTGGTCACCTTGAAGAAGGCGACGAACTGCGCGGCGAAAAATACCAGCACGATATACATGCCCATGCTGTTCATACTTTTGGCCATGGCATCAATGACATCACGGTCATTCTTCATGGTGCCCACCACCTTGCCATAGACAAAGCCGGGGATAGCGAAGAACACCAGGATAAGGGACACAATACCTTTCAGGAACGGCGAGCCGGCTACCAGGCCAGTTTCCGGGTTACGCAACACACCCCACTCGGGCACAATCGTCAGGGCAAATACCGCGGAGACAGCCAGAACCGCAAGGCCAGCGTACTTAAGGCCGCGTTTTTCATCGTCGGTAAGCGTACCAAGTTTGTCCTGACTCAGGTCAACGGAGGCCTCATTGGGATCGTACTTACCCAGCTTGGGTTCAACGATGGCCATTGTGACCCAGCTGCCAACAATGGTGATCAGGAAGGTACTGACGATCATAAAGAACCAGTTCACTTCCGGGCCAACGCTATAAGTTGGGTCAATCATATGGGCTGCAGATTCGGTGATTCCCGATAGGAGTGGGTCCACCGTGCCCAGTAGCAGGTTAGCACTGTAGCCTCCAGATACGCCGGCAAAGGCTGCCGCTAAACCGGCGAGTGGGTGGCGGCCAAGAGAGTGGAAGATCATGGCGGCGAGAGGAATAAGTACCACATAGCCGAGTTCAGAGGCTGTGTTGGAGATGATGCCGGCGAATACCACGATCACGGTGACTGTGCGCTTGGAGGCTTGCAGCACCAAGCCGCGAACGGCGGCACTCAACAACCCGGAGTGCTCGGCGATACCTACTCCAAGAAGGGCTACGAGAACGGTACCCAGTGGCGCGAAGCCAGTAAAGTTATTCACTAGACCGGTGACGATCATCCGGAGGCCGTCGCCACTTAATAGGTTGAAGACCTCAATTACCCCATCGGGATCGCGTCCCGCAGCACCCACCGGGCGTGGGTCTGCCACAGAAAGGCCAAAATAGGAGGCTATACCGCTTAGAATCACCACACCCACAGCAAAGAGCGCAAAGAGCGTAATGGGATGGGGGAGCAGGTTGCCGAGCCATTCCACCACATCCAGGAAGCGGGTAAAGGCCGTTTTGCGTCCGGGCGGGCTATCCTGCTGGTCGCTGGGGGAGGTCGTTGTGGTCATTGTGTGTCCTCAATTTAGTTGGCGAGTAGCCCTAATTGCCTCTGGGATACCCGTTAGCCCAATAATTGGCTGAAAAATGTGCTAAGTGCGCGATCATACACAAAAGTCCTTTAGGTAAGAATGCCCGCACCGGAATGTTCTTGGTTAGCGGGTCGGCAAAGTCGGAAAGTAAAAAGCCCTACGTGGAAGAGGGCTATATTGGCAGGCGGCGGGAAATGAAAAGCGCCTATGCGTATCGAATAGAAGCTTGAGAGCTGGTATTTAACGTTTTAGATGACTTGTTCAAGTGACAGACTAGCCGCCTTTGCATTCCCGAATATGCCATAATCCGAAAACTCAGCAGTCAACCCAGCGGTGAAATAATGAAGATTGGAGTTTTAAAAACCGACGATGTGCGCAAGGAGCTGGTGGGCGAATACGGTGAATATCCGGAGATGTTCGCAGATCTATTGCGCAGCCAGGACCCCACACTGGAGTTCTCCACCTATGAAGTGCAGCACGGCCAGTACCCGGCCCAGGTCGATGAGGTGGATGCCTACCTGATTACCGGCAGTAAAACCGGTGTCTATGATGACAAGGAATGGATTCCTCCACTGATGGACTTTGTGCGCAAGCTGCATGACCAAAAAAAACCAACTATTGGAATCTGCTTTGGTCATCAACTGATTGCTCAGGCACTGGGTGGAAGGGCTCGCAAATCTGATAAAGGTTGGGGTTTGGGAGTGCATTCCTATGAAATGCAGGAAACCCCCTCCTGGATGTCGGAGCCTACGAATAGCTTCAACCTGTTGGTTACTCACCAGGACCAAGTAGATACCCTTCCTCCCGGCGGTCGAGTGCTGGCTTCCAGCGAGTTCTGCCCAATGGCTATGCTCCAGGTTGATGACCACATGCTCACCTTCCAGGCCCACCCGGAGTTTACCAAACCTTATTCCAATAGCCTGATGGAGTTACGTCGAGAAGCTTTTGGTACAGATGTGGTGGAAAAGGGCCAGGCCTCCCTGCAAAACGATATTCACGAGAATATGGTTGCAAAATGGATGCTGGAGTTTTTACGCAAGTAGCTTTATTCAAGGGGTAGATAATACTGCCCCTTGAGTTCGCCATCTAGTTTTAAATATTCTTCCTTCTTCCTTTTTATTCTTAAATTGACAAGATGAATTGATGATCATCTTTCTGATGACTTAATAAAATCTTCTTGTTTATTGGTTTGGATCTGAAGCTGACTATTACTGCTTCCCTTTCTACTTTCTTTTTCTCTCGTGATGATTTTGAAGTCCTGTTTGTGTGTTTATTCGCGTCGCTTTTAATGCTTTTAAATCATTTTATTAATTTATTTTTATTGGGGAGGTTATAGGGGTCGATTTTGTGGCGTTAATAATATTTTTCATTTTAAATAAATTTTTATGCCTGTTGTGTTGACTGTTTGAAGGGGAATAATATGGCTGTTTTGGTTGGTTGAATCACTATTTTATTCGAGTTGATAATGAGGTCGCTGGGGGACGATCATCGGTTTAAGTAAAGCTTGTAAATAATAAATTATAAATTTATTGATAATCAAAAGGATGGCTTTATGAAGAACTTCAAGCGGGTGCTGCTGGCTGCATCTATTAGCTTGCCGGTTATTGGGGGGCAAGCGTTGGCAGCAGGCAACGTGAATGGGTCTATTGATGGGACGGTTATCGGTAGCAATGGTAACGATCTGAGTGGCGCTACAATTATTATAGAAAATGATAAAAATGGCTTTAGAAGGACTATGTCCACGGGTGAGGATAGTGACTTCCGGGTGAATTTGCCCACAGGCATCTACAAGGTGACAGTTCAGAAAGATGGCTACCAGCCCGCGGTGGTTGAAGCCGTTGCCGTTTCAATAGGTAGCTCCACCAAGTTGGATATACCGTTGATATTGGGAGATCTGGAGGAGGTGGTTGTAGTGGGGGAGGCGGTTCCCCAGATCCGCACTGGCACGGCAGAATCTGCACTGAATATTGGCTTGTCAGATATAGAGATGTTACCGGTTGCTCGTAATATTGAATCGGTTGCTTTATTGGCTCCTGGTACTGTTTTAGGTGATTCCGGGTTTGGTGAGGATAAGGATCTGATATCGTTCGGGGGGGCATCCGTAGGAGAAAACGCTTATTACATTGATGGTCTCAATGTCACTAATTTCCGTAACGGGTTGGGTGGATCATCGGTACCTTTTGAATTTTATGATCAGTTCCAAATAAAAACCGGGGGGTATAGTGCTGAATTTGGTCGTTCTTTGGGGGGAGTGTTCAATGCCGTTACCAAGAAAGGCAGCAACGAATTTGAATATGGTGTGGTTGCCTATTATGAGCCAGCAGCCTTGCGTTCAGAAGCACCCGACTCTCTCTCTGCAGATGGGACTCTCTATGACTTAAATTCGGAAAATGAGCAGTCCAAGTACACAACAGATTATTATGTTAGTGGCCCTATCATTCCGGATAAATTATTTTTCTATGCCCTTTACGAACAGCAGGAAACGGTTGAAGAATTCACCACAAGAGGAAGTCCAAGCAGATACAACGATAGAAGTATTGATGATGATTTCTGGGGAGTCAATTTAACCTGGAATGTAACTGATAATCATATCCTCTCTTATATGCAGTTTTCAGACAAACGCACCAGGGAAAATGATCAATTCAATTACGACTATTTTAATAGAGATAAAAAAGAGTATACGGGCACTAAGTGGGATAAGCGTGGCGGAGATAACTGGCTGGTTCGCTATGATGGTCAGATAACAGATAATTTCAGTGTTTCTATGCTCCATGGCCAGAATGAATACTCACTTACTACAATTAGTACAACTGATATGGAGTGCCCTTATGTAAGGGACTTTAGTACCGGTGCTTTACCTGGAAATACGGATGACAGACCTGGCTGTCAAGCCAGTTCTAGGGTTCAAACTGGGGGTGATGAAAGGGTAGCTGATCGTATCGATTTTGAGTGGGTGATTAATGATCATACAATACGCTTCGGCTACGATCAGGAAACTAACTCCTCTTCGTCTAAAGAAACTTATTCTGGAACAGGTTTTAGGGAAGATGGGGGAGTGTTTTACACTTATGATTCATATAAACCTGGTAAAGAGCTTCCCAATGGCACGGTGGTTGACAATGTAAATGGAGATGGCTCTCTTGTTCATATAGTCTCTTATCGGGTTGGCGATGTAGAAGGGGACTTTGAGGTTGAGTCAAAAGCTTTTTATATCGAAGATACCTGGGATATTACGGATACACTTACTTTAAGTGCAGGAATTCGTAATGAAACTTTCTCCAATTTTAATGGAGAGGGCGATACTTTTATTGAAATTGATGATCAGTGGGCGCCACGGTTAAGCTTCTCTTGGGATCCAGGTGGTGATGGCGAGTCCAGAGTATATGGCAATTGGGGTCGTTACTTTATGCCTATCGCTTCCAATACCAATGTGCGCTTATCTGGCGGTGAATTGGGATTTGAAAGGTATTTCATTTTTGATGGCGAATACGATCCGAAGACATACGCACCTACAAATGTAGGTGCCGATGGTGTTCCTACATCTGAAGAAGTTGGATCCGCAAGGGTAACTTCAGATGGTAATGTGCCGGATAGTGCTCAGCTCTCGGATAAAGACCTCAAGCCTATGTATCAGGATGAGTTTATTCTTGGTTATGAGAGGCTTTTTGCTGATGACTGGACATTGGGAATTAAAGCTACCTATCGTGATTTAAAATCACATATTGATGATGTGAGTATTGACCATGCGGTAGATGCTTTGGGATATGAGCACACTGGTGATGGTCATGGTTATGTGCTTGCAAACCCGGGAAGTGATATCACCATACCTTACGATCGTTATGGAACGGGCGAGTTGGAAATGACAACATTTTCGGCTGAACTGCTTAACTATCCAGAGGCCAAAAGGACTTATAAGGAGTTAGAATTTTCCGCGAAGCGCGCCTTTGATGGTATTTGGGGTTTAAGTACGAGTTACACCTGGTCTCAGAGTAAGGGGAATAGTGAGGGGTACGTTAAGTCGGACAACGCCCAGGATGATGCTGGGATTACCCAAGATTTTGATTTCCCCGAGTTGATGGATGGAGCCAACGGATATTTGCCAAATGATCGTACTCATAAAATAAAAATTTATGGGAACTATCAGGTGATGGAGAATCTTTTGTTGGGGGCTAATTTCCTTTTGCAATCAGGACGTCCAATTAACTCCTTTGGTGCTGGCCATCCCAATGGAACCCCGGCTTATGGAGATACTTATTATGTGACTGACTCAAATGGAAATCTTATTAAGACAAGTCGAGGCAGTAGGGGGCGAACTAGTTGGGTCAATCAGATAGATTTATCCCTTGTCTATAGTACTCGCATTGGTTTGGCTGATGTGGAGCTTAGAGCTGAGGTCTTTAACCTGCTTGATGCGGATGCTGAAACAGAGGTTTATGAGTTTGCTGAGTCAAGTCCCGGTGTGTTAGATCCAAGCTGGGGGGTAAATCAAGAATATCAAGTCCCTCGGTATTTTCGCTTTGGGGCAAGTGCTAGGTTCTAGCTAAAACTTGTTGTAAGTTGATATTTTTTGCTGGAGGTCTTCTATAAAAAGAAGGCCTCCTTTATCGAGAGTGTTCATGTTTACTCTCAAGGCCTAGTTTATGCTGGATAAAAAATCATCATCCACCATTTGAATCCTTACTCCGATAGGTTCGTCAATCTGAAATATCCTTCTAGCCGTATTGTCAAGCTCAATGGCCATGCTTTGTATCACCTCATGAGTGCGATGAGGTGTTCTATTACAGAGAATTTCGATATAACAACCGGCCGGCTCAACCTGCTTGGATTCGATCACGACAACTGGAATTTTTTCTCCCTCTGTTTCCAAGCGCTTGGTCACTATCTCATTAAAGATATTGGCTGTAGAGTCAGGAATTATCTTCGAGACTTCTACAAATATTTTACAGCTGGACATATGCGGGATTCCTAGTATCTCTATTGAAGAGGCTCTCGCTTCTTCGTGCAGCTAATATACAGTTAGTGTAGCTGTTAAAAAATAAGCTGCTAATTTTACAAATCTTTTAGGGGTCGCTAGCAATATCAGGATAATTAATGGGGCGCTGTGCCTATTGCTGTATATTTAATTTTCTGTTGTTTTAGGTCTTTGCCATTGTCTGCTTAATTAAAGAGAGGGATGTAGAATTTTACTGTATGCGATGTAAGTGCAATCTAACCCTGATTCAATAAACTTCGATATATTTACAGAGTCTAGATAAGTTTTAACTGGATAGGGTAAGGTGGCTCTCTGCCTAAGCTATATCATTCGGATTTGTTATATCAAAACTGGAGGCTGAGGTAGTCATAAAACATTGGGTTTCCCGAACTAATAGGCTACTAGCCAATCTCTGGGCCCTGTTTTCATGGCAGCTATTCATACAAGCAATGGCCCACCTGAGCGATAGCAACATTGTGATAAATCAAGTACTGAATACGGTCTCTTAATTTATCAGCTAAAGCGGAGGCTGTGATCCCACCAAGACGCTGCCCCACTACCGGTATTTCTTGTAAATCCTCCCATGCTATCAGGTTGACTATATCGTCAAAGAAAGTACTGATACCCACCTTAGTGGAAAGGAGGTGTTGGCACTCACCTAGGCCTGTTTGGGTTAGGCTAAAGACCCAGCGCGAGCCTTTGATTGACTTTAGATCAGTACCAACCACTATGAAACAGACCGTGTATCAGTACTAGGCTTTTTGTAATTGGCTGTAATTTTATCGTCTATCTACTCGGTATAGAGCGTAGAAGTCCTCAGATGGCCCCAGAGGTATTGCTTGATATCCTAATTTCACATTTCAAATATCTAAAGAGGGGTGAGTTATCAGCCCTTGCCTTTTTAGGTATTTCCAGGCCTGCTTGAGCTGTTATCACAGGTTTGATCGGGATGTGAAACTTCTCCAGTAAGTAAAATTTCTTCGAATTTGACTATCAGATAATAGAGAATTAGATTTGGCGCCGCGGCTCACAGATCACACTGGTTTCGCATAAATACAATGAATATCTTTCTCGCCTTAACTGGTACAAACAGGGTGAATCGTATTGCCAACACCGTTTATTCAAACTTCCCGCGCGATCAACTCCGACTCAATCTACTTTCTAGCGCTGATAAGCACATTAGGGGTATTTCTATTGCTGGGCTGGGGGATATGGTTTTTTTTTAAAGAAATCACAGTTTATAGCGTTAGTGACCAGGCGAGACTTGAACAAGAGCAGAATACTGTACATGTCAGCACCCAGAGTACAGGAAGAGTAGTTGCTATTACTGCCTCGCTAGGAGATACCTTGAGAGAAGGAGACTTGCTAATAGAGCTGGATACCAGGGCATTTGATTTGGATCTAGATGGTGATCTTCGAGTATCTCAGAGCCTCTCGGATCAATTACTGGGAATAGAGCGAGAGGAGCGTTTACGGGATAAAAAATTTACTGAAGACGACAAGGCTTTAAGTGATCAGCTGAAACTACTCCAAGAACAGCATAAACTTCAGATAAACAACCAGCAGATTCAGGCAGATGTGGCGGAGCGCTATGAACGCTTGCTGAAGAAACAGCAAAGCTCTGAACTTGATTACCTTGCAGCTAAACGTACCTATCAGCAAATGGCCATGGCCACCCTCGCATCGAAAGCGGCAATAAGAGCAACCCATGATCGCCGGGAGCAATTGGCTAGCGAGTACCAGTTATCCATGAGTGAATTGGAACAGCGTCGAGCAGATCTACAAAGACAGCTGGCGGAGGTGGATACTCGCATTCAGCAGAGCACCTTGGCGGTAGATGAACAGCGTCTGCGTGCGCCTATCTCCGGTAAGCTTGCTTCACTGGCGGATATTCAGGAAGGGGAGGTATTAGTCGCAGGGCAACAGATTGCCACACTACAGGCTGAGGGTAATATCACCGTACAGGCGTTTTTCTCCCCTGCCCTTGCTTTGGGACATATTCGTTCAGGGCAGAGTGCGCGAGTAAAATTAGATGGGTTTTCCTGGGCGCGTTATGGTCAGTTACAGGCCCGTGTAGAGCGGGTCGCTAGTGCTGTGCAAAAAGGAAAGATTCTCGTTGAGTTATCTCTCCGAGGAGAGATTCCCCCACTGTTGCCGCTATTGCATGACCTACCAGCAAGGGTAGAGATTGCCACTGGAGTAAAGACACCATATCAGTTGCTATTGCAAAGTGCTGGCGACTTCTTATCAGGCCAAGCAGAAAGTAGCGTAAATTCGTTGGAGACCCTGTAGTGAAGGGACAAGTTCGCTGGTTGGTTCCCGAAGTTGTGCAAACTTCCAATATGGATTGTGGCCCTGCATCCCTTAAGAGCTTGCTTGAAGGCTTTGGTGTAAATGTACACTACGGCCACCTGCGTGATGCCTGTCAAACTGATGTAGACGGCACTTCTATTAATACCCTAGAGAAAATTGCGGTTGAGCTGGGGTTGGATGCGGCACAGATGGTCGTGCCCAAAGATCACTTGCTGTTAGGTTCAGCTGGCTACTTGCCGGGGCTGGTGGTGGTGCGCTTGCCCAATGGTAATACTCACTTTGTTGTTGCTTGGCGTAATCACCGGGGAATTATACAGGTTATGGACCCAGCCTCGGGAAGACGTTGGCCCAGTGCGCGACACTTTCTCGATGAGTTACATATCCACACTATGCGTGTTTCGCCGCAAGGGTGGAGAAGTTGGGCTGGAGGAAAAGATTTTATCGATCCCCTGCAAGAGCGTATGGAGCAGCTGAGAATTTCTAAATCCATCAGCGAAGTAATGTGTGAGCAAGCCTTGAAGAAAGGGGATTGGCTCTCACTGGCTTTTCTCGATGCCAGTGTAAGAATGTTGGCAGCGCTCGTTGGCTCTGGTGCGGTGCGACGAGGGGCAGAAACAAGTGCATTGTTGCAAAGGCTGATAAGTGACTTTTCAGAAGACACGATTGACGCTTATCAACTAGTGCCACAGAGCTATTGGTGTGTACGCCCTTCCAGTTCTCCCGGCACTGAAGAAGTTGACACAGTTGAGCTTGAACCAGAGCTGTTGGAGTTTAGCGGCGCCGTAATAGTCAGCGTAAAGGGAGTACGAGAGAGGAAAGAAATCAAACCTAAATCGGAGGCTCTAAGCAAAGCTTTACAAGTACAGTCAATAAGTCCACTCCGACAGTTATGGGAGTTTTTGCGAGAGGATGGTTTGCTTGCCCCGAGTATCGTGATGCTAGCGATGTTTGCTGCGGTGCTTGGTGTGATGGTTGAGGCACTGCTATTTCGAGGTTTGATCGATATCCACTCAGAACTAGCTACGGAGGTGCAGCGAATCGGCGCTGTCATTTTATTACTGGGATTTATGTTAACACTCATACTTGTGCAGTGGCCGATGACCAAGCTGCAGCTAATTATTGGTAAGCACTTGGAAAATCGTTTTCGCATGCGCTTTCTTTCCGCCTTGCCGAAAATACCAGACCATTTCTTTCAAAGCCGCCCAACCTCAGATACCGCAGAGAGAGCTCATCGTATAGCAGCTCTGAGAGAGTTGCCTTTACTGGGGGGAGGGATACTGTTCAAAGGGTTGTCACTGCTCGCAACAGCTACTGGTATCGTTTGGATAGCGCCCACAACCGCGCCTCTGGTGTTATTAATAACGGGGTTACAGGTAGTTATCCCTCTGTTATTTCAGCCAGTACTTAGTGATCATAATATGCGTGTCCAGACCCATACTGGCGCTCTGGCTAGATTTTATATGGATGCCCTGCTGGGAATAATACCAATTCGTACACACGGTGCTGGAGAGTCTGTTCGCCGTGAACATGAAAGTTTGCTCACCGAGTGGATTAAAGCAGGCTATTCCTCTTTGCGTTTCCAGCTTAATAGCCAAGCGGTGCAGCTGATTGTGAATGGGGTTCTCACTTGTGTACTGGTGATTTACTGTGTTCAGATCCTGGGGGCAACTCCCTACTTACTTCTGCTTATTTATTGGGTATTGGCACTACCGCCACTGGGGGAAGATATCGCACAGTTAATGCGGAGCTACCCTCGTCATAGGAATACTTTGTTGAGAGCTTTAGAGCCGCTGCAAGCGGTTACGGTTGGTGCTAGTGAAGAGCCTTTTAATGATAAAAGGGTTCAACCTTTAAAGGCGCCTGTATCATTTCGTTTTGATAATGTCAGTGTTAAAGCCAGTGGTAGAAGTATTCTTAAGAATATTAATCTGAATGTTGCCTCCGGGGAGCATGTCGCCATTGTTGGTTCATCTGGTGCTGGAAAGTCAAGCTTGGCCGGTTTATTGTTGGGTTGGCATAACCCTGAGAGTGGAATCCTATTGCTAAATGGCGAGAAATTACAGGGTGAATTACTGTGTCGTTTTCGTCTAAGTTGTGCTTGGGTCGACCCTGCAATACAACTTTGGAAGAGCAGTTTGCTGGATAACCTAAACTACGGTAATAACTCCTCTTCCTCCTTGTTCCCAACACTGCAACAGGCTGATCTATTAAACCTAGTTGCCTCTTTGCCTGAAGGTTTACAGAGCAGCTTGGGGGAAAGTGGTGCGCTTGTCAGCGGAGGGGAGGGGCAGCGCGTGCGATTAGGTCGTGCCCTAGGCCGAGAGTCTCCAGCTTGTGTCATTTTAGATGAGCCGTTTCGCGGGCTAGACCGCGGGCAACGCCAGCGCTTACTTGCTCGTGTGAGGCGAGTATGGAAAGACACCACCCTAATTTGCATCACTCATGATATTTCAGAAACCAAAGATTTTCCTCGCGTATTGGTGGTAGAAGATGGGCAAATTATTGAGGATGACACACCCACAAATCTGGAAGCGCAAACTGAATCTCGTTATGCCCAACTTCTCACAGCGGAAAAGAGACTCTGGCAAGAGTGTTGGCAAAGTACCGACTGGCGTCATCTGCGTATGGAACAAGGGCGAATTACTGAGCTTCAATCTGCAATAAAAAAACGGGCTCAAGATAGAGATACTGTGCAGTCTCAAGAGGTGCATAGTGAAACCTGAAGCTTCCATAAGCAAGCTGCGCCATCACTGTTGGCCTGCAGTCCAGCTAGATGGTGCAGTGAAAGCCCTGGCTCTTCATAGCGGGCTTGAGCCTGCAGTTCCTGACTTCGAAAACAAAGCGCAAGTATATTTGGATACAGATGCTCGCTTACAGTTACAGGCAGAAGCTTTCGATTTAAACATTGAGCGAGTTAACTGCAAATATGGGGAGTTGGAGCAGATGTTGGTCCGGGCCGCACCAGCCTTACTGCGTTTGCGCTTTGCAGAGGAGGAATATTTCATCGCTTTGTGTGGTGGTAATCGTCGTTTTTTACATTTTCTTACGCCATCACAACAAGTCGTAAAGCTGCGCCCAGGTCAAGTGTTGAGAGCACTAACAAGCGCACAAGAAACACCTCAGCGTCAACGTATTGCACGCCTACTGGACAGTGCAGAAATAGTTGGGCGGCGGCGTAAAAAAGCCACCGAGGCATTATTACGAGAAAATCTAGTAGGGCTAGAAATCGATGACTGCTGGTTGTTGCGGCAGCCTTCCCACCGCTCTTTTTGGCAGCAGCTGCGCCATCATCGCCAGCATTTGCGCTTTCTAAGTATGATCACCTGCCACACAATACAAGTACTCTTGTTTATAGCCAGCTGGTGGTTGATAGGTCGTGCTGTTCTTGATGGCCATGTAGATAGTGGCTGGCTGGTAGCCTGGGTATTATTACTGATAACACAGATCCCCCTTTCACTCTTAACTGCTCGGTTACAAGGTTCCATATCGCTAGAAACCGGTGCCCTGTTGAAGCAGCGCTTACTCGCCAGCGCTTTGCGAATAGATCCAGGCAAGGTGCGCCATATGGGGTCGGGACAGATACTTGGGCGTGTTTATGATGCAGAAAATATTGAAGCCAGTGCGCTACAGGCGAGCTTTATGCTACTACTCGGTGGTGTAGAGCTGGTATTGGCTTTCATGGTGCTACAGCTAAGTCTTGGAACTCCAATATCGTTGGGGATTTTGACCATATTTTTACTTATAGCCATCGCTCTAGGGCGTGCCCAGTATTTGGCTCGTCAATACTGGACTGGTCAACGTTTGAGTATGACCCACCGTCTAATTGAGAAAATGCTTGGCCATCGGACCCGATTGGCACAGCAGAAACCTTCGGATTGGCACCGGGGGGAAGATCAGGAACTGGAAGAGTATTTGCGAAGTTCTACGGCAATGGATGGCAACATGACTCGCCTAGTCGCATTTTTGCCACGTTTCTGGTTGCTATTGGGTATAACTGGCTTGGTGCCTGTTTTTGTCAATAGCAATACTGAGAGTGGGCAAATTGCTGCGGCTTTGGGGGGGGTACTGCTTGGATATCGCGCAGTACTGAAAGGCATGACAGGGTATTCCAGTGGACTCAGCGCCCTGGTGACTTGGGAAAAAGTACGTGAACTTTTTTCCTTGGAAGCTGCTTTAAAGCGGGGCGCTACCTCTATCTCAGTGGCCGATAAAGTTCATTCAGACATACCAGGGGCCAAGCAGCCATTGTGCTATATCCGTGACTTAAGTTTTAATTACCCTAATCAAGACAAGGCGGTCTTAAAAAACTGTAAGCTGAGTATTTATCCCGGTGATCGAGTAATTTTACAGGGGGCTTCTGGTTCAGGTAAATCTACTTTTTCAAATGTGATTGCCGGCATCCAAAAGCAAAGAGAGGGTATATTACTTATCAATGGGTACGATAGAACCAGTATTGGTGCTGGGCATTGGCGCAGGCTGGTTGCATCAGTACCACAATTTCATGAAAATCATGTACTTGGCGATTCTTTCTTATTTAATTTATTAATGGGAGATGAATGGCCACCAAAGGCGGAAAGTGTTCGTAGAGCCTATAAAGTTTGTGATGAATTAGGTTTGAGCCCATTAATTAAAAAAATGCCTGCAGGGATGTTACAGACGGTGGGGGAAATGGGGTGGAGATTATCTCACGGTGAGATGAGTCGCTTGTTTATTGCGCGGGCACTTTTGCAGAATTCTGAGTTGTTGGTATTGGATGAGAGTTTTGCAGCTTTGGATCCAGGTAATTTAAGACGATCGTTTCATTGTGTGCAAAACTATTCGAATAGCTTAATTGTGATCGCTCACCCATAATTTTTGGTTGTTTGTGGTGTGGCAGGTTAAATTCGAGTTAAGCTATACCCTGTCCTTGATCATGGTTGGTTTTGGACTGTTGTTTTAATTTAAATAAGGAGATGCGAAATGCATACTGAAACTGATATTTGTGCTGGTCCAGAAGGTGGTATTGATCCCCCCAAACAAGCATCTTTAGCTGCTTAATTTTATTGAATGGGTCAGGGTGGAAACTTCTGCCCCATTCTTATAGTCTAAATAACGTGTTTTATTCTTTTAGTTGAAGAACCTTGAGTGTTTCAATATGCTTCCTTTGTTGCATTATAGCTAGCTTGTGACTTATTGTGCTGGGAGGTGATCGTTGTGCCCAATGCTGTAACTGGCGATTCAATTCTTTGTGACTGAGAGCGTTGTTTTTACCTTCGGCTTGACATTGGAGAATCGCTGATTAATAGGCTTCAATTATCACTTTACGCCTTATATAGCTAAAAATGACTATTTTTTATTCGGATTCCAATTTTTCATACGAATTGGTCACCATTTCCATCGCCTGAATTCCATATTTCGTAGGTTTCAGGCGCACTAACCCTAGGTAAGCAGATATTTTTTTCAATTAACAAATTGGTAAAGCCGGCCAGCAAGCATAAGCGCTGAGTGTTTTTCTTTAAACCTCGATAACGCACTTTTCTATACTCAAGGATGTTTTTTATATATAGGAATGGGTGCTCTACTTTTGCCCGAATCAGCGCCTTTAGCTTTTCGACCCTTCGTAACGCTTTCTGTCCCGGACGGTATTTTGAGCGACTTCGCTTCTATTCACTATGCTGCAGCTTACCCGTCGCAGAAATATCATGTTGGTTAACGGCTGTTGTATCGAAGTTATGGATGAGCCTGAGGACGTCATTTGTACCGATATGCATCTTCATTCCAAAATGCCATTGATTACCTTTTTTGTTTTGATGCATTTCCGGATCGCACTCCTTCTTTTGTTCTTAGTCTAGGTTGGAGCGGAGATGATAGTGGCATCAACAATACTACCTTCACGTAACATCATGCCATTGCTAGCAAGATATTTATTGATCTCCTCAAAAAGAGCTGTACCCAGCTGATTCAACTCCAGTAAATGGCGAAAGTTAAGAATTGTTGTCTCGTCGGGAATTATGCCGCTCAAAGTCAACCCGGCAAAATTACGCATAGATTAAATCTCATATAGCGCATCTTCTATAGTGGGATCACTGAGATTATAAAACAACTGCATGCAATGGATGCGCAGCATGACACTCAATGGATATGGCTGCCGGTCACGCTTACCTCCTGGATAACAAGGCTCTGTTTGGGCTTCCAGTCGCTCCCATGGGATGAGAGCATGAATCTGAAAAAGAAACTTCTCACGGCGAGTTTTACGGCGCTTTAGATTATATTCTGTTTCGGCAAAGGTGACTTGGTACATGATTTATCGCTATCTTGACGGATAGCCGAACACTAGAGGCTTTTTCATAACTTGAAATTGTCTATTCTCACGCAATTATATAGAAAAAAGTCCAGCAATAGTGAGCCGATTCAAGTCAGAGTTAACCGATGGTCAATGGAAATTGATCGAACTTTGTCTTCCTGAGTTAAAACGAGGAAAGGGAGGCCCAAAACCGATTGATAATCGAGCGTGTTTTGAAGGCATCCTGTGGATTTTGCGTTCTGGAGCGCGATGGAAAGATCCTCCTTCACACTATCCATAACCGAGTACATGCTGGAGAAGACTTCAATTTTGGAAGAGCAAGGAGCTTGGTTACAGGCATGGAGAAGATTCCTGGAGCTGTTGGATCAACAGTCTTTGCTTAACTGGGAGGAGGTTTTTTCTGATGGCCGCTTTGTACCAGCAAAAAAGGGGGCTTCGAAGCCGGGAAAATCAAGCGGGGCAAGGGTTCAAAGTGGATGGTGGTGGTCGATGGCGAAGGTATTCCACTGGGAGGCACCATTACTTAATGTTACGTACAAAAATACAAAGATTCATCACTTAGTTTATGATAAAGCGGCGGACTCTGATCCTCTTCGAAATAGCCTGTTGAGTCGTGGAATCGACCTTATCTGTCCATACAGGAGAAGCAGGAAAAAAGCCACAAGGCCGGATAGTAGAAAACTCAGAAGGTATACTTGCCGTTGGAAAGTTGAGCGAACTTTTGCGTGGCTGGGACATTACCGCCGCCTGGTTGTTATGGGAATCTAGGGTCCACTTATCGTGTTTTTTCTATATTGCATGCATGTTAATTACGTTAAAGAAGTTATGAAATAGCTTCTACCAAATTGGCTCGGAATTATTCAGAGGTTCCCTAGAGGCTGTTTCATAACTTGAAATCGGTTATTCTCACGCTATTACATAGAAAAAAGTCCAGCAATAGTGAGCCGATTCAAGTCAGAGTTAACCAATGATCAATGGAAATTGATCGAACCTTGTCTTCCTGAGTTAAAACGAGGAAAGGGAGGCCCAAAACCCATTGATAATCGAGCTTGTTTTGAGGGCATCCTATGGGTTTTACGTTCTGGAGCGCGATGGAAAGATCTTCCTTCACACTATCCATCACCGAGTACATGCTGGAGAAGGTTTCAATTTTGGGAAGAGCAAGGAGCTTGGTTACAGGCATGGAGAAGATTTCTGGGGCTGTTGGATCAGCAGTCTTTGCTTAACTGGGAGGAGGTCTTTCTGATGGCAGCTTTGCACCAGCAAAAAAAGGGGCTTCGAAATCGGGAAAACCAAGCGGAGCAAGGGTTCAAAGTGGATGGTGGTGGTCGATGGCGAAGGTATTCCACTGGGAGGCATCATTACTTCGGCCTCACCAGCAGAAGTGAAGTTATTACACCCATTACTTGATGTTACGTATAAAAATACAAAGATTCTTCGTTTAGTTTATGATAAAGCGGCGGACTCGGATCCTCTTAGAGATAGCCTGTTGAGTCGTGGAATCGACTTTATCTGTCCACACAGGAGAAATAGGAAAAAAGTCGCAAGGCAGGATGGCAGAAAGCTCAGAAGGTACCCTCGCCGTTGGAAAGTTGAAAGGACTTTTGCGTGGTTGGGAAATTACCGCCGTTTAGTTGTTAGATGGGGGTGATATTTGTCCACTTATCGTGCTTTTTTCTATATTGCATGTATGTTAATTACGCTAAAGAAGTTATGAAACAGCTTCTAACACGAATTAATTCTAGATGCAGAAATATATATTTAAGCTGGTTCCGAGAAGCTGTTGCATTTCTAGGTGAAGAAAATATGTATTATTTATTGGTTATAGTGAGAGGAGGGTCTGGAATTCCTGGGAGATCATCATTCGGAAACCTCTTTGTTAATCAGTTATATTGATTAAAGTTAGTTCATATTTGTAGCTTACTAACTTGAGGGTACAATCAGTTAAGCCTTACTCCTTTTGAATAAAAAAGCCCGCATTACGCGGGCTTTTTTATTCTTAGGTCTTCAGCTTCTTATAATGCATCCGGTGCGGTGCGGCATCCTCGCCTTTGCGCTGCACAAAGTCTTCGTGATACTCGGTGTAGTTACCTTCGAAGAAGATCGCTTCACTTTCACCCTCATAGGCGAGGATATGGGTGGCAACGCGGTCCAGGAACCAGCGATCGTGCGAGATTACCAGGGCGCAGCCGGGGAAGTTGAGCAGGGCTTCTTCCAGGGCGCGCAGGGTTTCGATATCCAGATCGTTGGAGGGTTCGTCCAACAGCAACACGTTGGCGCCCTGCTTGAGGGTGTAGGCCAGGTGCAGGCGTCCGCGTTCACCGCCGGAGAGTTCGCCTACGCGCTTCTGCTGGTCACTGCCCTTGAAGTTAAAGCGGCCAACATAGTTGCGCGAGCCCACTTCGTAGTTGTTGATCTTGAGCATATCGTGGCCGTCTGAGATGGCTTCCCATACGGTCTTGCTGTCATCCAGATTTTCACGGCCCTGCTCAACGTAGGCGACCTTAACGGTTTCCCCAATCTTGATCTCGCCGGAGTCCGGCTGCTCGGTGCCGCTGATCATACGGAACAGGGTGGACTTACCGGCACCGTTACCGCCGACGATACCCACAATTGCGCCCTTGGGCACGCGGAAAGACAGGTTGTCGATCAGCAGGCGCTCGCCGAAGCCTTTGCTCACACCTTTAAACTCAATCACGTTGTCGCCGAGACGCTCGCCGGGCGGAATGTAGATTTCGTTGGTCTCGTTGCGGGCCTGGAAGTCCTGGGACTGCATTTCTTCCAGGCGGGACAAACGGGCCTTGTTCTTGGACTGGCGGCCCTTAGGATTCTGACGGGCCCACTCGAGTTCCTTTTGCATGGCTTTGGCGCGGGCCTGTTCGCCGCGCTGCTCTTGCTCCAGGCGCTTTTCTTTCTGTTCCAGCCAAGTGGTGTAGTTGCCTTCCCAGGGGATGCCGTGGCCGCGGTCCAGTTCCAAAATCCAGCCGGCAACATTGTCTAGGAAGTAGCGATCGTGGGTGATGGCTACCACAGTGCCGGTGAAATCGTGCAGGAAGCGCTCCAGCCAGAATACGGATTCCGCATCCAGGTGGTTGGTGGGTTCGTCGAGAAGCAGCATATCCGGGCGGGACAGCAGCAGGCGGCACAGGGCCACACGGCGTTTTTCACCGCCGGACAGGTTGTTGACGTCCGCATCCCAGGGCGGCAGGCGCAGGGCGTCTGCGGCAACTTCCAGACGGTGCTCCAGGTTGTGGGCGTCCCAGGCCTGGATAATGTCTTCGAACTGTTGCTGTTTCTTAGCCAAGGCATCGAAGTCCGCGTCGGGCTCGGCATAATCGGCGTAGACCTGTTCCAGGCCGGTGAGGGCGTCAATGGCTTCGCGTACACCATCCTCTACGTTGCCGCGCACGGTCTTGCTGGCATCGAGTTGCGGTTCCTGGGGCAGGTAGCCGACCTTGATGCCGGGCATTGCGCGGGCTTCGCCGTTAAAGTCCTGATCGACCCCAGCCATAATGCGCAGCAGGGTGGATTTACCTGCGCCGTTGAGACCGAGTACGCCGATTTTGGCGCCGGGGAAGAAGGAAAGGGAAATGTCCTTCAGAATTTCGCGTTTGGGGGGCACTACTTTGCCCACCCGGTTCATAGTGTATACGTATTCAGCCATTTGGGGTTCCGTAACTGGGTGTTGCAATCGCTCAGATTTTGCGCGCAACTTATCAGTTTGCGTAAAAAGTGCAACCGCGCCGCAGAGCATGTCGCCGCTGTACTCGCGTGTGGCTGACGTTGAATCTGATCTGTGCTTAACTGCGACGCTAATTAGTACAAGAGCAATAAGACAGATAGCAATGGATCAGGACTCCCCGGTGTTGTTCTCCCGGCGCGGCGCATTGGCGATCGCGACCCTCAACCTGCCGAAGGCACTTAATGCGCTCAACCTGCAGATGATTGATCTGCTTTCAGCGCAACTAGGTCAATGGGCGCATGACGATGACGTGGCCGCTGTGTGGATAGAAGGCAGTGGAGATAAAGCCCTCTGTGCTGGGGGCGATGTGGTGGCGCTGTATGAGCAATCGGCCGCCTACGGTGAGACGCCGGAATATAGTTACACGACTGAATTCTTCTCTCGTGAATATCGTCTCGATTACCAAATACACACTTATCCGAAGCCAATTGTGGTCTGGAGTGGCGGTATTGTGATGGGCGGTGGTATCGGCATTATGGCAGGCGCCAGCCACCGTATTGTGACTGAAACCACACGTATGGCGATGCCGGAAATCACTATCGGCTTATTTCCCGATGTGGGTGGAAGCTGGTTCCTGAACCGTATGCCGGGTCGCCTGGGGCTTTTCCTAGGGCTGACAGGGGCCCAGTTTAATGGGGCCGATGCCCTGTTTGCCGGTATGGCCGACCGTATTATTGCCCAGGATCAGCGCGAGCCCGTGTTGGCGGCGCTGGCGGCGCTGGATTATTCGGCCAGTTGTGCGTTTAACCACCGCCTTGTAAGCGATTGCCTTAAAAGTTGCGAACTCTCCCCATTGCAGCGGCCGGAATCACAGCTGCGTGAACACTACGATCAGATCCAGCAGCTTACCGACTTTGCCAGCCTGCCTGAGGTTTGCGCGGCAATCAGCGCCTACCAAGGAGTGGATAAATGGCTGCAGCGCGCCGCCACTACTCTGGCCGGTGGTTCGCCATTGACCCCCTGGGTGGTGTGGGAGCAGTTGCGACGTACGCGCCACTTGTCTCTGGCCGATGTGTTTAGGATGGAGCTGATTCTCGCGGTAAACCTCTGTGCCAGTGGTCATTTCAAGGAGGGGGTGCGGGCTCTATTGATTGACAAGGATTGCACACCAAAGTGGCGGCCCCTTAGCCTGGAGGAAATTAGTCCACAACAGCTGGAGAGCTGTTTTACTGCTCCCTGGAGCAGTGCGCATCCCCTTGTGGATTTATAACGCGACCCGGGCCGCTTTACGCACGGGATACCAACAACAAAATATGGAGTGGCTTTTATGGAAAAAATAGCCTTTTTTGGTCTGGGGAATATGGGCGGCCCTATGGCGGCCAATCTGGTGAAAGCCGGTTTTAGTGTGGCGGCTTTCGATCTCAATCCCACGGCTCTGGCGCAGGCGCAAGAAGATGGCTGTAGGTCCTGCGACTCCCCAATGCAGGCGGCTGAGGGGGCTTCCATTGTAGTCTCGATGTTGCCCAGTGGTGCGGCGGTGAAAGGGCTTTATCTGGGAGAAGAGGGGCTGCTGAACCGCCTGGCTGAGAATACTCTGATTATCGATTGCTCAACCATCTCTGCAGAAGATGCCCGCCTGGTGAATGAGGCCGCATCTGAGCGGGGCCTACTCGCCATTGACGCGCCAGTTTCAGGGGGTACCGCGGCAGCTCAGGCTGGCAGCTTGTGTTTTATGTGTGGAGGTGAAGAAGCGGCAGTAGATGCTGCGCGGGCGCCGTTACAGGCGATGGGCGCCAAGATTTTTCACGCCGGCTCGGCTGGGGCAGGGCAGGTGGCAAAAATTTGTAACAACCTGCTTCTGGCTATCCATATGACCGGTACCGCCGAAGCCCTGCAGTTGGGGGTCGACAAAGGCTTGGATCCCAAGGTTCTAAGCGAGATCATGATGCAGAGCTCTGGCAACAATTGGTCTCTGGCCAATTACAATCCCTACCCAGGTGCTATGGAGAATGTACCTGCGGCAAATGGTTACTCTGGTGGTTTCACCGTGGCGCTAATGCTGAAAGACCTGGGGCTCGCCATGGATGCTGCAGCTACCAGTGCCTCTTCCACGCCTATGGGGGCTCTGGCAAAAAACCTTTATCAGCTACATGGAGCCAGTGATGAAAATCAGAAGTTGGATTTCTCCAGTATCCAGAATATGTTCCGCCGCCCGGCAGGTGGTCTGACCTGGTAGATATCTAGCTTCCGCGCGCTCCCTCCTCAGTTGATTGTTTCTGGCCAGTACCGGAGAGGGAGCTTTGCTTCAGTGTCGCCTAACGTTAAAAATTTGGACCAGTTCGCAAAATTGGCAATAGGTACCAATTACTAGCCCCCTAGCCGTTCCTTCATTACACCCCTATCGCTATCTTCGCTGCCCCGCTCGGAAGGCCATCTGATGATTGGCCAGACAAGCGTTATGGGCAATACGCTGCTTTTAATTCCGCGAAATTCTACAGCTTGATTTGGATCAAGCTCACGATTGCGGCCAGCGGTTAACCTGCCTGCGACTTGTGATTGTGCCTGGAGGGGGCCTTCCAAAGTCGGGAAAAATGCTAAATCGCTATATGGAGAAGTTAATGAATCGTATAACTGCTTGTGCGACAGCCGCCCTGACCGCCGTACTTTCTGCACCGGTACTGGCCTACGAAGAGGGCAGCTTTATTTTGCGCGGTGGTATGGCCACAGTAGCGCCCGACACCAGTTCCAGCGCACTGTCTGCGAATGGGAGCAAGATTGGTAATACTGGGGTTGATGTGGACAACGGCTCTGCCCTGGGCTTGACCGGTGTGTATATGTTCCGCGATCACTGGGGCGTGGAGCTGGTTGCAGCAACGCCTTTTAGTCACGATATCGAAGTTGTTGGTGAAGGCCTTGGCAACTTTGATCTGGGTGAAACCAAGCATTTGCCACCCACTCTGTTAGTGCAGTGGTACCCAATGGATACTCAATCCACAATCCAGCCCTACGTAGGACTGGGGGTGAACTACACCGCTTTCTTTGATGAGGAAGTTAGCAGCACCGGTAATGCCACCCTTAAAGGCATTGGCGCAACTGGAGATTCAAAACTCTCCTTGGATAACTCTTTCGGTCTGGCGGCTGAAGCGGGTATCGACTTCGCCTTCGGCGCAGATCAGCGCTGGTTGTTTAATATGTCCGTGTTCTGGATGGATATTGATACCGACGCCACCGTAAAGGTACCTGGTGTGGGCAATGTCACCGCTAAAGTAGATATCGACCCGCTGGTTTATATGGCGGGTCTAGGCTACCGCTTCTAAGGTGGCAGCACTCTAGTTTTGGAGTGTGGCAGTCGTTGCGGTTTTCCAAGTGGGAGCTCGGCGACTGCCTTTTAGTTTGTGCGGGAGGCTGTCGCAAACAATTGATTGAGGTTGTAGAAATATGATGCAAGAGACTAAAAGCACTATAGGTGGCCTATCAGAACAACTGTTATCCCGATACAGTGGCCCCTGCCCGCGCTACACCTCTTATCCAACAGCCGATAGATTTAAACCTCTGGATGGCAGCATCAAACCTTGGGATGCGCTAAAAAATATTCGCAGCTTATCCCTGTATGTGCATATCCCTTTTTGCCGTTCTCTCTGTTATTTCTGTGCTTGCAACAAGGTAATTACTTCCCAATACGGTCTCGCCTCCAGCTACCTGGATAATCTTTTGCAGGAAGCTCGCTGGTATCGGGACAAGGTGGCCCAGGTACCGGTCACCCAGTTGCACTTGGGAGGTGGTACACCCACATTCCTCAGCGATGGAGATATGCGCCGTTTGATGGAAGGGCTGGGTGAGATTTTTGATTTACGCCCAGGCGATGGAGTGGAGTACAGCATTGAAGCCGATCCACGCACCTTGGAGCTGGAGACCTTGGATACCCTAAGAGAGCTCGGATTTAATCGCTTGAGCCTGGGCGTGCAGGATTTTGATATCGAGGTGCAGAGATCCATCAACCGAATTTGCAGTGCCGACCAGGTGACTGAATTAACGGTTGCGGCGCGTGAGCGGGGATTCGAATCTATCTCCTATGATCTGATTTATGGTTTGCCCAAACAAAACCTCAGCAGTTTGCACAGCACCCTGGATAAGGTGCTAGATTTACAGCCGGATCGTATTGCCCTCTATCACTATGCGCATTTACCCCATCGTTTTAAAGCTCAGCGTCTTATCGATACGGAACTCATTCCCTCCGCCTCAGAAAAAGTAGCAATGCAGCTGGCTGCGGTAGAGCACTTGGGCCAGGCCGGTTATGAATTCCTGGGTATGGACCATTTTGCCCGGCCGGGAGATGAGCTGGCCAAGGCCGCTCATGCGGGGATGTTACAGAGGAATTTCCAAGGCTACACATTAATGCCCGCCGATGCGTTAGTTGGACTGGGGGCTTCCGCAATCAGCTACAGCCGTAATGGTTTCTGGCAGAACCTGCACCGTCTGAAAGAATATACCCAGGCCGTCGCTGAGCGGGGTAATGCTTCGTGTCGCGGCTGGTTAATGAGCGATGAAGATAAGTTGCGTCAGTGGGTTATTACTGAACTGATGTGCCGGTTAAGCCTGGATAAAACTGAGGCTGAGCGTCGCACTGGCGTACCTTTTAATCAATACTTTTTCCAGGAACTCAAAAGGCTGGAACCCATGTTTGAGGATGGTCTTATTTATCAGGATGAAAAAAAGATCATCGTCACGGAGCAGGGGCGCTGGTTTGTACGCAATGTTGCCTCGGCTTTTGATATTTACTTACACAGTCAGCAAACTGATGCACAATATTCTCGTGTTCTTTAATGTTCTACAGGAGACGATTGTCTTCACAGCGGGTACAATAGCCGCAAATTAGTTTACCGACTGGTTTAGTATGATGGATTCCTCAGTAGCGGTTAGTTGCAGCAACTGCTCGGTTAGACGTTTATGCCTGCCTGCGGGGTTATCTCAAGCAGATATCGATCGACTAGAGCAGGTTACGCGCCGTAAGAAAATTGTAAAAGCCGGTGAGACCTTGTATCGCTCCGGTGATCCTTTTGCAAACCTTTACGCTATTCGTTCAGGCAGTTTTAAAACTGTGGTTATCGCAGCGGATGGCGATACGCAGGTCACTCATTTTGCCCTGCCAGGTGAGTTGTTGGGGCTGGATGCCTATAGTAGCCGCGTACACCCCAGTTACGCTGAGGCGCTGGAAGACAGTAGTGTCTGCCTGTTGCCCTTTACCCAGCTGGAATTACTGGCTAATCAGGTCACCGCGTTGCAGCAACAGATTTATAGTATTTTTTCTGAGGAGCTGCGCCAGGAAAATGATATTTTAATGCTGCTGGGCAAGCGATCGGCTGATACCCGCTTAGCGGCTTTGCTGATTAATATTTCCAGCCGCTATGCTCGCCGCGGTTATTCGCACAGTGAATTTGTGTTGTCCATGCCGCGCACAGATATTGCCAATTACCTTGGATTAACTGCAGAAACCGTAAGTCGATTATTTTCGCGTTTTCAAAAAGAAAAGCTGATTAAGGTAAGTGGTCGGGCGGTGGAAATACTGGATATGATCAGTCTCAGTGAACTGGCCGGAACCCATTACGGTTACGATGAAGACTAATTAAGAACTTTATCAGAGTTTGATAAATTTAGTTGATTAAAAGGGCCAGAGCTAAATAAATAGTCAGGCCCTATAAAATTTTTCAAATGATTTGCGTTAGATTTTTCTTAAATAGCGGCGATGGTTTCGGCCCATTTTTGTTGTTGGTCTTGCGAAATATAGCTGGCCTTAAAGCTATTGATAGCCAGCTGTTTTGCCTGTTTCTTGGTCATACCAAGACTTTCACTCAGTGCTAGGTAATTGCGGTTAACGTAACCGCCGAAATAGGCCGGATCATCCGCATTTACTGTGACACAGAGCCCACGCTCCAATAACTGTAATATGGGATGTTGGCTCATATCGTCGTAGACACACAGTGCAGTGTTGGACAGAGGGCATACAGTGAGGGGAATTTCCTGATCGATAAGTCGTTCAATCAGTGCTTCGTCTTCTACACAGCGCACGCCGTGATCTATGCGGCTTACATCGAGTAAATCCAGGGCTTCTTTAATATATTCAGCTGGCCCTTCCTCCCCCGCATGAGCGACCCTCTCCAGGCCTAATTCTTTAGCCATGGCAAAGACTTGCTGGAATTTGCTGGGGGGGTGTCCCAGTTCTGAGGAGTCCAGGCCAACACCCTTAATAAATTCCAGGTAAGGTTTGGCGGCTTTCAGAGTAGTGATGGCCTCTTCCTCACTCAGGTGGCGCAGGAAGCAGAGAATCAGGTGGCTACTAATTCCCCACTCAGATTCGGCATCTTTTAGAGCGCTGTGGATGCCCCGAATAACCACACCGATATCAATACCCCTTTCTGTATGGGTTTGTGGGTCGAAGAAAATTTCAGTGTGCACAACATTATCTTCACGACAGCGCTGCAAGTAGGCCATGGTTAGATCGTAAAAGTCCTGTTCATGGATAAGGACCGAGGCTCCCTGGTAGTAAATATCCAGGAAGGACTGCAGGTTGTGAAACTTATAGGCAGCCTTAATTTCCTCAACACTGGAAAAGGGGATTTCAATTTTATTGCGCCGGCTAAGCTCGAACATTAGTTCTGGCTCCAGCGAGCCTTCAATGTGCAAATGCAGCTCTGCCTTGGGGAGAGTCTTAATAAAATCCAGATCGGCGATGCTCATAGTAATAACTGTATTGGAGATAAGTGTGGGAGCTGTTACCCGGGCCGGAGGCATCGATTCAACAGCCGGAAAAATTGGCGGTAATGGTAACAGCTTCTTCCTTATGGCTGAAAAGCCATTCGCTAACCTGCCGGCCCGGGCATGGCTGGTGAAGCCGCAAGACTACAGATGTGTAAACCAGTCGGTTTACTTTGTGGGTTAAAGGTGTAACATACACCAGGCAGTGTACTTTTTCTGAGTGTTGGAGTGGACCTATGGGCAAGGTAGTACTGATTACGGGAACATCTACAGGTTTGGGACAGAGTTTGGCCACCAAAATGGCGAAGCGGGGGTATGTTGTCTACGCCACCATGAGGGATTTGGACAAAGCGGGCCCACTGCTGAAAGATGCCGGGCTTGGGCACAAGCTCAACGTTTTAGCGCTAGACGTGCAGGATGCAGGAAGTATTCAACATGCTGTGAATACCATTATTGAGGGGCAGGGGCGTATCGATATTTTGGTTAACAATGCCGGTGCCGGCTTTGTGAAAACCACCGAAATGGCCTCGGAGGCAGAGACACAGTGGGTTATGGATGTGAACTTCCACGGGGTAGTGCGTTGCACCAAGGCAGTACTCCCCCATATGCGAAAGGAACGCAGCGGTCGGATTATCAACATTTCCTCTGTGGGTGGGTTAGTGGGGCAGCCGTTTAATGAACTTTATTGTGCTGCCAAGTTTGCTGTAGAGGGGTACACAGAGGCTATGGCTAGCTATATCCAGCCCAGCTTTAACATTCAGTTCACTGCGGTTGAACCTGGCGGCATTTACTCTGAATTTGCCAACAGTGTTTTATCTCAACTGCAAGTGGATGGTGGTGTGCCAGAAGGAGATTACCAGGGCTTATTCGAACAATATCTAGGAAGTATCCAGAGGCGCACACCAGAACAAACAGCCCGTCTTTATCAGAGTGCCGGGCAGGTGGCGCAGGTAGTTTTAGATGTTGTTGAAAGTGAAGATCCACCGGTTCGGGTCCGTACTTCTCCTTGGGCCAATGAATTTTGTGCTTATAAAACGGATGCAGATCCAAGTGGTAAAGCTCAGCAGAAAATGGTGATAGATACCCTGTTATCTGCCAATCAATGATTTACCGAAAAGTTCATTGATTTCGCAGGACTTTGTTTATTTAGATAAGCCCAGGAGCACCCGCTAGTCATTATTTTTATGTAGAAGAGTAATGTCTGAAATTGTGTAAACGTAGCATATATTGGTCCGTTGTTTTAGAAAGATGGTTGGCCTCGATACTAATTTTTTAATATTTAGTGTTTTATTTCTGGGTGGCGACGCTTTTCAATAATGCCGTTACAATTTTCCTATATTGTCAAACGGCGATTTGGGTATGGCTGATTCACCAGTGCCAGTAAGTTGCAGTAATTGCTCTGTCAGGCGTCTCTGTTTGCCTGCGGGCCTGTCTCTGGCAGAGATTGATCGCCTCGAGCAGGTTACTGGAAAAAAGAAGGTCATTAAGGCCGGAGAATCTCTCTACCGGGCTGGCGATTCATTTCAAAATCTCTACGCGATTCGCTCTGGCAGTTTTAAAAATGTAGTAATTGCCGCAGATGGTGATACCCAGATAACACATTTTGCCCTGCCGGGAGAATTACTTGGCCTCGATGCTTATAGTACCCGTGTCCACTCTAGCTATGCCGAGGCGTTAGAAGACAGCAGTGTCTGTCTCCTGCCTTTTGCTCAACTGGAAGTACTGGCGCAACAGGTTCCGGCCCTGCAGCAACAGATTTACAGCATTTTTTCCGAAGAGTTGCGCAAGGAGAATGAAATTTTAATGCTGCTTGGCAAGCGTTCTGCAGATACTCGCCTTGCCGCATTGCTTATGAATATTTCCAGTCGCTATGCCTGTCGCGGTTATTCCCCCAATGAATTTATCCTTTCAATGTCGCGTACAGATATTGCCAATTACCTAGGATTAACTGCAGAAACGGTGAGTCGTCTGTTTACTCGCTTTCAAAAGCAGGGGGTTATCCAAGTAAATGGCAGGGTAGTGCAGATTCAAAATTTACTGGGGCTTAGTGAAATAGCGGGAACCCACTGTGGTTATGAGGGCGAGGTTTAGAAGTCTTTGAAGTGCCGAAAATTTTCTGGAAAGGATAAGGGTTTGAGCATTAAAAAATAAAAAAGGGGGCGAAAACGCCCCCGGAATCCACTACTTATCAGGAGTGTGTGGAGAAAGCTAATTCCTTTTCTGCACCTTTTTTCTCTACTTCTTCCGGTGCTTGTGACAGCCAGTCCATGGCCTCGTGCTGCTTCTCAAAGTAACGCACTTCGCCACTTACAAACCATCCTCCAACTTTGGTGGCCAGCTGTTGCCAGCCTTCATCCCCAAGTACAGCAATGCGGCAGAATTCATTGCCATGTTTAAGGGTTAGCTTGAATTCATCCCAAATCGCGTGCAGACCCCAGCCCTCAAAATCCCGCAAGTCAATCAGCATTTGTACCTGTGGTTTTTTAACGCCCTCAAGAGCATACTCTAGCAAAGGCGTTATATATTCGTAGTCCTCATGGGTCAACTGCCCAACAGCTTTGATATACAGGAAGAAATCATCATCAATTCTCTCCATGCCAATGGAGATTCCGTGACGCTTGATTTTCATGTCTCCTCCTTTTTATAGTTTGTGGAATGACCCGGTCATCTTAAGCAAATACTTGTGAGGGTGTTTCTGGTTGAGTCAGATATTCGCGTAAAGATTCATATACATTTCTGGTATTTTTATCGAAAAAAGGATCTTTTAACTGCTTGACCTGTCTGTATATTTGTTTCCAGTCTTCTACCTGTAAATATTGCTCTATTTGAGGAAAAATCGCAGAATTTTCCAGCTCAATATGATTCCGCTGTAACTGCAAATAGCTATTACTAGCTCCTTGTAACACTCTCCTCTCAACCATGGCGTCATTGGCTACGGCATAGAAAAGTGCACACATATGCTTGGTGGTTGCAGCAATTTTTTCGTGCTGCATCTGCGCTTCATAAATAGCACTTCGGTCATGCACAGGTTTGGTCAACAAGCGAGCAAGAATCAAGTCTTCTACCGGATGATGATATTTATCTGGGTAAACAGAAAAATAATCCAGTGCGTCAAGAATCAGAGAGAGGGTGTTAGGGTCTCGCTCATGAGTTCCAAAAAGGTCCTGTAGCAAGCGCTCAAAGGCATTGAGCATTTGCTGCATATTTTTATGGTCTAAACAGAGTTGTCGGTAGATGTTGTTCATCCCAGACCTCCGCGATCAGTTTCGAAGCGTATTGTTGCCAGCAGACTCAAGAGAGGAATTGATGTGGATCAAGTAGCGAAAAAAAAGTGGTACAACCTGAGGATTTTGGCGCAGTAAAGAAATTAAAGGGCACCATTTTTAAAAATTATCTAAAACCAGTTATCGAGTTAGAGTCATACAAAGGCTGTGAGATAACGAAATTGGGCTCAAGCCATGTTAATTGCCGCACAGGGTTTGAGTATTAATTCCTCATTTTTATTTTGGAGGCTGAGTGCTGTGGTGCACTCTAATTACGGGGGGCAACGGTTAAATCAATAGGAGGATAGGCCATACATTATTATTGGTGTCCTACCGGTCCACACAAGCTGGTGACGGTGGGTATAAGTCACTGGTGTGAGAATGAGGCAGTGACTGGTGATCCTAGTATGGTTTTGATGTTGGCTTAGCGTAAGGGCCAGCAGTGACAAGGTATTTGAGTAAAACAAGCTTTTAAAGAGGTGGCTTATGAGTCCGGCCCCTGAATTGCTCATTTCTAAGGCAATCAATAGTCCAAAACACGGCTAACTGGCCGGGTTTTGGTTTTCGCGCAATCCCTGTGACCTTGGTGTACAATGCGCGCCTTTCTAAAATGCTCAGGATTCTTTGAGTAGTCAGTGGGGCCTGTTGGCGCCTGAGGCCAAGTTGCAAGGCCTGAGCACAGTGGTACCGAGTTACACCAGTCTCTACTCAGCCCGCATTACCGAGGGAACACCATGTTTGATTCATCTGTCACGCTCGCTTCTTACGATCCCGAAATCTGGGAAGCTATCCGCGAAGAGGATTCTCGCCAGGAAGACCACATTGAGCTGATCGCCTCCGAGAACTACACCAGCCCACAAGTCATGGAAGCCCAGGGCAGCAGCCTCACGAATAAGTACGCAGAAGGTTATCCGGGCAAACGCTACTACGGTGGCTGTGAGTATGTGGATAAAGTGGAAACCCTGGCGATTGAGCGCGCCAAGGCGCTGTTTGGTGCGGATTACGCCAATGTACAACCGCACTCTGGCTCCCAGGCCAACTCAGCGGTATATCAAGCCCTGTGCGCCCCCGGCGACACCGTGCTGGGTATGAGCCTGGCTCACGGCGGCCACCTGACCCACGGTGCCCGCGTCAACTTCTCTGGCAAAATCTACAATGCGGTGCAGTACGGTTTGAACCCGGAAACCGGTGAGGTGGATTACGAGGAAGTGGAGCGTCTAGCTCTGGAGCACAAGCCCAAGATGATCGTGGCCGGTTTTTCCGCCTACAGCCGCGTCATGGATTGGGCGCGTTTCCGCGAAATCGCCGACAAAGTGGGTGCCTATCTGTTTGTAGATATGGCCCACGTAGCCGGTCTGGTTGCCGCTGGTGAATACCCATCGCCGATTCCCCACGCCGATGTGGTGACCTCCACCACTCACAAGACCCTGCGCGGACCGCGCGGCGGCATTATCCTGGCCCGTGCCAACGAAGAGATCGAGAAAAAACTGAACTCCGCGGTATTCCCTGGTGGTCAGGGTGGCCCGCTGATGCATGTTATCGCGGCCAAGGCGGTTTCCTTTAAGGAGGCCATGAGCCCAGAATACAAGGCTTATCAGAAGAAGGTGGTAGAGAATGCCCGCGCTATGGCGGAGACTTTCCTCGACCGCGGTATCAATATCGTTTCTGGCGGCACCGATGATCACCTGATGCTGGTGGATCTGATCGGTAAGGAATACACCGGTAAAGATGCCGATGAGGCCCTGGGCAATGCCAATATCACGGTGAATAAAAATGCGGTGCCTAATGATCCGCGTTCTCCCTTCATCACCAGTGGCCTGCGTGTCGGTACTCCGGCGATTACCACGCGCGGTTTCGGCGTGAAGGAAACCCAGCAGCTGACCCATTGGATCTGCGATATCCTGGACGCACTGGAAGGCGGCGATGTTGAAGCCACCATTGCCGATGTGAAGCAAAAAGTTCTGGAGATCTGTGCACAGTTTCCAGTGTACAAGAAAGCCTAATTTAGCTTTGCTGGAAAAAGCGGCTCGGTGAGCCGCTTTTTTTATGGCTGTATCACAGTGTGCTGCACCGCAGCGGTGCGTGGTGCAGTCACAGGGGGCAACGGCTGTGATAAACTGCGGCCCATTTTCCATTCCCCTGGGGACGATCCCACATGCACTGTCCTTTCTGCAGCGCAGAAGAAACCAAAGTAGTCGATTCCCGCCTGGTGGCGGAGGGCGATCAGGTGCGCCGCCGGCGCGAGTGCCTCGAATGCCATGAACGTTTCACCACCTTTGAAAGCGCAGAGCTGCTGTTGCCCAGGGTGATCAAACAAAATGGCCAGCGCGAGCCCTTCAATGAAGACAAATTGCGCGCGGGCATCCAGCGCGCGGTAGAGAAGCGCCCGGTCAGTATCGAGCGGGTGGAATCCGCAGTCTCCCAAATCAAGCATGCGCTGCGCGCAACGGGTGAGCGCGAGCTGCCCGCAAGGGCCATCGGTGAGCTGGTCATGGAGCAGTTGCGCGAGCTGGATGAGGTCGCTTATGTACGCTTTGCCTCGGTGTATCGACGCTTTGAAGATGTCAGCGACTTCAGTGAAGAAATTGAGCGCCTGACCAGTAAGGAAAACCAAACGCAATGAGTCAAATGGCTGTAGAGAGTGCCCAGGCACTGATGGGCCGCGCTATTCAGCTGGCGGAGCGCGGTCTCTATACCACTATGCCGAATCCCCGGGTCGGCTGTGTGATCACCGATGCTAATGGCCAAGTAATTGCCGAGGGCTGGCATAAGCGTGCTGGCGAACCCCACGCTGAAATAGAAGCCCTGCGCGATGCGGGCGAGCGGGCCCGCGGCGCCAACGTCTATGTGACCCTTGAACCTTGTAGCCACAGTGGCCGCACAGGTCCCTGTGCCGAGGCACTGGTACAGGCCGGTGTCGCCCGCGTGGTTTACGGTATGGAAGACCCGAATCCCAGGGTTGCCGGAAGCGGTTTGCAGAAACTGCGCGATGCGGGCATTGAGGTAGAGGGGCCAGTGCTGGAAGAGCGCTGCCGTGCGCTCAACCCGGGTTTTATCAAGCGTATGACCTTGGGGTTACCCCTGGTGCGCAGCAAATCTGCGATGAGTTTAGATGGTCGCACCGCCATGGCCAGCGGTGAATCCAAATGGGTTTCGGGCCCGGCTGCGCGCGCCGATGTGCAGCGCCTGCGTGCGCGCAGCTGTGCAGTGGTAACTGGCGTAGAGACTGTGCGATTCGACAACCCGAATCTCAATGTGCGCGCCGATGAGATGGCGCTGGAGCTGCTCGAAGCGGAACAGGCTGCGGAAGTTCAGCCCCTGCGCGTTATTGTCGACAGCCAGCTGCGTACGCCGGCAAAGGCCTTTATTTTGCAGGGGGACGCCCCCACACTGGTGTGCACTACTGAGCGCGCCGATCCAGAGCGCCGTCAGCGACTGGAAAACGCCGGTGCCGAAGTTGTTGTTTTGCCTCAGGACAAGGACGGTCGGGTAGACCTGCTTGCCCTGCTCAAAGAGTTGGCCCGACGCGAATGCAATGAAGTACTGATAGAAAGCGGTGCGATCCTTTCCGGTGAGTTTCTCTACCGGGGGCACGTAGACGAATTGATTGTCTATCTGGCGCCCAAGCTGCTCGGCAGCACGGCACGGCCGCTGTTTGAATTGCCCATTGAGCGTATGGGCTCGGTGCTGCCGATCACGATTACCGATATGCGCGCGGTCGGCCACGACTGGCGCATCACCGCAACCACGGATATCGAGCGCTGATGTTTACTGGAATTATTGAAGCGGTCGGCGAGATTGCCGATCTGCAGCCGCGCGGTGGGGATCTACGCGTGCGCGTTAGGAGCGGCAAGCTGGACCTCGCCGATGTACAGCTTGGCGATAGTATCGCCACCAACGGGGTCTGTCTGACCGTAGTGGAGCTGCCCGGTGATGGCTATTGGGCGGATGTTTCCGCGGAGACGCTGGATGTCACCAGTGTCAGCAGTTGGAAGCGCGGGGATAGGGTCAACTTGGAGAAGGCATTGACCCCACAAACCCGCCTTGGCGGCCATATTGTCAGCGGCCATGTGGACGGTATCGGCGAGGTGGTGTGGCGTAAATCCGAGGCCCGTGCTGAGCGTTTTCGCCTGCGCGCACCGGATAATCTGGCTCGTTATATTGCCCACAAGGGCTCAATTACTGTCGACGGCACCAGTCTTACCGTGAACGCGGTGGACGGCGCCGAGTTTGAACTCACTATTGTGCCGCATACTCTGCAGGAAACGATTATGCAGGGCTATGCCGCCGGCACCCGGGTCAACCTTGAGGTGGACCTGATCGCGCGTTATTTGGAGCGCCTGCTTCTTGGCGAGGAGGCGGCCAAATCCAGCGACGGTGGTATGACACTCGAATTTCTCGCCCAGAACGGGTTTTACAAGCGCTAGCTGGCTTTATCCCGGCATGCCGCGCCAGTGAGGGCGGGTGAGTGTAACTGCAGGGAAAGCCGCTCAATTTGCAATTGATTAATTTATCCAGAGTTAGCAATGGAATTAAATACGGTTGAAGAACTGATCGACGATATCCGCCAGGGCAAAATGGTGATCCTGATGGACGATGAGGATCGCGAAAACGAGGGTGACTTGGTGATGGCAGCGGAGCAGGTGCGCGCTGAAGACATCAACTTTATGGCTACCCATGCCCGCGGTCTGATCTGTATGCCCATGTCCAAGGAGCGCTGTGAGCAGCTGGACCTGCCGCTGATGTCGCGGGATAACGGTGCCCAGTTCAGCACCAACTTCACCGTCTCTATCGAAGCTGCCGAAGGGGTGACCACCGGTATTTCCGCTGCGGACCGTGCGCGTACCGTGCGCGCCGCCGTAAATAGAAATGCCAAACCCAGCGATATCGTTCAGCCCGGACATATTTTCCCGATTATGGCCCAGCCCGGTGGCGTACTGAGCCGTGCCGGCCATACTGAGGCCGGCTGTGATCTTTCTCGCTTGGCGGGTTTCGAGGCGGCCGCGGTAATCGTTGAAATCATGAATGACGATGGCACCATGGCACGCCGCCCGGATCTGGAAAAGTTCGCGAAAGAGCACAACCTGAAGATCGGCACTATTGCCGACTTGATTACTTACCGCGCGCTCAACGAGAAAACCGTGGAGTGTGTGAACGAGCGCAAAGTGCGAACCGAGTTTGGCGAGTTCAAGCTGCGCACTTATCTTGACAAGGCCCGTCGCGAGCGCCACTTCGCCTTTATCAAAGGTGAGCCCACGCCGGAGGAGCCGACCCTGGTGCGCGTACATGTGGGTAACACCCTGCGCGATGTACTCACCATCCAGCGCGGTGATGAAAAATTTGTTCCCTGGACTTTCCGCCGCGCCATGCAGCGCATCGAGAAAGAGGGCAAAGGTGTGGTGGTATTGATCTGCCATAACGAGACCACTGAGGAAATCGAGGAGAGTATCGATTGGCTGATCAGCGGCAAGCAGCAGCGCCCCAGCCAGGACTTAGTGTACAAGCAGGTGGGTACCGGTTCGCAGATACTGCGTGATCTCAAGGTGCGCAAGATGCGCCTGATGAGTGCGCCGTTTAAGTTCAGCGCTATTTCTGGTTTTGAACTGGAAGTGGAAGAGTACTTGAACGTCGAAGAGTAATAACAGAATGTTTCCCGGTGCATTTGAAATGGCACGGGTATGGAAAGAAATACGGATTGGACATTATGAGCAACATTCAAGTGATTGAAGGGGATTTTGTCGGCAGTACAGGTAAGTACGCGCTGCTGGTGAGCCGTTGGAACAGCTTTGTGGTTGAGAGCCTCAAAGATGGCGCCCTCGATACCTTGCGCCGCAAGGGCATCAAGGATGAGGATATCACCATCTATTACGCCCCCGGTGCCTTCGAATTCCCGCTGGCCGCGCAAAAGCTGGCGGAAACCAAAAAATTTGATGCGATTATTGCACTGGGCGCGGTGATTCGTGGCGGCACTCCGCACTTCGAATATGTCGCTGGTGAGTGCACCAAAGGTCTGGCTCAGGTATCCCTGAATACCGGTATTCCGGTGACCTTTGGTGTGTTGACTGTGGACTCCATTGAGCAAGCTATCGAGCGCTCCGGCACCAAGGCTGGCAACAAAGGTTGTGAAGCCGCCGAAACCGCCCTGGAAATGGTTTCCCTACTCGGCAAAATCTAATTGCCACAGCGCCGGCCAGTTGCGTCGGCGCTGCCCATTCTGAGAAGTATCTACCGGAAAAGACAATGACCGTAACTGCATCTGCCCGCCGCAAGGCGCGCCACTACGCCATGCAGGCGCTCTACCAATGGCAAATGGCCGGCGCCAGCCTCAATGCGATTGAAGCGGAGTTCCATACCGACAACGATATGAGCAAAGCCGACGTGGAATATTTCCGCGATATCTTCCACGGGGTAGCCAAAAACCTCGACGAAGTGGAAGGTGCTTACTCCTCCCATCTGGATCGCAAAGTGGAAGATCTGGACCCGGTGTCCCGCGCCCTGCTGCGCATGGCCACTTATGAACTGAAAAACCGCATCGATGTGCCCTACAAAGTAGTGATTAACGAAGCAGTCGCACTGGCGAAAAAATTCGGCCCCACCGACGCTTTTAAGTTCATCAACGGCATCCTGGATAAGACTGCTGCAGACCTGCGCACTGCGGAAGTGGCCGCAGACAAGAAGTCCTGAAGTCACGCTGATGGGAACCGCGCCGGGCGAATTTGAAATTATCCGCGATTTTTTCGCCAGTGCTCCTGTGGGCGAAGGAGTTGCTCTGGGTATAGGTGATGACTGCGCTCTATTGCAGGCACCCACCTCGGGGCAGTTGGCCACCTCTATGGATACCCTGGTGGCAGGCCGCCACTTTCCCGCTGATGCGGACCCCGCTGCTATTGCCGCGCGTGCACTCAGGGTTAATCTCAGTGACCTGGCGGCAATGAATGCGCGCCCGCTCTGGTTTACCCTGGCCCTGACCCTGCCTCACAGTGATGCAGTTTGGTTGCGCAAATTTGCCGATGGCCTGCTGCAGACCGCAGCACAGTTTGGTGTTTCTCTGGTCGGGGGCGATACCACTGCGGGCCCTTTGTCGATCACCATTCAGGTGATCGGACACACGGAATCGCCACTGCGCCGAGACCGTGCCGGCCCCGGTGATCACGTTTATGTCAGCGGTCCTCTAGGCGCCGCTGCCGCCGCTCTGCCGGTGGTGCTGGGAGAGCAGCGGGTGAATACCGATGTGCAGTTGCAGTGTGAACGCGCCTTCTATTATCCCGAACCCCAATTCCCTGTGGCTGCGGCGATTGCCGAGTTGGCCAGTGCGGCTCTGGATATTTCCGATGGTCTGCTCGCGGACCTGGGACATATTTGTGAGTCCAGCGGTGTCAGCGCTGATATTCATCTGGAGCGATTGGCCGTTTCTCCCTTGGCGCAAACACTTGCCGCAGAGAAAGCAATGGCTCTGGCTACAGGCGGTGGCGATGATTACCAACTCTGTTTTACCGTTCCCCAGCAGCGGGTTGCAGATTTGGACCAACTGGGTCTGAAAGTAACTGCTATCGGCACCCTCATTGAGGGCAGTACCGGGGTGCGCTGCTGGCATAATGGTAACCCTTGGTCGCCAGCGGTCACTGGCTATCAGCATTTTTAAATGGTATTGGCCCGGAAGTGCCGGTGGTGGCTTTGGAAATAAGACAATGAGAATACATAACCCCAGTTTTTCCGAGCTTTTGCGCGATCCTACTCTGTTGCTGGCTTTTGGTTTTGGTTCGGGGCTGGCACCCAAGGCACCGGGTACTTTTGGCACTCTGGTTGCCATACCTTTTTGGTGGCTGATGAAAGATCTCCCCCCATCTTGGTACCTGGGAATCCTAGTGGTGACGGGTTTAGTGGGGTGTTATTTATGTGGCGCTGCGGCAAAGAAGCTCGGTGTACATGACCATGGGGGTATCGTTTGGGATGAGATGGTGGGCTACTGGCTCACTATGTTTATGGCCCCGGCTGGCTGGATTTGGGCACTTTACGGTTTCGTACTTTTTCGCCTGTTCGATATCGCCAAGCCACCGCCCATCGGTTGGGCAGATCGGCGGGTACAGGGTGGCGTCGGAATTATGCTCGACGATATACTGGCCGCCGTTTATGCGGCTTTAATATTGCAAATAACCGTGTTTTTTGTAGGGGCTTAGCGGATAGGGATTATCGATGCACAAGGCATTTTGGCTTCTGCTGGGGTTACTGGTTTCCAGTACAGCCTGGGCACAACAGGTACAGCTGAAGGGTTTGTTTGGCGATAGCGCCATGCTGGAAATCGATGGCCGCCAACGCATTCTTAAGGCCGGCCAACAATCACCGGAAGGGGTTGGCCTGATTGAATCGACGACCAGTTACGCGCGTGTTCGCGTGAATGGACGCGAACAGAAGCTCACCCTGGATGCGCCCATCGCCGCAAGCTATGCCCAGGCTGAGCGCGCCGAAGTGCGTTTGATGGGAGATAGTCGTGGCCATTTTAATACCGATGCCTGGATTAATGGGATGCTGGTTCCGGTGATGGTGGATACCGGAGCGACTACTCTGGCAATCAATTACCCCACCGCCCAGCGTCTGCGCTTAAATCTTAATGGTGCCAAGCGCATACCGGTGTCGACCGCCAGTGGTATCACCAGTGCTTATTTGATCAATCTCAGCAGTGTCACTATCGGTGGCATTAAATTGCACAATGTAGAAGCTACCGTGCACACTGATAACTTTCCCCAAGTGGTGCTTCTGGGAAACAGTTTTCTCGGCCGGTTAGATATGGAACAGCAGAGGGGTGTGCTGATACTGCGCGCCCGCAACTGACGTGAAGAGGTATTAAGTTGACCATTCGTTATGTGGAATCCTCAAAGCTGCCCACTTCCTGGGGTATGTTTGAAATGCACGGCTTCGAGGAAGTGGAGACCGGCAAAGAGCATGTGGTGCTCACCATGGGGGACTTCGATACCAACGAGCCCCTACTGGCCCGCATTCACTCGGAATGCCTGACCGGTGATGCCCTGTTTTCCCTGCGTTGCGATTGTGGTGCCCAGTTGCAACATGCCATGCACCGCATTGCCATGGAAGGACGTGGAGCTATTTTCTACCTGCGCCAGGAGGGCCGTGGCATAGGCCTTTTAAACAAGATCCGTGCTTACCATTTGCAGGATTGCGGTGCGGATACCGTGGAGGCCAATGAGCAACTCGGCTTTGGCGCCGATATGCGGGATTATTCAATTCTGAAAGCGATGATCGACCACCTGGGTATTCATGCCATTCGCTTGATGACCAATAACCCGCGCAAAGTAAAAGCGTTGGAGGACTTGGGTATAAATGTGACTGAGCGCCTGCCGCACCAGTCCGGGCGCAATCCTCACAATGCCAAGTATTTGTCCACCAAAAAAGGCAAACTTGGTCACTTGATCGAAAATGAGGATGAAGAAGGAAAAGAGGAAAACTAACTTTCACTTTTCTTGAAGCACCCCAATAAAAAAGGCCGGAGTTATCCGGCCTTTTTTATTTTGTAGAAATTAATTAAAACTGGGTTCGAATATTTTAATTTCGCTATTAAACTTTTCAGAAGCTTTTAATTCTTAAAGACCTTGCCCCCTTTCATCACAAAATCCACATCTAAAAGCTCATCGATATTATCCAGTGGCGAGCCATCGGTGGCGATAATATCGGCGTATTTACCGGATTCAATGGTGCCCAGTGAATCGCTCATATCGATCAGATCTGCGGCGTTAACGGTAGCGGACTGCAGGATGGCCATATTGTCCATACCGGCTTCACTCATCAGGACCGCCTCGCGTGCATTGATGCCGTGCTTGGATACACCTGAGTCGGTACCGAAGGCAATTTTTACTCCGGCATCGACCGCTTTACGGAAATTGCCGCGCATATCTGTGCCAACACGTATGGCTTTTTCCTTCTGAGCTTCAGATAAAACATCAGTATTTTTTGCCAGCTGTACCACGGTATCGCCGGCGAGAAGAGTCGGAACCAGGTAAGCGCCGGTTTCTTTAAATAGCTTATGAGCGCGGGGACCTGCGTAGGTGCCGTGCTCAATACTGTCTACACCGGCCTCCAGTGCGGCGATAATCCCTTCTTCCTGATGCGCATGACTGGCCACTTTGCGACCCATGCGCTGGGCTGCCAGGACCACCTCTTTTAGCTCATCAATTTCCATCTGCTGGCCGGTACCTGTAGCGCGATCGGTAAGTACACCACCGGTAGAGGTAATCTTGATAAAGTCAGCGCCGTATTTAATTGCATGACGGGTCGCGCGGCGGCAATCATAGGGGCCGTCGCATACCGTTCTGGTTTTATCGTCATGCAGTGCCATTAACTCGGGGCTGACTCCACTGATATCTGCGTGCCCTCCGGTAATACCTACTCCGCCGGCTGCGATAATACGTGGGCCATCTACCCAGCCATTATTGATCGCATCGCGCATCGCATACATTTCTTCACCGCTATTACCCGCATCGCGTACAGTGGTAAAACCAGATTTCAGAATACGCATGCCAAACATTTGCGAGCGCATTTGGGTCAATGGCATGGACATCTTTAGGGCTTCGGAATCGTTATTGGGGCCCAACTCAGTTTGCAGGTGAACGTGCATATCCATTAAGCCCGGCATTACGAAGCTGTCCTTAAGATCAATGACTTCGGCATCATCTCTATTCACATAACCAGGGCGGATGGAAGTAATCCTGCCATTCTCGATTATTACGCTTTGCTCTTTTAGAGGCTTTTTACCGGGAACAGCGAGCAGTGTGCCTGCGTGGATAATGGTTTCTGCCAGTACTGAGGAAGAGAAAAGAGTCGCTGCAATACTGCTGAGAATGAAACGCTTCATGATTTGTACACCTATTTATTATTTAGGCACAAGCTAAATCAATCTGCGGAATATGACAATTGTGGGGTTATTACTTGGTGAAAGCCGGAAATAAGTTTCTAAAAAATCCAAAAAAAGACCGGAAAATCCGGCCTTTTTTAATCTGCAGAGAATTAATATCTGCGGCGTGGCTGCACAAATACTGCGGTAGTTCGGCCGGGCAGAGTAAAGGTGCCGCTGCTCCTATCAAATTTCACTTTGTACAGGCGTGGGTCTACAGAGCGGCGCTGACGTGGATGCTTGAACAGGTACTCACCAATGAGGTTTTCGCTGGTAAATTCCAATGATTCGTCATCGCCATTAAACAGCACCACAATACGTTCAAAGCGGCGATCGATGTTGCCATTGGAATCGGATAACTCCATCACAATCAGCCCAGGAATCTGGTCGGGTCCGGTGTTGAGGAAATTGAGGTGTGCCTCTACGGACTCTGCATCAGACAAACGGAACAGGGGAGAGCTGTTGCGAATTGCCAGCTGCTCGCGGAATAGAGCGGAGCTCCACAAGCGGTGCCGGCGCTCGGGAGCCAATTCCGGATTTGCCAGTAAAGGTTGCATCAGGGACCAGTTATCTTCGTTTTTATCCGCGATAGGCAAACCTATACCCCAATTATCGGTGGCGAGGCTGAAGTCCAGAGCATTAAACCAGTCACCGGAGTTGTAACTGTCCCGATCCATCGACTTTGAACGCAGGAAATCCTGGCCTGCGTGGATAAACGGCACTCCCTGGGCGAACAGAACCAGGGAATTACTGAATGCCTGGATACGCACTCGTTCAGCCAAGTCGGCGCTGTCGCTGGCTTTGATCTGTACTCCGTCGAACAGCGTCTCGTTGTCGTGGGCGGCAATATAATTAATGGATTCCTGCGGGTCCGCGGTATAGCCGGTGGGCTGGCCGTTATAGATCAGCTCGCTGCCGGTAATGATATTGCCGTTGGCATCTTCAAAAGGATAATCCGCCAGGTTGCCGGCGAGGGAAACGCGGACTTTATCTGCCAGGGTTAGCAGTGTGGCACGCTCATCTTCTCCCTCAAACTTACCGTTACTGTCGGTGAACAGACCGGTACCAAAGCCCTGCTCCTCAAAGCCTCCGAAGGGGTTGCCGCCACGAACGGAATCGCGCAGGCGATCGTTAAAGGTGCCGACACCGCTGCCGGCCATATTGCCCTGGCGGGCCTGTACAAAGCGGGCATCGTCAGCCACCTCGCCAAAATTCCAGCCCTCGCCGTACAGATAGATAGCGTTGCCATCGACACCATCGGCTGCCGGGGTCAGTGATTGCAATGCCGCTTGCGCCTTGAGGATATTGTCGAGGCTGTGGTGTCCCATCAGATCGAAACGGAAGCTGTCCACCTTGTAGGCTCGGGCCCAGGTGACCAGGGAATCGATCATCAGCTTTTCCATCATGGCGTGCTCACTGGCGGTATTTGCGCAGCAGCTGCTCATTTCCACACCGCCCTCCAGATTGCGGCGGTGGTAATAGCCGGGGACGATTTTATCGAGTACGGAGTTGTCGTATTGGCCATAGGAGCTGGTGTGGTTGTAAACCACATCCATCACCAGTCGCAGGCCGGAGTGGGACAGCCCTTGCACCATTTGACGGAATTCGCGAATGCGCGCAGGTCCATCGGGCGCGCTGCTATAGCTGCCTTCGGGGACCGTGTAGTGCAATGGATCGTAGCCCCAGTTAAAGCCATCGGTATCGCGAACAGAATCCACCTGGGCCTGCTGCTCGCTGCTGTCCGATGCGTAGTCTGAGAGATCGGGGGTTTGCTGCTGCTGCGTGCGGTCCTCATTGACTGTGGCAAAGTCAAAGGCCGGCAGCAGGTGGATATGGGTGAGGCCGGCGCGGGCCAATTTATTGAGGTGGCGCATGCCGTCGCTGTGCTTGCGGGTGAAAGCCTTGAAGGTGCCGCGCTCTGCTTCGGGGACAGTTTGATCCACAATACTGAAATCGCGTACGTGCAGCTCGTAGATACTGATATCTTCCGGCTGGGTTAACCTGGGCTTGCGCAGGCGATCCCAACCGCGCGGTTTCAGGTCCCGGTCATTCAGGTTAATGATCTGGCTTTTGCCACTATTGATGGAGAGACTCAGGGAATAGGGGTCGGTGACCAGGTTGGTTTCAATCTGGCGGCTGAAGTAGGAGTACACCTCGACCTCATAGAGATAAAAACTGCGGTCCCACTGCTTGTCGATATCGGCACTCCAAACCCCGGTAGATTCATCGCGCAGCATGGATACCACCTGATCGGCGCTATCGCTGCTGGAGTCTGTAAACAGGTGCAGCTTTACTGCCCGTGCGGTGGGAGCCCAAAGATCGAGTTGGATACTCTCCTCGCCGACACGGGCACCGAGTTCACCGTCGTAGTAGAAGCGATCATCGAGCGTGCCTGCCATCTGCACACCAGTCGCATCCAGTAACTTGCCCTCCGCATCGTAAGCGGCGAGGGCGAGTTGCTGGGTTACCAGATCACTAGTGGAAGCCTGCCCCGGCAATTGCCAGGCACTGAAACTGGCCAGGTGCGGGAATTTTTGTTGGGCGCTGTCGGGCAGGGTGGCGAGAGGGGTGAGATCGATGGTGCCATCGGAACGGATATCACCGTCCTCCAGTTTTAGCTCGGCGGTGTTGCTGTAGTGCAATTTGATCTTGGTGCCTTCCTGCACCTGGATATCCCAGGCAAAACTGCTGGTATCTACCCAGTGAGCTTTATCGCTGCTCAGGTCACCCTTGGCGAAGCCATCACTGCTGACGGAGACTTCTTTACTATTCGAGTCAAAAGCAAAGTAGATTTCGTCGTAATCGGCAGCCACGGTAAAGCTGACGTTGGCTCCATTGTTGCCGTAGCTCTCCTCCCAGCCTTCGTGCAAGGCTACCTTGAATTCATAGGAACCGGCAGGCAGTGCTGAGGTGATAAAGGTGTAGGTGCCATCTCCATCGGCATCCTGCATCCAGCTGCGTAGGCAACCGGGTTGCCAGTCTCCCGGGCACCCCAGAAGGGATTGGAAGTTGCCGGCTACAGTGGCGACCACGCTATTGTGGTTGTCGGTAATCCAGTGACTCTCGTGGTCGTAGATAAATTTAACTTCGCGGGCCTCATCCAGGCTAAGGGGAATATTACCGCCGTCCCTCTGGCCGCCCCAGCCATAATTTTCATCCCAGCTGTTGTTGAGAGCGGCTTTGTACTCCCAGTTGCCGGCGGGTATCCAAAAGTTGCCTTGCCATTTGTCGTCTTCGCTGTCATAGCTGAGCAGGGTGGCGACACAACCTGGTTGCCAGTCGCCATCGCAGCCCAGTTGGCTTTGTAGGTTGCCGGGAATATTGACCTCTGTGGGGTCTGGTGTGTCAGATGCCCACACCGGTATTTGGATGGAGCAGAAGATTGCCCCCAGAATCAGCCCGGCCTTTGTGCCGGGCCCTGTAAATTTTGTTGTTGGCATAGCGCTTCCCATTTTTTTTGTACTTGTTGCGGTTCTCTCAGTTGGTATTGAATCGCAGTCACGCATTGACGGCCTCCCACCCCGAGGAGGTGGAGGTCTGGGGGAGGTGGTTGGGGGTGTCATAAAACCTTTATAAATTCGTCACTTGGTGGAAACACCCGCAGGAGAAGATGCTTCTCGAGTAAACGCGATGGCGAAAGAAAAAGCCGGATCTATACTCAACTGATCGGGTTATGGTGAGTCGAGAAAGGTGATGCACTCGCTGTAATCGGATTCGAAGGCCGGCTTTTGCCGGCTTTGCTTTTTGTGGCGGGGCAATTACTAAGAGGCTTCCCGGGATTATCCTTGCTCCTATCCCCGGGTAGTGCTAATTTGCCCATAGCCCGCCAGGTACTTTGGCGGAATCCAGAACTCAATGACTGCGGAGGATGATTGATGATTGTTACAACCCTCCGTCGGGTCCAGTAGCAGCCTCCAGCTGCCCACGCCCGGCGATAGATTCCTAGACGTCGGGCTTTCCCTGAGAAAGCTCTGTTGGCCGCGTATCTGCGGTCGCTTGGTGCTTTGTTGCGCCCAGAGGGTTTCAATCTTGAGTAAATCTCACTTTACCCGCCGGTCTGTTAATAGATTCGGCACTAAATCCCTATCTATCAAAATTGAGCGGGAAGCTTCTCCGCTACAAAAACTCGGTTGGAAGTCTTTTTTCCAACAGCAGCTGACGCTCGAAGAACTCGAGCAGTGTTTGCCGCTGCGGATTATGGCTGTACACCGCAGTCGCCTGGAATTGGCCGGCGAGCAGGGGGCTGTGTCCCTTCCGCTAACCGGGAGTCTTGTGGCTAATTTGCCCGCGGTGGGGGATTGGCTGTTGTTAGAGAAGAGCAGTGGATATTTCGTGCGTTTGTTGAGCCGCAGCAGCCAGTTTGAGCGCATGGCACCTGGGGGGCATCAGGTGCAGATGATCGCAGCCAATGTCGATAGTGTTTTTATTGTCTCGTCCCTGAATGATGACTTTAACCTCTCACGTATTGAGCGCTATTTGGCTCTGGCTCGGGAGTCTGGTTGCAGCCCACACCTGATACTGACTAAGGCCGATCTGTGTGAAGATACAGCCCCTTTTCTTCAGGCATTGCGCCCATTCGGCGAATTACCCGCTGCAATGGTAAATAGCCTGGATCGAGAAAGCGTGGCACAGCTGCGCCAGTGGTGTTTACCGGGAGAAACTATCGCGCTGTTAGGTTCTTCTGGAGTGGGTAAATCCACTTTGCTAAATGCGCTGTCTGGCGAATCCCTGGCTGAGACTGGGACCATTCGCGAAGCCGATAGTAAAGGGCGCCATACTACACGGAAGCGCTCTCTTCACTCCCTGAGTTGGGGAGCGCTGTTACTCGATAGCCCTGGAATGCGGGAGCTGGGGTTGGTGCACGTTGAAGATGGCGTGGCGGAGACTTTTTCCGATATTGAGGCCTTGGCTAGGGAGTGTCGCTTCTCTGACTGCCAGCACCAGTCAGAGCCAGGCTGTGTGGTACAAGAGGCGATAACGGGCGGTTCGCTGGATGATCGGCGCTTGCGCAATTGGCAAAAACTGCAACAGGAACTAAGCCGTAACGGTCAAACTCTCGCGCAGAAACGGGCAGGGGAGAGAGCGCTATCCCAGATGTATCGATCTGTGCAAAACCAGGCACGTAAACGCAAGTATCACGGGGAGGATTGAAAAAATGACTGCCTCTTTTTTTGCACCTCTATTTTTTTAAGCGCTATTTAACCAGGCTTTGAAGGGCAGCATTCGCTGCCCTTCAAAGCCTTTATACAAGCTAGCGGGCCAATTTTAATGTGACTACCCCGACGATAATTAACAGTACTCCGAGATATCGTCCGAGACTGGCCGTCTCACCAAAGAAAATGACTCCCATCAGAAAGGCACCGGCCGCACCGATACTGGTCCAGACGGCATAGGAGATGCCAATGGGAATCTCTCGCTGGGCCAACCACAATAAAAACCCACTGAGGCCAATAAATACGACCGCCATTACAACACCCAGCAGGCGAGTCGATGTCTCTTGGGATATTTTTAGCCCCAGCACCCAGCCTATTTCACAAAGACCGGCCATTAACAGGTAGAACCAGGCCATGCTTTTCCTCTTTAAAGGGTAATTTTTAAAAAATCTTATTTCGACCTCCTCTTGGAGGTTAGGTCGGAGAATAGCTATCTGCCACTTTGCCTAGAAGTTAGGGAAAATAGATTGACTAATTTACAGGTGACGCCTTTTTATAGCGTGTTTTTATTTCGGTATAGCTTTTGACAGGGAGCTTGATAGCTTAATGCGGAAGGAGACTTTGAGAGAAGTAGGGGGAGAGTGGGAAAACCCTGCCCAGGTCCTGTATGGTTGACTGATATCGAAGGAAAAATAAGCTGGAAGCATGTTAATAAAAACCAAGAGCCTGGTGCTAATACTTTTGTCGGTCAGTCAGGTGGCTTTGTCGGATTCGGCGAAAATAGAGTCGGTCGTTGTCACAGCCAGTCGTATTGAGAAACAGTTTCAGGATTATCCAGAAAGTTTCTCCATGGTTGATCGTTTCGAGTTAAAGCTGATTCAGCACAATCATATCCAGCAAAGTTTAGTGAGGGTTCCTGGGGCCAATGTGGCAAGGGGTAACGGCCAGGAATATTTACCCGCATTGCGTTCGCCAGTACTATCTGGGGCTGGAGCCTGTGGCAGTGTGCTGACAATGGAGGATGGCATCCCTCTGCGGGCACATGGATTCTGCAATATAAATGAGTTGTTTGAATCCCATAGTGAAATGGCTCAGAGAATTGAAGTTATTCGCGGCTCGGCCAGCACCCTGTATGGTTCCAATGCTATACATGGTGTCGTGAATATTCTGAGTCCGGAAATTGAAGAAAATACCAAGGCCTTCTCTGGCATTTTAGGCTTTGAAGGTGGTCCTCACGATTACTATCGAGCCAGTATTTCGGCAGAATCTAACTTTTCTAACAAAGGCAGAGTGCGAGCAGATCTTTCCCTGGCATCTGATGGTGGTTATCGGGACCACTCTGGTTACGATCAACAAAAGCTCAGCCTTTTACACTCTATCACTACAGGGAAGACACAAATCCGTTCTCGTCTGGCAGTCACGAATTTAAATCAGGAAACAGCGGGTTATATCGAAGGATACAATGCCTATCGGGATGATCAGCGGGACAGGGAAAACCCGAATCCAGAAGCATTCCGCGATGCCTCCGCGGTACGGCTTTACTCCATTCTCGATATTGATTTGGGCTCGGAAAAAAAGCTGTCACTGGCCCCTTATCTTAGAAAAACAGATATGCGTTTTCTGCAGCATTATTTGCCGGGGCAGGCGTTGGAAGAAAATGGCCAGGAGAGTATCGGCTTGCGGAGTAGCTATCTTTTTAGCCGGGCAGGCAACTTGGAAGTAGTAATGGGGCTAGATACAGAATTTACTCAAGGCTACTTACGAGAACTCCAAAAAGATCCAACTGAGGGATCAGATTTTTTGCGGGAGACTATCCCCGCAGGTAAGCACTATGACTATCAAGTAAATGCTTACAGCGTTGCTCCTTTTACTTTGGCTACCTGGAATGTTACCGATACTTTAAAGCTTTTCAGCGGTGTACGTTTTGAGTCGGTACAGTATGACTACAACAATAAAATGCTTTCTGGCCGTACGGCCGAGGATGGTCTCCCTTGTGGCTTTGGTGGCTGTAGGTTTAGCCGGCCAGAAGACCGCAAAGACAGTTTCCAGAACTGGTCACCCAAACTAGGAGCTACTTACGATTTCACATCAGGTCTGCAATTATTTGTAAATATGACTCAAGGATATCGGGTTCCCCAGGCAACAGAGCTTTACCGTTTACAGCGAGAACAAACTGTTGCCGAATTGGAGTCCGAGCAGATCAGCAGTATTGAATTGGGGGTACGAGCTATTAAGAAAAACCTTTCTTATGAGCTCGTCGCTTATGGAATGCGCAAGCGCAATGTGATTTTTCGGGATACGGAGTACTTTAACCAATCTAATGGGAAAACCTCACATCGCGGTGTAGAGATGGCTCTTGGCTATAAATTTGCCCAGGACTGGCGACTGGAGGCTTCTTCCAGTTATGCGGAGCACCGTTATCGAGATGAGCGAGAGCTGCAGGGAGTATTACTGGATGGCAATCTTGTGGATTCAGCTCCCAGGGCTTTCGGTAGCTATCGCCTGCAGTGGCAACCTCGGCAAGGTATAAACGCTGAACTGGAGTGGTTGTATCAGGGGCGCTATTACACCGACCCCCAAAATCAGCATGAATATTCTGGGCACAACTTATTGAACCTGCGAGCCCGGTGGGAATTCGATCGTTGGGCTCTCTCAGCAAGGATGTTAAATCTAACCAATAGGGCTTACGCAGAGCGAGCGGACTATAGCAGCTTTGCTGGGGACAGGTATTTTCCTGGGGAGCCACGCGCAATCTATTTATCTGTATCTTCAGAGTGGTGATTTGATTAGAGGGTTTTTAGCGGATACTTCAGTCATAAAAAAGGGCAGGAAATACCTGCCCTTTCGCTTATCTAGCCCGCAGAGATTTGTGATGTTACAGGGGGAGTAACCTGGGCCGATGCAGAGCCCTGGCTTTCAATCCAGCTGTTCATTCGTGTTTCGAGAATATTTAAGGGCAGGGCACCGGCGCCAAGAAGGGCATCGTGGAAGCTGCGGATATCAAAATTATTGTCGAGTTCCTCTTCTGCTTTTGCACGTAGCTCCTTAATTTTTAATTGCCCTAATTTATAGGCCAGTGCCTGTCCAGGCCAAACCAGGTAGCGATCAATTTCCACGGTGACATCGTGCAGAGGCTTGGCACTATTTTCCATAAAATAGTCAATTGCCTGCTCACGGCTCCAGCCCAGCTGATGCATGCCGGTGTCTACAACCAGACGCACGGCGCGCCACATATCGTAGGTCAGCGCCCCAAACTCGCTGTAGGGATCTTTGTACAAACCCAGGTCATAACCGAGGCTTTCGGAGTAGAGGCCCCAGCCTTCCACAAAAGCGGTATAGAGAGCCATGCGTCGCAATGGATGAATATCAGCTTGCTCCTGGGCCAGGGCAATCTGTAAGTGGTGGCCAGGCATTGCCTCATGTACCGTCAGTGCTTCCATTTCCCATTTGGGTCGACTGGGCAGGTTGTAGGTATTGGCAAAGAAGATACCCGCGCGGCCGGCTTCGTTGGAGCCAGGCTGGTAATAGGCCGTGGTCTGTGACTGCTCCGAGTAGCCGGGAATGGGTTTAACTCCATAGGGCAGCCTGGGCAAGGTACCAAACAGGGCGGGCAGCTCGCCATCGATGCGCTTGGCAATATCCCGGTAGTCTCGTAACAGGGCCTCACGGCTGGTGTGGTAAAAGCGTGGATCAGTACGCAGGAATTCGGTAAAGGCCTTGAAGTCACCTTGGAAGCCTGTCTTCTGCATGACAGCTTGCATCTCTGCACGGATACGCTTCACTTCGGCCAAGCCTATGCGGTGGATTTCTTCCGGGCTAAGGTGAGTGGTGGTGCTCTTTTCTACTTTGTAGGCATACCAGCGTAGACCGTCTGGGCGACTGCTGAGGGCGATGCCTTTCTGTGCTCCAGGAATGTATTCCCTTTCGATAAATTCCGCCATGTCTCGCCATGCCGGTAATAACTGGCTTGCGTAGATGGCAAGGGCGCGCTGGCGCAGGCTTTTTTGTTTCGTTTTGGGGATGGCGCTGGGCATTTCCGCAAAAGCACTGAGTAGAGGACTCTGCTCGGGAGTTGTGGGGATCAGCGCGCGGATCTGCCGGGGTAGATCACGCAGAGTGATTTGCGGCGGTGTAACCCCTTTTCTTAATCCCTGCTGCATTAGCGTCTGTGTCTGTGTTACCAAAGTTGGTAGCTTTGATAGGCGTGCCAGAATATCTTCGTAATCAGCAACCGTACTGCGCGGCATACTGTTGAGTACATTCGGCACATCGAGCTGGATACCGCTCATATGGGTAATGGGTTGTAGATGTTCGGGGAACTGGAAGCCCTTCACCCCACCGAGCAAATCCTGGTAAAGCAGTTGGTAGTCCAGTTGTTGCTGCTCGGGTAACTCGCTGACATCGAGGTTGCGGGTAGCACCTAAAAGTTGACGAGTCTGTTCTTGTCGAGCCTCAATGCCTCTCTTTGAGTTGTCTACCCAGCGATCATTTTGCCCTGGATAGCCCTCATAAGTGGCCTGGCTGGGAAAGCTTTCCATAATCCAGCGATAGCGCAGATCCTGTAGGGCCACCAGTCGTTCAGAGGCATTCTCTTTCGGCAGCGCCCGATAGGCCTTCTTAAAATCTTCCTGTTCCATAGCGGTTGCATTGAGGCTGGCGAACAGACCGATGGATGCGACAAGAGTTTTCTTGAGTAGTGACATCTTTCCCCCAAGGCGTGCGGAAATTGATTGATAGAAGGGCGCTAGGTCACGCGGCATCGTCAAATCAATAGTAAGCGGCTGAGTTGTGGTTCAGGAGCCCGATATCCCAGATGGTTATCGGGCCCTTATGGTTAGTTTGCGGCTGCGGCGCGGTCGTTAAAATTGTGCCGGTTAAGCAGCTGCAGGCGCCGGCGGATTTGTTCCTCAATGCCGCCGGCATCGAGGCCTATCTCTGCGAGTAGGTCTTTGTGTTTGCCGTGCTCAATAATGCGGTCCGGCAGGCCTAGTTGCAGTACGGGCATGGTTCGCGCAGAGCTGTTGAGATACTCCATAACGGCGCTGCCAGCACCTCCGGCGACGGTATTTTCTTCGATGGTGACCAGCAACTGATGGCTGTCGGCCAGTTCATCAATCAGCGCTTCATCTAATGGCTTGACCCAGCGCATATCGGCGAGAGTGGCGCCGAGGCGCTCAGCCGCTGCCGTAGCGGGAGCGAGTAGGGTGCCGAAATTCAAAATGGCCACGCCGCTGCCTTTACGCAGTAGGCGGCCCTTACCGATAGGTAACTCGCGCATCTCTTCTTCTATTGCGGTGCCCATACCGGTACCGCGGGGATAGCGCACAGCGGCGGGCCCCTCGTACTTGTATGCGGTATAGAGTAATTGGCGGCATTCGTTCTCGTCGCTGGGTGCAGCGATGGCGAGGTAGGGCAAGCAACGCATAAAGGTCAGATCGAAGCTGCCTGCATGGGTTGGGCCGTCTTCACCTACAAGGCCGGCGCGGTCGATGGCGAAGGTTACATCCAGGTTTTGGATAGCAACATCATGCACCATTTGGTCATAGCCGCGCTGTAGGAAAGTAGAGTAAATGGCCACAACCGGCTTTTGGCCCTCGCAGGCGAGGCCGGCAGCGAGAGTAACGGCGTGCTGCTCGGCAATAGCTACGTCTTGGAAGCGTTTTGGAAAACGCTTGGAAAACTCTACCATGCCAGAGCCCTCACACATGGCGGGGGTAATTCCGATTAGGCGCTCGTCCTTTTCGGCGGTGTCACACAGCCACTGGCCGAAAATATCCTGATACTTGGGCAGCTTCTTCCTGCCCGGCACAGCCACCTGGACTTTGCTCTCTGGCTCCAGCTTGTTCAATGCGTGGTAACCCACCGGGTCGGCTTCAGCTGGACCAAAGCCTTTGCCTTTGGTAGTGGCGATATGCAGTAGCTGGGGACCGGGCTGGCTGCGCAGGTTGCGCAGGGTGTGCACCAGATCGTGCATGTTGTGCCCATCCAGTGGTCCCACGTAGTTGAAGCCCAACTCCTCAAACAGAGTGCCGGGTGTGATCATGCCTTTAACATGCTCTTCGGTGCGGCGCGCCAACTGCCAGGCTTTGGGAATAGCCGACAAAATCTTGCGGCTGCCCTCGCGCATATTGAGATAGGTTTTGCTGGCAAGAATCTTGGCGAAGTAGGTAGCCAAGCCTCCAACATTTTTAGAGATCGACATGCTGTTGTCATTGAGCACAACCAACATATCCCGGCCTGTGTGAGATGCGTGATTGAGTGCTTCGAAGGCCATGCCAGCGGTCATAGCGCCGTCGCCAATCACCGCCACGACTTTGCGCTCGTCGGGGGAACCCAGGGCCATTCCCAGGGCGGCACCGATAGAGGTACTGGAATGCCCCACGCCGAAGGTGTCGTAGGGGCTCTCACTGCGCTTGGGGAAGCCTGACAAGCCGCCTTGCTGGCGCATGGTGAGCATCTGCTCGCGGCGGCCGGTGAGTATCTTGTGAGGGTAGGTTTGGTGGCCCACATCCCAGACCAAGCGGTCCTCTGGCGTGTTGTAGATATAGTGCAGGGCGATGGTCAGCTCCACCACACCGAGACCGGCGCCGAAGTGTCCGCCGGTTTGGCCGACACAATACAACAGGTACTCGCGCAGCTGGCTAGCGAGTTCGGGCAGTTGGCGTTCATCGAGTGCGCGCAGCTGTGCCGGCTCGTCAATGACGTCAAGCAGCGGCGTATGCGGGCGTGTGCGTGGAATTTCTTCGAGCATCAAACGGTTCAATTGCTACAGATGGTATTAGTGAAGGGGATTGTATGCCTGTGAAGGGCATATTGCATCCCAATGACGGGGTAGAGATCCCGACTTAGTGGCCGCGTTGGACGATATAATCGGCCAGCTGCTTCAGTAGTAGTGTATCGCCGGGCAGTGTTGAAAGGGCACTTAAAGCCTCCCCGCGCAAGCCCTGGAGCTTCTCTTTTGCGCCTTTGAGCCCCAATAGGGAGACATAAGTCGGTTTGTTGAGAAGGGCGTCTGCGCCCTGAGTTTTACCCAGAATGGCAGTATCTACTGTGACATCAAGGATATCGTCCTGTACCTGAAAAGCCAGGCCAATAGCTTCTGCGTATAGGGTTAGCGCTTCCAGTTGGTCGCTGGTGGCACCACCGTGCAGCGCGCCCATGCGCGCACTAGCGCGAATAAGGGCGCCAGTTTTCAGGCGATGCATCGCTTCTAGTTGTGCCAGGGTGAGGGTTTTATCCACAGAATCCAGGTCGATGGCCTGACCAGCAACCATCCCCCGGCTGCCAGATGCCTTTGAGAGCTCTGCAATAAGTAGTAGCTTCAATGTGGGTTCGGTGTTATCGGCCAACAGCAGTTCGAATGCCTGGGTTTGTAGTGCATCACCGGCGAGAATAGCGGTGGCCTCGTTGTAGGCGATATGGCAAGTGGGGCGACCCCGGCGCAGGTCGTCATCATCCATCGCAGGCAGGTCATCGTGCACCAGTGAATAGGCGTGGACGCACTCAAGGGCAGCGGCACTGGCGTCGCATCTGGCAGGATCAAAATCCACCCCATGGAAGACCTGGGCACAGGCGTACACGAGTGCTGGGCGCAGGCGTTTGCCAGGGCCCAGTGCGGCATAGCGCATGGCCTCAAAGAGCTTATTGGCACCGGGAATAGATTCTGCCAGCGTGTTGCGGATACGGCTTTCGACACGCTGAGAGGAATCCTTGAGGAATGCACTCAGCTCGGCGGGCAGGGTAGGGGAGCTCACTTAGGAATCGCCTGAGGAGTTATCGGCTTCGAACGGCAACTCGCGAATACTACCGTTCTCCTCCATCAGCATTTTGACCTTTTGCTCGGCGCTGGCGAGTTTTTTCTGGCACTCACGGGTGAGTTTGACCCCTTGCTCAAAGTCGGCCAGGGCCTCCTCCAGGGGCAGGTCTCCTGCCTCCAGGCGTTCTACTAATTCTTCAAGAGCCTCCAGGCTCTGTTCAAAACTTGCCGATTTTTTCTTTGCCGCCATAGCATCGCCTCGTAATTGCGGGGCAACCTTAGCCGCTGGCGCGGCAGGGGTCAATTGGCACGGAGTAAGGGGTAAGAGGGAGTTATTGCAAAGCCTCCCTTGAAAGCAGGTAGTGGGCCAATGCTTTTTTCTGCTCCTCGGTGAAATCATATCTGGGCATCGGGGGGGTTGGCGTATCAAAATAGTCCGCCAGGCTTTGCACGGTGTACTTTTTGTTGAGCCCTGCTAATGGTACCTGTTGCTGGTGGCACTGCGCACAATTGTGGCTCAGGTATAGCGCTCTTCCCTCGCGCGCGGCGGTGGCATCGGTTGGTGGTGGTTTTTTGGGTACCCTAGGTGTGGTAGGTGTTCTCTCCGCGGATAACTTTACTTTTTGTGGGGTAGCGGTGGGTGAGAGACGATAGATGGCCCCCGCGTAATCGTCTGATATATAAATATTGCCCTTGCCATCTTCGGCAATTGCCACTGGCCTGCCAGAAACCTCCTTGCGGTTGTTGCTGAGGAAGCCCCAGAGGAAATCCCGCTGGGTGATTTTCCCGCCTTCATCCCAGTGTAGAGATACCACTTTGTAACCATCTTTCACGCTTCTGTTCCAGGAACCGTGCAGTGCTACTAAGGCAGCGCCGCGATAACCTGTCGGTTGTTCCGGACTTCGCAGGAAGCGGATGCCTAGAGGGGCATTATGTGCGGCGAACTCGTGTACAGGGGGGAGGGAAGCGGCAATCATTTCTTTGATGGTGGGGTCTTCATCGTCGATAAAGTCCGGGTCCGGTACCCGGTCACCATAGGCGTAGGGCCAGCCGTAGAATTTGTCGGCTTGGATAAGGTTGAGTTCATCGGGTGGCAGGTTGTCACCCAGCCAGTCGCGACCATTATCTGTGGCATAGAGGCCGCCATCTTTGGGTGACCAGTCAAACCCCACACTATTGCGCAGGCCGGTGGCGAATATTTTGAGGTCACTGCCATCGGGACGCAGGCGCATAATACTGGCGCGTCGACGATCTTTTTCTACACAGACGTTACAGCTGGAACCGCTACTGAGGTACAGCCAGCCATCCGGTCCCTTTTCAAGGGTTTTGGTCCAATGGCCGCTGTCTGCCAAGCCTTCGACGATTCTCTGGTAACGCCCTGCCAGGCGGGCATCGGAGTGATCAAAGGGCACTCTGCCTACAGCATCGCTTTCCGCTATATATAGCCAGTTCTCATGCAGTAGAAGCCCGTGTGGGCGGTTTAAGTCTCCAATTAATATGCGCTGGCTGTCGGCGCGTCCATCACCGTTACGATCGGGGGTTAACAGGGAAACCTGTCCCTTCTTGGGTTGGGATACGAGGATATCCCCCGAACGGGTTATTGCCAGCCAGCGAGCATTGGGCACATTATCTGTAAATAGTTGTAGTTGATAGCCAGTGGCGGCTGTTAAATTTTGAGTGACCTCCTGCTCGCTGGTTTTCGCGCCTCCAATGATTTGGCGCCAGGGAACGCTAATACCCGAAGAGACTGCTGTGAAGGCGCTTGAAACAACGGCGCTGAAGATAAGCAAAAAAATTAGCGTATATTTCAACGTCTTTTTCCCTGTTTCGATTGAACTTGAAATAAAGGTGTTTATAGTGGCCGCGCTCATGCACTGAGCTCCGTTTTAGCACAGTGTACTCATCGAGTCTCCCTCTCATTTATTAAAGAAATATTTCACCTTGTGAGATATGTCTTACATAAAATTCAGCAGATTACCCCTACTCTTTTTTCGCCTGATGTCCATAATTAACTGGCAGGGACGCAAAAGGGACTGCAACTCTGCGGCAAAGGATAAAAGGAATGCGCCGCTCGCCCTAAGGATATGGGCACCATCCTGTGAGACGCACCGCCCGGGCCGGATTGCCTGGGCGGTGTTTTACATGCTCGAAGACTTTATATTTGTTCAAATAACTTTTAATAGTAATTCTTTACTTAATCTTCATCCTCTCTAATCCTTAATTATTCACGGTCGGTACTTTTTGTAAGCCAGGTCTGCTTCTATCTGGAATTTGTAATATTTATCCGCTTTAATGATGAGAGGTCGGCCATTATTGCTCGGGCCGGTGGAGGATGGCGCATTCAGCAATCAATCATTAGCAGTGCCCGTTTACGCTCTGGCATTCTCTCACTGCCGGGCTCTTGTCCTCTCGCCATTGAAATCATCAGCGGGTTATCGCCCTTATCACTTTAACGCCTTATCCAAACTGGACTCTCAAGTTCAGGCTTATTTGTCTATCTCTTTCTTCCAGGCAGCATGTCAAATCAGATACTTGAGTGCCGGAAAAGCATCCGCTTGGTTAGCTGTAGTAGTAGGCCGGGTTCTTCTGTCTAACTGCGGGGAGGCGAAGTCATGCAAGCACGCATTTTGCGCCTGAATTTGGCGGGACAGCCATTGGACTGGCTCACTTGGCAGGAGGCTTCCTGTTTATACGTCCGGGATCTGGTTACCTGGTCTTTGGGGGGCATAGTACAGAGGGTAAGGGGTGGGTTTAATCGGAATGGAGAGCGTTCGGCCCTGGATCTGGCATCAATTATCGCCTGTGGCGGTGCTCGAATGGCGCGGCCACGCAACCGTCCGCCGCTTACTAACCGCGCACTTTTTTTTCGTGATGTGCACACCTGCCTCTACTGCGGAAGTATTTTTAAGTCAGCTGAGCTAACTCGAGATCATGTTATCCCAGTGTCGAAGGGAGGGATGGACTCTTGGGAAAATGTGGTCACAGCCTGCCGCCGCTGTAATCAGCATAAGGGCAATTTTTTACTTGAAGATATTGATATGGAATTACTGGCTCTGCCCTTTTGTCCCAATGCTGCAGAATATCTGGCTTTGATTAATAGTGAGCGGATTCGCGGGGATCAGATGGAGTTTCTGCGCAGCCAATTTTCCCGTAGACGGCAACAGGATTGGTTGTTGCACTAGTTGTGTTTCGTTTACTGACATTAAAAAAAGGGGCTATTGCCCCTTTTTTTAATGTCACTTTTTTGAGTGGAGTTCAAGGTAGTATTTATTTAACCGATTGTTTTACCGCGGAACGAATTTGACCAGTCAGATATTCAGTAAAATCATGGCCATGGTTTTGCATCATTTTGGGGAACATAGAGTTGGGAGTCATTCCGGGGAAAGTATTGACTTCATTTAGGTAGAGCTCCCCTTCGTCTGTTAGGAAAAAATCGATGCGAGAGAGATCTTTCAGCTTTAGGGCCTTAAAAGTACGTATCGAGACTTCCTGAATCCAAGCCAATTGCTGTTCGCTCAGACCTTCGGCTTTAATAAACGTCTCGGCGCGACTGCCTGCGGCATATTTTTCCTTATAGGTATAAAAAGTATCTGCTGGCGCGCGGACCTCACCGGGATGAGTGGCTATGAGCTCTTCGCCATAAGTGTAAACTGCCACCTCGAGTTCGCGGGCATTGAGGGCTTTTTCTACCAATACATAGGATGAGAGGGTAAAGGCTTCTGCGATTGCATCTTCCAAATCTTCCTTATGGCTGACTTTAAAGCAGCCCACCGAGGAACCCTGGTTTGAAGCTTTGATAAAGACCGCTTCCCACTCTTCCAGTGCGGCGTGGGCCTTACTCAACTCTTCAGCCTCCAGGCTGTGTAGAAACAGATAGGGGGTGTTATCGATCCCTAGCGCGCTCAGCCACATTTTCGTTTTAATCTTGTTAAAACAAATTTTGCTCGCCTCCGGTGCTGAACCGAAATAGGGGATGCCGAACATCTCGAGCTGGGATTGCAGGTCGCCAGTTTCTCCTGGGTAACCGTGAATTGCTGGGATGACGTAATCCACATCCCAGGCATTGCCGGCTTCATCGCGAATCTTGCCATCGTAAAAGATATGATAGACGCGACCTTCTTTATCAGTCAGGCAGCCGCTAGCATCCATCTCAACTCGCATCAGGGCGATATCTTCGGATTCGGCCAATTGTCCTTCAATAAAATCTGCGGTGCGCAAGGACACTTCGTGCTCGCTGCTGCCACCGCCGCAGATAAGCAAGGTGTTGATCATAAAGTTATTCCATCGTGGTGCCAGCTGGAGGCGCCAGTAAAACCTGCTGGCACTGCTGCGGCATCGTCTTGGGTTTGGGTTTTGTCGGCTGGGCCTTAGTGCCGTTCAGTATTGCGTAGAATTCTTCGCTGAACCACCAGTCCAGGTCATTACCGCAGGGTGTGGTGCGCACTGGAGCCTGAGGCTTGCAGTCACTGCTGCCGGCCGGGCAGGCAAGCCGCACATGAAAATGGTAATTGTGTCCCCACCAAGGGCGTACTTTGCGTAGCCAATCATTGTCGACGCCCGAAATTTCACATAAGTGACGCTTGATGGTGGGATGGACAAAAATCCGCTCTACCCGCTGATCCTCTGCGGCCATACGCAGGATCTTGGGGACTCGTTCGTCCCAATTTTCTTTGACCAAGCGATGTTCGCGGGTATCCGCCAGAGGGATAGCGGAGATATTATCGCGCTCCCACTCTGTCAGTGCCCGCTCTGCGGCGCGCTTGTCTTGTGAAAACCAAATATCCACATCAAGGCCGGTCTGATGGCTACTGTGCCCTCCACTGCCAAAGGGACCACCTCGCGCCATGGACATATCGCCGATCTGAATTCTGCCGAGATTATTCCGTGCAACACTCCGGGAAAAGTCCTTGAGGAAGGCGATGGTGTCCGGATGGGCGAAGTGGCGATCGCGGCCGGTGCGCACCAGTTGATAGCCCTCGCCACGTAGAGGCAGGGTTTCTCCTCCCGCGAGACAGCCATTGGTATAGGTGCCTATGCTGGCTGGGTTCTGTGCGCTGGGGCTCTCACTCTCCTCCCAGGGGTTGGCCTGGGCCTGATAGCTCAGGATGGCGGTGGCTAGAGCCAGAGCGCTGGCGAAGAGCTTGGTATTGGCGAACAGTTTGGGGCGATTAAATAAGAGAGACATAAATCCCTAGTTACCGATAAGTCTGGTGGTCGGGTTGCGCTGGGCGCGGACCCGACGAGTATAGACTGACAGTTTACTAGCTCTGTGACGCAAGTATCTCTTTACAGTTCCCTATCAGTTGGTCCATTTCCTGATCTGTGCCAATAGAGATACGCAGGTATTCACTGATGCGGGGCTTATTGAAGTATCTCACCAGAATGCCCAGTTCGCGCAGTGCCAGGTAGAGGGCCTCGGCACCAGGGGCAGGGGGCTTCGCCAGTAAGAAATTCGCTTTGGAAGGTATAACTTCAAACCCCAGTTCAAGCAGTGCCTCTTCTGTGCGAGAGCGTGTGGCGACAACCTTGCTGCAGTTGTTTTCATGCCAAGCCCTATCGCGGATGGCTGCAGTAGCCACTTCCTGTGCGATGGCATCGATAGGATAAGAATTGAATGAGTTCTTGGCGCGCAGCAGCCCCTCAATCAGGTGTTCCTGCCCCATAGCAAAGCCGAGGCGCAGACCTGCCAGAGCATAAGACTTAGACAGGGTGTGAATGACCAGCAGATTGGGGTATTGCTCGATCAATTGGGTGGCGCTTTCCCCCCCAAAATCGATGTAGGCTTCATCAATGATCACCACTCGCTCTGGTTGTAGCTGCAGTAGTGCTTCAATTCTATCGAGTGATAAGTGGCGTCCTGTCGGGGCGTTGGGATTGGGGATAATAATTCCAGCGGCAGTACCCGAGAAATCCTCTACTTTGAGACTAAAGTCTTCTGAGAGGGGAATACTGCGGGACTCTATGTCGAAAAGCTGGCAGTACACCGGGTAGAAGCTGTAGGTGATATCGGGAAACAGTAAGGGTTCGTTGCGGCGGAAAAAACTATAAAAACTCAGCGCCAGGACCTCATCAGAACCATTACCGACGAAAACTTGCCTGTCATTCAGTCCATATCGTGTGGCAATAGCTGCGCGCAACTCACAGGACTCTGGGTCGGGATAGCGACGCAGGGCGTCGGCAAAATCTCTCTGTGTCAATAGCGCCAGTGCTCGGGGCGAAGCGGGGTAGGGGTTCTCGTTGGTGTTCAGTTTAATCAGAGTTGTACCGCTGGGCTGCTCACCGGGAGTGTAAGGTTCCAACTGTTCCAGGCCGGGGCTCCAAAACACTGTATTCACTGCTCTACCTCTGCGTTCTCGTTTTCTGCGGGAGAGCTCTCCTTGCTCTCATTTTCCGGCTCTTCTTTTTTGATAGGAATATCAAATAGTGCGGCCGAACCGGTGATAAATTCCTGCATGGGCACCGGCTTACGCAACAGCATATTATCGTATTTGAGCTCAGTGGAGAGCGCCGGTGTTTCGCGGAAGTCATCGATCGAGCTGATCGTTTCCACCAGACTGAGGCCTAAAAAGCCGAGCGGCAGTACTAGTGCTACCGCCCAGCGCCAGGCGCGCCCTAGGTTGGTGGCCAGATAACAAGCGCACCAGAGCATAGTGGGCAAAATGACAGCGAGTACCAGGAAGTCCAGAACCTCCATGGTATCCCCTATGGCGAAGTTGTAATTCAGTATACTGCCGAACCACTCCCAGACGGCGTAAGTGAGTACGCCCATAGCGGCGATGGAAAGGTGGGCAAAAAAGTGTGTTTCGTGGCGGACCACCCTGCCTACAAAAGCCCAGGCACCCGCATAAATCACCAAGCCGATCACCGCACTGACTAAGATGTTGACTGCTATGGTCCACTGATAAGTACGCGCGTAGCCGAGGTAGCTGAGCAGTACCGTGGACAGGGCTACGGCGAGTACCAGGAGGGTGGCGTACAGAGGGTTGGATAGGCTGGCAAACAGATTTTCCAGCGAATGCAGAGGGGTGGCCTCGGCAACATCGTCATCGCAATTAAATATTCGTAAGCGCGACTTACCACATTGTATTAGATCCCCAGAGGTAATCTGATGGGAGGAGATCTCCCCAGGCTTAACCGATCGGTCTTTCAGATTCCCCAGTAGCTGGCTGCCATTCACCGTATTCAAATCGTGCAGAATATAACTGCCATCTTCTTCCCGACGAATTTCTGCATGGCGCCCATCTGTGTGGATGTCTTCCAAGATTGCATCGTTGCTATAGGCGCGGCCCAGGGTGAACTTTTCACCTTCCATTCGGTAGCGCACCTGCACCCGGTGAGCGCGGTTGAGTTCTTCAATTATCAGTGCCATTGGATTTCGCTCGTGAACTTCTCGGCAAAGGCGTCGGCAGACTCCCGGGTAAAGCCGGATAGAGTAAAGTGGCTGACCAGCGCGCGATTCTTCTGGTCCACGCTGAGGCTCAAGAAAAAGATATCGTACAGGTCGGGGAAGTTTTTATAGCGTCTTACACAGTAACTGGTGCGGCTAATTAGCGGTTTTTTACTGCGCTCTGGTTTGGATACGGGGCCATTGCCATTGCGCGGCTGGGAGGTAAAGTTCTGGCGGCAGCGGAAGTTGGTGACATCCTCTTCACCGGCACTGTTGCCAGGATAGAAAGTGCTCATCTGATGCTCGTATTCCGCATAAAAGCGTGCCGGTAGAAGACCTTCAGATTCGAGCCAGAAAAACTCGTACTCCACTCGACCGGTGTTAAAGTCGTCGGAGAGAAAAATCACATCCTGCCCAGTACAACCTTTATCGATGCGTTTAATAGGATTGTCGCTATCTTCCTCACTGTTGCCCCAGCACTTAATGGCGGGCACTATTTCCCCAACAACCTTGGCCTCGCCAAGGGAGCGGCGCTGCCAGTCCGCCTCCAGTATGGAGTCGATAATACGCTGTTGATTGTCGAGCAGCTGCTGGTAGGTGACCTTTTGTAGGTCCAGCGCCACATTGCGTTGATGGAAGTGCTTTAACAAGTTGATCAGTTTATCCACCGGAACCAGGAAGCTTACCTGGTTACCAGCAGTTGCCACATTGATCCCCACTACTTGGCCGAGAGTATTAATAGCCGGGCCACCACTCATGCCGGGATTAATAGAACCGGCAAAATGAATACGATCGTAAAAACTACCTCCGGCGATACCGTTGTAAGTGCCTGGGATCAGGGTCATTCCAAGATCCAGAGGATTACCGAGGGAGACTATAGTTTCGCCTTGCTTTGGGGTTTCGGTGGCGAGCTGTAAGTATTCTTTGCCCGGCTTGTCCTGGCGCAGTAGCGCCAAGTCGTTGACTACATCGATATCCAAGAGCTCCAGGGTGCCCTTGGTGCCATCGGTTGAAAGATATTCCAGTATATATTTATCCGGATCGCTAACTGCTTGCGCGACAACGTGGTAATTGGTGGCGAGTAGACCATCGGTGGAAATCTGGAATCCTGAGCCGAGCCCGGCTTTCGAATTAGAAGATTTTTCAATTAAGCGTATTTGATAGAGGCTACCGCGATAGTCGCTGTAAAGCTGCTCATATCCCTGTGCCAGCGCCAGAGTTGAGAGACAGAAGAGCACCCAGGCCAGAAAGTGGGCAGAAAAATTCGGCATTTTTGTTTGATTAAATTATGGACAGAAGCGGTGATACTACGGGATATAGGGTAGTGCAACAAGCGGGCCACGGCAGGGGATAATTGCTACGCGCCCGCGTTTGAGCTTTTTACAGGTAGTCGGTGATTTTCGGTTGTGCTTCTACAACTTTTTTATGCGATTCCAGATAGAAGCGGGTGAAGGTAGCATCCGCTTCCTGCGGTGAGATAAAGCCCTCACTAAACCCAGGGCTGACCGGGTCCAGATGTAGGCGCGCACAGCTGATCACATGAGCCGCTAGCTGGGCCATATTTTCATCTCCCACCGATATTCGGATTGTGGTTGCGAATATACCCGCCGCCTCCATGGCCTGAGGAGAAAGTTCGGAGTGAGAAGTGAGCGCGGGGCAAAGTACCATGGTATTGGTCTGCCCCAGGCTTACCATCTGTCCAAATGCGGGCTCCAGCGCATCGAAGAAACTCTTGAAAGCCTCAGCGGGAATCTGTGCCGCTTCCATATCAATACTAAATAATGGGGTTGGCAGCTGATAGCGCATCAAGGCTTTGCGTAGCTTCGAGTTCGGATGGCTTTCCACCGCATGGCTGTTCACACGAATTTTACTGTGACTGGCGAAGAAATGGCTGAGGCACTGGGTATTGATACACTTGGTCAACATACGCATTTCCAGAGTGCGCATACCACAGTGCACCTCCCAGGCTTTATCCGCATCTAGGAAAGCGCCTTTGATGTAATACACATCCCAGAACATGCACTGATCCCAGTTCAGCCCCTTGGCACTGTCGCCCTTGGGAATAAACATACGGTGGTTTTCCCCAATCACCACGCCAGCGGTTGCGGCACCGGTGCCGCCAATGTCTTTGGTGTAGGAGTGCACAACAAAGTCTGGACGCTCCTCGCGATCTTGGCGTCGCAGTGGTTGGTAGAGGAAGGGGGTGGCCAGGGTGGCATCCAGGCTGATCAGAATATTTTCCTGGTGTGCAGCCTTACAGATAGCGGGTACGTCCAACATGATACCGTGGGGGTTGCAGGGCGATTCGATATAGACGTGGAGCTTAGAGCCTTGCTGAAGGGCATCGGCGTAATCTCGCTGTGTGTCCGCCAGCAGTTTTTCGAAGTCTTTACCGCTGGTGCCGTCAAACCAAACCAGTTGGATCGCCAGTTTGTCTGGTCGAGCGTAAAAATCCTGTAAGAGTTGGTGTACGCCACCATAGATATTGCGTGAGACGATTAAAATATCGTCGCGGCGCAGCTGATTGGAGAGTAGTGCGTCAATGGCGGCCATACCGGAATTGAAGTTCCAGGCCATATACTCATTGGCTGCCGGTCCGCACTCCAAATCCACAATGGCGTTGGCCAGGGAGATCGAGGTAGGGTTGAGTAGGCGCGAGTAGATATCGTGGCTGGGTTCACGGCCGCGGAAGGCGTCGTCTACCCACTCGGTACAGGCATAGATATAAGTGGCGGTGCGTGCAATCACCGGCGTAGCAGAAAAAATCGCCGGGATATTATCGAACAGTGGGTAGCCACCGCGGGTGGTGATATTGAAATCATCTCCCTGCAGACTCTGAAAGCTGGCGCGCAACGGATTTTGAAGGGTGTCCAATAGTTTTGCCAGCTGGAAACTCATAAAGCGCTTGGCATTGAAGTAGGCAATCTTGTCGGACCGATCCAATCGGTTCAGAGTTTCGCTTACCTGACTCCACAGCTGGTTCAAGTTGCCCTGTGCTTGATATAACAGCGCCGCCGTTTGCTCCAGTAAACGCCCGTGCTCCGACTCCCGATCAATACAAAAATGCTGGAGTTGCTCCCGAGCAAGCTCCGTAATATTAGTGGCCTCAGTGCTGTTGCGTCGGGGAGAGAGAATTTTTACATCTTCGAGATTCGCTTCCATCGTATCCTCATCAGGTGATGCTTTTTGTTATTAGATGACTCTAACAGCCTAAGAGAAAGGATAAAATACTTGGCGTGTAATTCCTTGTAATTGGCCGTGATAGACCTGTAATTCCTGAATTCGTAAAGTAGCTACCAGTTGAGGGGGTACGGGAGATTGTGAAAGCGGTTCCCTGCCACGGATGGGCAGCCCCCACAACATTTCGGATGGATTTTGTATTCTCGCACTGTTGGAGGTGCGAGAAGCGGGAAGAATCAGCGCAAGCTGAGCGGACAAGCTGGAACCGACGGGTGCAGAGTCTTAGTCGGACCTTGTGGATGAGCTTGCCCGAGGCACGGATGCCAAATTTTGCTCTTGATAGTGTTGTTGTAACCGTCGATGGTTGGGACCATCATTCCGGGCCGGCAGTGGCTATACTGCCGGCTTTTTTTCAGAGCTGAACTGGTTATCATGACGCAGTCACAGACGTATTTTACACAAGAAAAAACGTCTTAGGATGACACCAAATAACAAATGCTTACAAGGGGATGAACGATGAGCACTTGTGCCGATTTACCCGTATTGGAGTGCGAGGTACCTGAGGAGGGCTTGAAGCTGGATCTGGTTTTAAGGCCCAGAGAGCAAAAAGATGGTGAGCCACAGTACTGGCCGCTGTTTAATGCCGATAATCCGCAAGAGCACTTTGGCAATATGCGCTTCAAAATCCACAAGGGTGGAGTGGTGGTTCTGAAAATCACTCTGGATTTATCAGAGGTGCCTGGTCGAGAACTTGAATTTGTACGCTATCAACAGAGCCAGAAGCTGGATGGCATTATTGCGCTGAGCCCGGACTTCCGGCATCAGTTCCGCGCTCGTGCGAGGCAGGTGGATGGGGATTACACCAAGTTGATTATTAAAATAAAGGATAAAGAGCAGATCCCGGATCGCTTTAATTTCCTGTGGATGTGTGTAGACCCCGAGACGGGTATGCATTTTATCTCGGGGGACCCTGAGGCGGGGGTAGATCCGATACCTGGTAATGGAGGCGGTACTAAGCGCGAAAACTAAGGGCAAATTTTTTTCTGCAAAGCTTTGGGTGCTTGAGAAACGGTGCAGAGTTGCTGGAATATGGGCAGTACAAACCACTCAGCACCCATGCCTTGCTCAAAGAGTTGCTCCAGGTGGTAGGTTGCGGACTGCCATTCTCCAGCAAGAGCATAGACCTGCGCTGCACTATATTTTACATAGGTATCGTCTGGAGAGTCTCTTAAAAGATCCTTGATAAGGGCGATTGAGGCAGGGATTTGCCCGAGGTTGGCAAGAGCGACTGCCCGATAGCGGCGGGAGCGCAAGTCTGTACTCTGTGCGCTGAGTTCTACGATCTTTTCAAAGTTTTTCGATGCACTTGAAGAATTGGATAACATGATATGCGTTTCCGCAACCTGCATCAGCATCTGCAAATTATTGGGCGAGGATTTTAGAATTGAGTGAAATGTTTGTAGCGCCTGCGAGTAGTTCCCTTTAAGAAAAGAGATGGTCCCTAGGTTACCGTTTGTACGCCAGCTGCGTTCACTAGCAGGAATGGTTAAGATGGCTTGCTCGGCAAGTTCCAGATTGGCGTTCTCTAATTCAATGACGGCTAAAAGGGCATAGGCAGACCAGAATTCTCCATACTGCTGAGTGATATCCCTCAGCGTCTTTCGTGTGGCCTCATAATCGCCGACCCCCATCTGATTGATGGCAACCAAGTAGAGATTCTGAGGGGTGGGTTTTAGAGCGGCAGCCTGCTTAGCGTAAGTGAGCCCTTGGATATAGTCTCCCTTCATATACTGAAAGCGGGAGTATTGCGCTGGTAAATGGGCCGACGGATGCCCTTTAGACTGGAGTTTGTTCAAAATAAACTTGAACCCCTCTTCATCTGAGCTTACCGATTTAATCAATAATTTAGCCTCTAAAATAGCTACCTCATCCACCTTGGACACTTCCGCATTGGTCAGAATTCTTAAGGCTTTACTTAGATATTCATCGTTATCCGTTTTTCCAAATTTCTCAAAGGCGCAGAGAGAGTACAGTGAGTAAAGGTTGATATTTCTTGGGTATTTGGCGATTAATTCTTCTAGGGCGAGAAAATCTCTGGCCTGTAAAACTACATCAGCGTAAGACTTTGTAAGAATGGCGAGGTAGTGAGCATAGTCAGCCTCTGCCATTTTAGTCTCGCTGTAAGATTCTCTCTGATAGTCCGAAGGAAAGAGCTCTATTACTGCATTGCGAATAGTGTATTGTGCTTCTTGGTGTTTTTTGCTGATGAATGTAAAGTTTGTACGCTGTTTTACCTCGCTATCTATTGGGTTAATTCTCTGCAGTTCAATGTTGCAGCGTAGTGCCATACAATTCAGCCGGGCGAGGAGGGCAGCAGTAACTCCTTTATGTTTTAATTCTTGCAGTTGTTGCTCGTGAGTTGTACCTGGCTCAGGGGTGTAGCTTACGAGAGCACTAGATTTGAGCCTGGCTGGAGCGCTCATTAAAGCTTGCTGAGTAATGGCTGTTACCAAATTTTCTTCTTCTTTCCCCATGTAGACTTCATTACTAAGCTCTACCGGTAAAATCGCGATATATTGAGATGGCAGCTGTAAATAAGTCTGCCAGCCCCAAAATATTCCCGCTCCGAGAATAGCTACTCCACTTAAAACTGCTGCAATACGCCCCCGTCTTCTGCGAGGTTTTATTAATAGTTGGGTGACAGTTTCCGAGTACTGTTGAGTATTTATATCAATACCATGCTTTCGTACCAGCTCCAGGGCCTCAAAAACTCTTTCGGCGGACTCTGGTCTCTGCTCTGGGCGTTTTCCCAAAAGTCTGTCTAATAGCGCAGCTAATGGTTTGGGGATCTCCGGCCAGGCCTGATGCGGTGGAATATGGGGCTTGCTGGTAATTTGTTGAGCAAAAGCCAGTGCGCTCTTATCGCCTCGCTCAAAGGGTTTGCTCCTACAGAGTAATTCATAGGCGATACTGCCCAGACTGAATAAATCGCTACGAGCATCGAGACTGGTGCCTTGTAACTGCTCGGGGGACATGGCCTGCACGCTGCCAGCGATATGGTCCTCTCTGGTGAGTTGCTGGTCGCAGTCGAGGGCTTTGGCGATACCGAAGTCGGTGATTTTGGCTACACCATCATTAGTGACCAGGATGTTTTCGGGCTTCAAATCCCGGTGGATAATCCCCAGGCAATGGGCTTTGCCGAGTCCTTGGCAAATCTGCATCAGCAAGTCGAGCTTTTCAGCCAGTGTGGTGCTGCGCTCGCGCATCCACTCTTTGAGGGTAACCCCTTCAACCAGCTCCATAACTAGGGCGATATTGTGGTCTTCCTCCAGGACATCGTACAGGCGTACAATGTTGGGGTGGTTTAGCCTAGCTAATAATTGTGCTTCACTGCGAAAACGGGCTTCGGCGGAGTTGCCGGTCATATCAGAGCGAAGCTGCTTAATAGCGACCTTGCGCCCCAGCTTTACGTCTTCAGCCAGGTAGACAACACCCATACCACCGGCGCCAAGGGTGCGCTCTACCCTATAGCGACCTTGATATACCTCAGTTTTCTCCAGCGCAACTACGTCCATTGTATTTAGTTCTTTTCGGATGGATAGGGGATTCTACCTGATAGTACATTTTCGTGAAGCTATCTGTCTCCATTTCAGAGGAAATGGTTCACGTTATTCCATTTCTTTTGGATTGCTATCGGTTGCAAAAAGAGACTGCCTAACGTCTACAAAGTCATTATTTTAAGAGGAAAAGCGCGAGAGCTTCAGCACGAGAATCTCTGAGGTGAGCTCGTACTAATGAAAAGTCGTATGTGACAGGAAAGGCTTTGCTGTTTATAACAGCAAACAAAGGGGTGGCATAAGATCTGTACCTATTTGGTGAATGCTATAGGTACAGATCGGCTTTGGTGTGCTAAAAGTAGCGATAAGAGCTGAGCCCTCAATTACGCTTCCTGAAGCTCAGTCTTCGCCTCCAGTTGAGTGCCTTTATAGATTTCAAACTGGTGGCAGCCCAGGCGAATTTCCCAGGAGCGTCGCTCTACTAAGTTTGAGGTATCTACGGCATCTGGCAAGGATTCAGAGATCTGCTTGCGTGCGCGGAAAATCTGGGTGTTCAGGTGGTTGACGGTGATGCCCAGTTCGTGAGTGGCTACCTGGATGGAAACCCAGCCTTGGGAATCTATATCCATGTCATTTTGCATATCACGGAAGCGTGCTCGAGCCAGGTACAGCAGCAGGTAGTTGTGAATTCGTGCGGGCAGGGACTGCTTCATACCCTCTCGCTGCAGCTGCAGTTGTACATGTTCCTCGTGGGAGCTGACAGAGAAGCGCAGGCCGAAATCAGTAATGGATAACTGCTGTAAAGAGAGTTCTTTGGTTGCCCCTTGGTTGTCGGCGAGAAACAGTTGCCAGCTCTGCAGGCCGCAATCAATACGATCCCCATGATTGACCATGCTTTTGCTGCCCCCTTCGCCGGTACTACCGGTAAACTCGTATTGCCATTGGGCGGTAACGGGGCTGAAATGCAAGCTGGCGAGGGGCTCGCTCTCGTCCGGTAGCAGGTGGTATTGCTCCAATAGCTGGGCTTCACCAGTCTTCAGGTCAATCAACAAGTTTTCTGGGGCGTCGAGATTCTCGACAATCCAAGCGGGGTTATTGACTCGTCCGAAACAGATCTTGTCGCCGGTTTGCAATGGGTAGCTCTTAGCTGGAACCAGTTGCTGGCCATTTAGCCAGGTTCCATTGCGACTAAGATCGCGAATATTCCAATGTGTGCCGGTCCACTGAATGGCCGCGTGAATACCAGAGATTTCGGCACTGGTGATACGGGTATCCACGGCTCCTTGACGGCGGCCGATGGTGTGGTGTGCCATCAGGTATACGGGTTGGTCCCTATCTGGATGCTGTAAGCAAGCCATTATCTTGTCCTTTTTCTCCGGGTTGCGTCGGGCGCTGAGCTAGAGCTGCTTGCCAGAATTGTTGGCAGTTCAATGCTGCAGATGGGATTGCTCACTCGGCAGCAATAAAAAGTAACCTACAAGTGTTATTGTCCAGATTCTTTGAGATTCGCTCTACAAGGCCAAGAGAGTCTGGCTATTTTCCCCCTCTAAGGGAGAAGTGGGCGCTCACTAGGAGTCTGGCTGTAAATAAGTTTGAGGTTCTTTATACCTACTGTGGAATGATTGTAATCACTGCTACTACTAATGGTTGCTATTTTCACTGAAAAACTTTGCTGTCGTCAAAAGTAGCGTAATAGTTTGTGCTTACTAATTGTGAACTGGTTAAAATTTTAAGTGCTTGCAGTTTCTTTATTGCCATCTGGGCTAGCTGTCAGATGTCTTTTCTCCAGTATTTAGCTAAAGCTGAGAGATTCTTTAAGTATTAGTTTTAGGGAGCTGTAGGCGATTTGGCACTAATCTAATGGATCTGCTAGCGCTTAAAAATGCCATTTTTGCGGCAGTTTCTGCCAAGTAGTGTTAAATGGGTGCTTGAGGGATAGGAGCCCGATTTGTTGTAAATCGGGCTGTCAAAGGAATAAGAGTTTCTAAATAGGTTTAGATACGGATGCCTTCAATATCCAGAATCATTTCAACCTTCTGGGAGGCTGGGCCCAGATTGTAGTCGATACCGAAATCCTTCAGATCAAACTCTGCAGTGCCACTGAAGCCCTGACGGTAGCCACCCCAGGGGTCCTTACCGCCCCCAATATTGGTAACGTCGATAGTTAGCGGCTTGGTTACCCCGCGTAGGGTTAGCTCACCTTTCAGCAGTGCCTTTCCGTCTTCTGTTGGTTCAAAGCTGGTGCTTTTGAAGGTTGCTGTGGGGAATTTTTCCGTGTGGAGGAAGTCGGAACCGCGCAGGTGCTTGTCGCGCTCGGCGTGATTACTGTTAAGGCTGGTTACGTCGATATTGACGTTTACAGTAGATTTTTCCGGTGCCTTGTCATCATAAAAGAATGAACCGTTGAAATCGTCAAAGCGTCCATAGAGCCAGCTATATCCCAGGTGTTTAATGCGAAACTGGACGAAGGCATGGGCGCCTTTGGTATCGATTTTATATTCCGCTGCTTGGGCTGTGGTGCCGAGCAGGGCAGCGAAAAGAAGGGCCGTGAGCTTCTTCATAGGGAGATTTCCTTTTTTGTGGTTGTAACTGTGTTTTGCTTATTCAAACGGGTGGGTATGCCTGATAGCCCAAGCATCCTGCGAAGTGTTACGTCCCTGTCGAAAAAATGATGCTTCAATGCCGCCAGGGCGTGAAGGCTGACCAAGATGATCAAGGTCCAAGCCAGAATTTCGTGAAGGCTCCCGGCAATGTCTTCCTGATTGGGAATGCCCTGGATAGTAGCCGCTACGCTAAACCAACCGAATACATCAATGGGGCGTCCATCGGCGGTCGATATCAGGTAACCCGATAGCATAATGGCCAATAGAAGCAGGTAGATGAGGTTGTGTATGCCACTGGCAGTGAGTGCTTGCCATCGAGGCGTTCCTGGGGCAGCCCTGGGGGTGATATTCACTGAACGCCACAGTAAACGAAGCACCAGAGCAATCAAGAGCAAAATTCCTATGCCTTTATGGATGCTGGGGGCCTGCTGATACCAGGGGTCATAATAGGACAGCTGGCGCATCCACCAGCCGAGGACAAAGAGGCCTATGATCGCTGGGGCCATTAGCCAATGCAGCATAATCGCGACCCAGCCGTAGTTATTTTGGTTGTTACGAGCTTGCAAGCTCTTTCTCCAAGTGTGTTTATTGATCGGGTAAATAGATGAGGCTTCAGTATGCTGGTTTGATTAGCCTCGAATCCCGCCAGGGTTTTTCTTTCTGCTTGAAGAAGGTCTGGAGAGGCTACATTCGCACTCACCCCGTTAGCGGATTATAACTTGGCGCTAGGGTATCGTTTTTGTTGTCTATGACCAATGCCTGAAGGGAATCTTTGCGAGAGAGATCAATTAGGCTCAGGTAACGAATAAAAGAGACAGAAAGCACAATAATTGTGCTGTTAGTGGGGGCGGCTCCGGTTACCCTCACGTTCTGCGGCAAGAAGAATCCGCTCGCAGGCCCCTCTGTCCAGGGCTGTAGATCGCTGTGCCAGCTGCTCAGCCAGCCAGCTGGTGGAGTGATGTTCGCGGTCCAGGGCTAATTGTTCAAGCTGCCAGATCACGTCGAGCATTAACTGCCGCTCCAGTTTGTCTTCAGTTTCCTGGCTGGAGAACAGCCGTGGCTCTAGCCTCTCCAAGTCGCTGCGCTTCAATACCAGCTCTGCCAGGCTAGGGTACCAGCGGCCACTGAAGGGCTCAGGGCGTTGATGATAGTCAAACGTGATTCGCAGGCGATTGCCCTCGGCATCCTCAAGTAGAGGGGTGTCTTGCTCATAAGCGGGTAGGGCGGGGCTGTGTCGCAAGATACCGACAAGGGCCCGCCAGTCACTGCGGTTCTCTGAGCACAGGCGCAGTGGCTCAATCAATTCCCTCTGCCCCTCGCGATTGAGAAAGGTCAGTTTCTGCCCCGGACGATACCAGTAGAGATCGAGGAGCTTTTCCTCGGCTAAATCTGCAAGATGGATGCTGGTTAGGGGTTCCTCCGCTAGGGCGCTCAAGTGGCTGACGGCCTGCTGGACACTCAGCCATTGCTTGCGATGGAAATGTTTGCCATTGGACGTGGTCATGCGCTGCTCCAGCCTCGCGTTAAGCTCCCCAAATTTTAGCAACCCTGAAAAACCACTATAAGTGGCTTATAGGCTTGGCAAGTGATAAGTGAAGTCACATTTGCTGGCTATGATCCAATCGAGCCGTGAATTATCGCCAGATTTATTCAATTGTAGGAATATTAAAGTGGTGCTGACTGAGGAGGCCTGGGAACACCTATTACATTGCGAGGATATTAGTTTAGCAGTGGAGCACTGGTATAGGTTCGGCTCAAGAAACTGTGACTGGAGATTATTAACACAGAGACTGGGATGAATTGGTGGGTCATGCCATTGGCTGGAGATGTACAATGGCACTTTTATTTACCTGGGGTGCTTATGAAGTTACGAAATGCTCTTTTACCGCTGTTTCTCTCTGCAACCCTGTCAGCACCTGTTGTCGCTGGTGTGTCTTCTCAGGCACAGGAGACTTCTGACTATGCAGTTGAAAAATATGAAGAAGCCATGACTGAGACCTTAGCGAGCTTGGTACGCTTTGAAACGGTAGCTCGCGAAAACCTGCCTTTGGAGCGCAACCCTGAGTTTAAAGGCTTCAAGGACACTCTACAGGATAAGGCTCGGGAGCTGGGGCTGGAGTATCAGGATTTCGGCCATGTTGTGGTAATTGCCCTGGGTGAGGGGGCAGAGAAAGTGGGTATTGTTACCCATGGGGATGTCCAGCCAGCCAACCCGGCCAAGTGGCAGAAAAGCCCGTTTATGTTGGATGCGGAAAGTGAGCCAGGCAAGCTGATTGCCCGTGGCAGTGAGGATGATAAAGGTCCGATCGCTACGGCCCTTTATGCTATGAAAGCGATTAAGGATCAGGCGGTGCCCATGAAGCGCAGGGTTGAACTTCTGATCTATTTGGCGGAAGAGTCTGACTGGGAGCCCCTCAAGGAATTCCTGAAAACTTATCCAATCCCTGCCTACAACATCACCATCGACGCTAATTATCCGGTAGTGACTGCCGAGAAAGGCTGGAGTGAGGTGCAGGTCACCACCGCTGGTGTACTGGCAGCGAACTTCGATAAGCCTTATATAAAAAGTTTCTCAGGTGGCTATTTTCGTAGCCAGGTGCCGGATGAGGCGCGTGCGTTGTTGGGAAATGTTAATGCTGAGCTAGTTTCGGCTATCCGCGCTCGCGCCGCTCAGAACAAGCTTGTCTCATATGAGTTTAAAAGCGGTAATGGCAGTTTAGAGGTAGTGGCTCGCGGTGTGGCTACCCACAGCTCAGAGCCTGAACATGGGGTAAACGCGATCGCCTATCTTGCGGATGCGCTCAGTGTGTACGATTGGCCCGCCAATGACGCTGGTGCGACGGTGCGCTATCTGAATGACTTGGTGGGCACAGGGGTCCTGGCTGAGAAGTTTGGCAGTATCGCTTATCGCGATGCATTTATGGGTCCAATGACGGCGGCTGTCACCATGGTGAAAGAGACTGAATCTGGACTGATCAGCCACCTCAACCTGCGTCGCCCCACAGGTAAAACAGCCCCGCAGCTAGAAAAGGAGATTGACTCTACCTTGGCCGAGTGGCAGGAACTTTCGGGTATCACATTGGCAGATACAAAAGTGATTTTGGGGAACCCCTACCGAGTCGACGATGCTCCTCACGTGAAACCTTTGCTAGAAGTTTTTCGTCATTTCACCGGTATGGAAAAGGCTGAGCCGGTCGCGATTGGTGGTTCCACCAATGCCAAGCTATTACCTAATGCTGTGAGCTTTGGGCCCTCTATGCCTGGAGTTGCTTATTCCGGGCATTCGGAACATGAATTTATTACCGTTGAACAGTTTCGGCTGAACCTAAAAATGTATACGGCGATGATGATTGAGGTGGCTAACCTCTAGGCTGGTGAATCTGTGAGTTGTTGAATAAGAATAAGAATGTGGGCGCCAGAGTTTACTATGTAAAAACGGTTTTCCCGGGCGTCCGTTAGGAATCTCTTTTACCACTATTTTAGAAGCATAAGATGTTAAATTTTCTTCCCTCGGCAGTGTTGTTGATATTGGCTTCGGTGTTGCTGGTCATCAGCACAATCCTTTGCTTTATTCCCATTTTGTTTTTTGTTGTCGTGCGATTGATTTTTCCATTTTCAGCGCTGCGCAAAATCTACACATCCATTTTCATGTCAATTGCTGAAGCCTGGATTACCATGAATAAAGGCTGGATGAAACTTACTCAAAAGACAGAGTGGGATGTGAAAATTGGAGGGGAGCTGAAAAAAGATGGCTGGTATTTGGTAACCTCCAATCACCAGAGTTGGGTGGATATCTTTGTACTACAGTCAATTTTTAACCGAAAAATCCCTTTCCTGAAATTTTTTATCAAGCAGGAGCTTATCAAGGTTCCTGTAATGGGGATCTGTTGGTGGGCTTTGGATTTTCCATTTATGAAGCGTTATAGCAAGGCATATTTGGAGAAGCATCCGGAAATGCGCGGCAAAGATCTGGAATCAACCAAAAAGGCTTGTGAGCGCTTTAAATTAATTCCCACCAGTATTATGAATTTCCTTGAAGGTACGCGTTTTACTCAGGAAAAGCATGATAGGCAGGGTTCACCTTTTAACTATTTGCTCAAGCCCAAGTCTGGTGGCATTGCTTTTGCCATGCAAAGTATGGGGGAGCAACTTAACCGCCTGCTAAATGTAACCATTGTCTACCCAGATGGTATCCCATCATTTGCGGATTTCCTTGGGGGGAAAGTCAAGCGCGTAGTCGTTCGGGTGGAGCAGATTCGCATACCAGATAAATTTTTTACGGCTGATTATATGAATGATCAGGTATTTCGTGCTGAATTTAATCATTGGGTGTATAAACTTTGGCAGGATAAGGATCAGTTGATTGGGAATCTATTGAGTGATGCTAAAGGGACTTAAGAGGCGCAGGCTTACTTTATGGCGAATGCTACTTAAGAAGGCTTGAGGGGCTGTTTTTTCAGCCCCGCCTTCCCAACAGATTTCCTCAATGAGGAATCAATCAAAGCCAGATGGGTAGCTGAGCACGAATTTCATCTGGCTGGCTGTCGACCAAATTTTTACCGGTCTCTCCGGCAACGGTGGCACGAGTGGGCGTTTTCAATGCATCGCGCAAGCTACCTACCATATAGGGTTCAGCCACAATATATAACTTTTCAAAGCGGCCTTCTTGGCGCCCACGCTCCAGTGTATGGGCAATTTTCCTGGCAAAATCTTCACCACTGCGGCGGTGTAGATTTGCAAAATTTCCCATCGCATGGCGGCCCTGGCCGTAGCTGTCGAAGCTGCGTCCAGGTGCATCGCTATCTATTTCGCGTCCTGATAGTCGGGATTCTGGATGGAGTAGGGCTTGAATTTCATGGAGGTTGCCGGCGCGTTTTTGTGCTTCAAATATTCTGGCTTGCGATTGGTTGGCCACAAGAACCCATGCTAAAGCCATGAGCGTATCCTCATTCTTTTACTCTCTCTTATCCTAGTTAATTTCAGCGCCATCCACTATCTGTCTGGATTTAATTGGGTAACTATCTGATTTTTTTCATTTTCCAGAATATTGGAGAGTTAATTGTGGGTAGAGGAGTGGGATTTGCCTGCTATGCTTTTCGGTTCATTTCGTAGAGCGTTATAGATTTTCCAAATAGATGAAATCTAAATATTCACAGTTGTCTTTATGCCTTTTGTGATGGTTATTGCAGGCACATATTCCTACCGAATGGCGTGAGATTACCTAGAATGAAATCAAGATGTGAGAGGCGCAAGCCGGATCCATGGATCTAGCTTGCGCCTCTTGCGACATAGCGGTAGATGGAGGTTGTAAGTATGAGTCTGATACCCAGAGGTTCCCTGCTGGATCTGGATAATATGTTTGAGCAGATGTTGTCACCTGGCCGCGCTATCGGCAGTGAAAGGGAGGGATTTTTCTCGCCACGTATCGACGTGAGTGAACGGAAAAACAAATATGAAATCAGTGCCGAACTGCCCGGTGTTGGTAAGAATGATATCAATATCACTTTGGAGAATGGAGTTTTAACCCTAGAGGCGGAAGTACATCGCGAGATCAAGGAAGAAAAAGATGGCAGGATTCTGCGACAAGAGCGCCGTTATGGCAAATTCCTGCGTAGTTTTAATCTGGGGGAGGATGTTCGAGAAGATGAAATTGATGCGAATTTCAAAGATGGCATTCTGACTCTGACTGTCCCCAGACACGAGGGACATCCGCCACAGAGAAAGCGTATCGAAGTGCACTGATTTTTTCATGCGACGGGTTTCCGTCGCTTTAAAAGTATGTTTTCAGTATTAGTTGAGGTAAAGCAATGAAAGTGAAACAGGCAATGCACCAGGGTGTGACCTGGTGTACACCAGATACCTCTCTACAGGAATTGGCAAAAATCCTGCGGGACGAGGATATCGGAGCGGTTCCCATCGGTGAAAACGATCGATTAGTGGGTATGGTAACCGACCGAGATATCGTATGTCGCGGTGTTGTGCAGGGAGGCAATCTTTCTTCCCTAACTGCCCGTGATGTAATGACTGAGGGCATTGAATGGTGCTGGGAAGAGGATGACCTTCTCTCCGCGGTACACAAAATGGAACAGCAGCTGCTACGGCGAATGCCAGTTCTAAATAGTGAGAAGCGCATGGTCGGCATTCTCAGTCTCGGCGATATCACCTCAGCCATTGCCAGTAAGCAGGGTGGTCACTTCGCCTCTGCGGTTTCGGCTCACCACTAGTTTCCGTAGCCCCATTATGGGGCTTAACTTATTTTTCTGGGCCCTGTGAGGAGAATTCTCCGATGGGGCCCAGTCTTATTTTACTTTCTTATTGATTCATAGGTTCTGGTAGGGTTGCACGAATTAGCGAGTGAGGGCGTATACTCCGCACTTTTTGAGGTAATCCATGGCGGTCAGTCAGGAACAGCTGCTTCAGCGCAGTGGTGGTCAGTGCGAACTCTGCAAAGCTCAGGATAATTTGGAAGCTTATGAACTGCCGGAGTCCCCTGTCGGGACGGAGGGCCATTTACTCCTGTGCCAGACCTGCCGCGATCAGCTGAACAATCCAGCCGAACTCGACAGCGCTCATTGGCAGTGTTTATCTGACAGCATGTGGAGCCAAGAGCCGGCGGTGCAAGTTTTGGCCTGGCGGCTTCTCAAGCGCCTGTCTACGGAAACCTGGGCGCAGGATTTACTAGACATGCTTTACCTGGATGACGATCTTCTTAACTGGGCCCAAGCCGGTGCACTACCTCAAGCGGGCGACATTCTTGTTCACCGCGACAGCAACGGCGTGCAGCTACAGGCAGGTGATAGTGTGACCATTATCAAGGACTTGGATGTAAAAGGGGCCAGTTTGGTGGCCAAGCGCGGTACTGCAGTTCGTGGTATCAGTTTAACGGATAACCCAGAACACATTGAAGGGCGTGTCGAGGGGCAGCGTATCGTTATCCTGACTAAGTTCGTCAAGAAAATTGGTTGAAACTCTATTGATTGCCAGCTTTAGATACAGGACTAGTTTACGAAGGGAAGGGTGGTTTCCTATCACATTTCAGTCTTGTGAAGATTACTGGAATAAATTTGCCCTGTTATCATCCCTGGGATACTTCCCTAGGACTTTAACCGCCTGGCATTGGCCGTAGATCCCAATGCTAGCTGGTGCGCCTGGCTATGGCCGTGGTTGTAGCTGTGACAGGCAGTGGAGATGGATTGATGAGCCCCACCTATGAAATTCGCAGCGGCACCCTCGCGGGTTTCAACACTCTGGTTCCCCAGTTGGGCGGAATACCTTCGGATTTGCTCGCTGAGGTTGGCCTACCCGCGGATTGTATGCGCCGCCCGGATATCTTGATTCCAATCTCTACTCTGATCGACTTGTTAAACCTGTGTGTGCGTGAGCTGCAATGCAATGACTTTGGCTTGCGGCTGGCGGAGCAGCAGGGCCTGCGTATGCTTGGAGTGTTGGGTAAGTTGGTGCTCAAAGAGAAAGACCTGGATGCCGCGTTGAGTGCCAGCCACCGCTACATGGTATTACACAACCAGGCTGATCACTGGCGAATAATTGAGCGCGATAGCAGACTCTACGCTTATCGCATTAGCCATTATGAAGGGCTTGGAGTTGCTGAGCAGTACAGCGAGCTGGCCTTGGGCGCCGCCTGCAGGCTATTTAGGGAGTTGGCTGGAGCGGATATTCGCCCGCGCCAAGTGCATTTTTGCCATGTACCGGTTTCTTCACTCCAGCGTTACCGTGAGTACTTTGAAGCTGAGGTATTTTTTGCCCAGGAATATGATTGTCTCGTGTTTGATGCTGAAGTGTTAGAAAGGCCTTTGAATGCGGCTAGTGAGGGATTGGTGCAATATTTTGAGGAATTTACCCAGTTGCTCATTCAGGGGCAAAGGGGGGATATAGCGAGTCAAGTGCGGACGCTGATCTTGCAGACATTGGGGGCCCAACAGCATAACCTGGCACAGGTTGCCCAATTGGTGGATACCCCTGTTCGCACTTTGCAGCGCCATTTACGTGCTGCCGGCACCTCTTTCAAGCAGCTTTTACAAGAAGCGCGCATGGAAACGGCTCGATGGCATTTACGGTCCTCAAATATTGATATTGCTCTACTGTCGGCGAGCCTTGGTTATACCGATACCAGTGCCTTCTCCAAAGCTTTTCGCACTGCGCATGGGAATTCCCCCTTACAATGGCGCAAGTTACAACATTGATTTTTACTTCTAGGTTTTTCAAAGGGTATTTACCCGGCAGTGTCCCGCCTCATTTCAGTATCCTATTTTGTCCTTCCCTTTTTGCCTCATAAATACTGGCAGGCTATGCTGGGCGCCTGTTGATTGAAACAACGACCAGTAAGGAATAACACCATGGGTGCAGAGACGATTCGCTGTAAAGCTGCTGTGGCCTGGAAAGCGGGCGAGCCGCTTTCTATCGAGGAAGTTGAGGTGATGCCGCCGCAAAAAGGCGAGGTACGTATCAAGCTAACGGCTACCGGGGTCTGCCATACCGATGCTTTCACACTTTCGGGTGAGGATCCTGAGGGTGTCTTCCCTGCGATCCTTGGCCATGAGGGAGCGGGTGTTGTGGAGTCGGTGGGTGAAGGAGTTACCGGCTTAACGGTTGGGGATCATGTTATCCCGCTATATACCCCCGAGTGTGGCGAATGTAAGTTTTGTTTGTCTGGCAAAACGAACCTCTGCCAAAAAATTCGAGCAACCCAAGGTAAGGGTTTGATGCCGGATGGCACCACGCGTTTTTCGATCAATGGAAAGCCCATCTATCACTATATGGGCACCTCCACTTTTTCTGAGTATACGGTATTACCGGAAATCTCCCTGGCGAAAATTAATCCCGAGGCGCCGCTTGAGGAAGTTTGTCTTCTTGGTTGTGGTGTCACTACGGGGATGGGAGCGGTGATGAATACCGCTAAGGTAGAAGCGGGCTCAACCGTGGCAATCTTTGGTTTGGGTGGAATTGGCCTATCGGCAATTATCGGGGCCAAGATGGCGGGTGCTGAGCGTATTATTGGCATTGATATCAATGAAGATAAATTTTCCCTGGCAAAAAAACTCGGCGCGACAGAGTGTATTAACCCAAAAAATTATGAACAACCCATCCAAGAGGTCATTGTCGATCTTACCGATGGTGGAGTGGACTACTCCTTCGAATGTATTGGTAATGTAAATACTATGCGGTCTGCGCTGGAGTGCTGCCACAAAGGTTGGGGCGAGTCTGTAATTATTGGCGTTGCCGGTGCGGGTCAGGAAATCAGCACGCGCCCCTTCCAGTTGGTTACTGGTAGGGTGTGGCGTGGCACTGCATTTGGAGGAGTGAAAGGTCGCTCTGAACTTCCGGATTATGTCGAGCGCTATCTGGCCGGGGAATTTAAGTTGGATGACTTTATTACCCACACGATGCCCTTGGATAATATTAATGAGGCCTTTGATTTGATGCACAAAGGCAAGAGTATTCGCAGCGTCATTCATTACGAAAACGTTTGAGTGGGATAACCTATGTCAATTGAGCTTGTCAGTAGCACCAGATCGTTTGATGGGTTACAACAAGAATACCGGCACCGCTCCGCTGTGTTGAATTGCACTATGCAGTTTTCTATTTTTTTGCCTCAGGGTACAGACAGCGAAGAAGGGCATCGCTATCCGGTGCTTTATTGGTTATCGGGCCTGACTTGCACCGATGCTAATTTTAGCCAGAAAGCGGGCGCCCAGCGTATGGCTGCAGAGCTGGGTATTGTGCTGGTCATACCAGATACCAGCCCTCGTGGAGAGGATGTTGCCGATGACCCCTCCTACGACCTTGGCCAGGGAGCAGGGTTCTATGTGAATGCCACTCAAGAACCCTGGAAGCAACACTACCGTATGTATGACTACATAGCGGCTGAATTACCGGCGCTAATTGAAGGGCATTTTCCGGTAAGTAAGAAGCGCGCCATCAGTGGTCATTCCATGGGAGGTCATGGCGCCCTGGTTATTGGCTTGCGTAACCCTGAGCGATATACCTCAGTTTCAGCATTTAGTCCGATCTGTAATCCGATCGCTTGCCCCTGGGGAGAGAAAGCGTTTGGTGCATATCTGGGCGCGGATACAACCTGCTGGGAAGGTTACGATGCGAGTGTTTTAGTAGGGCGAGCGACAACGCACCTCCCGATACTGGTCTCCCAAGGCGATGAAGATCAATTCCTTGAGCAGCAGTTACGACCCGAGGCCCTGCAAATGGCCGCCGAAGCTTGTAGCTATCCTCTGCGACTGGAGCACCATGCAGGATATGATCATAGCTACTTCTTTATCGCCTCATTTATTGAGGAGCACCTGCGTTTCCATGCGGATTACCTCTTGAGTAACGATAAAATTCCTACCTAAAGCTGCTGTCATATCGTTTAGAGCTGCGCTGCAACCGGGCACTTTATAATTGCCCGGTTGTAATACATGAGCTTTTTATCGAGCTTACCTGGGTGTCTTTCACCTATCTGATTGAGCGGCAACTGCACGACATTCACCGTGTATCTCTGCCTGGCCTTTCTCGAAAGTCTGTTCAATCAGGAACCAGCCGTTAGAACAGAATCCATTTTCATTTATGAGGAGTTCCACCCTCTCCATTGCCATTTTCTTAATATCGGCTGAGTTTGATTGACTGTGGCCAGGTTTACCAGAGCTGGGCTTGCCCTTTGCTGGTTTACCCTTACCGCCTATTCCGGGGCCACCGTTATGTTTACTGCTGTGGCTTCCATCGTCATGGGGCGCTGCCCTTAGGCTTGCCTTATATACAAAGCGTTTGTGTCCTAGTTCAGTGATATCAGCAACAAAAGATTCGTTAGTGGGAACCTTAGGCGTGGAGCTACAGCCGAAGATGAGCAGGGAAGCTCCCATAGTAGAGAGGAGGTTAGCCTTCATTGTTGTTATCCTGTGAGTCATTCGTTTCCAGTATGACCTTTGCCCTTTACTAACGCCGGTTAAGCAGAGTAAACAATTGTTAAGGTCAATCAATTCATTAAGGTGTTTCTTTCTTAGGGGTCTTTACAGGATATTTTCTTTTTACCTAAATAAGTTACTCTTGAAACCTGTGTTTTTATATATGCGTAGAGGTCTACCCAGATTATTTTTACTATGATCTATGGTTTGATGATGGGATAAGGGCCTAAAAAATATAGTGATTTTATAGTTCTATGGCGATTTATAGAGGAGAAATAGAGAGCAGATTTTCGGGTTTGATTTTAGGGTGCACAGTGTCTCCTCGGCAGCTGGAGAGACCTATTTTTCTGACGCGCTAGGAAATTGTCCTCGGTTACAAAGACCTGCAGAAAAGTTATAATCTGACAACAAAGTGTGGCACAAGCATATAAAAATGCTTTTTTCAACGAATTCGCCCTGGTATTGGTCGGCGGTGGCAATACGTCCTTGTATTGTCTCACTTATCTACTGTGATTTATGGTGAGGAACTATAATTTTTCTAGGCGCAATAAAGTTTTATCAGGCTCGTCGCCTCTGAAAAGAAAGCAATCCGACAGCAGCCAGCGTTTTTAATACTGAGGTCCAAGCACTCATATTTGGCTTCGTTGGCTTTCCTTTGCCAATAAGGGCCAGCTGTTGTTCGTACCAAGTGACATCCAGCATAGCCATAAAATCCAGTCTGGGAATACCTGTGGTGAGCTTTTTCAATGTTATCTTATGGTTGCCATCCGATAACAGTTTGTGCGATAGCCGTGGGTCAACCGCTAATGGGCGGGCTAGGCCGATCATATCCACGGCATTTGATACAAGGGCGGCCTCCATGGCAGCTGCGGAACGGAAGCCACCGGTGACTACGACAGGAATTTGCAACTGTGCACGTGCCTTTTCTGCATAATCGAGAAAATAGGCCTCTCGCTTGATAGTGCTTTCTTTCACATTGGCACCAACCATACTTGGGTTTTCATAATTGCCGCCGGAGATTTCAATTAAGTTAATACCCTCATCCTGCAGGGCTTTCAGAACCTGCATGGATTCCTCTTCACTGAACCCACCTTTTTGAAAATCTGCTGAATTGAGTTTTACGCCTACCGGAAAATCTTCACCAACGGCTTCGCGAATAGCGCTATACACCTCGCGTAAAAATCGTAAGCGATTTTCTAAGGTACCTCCCCACTGATCATTTCGCCGATTGTGGTGAGGGGATAGAAACTGATTGATCAGATAACCATGAGCAGCATGTATCTGAATCCCAGTAAATCCAAATTCTTTCGCCTGTGCTGCGGCCCAGGCAAATTTTTTAATGATAATTACTATTTCATTTTCAGTGAGTTCTCTCGGGCGGTTGAAGGTCTTCTCTAAGCCATTAGCCAATGGAATTGCAGAAGGTGCGACGGGTTCGGTACTTAAAAAGTTGGGTGTTTGCTTGCCTGGATGATTTAATTGCATCCAGATTTGTGTACCGTTTTGGCGCCCAGCTTGGGCCCATTTCCGGAACAGGGAAAGGTCCGACTTCTCGTCTAATACCACATTCCGCGGCTCACCCAGAGCTGTTCGATCAACCATGACGTTGCCGGTGACCAGTAAACCTGTGCTTCCTTCTGACCATGTGCGATATAAGTGAATCAGCTCCTCGGTGGGGGCATGATTGGGATCCGCTAATTGCTCACTCATAGCAGATTTAAACAAGCGGTTTTTAACACTGGTTCCCGGCAGAATACTCAGTGGACGAGCGAGAGGTGTAGCTCGATCGGTGTTTTTTAAGGCGTTGATACTATTTTTCAAAATGAATGTCCTGCCTGTAAGTTTTAATACTGGCCAGTGTTTGTGCCCCTTGTTGCGTCACCAAGGTGCTAAAAAACGTCCGTAGCTGTCTAAGTAAATCATTGGGATCACCGGATACCTGGTATTGCAGAATACTGCCCTGCCAAACGCTATAACACAGTGTCGCAAGGTTATCGGCGGGGACGTCGATGCGTAGATCTCCTTGAGCTTGGGCCAAATGTAATATCGATTGAAGATTTGCCAGCCACCTGTGCTCTACAGACTCAATGGCTTCACGGCAAAGAGGACTGGCCTGGGCTACCTCGGCCGACATTGCTCCGAGCAGACAGGCACAAGACTGACCAACTTTTACTTTGTTTTGAACACGGTTATGAAAGCAGCACCAGAGCTGGATCAAGCCGGGTGCCTGATTGAGGTTTATTATCGTCTGCGCTAGTTCCGCATCAATCTGCTGGCCGTAGCGGTGAATAATGCTGGCTACGAAGGCCTCTTTACTGGGGAAATAGTTGTAGAACGAACCTTTGGGTACACCTACTGCATCCAAGACCTGCTTGATACCAGTGCCGTGATATCCCTGGCTGGTCAGCATCGCGGTGCCTGCTTCTAGCAGTGCTTCTTTGGTGTTTTCGCTTTTACGTGGTCGAGCCATGAATATTAGACCGGTCGTCTATTAACTGGTGGTCAATATATGACCGATCGTCTTGGAATGCAAGAGGGAGTGTTTTGTTTTGGTATTTTCTAGGCTAGGGATCAGGAAAAGGTTACTTATATGGGGAGATTGGCCCCGACGACCTATTAATCATTGGCCACACACAGTAGTTTACTGAAATCGAAAAAACTCTTTCAAAATAAAATGTATTCAGGAATTTTGAATCAATGTAAGGCTTTTTGTGCTCTTTAATTGGTTTTTTTTGGTTTAAATTACCTGATTTGCAAGGGGGGGCTACTCTTTTCATCGCCGCATATTGAGATGGTTCCTCTATCAACTTGCCTGCTCCGACTATAGAGTCTCCCTCAGAGTTAGATAAGTAAATGGATCGATTGTGATTGAGTTCGCGGTGGAAACTGGGAAGAGCTGCGACCTGGATATCTTTGGCGGCAAATTGTTATGGAAGGAGATGAGAACTGTTTTAATAGAAGAAGTAAGTTGGTTCTTCTTATTGATTTTGTTTCGCCAAAAGCCAGCCCCAAGATTGTCTTCAGGCACTGCGAATATCGATGATGCAGAGTAAATGACGGTAAAGTAAGACAATTGCAGAAGGTTTGATTGTCACTCTGTTAAATTCAGAAAGAGAGCTTGATACCCTCCGTTATCTGAAGATTACATTGTAGAATTCAAGGACTTTGTTGCTTGCAGAGAAAGTGGTTTAACGCCTTTCTTAACGCAGATTTGCGCCTAGCATAAAACACTAAAACAAAGAGCCCTTCTATGAAAAGAAAACTGCTTGCCCTACTTAGCTGTACAACCTTTGCGGGACTCTGTTCCGCGGATACGTTGACTATTGAGCGAATATTCTCCGATCCGGCCCTTGGAGGCACAGCGCCCCGTGCCCTTGAGTACTCTCCCGATGGTAGTCGGGTAACTTTTCTGAAGGGGCGCGATGAAGACTATAACCGTTACGATTTGTGGGAATATAACATTGCCGATAAAGAGTCCCGTATCCTGGTGAATTCCGATAGCCTGCACAGTGGTCATGAGGAATTGTCCGATGAAGAAAAAGCCCGTCGCGAGCGCCAGCGAATTTATGGCAGTGGCATTATGGAATACAGCTGGTCGGAAGATGGTAAGTCCCTGTTATTTCCGCTAGCTGGAGATGTTTATTACTACGGCCTGGAAAGTAAATCCGCGCGGCGCTTAACTGAAACTGAAACTTTCGAAACCGATGTGCGGGTTTCCCCTAAAGGGCGTTATGTTTCTTTTATTCGCGACCAGGATATTTTTGTTGTTGACCTAAAGAATGGTAAAGAGCGTGCATTAACCAGTGATGGCCACGGGCCTATTAAAAATGGTATGGCCGAATTTGTTGCTCAGGAAGAGATGGGGCGCATGAGCGGATACTGGTGGTCACCAGATGACCGTCATATCGCCTTTCTGCAGGTGGATGAGTCTCCGGTGGATAAGGTGACTCGCAGTGAAATCTATGCTGATCGCATTGACCTGATTCAGCAACGCTATCCCGCCGCAGGGAGAGCGAATGTAAAAATTCAGCTGGGCATTCTGAATGTAGAAACCGGTAAATCCCGCTGGGTAAACCTTGGTAATGAGCAGGATATTTATATTCCTCGCGTGCAGTGGGCGCGCGATAATCTACTGACTTATCAATGGCAGTCCCGCAATCAACAGAAGTTGCAATTGCGTGCTTTTGATATGAAGACGAACACTGGTAATACCCTGTTGATTGAGTCCAGTGATACCTGGGTAAATTTGAGTGATGATCTTCACTTCTTGGAGAATAAAGATCAATTTATCTGGTCTTCAGAGAGAGATGGTTTTAAACATCTCTATCTCTATGATCTAAGTGGTAAATTGTTGAACCAGATCACTCAGGGTGACTGGGTAGTGGATGAAGTTGAAGCGATTGATGAGAATCAGGGTCTGGTGTATTTCACCGGGCGTAAAGATACTGTGATAGAGCGACATTTGTATCGAGCGCCATTCAATGGGGATGGAAAGATACAACGTATCTCTAGCAAGAAGGGAATGCATGATATTGAGTTTTCCCAAGATGCCTCGGGTTATATCGATAAATTTTCCAGTGTAAATACCCCGCCTCAAGTAAGCTTGCATAATGCCAGTGGCGAACTAACGACCTGGCTGGAAGAAAATGCGGTTATTAATGGGCACCCTTTACACCGATACAAAGCTGATTGGATTACTCCTGAGTTCGGTACCATTGAATCCCCTCTGGGACACCAGCTTAATTATCGACTTTATAAGCCAGCTAATTTTGATGCATCAAAGCGTTACCCGGTTATGGTTTATGTCTATGGTGGACCCCATGCTCAGGTAGTTACCAATAGCTGGGATAAAGCCTTTAACCAGTTTATGGCCCAGCAAGGGTATGTCGTTTTTTCTCTGGATAATCGAGGTTCTGCTAACCGCGGAACGACTTTTGAGAACCCCATTTTTAAAAATATGGGTAGCCCTGAAGTTGAAGATCAGGTTACTGGAGTGAAATTCTTGCGCACACTACCTTTTGTTGATAGTGAGAATATTGGTATCTTTGGGCACAGTTATGGGGGCTATATGGCTCTTATGAGTATGTTTAAAGCGGGTGACTATTTTAAGGCAGGTGTATCCGGTGCTCCTGTTACCGATTGGTCCCTTTATGATACCCATTATACTGAGCGTTATATGGGGAACCCCGATACCGATGCGGATGCCTATCAGGCTTCATCAGTTTTTCCGTACACTGAGGGACTTAAGGGCTCCCTGTTGATTTATCACGGTATGGCGGATGATAATGTCTTGTTTACTAACACCACCCGACTGATCAAACAGCTACAGGATAATGGCCAGCAGTTTGAATTGATGACCTACCCGGGCAAGAAGCATAGTTTGCGCGGTAAACAAACTCGGATTCACCAGTACACAATGATCAGAGATTTCTTTGATCGACATTTACGTTAAGACAGGTAATTTTAGTTATATTATTTTCTGTATATCAGGACCCCAGGCAAATAAAGCTTGGGGTTTGATCAGTGAAGTACTGATACCATCCTTATTCCTTCTACATTTTTTGTACCAAGTCTCCAATCATCCCAAGAACATCTCTATTTGTCTCATATGGTGTTCAATCATTTTTGGTGATTGATATTTTTTGTTTACTTTCTTTCTCATGGATTATGTTGTTTGAGGAAATTGGGAGTGCAAATAATTTACTAAGTGATTTTTGGTGGATCTGTTCAGGAATATATTGGGTTAGGGTGAATTTATGTTGAATAGAATTGGTGGTAGATTTATTGTATTAGCTGCATTGATAAGTTTTTTTGGATGTGCTGGTGTTGGAACTGAAAAAGAGATGCCGTCACAGGAAGTAAGTCGCGAAATGGTGGGAGTTGAAGCAGAACTACTATCTGCTTATATGCAGGACCAATCCCTATTGACTCTAGTTGATGCGCGAACAGTGGGGGAGTTTGAGGCTGGACATGTAAACGGTGCAATTAATGTCCCTCTAGGTGATTTCGATGAAATGAGAGAGCATTTAACAATAGGTCTTGACGAGATGGTATTAGTTTACTGCAAAAGTGGCACACGGGCAAAAAGATTGGCAAATAAATTATTTGCAGTCGGCTATAAGGATGTCAGAGTTATATCATCGCACCAGTTGAAATTCATTGAAGGAGAAATAATTTTTGCAAACTTGGATTAAAGTTTGATGTGGGTAAAAGAGACAAGGTAAACCGGCTGATATGCTGGTTTACCTTGAAGTAATTATCGTAAGAACCATTTACTGACTAGCTGTGTCAAAACGATCCAGATTCATTACCTTAGTCCAGGCTTTAGAAAAATCCTGCACGAATTTCTGCTGAGAGTTATTGAAGGCATAGACCTCAGCGACGGCTCTGAGCTCAGAGTTGGAGCCAAAGATTAGATCCACAGGGGTTGCCGTCCACTTTAGCTTACCGGTTTTGCGGTCGCTACCCTCATAAACCCCCTCTGCTTTATCGGATTTTTTCCATATTGTGGACATGTCTAGTAAGTTGACAAAAAAGTCGTTAGTGAGTATTCCTGGTTTATCGGTAAAGACGCCGTTTTTCGATCCATCAGTATTGGCGTTCAGCGCGCGCATACCGCCAATCAAAACCGTCATTTCTGGTACAGTGAGGGTCAACAGACTGGCGCGGTCCACCAGCATCTCGGTGGGTGTACGGCTATTATTACTGCTGAAATAATTGCGAAAGCCGTCGGCTGTGGGCTCAAGCATGGCGATGGAATTAACATCAGTCTGTTGCTGGCTTGCATCGGTACGACCGGGCTTGAAAGAAACGCTGATCTTTTGCCCCCCATCCGCAGCTGCTTTCTCAACAGCGGCAGTGCCACCGAGAACAATAAGGTCGGCGAGAGAGACTTTCTTACCCCCAGATTGGGCACTGTTAAACTCTTGCTGAATTTTTTCTAGCTGTGCTAGAACCTTGGCAAGTTCCTCTGGGTCATTGACTGGCCATTGTTTCTGGGGATTCAGCCGTATACGTGCGCCATTTGCTCCTCCACGCATATCTGAGCCGCGAAAAGTCGAAGCAGAGCCCCAGGCCGTTCTTACCAGCTCAGGCACGGTAAGGCCTGAGGAGAGGATTTTCGTTTTAAGTTGGCCGACATCATTGTCATCTATTAGAGGGTGATCGACTTTTGGTACTGGGTCTTGCCAGATCAGATCCTCTTTGGGAACTTCCACACCCAGATAACGCGCTTGAGGGCCCATATCGCGGTGAGTCAGCTTGAACCATGCCTTGGCGAAAGCGCGTTTAAATTCCTCAGGATTTTCCTGAAAGCGCTTGGCAATTTCCCGGTAACTGGGATCAAACTTTAAAGATAAATCGGTGGTAAACATGATTGGTGGATGCCGCTTGTTTTTATCAAAGGCGTCTGGCACCAAGTTGGCCGCAGCTTGATCATCTGGGATCCACTGTACTGCACCAGCGGGGCTCTTGGTTTTTACCCAGTTAAACTTGAATAAATTATCCAGGTATTGTTGGCTCCAGTTAATTGGAAGGGCCGACCAGGCCCCTTCAAGCCCAGAGGTCATTGTGTCATCGGCATTACCCCTACCACACTTGTTTTTCCAGCCCAGTCCCTGTTGCTCAATTGGGGCTGCTGCCGGTTCTGGGCCTAAGCAATCGGCTTTTACCGCGCCATGAGCCTTGCCAAAAGTATGGCCACCAGCGATCAGAGCAACCGTCTCTTCATCGTTCATGGCCATGCGGGCGAAGGTTTCACGAATGTCGATAGCCGCAGCCTTGGGATCAGGATTACCGTTAGGACCCTCTGGGTTTACATAAATCAATCCCATCTGCACGGCCGCCAGTGGTCTTTCTAACTGGCGATTACCGGTGTAGCGCTCATCGGCCAGCATCTTTGTTTCCGGGCCCCAATAAACCAGATCTGGCTCCCAATCGTCTATACGGCCACCGGCAAAGCCGTAGGTCTCAAATCCCATGGATTCAAGAGCAACGTTGCCAGTGAGCACCATTAGGTCAGCCCAGGATAGATTGGCGCCGTATTTCTGCTTGATAGGCCACAGCAAGCGCCGTGCTTTATCTAGATTGGCATTATCTGGCCAACTATTCAGAGGGTCGAATCGCTGCTGCCCCCCCCCTGCGCCTCCACGTCCGTCGTTAACCCGGTATGTACCTGCGCTGTGCCAGGCCATTCGGATCATAAAGGGGCCATAGTGCCCATAATCCGCAGGCCACCACTCCTGGGAAGTTTTTAACAGCGTTTCAATGTCACTCTTTACTGCTTTGAGATCCAGTGTTTTAAACGCCTCGGCATAATTAAAGTTTCCTCCCATGGGGTTAGACTTTGGGGAGTGTTGCCGCAAGGGGCGCAGATCCAGCTGGTTGGGCCACCAGAATTGGTTTGATTTAGGTTGGAAGTCCTTTGGGCCCTGGCGGGTGACGGGATCGGTCACTACCTCCTCCTCAGCAGAATACGTATTTGACGCCAATAATGACAGTGTGATGAAAAGAGCGGTACCGAGTGAAGCTCTATAGAATCGCATTGCAATCATCTCCATACGATAAGGAATGCAGATTACAGCTTTTTAATTTGGTCTTTCTTACAAATTTAAAGAGGTATATAGCCTATATTGGCGACGTGATTTTTGCGAGCTTTGTCGGATCAAGCAGCTGAGAAAGTGCTTATTTTCAGTGGGTGAAAAATAAATAATATTGGCTAGCGTGGTTTTTTGGGGGGGCGATATTGGACGTTATCCGTATTTATCTATCGTGATTTTATAAATACTAATCATCTGTGTCTTTGGTGAATAATTTCTCAAGATTAAATGTAATTTATTCGGCTGTTTAGCTTCTTTAAAGAGTTAATTGTTGAAAATGGCGAAATAAATGCGGGTGTCTAACACTATTTTTCAATATTAGTGGCTTTTATGATATGTGAGCGGTAGCTTCTTTGGGAAGTTAAAACAAGACCACCTCAATACGCAGAGATAAGCTGTTGCGTTCAGGTGTGCTAGCCCATGCTTCTATTTTCTTATTCTAGGGCTAAGCCTAAGGCAATGATTTATAAGGAGATTTTGTATGCGTATTTATTTTATTTTTGGGGTGCTTTGTCTTTTATTGATGGCCTGTGGTGAATATTCACAAAAAGCGAACAAACATTCTGAGGAACTGAATGCCAAAGTTAAGCCGGCGAGCAAAGTCACCAAAGCGCATAACTTGTCTGTAGAGAAGCAACTGCCCTTCTCCAATGACTTGGATTTCCAGCTAGCCAAACGTGGGTTTATTGCCACGATTCCGGGAGCACAGGTTACAAACGCTATGGGAAGGGAGATCTATGGACTGGCTCAGATGCAATTTCTAGATGGGGCGCCAAAGGATACAGTTAATCCGAGTCTTTGGCGGCAGGCTCAACTTAATGCTTTGAATAATGGGTTGTTTGAAGTTGTTGAGGGGATTTACCAGGTTCGCTCACTAGACCTAGCCAATATGACCTTGATCAAAGGGGAAACGGGATGGATTGTTATTGATCCCCTAACCTCTATGGAGACAGCTGCTGCTGGCTTGGCCCTGGCTAATAGGACGTTAGGCAATAGGCCTGTTAGCGCTGTAATTTTTACCCACAGCCATGCGGATCATTTTGCCGGTGTAGCGGGAGTTCTCACCATGCAACAGCTAGCCGAAGGAAGTGTGGAAATTATCGCGCCTGACGGATTTTCCGAGGAGGCAATCAGTGAGAATGTACGCTCGGGCAATGTGATGCAGCGGCGGGCGCTCTACCAATTTGGGGACCTGTTACCATCCAGCCCAGATGGATTTGTGTCCTCGGGTCTTGGCAATCGCGTGTCTGATGGAGAGCACGGTATTGCAACGCCTACACAGTTGATTCCCGAAGAAGGGGCAGAGATGAAAATAGATGGTGTAGATATCATCTTTATGAGCACCCCTGGAGCCGAAGCTCCAACTGAGATGGTCTTCTTCTTTCCCCAGTTTAACGCCCTATGTATGAGTGAGATTGCCAATCACACTTTACATAATATCTATACGCTTCGCGGCGCTAAAACTCGGGATGCGCTGGCGTGGAGTCGCTACATAGAGAGAGCCATGGAAAAATTTGGTGGAGATACCCAGGTGGTTTTCAGTAGCCATCACTGGCCCACCTGGGGAAATAGTGAGGTGCTGGATTACCTAGTAAAGCAACGAGATCTCTACAAATATATTCACGATCAGACTCTACGCCTGGCTAACCATGGCCACGACATGATCGAAATCGCCGAACAAATACAATTGCCAGAGGCGCTCTCCCACACCTGGGCTAACCGGGGTTATTACGGTACGGTCAATGTGGGCGCAAAAGCGGTGTACAACCGTTATCTAGGATATTTTGATGGGAACCCTTCCAATCTACACCCACTCCCTCAGGAAGAAGCCGCGCTTCACTATGTAGAGTATATGGGGGGGGAAGAAGAAATAATGAAACGGGCACGGCAGGATTTTTCCCGGGGAAATTACCGTTGGGTGGCGATGGTGTTAAAGCACTTGGTTTTTGCTGAGCCAAAAAATCAGGAGGCCCGTTATTTATTGGCGGATGCTTTCGAACAGCTGGGGTATCAGGCGGAGTCTGGAATTTGGCGCAATTTTTATTTAAGCGGTGCCAGGGAGTTACGCCACGGAGTTGAGTTCCGTGAGGAGATGCAGCCGCCGGAAGAAATTGTTGCGCGGGTGCCTCTACAACTTCTATTCGATGCCATGGCGGTGCGCCTTAATGGGGAGAAGGCGGCGGAAGCGGATATCCGCTTAAATATTGAGATGACGGACAACAAAAATAAATACTTAGTGGTCGTTAAAAATGGAGTTTTACACGGTTATCCAGATCGACACAGTGAAGATCCCTCAGCGAGTCTGGCACTAAGTAGCACCGACCTGCGACTGATGTTCAGTGGTTTGGTCGGTGCTCCCACCATGATCAAGGAGGGGCGCTTAAAGGTGCGCGGCAATCCCTTGGCTTTGATCCAGTTTGGCAGACTCTTCGATAAGTTTGATAGGAACTTCAACCTGGTGACCCCTTAATTGGGAGATGCCGGGCAAGGTGGGCAACAGTTTGTCGGGCCTAATATCACCCGTTACTCGTTGCGGTATGAGTCCCTGATAAGTGGATGAGGCCGGCTTCGCTTTTAGAGCAAAATTGTTACAAGTAGCCTCAACTTTGAGTGCCGGTGACATGCCGCTTTCCTTGGAAGTGAAGTCCACACCGTTATTACCACTGCGCGCGGCAATAACAAGCCCGGTATTTATACCGCTAAGCCAACTATTGAGAAGCCCGGAAGACAGAAGATCGATACTTTCTAAACCCTTATAAAAAGGCACAAAGCTCTCTGCCAGATTGCCACGTACCGATGAGCCCCCCACAGAGTTCCAGGTGGCGTTTTCCTCACTCCAGTTATTGGCGGCCTGGTAGATACCGAAAGTGCTACCCGATCGATTCGTGACATTCAGCTGCAGAATGGCAGAGCTGATAGAGGAGCAGCCGGAAAGACTGCCTAGATCAAATTTAATCAGTGTGTAGAGTGTCCCATAGGTGTGGTCACTCCCATCGGCCAGTAGTCCTTCGGGGTCATGGTTAAAATTATTTGATGCGTAACGGGAGGAGATAAACACATCATCGCTTATTGGTAGGGAAAAGCTGCCGTTACTATCTGAGCTCTCTTGAATCACGCTGCGACCAGCGTTATTAGCGATCAAATTCATGGATTCCCCCAGGCGGTTGGCGGTCCACCAATTCACATTATCTGGCAGGATGAGTGGATCGGCGGCCCGCGCCTCCCGAGTCAGAGTTTCTGCAGTGTCATCGAACTGTGCGGTGCGCACTACCAGTCCACTTTCACTCACCTGGATGACCTTAAACTGCTGGATACTGGCCATGTCGATGGTCCAGGTTTTGGCGTCGTTAGCGGAACGCGCTGGAGCGCCCCAACTCCCTTCCCCCACGTAAACGGTACCGCCGTTGGTGGTGGTAGAAAAGTTATTGCCACTGGGTATCACGGCCTCAGTCATTTTGGTGAGATGAGTATCGGATTCCACCACCAGGTTCATCGCATAGTCGTAAAATGGCTGCGCCCACCAGTTAAATAAAGTGGGATTGTCAGACTTGCCGCTGTAATGGGGGAACATGGGCTTGTGATATTGGGCGAGACGCCAGCTGGCGGCGCTGCCATAGCTGGATAAATCGCTCGACAGCCAATTATTCATTGCGCTGGCGTAAGAGGACCATCCACTATTCTGAAACTGGCTATTTAAGGTGTAAATACGCAGTAAAGGTGACACCTGCACGGCACCATAAGTGTCGCTGGGCGAACAGTCTCCATCGCCATTAAAATCCACGCCGAAGACTTCGCAGATGGTCGAGTAATTATCATCTTCGTGATTGCCGTGAGTGGGGATCAATGGGTAGATTCGCTTGTAGCTATAACCATCAATCGTATCGCTGGAGTAAGTCAACTCCCAGTCGTCGAGGAATTCACGCATTTCTGAGGCGCTATTGGCGTTGGTGAAGTCGCCGCCATGCATCACTGCGAGAGGGCGTATTTTAGCTAGCAGAGTATTTCCCTGGCGACGAGTGGTATGTCCTGTGCGGGTATCACCACCGGCAATTACTACAAAAGGCGCGTTTTCTGCTGGAGCTGTCCTAAACCAAAATCGCTCACCACAGCCATTTTGGTCACATACACGAAAATAAACAGGAGAGTCCGCATTCAAATTTTGCAGGCGTACAAAATGGCTGGTGATACCGCTATCGAATGTTTCGCTATTGCTGACAAATGCGCTGTTCCAGCTGCTTTCATTGGTGGAGTAACCGTAGCTGACATAGGGATTACTGCTGTTGCCATCTGGAGAAAAACCGATGACAGCACTGCTGGAAGCATCGCCATCCCAGGCAAGGCGGTAGTGTTTGGTGGCGGCACTGACGTTGACTGCCAGCAACAATGTCGAAAAAGTGAGAGCGGGGCCTATGTATCGTATCATTGCGGAAATTCCTCTGCAAAGTTGGGACTTTTTGTGAGAGGCCACCGCCTGGAGGGGGCAGGTTGGTGGCGCGCAGGAATTATTGGGGAACGATGTGACAGATGCTTGAACGATTGGTTACCAAGCGTGTGAAAGCTGCATTGCGGTAGGGAATTGTGACGGTTTGCCCATTTATAAAATTGACCGCTGCGCCACCGACTTTTAGATAGGAGTAGATGCCTTCGAGGGGGAGGTCGCCATCACTGGTCCAGTAATCACCGCGCTGGGTTTTGGGGAAGTATCCAGTTTCGATACTGGGGCTTCCCAGCTGTGCGTCTGGAGCCACCAGTGAACGCAGTTCGCTGGCGGAGGGCAGGCGCCAATGTTTTGCATCACAGAGTTGTTCCCGGTTAGTGTGCCGGATTAAATCCTCTGTGTCACAGCGCTCTGCTTCGAAATAACAATCTCCATTATTGGCAACGCCCTGATTGTTTAATAGCCGCGAATAAGTCCAACGTCCATCGTGAATGTCCTCACTATCTGTCTTGACCTCCCACAGCAGACCGCTGCGGCTATCGCAGACACAGGACCAGGGGCCCTCCCAGGTATCCATTACTTTTCCCTCAGCGCTCACTTTTAGAAGGTGGTATTGCTGCGGTTTTGGAGCCTGTGGTGTGTGGATAACGGCAGCACCAATCAGACAGGCGGGGAGAATAAAAATCAAAAAGAGTCGCGTGATCATAGCGCTTTACTCAGATTCAGTTGGATGGCTCTGGTATGACGGGTGTGGGCAACTTGTGCGCGATCAAATGCGGAAACCCACAGGCAGGTGCCATCTTCGATAGGAATGTCCAGGGGAGAGGCTGTATTTAATTTGCGTACAAGCTCTAGCGACCAGTATCCATCACGCCAAATACCTTTGGCTCTAACATCCGCACGATCACCCTCGAAGCGATTGGAGGTATAAAGTACCGAAGGCATTAGAGTTCCTGGTGCTATCCGGTCGCTTTCTGCTGAGTAAGGTTGGTAATCAAACCAGGAGATGGTCCAATCAAGCTCCTGGCCTTCTTTAACATTTTGAAAGGGAGCCAATACATTAGCATCACTAGGCAAGCGTTTAGGAGTGATGCCAGTGGGGGAATACCATTTCCAGTTCAGTAAATAAGCACCGGATTCCTTTGCATCCTGTTGGTAACCTGCCGTGTAGCGGCGTTTACCTGCACGCACTTTATCTGGCGCGCCGATAAAATTGTCATCCGCCAGATACATTTTATTAGTGCGTACTGCTTTCCAGTGCCAAAGATCGTGAAGTTGCCCCGATTGGCTGTAGTGATACCCCTTGCCATGCCAGTTTGATGGCTTGTTTGCCAGTGGTGAACGTCCGAGATGGGCGGTGCCAGCACCTCCGAAGTCACAGTGACTGGAAAGTAACAAGGCAAATTTGTCTTCGTAAAAATTCTTTTCATCAAAATTATCAAAACCTTGCTGCTGGATCTTCCAACCTTGATCCGTTTTTATCAGGGGTAAATGAGTCAGGCTTTCTGTGGGATCCTGCCAGGAAATATGAAAATAAATCTCCTCACCATTTTGCAGAGCTTTGAGATGCACATCAGTACGACCTTGATAAAAATTTGCGCCGCCATCGGTACTGATTTTTAGTGGCTGAGCTTTTGCCCATTGGGGTTCATCGGCATGGCCATCAATATCAATGATCGTATGGATAGGAATTGAGGTTACCGGCAGTTGATAATAAGAAAATTTGGTCAGAAGCAGCCAACCGCTGAGCAGAAAGATGGGCAGCAAACTACATAGCAATGCCAGTTGAACTCTTCTGTTTGTGGCTGGCTTGAGGATATAGAGAAGAGCACTTTGCCCGAACTGCAGTAGATAAACGCCTGCGTGTAGAAAAATATAGACGCTGAGTCCAAGCGCGGCGAAAAAATGTAATATTCGGACCAGTGATAACTGGCCTACCCCAGCAAAGAGCAGCCAGCCACTGGCCAACGAGATGCCAATGAGGCTAATGCCCCCCCAGGTGACTACTCGGTGGTAATTCCATTGTTTATGAGCGCATGATTGTTCAATTCGATAAAGTCGAATAGCATTCGAGTATAAATAAGAAAGGGCAACCAGCGAAAGCAGGAGTGCAGAGAAGAAATGTACACTGTGTACCTCTCCCTGGGGCAGCAGTTCTTCAATTGAGGCAATGGCGGGTTTAGTGAGTGTGGCAATACGCAACCCACTGAAAAGACTGCAGATCACTGCTATTGCTAATGCAGTATGCAGCAGTATCCACATGGGGCTTTTTGATCTGTCAGACATAATTAGGCCCTAAAAAAGCCCACAGGCTATCGGCGGGATATGACAGTTTAGAGAAACTTATGTGGCTCTGAGAAATGGTTAAAACTCATTACTCCGCCAAAATGCAGTCTTTGCTAGAAAAGTGATGTAGGGAGATACGTTGAAAATATTTAAGTCATGCTTAATTAGGTGGAATTGCAGGCAGTCTTGGCGACGCTAAGTTTTACTTACAGATTTAAGAGCTAAGTTAGTCGCGTAATGGCGTTATTTTGAAGCTTTCTCGTACTTCGAGGATTTCTGACAGGGCGCTTAGTTGTGGCCTATCTTTGCGCCAGTTGAAGTCTTCGTGCCGAAAATCTAGGTATGAAAGTGCTGAGCCGAGCGCAATTTGTAGAAGACAAAATGTCTGGGGAAATTGAAGGACTCTGGCTTCAAAAAAATCCAGGGTACGATTGATTGCACTGTTGTAGCGCTGCCACCAAAATTCTGACTGAAGCCCTTCACGCCCGCGAATTTTCTCTACCTGTCTGTGAACCAAGATCTCCATTAGACCTGAGGACACACTATAGAGTGTTTTTAAATTCCAGTCATTGTCTATCGCAGAGCTGAGGTGGCCTTCTCCAAGTTGTTTATCTAGGAACTCACAGATCACTTCGCTATCCATAATAACGTTGCCGTTATCTAAGGTCAGGCAGGGAACTTTACCTAAAGGATTATTGGATATTAAATCATTTGTATTGTGAAAAGGGTGAGAAAAAACCTCACTAACGCGGGAGTGTAACTTGAGTTCTTCTATAACAATTCGGGTTTTTCGGGCAAAGGGGGAGGAGTAAGTCAGAAAGAGTTGCATAACGGCGCTTAATCACTCAACCACTCTATATGGTCGGCATTGGTGATGAGGCGCCGCTAATTTTGCAAAATAACTACTAATGATGGGGAATGACATCAGTAATACGGTTATAGAGGTGTTGTTTGAGATAGGCACGTTGTTTTTTTAGTCTTGAATAGTGATCGTCATCAGTGCCGATGCCACTATCCTGTAGTCCTCTAATTTGTTTATCCAGTTTTCGATATTGGTCGTTATCTAGCTTGAATTCTAAGTCATTCCTGATCAGGTGCTTGATAGTATCGGCGTACTCGGGAAAATCTAACTCCAGCTCATGCGCGGCTATGGACATATAAAACCTCCCCTCCATTCAGTTAAAGCATCAAGGATAATATTAGTTTGTGAATTTGAAGTCACAAAAATCACCACCAAGAAGCAGACTGGGCTGCTAATCATTGGACGATGATTTACCCCCGTTGTTTCAAGCTGATAACGTATTAGGCGGCTAATTTTTAGGTGTGAAAAGGTTGTTCAATTATAGGATTTCTTGAAGGCGGTATTCTTTATGAAGAAAAATTCTAACAAAAGAAAATTTTAGAATGCCAGTTTTTTTAGAGAGTATGCTTGTGATTGATCAGAAGTTTACTCTGAGTGTGTCGTTTATGACATTGTAAGGCGAAAGTGATGGTGAAATGTTAATGGCTTTCGGTATTGCCGCATTCGTAATTTTTACATTGATAAAAAATGAAATTTAACTAATTGGAAGTTTTGTTGGTTGGGTACACAAAAAAGCCTGGCAAATATTATTGCCAGGCCTTAGGTGTGTCGATGTTATCTAAATTTTAATTAATAAAATTTAGGCTTTATGCGGAGGCTTCTAATGGAGCAAAGCGCAACTGACGTCTTTGCAACAGCTCTCCGAGATACAACTTTAAGTAAGCTGCAGCGGCACGCTTGCCCTCTGCGGCGGCTTCCTCGGTAATTCTTCCGAAACGCGAGTACGCCTGGGAACAAAACGAATCATTGATATTGATGGCGCACATAAAGCGGTCGCGCCAGTCCTGTGATGGAGGCAACTCAAATTCGCGAGACAGATTCTTAATCAAGGTATCTGCCAAGCGCCAGTTGTTTTCCATCTGTAATTGACGTAGAGCCCAGCTGGACTGTGGCCCATAGTGTACTTTGAGTGCGGAGATATTATCTTCGTAATAACTACGCACTAAGTCGCACAGGTGGTAGAGCATATCTTGCCAGCTATCCGCTGGTGAGAAATCAGAGTGCCCCAGTACCACATCGCCAAATGACTTGTAGTGACGTTCCGCCAGAGCGGTAAGGCTGGCATCTACGCTTGGGAAAAAGTGGTACACGGATGCAGCTGGGACCCCGGCTACCTGGCTCAGATTGGCTAGACTTATGTCCGTGGAATCCTGCTCGGCAATGAGGGTTTCCAGCGCGTCGAGAAGCTTTTCATACTTCTCACGGCCGTTTTTACGTTGTGGTTTGCGCGGACTAGCAGTGTCGCGCCGGCTAATAGCACGTCGATCGATTTGGTTCAAATTCACCTCCCCTTAGACAAGCGCAGTTGGCAAGCGCCAGAAGTGCGCTTTACTTCCTTGTAAAAAATTGTCTTCTGGAATTGATGATTATTATCGTACCAATTTCGGGGAGCAAGGGGATTTTGTTCGAATTGTGGGATAGTTCCGCGCTGGCGGATTAATTTTGATCAAGTGTTACTATCCCACACAATTCGAAAAAGGTTGTGCTAATGGTAGTGAAGTTCGGAAGCTTTACCGCGAAACACATAGTACGAGAATGCCGTATAGATCAGTATGATCGGCACTACAATCAGTGCGCCCACTAAAATGAATTTCAGTGAAGCGGTGGCACTGGCTGCCTGCCAGATATTCAGCTGCCCAGGCACTATGTCGGGAAAGAAGCTAAAAGCCAGGCCGATAAAGCACATCAGAAAAATAGTCACTACCAATGTGAAGGGCAGCGCACTGTGCCTATCGTTGGCTTTGGGTAACCTGGCCAGCAGGAGGTCATTAAAAATAAAAGCCAGAAAACACAGGGTGGGTATCAGGAGTACGAACATCACCAGTGGATAGCTGAACCAACGATCAAAAACGGCTGGATTGACCAGTGGATTGATCGTGGAGACTGAGACTACGCCAAGGAGAGTCGCCCGCCCAGCCCGACGCGCCCAGCGTACTGCCCGTTCCTGCAACAGTGACTCGGTTTTCAATACCAGCCAGGCCGAGCCCATATAGCTGTAGGCGGCAGTTACCCCCAGGGCACTGACTGCAGAGAAAAGCTGTGCCTGCCAGCCAGGCTGGAACCCCATCACATATTGCCCCAGCATATAACCTTGGGCCAGGCTGGTGATTATGGATCCTGCTTTAAACGTCCTGTCCCAGGCGAGCTTGTGTCCCACGGCCGCTTTGGCGCGGAAGTCAAAAGCCACACCGCGCAAAATCAGCCCCACCAGCATTATCGCTGCTGGAATATAGAGATGCATCAGCACTAGGTTGTGGGCGATGGGAAAGGCGATAAGCAACAGGCCGATGGCGAGCACCAGCCAGGTTTCATTGGCATCCCAGAAAGGACCAATCGAGGCAATCATGGTGTCCCGCTGGGGCTCATCCTCCTTACCCAGGGGGAGGAGAATACCCACCCCAAGGTCGTAACCATCCAAAATGGCGTAAACCAGTACTGCTAGACCCATTAGGCCGATAAAGACAACGGGTAGCCAATAGGCTGCGGATGATGCGGCCTCATTCATGGGATTCCCCCTTGGATTGCTCTTGGGTGGATTTCGGTAGGTTGGTCAGGCTGCCACCGGCGAGAGGTTCTTTGGTTTCAAACTCCTCCACTTTGACCGATTTCAAAGCCATTACTTTTAGGGTGTGAATATAGGCATAGAGCAGGATGACATAGACAAGCAGATATAGGGTGAGAGAGAAGCCCACATGGGAAGGTGGAATCTGGGTTACGGCATCTGCGGTTTTGAGAACCCCGGTCACAAGCCATGGTTGCCGACCAATTTCAGTGACATACCAGCCTGCTAAGGTGGCTACCCAACCTGCGAACGTCATTCCTACCAGGGTTTTGAGCGCCCAGTTGGGTAGCTCTTTGCGCCGCCAGAGGAGGTAGCAACCTCCCCAGGCGACAGCCAGCATTAATATCCCCATACCCACCATAATTCGGAAGGCGAAGAAAACGGGTGCAACCGGCGGATGATCATTGGGGAATTCTTCGATACCTTTTATTTCTCCATTTAAATCATGGGTCAGAATAAAGCTGGCCATTTTGGGGATAGCTATCTCGAAATGATTGGTCTTCTTCTCACCATCGGGTATTGCAAAGAGTAATAGTGGCGCGCCCCTTTCGGTCTCCCATACTCCCTCCATTGCCGCCACTTTCTGCGGCTGATACTTAAAAGTGTTAAGACCGTGTAGGTCGCCGACAAAAATCTGGATTGGAATAAAAACAGCTGCCAATACTAATCCGGTTTTTAGTGCTAGCCGCGGTGCACGCTTTGGGTCACCTTTAAGTATCCGGTAAGCAGAGATACCTGCGACAAAGAAGGCTGCAGTGAGACCCGAGGCCAGTAGCATATGAGTGAGGCGATAGGGAAAAGAGGCATTAAAAATAATAGCCAGCCAGCTCTCTGGGTAGGCGACACCATCTCGTAGTTCAAAGCCGGATGGGGTCTGCATCCAGGAATTGAGTGCAATGATCCAGAAGGCGGAAAGTGTGGTGCCAATAGCCACTACAAAGGCTGAGAAGGTGTGAACTTTGCTGGGGACACGATTTATTCCAAACAACATGATACCTAGAAAAGTGGCTTCCAGAAAAAAAGCGGTAAGCACTTCATAACCCAAGAGAGGCCCGGCGATATTGCCAACCCGTGCCATAAATCCTGGCCAGTTGGTACCAAATTGGAAAGACATAGTGATGCCACTAACGACACCGAGCGCGAAGGTTAGGGCAAAAACCTTTACCCAAAAACGATAGGCTCTCATCCAAACCGGATTATCAGTTTGGTCGTAGCGAAGCTTGAAGAAAACAATAATCCAGGCGAGGGCTATTGTGATGGTGGGAAATAGAATATGAAAACTGATATTGGCCGCAAACTGTATTCGAGAGAGGATCAGAGTATCTAGCATGGGAGCCTCTGCTGGTCGGACTAATTTATTAACCAGATAACCGGGCGACTCTTCCTGATAGGCCCGGGGGTGCCCGTTAAACACCATTGCAGGAGTATGGACCCACGGTGTTTATTGAGCGGCTGCCGACGTTGTGTCGGCGGCGGTTTATCCTTTTACCGCCTGTCTTGGTTGCCCAGCGGGCAATTCAGGTATAGGTTTATTCTGGAGCCTTTCCTCCTGTCATTTTACTTTTCAGCTCCAGTAGCTTGACGATGCCGGAGCCCAGTTTCATTAGCTTGAGTAAATCGTCGTGTTCCAGCTTGCTTAGGGTGTTGGCAAACTCTTCAAGTAATTCCAGCAGACTGTAGACTTCTTGAATTTTCTCCTGAGCCTGTGCTTCTTGTTCATCCTGAGGCTCATTGAGCAAGAGCTGGCGCAATAGGCTCAGGGTGGGGTCCAGTTCACGTTTACGTCGCTCTTCAAATACAGTTCGAGCAAGCTCCCAGATGGAGCCTGCAGCGGTGAAATAGTCTTTTCGGTCACCTGGCTGGTGCTGTAGCTCAATAAGGCGCCAGGCCTGCAGTTCTTTGAGGCCCATACTCACATTGCCACGACTGATCTTCAGTGCCTGAGCCAGCTGCTCGGCATTTAGGGGGGAAGGGTGGATGGTAAGCAGGGCAAACATCTGGCCCACGGTGCGATTAAAACCCCACCGGCTGCCCATTTCTCCAAAGTGCAGTACAAAAGCCTGGGCTTGACTGGATAGTTTCATTTTCTTCTTAAGTTTCAGAAATTTCTGAAAATTGTAAATGTAAATTGATCCAAGTCAATAAATAATTGGAAAAATTTTGTTTTAAGTTTTTTGCTGTGGGTGTGGATAAGTAAATTGTCAGGGGGGACGGGCCCACAAGTAGTGGTAGGCAGAAAGTGTTTTCTCTCAGGACGTTATGGGTGTTTCAGAGGGAGTGATGCCTGTGCTCTACGCGGCCAGTCGCTAGGTACAATAAAGCCGCGACCCATTTCACCTTCTTGGCCCATAAGAGCAAAACATAGAGGCTTATCAATTACTGAGCTCTGTAGTTCGGCCATAAGTTGCTCAAAAGAGACGCCGTGGGGTTCTTCCCATTCTATTGATGCTAGCCAGGCTTTTTTGGGAAGCTGGAGCCAGCGCAGGCCTGCTGAGATATTTCCTTGAGTGGCAAGGTTTCCGAGGGTTTCCAAGTCGGTCCACCAATTACTATTGCATAGTTGCTTCAGGTTACCCCCAGCTGTCCGATTACCAAAAGTTGGTAATCGGTTAAAGAGTCGGCCTGGCATCAGCGTCCACTGCCGATCAATATAAAGCTCCTGAGCTTCTAATAGAGGTTGTACGGATTGTTGATGGATGAGAGGCAGTTGATGTTCCGCCATACGCTTTAATTTGATATCCAGGCGATCCTTGAGGCCTGGGCCAACCCAGAAGCCGACGGGCTGAGCGAGGTAGAACTTCACCGCAACCTCCCAGTGCTCGCAGCGATTACTGGGTAGGTGATGAACCACAAAGTCCAGTTCGCCGAGAGTTCTACCCTCAATACGTAGGGGCAGGTTCTGGTGCAGCAATTGGTAATCGGGGTGGTATTGAAAAGCGAAAGACCAGAGTCGCTCAAAGTAAACGCCAAGCCGGTTGGTGGGTTTGTGCCGGTCGCCTTCAATCAGGTATGTTTCGAGCTTATCTATTAATTCTTGTTTGACTTCTTTGCAGGAAAAATAAGTGTGCAATTGGTTGCGGCGAGCCATAGGTAGCCATGGCAGGTCAATGGTGCTAATTGATTTGTCACTAGTATCAACAATATCGCTACTGCCCAGGGACCAAAGTAGGTTGGACCAGTCATCTACAATAGGGCTGTGAAGTCGATTGGTCATATAAACCCTGTCAGCGGCAAAAAAGCTCTCTGATTCTACCAGAGTCGGCACTTGACTTGGGACTGTGCTAGGGTTCATCTTCCAGAGAGATATTTAATAATAAAACTGCTGTCCCCCTATATCTCACCTCGTGTGGATTACACGTTTTTGCCAAAGCGTAATCTACATGGGATATGGGGAGATATAGCCAGACAATAATAAAAAGAGGAGGTGAATGTGGAATCAGGGCCTATGATCTCGATCGGTCTACCCATCGCACTGTTTATCATTATGGTGGGCATTGGAATGACCCTGACCGCCAGGGATTTCCATCAGGTGACGGTAAAACCAGGTGGGTTAGTGGTGGGCACACTTGCCCAGATTGTACTTATGCCACTTGTGGCTTTTGTTCTGTGTTGGGCGCTCAGTTTACCCGCACCGATAGCTGTGGGTTTGGTGATTATTGCAGCCTGCCCGGGTGGAACGACCTCAAACCTTTTTACGTTACTCGCTCGCGGTAATGTAGCGCTCTCCATAGTGTTAACGGTTTCGGCAAGTCTAATTACGATTCTGACCCTGCCGTTCTTCACCAATTTCGCCCTGCGCCAATACTTTGGAGCAGAGCAGGAAATCGTTCTCCCTTTTGCCAAAACTGTCGCCATGTTATCGGTGATAGTCTTGCTGCCCGTGGTGATTGGCATGTTGATACGGGCTTGGAACCCTCATTTGGCCAGCCGCGCTGAGGGCATTGTAAGTATTTTTGGGGCGTTGGTACTGGTCATTTTAGTGGTGGGGTTGGTGTGGGGTATGAGAGACCGGATTGGAGAGCTCATGCTGTTGGCCGGCCCCTCTACAATTTTGCTGAATTTACTGGGGGTGTTGACTGGCTTAATCATCAGCCACTTCAGTGGGCTTTCCCGGCGGGATGGTCTGGCAGTAGCTACCGAGCTGGGCATCAAGAACGGGACTATTGGTCTCATGGTGACCCTCACACTGATGCACTCCAGTGAAATGTCGGTGCCCTCAGCCGTATATGGAGTACTTATGTTTCCATCGGGGATGTTGCTTGCCTATTATGGCCGCAAGAAAGCGCGTGAAGCTGGCGAGGCAGGCGCGGCGGAGGCGGGCGGAGCTGGATGAAATCCTCTCAGTCCAACAGCTTTATATAGGTATCCAAGTGCGAGATATCCGGCACACTGATGCGACCGTAAGAGCACTCTATTAGTCCCTTGGATTCAATATTCTTTAATACCCGGTGTACTCCCTGCCGGGTCATCCCCATGGTGTTGGCGAGTAGTTCTTTGGTGAGGCGGAAACTGGTTGGGCCACTTTTTTCGCCGCCGTTGTGCATTTGGGCCATAAAAAGCAGACGTCGAGCAATTCGCGCTTCGGTACCACGTAGTACATCGTCCTGGATAATGGACATTACTGTCCAAAGCCTGAGGCTAATTTGTTCCAATGCTATTGGATAGGCTTCGGGGTGTTGTTTCATTTTTGCCCTCAAGATTTCACCCGGAATATCGACTACAGCACAATCAGTGTGAGCGCTTGCTCCAAATACTCGCGGAGTGCCAGGGCAAAATACGGTATCACCAAACCAAGCTCCACTATCTAAAATCGCAAGGGTCGCTTCGCGCCCGGAAAAATTACTGGAGCATATTCTTACTTGCCCTTCAGCGATAATTGAAAGGCGCTCCTGATGGGAGCCCGAAGGGTAGATGCTATCACCCTGAGAAAAGTACTGGCATTGTGCCTGTTGGGCTAAGAATTCTCGACCCTCACCGGGTAGGCCAGCTAGCAGTGGGCATTTATCAAGGAAGCTAATGTTTTTATTCATTTGCCAAGTGTAAACAATTTGACAGTGTTTACAGCAGGGATGATTCAGAATTTGAGCTCTAATAAAGCTGGGGAGAGGACGATGAAACTGGAAACCATACCTTCACTTGAGGGACGCGTTAGCGATGAAGAGTGGCAATTACGCATAGATTTGGCGGCGGCTTACCGATTGATCGCCTATTTTGGGTGGGACGATACTATTTTCACTCATCTCTCTGTACGTATTCCTGGGCCGGAATCACACTTTCTTATTAACCCTTTTGGAATGTTTTTCGATGAAATTACTGCTTCCAGTTTGGTAAAAATCGATTTGCAGGGGGAAAAAGTGGATGAAAGTGCGGCAATGGTGAATCCTGCAGGGTTTACTATTCACAGTGCAATTCATGAAGCGAGGAAAGATGCCCACTGCGTTATACATACCCATACTACTGCTGGAGTAGCTGTATCTGCTCATGCAGAGGGTTTACTGCCAATCTCGCAGCAATCACTATTTCCCCTTTCAAGTATTGCCTACCACGACTATGAGGGAATTGCTGTGCGCAAGGATGAAAAGTCACGTTTGGTGGCTGACCTGGGATCAGCGAACTATATGATCTTGCGCAATCACGGACTGTTAACCTGTGCTTCTACTATTCCTGATACCTTTTTAGCAATGTTTATATTGCAACGTGCCTGTGAAATTCAGGTTACAGCTCTTGCTGGTAACCCACCACTCACTCCGGTGCCTCAAAATATTGTGGATAAAATAGTGAGTGAAGGAGATATGGTTACCAGTAATCAAGGGGGGCTATTGGCTTGGCCTGGATTTTTAAGGAGGCTGGATAGAGTTAACCCTGGGTATACTGAATAGCATCTGTCCCAAATGCCCTGAATGTGATTTTAGGTTCTATATTTCAGGGCATTGATCAAAAATTTAAGATTTAAACTGGATACTGGGGAATTAAGCGCCACAATGAAAGGAACCCTGATTTAGACCTAGCTAATGGACTTTACTTTCAACAAAATGGAATTAATGTGGGCTTGTCGCCACCAATGAGTCCTCAAAGGCTAATCAACGGTATTCCAACATGCTCCAGTACTTTCTTAAAAAAAGATTAAAAAAACATGACTCTAATAATAATTTAAAGGTGGAGTCTCTGGTTTTAGGTCATCTTCTAGGCTTGAAGGCTCTGAATTGTGAGTCATCCGGCGTTGGCAATGATAAGCCGCATAACATAGTTGTTTCGCTGACTTCTTATAATAAGCGTATTTATGATGTTTACTTATGTATAGAAAGCCTTTATCAACAATCCTTGAGAGCAGATGCAATAATTCTATGGTTATCCTTACGTGATTTCCCCGATAGGAGATTACCTGAGATACTTCGAAAACAGCAGGCTAGAGGCCTACAAATTCATTTCGTGGAGAATGATTTTGGGCCTTATATGAAATATATGTATGCCTTTGATATGTTTCCAAATAGTCTCATTGTCACTGTGGATGATGATGTGCTTTATCCTTCAGATACTATCGATTTACTATATCAATCTTATTTGAGAGCTCCCTCACATATCCATTGTCATAGGGCACATAAGATTCTGCTAAACGGAAAAGGGGAATTGAAACCTTACGAAAGTTGGCGCTCTTATGGGCTAAATAGTGAGCCATCTCCTTTCCTTTTTGCTACGGGAATGGCTGGGGTTTTGTACCCTCCGGATTCATTACATGAGGATGCTTTCAATAGTAAAAAATTTATGGAGTTATGTCCTGCTGCTGATGATGTTTGGTTGAAGGCGATGAGTTTATTGCGAGGAAAATATGTTACTAGGGTTCCAGACTATCGATACTGGAGGGAACGCTTTCTTACTATTCAGGGGTCACAGATTCAACAGTTAAAGGAGATCAACTTGAGAGGGACAGGTGGTAATGACTGCAAGATTAAAAGGGTGTTTTCAGAGTATCAATTACTTGACTATTTACAGGAGCGAAATCAGCCTGTTTTAAGTCCTCACTAGGGGGTGACTTGGGTGAAAGATCAGAGCTGCCCCAGATAGGGGTAAGCTACTCAAGCACTTTTTTTTAGGTGAAAGAAACTGCCCCTCGGCCTTTAATTGGGTTTTTGTCCTAAATATGGTGTTTGAGTGGCCATTGGCTGTGGCATCTGGCATAATCTGCCAAGTTTGTACCCACTTCCGCCCTCTTCTCTTTTGATGGTGTTTCCAAGCTGAGCGGATTGCTGTTCGGCTATTCGGTACAATAGGTTGAGTTTGCTGGATGGCCCTGAATGTTCCAATATTTTTTAAAGAAGCGCTTAAAAAAGCACGACCTAAACAATAATTTGAAGTTGGAAGCACTTGTTCGCTGCCAGTTGCTTGGTCTACACGCTTCAAGCAATACAGATCTTGGAGTGGGAAATACTAAGAAAGATAATATCGTTATATCTCTAACGTCCTTCGATAAGCGAATCCACGATTTATATTTGTGTATTGAAAGCCTCTTCCAGCAATCCCTTAAGGCTGATGCAATTGTTCTTTGGTTGTCTACCAAGAACTTTCCAAATAAGACTTTGCCCGAGACCCTTAAAAAGCAACAGCAAAGAGGGCTGCAAATATTTTTTGTTGAGGAAGATCTGGGACCCTATAAAAAATATGTTTATGCTTTTGAAAGATTTCCTGACAGCCTGATTGTTACTGTTGACGATGATGTTCTTTATCCGCCGGATATGATTGATTTACTTTATCAGGCATATGAAAAAGATCCATCTAAGATTTATTGCCACAGGGCTCATCGAATGCGTCTAGATAAAAAAGGAGCACTACTGCCTTATGGAAGTTGGGAAAGTAGCATAAAGGACACAGAGGCATCTCATTTAGTCTTTCCAACTGGCATGGGAGGAGTTATGTATCCTCCAAACTCCTTGCATAAGGATGCGTTTGACTCCGAAAAATTTATGACCCTGTGCCCAAATGCAGATGATATTTGGTTGAAGGCAATGAGTATTAAAAGCGGGACTTTAGCTGCGCGTATTTCTGATTCCCGTAGCTGGAGACATCGCTTCTTAATGATTCAGGGCTCACAAGAATATGCATTAATGAAGGAAAATCATAAGAACCGTCAGGGGAATGATTGCAAAATTAAGAAGGTCTTCTCTGAATATGACATCTATGATTTGTTGAAATAGTAAAAGATTGAATTGTCGTTGAGATTAGAAGCTAGAGTCTACCATTTATAACGAAACCCAAGCTCTAGCCCTCCTACAAAACTGTCCCCAATACTCTCCAGGCCGCTGCTGAAAAATAATTCGGTATAAATGGAACAGTGGTCCCCGCATTCCTCATAGCTAGCCCCCATTCTTAAGTCTGCATACCAAAAGTCTGGTTTTTGGTAGAGGCGGGCTCCAGAAACGACTAAGTCAGTTTCCTGGTTGAGATTTAGAGTGACTCCAGGAGTTACATAATAACCAAAGCGCTCTAGAGGTAGGGAGCCGTACATATTTCTACTTGATTTACGCTGGCTTTTGCGCTTTTCAAAAGTGGTGCCTAGGCGCAATAAAAACCCATTATTATTAATATCTCCTACTTTTACGGCGTAGGTATCTTCGAAATCCTCCGCTTCCTCAGAAGTATAAATAAGTTGTGCATGGGGGGTAATGGAATAATAATCATAGAGCTTGAAACTCCACCCTCCTTCTACAGAAAAGCCATAACCATAGCCCTCACTGCTATTACGAAGAGTACGTAGGTCTTTTGCGTCAAAGTCAAAGTCAAACCAACTTAGCTTAAACTGAGTATCCAGGTACAGGCCTTGGTAGCCATACCAGGTTAAATAGCTACTGACCCCATATGTTTTGGCATCTATATTACCATCACCAAAAAAAGATTCTACTGTATTTCTTGAATCGCCATAGTGCAAAGCCAAACTAACAATAGGTGTGGTGTCAAGAATTAATAGGTTGAGAGGAAAGTCGATACCAACCTGAAATTGATAATAAGTTTGATCCCAACTTGCCCAGGTGGTGGACTCTTTGGGAGTTGTAGTTATGTAGCGTGCGCCATTACGTAGCCATAGTCCCTTGCGATCAATAGCGGTTTCCAATGAACTGGTGTAATCGGTGTTATAGACGTCCCGATAACTGCTACCAACCCAATAACGATTGCCTACACGACTCCGCAATGTGGAGGGGATATTTAAAGAGCGCAGCACTTGCGGAAGGGTTTCATACATTACCGCAGCGGGCTGCCAGCGAATCATACCGCCTTTGGGAAGGCGACTTGAATTACTTACCGTAGAACGTAGATACCAATTACCATCCTCATTTCCAGTTTCGTCACTGTGGTGCAGGGTATAGGCGTATGCTCCACCAATAGTTGCTGGTTGCTCATCCTTGGTAATGTAGTCGCCGTTTAAAATAAAGGCATCTTCAGTAGAGTCACCCTCGATAGAAATTAGTTTTATTCCATTGTCTTGGGTGCGTGCGCCAGTGCCGTTGCGATTATAAACGGTTACATAAGTTGATCCGCTGGTATCCCCTCTGATGATTAGCTGGTCACTGCCGGCAGAACTGTCATTGAGTGCTACATCTAACCACAGGCGTCCGTTGTCGCCGCTATAGTGTCCATAATTATTTTCACTATCTTTTTGAATGATTAGAGTGTTGAATTCTTTATTCGCAAGATCGATAGTGCCGTCGTTAGCTACGTTGCCGGTAATTCTATACTCTCTGGCATCTATAAAAGTTTGGCCGCCCCATTTGATGTGTAACCCTAATGGATTGTTATCAGCATCTTGGCCGCCGCCAACATTTAAACTGCCCGTTAAAATAATTTTTGAACTACCCCAAACAACAACACGTTCCCAGTTGGTTAGTTTGTTGCCATCCACACGATAGTCTAGCTTGAAAATCAGTGTGTCAATATCCCCATCTTCTGCACTGAGATCATCACCACCATTTAAAATTGCATCACCCTCGAAAGAGTAGGAGTCAATGACTAAGGTATCTGACCCAGTGCCACCGCGTATCTCATTGCTAATTCCCTCATCCCAATGGATGTAATCATCTCCCCCGCCGGCATCCAGGTAATTAAAAATGAAGCCTCCATCCAGAGTGATTTGGTCGTTACCTTCGCCACCCCAAACATGAAAGGTGAGTCCGTCTAAAATTTGGATATTATCGTCACCAGCTCCGCCATATATCCCCCCGCCATTGAGGTAGTTACCAATGTCGCTATTGCGATTATCTAGTACGATTAGATCGTTTCCATTTCCGCCAAAGACAGAATCTTTAACTATTGCCCCTTTCACATGAATGGCATCATCGCCTTCGCCACCGAAGGCGCTATTGATAGTACCGCCATTTAAATCTAAGGTATCATTGCCGCCTAGTGCATCGACATCGGCCTCTTCTGCATCATTATCTTCGTCACAGGTTATTTGATCTGCGCCATTGGTACCCGTATTACTCGGAGTACACTGCGCGATGGCTTTCAAGGGCAAAATAATCGCTAGTGTCAATGCGGGAGAAAAAAGTAAAGCATTAATCCACTGGCGGACGAAATAGTTTGATTTATAGTTTTCCATTGAGGTGTCTGCACTAAGTTTCATTTACAGAGTTCCGCCACTCAGAACTTGGTGCCAATGCCAACATTGATGATCCAGGGGTTGTAATCAAAGTGTGCGTAGAGGCGGTCTGATCCTAACTCTGTGGGGAAGTTAACTGTGGGGTCGGTATCTGATAAGTAGTAAAGAGCCGCCAGATTAATTAACAGAGGATAACGAAATTGACGGAAATCTAGGTTGAAGTCGATTCCCCCTTGAAGAGCCCAATCCCAGGAATGCCCCATATTAAGAGACCCTGGCGCCACTGACATACCTGAGTCCATCAAATATTCATCAAATTGACGGCTGATAGAAACCGTATGGTAATCGGTATAGTTAATACCGGCGCCTAAATAGGGTCTAAAAAAATAGGATGGATCGAGAAAATACCAGTTAGCAAAGGCGAGAGTGGTTGATACCTTAAAATCCCCCAGTTGAATTTGGCTGCTGCCTGGGTTGCCAGTAAAGTTGTCGAGGGTCACATCATAGGCAGCACTGTTAATGTGCATCAGCTCGAACCCCAAGCGGTCTGAGGGGCGCCATACTCCGGAAATTTGCCAAGTTTGTGCTGTGTCTATTTCCCAGGTCGAATTATATAAGTCCCATTGTTGTAATACGCGGTATTTCAGTGAAGTTCCGGCATCATTGGGAGCAACATAACTGAGCCCGAAGCGAACTATAAATTCACCCCAGTCAATGTTGCGCCAATCTTCCTGAGCTTTAACACTGATTGTGCTTGTGGCTAAAAGGAATATAAAGAGTCTGAAAATTATTCCCTGGACTTTCATCGTTATACCTTTCTATGAAAATCGATGACGGCCGGCGTCATTTATTGTTTCCTGTTACATTTAGATAACTGGTGATTTTGGACTCACCAATAGGTATCCAAAAAGTAGCAGGATTCGGCAGGTGCAGAGGAAATTTGACGAGTATTAAATCGGGATTTTTTGGTGGAAGATTGGCTATCAGCCAAGAGGTTTAACCTGTGTGCGGAGTTAGCCAATTCAAATACTGAATTTTTCTGTGCTTTTACACTATGGATTATTGATTGGGAGATAGAGGCCAAGCGATACCGCTCTCTACCGGTACCGTCTCAAGGTTGCGGGCATACTCAAGAAATTCTGCGGCGGCAGGAGATAATGGACGGGACTTTCGCCTGGCCAGATACCAATGGGTAATAATTGGCAGTGATTCCACTTCTAAAATTGACAGGCCGGAATGGCCGCCAAATGCGAGAGTATGTTCGGAGAGAATAGATACCCCGAGCCCTGACATTACAGCGTGCTTTATCGCTTCATTACTTTCGATGGTCATGCGAATATTGAGGTCGATATGTCTCTCCTGTAGGAAACGCTCAATGGCGTGACGGGTTCCAGAGCCCTCCTCTCGCCGCAGGAAGGGACCGCTGGCAAACTCTTCAAGGGGAATTTTTTTTCTACCTGCTAACGGGTGCTTCTCCGGTGCTATGGCCAACAGTCGATTGGGCAGGAATTCCACCAATTCCAGATCAGGGTTTTTGGGAGGATGGCTGAACACATAAAAATCATCCTCATCCTCACTGGTGTAGTCGATGATCTGCTGACGATTACCCACGCGAAAGAGAATATCCAACTTTGGATGCTGCTCGTAAAATTCGCCAATCAGGTGGGGAATAAAATATTTGGCGGTAGTGACGACTGCCAGTTGTAAACGCCCTGTTTCTAGACCGCGCAGTCTGGCTAGCTTTAATTCCAGATATTCATAGCTCTTGAGGATTTCTCGGGCACTGTCCACCAGAGTCTGTCCGGCTTCAGTGAATTGCAATTGCTTGCCTACGGCGTAGTAGAGGGGCAAGCCTACGGCACCAGACAACTTGGCCAACTGCATGGACACACTGGGCTGAGTCAGGTGCAGCGCTTTTGCGGCGCCACTGATACTACGGTGTTCATATACTGTAAGTAAAACCTCCAACTGCCTGACAGTGCCGATGCGGGAGTGAGCTCTGCTGGATAACATGTTTTTTCTTATTCATAGATAAAAGATGATAGTTAGCATAATCATTATCTATTTTTATCTATTGGTCTACCTAGGGATAATGCCCCCACTTCAATCCATGGGAGGGGCCCCTGCATGCACAAGTCACAACTTTACTTTGGTACCTTGGTAGGACTGTTAGTTATGTCCATTGGATGGGTATTGGCGCTGGTTGGTATTGATGCCGCTGCACTAATGGTGGTGGGGCTGGTGGTGTTGCTTGCCAATGTGGGTTACGTGCTAATGAAGCGCGTTCCCCAGAAAATTCGACTACCCCTATCTGAACGTCGCGATCGCTCCAAGTGCGGGAAGCACTGATCATGCAGCTGGATGTTGTAGTTGGTTTCTTCATCCTTGGGGCTCTGGCACAGCTGGTACGTAGTGATTTACGCCTGCCCACCGGTCTCTACCAAAGCTGTGTGATCTTTCTGCTGCTGGCTATAGGGCTCAAGGGTGGAGCGGCGCTCAGTACTTATTCCGCTTCCACCCTGATTCCCCAATCTCTCGCAGTTTTGGCCTTTGGTGCACTGCTTCCTTTGTTGGCCTTCCCACTTCTCTATTGGATAGGCAAGTGGAGTCGTCTGGATGCAGCGGCTACTGCAGCCCACTACGGGTCGGTCAGTGTCGCCACCTATGCTGTGGCGGTGGCCCTGTTGGAGGCGAAGGACATCGAATACGAAGCCTATTTCCCCTTATTTGTGGCCTTACTGGAAGTTCCGGCTATCGTGGTGGGAATTCTCCTTGCGCGGAAGTCGATGCAGAACAGCAATAAGGGGCGCCTGGCCCATGAGTTGACCTGCAATCAGGGGGTTCTTCTCCTGCTTGGCGGGATCGCCATCGGGGCCTGGGCCGGTGAGCGTACAGCAGCAGTCATGCCTTTCTTTGGTCAGTTATTTCACGGTGTGCTGGCTCTTTTTCTGCTGGAAATGGGGAGAGTCGCGGCGGCGCGACTGGCAGATGTGCGCGGGCAGGGTGCGTTCTTGCTGAGTTTTGGTATATTTATGCCCCTGCTAGGCGGTGCAGCCGGGGGTGCCCTGGGAGCATTACTGGGGTTGTCGGCGGGAGGAATTTTCCTGCTGGCAGTACTCGGTAGCAGCGCCTCCTATATCGCGGTGCCCGCAGCTATGTCTGTGGCTCTGCCGCAGGCCAATGCCAGCGTGTCCATCACACTGTCCCTGGCGATAACGTTCCCTTTCAATGTCCTGGTGGCGATTCCCGTCTACCTGGCGTTTGTTCAACATTGGAGTTAGCCGCAAGTGAAATCACTGCCCTTTGAAAAAGTCACCATCGTTATGGGGTCGCGATCGGATTGGCCCACCATGGCCAATGCCACCAAACCCTTGAACGAGCTGGAGGTTCCTTTTGCCACTGCGGTTGTGTCCGCTCACAGAACCCCCCAGCGTCTGGTGGAATTCGCCAGTGAAGCCCACAAAAACGGCACCCAGGTGATTATTGCCGGAGCTGGTGGCTCTGCCCACCTGCCGGGAATGATTGCCGCTATGAGCCCGCTGCCAGTGATTGCCGTGCCTGTTGAAAGCCGTTTTATGACCGGAATGGATAGCCTTCTTTCCATCGTGCAGATGCCTAAAGGTATCGCCGTAGCTACCCAGGCGGTAGGTGCCTCTGGGGCTTATAACGCAGGCCTGATGGCGGCACAGATGCTCTCCCTGGGCGATGCTGAACTACAGGAGCGACTGATCGCTTGGCGCGAGCGTCAAACTGACCAGGTTCCGCTAACGGTGGAGTGAAGTCAGTGAGTGAAGTAACCAGACATATCGCTATTGTCGGCTGCGGGCAGCTGGCGCAGATGATGGCACAAGAGGGTAAGCCCCTCGGTATAACATTTAGTTTCCTGGCGGAGAAGGGCGAGGACGCGGGTTGTGTTGAAGGTCTCGGCACAATAGTCAGGCTGGATGAGGCGGGCAGTGGCGAGGATTTATTTCAGGCACTTGGTTGCCCTGAGGTGATTACCGCCGAGCGTGAGCAGGTGGATGTGGCGCTGTTGAGAGCGTTGCAACGCTTCTGTCCCGTTTACCCAGATCCCCATGTTTTTGAGAAAGCCCAACACCGCTTGAGAGAGAAGCGGGCACTTACTGAGAGTGGTCTTCCGGTTGCGCCTTTTATGCCGGCGCAGGGGCGCGATGAATTACTGAATGCCTTGGATAAGCTCGGTTATCCAGCGTTTATCAAGAGCTGTGAAAATGGCTATGACGGTAAGAACCAGTGGCGGGTGAAAGATGCAGCAGAGCTGCAGGAAGCCATAGAAGAGGCCAAAGATCTGCCCTGCGTGGTGGAAGCCTCGGTAGATTTTTCCTGTGAGGTTTCCCTGATCGGTGCCCGCTCTGTTTCAGGGGAAGTAAAGACTTACCCACTAACTGAGAACTTGCATCGCCAAGGTACGCTGTTACTCTCCAAGGCGCCTTATCAGGATGAGCAATTATTGGCCAGTGCCCGTGCCTATTTGCAAAAGCTGATGGATGACTGGGACTATGTGGGCGTACTCTCAGTGGAGTGCTTTGTCACCAGTGAAGGCTTGCTGGTGAATGAAATTGCGCCACGGGTCCACAATAGCGGTCACTGGACTTTAGTGGGTGCGGACACCAGCCAATTTGCCAATCACCTGCGTGCGATATTGGATATGCCACTGGGTGACACCGAGTGCCCACGACCCGCTGCCATGGTCAATATGCTTGGTGTGGATCGAGCGCCAACAGGCAAGAATGAGGGAGTTTGGCTCTATGGCAAGACGCTCCGTCCCGGGCGTAAGATGGGCCATGTGCTCTTAGTGGATGACAGTTCAGCAGAGTTGGCTCAGCGCTGTGAGGCGATGATTACCGATCTCTATCAGCAGTAACTGATTCACCTGGGCAGGACTACTGGCAGGACTACTGTAAGTCCCTCTTCGGATTTTTGAAACGGGGACTGGCGGTCCTGCCTCGCCACATAGGGGTGCCTACCCGATAGGCTGCTCGCGCAATCATATGCACCCCGATGGGCACAGTGAAGAGTAAAAATAGCAGCGCCGCCACTGCGCGTGCGGTTACCTGGGTATCGTGGAACATCGCGGCTACGCCCCCCAGTAACAGTCCGCAGCACAGGGTGGCAGCTTTGCCCGAAGTGCTCATGCGAGTGTAGAAATCCGGCATCCGTAACAAACCCAAAGCCGCACTAAAACCGAATAGGCTGCCCACTAGCAAAAGGGTAGCGATAAAAACCTCATCGAATACCACTGCCACCTCCCTCTTGTAATACGGTCTTTTTTCCGCTTTTCTCGATAAAGCGGGCGAAGGCGACACTCACCAGGAAGGCTACTAGCGCCAGGGCAATGGCCGCACTCAGATAGGCTGGCTCTCCCGAGGCAATCGCCAACAGGGCGCAATAGGCCACTGCAAGAATATTCAGCACATCGAGGGCTACAACCCGGTCTGCCAGTGTTGGACCGAGAAAAATTCGCATAAAACACATGGCCAGAGCCAGCAATAAAATGAGTGATGAGACATTAATGGCCGCTACGATTAGCGGCGCGTTGATATCAACGATAGTACTGTGCATCAGGAAAACGCCTCCCGCACGCGCTTCTCAAATCCCAGATGAATCTCCTCACGAAAAATATCTGGGTCATCAACGAACATAGTGTGTACCAAAAATTCAGAGTTATCCGGAGTGATTTCCAGAACTACCGTTCCCGGTGTGAGTGATATTAAATTCGCCAGTATAAAAATCTGGGTTTGATCGGTTATTTCTAGAGGTAGCCGCACTACCTGTGGACGGCTTTGTAATTTTGGTGAGAACACCTCCAAGACTGCACGTAAACTTGAAAGTACCAGTTCCTGTAGAAAAAAACTGCCTAGGCGGATTAGACGGGGTAGACGCTGAAAGTACTTGGTTCCCTCAGGGATCTTGGGCGAAACCCGCAATGCCAGATAACCGACAAAATAACCAAAACAAAAGTTTGTCAGTGTCGCATTACCGGTCAGGGCCGACCAGCTAATGGCCAATATTAAATTGAGTAAAAATACGCGCATAATCAGTGGTTCCCCGCGTATTGGGTTTCCATTCCCAGTACTGCCTCAATGTAATCACTTGGATTCAACAATTCCCCTGCCGCGGCCAGTGAGTAGTCGATTAAAGGGCCCGGTACCAGCCCGAGCACTAGAGTGATCAGGGCTAGTAATGCCACCGGCAATAGGCGCTGGTAGCGCTCCAGCTGGGGAATATTCTTTAAACTCTGACAATAGTCCTTCGGGTGGTCCTTTAAAAAAGCTTCCGCCCAAATTTTGCTCATGGAAAACAGGGTCAGGGCTCCGGTAATTAAGGCCACGGCCACAACCCAGTAAGCGTCTAGATCTAGGCTTGCCTTCAATAGCAATAGTTTGGCCCAAAAACCCGACAACGGTGGAAAACCGGCCAGGCTGAAGGCGGCGATAAAGAAAAAAACAGAAAGCAGTGGACTGGCCCGATAGAGGCCTCCAATCTGGCTTAATTCGTAACTGCCTGTCAGGCGTTTGGCAGTACCACTGATAAGAAATAAATTGGTTTTGGCGACGATATTATGAATGGTATAAAAGATCGCTCCGGCCAATGCCAGTGGCGTATCGAGTGCCAAGCCCAGTACCAAGAAGCCAATCTGGCTGATGATATGGAATGCGAGAATTTTACGAAATTCATAATGTGCAGCTGCGCCCAATACGCCGGTGAGCATGGTCAATAATGCAGTGCCCAGCAAAATAGTGTGGGGGAACTCCAGCTCACTGGGAAAAATAAGAGTGAAGGTGCGGATTAAAGCGTAAACCCCTACCTTTGTAAGTAGGCCGGCAAAAACTGCGGTCACTGTGACAGGTGGTGCATGATAAGAGGCGGGCAGCCAAAAAAATAATGGAAAAATGGCAGCTTTAATACCAAAGGCACAGATAAATAACACCGCCAGAGCAGAAACAGCAGTGGGGTTATCCACAGTGGTTAAAGAGACATGCAGCTGGGCCATGTTCAAGGTGCCTGTTAGCCCATAGGTCATGCCGATAGAGGTCAGCATTAGCAATGTGGAAACTAGATTAAGTGCTACATATTTAATTCCGCCATCCAGTTGAATACGATCTCCACCAAGCACCAGCAATGCGAAAGAGGCAATCAGCATCACCTCAAACCAGACATACAGGTTGAATAAATCTCCAGTAATAAAACTACCGCAAACTCCAGCCAGTAATAACTGGAAGAAACTATGAAAGCCCAGTTTAACCCGGTATTTCCTGATATCAGACAGGGAAAAGACCGATACACAGAATCCAACGATACCGCTAATCAGTAGCATAATGGCGCTCAGCCGATCTGCGACTAGAGTGATACCGAATGGCGCAGCCCAATCTCCCATCTGTGCCGCACGGGTGCCGCCTGTTTCCACCAAGTACAGAATGATAAAGGTCACACCGAGTAGAAGTGTGCAGCCAAAGACAGAAATAGCACCACACAGGCGCTTTCGCCCTCGCGCTGGAAAAGTGGTGAGTGCGGTAAGGATTGGTACTAGGAAGGGTAGGGCCAGTAACCAGCTCAAGGGGATTTATCCCTCTTGGGCAAAACCGGCTCGGCAATACGCATCGAATCCACATCCAGGGTGCCGAGTACTTTATAGGCCTGAGCAATCAGGGCCAGAGCAAAGGCCAGTAGGCCAAATCCAATTACAATGGCGGTAAGGATTAATGCCTGAGGCAAGGGGTTGGAAATTGGCCCAGGAGCAACTTCCATGCCTTTTGGAATTAGGGGAGGGGCGGCGCGAGTGACGCGCCCCGCGACAAATATTGCCAAGTTGGCGGCATTACTAATGAGTATCAGCCCAAAAAGATAATGTAGTAAATTTCTGGCCAACATCAGGTAGACACCGGTAGCGATCAGAATGCCAACAACGAGAGCGAGTGGACCTTCCATCTTAGTTGGACTCCTCCAGGGCAAAAATCAGGGTCAGCACAGCGCCGAGCACTGCGAAATAAACCCCGATATCAAAAATCAGTACATTGCTAATAGTGATTCCGCCAGTATTTTTACCACCGGTAATCTGCAGCCACTGTCCTGAGAATGGCGCTTCACCAGAAAAAAGGCCCAGCATTCCGGAAACTGCGGCGATGAGTACACCGCTCGAAGCCAAAGTGCTCGGGGGAATCTTTAGGGCACTCTGTGCGGACTCCATACCCCAAGCGATGGCAAATAAGGCAAATGCGGAGGCGGCGATCAACCCAGCAATAAATCCTCCTCCTGGATAATTGTGCCCACGCAGTAACATATAGATAGAGAACAAGAGAATCAGAGCTACCAGTACTCGGGTTGCGGTTTGAAGTATCAGCGAATTCATTGCTTACCTCGCCGCAATTGATGGCCGAGTAGGGTGACTGCAGCCACAGCCGCAGTGAAGACCACAATAATTTCTCCAAATGTGTCCAGTGCTCGAAAGTCCACCAAAATGACGTTGACGATATTGCGGCCATGGGCTTCCGGAACCGATGCTTTTTCAAAAAACTCGGTGGTTGGGCTCTCGAGAGGTGTCTGTAGTACCGCAAGTAAGCTGAAGGTGACCAGTAGACCTAAAACCGCGCCGAGGGTGGCATCTCGTGGGCGGAACAATACCTTTCGACCGGGATTAAATACCGGTAGGCGCGGCAGGATTGCCGCAACCAATACCAGGTAAAGGGTTTCCACTAGCAGTTGGGTGATCGCCACATCCGGTGCGCCAAGAAATAAGTAGATCAGGGCAATTCCCACTCCTAGGGCTCCCAGGGCACAGATGGCAATAAGTGGCTTGCGCGCCGAGCCCGCCATATAGGCCCCTCCCACGGTCAATAACAGGGCGGCCCATTCCTTTAGGTTGAGGCGTGGCCAAGCGTATTCCATAGGAAATTGTCCACTGCGTATCAGGGCATAAGCGAGGGCCAGGGACACAGTGACAAAAATTACTGTTAGGTAACGCCGCATAATACCGTTTTGTAGTATACGGGTTTGTAGTGCGGCAAAGGCTTTGAGTAAATCCAGAGATTTATCCCACAACTGATCGGCATTGGTGGGCGCATATTTGAAATCCCAGGCCAACCAAGCACGCATGCGTCGTAAGCCCAGATACATGGTGACTCCTAAAACAAAAGTGAGAATACTCATCAGTAGGGGAATATTAATGCCGTGCCATAACTTAAGCTTGATGGTCTCTGGGATTCCCAGAATTGCGCTCAGTGCCGGTTCTACCAAGCCGCCACCAACAAGATCTGGCGCCATACCGAAAGTAAGGCCCAAGCCACTTAAAATTAACGGACTAATCCACATGCCCAGTGGTGCTTCTTGAACATTGGATATATGTTGCGGCTTTTTTTTCCAGAACGGTTTGATCGCCACCATTCCCGCTACGGTTACCGTGACGGCATTGACAAAAACCGCCACTGTGGCAACCAGCGCCGGTTCTGAGGCCACTGCTAAAGCGCCTTCATATTTAAGCTCTTTGCCGATAAACCCTAAAAAAGGTGGAAACCCGGCCATGGAGAGAGCCGCCGCTGAAGCCGCAATCACAGTAATATGCATTGAGTGGCCGAGTCCGCCCAGTTTGTTGAGATTGCGTGTGCCGGCCTGTTTGTCGATAATGCCCACCACCATAAACAGCGCCGCTTTGTAGAAAGAGTGCACGATAAGAAAGGTAATGGCAGCGGCCACAGCCGCCGAGGCATCGGAGCCCAGGAACATGGTCAGGGTACCTAGCGCAATCAGGGTGGTATACGCCAGGGCCAACTTCAGATCGGTTTGTCGCAGCGCCGCCAAGGCCGCTACCGCTGCCGTAGCGGCACCCGTACAAGTCAAAATCCATTCCCAATACTCGGTATGTGCTAACACTGGATGCATACGCGCGAGCAAGTAAATACCAGCTTTTACCATGGTGGCGGAGTGAAGATAGGCACTTACTGGAGTAGGGGCGGCCATAGCATTGGGCAGCCAGAAATGAAAGGGCAGCTGTGCAGACTTACAAAAGGCGCCTATTAATATCAGTATTAAGATCGGTAAATAAAGAGGGCTTGCTCGTACAGTTTCACCGGTAGCTAATACCTGGACTAAATCGAAACTCTCTGCCAGAGAGGCGAGTAGTAGTAACCCAACGAGTAGGCACAACCCACCTAGTGTGGTGACCAGCAAGGCTTGTAAAGCAGAGCGACGTGCAATGGCGCTGGTGTTGTTATAGCTAATTAGTAGATAGCTGGAAATGGTTGTTATTTCCCAAAAAACAAATAGGGTAATTAAGTCTCCCGCCAGAACCAAACCCAGCATCCCCACCATAAAAAGGTAGAGGTAAAAGTAAAATCGGCGCAAATCGATGTCGCCGCGCATATAAGCGGCCGCATAGATGGTAACAAAAATTCCAATGCCACTAATTAATAGGGCAAAAAGGAAACTCAGGCCATCGACATAAAAACGCAGGTCAATTCCCAGTGCTTCAACCCAGGTAACGCCAAAGAAGAATTCCTTACCGGCTGAAATATCCGGCATATGTACCATTAAGATAATGGTGAAAATAGTCGGAAGCACAGGTGAGAGTAGGGATATCCATCTCCCTGGCGTAGCCTGATCGATTTTGCGACCTTCCGTGTCGCCCACTGCGCCCATCAATACATCCCCGATTGCCTCGATCTATTTTAGGAGGGAATTGGCAATAGAGCTGGCGCGGAATCTTAGTATCGAGATTATTATGTTGCTGTCGATTGGAATACTGTTCAATTGATACGAATCGAATTGAATGGAAATTACGACTAGCTACCTCTATATATACTTTTTAGGAAGGTTTTTGCCAAAAGTAATTGTCAATCAGCTAGTTGGAAATAATTCTTATTAGAATCGTTTAAAAACCTGGATAGGGTATCCGTCAATTACAGAATCTGAGGTATTTAGGGGCTCAAGCTAAATATCTTGGTGAATGTCGGTTTGTTCGACTAAGAAATTTATCTTACTTAGAGTCAGATGTTCTTCTTAGGGTATGAATTTGCGCCATATTGCATAAATAGAAGTAGGATAATAATTTGATGGTAGAATACCTGCTATTTAGAGGCTTCCTGGGTAGTTGAGCAAGATAAGAATTTCACTAATTTCATAAATAATATGCTTAAAGGATGCAACTATGGATCGGTCACTTAACGAACATCCTGAGCTAAAGATCCTAGATCAAGATTTATTTGAGTTGGTGCGTGGGGTGGAAATTCTTGCGGCAATTGAGCCAAAAAATTTTCGGGTGATGAAAGAAGAGTTTTTCTCGAAGAAGTTTTCCATTAATCCTCAGTTTGTATACCGTGAACAAAAAATGGACATATTTCAGCGCAAACGGCTGCTTTATGCCCTTCCAGTAGAATCCCTGCCAGATGAGGATCTGACTCAGCTATATAGCGATATCATCGAATCTTATGTCGATAAATTGGATCAGTTTCGCTCTGTGGGAACGGATGATTTTGTTTATAACTCCTTGCGTTACTTTGGAGAGCCCACAGACAAAGATGTAAATAATGCCAATTTTATTCTGCACTTGCCTGATGATTTGGAATTCAGTAATGATCGGTTTTTGAATGCAAATCAGATGATGCAGTATCTCAGTGACTTCGCTAATAAACAGGGCTACAGCTACGATATTCGCATCGACGATCATATGATTGCCAATGCTTTGGTGGCTGGTAGTACGATTAAAATCAACTCTCATGCCAATATTTCAGAGACTGAGGTCTCTGCGCTGGCTCACCACGAGCTGGGGGTTCACCTGGTCACCACTCTTAACGCCCGTAGCCAGACGCTGAAAATTCTAGAGTTGGGTTGCCCGGTCAATACAACTACTCAGGAAGGCTTGGCAATTCTGTGTGAGTACCTGGCTGGATACCTCACTCTGCCAAGACTAAAAGTATTGGCCTTGCGGGTGGTTGCGGTACAATCCATGTTACAAGAGAGGGATTTTAAACGTACTTTTATCCTGCTCAAAGAAAAATATCAGGTGGAGGAAAATCTGGCCTTTACGATTACTACCAGAGTCTATCGAGGTGGTGGCTTCACCAAGGATTATCTTTATCTACAAGGTTTTCATCAGATGTTAAATGCCATGGAAAACTGTAAGGATTTTAATAACCTTATGACCGGTAAGGTATCAGTGGAATATCTGCCTATTATTTCTCGGTTGATTGATAAAGGCTATCTGCAGGTACCACAATTTATCAGCCCTGCGATAAAAGAACCGCAGTCTATTGATCCCGTTAAACGGTTTATTGCCCATGCGATTAAATAATTTTTAGAGAATCTTACCTAGATTCAGTTGGCTGGTAGGTCAAACCACAGGGCCGTGATGCTATTCTTTATCGCTTTCAGTTGTACTTGTTTCTTGAATAAACCCAGGCCGTCCCCTGAGGCCAGTATAGATTTATCATTTACACTGGCCTCACCTTCAATGACATGTAAGTAGCCGGGCCGCTCATGGGTTTGTATTGTAATGCTTTCTCCGGTGTTTAATTGCAAACGGTATAGACTGGTATCCTGATGTATGGAGAGTGTGTTTCCGCTTCCATCGGGGGTGATAAGCGCAGTCATCTTATCCCGTTGTGGGATTGACTGCTGTTCGTAACTGGGTTTTATGCCTTGGCGATTCGGTTCAATCCAGATTTGCAAAAATTTAAGCTGCTCCGTTTGTGAGTGGTTGTATTCCGAGTGAGTGATGCCAGTTCCCGCGCTCATCCTCTGAATCTCTCCAGCGGATACGACCAAACGATTACCCTCACTGTCTCTATGTTCAATCGCACCCTGCAAAATGTAGGATATAATCTCCATATCCCGATGGCCATGAGTATCAAATCCTGCACCAGGTATAACAGTGTCATCATTGATAACACGCAGTACAGAAAACCCCATATGATTAGGGTCGTAATAATGCCCAAAAGAAAAGCTATGTCTACTATCTAGCCAGCCAAAACGGGCTCTACCACGTGCTTGTGAGGGTCTGTAATAATACATAGCCTGATCCCTATTAATAAGATTGGTTGTGATGATAGGGCTATGATAGATAATGGTTACGAAAACAAATATTGGATAAAAACGGACAAGTAATTCGCCTTAATCGAATGAATGGCCTCCAACTTAACATTCGTCTATCCCATCTTCCCATGCTAAAAAAGAGAAAGCGATAAAGAAATATGGATCTATGGAGAAGAAAAGAAGCAGGAAAAAATGAAGAATAAGCACTATTACTCAGAGGCTGGCATCTCCAGGGTTAGTAGGCGCAGTTCTCCAATAAATTCCCGAGCCACAGGTCCAAGCTTATCCTGGTCTTTGAAGTTTATATAAAAACTGGTGGAACGTGTCCCACCTTTTTTTAAGCGAAGCAGCTTCAGAGTCCCATCATTGAGTGAGTCAGCCACCAGTGGCATAGGCAGCCAGGCAAACCCCGTGCCCTGGGTGATTAAATCTAGAGATGCACGCAAACTACCTACTTTCCAGCGTTGCTCTGCTCCCAGCCAGCCGGAATCCCGGTTTGTTTGAATCGCCGAATCCCGCACAATAATCTGCCGATAGGATTTTAGATCTTCAAATGTCAACTCACGGTCAAACTGGAGTAGTGGATGTGCATTGTGAGCGACGGCCACAAATTTGATACGGCAGATTTCATCGTTGAGGCTGTCATCCATGGTAAAGGCCGAAAGGCCCAGGTCTACGAGTCCTTCCTGAATTAATTCGTTGGTACCGGATAAAACAGTATCCACAATATCAATATTGACCTGAGGGTAGTTTCCAGATACTTTCTCTAAAGCCTGGAAGACTACCTTCTGTGGAAAGGCTCCATCCACCGCAATGCGTAACTCCGATTCCACCCCTCCACTCAGGCTATCGGCAATAGCCTCAATACGAGATACCTCTTCCAGTAGGAACTTGCCACGACGCAGCATTAATCGACCAGCCTCAGTAAGTACTACCTTACGCCCCGATACTTCAAACAGCTTAACACCGAGTGCGGCTTCCAAGTTCGTTACCGCATGGTGAATACTGGATTGGCTCTTGTGAACCACCGAGGCTGCCTGATTAAAACCGCCAGCATCTACAACGGCCTTGAACATCCGCCATTGCTCAAGGGTGGTCTTTTGCATGAGTTTTCCCTCTCCTGAGAGCCATTTCAGAAAGGCTACTTTATTCCTTGACTACACAGAATGATAGTGAAAATTATAGGCGGTACTCCTGTGAAGATTTTAAAGTAATTATTTCTCCGGCTTGGTAAGGCGCTATGAAAGAGAAAAAAGTCGGTATCTCCTTGTATTGTATTTTTACACTTGTTGTTCCAGGAAGGAGATAACGAGTGAATCAGCGGTTTTGTTTTTGAATGCATCAAAGTAAGCCGGATGAGAAGCAAGATAAGCTCTGATTCGAGTATGGTATTGCTCGTGTCACTTCTGAAACAAATATAGAGAAAAGTTGAATACTCTGCTATTGATTTTGAAAAAATTTGTTGCTTTACCGTAATGGTCTTGGCTAAATCTCAACGTCTTATATTCTCTGGCATATTAATCTTTGTATTCCGTACATGGAAAATCTCGAAATTAGCTTGCTCAGTAATTAACTCTGTGAGTTGTAAACTATTGTGACGTGGTTTATCTGCAAACAGACTCACGCTTTAAGACCCCAAAGTAAAAAGGAGGCCGCGTTGCGGCCACTGTAAGGATATGTGGATAAGTGTGCAGTAACGGCTTTTTGGGCTAGGCTTAACCCCGATTGTGAGGGATGGTGTAATCGATATCCGGTCCCACTGGAACTATCTGAGTTGGATTGATCATTGTGTGACTAAAGTAGTAATGCCGCTTGATATGGTGAAAGTTCACGGTCTCTGCAACTCCGGGCCACTGGTATAGTTCGCGTACATAATTGCTGAGGTTGGGGTAATCCTCAAGGCGTTGACGATTACACTTGAAGTGTCCGTGATAGACGGAATCAAAGCGTATTAGGGTAGTAAATAACCGCCAGTCGGCCTCAGTGATTTTTTCTCCTACTAGATAGCGCTTTTGACCTAAAATACTCTCTACCCGATCTAGGGCATCAAATAAATTTGTATAGGCTTCTTTATAAGCTTCCTGAGTGGTGGCAAAACCGCTTCGGTATACGCCGTTGTTGATATTTTCGTATACTAGTTCATTGATGGTATCAATTTCTGTTTGTTTTTCCTCAGGGGAAAAGTTCTGCGTATCCCCGCTAATTTCATTAAATGCTTGATTAAACATACGGATAATTTCTGAAGATTCATTGCTGACAATACAATTTTGCAGCTTATCCCAAAGTACTGGCACAGTAACGCGACCAGTGTAATCAGCTTTATTACGTGTATATAACTGATGCAAGAACTGATAGCCAAATAGCGAATCACCACTGCTGCCCTCATCGGTATTAAAACTCCAACCATGTTCAAGCATATCCGGGCTGACTACAGAAACACTGATGTGCTCCTCCAGTTTTTTTAACTTGCGGAAAATTAAGGTTCGATGAGCCCAGGGGCAAGCCAGAGATACATATAAATGGTAACGCCCGGATTCCGCCTTAAAGCCACCTCTACCACTGGGGCCTGCGCTGCCATCACGGGTAATCCAATTGCGCAGTTGAGCAGCTTCTCGCTTAAACGATCCGCTGGAATCTTTGGTGTCATACCACTGGTCTTTCCATTGGCCGTTGACTAATAGTCCCATGTTTCTCTCCTGAATCAGTGTTTGTGCTAATCGGCCCTGAGGTAGCTAGGGCGAGATAAAAGTATGTTGGCTAAATTATCAAATGGTATTTTTACGCTTATCGATGCTTAAGCGCCCGGCGCCATGAGCGGCCAGTACCAGGAAGCCGCCAGCCATGGCCATGTTTTTAAAGAGCATCAAAAATTGCATCTGATCGGCTAAGTTATGGTGATACAAGGCCGCGGTTAGCAGGCTGAATGCCGCAAATGCCAGGGCGGTAAGGCGAACATGGAAGCCGACGATCAATGTCAGGGCTCCGCCAATCTCAAATAAGATTACCAGTGGCAGAAGGAATTCTGGCAGGCCGCCCATAGCCAAGTACTGGGCGCTGCCCTCATAGTTCTGAAGCTTATTCACTCCCGCTAGTATAAAGATTGCTGCCAGGCCGATACGCCCACTGAGGTCGGCGATGTCTGCAAACAGATTCGAGTTTGTACTTGTCTGGGATGTGGATAAAGTAGAAGTGGTCATAGGGATGGTCCTCAAAATGTGAATAAGTGGATAACACTGGGTTTTGGCTAAGTAGTCGATGTCTTTAAGGAGCAGTTTAGAGATATTTAATAGAATGAAAATTGGTATAAATAGGCTTATTCATTCTAATAAATAGAAAGAAGGGGCTGTGATGTACTGAACACCTCAGAAGTGGTAGCCGATACCCAGGGAGTAAACAAATGGGTCTATATCCACATTCACCCGAATGTGAGAGCTATCATCAGCTCCAGAGTGAAAATGGATCTTTGCCTTGGTATCAATATCCAGATACCAAATAGCCGCGTTAAACAACCAGCGGCTCTCCCTGCCAAAGGCGACATCTATACCAACCTCCCCGGCAAGTCCCCAGGAGTTGTCCAGCTTGAGTCTTGCCCGTGATTCAGCTCCGAGAACTGTCTCAAAGTAGTTCTGGGCTACACGGTTGATATGCTCGCTGAAAAAATGGGTGTAATTTACTCCAACACCAATGTATGGCTGCACCCAGGATTCTGTGCATACCGGGTACCACTGCAACGTGAGGGTAGGAGGTAGGTGTTTGATATCCCCCAGGCGAACCCTGCCCAGAGGTTCCCCGGTATTCGGGTCTGGCAGGCCACTCACCTTAAGGTCGTGCTTGAATGGCAGTGCAGCCAAAAGCTCCAGCCCCCAATGATCGGCGAATAACCAGGTGCCCGTAAAGCTCACGGAGTAACCAGTATCCACGTAAACTCGTGTATCAGGCAGTATGGTGCCATTTAGGTGCAAATTGTCGGAATCGTCGTTGGGAGCTACTGCAGCGGCGCCAACACGAACTATAAAGTCTCCTTTTTGGTAATCTGCTATTGCCAGGCAACTGGTTAATAAGGTGGCAAAGAGTGTTATTGCCAGTCTGAGCCGTATCATCTCTCACTTCCCTGAAAGTCCATCTGAGAAAGGGGGCTTTCAATGAGTGTAGCCTTAAAAAATTACTTATTTAGATATGTTTTAAAGAAGATGAATTGACTACTTCTAGTTAAGATTATTAGAGTGGGTGGGATTTTGTACAGGTGATTTAAAGAATAGATACTTATTAGATCAAATATCCGAAGTATCTATTAAATTTCAATAAATGGTGCCGGCCAAGGCGGGCACCAATAAAATCCTAGATTTACCCTACTAAATAGTAGGGTGATTATCGTACTAGTCCTAGCCAGATAACTGCTCTAGCAGATCTTTATCACTCTCGTACCAATATTCATTGCCGCGACCAAAGGTACTACTTGCGGTTGCTCTTATCGCTCGGTAGTGATCGTTCCATTTCGTGAACTGGGATTGGGCAAAAACATAAACGGCGGCAACTGACGCACCCGCAGTAGCGATAGTAATAGAATTAGTATTAGTCATAGCGGCGCCAAATGACTCCCCCATTAGTTCACCCTGTTTTTGAAGGTAATAGACACCTGACTTTTTACTTATTGTTGTCGCAAAACCAATTGCCATAGCCGTTGCTCCGATCTTTTTGATCTCTCCCCAGGAGTTGCGCCATGCCCCAGTTGTTTTAAAATTTCGTGTATTGATATTTTTATTTACATAGGTAAGACCAACGGCACTACAAAGCTTTTCAATCTTATCGGGATTTGCGCCCACTGGGTTGGAAAGAAAGATCTTCTGACCTGCCATTTTCATACGCAATCCGCGCACGATTTCTTCATCCTTCGCCGCAAAACGGCTTAAAGAGGGGGCAGTCTGCAAGATTTCCAACGCTCGCTGGAGGGTTTTGGCACCCTCACCGTGTACCAACCAGTTGACTGATTCACGGGCATCAGCGGCCTGTTGTATCAGAGAGGTCAGACCATCGACAGATGGCAATGCACCGTGCTCTCCTTTGTTAATCCAGTAGAGGGAGTAATGGTTGTCAACTTTGGTAATATCTCTGGGAAGTATCTCCGTTCCGCCATAAGCTTTTTCAATATGCTTAATTAGTATGCGGCCGGCTGAATTATTTGATCCGAATTTTCCGCTCACTGCAGCATAGTGTGCACCATTCCATTTATGTTTATGCTGCATCTTATCCAAGGGAATACTATTTGTTTTCCAGGTGTTTCCATCATGTCGAACTTTGTAAACTCCTGTTGTTTGACTTCCTGTATTAGGTTGTAAAGAATCATCATAGTGGAGTTTATGGATCAGAACATCGCCATTATCAATAAAGTATTCAATGGCCATACCATGGCGTACTAGATAGCGAATAGTTCCAGCTCCATTGACACTCTGGCTACTGCCAGTATCGGCATTTAAGCTTATTAGTGCTCGTAGCAGGGTGGCAGAATAGTAATTAGTTTGCGCTTCCTGTTTTACTTTTTCATACATCGGGTAATGGGCATTGTTGACATAAACATCACGGCCCTGTTTTGTCCCCATAGGAGCCATTTCAATTATTTTGGTCCAACCGGCACGAAATGCTGGCATAAGATCTCCTTATCATAGTTCTAAACTAAATCGCAAATAAATTAATCAGGGATTAAAATTTGGTGGCGGTGTTCCTTTTTCGACCACAACAAAAGAGTCTTCGCCAACTCTACTATTACCCTTGCGAATTTTATGGTAAACCCAGGGTTCTGGATCGCGGGCCTGACTAAATCTTGCTTCTGGGAATTGTCGCTTAATTTCTTCTTTTCGTTTTTGCATGGCCGGGCTCAACTTTAAATTTAGCGTTGAGTAAGTATTCGTCATTAAATTTTCCATTGCGGCAATACTATAAGTGGCAGGGGCATAACCTAATGCGCTGAAGTTGACATCAATGAAATATTGGTCATCTATCGGAGCATAGAGTTGCGTGTCGTACACAGCTTCGCTAAAGGGATTCTCTCGTAGTTCTAGTTCGCTACATTTAGGATGTGCCTCACAGTACAGCCAGTTTATGCCATTTATGTTTTTTGAATGCCATTTGATAGGGGCTGCTTTGGGGATCATGTCGATTTCAGGGGGGCCGTAATGAAAATATAGATCCTTTAAAATCACCTGTTCAAGGTGGCTTGGATTAAAGCAACTCATACTTTCAGGTAGATCATCTACCCGATAAACCCTAATTGATATTGTTAAAAAACCATATTCTCTGGAAACCCAGGGTGGTCCATAAAAACCCCAGTTGCGTTTTAAAATGGACTGCCCTGGCATTCTTCCCTCTTGGTACCATTTGCCGCGACTTAGATCGTCATAGGCTTCCCGGTTATAGATATCAATACGGGGGCCATAATATTCCTCATTAATATCGGGCACGCTGTTGGGGGGCAGTGAGATACTAAAGCGGCTACCGGACAAGTTGGCAGTCAGTGTTTCAAGTTTGTCCCGATTTGGTACAAATGGCTTTTTTCTGGAGGCAAAGAGGCGTTCAAACATAGACTTGGTGGTTCCTATCCACAACGCTAGCGCTTACGGGATTTTGGCCGCCGTATTATAGTGCTTGCTATTTATTATAAAGTGCAAACTGATTCACATTTTTATTGTGAGGGAGTTCCTTTTTGCGGTACGTTCGTGCAGTAAGCTGGTAGGTTATGGGCCAATAATTGTTGATGGGGGAAAGTTTCTTTGAAATTTGGTAGGTGAGTACCGTTTATCTTTTTGTTCTTTCATTTTTGACTGCTCGCTTCCGAAGTGTAACCAATGTTTCAATTGCTTATAAAACCAAATACAAGTGCCTATTTTATTCGCCAATAAAATAGGCACCTTTACCCCTGCTCACCAACTGAATTTGATTGGTGCTGAATTAAGGATAGCTTTAGCAGAAGCCAGGAATGGTAAATGATTCCCAAGAAGTACATCATTATGCCGAGTGCAATGAGAATACCTGCTGGGATAAAGGCGTCGCTTTGTTTGAATAAGCTGGAGAAATACTGGTAGTCAAAAATATTACCCTCAGTAGATAGTTGAAAAATAAATAGGAAAAAATAGCTATACCAAATATTTGAGTTGATTTTGGAAAGGTGTTTTTTTTGCAGTTCAGATATTAAAGGTTTGCCGGTCAGTAAGTACCGTATGCGATAAATAATACAGGCTGAACAAGAAATAAATAGGAACGCAAGAAAACTGGTAGCGAAAATGGTGTTGGTATTTTGCATGTCAAGGTTGGATAGGTACTGAAGGTCAAGAATGTCGCCTTCGGTGTACACTTGGTAGATAACTAAAGTTAAATATATATAGCTAACATTTAAGAGAATATTTTCAAGATGTTCTCTTGTAGGCTTTGAGATAGAAACTTTTCTCATGGTTCTAAAAACTTCTATTCTGTTTAATCCATTTGTAAATTTTCTACCAATCGTAATAATAACATCAGCTGTTTGTCTAGGGTGAGAAAGGCTAAAGTTCTTTGCCTTTGGGCTTAGCGCTCAATTTTTCAGTACGCGACCGTGATCCTACCTGAAATTGGCGGGCTGTTTAACATGTTATTGGGCGATCAAATAATGGGTTATCTGATCGCCACAATGATAGAAAGCTAAATAAGAATTTATTTAGCTTCTTGCTGTTAGGAATTTCTGATACTGGAATGCAGCCCCCAGCATGCACAGCCCCACCAGCATACAGACCACAATCTTTTGTATCAGGGAAAAGTCCTGCATATCCCACAGCACAATTTTTAGTGCGGCAATGCCGAACAACATGAGTGAGAGCTTCAGTAACTTTTGGGTATCAGGTCTTAGAGTCTGGAACAGTAGCAGTGTTGCATGCACCACCAAGGCAAATGATATTGCTGGCAGCCACATGGTTTCCAGCACTTGCGCCAGCAGCGCAATATAAGCTGGGATGGCTGTAAGGTGCAGCACCCACAGGTTAAACAGCCTGCGGCCAGGCCATACGGCTCTATTGGCGAAAAAGCGCTGATAAACCAACAGTGAAGCGATTCCCAGGGCCACCAGGTTATACACTCCCAACATTGGCGCCTTAGCGGAATTGGCAATGACCGCTGCAACTTGCAACAAGGTAATAAACTCAAACAGGCGCAGACTCAGCATATAAAGGGGGGTCAACTGGTTGCGCAGCGGCGCTAGTTGGGGTTTAAAAATATACAGACCGGCGAAGTACAGCTGGCATAGTAAAAGTGCCAGTGCAAAGTCACGGCTTAGTGCGTAGCTAATAATAAGTAGCGTTGCCGCGAGATAGTAAAAGGCCAATGGAAAGAGTGGCTTAAGTGCCCGATGCAGGGCCAACCGCCAATCCTGGCCGACTGGCTTCCGCCGCAATCCCTGGCCGATCCACACCAGTGCCGCCATTGATACCAGCCCCAACAGCAACCCACTCAAGGCAAACCCTTGCCAGTTGGCGAACTCCTGCAGAGCACAACTGATTATTGCTACAAAGCTTGCGCCTGCGATCAATATGCGCAGTTCCTGTTTTAATACCTCCAGTTTCAGGCGTGTATAAAGTGCCAGGGCGATAGCGCCAGACAGCCAAACAGCGATGGGGAAGTAGTCGTTGGCCTTATAAAGTACTGTTGGTAGGAAAAATATTGGCACCAGAGCGTAAAACAGCTTGCGCAAATTGAGTGCCAGAGAGAAGCCAGTGGATTGCATATCCAGGTGTTTATACAGAGCTGCAATCATCCACAAGCTAAGGAAGGCCTCTACACTAGCGATCTTTCCGTAAGGTATTTGATCGTAGAAATGCAAGTTACCCACAATCGATGCACTCGCTAGTAGTGGGATAAACAGCAGAAAGTAATGGCTGAGTCCAAACCATTCACTAAATGCTGAGCCAGTGTGCTTGCCGTGCCAGATTAAAAAGCCCATCGGTAGCAAGGCAAGCAGCCACATACCCTGGGGCCAGAGGATGCCAACAGATAGCAGAAAGCTTGCGGATAAAAACACCACAAAAGCGTTATCTGCGAAAGAGGTTAAATGGTGCTCTCTAGGAGTAATCCGATCTGCGCAGTGCTGCAACAGTCGGGTTAATGCGAAGGCAGTCGCACAGAGCGCCAACCAGTTACCCCAACCAGCATCTGCGCTTAATGACAGCAACATTGGTGCGGGAACAACTCCGCCAGCTACCCAGGTCAGAGCTTGCCACAGCATGGTAATGCCAGCTGCAGATAGGGCGATGTAACCCTCGCTTCTTACACTGATAAAACCAAAACGGGCACCGAGAAAAATCAGCAACAATCCCTCTAGGCACCAGATAATCCCCAATAAAGCGGGACTGCACAACGCAAGGATTGCCAAGCCTGCCAGTAATCCACCGTGTAGTAGAGCCATATTCTGTACAACACGGGCGGAAATGCTGATGGCGTTGTAGCCAAACAGCCAGCGTGAATAAATGGCCAGAGCCATCCAGGGTAGAAGGTTCAGCAGCCACACAATGCCCAGTGCGTTACTGTTGGGTGCGAGCGACCAGCTGATGTGGATAAACAGCACCAGGTTTGCGGCAATAATAATCAGGCGCCTTCGCTCCAGCCCTTTGGACTCTATCAATTCAGCGTTTAGACCCCGCAAGGCGTAATGGGCAAAGCCATAAAAGAAGCCGTGCAGTATTAGTAATGGCCCCCAGGTAGATGTAGCCTCATCCAGATTTGAGACGGAAAACTCCAGCATGCCTGCGCTCAGTACCATTGTGACGATCGCAAGCTGTGGCCAGCGTATCTGCCTGGATAAATGCAGCATCGCCAGGGCGAGTGCCAATAAATAGCTGAGGTAAACAAGTGCGGAAGGATCAAAATGATTCGCCACCAAAGGCATGGTGGCACCGCCCAGCAGGGTCACCATAGACACCACTCGAGTCTCAAATAATAGGGCCAGTAAGTATGAGAGCCCTGTTGTCGCCACCAACAGGCCGACTCCAACAGGAACAGACAGCAACTGATAGTAAGGCCCGGCAAAGTACCCACACAGGTAGAGAAGAATCACTCCGAGTGCTATTAATCCAGAGCCGTAGTCCGCCATATGGGGCATACGCCGGCTAAAAGTCACACCGCCAAAAGTGGTTGCCGCCGCAGCCAGAAAGCCCAAGATCACCTTACCGGCCGGGCCCAAATAGTTGTTGAAAGAGAACTGCAGCAAGTATGCGAAGCCAAATACCAGTGCCAGTATGCCGGCAGCGGTCATAAAGAATACCGGGGCCTTACCCTGGCGCTGGTAATGGCGATAAAAGTTTGCAAGGGGCTCCCACACGCGATTCAGTGGTTCCAGAGCTGGTGCCACTAGGCTTGCTAATCCCTCCTGCAACCAGGGTGTGACTACTGATACTTTTCTGTTTTCTTGTGGAATTGATTTGGATTCAGCAGACGCGGTTGTAAGGGGTATGTTTGCTGGCTGGGTTGGCTCAATGGTTTGCCGGGACTCAGAGGGGGAGCCCATAAGTAGGGCTAAATCATCCTCTAACCCAGTAGTGTTTTCTAACAAGGCATCTTTGTTTTCTGTATTGCCTCGCTTGAGTTGTGCCTCAAGGGCGGAGAGTCGCCTTTCGAAGGTCTCCAGCCGACGCCGGTTGTCACGTTCTAGAAGGGCTAGTTCAGCCCGGAGCGACAGCAGTTCACTTTCCATAACTTGCTCTTATCGTTTTGGTCGAGACTATCCCGTGTCTGTTTTTACAACAAGTCCCGGGGGAGCCTCTGAAAACCCTGTAGGCGGGTCTTGAAGACTACAGCTGCCTTGCAAAGGGCTATGGCCATTCGCTACAAGCTGTGCCTAACACCTGCAGTCTTCAAAATCTGCAGAGATATTACGGAGTTATTCAAGGGTTCCCTAGTGAACTGCACGGGTTTAATCGATCATTTTTCCATCGTCTTTCTTTAATGTACCTGAGTAGCCAAAGATAAGGCCTAGCACTGGCAAGGAGATTTTTACTTCAAATTGGTAGAGCCCATTCACAATGGCTTTTCCAGCGGAAACCCTTGGCCTGAATATTGTTGGAATAGGAATACGAAAAAGTGACACAGATTGCTGTAGCCATTGCCAGTTGCCACCCTCTGTTGAGACCCCTAGCTGTATTTTGACCGGGCCAGTGGATTCCACCCAGCAACCACCTTGTTGGTAGGTCTTTACTGGCTGGAACTCTGAGGTAACAGTATGGGTTCTGGCAAAAGTGCGGGACCAAGTCAGTTTTTCTGGGGAGTGATGGATGTCTACAGAAAAAGGCACTTTGCCAGCTGTCGTTGGAGCCCCTAGCTTGTGCGCCATTCGCCGACCAATCCAGCCGGCGACGCCGGAACCAAAACGGATATCCACTTCCCCGTACAGCTTGGCACCTTGCGTATGCAGGTGCTGCAAAAGTGGATTCAATTCACTAAAACTAGGCCCAAACCAGTTGATGACAGCAGTATTCACTGGTTAATACTTAAAGAAATCACTAGAACTCTTTTGTTTTCTGCAGTGTTCAAGCTTTAGGGCGAACCACGGCTCGCATTGCGCAGTAAATGGTTTTATCACCATCCTTAACCAGCACTTCAGAAGACTCAGAAATCACCTGGGATACAACGAGGTCTGAAACACTAACCACCTCCATTAGCTCTTCCTTGCAGCCTGCAATATTGGCGGCATTAGAAATGGCAGAATCGTAACTGGTTTTGTGGGAGAAACCTCTCTCTTCCTCACCGCGGCGGCTGCGTTGAATACTTTGATAAGCCTCTTTGCCCGCATCCACGGTATCGCCAATAACACGGCCCGGTTTGACTTCGAGTTGCATGCAGGAAGCGGTGGCAAGAGTAATGGCTATAAGGGCAAAAAGTTTGTTCATTTTTCGATCTGAATCCATTTGACATTGAATACTGACGTAGAGCTTTGAGACACGCTTGTTACGGTCGCAAAAATTACCCGCGGGATCTTATAGGGATATTGTCAGCAATCAAGTGACTTAGTGGGTAGATAGGCCCAACAGATGGTTAAGAACAGCCAGTCAATAAGTGAAGCCTGAGATTTGTCACAGTTCTCAGATTTTCCGGAACAGGTGAGGTTGCTTATATTTAAAGCTACCGGGTGTAAGAAATTTACTAGCTAGTACGACAAATCTAGGTAAGCAGCCAAACTTGCCTATTTATTGAAATTTTCAACCCTTCACTTGGGATATCACTAGCATGAAAGTATTTCACCGCACCCTGTTCTTAGCTATTTTACTGCTCTCAATGCCCTTCGCATCAGCGGGAGAGCCCTTCTCTGAAGAGCGCTTCAAAGAGCTGCAAGCTGCGAAGCAACCCGTATTGATTGATGTGCGGGCAGACTGGTGCCCTACCTGCAAGAAGCAGGGCATAATTCTTGCGCAGTTCCAGAAAGATAACCCCCAGTGTGGCCTCACAATCCTTAATGTGAATTTCGACAAGCAAAAAGAGTGGGTAAAGCATTTCCGTGCGCCCAGGCAGTCAACCCTGCTGCTCTATCGTGGGGACAAGCAAGTATGGTTCAGTGTTGCTGAAACACGCGCTGATGTTATTCGCCAGAATATCTTTAACTCAGTTAAGGCCTGCGGCGAAAATGCTTGAAGTCAGCGCCATCCCCCTGGCCTTGATTGCGGGCACACTTAGTATTCTCTCCCCCTGTGTTTGGCCACTGGTGCCAATGGTGGTTGGTGCCTCCAGCAGCGCTGGGCGCTGGGGGCCTTATGCGCTTGCCGTAGGGCTCAGCTTGTCATTTGCCCTGGCTGGAACTGTGCTCAGTTTCCTGTTGGTCTCTTTAGGGTTGGACCCAGAGCTATTTCGCTATATTGCTGCAATCCTGCTTGTGGCCGTTGCCCTTATTCTGCTGATTAAACCACTTTCCGACTGGGTGACCCTGCGTTTGTCGAAAGTTACCACAGGGGCGAGCATTACTGGTGATGGTGCCTGGGCCGGACAGTTTGGTATCGGCTTTCTCACAGGAATTATCTGGTTGCCCTGCGTAGGTCCCACGCTAGGTGCAGCAATCGCGCTTGCTTCAATGGGCCAGCAACTAGGCCAGTCATTTATGGTGATGTTTTCTTTTGGGCTTGGTACTGGCGCTGCGCTACTGGTGGCAGGCGGGCTATCAAGGAAAATTTATAGCCGCTTATCACCATCAGTTGGTACTTTTGCTGTTGGCGGCAAAGTAGCACTTGGTGCCATACTTTTGTTGCTTGGGATTATGGTGTTGAGTGGCTTTGATAAAGTCCTGGAAACCTGGGCTTTAAACTGGATGCCTGAGTGGACTTTTAGTTTTTAGTAATCATCTCAAAATAAATCACTATTTAATCGAGGTGTCCAAAGCGACTAATAGTTATTTTAGTGTCTAGAAAAACACTGATAATCACCTCAGCAATCCAAGAAGTTTTACGAGTAAGTTTAAAGCCCCAGTAACCTTCAATTACTGGGGCTTTTTTTATGTCCTGTTAAGGAACTGTTAAAAATTATGGCTGGTAAGAAGGGTAATCAGTATAGCCTTTATCGGTACCGCCATACATGGTTTCCGGGTCAACCTTATTAAGAAGCCAATCATTGCGAATACGTATGGGAAGGTCCGGATTGGCAATGAAAGGGCGGCCAAAACCAAAGATATCTCCGTTACCCGCCTGCAGTACCCGCAAAGCCTTCTCTGGGGAATACTTGCCTGCATACATGATGCGCCCGTCAAAGATCTCTCGCACTTCCTGGTAGAAATTCTCAGGTAAATCCGGTGCATTATCCCAATCCGCTTCTGCTAGAGATAGATAGGCAATTCCCGCCTCGTTCAACAGTTTGATAGCTTCGATATAAGTTGTGTGTGGGTCACTCTCCACCAGGCCAAGATAAACACGGTCCTCATCGGTACTTTCAAACAGTGGAGCAAATCGAACGCCGAGACGATCATTACCTACCTCTGCTGATACCGCTGCAACAATCTCTTTGAGGAAACGCAGTCGGTTCTCCAGGCTACCGCCATACTCGTCTTCGCGTTGATTGGTATGTTCAGAAATAAACTGGTTTACAAGATAACCATTGGCACAATGCAGCTCAACACCGTCAAAGCCTGCTTCCAAAGCATTACGTGCTGCCTGGGCATAGATCTGCACCAGTTCTTTAACTTCTTCTGTTGTCAGTGCACGAGGTTCACTGGGATCAGCCAAAGCACCTTGCCCTGGCCCTGTCTCAATAAATACCTTTACCGCATCTGCACGAATTGCAGACGGCGCAACAGGAGCCGTTCCACCCGGTTGTAACGAAGTGTGGGATACACGCCCCACATGCCAAAGCTGCGCAAAAATAATACCGCCTTGATCGTGTACGGCTTTGGTCACTTTTTTCCAGCCTTCGATCTGGTCCTGTGAATAAATTCCGGGAGTCCAGGCATAACCCTGGCCCCTGGGCTCAATTTGCGTGCCCTCTGTAACCATAAAGCCTGCACCGGCACGCTGAGCGTAGTAGTTGGCCATTAAGTCATTAGCGATGTTGCCAGGCTGTGAACTACGCGACCGGGTAAGCGGCGGCAGCACAATGCGGTTTTTCAGGGTGTAAGGGCCCAGGTTGATTTCACTGAATAATGCTTCGTTTTTCATAACTATTTTCCTGCTAAAAACTTATTGCAGTGAGGCTTAAAAAAGACCGTAGGGCTTTTCATTAAGACTGATAAAGATATTCTTCTTCTGCGTGTAGGCATCAATCATCGATTTATGGGTTTCACGCCCGATACCGGATTTCTTGTAACCGCCGAATGGTGCATGGGCAGGGAGTTCGTGATAGGTATTCACCCACATGCGGCCTGTTTCCACGGCTCGTGCAACACGCAACGCTCGGTTGATATCTTGAGTCCACACAGCGCCAGCCAAGCCATAATCGGATTGGTTGGCCATCGCTATAACTTCCTCCTCAGAGGAGAATGGAATCACTACAACAACTGGGCCAAAAATTTCTTCTTGTGCGACTTTCATAGCGTTGTCGGCATGGGTAATAATTGTCGGCTCAATGTAAAAACCTTTTTCCAATCCAGGTTTTTGCAGCCGCTTACCGCCGGTAAGGATCTTTGCACCTTCTTCTTTGGCAATATCTATGTAACCAAGAATACGGTTCATTTGCGCTTCACTGATCTGGCTGCCCATCTGTGTGTTGGGATCCATCGGGTCGCCGACATTTACAGATTCAAACTTGGCTTTTAATTCAGTGGTAAAACGGTCGAAGATAGTTTCGTGGACAAAAAGGCGGGCACCAGATTCACAGACTTGTCCCTGGTTCAGCAGGATAGACAAGGCTCCGCCCTCCAGGGCTTTTTCCCAGTTTGTGTCGGGGAATACAATGTTGGCTGATTTACCGCCCAGCTCCAGAGTTGCCGGCACCAATTTATCAGCCGCAGCTTTGGCCACGTTATAACCGATGCCGGTAGACCCGGTGAAGGCCAGCTTCGCGACTTTAGGGTGATCCAGTAAAGCCTGGCCCGCTTCTGGGCCTACGCCGGTGACAACGTTCACTACACCATCTGGTAATACTTCCTTGAAAATCTTGGTGAGCTCCAGCAGGGTGGACGAAGTCATCTCGGATGGCTTAATCACTACGGTATTACCGGTTGCGATAGCGGGTGCTATCTTCCAGGCAGCCATCAGCAGAGGGTAGTTCCATGGGATTACCTGACCGACTACACCCATTGGCTCGCTGAATACCAGGCTCATGGTTTGATCATCAATCATCACCGCTTCATCGCTGTGAGAGCGGATAACCCCTGCAAAGTAGCGAAAGTGGTCTATGGCCAGTGGGATATCAATATTTGAAGTTTCGCGAATTGGCTTGCCGGTTTCCAATGCCTCAAGGTGGGCGAAGAATGCTTTCTTTTCTGAAAGCATGTCTGCAATTTTGAGCAGTGCATCCTGTCGTTCAATAGCGGAAGTAAGTTTCCAGGTGGGGAACGCCTTTTCTGCCGCAATGACAGCAGCATCGACATCACTTGAATCGGCCAACGGTATGCGAGTCAGTAATTCGCCTGTAGCAGGATTGAGGCTGTCCATCGTACGCCCCGAGTTGCTATTAACCCATTCACCACCAATAAATAATTTATAAGATTCCTGAGGAGCAAAGCGCTTAGTGGGTCGGCTCATATCTATCTCCAGATAATTAGAAGAGTAACTACTTGGGCTATTAAATAGCCCCAGCCAGATGTGGCTGTGCCTTACGATGGTGGGAATAATAGATAGGCAAAGATACAATTAGAAACAACTGCTCTTTGTCTTGGTTACAAATATGAATGGTATTAGTCGGTTAGAGCTGAAACAGCTACGTATATTGGAAGCGCTACTGCAAGAGAGAAACCTATCGCGGGTAGCGGAAAAGGTTGGGTTAACTCAGCAAGCAATCAGTGAACAGCTGCGTAAGTTGAGGGAAGTATTTGATGACCGTCTGTTCATTAGGCAAGGTAACGGCATGGTGCCCACTCCTATTGCCGAACAACTGGGCGGTAGGATCAGCAGTATTTTAAAGGATGTAGAGTCACTGCTGACCCCAATAGCTTTTGACCCGGCAACCTATAAGGGGGTTTTTAGCATTAGCGCCACAGACTATGCGATTCAATCGGTACTACCCCAATTACTAGAGGTTGTCCGTCAATCTGCTCCAGAGCTTAAAGTTATCGTTAGGGATTTTGAAACAGATAACCTAAATCAATTAATGGTTGCCGGTGAGATCGATCTAGCGCTCACTTTCCCTGATTTCATCCCGGATGACTTGCCTTACAAACTATTATTTGAAGAGCAACATGTTTGTATTGCAGGAAAAAAATCTCCTCTAAAGAGAAAGTCATTAACTTTGGCTGACGTAGCCGAGCTTCCACAATTGATTATTTCGCCTTCTCGCCCGAACTTGAGAGGGTCTCACGATGAATGGTTTGCTATGCAAGGACTAAAGCGCAATATCGTAATGTCAGTACCTTGCTTTTCAGCCGCACCAGATATTATTGCTGCCACTGATACAATTGCTTTTTACCCTTCAAGATTGCTGCCCAATAAGAAAGTGATTCCTCTCAATTTGGATACACAAACCCCAAAATTTGAAGTCATTGCAGCATGGCATAGCCGATCTAATCACAGCCAGCTCCATATGTGGGTAGTTGATCAGCTTATGAGATTATTTAGGTAGCTATGTAGTTCTTTAATTGAGCTTTAGCAGTAATAAAGTTCGCATCATATCTTGATGGAGTAGCTAGATGGTTTCTAGCCGGCTGTTGAAATAGGCCCGCATGGAGGCTGGTTTTGTTAGAAGCTGTTTCATAACTTCTTTAACGTAATTAAAATGCATGCAATATAGAAAAAAGCACGATAAGTGGACAAATATCGCTCCCATCTAATAACTAAACGGCGGTAATTTCCCAACCACGCAAAAGTCCTCTCAACTTTCCAACGGCGAGCGTACCTTCTGAGCTTTCTGCCATCCTGTCTTGAGACTTTTTTCCTATTTCTCCTGTGTGGACAGATAAGGTCGATTCCACGACTCAACAGGCTATCTCTAAGAGGATCTGAGTCCGCCGCTTTATCATAAACTAAACGATGAATCGTTGTATTTTTATACGTAACATCAAGTAATGGGTGTAATAACTTCACTTCTGCTGGTGAGGCCGAAGTAATAGTGCCTCCCAGTGGAATACCTTCGCCATCGACCACCACCATCCACTTTGAACCCTTGCCCCGCTTGGTTTTCCCGATTTCGAAGCCCCTTTTTTGCTGGTGTAAAGCTGCCATCAGAAAAGACCTCCTCCCAGTTAAGCAAAGACTGCTGATCCAACAGCTCCAGAAATCTTCTCCATGCCTATAACCAAGCTCCTTGCTCTTCCCCAAATTGAAGCCTTCTCCAGCATGTACTCGGTGATGGATAGTGTGAAGGACGATCTTTCCATCGCGCTCCAAAACGCAAAACCCATAGGATGCCTTCAAAACAAGCTCGATTTTCAATGGGTTTTGGGCCTCCCTTTCCTCGTTTTAACTCTGGAAGACAAGGTTCGATCAATTTCCATTGATCATTGGTTAACTCTGATTTGAATCGGCTCACTATTGCTGGACTTTTTTCTATGTAATTACGTGAGAATAACCGATTTCAAGTTATGAAACAGCCTCTAGACATTAGACCAAGAGCGAGTCGGGGGGGGAAGTTCACCGATTGAGTTATTTATGGGGCTGCAAAATTATTCTCTTATAGTATGAAAATATTGCATTTATTACTTCAAACCAAGTGACCTAAAATTTATTTATAATTTGGTATATTTTGAAGTTATTTTTTTGTCGAAATAGGAGTTGTTGTAGCGGGATGTACCATTATCTAGATCTCACTAGCAGGGACGAAGTTATTATACTAATTATTTTATGTTGAGCATAAAAAACAAATATCCACACACTTATTGTATGCTAAGTTCGCGAGCTATGATCCTCGTCAAAATAATCTGAAAAGGGTTTGGGAATTTCAGAGGCTATGCAAAGTACTGGAAAATTCGATGCATTTTAGCACGGTTGGTAAATCATCCTATTTAATCCTGAAAGGGGGTTATTATTTATCTTCTTAGGTGTTGTTCTCTTTACTGCTTGTGTGTTTATTAGGTTGGATGGATTATAAAGTGGATCAGGAATTTAAGTTTTTTATAAATAAGTAGTGAAGTGACAGCTAGGAGATGGAGGGAGCTGTATCAGCACATCATGCCCTTGCTGTCAAAATTAGTTAGATTCATGTGTCTGAGACTATATACACAATACTACAATCCGTACCAGCTCCTGTTGTTCTTAACCAAAAATTACTCCGCGTTTGATGAGCCGATAGTATTGTGGAGTATGCCTCTTTCGCATACTCTTGGCTCATATCTAAAGTGATATATTTGTCACTATACGCTGCACAATCTAGATCCATTTCTTCGCCGGATGTCCCAATGCGGAGTATGTTGCTATTGGGGTACATGTAAATTCTATCGATTGTTACATCCCTGCAGTGATTTCCTGAGCATGCAGCATATAGGTTAGAGCTTACAACAAATATTAACGAAAAATAAATGAGCTTCATGTTTTACTCCTAAGGTGAGTGATTTTTTTGCTTATGCGGCATTGATTGTTTAAGAGCCTAACACTGCCAGTTTGGTCTTGACTGACTTACCTAGCTTAGTTGGGAGTGAGATGATAACGTTATCACTATAGATAGTTATTTTTAAACCCTTTTGCAGTGCATTTTTTCATTTTCAGAGAAAAGTTGTGTTTGATGGCTTTGTTTATTTTTACCTAGTTGGATGCAAATATATGGCGCGATATTTTCCCCAAAAAAATTAAGTTAGCTGATAAAAATTACACTTTGATTTGTTGGGGGGTAAAGGTAAGGTCTAAAAGTATCGTTTATAAAAAACCGTTTTTTTATGAGATTATAGGTGTAATTGGTATATATAATAGTAAGCATGTTTCTAGATTCGGAAAAATTGGAACGATAGTTCACAGTCTAATGGAGAATAGGGGTGGTAAAATATCAAGGGTAATTTAATGCTAATTGGTAGATAAGGTATCTTAAAAAAATAAGGCTATATTATACGCTCTGAAGGTCCTAAGTACCGGTGAAGCCGATTAAACAAGAGGCAGGTTAGAAGGTGTTGGTTTGAACCGTTGGTGATCTGGGTTTGCCATATAAAAAACTGGAAAATAGCGTTTATGTGTGAAATTTAATGGTAATAAAGTACCGATTAGGGGAAAAATACCATTAAAATCAGGGTAAAGAGAGTGAGGAATCTCTGAGATATGTTGAGGTGGTGAAACAGCCTCATCTATTTATATTCAGTGTGAGAGTGAAATGTGCTTAGAGGGGACGTATCATTATGTAGCTTTAGATGTTTCAAGCTGCTGATCGTACATTCACCTGCCGGAAAAGCGTGTTGATGTTGTTATCGTGAGGTTAAATTTTATTTGATTGTGTAGAAGTTTTGGCAGTCAAATACACCTTTAAATTGATTTTCTATTTTGTTTGGTTAGAATCCGCGCTTGCTAATAATCAAAAATTTTATGCAATGATTTTTTCCTGTCTACTTAAGGGTCTAGCAGGTGGGCCTATGTTTGATTAAGTGGCAGCATATCTTTGGCGTGCTAAAAAAATAATTGCCGACTCTTGCATGTGTAAAATCGGCACTTTGCTCGTGGATGAGATGCGCATTATGTCCCTATTTCGTATTTTTATTTTTCTTAAGCCCTCGAGGCTGTTATCTCATTTCTTTTTCTTTAGAAAATTATTTCATGCGCAGTTGTTGTTATCTTTTCTGATACTTTGTGTGCTTTCTTTCGCGGCTTATGCGGCGGAAATGAAAAAGATTATGGACTCTCCCCTATCCACCATTCGAGGTGGAGCAAAGCTTGAAATACAAGCTTTCTCTGCACTGCCCAGCAGATTATTCCAGCCTGGAGAGCCGGTAGCAATTAGCTGGTCTGTACCAGGTGCGACCAAAGTAACTTTGGTCGATAATAGCGATGGCACGCGACTTGAGGGTCTTCAGGCAGAGGGGCTTGTACGAGTAGCTCCTAGTACAACCACCACCTACACCCTTTTCGCGAATGGTCCTTCTGGAAGTAAAACTGCAAAGATTGAAGTTACCTTAGTTTCAGAGCAGCCTGTTAATCGATGGGAATTATCATCGTCAAATATAAAAAGTAACTCTTTACTGAAGGATAAAAAAGTACAAGGCTTGCAAGCTTTACAGAAAATTCAGCAAGGTTCAGAGTCCATAAGTGCCTCACTCACCGCAATGGATGATGGCAGTATTTACCAGGGCAGTTTTGATGGAAACTATTACCAGTTTTCTGCCGAGGGGGATATATCCTGGACCTTGGAGGATGTAGGGGTGGTAATGAATCAAGCTGCGATTCTGGAAGATATTGTTTTTGTAGGTGCTAATAGCCCTGATGGAGGGCGTGTTCTTGCATTGAAACCCGATAAATCCATCCTGTGGGAAGTAAATACTACCAGTGGTGTGATAGCGAGCCCTGTTATTAATACAGACAGCGGTATTCTTTATGCTGTTAGTTATAACGGCACTGTCCTCGCTTTAAATAATGTTGACGGCAATGAGCTATGGCGTTATCAATTGCCTGATGGCGCAACAGTGAACGCCTCACCCACCCTAAGTGAAGATGGAACCGTACTCTATATTCATAGTACCAACCATCGAATTTTTGCTCTCAGAACTGAGCCAGAACCAAAAGCTATCCCGCTAATAGTGATCCCAATACCAGATGGCCCAGTGGTGATAGTGCCGAAAAATATTCCTGCTCAGGATCCACCAGAGCTAGAGCTGGAATTGCCGACATTACTCTGGCAACGTGATCTGCAATCAGAGAGCTAATTGCAAAAGTATATCTTGGCTACATTGTTAGAATTATTCTGTTAACTATAAGTTTGGCAATGCATATCGACCTATAGCTGCATTTTTACTCATAAATGCAATAAATATAAGAATTAAAATTATGACTAGACTTTCAGAATGTCTGCAAGGGTTTATCAAAATTTTAAGTGTTTTGTTGTTGTTAAATCTTGGGTTAGGTGTGTCAAATGTATTGGCAGATTACCTAACGGTGGCACCGACACATAGCACGGATGGTCGAATAGATATTAAAACGGTTTGGTATGATGGATGTTCAAATGGGGGATGTCCGGCATGGGGAGGTAAAGGGCGAGCGACAGATATAAATAGTTGCGAATTAAGATCAACTTGCGGTTATAAATGGTCATCGGTGGAGGTTTATCACAATGACCAGTTTCAAAAAATTTTAGAAAGTTCCATTTCCTATGAACCTGAAGATGAAAATTATACCCTAAATGTAGACGAAATTGGTACTTGGAGGTTTGAATACAGGGTTCTCTGGGTACAGTCTGAAGGTGAGAATTGCGGGGGGCTTGGTGTCAAGTGTTCAAGGACAGTGGGGCATCTTGTAGAAAGCAAAACTATCACAGTAGGTAACCCTATAACTGCCCCAGATTCATTTTCTATTACGCCCAATAATGTTGTCGAAGGGGGAGACTACACCTTGCGCTGGAGTAATCCCGGGAATGCTACCAAGATACGCCTCTTCGAAAGAACCTCAACTACGACCAGCGCTCCTCTAAAAGAGTGGAATAGTCCATCTCTGGTAAACACTTATACACCACCCACTAAACCCGTGGGAGCTTATTATTATCAGCTTCAAGCCTGTAACAGCCTAGAGTGTAGTCCCCTATCGGTAGAAAAATCCGCTACGGTCAATCCGAATCAATCCCCAACTATCAACTGGCTGAATGGTGGCCCTCATGGGGATACTTTTAATCCAGAAGTAGAGGTAGAAAAAACTCTTTATGTCGAGGCGAACGATTCTGATGGATCAATTCAAAAAGTTGAATTTTTTGAAGATAGTGATAATGGGACACGGCCATTAGGCACAGCGACAAAAGATTCCCAGCAATGTCAGAACTGCTATCGTCTTAATTGGACGCCGGTCAACTGGACACCGAGTGAGGTTGCACAGGTAGAGATTTGGGCAACAGCGACTGACAATTTAGGGGCGTCGAGTTCGCTTTCAGGGCAAAAGGCGACGATAACAATAGATCCTAATAGTCCTCCTAGTGGCCGACTATTGAACCCTCCGAATGAGATTGCACAATACAGTTCTGTCATTTTACGTGCAGAAGCGGAAGACACGGATGGCACACTTACCTCAGTAAAATTCCTGCTAAATGGTAGCTCGATTGGAAGCGGTACGGAGAATGACGGCGTTTACGAGTTACCTTGGACTTCCCAGTATTCGGGCAATTTCATTTTGGCCGTTGAAGTAACCGATAATAAGGGGTTGAGCCATGTATCTAATACTCATTCACTCAGTGTAACCGCGGTTACTGTACCGGCAGCACCGACTAGTTTGAAAATTGACGGTGAGGCGCAACCAGAAATCAATCATACCGGTAATTACGCTCTGGCCTGGGCTCTTAGCGCGGGAACAGAGGAATACCAAGTTGAACACAGTATTGACGGCTCAGCATTTCAGCCACTAGCAACAACCGAAGTAGAAGGCTTATATCAGTCTAATCAAAGTCCAGGGGAATACCGATATCAAGTCCTCGCCTGTAATCCTGCCGGATGTAGTGAACCGAGCGAGGAGATTGCTATTACAGTAGAAGCCCTAGTGGCTCCTCTGGGATTGTCCGCTCGCCCATACCCTGATTCAGGCGATTCCACACCGGAGTTTACCGACAGTTATACCTTAGGTTGGAGCCCAGTCAGTACCGGGGAGGTACTTTATAAGTTGCAGGAAAAGCCTGGTGGGCTGGAGTCACTGGAGCCCTGGAAACTAATTGAGCAAGGAACAGAGACCAGTTTTATTGTAGAAAATAAAAACGCGAGTGAATATGCTTATCGAGTACTCGTATGCGCTGTAGATGATGAACAAATCTGCAGCGAACCGAGTAATCATATTTCGGTTTCTGTTTTGTCTCCTGTGCTCACCATGGCAAGCTTATCTTGCGATGGGGACTGTATCGCACTGTCTGGATTGGGGATGGATCCGAACCTGTCCCTGACATTAACTGGCGTGGCTGATCAAGACATACACCAGACTTTTAGTACTGCTGACAGCGCGCTCGATTTTATTTCAACCGGCAGCCTACAGGTTTTTATTACCCCCGATAGCCCACTGTATCAACAGTTGTTTGAACTTGGAGTGCGGGCAACTGTTACCAATCCAAATGGTACTCTTGGCGGTATCACTGCCTATGGCGATCGGGCAACTGAGATTATTGGCGAAACCAGCTCCTCACCAGCCATCGGTCCAAATGGCACTCTTTATGTGGGTGCTGGCAACCAACTTCATGCATTAAAAGAAAATGATGGCAGTAATGTGCAAGAGCTGGGATGGCCTTTTACCGCCGGAGGTATTATCCGCGCTACTCCCAGTATCGATAGCGTGGATGGTACGATCTATGTAGGCGCTCTGGATGAAATCTTCTATGCAGTAGCCCCCAATGCCATCGAAAAGTGGCGTCTGCCTACCAGAGGTAAAGTGGTTTCGCAGGCGGTGCAAGATGAACAGAGAATTCTCTATTTTGGTACCATTATTGGTGCAACTGAAGATGATGCGGAAGAAAATATAGAGGGACAAGGGGGGATACTTTATGCCGTCAACGCGACTGCAGACAGCGAACAAGAGCGCATAAAATGGACCTATCCTGTTAATGGTGGCATCGCCAAGGAGCCTGTTTTAGCTGGCACCAATACCCTGTATTTTTCTACGGTTGAGAGTGAACAGATTTATGCCCTTACTAGGGACAATGAAGGTCCCGGCAAACTGGTTTGGGAAAGTGTTGGTGATCCATCCCTCTGGGAGGATATCGGCAACTGGCAGCCTGACCCATCAAGGGAACCGGAGTTTCTCTCTGTAGCTCGTCTCTTCCGAAGCTTATTGCAACCTGAATTGCCCTTCCATCGAAAAATTCTTACTTTCTGGACTTTTCAGTTGATCGGTGGCAGCACCACTGAGCAAGGGATTGCCGAAGCCTTTTTGGCCTCAGATAGCGGCCAAGCTAATTTCCCTGATGTTTTTAGTATCTCCGATCCCGAGGTGAGAGCAGAGGCTTTTGTCGACACTCTTTACCAGCGTTTATTTCCCGGGCAAGGCCAGCCGGATTTAACTTGGGGCGGGCGCAGCTACACCCGTGAGGCATTGATTATGACGGCAGAGCAGCTATCCCTTGCTCACGCTGCAGCACTATTTGCGCAATCGGAAGAATATGTTCTCACTACTAATGCTGTGCTTCGCCAAAGCTTTAAGTATTTGTATGAACAGGACTACAGTTGGGCGGTTACTACCTGTGATGAAGGTGATATATACACTCGTGACTGTGATGGCGACGGACTTCCTGATTGGTGGGAGATTTTGTTCCTTGGTAACACTTCCTATGGTGCCGATGATGACCCCGATAGAGATGGGGTGAGTAATATCGAGGCGTTTACGAGCCGGACCAGTCCCTGTATCAATGGCTGTTATAACGGCATCGTAGAAACGCCCCCGGAACCTTCCGCTCCTATATTGCCAGAGCCTGAGGCGGTGGCGATTTCTGCTGAGACCGGTACTCTGCCGGGAGAGTTTAGAGTCAGTGAATCCGGGGCTGCGACCTACTCAATTCCGCTGAGCCTACCTGCTGGCACTGCTGGTGTCGTTCCGCAACTCTCACTCAATTACTCCAGTCAAAGGGGCAACGGCTTGCTAGGGCACGGCTGGCAACTCGGCGGTCTTTCTAGTATTACACGTTGTCGCCAGACCCTAGGACAAGACGATAATAATAGCCCGATTACCTGGGGTTCCGAAGATCGTTTTTGCCTCGACGGCCAGCGCCTGTTGCTAGTTAATGGGGGCAATTATGGTGAGCCAGACAGTCAATATCGCACTGAAATAGACAGCTTTGGTCTGGTTACTGCCCATGGTGGCGGTGCGGGTAAGCCGGCTTACTTTACCGTTGAGCGCAAAGACGGCTCTATTAGTTACTATGGCCGGGATATCCAGGGTAATAATGCCACGCAGGCCTTTGATGGATACGGCATTCTGAGTTGGGCGGTGAGTCGTACTGAAGACAGTGCAGGCAATCCCATTGATTTCTTTTACGATCGTGACGGCGGCCACCGTATCCGCGAGGTCCATTATGCCTATGGTGCCGGCAACAACTCCGCTGCTTCAGTTTTCTTTGATTATGAGGCACGAGAAGATGTGATTAGTGGTTATGTTGCCGGAGCGCCTTTAACTATCAGCCAGCGCTTACATGCCATCCAGGTAAAAGGCACACAAAGTACGCCGCTACGTCGCTATGAGCTGGACTACCTACAAACCGATTATGACGGAGATACATTGAGCCGTGTTGAACGCCTGCGGGAGTGTGCTGGCACCGTGTGCCATCCCGACACGGTATTTGAATGGCGATTGCCAGCAATTTTCACTTCTTCCTATTTAGTGGACACAGTTAGGCTGAGTCACCAGAGCGATAGAGCGGCTGTTGCACCGCGGCCAGCCGATATCAATGGCGATGGGCGGATGGATATTGCTTGGTTAGAAGTCGACTGGGATGACGATGGCAAAATCCACGATCACTATGTGAAATATGTGTTGGCGGAAGAGCAGGGATTTGGTCCCGAGCAACAGGTATTTAAGTACGGAGGCAGCTCACGCAGTCCCTATAGGTGGGAAGTGTTGGACTACAATGCCGACGGTCGCTCAGATGTAGCCATCTTTCACCGCCAAGGTAAATATAGTGGCCAGTGGATGCTGCATCAATCTGTTTATAGTGCAAGCGCCGGCAAATGGCAGCTGTCTACAGTGCCCAAAGCGATTCTCAGTGAGAAAGATGCACGTTTTATGGACATTAATGGCGATGGCCTAGTCGATGCCGTAACCTCATCTGGCTATCGCCTGTTAGAGCCTTCCGGGGAGTCTACAGGCTCTGATAGTTTCTATCATTTTGGCCCCGAGCAACCTTGGCAGATGCCTGCATTGGAACCCTTTGTCCTAGGGAACAATGAATCCACTGCGCTTTACTTGAGTCCGGATGTGATCGGCGATTTTGATGGCGATGGCCAGGTCGACTTGATTTTGATACACACCAAACAAACCTGGGAGGGAATGGGTGGTTTACAGGCCCAGAAGACCCGAGCCTATATTGCCAAGGTACGCGACAATCAGTTGATCCTCGGCCAGCGGGTGATGGATGATATACAAGAAGATGGGTTTAAAAGTGATAGCGATGACAGAGACGCAACTCCTCTTGAGCGCCATGAACATCTTCACCGTAAATTACAGGCTGTCGATATCAATAGCGATGGGCTGGTAGATTTGGTGCAGCATGATAAAACCGGAGAGGTTAACTATCGCTATTGGTTAAATACCGGTGCAGGGTTAAATGACCCTATAGATTTAGGCAGCTTCCCAGAAGATGCCCAGCCCAGCTGGTTTGATTACGAAGGCGATGGGGATGTAGACCTTGTTTGGCGCTTAGAGGGTGGCAGTGCGTCGGATGAGCTAAGACTGCGTCGCTGGCAAAGTGACCAGCAAGCTTATGCTGCAGAAGAGGGGTTTAAGACTACTCGTAAAGAAAGCTATAACCTGTTTCTCGATATGAATGGTGATGGCATTACAGACTGGATGGAATTCGCAGACGATTATCTCCGCGTTTACCACGCTGCGGATCATCAAATCATTCCTAATGTGATTGAAAAAATCACCAATGGCTTGGGTGCTGAAACCAATATCCTTTTTGGCTCCAGTGTTACTTCGGATCACTATGCGCGTTTAGATATTGACACAGTGCTCGATACACACTGCTCCAATGGGGACACCGAGGATATTAAAAACTGGTGCACTCAATACAAGATGGGTTCCACCGCTGACTTTTATCGAGAGCTCAATGGCGACTTACAAGGGCACCATACGCTCGGAAAAACTGGCCCGTTATTGGAGGTGGTTGGCTCCCAAGTTATAGTAACCAGAGTGGAAAGTAGTGCGCCGGCCACGGAAAGTGAGGCTGCAGGAGCCGCCGATCCGGAAGCTACCAGCGCTATCAGCTATTTCTATGGCCGTGCCCGTTTGCAGGCAGGAGGTCGTGGACTATTGGGCTTTGCCAGCCTGCGCACAATAGACGAGCAGAGTGGAATTAAAACTACCACTCATTACCGCCAGGACTTTCCCTTCCTGGGTTATCCACGACGTACAGAAACCCATACAGCTGAGGACAAGTTATTAAGTAAGTCCGACAGCACCTGGGCGTTGCAGGGGTGGCAGTCCGACTTTCCAACAGCAGCGCTTAGCGGCACTGCTCAGTTAGGGCCTCTAAAGCCCTTTCTCTCGACCAGCGTGGAAAAGTCATATGACTTTGTTGGCGATGGGCAAACTCAAGGCGATTTGCTGAAAACGATCACCACCAGCACCGAGCAGGATGAGCATGGTAACCCCACCCGTATTCTTGCAGTTACTACTGCACCGGGTGGCGATCGCTTTAGCACCGAGACTATTAATGATTATGGGAGTGGTCGTGTTGTCTTCCAAAACCCACAGCACACCTTCAATGGTTATGCGGAGCTTGGACGTTTAAGCAGCGCGACTGTAACCCATAGTCGCACGGAGGCAGGTCAATCGTACCGGGCAACACGTCGGAGTTCCTTTACTTACTACGAAAGTGGTTATGAGGCGGGCTTGCTTCAAAAAGAAACCCTGGAGCCTGGTGACTTACATGAACTGATAGCTAGGTATGAATACGATAGCTTTGGCAACAAAATTTTAGCTGAGCAATCCACCGCTAATGAGCCCCCTCGCAGTCAGCGTTGGCTTTATGACGATAGCGGGCGCTTTGTCGATAAAGAAATGAATGTCTTCGATCAGACGCTCAATCAAGTGCGCCAGCGAAACGCTGCTGGACAGCCAACAGAGATGATCGACAGTGTCGGTGTGGTTAGCCAGATTATTTATGATGTTTTTGGGCGCCAAGTGCATAGCTACAGCGCTACAGGTGCTCAGAGTAGTAGCCTTCTGGCCCCTGCGGGAGCGCTTTGCCCTGATGGAGCCAGTATCCAGCAGCATAACTATAGTGGCGGTGGCAGCGAAACATTAATCTGCTTTGATCGTCTAGCCAGAGAGATACGCAAAGCCAGCCGTGCCTTTGATGGCAGCTGGAATTATGTCGATATAGAGTACGACAATGTGGGCAGGGTAAAACACCAGTCCGAGCCCTACATTACTGGCGGTACTAGCTACTGGACCACTTACAATTACGACCGTCTCGGTCGTGTGATTGGCACCGACCTTCCGGGCATCAGTAACAGTGGAGGTACACGTTGGGACCTCACGGTGGAGTATCAAGGAACTACTATCACCTCCAGCAACCCCAAGGGGCAACGCCAGGTAGAAACCAATAACGTCCTTGGTGAGAAACTGTACATTCAGGACAATGCCAATAATATCCTTGAATTTACCCACGACGCAGAAGGCCAGTTACTGCAGGTGACGAATAGAGGGGACGGCAGCCGTAACCTGATAACTAAAATGACCTACGACCTGTTCGGCCGAAAAACTAGTATGTCTGACCCAGACAAAGGTATTTGGCAATATGATTACAACGGCTATGGTGAGCTAATACGGCAAACGGATGCTAATGGTCAAGTTGTCGAAAATTTTTATGATCAGCTCGGCCGCTTATTCACACGAATTGATTTCGACAATAATAATGCGTACGTAAATACCACTGTATGGTTGTATAACAATGATGTAGTCACTGATGGGAGCGGTGTTCCCCCCACTGCTCTGGTACGAGTGGAAGAGTTTGAAACCGGTAATAGTGATAGCTACAGCCAATTGTATGGCTATGATGCATACGGCCGCTCTAGCGAAACGCTGACAAGCTTCTCTGTAGAGAGCGGTGATGATCACTACGAGAAAACCACTTACGACCAATTCTCGCGACCTTTTCAGATTTTCGATGCCGGTGGTAGCGGCAACTGGGAAAGTAGTGCTATTCGCCATCACTACAACCAATATGGTTACCTTCATCAGATTGTCGATGCGGAACAGCGTAACCTTGCCAGCGCCGAACGGTTTTATACCGTGCTTGAGATGGATGCCCGCGGCAATGTCACCAAACATCTCAGTGGCAATGGTGTCACCACGGTAAAAGACTACGACCCCGCAACTGGCCGCCTGTTAGGGAAAATGGCCAGTGTGTTGGGTATCGGCGATATCCAGGATCTCAGATATGAATGGGATAATCTTGGAAATCTCAAAAACCGTGAAGAACACAGCGGTGATAAAAACCTGCGCGAAAACTTTGTCTACGACGAATTAAATCGTCTGACTAGTACCCAGGTTACTGGGCGCGAAGCCCAAATTACCAGCTATGATGACCTTGGCAATATCACCTACAAATCGGATGTGGGGGAATATCGCTACGGCAGCCAGTGCGATACAGGCTACGGCCCCCATGCCGTCTGTGAGACTATCGATGAAGATGGTAATACGGTTAGCTACCAGTATGACCATAATGGCAACATGCTTGAAGACAGCAGTGGAAGAAGTCTTAAGTATTCCACCTTCGATAAGCCTATTGAAATCAAAAAGTACGGCCATAAGACCGAGTTCAAATACGGCCCGGATCGTATGCGCTTTTTGCGCATCGATACCGATAAAAATGGTGCGGTTACCGAAACCCGTACTATTGGCAATGTCGAGAAGATTACCAGAGCCGGTACTACCGAGATCAAACGCTACCTGCCTGGCGGCGCCTTGATTACCTTATCGACTAGTAATGGCGATAATGAGACTCAATTCCGCACCACCCAGTACCTGCACACAGATCATTTGGGCTCACTGGATGTGGTCACCGATAACCATGGGCGGATCGCCAACGATGGTCAAGCCATTTACAGCTTTGACGCCTGGGGGCAACGCCGCAATGCGCAGAGCTGGGAAGCCCTCCTCAGTGCAGAGCTGAGCGAATTCGATACCCGTATCACCACCCGCGGCTATACCGGGCATGAAATGTTGGATCAGGTGGGCCTGATTCATATGAATGGGCGGATATATGATGCCAAGCTTGGGAGGTTTTTGCAGGCGGATCCGATAATTCAATTCCCATCGAATACTCAAAGCTATAACAGATATAGTTACGTGCTGAATAATCCATTGAAATACACGGATCCGAGCGGTCATTTTATCCCTGCAGTAGTCGGTATTGTTATGGCAATTGCTAAAGTAAAAGTCGCCTATATCGCAATTACGGTAGGTGTTCTCTCTTTTGCCCAGGCATTACATGCGGGAGCCAACTTCGGGGATGCATTAATAGCAGGTGTATCGGCTGCTGCACTATCCTATGTGGGAGGGACAATAGCGCAGGGTACTGGGTTTGGCTTCAATCTAGAAACGCTAGGTTTTTCTGTGCTTGGAGGAATAACTGGTGCTTTGCAGGGTGGCAAGTTTGGCCATGGGTTTATTTCGGCTGGAATGGGTGCTTTTACAGGCGGGATGCTCCAAGGCGTAGAAAATGTAGGGGTGCAAGTTGTAGCAAGATCAATAGTGGGTGGAACCATGTCTAAAATCACAGGAGGAAAGTTCGCAAATGGTGCGGCATTCGGTGCATTTTCTGCATTAGTTGAAGGCTTTGTAAAGCATGCTACAAAGATTACCAATGACTTGAAATTAAAGTCATGTGGTTTAAATGGGTCGGTATGTAAATATAACGATGCTGGGGAATTGCTAACCGATGGTGGAAGAGGCTCAAAACAAATAGAAGGTACTGATCCTGGCGATGGTAATTTTATTACCAATGGCGGAATGGCTCCAGAGGGTAGTGGACAACATCTTTATGATGAAAATAGTATGGTAGGCAGATTTGTAAATAAAGTTTCTAAAGTCCATGATTACTTCAATTCTGACGGCTCTAAACTTTTAGGTTTCAAAGGCTATGATGAGTCAACAGGGCTGTGGTTGAGTGGTAGTGAGACATATAATACCGCTTATCAAGTTTATAGCTTTGCAGGGATGTTGCCTGCGGCAGCAGTTACAGCTTCGGCGCTAACCACAAACGCTATATTTACTGATCCGTATGTTCCTTCAGCCATGTATAATCACAGTATTACTAAGGATAAGTATAAAGATGACTGAGCGGATTGAGGCTTTACTTAGATGGCTGGTATAGGTTTGATTGATAAAGTCCTAGTTCTATGTTCTTCAGCTATAGTGGCTGGATGTGTGGCTGCTAGTACATCGCCTTATTTTGTAAGACTTGATCCGGTTGGTGAAAAAATAGTCAAAGAAAAGTATGGTATTGGAATATTCTATTTTCATTATTCTAGACACAGGTTTTCCAGCTACAAGAACTCCCGAGAAGAAAATCTATATCTAGATGGGGTTGAAGAGGAAGTTCGCCAAAAAGATATTTGCTTAGGCAGCTTTACTGTTATTAGGGATAGTATTTCATATTATTCTGAAGGTGGTGAGGTTAGCGTTTTAGTAAAGTGTGATATTTAAATGATTGCAGGGGGACGCCCCGTTATGAAATCAACAAGCCCAGGTAAAACTAAAGGGGTCGTAACGAATATTATTTATTCAATAAAAAAGCCCCAGTCAGCAATCATTGACTGGAGCTTTTGTTTTTACTCAGTCGTTAAAACAGAAGCACCTCTTGGCCGATGTTTCTGCTTTGATTGATGCTAAGAATTTCGCTCCTTTAAACCTTGATTGAAATAACGCAGTTTAGTTTATGGGACACAGTGTACGGCTAGCATCTCCTTACAATCGTACGCAATAGCTACGCCCTAAAAAGGGTGGATAATGGTTGTAGTTATACAAATATAAAATTTTGACTCTAACCCAATTAGGAAATCTATGAAAAAGCCTACATTATTAATATCGTTGCTTATAATGTTGACGTCAGCCTCAGCACATTCCGCAGGGTCAATTGGTACCATTAGCACTTACTATTCAACCAATAACGGAAGCGTTGCACTTAAATTGAAAGAAGGATTTAGTGACGAAGCAAAAAATGAATGTCCAACATATAATGGCTATGCAGGCATAAGCGGTGACGATGACCCTATCCTGAAATCTACATTGCTATCCGCCGCCGTAGCAGGTAAAAAAGTAAGGCTGGCTGTTGATGGTTGTGAAAACTCCTGGATAAAAATCACCGCAGTCTATGTAACCATTTAACCAGTGTTCAACTCTAAAGCGAATCAGCTGATCATGTAAGTATCCCCCGGCTTTGCCGGGGGATACTTACTGCCATAAGCCCTAGCGGCGCCGACCACCTAAATTACTGCCGAAGATCGTCCTCGGAAAGCACTTGGATATCTGCACAAGAACCGGAGAAAGCTCACGATTTACACTGAAGACGGACAGGTAAATATCGACAACAACGTGACCGAAAATGCCATCCGCCTGTTTGTGAACGGTTGTAGTCCCTGGTTGTTTAGTGGCATACCACGAGGTGCCAAGGCGAGTGCTGCATTATACGGTTTAATCGAAACAGCCAAAGCCAATAGACTTAACTCGTATGATTACCTGCCCCGAGCTTACACCGACTTATCACGCGCGCAAACTGTCGAGGAAATTGAATCTTTATTGCCTTGGAATCTTCAGAGCGTAACGGAAGCAAACCCGCCGAATGAATCAAAGGGTGGCGTTAGCTGAGTACTTATGGAACACTGACCCCCGTACAAACTTCGCTAAGTTCGGTTTGTTGCCATGTTGGTGCTTTTTTTTGAGGCTCTCAGGGTTAAGGTATCATCGATGGCAAGGTGGATAACGTCGTATCTGTGCAAGGAAATCAGTAACCTCGTAAACTGATTGGCCAGTGCAAGCCATGACCACTTTCCTTTCTGCAACCACTTGTAGTAACTGTTCCAGTGATTGCGCATATCCAACATCAAGTAGGCTTCGGTCACAAAGCCCGCCGGTGTTAGTATTGCACCCAGCAGCAGCTCGATAAAAGTCCGAATCGATCTTGCGAGTATGCTTTGCGTCAGAAATTTAATCAAATAGTTCATGGGGGATGTTGCAACACCTTTTCATGCGCATTATAACCTTCAGTTGTGTACTCAACACATTCCTGGAGGCCGCGCCCTTTACGCCATGCCTTCGGCATAGCGAGGCGAAACTTTCTTCGCCTCTATCTCAAGCTATTTTTTGTCCGTTTTTTGACCCGTGAAACCCTAAACTCTAGAGCTGTATTATTCTCGTAAGAATAACTCAGCCACTTCCTTTTTAGCGGCAACAACATAGGTAATCATCAGGTTCCCTTGATTAACATCGGTCAAGTAATCGATATCCCTATGCATGTTCCCCAAAATGGAAAAGTTATCGGTGTCGAGATTGTATGACCACAGCTGGTCGTCTCGATTGATTGAGTAAATCACATTATCTTTGATAACAAATCTCTTTTCGCTACCTTGATCATCCAGCTTCTCAATTAGTTGGTCTTCAGCAGGGCCGGGCTGCCAGAAGCGGTTCATATGGTCCATATAGATCAACCGGCCATCTTTAGCTCTTTGGGCCCAGCTAACTGGTTTTTCATTGATAAACCTGGTCTCAAGGCTATCTAAATCGACTTCTGCAAACTGTGTAATCCCTTTAACCGTCAAGGATAGTAACGCTGAATTATCGATACTGTCCCACTGGAAGAGCTGATCAACAGGCGCATTCAGGGGCAAGCCCTCTACACGGCCATCCAAGAAAATTTTATTGAGCTTGTTATTGGCATTTACCAGAATACTTTTTCCATCGGTAGACCAATGGATACCGTCGATATTGGTATCGATTGGAAACTGAGATACCTGCCGTAAATCACTACCATCAGTCACCCACACCTGGTCTTCACCAGAGCGCCTGGAGGTAAACGCAATCAAGTTGCCATTGGGTTGGAAAATGCCGTCATCCTCCCCGGAAATCGACCGTGTGGTGCTCGGGTAAATTGTGCTGACATCTTCTTCTGAAGGTGTGGTGCTAGCCCCAGGCAGGTTTAGCGGTATCGAGGCAATATCACTATCGTATTGCCCTTTAATAACCAGTGCCCTATGTCCATCTGGATGAAAGTCTGGAGAGCTGGCGGACTGGTCCAGGGGTAACTGAATTTTACTGACCTTGCCATCATAGGTGAGAGAGAAGAGTCTTCGCCCTGTACTAAAGATTAGCTCATCCTCTCTCGGTGAAAAGTTAGGGGAAATGGCTCTGTGTTCAGATATCTCATCTGGATAGTCAATCGGATGGCTGGTTAAAAGCGCCCCCTTAGAATCCAGCATATCGATATAAAGCTGGCCATCTTGATGATAGCTGGTGACGGCTATTAAATCGTCATCGATTGAATAATCAAAGTGGGCTAGGTTTCCCTCTTTCAGGTCATAAAGTACCTGACTCGTGTTATCTCTCACTGAATATTTGATTAGCCGCCAACGATCAGACTCATTATGCAAAATAGCGAGGTCATTGTTATTTAACCATACCGGATTTTTAATGGCCGAGTTCTTACAGCGCATTAATACATTTGGTTGTTGTGGGCTTACCATAGCTTTTTGGAAGTCCAGGCTTACCAGGTTGTAACAGGTATTCTGGGTTAGCGGTATGGTACAGTCTTCTTCGGAAATAAATACCAGTTTCTTGCCATCCGGTGATAATGTATGGCGGCCATAAGTACCCCATTCGGGAGTTAACTCCGTTTCCTGCTGGGTATGTATATTCCTGGCCCAGATTTTATTCACACAGAGCTTATCTAAATAGCGGTTAAATATAATATATTCACCATCAGGCGAATATGAGGGGCCAAACTCTTTGTGATCCGTAGCCGTTACTGCCTGCAATCGATCAAATATAAGCTGAGCATTATTTTGGGGTGAAGAGTAATTAAATCCAACAAATACAAGCAATACCATCCCGATAAGCGCAAATATTGGGAATCTATTTGGTTTAACTGGCTGGATTTGATAATTCGGATTGCTTGGTTGTTTATCTATTACAGGCTCAGGGGGAGTAGGAGAAGGGGCGTCTTCTTCCGGTGCTGTCTTATCCTGTGAAATAGAATCATCATTCTGCCAAACAATATCACATTCCAGGCTATAACCCTGTTTGGCGTGGGTTCTAATATAAGACTGCTGCTTTCGATCCTCGCCCAAGGCTTTTCTTAGCTGCGCAATACTTCTTTGCAGCGTATTCGGTGTGACTATTGCATCGGGCCAGACCTCAGACAGTAGCTCATCCTGGCTCACCACTTTTCGCTGATGCTTTGCTAAGTAGGTTAAGACGGCAAGGGCTTTTGGGGGGATAGTTTGTGATTGCTCATGTCGGGTGATCTGGTTTCTGGATAAATCAATAAAGAAGTCACCCACCCAATATTGTAAAGCCATTGATGTATCTACCTGAGCAAAATTTGAGCTGAATTTTTGCCATCGATACTAGCATAAACCCTGATTACAGCTAAAGCGCATCATGTAACCTATTGATAAATAGACATTTTATGCCGGCAGCAGAAAGTCATCGAAAAATCAGGAGTACTTCAGGTGTTTCACTGGCTCCTTGTTTAGATTGAGCGCTTCTCCGATCACATGTAACGGTATAAATACTGATATGAAAAAGCGTTTACTAGTCGCCTTTCTCCTGTTGCTACCTATCGCTGCCCTTAAAGCAGGTGAGCATAAGGCCCTGGAGTTATCCACAATCCAAGTAATACCCATTCAGGATTCCAGCAATAACAGAGAATACGAGCTGTTTATTAAGCTGCCTGAGAAATATAAGGAGAGTGATACTAAAAAGCATCCGGTTATTTACTATACAGACGCTTTATGGGCGGTTGAAATGCTATCTGCCACTACTGAATACGCACTGGAAGATGCCATTTTGGTGGGTATTAGTTGGCAGAAGGATATGGCCGGTGCTGAAAAAGAATGGTCGAGTCGATATCGGGACTTTAAACCGGCAGTTCTCTCTAATAAAAAAGATAAAAAAACCTATAAAGGAGAGGCCCATCAGTATCTCGCCTTTTTAAGAAATGACGTTATAAAGTATATCGAAAGCAATTACCGCGCGAATCCAGATAATCGTACTTATTTCGGTTACTCATTCGGGGGGCTCTTTGGGGTTTATGCCTTAATAAGCCAACCGGATACTTTTCAAAACTACATTATCGGTAGTCCATCAAGATTGATAGGCACTTATATGGATTCTCGGCTTGAATCAGAGCCTAACAAACCATTGATGGAACTACCCAAGCAAACAAACGTATTTATTGCTTACGGTGCATTAGAGAAGGAGCTGGGCGCTACGGTAGAAAGGTTCGTTAGTGAGTTAAAGGAGCAAGAATTAGCTAACTTAACTCTGGAGCCTACGGTTATCGAATCGGCGAATCACACTACAGCTTTCCCGAAGACTTCAGTGCGCAGTATTTATTGGCTTGCCGATAAGCTGAAACACTAATCAATGGTATATCGAGAACATATTAATAAAAACTTCAAAGCTAAATTGAGGATATAAGATGATTTTTAAGAAGCTAATCACAATCGGCCTATTGTACGGCATAAGCGCGACTGTAGGCGCGGTAGCCTTACAGGCACCAGAAATAAATATGGCCGACTATCGTAGTGACCTCCCAAGCCTGGAGAGATCCACGCCAAAGCTCAAAAAGGCGTTTATTGATACGGCGCCAGCGGATAGAAAAGACGGTATCCTTGTTGGAGAGATAGATAAAATCAAAGAGAGCTTGCAACAGCTGGCCCAGGAAATAGCGGATAACCAACACACACCCTACGATAGCCTGCTTATCGCCCAAAATAACAAACTGGTTTTTGAATCCTACTATTCCCTTGGACGTGTAAACTTGCCTCACCCGCAAGCATCTGCCACCAAGGCCTATACAGCCCTGGCAATTGGTCGGGCGATACAGTTAGGTTATTTGACCATGGCAGACCTGGACAAGCCTGTCATTTCCTTTCTAAAAGGGTTGGATCGGAAGCAGCTTGTTAAAGGCGCAGAGCTTGTTACATTGAATCATACCATGAGCATGCAGTCAGGAATTCGTATTGAAGAGGAAAAACTGAGCGCCTTACTGGAAAACAAAGAGCAGTTAACTGGGAAAAAGCTGGCTCAAATCTATTTGAGCCATAGCAAACCGATAACCTCAGAATCGCAAACCTATTTATACCAAGGCTCAGACCCAATGATTGCAATGTTGGTTCTGGATGCCGTGGTTCCCGGTTCCGCCAGTGACTTTATTAAAAAAGAGCTGCTAGAGAAGATGGGGATCAATAGCTATCACTGGAAGGAAGCCGTTAAAGGCGTACCCCAGGCAGGGTCAAGAGCCATGATGACATCTCGCAGTATGGTCAAGTGGGGTGCATTGGTACTCAATAAAGGCAAATGGAATGGCCACCAGCTGATTCCGGCAGCGTTTATCACCAAGGCCACTGGAAAGGTAGCTGTACCTACAGATGATGAGTTCGACTACACCAATTTCTCCTATGGTTATTTCTTCTGGCGAACCCCTCTGAAGGTTGGCAACAAGAAATACTTAGCGAAGTTCGGCTGGGGCGGTGGTGGCCAGTACGTGATCTCTATTGAAGATTTGGATTTGGTAATTGCGATCACCGGCCGTGGTGATGATGATAAAACCCTGGATTTAATAGAGAAACGTATTCTGCCTGCCTTTGCTATATCCACTTAATAGAAAGTAGTTAAAGCAAACTATGGGCCTATATTTTTTATAGGCAGGGTGTTTAAGTAGTAACTTCAGAGCTTCCTCAGTCACTTCTGCTAATGTTAAATAGAGGGGCTGAGGAGGCTTCGTGGCAACTTGATACTGTATTATAGGGAGGGGAGGCTTAGGAGCCATCCCCACTAGAAGTAGCCAGCTCTTAAGGGTTTTCATCAGCCGCCTTCTGGTGCTTTTGGATACGCCTGTAATTTTCCTCTCGGTGAACAGGTAAAGATCTGGGAGCGTGTATCCCTATCTTTACCTGATTACCGTTAACCTCCAATACGGTGACTGAGACATTAGCTCCAATTCTCAGGTTCTCTCCGGTCCGGCGTTTTAAAATTAACATGCTTATTTCCTTTGATCATCAAATCATGGAGTGGCCGTTCCACAGTGGGAAAGCTTGGGAAGTACCAACTGGAAATACGAGGAGGGGCACGAGAACGGTAGGCGTAAAAGAAGAAAAGGCGGGCGCTAGACTCCCAGTGCTTGGGGAGTCGCCTCAGGCTGCTGAATGTGCAACCTTTTATTGAAGACGAGCGGGTTTCTAGCGTACCATTCATGTAGCCACTTTGATAACTGTGATATCAATTTGGTTAGCTGGCCCTGGGTGTTGCCGCACCTTGGGTCAGCGCCTTTTACTTACTCTTATGTCACGCTACCGTTCTCCCTTGAGAGTGGGTCTTTTAGAAAACTCTTGATGTTCTTATTTTATCTTGGGCTGTTGGCTTGTAGAAGCTGGTTTGATCACTGCCCACAATGTTGATAAATATCTTTCGATTCTACGCAGCTTTAGCGCTGAAGAAAACTTAATAAAATCCAATAAGATTATTTGGGCGCCTATATTTTACTGGTTGTCTGGGGTTATATCTGACAGATGATTGGTATATTGCTCTGTAGAATTTGTTATTTGTTATTTGTTATTTGTTATTTGTTATTTGTTATTTGTTATTTGTTATTTGTTATTTGTTAATTTGGTTTATATTTTTAACTCGCTAGAATTTCTTGCGTCTTTGATGTGGTGAGGCGGTGTTATCAAAAGAGCTGAAAGGTGGATGATGAAAGCAGGAATTATAATATTTCTGCTAGCCTCTTCCTCTACGATTTCTCAGGCAGGAATTCCTGAGGTGTTAAAAGCGGATAAAGCAGATTTTATGTGTTCTCTACCGGAAGCATATGGTGATACGAAATTGTCTTTCCATGTGTCCAGCAACCAACTTACAGGTTTGACAGTTGCTTATAAGGAGCATAATGTGCGTGCCCAAAAAAATTACTTAAGGGTATATCTTCGCCTTCATGGGATTCTCCTACTGTGGCTTATGAAAATGTAGACGGTGATGAGGTTATTCATTACTTTTCCTCTGTTTCTATGAAGAGTCAAAGTTAGGCACTGGTAAGCAGTCGAAATTTATTGTCTATTCTGTCTATGAAAAAAAATAGATAGAAGAATTATTGATGATTTTGGTTCATTGGTTCCCGTAAACTGTTGGCCAGCTTTTTTGACTTGCCGAGAATGATAGCGCTAGAGAAGCGGATAAACGAAATACTGCAAATAGCTGGAATTGTGCTCGATGGTGAATAAACCTTAAGCGTCGTTTATCCTGTTGGACTCTTCAATCCACTGCAGGTAAAAGCCCACATTTTTTGTATAGCCAGTGAATATATTTATTAGCTTTTCCATAAGTCTATCAAGATCTACTTCAAGCTTTATCTCTTTGTCAGCGGAAGAAATGTCATTGTTGCTGAGTATAATATTTTCAGTCGGTGGGTTTGCTGGATTTCTAGTGTAGTGAATAGCTGCATCTCTAGCGGTGAGTTCGTATGTATTCCTTTTTATCATCATTTAAGGGTCAATATTTTTTTCTATAAAATTATTCCGAACTAAAGGCGATTTTTGGGTTTGCCTTTAGCGCTTATTGGAGGTGATTTGAGCCGTTTTTTGTCAGTTACTGTAGCTACCACAACGACTATAAAAGTAGCCGCACATTGTAAGGTGGCCTCGCAATCAGATTTTAGGCATTATCAATTTCATTATCCCACTGTTTTTCAAGGCCTGCTTCTTCCAGATTGATTGATCCCACACATAAAAACTAGGACAAGCTCCTTCTTTGATAAGACTTTTACTCGAGTTTGACGAAATAATAATCCTTTGGTTGTGAGGTACTATCTACCGGTGAGGAGGGGGGATACCAGCGGAAGTCCGCTACCTAGAAAGGGGGAAGGGAGTTTAATAGCTGAGGGTTGCCCCACCTATGAGGAAAAGGTTGCGAAACTCTAAGCAACTGAAGATATTTTTGTGCAAAGCCCAAGGGCGGCTCTTAGGGTGATTATTGTTGGGTTCTGTCGCAAAGTTTGCGACAGAACCCAAAGTGGACCGTTGAGGTTGGTGTTTACTTGTGGATGACAAAAAAGGCTTTTAGGTTTCCTATACCCAAAAGCAATTTATTGGCTCAGCGTAATTTCACCGCCCTTAGCAGGCAATCCGGATACCGGCAGCGAATCACCGCTGTCTTTTCGGCGAATATCCACGGCGGTAACACTGCTGGAGAAGGTTTTAGATACGGAACCGCCGGTGCTGCCGGAACCGCCAGTGCTGCCAGAACCACCGGTGCTACCGGAACCGCCGGTGCTGCTGGAGCTATCCGAACTGCCGCCCCCGCCGCTACAAGCACTGAGAGCTATTAACAGCAGTGCAGAGACAGCAGATTTAAGTATGAAGTTTTTCCCGTTCATTAGTTTGTGCTCCTTCATTGCACAAAATCGTAAGTGACGATGAAATGACTCTCGCCGGGCTTCAGCGCCATCGGTCCAGGCATGTCGAGTTGGAAAGTCAGTTCACCGTCATCTGCTTGAAACCCACTGCTGGCAAGTATGGTGTCGTCCTCATCCAGGTTTCCGTCGCTGTTATTGTCAAGGTAGAGTTTTGCCTGGGCGATATCCAGTACGTCGTCCCCATTGCCGGATGCCTGCAAGGTCAGGGTGTTGAGTTCCGACTCCACGTCCGTCTCCAGGCTAAACAGTTGCACCACTACATCCTTCTCGCCGGGACTCGCCTCGCGATCGTCTGCAGTACCCGAATTGAGCTTCACGCCTGAACTTGATGCCTGCTGGAAGCGGGGGTTAAAGGGCTGGGCATCTTCGCTGTCTACAGCGCCATCATTATCGGTATCCACTACCGTTGCCGCATTCAAGCCCAGCACGAAGGCGCCGCGAATCGTGTTTTGCACACTGTTGCCGGCACTGTCTGTGGCGACAATGCGCAGGTCGGCAACGGCGGATTCCGACACTTCAGGCAGCAGGGTAAGGTAGCGCCCGTCTTCTGGTGCGGTTTCCAGCGGCAACCAGTCACCCCCGTCCAGCGCCAGCTCAGTGGTCACAGAGTCGAGCGGCAACTGGCTTTCGAGGGACAAAAACAGCTTGGCGTTGCGGCGCGCATAGTGTGAAATCACGCCGTCATCCAGCAGTTCCAGCATGGCGATGCGCGGCGCGGTGGCACCGTCCAGATTGTTGAGTTGCACCCGGGCGCTGGAGGTATATTCATCTTCACCGAGAGACGTGGTGTACTCGAAATCCACCTGCACCGAGGTGCATTCGCTGTCGGCGAAGAACAAGTATTCTTGAATAAAGTCGCTGCTGCTCAATTCACTATCGCCGGGCAGGCACAGGGCGCGGTATCTGGACTCCGGTCTATAGCCGTTGCCCCAGCTGTCCATTATCCAGCTCGAAGAAATACTGCCGATGTGGCTGGGAAGCAAGTGGTGATTGCCGCTGTCATTACGCAGGCCCCCAGCAAAATACCTGGGGCCCTGACCCATAAGCATGATTCCGTTGGACCGCTCCAGTATTACCTCGGGGGTGGTGAAGTCCTTATCACTAGGTCGCAGCTTGCGGTAGACCGTGCGGCCGATGGAAATTTCGTTACTATGGGCCGCCGTGGTCTGATCTTCCCCTATGGGTACATACAAACTCAAAAATGTGGGCCCAGCGGCAATATCCTCCTCGCGCCCATGCAGGGTAAGCAGCGACGATTTGTGGGTCAACTCGCTTGGGTACGACCACCAGTTTATAGCGGCTTCATACGTATTTAGCCCGTAACCCACGGTATAGCCTTCCCAATTCCAGAACGGATTACCGATCAGCAGTTGCGTACTGCCGGAATTACTGAGATCGAAGTGCAGATCTTCAGACATGCCCTGTTGGCTGTGCTTTACCGTATACAGTTTGCGGTCTTGAGGGTGCGCGCTCCCTTCTTCCGCCAGCCCCATATAATTAATTTGGAAGTTGTCAGATAGGTTGCGCAGAGTTCTCATCGGCACATTCCCACTGTAATTCAGGTGCAAGCCTGACCCGGGAATCTCGGGGTGAGTCAGCCTAAGTACCTGATCCATAAACTGGAGTGTCTCGCCGCTTTCTGTTTGTAGGGGGGGGATACCAGCCCCCCGAACTCTTGCAGGCACGACCAATTCACCACCGGATGTGTGCCGGTTTTCAAATGCATGCCAGACGTCATACCGCTCCCCATCAGCAATGACGTCCGTACTGAACAGAATATTGATAGGCTCGTCACGTACTGCCATGTGCAGGACAGGTTCAGCATTTTCAAAACTGGAGAGCTGCTCCCAGGCAGACCAGCCCTCATTGAACAAAAATGCGGAATAGGACCAGTATTCTCCCGGCGCCTCGGATTCACGTATGGCCAGCACCTCCGCGCGATTGAAGGCCACAGGCAGGCGTACGCGCTCATCGCCAGATAAATATTCAAGTGCCGAATCGTAGGCGGCTTCCAACGGTTCGTGGTAGGGCACCTGATCGTGATCGACATTTAGGTCGATGAACTCGGCTCTGCTCGCACCCACTTCCAAATCGAACTGGTCGGCGGAAAGATCCAAGTCGGCGCCAGCGGGGAAATTACCCCCGTTTGCAACTTTAAATTCGGTAGGAGCGCTCAGGTTCTTCACCGTCACCTGCAGGTTTCTCTGAGTGTGAGCGCCCTGTCCGAAGTGACCCGCATACAGGGTGGGGGGGCTGACCAGAAAACGCGCGCTCGCGGCCGCGAAGGCATCTAACTGCCCGTTGCCGACCTCGGCCAGTTTGCCGTGCACCTGCGTGGCGCGGTTGACCAGCAGCGCCTTGATCTCGGTGCTGGTCAGTTCCGGGTGTAACTGGCGCAGTAGTGCCGCGGCGCCTGCCACATGGGGCGCGGCAAAAGAAGTGCCGGATTCAGTGCGGAGGCCGCCGCCCAAGTTGGTACTAGAGATAGCCACACCAGGTGCGACTATCTCCGGCTTGATGCTGTTACTGCTCAGGTCCAGGCTGGTACCGAACATGCCCCGGGAACTGAAGTCCGCCAGGTGGCCCGCTCCATCCACCGCGCCCACGGTGACTATTTCTTCCGCGGAACCGGGACTGCCAATGGAGTTGAGAAAGGGACCGTCGTTGCCGGCGGCAGCGACCACCACGACACCGGCGCGCATGGCATTGTTGGCGGCGACGGACAGAACCGAGTTGTTTCCACCCGCGCTGCCCAGGCTCAGATTGATCACGTCCACCGCATCGTCCGTTTGCGGATTTCCGTCCGGGTCCAGAGCGGCTTCAATGGCGGCGATGATGTCGCTTTCGCTGCCAAAGCCATCGCTATTCAGCACTTTGTAGGCGTAGAGCTTGGCAGCGGGCGCTACCGCCGCGGTCACGCCGGCCACCATGGTGCCGTGGAAGTGGTCGTCCATGGGATCGCTATCATCGTTCACGAAATCGTAGCCACCGACCACGCGGCATCCGCTGCCCAAGCAGCCGCCCAGGTCTTCGTGGGTGTAATCGATACCGGAATCGATAATAGCGATGCTGGTCCCTTGTCCCTCGACGGCCCTGTCCTGCGCATCGCGCATTGCCCACACCTCGGGCGCGCGTACCTGCTGTGGACTGCCGGCCTGAAAAGCGCGCACCTGCCGGTCCCGGGTTACCGCGCGCACCTCAGGCATGGCGGCGATAGCGGGCAGCTGATCCACTCTGGCGGTTGCGCTGATGGCGTTGACAGCACGAGTAAAGCGGTGGCTATGGCTCGCGATTAGTTTGCGCTGTTGAAGTTTGGCGACCATTTGCCGTTGGCGCAGGCCCAACTCCTGCTGCCGGGCGACGAAAGCGCGCATATCCCACTGTGGGCCAATAGTGCCCGATGCACGCAAGCCTGCCTGCTCCGCAGCAGAAGCCCCGTGCAGTTCGATAATAATGCTCACCTCTTCATCTGGACGATATCTGATCACCTCCGGCCAGGCTTGCCTGTAGCGCTCGGGCTGAGACGCGTCTTCGCGGGACACGCTCAACTGCAGAGAACGAGACTCTGAAGCTTTTTCCCCCGGATTGGCTGCCGCGGGTTGCAGTAATGCAACCAAGACGGTCGCTGCCAGATACTGCGGAATCGGTTTTACACGCATAGTAAACCTCCTATTTAAGTAGTCGACCCTGACAAAAAACAAATACCCACCTCCACTACCGGGCAGCGTGGGCTTATGAGATAATTCTTGCCACTTCAGCTCTTCAGGCGTATACGGCCATGAAAAGCTTGATCGCATCACCTGCGGGGCCTTTAAGGAAGTTTTTTGACAGTAGAAAATCAAATTTTAGGTGTTCAATTAACGGCTTAATTGCCGCTCGACGCCAACTCTTTTTCCGTTTCTTTTCTCACTGGTAGGGATTATCTTTTTTTTAATAGGCTTGGGTAAAACTATTTTTGCACCTTCGGCCACCTTCTTTCCCTGATTGCCTCGATCACATGTGGCCTGTTCAATCTTGGGCTCTCTAACTTCGTTGTCCATGCTAATCACTTCATCTAAAGTCTTGCTATCGCGAATTTTTTCTGGTGATTCACAGCAATTAGAATAATGCCGTTTTTCGCTATGGAGGCAATAGAAGCTTAGTTGCCATACTGATCCTTACTCCTGGCAACACAATACACTTGTGATTCGTTCAGGCTGTAGATTTTGTTTCTATCATTTTTCTGTTGTTTCAATACACACTCATACAGTGCAAAATCATCTTGACAGGTATCTAAAAGACCCTTAGGTGATTTTTTCTCACTTTCTGCAAAAGAATGCCAGCTATTGTACGAAGAAGTTTTACCGATTTTTCCCTTAAATCACTCTTGATATAGCGATAGAAGCGCAGATTAATTCGTATTTCTTTTCTCTCTTGGTATAGGTTTGGCGCTGCTGGATGCTTTTATGTATAGCGATTTTATTAAGCCGTTAAAAATTTTTATCGCGAGCTTACCATTCGTTGGGTAGGTAATAAATAAATTTCTCTTGTACTGTAGTTTCGATATTTACAGCTTTAGCTTCAGGTAGGGTGGCATGAAATTGTATCGACATATCAAAATTTTTTTCAACACCGAGTTCACCAATGTGGGTGCGAAAATGTACCAATTCTATGAGGTGGCAGTAGGCTTTATTCTGGGAAAATCTTAAACCGCAGAAGGCTTGATGGTAGGGGGCGATTCTATTGGAGTACAACATTTTTTTCACTCAAACTTCCCAATTATTTGAGAATTGGTAGGCCGACGAGAAGATTAATGGGGATACTGTGGCGACCGCTCCTATCAGAATAGCAGCGTCCAAAAGTGCGTTTAAAATCTGTCCAGGGAATTTCTTTTGAGAGCAATAACAGTGAATCTGATAAATCAAATTGATAAAAGAGATCGGTGCCAAGAAAACTGGTTTGTTGGTACAGATCGGTGTCTGTGAGCATAATCATCCTTGAACATTTCAACCAGAAATTTGACTCAGAGTCGCAAAAAATTGTCGAAATGACTAAGCCGTACACTTACGTAGCTTTAGTGTCTATAAGCTTAACGGCTTTTTCAGGTCGGACTAGTTAACTTTGCTGTAATAGTTAGTCGGGAAAAAATACACATTGCATTGTGGGCGTCTTTTGAGTCTATAAAAAGGGTGGGAATCGGGGGGGCGGCCGATGATATCCCTCAGGTATTTAGTGGTCTACTAAACCCGGACACCAATTTAGGTGGTAAAGTTGCCATCGAAAATAGAGGTGATCAATGAGTAGACAACGCCGATCCTTTTCTTCTGATTTTAAATTAGAAGCTGCCCGCTTGGTGGTAGATCAGGGCTATTCAATTGCTGAAGCAGCCCGGTCGCTGGATATTGGTACAACGGCTATCCGCCGATGGGTGAAGCAACTAGAGGCAGAGCTGAGTGGAGGGAGGCCTGCAAGTAAAGCGCTTACCACTGAACAGCAGAAAATTCAGGCGCTTGAAGCCCGTGTCAATCGCCTGCAGAGCGTTTGGAATACCTCGACCATGCTACTACGAATACAGGATAAAGAAGAGCTCTGTTGATGTACCCAGAATGCAGCTCCATTCCAAAGTCATTGAAGTCTTTGAGCGCAGCTGTAGCTCTGCAGGAAGTCGTACAGTCGTAGGTTTGCTTTATGAGCAAGGGACATCAATCGGAAGCTTTAAAGTCTGAAGACTAATGTGTGAGGTCGGCTTTGCGTATAAACAACCTGGTCCTCATAAGCATAAGAGAGCAATACTCGAGCGCTTAGATATACCGAATGAACTTGATTGCCAGTTTAATGTTGAGAAATCCAATCAAGTTTGGTGTGACGACATTACCTATATCTGGGCTGGTTAAAGCTGGTGTTATTTGGAAACCGTTATAGATTTACACGCTCGCCGTATCGTTGGATGGGCCCTCTGAGGGAAACCAGATGCCGCACTAACAATAAAGGCACACGGAATCATATATAAAAGCCATGAAGGAGGTTTAAGTCATTATTTTAGAAGCCTGTACTCAACACTGAAGTTTATTGATGAAAAAGGTGGAGATGATACGAAGCTTTATGTCAGGGTGGTTCGTTCGCAATTATCTTCGCATCAGTTAGCAGTCCTTTTTATAATTGTCTCTATGGAAAGGGGTGTGAGAAAATCAGGCTGCTAATTGAGCGCCATGAATTTTTCAAAAAAAATCCTAATTTATTGCTAGATAAAGATATTCACGATGATATCTATTTCCTTCATGCGTTTGGTTTTTTGAGTTCAAATGAAAAATCACCACCAATAGAAAAAGACTATACAGAATCTTGAAGTATACTTTAAATTTTCAGGGGGGATTGTTTATCCAATAACATTGAGAGGATACCTCAGTATTTCTCAGTAATTTCGCGCGGCCAGGAAGGCACCTCAACTTTTCTGCATCCCTGTTTAGGCTGCCCACTCCCGATACCACCCTAATATTTCTTAATGATTTGGGCGTGAGCAGTCCTCATGTTTACTGCTTGCTCTCCCGGCGCTCCAGATCTTCCCGCTCGCAGTCGATTAGGTTTGCCCACTCATCGGCAAGGTGAGCGCCGATAACTGCCAACTCTTGGCTGGTGGTGTTGCTCTTGGATATCAGGCTAATACTATGGAAAAGAGTCCGTAGCTTGTTTATTGACTCTAGGCTGAGATTTGCGATATCGATTGAACGATCAAGGAGGTTATCTGCTTGAGGGGTAGATACGACTGGGGCTTGGTTTGCCATGACTTGGGCTCCTTGTATAAGTGAGCCGCTGCTTTTGAAGTTCCAATCTCAATTGGGCGGCGGGCTGTATGGGTTGGAACTACCGCTACAAGGGAACGGCGGGCACAAGGCCCCCCAAACCGCCCACCATAATATGCGGGTGGTTGCTAATTTAGTGCCCCAAGTACCAAGTTTAGCGGTGACTCTTATTCATAATCATCTTTAAGATCTCACGAAAGGTGCTGAATTCCTGTAAAGCAGCTACGCATTGTGAGCTACAGTGGTCATAAAGTTATCTAGGACTTTTCGGGTCCCTTTAATCGGATGCCAAAATGACGCATCAAGACCTTATTGCCGGCTGCCAGAAGGAATGGGATCTGTTTGTTCATCACCCATTCGTTAACCAACTTGGCGATGGTAGCTTAGACAAGACATGCTTTCAGCATTACTTACAGCAGGACTACCTGTATCTGATTCAATATGCTCGCGCCTTCGCTCTTGCGGTATTCAAATGCGAGAATCCCGTACAAATGCGGGCCACCATATCGTCATTATCCAACTTGATAGAGCATGAATTCAGCTTACATATGGACTATTGCCTTGAGTGGGGTTTACAGGAGTCTGACGTTATGGATATCCCTGAAGGGTTTGCTACGGTTGCTTATACTCGCTATCTAATTGATGTGGGTTTACAGGGAGATCTGGCTGATCTTTATGGCGCGCTAGTACCCTGTGCGCTGGGCTATGCGCACATTGGCCAGTTTCTTTCTCAGCGAAGTAGTAATACGACAAAAAGTAATCCTTATACGAAGTGGATTGAACTCTACTCAGGCCCTGAGTGCCAGAAGGCGGCCAAATTAACTACAGACTTTTTTAATGAGTTGATTGCCGAAATACCTAATGAATCACATCGCGCCAAGCAACTTCAGAAACATTTCACTACGGCTACCAGGATGGAAATTGCTTTCTGGCAACAAGGGCTTGATCTATCAACTTGAGTCGAATAATAGCTTTTCAGCTCATAGGCAAGGACAAGTAAAAGTTGCGTGATAAAAAAGTTGGTTTAGCTGTAGAGAGTAAAAACGCCTTACTTGAGGGTTTGCCCACCCAAAATGAGTTATAGGTTTTTTATGGTGTGGTACAGGTAATAAAAAGGCCGACCTTGCAATTGACCTTCTTCGATTTGATGGAGATGTCGGGAGTTGAATCGTTTGCTGTAGCTATCGTATTTGCTCGGTTTTTATTTGGTTTAATCACAAAAGCCGAAAGAAAACCCCAACACTAAAGCAAAGTAATCCCCCATTTGGCGCGTGATTTATCTGGATCAACTGTGCCCTAGGCTCTCTCTATGTGTCATGCCTCAGCAGGCATTCTTGGGGCGCTTACTGATGTGAAAAAAACCTTTATCGATGTCAACAATTGCCAACAGGCGAGCGGCCTCCTTGATTGTGGATAAACCTTTCTCTCGTGTATAAGTGCATCACATGATCGATGGTTGAGGCTTTGTTCTTTTTGAGGTGAGTGGCTAAGTGGGTTCTTTAAGGTATTTTTTTAAGTTGGTTAATGGGTAGAAATGTGGGTATTCCTAACACAATATTGATCTGACCCCACTTATTTAGAAGGCTCCGACAGGCATTGAGCCTGCCGGATGAAAAACGTTCAGCGCCTAGCGAGCTGTCAAAAGGGAAATCGAGACTATCTATTGCTAGTCACTCTTTTAGAACCGACGTACATTGCAAATAACCGAAGGCCGATGGAAATTAAGACAAGCATACTTGGCGCTGTATGAGCGGGCATTGCCTTTAATTGCGTGATTTCTCTTTGAAGGGTTATCGTTTGATGTGGATTGGACTGGTGCTTTGGAACCTGAATGACGTTTTTCTTAAGTAATTTATCGAACGACTCGATTTCTCCCGCAAGCATATCCAGGAGTTCCAATTCGGTCTTGCCGTCCCATGGTAGCTGTTTCCTATATGCGTCAACTGCTTTACCAAGCTTGTTCCATTCTTCTGCGAGGAAGGCTTCAAGTGATGAGAGGGTCCTAAGCTTCGAGTTCATGGATTGATTGGCTCGGTAGGCGTTTTGTCCATGAGCGCCGCTCGCCATAATTCCACCAAAGTGCTGTACGTTATGTTTGGCAGTATTCAGGTTCCGGCTGATTAAGCTGAGTTGATCCAAGGTGTGGACCAGAGTCTGATCAAGTCTCGGATCTTTATCCTTAATCGCTGCCAGAGCGGTATTAACCAGTCGACTCACCTGTATCTTGGTTGCATGTTCGTTGATAGACATACCCTTTTATCCTCGTAAATCCATTGAAGAATGTGTTCCACCTCTCTGATTTGAGATGCATGTGCCACATTCAATTTTTTCCTTGATGAATACGCGAATTCTAAATCAAATCTGCCGAGTGTCGTGGTCGAATAGAGTACGAGCCATTGCACGGAAGCCATGAGCAGTCATGGTTTGATTGTCATCGCCCAGTGACCTGAGTGCAGTCCTCACACCGTTATCAGGCAGTGGACGGCTCTGGCATCGAGCTGATGGGAAAACATATTTGCCAAAGCCTGTTAGCAGCTCCAGTTCTTGCAGTAAGGCTAGAGCCTGTTCAGCAAGAGGAATAATGTGTGGCGGGTCCATTTTTATTTTTTCGCTGGGTAGTTCTATGTGCTTGGCATCCCAATTGATTTCCGCCTACTCAAGTTTTCGCAATTCTCCAGGGGGGCAGAATAGGAGAGGGGGATAGTTTTAGGGCTGCTCTTACTACTGGGGAGCCCTGGTATTCGTCTATGGCTGTTAGTGGGTGCCCAACTTCAGCAGGGTCTGTAATTGCTGTCAGATGCTTTTTCTTGGTGGCGGTGAGTGCGCCGGCCAAGTCTGTGGTGGGGGCACGGTCTGCCCTTCCGGTATTTGTAGAGCCAGTATGCACGTTGGTACAAGGTGCAGCTGTCAGCTCCCCTTCCAGACATGTCAGTAACAATGCCCTCGTAATACAATCGGGCACCCAGAGTTAAAAATATTAGAAGCAGAGCTCAGATCCAGGCTTTTCCTTGCAAAGATGATGTTATACATTATTGATGGTGTGTATAACAAATTCCATTAATAGTTTATAGGGGCTAGCTTTTTAGTCTATAAATTGAGCTGAAATTTCGATCTAGGTTAGTTGTGTACCTCAGGTTAGGGCCCATATCTGGTGGCTGTTGCAGCCTTCACCGATTGGGCCTACTTAGCAATTATCAGGTTGATCAGTAATGTGTCAAATTGATGCTGAGTAGGGAGCCGTGGAGCTTCTCAAGCAGAATTGAATTCTTGAAAGCCACAGTGTAAACATCAAAAGTATCAATAAAATCTCAATCTATTCTAGTAATTTGGTTTATTGGTGGGCCATTACAAATATACTTTGTAGTTAATGGTTCCTACTGGCCAATATCTTCATGCCAGATTTCAGGATGTTGCTGAATAAATTGATTCATAAGACCAATACATTCAAGATTATTAAGAACAACCAAGCTTACACCTTCAGATTTGAGTAATGATTCATCACCTAGGAATGTTTTATTTTCACCGATAACAATATTCTTAATTCCGAATAGACGTATGGCCCCACTGCACATCGGGCAGGGTGATAAAGTCGTGTAAACGGTGCACTTTTGGTAATCGGTAGAACACAATTTTCTCATATTTTCCAGTGCGCTCATTTCAGCATGCTTGATAACACTGTTTTGCTGGACGTGCTGATTGTAACCTTTGCCGATAATTTCACCATTCAGCACTATTACACAACCGACAGGAATTCCTCCCGTTGCTAAACCTTTTCGTGCCTCATTAATGGCTTCTTGCATGTAAGCGCCATGGTTAGCTTCACTCATTACAGCTCTCTGTTTTAGGTATTAAGAATATTTTAATCAAAGAATGTAGAGCATATTATTAATACATCACTGCATTAGTGAGCTACCGACTAGAATCAGTGTAAACAGGCGCTAGGTTGAGCTATGTCGGCGATATTTGGGGGGCTGAAAGGGGACTCAGTTAATTGGCGATATGTTTCATAACTTGATTCTTCATCGCTGTGAGTTGCTAGCATGTGTCTTCCTTGCTGCTAATGATCACGCCTTTTTGCAGATGATTTAAATAACTTCTTTTTAAACAGTTGTTTGGATTTTAGGGGCTGATTTTAGAGGCTATAGAAAGATAGGCCGGTAAATTTACGTGTCATTAAAGTGACTGGAGTGATCGTCCTAGATTTGTGAGCTGGCCGGTAACCCAGTGGTTTTTAATTGGTTTGTTTAGTGCTATCTAACGGGATTCTTGAATTGTTAGTAACCTGAACAAACGCTAATGGTGAGCTTTTTGAGACCGTCAATATTCGCCATCGATAAGCTATGCAAAAAATTTTCTTCGGTGGAAGATTGAATAGGCTGTCGAATAAGTAATAAAAAAGGCCAACCTTACGGTTGGCCTTTTTCAATTTGGTGGAGATGGCGGGAGTCGAACCCGCGTCCGTCAGCACTCTGCCAGAGGCTCTACATGCTTAGCTCCGTCTATTGATTTAACCCATTACAGCCCGGCGGTCAGGACGTATAGGGCGATCCCGTAAAGTGTTTAACCGCTTGCCCACGAGTATGGCTTGCGGCGATCCAGTTCTGTATAACAGTCTACAGCGCGATACTGGAACCTTGCTGAAGACTGCTAAGGGACGAACCCTTAGTTAGTGCTTCACAAGCTGCTTACGCAGCGAGTTGGGCACCGTAGTTGTCGTCGTTGGCAACTAATAAAATACAGCTTTGGATTAACGTGATTCGCTGCCATCACGGCATGCACCCAAGGTTTCGTCACCGGCGTCGAATCCAAGTCATCCCCGATAAGAAACACTCTCGTGTGTCATCTAAGTATACCTCAAACTCGGGCATTGCAATAAATTTTTATGCGCCAGGAATTTTTGGGAACTTTGATCAGGGGCAGGGAGAGAGCGGAGTGCCCCGGCAGCGGTGGCCGCCGGGGGAGTTAGAAAGGGCTTACAGTATCGATTGGGCGAAGGCCACCAGAATCAACAGTGGGCACACGATGCGCACATACCAGGGCCAGATCTTCCAGAACAGGGTGTGCTCAATATCTTCGTGGCCTTTCTTCAGCTCGCTCAGCAGCTGGTCGCGGCGCCAGATCCAGCCGGCAAAGATACACAGCGCAATACCCAGCAGGGGCTGGCCGTATTCAGTACTGATACTGACTGCCAGTCCAAACAGGCTGTCGAAGTTGTAAATAATGGTGCTGCTGATGGCAAAGATCACCAGGCCCACAGCCGGAGTGGCAATACGGCGGGGGATGCCCAGGTTCTCAATAGAGAAAGCCACCGGTACTTCCAGCATAGAGATAGAGGAGGTGAGGGAGGCGATCACCATCAGGGCAAAGAAGGCAATGGCGACGAACACGCCGGCTTCGCCCATGGTATCGAACAGCGCTGGCAGCACCTGCAGGATCAGGTTGGGCCCGGCGATGAGGGCGCCGTCGGCAGCGAAGATCTGGGTGCCGGCTTCCTGGGCCACATACATAGCGGGCAGGATCAGTAGGCCTGCGGTGAAGGCGATCCCCACGTCGATCAGAGTGACCAGGGCGCCGAGACGCGGCAAGCTCTCCTGCTGGCTCAGGTAAGAGCCGTAGATCAGCATAGTACCCACCCCTAGAGACAGGGAGAAGAAGGCCTGGCCCATGGCAGAGATCAGTAGCTTCGGGGTGAAGTGACTGAAGTCTGGCATCAGGTACACCTCCAGGCCGGTAAAGGCGCCGGGCTGGGTGAGTACGTAGGCGATCAAAAGCAGCAGCAGGATAATCAGCGAGGGCATCAACAGGGTGGACCAGCGCTCAATGCCCTTCTCCACACCGCTGGCAATAATCAGCATGGTGAGACCACTGAAGATTGCAGTAAAGATCAGGTTGCGCTGGGTACTGTTTTCAGTGAGCCATTGGACGGCTTCCTGGGCGCCAAACAGGGCGGCGAAAGGCTCGGCCAGGTGGGCCACCATCCAGCCGGCCACAATAGCGTAAAAGCTCAGAATCAAAGAGGCTACCAGGATACCGCCAAAGCCGGTGAGACCACCGAAGAAGCGGCTCACAGGACCAATAGAAATAGCCCGCAGTGCCTGCACCATATTGCGCCGCGCATAACGGCCAATGGTGAGTTCGGCCATCAGCGCCGGATAGGCGAGGGCGAAGGCCAAAAACAGATAGGCCACTACAAAGGCGGCGCCGCCGTTGCTGGCGGCTTTGGTGGGGAAGCCCCAAATGTTGCCGAGACCAACGGCGGACCCGGCGGCGGCCATCAAAAAGCCAATATTCGAGCTGAACTGTCCTCGCGGTGCACTCATAGTAAATCCCGTAATTATTCTTCTAGTTGTCTCTGTGCACTACTTGTGCGTGGCGCGCATCAGGCGCTGCTTTTCACGGTTCCAATCCCGTTTTTTCTCGGTTTCGCGTTTGTCGTGCATAGCCTTACCCTTGGCCAAGCAGATTTCGCATTTAACCAAATGGCCCTTCCAATACAGCGCGGTGGCAACCACGGTGTGCCCCTTTTGCTCCACGGCGGCGATCAGCTTGGACAGCTCGCGCTTGGTGAGCAGCAGGCGACGGGTGCGGTCGGGCTCGGTCACATAATGGGTGGAGGCGCTGGCAAGCGGCTGGATATTGGAACCCAGCAGCCAGGCTTCGCCATTTTTAAAAATGACATAGCTGTCGGTGAGCTGGGCCTTGCCCTCACGACAGCTTTTCACTTCCCAGCCCTGCATCTCAACGCCCGCCTCAAACTTCTCCTCTATGAAGTAGTCGTGACGGGCCTTCTTGTTGAGGGCGATGGTATTGGATGTTTGCGCTTTCTTTTTCTTGGCCATGAAAACTTCTAGTGACTAGATAAAACTGTGTCCAAAAAACTTCAGGGCCACGGTGTTGATAAAGATCAACAGCAGTATCAGAGGGATAAAGGTGCCCAGGGAGAAGTTTACGTATTTTTGTGAGAAAGAGCCGGCAAAGGCAGAGTCGCCTTCCTGCAGCTCTTTGTCAAAGTTGGCTTTCTTCCATTTGTAGATCACAAACAGACACACCAGCAGGCCATTTAAGGGCAGGATGGTGTCGTAGAAAATGATCTCTACCAGGTCGAAGAAGGACTTGTTAACGCCGGCCAACTGTACAAATTCAGTGAACCAGTTGACCATGCCAAAGGAGACGGCGCAAGCGATGGCCAGTACAAACTGTACTCCGGCAACCCAGTAAATGGCTGTTTTACGCTCCATATCGCGCTCGTCGCGCAGGGTGGCGATGGGTACTTCAATAATGGAAACCAGGGACGTGATCGCTGCTACCAGAACCAGGAAGAAGAAGATTGCAGCCACGGCACTTGCGCCGGCATAGCCGATGCTGTCCTGTAGGGCAAGGAAGATCTTCGGTAGGAACAGGAAGATCATTCCGGCAGAGGACTCGCTTAATTCGGAGGGATCAATCTGCGGGTTGAAGTGGAAAATACTCGGCAGAATCAGCAGGCCCGCAGTAAAGGCCACCATGGTATCGGTAATGGCAACGGCGCGGGAGGAGCCGGGGATAGAGTCCCGCTTCTTCATATAAGAGCCGTAGGTGATCATGATGCCCATACCCAGAGACAGCGAGAAGAAGGCCTGGGCCATGGCTTTGCTCACCACGTTGCCATCAATTTTGCTGAAGTCTGGCACCAGGTAATACTTCACACCGAGGATGGCGTTATCCAGGGTCAGGACAAAAATCACCAGGCCCAGCAGCATTACAAACAGCATCGGCATCAGGGTTTTTGCCGCACGCTCAATACCGTCTTTAACTCCCATAGCGAGGATGGCGTTAATAATCAGCATCAGTACCACCAGGTAAATAAATACCTTGGGGGTATTGATAAAGTGGATAAAGAAATCCTGGGTGGCGAGCAGGTTGAGATTACCGGTGACGGTTTCAATCAGGTACCCGAGTACCCACACAGTAACCACTAAATAAAATACTGCGATCATAAAAGGCGTGATCAAGGCTAGCCAGCCGGGGATACGCCACAGGTGTGAACCGTTGGAGAGTTGACGATAGGCACCTACCGGGTCTTTATCGGAGCGGCGCCCCAGAGCCAATTCCGCCATCATAACGGGCAGGCAGATCAGAAAAACAAAGAGCGCATAGACCAGTAGGAAAGCACCGCCTCCGCTCTTGGTGGCCGCTACCGGGAATGCCACCAGATTGCCAATACCAACTGCGGAACCAGCTGCGGCCAGGATAAAGCCCAGCCTTGACCCAAAATGCTCTCTCACTGCGGTCATAGTACTCTCGCTATTATTTTTTATCAGATACAGCTTTCGTTTTTGTTATTCCAGCGGGGCCGGGTATGTCCCGCCGGCAAAAAATGCGATTGTTGCAGGAATTCTCTTGCTTGAGTAGCGCCGACTGGCAAAATTAGCGGCCGAACGACAATCCCAGGCGATTTCGCCTGGCGGACTGGATTTGACAACAGGAATGACTGAAATAGAGCGCAGCGCGCTGGTGATGTACAGCGCGGAACAAATGTTTGATCTGGTCAATGATGTGGCCAGCTACCCACAATTTTTACCGGGGTGTCGCGGGGCTGAAATTCTGCATCGGGACGAAGAAACCCTGGAGGCACGGTTAGATTTATCGCGCGCGGGTATTCGTCAAAGTTTTACCACGCGCAATCAACTGGTGCGCCCGACCAGCATGACCCTGACCCTGGTAGACGGTCCCTTCGAAAATTTTACCGGGCATTGGATGTTTACTCCCCTGGCTGAGAGCGCCTGTAAGGTGACTTTTTCACTGTCGTTCTCCATGAAGAGCCGTTTGATCGCCGCCGCCGCAGGTAAGCTTTTTAGTGATCTGGCCAATCAAATGGTGGCGGTAATGTGTGAGCGTGCCGAGGACATTTACGGGAAGCCGCAATGACAGAAGAAAAAATGATTTCGGTAGAGGTGGTTTACGCACTGCCCCATGAACAGCGGTTGATGCGGCTACTGGTAAAACCGGGCACTACGGCAAGGGAGGCTCTGATTCGTTCGGGTATTCCAAAAGAGTATCCGGAAGTGGACCCGGATAGTGCCAAGATGGGTATCTTTGGCCAGGTTCTGGGGAGCAAAGGATTGGCGCCGGCAGAGAGCTACGAGTTGCAGCCGGGCGATCGGGTGGAGGTTTACCGCCCGTTGATCGCCGACCCGAAAGAGGCGCGCAAACAACGCGCCGAGAAGGCCAAGCGTATGGCCGAGAAAAAGAAAGGTGCCGAAGACGCTTAGGCTTAGGGCCAGTCAGCCGGCTGCAAGTCACCGCTGGTGGATACCAGGGAGTCTTCGTCAAAATAAACGCTAAAGCGCTCCTGGCTGATATCACCCTTCTTGTCGCGAATGCGGTTGACGTAGTCCCAGCGGTTGGGATTGTAAGTGTCTTCCAGCAGCGGGGTGCCGAGAACAAACTGTACCTGGCGGCGGGTCATACCGGGCTTCAGCTGGTCGATCATCTCTTGGGTAATGATATTGCCCTGCTGTACCTCAATGCGGTGCACACCGGGAAACTTAACCAGCGTACAGGCGCCGAGAAGGGCGCAGAGGCTGGCGATGGCGATAAATTTCAGGCTAGGCGGCATTCATTGCTCCATTATGTTCTTTCACACGGCACCTCTCGTACAAATTTTAAACGGTTGCCCGGAATAGGACCCTATGCGTAGGGAAAGTTCCCTTCCTCTGCGATTTCCCTCTCTCATGGTGCCTGGGGTTCCGCTGACTCCGTTCGGCATGGGATAATACCCGAAGAGCCGGCTCGCTGACAGGCGGGAATCTGTGGTCTTATTCGGGTATAGACCTTTTCAGTGAGCTGATGCAAGTAAAGACAATTCATAAAATCCTGTCGGGAAATATTTATTCATGTCGAACGAAAACCAGGAATTGCGCAAGGCTGGCCTAAAGGTCACCCTGCCGCGGGTTAAGATTTTGCAATTGCTTGAAAGCACCAGCGAGCAGCACTTGAGTGCTGAAGATGTGTATAAGCTACTGCTGGAAGCGGGGGAAGATGTCGGTCTGGCTACCGTCTACCGGGTACTGACCCAGTTTGAGAGCGCGGGTCTAGTTGTTCGCCACAACTTCGATGGCGGCCACTCCGTATTCGAGCTGGATCGTGGTGATCATCACGACCACATGGTGTGTACCGATACCGGCAAGGTGATCGAGTTTCATAATGAGGAAATTGAGGAACTGCAGCGCCAGATCGCCGATGAGCACGGCTACGAGCTGACAGGCCACAGCTTAGTGCTGTACGTGAAGGAAAAAGAGAAGTAATCCAGTCGGGTGCGGCGTCCGCCGCACCCATCTTATGCCCGCTTACTGCTGTGGCTGGCAGGGCGGCGTGTACAGCTCTGGGAATTTACCGATCTTATCTGCGTAAAACTCCCTTAATTTATTCAATTCTGCCTCCAGGTTTTCCCCCAGCTGGGCGATAGGGCCAATGCCCACTTCTTTCTTGGAGAAATTGATAAAACCCAATACCAGCGGCACCTTGGCACTGCGTGCAATATGGTAGAAACCGGACTTCCAGCGCTCACCCAGACCGCGGGTGCCCTCCGGTGGGATGGCAATAACCAGCTCTTTGCGCAGCTTAAACTGGCGCACGGTGGCATCTACCAAGTTGTTAGCCTTGCTGCGGTCTACGGCGATACCGCCAAACCAGCGCATGGGACCGCCCAGGGGGAACTGGAACAGTTTGTCTTTGCCCATCCACTGCGGAGTCATCTTCAATTTGAGCGCGGCGAGAATAAAGTAGTAGCCGTCCCAGTTAGTGGTGTGGGGAGCCCCGATCAATACATATTTTTTCAGTTTTAATGATTGCTGATCGCCGTTAACGCGCCAGCCGTGAAATTTCAGCAGCAGCTTGGCAACTTGGCGCAGCAGCGGCGTGATAATCGGGGTATTAAAAATCGTTCTCTGCATAAACTCGGCCGATACTACTCAAACAAAGTTAAACAAGCGGCTCAGTATATGGTGACTTCTGCCGCCAGACCCAGTCATATTTGGTCTATTTGTCCTAAAACGGCATTTATCACCGGCAGGCCGGCTATTTTGCCGGATTGTTGGCGGTTATTTATTGATCTGCGAGATATGATTGCCCACCGCTCCATTAAAAGTGATGGGCTGTCCCGATGGTCAGCTTTGAACCTCGGTTGAAGGGCTGTTCTGAGATTGTGGGGGCAGCTTAAAGAGTCCTGGTCAACATCTCTTCCGCATGGGCCAGTGACTGCGGGCTGGGTTGCCCTCCGAGCATGCGTGCGATCTCTTCGCGGCGCTCGCCGTTTTTCAATTCACGCAAAGCCACAAACGCCTGCTCACCATCACTGTGCTTCTCCACCAGATATTGGCGGTGGGCTCGCGCAGCCACCTGAGCCAGGTGGGTGACACAGATCACCTGGCCGCTACAGCCATTGCGGGTCTCTCCCAGCTGGCGCAGCAGTCGGCCTACCACGTCTCCAGTGGCGCCACCAATGCCGACGTCCACTTCATCAAAGACCAGGGTGGGGGTGCGTGAAGTTTGTGCCGTGACCACTTGAACGGCGAGGCTTACCCGAGAAAGCTCACCGCCGGAGGCGATCTTGCCCAGTGGGCGCGGTGGCTGGCCGGGGTTGGTGGAAATTAAAATTTCCACTTCCTCCAGGCCGTGGCTGCAAGGCTTGTCGAGAGCTTGTAAGGCAAGTTCGACCTTGGCGTGCGGCATGGCCAAATCCACCAGTTGCCGATTGACCGATTCGGCGAGTGTGATCGCTGCCTCACGCCGTAGCTCGCTTAATTTTGCTGCGACTGCCCGAAACTCTTTTTCCAGTTTGCTGCAGGTTTCGGCGAGGCGCTCCAAGGTATCTTCCGTGCCGATATCTTCCAGTTCCTCTTGCAGCTGTCGCTGCAGGGCCGGTAGCTCACTGGGTTGTACACGGTGTCTGCGCGCCGCCTGGTAAATTGCACTGAGGCGCTCCTCAACTTCACTGAGCCGCTCAGGGTCCATCTCGAAGCGATCGATATGTCGCGACAAAGTACCGGCCGCTTCGTCGATCTGGATTCGCGCACTATCGAGCATCTGCGCTACCTCGACCAGGGCCGGCGCCTGTTCAGGCATGGCGGAAAGCAGTTGTAGGGCTCGGTGCAGTTGTTCGGCGATATCGCCCTCACCGCCGGACAGCAGCGCGGCCAGCTGATAGCTGCCGTTAAGAATATCGCCGGCATTGGCCAGCTGACGCTGCTCGCTCTCCAGTGCCTCTATCTCACCTTCGCTCAAATCCAGTTGTTCCAGCTCGCGCAGCTGGTACTGTAGTAGGTTGCGGCGCGCCTCGGCCTCCTCAACGCTGTCGGCCAGATTGCGGTAGCGGCGGTATTGGTCCTGCCAGGTCTTATAGCGGCTGCGGGTTTCGGCAGCCAGCTCCTGGGCTTGGGCGAACTCATCGAGCAGGCGGCGGTGAGTTTCCTTCTTCAGCAGGGACTGGTGCTCGTGCTGGCTGTGGATATCAATCAGTTGCTCACCCAGGGCGCGCTGCTGCAGCAGCGTCACCGGCTGGCCGTTGATATAGGCCCGTGAGCGGCCATCGGCGCCGATGGTGCGGCGCAGTATCACTTCCTGCCCGCTATCTAGCTCCTGGGATTTAAGCCAATCGCTGGCGTTGGGGTAGCCGGAGATATCGAAGGTAGCACTGATATCGGCGCGGTTGGCTCCAGCGCGTACCAGTTCGGCACTGCCGCGACCACCCAGGGCGAGTCCGAGTGCATCTAGGGTGATGGATTTGCCCGCGCCGGTCTCGCCGGTGAGGGTGCTGGTACCTGGGCCGAACTCCAACTCCAGTTGGTCCACCAGGGTGAATTGGCTGATAGACAGGTGCAGCAACATATAGAGATCGCTTCTGTGTCCTTTCTTATGGGCGGGTCTGAATACCCAATCAGTGGTTATTTATACAGTATTCCTTTCTGGTTAGCTATAGCGTCAAGCGCAGATTTTCCAGCTATTGCGCGCTAGCGCAAAAAACCACTTGAACTGTGCGGGGATGGCCCCATATAGCCCCCAGAGCCCGCAGGACGGGCCCAACTCATTACTGACAGAGTCGACGCGACGGAGAAAGCAGTGGCCAGAGAGCGCAGCGAAGAAGATCAGATTACAGAGGGGGTGCAGCCGGAAGCACTGGCTGATGAGCACCTGACAGCGACAGACGAGGCGGCTTCCGCGGAGATTGAAGATCCCACCGCGACCGAGCGCGAGCAGGCTGAGCAAGCATTGCACGAAGAAGCCGAGAGCGCCGATGCGCTGCACGATGAAATTATCAAGCTGCAAGAGCAGTTAGTGGTGCAGAAAGACCTCGCTCTGCGCGCCCAGGCTGAGGAACAGAATGCCCGTCGTCGCGCCCAGCAGGATGTGGATCGCGCACGCAAATTTGCAGTGGAAAAACTGCTGCAGGATTTGTTGCCGGTTGTGGACAACCTGGAGCGCGCCCTCGCCACCATTGATAGCGCTGATGAAAGCAATAAAGCATTGGTGGAAGGTATCGAGCTTACTCACAAATCTTTCGTCGACACCCTGACGAAAAATTCTGTGGAAGTTGTCGATCCAGCGGGAGAGCCCTTCGACCCAGAGTTGCACCAGGCCATGACCCAGGTGCCGAATGGGGAGGTGGAGCCGAACACGGTTCTAGAGGTATTTCAAAAAGGCTATCGCCTCAATGGTCGCCTGGTTCGCCCGGCCATGGTTGTGGTTAGTAAGGCCCCGTAACGGCAAATGCGTGAAACGGCCTTGAATTTCGCTGGCCGGCACCAATATAGCTGACATCAAGAATTATTCGCGCGCTGCATACAGAACAGAGCTGGCAGCGCGTAACAAATGAGGATTTTACAGATGGGAAAAATTATCGGCATCGACCTGGGTACCACCAACAGCTGTGTGGCGGTACTGGATGGTGACAAAGCGCGTGTAATCGAGAACGCCGAAGGCGATCGTACTACACCTTCTATTGTTGCCTTCACTGACGACAACGAAATCCTGGTAGGTCAGTCTGCCAAGCGTCAGGCGGTGACCAATCCCCAGAATACTCTGTTTGCGGTTAAGCGTTTGATCGGCCGTAAATTCAAAGACGACGTTGTACAGAAAGATATCAAGATGGTGCCTTACACCATCACTGAAGCCGACAACGGCGACGCATGGGTAGAAGTGAAAGGCGATAAAAAAGCTCCGCCGCAGATCTCTGCCGAAGTTCTGAAGAAAATGAAAAAGACAGCAGAAGACTTCCTCGGCGAGAAAGTTGACGCTGCAGTAATTACTGTACCGGCTTACTTTAACGACTCCCAGCGCCAGGCCACCAAAGACGCCGGCCGTATCGCGGGCCTGGACGTTAAACGTATTATCAACGAGCCAACTGCTGCTGCTCTGGCCTACGGCCTGGACAAGCAGGGCGGTGACCGCACTGTAGCGGTATACGACCTGGGTGGTGGTACCTTCGATATCTCCATTATCGAAATTGCCGACGTAGATGGTGAGAAGCAGTTCGAAGTACTGTCCACCAACGGTGACACTTTCCTCGGCGGTGAAGATTTCGACCTGCGCCTGATCGAATACCTCGCAGACGAGTTCAAGAAAGACCAAGGCATCGACCTGAAAGGCGATCCCCTGGCGATGCAGCGCCTGAAAGAAGCTGCAGAAAAAGCCAAGATCGAGCTGTCCTCCAGCCAGCAGACTGAAGTCAACCTGCCGTATATCACTGCAGATGCCACCGGTCCCAAGCACTTGGTGGTTAAGCTGACCCGCGCCAAGCTGGAAAGCCTGGTAGAAGATCTGGTTACTCGCTCCCTGGAGCCGGTAAAAATCGCTCTGCAAGATGCCGACCTGTCCGCCTCCGGCGTCGACGAAGTAATTCTGGTTGGTGGTCAGACCCGCATGCCGCTGGTACAGCAGAAAGTTACCGAGTTCTTCGGTAAAGAGCCGCGCAAAGACGTTAACCCAGACGAAGCCGTTGCCATGGGTGCCGCTATCCAGGGCGCCGTACTGTCCGGAGATGTTAAAGACGTACTGCTGCTGGACGTAACTCCGCTGACCCTGGGTATCGAAACCATGGGTGGCGTTGCGACTCCGCTGATCGACAAAAACACCACTATCCCCACCAAGAAGTCCCAGGTGTTCTCCACTGCGGAAGATAACCAGACTGCGGTAACCATTCACGTGGTACAGGGTGAGCGCAAGCAGGCTTCCCAGAACAAATCCCTGGGTCGTTTTGACCTGGCCGATATCCCGCCGTCCCCCCGCGGTGTGCCGCAGATCGAAGTGACTTTCGATATCGATGCCAACGGTATCCTGCACGTACACGCGAAAGACAAGGCGACTGGTAAAGAGCAGTCCATCGTGATCAAGGCTTCCTCCGGTCTGTCCGAGGACGAGATCGATAAGATGGTTCAAGACGCAGAGGCGAATGCCGAAGCGGATAAGCAGTTCGAGGAGCTGGTGCAAACCCGCAATACCCTCGACGGTCTGATCTCTGCTACCAAGAAGACCTTGGAAGAAGCTGGCGACAAAGCCACCGCTGAAGAGAAGTCTGCAATCGAAGCGGCTATCAAAGAAGCGGAAGAGGCGGTGAAAGGCAACGACAAGGCGGCTATGGAAGCTGCCACCACCAAGCTGACCGAAGCTTCTGGCCCGGTTGCACAGAAGATGTATGCCGAGCAGGCCCAGGCCGCTGGCGCTGAAGGTGCCGCTGGTGCAGGCGCTCAACAGGGCGAGCAGCAGCAATCTTCCGCTGGCGACGATGCGGTAGATGCAGAGTTCGAAGAAGTAAAGGACGACAAGAAAGAAGGTAAGTAAGCGTTCGCTTGCATTTCCGGTGGCAGCTTTTAAAGTGGCCGCCGGAGAACTTCAGGGGCGCGGCGCCTTCTTTTTAGGCCCCGCGCCCTGTGTTGTTTCAGGTATCCACCAAAGTTTGTACAGAGTTCGCAGTTTGGTGGTGCTCCGCAATGCGGGGCTTGGTTAGAAACCGAGAAGTAGAAAGAGTTTGGCCGTTCTTGATGCCGGACCAGAGAACATAGTTTTATGTCGAAACGCGATTATTACGAAGTCCTCGGCGTCGAGCGCGGCGCTTCGGATGCAGAGCTGAAGAAAGCCTACCGCCGGGTGGCGATGAAGTTTCACCCGGACCGCAATCCAGATGATGCGGAAGCAGAAAACAAATTCAAGGAAGCCAACGAGGCCTACGAAATACTGTCCGATTCGCAGAAACGCGCGGCTTATGATCAATTTGGTCACGCCGGTGTAGAAGGGCAAATGGGTGGTGGCGGCGCCGGTGGCTTCGGCGGTTTCTCCGATATCTTCGGCGATGTATTTGGCGATATCTTCGGTGGGGGCGGTGGCGGCCGTCGGGGTGGCCCGGCGCGCGGTTCAGACCTGCGTTACGACTTGGAACTGGACCTGGAAGACGCAGTGCGCGGTACCACGGTCAAGATCCGTGTGCCAACGCTCGCTTCCTGTAATACCTGCCACGGTTCAGGCGCCAAGCCAGGTTCTTCTCCGCAGACCTGTAGCACCTGTGGTGGTGCCGGTCAGGTGCGTATGCAACAGGGCTTCTTCTCTGTTCAGCAAACCTGCCCCAACTGTCGCGGTCGCGGTACCACTATCTCTGATCCCTGTGGCAGCTGCCACGGCCGTGGTCGGGTTGAAGAGACCAAGACCCTGTCCGTTAAGGTTCCGCCTGGTGTGGATACTGGCGATCGTATCCGCCTGTCCGGAGAGGGTGAAGCTGGCCCCGATGGCGGGCCCGCTGGTGATTTGTATGTACAGGTGGTGGTGAAGGAACACGAGCTGTTCCAGCGCGATGGCAAGAACTTGTATTGCGAAGTGCCCATCAGTTTTGCTGCTGCAGCACTGGGGGGCGAACTGGAAGTGCCGACCCTCGATGGTAAGGTGAAGCTAAAGATTCCCGCAGAGAGCCAAACTGGCAAGCTGTTCCGCCTGCGTGGTAAAGGTGTCACTCCGGTGCGCGGAGGCGCTACCGGCGATTTGCTGTGTCGGGTTGTAGTGGAAACACCGGTAAACCTTTCTGGTAAACAGAAAGAGTTACTGCAGGAATTTGCCAATACCCTCAGCGAAAAGAAAAATGCACCACGCCAGACCGGCTGGTTTGAAGGGGTGAAAAACTTCTTTGGGGATATGAAGCTTTAATGCTAAGCGAGCATCCCCAATCGCTATTCGACCATCGGTAATTTAGGGCTTATTTAGTTGCTTAACGGATGAGCTCTTTTAAAAGTTAAAAGCAGGAAGAATAGCGAAAACTGGCCCGGTATCTCTGCCGGGTTAGTTGCCCTGGGCAGAACGGGCCCTCAGACGGGCAGCCAGTGCCATCAATAATTCGTGTTGAATCTTACCTAACTCCCTCATCTGTTGTTTTTTTAGTATCCCTTCCAGTTTTTTGTTTGCCTGCGCGCTAATCGCGGCCAATTGCGCACCGATTTCCCCGCGCTGCTTAGGTGTCAAAGTCAGTTTAGGGTTGTCCAAAACGCCATAGCGATCCAGTACGGCTTTTTTCTCTGCAAGGCTCTTTTGCAAGATGGGCAGTACTACTTTTTCCTGGCCAGGGGTGAGCTGCAGACGCAGCGTCACCCAATCTGTAATGTCGTCATATTTCTCCCAGAAGTCTGGGTTTGTAGTTTGCTGTTGTGCGGATACGGGCGCACTGCCAAAGGCCAGGGTTAAAGAAATAACCACCACCAATAAATGTGGCAGGTGGTTTGATCGAATCATTAGTCGCATGTTGGCGCTCCATTTACCCCTCTGGCTTAAGCCTAGCATCGTGATTTGTCATTGCTTTCACTCAATTTCAGTTAGTTGGTAATAAAAATATGTTTTGTTATTTCCTCTATGGCTGGAAGTTTTATGGCCAGTTTGGTCCCCAAAAATGATCACTTTTTAAGATTGAGTTTTTGTAGCTGCTTTCTGGTAGGGCGAGGTAAGATTCGCAGCAATATTGGGCGTAGACAGGAGTGTTGTTGTGGCAGTAAAAGTAGCGATCACCGGATTTGGCGGGCGCATGGGAAGGGCCTTGGCGGAGGCACTGCTTCTAAGTGATGAGGCTGAGCTCAGCGCGGCAGTTGTACGGCCGGGCTCCAGCTTGGTGGGGGCCGATGCCGGTGAAGTTGCGGGCCTCGGGCGCAACGGCATCGCCATTGTTGATAGCCTGGATAAAGCCGGCTTCGATGTACTGATCGACTTTACCGCGCCACAGGCAACTGTGGATAACTCTGCCTATTGTGCAGCCAACGGACGTCCCATTGTTATTGGCACTACCGGTTTTGACTCTGAGCAGAAAAATCAGGTGCTGGCTAATGCGGGCAAGGTACCGTTGTGCCTGGCCAGTAACTTTTCCACCGGCGTAAATTTGTGCTTCAAGTTATTGGAGACAGCTGCACGGGTAATGGGTGAAGATGCCGATATAGAAATTGTTGAAGCGCATCACCGTCACAAAGTGGATGCGCCTTCTGGCACTGCGTTAAGCATGGGAGAAGTCGTCGCCGAGACCCTGGGGCGGGATCTGGAGAAAGTGGCGATTTATGGCCGCGAGGGCCAGACAGGTGCCCGTGAGCGCGACACTATCGGTTTTGCCACTGTGCGCGGAGGCGATGTGGTCGGTGAGCACTCTGTACTGTTCCTGGCCGAAGGGGAGCGCGTAGAAATCAGTCACCGCGCCAGCAGCCGTCTCTCTTTTGCCCGCGGTGCGGTACGCGCAGCGATATGGTTGATGGGAAATAAGCAATCGGCACGCGCGCCGGGCCACTACGATATGCGCGATGTACTGGGGTTAAATTAATAGGATCACGCAAAAAAATCGGTAAAGGGCGGCCTTTATTCAATAGTTCTAAGGCAGTAGTTATACGGTTGATCGATAGGCGAGCCTTATTTTTATAGTGAAAGTCAATACTTCGGGTTTTCGACTCTTTAGGTAAATCAAAAACTTTTTTGAGGATTTTTTGTTTGGAAAAAAAGCTGATTGTCGGCAGTGAAGAATGGTGTGCGTTTCCCGGTCTGGGTATCCCCGCAGTTAAGGCCCGGGTGGACTCCGGGGCTAAGACTTCTTGCCTGCACGCATATAATATTCAGACGTTTAAACGGGATGGTGAGCCCTGGGTAAGCTTTGAAGCGCATCCATTGCAGCACCAGCGTCGGCCGACCGTGCGCTGTGAGGCTCGAATTCTCGACAAGCGCCTTGTACGCAGCTCCTCTGGTGAGTCGGAGCGGCGTCCGGTAATTCGTACCGCGCTTTCCATCGGCGGAAGTGTCTGGGATATCGAATTGACCCTGACCAACCGTGACAGTATGGGCTATCGCATGTTGTTGGGGCGCGAAGCCATGCTCGGCCGCATGATGGTGGACCCCTCGGAGAGCTTCTGTCTGGGTGAACTGCCAAAAAGTCAGCTGGATGAATTTTATCGGGACGAGCACCATATCGCCGGCACCGGCCTGCGTATCGGGCTGTTGGCCTCAAATCCGGATCTTTATAGCAACCGCCGCATTATGGAAGCCGGTGCCGAGCGCGGCCACCGGATGACTTTCCTGGATGTTCGCCAGTGTTATATGAAACTTGATGCGGATGAGCCCGAAGTACATTATCGCGATGGCAGAATTCTCAACAATCTGGATGCCATTATCCCCCGTATTCGCCCGAGTCAGACTTTTTACGGCTGCGCCCTCACTCGCCACTTTGAGAGTCTGGATGTGTTTGCCCTGAATGGCTCTGCCGCGATCAGCCAATCGAGGGATAAGCTGTTTTCCCTGCAGCTGTTACAGCAGAGTGGTCTGAGTATTCCTACTTCAGGCTTTGCCAACTCGCCGGTAGATACCAACGAGTTGATTGACATGGTGGGTGGGGCGCCGCTGATTGTGAAGTTGTTGGAGGGAACTCAGGGGCGCGGAGTGGTGTTGGCGGAAACCCGCAAAGCCGGTGAATCGGTGATTAATGCGTTCAAGTCACTTAAAGCCAATTTGCTGGTGCAGGAGTTTATCCGTGAGGCCCAGGGCAAGGACCTGCGCCTGTTTGTGATTGATGGCCGCGTTGTGGCCTCGATTCAGCGAGAGGCGGCACCGGGAGAGTTCCGCGCCAATATTCACCAGGGCGGCACCGCTTCGGTGGTTAAAGTCACAGCAGATGAAAAGCGCATAGCCATTAAAGCGGCTAAAGCGCTCGGGTTGAAAGTGGCTGGTGTGGATATTATTCGTTCGCGTAAAGGGCCGCTGTTACTTGAGGTGAACTCCTCCCCCGGTCTCGAGGGTATTGAGAGTGCCACGCGCAAGGATGTGGCCGGTGCGATGATTATGTCGATCGAGAAGGCGCTCAAATGGCGTCCCGTAACAAAAACCCAGGATGGAAGTGCCGACTTGGATAGCCGTGTTCCCGAGTAATCGATGGTGAACGGGGCACCGGCGGTGCAAAGCTCGGTGGGCTAACCTTCAAAGGTGGCCGGGCTTTTCGCTGGCGCGCCGTTCGAGCCTCGGCAGTGGTTGATTGCCCAGGTATCCGCCGATAGACACTTTCTGCCGGAACCGCGCCTTCCGCCGGCAGAAGGTGTGAACTCCAGGGTATCAATGACCGTGAAGACACTCTTTGCCAGACTTTCTATCACTCGCCCATTCCTGACGATTTCCCTGATATTGGGCCTGCTGCTTGCTCCCTTGGTACAGGCCGCAGTACACCTTTCGGATACCCCCCTGGGGCGGCGTGTCATGGTGGATTACATCGTGCACTTCGCCTACAACCTGCAGTGGCCGGTCAACGCATTTGATAATTACAGTGCCCCCTTTAAGGTGTGTTTGATGGGGGGGGATTCCCTCGGCGAGCAGCTGGCTCTGCGCTTCAAGAATCAGCGTATTGATGGGCGCCGGGTGGCGCTGGAGAAAATTGGCTTCAAAGATATACTGCGCGCGCGCAAATGCCAGATTGTGGTTCTTGGCTCTATGGACCGCTCGAGCCTGCTAAAGACGCTGGTTACAGTGGAGTTCTTCCCGGTTCTTACGGTGAGCGATGCCGAGCGCTTTGCCGCAACTGGCGGCATGATTGAATTTGCCGATAAAGGCGGTGAAGTGGCGCTGCGCATGAACAAAACCATGCTGGAAAAGGCCGAGCTAAAAATGGGCAATAGCCTCTTTCGACTCGGGCAGAAGCTGGAGTAAAGAGAAGTTTTTCGTCAGGTTTGGCGTATTTTTGCACTAGCGTCTAGAAGCGAATTCGCGTAGAATCTGCGCCCGAATTTGGGTCGGTGTCGCGAAGCTGAATCGCGCAGCGCGAGCCCACCAAAAAAAGCCGGTGGCAAGCATCGGCCAATATGTGAGAGCCGCGCGTGAATAGATTTTTAAAGCGAGATGAAGCTGCGATGTTTCATCTCGCTTTTTTATGCGCGCGCCAGTCAGGAGCCGTGTGCTCCGAAGCCCACAAACCCCGCCCGGAAGCAGTTCTGAAGATTGGAGTTCAATTTGACTAAAGCTGTCCCTACGTCGGAGGCCTTCATGCCCCACAACTTTATGCAGAGTACAACTCCCGCGCTGCTGGTGCTCGCTGATGGTAGCGTCTTTGAAGGACGCGCAATCGGTGCCCATGGCAGTTCTGTTGGCGAGGTCGTGTTCAACACATCCATGACCGGCTACCAGGAGATCCTCACCGATCCCTCCTACGCCCGCCAGATTGTGACTCTGACCTACCCACACATCGGCAACACTGGCACCAACCAGGAAGACGAAGAGTGCGCTGATATCTGGGCCGCCGGCCTGGTAATCCGCGACCTGCCGCTACTGGCCAGCAGTTTCCGCAACGAGCAGTCCCTGGAGGACTACCTGCGCGAGCGCAATATCGTTGGTATCGCCGATATCGACACTCGTCGCCTGACACGCCTGCTGCGCGATAAAGGCGCACAGAGCGGTTGCATCGTTGCCGGTGACAATATCGACCGCGAAGAAGCCCTGGCCAAGGCCAAGGAATTTGCCGGCCTGAAAGGGATGGACTTGGCCAAGGTAGTGAGCACCAAGGAAGCCTACCCCTTTAGCGAAGGTACCTGGGAGCTGGGCGAAGGCCACAAGGCCGCGCCGGAGCAGCCCTTCAAAGTAGTGGCTTACGACTTCGGTGTGAAGCGCAATATCCTGCGCATGCTGGTGGATCGCGGCTGTGACATCACCGTAGTACCGGCGGAGACTCCGGCTTCCGAAGTACTGGCGATGAATCCCAACGGTGTATTCCTGTCCAATGGCCCCGGCGACCCCGAGCCCTGTGAGTACGCGATCACCGCTATCCGCGAAATCCTGGACGCGGGCATCCCCACCTACGGCATCTGCCTGGGCCACCAGTTGTTGGGCCTGGCGGTGGGCGGTAAAACTGCCAAGATGAAGTTCGGTCACCACGGTGGTAACCACCCGGTACAAGACCTGAACAGCACCAAGGTGATGATCACCGCGCAGAACCACGGTTTCGAAGTGGACGCCGACAGCCTGCCGGACAATGTGGAAGTTACCCACAAGTCCCTGTTCGACGGTACCTTGCAGGGTATTCACCTGAAGGACAAGCCGGCCTTCAGCTTCCAGGGACACCCGGAAGCGAGCCCGGGTCCACACGATGTGGCGCCGTTGTTCGACCACTTTATCGACTTGATGAAAGAGCGCGCCTAAGGGCGTAGCCGCCCAGGGTCGGGCAATTAACCGCCGCTTTTGCGGCGGTTTTAACAAGAAACGAATGAAATTTAGCGCAGCCGGCCTTTGCCGGTAGTAGAACGGAAGAAAGATGCCAAAACGCACAGATATCCAAAGCATTCTGATTATCGGCGCAGGCCCCATCGTGATCGGCCAGGCGTGCGAATTTGACTACTCCGGCGCCCAGGCCTGTAAGGCGCTGCGCGAAGAGGGTTACCGGGTGATCCTGGTGAACTCCAACCCGGCCACCATCATGACCGACCCGGCCATGGCCGATGCCACTTACATCGAGCCGGTGGAGTGGCGTACCGTTGCCAAGATTATTGAGCAGGAGCGTCCCGACGCCATCCTGCCTACCATGGGTGGCCAGACAGCTCTGAACTGCGCCCTGGACCTGGATAAGCACGGTGTCCTGAAGGAGTTCAATGTCGAGCTGATCGGTGCGGACAAAGACGCTATCGAGAAAGCGGAAGACCGCGACCTGTTCGACAAGGCGATGAAGGCGATCGGCCTGGAAACTCCGCGCGCCAAGATCGTCCACTCCATGGAAGAGGCGAAGAAGGTGCCGGAAGAGTTTGGCTTCCCGGTAATTATCCGTCCGTCCTTCACCATGGGTGGTTCCGGTGGCGGTGTGGCCTACAACTGGCCGGAGTTTGAAGAGATCTGTAAGCGCGGTCTCGACCTCTCCCCCACCAACGAACTGCTGATCGACGAATCCCTGCTCGGCTGGAAAGAGTACGAGATGGAAGTGGTTCGCGATAAGAACGACAACTGCATCATCGTATGTTCCATCGAGAACTTCGACCCGATGGGCGTACACACCGGTGACTCCATCACCGTTGCCCCGGCGCAGACGCTGACCGACAAGGAATACCAGCTGATGCGCAACGCTTCTATCGCGGTACTGCGCGAGATCGGCGTTGAGACTGGCGGCTCCAACGTACAGTTCGGCGTTTGCCCGAAGACTGGCCGCGTAGTTGTGATCGAGATGAACCCCCGCGTATCCCGCTCCTCCGCACTGGCCTCCAAGGCCACCGGCTTCCCGATCGCCAAGGTCGCGGCCAAGCTGGCAGTGGGTTACACCCTGGATGAGTTGCAGAACGATATCACTGGTGGTGCTACCCCTGCGTCCTTCGAGCCGTCTATCGATTACGTTGTCACCAAGATTCCGCGCTTCACCTTTGAGAAATTTGGTGAAGCCGATGCGCGCCTGACCACCCAGATGAAGTCTGTGGGTGAAGTGATGGCGATCGGCCGTACCTTCCAGGAGTCCATGCAGAAAGCCCTGCGCGGTCTGGAAGTGGGTAGCTTCGGCCTGGAAAGTAAAATTGACCCGAGCAAAGACGGCGCTGAGACCCGTCTGCGCAGTGAACTCTCCGTTCCAGGTGCCGAGCGTATCTGGTACGTGGGCGACGCCTTCCGTATGGGCATGAGCGTCGGCGAAGTTTACGACTTGTCCGGTATCGATCCCTGGTTCCTGGTACAGATCGAAGAGCTGATCAAAATTGAAGAGCCGCTCAAGTCACTGCCTACCTCGGCGCTGACCACTGAGCAAATGCGCTTCCTCAAGCGCAAAGGCTTCTCCGATCGCCGCCTGGCGGACCTGCTGGGGGTGAGCCAGAAGACTGTGCGCGAATTCCGCCACAAGCTGGGTGTATTCCCGTCTTACAAGCGCGTGGATACCTGTGCTGCTGAGTTCAGTACCTCCACTGCTTACATGTACTCCACCTACGATGAGGAGTGCGAAGCGCAGCCGTCCGACAAAAAGAAAATCATGGTACTCGGCGGTGGCCCCAACCGTATTGGCCAGGGCATCGAGTTCGACTACTGCTGTGTACACGCCGCTTTGGCGATGCGCGAAGACGGTTACGAGACCATCATGGTCAACTGTAACCCGGAGACTGTTTCCACCGATTACGATACTTCCGACCGCCTCTACTTCGAGCCGGTAACCCTGGAAGACGTGCTGGAAATCGTTGCCAAAGAGAAGCCGGAAGGCGTGATCGTACAGTTCGGCGGTCAGACACCGCTGAACCTGGCGCGCTACCTGGCCAACGAAGGTGTGCCGATTATCGGTACTACCCCAGAGCAGATCGACCGCGCCGAAGACCGCGAGCGTTTCCAGCAGATGATTATGCGTCTCGGCCTCAAGCAGCCCAAGAACGCCATTGTGCGCTCTGTCTCCGAAGCCATCCAGGCGGCGAAAGACGTGGGCTACCCGCTGGTTGTGCGCCCGTCTTACGTACTGGGCGGCCGCGCCATGGAGATCGTCTACAAAGAAGACGAGCTGCTCACCTACATGAAAGAAGCGGTACAGGTTTCCGACGAAGCGCCGGTACTGCTGGACCACTTCCTCAACGCCGCTATCGAGGTGGATATCGATGCGGTATCCGATGGCCAGGACGTTGTGATCGGCGCCATCATGCAGCATATCGAACAGTGTGGTGTTCACTCCGGTGACTCCGCTTGCTCCCTGCCGCCTTACAGCCTGCCGGCGGATGTGCAGGACCGTATGCGCGAAGAAGTGAAGGCCATGGCTCGCGAGCTGGGCGTAGTTGGCTTGATGAATACCCAGCTGGCCTACCAGGACGGCGAGATCTACGTGATCGAGGTGAACCCGCGCGCTTCCCGTACTGTACCTTTCGTCTCCAAGTGCATCGGCACTTCACTGGCGAAAGTGGCTGCGCGCTGTCAGGCGGGTATCAGCCTGCAGGAACAGGGCTTTACCGAAGAGATCGTACCGGACTACTACTCCGTTAAAGAGTCTGTATTCCCGTTCAACAAGTTCCCGAAAGTGGACCCGATTCTTGGCCCCGAGATGAAGTCCACCGGCGAAGTGATGGGTGTAGGCGCTACCTTCGCAGAGGCCTTCGACAAGGGCCTGGTTGCCGCTGGCGACCGCCTGCCGGAGTCCGGCCGCGCATTTATCTCTGTGCGTGACTTCGACAAGGCGGATGCAGTGGGCGTAGCTCGCGATCTGGTGGAGCTTGGCTTCGAAGTCATTGCCAGCCGCGGCACCGCCAAGGTCTTGCAAGAAAACGATATTCCCGTTACAACCGTCAACAAGATGAGTGAAGGTCGCCCGCATATCGTCGATATGATTAAAAACGACGAGATTGCACTGGTGGTGAATACCACCGAAGGACGCCAGGCGATTCGGGACTCTGCGGATATCCGTCGCAGTGCTGAGAACCACCAGGTGTGTTACACCACCACCCTGGCTGCGGCACAGGCCATGGCGATGGCCATGCGTCAGGAGCAGCCGCTACAGGTTCGCCGCCTGCAAGACCTTCACCAGCGTGTGGTAAAGCTGTCTTAATCATCTAAAAACAATCCGTCATTTCCGACCGGGCCTTGTGGTAACACAGGGCCCGGTTGCGTAGTAACAATAATGGAGGTCCCACAATGAACCGGGTACCAATGACCGTTGAAGGCGCTGAAGCGCTGCGTTCAGAGCTGGATAATCTGAAAAAAGTCGAGCGCCCTGCGGTGGTAGAGGCCATTGCCGAAGCACGCGAACACGGTGATTTGAAGGAGAATGCCGAATACCATGCGGCGCGGGAAAAGCAGGGCTTTATTGAGGGTCGTATTCAAGAGATTGAAGCCAAGTTATCTCATGCTCAAGTGATCGATGTGAAGTCGATTGAGCCCAGCGATAAGGTAATTTTTGGCACTACGGTAACGATTATTCACCTGGATGACGATGCTGAAGTGACTTATAAAATCGTGGGTGACGATGAAGCGGATGTGAAAAAACAAAAAATCTCAGTGAACTCGCCGATTGCCCGCGCACTGATTGGTAAAGAAGTGGGAGAAGTCGTTGTTGTGCATACGCCTTCCGGCACGGTGGAATATGAAATCGATACTGTAGAGCATCTATAAAAAGATCTCTTAGTAAGAAAAAGGGCGGCCAGAGGCCGCCTTTTTTCTTTGGGGCAGGAGCAGTTTTTACTGGTGAACGAAACTGTTGTTACTGTCGCCATGTTGGTGAACTTTGGCGGTTTCATTGTAGCCAAATTGGGCTACTAAGCTGTTGTTATGTGAACCAATCTGAGTGACTTCTGCATAGTGGTTTTCGCCTATTTGGCCTATATAGACATCATTGCCATAGCCAACCTGCATGGTTTTACCGAAGTGGTGGCTTCCGGCCTGAGAAATATCCGCTTCGTTATACCAGCCATCTTGATACATATAGGCTTCATGGTTATGGCCGATCTGACGGGAATCAAGATCGTTGTGTCCACCACCTGCCTGAATCAAGTGAGCCTTATGGCCTTCACCAACTTGAAGAGCATCAGCTCGATTCATTTCGCCAACCTGTGAGAGCATGGCTTCACTGCCATAGCTGCCTACTTGAGTAACAGTGGCATAGCCGTAGTCGCCGTTTTGTAAAATGGTCGCTTGGTTATTAGCGCCAGACTGTTGATAAGTCCAGGCGGTATTTCCGTGGCCTTCCTGAGCATGGTAGGAGAAGCTATGGTGCTCATCAAACTGGAAAGTTAAGGAGCTGTTGTCGATACCCAATTGTTCACTCACAGCGGTGTTGCCAGATCCCCCATTTTGAAAGGCATTGGCATAATTACTGTAGCCATCCTGATATTGAAGAACCGTGCTGTGGTGTTCATGAATCTGGATACTAACCGCTGTATTGTATCCCCCGTGTTGTTCCTGATCAGCCAGGTTATGATGGCTACCGGGGCCGGCCTGATCAATATAACCGAGTTGGCCCATACCGTTTTGATCCTGGTAAGCGGTATTGTTATCGGCTATGGCTGCACCGCTGATTACAAAAGCAATAGCGGCAGCGATTGGGGTTAAAGTCTTCATGAGTATCTCCATTACTACTAGAAAAGAGCATCGCGGTTGGGGTTCAGTATCTACCGGCTGAGCGTAAGCACAGCGTAATTCACCCAAGTATTTTGCAGTAATTCGCTAGATGGTATTTAGCGGCAAACTATAAATTACTCAGATATACACTCGCTATAGGTGCCTGCGCAAAAAGGTAGAATCGAAGGGAAATCAAAGATAGGAAATAGCTGGTTCATTCTGATTGGCATCCCTGTTACTGCTTAGGAGTCCATAAGTTCGTTCCGTCTATATTATTGTTGCTTCAGTGACTAAGAAAAGCCATAGGATAGAAGTTTCATTTACCTGGGAGATAAGTTTTAGTCGGAAATAATGATAAAAAATTAACAATGAAATTTGCTTTTAATAGGGAGTACATACAAGTGTTAAGAGGGGAGGGGTTTATTAGGGGTAAATAAATAATTACAAATGCCAAAGATCGTTCCTGATCTTTGGCATTTGTAGGGGGAGCAATGTTTACTGATGTACTATAGCTGTGTTGCCGTAGCCGGTTTGGGTAATATTTGCAGATTCAGAGAATCCGCTCTGAATAACTGTAGCCGTATTCATACCACCAGATTGATTGACCACAACCAAATGGCCTCCTCCCATGGCACCACCCCCTGACTGCATAATCGTTGCCCGGTTCATGTAGCCATCTTGAGTCACAAACGCGCTGTTATACCAAGAGACTTGAACAATCGTGCTGTAGTTGCTTTCTCCCCTTTGGACAATATCAGCCTCATTGTGCATATCGGCCTGGGTTATTTCTGCGGTGTGAGAAATACCAGATTGAGAGATGCTGGCATAGTGTCCGGTGCCCTCTTGTCTAATTATGGCCTCGTGATAAGAACCATCTTGGAATATATAAGCTTCAGCATTGAAGCTGGCATACTGTCCAACTAAAGCGCCATGGACATTACCAATTTGCTCAATAACAGAAATGTTATCACTTCCCAAGTGTTGATGAATCTCTGCTTCATTCCCAGCGCCATTTTGGCGAATGGTTGCCTGGCTATTTTGAGTGGCAATTTGATAGGTATTGGCACGGTTATCCATGCCAACTTGGTAAATCAGAGCATTATTACCGAAGCCCCCCATTTGCAAGCTGTAAACGTCATTGAGTTTTCCCTCTTGAACTTGGTGTATCAGGCTGTCTGTTACATTGGTCTGGACAGACTCTACAGTATTGAGGTTGCCGTTCTGAGCAATTTCTATGCTGTTGTCGATAGCACTATTATCAGATTGATCAATCAACACCTGATTGTTATTGCCACTTTGTTCTAATGACGTTGAATTCCCCGCTGCATGTGTAAGTCCGCCATAAGATATCATTAATGCTAGCGACAGAACTGGAAACTTCCTCACTTTCAACTCCTGTTTACTGCTGTACCCATTTTGGTTCAGTGTGTTTCTGGACTAGCTACACGTTCACCATTTAGAAGGTAGTAGCTTGCTGATTTAACTTTAGCCTAGCTGGTTGCGAAAAAAGGCTATTGGCGTTGGGTACTTTGATTTGTGAATTTTACTTTAATAGAGGAGATTGAGGGATTTAGGATCTTCAAAAAAATAGAGTGGAATGAGTTTGGTGTCTGCTTAAAAGCTGGCCCGTTCTAGGCCAGCTTTTAGTTGTTTCGCTTGTTTTATTGAACAAGCATAAAGACATTGCCGTCACCAATTTGAGTGGGCGTAATATTATTACCGTTAGTTTGCTGTACTACAGAAATAAGGTTGGAATTGCCAATCTGTGTCGCCTCAAATATATTACTGCTACCACTTTGAGTAATAAGCGTTGTATTCATGTTGCCACCGGACTGAGATATGCTTGACATATTCATATTACCGGATTGGTCGGTTGCCGCGTAATTATCTATGGTTAACTGCTTGGTAACAGAGTGATTGTTATTTCCTGTTTGGTCGACAATAGCTATATTGTTTTCCCATTCCTGTATAATATCGCTCACATTGTTACTTCCAGGTTGAACAACGTGAATCTGGTTACTCCTGCCTTGTTGATTGGAGTGAGAAGTATTATTTGAGCCTCCAACTTGAGAGATTAATGCGCTGTTCATGCCGCCGTATTGGGTAGCATTGATAGTATTTAAATTACTGAGTACCTGTACAGCGGTTAAGGTATTTCCGCCAAGAGTACCTCCTGTTTGAGTAATAGTGGCAAAGTTTGTGATTCCGTCAGTCTGATTTATGTGAGCAATATTGGAACCTTTACTTTGAGTTATGGTTGCAAAACTTGAGTTGGTGTTCGTTTGATTTATCGTTGCTAACTGCGGTGCAAAGCCACTTTGAAAAATTTCAGCGGCTGAATTATTGACAGATGCTTGGCTTGTGACGGCTTCGTGCTTGTTGTCAATTTGTCGGATCACGCCAAATGAATTAAGGGCATTATCCTGTGAGGACTCTGCCTTATTCATATTGCCTGTCTGTCTATGGCTAATAACGCTATTGTTGCTATGATTTGTTTGTTGGGAAGAGGATTCATTAAAATCACCATTCTGATCGATGATAATGGTATTGAAGTTTACTGTTGGGTCTTGAAATGGAAAGGCTAGGTTCCCGTTACCATTCTGATTGAGGAATATATTATTAGATGCCAGTGCACCACTTGAGGCATAGGCTATTAATATTCCAGCTGTAATCGAGGTATATTTCTTCATGGATTACTCCTTAGAGACATCAAATCCAAGTTGTGGGAAGGGTGACTTACAATATGGCCATAGAAATACAACGAAATTGTTATCTTTATAATGAAAAACAAGTCGTATTATTTTTAGCATAAGATACATCTCTCGGCTTCAAGTAATAACTGTAATTTTCTTATGCTGTAGGAAGATCATCTGCAGCCTATAAAAGCTCATTCGTAACATTCTATCCCGTATCGCTCGGCGTACCTTTACAAGCCTGTATTACATACATCTTTCGACTGATCAATTAGGGATGCTTCTCCAAGAATTATGCAAATGCTTTTCGAGAGCGTCCGGCTTTCTCAGGCTGTAAATTTGATATTGTTCCTTCTTGATCAGTTGGTAGTAACTCATCAGTGTCCTTCGCTTGATCGGGTGAGATGTAAGCTCTAACAGATGAGCCTCCTCTAACTAATTACACTATTTATCCGAAACGAAGTTAATTGGTGATGGTAAATAAAGAGCTTTTGATTTGTTGAGTTGGTTTACAGATAATTTTTACTGAATTTTGATAAAACTGACCTGGGGCCAGCTTTAACTTCTTTAAGTAAAATGTTTACGGGAAGGTAAAAATATTACCGTTGCCGATCTGGTGAACTTCCATTACGCTGCCATTATTTGCCTGTACCACAGATATTAAGTTGAAATTTCCAGTCTGTGTTGCTCTAAATGCGTTGGAATCGCCGCTCTGGGTTATAAGATAAGTATTCATGTTGCCGCCTGACTGGGTAATAGTAGAAATATTCATATCACCTGATTGGACAGTTACAGAAAAATTATCGATCGATAGTTGTTCAACAATCAGGAAGTTGCTATTTCCCGACTGATTGACAAAAGCTATATTATTCTCCCACGTCTGTAAAATTTCACTAGTGTTGTTATCACCTGACTGTGCGACGCTAAATTGGTTTCCCCGCCCTCTCTGTTGTGAGAGAGACATATTATTTGATCCGCCTACTTGCGAGATGGATAAGCTATGCAAGCTACCATCTTGATCGGCAACGATAGTGTTGAAATCACCATTTACTTGCAAGGTCGTAAGAGTATTCTCGCCAATATCTCCTCCTACCTGGTTGAAAAAAGCAGTGTTAGAAGTGCCATTAAACTGATTTACTAAGGCAAAATTGTGACCGCTATCTTGATTTACCGTAGCAGAACTTGAGGTGACGTTACTCTGGTGTATAACTGCAATTTGTGCCACGGGGCCGCTTTGATGGATGGTGGAACCTGAATCAAGTGTTGAAATTTGAACAGAAGTGGCTTCGTGATTGTTGCCCACTTGATCAATAAGGGAAAATGAGTTCGATGTATTTTTTTGTTGTGATTCAGCTTTATTCATATCACCAGATTGAGTGTGGCTAATCGCGCTAGAGTTGGTGTTGTTAATTTGCTCAGGATAGGACTCATTAAAGTCTCCAACCTGATTGATAATGATAGTGCCGTCGATTACAGAGGCATCTTGAACTGGTGCCGCCAGGTTTCCAACACCATTCTGATTTAGAATGACGGTATTGGCTATGCTGTTACTCGCAGCAAGAGCTATGGTTATTCCTGCAAAAATGGGGTTGTAAATATTCATTAGTCACTCCTTTATGATATCGTCCCTAGCTTGAAAAATATTTGCCTTAGGGATGATATCTAAACAGCATCGAAAACTTTCGTAAAAGTTGCTGTCCTTAGCGTAGGAGAGATTACTCAAGGTTTTCTATGGATATAAAGAAGAAGGTAATCCTCTTTAAATCATTAATAGTTACATATACCTTATGAATATCCGTATTCCATTAGTCTAATTTTGGAAGAGTAGTGCTTATTCACAATGAGAGATTAATCTCATTCATCTAAGAAGAAAGTTTATATTCTACTACCGTTGGTATTTAAGTACTTTATAACTTACAAGCAGAGAATTATCGGGCCGGTCTACGAATAGCAAAGCGATAATCTAATATGCGTCTTTATCATTTGAGTGGGCTAGTGATGAAAAAGCTGGCCCATTAAGGCCAGCTCTATTGGATATTAGAAGATGATATTACTGGACCAGCATAAAGACATTGCCATCACCAATCTGGGTGGGTGCAAGCACATTGCCATCGGTTAGCTGTACTACTGAAATTAGGTTTGAGTTACCGATTTGAGTTGCATCAAAGAAGTTATTGCTTCCGCTTTGAGTAATGAAGGTTGTATTCATGTTGCCACCAAATTGAGAAATGGCGGATATGTTATTATCACCGGACTGAACGGTTGCAGCAAAGTTATCTATAGTCAGCTGTTCAGTGAAAGAGAAGTTATTATTTCCTGACTGATTTACAATAGCTATATTGTACTCCCAATCCTGCCAGATTACACTCGTGTTGCCATTGCCTGACTGTGCAGCGTTAATCTGGTTTCCTCTTCCCATTTGATCTGACAGGGAAGTATTGCCGGAGCCACCTACCTGTGAAACTAATGCACCATTTAAACCGCCATATTGAGTGGCATTTATGGTATTGAAGCTACCGAGACTCTGTATCGCAGTTACACCGTTACCGCCAACATTGCCACCGGTTTGAGTGACAGTAGTGCTATTAGCAACACCACCAAATTGGTTCACGGATGCAAAGTTAGGGCCTTTTTCCTGATTGACCGTTGCAAAGTTTCCAACCACGAGGGTCTGGTTAACAAATGCTTGTTGCGGTGCAAAGCCACTTTGAAAGATTGATGCACCAGAAAGACTAGAGGAGAGTTGGGTGGTGGTGGCTTCGTGATTGTTGTCCACTTGGTTAATAAGTGCAAATGAACCAGAGGTGTTATCCTGTTGCGACCATGCCTTATTCATATTGCCGACTTGGGTGTGGCTAATAAGACTGTTACTAGTATTATTTGTTTGCTCAGGATAAGATTCGTTAAAATCTCCAGTTTGATCAATGATAATAGTGCCATTGGTGACAGTCGCTTCTTGAACTGGCATGGCAATATTGCCTACACCATTCTGATTTAAAATCACAGTGTTGGCCATGGCGCCACTGGTGACAAGAGCCATTAATACGCCTGCTGCAATTGGGGAATATTTTTTCATTGGATGCTCCTTAGAGAAATTGGATTTAAATTCAAACTTATGCTGGAGAAAATATCAAAACAGCATCAAAAATAGGTGTGGAAATTTTTCCTGACAAAGGAAAAGCCTCTGAGGGGCTTACCTGGTTGGTCGGTGGGTAATCCTTTCCTTTTTTGAGTCTGGAAAAATTCATGTCACACTCATGTATATCAGCTTGATGCTGAGTAGAGTCTTGTATTGAAAAAGTAAAACAGCTATAGGATTTAAGTTTCGATAGTTTAGGAAGAAAGTGTGTTTTATGTTGAGGTGATGGCTTAAATGCCGATGCAGAGAGGGTTTTAGATTAGAGGTTATTTGGTTACTAAAAATGGTTGGATGGTTACTTCTTGATTTGCGCGCATTAGCTATAGGAGGTTTTTCTCAGTAGGTGCCAGCGATACCTGTTAAAAAGTCAGTTAAATTATCAATTTTTATGTGTGTCTATTTTATGAGGTGCTAAAATTATATCCGCAGGTAATTGAGCTTGTGATTAATTGCTTCCCCCCCTGTTGCGTTTTCTATTTTTGGGTATGTTGGTTAGGGTTGATGTCTGTGTATTGGGTGAATTTATTGTTTTTGGAGGTTGTATTTTTCTTTTTAATTGTTGTGGGTAAAGCCGCCCCGGCTTGGGTCGGCTTTGCTGTAAGTAAATCGGCTTGTATTATTGAGTAAGTATAAATACGTTGTTATCTCCAGTTTGCGTTGGCGAAAGCATATTGCCATCTGTAAGTTGTGTTACAGAAATATAGTTATAGTTTCCTGTTTGTGTAGCATTTAATATATTAGAGTTTCCCATCTGGGCTATATAAGTTTCATTTAAGTTTCCGCCTGATTGAGAAATGTTTGATATATTGTTGTTGCCACTCTGGTTGAGTGAAGTATGGTTATTCATGGTTAACTGTACAGTTGTAGCTATATTTCCGTTTCCTATTTGGATATGTTTTGCTTTATTGCCATCCGACAGCTGTGTTATTTCGCTTAAGTTGTTTTCGCCGCCATTATGCGTAACCTCAGCATCGTTATTTCTGCCTTCCTGGTGAGAAATAGATTTATCACCGGATGAAAATATCTGCGAAACGGCAGTCAGATTAGAGCTGCCTCTTTGAGTTGCCTCTATAGAGTTAAAGTTAACTGCTGACTGAAACGCGGCTAAAGTATTATTCCCAGAACCCCATCCTTCTTGGCTGATGGTGATAGAGTTTGCGTTAAAACCTAATTGGTTAACCGTAGCTTGGTTAGAGCCTCCTTTTTGGGCAACTACTGCAGTACTTCTTGAAGCTCCCATTTGAAAAATTAGTGCATATTGAGCCCCGAAACCACTTTGAGTAATTTCGGTAGATGAACTGATGTTTAGTTGTTGAAAGCTTTCGGCATAATGATTGTCCCCTGACTGGGTAATAATAGAATCATTAAAGAGATTTGTGCCTTGAAGTGATATCGCAGTATTGTTGTTGCCGCGCTGTGTCTGTTTGATCGAGATATCGCCCATATTTCTTGCTTGTATGATGTCTACGTAGTTATTGTCACCAATTTGAATTTGTTTGACATGACTATTTGAATCTTCTGGATTTTCTAGGATGCCCATGGACATATTTCCAATACCATTCTGGAAAAGGACGTAGGTGTTAGCTATGGCTTCACTGGCAACGATTGCCACAATTACGCCAGCAGCAATGGAGATATACCTGTTCATCAATTACTCCTTAGGGACGTTAGGTTGAACCAGAAATATTTTCCAATAAATATGTCGCTTCATAAATGTCGAATACGGCTAGTGCTTTGCAGGAAACAAAACTTAGTTGTCATTAAGTTGATGGTTTCTCGGTCGTTTAGGATAGTATTCCAGTTTAATCTATATAGAATATTGTCCTTGCCCAAATAGATGTGAGTGAACAAAGCTGACCCGATTTGGGTCAGCATTGCTGCAAGTAATTAGGCTTGTATTATTGAACAAGCATAAATACGTTGTTATCTCCAATTTGTGTTGGCGAAATCATGTTGCCATCTGTAAGTTGTGTTACAGAAATATAGTTATAGTTTCCTGTTTGTGTAGCATTGAATATATTAGAGTTCCCCATCTGGCCTATATAAGTTTCATTTAAGTTTCCGCCTGATTGAGAAATGTTTGATATATTGTTGTTGCCACTCTGGTTGAGTGAGGTATGGTTATTCATGGTTAATTGTATAGTTGTAGCTATATTTCCGTTTCCTGTTTGGATATGTTTAACTTTATTGCCATCCGACAGCTGTGTTATTTCGCTTAAATTGTTTTCACCGCCAACATGCGAAACCTCAGCATCATTATTTCTGCCTTCTTGGTGGGAAATAGATTTATCACCGGATGAAAATATCTGTGAAACGGCAGTCAGATTAGAGCTACCTCTTTGAGTTGCTTCTATAGAGTTGAAGTTAACTGCTGATTGAAACGCGGCTAAAGTATTATTCCCAGAACCCCATCCTTCTTGGCTGATGGTGATAGAGTTTGCGTTAAAACCTAATTGATTAACCGTGGCTTGGTTAGAGCCTCCTTTTTGGGTTACTACTGAAGTACTTCTCGAGGCTCCAAATTGAAAAATAAATGTATCTTGATTTCCAAAACCGCTTTGAGTAATTTCAGTGGATGAGCTAACGACTTGTCGTTGTACGCTTTCAGCGAAATGATTATCACCTATCTGGGTAATAACAGAATCAACAAAGGAGATTATGAGTTGAACTGATCTTGCAGAATTGTGGTTGCCAAGTTGTGTCTGTTTAATCGATAAGTTGTTCATGCTTCTATCTTGTGCGGTAAATGCGGAATTATTATCTCCAATTTGAGCTTGTCTAAGATAGCCGTCTGCTTCTGGAGTATTTCTATTGAGAGCCGTGGACATATTTCCAGTGCCATTCTGGAAAATTATGTAGGTGTCGGCTATGGCTTCACTAGCACCGATTGCCACAATTACGCCAGCAGCAATGGGGATATACCTGTTCATCAGTTACTCCTTGGGGGCGTTAGGTTGGGCCAGAAATATTTTCCAATAAATATGTCGCTTCATAAATGTCGAATACCGGCTAGTGCTTTGCAGGAAACAAAACTTAGTTGTCATTAAGTTGATGGTTTTTCAGTCGTTTAGGATAGTATTCCAGTTTAATCTATTAGGATATTGTCCTTGCCCAAATAGATGTGAGTGAACAAAGCTGACCCGATTTGGGTCAGCATTGCTGCAAGTAATTAGGCTTGTATTATTGAACAAGCATAAATACGTTGTTATCACCAATTTGTGTTGGCGAAATCATGTTGCCATTTGATAATTGTGTTACAGATATATAGTTAGAATTTCCTATCTGTGTCGCATCAAACATATTTGAGTTTCCGATCTGGCTTATATATGTTTGATTAAAGTTTCCGCCAGATTGAGATATATATGATATGTTATCGTTGCCAGGTTGATATACTTCAGCCAAATTCTCAATAGTTAGCTGTTCAGTCATAGCCACGTTTCCATTGCCTGACTGATAGTGAATGGCTAAATTACCCTCCCAGAGTTGTGTGATATCACTTAAGTTGTTGTCTCCTGGCTGAGTGACATAAACTTCGTTGCTTCTACCTTCCTGATAAGAGAGCGAAATATTGCCAAAACCAAATGCCTGTGAAACGATGGCTTCATTAAAGCCACCCCTTTGCGAAGCATCTATAGAGTTAAAATCACCATTTTCCTGTAGCGCAGATATTACGTTATTTCCAAAGAAACCCCCTTCCTGAGTGGTGGTGACAGAGTTTTCGTTACTGCTCAACTGGTTGACTGTAGCTTGGTTGGGACCACCTTCCTGGGTGATAATTACAGTGCTTCCTGAAACCGAATTTTGATAAACCTGAGCATGTTGAGGCCCAAAACCACTTTGGGTAATTCCTATTCCTGAAAAGTCGGTATTTAATTGCTTGGTATGGGCATAATGGTTGTCATCACCCTGAGTAACTCTAACATTTGTGGAGGAAGCATTGTTTTGGATTGATTCTACAGTGTTATTGTTGCCTAGTTGCCCTTGCTCGATCCTACTATCTTGAGTATTGTTCTCTTGTTCCGCAGTTGCGTAGTTGTGGTTACCTATTTGAGCCTGAAAAATAACACTGTCGGTTACGCTAGGGTCACTTTGGTCACCGGTAGCCATATTCCCAGCGCCATTTTGTATGAGGATGTAGGTGTTGTTCGCGGCTATGACTCCACTGGTCGCGATAGCCATAATTACGCCAGTGGCAATGGGTGTATACCTGTTCATCAGTTACTCCTTAGATAAATCAGGTTTAGTTGAAGATATTTTTCCAGCTAAAAATACTACAGTATAAAATACTCTTGCGGGCGAGATTTTTCTTACAAAAAAAAGTTGATGGTGTTTAATTGAAAATAATTAATACAGGAAGTGCTCCAATTTATGAATTTCTTTGGTCAGCATGTCGCTTTGTGAATATCGAATACCGGTTAGAACGTTGAGAAAATAAAACCTAGTTGTCATTAAGTTGATATCTTCTCTGCTGTTTTGGATAGTATTTCAACTTCACATATTGTGGCGTTATCTTTGTCTGGCTAATTGTGAGTGAGCAATGCTGACCCGATTTGGGTCAGCATTGCTACAAGTAATTATGCTTGTATTATTGAACAAGCATAAATACGTTGTTATCTCCAATTTGTGTTGGTGAAAGCACGTTGCCATCGGACAATTGAGTTACAGAAATGTAATTAGAATTTCCTATCTGTGTTGCATCAAACATATTAGAGTTTCCGATCTGGCTTATATATGTTTGGTTAAAGTTTCCGCCTGACTGTGAAATAGTTGATATATTTTCGTTGCCAGGTTGATATACTTCAGCATAGTTCTCAATAGTTAACTGTTCAGTGGTAGCCACATTTCCATTACCTGATTGATAGTGTACAGCTACATTGCCCTCCCAAAGTTGCGTAATATCACTTAAGTTACCGTCACCTGGCTGTGTGACGTAGACTTGGTTACTTCTACCATCCTGATAGGAGAGCGAAATATTACCAAAACCAGATTTTTGTGAGACAATAGCTTCATTAAAGCCACCCCTTTGCTCAGCTTCTATAGAATTAAAATCACCATTTTCCTGTAGAGCAGAGAATACGTTGTTTCCAAAGGTACCCCCTACCTGAGTGGCGGTAACAGAGTTTGCGTTGCTGCTCAGCTGGTTGACTGTAGCGTGGTTAGGTCCACCTTCCTGGGTAACAACTACAGTACTTCCTGAAACAGCGTGTTGATAAACCTGCGCATGTTGAGCCCCAAAACCACTTTGGGTAATTTCGGCAGATGAACTGATAGCATTTTGTTGGTGTGTGTAGGCATGATGGTTATCATCGGCCTGAGTAATAACGGCATCAGTAAAAGAAGCATTGTTTTGATATGATTCAGCTGTATTGTTGTTGCCGAGTTGTGCTTGTTCGATCGAACTGTCATTTGTATTATTTTCTTGTTCGGCATTTACGTAGTTGTTGTCACCTATTTGAACTTGGCTAATAAGGCTGTCTGTTACAGTTGGATCACTTTGGTCACCTGTGGCCATGTTTCCAGCACCGTTCTGGAAAAGAATGTAGGTGTTGGCCATGGCTCCACTGGTTGCGATAGCCATAATTACGCCAGCGGCAATTGGGGTATACCTGTTCATCAGTTACTCCTTAGAGAAATCAGGTTTAGCTAAAAAGCTTTGTTTGCCAGAGAAAATATCAATACAGCATCAAAAATATTTTTGAGTTAACTCTTCCTGGGTAGAGGAAAAATCCAAGAGTGTTTAATCGAAGTAATCAATTGGGGAAGAGTTTCCCACTATGAAATTGTTTAATAGACATGGCACCCTCGTGAATATCAACTTGATGCTGATTAGAGTGTTGTAGGAAAAAAATGATGCAGCCATGGGAGATTAGTTTTAATAAACTAGGAAAAAAGTGTGCTCTTTTTGGGGGCGGCTAATTGAGTGACAACTTAACCGAGGGGAATTTGTATGGTGCTAAAATTGATTTAGTCTGACGTCGATTTAACTTAATTAAATTGTTGCTTTGTAGGTTCTGGAAGTTTTTTCAATTAGATAGAAAAAAGGCGGCCAAATAGCGGCCGCCAAAGGATATTCTCTCTCTAAGGAACTACAGTAAGAGCTACTGTAGAATGAAGCCGACGTTAAAGGCTCCAGCTTGATTTGCTACGGCTGTTTCATTTAACCCAAACTGGATTGTGGTATGAACGTTCGCGAGCCCAAGCTGCGAGGTCGCGGCATCATGACCTATACCTGTTTGCGTGATGGTAGATACGTTAAGAATCCCAGCTTGAGCGGAGAATGCATCGTTGAAGGCACCAACTTGAGCATGTGCAGAGAAGTTACCAAAACCAGCCTGAAGCATCAGTGAGTCGTTACCTAAGCCTGCTTGAAGAACGAGAGCATTATTTAGGATCCCGGCTTGTGAAGAGTTTGAACTATTCAGTAAACCTGTTTGCGCATGGGTAGCAATGTTAAGAGTGCCAAGTTGATTAGCAACCGCGGTATTTCCAGCAGCAAAAACCTGGGCAATATTAGCAATGTTAAGAGTGCCAGCCTGATTGGCAACCGCGGTATTTCCAGCGCTAAGAATTTGAGTTACTGTTGCAAAGTTTGCAGTGCCTAATTGGTTAATGGCTGCAAGATCCAGGGTTGATGCAGCTTGAGTTACCAAGCCAAAGTTAACATCTCCAGCTTGATTAATTAGTGCCGCTGATGCAAAGGCAGGTGCGGACTGATCTGTAATGCCGACATTTCCGTCACCTACTTGGGTAATAGAAGCGGCATTCAAAGATCCACCACTTTGTATGGAATCGGCACTGTTCAGGTTGCCGGTTTGAAAGTGGTTGATAACATTGGTGTCACTGCCGAGAGTTTGCAGTGCGTTAGAGTCATTGAAGTTGCCAACTTGAGTTTGAATGACCAGATTATTATCGTTACCTGGACCTACCTGGGTAGATGTAGCCACGTTACCAATACCAGCTTGGTTTTGTAAGGTGGTGTTACCGGCCGCAAAAACACTGCCACTTGTAGCGATAAGAATTGCAGCTGCGATTGGTGTTAACGCCTTCATGCGATACTCCTTTACTCTTGACGTTTTGATCCAGCACGCACTGTGCTGAAATTACTGACATCATCCAGATGTCATGGATTCACAATGCAGGATTCCTTAATTCCTGGAATAGCTACATCGTTGAATTCTGGCTGAATAAAATAATCAGCGATTAATACTTCAAATTGCTAAATTACTTGATTGGCTTAACTACTCTTGTGCCTATGGGGAGGTAAGGTGTCTCCCAGATACTACATTGGGGACCACTCTTGAGAGAGGGCCAGCTTGGCTTTGAGAAATTGATCTCTAAACAACCTAATGTCTGCATGACAAAATGTCCAAGAGGTGTAAAACAACATTTGATCAGATATGTAATGAGTTTTGTCTGTAAAGCGAAGATACGCTATAGGACATAAGTCACTAATAGATAGGAATATAGTTCTTTTGTTATGGCTTGATTTTTAATGTGTGATTTAGCCTTCAAAAAAATCAGGTTTCATAGGGGGATGATCTGCTCAAATGGTTACTACTTTAGTTTTTACGCAGATAGATGGTTCTGGATCACAGGGTTGAAGAATATGGCAAAAAAAGGCTTTTTTCTTCAGATTTATTTTTGTCGTTAAGATGTTTTAATAGGGGTCGGTCAGGCTGGTAACTCTGATATTTATTTGAAGTGTTAGATTTAAGGGGGGCAGAAGTGCGTAATTTCAGTCAAATTGGCGGATAGAAGTAGTGGTCGCAGTGCCTATTACCGTTACAGAGGTGTGTAATCCATGACCACTTTGATAGATATTAACTTTGTGTAGCATACCAATCTCTTCCACATGTGCACTGTTTTGTGTGCCAAATTGGGAGATACCTGCAGAGTTACCTGCACCATATTGCTCAATATTAATTAGATTTTCATAGCCAACCTGGATCAATCCGCTCAGGTTTTGTTCCCCTATTTGACGTGAAAGTACAATGTTATTTTCACCTGCCTGTGTTACAGAAAGACTGTTTCTATTACCATCTTGATGAGCAGAAGTATAATTAGTTCGACCCGATTGCCGCACGTTAACATTGTTCACGCCACCTTCTTGGTTGATTACTGTGAGATTGGAGACTGATAGAAGATTAGCTGCGCTCAATTCGCTGCTTAAGGCGAGTTCACTGCTGGCATCCAAATCAGAAGCGGTACAACTTTTTGTATATCCCCCGGTACACAACCCGATGAGTATTGGAAGGGATAAGAGGTGATTTTTCTGACTGCCAAGCATAACTTACTCTACCTCGTTGTGCTGCCTGATCCCATTACACTGTCACATAATAACGGTGCTGTCGTTTAAATAGTATTGCAGTATGGGATTGTTAATTTCATCGGGATTCGCCAAGGCCCAGGAATTGTGCACAATCCCTTCACTGATCAAGTGAATTACTGCAGATTCCATGGCTGAAAGCATAGCAAGTTGTGCTGGCTCGTTATATGTTACCCCGGCTTCCATTTCCAGTAAGCGCCGGAATTTAACATAACGAAATACATCGGCACTGATTGCTTTGGAGTAAACAGTTTTTGATGTCAATACAGAATGTAATATTCTGCCTGAGCGTATATCAATTGCTCTTAGATTGACTGTCACCTGGTCGACACGATATTGCTCATTGGCACCGATACCAAAGTATCTTGCTCCGGCACCACCGGTTTGAATATTTTGATCGTAGGCGACAATCCCTCCCTCTAAAAGCACATTGGCGGCAATTAGAGTTGGCAGAGGAATATTGTTGTTGACCGGGGCATCGGGTTTAGTAAGCCCGGCGCGTATGATTTTTCGCTCGGTCAAGAGGTTTTGTAAACCTTCCCGCTCCAATGCAATAAACCATCCAGATTCATTGAGTACATCGGTCAACATAGCGGCTCCACCCTGAGTGACCGCAGTGGAGAAGCTGCTATTTGGTGCTGGTTTGTATTGTCCGGTTTGGTCGCGGAAACTGTATACCGCAGCCAATATCTTCCCCTTAGGTTCAGGAAGATTCACCAAGTCCCGATAGGTGTTCATTCGTGGAGTCAGCATGGCATCAGTTCGCCCTGGTCCAAATAGGGCATCACCGAGGCTTTTAAATGCTGAGCATCCACCTAGTGTGAGAGTAAACGCCAGTGCGGGCAAGGCTAGGGCTTTTTTTATTGCATTGCGCATTGCCAGTTTTCCTTCCGTGTTGATTCTTATCTAATTCGTAGGGTTGAGCCCACTGACAACGATCTCACTTTTATCTCCTGTACTTCTGTCGGTGATTAGTACGGTAAGAACTCCATCGTTATCGACGATCTGTACGATAAAATCGTCGGTGATCAATTCGCCACTATTACCGTCGCCGACATCTGTTAGTAGTTGATTGAGAAGTCTTGTTTCCAGTGAGTCAGTGAAGCGATCCAGAGCGCTTGGTTGTTCGTAGAGACTGTTATGCTTGTCGGGGTCTTCATGGCTATCCTGAGATTGCGCGTTTTGCAGCAGGTAGGTCCCATTTAGAGGATTACCACCAAAATTCGGGTTCACTGGCTCATAAATTAATTCGGTCGCGATCACAGAGCCACACGAGAATAGGGTGGCTGCCAGGCTAGCTGGATAAATAAGGTAATTTTTGTTCATTAGAATTCGTCCTTTCCCAAATCAAAATTATCTATTAGGGCACTGCTCACGCGATCCTTTAAGACCGCTTGATGAATATATTGGGCTGCTTCGTCTGCAAGGCGATGAATATTGTTGGTACTTGGGCTGATAAAGCGTCGAAATACAATTTTGTCGTTGTAGGTAACCCATATTAAGTTTCCCCAGCGAGCTGAAGGGCGTTCGTAAACTGTTAAATTGTAAGTGGCATCTGGGTAATTCAGATTTCTGTATTCACTAAGGTATCTGGCAAAGTCGTGGCCTGTTCGAGTAATTGTTCTGTCGATATTAAACCCGCTGATTTCATCCTCTAACCTTCCTGAGTCCGTGTCTGCAGGAGGAACTCTGGTGTCATTTTGAGCAAACCCTGCAGTTGTGAAGAGAATGAAAATCAGCGGGGTTAATCTCATATTCTCTCTTCCTGGAGATTGAGTTTTGCCCAGTTGCTAGCTTGTAAGCGATTCTTCACGCCGATTTTCCGAAAAATGTTATACATGTGATTTTTAACGGTGTGTTCGCTCAGGTGTAGCTTCGTAGCGATGACACTATTGGGTTCTCCCGTTGTTAGCTGCCCTAGGATTTCCTGCTCTCTTCGTGTGAGAGGAAGAGGGGACTGCGAACTATCAGCGTGACTGCTTTCACAGCTGTGAATAGCTGTGTTGAGTCTTTGAATTAGCTTTTCCTGGCTGATGTTATTGTCACACAACAAATAAAAGCCACTTTGCCGCAGCTTTTCTGAGATGTGGGTTGGGAGGTCGGCAGGAAAGTTAATGAGAATTGCTTTTGGGTGTCTGATTTTTTTTAAATCAGAAAGAAAATCCTTAGAGTAGCTGTTGATGCCAACCTGCCAGCAATCAATGATTATCGCCTCGTAGTGTTGTAGACAGTGCCTTTGTTTTCCTATACAGGCTTTCTCCCATGGCATGGGAATAGACTGAGAAAACAGTGAAAATAAAAGATCGCCCTGAAGGCCGGAATTGCTAAAAAAAAGAACCGGCATATACCTCGTACCTCTCCTTGAAACAAATGGAATCCTCTCAATTTGAAGAGCGGAATCCGTTGTCGACTCCTGTCGTTTAAGTTTCCTGGTTGATCTTTGAAGACCTCAAAAAAATATTTCTGTTAACGCTAAGTACCTCTTTGTTTAGGGAAAATAACTCATTTCGTGAGAATTTAGTTTGGAGTGTAGTCGTGGGTGTGAGGTGTTCTGGAAAATATGATGCCTGTTTTTATTTCACGGTAAGGGAGCAGTGAATGATGTCGTCAGTAAATTTTATTGGTTGAATTTTATGTGATTGATTAAGTTTTTCTTTTTGTTTGTGAGTTTGTCTCTATTTTGAATGGGAAAGTTGGCTGGGGTTGCTGGTTAGGAATAGTCGGTTGGGTGCGAGCGTTGATTTCTAAGATTCTTTCTTTCTAAAGCTTGCTTTTGAATATATGGAAAAATTTAACTCTGAAGTTAAAACATACGTATGAGGGTAGTTACTTAGTGATTGTTTTTTAAGTGACTTGTGGAATATGTCACTGATGTAGTCTTTAGATGAGATTGGTGGTTTTTGGCAGGCGGTAAAGTGGTGGTATGAGCCCTGGTTTATGGTATTCCCAGGGTGAATATTGTGAGTAGTAATGCTGGGATGACTGTGGTCCAATTTTTACCATTAGGAAGCAATAAATAGATAGTGAATCATGCCTGCTAGCAAGTGACGCAATATAGCAACACAAAGTGTGACATTTTAGGCGATTGTCAAAGCTTCAGCTGTTAGGATGTGATATCGCTCGGTTCCACAGGGAAAAGTAACGTCATGAGTCACCTATTTGAGACACTACCATCCTGGCTATGGGTGAGTTTGGCGGTCATTACATTTTTCTTAGCTAGAGGGCCTATTCATAGAAGTATTTATTCCTTGGCAAGGCTATTTCATCGCTCATTATTGTTTTCTGCAAACGCTGTTGAGCTTGCCGGGCAGGGCCTCCGTGAACGCAATCGAGAGGTACTGCTGGCTAGAGGTCGTGAGGTAACAGAGTGGCAAATTGAGAGGGAGTTTGAGCGAATAGAAAGTAGTTTAAAGCGGGATATGGCACAATATCCTACGTTGCATCGTCATTTGTGTGAGCAGATGACAACCATAGATGATGATTATGTGCGTAGCGCAGAGGTTCCTCCAGAGCCATCAAGCTGGGCCCGGGCAATCCGCTCTGTGGCGGAAATTCCTACTCCAGACGATACAGTTGTGGCAGATGTGTTGGAGACTATTAATCACTCTATGCGCAAGGCTGAAAATAAAGCTCTGGAGTCTTATCGGGAGTCTATAAGGGAGCGTCATCAGCTACTAAAGCGCATGATGCCTGGTTGGCGTTCCATATTGAAAACTCTGGGAAGAATGAACAAGAGTGTGGAATCTGTAATTTACCGTAGCAAAGTATTGGATGAGCATATGTCACGCTACGAGGAGATATTACAGGAGAGTGATCGTAGTTTACGCCTTCTATCCACCTCGTTTTTTAGTCGTTTTTTTATCTCTTCACTGGTATTGCTTTTGATAATGGCAGGGATTTGGTTGAATCACCAATTAATTGCCAGGCCAGTGGCAGAAATCATTGGAAGTAACAGCTTTCTGGGGGGATATGGGACAGCGGATATTGCTGCTTTGGTTTTAATCTTCATACAAACTGTCACTGGTATTGTGGTTATGGAGTGTTTGAGGATTACGCGATTATTTCCCTCGATCTCCGCATTAACTGATTCAGTACGGAAGCGTTTGCTGTGGTTTGGGATGCTTCTACTCTTGTGTTTGGCCTCTATTGAGGCGGGACTATCACTCTCAAGGGAGTTACTATTGCAACAGGATCAGTTTCTTACGGGGTTATCCGAAACGAGCGGTTCTGCTGTTACTGAGGTAAATGCTTACTGGATTCTCGGGCTCGTACAAATGATGTTGGGTTTTACGCTCTCTTTGGTCCTGGCCTTTATCGCAATACCCTTGGAGCAATTTTTATCTTCTGCCCGCACGGTGTTTGGTAGTGTCTTAGTATTTTTCCTGAATGTGTTATCAGTGGGCTTGCGTCTTCTGGCGGTTATTGCAATAAATTGTGGCACACTCCTTAATCGTATCTATGACCTAATAATATTTCTGCCTCTTTGGTTGCAGCATACTTATTGGCAGTTTCGTAAAGCTTCAGAATCAGGTGTTGCGTCGGATAAGTCGAAATCACCAGTAAGCCAATCCAAGTCAGAAATAAATATTGAGAAAGAAGTGTCTACAGGAGGAGCCACTAGTGTCTGACTGCTGTTTAAGTAATGATTGCTGCCCAGATAAATCAATTTAGTGTCTTTTTATTGATCTTAGGTTTTTGAAATAGATGTCAATGTTACTTATTTTTTTCTTTCTTTTGCTTGTGTTGTTCTTATATGCCCGCTCGGGTATTGCGCCAAAATCAGCATTAAAGCTACCCTCATGCAAAGGGCCTATGGTTATCGCACATGGCAATGATTGTGGCAATGGGCTTTTCCCGGGGAATACTCAGGAATTTCTGCAAAATATGGTGATGCAGGGGGTGGATGCTATTGAAATAGATGTTTGGCTTAGTGCTGACGGGCATTTGGTTTTACGCCATGATCCTGATCTGGAAGATTCAACCAATGGTAGTGGTTGTATAGAGGACTTTACCCTGGCTCAACTGCGTAACTTAAATGCAGCTTACCACTGGAGTCGTGATCAAGAATCCTACCCCTATCGACATAAACCTTTGAAAATAATTACCCTGGAAGAGACTTTACAGATAGTGGGTAAGACGCCACTAATATTGGATATAAAAAGTAAACAGTTACGGGCCGCACGACAGTTGAGCGCTTTGCTCGAGCGTACCGGCAAGAACTGTCAGGTTATCGTCTCCTCATTTAATCACAAGGTTCTACTGGAATTTCGACGATTGAGCCCGGAGACGGCGACCGGTTCTACAAGCTGGGAGGCGACCCTTTTATTTTTTGCTCAGTTACTGCGTGCGGAAAGCCTGCTAGCACCCCGTTATCAAACTATGCAATTGCCCATGCAATTTTGGGGGCTCAATGTGGTTTCCAGGGGCACTATGCGTGCGGCGCGTAAGCTTAACCTGCACGTCTCTGTATGGACCGTAAATGGGCGGGCTGATCTACAGCGCTATATCGATATGGGAGTGAATGGTATTGTTACCGACCGCCCGGATATATTGATGAGTATGTTGCCCGGTCGGGAGCCGAAGGTAGAACCAAAGCTACTTGAACGGGCTTCCTAAATTGAGCAACATCGCAAAAACAATATGACAATAACAACAGAGAAATGTTTATGAAGCAGATTGCAGGTATTGGGGTGCTGTTAGCGTCTCTAATCAGCACCCCGGTATTGGCGGAAGACCGCTTTGCCAAAGTAGAAATTAGTAGTGAGCCGGTGGCAGGAAATGTTTATATGCTCCAGGGGGCTGGCGGCAATATTGCAGTACTGGTCGGAGAGGACGGCACCTTTATGGTGGATGACCAATATGCGCCACTCACTGCAAAAATACAGAAAGCGGTGGCGGGTTTGGCAGATCAGCCGCTGCGCTTTGTGATCAATACCCATTGGCATGGCGATCATACCGGCGGCAATGAAAACCTGGGTAAAAGCGGCGCCCTGATCGTTGCCCATGAGAATGTGCGTAAACGTGTGAGTACCGAACAGTTTATTGAGGCTTTTAAGCGTAAGGTTGAGCCCTCACCGCCGGCAGCACTGCCGGTAATCACCTTTACCGATGCCACTACTTTTCACTGGAATGGCGATGAGGTGAAGGTGCAGCATGTCGGTCCAGCCCATACTGATGGTGACTCTATTGTGCATTTCGCCAAAGCCGATGTGATTCATATGGGTGACATCTATTTTAATGGCACTTATCCATTTATTGATCTTTCATCTGGTGGTTCGGTGGATGGCATGATTGAAGCGATGGACACCGCATTGGCGCTTTCTGGCGAAAACACCAAAATCATTCCAGGGCATGGCCCTCTGAGTAGTCCTGCGGAGTTAAAAGTGCAACGGGATATGTTGGAGACCCTGAGGGATCGTATCCAGAAGCTGGTCGATAATGGCCAAAGCCGTGACCAAGTGATTGCTGCCAAACCCACCAAAGATTTTGACGAGCAGTATGGACAGGGTTTTATGACACCAGATATTTGGACTGGTATTGTGTATGACTCCCTGGCTGCAAAATCCAAGAAGTCTTGACCCTATATTATAAAAGTTGCTGAAATAAAAAGGCCCGGATACTGCTATCAGGGCCTTTTTGTTCAGGGGCTTTCTTGAGCCAGTCTATTAAAGCATCTGTAGTTATCAGGATGCTTGGGGTTCAGCACCATTTAACTCCGTTGGCGTTTCTACTGCTATCTCTGTTTTCTCCTCTCGCACTCGGAACCAAGCTGCATACAGGGCTGGCAGGAAGATCAGGGTCAAGCCAGTAGCAACGATCAGTCCCCCCATAATGGCGACAGCCATGGGGCCGAAGAAGTCACTGCGCGACAGTGGAATCATCGCCAATACCGCAGTCAGAGCGGTTAAAACGATCGGGCGGAAACGCCGCACAGTGGACTCAATAATTGCCTCCCAGGTACTCAAGCCCTGGCTGATATCCTGCTGTATTTGATCCACCAGAATGACGGAGTTGCGCATAATCATACCGGCCAGGGCAATGGTGCCGAGCATGGCGACAAAACCGAAGGGTTTGCCGAACAGCAGCAGGAACAAGGTAACCCCGATCAGTCCCAAAGGCGCGGTGAGGAAGACCATGGTGGACAGGGACATGCTGCGCAGCTGCAGCATCAATAGGGTGAATACCACCAAGACAAATAGCGGCATACCGGCATTCACTGATTTTTGTCCACGCTCGGATTCCTCCACACTGCCACCAACTTCCAGCAGGTAGCCCGGTGGCAGCTGCTCTCGAATGTTCTGCAGGCGCGGCCAGACTTCATTCACCACGGTTGCGGGCAGTTCTTCACCATAAATATCGGCACGTACTGTGACGGTGGGCAGGCGATCGCGGTGCCAGATAATCCCTTCCTCGAAGCCGTACTCCAGGGTGGCAATCTGGTTCAGGGGGACACTGCGGCTGCTGTCGGTTTGCACCGCCAGGTTACCCAGTTGGCTGAGGGCGTAGCGTTCCTGCTCGTCGCCGCGCACACGCACGTCAATCAGCTCATTGTCTTCGCGGTATTGGCTAACGGTAATACCGGTAAGTGAGCTTTGCAGGGCGCGGGAGAGCGAGGCGCTGTTCACGCCCATAGCGCGGGCGCGGTCCTGATCGATATTCAGGTTGACGGTTTTACTGGGTTCCTCCCAATCCAGGTGGACGTTGGTGACCTTGGCATTTTCCCGCAAGCGCTCGGCAACCTGACGGGCCAGGCTGCGCACTTCACCAATATGCTCACCAGAGACGCGGAACTGCACCGGATAGCCAACCGGTGGGCCATTTTCCAGGCGGGATACCCGGCTGCGCAGAGTGGGGAATTCCTCCTCCATGGTTTCGATCAGCCAGCTGCGTACCTGTTCGCGCTCCTCTACGTTACGTGTCATCACTACAAACTGGGCAAAGCTGGCTGCGGGTAACTGCTGGTCCAATGGCAGATAGAAACGCGGCGAACCGGTGCCCACATACACCACATAGTTTTCCACCAGGTCGTTTTTATCCAGCAGGGTTTCCAGTCGCTTGGCCTGGTACTCGGTGGACTTCAGCGAAGCGCCTTCGGCCAGCTTGAGATCGACTAACAGTTCCAAGCGCCCGGAAGAAGGGAAGAACTGCTGGGGCACCAGGCGGAAAAGTGCCAGGGAACCAATAAAGATCGCCAGGGTTGCCACTATGACAGTTTTGCGGTGGCGCAGGCACCAGGTAATCAGGCGGCGGAAGCGCTGGTAAAAGGGCTTCTGGTAGGGGTCTTGAACCTCGCCACTGTGATTGTGGCGAGCCAGATTGGGTAAAAGGTAATGGCCCAGGTAGGGCACGAATATGACTGCGGCAATCCAGGAGACAACCAGGGAAAGTGTGACCACCTGGAAGATTGAGCGGGTGTATTCCCCGGTGCCGGATTCCGCCGTGGCGATGGGTAGGAAACCGGCGGCGGTGATTAAGGTACCGGTGAGCATGGGGAAGGCAGTACTGGTCCAGGCGAAGCCGGCGGCTTTCAGGCGACTGAGCCCCTGCTCCATTTTAATGGCCATCATTTCCACGGCGATAATGGCGTCGTCCACCATCAGGCCAAGGGCGAGTACCAGGGCGCCCAGAGAAATCTTGTGCAGGCCGATATTGAAGTAATTCATCAGTGCGAAAGTCATGGCCAGCACCAATGGTATCGATAGCGCCACGATTAAGCCGGGGCGGCTGCCGAGAGAGAAAAAACTCACCAGCAGGACAATGCCCAGTGCCTCCGCCAATACTTGCAGGAATTCCCCCACACCGCGTTTCACCGCCGCAGGTTGGTCGGACACCTTGCGTAACTGCATGCCGATCGGCAGATCTTCCTGCAATTCGGCAAAGGTGGCGTCCAACTGTTTGCCCAGCTTGAGGATATCACCGCCTTCTTTCATGGAAACGGCCAGGCCGATGGCGTCCTCGCCCATAAAGCGCATGCGAGGTTGTGCAGGATCGCTGAAACCGCGGTGTACTTCGGCAATATCACCCAGCCTCTGGGTACGCCCGCCGGCAGTGATGGGAAAGCGGCGTATTTCATCGACCGAGTGAAATTGACCGCTAACGCGAATTCGTACGCGGTCGCTCACCGTATCTACAAAGCCCGCATCGGCGACCTGATTTTGCGACTGCAGTGCGCTTTGCACTGCACTGAGGGGAATGCCCAGAGAGGCGAGCTTGGTGTTGGAAATTTCCACCCAGATTTTTTCATCTTGCAGCCCCAGTAATTCCACCTTGCCCACATTCTTGACCCGCTGCAGTGCCAACTGCAGGCGCTCGGCATAGTCTTTCATCAGGGCGTAATCGAAACCGCTGCCGGTTAGCGCATAAATATTGCCGAAAGTAGTGCCGAATTCGTCATTAAAAAACGGGCCCTGGATATCCGGTGGTAGGGTGTGGCGGATATCCCTGACCTTTTTGCGTACCTGATACCAGAGATCGGGAATGTAGCGCGAGTGCATATCGTCGCGGGCGACGAACAACACCTGGGATTGGCCGGGACGGGAGAAAGAGGAGATACGCTGGTAGTCACCAGTCTCCAGCAGCTTTTTCTCCACCCGCTCGGTAATTTGACGGGATACCTCCTCGGCACTGGCGCCGGGCCAAAGGGTATTGATCACCATTACCTTGAAAGTGAAGGGAGGGTCTTCGCTTTGCCCAAGTTGAGTGTAGGAGGCAGCGCCCAGCAACCCCAGCACGATCATGGCGTAGAGTACCAGCGGGCGGTTTTTCAGCGCCCATTCGGAAAGGTTAAAGCCCATGGTTATTTCTCTGTATGGAAGCACGGATTGATCGAGCCAGTAGTGCTTCGGCAATTTCATCGGAGCGCGTTTTAGCGTTCAGTCCAGTTGTTATTTTGGGGTCGTGCTTAGTTAGTCCTGCTGGGCAAGCGCGCGGTCCGGATCGATCGGGCGATTCATACGGTCCACGGGACGAATCTGTTGTCCCTCCAATAACAGGTGCGTACCAGCGGCAACGATCCAATCATCGGCGCTCAGGCCGGAGAAAATAGGTACAAATTCCTGGCCGAAGGCACCTACGGTGACTTCGGTTTTATGCAGGGTTTGCTGTTCGCGGTTCAGTACCCAGACAAAGGCTTTGCCGTCATCGGCGCTCACTGCCGACATGGGTACTTGTAAAACATCGGTGGCCACTGCTTTGGGGACGAATACTCGGGCGCTCTGACCTATTTCAATGCCGGTGGTCTTATTGGTAAAAGCCACGCGTGCTTCAAAGGTGCGGGATACCGGATCTGCGGCGGGGGAGAGTTCCCTCACCTGGGCGGGGAAGGATTTACCGGGCTGCGACCAGAGTTCTACGGTCAAAGGTTGGCCGACACGGAAATGGCTAATTGCCTGCTCCGGTAAATCGATGCGCACTTCGCGTTCGCCGTCGGCGGCAAGTTCGAAAATCCCCTGACCAGCGGCGACAACCTGGCCAGCCTCGGCCATGCGGCGGGCAATAACGCCGCTCTCTGGGGCTTTCAGTTCCGCATAGGCGGCCTGATTACGGGCTACGTCTAATTGCGCCTTGGCTTGTTGCAGGCGCGCATCGCTGGCTTCGAAACGGGTCTCAACCGCATCGAACTGTGACTGGCTGACCAGCTGGCGCTCCAATAGTTTGCGGTGGCGCCCCAGCTCGCTGCTGGCCAGGCGCTGGTCTGCCACGGCGGAGGTGAGGCGTGCGCGTGCGGAATCCAGTTGCAGGAGCAGGTCTTCGGTATCCAGTTCGGCCAGCGGTTGGCCCTGCTCAACACGGTCGCCTACATTAACCAGGCGCCGCTGTAATTTGCCACTGATGCGAAAGGCCAAAGCGGGTTCGAAGCGGGCTCGCACCTCGCCGGGATAAAAATCCTGTTGGGCACTGGCCACTTGTGGCTGGACCATCACCGCTGGGCGGGGTTTTTCTAATTGTTCGGTAGACTCTGATGGCGCGCAGGCGGACAACAGCAGGCTGAACGACAGGGCAGCGAAGAGTAGCGATCGGTACATAGGGGCTCCCTTCCTCGGCGGCGAGGCGACAAGGTAAGTCCGGAAGTGGACGAGTCATGGCCGGGCGGCCGGTAATGTTATACTAGCGAGTATAGTAAATTTATTAAACTGGCGAGTCCAGTATATGGAGTGCTATGTCTGAACAGACTCAGACGGCCGCCCAGCGCGGGCGTCCCAAGGATCTGGCCAAACGCCAGGCCATTCTCGATGCAGCCAAAGAGCTGTTTCTGACCAAAGGCTTTGCCGCTACCAGTGTGGATGCGGTGGCCTCTGCTGCGGGCGTATCGAAACTGACGGTGTACAGCCATTTCTCCGATAAAGAGACGCTGTTCAGTGCTGCGATTACCTCCCGCTGCGAGATGATGATGCCCCTGCCCATTTTCGATCTGAAAGAGGGGGATTCGGTGGCAGAAGTACTGGAGCGCATTGGTCAGGCTTTTCTAAGCATGGTGGATAGCGAGGATAGTATCCGCCTGTTACGGCTTTTATGTGCTCTGGCGGCGCAGGAATCAAAACTTGCTCAGTTGTTTTTTGATGCGGGCCCCCAGCGCATCCTCCGAGATATTGAGCAATTGCTGCGTCGCGCTACCGAGATGGGCAAGCTGCAGGTGGCAGATCCGGCCGAGGCCGCCGAGGACTTTATGGGCATACTGCTGGGTTGCCGGCACATGCGGGTATTGATCGGTTGTTGTGAGGTACAGGCCGAGGATGAGCGGCGCGAGCGGGTGCGCAAGGCAGTAGCGCTTTTTATGCGGGGTTACCGCTGACAGGCTACTGCAGGCTACTGGTTGGGGTTTTCCGGCATCGCTGGGCAACGGTTGATATCGCCGCTTATTTCCAGCCAGCCCGGCTTGTTTTGGTAGTAGACGTAACGCTCTGGTCGGATAAATACCGGGTCGTCGAAGGCGCCCCCAGCTAGGCCGCGAAGCTCTGGGAGAAATTCCAGTGTCCAGCTGAGGGCGCTGCCGCATTGCCCACAAAATTGGCACTCTATCCAACGGCCTGCATCGGACATTAACCGGTGACTTTTCAGCCTGCCTCGAATGAACTCTACATTGTTTTTTTCGAAATACACTGATACGCCTATTAAGCTACCGGTGCGTTTCCGACACCAGCTACAGGAACAGAGGCTCACTCGGCGCGGCTGGCCAGTGGCGCGAAATCGTACGAGGCCACAGGCACAGCCACCTTCGTGAAATTCCTCCATCCCTAAACTCTCACCGATCAGGTTTTAATGCGGTAACCGGTGCGGAAAATCCACCAGACTGTTACCAGGCATAGGAAAAGGAAGAGTAATGTCATTCCCACGCTGAGGCCCAGGTTTACATCGGCCACACCGTAGAATGCCCAGCGGAAACCACTGATCAGATAAACCACCGGATTAAACAAAGTCACTTTTTGCCAGAACTCCGGCAGCATACTGATGGAATAAAAAGCCCCACCGAGAAAGGTTAAGGGGGTAATAATCATTAGCGGAATAATTTGCAGTTTTTGGAAGTCATCGGCCCAGATGCCGATAATAAAGCCGAATAAGCTAAAACTAACGGCGGTTAGCACCAGAAATGTGACCATCCAGAATGGATGAAGGATTTCATAGTCCACAAAAAATCGCGCGGTGAGAAGGATTAGTAGCCCGAGAAGAATTGACTTGCTGGCCGCAGCGCCGACATAGCCGGCGACAATTTCAAAGGGGGATACCGGTGCCGATAGCACTTCATAAATAGTGCCTGAAAATTTCGGGAAAAAGATGCCGAAGGCGGCGTTGGCAATACTTTCTCCCAAAAGCGCCAACATCAACAAGCCTGGGATAATAAAGGCCCCGTAGCTCACACCTTCGATGTCTCCCATACGCGAGCCGATAGCGGCACCAAAAACAATAAAGTACAGGGATGTGGAGAGTACAGGAGAAGCGACACTTTGTATCAATGTGCGCCAAGTCCGTGACATTTCAAATTTGTAAATTGCCGCAATACCATACCAGTTCATTATTGTGCCTCCCCACTGAGTTGCTCCTCGCCTTGGTGCTGTGCAGAGTGCACCAGATTGACAAATATTTCTTCGAGAGAACTCTCCCTGGTATATAAATCGCGAAATTCAATATTTGCAGAGGTGAGGCGGCGAAGGAATTCAGTAATACCGGTATTTTCACTCTTGATATCGAAGCGATAGATGAGTTCACTACCATCTCCATTGAGGCGCAGTGGCAGGTCGGAGAGGCTGTCAGGAATAGTTTCCAGAGGCGTGGGTAATTGTAGGCTGAGCTCTTTTTCCCCCATTTTTTGCATCAAAGTTTTTTTATCTTCAACCAGTACTAATTCACCGCGATTAATAACACCGACCCGGTCGGCCATCTCCTCCGCCTCTTCAATATAGTGCGTGGTGAGAATAACGGTTACGCCGGAGTCGCGCAGGTCGCGCACCATCCCCCACATATCCTGGCGCAGTTCCACATCGACCCCGGCGGTGGGTTCGTCCAGGAAGAGTACGCTGGGCTCATGAGATAAGGCCTTTGCGATCATCAGGCGTCGTTTCATACCGCCGGACAAGGTGACAATTTTGTTGTCTCTTTTTTCCCATAGGGAAAGCTGTCGAAGGATTTTCTCCAGGTAAGCGGGGTTGGGCGGCTTGCCAAACAAGCCGCGGCTAAATTGAATTGCGCCAAGCACGCTCTCAAAGGAATCTGTGGCAATTTCCTGGGGGACCAAGCCAATTTCGCGCCGTGCGTGGCGGTAATCACGCTGGATATCGTAGCCATTGACTGTAACGTTGCCCTGACCAGGATTGACGATGCCACAGATTATACTGATCAGAGTCGTTTTGCCGGCACCATTGGGGCCGAGCAGTGCGAAGATCTCACCCCGTTGAATATCCAAGTCAATACTTTTTAGGGCGTTAAACCCACCACTATATGTCTTGTCGAGACCTCTAACAGAAATTATCGGTTTCACTTTCTCTCCTAAGCGTGGCCTTACAGGCGGCTCGGCCAAAATATTTTTAGTGTGTATAGATCCTACTGCAAAAACATTTTTGCGGAGGGCTTCGGTTTTAACCAATGCAGGAGCAGTGCCAGGGAGGCTAAAAATAGCAGCGTAGTGCTGGCTGCAGAAAAGCCACTGGCGAGGCCAAAACGTTCTATCCAGGGCTGGCTGATAAATGGTGAGATAAATTGTCCGATAAAAACACTGGCGGCGAGAGCTCCAGATATTCGCCCACGAATGTTGGGAGTGGCAGATTCCAGCCCGGTGGCGAAGATATGGGGGATCAATGTCCCCATACCGCAGCCGTAAATCGCGGTGGCCATTATTATTGCATTAAATGAATCTGCCTCGGCGATCAGCCCCATACCACAGGCCATAACAGTAAAACCTAACACAAAAACGCCACTTTTTCCCAAGTAGTTACGTGCCAGAGGGTAGAAAACCAGTGAAGCCAGGGCCCCCATTAAATTGCTGGCAGCAATGGCAATGCCCGCGAGGCTGGGGGTGTCTGCTCCAATCTCTTTTAGCAGGAATGGGAGCTGTGTGGGAATCAGGAAAAAGATAAGACTGTTTAGTAAGGCTGCACCCAGCAACAAGGCGAATGCTGGCCAATCGGGATTTCCATTCGTGATATTGTTGGGGAGTGGTTCAATGCGATTGCGTGTAGGTTCTGGCAGAAAACGCAACACGGCAGGGATTAGTAGTAGTGCCACTGCGTAAATGGCAAAGGGCGCGCGCCAATGTAAATCTGCCAAGAGTCCACCGGCCAAAAGGAAGACAACTCCGCCGAGGCTGATAAAGGCGCCCTGCTGACTCATATAGGTTTGCCTTTGAATGGGGCTGAAATAGTCACCTACCAGGGTGGTGACTGAAGTCATTGTGCCTGCCACTGCAACTCCCAGAAGGATGCGACTGGCCAAAAGTCCCGCCAAGCTTTCCTGTAACAGTGCAGAGATGCCGGCCAGGGCGTAAACAGTTACCGCCAGTAACAGCAATTTCCTGCGACCATAACGGTCGGATATAAACCCGGCGATAGGTGCAAATAGAGCGATCATTAATGCCGGTAGGCTCAAAATCAGGCGACTGAGAAGGGCAATATCTTCGTGCTGGGCAAAATGTGCCTCCAGTGCCGGTAAGGATGGCGCTATGGTGGCACCAGACATAATTGTGAGCGCCGCCAGACACAGCAATGTGAATCGCATCGGCACCGGTATAGCTGATTCCGCCATTTCGCGGGTTGGTGCTGCGCTGTTAAGTATCACCGGCGCCCTCCGCTATCGGTTTCTCTATTCTCTACGCTCATGGAAGTGATTGGTTGGCATAGCCCCTCTTGCACCGACAGGCTGATACTTTGACTTTGTGCTGCCACTAAAAGGGAAGTGGCAGTTGTAGCCGGTATTTCTGTGACTGGGTAGGTTTGTTTGCTGTTACGGTTCATCATGATTCTCCCTGGGCTTGCAATGGAATGCTGCGCAGTGTAAAACCTCAAGTAATATTGAGGTCAATAGTTGTCGGAGACATCTGATGTCTGATACAAATGAAAAGAAAGTGTCGGTTTGTGGAAACAAGAAATGCCGTCGTGAGATGACCGTAGGTGAGGTTGCAGAGCGTAGTGATGTGGCGGTGAGTGCGCTGCATTTTTATGAAAGTAAAGGGCTGATCAGCAGCTGGCGCACCAGCGGCAATCAGCGGCGTTACTCGCGGGACGTATTGCGACGTGTGGCCATTATCAAGGTGGCACAGAGCACTGGTATTCCCCTCGCCGAAATTCGCGAGGCCCTGTCTAATCTGCCTGATGGGCGTACACCCACCGCGAAGGATTGGGCCAAGCTTTCCGCCGGCTGGCGTGAGGAACTGGACCAACGCATTCGCCAGCTGACCCAGCTGCGCGACCGTTTGGAAGGCTGTATCGGCTGCGGCTGTCTTTCCATGGAGAGCTGCCCGCTCCGCAATCCAGGGGACCAAGCTGCAGAGCAGGGGGCTGGGGCGCGCTATCTGGATATTGGCAAGTAGCGGGGTATTTTTGCGGGGTGAACTATTCGGCCCCTGAGATATTTGATTGAAACTACTGGAAAATTTTCTGATAAAAATCCAGAGTGCCCAGCCATGCGTCCTGCGCGGCTTCCTGATTATAGGCCAGCGGCAGGCCAAATTTCTGCCCGCGCTCAGTTGCAGCAGGATTGGTGAAGCCGTGCAATACGCCGGGGTAGCTCACCAGGGTAAATTTGGCCTCGGCCTCCTGCATCTCCGCCACAAAAGCGCCAACCTGTTGCGGTGGGATCATGCTATCGGCACCACCGGTGTAAACCAATAATTCCGCTTGGACTCCCCCTTTTTTGGTACGAACCTCGCTGGCCAGGGCTCCGTGGTAGCTGACCACGCCATGAAGTTCCACACCGAGGCGTGCCATGGTCAAGGCTACGCCACCACCAAAGCAATAGCCCTGAGCAGCGACTTGAGTTTCCTCGACAACTTTATGCTGTTGAAGCAGGGTGAGGGCGGTGCGGAAACATGCCTCGAGGGAAACAGGATTCTCAAGTGCCTCATCGCGATACTGCTGGGCTTCAGCGGGATCATCGGTTTGCTTGCCACTACCAAACATATCCACCGCAAATGCACAGTAACCCTGTCCGGCGAGCCTTTCCGCCTGCTCGCGTACAAAGGCATTGTGACCCCACCATTCGTGAACCAGCATAACGCCAGGACGTTTTTTTTGAGTTGTGTCGTCCCAGGCGAGATAGCCGCTATAGGACTTGCCATCTACCGCATATTCGATCACTTCGGTTTTCATCGTTGCATGTCTCTCTGGCGAATGATGGATACTGTTATTTCAATAATTTGGGGGGGCCTTTGAGTTCCACTAAATTTTGCTCGGGATCATAAATATAAATTGATGGGCCCATGCCTTCGGCACCGTAGCGCTGTTGTGGCGCGGAGGGTTCAATATTCTTCCCCTTCAAATAAGCAATGATTTTATCGGCTTCGAAAGGGTCTATACGCAAACAGAAATGATGTAAATTACGCCCCTCTTTGCCTGGGGCTGCACCACCCTCGCGACCGATGCCTTGATCAACTGGAACCAGATCGATTAATGAGTGCCCTGCGCGCAACTGATAGAGACCCAACTCCTTATTCTCTCGCTCCATGGTGCAGCCGAGGACTCCTTCATAAAAATCGCGCATTGCAGCCAGGGATTTAACCCTCAGCACTACATGGTCAATATGTTGAATTTTGAACACTGGAATTCCTTATAATTGTGGCGGGCGCTAATCTGGCGAATAAAAAATAATACAAATAACCGCCACCGCAGCTAAAAGCCAATAATGGCTGTGGTTGAAACCTTTGATCCAAATATCTGCGCCAGTGTATTAACGGCTCTAAGTGTAGGGGGTGTGAGGCTTTATGGGCCAGGTGGGGCGTGTATTGCGACTAGTGCTATGCCTTTGCGTGGAGTGCTGGTTGAGAAAACCGCAATCCGCGCATTTGGATATGAATTTATCGAACAATATTGGTCTTAAGCGCTATAAACCTTATCAAATTTCTCACGCAGACTTTTTGCCGATCTGACAATCTCTGTTTCCAGCACCGCCGCAACTGCGTGGTTCTGTGCATTATGCTGCAGTCTCGTGCGCAACAGCTGGGAAATCTCTGGCTTGCAGGAACCACAGCGGGTCCCGCAACCCAGGGCGTCACCCAGCGCATCAATGGAATTGACCCCCTGGTTGATTGCTTTTTCAATCTGTGGACGTGAAACCTGCATACAGGTGCATACTATGCGCTCACCTGGTGGAATTGCCTGGAGAAACAGGGCAGGATTTTCAGGTAATTCCAGTTGTAGGTAGCGTTCCAGGCTGCGTCGATCAGGAAGTGTCTGCCAATCATTACTGGAAAAAATAAGCAGCTCTATTTGTTCGCTATAAGCGAGCCAACGCTGGCTATTTAAGGTCTCTATTTGCTGCCAGCGTATATCTGGATTTTTTTGTAGTAATTGGGCACCCAGTTGGCGACCATCCAAAGGGGCGCTGAGCGCCAACTCAAAGCGATATCCATTTTGACAGGGCACTCGATACCAGTGCAGTAGATTTTCTTCCATATGGGTCTGTAGCCAGCGCCAAAGGTTTTGTGCCAGTGGTTCCGGGCAAATAAGGGTGATAAAGCTCTTACAGGCGAGGGCTTTCAGCTGAACCGGTACCTGTTTGAATTCGGGCTGACCGGAAATTGGGTCTACCTCTGCCCCGGCAAGGGCGCTGACCTTAGACTCTTGGGCCAAGGTCTGACTCCAGTGAATAGGAGCGAATAGCTCACCGGGTTTTTGGCCACTGTTTAATACCGCACGTCCGCACATTCTACCCTGGGCACTGTGTAACTCTACCAACACGCCCTCGTCTATACCGTATTTACGCGCGTCTCTGGGGTTTATCTGAATTTCGGCAATCTCACTGTGATCCAGCAATTTCCGCGCGCGGCCGGTACGGGTCATGGTGTGCCATTGGTCACGTATGCGGCCGCTGTTTAGCCATAGGGGATAACTAGGGCTTATTTGTTGCTGGGGTGTACGCGGCTTGACAGCAATAAAATTGGCTCGACCAGTTTCAGTGAAAAATTTTCCGTTGCCAAATAATCGTGCACTACCCTGGGGATTTTCCCGATTTACCGGCCACTGTACTGGTTCAAGCGCATCGTATTCATTTTGATCGATATTACTAAAGAGTGAGATATCAAAGGCGCGACTGCCGTTATTTTCGAAACCTGACAATTGTGCATGTTCTCGAAAGATATCTGCGGGATGGGCAAAGTTAAACTGCTCGCGGAACCCTAGGCGGTTGGCCAAATCACAGATAGCCTGCCAGTCGTGACGCGCCTCTCCAGTGGGGTCGATAAAAGTGCGCTGCCGGGAAATACGCCGCTCTGCATTGGTAACTGTGCCATTTTTCTCTCCCCAGCCGGTGGCCGGCAGTAGTACATCGGCGCAGCGGGCGGTATCGGTATCGGCGATGCAATCGGAAACAATCACCAGCGGACATTTACGTAGTGCCTCAGTCACCCTCTCTGCTTCAGGCATACTCACCGCGGGATTAGTGGCCATAATCCAGATTGCTTTGATCTGGCCGGTCTCCACTGCATGGAACATATCCACCGCCTTTAGACCGGGGGCCAGTGCCATATTGGGAGCATCCCAGAAGCGTCGCACCCGATCAATATCACTCTCTTTAAACTCCATATGGGCGGCGAGCATATTGGCCAGGCCGCCTACTTCTCGCCCCCCCATCGCGTTGGGCTGGCCGGTAATAGAGAAAGGGCCAGCTCCAATCTGGCCAATGCGACCTGTTGCCAGGTGGCAGTTAATGATTGTGTTGTTTTTGTCTGTGCCGCTACTGGATTGATTAACCCCTTGGGAGTAAAAACTAAGTGTTTTTTCCGTTTCGGCAAACAAACGGAAGAAAGCTAATAACTTTTCTGCAGGTACACCACAACTCAGTGCAGTTTGTTGTAGGGACCAATGCTGGGCCGCTTCCAGAGCCAGCTCAAAGCCTTGGGTATGATGCTGAATATAGTGGTGATTGAGGCGGTTGTGCTGGGCGAGGAAATTAAGCAGACCATTAAACAGTGCTGCGTCGCTGCCGGGATTTATCGCCAAGTGCAGATCGGCCATCTCGCTGGTAGCGCTAGCCCGCGGATCAACGACTACTATTTTGGCCTTGCCTGCCTGCATACGCTGGAACAGTATCGGGTGGGTCCAAGCGGCGTTAGAGCCTATTAAAACAATAAGGTCTGCCTCTTCCAGATCCTCATAACAACAGGGCACGGCATCTGCACCCAGGGCGCGTTTGTATCCTGCTACGGCTGAGGACATGCAAAGGCGTGAATTGGTATCAATATTGGCGCTGCCAATAAACCCCTTCATTAATTTATTAGCAACATAATAGTCTTCAGTAAGGAGTTGCCCAGAAAGGTAAAAAGCTACTGAATTCGGGCCGTGCTCGTGAATATTGCGGGCGAATTCATTGGCCACATAAGACATAGCGGTATCCCAGTCACAGGCTTCGCCATGCAAATGTGGGCGTAAGAGTCTCCCATGCTCACCGAGTGTCTCCCCAAGAGCTGAGCCCTTAACACACAAACGGCCAAAATTAGAGGGGTGTTGTTTATCACCTGTGACGGAAATTACAGAAGTACTTTGCCGCTTTTCCTTGTTAATAGTTACTCCACAGCCCACCCCACAATAGGGGCAGGTAGTGCAGGAACGCTGGGTGCTTAGGTATTCCTTTACTGCCATTATTATTCTTGCTTATTTATCACAACCGATATAAACGGTATTTCCATTAAATGCTAAAGGGTAAGTGGCAAGCTGGATATTACCGTCCTCCATACAAACGCCATCTTCAAGCCGAAAGTGATGTTTATAAAGTGGTGAGGCAATAGTTAATTCACCATCCAGTTCTGCGATTATTCCCCGTGAAATTATGCCAGCTTGTGCGATCGGGTCCCAGTTGTCAACGGCGTAAAGTTGTCGCTCTTGCCCCGGTAAAAAAAATAGGGCGATACCTTTCCTCTCAGGTTTTGCTAGATAGTTCGTTTTTTCTGAGGAGGTATCGCCCCAAAGGGCACACACCCCGGAGTTGCTGACTAAATCTGATCTTTGGCAGATCGGCAGCCAATGGGGGTGGGTTATGGCATTGGATGTATGTGAGCTTTGTCTGGCGCTGGCTTGGTGCATAACAATTTCCTTGCGGGATTAAGAGAAAAATCAGCAATTGAAATTAAATTTTCATAAATTAAATGTATAGGATTGTCTCTATGCAGATTCAGCAGTTTCTATTATTTCTTCAATAGTTGCGGGACGGGGCTGGCCGCGTTCTTTGACGAAAATAATATTGTCATCACTCTCATTGCTGTTAACAAACTGACGAAATCGTTTAAGTTTTTCCGGATCGTTGATTGCGGACTTCCATTCACACTGATAACTATCGACAACGCGTTCCATCTGGATTTCCAGCTCGGTACAGATTCCCAATTTGTCATCGATAATGACTTCACGTAGATAGTCGAGTCCGCCATCAAGGCTTTCCAGCCATACCGAGGTGCGCTGCAATTTATCGGCAGTACGCACATAGAACATCAGGAAACGATCGATATAGCGAATCAGGGTTTCATCATCCAGGTCGGTAGCGAATAGATCGGCGTGGCGCGGGCGCATGCCGCCATTGCCGGCAACAAATAAGTTCCAGCCTTTTTCTGTGGCGATAACTCCTACATCCTTGCTCTGCGCTTCGGCGCACTCGCGTGTACAGCCCGATACAGCCATCTTTATTTTGTGTGGGGAGCGAAGCCCCTTGTAACGGTTTTCTACACGCAGGGCCATGGAAACACTGTCCTGCACACCAAAGCGGCACCAAGTACTACCTACACAGGACTTTACCGTGCGCAGAGATTTGCCATAGGCATGGCCGGTTTCAAATCCCGCATCAATGAGTTCCCGCCAAATTTCCGGCAGTTGTTCTAGGCGTGCGCCAAACAAATCGATACGCTGGCCACCGGTAATTTTGGTGTAGAGGTTATAGCGTTTGGCAACATCGCCAATCACGATGAGTTTTTCTGGGGTGATTTCTCCACCGGGAATACGCGGTACTACAGAGTAGCTACCATTTTTCTGCATATTCGCCATAAACGTATCATTGGTATCCTGCAGGCCAACGTGGGCTTGCTCCAGGATATGTTCATTCCATAGGGAGGCGAAAATAGAGGCGGCGGTGGGTTTACATACTTCGCAGCCCTTGCCGCTACCATGCTTTTGAAGGAGATCATCGAAGGTTTTAATTTCCTCCACCTGAATAATGTGGAACAACTCTTGGCGACTATAGGGGAAGTGTGTACAGAGATGATTGTTGACCTCCATTCCTAGAGCGGCTAATTCACTATCGACGATATCCTTCAGCAATGCGGCACAACCACCACAACCCGTGGAGGCCTTAGTGGCATCCTTCACTTCAGCCAAGGTATGACAGCCGCCATGTACAACATCCAGAATTTGCCCTTTACTCACGTTATAACAGGAGCACACGGTAGCATTAGTGGGGAGAGCGGAAGCACCAAGGAGTGATTCCGCTCCGTCAGTTGAGGGAAGAATCAGTTGTTCCGGGTGCTCTGGCAGGTCGATATCATTGAGATGATATTGCAGAAGAGTATCGTAATCCCCAGTATCACCAACCAGTACAGCGCCGAGCAGTTTCTGGCCTGTAGCATCGGTTATCATACGCTTGTACACGCCGCTCTGTTCATCGACAAAAGTAATTGCTGCAGCGCCTTCGCTGCGGCCGTGAGCATCGCCAATAGAGCCAACCTGCACACCGAGAAGTTTTAATTTAGTGCTCATATCGGCACCATTAAAAAACGTCTCCATACCGGTGAGCTGTGCGACGGTGGTGCGAGCCATACTGTAGCCTGGAGCCACCAGGCCAAAAATTTGCCCCTCATAGAGAGCGCACTCACCGATGGCAAAAATGTTGGGGTCTGATGTACGACAGCGGTTGTCGATGACAATACCTCCTCGCTCACCGACTTGCAGCCCTGAGGATTTTGCCAGCTCATCTTGAGGTCGAATTCCTGCAGAGAACACGATCATATCGGTAATCAGTTCATCCCCCCCTTTAAATTGCATACGCAAGCGGCCGTCAGCCTCTGTAATAAGTTCGGTAGCTCGGCTGGTATGTACAGTAACGCCAAGGGCCTCGATTTTTTTTCGCAGTAAATTGGAGCCGCCCTCATCAAGCTGAGTGGACATCAGTCCTGGAGCAAATTCCACCACATGGGCGTCAAGCCCCAGGGTTTTCAAGGCGTTTGCCGCTTCCAAACCGAGCAGGCCACCACCGACAACGACGCCACTTTGCGCGTTAGACGCAGCTGCGCGAATCGCATTCAAATCTTCGATGGTGCGGTAGACAAAGCAACGCTCGTGTTGATGCCCTGGGATGGGGGGCACAAAAGGATAGGAGCCAGTAGCGAGGACCAATTGATCATATCTATGTAAGCTTCCAGTCTGGGTGGTAACAGTTTGCTTTTCGCGATCAATGGAAGCTATCGGATTGTTGAGCTCTAGCTCAAAACCCCATTGTCGATATTGCTCAATATGACCCATAGCCAAATCTTCCGCACTGCACCCAGCGAAGTATTCGGATAGATGTACTCGATCATAAGCAGGTCTGTTTTCCGCACAAAAGACTGTGACGGTAAAACCGATGCTTTCATTTTTTTCTGCCAGCTGCTCAAGAAAGTGGTGCCCGACCATGCCGTTACCAATCACAACCAGCTTTTGCTTTTTTGTCTTTTCCGTCATTGATATTCCTGCCATCTAGAAGCGATTCTCTTGGCAGGAGGGGCGGATGATATGACAAGGGCGCCTCCTCTTCTGCCGAAGAGTACAGGCGCCGTTGCCTCGAATTGGGGGATAATTTTGTTGGTCATTAAATACATTCAATCTTCATGCCAGTATTTATCCCAGGGATGGCGCCTATCCGCTCCTATTGTCCACAATTTTTGCGATATGTTGGTGCAGAAAACCTTTTTTCTGCTCTGAATTGGTGCTTAGTTAAATTTTGTGGATTATTAAGCGGGAAATGTCATCTTAAGTTACTGAGAGACAAATGAGGGATTAACCAAGAGGGGCTTTAGAAAACATACAGAAGGTGGGAAAGTAGTAGGATCAGCGCTATGAGCTGCCAGAATAAAATTGGATTTTTTTCCAGTAGAGGATGGCTCTGGGCAGGTTTGAAGGTTGGATTGGGATGCTGCAGGTCCTGGATAAATTCGGATAGGCTATCGTATCTATGTTTAGGATTGGGAGCACAGGCTTTTTGCAAGGCACTATCTATCCAGTTGGGGATATTCTTGCGGTGCACATATGCATTTGTATAACGCAACTGTTGATAACTTTTGAGGTGATAGTGCAGATTGCCGAGGCGCTCAGAGTAGGGATATTTTCCTGTGAGTAATTCATAGGCAATTACTCCGAGAGAAAAAATATCCGAACGATGGCTGGCGCTATCGCCATAAAAGAATTCAGGAGCCGCATAATTCTTACTGCCTGGAGTATCAATTTCTGTGAAATGTAATTGCTCTCTAAGGCCTGGCCCATCGACCCCTCCGAGGTCAATGATCACTAGGCGACCATTGTTGCGGATCATAATATTCTCCGGCTTCAGATCGCCGTGCACAATCTCTAATCGCTGCAGGCTGCGCAGGGCACTTACCAGCTGAGAAAGTAATTCCCTTACCTGGGATACTTCTGGCTGAGGGTTAAGTTGCATCCACTGTCGCAACGTCTGCCCCTCAATATATTCGAGAACATGATACAGGCAAGCGCGTTCGGTTCTTGGGGCGTATAGCTTGATAACCCCTGGATGATTTATTCGCCTGCCGGTCCATTCTTCGGCGATAAAACGCTCGATATAGTTTGGATCATCACAGTAATTTACCGATGGCGTTTTCAACGCGCGAAGCTCTCCGGTCATATGATCTTGGGCCAGGTATAGGTGGCTACGTTTACTGGCATATAGCTCTTGCAAAATAAGAAAGCCATCGAGCTTTTGTCCCGGGCTCAGATCGGGAGCGAAGGGAAGCGTTCGGCTGTGCATTGCCAATTCGTCGCATTGAGGAAAGTCCAGATTATTAACCTTGGCGACGACTGCACTCAGGTTATCTTTGGAGCCTGATTTTAGGGCCGCATCAATGAGTTGTTGTGGTGTAGTTTTGTCAAACTCAGAAAGTCTTTTCTGGATAGAAGTCTCTGGCAAAAAATCGTGAATGCCATCGCTACTCAGTAAATAAATATCACCGGTTTGCAGTGCTTCACAGCGGTAGTCCACTTCAATATGGACATCCATCCCCAGTGCCCTACTGAGAAAAGTGCGCCCAGGAGACAGCTGGTGGCTGTGATCACGCGTGAGGCACTCAAGCTTGCCAGCGCGCAGGCGGTAGATACGTGTATCGCCGATATGCACCAAGTGGGCGCTGGCACCTTTAAAAATCAGGGCTGAGAAAGTGGTCAGCCAACCCCGATGGATTTCCACACTGCCTCCACTTTGTCGGTATAGCCAGCTGTTGAGGGAGTGGAGTACTCGTGCAACAGCATGGCGAGTAGACCAGGTTTCCGGGGTGCTGTAATAGTCTGAGAAAAAACCGTTGATGGCTGCACGAGCAGCTTCGCCGCCGGCCTCGGCGCTGGCGACGCCATCCGCTACTGCGGCGAGTGCGCCATAGCGCTTTAACTCTAGCCTCTCGGGTAGCCGTACGGCACAAGCATCATCATTGTGTTGGCGATGACCGGAACAGGTAGCACTGAAAATTTGCAGAGCATGCAACTCTTTACTCTGCAAATTTTTAGAAGCTCCATGGGCGTTTTGTATCCCTACCGGAGTTTTTGTGTGCTGTTCTTTATCAGGCGACATCGATCATCGACACGCTGCCATCTGGGTGTACCTCAGCCATTTGACCCTCGGGTTCCTCCAATAATAACAGTGCTGTAAAGCCAAGAAGTGCGGTGATGCCGATAACCATAAAAAATGTTTGGTAGGAAACCAGGCTTAACACGGTGAGATAAAAAACTGCTCCGACATTGCCGTAGGCCCCAGTCATACCTGCGATCTGCCCGGTAAGACGGCGCTTGATTAGAGGGACTACAGCAAATACAGCCCCTTCACCGGCTTGCACAAAGAAAGAGCAGGCCATGGCAGCGGCTACCGCCAAGTAGAGTGGCCATTCGGCATCAATCAGGCTCATGGTGAAGTAACCCAGTGCCAGGCCTGCAGTTAGTATCAGCAAGGTGGGTTTGCGTCCCCAGCGATCACTGATTAAGCCGCCTGCTGGACGAGACATCAAGTTCATGAAGGCATAAGCTGAGGCAAGTAAGCCCGCTTTTACAGGGTCTAGGGTAAAAGTCTCAGAGAAAAACAGTGGCAACATGGATACTACTGCGAGTTCTGAACCAAATGTAGCAAAGTAGAGAAGATTGAGCACGGCTACCTGCTTAAACTTGTAACGATGTACGGGAGCTGGTGGATTAGTGAAAACCTCCCGGTTGATACTATATGTCTTGCGTGCATCCAGCAGGTAAAGCAAGCCGAGTCCACAATAAATCAAGGTGGCAGCGAGACTGGAAATCAAACTCACACCGCTTGAAAGTTTCCAAGTCAACAGCGCCAGGGCGGCATACATTGGTACCTTCATAATCAGTAACAGTACAAAATCTCCTGAACTGGTGACCTCCATAGCCCCAATTTTTTTGGGTTTGAAATAAGTGGACCCCTTGGGGGTATCGGTAACTGAGAAGTAGTAAATCACACTATATACCAGTGCAATAACTCCGGTGAGTCCAATCGCATAGCGCCAGCCATTGTCGCCACCAAAAAACAGTGCGATGGTCGGTAGACTCATAGCGGCAGCGGCAGAGCCGAAATTACCCCAACCACCGTAAATTCCCTCAGCAGTGCCCAGTTGACGGGCGGGGAACCACTCGGAAACCATGCGGATACCAACGACAAAACCAGCGCCAATAAAACCGAGCAGAAAGCGACCTATTGCCGCCTGCATAAAGTTATCCGCTAAGGCAAAAATAAAGCAGGGTACACTGCCGATAGCAAGCAACAGGGAGTAGGTAAGCCTGGGGCCATATTTATCGGTGAGCATCCCGATTACTACTCGTGCTGGAATGGTTAGGGCTACATTTAAGATCAGTAGCGTTTTTACCTGATCAGGAGTCAATGACAGGCTTTTCGATATTGCCATCAATAATGGGGCATGGTTAAACCAGGCAAAAAATGTAATGAAGAAGGCCACCCAGGTTAGGTGAAGAATCTTTATCCTTCCTCGAAATGAAAAAAGATTGAGGGATTCACTAGACATGCGCATTTCCTTTATTTGCATACTTCACAGGCATAAAAAAAGCCCACCACCGCGCCCCTTTGGTCGCAGTCAATGGACTCCATTGCCCGATATTTTTGTTGAAAGAGCGATTGACTGTGCGAATGCGCCTAGCGGCAAGCCATTGCACCATCGATATATTCTCATTCAATTAATGTGCCATTATTTCTTGGAATTGAGGAAATCCACAGTTTGATGGTATAGCTCTGGCCTGAAGTTTTGACTGTTTATCGTTGCTATCTCACTAAACCCCCTGCACATCTCTATTAACTGCCGGGCTTTTGTCTCACAGGGACGACCGTTGTCATTATCGATATGGGCAAACAGGTGCCAGCCTGGGTTGGCTATGATATTGGTGTTGCGGCGGTAGAGAATCTGATCATTCAGGGAGCGCTGCAACAGTGACTCTGGTAAATTCAGATAATGTTTCTGTGATAATAATCCGGCTGCTTCGCAGCGATTTTCTCTTGCTATTAACCAGGAGCAGGCTTTCAGTAATGCTGCACGCAAAGCCAGGTGGCTGACCGGGTTGGCCTTATGCCAGCTTTGGGTCACAGCTAATACTTTTTCCGGCATTGCCGGCAATAGTGTATTGCAGGCCGTAACAACCACGCCAGTACCCTTTTGGGCTGCAAGGCTATTCCATGGTTCGCCAACACAGTAACCATCAATAATGCCGCTGAGAAGGCTTTCCAGCATTTGTTCGGGGGGTAATATAATAAGCTGTATATCCCGATCCGGACTCACACCGGCGGCCTGTAACCAATGGCGTAACTGTAGTGTGTGACTGGAGAATGGGTAAACCGTGGCCAGTCTTATAGGCGAGATGCCAGTGTTTTTCTGCAGGTACTGTTTTAGTGCTACACCAATATCAGTTTTCGTTTCTTCTGTTGTGTAGTGCTGCAGGCGTTGATAGAGATCCTCTGATAGGGTAATGGCGTTGCCATTACAACTGAGAATCAAACCACTGATAAGTCGCTCTTTGCAGTCAGGTAGAGTTTCTGGGAGCGTTAATGGCATAGGGGCCAGCATGGCTGCGGCATCGGCCCTACGCCCGATCAATTTATCGCGCAGAGTTGCCCAGGAAGTCTCCCGCTTTAACTCCACCTCAAGGCCAAATTGACTAAAGTAACCTTTCTCCTTGGCAATGATTAGGGGGGCGCTGTCGGTGAGTCTGAGATACAGCAGCTTGATAGATTTCTTTTCCGGATACAGTAAGGAAGACATTAGGAATTCAATGCTCGCTCTGAAAATATTGAATAAGCTGTTCGGCTACCGCGTGCATGGTGGCATTACTACTCATGGCAAGATTGCGCAAAACCTTATGCGCATCCTCCTCGTTGAGTTTTTTCTTGGCCATTAGTAATCCTTTGGCTCTTTCAATGGTTTTTCTATCACTGAGTTGCTGTTGGGTTTTCTCAAGTGATTGTCGCAACAGCTGAAAGCTCTTGAATTGAGCCATGGCAATTTCTATTGCCGGGGCAACTCTTTCGGTAGTGATCCCCTCGGCCATATATGCGCTGACCCCAGACTCAACTGCGCGACTGATAAAGTCCGCACTGTTGTGGCTGGAGAACATAGCTACTGGTGTCGGTGCCTCACGATTAACGATGGCAAGGCTCTCTAGGATGTCTCTATCAGGGGATTCAATGTCGATCAACACCACATCGGGGCGATATTTCTCTACTTGGAATAGAAGCCCTTCGGCACTGCTGATTTGCGCAACAATAGTGTATCCGGCAGATTTTAAACACTCACAGACAAGATGAGCGCGTTCTTGATTATCATCAACCAACATGATGGCAGGGCTAATATTCGTCACGACTTGAAGTGGCACTCGTTTATGGCTAGATAGACGGCTTACCAAAGTACAATCAAAACTTGTGCCAAAATCGTGAGAGAGGGGCAAATAAAATAAATTCTTCTAATTCCATGAAGTACAGTATGAGATATCCGCTGTTTCTTATTACGCCATTTTGGAACTATTGATCTTTTAGTACAAGAGGAGTTTTTGAGAGGAAATCTGGCCAGGTCACTTTGAAATGAAGATGCTAAAGAAGTTTTTTGAAAGCATTTCCAGGTGGGTATATGAAAAGAATTTACATCATTATCAATTTCTGATGGGTGAAAGATCCTATTGCCAGGTTTTTTTTGTGATGATTAGCCTAATGAGAAAGAACTTTTAGGGAATTAACAAACCCAATTGTTTGGCCAGTGTGAAACCAAAGAGTATTTGTATTATTTAAGTTGGCCCGATTCCTTTGTTGCTTCTCACGGGTGATAGAAAGTTCCTTTTCACAGTTTATTCTTTTTTTGTCGCTGTGACCTTATGATGTGCTTGAATTAATGTTGCAGCTGTAACTTATTAATAGCCTTATAAATTTCACCAATTGTGGCTATTAGATAGCTTCTCTTTCAATCCCAGTTTGCTGAGTTTACACTCGGCCTGACTATAAAATGGGCAAACTAGTCCTTTTTGAGGTGGATGTAGTTGTAAATTCATAATATTAAATATGAGGGGCACGGCGGTGATAATAGCCATACCTAGAGAGACCGTAGAGGGGGAGGCGCGTGTTGCGGCAACTCCGGAGAGCGTAAAGCGATTAATTGACTTGGGTTTTTCTGTTGTTGTACAAGCCGGGGCTGGTGAAAAGGCTAGCTTTGCCGATGAATTATATCGACAAGCTGGTGCTGAGATCCGTGGGGATATAGTGGCTTGCCTAAAGGGGGCGGAAGTTGTTCTTAAAGTGCAACCGCCAACGGATGAAGAGTTGGCTTTAATCCCTAAGGGGGCAACATTGATTGCCTTCTTAAAGCCAGCACAAAATGCCGAGCTCCTACAAAAGCTTGCCGATAATGATATTAACGCACTTGCCGTAGAGTCCATCCCCAGGATTTCCCGGGCCCAGAAAATGGATGCGCTCAGCTCCATGGCTAATATTGCCGGCTATCGTGCCGTCATCGAAGCCGCACATAATTTTGGTCGTTTTTTTACCGGGCAAATCACCGCGGCGGGAAAAATCCCTCCAGCCAAAGTTCTCGTTATTGGTGCAGGTGTTGCCGGACTCTCGGCAATAGGTACAGCTAAAGGTATGGGAGCCATCGTTCGGGCATTTGATACCCGAGCCGAGGTGCGCGAACAAGTAGAATCCATGGGGGCCGAGTTTCTCACAGTAGAGGTGGAAGAGGAGGGCTCGGGTTCTGGCGGATATGCCAAGGAGATGTCGAAGGAATTTATTGAAGCGGAAATGGCGTTGTTTCGCGAACAGGCCAAGGATGTGGATATTGTTATTACGACGGCATTGATACCCGGTAAACCAGCACCAAAACTATGGCTTGCCGATATGGTTGACAGCATGGCGCCTGGCTCTGTGGTGGTGGATCTGGCGGCAGAAATGGGGGGTAACTGTGATTACACCGTCCCTCACCAGAAAACAGTACATAGTGATGTGACAATCATTGGCTACACCAATTTACCCAGCCGTGCAGCGGCACAGTCTTCCCGATTGTACTCCACCAATCTCGCCCATTTACTCAGTGAACTCACTCCGAAAAAGGATGGTGAAATAGATCTTAATTTTGAGGATGAGGTTATTCGTGGAGCGACTGTGGTTAAGTCAGGGGAGATCACCTGGCCTCCTCCCGCTCCCAAGATCTCTGCGCAGCCCCAGAAGCCAACAAAAGCCGCAGAGGAAACCAAGGTTTCTGTTGAAGAAAAAGTTGAAAAGCGCAAATCTCCCCTATCCATTTTTGTTTTCTGGGCAATCGCTGGAATATTACTTCTTTGGCTTGGCCGGGTAGCTCCATCAGACTTCGTTTCACACTTTACCGTTTTTGTGCTGGCCATTTTTGTCGGTTGGCAGGTAATTTGGAATGTCACCCATGCCCTGCATACCCCATTGATGAGTGTTACTAATGCGATTTCTGGGATTGTTGTGGTGGGGGCATTGTTACAATTGGGAGCTACTGGTTCTGGGCTTGTAACCTTGCTGGCCTTTGTTGGTGTACTTGTAGCTAGTATCAATATATTCGGTGGTTTTTTTGTTACCTACCGGATGTTGAAGATGTTTCGTCGTTAAGAAGGGAGATAAGTGATGAACGGTATGATTGCAATGGCTTATCTTTTTTCCGCGGTAATGTTTATTTTAAGTCTGGGCGGTTTGTCCAGTCATGAAACTGCGCGCCGGGGGAATATCTACGGAATGGTTGGTATGGCGGTTGCCATAATAGCCACTATTTCCGGTATTGCTTCCGGCGCTTACTGGATGGTGATTATTGCCATGGTGGTGGGGGCTGTAATAGGCCTGTCACTCGCAAAACGCGTGGCTATGACGCAGATGCCGCAGATGGTAGCCCTTCTGCACAGCTTCGTTGGCCTTGCGGCAGTTTTAATTGGTTGGGGGGGCTTTCTCGATCCTCGAGTCAATCTCCATGGTTCTGCACATGTTGTGCATAGCACAGAAATTTATCTCGGGGTGTTTATTGGGGCTATCACCTTAACGGGGTCACTAGTTGCTTTTTGTAAGCTACAAGGCATAGTTTCCGGTAAGCCCTTGATGTTGCCGGCTCGGCACTGGCTTAACCTAATTGCTATCCTGGCCTGTATCGTATTAGGTGTGCTCTTTGTGCCTGCAGAAGTGAGTGGGCCTACGGTTATCAATCTATTAGTGATGACCGCTATTGCTTTATTGTTAGGTATCCACTTAGTGGCTGCTATCGGTGGGGCTGATATGCCGGTGGTTATCTCCATGCTGAACAGTTACTCAGGATGGGCCGCAGCGGCTACTGGATTTATGCTAGGCAATGATCTGCTTATCGTAGTTGGTGCACTCGTTGGTTCTTCCGGTGCGATCCTCAGCTATATTATGTGCCGCGGTATGAATCGCTCTTTTATCAGTGTGATTCTCGGTGGTTTTGGTTCTGACGGTGGGGAAGTCTCCGATGAGGAAGTCGAGGGTGAGGTGATTGCCATTGACCAGCAGGAATTAGTCGATGACCTCAAGAGCGCCGATAGCATCATTATCGTGCCTGGGTTCGGAATGGCTGTTGCCCATGCGCAACAAGCCGTCAGCGACTTGACCGATCGCCTGCGCGGTATGGGTAAAACAGTGCGTTTTGGTATCCATCCTGTTGCAGGGCGACTGCCGGGCCATATGAATGTCTTACTGGCCGAAGCCAATGTGCCTTACGACATAGTGTTAGAGATGGATGAAATTAATCCCGACTTCCCCAGCACCGACTTGGTACTGGTGATCGGAGCCAACGACACTGTTAACCCCGATGCCGTAGAAAAACCCGGCTCTCCAATTGCTGGAATGCCTGTAGTGGAAGTTTGGAAAGCGCGCAAAGTGGTGGTGCTTAAACGTTCTATGGCCTCTGGTTATGCGGGTGTGGCAAATCCCCTGTTCTATAAAGAGAATACTCGTATGTTGTTTGGCGATGCCAAAGACAGTCTGCAGGGTGTAATTGGGAGGGTTTGCGACTAATAAAATAGCGCCTGATGTTTAATCATTTGGTGGCCATTACCCAATGGGGCTGAGACACTGATACCAGATTGGTATTGGATGTTTCAGCTCCATTTGTTTTTTCAGAGTGAAATTATTCTTAAATTACTTTGACTATCGCTGGCTTTCATTAATAGTGATAACCTCCCCTACTTTAATAGTATTAGACAAAAATATTAAAGGAGCTGGGGGATGGGGACCCGTTTTCGTAAACTTGCCTTGCAAGGAATGATGGCGTTTGGAACGCTTGCTCTGATTGCTTGTGGTAGTGGCGGCGGCAGCGGAGATGATACGCCTGAAAGAACGAATGCTACGGGTACTGCTGGTAATGCAGAGCTTCCTACCTCGGCTGGAGAATCTTGGGTAGAGAATAACTTTTTGCCATCCTCGACTTTTGTAGCTAGATGCGTCTCACCAAGAACTGGTACCGACCCAGCAACTGGCTACGAATATATCGATCAGCTGGGAACACGCGTCGACGAAAACAACTGGCTTCGTTCCATGAGTAATGAAGTCTACCTTTGGTACGATGAAATTACAGATAAGGATCCGGCAAGCTTTGATGACTCTTTGGCTTACTTTGATCAGCTGAAAACGTTTAAGAAGACGCCCTCCGGCCGAGATAAGGATCGTTTTCACTACACGATTCCGACCAGCGAATGGTTATCGCAAACCGAGTCCGGAGTCTATGTTGGCTATGGACTTCAGTGGGCACTTCTATCGAGTGAGCCACCACGAAAGGCAGTAGTCGCCTACCTAGATGAAGAAAGCAATGAAAGTTTGCCAGGTATTATTACTCGGGGTGCTGAGGTGATCAGTGTGGATGGAGTCGACTTGGCCAATGGTGAAGATATAGATACGCTAAATAATGGCCTGTGGCCTGAGAGTGAAGGTGAATCCCACACTTTTGAATTTAGGCCAGTGGGCTCTTCCTTGATTGAAAAGGTTACTCTAGTTGCCTCAGCAGTGAAGTCTGATCCAGTTCAGTTTGTAAAGACCGAGGTGACGGGCTCCGGTCGCAAAGTGGGCTATATACTTTTCAATGATCATATTGCAACAGCTGAGGCGGAATTAATTAATGCAGTTACTCAGTTAGATACCGCTTCTGTTGAAGATTTAGTGTTGGATTTACGCTATAACGGCGGTGGGTATTTAGATATTGCTGCAGAGCTAGCCTATATGATTGCTGGTACAGTAACAATTGGCCAGCCCTTTGAGCGGACCAAGTTTAATAATAAGCATCCAGAGACAAACCCAATCACAGGGAAACCAATTGACTCGACCCCGTTTCATACCTCTGCGCTTGGGCTTATAGATGAGGGTTTGAAAGGAGCCCCTTTGCCTACATTGAACCTTCCACGTGTATTTGTTTTGACCAGTGAGAATACTTGCTCGGCCAGTGAGGCTATTATTAATGGCTTGCGCGGAGTAGATATAGAGGTTATTCAGATTGGTGAAACTACTTGTGGCAAGCCCTATGGTTTTTATCCGTTGGATAATTGTGGTACTACTTATTTCACAATTCAGTTTTCTGGTGTGAATGCTAAAGGCTTTGGCGATTATTCAGATGGGTTTGCCCCTAATGGTACCGATAATACAGCTGCTGATTTGCCGGGTTGTCATATCGGCGATGACTTTTATCATCTTTTAGGTGATTCCAATGAGGCTCGTTTTGCGGCAGCCCTAAACTATATTGAAACAGGGGAGTGTGGTGATATAGCCGTTAGTGCATTTTCTGAGTCTGGTATCAATTCACGCATTCCAGTATCAAATGTTCAAGTGCCAAAAGAAGCTTCTCGTAGCAATCGGATAATGGTGAGATAAAATGAAAATTGCAGCCCTGATAGGTTACTGCTGTCTTGCCGTTATATGCTTGGGATGTGCCTCTCAGTCAAATATTCAGAGTGTCCAACCGGCGCTTTTGAAAAAGGTTAGCCCAGAAGTTACTGCGGAGATACAAGTGCTGGTTTCAGAAGCCTTGGGTGGGGTTAAAGTTACTCTGGGCTCTGAAGTGTTTGTAGAAAAAAGTATTCTGGTCGTTGAACGTAATCGGCAGCATATGGCATTAATTGGTCGAGATATGGCGAAGCCCATCAAATTCCAGTTACTTACGGATGGGCGGAAGTGTTGGCTTGCTCGACTTTCTAGCGATGAGATGTGGGAACTGTCTGTACCCTGTGAGCTTGCTGTTGATGAAGATACTTGATGGAGATTATCAAGAAACGGCAGAGGCCGCTTCTTGATAAAACATCAGCGCAGCAAGTTAGACTTGCGTACATCCGGCTTCTTCGCAGCTCGATAGATTAAAGCGATTTTACCAATCTCCTGGATCAGTTCAGCAGAGGATTTCTGGCAGAGCTCCCCTACAATCTGATGTCGGACTTCACGGTCAGCGATCATCAGCTTTACCTTGATCAGCTCGTGATCTTCCAGTGCACGTTCCAGTTCTTCCATCACGCCCTCGCTGAGCCCATTGCCCGCTACAGTCACGACAGGTTTGAGATTGTGACCGAGAGAGCGCAGTGCTTTTTTGCGGTCGGCGGTTAAAGGCATACAATACTCCATTACCACTTTGTGGATATCGATATGGGAGTGACCAAAAGCCTCGATCTTCGTCAGCAGTTGTTTGGCTGACCCGATCGCGGCTTATGACCGCTCTTACTAATAAGCTGTAGTGATTGTAGGCATTGTACCCGATGGGCCGATCTAAGAGCAGCCACCGCTGGCTGCGTGAACATTTTAATGACCATTACGTCAAACAGTCCCAGAAAGAGGGCTATCGCTCCCGTGCCAGCTACAAGCTGCAGGAGTTACAGGATAAGGACCGCCTGTTCAAGCCAGGCATGACGGTTGTCGACCTGGGCGCTGCACCGGGAGGGTGGTCTCAGGTGGCGATGGAGCTAGTGGGGCACAAAGGCCGGGTTTTGGCGTCTGATATATTGCCGATGGACCCCCTGGCCGGTGTGGACTTTGTGCAAGGTGACTTTACTGAGGAGTCAGTGCTCAACGAGCTGCTGCAACATCTTGGCGATGAGATGGCAGACCTTGTGATTTCCGATATGGCCCCCAATATGAGTGGGATACGCGATGTTGATCAGCCCGCCTCCATGTATTTGGTAGAGTTGGCAGTAGATATGGCCCGGCAGGTATTAAAGCCCGGCGGTGCTTTTGTTGCCAAAGTCTTCCAGGGAGAGGGGTTTGATGAGCTGATCCGCGACTTGCGCGCGAGCTACAACAGTGTTGTGACTCGTAAGCCTGGCGCCTCCAGGCCTCGCTCTCGCGAAGTCTATTTGGTGGCCAGGGGCTTTAAGGGCAATTAGGCGCGAAGGCGTATTTCTAGTCTGCCTGCTCGATATGGTATAAGCAGTATTCCTATTGGGCGGCAGGGCTGTTGTCTCCTACACCTATACTGATTTGATGGGTATAGATAGGATCGGCACAGCAAAATGAACGGATTTTGAGTGCGAAAGCGAGAGGGCTATCCCTTTGAATGATATGGCAAAGAACCTTGTACTGTGGTTGATCATCGCGGCGGTGCTGCTGATGGTATTTCAGAATTTTAAGCCGCAGACACGGGATGAGGCTCTCAGTTATTCCGACTTTGTTCAGGATGTGCAGTCGGGACAGGTGAAAAGCGTCGTTGTGGATGGTCTGGTGATTACTGGCGAAAAAGCCGACGGCAGTCGTTTCAAGACTATCCAGCCACAGATTATTGACGATGAACTCACCAATGAGTTGGTGCGCAGTAATACCCAGTTCGTTGGCCGTGAACCTGAATCTCCCAGTATCTGGCAGCAACTCTTGGTAGCGAGCTTCCCGATCCTCATTATTATTGCCGTCTTTATGTTCTTCATGCGCCAGATGCAGGGCGGTGCTGGTGGCCGTTCCGGGCCTATGGCTTTTGGTAAAAGTAAAGCGCGCCTATTAGGCGAAGATCAGATCAAGACCACCTTCGCCGATGTTGCGGGTGTGGATGAAGCCAAGGAAGAAGTACAGGAGCTGGTAGAGTTTCTACGAGACCCCACTAAATTCCAGCGCCTGGGCGGTAATATCCCCCGTGGTGTACTGATGTGTGGTCCTCCCGGAACTGGTAAGACCCTGCTGGCTAAGGCCATTGCCGGTGAGGCAAAAGTGCCCTTCTTCTCTATTTCCGGTTCCGACTTCGTAGAAATGTTTGTCGGCGTGGGTGCTTCCCGCGTCCGTGACATGTTCGATCAGGCCAAGAAGCAAGCTCCCTGCATTATCTTTATTGATGAAATCGACGCCGTAGGCCGCCACCGTGGCGCCGGTGTTGGCGGTGGTCATGACGAGCGTGAACAAACACTCAACCAGCTACTGGTAGAGATGGATGGCTTTGAAGGCAATGAAGGGGTGATCGTGATCGCCGCCACTAACCGCCCGGACGTACTCGACCATGCTCTGTTGCGCCCCGGTCGATTCGACCGTCAGGTATTTGTCGGCCTACCGGATATCCGTGGCCGCGAGCAGATTTTGACTGTGCATATGCGCAAGGTGCCACTGGATGACAAGGTCAATGCTCAGACTATTGCGCGGGGTACACCCGGTTTCTCCGGTGCCGATTTAGCCAACTTGGTGAATGAAGCTGCACTTTTTGCTGCTCGCGCTAATAAGCGTACGGTGACCATGGAGGAGTTTGAGCGTGCCCGTGACAAAATCATGATGGGTGCCGAGCGCAAGTCCATGGTGATGAATGAGAAAGAGAAAGTGAATACTGCTTATCATGAAGCGGGTCATGCGATTATTGGTCGCCTGGTTCCAGAACATGATCCGGTACACAAGGTCACCATTATCCCTCGCGGCCGTGCACTGGGTGTTACCCAGTTCTTGCCTGAGGAGGATAAGTACAGCCTTTCCAAACGTGCGATTGAATCCCAGTTGTGTTCACTGTTTGGTGGTCGTATTGCTGAAGAGATGACCCTGGGTATAGATGGTGTGACAACTGGTGCGTCCAACGATATCGAGCGCGCTACCGACTTGGCACGTAGTATGGTGACCAAATGGGGACTCTCTGAGAAACTTGGTCCTTTGCACTATGGAGAAGATGAAAGTGGCCAGCCGGGGCAGGGTAACCCGGTTTCCGGCAAGACCTCTAATGATATTGATGAAGAAGTTCGCCGTATCATTGATAGCTGCTATGAACGTGCCAGCCAGTTGCTAGAGGAAAATCGGGATATCCTTGAAGCGATGAAAGATGCCCTGATGGAATATGAAACCCTGGACGCAGAACAAGTGGACGACCTGATGGCTCGTCGCAAAGTGCGTCGACCTAAAGACTGGGAAGACAACAATTTTGGCTCCGGTGGCAACAGCTCAACCGATGAAGCGGATAAAACGGATACATCTGAGGTCTCTACGGAGGCAGACAAGAGTAACCCGGTTGGTGGCCCGTTAAACGAGCACTGATTCTCAGCGAAATATTCAAATGGCATAAGCGGAATGTAGGTCGGGATGGCGTCAGTCCACCCCGGTTCGACATTCCGTTTTTTTATCTCTGTATATGAAAATTACCTGTGGAAAACACACACTAGACCTCTCCTCACCGGTAGTGATGGGGGTTCTCAACACCACCCCAGACTCTTTTTCCGATGGTGGCAGTTACTATCAGGCTGGCATGCTAGACCTGTCTCTTGTCTTGCGCCGGGCCGAGCAAATGCTAGACGAGGGGGCCGCAATTATTGATGTGGGTGGGGAGTCTACTCGACCTGGAGCTTCTCCTATTTCTGAGGAGGAGGAGCTCGACAGGGTACTTCCCGTGGTAGATGCAATTTGTACGAGGCTGGATGTCGTCGTCTCGGTAGATACCAGTACACCAACAGTGATACGCGAAGCCGCTAAAGTGGGAGCAGGGCTTATCAATGATGTTCGTGCACTTGAGCGAGAGGGTGCACTTGAGGCTGCCGCGCAAACAGATTTACCGGTATGCCTTATGCATATGCAAGGACAGCCGGATACCATGCAAACTTCCCCCAATTATAGAGATGTAGTAACGGAAGTCGCCCATTACCTGGCGGGCCGTATTGAGGCCTGTGGTGCGGTGGGAATTAACCGAGAGCGCCTCTTGCTGGACCCAGGCTTTGGCTTTGGCAAGACCGATGCTCATAACCTGGCTTTATTGGGTGCCTTGTCGCAATTGGGCCCAGCGGATGTCCCTATACTGGCTGGCTTGTCGCGTAAGTCGATGATCGGGCGCCTGTTGCAGCGAGAGGTGGAAGATCGGCTTCCAGGTAGCCTTGCACTTGCTATGCTAGCAGCCCAGCGAGGAGCAAAGATTTTACGGGTGCACGATGTTGCAGAGACAGTTGATGTTCTGCGATTACAGCAAGCTGTCGAGGGGTTTAAAGCCTAATTCCTACAAACATTAGCCTCCTAAAATTGTAGAGGCATTTTTAAAATTTTTACAAATTAAATGCGGCGTAGTTAGCTGCAGTAGAGAACAGAAATGGAAAGAAAGTACTTTGGCACTGACGGAATTCGTGGACATGTGGGAAAGGGGCCAATAACCCCGGACTTTATGCTGAGGTTAGGGTACGCCACTGGTAAGGTACTGGGAAAGATGTCCGCGGGTAAGAGGTCCAGTCGCCCCTATATTTTAATTGGCAAGGATACTCGAGTGTCCGGCTATATGTTTGAAGCTGCCCTGGAGGCGGGTTTAATCTACTCTGGAGTTGATGTGGGCCTATTGGGACCCATGCCTACCCCTGCTATTGCCTACCTCACTCGCACTTTCCATGCTCGGGCGGGAATTGTAATCAGCGCCTCCCATAACCCTTTTCACGATAACGGCATCAAGTTCTTCTGTGCCGAAGGCTACAAATTGCCCGACGAGGTAGAGCGCGAGATCGAAGCTGCGCTCGAACTTCCCATGGAAGCGGCGGAAAATCTAGGCAAGGCATATCGAGTAGATGATGCGGCCTCGCGTTATATCGAATTCAGCAAAGCATCCACACCTTGGAACTTTTCCTTGGGTGGTCTCAAAATCGTTCTTGATTGCGCAAACGGGGCCACTTATCACATAGCACCAAAGGTCTTTCGAGAACTGGGGGCAGAAGTGACTGCCTTAAGTGCTAGCCCGGATGGGCTAAATATCAATCTGGAATGTGGCTCCACCAAACCCAAGCAGCTACAGAGCGCAGTAGTGGAGCAAGGTGCTGATCTCGGGATCGCTTTCGATGGTGATGGCGACAGGGTTTTGTTTGTTGATCGCAATGGTGATCTTGTCGACGGGGATCAGCTGCTCTTTATTATCGGCCTTTACCAGCAGGAGCATCTTGGGGGCTGTAAGGGCATTGTCGGTACCCTGATGAGTAATTACGGCTTTGAGTTGGCCTTGCGGGAGCGCAATATCCCGTTTGAGCGCGCTAAAGTTGGCGACCGCTATGTGCTCGAAAAAATGAAGGCCAATGGCTGGATGCTGGGTGGTGAATCTTCTGGCCATATCATCTGCGCCGATGCTTCAACAACCGGAGACGGCATTGTTGCTGCTCTTCAGGTGCTTCGAGCCCTTTCTGAATTTGGCCTACCTCTGCATCAGCTCAAGGCGCGCATGCAGATGCTTCCCCAGCACATGATTAATGTGCGACTTGGACATCGCGATGGTATACTCGACCATCCGGAAGTTATGGCAGCGGTCAGTGATGCGGAGCTTCAGCTCGCTGACAATGGTCGTGTTCTGCTGCGTCCCTCTGGTACTGAGCCCCTTATCCGGGTAATGGTGGAAGGCCGTGATAGCACACAGGTAGAGCAACTGGCACAGCAGATCTCCGCTGTAGTACAAAGGGTTGGGGGCGGCTGAGCCCTTCATTAGGGGTGCTCCTGAGGCGTTCTATAGGGCGCCATCAGTGAGATAGGCAAACTCGTATATTTTTGGTTGTATGTTGGCGGCAATGTCGCTAAGATTTGCGCCCCTTAAAGGAGCACACATGCGAATACCGCTGGTAGCAGCTAACTGGAAAATGAACGGTAATAAAGCCTTTGCCGAACGTTTTTTTTCTGACTTCGACTTGCAGGCTATTGCCGCTCACGTGGTTGTTTGCCCGCCATTTCCTTATATTCCCCTGGTGTCCCAGGTAGCAGAAGATAGGGAGCGCTTTAGTGTTGGTGCGCAAAACCTCAGTCAGGAATCCAGTGGCGCGTATACCGGTGAAATATCCGCTGAAATGCTACTCGACTGGAATGCTCGCTATGTCATTGTTGGGCACTCCGAGCGTCGCAGTCTCTATGGGGAGACAAGCGAGCTGGTAGCCAAGAAGTTTGTGGCTGCCCAGCAGACTGGTTTGATCCCGATCCTTTGTGTCGGGGAAACCCTGCAAGAGCGTGAGCAGGAGCGTACTCTCGAGGTGATCGCAAACCAGCTTAAAGCTGTTAGCGACATCATCGAAAGTGATACCTGGAAGCATTCAGTTGTGGCTTATGAACCTGTTTGGGCAATAGGCACAGGTAAAACTGCAACGCCTGAAGAAGCGCAGGACGTTCACCAATTTATTCGGGGTGAGCTCGGTAATGTAGGTGAGCAGGTACAGATTTTATATGGCGGTAGTGTAAAATCCGCTAATGCCAGCGCCTTGTTTGCGCAGGCTGATATTGACGGCGCCCTTGTGGGTGGCGCTTCGCTTGATGCGAAAGAGTTCGCCGCAATTTGTCGCGCTGCTGAATAATATTCAGCGAGCGGATTAGGGAATACTAAAAACGGGTTAGCACAACCCCGGTAGAGAGTTTCCAGAAAATGGAAGAAATTGTTTTAGGTATACACGTTCTGGTTGCATTGGGTATTATCGGCCTGATTTTATTGCAGCAAGGTAAGGGTGCCGAGGCCGGTGCCTCCTTTGGTGCAGGTGCATCTCAGACAGTTTTTGGTAGCCAGGGTGGCGGAAATTTCTTTTCCCGCTTGACAGCAATTCTTGCTACTGTATTCTTCGTCACCAGTTTGGGGCTGGCCTTTCTGGCTCGCCAAAACGCAGATGCCGATGTCGATGCAAATCTGCCGCAAATACCTGCTGCAGTTGAGCAAGTTGGACCGGCCAACGAGTTGCCAGAAATCGAAAGCGATATCCCGCAACTTGAATCAGATCTGGAAGCCGGTGATGTTCCTCAGGCTCCGACTGAAAGCAGCGATTCGCAAGAGCCAGCTGTAAATCAGGAAACTGATTCAGAGGAACAGCAGTAAAGATTTTTGCCCAGGTGGTGGAATTGGTAGACACGCTATCTTGAGGGGGTAGTGAGCTATGCTCGTGCGGGTTCAAGTCCCGCCCTGGGCACCACATCAAGATCCGAAGAAGTTCGGAATCATCCAAAAAGCCCGGTAAATCCGGGCTTTTTGCTATCTGGAGGGTACGCAGCCCTCCGCTCTCGTTCGTTGTCATCCGGTGCTATCTGGTGCTACATTTGGTGCTACCTAGTTCAATTTAGAAACTGGTAGCACCACCATGGCTCTGACAGATGCTCAAATCAAGCAGGCCAAACCAAGCGACAAGGATCAGTGGCTTACGGATGGACAGGGGCTGCGCCTGTTGATCAAGCCTACTGGCTCCAAGTATTGGCGGCTTAAATATCGATTCCAAGGAAAGCAAAAGACGTTAGCCTTGGGCGTTTACCCCTCTGTAAGTCTCAAGCAGGCGAGGCAAAAAGTAGCTGAAGCAAAACAACTGCTAGCAGATGACCGCGACCCTTCAGCACAGAAACGAGTTGAGAAGCACCAAGCCAGAGTCAGTATTGACCGGAGTTTTGCTGCTGTTGCTGAAGAGTGGTGGAACCACCAGAAAGGAACCTGGACAGAGGACCATGCCAACCGTGTATGGACTAGGCTACGAGATAATACCTTCCCTCGAATTGGCCAAAGGCCCATAGCCGATCTTCAGCCCCAAGATGTAATAGCCATTGTCCGCGATATTGAGGAGCGGGATGCGATGGATGTTGCGCAACGGGTTTTGCAAGATATTCGTCGTGTTTGTCGCTATGCGGTTCAGGTTGGCAAGCTTACGCATAATCCCGCGATTGAGTTAACGGGTATTTTGCGTGGCCGAAAAAGTAGCCATCGGGCTTCCCTCCCGCGAGAAGAGTTACCCCGCTTCCTGAAAGAGTTAGACCTTTACCAGGAGCGAGGGCGGATATTAACCAAGCTCGCTATCCAGTTATTGATACTCACCTTTGTTCGACCTGGCGAATTACGTTGTGCACGTTGGGAAGAGTTCGACTTTGAATCTGCTCTTTGGCGAATCCCCGGTGAGCGTATGAAGATGGGTACGGATCATATTGTGCCGCTGTCTTCACAAGCTCTTGCTGCACTTGAAGAGTTGAAGTCTTTAACTGGCCAGTACTCTCTGCTATTCCCCTCTGAGCGGGAAAGGGCTCGGCCCATGTCTGATAACACTATGCGTAGGGCAATTTTTAAAATGGGCTGGGACGGCTCCCAAGAGGGAAGAAGTAAAGCAAATCCCCATGGCTTCCGCGCTACTGCTTCCTCAATCCTGAATGAGACCGGCTTTAATCCTGATGCCATTGAAAGGCAGCTTTCCCACATGGAGAGGAATGGGGTAAGGGCTGCATATACCCACCACGCTCGTTATATGGATGAGCGAAAAGAGATGATGCAGTGGTGGGCAAATTACCTTGATGAGATGCGGGGGAGCGGGAAGGTAGTTCCTATTTTTGCGAAGCAGGGTTAACACAAAGTTGAACACTAAGAGGAACAATCGCTCTCGCCTTTATTTTTTAATCCAACAAGGAAATAGATATGTCATCTTCTTTTCAGAAAGCTAGGGAAATTTTTCGAATTGATGACTATAAAAAACTAAATGAGAAAAAAGACCTTTCTCTATTTAAATTTTTGCTAGATCGATAAAATACTTGCTCATGGCTATTACATTTGACTGGGGGAAACTTTTTTAAGCGTAACTCAAACAATTCAGAACTAGCAGAGGAAATGAGATCTTGCCTCACAGCTTTTAGAGAGGATGATGCTGATTATAGGAAGCTTAAATCCTTTGATATACGTGATTACGTTTCTCTTGAACAATACGCCGAAGAACCGATTGACTCCTCAACTTGGACACCCGCTTGGCTAAGGTCGCAGAAATATAGCTGTTCTTCAGTAAAACCAATGGGAGTTGGAGATGTTATTAGGATGTTTGATGATTTGGGAGATGGTGCACCAAAGGGCTTTACTGATGAAGAGTTTGCCGAGGACGTGGCTGAATCGAGGGCTCGATATCATCGTAATGAGGAGGTTTTCCCTGAATTAGAAGATATATCAATTGATCAATATTATCGTGAAGCTTATGACTATCATCATGGCCTGGCAGCATTGAATATTGATTTGATGGCAAGGGATGAGCAGATAGTTTCAGAGTTAAAAGAACTGCTATCGAAGCTACGAAAATTATTACAGGCTGCTCCTGAAAGACTATTAGACCCAGGTTTTAAGGGTCAGCTGTTTTTGGGACCATCATTACAAAAGCGTGATACCCGCCGGATCGATATGAACAAAGTAAGGGATTATCGTGTTCCGGCATTGATTGACCTATATATCTGGTCCGTGGTTGAGGGGGAAATTTTATCAAATGCAGATTATTTGAGGCTTGTTTTTCCTGGAGATACATTAACTGATGAACTAGTTAATGAGGATAAGATTAAGAAAGTCTGCCTGCCATATGCTTTTCGCTGCATGGAAACCGAGTTATTAACAGCTCTTCATAGGTCATTAGATTGGGAGCAAAAATCTCACTGGAAAAATAGTGCTTCTTAAAATTCTGAATTTTGATGCTACCTAAAGGTCCGGCGATCGTCTTTTAAAGCTGGTTCAATCTCCTCACCGCCACATACGTTCACTGTGGTTTGTTAAAGGAGACTGAATATGACCCTCTCAAATACTCATCACCAAATGCCGGATGTTTTACCTAGCCCGCCGAGCGACCCTATTTTGCGCCTACCAGAGGTAGAGCGTCAGACTGGGCTCAAGAAGACTTATATCTATGCCCTGGTGAAAAAAGGCGAATTCCCCACCCCTATCAAACTTGGTGAGCGCGCCAGTGGTTGGCTCTCTTCTGAGGTCTGCCAGTGGGTGCAAGATCAAGTTGCTATTTCTCGTGCGGGAGGCAAGTAATGACTCTTCGTGCATACTCTCCCTACACACACCAGCAAGTAGCTGAATTTGCTCGAAGCTATCGGAAAACAGAAAGCGCTGAGTTTGAGCAGAAAATACTTCTCTCAAATTCAAACCTGAGCCCTGAAGATCGGAAACTCTTCCTCAGCTCTATCATGGAGACATTTGATGTGGACTGTCCTATCCCTGGTTATGAGTTGCTTTTGTTCCTATGGCCAACGGGTGAAGAAGCGTTTCTAGCGGTAGGTTCTGATTCATTTCCCCCTATTGTTGATCAGCAACATGGCCGGGCCCATTGGTATCTCTCCTCCCCTAATACAATAGCACTAGGGCTTCCTGTTACTGAGGTGGTGAACCTTTACCGCCTTAGAGCAGGTCTCTCTCTGGGAGGTTGGTTAGTTTGGGATGGTATCCAATTGGAATACCACCCATCAGAGGAAGCTGGTGCCCTAGAGCTTCGCAATGGAGGGCTTAGAAATGTCAGCTAATATACGTGCCCTCGCCATGCCATATTGCCTAGATTTGCAGCCATGCGGTCGCTACGCACTACTCAATCGAAACTACAAGCCAGTTGGTTTTAGCGGCAGATCATTTGTCTACTATGAAGAGTACCCTGTACTTTTCAATATCAGAATTACACCCAAAAAAGCGGCAGCAATCTCCTTTAAAGGTGATCCTGATCCGAGGCAAATTATTCTTTATAACGATGGTTGTATCCCTACCGCTAACTCGGAAACCTGGCTTTTTTATCAGGCTAAATTAGCGATCCTGGCGCGATTACATCATTACAGTGATGATGAATATTACGAACAGGACAAAGCAAAACGTATCCGTCTGGCCAACTTACGCGATGCAAAACGGGTTACGGAACCTAAGGGCGTAGCGGTTTCCCTACCGCCAAATTTATCACCACGGTAAATAAGACTATTGCCTCTATTTGGGGCGATCTTACCCCCTCTTTAAAAAAGGTGTTACAGCAAAAAGGTGTAACAGGAGTGAGGCCCGCAGTTCTGTTGGAAGCCTTATGGGGCGGGGGTTAAAGCTAAAAATATAAGGAAAGCTAATGGCACGCTTTGATATTAAACGAGTGGCAGACTTCGCCCTTGATCGGGCTGATGAAGTATTGGCACACGGGGCTCCAGATGGCTCATATCAGGGAGCTGAATATATTGCTCTTAACCCAACTCGATCTGATAGCAGCAAGGGGTCCTTCTCTGTAAATCGCAATACCGGTGCATGGGCGGATTTTGCAGTGGATGAAAAAGGTGGGGACCTCGTATCGCTGGTTGCCTATCTTGAGGGGGTAAACAATGGAGAGGCAGCACAAAGGCTTGTTATATAGTTGAGAAAGCTTCCTTGTTCCACGGAGTGCCCCGTTATACGTTTATCAGAGAGCTTTGCGCTAGCAACTTGGAAAAGCTGGCAAGCCAGATTCGCCGAGAGCTTGTGAACTTTGCCGCAGAGATGTCTGATGATGTGAGTGGTCAGGTACGTAGGGCAGCAGAGAAGTTTACTCTCGTTGGTTTTGCTGGAGAGCTGGCTTCCACTGCGGGAATTACAGATTGACCAAAAGGCATGGTGATGGAAGCGACCAAATCCTGTTTTAGCGCTTGGGTATCGACCCGTGGCAGTGTTGGAAACCTGGAGGACCGGCAGACCTTGGCAGCACTGAGATTATTCTTTGATCTCTACGGAGAGTCCCACTTTACCCGCTGGGATCGAGAAGACTTCACAACCGATGAGCACACTGTTCGCACCCTAAAGCGTTGCGGCTACCGGAAAACACTACAGGACAGTAATGCCCTTGAGGGGCAGGCTTGCTCTGAGACTGTTTGCTACGTTTACCCAGCTACGTTGTAAGCAGAGGTTTGCAAGGGGCTCAGTGATCGAAAGGCAAAGCAACTACTAGCCGCCTGTGGTGCTTTGGTGCGTGATGGCAACGGGAAATTCTCGATACCAACGCGCTTGCCGAATAGTGGGCGTAACCCTGAACGGGTGCTAATCATTCGACCTCACTTGATTCCTGTTGAAGATGATGGAGAAAAGGGACTACTTACGAAAAAGGCCGCGTAGCCCATGCCGTTTACAGGTATTGTAAACGTTGTGCAGCCGTTTACACTCTCCAAATAAGTTACTGCCTATTTGGTAAACAATTAGCTTGTAGGGGATAAACCCAAAGCTTACCGGTGGCTTTAGTTGGCCAATTTCAAAGTGCACTCTATTTGCAGCTTTGCGGACCAGACTATGTGTAATCGTGTACTATCCACCCAAATATTCAAGCTTTACACAAAGCCTGCCCCAGTAGACGATGCCTCTTCGGTATTAAATTAATTAGGCATTTAAAGGTTTTAGAATCAAACACCAGCATTTTACTATCCTATCTTTTCAATTAGGATTACAAACGGTCTGTGGGGCTCAATACGCCTTTGCTGCCCCGATTCACAACATGAGTGTAAATCTCCGTAGCGGATATATCCGCATGCCCTAGTAGCTCCTGAATTGTCCTAAGATCGTAGCCAACTTCTAATAGGTGAGTGGCGAAACTGTGCCGGAATGCATGTGCTCTGGGCGGCTTGTTGATGCCAGATTCCTGCACAGCACGCCGTAACTGCTTTGCAAGTGCCGAAGGATGAAGATGATGCCGTCTTATCACGTCGCTACGGGGGCAAGGGCGAACGCGCGAAGCTGGAAACAAGAATTGCCAAGCTGTGGTACGGGCAGCAGAGGGGTACTTCCGTTCTAATACATCCGGCATATAGACATCCCCATAGCCATTTGCGATATCCCATGCATGAGTAATTTCGACCTGTTGAATTTGAGTGCGCAGGTCAGGTATCAGGCCTTGTGGAAGTATTGTGGTTCGGTCTTTATTATCCTTGCCTCCCCGTACGAACACATTGTTACTGCCAAAATCGATGTCCTTAACTCTCAATGATAAGAGTTCGGCACATCTGAGCCCTGTGCCGTACATTAGTTTAACTTGAAGGCAGTAGACACCTTTCAGCTTTGAGATAATGACTCTAATCTCTTCCCGACTGTAAACAATTGGAAGGCGACGATGTTGCCTTGCAGGCGTAAAGCCAATGTTGGAAGTATCAACCCCCAAAAAACGTTATAAAGATATACCAGCGCATTTAGCGCGATCCGCTGGGTGTTAACCGAACAATGCCGATTTATCGACAGGTGGTTTAGGAACGCCTCGACTTCGGCAATACCGACCTCCCGTGGGTGTCGTAGTTTATGAAAGTGAAGAAAGCGTTTTTTCCAGTGAACGTAAGTCTGTTCAGTCCGATAGGCTAGACCTGCCTCACGAATATGAAGTCGAACGCTGGGGATGAATTTGGTTGAATGCCTGGGAAGTCTGTGACGAATATCATCCAGGATAGTACCCTTACAACTTTATATAAACACAGTTATGGGTAGAATAATCACAGGAGTCAAGCCCCGAATTATAGAGCCATGGCTGACATCCGCAGAAAGTTTCCCCCTAACTTATTGATTTAATTGCGGGTAAAATGTGTTCAAGAGCGGGAAGTGGAACCAGGCGACTTGAGCCGATGGCTTACTATCTCTGGTTATTATTTGATCGAAAATTTATAACCTACTGTAAATAGAGGCTTTTTTACATAGCTTGAAGGGTCTACTTCAGAAATAGTGGCTAAATCGATAGTGAGCCACAGGCTCTTTAATAAACTGTTAGGGGGGCCACAAATGCAGAGAAAGCACAGAATATTCACCTACTTAACTGTGGGGATTGCTTCACTCTATATAGCTGGGTTCTTCTGCTTATACCCTCTGATAGCCAGATATACAATTGGTGTAGAACCAGGTTATACAATCGCACGTACTGCCACTTTTCTACATAATACTTTTTTATCAGCCATTACTTTCTCATGCTGGCCCTAAGAGCCGCATCAGCAAATTGTGGTACAAGAATTCTCTTTACTGGTGTAATAGAGTTCACGAGAGAGAGTTTTGCGAATCAAGCTTCTAACAAGCGGCTGTAGTCGCCATACTTCGCATGGCTGGGACGGCTTTTGAAACCTTCCCCCATTGAGTAGACGCCTACCTTTTGAATAGGGTAGGAAAAAATGTCGAAAATACTGAGTGAAGAGCGGGTTGTTGAATATTCAACAGAGTTCAAAGTCAGAGTGGTAGCTCTCACTAATCACCTGAAAGTAGATACGACTACTATCGCCAACATTATTGGTTTGCATCCAGTAATGGTGTATAGATGGCGACAGGAAAGTAGAGAAGCCCAGCCGTAGAATAAGTATGACAAAGATAACGAAAACTCAGTCATCAAACTGATGATAAAGAGATAAAACGTCTAAAAAAGCAGGTTGAGAAATTGGAAAAGGAGAATGATTTCCTAAAAAAGTGAGAAATGTACCTGAAAGATCCAAAGCCGAAAGATTCTCGTTCATAGCTCTTAATCGATCAGACTTTGGTGTCAGGTACTTATGTAGATACTTGAATATTTCACCCCAAGGGTTTTATAAGTGGCTCAACCGCGATGAGAGTACTCGAGATATAGAAAATAGGCGAATTCTAGCGTGTATCGAAACTATCTATGCGCAGCATGATGGTAATTATGGAAGTCCAAGAATTAGCGCAGAGCTGAAAGCTAATGGTGAACGAATAAATCACAAACGCGTTGAACGCCTTATGAGAGAGGCTGGAATCGTGGGGAAAGCTGGAAGGATCTATCGTCGACGCCCTTTGCCTGGAAATCCTTGCATTAAGGTTGAAAATTTACAAAAAAAGCATGGAACCTTTCCCCCTACATTGCGGCCGTTGCTGGCGGCGTTATGCCTTTTGAGAGGTAGTGATGTACAAGGAACCTTGGTTAGATATAAATGAATACGGTGAAAGTCATGGCAAGGCTTTACAGCGAGAGTTGTTTAAGGAGCTCTCGAAAGATCATTACTTGCATGTGATTGAGCTTCAAGTTCTCGCGAAGCGTGAAGACCAAGACGATATACTCTTAACTGATCAGAGTGCATTCTATATAGTTCATCTAACTTGGTCTGGTAAGAAGGAGGAAGCTCCTTATCCTAGAACAGAAAAGTTTAGTACGATGGAAGAGCTGCAGGCCAGACTAGATTCTGATTCGGAAGATTTTTAGAGGTCAAGGCAGCGGATGCCACATACGTGCCACCTCTTCCCGCAATGTTATGTGTAATCCGAGGCAACAATGAGTAAGAGGGTTAGGGGTATCTGTGTTGCGATATATATTGTTCTGGGAACTGTTAGTTTTCATTTTCTTGGCGAAATATATGCTTCCAAAATAATGGAGGAACTGGCTAGGAATCCGTCGCCAGATTTGTATGCTAATAACCATGGATTCTAATACGTAGCGTTCTGGGTTACATGTGGTATAGCCTTGTCATTCGCCCTAGTGTTATCAACAATGATACTCAATAAGGTTCTGATCAGGCGATATGCCAAAAATACATAAAAAAAGTTGTTGTCGCCATGCTTCACATGGCTGGGACAGCCCACACTGCCTTCCGGTTGCCCCAAAGTTGGTTGTTAAACATCGCTCAAACGTGAGTTGACTCAACAGTTTTTTGAAAGTATTGGTTTCACAAAAACTTCGTACAAGTATGTTCAAAAACTGAAAAGCAATGTTTAATAAGGCAAGCCAGAGGGACTTCCGCACTGCTTGCTCCAGCCCCTGCTGGCGACGTTATGTGTTGCGAGTATTTAGCGATGAAGGAGTCGAACTGTATGGATGAAAGACCAGTTAAGGCACAAGATTTACTCAAGGATGATGAGGATTACAAAACTATTAAAGGGGTAAGATTAAGAAAAGGAACTATTGCTGCTACCATAAAAAATATTGCCAAGCTAGAAACCGCAAGCTCAGAAAAACGTGCTGCTATTCTCGATGCTATTAAAGAAAATGCCCCTGCATTAGTTGCCCTTGATGTTCATCGATACTTCGAGTGTAGAAACAAGGAAGTAGAGAGAATCTTAGTAAAAGCAGCAATGAGTCTAAATGATAGTAAGAGCATATAATAAGTACCGGCAGTACGGCCCTACAGGCCCTATCCCAAAAATCGTTGGACGATTTTCTGCTTCTACGATAAGCCCTTAGTGCGATAAGTAGTAAAGAGTATTGGAAGTTGAATAGTTTAAGTACGTATACCTTACTGGTTTTTGCTCTGATTGTTGGAGTTTCTCTTGCATCACAAGCTGGGGTGAATTCACTGCTTCGTGTGGCTCTCCATACTCCCATCCAAGCGGCATTTATCTCTTTCTTGATAGGCACGCTCATACTAGGATCTATCTCACTTTTTCAAAGTGAAAATTGGTTCACTAAAGATTCAATGTCCTCCATACAATGGTGGGCTTGGCTTGGTGGCGCTTTCGGAGCATTCAATATTGCAATGTCTGTATTTTTGGCTCCAAAGCTGGGGGCGCTAGTTTTGGCAATCTCTATTGTTTGTGGCCAAGTTATAGCGTCTCTAGTGCTAGATCATAACGGATGGCTTGGGTATCCCAAGATAGAATTGTCAATTTCAAGGGTGTGTGGCGCGCTACTCATAGTAGCAGGCGTACTATTGGTGGCGCGGCGGTAGGCATATAACAAGTTGCTGAAAAGCGGTTAGCTGTTCTTAAAATAATCGAGCTAAATTCCTAGGGTAGCTTCGAATACAGCAGGGTAATCAACAGTGAAAAGGTGATCTGCGCAAACTGGTACAGATTCTCGCCTCTGTATACCTCCGTCATAGTATTCCCCACCGCCTTTATATTAACAGTTCAGATAATACGTATAATGGTGAAAAGCTATCTCGCTCTTGATAGTCCAAATAAACACCTTTCCAGTAGGCGTGGGCGATCGCCCGCAGTGGTAAACGGGTTGCTCTCAAGTTTGCACATCCTTTCGCCATTAAAAAATTGAAGAATTTATTAAATTCTGAACGGCGTGCATGCGTCGGTGATAGGTGAGGGATTCCCATCATTTGCACAAGTCAGCCAATTTGGCTTTATGTATAGAGATGGCTTTGAAGTCTTCGCCAAATCGTTTTAGTACGTTACACCGATTGCGCCAGCTGGCCTTGCTGGGGCAGCGTGGATCTTTTCCAAACGCCATTCAATATACCGCGTAGCGTGATGTGCAAAGCTATCTCTATCTGGCACCTTGGTGAGTTTACGTTTTACGCTATCGCCTCGGTGAACATTAGCTTGTTAAGCCATACGCAGAGTATCTTCAAGTGATACTTTGAAGATCTTGTTGGAGCCATCCGGGCGGCGATAGTGCCAGTAGTTTTCCCTGTGGTGAGGTTTTGGGTAGAGGTTATCTTGTAGTGGGGTGGTACCCACCATACGGGGCTGGCCATTCCCTTGCTAAATGACTGTTTTATCTGCTCTCAGCCTGCCAGCAGGTTTAGCTGGCTTATGGATTGGTCAAAGTTGGCTGTATGTCTCTACCCTGGTGGTTACACAGAAGCGTTGATTCTTTGTGGATGGCAGCTGTTGAAAATTGCATCTATGAAAGATTTGAGCCGTGCTTTTTATGTCATCGACACATACTTTTTAGAAATCAAGAGTGACTTCTTTATTGAGGGTTTGACTTTATTGGGGGTAAGTATCAGTGGAGCCAGCTGTTAAGGTAGGAGCAGAGTATGAAAGAGCTATAAGATTTGATCCTCATGTGCTCAAAACATGTTCCGAAGTTGCTCAGTTGCTAGATGGCTTCGTTTGTACACTCACAATTTTGATAGCTGGCTTAGATGCCTTTGCAAGCTAACGGGTGTTTGCCATCTCACTACAAACTATGGCCAAGTTCAAGGTGCTCGGCCTACCCACCTCATGAAAACTGTACAACAGTTTCAAGTCACTTCCGGAAATGAGTTATGTCTGTAAACCTTGTTCCTTAATCGATAGGAGGATTTCCGTACTGATTACTTGCGGGCATATGAGATCAGCATGATTTTAAGTTGGTGGTGAGTGCTAACGAACCTCTTAAGCGCTACCCTACTCCCTTTCATATTTGCTTGTAGTGCAAGTTCCATTTTTCTAGGAATGTTCAGAGCAGGTCTTGGATGCTGAGGTATTCCACTATTTTTTGGGTGCGATTTTCAAAAATTACCTTGCAAGTTTGGGGGTAAACCCTTAGGTGCTTGCTCGTATCACATTTGTGATGTGTATAAAATCAGCTCGATTCGTATAAAAATAATACTATCTTTTCGTTGTGGCCATAGAGGGGAGTAAGTGCTCACAAAGTAAGTTAAGGGAGGACTACTCGTTTGCCCATTGATGACAGGCACCAGACGCACATTGAGAGTGGTTTTTAATCTGTGTAAGTTCTGCGGATTGTAAGAAAGCAAGTTATCAGGCGGGATTCACGTAATGGCGCGTAATTAATTTAGTGTGACGTAGATCAATCGCCGCGTTAACATGCCGCGCTGACAAATAAGGCTGCTGATGCACTCAGGAGGAGTCATCATCTAATTGTGTAAGCTATGCCGCTCGCATACTTAAGATGAGTGAAGTTCTATCAGGTATCACTCGGCTATTTGAAGTAAATCCTTCCAAACGGATTTGTAATCATTATCTCAGTTCCACGCTTGTGAGAGGGGGACTGGTTCACAGTTATTCAAGAAAGCTGCTATGAGCCCAACAACTTCGCGTACTGTCTGGCAGATCCAGCGGGATGTGATCTACGCACTGCTTGTGCGCGAGATGAAAACCCGCTTCGGCAAGTTGAAACTGGGCTATGCCTGGGTGTTGTTAGAGCCTGCCATGCATATCATGGTTCTGGCGGCAATCTTTAGCTTCCTTGGGCGAGAATTCTATCCCGGCATTCCCACCATGTTGTTTATGCTCGCTGGTATCGCCCCGTTTCTATTTTTTTCCCACTGCTTTGGTAAGTCTATGGCAGCTGTGGACTCAAACCGGGGGTTGTTCAACTATCGCCAGCTGCGACCCTTTGATGCGGTTTTAAGCCGGGTGATGCTGGAGTTTGTAATCTACCTGGTAAGCTTGGTTGCCCTGCTAGGGGTACTGGCTTGGGTTGGTATATCTGCGACCTTTAACAATTTCCTCTTGTTAGTTGTTGTGAACATTCTCTATTTGTGTTTTTGCTTAGGCATGAGTCTGGCGCTCTGCGTGACCGGTGCAAAATATCCTGAGATGTCAAAATTTGGTTCCTTGATCCAACGACCACTCTACTTTATGTCAGGGGTATTCTTCTCTCTCGAGCAGATACCTGAGCAATACCACCCCTATCTCGTCTGGAACCCCTTGCTTCATGTGATCGAGCTAACCCGTGAAGGATTGTTCAGCAGCTACCACGGCATGTTTGCCAACTTGCCATACCTGGCTTTCAGTTCGTTAGTCATGCTCGGCTTTGGCTTGCTGGTCTACCGCAGTCAGTGGCAAGACTTGGTGCGCAGCAAATGATTGAGTTGCGCAATCTGACCAAGTCTTTTCGCACGCCGAATGGTCGTAAGGTGCTGTTCAAAGATGTGAATGCTGTTTTCCCGGAGGGCAAGAATATCGGCATCCTTGGGCGTAACGGTGCCGGCAAATCAACCCTGTTGCGTATTATGGGCGGCATTGATTATCCAGATTATGGGCGGGTCATAACCAACGAGCGCATCTCTTGGCCTATGGGGTTGGCAAGTGGTTTCCAGGGCAGTATGACAGGGCGAGAGAATGCCGAGTTTATCTGCGGAATCCATGGAATTTGGGGAAGGGGCCGGCAGAAGGTACTGGAAAGGGTTCAGGACTTTGCCGAGATAGGCGACTACTTTAATGCGCCAGTCAAGACTTACTCCTCTGGCATGCGCTCCCGCTTGGCGTTTGGCCTGAGTATTTCTGTGGATTTCGATTGTTACCTGGTAGATGAGGTGATGTCAGTCGGTGATGCGCACTTCAAACATAAGTGTGAACAGGTGATCGCCGAGAAACGCAAATCAGCCAATTTTATTATTGTGGCCCATGCAATGCCGCAACTGAAAAAGAATTGCGACGTTGGTATCTATCTCGGGCCGGAAGGGCTGCGGATATACGATACCGTAGACGAAGCCATAGAGGTTTATCAGCAGGGAATCCCCAAGCCCAAGGTGCAACAACAGAGCAGGGCCGCACAGGCACTTAAGGCATAGACAATGGAAACAAATATGCAGCTCGATACAGAGCAAAAGACTAAGCCCGATAGTGGCGCACTAAAAAGAACCGCCGAGGTTGTAAAAGACCTGTTTACAGGTTTTGCTGCGAATGAACCGCAGCCGCAACCTGGAGTAGGTCGCTCGCGCATGAGCCCTTGGCGTGGATTACTGCTTTGTGTTGGTCTGCCGCTACTTCTTGTATCCGCCTATTATCTCTTCTTTGTATCGGATCGCTATGTCAGTAGTACCCAGCTTATTGTAAAAGACAATGGTTCCAGCCAGGGAATGTCATCATCTCTCGGTTTCCTGTTACCAGGGGCAGGAGCAGATAATCAGGATGCTTTCCTAGTGGTTAACTATATCCAGTCTCTGGATATGGCGGTATATCTGGATAAGACATTACAGTTGAGTGATTACTACAAGAGCGATCGTTACGACATCTTTTCACGTCTCGGCTCGGAGGCAACTCAGGAAGATTACTTGAAATACTACCGCGAACATATTGCGGTTGGTTACGATGAGTCGACGGGCATTATTACAATCGAAATGCAGGCTTTTGAGCCTGAATTTGCGCGTAGGTTAGTTGAGATTGTTACCCAGAAATCTGAAGATTTCGTAAATGCTATCAGCAATCAGCTGGCTGACAAGCAAGTGGCTTTTGTTCGTAGTGAGCTGGAGTTAGCGCAGAATAAACTCCGCGCTTCCAAGCAGGAGATTCTCGATTTTCAAAACCGTAATAAGGTAGTCAGCCCGGAGGAGCTGACCAAAGGCATCAGCGGCATTATTCAAGGATTGGAGGCGAAACTTGCTGAGCAGCGTGCCAAGCTGACTGCGGCCAAAACCTACCTTAATCCTGATTCCTCTCAGGTTGTCTCTATGCAAGCTGAAATTAATGCCCTGGAAGGGCAGATAGCTGCAGAAAAGGAACGCCTTGTAGGTGTCTCAGACGCTCAGGGAGAGCAGCGCCTCAACAGCTTGAGTGCACACTTTCAGAATTTGGAATTGAATCTTCAGTTTGCCACCGATGCTTACGCCGCATCCCTTAAAGCCTTGGAGACCGCGAGAATGGAGGCCTCCGGAAGGCTGAAGCACTTAATGGTTGTCAGCCAGCCGTCGTTGGCTGAGAAAGCGGAATATCCACGCAAACTTTATAACCTCGCTAGCCTGGCAATTATCCTGCTATTAATTTATGGCATTGTGAAAATGTTGGTATCCAGTATTCGCGACCACAGGATCTAGAAAGTTTATTGCCTCTCGGTGAGGTACCGGGGATAAGCTAAAAAAGCTGGATTATTGAAAAGAAAATCTAGACTTTATACATAGAGACTCAAACTGAAAGATCGAAAAAATGATCGTAAAAAAACTAAAAACTCTAGGGGTGTTACTGGGTTTACTGACTGGCGTTGCCTTGCCAAATGCCCAGGCCCTGGAAACCCAACTATTGGATAAGAATGAATCTACAGAGATTCCCAAATCCAATGTGCCGGTCTTTGGTCAGTCCCTATTCCAAGGTGCTTTTAAAGATCAGCCCTTTAGTGGATTTAACCCAGACTATCGTATTACCGTAGGTGATCAGATTAACCTACAGCTGTGGGGTGCCTATAGTTTTAGCGCAACCCTGGCCGTGGACCCCCAGGGTAATATTTTTGTGCCTGAGGTTGGGCCTGTACATGTCGCCGGCGTGAAAAATGGCGAACTCAATGATTTTGTTCTGCGCCAGGTTAAAGGCGTATTTAAGAAAAATGTGCGCGCCTATGCCAATCTGGAAGCGAGTCAGCCAGTCAAAGTATTTGTAACTGGCTATGTGAAAAATCCAGGCTTATATAATGGATACTCTTCTGACTCCATCCTCTACTATCTGGATAGTGCCGGTGGTATTGATCGCGATAGTGGCAGTTTTATAGATGTTAAAGTTGTACGTGGTGATCAGCTGTTGCAAAGCGTCAATCTGTATAACTTCCTTACCGAGGGCAGCATGCCCGCATTGCAGCTGCGTAATGGTGATGCCATTGTTGTTGGAGCACGTAACGGAGCCGTTTCTATCGAAGGCGCGGTGCAACAGGCCGCACAAATTGAATTTAACGGTCCTTACACCCAATTAGGGGAGATGTTACTGGTTACCAAGCCAGATCCTCAGGCTAATTTTGCCCGTATTACTCAAGTGATCGATGATCAGCAGCAAGCCAGCTATTTACCTCTAGAGGAAGCTCTGAATACAGCGCTTTATCCTGGGGCCAGAGTTGAGTTGGTTAGAGATAACGACATCAAATCGATATCCGTTAGCGTAAGTGGTGAATTGGATGGCCCTGCCAGCTTTGTGCTTCCTTACGGCGCAACCCTGGAAGATCTCTTGTCGCAGCTCCAGTATCGCGGTAATGCCGATCAATCTGCAGTGCAGTTATATCGTAAGAGCGTGGCTAAGAAGCAACGTGCAGCACTAGAACGCTCCCTTGATGCACTTCAGATGGAAGTTCTTACCCGCCAACCAAACACTGAGTTAGAAAAAGGCGCTCAGTCTGAAAATGCGGCGATGATTCAAAAATTTATTGCTGAGGCACGAAAAGCACAACCCCGTGGTCAAGTGGTACTGGCTAACAATCCCAATGCTGGAACCATGTTGCTTGAAGATGGTGACAGGCTGGTGGTGCCCCTGAAGAACTCAACGGTTTCAGTGGTAGGTGAAGTGATTTTTCCCACATCGCTGGTATTTAATGCGCGTCACACACTGGAAAATTATATTGAAATGGCCGGCGGTTTCTCTAATAACGCTAATCAAGATGAACTGGTGATCCTACACCTGGATGGCACTATCAGCCGGGTTAAAAAAAGGAAGTTCGATAACCGTCTGAAAGATATCTTGCGTCCTGGCGATGAAATCATGGTGATGCCAGAGGTGCGCTCCAGTGAGCTACAGGTGACTAAAGATGTCACAGAAATTCTTTATCGTATAGCAGTGGGCACAGCTGCAGTACTGTCTTTCTAAGGTGAATCGGATCACTCCTCTTTTTTATAACTTTTAGATAAAAAAGGAAGAGGAGAAGGCGAAAGTAGTGAGCAATATATAGCTCCAAGGAGAAAAAGATGATCACGAAGGGAAGTTCAACCAGAAAGGGGATTATTCTGGCTGGAGGTTCCGGTACCCGTCTGTATCCTCTTACCAGGGGAGTCAGTAAGCAGTTGATGGGGGTCTATGACAAGCCGATGATTTATTACCCGCTGACAACTCTGATGTTGGCGGGAATCCGAGACATATTGATCATTACCACTCCAGAAGAGCAATATCTTTATCAACGCTTACTGGAAGATGGTTCTCAATGGGGAATTAATATCAGCTACGCGATACAACCGAGCCCAGATGGTCTTGCGCAAGCTTTTATTATTGGTCGTGAGCATGTGGGTAACAACAAAAGTGCTCTGGTGCTGGGAGATAACATTTTCTATACCCAGCACTTTAGTCAGATCTTGCAGCGTGCAGATGAGCGGGAAGAAGGCGCTACAGTCTTCGGATACCGTGTTGCCGATGCAAGAGCCTATGGCGTCGTAGAATTTGATAAGGCAGGCAAAGCCGTTAGCTTGGAAGAGAAACCGACCCGTCCAAAATCTAACTACGCAGTAACAGGCTTGTATTTTTATGATAATCAAGTTTGCGACTTGGCCAGGGAGGTTCAACCTAGCCCGCGAGGAGAATTGGAGATTACCGATATCAACAATATCTACCTTAAGCGCGATGAACTGAATGTTGAGTTATTGGGCCGTGGCAGTGCTTGGCTGGATACCGGAACCCATGACAACCTGCTTGAGGCTGCGCATTTTGTTCAAACCATGGAGCGGCGTCAGGGGCTGAAAATTGCCTGCCCTGAGGAAGTGGCTTATCGCAAAGGTTTTATTTGTGCCGAGCAATTGGAAAAGCAGGCTCAACCACTCTTGAAGAGCGGTTATGGCGAATATTTAATGAGCTTGTTGCTAGAATCTGGAGAGACCTCTGCTCTCACTCAGCATCGATTGACCGCTGTTCTCTAGCACAACAACCTTTTTCCTTTGCTTTGTTAATAATCAAGAAATACACAGTATGAAAGTGATAGAAACTGCAATAACTGATGTGAAAATCCTGGAGCCAAAGGTTTTTGGTGACGAGCGTGGTTTCTTTTTCGAATCTTTTCGGCAAGATTTATTCAGTCAGGAATGTGCAGATAGAGTCTTTGTCCAGGATAACCACAGCAAGTCTACCTTGGGCATACTACGTGGTCTGCATTATCAAACCAAGCAAACTCAAGGTAAGTTAGTGCGCGTTACCAAAGGTGAGGTCTTTGATGTTGCGGTCGATTTGCGTAAAAGCTCCTCAACTTTCGGCCAGTGGGTTGGTGTGACGCTTTCAGCAGAAAATAAACGTCAACTTTGGGTACCGGAAGGCTTCGCCCATGGCTTCTATGTTACTAGTGCTGAGGCAGAGTTCGTTTACAAATGTACCGATTACTACGCACCTGAGTATGAACATTCCATTCGTTGGGATGATCCTGATCTGGCGATCGAATGGCCCTTGATTAATGGCCAAGCGCCCAAACTCTCAGCGAAAGATGCTGAGGGGAAACATCTAAAAGACGCGATTGTTTTCCAGTAACGGCTCGTTGCAGACGAGACCTATACCTAAAGGTATAGCCATAAACTATCAGAGATGCCCGGTATATAACTCTGAATACCAGGCTTTATCGCCGCTAGTTTCCACTATTAGGGCCAAGTACCACTGGCCTAACCCAATTCAATGTGAATAAGTGAATGAGAATCCTAGTAACCGGTAAGAATGGCCAGCTGGCAAGGGAATTGCAAAAACGCAAACCAGCCGGTATTGATCTGATAGCGCTAGATCGCAACGATCTGGATATCACAGATAGTGACCAGGTTATGCAAGTTGTTAATAAGTACCAACCAGATACTCTCATCAATGCTGCTGCCTACACAGCGGTAGACAAGGCGGAATCAGAGAGAGAGCAAGCTTTCGCCACTAATGCGACAGGTCCAGAAAACTTGGCGAAAGCTTGTCGAGAAATGGGGGCTCGTTTAATACATATCTCCACAGATTTTGTATTTGACGGTCAGAGCTCCACCCCATACCAGCCCCAGGATTCGATGTGCCCACTGGGTATCTATGGAGAAAGTAAGGCTGCCGGTGAAGCTGCCGTGCAAAGTGTATTGCCACAAGCAATCATTTTACGGACTGCCTGGGTTTATAGTACCCATGGAGCTAATTTTTCCAACACCATGCTTCGGCTTATGCGTGAACGTAATCAATTGGGTGTAGTGGCGGATCAGATAGGTACACCTACCAGCACCCAAACATTGGCTGAGACAATCTTCACATTGATAGGCAAGCCCGATTTATGCGGAATCTACCATTGTACGGATGCTGGTACCGCTAGTTGGTATGATTTTGCTGTCGCAATCTATGAAGAAGCCAAGGAGCTTGGGCTACTAACAGAAGCGAAAAATGTAGAAATTAGGCCAATCAATACCTCAGATTACCCTACTCCCGCAGCTAGGCCGGCTTATAGTGTTCTGGATAAGTCTAAATTGGTGAATGATCTGAATCTTGAACCACAGCATTGGCGCAGGGTTTTACGCAAAGTTTTACAGGAAAAGACTGCGTCATAAAAAATTCAGATCATGCTGTCCTTTATATAAGTAGACATCCATATGCATGAAGTGACACACGCGAGAAAGGCGCATGTACTGAATAGACACCAGAAACTACTGAAGAACTAAAAATTTAATCTTGAAAAGATACGCTTTTAGTTTTCTAAATATCCAAAAAAGAATTGTCAAAAAAATGAGTAATTTACTGGTAACCGGCGGTGCTGGTTTTATAGGCGCAAACTTTATCCACTATTGGATGAGCACTTACCGACAAGATAAGGTAGTCGTTCTAGATGCACTAACTTATGCTGGTAACAAGGCTAACTTGGAGCCGGTAGCGGAAAATGCTAATTTTTATTTTTGCCAAGGAAATATTTGCGATACGCACTTGGTAGAAACGCTGCTCAAAGAGCACAGAATTGACACGTTGGTGCACTTTGCAGCGGAAAGTCATGTCGATAGGTCTATCAGTGGCCCAGACGCCTTTATTGAAACCAATATTATCGGTACTCATAGCCTGCTTAAGGCCGCCAAAAAAGTATGGCTGGATGACGGGGTTAATAAAGACAATCACCGCTTTCACCATGTTTCCACTGATGAAGTATATGGAACTCTAGGCCCTGAGGATCCCGCCTTCAGCGAAACCACACCCTATGCACCCAATAGCCCCTATTCAGCTAGTAAGGCTGCGTCAGATCACTTGGTGCGTGCATATCACCATACCTATGGACTGAAGGTTACCACAAGTAATTGCTCCAATAATTACGGCCCTTACCACTTTCCTGAAAAACTGATACCACTAGTAATCACTAATATCCTGCAGGATAAACCATTACCGGTTTATGGAGATGGTCAGCAGATCCGCGACTGGCTATATGTAGAGGACCATGCACGAGGCATCGATTTAGTAATTAAAAAAGGTCACTTGGGTGAGTGCTACAACATTGGTGGCATTAATGAATGGGCAAATCTCGACATCGTTAAGCTGATTTGTGAACTAATGAACTCAGAATTTGCTGAGAATCCGGAACTCACTAATAAGTACCCCAAAGCGGTATCTGCAATAGCAGGGAAAGCACAGAGTCTGGTTACCTTTGTAAAGGATAGGGCCGGACATGATCGTCGCTATGCCATAGATCCTCAGAAGTCCAATAGTGAACTTGATTATCAACCACAGGAGAGTTTTGCTAGCGGAATTCGTAAAACACTGCAGTGGTATCTAGAGAATGACAGCTGGTGGCAGGCAGTGATGGATGGCAGCTATCGTCAGTGGATAGACCAGCAATACAGCACTGCTGAGCAAGCGGGAGATAGATAATGGGAATTAATATTAGAAGGCGTTTTAAGGCTGCCCGCAGCACAGCGGAGAAGACGTTCTCTGAACAGGTACAGGTGTGGGTGGATATTTGTGGGGTTATCGCCGGGCGACACCTTTTGATCCAAGGCTGGGCATTTCACCCTGAGCACGAAACTCTGGATTTTCAACTCGAATATATTGGCAGCGATGAAGATACTAATACGGAAAGTATCGACAAGATTAATTATAGTACCCTGCGTACCACCAGGCTGGATGTAAATAGACACTTCAATTTCGAAGGAAATAGTCGTTGGGGTTACAGCCTGTTGGTGGAGTGGCCCTATGATATCGCTATAGAAAATAGTTCCCTGAGTATGACCGTAAGTGTTGAAGGTCAGACTAAAGAGGTTGAGCTAAAGCCATTCGTGGAATTGAGTGGTGAAGACTTATTTGGCCACTGCATGACCTGGCGGACTAGTGAAAAAGCTGAGTTGCTTAATGTGATGTTTAAGAGCATGGGCAATGGAGTTTTTGAGATTCCAGGCTTAAAGAAATTGGAGGAAGAACAACTCAAAACCTTGGTCAACTGGCACTGGGACAGTATTTTGGCAATACCCGGCCATGGACTATTTCTTTCTGGTTGGCTACTTGATGGTCAGTTGGATCTGGCAAGTTTAGCGTTGCGCACTACTGATGGTAGCTATAGCAAAAATTTGCTTGAGGAATCTGCACGCTTTGCCCGCATAGATGTTTTAGAAGCTTTTCCAGGCAGAGCGGAACCTAACTATAAGGCGGGTTTCTTCACTTGGGTACCTATGCCGCATTTGATAGAGAAAGCCCGCTTGGAGCTGCTCTTCTTCACTAAAGAGGGCCGCCTGGGAGTTGTCCCGATTCAGCAGACCAATATTCGTGGGGATATTACCCATGCAAGTCAGCAGGTGCTGGTGAACTTCAATGTCGATGGTCGTGAATACCAGAAGAACATGCGAAAATATATAGGTCCGGCGCTCTCAGCGCTTTGGACGAATAGACGCTATCTTCTCGAAGAACCCAAAGTAGAAGTAATACAGTTCGGTCAAGAAATTAAAGAGCCCAAACGCAGTGTTATAGTACCCCTCTATGGGCGCTATGATTTTCTGTTACACCAGATAGCACAATTTACAGAAGATGCTGATTTTGCCGAGACAGAGCTGATTTACGTTCTGGATGATCCCAGACTCTATGATGCATTTATACCTTTCTGCTATGACACTAGTAGATTGTTCCCTGTAAGCTTCAAGGTAATTTACGGTGGCCGTAATTTAGGTTATGCAGGGGCTAATAATCTGGGGGCGCGTCATGCCAGTGCCGATAAGTTGGTATTGCTTAACTCAGATATTATTCCAAGTAGCAGCGGCTGGATATCACGAATTGAAAAGCAAGCATCTTCATTGGAGGATGTTGGCGTAGTTGCACCGAAGTTGGTTTTTGATGATGGCACAATTCAACATATTGGGATGAGTTTCTCCAAAAGTGTGCAATTTGGTAATTTATGGCTGAATGAACACCCTGGAAAAGGTAATCCAGAGTGGCTAATAGATATTGACTCTGTAATGGAATCACCTGCGGTTACGGGTGCCTGCATGTTTATCAGCAAAGCCTTGTACGATTCTGTGGGTGGCCTGGATGAAACCTATGTACTTGGAGACTTTGAGGATTCTGATCTCTGTCTGCAGTTAAGAAAAGCGGGCTATCGACACTATGTACTCACCGATGAAAAGCTCTACCATTTAGAGAGAATGTCACAAAATTTATTCGAAAACCGTGACTGGAAATTTAAAATCACACTTTACAATGCCTGGCAACATACTGAGCGCTGGGGAAGCCTGATAGAACAGCTGGTTCGTTAAGGAATTATCGATGACTGAACACAGAATACTGATTGTTTCCCACGGTCACCCCGATCACAGCAAAGGCGGTGCAGAAGTGGCTGCCTATAATTTATTTAAGGAATATGAGCGGCTGGGTTTAGATACGGTTTTTCTGGCTCGTACCGATCAGCCTTCTCATGGAGGATCCGCCTTTTCTACGATTAATTCGGATAAAGAAATTCTATTTCATACCCATATGTCCGATTTCTTTCTATTCCAGTCAGGTTGTAAAAAGCATGTATGGCAAGAATTTCACGCATTATTACAGCGCTATAAGCCAACGGTGATACATTTCCATCATTATATACATATGGGGTTGGAGTTAATACGTGAGGTAAGAAACACACTGCCGGATGCACGTATAGTTGTAACACTGCATGAATACTTAGCCATCTGTGCTAATAACGGCCAAATGGTTAAGCCGGGCAAACAGATGAAGCTGTGCTATAAATCATCTCCCACTGATTGTGCTCGCTGTTTCCCTGAGCGCTCAGCTGCAGACTTTTTCCTCAGAGAGAAATATATAAAATCCATTTTTAATTTAGTGGACATCTTTGTCTCGCCTAGCCATTTTTTGGTTGAGCGCTATAAAGCCTGGGGAATCCCTGAAGAAAAAATGGTGATGATCGAAAATGGTCAACCGGAAATCGAAACGCCAGCACCTCGCCCGTTAGCAGAAGGAGAGGGGCGCGGCCGTTTTGCTTTCTTTGGCCAGATCAATCCATTCAAAGGTGTGGACGTGCTGCTGGAGGCCTTTAAGCTATTGCCAGAAGATATTCAAAAGAAAGTGCATCTTGATATTCATGGAGCAAACCTGGAGGGACAAACAGAGGCGTTTCAGGAGAAAATCCATGGTCTACTGGAAGACCTCGGCGATTTAGTTACTTTACACGGCTCCTATGAGTCTCATGAGATCGGTCGCCTGATGGAGCAGGCCGACTGGGTGATTATTCCTTCGGTATGGTGGGAGAACTCACCGATGGTAATTCAGGAAGCCTTTAATCACGGTCGCCCACTAATCGGCAGTGATATTGGTGGAATGGTTGAAAAAATTACCAATGGTGTTAATGGCTATAATTTCCGTAGTGGAAGTAGTAACGCTCTTAAACAGGCTATTTTGAAGGCTTATAAAGAAGAGAGCAATTGGGATCTGGTTGCCAAGGAAATATTGAGTCCATTAACGATTGGTGCATGCGCAGATAAGCATTTAGGTATTTATAGTTTTTAAAGTTTTGGAGTGGTCAAAGTGAAATCCATAAACAGCTCAATAATGTGGAATGTGATTCTGGATGATGATAAAAAGATAGGTTATATCCCGATTCCAAAAGTAGCCAATACAAGTATTTTGAACGCTATGTTTAAGTGGAAAGGAGATGAAATTTGCAAGGCTAGGTTAGATGATATTCCAAATGAAAATTTAAAAGTGAAAAAAGATAGCCCTTCAATTGTTCATTTTTACCAAAAATATTTGTTTGATAATGTTGTAAGAAAATCGTTTAACTTTCAGGAGCACTTTATATTTAGCTGTGTTCGACACCCTGTTTATAGATTTATTTCTTTTTATCGCGATAAAATCCTACGCTGGGATCCTTTTATAGCAGAAAAGCTAAACAGCCTTGGATTTTTTCATGAGATGAATCTTGATGACGCAGTTAATACTTTGCTAAAGGTAGACCCTATTGATTTAGATCATCATTTAATGCCAATGTCTTACTTTCTTTATGAAAATGGGAAGTTAATACCAGATTTCATATTCAAGTTAGAGGGAAATCAGAATGGTTGGGATTATGTTTCTTCTTTAGCTGGAATAAATATTCCTCTGCTATCTGAGAACTCTAGTGATTCGCAAGGTGTAAAAAATATCCAGCTTTCGGACGCTCAGGTTCTAAAGCTGAAAGAATACTATAAAGACGATATGTCTCTGTTTGGATACAATATATAGGTGGATAAAATAGATAGAAATATATTCTTTACATCTGCTACTTCCGCTACAGATTCGATGCTGCGGATATTTTGTAAAATTGGTAGATTTGGCTTCGAGTTAGATAAATTTACAAAGGAGTTTGGGGTAAATGGGTATCTACAAGAACTAGATAGCTATTTCAAACTCTCTGTATCGTCTATTAAATTGCTTGAATCTGGGGAAGTCGTAGATCTTATGGCGAGGAAAAGTGATGGTTTCTCTTAATCTTGACCAAGGAATATATATTCTTTCTAGGCCTTTAGCAAGGGTGCGTTTTAAATAGGATTAAGGTAAAAGCCAAGTGTCAATATTGTGTGTGTCAACTGCCAGTGCGAATCCAGAATTATTAATGCAGCAAATTCTTACATACAACCATTGCTTTAATGGAGATTTGTTTCATTTAATTCATGTAAGTACAGAGTTTGAAGGAGCTTTAACAGGTAAGTCAGGTAAAAAAAACTCTATTTTAGAGCAAGAGAACGTTTACTTGTTTAACTGTGTGGATACCAGGCGCGGTATGATTTTTCACGCAATGCTTCAGTGTGTCCTGGAGGCCGTTCGTATAGGAGTCAAATTTGAATATATATATTTTCACACGAGCTCAGACTTGTTAGTTAAAAATGATTTAGATGTTTATATTAAAAATTTTGATGTGGGTGCTACTAGGCCACATATTTTATCGGAAAACGATCACTGGTATGAAAAGATAATAGATAATAAGAAGTCGATCAGTTTATTGAATGCTATGAATATAGATCGCCGCCTGAAGGTTAGATCGGAAGGGTGCTTCTTTAGGCGTGAAATATTTTTTGAAATGATTTACCCGCTATTAACCCATCTTGGTTCTACGAATATTGCTGAGGTTGCTAATTATCCAGTAGAGGAAGTTGAGCTATCTTGGGCAGTTGAGTTTTATTGCGCGAGAAATACTGTTAAACGTACAGGTGGTGTAGTAAAGAACTTGGTAGGGCGTAATAGGGTTGCCTCTGTTGAGGATATCGATTCTGTGGCGAGTGAAGATGGAGTTTTTGGCCTGAAGAGATTTAGTTCCAATAGGTTTGATGCAGCTCGAGCCCGAGTTTTTGAGTTGTTAGGTTTGGATAAAGATGGCTTGTAAAGTTTTTAATGAAATTAATTTTTTGAAGATTAGTAGTTTATAAGTTTTTTTAACTGAGTTGACAGGATTCTTCACTTCGGTGATTTGGGTGTGTTTGGGGTCGAAATGAAAAATTATATTAGGAAGAGTTTCTGTAAGGGGGGAAGGTAGATGATGATACTAGATTGCACGCTAAGAGATGGCGGGTATTATAATAGCTGGGATTTTGATCCAAATATCGTAAATTCTTACCTCGCTTCCATGTCACAGGCAAAAGTGGATTTTGTAGAGTTAGGGTTACGGTCATTCCCAAAGAACGGTTTTTTGGGCTCTTTTGCATATACAACAGAATTGTTTCTCGAGAGCTTAGAATTGCCTGATGGCCCGGTTTACGGAGTCATGGTTGATGCAAAGACAATTCTTTCGGCCGAGATTCCAGTGATTGAAGCTATCGATAAACTTTTTATCAATAAAGTCGATAGCAAAATTGGTCTGGTTCGAGTAGCGGCTCATTTTAATGAGGTTGAGGCGTCAGGCGAGATTGTTAAGGCTTTGAAGGAAAAAGGATATATAGTTGGTTTCAATCTTATGCAGGCTGGCGGTAAACCTTGCGATGTAATCGCCGAAAAGGCGGAGTTAGCAGTCAGTTGGGGTTGCTTGGATGTTCTCTACTTTGCCGACTCGCTTGGGAATATGGATAGCGATGAGGTATTCAGGATTATCACTGCATTGAGGCGGCATTGGGATGGTGAGCTCGGCATACACACCCACAACAATATGGGGAAGGCGCTGGATAATACGATTGCAGCCTATAACAAAGGCGTTACTTGGTTGGATGCAACGATCACAGGGATGGGCCGAGGTGCCGGTAATGCTCAAACGGAAAATCTGTTGGCAGTGCTGAACAAAACTAATGCGCCCTATGCGCCAAAGCCGGTTTATGATCTGGTCGTCAGGCATTTTAGCCTGATGCAAAAGGAGTATGGTTGGGGAAGTAATCTTCTTTATTTTCTCGGTGCACAGAATGATGTACATCCAACCTATGTGCAAAATTTATTGTCAGATGAGCGATATGGTCCAGACGAAATTGTAGGAGCGATCGATTATCTAAGTAGTGCAAATGCCTCCTCTTACGATGGCAAGATACTCGAACAAGCGCTGCAATTGAGTGCAATTAGCAATGAAGTGGGCGGGTCGGATACGTTGTTGAATGCGTTTTCTGGTCGTGAAGTTCTTATTGTCGGTAGTGGCAATAGTGTTAACCGGTACAACTCTGGAATATCCGATTATATCCGAGATAGAAAGCCTGTGGTATTGGTGATCAATCTAAATGGCGATATAGATGAGGATTTGGTTGATTATATCGTTATCTCCCATAACTCTAAATTCCTTGCTGATAAAGAAAAGTATCAAAATTCTGATAAACCAATAATTCTTCCACGTCAACGCTTCTCTCCTGAAGATATGGAGGTTTTAAATCCTTATTCAGAAATTATCGATTATGGGTTGCAGGTTGAGAGTGGGATTTTCGACTATTCCGAAACACATTGTGTAATTCCGCTAGAGTTGACTGCGGGCTATGCGCTTTCGATTGCTCTTATTGGTGGTGCTAAGACAATAAGCCTAGTCGGATTTGATGGTTACGACAAAGGAGATAAGCGGCAACAGGAGATGATCGATTTAATGATGGCTGTGCATGACAAGCACAGTGATGACATTATTTTGTCATTGACACCGACTACTTATCCTATGAGCGAAGGATCTATTTATGCACCATCTATTTGAATATGATCTTTATATATTCGACTGTGATGGTGTAATTCTGGATTCAAATGCATTGAAAATTCAGGCGATGGAGCGGGCTTTGACCGGATATTCTGAGAGTGAAATATCCAGTTCCCTGGATTATTTTGCTAATAACTTTGGAAAGTCACGCTATCATCACGTAGAGTTTTTTTTACGTAATGTGATCAAAGTTTCTGAGAGTGATTTTTCAGATCGCTATAGCCAGGTATTAAATCTATATGCAAGAGCTTGTGAAAAATTGTATCTTTCAGCAGCTATTTGTGATGGATTTATTGAGTTTATTTCAAGCCTTAGGGTGCCATGTTATGTGGCTAGCGGCTCTGATCAAGATGAACTCCGGCAAGTGTTTGCCAAGAGAAAATTGAGTAAATATTTTATAGATATACTCGGCTCTCCAGAAAAAAAGGCCAATAATGTAAGAAAAATATTATCCGAATCAAAGGGCAAGGCTCTGATGATTGGTGATTCTTTAAGTGATTTAGAAGCTGCTAGAGAATGTGAAATCGATTTTCTTTTTGTATCGAAATATTCGGCATCACCTGAAACCGTAAGATCAACAAGCTTATTTTCGGAAAATGAGGAAATTTTGTCTTTTTCGAGCTTGGCTGTTTATTGGGGAGACTATAAATGAATTATGCAGTGATAATACCTGCGCGCTATAAGTCAACAAGACTGCCAGGTAAACCTCTCCTTGACATCTGCGGTAAGCCTATGATTCTTCGTGTTTGGGAGCAGTGTGTATCCGCGGTGGGAGAGGCAAAGGTCTATATCGCTACAGATGATGACAGGATTTCTACTTGTTGTCGTGAATTTACCGATAACGTCGTGATGACTAGCGACAACTGCAAGACTGGCACTGATCGGGTTTTTGAAGCAGCAAGAATAATAGGAAATTTAGACTTTGTAGTTAATGTGCAAGGAGATGAACCTTTAATAAACCCTAATGAAATCTCGTGCATCATTGAAAAGTATATGGAGTGCCCTGGAACTATCGTAAATGGTATGGCCAGAATTAGCTCAGAGAATGAGTATATTAGCAATACGGTTCCAAAGGTCGTTTTTAGAAAGGATGCTCGACTTTTATATATGAGCCGCGCTGCCATACCTTCCAATAAGTCGGGCAAATTTAATACTGCTTGGAAACAAATTTGTATATATGCATTCCCCATGAATGCTTTGTCTGAATTTGCCTTGACGGAGGAGAAAACCTTCTTTGAGAACGAAGAGGATATAGAAATTCTCAGATTTTTAGAGATGGGATACGACGTGACAATGGTTGAAGTCGAGGGAAATAGTATCGCTGTAGATACACCTGATGATGCAGTAAGGGTTATCGAACTATTGAAAAATAATTCTACTTGCACTGTTTAGGTTTATTGGCTACGAAATAATTTTTAGCAGAATTTTAACTCAATTTTAAGGTTGCCCATGAAGGCTATTTTACCTGTTGCAGGGCTAGGGACAAGGATGCTGCCTGCAACTAAAGCTATTCCCAAAGAAATGCTGCCTATCGTCGATAAACCGCTTATTCAATATGTGGTCAATGAAGCGGTGGCTGCCGGTATCAAGCATATCGTGCTGGTTACTCATTCCAGTAAGAACTCTATCGAAAATCACTTTGATACCAGTTTTGAGTTGGAGGCAACCCTAGAGGCCAGGGTCAAGCGCCAGCTGCTGGATGAGGTACGGTCCATCTGTCCGAAAGACGTCACTATCATGCACGTACGGCAGGGTGAGGCGAAAGGCCTGGGTCATGCAATCCTATGCGCCCAACCATTGGTGGGTGATGAGGACTTTGCAGTGTTACTGCCGGATGTGATTATCGATGATGCGACTTCAGATCTTAGCCGCGATAATTTAGCGCAGATGTTATCTCGGTTCGATCAAACCGGTGTCAGCCAGGTGATGGTGGAGCCAGTGCCGCAAGAGGAGGTACATCAATACGGCGTGGCGGATTGCCAGGGGGCCGCATTGTCTCCAAATACCTCGCAGCCAATGACGGCTATTGTGGAGAAGCCTCCTGTGGCAGAGGCGCCGTCGAATATGGCAGTGGTTGGACGTTATGTACTTTCTCGCAAGCTGTGGCCACTCCTTGAACAAACGTTACCAGGTGCTGGTAATGAAATTCAGCTCACAGATGCAATCGCTGATTTAATGACTAAAGAAAGTGTTGAAGCCTATCGCATGGTGGGCAAGAGCCATGATTGCGGCTCAAAGCTCGGATACTTGAAGGCAAATGTTGAGTATGGTTTGCGCCATCCCGATTTAGCTAAAGGTTACAGAGCTTATCTAAATACGTTGATTCTATCTGAGAATAAGATTTCCGAAACTCAGAACCAGATTTCACAAGATGCTGTTGCATAACGGAGGTTGAGTGAGCAATGGGTAGAAGAGTATTGGTTACCGGGGGAGCTGGGTACATAGGCAGCCATACTTTGGTTGCGTTGCAAGAGGCTGGTTTTGAGGTGGTAGTCATCGACTCCCTCTGCAACAGCTCTGAAATAGCGCTACAGCGTGTACAGATGATCACCGGTACATCGGTGCGTTTCTACCATGGTGATATTAGAGATCGCGCCCTGTTAGAGCAAATTTTTACTGAGAATTCAATCCATGCTGTGATCCACTTTGCGGGATTGAAGGCTGTAGGTGAATCTTCGCAGAAGCCGATCGACTACTACCAGAGTAATGTTACTGGAAGTCTTGTGTTGCTGGAGGCAATGCAGGCGTATGGAGTTAAGCAGCTGGTATTCAGCTCATCGGCGACTGTCTACGGTAGTGAGGCTCCTGTGCCTTATGTGGAAACACTACAAACCGGTAGTACCAGCAACCCGTACGGTACCAGCAAATGGATGGTGGAGCAGGTTTTAAAGGATGCGGCCCTCGCCAACCCAGAGCTTTCTGTAGCACTCCTTCGATACTTTAATCCCGTTGGCGCGCACCCCTCAGGTCTAATCGGAGAAGATCCCCAGGGTATACCTAACAATTTGTTACCGTACATTGCTCAGGTTGCAGTGGGTAAACGCAAAGAGTTATCGGTATTTGGTGATGACTACCCCACACCGGATGGTACCTGCCTGAGGGATTACTTACATGTGATGGATTTAGCGGAGGGGCATGTTTGCGCCCTGGAGTGGCTTGAAGGTAAAACTGGTACTATAGCCTTCAACCTTGGAACAGGAAAGGGTACATCTGTTCTAGATATAGTGCGGGCTTTTGAACAGGCCTCAGGTGTATCCATCCCCTATAGGGTGGCGCCTCGGAGAGCAGGTGATTTACCAGCTTTTTGGGCTGATGCCTCCAAGGCGAAGCAGGATCTGGGCTGGGTGGCAAGATTGGGGCTAGATCAAATGATGGTTGATACATGGCACTGGCAGACAAACAATCCCCATGGCTACGGCATTGCCACCAATAATAGATAAACAAAGTAATAGAGTGAAAGCTTGTTCTACTAACCAGGTATGTACTAAATCCAGTAAACTCGCTGTGTAGTTATTGAATGTAACAATATGGTTTACTGGACGCGCCTTCACATAGAAGTATATTGGGCTGACCCAGATGGATGGGGTAAACTTGAGGAGGGCTCCCCTTCAAGTTACATAATTTTCATAAGTCCTACTACTAAAGCCTTGAGAGTGAGGTTTTTTTGCATCTAGATACTTCTGACGGGTAAGGCTGATACAGTGTTGAAAAGTAAAGATTTTCAAGAGTCAACCCAGGCAGGTCCTGGGTTCTTTTATTTAATACAAAATGCCATTACTTTAACGGTGAATAAGTAGTCACAATTAACCCAATGCAAGTAGAGTTCTTGCATTATTTTGCATAAAACGTATCCAAAGTCGCGTATAGAGAAATGTTAGATTTTATCAACATACAGATTTATGCGTGTTGGCTGATGAAATGGGTGACCAAGTTGTATATTAATAGTGGCATATTGTTTTGAAACCTATTGTTTTTGTACATATCCCCAAAACAGCGGGCACCAGTTTTCGTCAAGGGCTAGATTATTTTTTTGGCAAGAAGAAAATATGCCTAGATTATGGGGTGAATTCAGCAAAAACAAGTAGTATTGTTAAAAGCTGGGTCGAAAGCGAGAGGGATGGGTGGCATTTTGCTAATGCCTTTAATAGACAGGGTTATCAATTATTAACGGGTCATTTTCATTCAGCAAAATACGCTAATATCTTTGGTGTTGGTAGAATGATCACTTTCTTGCGTGATCCGGTACAAAGAGTCGTCTCTGAATATAATCATCTAGTAAAAAATAGTGATCACGAGGAGAGCTTTCAGAGTTTCTATCGTCGCCCAGAAAATATTAATAGACAACTTCGTCTCGTAGGGCGTAAAAGTTGGGCTGAGTTTGGTTTTATTGGTTTCGTAGAGTCATATAAGGAATCTCTTCGTTTGCTCAATAGAAAGTTTAACATTGATATTCCTTATCTGCGTAAAAATATCAATAAGGATAAGGCTGTGGAATCATGCATGTTATCCATAGGACAAATAGAAGAGTTAAAAAGCCTCAATGCCGAAGAACTAGAGTTTTATAATCGTGCTAGATTTCAGTTTGATTGGCATCTTCGTCTTAATAATGCCAAAGTAGGTTATGTTTCTGGTTCTGTAACTAGTTTTGAAGCTGGTAAGCTAAAAGGTTGGGCTATTGCAGAGAATTTGCATGAAGCAGTATTAATACAAGCAAGGATGGGAGGTAATGTGATTGCCGAATGTAAAGCCAATGAATACCGCCCCTACTTTAAAGCTCAAGAACAGGGACGAGGCGGCTTTGTTGGTTTCTCTTTAGAGATAGATAGAGACATAAACATAAATACTATAGAGTGTGTTGTGGCAGCTACCGGGCAGCCTATATTAAATAATGTTAGTTAAAGGTTAGAACTAGCCCGGGCCTTTGGGGCTATATAGAATGTCTAATTATTTTGAGTTTATGATTAGTTTTTGGAAGTGCATGTGAAGTTTGGAATTGCTGCAATTTTTAAAAATGAATATGACTATATTCTTGAGTGGATCGTATACCATCAACTAATTGGTGTAGATGCTTTTTATATCGCGGATAATATCAGTGATGATGGCTCTTCCCAGCTATTAGAGGCACTAGATAGCCTGGGAGTGATCAATAGAGTGCATTTCCCCAGAACTGGTGACTGTGGGCCACAGATGCCAGCATATAATTATATTTTGAACCACTTCGGTGCTGAAGTTGATTTATTGTGTTATATCGACGCCGATGAATTTCTTGTTAGTGAAAATAATTGCGACTTAAAAAGTATTTTATCTGATTTCCATAAGCTCGAAGATGCGGGTGCACTTGCATTAAATTGGCGAAATTTTGGTTCATCAGGTTATAAATTTAAAGAAGAGGGCCTGGTAATAGAGCGATTCACTTGTGCCTCTATACAAGACCATGATTTCAATCGGCATATTAAGACTATCCTGAAGCCCAATATGGTGGATAGAATGCATGTTCATGAGTGCATTTTAAAATCAGGCCGCTATTACACTGGGGATCTCAGACCCGCTGTATTTGAAAGTGGTGAGCCATTTGAGCCCAGAACCAATAAGGTTTCATATAGTGGAATTAGAATTAACCACTATGTTGTTAAGTCCCGTCATGAACATATTATGAAGAAAGAACATAAGGGCTCCGGAGCAGGTAGTGCGGGTAGAAAGAAAGGGGAAGCCTATTTCAAAGCACATGACTTAAATGATGTAGTTGACGAAGCACTACTCAGTTATGCGAGTGATGTAAAAAAAGGTATTGCAGAGCTTAGGGGTCGTATTACTACAGAGACACCATTTCTCTGTTACGGAAAAGCTTTTGTTGATGTAAAGCCAGAGTTGATTACCGGATGGGCTGTTACTGAATATGATGGCCCGATAACGATTCGTTTATTGATCAATGGTGTGGAATATCTTGTAGAGGTAAATCGAAGTCGTCCAGATGTTGTCCGTAAAGGGCTTTCTAAAAAATTGCAATGTGGCTTCAGTTATAAACCCGCTAAAATTATTACTTCAGAAGATAAGGTTGAAGCATACATCTATGGAACAAATGTAGAAGCAAAAGTTAACTTTCATTGAGTCTTTTGGGAAGAATTGATGTAAAAGTCGGTTCTAAAAATTATTCTCGCTGAACTGCTAATTGAATACTGAATATTCAAATTATAAGTTACTCAGTTGTCTAAGTGGATTGTTTGTGGTGCTCAAGTTAATTAAATCGTGGTTTCATTCTGATTTGGCCCCTAAACTTAAGCCTGGAATAGGGATTGAGTGTATTAAAAAATCAGATAAAAATTTTGAGTGGCAATCTATAGATAACGACCCACAATTTTTTATCGAAGGCTCTACGCTGAGCTCTGGTTGGTACATGGTCGAAATTGTACTGAGCCATAACCAGGCTAGCATAGATTCCAAATTATATGTTGATTATGGAAATGGATTTAATGAGGCAGATAGCTTTTTCATCCCGATAAAATTTGGACGGATTACAAAGCGACTCATATATTTCACGTCGCGTACACGCGCTCTCAGATTTGATCCGCTGGAAAGCACAGGATTGTTTTCTGTGAGGCATTTTCATTTGGTGAAACTCTTCCCTCAATTTGCAAAAGACAGGCTGTCACAACGCTTAGCGAACATGCACTTTAAATTCAGGAATATAAATAAGAGTGATGTCCTAAAGAAGATTAATGTTGAAGCCCGTGAGAAGTCTTGCACCTGGCAGGATATTGCTCTCAACTACTATGAAAAAACATTTATTAAAAAACGTCAGACTTATGATTATTCTGAGTGGATTGAAAAAAAAGAAATAAAAAATCTTCATTCATGTGAAAATTTTCACAATGTAACGGTAGATGCCAATCATCCCTTGATCTCAATCATACTTCCTGTCTACGATACCGATATTCGCCTATTGAGGGACTGTATTGAATCAGTAATTGGGCAAAGTTATAACAACTGGCAGCTATGTATTGCCGATGATTCTTCTCGGAAAAAAGAAGTAAAGGAGTGCTTAGAGAGTTATCAACAACAAGATAATCGTATTAGAGTCTCCTTCCGAACCGAAAATGGACATATTTCTGCAGCGAGTAATAGTGCTTTATCTTTAGTGAAGGGAGACTATATTGCATTGCTTGATCATGATGATGTTCTGGCGTCTAATGCTTTACAAAGGATAGTAGAAGTGATTTCGCAAAATCCAGAGGCTCTACTATTTTATAGTGATGAAGACAAAATTGATGAATATGGCGAACGTTTTGATCCTCACCTAAAACCAGGTTGGAATCCTGATCTTTTACTTTCACAGAATTATATTTGCCATCTTACTGTGCTCAAGACGGGCTTGATAAATCAAATTGGTGGCTATCGGGTAGGTGTGGAAGGCAGTCAGGATCATGATCTACTGTTGCGTTGTATGCCGCACCTTGATTCCAGCAATGTGGTCCATATCCCAGAGATACTCTACCATTGGAGAGCCATTAGCGGATCAACAGCACAAGAAAGCAATGCAAAGGGGTATGCCGCTACTGCGGGTTTACAAGCCGTCTCTGATTACTTGAAACGAGAAAACTTAAGTGCAACGGCTGAGCCTGGAACTGCACCAAATAGCTATCGAGTCCGCTGGTCTATTCCTGAGGCAGCTCCGTTGGTGAGTCTTCTGGTACCGACAAGAGACGGCATTGATATCCTTAGGCCTTGTGTTGAGGCTATTCTTTCCAAAACCAACTACTCCAATTTTGAACTAATTATTTTAGATAACCAAAGTTGCTGCAAGGAAACGTTACAATTCCTTGATGAAATCAGAAACACCGATTCACGTGTATCTGTCCACCGGTGGGATCATCCATTTAATTATTCAGCCATTAATAATTATGGTGTAAGTTTGGCTAAAGGGGAAATTATAGGATTGATCAATAATGATATCGAGCCTATCAACGTCCTTTGGTTGACTGAGATGGTGAGTCAGGCGCTGAGGCCTGAAATTGGTTGTGTAGGAGCCAAACTATATTACCCCAACGATACGATCCAACATGCCGGTGTAATTCTGGGGATTGGTGGCGTGGCTGGTCACTCACATAAATATTTCAGTCGCAATGAATATGGTTACTTTTCACGCTTGCATTTGATACAAAACCTTTCAGCGGTAACAGCGGCTTGTCTTCTTCTACGTAAAGAAGTATTTGAGCAAGTCGGTGGGTTAGATGAAAAAAATCTGGCAGTATCCTTCAATGATGTAGATTTATGTTTAAAGGTTCGAGAAGCAGGTTATAGGAATTTATGGACTCCTTATGCAGAACTCTATCATCATGAGTCAGTATCCCGTGGAGCGGACAACACGCTCACTAAGCGGCGTCGAGCCCAGAAAGAGGCGGAATATATGCGTGATCGATGGGGAGATCAATTGGATACAGATCCGGCCTACAACCCAAACCTGACGCTTGTGCATGAAGATTTTTCACTGGCATAGTTAAAATTCACATTGGGTAACATATTTATAATATCGTTGTTTTATAGCTTTAAAGGATAAAATATTTTGAGAGTTTCACGATGTGTTATCAATAAATGCATAACATATGATGTTTAGAAATATAAATTAGGATGTGGAAAAATATAATCTTTTCTAAAAAATCTATTAATTTTCTAGCCTGTGAGAGTCCAACCTATAGTTAATATTAAATAGTTTAACGAATCTCTAGCTGGAATCTAAAGTTGTCTGCCAAATATTAAATGTAGCATTTAATATTTGGTAATGACCAGGCAGTCAATAAAAAATTTGAGGGCTTAATTTAACCAGATAATAATGATGCTTATTTCTGTAAATATATCCTATAGAAAATAAAAATTTACAATGGAGCAGCCATTTAATTTTCACGCTAAGAGGGGTAATAAAATGTTACCAAATAACTTCTAGCTGGAAAACACCATCATAAAAATAATTAATTCATTAGTTTTACAAATTGGGTGTTACACTTTCGAACTTGTTTTAAGTACCATAATATTGAATGAAATTATAGGGAGGATAGGGTACGGTATTACCAGCTACACAGATAGAATTTCTAGATCACGAATATTACCCCATTAAGATTACATTCACGCCATTCAAAAATCTTCAGGAAGCTAATAGGATTTATTTTAGTAGAATGTGGCGCCAACTTGAGATTTAGGTGGCATTCTCAGGAATATTCGCTATATATATGTGTACCCTTAGCATCACTCACAATAATAAGAGTGTTTATATAGAACGATATTCAAGAAATGTTATCTATGAACCCTATAGCCAAACGTTCAAACTGGCAGATCCAACGGGATGTGATATATTCACTCCTTATTCGCGAGATGAAGACCCGCTTCGGTAAGTGGCGGCTCGGATATGCTTGGGCGTTACTAGAGCCTGCTTTACACATAATGGTGTTGGCAACCATCTTCAATTTAATTGGAAGAAATTTTTATCCAAGTATCCCAACTACATTATTTATGCTCGGTGGTATTGCACCATTTTTGTTTTTTAGTCACTGTTTATCAAAAGGAATTACGGCCGTATCATCCAATCGTGGCTTATTCAATTATCGGCAATTGAGACCCTTTGATACTGTAATAGCAAGAGTCTTTTTAGAGTTTTCAGTTTACATACTTTGTCTGTTTACTCTAATGATTATACTTGCTTGGATTGGGATTTATGTTCCTTTTGGAGATATACTTTTATTATTTGAAGTAAATATTTTATTTTTTTGTTTCTGTTTTGGTCTTAGTTTGGTGTTATGTGTACTTGGTGAAAAGCATCCCGAGGTGTCAAAAGTTATTCCTTTGGTGAATAGGCCTCTATATTTTATTTCTGGGGTCTTTTTCTCACTGGAGCAAGTCCCAGAGGAGTATCATCAGTATTTACTTTGGAACCCTTTATTACACGTCATTGAAATTACAAGAGAAGGTTTATTTGCGTCTTACGAAGGTAAATTTTCAAATTTTGAATATTTGATTTTTTCTTCAGTAGGTATGCTTGCGTTGGGCTTATTAACTTACAGGGCTTATTGGAGAGATTTGGTGAGAAGTCAATGATCAAGTTAGAAAACCTTACCAAGTCATACCGTACGCCCCATGGACGAAAGATCTTATTTCAAAATGTAAATGCTAATTTTCCAGAAGGTAAAAATATAGGTATTCTAGGAAGAAATGGAGTAGGCAAGTCGACTTTATTAAGAATTATGGGCGGAATTGACTACCCAGACTCTGGAAAGATTGTAACAGATAAAAGAATATCCTGGCCTATGGGATTGTCCGGCGGATTTCAAGGCAGTATGACTGGTAGAGAGAATGTTGCTTTTGTTTGTGGAATACATGGTGTTTGGAGGGAAGAGAAACGCAAAGTAATGAAACAGGTCCAAGAATTTTCAGAAATTGGTAATTATTTTGATGCTCCAATAAAAAACTATTCCTCAGGTATGCGTTCTCGATTAGCTTTCGGACTGAGTATTGCTTTGGACTTTGATGTTTATTTAGTGGATGAGGTAATGTCGGTGGGTGATGCTCACTTTCGAAGTAAATGTGAAGAAATTATTGCTGAGAAACGAAAAAAATCTAATTTTATTATCGTGACACATGCAATGCCAATTATAAGAAAAAGCTGTGATGTGGGCCTCTATATTGATAATGGTGGCGTAAAGATATGTAAATCAATAGGGAAAGCGATTGCTTTATATCGAGCAGATATACCTAATTGCTCAGAGGGGAAGAGAGAAAATAATGAGCAAACATTAATGAATAAATATGAATAAGTCGATTAAATCTGTACAAATTTTTAAATTTCATTTCATGAATGAAACGTTGCAGACCATAACAGATAAACTAGGAAGGGCATTCGTTAAGTTTTCCCTATTAAGCAGTATTTTTATAAAAAAATTTAAAAAGGAAATTAGAGCATTACTCTTTAAGCATATTGGGTTTTTGTTATTCGTACTTATGCCAGTATTTCTGGTAGCTGTTTACTATGTATTTTTTGTTTCTGAGCGATATATAAGCATTGCACAGTTGATAGTCAAAGATACTGCATCTTCTCAGGGGGCATCGACTGGCTTAGGCTTTTTGATTCCTGGAATAGGGAATGACAATCAGGATTCTTTTCTGGTAGTGAACTACATTCAATCACTAGATATGGCTTTGTATTTGGACAATGAATTGAAGTTATCAGAATACTACAAAAGCAATAAGCGTGATATATTTTCTCGCCTATCTACTGATGCTACTCAAGAAGAATACCTAGAGTATTATCGAAATCACATAGTGTTAAATCATGCTGAAACTACTGGAATAATCACTATAGAAATGCAGGCCTTCGATCCTAATTTTGCACGGCTACTTATTGAAACGGTAATACTGAAATCTGAGAACTTTGTTAATGCACTGAGTAACCAACTTGCTGATAAGCAAGTAGACTTCGTCGAGAATGAGGTAGAACTTGCGCAGAGCAAGCTCCGAATGTCAAAGCAGGATATTTTGGATTTCCAAAATAGTAATAATGTGGTAAGTCCTGAAGAGCTAACAAAGGGAATCAGCAGTATTATCCAGAGTTTGGAGGCTCGGTTGGCCGAAGAACGTGCCAAACTTACAGCCGCCAAAACGTATCTAAATGCAGACTCATCACAAATAATTTCAATGCAAGCAGAAATTGACGCCTTGAAAAATCAAATCGAACTGGAAAAAGTTCGATTGGTTGGTATAGGTGACGAGAAAGGTGAACAGAGGCTCAATACATTAGGTGCACACTTTCAGAATCTAGAATTAGATCTACAATTTGCAACTGATGCTTACGCAGCATCACTTAAGGCTCTGGAAAGTGCGAGAATGGAGGCTTCTGGTAAATTAAAACATCTAATGGTTGTGACACAACCATCACTCGCTGAAGAGGCAGAATACCCACATAAGATTTATAACTTAGTGAGCCTCACAATAATACTTTTACTATTGTATGGTATTGTGGTTATGCTAATAGCAAGTATAAGAGATAATCGCATATAAAAAGATATGTTAAATGAAGTGTAATGCTAGTTTTGGGTGTACGGTTTAAATATGAATCATCTATAAGATAGGATGCTCAATTGAAAAATGAAACTTACCAGTAAAGATGGAATTAAATATTTCGCATCTATTTTTATTATATTCAGTGTTTTCTCATGTGGTGAGGTCTTTGCCCTAGAAACACAACTTATAGACAAAATAGAAACAAGTGAAAAAAACCAATCTGAGGTCCCTGTTTTTGGGCAAACGCTTTTTAAAGGTGGATTTAAGGATCAACCTTTCAACGGATTTAACCCTGATTATAGAATAACAATTGGAGATCAGATTAATTTACAACTATGGGGAGCATATAGCTTTAGTGCTACTTTACCAGTTGATCCTAAGGGAAATATTTTTGTCCCAGAGGTGGGCCCGGTACATGTCGGAGGTGTTCAAAACGGAGATCTAAATGATTTTGTTCTACGCCACGTAAAACGGGTTTTCAAAAATAATGTACAAGCCTATGCAAACCTTGAGGCTAGTCAGCCTGTAAAAGTATTCGTCACTGGATATGTGAATAATCCAGGGCTATATAATGGTTTTAGTTCCGACTCGATCTTATACTACTTGGATAGTTCTGGTGGAGTAGACGCCGAGAGTGGCAGCTTTGTCGATATAAAAGTGATTAGACAAGGGGAGTTAATTCAACAGGTTAATTTGTATAATTTCTTAGTTGATGGTGTTATGCCAGCTTTGCAGCTGCGTAATGGTGATGTCATTGTAGTCGGGGCCAGAAAAGGTTCTGTTACTATCGATGGAGCCGTTCAACAGGCTGCGCAATTGGAATTCTCAGGTCCTTATACTCAATTGGGTGAGATGCTGTTGGTCAGTAAACCAGACCCACAAGCCAACTTCGCACGTATCACGCAAATTATTGATGGAGTACAACAAGCTTACTATTTACCCTTATCTCAGGCAATGACAACTCGACTGTATCCTGGTGCAGAGGTCGAATTAGTGCGTGATAATGATGTACGGTCAATATCAATCTTAGTTTCTGGAGAACTAGACGGCCCCGCTACTTATATACTGCCTTATGGCGCTTCACTTCAAGAATTATTGGTTCAATTAAGTTATCGTGAGAATGCGGATCAAAAATCGATTCAACTTTATCGAAAAAGTGTGGCTCAGAAGCAAAGAGCAGCACTAGATAGATCGCTTGATGCGCTCCAGATGGAAGTTTTGACCCGTCAGCCTACAACGGATCTTGAAAAGGAAACTCAAAAAGATAATGCTTTGATGATTCAAAATTTCATTAAGCAAGCTCGTAAAGCAAAACCTAAGGGGCAGGTTGTTATCGCAGATAATCCTAGAGCTTCTGATATGTTACTAGAGGATGGCGATGAAATAATTGTTCCTTTAAAAGCATCTACAGTGTCCATAGTTGGCGAAGTTATATTTCCAACATCTCTTATTTATAATAAAAAGTATACCTTGGAAGACTATATAGAGCTAGCTGGTGGATTTGCTAATAATGCCAATCGTGAAGAATTAGTGGTATTGCATCTGGATGGAACAATTACGCGTATTGAAGATAGAGATTTCGATAATCGCCCTGGGAATCGATTACGCCCTGGAGATGAGATAATGGTGATGCCAAAGATAAACGCAAGTGAATTACAAGTTACAAAAGATATCACAGAAATCCTTTATCGAATTGCTGTTGGAACAGCAGCAGTCCTATCTTTCTGAAGTTTTTAGAAATTAATGAAAATATACTTAACTTTGACTCTATTACTATGTTTAAAGAAAATACAAATTAACTTTTCTCGAAAGAGTAGCAGTACCAAAAAATCTTTGGCCAGACTCGAATCATAATATATTGGAGGAATTGTGACTGCGACTCATAATGGACGTAGAGGGATTATACTAGCTGGTGGTACAGGAACTCGCCTCTATCCTCTGACAAAAGGTGTCAGTAAGCAATTAATGCCAGTATACGATAAGCCAATGATCTATTATCCGCTAACGACATTAATGTTGGCAGGTATTCGTGAAATCCTGATTATTACTACACCACAAGATCAGTATTTATTTCAAGCATTATTGGGTGATGGCTCTCAATGGGGAATAAATTTAACCTACGCGATACAATCTTCTCCGAACGGAATTGCAGAGGCCTTTATTATCGGTCGTACTCATGTCAACAATAAACCTAGCGCCTTGATTTTAGGGGATAATATCTTTTATGTACATCAATTTAGTAGTCTATTAAATAAGGCTAATGCGAGAGTTCAAGGAGCTACAATATTTGGTTACCGAGTAGCTGATCCAAGTGCTTATGGTGTGGCTGAATTAAATGCTAATGGTAAAGTCGTTAGTGTTGAGGAAAAACCTAAAGAACCCAAATCCAACTATGCGATCACCGGCTTGTACCTATATGATGAAAAAGTCTGTGAATTAGTTAGAGAAATAAAGTCAAGTTGTCGCGGAGAGTTTGAGATTACTGATCTTAACAGAATTTATCTCGATCGTGATGAACTCAATCTTGAGTTAATGGGACGTGGATCTGCATGGCTTGATACAGGCACCCATGATAATTTACTTGCTGCTGCGCATTTTGTACAAACTATTGAGCGTAGGCAGGGGCTTAAAATAGCATGTCCAGAAGAGGTAGCTTTTCGAAAGGGATTTATTTCTGCAGGTGAACTTGAAATCCAGGCCAAACTATTAATGAAAAGTGGGTATGGTGAATATTTGATTAGTCTGTTAGGAGAATCCCTGAAAGATCATGCTTTTGGTCGCTGAATATTCACGTAATTGCAAAAGCAGGGAAAGCTTGAAGTTGAAGAGTAATATAATTAAAAATCTTATTGTATTTTCTCTATCAGTTATACAGTGATTTGAAAGTCAAGTTTTTAACTGTAATTTTATGAGAAGACAAGGTTTTCATAATAAGATATATGGTTTATATACTTAAGGCGATCTGTCAGGCATGGTATGAATAAATTAAAATAACTTGGCGCGTCATTGATTGGACATTTGGAGTTTAAATTGATGTACTAATAGTTTCATCAGATTCTAAACAATATTTATAGCTATAATTTCTTCAGTAGTAATTAGCTCCTCAAGTAAAAGAGATTATTAATTATGATGCCTGACCAAATAGTACTACCTGAAGCTTTATATGCTGATAGGAAACCATATCAATTGGCGTTGAAAAGCATTCTTTGAACATGAAAAAAGTTAATAAGCAGTCGTTTAAATTACCATTTTCAGTTCTCTTATGCTTTAAATAAAGCTTAATTGACTTTTAAAAAAAGCATTTCGTTTAGTGTGTGGCCTGGAAAGATGGACGTTGGTACTTTTTATTGTCGCTTTTAATTGATGAGCAGAATATGTAGTTTATTGATTGAAGGTTTATCCATTTTTATTGGTCACTGACATATTGAATATCAATGTCAATAAATCTACATAGAATCCATGAATATATCATAACTTAATGTTAATAATTTATGGCAAAAATAGAAATGGATGAAAAATATCAAGTTCAGTTGCTGAAGGAATCATCGCTCTTCGATGCAGATTGGTATAAATCTCAGCACTTGGATGTGGACCGTATAAAGCTTTCCCCAGAGCAGCACTATCTTCGTTACGGATGGCGCATGGGAAGAAGTCCTTCAAGTTTTTTTTGTTCCGCTAGCTACTTAGAAAATTATCCTGATGTGCTAAGAAGTGGTGTGAATCCCCTTGTTCATTATTTGCGCTTTGGTAGACGCGAAGGTCGCAAAATACAGCCGGTAAGACAAAGTAATGGGGATAAAAAGGTAGACATTGGAGTTGACGTTGCAAAAAATTCTCTTTGTCAGGCCCATGAAGTAGAAGAAAAGTTTTATGGTGCTGAGATTAGCCAGCTAAATGAAACTCAGCGCCTTCTAGAAATATATATCCGCCGTTATCATGAACTTGAATATCAAATTATGGATGCAAAAGTGTAGGTTTTGCTTTTTGTAAAGGAATACTTATATGAATGTACTCATTGTGTTTGGGACCCGACCCGAAGCAATCAAAATGGCACCCCTGGCATTGAAACTAAGGGATGATCCGAGGTTTAATACACAGATCTGCGTAACGGCGCAACATAGGGAGATGCTAGATCAAGTATTGAGTCTTTTTGAATTAAGCCCAAATTATGATCTGAATCTGATGAAACCAGGTCAGGACCTTACAGATATAAGTATAGCAATCTTGAAGGGAATACGTAAGATATTAAAGGAAGTAAAACCAGATATTGTGCTGGTACATGGTGATACATCAACAACTTTTGCAACAACTTTAGCCTCTTATTACCAACAGATTCCGGTTGGTCATGTTGAAGCTGGATTGCGTACGGGTAATCTCTACTCACCCTGGCCAGAAGAGGCAAACCGAAAACTTACTGGGGCTTTGGCAGCCCTTCATTTTTCTCCTACGGAAAACTCAAAATATAATTTACTGGCTGAGGGCGTGAGTGAAGATAATATATTTATTACGGGTAATACAGTAATTGATGCTCTATTGATGGCGGTACGAAAACTAGATGATGACCAATCAACGTTCGATAGTTTACGCGAGAAATTTAAATTTATTGATGAAAATCGAAAACTGATTTTGGTAACTGGACATAGACGAGAAAGCTTTGGCTTAGGTTTTGAGCATATCTGTCAAGCATTAGTATTGACAGCCAAAACAAATCAGAATTGTCAAATAGTATACCCCGTACACTTGAATCCTAATGTGCGTGAACCAGTTAATCGCCTATTGAAGAATATAGAAAATATATACTTGATTGAGCCTCTGGATTATTTACCCTTTGTGTACCTTATGAATAAATCTAATATTATTCTTACCGATTCTGGTGGTATTCAAGAGGAGGCACCATCCTTAGGTAAGCCAGTACTTGTTATGCGGAATAATACTGAGCGTCCCGAAGCTGTTGAGGCCGGAACCGTAAAACTGGTAGGAACTGATATTGAGACTATTAATAGGGAAATTACAACGCTGCTTACAGATAGTAAAGCATATAAGACAATGAGTTTCGCACATAACCCATACGGAGATGGCGAAGCATGTAGCCGGATAATAAATACATTGATTAATTACCAAAAGATACAGAAATCGAACGCTCAATAAAAATTCTTTTGGCATCATTTAAATTTGTGCTTGGATATAATGAATAATGAGATTTTTATGAAAATAGAAACCATTTCTGTCATTGGGCTAGGTTATATTGGTTTACCTACGGCTGCCTTAATTGCCTCAAGGGGTATTAAGGTGATAGGCGTAGATATAAATCAGCACGCTGTGGATACGATTAATAAGGGTAAAATTCACATTATAGAGCCAGAATTGGAGATGATAGTACACGCAGCCGTAACAGAAGGTTATTTACAAGCGTGTACTAAACCTCAACCAGCTGATGCATTCATAATCGCTGTGCCTACGCCTTTTATTTCTGGTGATGGTAAATACCATAAGGCGGACCTCAGCTATATTGAGTCGGCCGCCAAAGAACTGGCCCCAGTACTCAAATGTGGTGATTTAGTGGTGCTCGAGTCAACTTCCCCGGTGGGAGCGACCGAGAAAATGTCTGAATGGCTTGCAAAGGCACGTCCGGACCTTACTTTTCCTCAGATCTATGGAGAAAACTCAGATATCCGTATAGCTCACTGTCCGGAACGGGTATTGCCGGGGCAAGTGGTTCGTGAATTGGTAGAGAATGATCGCGTAATCGGTGGTATGACCCCAAAATGTTCTGAGGCTGCTAAGGCTCTATACCAAGTTTTTGTCGAAGGAGAGTGTTTAGTGACAACGACTCGGACAGCTGAAATGACGAAACTCACCGAGAATAGCTTTCGGGATGTGAATATTGCTTTTGCCAATGAGTTATCTGTCATCTGCAATAACCTAGACATCAATATTTGGGAATTGATCTCCCTGGCAAACCGCCATCCTCGTGTAGATATTCTCGAGCCAGGAGCAGGAGTGGGTGGCCACTGTATTGCTGTAGATCCATGGTTTATCGTCGATTCTTGTCCTGAGGAAGCTAAACTGATCCGAACCGCACGTGAGGTTAATGATTTTAAGCCGCAATGGGTAGTGAATCAAGTCAAAGAAATCCTGCAGAGGTTATTACAGAAAAACCCGGGTTATACTTCCCGCGATATTGTAATTGCCTGCCTCGGTATTGCATTCAAACCAGATATTGATGATCTTCGTGAAAGCCCTGCGTTGAGTATTGTAAAGAAAATTGCTGAGTTTGGATGCCAAGTACAGATCGTTGAGCCCAATATTGAATCTTTATCAGAAAATCTAAAGTACATGAATATAGGGCTCACCTCTTTAGAACAGTCATTGTCTGAGGCAGATGTGGTTTGTGTTCTCGTCAAGCATAGCGCTTTTATAGAGCAAGCTGAATCCGTTGCAAGTAAGAGTATCGTAATTGATGCAGTGGGCCTCCTCAACTGATTAACAGCCACTTATAACTGATTGTATTCTTTAATTTGCTAACTGTTGGAATGAGTTTTATGGATGAACTGTTAAAACACGCTGAAGTTCTTGCAGATCACTCTTTTAAAGCGTATACCCCTATTCGAGGGCGTATAGCCTACATGGTTAGCCACGGACAAAGTTACGCCAGTAATGGTTATGCGGTACGAACGCAGGGAATTGCTAAGTCTTTGAATAAACAAGGCTTTGAGACGTTATGCTTTATTCGCCCCGGTCGCCCATGGGAGTTGTGTGAATCAAAAATCACAATTAAGCCTGAAATAGTGATTGATGGAGTGCGATATATCCACAGTCGTTGGCCTAATGATCAAACGTTAGTAGAAGAGATCGCACATTTAGAGTCAAGTGTCACGCTTTTTACCGAGCTATTTAAAGTCTATCGTCCAGAGATAGTATTGGCTGCTTCTGACTATATCGTAGGATTGCCAGCATGGGTTACTGCCAGGCGATTTGGTTTGCCGTTCTTTAATGAGGTGCGTGGTTTTTGGGAGTTCTCGCGTGCTGCACGTGAGCCAGGTTACGAAAGTACTACAGGATTCAGAGTGGAAGCTGAGCGCAATAGCTTTCTAGGAAGGCAGGCTTTAAGAGTATTCACTCTCAATCAGGAGATGAAGTCAGAGTTGATCAAGCGAGGGATAGATTTTGATAGAATTGATATTGTACCTAATGGTGTCAGTGAGCTGCCTAGAATTAATTATGCTGATCCAGCTTTGAAAAAGCGGTTGGGTATTCTATCTAATGATAAGGTAATTGGTTATGTCGGAAGTTTCAGCGCATATGAAGAAGTTGATATCCTTATTCATGCTTGTAATGATCTAATTGACCAGGGTGAGAAAATCAAACTGCTCCTAGTGGGCGATGACCAAATGTTAACGGAGGTAATAAAACCAAGAAAATTACCCCTCGATAAACCCTGGTTAATTCAAATTGGCCGTGTTCCTCATGAGGCGGTAGAGGATTACTATAGATTGATCGATGCAGTAGTCATTCCACGAAAGTCTTTACCAGTGAGTAATTTAGTGCCTCCATTGAAGGTCGCTGAAGCATTAGCTTATGGTAAGAGGCTAGTTGTGTCGAATGTCGCACCACTAACTGAGTATGCAATAAATAATGACAATGTAGTGACATTTGAGTCAGGTATAGTGGATAGCTTAGTAAATAGCATTCAAGCAATTCTTTCAGCCAAAGTTAAGAAAAATAAAAACTCCCTTCAATATAATGTAAAGCCATTTGTAGATGCTTTTATCGATAAGAAACTGGACTTAATTACTGAATTTAGTCCTCTAAAAAAATATACCAAACAACCTAGTCTGGGTATAGATAAGGACGAAATAAAAACTGAATCTGAAAAACTTGATAATATACCAATCAGCACTGGTAAGAGCTTTAAAATACAGCGAATGGTTTACGAGGGAGAAGAGTACTCACTTACCATTAAGTGTGTTTCCAATGACAGAGCTAACCCAAAAGGCGCAGTTGCGGATGTTAGCTTCTACAACAAAGAAGGCATTACTTTACCAAAGCCTTATAAAGGAATGGCAAAATCAAAGGCATTTGGTTCTTACTTCTATGTAGAAACATTTGAGTCTAAAGATGCAAAGCTTAAAACTTATACACTTACATGCCCACCAGGTGCGACTCATGTTTCTGTTAATCTCGTTGCGTTTGGATGCAAGTCAGGATTAATACTTGACGGAGACTACAAGCTAATCTCAACAAAAGATCGGATAAGAGAAAGTTCAGAGCAATCTAAGTACATCGACTCCTTTAATCAGGCTCTGAAGGAGGCTAAGGCCATCCCGGATAGCAATGGTAGTGAATACTACACCAAACATAATTTCCGGGTGGGTGTGATTGCTGATATTTATATGTACAATTTCTATAAGGATGTTTTTACCACGGTTAAATATCTCAGCCCTACGAATTACCCAGACATGCTTGAACAGGGGCTTGATATCATAATTTATACTACCTGCTGGAAGGGAATCGATAATGAAGAGTGGCGAGGTGTTAAATTTAGAGAAAAACCTAAGAAAGCTCTGGATAAGATCTTAGCTTATGCTAAAGAGCACAACATAAAAACTGTTTTTCAGACAATAGAGGATCCTTCAAATTTTGAATATTTTTTGCCAGTGGCTGAGAAGTTCGAATATATCCTGACGACGGACACGAATTGTATTGAGCGCTATAAGAAGGAGCTGAATCATGACCGTGTATATTTTGGAGAATATGGAGTAAACCCACAACTGAATAATCCAATTGGTTGTCGACGAAAAACGAGGAATGCTGCTTTCTTTGCTGGCTCCTATCCGCGACGCTATAAAGAGCGCTGTGAAGACATGGAGATCATATTTGACTCAATTGTAGGTTCTGGAGGCGAACTACTTATTGCAGACCGTAACTTCGGAGCAGATACAGAAGATCTTATTTTTCCTGAACGTTTCCAGCTTTCCGTGTTACCGCCTGTTCAGCATACTGTTCTACAAAAACTCCATAAGCTGTTTAGATATAATCTGAACTTTAATTCTATTAAACAGAGTCCCACTATGTGTGCTATGCGAGTCTATGAGCTGCAAGCACAAGGAAATGGGCTGATATCAAATTATGCTAACTCAGTTTTTAATAAGTTTCCAGGAGTTCGTATTGTACCATTTAAGCAGAACATGAGCTTTGACTTTACTAGGGATGAGACCTGGGAAGAGTATTCTATAAATATAAATAATATACGTGAGGTACTAAATAATAAAACAAGCTATCAGGTTGTATCGACGATGCTTGAAAATATTGGACTTAAAAAAACAGAAAAAATTGATACAACTATTGCCGTTATTTGTACAGAAAAGACAGATGAGGTAATACGCTCATTTAAAGCTCAGGCCTATCCTAGAAAAATATTAATTGAAGAGTCGGAGCTGGAAAAATGGGAAATAATTAAAGAAGACCAAAATGTTGGATACTTCTGTTGGTTCAGCACAGCTAATGATTATGAGAAAAACTACCTTAACGACTTGCTAAATGGTTTCAAGTATACAAACTCCCGCTATATAACGAAAAATTCTCACTTCGATAAAAGTGGAAAGTATGTTTTTGGTAAAGAACATGAATACACAGAGCTGTGTAGCGGCAAAGCTCTATCTCTATTCAGTGCGCAGTTCTTACATCCAGATCATTTATCTGATTATTGTGAAGAGAGAAAATTTATATTTAAAAATGGTTATAGTATCGATCCGTTCGAGATAAATTTTCTTCGTTATATGAAGCGGCACTCCACTCAGTGTCGATCCTATCAGTTGTCCGTCATTGTTCCTGTCTATAACAATGGGCGGTTTTTGATAAGTAAATGTATCCCAAGTCTACAGCGTAATAAACTTTGGCCTGAAATGGAAGTTATACTGGTGGATGATGGATCTGATGACCAGGAAACATTGCAAATCCTAAAGTATATGAAATCCATTCATCCTAATGTCAAAGCCAGGTTTAATCATGGCAGTGGCAGTGGCAGCGCCTCTCGCCCTCGGAATCAGGGGATTGACATGGCAACAGCACCATTGATTACCTTCCTTGATCCAGATAATGAAATTGCGCCCGGCGCTTATGATTTACTGACGGAATTATACTTAGAAGCTAACCAATTATCTGATGAGCCGGTAGAGTTTATTTCTGGCTATCATGTAAAAGTTGCTGAAGACGTTAAAACAATTGGCAAGCATACTCCTAAGCGCCTTAGTATTATTAAGGATTTCAAGAAAGGGTACTTCAATCGTGGTCGTTTTCCTGTAATAGCTACACAATCAGCTGTTATTTCAAAGAAATTTTTAGATGCAAATAAAATACGCTTTGTAGAGAAGTCAGCAGGTCAAGATACTCTTTTCGGATGGGAGGTGATCGCAAAGGCTAATTGTGGAGGTTTCAATTGCGATGCATTCATTATTTACTATGCAGATCGTTCCGACTCGATTACAAATAAAATTGACCTAAGTTATTTTGAGAAAAAACTTATTCTAGAAAAAAAGCAGGTAGAGTTCTTGAGAAATAATGACCTGTTAAATGACTTTGTAAAGTCTCACTTTGATAATTTTATGACTGGATGGTATCTCACTAAGTTAAATGATGTGGTTAAGTCAGATTATGAAGGAGCTGTTGGTATATTAGAAAAAATATGTGATCTCTATAATAAAGACTTTGAAAGTTATGTTAATTAAGGTGGCCCGTGAAAAAGAAGCCCTATAAATATGCTGAGTGGATTAAGCATGCAAATGACTTTCTTAGTGATGATGAAATTATAGTTTACGAAGGCGGCACAGATAGAGTATCTATCAAGGTACATCCCGCTCATAAGCATGTTCTGTTGAATGTAAACGAAGATACCATAAAGCAAGTTTTTCAGCTTCCCAAGTCCCTTCAGTTGTATTTTTTTGATTTGGTTTGGGTTGGTTTTTGTGATTTTAAGAATCTAGAGGGATGGGGAGCAGTAAGGAAAATATTGATAGATGTATTTGAGTATGCAAAATCGAAGCCTGCTTTTAACAGTAGAGAAATGATATGGGATGATCATGCATTGTCTGAACGTGCATGTGCACTTTTATATGTTAAAGAGGTAATAGATGATGAATTTCTTCTTTTAAAAATAGATGAACACTTAAAGTCACTAACAAAAAATCTAGATATCTTGGTATCTTCAGATAAATGGAAAAGGAATAACCATCGAATATTCCATCTTTGTGCTAAGTATTGCCTAGAAAAAGTCTATAAGAAAAATAAGATTTCATCAAATAAATTTCTCTTGGAAATAGAAAAATTTTTCCTAGAGTTGATCGATTTAGAAACAGGTGTAGCTGTTGAGCAATCCATTGCCTATTATAACTTTGATATTATCTTGTTAGAACTTGTATCTAATTTTGTATCTGAAATAGGTGATAATTTTATAGATAATAGGTTGAACATTAAAGATATAGTTAAGAAAAAAGGTAGACACATGTCCGCCTTAGCTTTTCCTAATGGAGAATTTCCAGCTTCTGGCGATACACCGATAGGACTTAAGGGTGGGGCGCCATCTCTTACTTCTAAGGATCGAAAGTTATTATGGAAAGGTTTAGAGAGAATAGGACATTTCCGAGGAGCCTCTGAAAATGATAGGTTTCACTATCATATCCTTAGCCACAATGCTGAAAGTTCACATGGTCACTATTCACCTTTGCATGTTGACCTATGGATTAAGGATATGGGAATGATACTGGTTGACTCAGGAGGACCATATAAATATGGTGACTCTTTGAGGTATCAATGGTTTCGTACAAGCCTGGCACATAATACTATTACATTTTGTGGTGCTGAACCAAACCCCGTGCATGAGAAAGTATTTGTAAGTAATAAATTCACCTCTCTGGAAGGGGCATACCTTGCTGACAAATCCTGCTTTACTAGGGATGTTATTACCTATGACAATTCTTTTAATTTAAAAGATAAAATTATTTCAAGCTCTGATTGGTCTCTTTGCTTCCATTTTGCCCCAGAGATCCGATTAGAAAAACTAAAGGGTAATAGTTTTCAGGTTTTTAAAGGTGAGACTTCTATTGTTTTAAATATTGTCACAAATGCAGATATAAAAATTGAAAATGTTGAAAGGTTTGTTACAAGTGGTACAGGATTGAAGGAGTTGTCTCCTAGTTTGATTTTAACATCTAATGCGGGATTATTTGAGGTGGTTTCAGAGTTTAGTATTTTGGGGTAGATTTTTGACCTTAATGTTGTAGTGGATGTGAAAGGAAAATACTTGGTTTTTCTAAGGATAAAAATTTATAGTGTTTTAACTATTATATGGTATGTGGGTGTGCCTTACTGGCGGGCCAAAAGTTAAGTAAAGTTTTAATTTTAATAATTTCTTGACTACATGTTTAGGTTGTCTGTTTGTATTTGTTTTTCAATTAATGTTTTAATTGCACGTGAAGTTTATTTTTTGCTTAACTGAAAAGTTCAATGTGTGAATTAAGTTTTTTTTGAGGTTAAATTTGTTTTCAAGGAGTTATACAGATGATCTTATTTTTTGATAATTAGTCCAATTGGTAAGGAAGGGCTCAGCTATTAGAGTCGCTATTTCTCTACCAAGAGAAAGACACTGATGAACTGCTACCAACTGAGTGAGAGCGAACGATACGAGATATACAGCCTGAGAAAAGTCGGATACTCTCAGAAAGCAATTACAGAATTGTTGGATAGGTATCTCTCGATGATCAGTTGAGAGCTAAAACGCATACGAGTTTGTGAGGATATCGCCCAGGGCAAGTACTTAAGCTTTCGGATCTAAGGCACCGGCAAGTGAAGAAGGTACAGAAATTCACAGGTGGTGTATGGCAAAATACAAATTCTAACACGGAAAGAATTAAATCCTCACCAGACGGTCAGCTATTTGAGGTTGCATACGGCTGTATCGTTACATCACTAGACTATCTAACAGCTGATTTATATAGATCAGACAGGTGGTGCAGACCCATACAAGTATCTTAGGATTACATCAAAACTCAACTTGAAGAACTTTGGTAAGTGTGATCGGCGCGGAAAGGTAAAAAACAGAGAGAATATAGTTAATCAGCCATCGGTTATTGACCGAATGCATTGCATAAATGACTTGAAAGGCGATACTTTTATGGGCAATGGGCAATGGGCAATGGGCAATGGGCAATGGGCAATGGGCAATGGGCAATGGGCAATGGGCAATGGGCGCTGCTGAGTTTTGCCGACTATGGATGAGCGTAAGTTGTTTTTACTGTTATTGTTATGTTGACAAATAAACGATCAGACTTATTGGCTGAAGCAGCGATTAGTCATATGGTGAGCTTCAAAGATGAAATCAAGATAAATACCTCCGATAATGGTCTTGAATTTTTTGGTTATGAAAGGGTTATGTAGGGTTTAGATGCCGATATTTATTTTTCACACATGTATTCATCGTGGATGAAAGGGATCAACGAAAACTCTAATAGGCTCATTCGACAATATTTACTAAAGGATACAGATTTTAATAAAGTAACAGGCGGACAGGTTCAATTTAAAATGGATCGTCTGAATAGTAGACCTGGAATGAGCTGGGGTGGAAGTCCACAGAATGAGTTATTTAAGGGACCGCAAGATGATCTGCTTGCAGTATAAGGGAATTGTAGCTATTACTCGAGGCCAAGTACTATTTGGTTACTGAAATAAATAATGGTAAGTTTTATGTTAGTTGTGGAATGCCGTAATTAATTAGGCCAAGTTGGCTCTACGTATCTGGACATTTAATATTTTACGGAGTTGCTGCTTGTTATGTCTGAATATAAATTGGATGATTTTTCTAATATGCTGGAGAGTCTCGAAAGTAGGCTCATTCAAGCTGGAAAAGAACATTCAAATAAGCTTACTCGTGACATGATTACTGTTCAGAATCGCCTCTATATGCAGTTGGAAAGTCTGAGCTGGCTACAACGTCGTTTATCCATCAAGGGGCAATTACCCCCTCTACGTGGTTGGGCTGCTTCACCGGATGTACTCCTGCACCTGCATACGCACATTATGGCCTCCCGACCAAATTTGGTGGTGGAGTTCGGAAGTGGTGCCTCTACGTTGGTTATCGCCGATGCATTACGTCAAAATGGCATTGGGAAATTAATCTCTATTGAGCACAGTGACTATTATGGCGCGCGGACACTGGCGACGTTGGAGGCTGAGTATTTACAGTCATGGGTAGATCTACGTATTGGGGACTTAATACCCTGGGAGGGTGAGCATCTAAACTCCGAGGATACAGAAAAGCCTTCACGCTGGTATCCACAGTCACTGTTGGAGGGGGCCGAAAGTGTAGATCTTCTCTGGGTGGATGGTCCTCCAGGAGCTACCTGTCTGCACAGTCGCTATCCGGCATTACCAGCATTGTTAAACTGCCTTTCTCCAAAGGCCGAAGTTTGGATGGACGACACCATTCGCCAGGAAGAAAGGGATATTTGTGAACGCTGGGCGCAGAATCATGGGTTTGAGCTGGAGTACCTTGCGTTGGAGAAAGGTCTAGGACGGTTAACGCGACCGAATAGCACTGTCTCATTAAAGTCGTCGTTCACTGGAACTCTATTAACTTCTCAAGATGATGTGTTCTCGGTCTGGGGCTAAGTTTTCGTTTTATGAAGATTGTAGGAAGGGATGAGCGTTGCCTACACATTAGCGATCTTTAAGCAGAACTGCTCATACATCAGCGATGGAATCTATTCGCTAATTTAAAAGAGTTATCAATGTCGTTAGAACTGAGCAGCATGACATATGCCTCGAGTATTTTGAGCTATGAAGAATACTGTGAGTACCTATCTCATAAGTTCGATAAGTGATAGTCGCCTAGGCAAGCCTGGGCCGTGATCTTAATTGATTTTGATTAGTATTAAATTTCGACAAAGGAACTGACGAAAATGCAATCTGATCTGGCGATTAAACCGGCAATCAATTCTCTGGCTCAGAGTTCTATGTTCTGGAGTCCGGATTACCTTCGTTCTTCTTCATGGCTAGAGCATGTGCCCTTTCTGTTCTGGTTGATTGAGGCACATCAACCCCGGATAACGATGACCTTGGGGATGGAAGCCGGCGTAGCTCATTTCGCGCTCTGCCAAGCCGTACAGCGGCTGCGATTGGATACTAGTTGTTATGTAACCTACCAGGAACATGGAGAGAACGTCTCTCCGTTCCAGGCAGAGATACTAGCTTATCATGTTCAACATTTTGATAGTTTCTCTTTTCTACTCGATAGCCCCTCTATTAAGGTCGCGAGCCAGTTCGAAGATGACAGTGTCGATCTGCTGATATTGAACCCTACGGTCGAAGAGGATCTGGAGGGTCTGTTGTCTCGCTGGATGTCGAAAATGTCAACTTGTGGTCTTGTGCTGATGCCCGGTATTTCGAAACGAGGCTCGGGGTGGGAAACTTTCAGGGCATTTAAAGTTCTGGCGCAAGAGTACTCAACCTTTACCTTCCACCACGGTGAAGGGTTGGGTGCCGTTTCTGTGGGAGGTGACCTGGGCCCGATGCTGGCTAAGTTGTTTGAGCGTAGCGAATCAAACTCGGCCCAGCAGGTAGTACGGGATGTTTTTGCCCGTTTAGGGCGGACTTGTAAAGATGCTCTTCAGGCCAGTGACTACCTGCAGAAGACACAAGCTCTGGAAGCTAGTCTTGCAAAGCAAGAGGGTGAGCTGAAGAAATTAAACACCGACTATGAAAATGCACGCATCCAACTGGAATCTAAGCAGCGGGACTTGGCTAGTTTTAGTCAGCGCATGGAGCAGTCTGCGGAGCGGCATGCTCAAGAGCGTGGCCAGTTGGCTGAGCGGGTTAGCATATTGCAGGAGTTCCGCGACGGATTGAAGTCCGAAGTTATACAGCTTCGACAGCGCCTTGATGAGCAATTCCGGCAGGTGGATGAACGCAACCAGCAGCTTTTGCAATTGCACGCTAGCATTGCTGAAGAGCGGAACGAACTGGCGAAATATCAGGTTCGTTCGGAATATAGTGCTGAGGAGCTGAGTAAGGCGCAGTCTGAACAGCAACGCCTGAAAGAACTATTTGATCAGCGACAGGTGGAAGGAGCTGTGCTTTCAGCTCGTTTGGAAGATCTAGAAAAACAGCTGGCCGAAAGAAACAAGGTGCTTGAGCAATTGCAAAAAGATATTGCTCGAAACGCCTCGGAGAGGCTGTCACAGACAAAGGAAATAAGCTCGCTTAGTAAGCAGTTACAGTTGCTGGAATTGGAACTTTCAAAGGAACGGGAATCTCGCGGGCAGCAGAACCAAGAGCTCACAGAATTAACGGGAAGGTTGGAGGAAAGTGAACATAGACGATCGGAGCTAGAGGTGATTCTTCATAGGCAAGAAGATGCACTAAGCACCCAGCGAGCCCTTAACGATGTTCTGAAATCCGAAATGATTGAGAAGGAAAAACAGCGACAACAGGAAAAAAGTCATTTAGATCAACTGGAAAATAATCTCACGAAACTAGAGCTAAAATCTGAGAATACTGCTTTAGAGAATCGCGAACTCAAAGAGCAAGTGCAAACACTTGAGGGGGAACAAAAGTTAAGAAAGCAAGCACAAGACCGAGCGAAGCATCTTGAAAAGAAACATGTGGAACTAGAGCGAGAGTTTCAGATTATTGCTTTAGAGAAGTGTGAAATCGAAGAGCATCTGAAGAAACTACAGGGAGAAAAACAGCTTCGACAACAAGAACAGGGCCGAGTGGAACAATTGGAAAATAAGCTTTCTAAGCTAGAGCAAAAATCTGAAGGGTATGCTTTAGAGAAAAAAAGATTCGAAGAGCGATTGCAAAAATTACAGGGCGAGCAACAGCTACGAAAGCAGGCCCAAACTCGTGTGGGTCAGTTAGAAAAGAAGCTTGCGGAACTAGAGAAAAATTCCAAGATTAATATTTTAGGGGCAAAAAAAGTTGAAGAGCAGTTGCGAGAGTTACAGGGAGAAAAGCAATTGCGACAACAGGCACAAGGTCGTGTCGAACAGTTAGAAAAGAAGCTTGTTAAGCTGGAGCAAGAATCCGAGAGGTATTCTTTAGAAAAAAATAAATTTGAAAATCAGTTGAAAGCGTTACAGGGAGAGCAGCAGCTACGACAACAAGCACAAAGTCGTGTTGAACTGCTGGAGAAGAAGCTTGTTTGTCTAAAACAAGAATCTGAAAGGTATGCTTCAGAGAAAGATAAACTCGAAAAGCAGCTGCAAAAATTACAGGAGGAGCAGAAATTGCGACAGCAGGCACAAAGCCATGTTGAGCAGCTGAAAAAAAATCTTTCGGCACTAGAATATAAGTATGAAAATAGTGCTTTAGATAAGAAGAAACTAGAGGAGCAGATTCATAAATTACGGGGGCAATATAAGCTGTTGCAGCAGACACAAGACCGAGCAGTAGTTTTGGAAGAAAAGCTCATTAAACTTAAGCAAGAGTGCGAGAGCACTACTTCCAAGAATAATGATCTTGAGGGCCAGTTAATAATACTCCATGAAGAGCGGAAACAGTGGCATCATACAAAAAGTCATGCGAAACAGTTGGAGTGGAATCTCGCTGAACTCCAGAGAGCATCTGAGAACCTTGTTGCAGAAAAAAGTGAGCTCGAAGGATACGTAAAAACTTTAGAAAAAGAGCAGGAAAATTGGAGACAGACAGAAGATCGTGCAAAAAAACTGGAGTGGGATCTCGCTAAACTTGAAGATCAGCTGGAGAGAGCCTTGGCAGAAGAAGGTGAGCTTGATGAATGGATGCAAGCACTTGAAGAGGAGGAGGAGCAACGTAAGCAAGCACAAAATTTAGCGGAGCAGTTGGAGCAGAGTCTAGTAGAGCTCAAGCATAAATCAGAAAATATAGTTGCGGAAAAAGCCAAGCTTGCTGAACGAGTACTTGTCTTGGAGAAGGAGCAACAGAAGTGTCAAAAGAATCAAGATCATACTAGTCAGTTGGAGCGAGAACTTGCGGAGTTGAAGTATTTGTCTGAGAGTGCTGCTAAAGAAAATTATGATTTGGAAAAACGAACTCAGACTCTGCATGACGAGTGGAAACAAGCACAACTAAGGACTAAACAGTTAGAGAATGAACTCGCGGAAATCAAATATAAATTTGATGATGCTATGGCAAATAAGAGTCAACTTGAAGAGCAAATCAATGTTTTAGAAAAGGCAATTGAGAAGAAAGAAGTATCTCTAGAGGAGCGCTACCATGAACTATCTACGCTTACTGAATTGCTCGAAAAAGTAAGGCAGGAGAAGATTGAATTGGTAGCGCTACACGAACAAGAAGAGCGTATTTCGTCAGACAGTATTAAGCAACTGGAGAGCGCTCTAAGTGCTAAGGAGCGTCAGTTGCAGGAGAGAAGCCTTGAACTTCAAATAGAACTTTCGAAGAAGGATACAGAGGGACAAAAGGCACAGAAGCGCATCCATCAGCTTGAACAATCTCTCGAGTCTGTAGAGGAGCAGTTACAGCAGTTATTACATGAAAAAAAGAATTTAGATAAAACCCGGGTAGCCCTTGACACCCGTTGTAATAGTCTGGAGTTTGGATTAAAGTCAGTTGAAAAGGAGCGAGATACCTTTTTTCAGGCAAAACAAAATTTAGATAAAACCCAGAAAGATCTTGACTCCCGCTGTAAGCAGCTGGAGACGAGTTTAAAGTCAGTTGAAATGGAGCGGGATACTCTATTAAAGACGAAGCAACAATTGCAGCTTAGAGTTCAATCACTAAAATCTGACCTTTCAGGTGCAAAAAATTCAATTGATGAACGCTTTAATGAGTTGACCTCGTTAACACGTTTACTGGAAGAAAAAGAGAAGGAAGTGGTCACCCTGCGTGCCAAAATGGAGGGGGATATGGAAGGGCCATCAACGGACAGGAGTTCACCAGCCATAAACTCTGCTTTTCAAGTCAGTGTACCCTTCGGTAAGCGTGCTAAAAAAATACGCAAGCAAAAAAAGGAACTGGATCAAATCAACCGTTCTGGCTTATTTAATGCAGAATGGTATCTAGATGCCTATCCCGACGTGGCAGAAGATAAAAGCTCTGCGAGCAATCCCGCATTGCATTACTTGCAGTTGGGGGCCTTTGAAGGGCGTAATCCCGGCCCTGACTTTGATAGCCAGTGGTATCTGGATAGCAATCCAGATGTAAAAGGTAGCGGTTTTAATCCGTTGGTGCACTATATCTCTATGGGAAGGAAGGAGGGGCGTCAGCCGCTACCCTGCTAAATTGGTTAGATACCATGCTTTCCATAAGGCGTCTATGGCGCAGACTTATTGAGATGTGCTCTAAACCTCTTGCTCAGGTATGTGGCCGCGATTTGCCGGCCCTTGATAATTTTGACCCCCAATGGTATCTGCAAACATATCCAGATGTCGCATCTGCTGGGGTTGATCCACTAGAGCATTATATTAATTATGGGCGTTTTGAGGGTCGAAGACCATTTCAGAATCGTGCCCTTGTATGGGAGTACCATCTGTGGCGAGGAGGCAATAAATTTATTTTACCTCAGCTAGAGCAGCTTTCAGCAATGCCGAACGCAATAAGCCAAGAAAGATATTATGCGGCCTGGGCCATTGCACGTTGGTATGCTGCAAATGGTGATTGGTCGAAAGTATTTACCTCTCTATCCTTGTTTCAGTGTGCAGATTACCCTTATCCCTCGCATGCAGGCCCCTTTTTGCTGATATTTGAAGCTGCTCTACAGCATAAGCAATGGAGCACGGCCCAGGAAGTGCTATTGGTATTGGCTCAGCGCTTTACTGGACAGGTTGACGTGATATTGGCAGAGGTCAATCTACTTGTTCACAAGAAAACTATTAAAGCTACAAAAGATCCTAATGGGCAATTGAATCATTTGATTTTAAAAACAATCAATCAAGTCTTTATACAAAATGAATTATGTGGATTAGCAGGGGATAATGATAAATCCTTGAATTTGGATTCTCTCCATCCTGCAGAGCAGTTACCTATCGTAGGGGGGGAAGGGGCACCGAGGGTTTCAGTAATCATTCCTACTTATAATGCTGAGAGAACCCTGGAAACGGCTCTTCGCTCTTTGTGTGAGCAGTCTTGGAGAAACTTGGAAATTTTGGTGGTTGATGATGCTAGTAAAGACGCTACTTGGGAAGTACTTGAAAAGTATGTACGAAATACACATTTGCGTCCTGGTGTGGAAATTCGGCTATTGAGGCATGAAAAAAATCAAGGCACCTACGCTGCCCGTAATACCGCCTTGAAGGTAGCCAGTGGTGACCTAATTACCACACATGATAGCGATGATTGGTCCCACCCACAAAAAATAGAATATCAAGTTAAAGCTTTAATGTTAGAATCTTCTAAAGTGGGTTGTACCTCTCATTGGGTGCGCACTACTAATGAATTACATTTTTCCCACTGGCGTCCAGAAGATAGTTGGGTGTACCGTAATGTCTCTTCGCTGATGTTTCGTCGCTCTGTATTTGAGATGCTAGGTTACTGGGATAGGGTTACAGTCAATGGGGACACAGAATATTATTATCGTATCCTTAACTTTTTTGGTGAGGATTCTTTAACTGAAGTCTTGCTTGGTGTGCCACTCAGCTTTGGCCGTATTAATAAAAACTCTCTAAGTAGGTGTAGCGAGACAAACCTCTTCACACGATTTTACGGTATTCGAAAAGATTACGAAGATGCAGCTAAGCGCTGGCACACAAGAGCTAAATCGGCAAAAGATCTTTATTTACCTGCCAATCCAAGGCTCCGCTATTTTAAAGCACCGGCAGCAATTTGTCATGATAAAAAGATTGTGCAGAGCCCTAATCCTATGGATATTGTTCAGCAATCAGGCTATTTCGATGCAGCATGGTATTTGGAGCAGAATTCAGACTTACAAGAAGCGCCAATTGACCTGTTTGAGCATTACTGGTTAGTAGGTTCTTTAGAGGGGCGGGACCCGGGACCAGAGTTCAGTACCACTGGCTACGGATATCGCTTTCCAGAAGCCAGGGTAGATAAGCTACCTACACTCTACCACTATTTAACCGTGGGACTAGCTCAAGGGTTTAAACCTCTGGCGGAAATACCAGGAACACAGCCTCACTGGCCTGGAGCATTAAATCTATTAGTCTGCACTCACCAGGCTGGAAACTGTCTATTTGGCGCTGAACGCAGCTTGCTTGACGTGTTGGCTGCTTTGAATAAGCTGGAAGTAAACCTGATCGTAGTATTGCCAAGTGCTATAAATACTGCTTATGTTGAGGCTATTAAATCTATGGCAAAGGCTGTAATGGTTTTGCCTTACGGCTGGTGGAAGGCTGATCGGAAGCCTTGTCCTCAAACCCTGATGAAGTTTAAGCAATTGATTGATAGGTTTGATATCCAGGCAGTATATGCCAATACACTAGTGCTAGACGAGCCTTTACTTGCTGCTCGAGCCTTAGAAGTACTTACTGTCATTCATGTACGTGAACTTCCTTCTCATGATGAAGCTTTATGTAAGACATTAGGTGCAACTGCTAAATCAATCATTGCGCGCGTTGGAAAATTAGCGGATATCACACTAGTAAATTCTAAAGCTGTGGAGAAGGAAATATCTGTAGAGGACGTGATTGTATTGCCCAATATGATCGATATTAGAATGTTTTCTCCCCCCTTAGAGGCTATCAAATCCAAAGATAGTCCTGTACGTATCGCGTTAATCAGCAGTAACTTGCCTAAAAAAGGTTTGGTAGATTTCGTTAAATTAGCGGAAATACTAGAGCAGAGATCTGTTCCTGTAGTTTGTAAATTGATTGGACCGGAGAACGAGTATACAAGGGATTTACGAGAACGACAGCAAAGCGGTGAAATTTCGCAATGTTTACAGTTTACTGGTTATATTGCCAGCTCACAAGAAGCCTTAGCTCAAGTTGATATAGTGGTGAATCTGTCGCATTTTAAAGAGTCATTCGGACGTACAATTTTAGAAGCCATGGCGGCAGCATGCCCGGTCGTTGCCTATGACTGGGGGGCTCTTTCGGAGCTTATCGTAGATGGTGAGAACGGATACCTTGTTCCATTGGGTGAAGTGGAAACTATAGCGGATCGAGTAATGTTGCTGGTTGAAGATCCCGTACTACGATTATATATGGGAATGGCCGGTCGACGGAGAGCAGAAGAAAACTATAGCTTCGAAGCAATGGTTACACGATTCGGAATGATTTTGCATAAAATTGAACATCTTTGTTCGCGTTCGGCACATGCCACTTAATCTGAGAGTAAGCCCTAAATCTTTTAAATATTATGGTTGCTCTAAAAATTGCTACCTTAGCTGTAGATGTTAAAGGTGTTTATTACAATGGTTGTCAAATTGTTTAGTATAAAAATGGTGAACAGACAGCATGCGAATTTTAATTTATGGGCTGAGTAAGTCTGGAACCACGATTCTACATGCTATGGTGAAAGATTCTCTGGAGAATCACCTGAAGGTAAGAGTGCAAGAAGTCTTTGAGCCTTTTGAGATTTTGGAGGGCGCCGATGGGGTGCTTTATGCTAAAGACGGCATATGTTCGCCCATGCAATCCAATAGCATTGAGGTTGTTAAGAGTTTATTAGATTCTGGAGTTTCACCTGATAAGGTATTGGATTATCAAGATTATTTTGATAAAAAAATTTTTATAGTTAGAGATCCACGTGACCGATTTGTTAGTCAAATTTTCTATAGGTGGCATTGGGCACATAGGCCAGACAAAGAGAAATTTGAACGTACATTGAGATTGGTCAGGTACAAGGAGCTTAATCCAAAAGATGTACCTACAGTATTTTTATTTAATCAAAGCCCAAGTTTTTATCCCGTATTGGCAAAAAAAATATCTGAAACGTACGATAATGTTTTAAGGTTTCTAAAAGAAATTAATAAAGACTGGTTGATCATAAAATATGAAGATCTTATTGATGGGGATATCGAGAAACTGGAAGGGTATCTCTCTTTTTCGATTAAAAAGAATGTGTCCGTTGATAAAAATCATGCGGGAGTAGTTAGAAGTAAAGCTCACGGAAATTGGAGAGAATGGTATTCCAAAGAAGATGTAGTTTTTTTAAAGCCTATTTTTAAAAAATACATAAAGTACTTAAAATACGATTTTTCTGACTGGAGGTTGGAATATCCGAATTCTCTTCTGAAGGATCATGGGTCTGAGTACATGCTGAGAATTTTTTCAGGGGGGAATCTAGAGTCAAAAAATACACTCGAGAGTTTAGATGTTTCCTGCAAGAATGGCACTATTAGTTCAGGTCTGAGAATACGTTTTTCTAAAATATTTAGGGCTATTAAGCGAAAATAAGCTTATTTATCACTATAAGCTAAATGAGATTTTTTATTACGATTAAGTTGTGATTTTCCTGCGGCTATAACTCTTTGGCATCGGGTATAAAATAATGGGGACTATTGGAGTTGTATATGAGGGGTAAGTGCTCAAGAATCACTATTCCTCACTTAACGAGGTACGATTTACTTCCGCTGCTATGTCCGCTTCAGGGGTTAACAGCTGAGTCTAGTATTGATGGCGCTATTGTATGGAGTTCAACTACCAGCCAATCTAAATTTTCCATTGAAAATATAAATTTTTCTCGGGGCTGGTATATGGTTGAAGTATTACTCGATACGGATCAAAGTTACTTGGATGCTGCTTTTATACTTCAACAAAAGGGGGGGAAGAAATCTCAGAAGCTTCGCCTACCAATTCGTAATGGGCGTATGTCTAAACGTCTGCTTTGGTTTGCTAGGGGGAGAGAGCGGTTGCAGTTTTCTCCCGCACAAACCGAGTGTGAGTTTACCATTCGTCACTTAACCCTGGTTCGGGTATCCCTCCTTTTTGCTCTTGATAGAATGCGTTCACGATTGAAGTGTCGCCAGTTACGAGTTCCCTTTAAATTAATTAATCGTTGGGCCAGTTACGATGCGACATTTAGGCTTGCTGGCGTAAGAGTATCCTATCGTGATTGGGTGAGGAAAACAGAACCAAATTTTTGGCCTAATTCACTACCATCTCCAGGTGTCATTAATTTTCTATTGTTAATGCCAATTGATAAATATGATTCTTTAGAAAATATAGCGCATGTAATTTATTCAGTATTGGCCCAAGACTGCGGAGACTGGAAGCTTTTCTTATTGCCTTCAGAAAATATTAAGAAAAATATTTTTTCCTCCCTCAAAGGCTATGCCAATTCAGATAGTAGAATTAAGTTGATTGATAGGTACACATATATAGCTGAAAATAATTGTTTATTTTTTTCGCGTACTTATCAGCTTTTATGTCCACCGCATGCGTTACTTTCTAAGAAAACACTAAATTGTTTGCAGTATGTTTTACAGAATAAGCCATATGCCAAAGTGATCTATGCGGATGAAGATCTACTTAACGAGGCAGGGCGGAGATGCCTCCCTGATTTCAAGCCGGCTTGGAATCCAGACCTCTTCTTTTCTAGGAATTATATTGGTGAATTTGTCCTTTTTGCGCCAGGTTTATTTAAGTTCCCTGAAATTTATGATGCTTTTTTTAAAGAAGCCTGGGATTTTTCATTGTTTCTCAATGTGCTGCGAAAACTGAAGGACCCACAGCGAGAAATTATTCATGTTCCCAGAGTCCTTTTTCATAGAAAAAAGACAGTTGCTGATAGGAAGTATCTCCAAAAGAGTCAGCATATTTTGGAAGAATATTTTAATGATGTAGGGTGTGGGAATGTTGAAGTGAAGGCCATGAAAAGCAATAAAGTTCTTAAAGTTCGTTGGCCTTTAAAAAAAGAAGAGCCATTGGTTTCTCTTTTGATTCCCACTAGAGATATGTTATCGATACTTCGTCAATGTATCGAAAGTATTCTTTGTCGAACCATCTATAGAAACTACGAAATACTGGTTCTCGATAACCAAAGTGTTGATCCGAGAACACTAAAATATTTGTCTGCGTTGAAAAGATATCCCAATGTTAGAGTACTTAAGTACGATGCACCTTTTAATTACTCGGCAATCAACAACTTTGGCGTCCAACATGTTCGTGGCGATATCATTGGCCTGATAAACAATGATATCGAAGTGATTTCTCCTGACTGGCTGAATGAAATGGTTTCCCATGCCTTAAGGCCAGATATAGGTTGTGTTGGCGCCAAATTGTATTATGGTGATGGCCGTATACAACACGCTGGTGTCGTTGTTGGTCTGGGGCGATTAGCAGGTCATGCTCATAAGTTCTATCATCGCAATGAAGAGGGTTATATGAATCGTCTGATGTGTACACAAAATTTTTCTGCTGTTACAGCGGCCTGCTTAGTGGTCCGTAAGAGTATTTATGAATCTGTTGGGGGGTTAGATGAGGAACATTTTGAGGTGGCCTTTAATGATGTCGATTTCTGTTTGAAGGTTAAGGAAGCTGGTTATCGCAATTTATGGACACCTTGGGCAGAAATGTATCATCATGAATCCATCAGTCGCGGTATTGATAATACTCCAGAGAAACGGGCTCGATTTGATCGTGAGGCAATGAGTTTGAAGACACGGTGGTCTACAGATGAGGGAAAAGACCCTTACTACAGTCCATTTTTGACTCACACTAGAGAGGATTTTTCTCTAGGCCTTAATGAGAGAACAAAAGCCCCTTTGTGGCGTTGAGTAATCAAATCAGTCGACAAATGTCAGGGGTTATGGTTTGCTCGGTTGATGGTCTTTCAAAACGGCAATATTAACTCTGACTATAGCATTTGAGTAGCTATTCAGGATGGAAAGCGCTCCAGTTTAGGAGTACGAAAAAAAGCTGAAAGGCAGCTTGATGAGGGTTAAACTAAAATTTAGGATTTGTTTTAAGCTTCTAAGTCTTTTGTAGATGTAATATCAGTTTGCCCTATATCTCAGGTTGACCCAATATGCCGGCTCTATAGAGCTGACCCCCTAAATCATTCGATCGCGAGATGATTAAGTTCCCAACTATCAATAAGATTTCGTATATACGATAGTATATAGATTAATAGCTGATACTCCCTATCATACAGCCGCTTTCATACTCATTGCCAAATTTCATATGAGGCTTTAATGAGTGTTCACGGACGAAATCAATTTATCCTATGATGACCCTCTGGGTTGGTATATTGCTTTATGTGGTTATGTTTTAACCAGATTGTAACTTTTGCGGTGAGAATCATGTTTGCGGTATTGAGAACCGGCCCCCTCATTAGTCTCCCTAAGGAGTTCTCTGAAAAACATGTCTGTATGAACTCCTTTGATAGAAGAGCTGAGTTAATCTTGAGGATGGGAGAAAAGCTAATCGTTGGGTGTTGGCAACAGATTTAGTATAGTTTGCCTTTGCCAAAGATATCTATCAGGTGAAGTATCTACCTAGGTTACCAGAGCGACACTCCAACTTTATGACTTTCTCCCAATTCTTTGTTGCCGGCACTTTCGTTCTAGTTATCTTTATTTTGATTTTTAGTCGCGTTCGTCCCTCTCTAGTTTTTGCCTCTGCTGCTACTGTATGTTTTTTGATCGGCTTGGTTCCTGTCGAGTCAGTTCTACAAAAAGCAGTTAATCCCGGCCTGGTGACATTGGTCGTGTTACTTCTAATCTCTATTGGCTTGGAGAAAGCACGCTGGCTCAGGGCGATCTCTGATGGATTGATCGGTGGGAGGTTGAAATCCAGCTTACTAAGACTTACTAGTGCTACAGCCTTGAGTTCTGCTTTTTTAAATAATACAGCTATTGTCGCGGCGTTGGCATCCAGCGTTAAGGCTCAGAAGCGCCACCCCTCAGGTAAGCTGCTGTTGCCGTTATCTTATGCGGCTATTCTCGGTGGTACGCTGACACTGATAGGTACCTCCACAAATTTGATTGTGAATAGCTTTGTTCTGGATAGGGGGGAAGCGTCACTGGACTTTTTTGCTTTCCTACCTATTGGTAGTGCTGCGGTTGTGGTCGGGCTGGTAGTATTGTTTCTGTGCAATCGTCTGCTCCCCGAAGGAGGCGCTGTAGAGGAGGAGGCGGCTCAATATTTGTTGGAGGCTGAAGTCACTCCCGCTTCACCGTTGGATGGTCGTAGTGTCGAGCAAAACAATTTGCGCCAACTCGAAACACTTTACCTAATCGAGATTGTCCGTGGAGGGCAGAGTATTAGCCCTGTGGCCCCCACCGAACTTATTCGTAGTGGTGACAAGCTGATTTTTAGTGGTGATGTACGTGACATACAAAGGCTCCAGGCTATAGAGGGGCTGCATTTGTTTGCATTGGATGATGATACTCTGCATATGGACCTGACAGAGGTCGTTCTAACTCCCAATTCCAGTATCGTCGGTGAAACCTTAAAAAGTTGTCAGTTTCGAACTCGTTTCGATGCAGCCGTGGTGGCAATGCGCCGAGGCGGTGATCGCTTGTCCGGAAAGCTTGGTGAGATTGAGCTTCAACCTGGAGATGCCTTACTTTTGGCGGTAGGACAGGATTTTAAGCACCATCGTAATATTGATAAGAACTTCTATGTAATCAGTGGTACTGATGTACAGCGCCAACTAACTTCTAGGGACAGCTGGTTACTGGGGCTGGGGTTCGCGAGTGTTGTGGCAGGATCAGCTCTGGGGTTTTTTTCACTACTAAAAGGCTTGGTGGTATTGCTAGGTTTTATGGTGATATTGAACATCGTTACTACCACTGAACTACAGCGGCGCTTTCCATTCCAGATCTGGATCATTATTGCCAGTGCGTTAGTCTTAGCAGAAGCTTTCTCCGGTAGTGGACTGGCAGATAGTCTTGCTCTGTCAATGCGAGATTCACTCCAGGGGGCCGGGCCATTTGTTGGGGTTATTGGTATTTTTTTGTTAACTCTGTTGTTAACCGAATTGATGACCAATAATGCTGCAGCGGCGCTCACATTTCCATTAGCCTGGAGTTTAGCCGATAGCTTTGGCGTTAGTTGGATGCCGTTTGTGATGGCTGTAGCCTATGGGGCCAGTGCAAGCTTCCTGACACCTTTTGGCTATCAAACTAATTTAATTGTACAAAACTTGGGTGGTTACCATTTACGTGACTTCTTACGTGCAGGCTTACCCCTCACAATTGCCTATTCAATTACAGTTTTGATACTACTGCCAATCATATTTCCTTTTAAGTGATGACCCTATATTTACCTGAACTATTGGAGTATGAATGGAAGTAGTCAGCCGTTGGATCGTTGTAGAGGAGGGGCCTAATCCCTCGACCGATTACTTTGTTATTCCCTACTTACGCAAACTTGGGGTAAATATCAAGCGCTTGAATTTCAATGAGCTTCCTTCTGAAGGTGAGCTCAAAGAGGCGCAGCTCATTTTTGTACGTTATATTTCTCGTTCCTGGCAATCACTGATACAACAGAATTTAAGTAAGTTATCTGGCGTTTCGGTATTTCTTGATGATGATTTGTTGGATTGGTCGGCCTTCGCGAGGATGCCAGTGCGCTATCAGGCCAAAATCCTGCGCTATAGCTGGTCCAAACAGCGTTGGCTAAAGTCTATAGGGGCGAAATTACTGGTCTCAACTCCATTTCTACAGAATAAATATCGGGATTGGTCCCCTGAATTATTGTCGGCAGAGCCACTGGATCTAGATAAGGGACAGCAACTTTCTATTTTCTATCATGGATCAGCGTCCCACTATGAGGACATCAACTGGCTCTATCCAATTATCAAAGAAGTAATGGCAGAAAATCCGGATCTGAGCTTTGAGATTATTGGGGATAAACATGTAAATCGTTTATTTAGTGGTGTACCAAGAGTACGGGTACTGTACCCCATGAAATGGCCTACTTATTTATCCTTGCTACGGAGGCCGGGACGTTCTATAGGCTTAGCTCCTCTTTTGGATAGCCCCTTCAATAGGGCAAGATCCCATACCAAATTTTATGATATTACGCAGGCAGGTGCGGTGGGCATTTATGCGGAGGGGGATATCTACGGTAAGGTGGTTCGACATCAGGAGAATGGAATTCTATTGCCTATGGAGCCATCACTCTGGATAGAAGGCATTTTACAATTGGCAGCTGATGATGCTTTAAGAGGAAAACTGCTGAGTGAGGCAAAAAAATGCCTGTAGTTGGGCACTGCTCTTTAGGGCTTAGTAGAATGCGTACCCTAGAGCGTTTTCTTGGTGCTAAGTGTCAATATGTATTTTCCAGGCCTAATAGAAACGTAAGCCAAATGGTGGGCTGGGGGCTCAAGGCTACGTCGATAAAGGCAAAGCGAATAGCCACACGGAATGGACTTCCTTACTTCTGTATTGAGGATGGTTTCTTACGCTCTCTGGGATTGGGAGTGGAGGGAGCACAAGCGCATAGTTTGGTCATGGACTATAGCGGTATTTATTACGACGCCTCTCGCCCCAGTGATCTTGAGGGCTTGATCAGTGCGAGTGATTTTAGCGTTGAAGAACTCAATAGGGCTGAAAATGGACTTCATCTTCTTCGTACCCACCGTTTGTGCAAATATAACAAATCGGTTGACATTCCTCTGGATTTAGCTGATGAGCGTCCGGCGATCCTGGTGGTAGACCAGACTTATGGTGATATATCAATAACCGCTGGGTTGGCTTCCGAGAGGCACTTCCGGGAAATGCTGCGAAGTGCGATTACTGAAAATCCAGGTGCTGAGATCTGTGTCAAAGTGCATCCTGACGTTATTTCAGGCAGAAAACGTGGTTATTTGCAAGAGCTTGCAAAGCAAGAAGGCTGTAGGATTATTGGACAGGATTTATCTCCATGGTCAATATTTGACCGCGTTGAAAAAGTCTATGTAGTTACCAGTCAGCTGGGTTTTGATGCATTGATCGCAGGTAAGGAAGTGCACTGTTTTGGTGTTCCTTTCTATGCAGGCTGGGGGCTCACAAAGGATCGCCAGCTTGTTAACAGACGCAATGTAAAACGAACACTGGCTGAAATTTTCTGTGCGGCCTATCTTCGTTATTGCCGTTATATCAATCCTTATACGGGTGTTATATGCGAATTTGAAGATACGTTGTCATTGATTTTGGAACAAAAAAGACAGTGGCAACGTTTTCAGGGGACATGGTTAGGAATTGGATTTTCCCCATGGAAACGCAGTTTTATTCCCAATTTTTTGGGCGATAAATCTAGGATTACTTTCTTCAGGTCTCTTGATAGGGCTGCAATAATCAGACCTAATACCAATATTTTGGTGTGGGCCAGTAAGGTTACAGATACTTTGGTTGAGCAGTGTCAACAAAATCAATTAAATTTATGGAGAATTGAAGATGGTTTTCTACGCTCAGCGGGTTTGGGTGCTGACCTGGTAAAACCAAGCTCATTGGTGCTGGATGCGTGTGGTATTTATTTTGATGCCCGCTATTCCAGTGATCTGGAAGTGTATCTCAATAGTGCTAGATTTCCATCGGAAAGTTTAATTCAAGCAAAAATATTGCGAGATAATTTAATAAATAAAAGAGTAACTAAATATAACATTGGTCGAGAATTGTCACCTTATGAGCTGGAAATTCCGAGGGGTAAAAAAATTATTCTAATTCCCGGTCAAGTTGAGAGTGATGCTTCCATTGCCACTGGATCGCCACAAATAAAAAGTAACTATGCTTTGTTGAAAGAGGTGAGGGCGAGAAATCCTAGTGCCCATATTATCTATAAGCCCCACCCAGATGTTGTTGAAGGTGCGAGAGAAGGGGGGATGCCTGTAGGTGCAAAATCCCTTTACGACAGTTTAATTGAAAAAGGTGATATTTCTCTGCTTTTGGATAAAGTGGATGAAGTGCATACCATGAGTTCACTGTGTGGTTTTGAGGCTTTGTTGCGAGAAATCAAAGTGGTAACTTATGGGCTTCCTTTTTATGCTGGTTGGGGACTTACAGAAGATATACTTCTCAGTGCGCCAGTATATGACGCTTTCGATTTGCAGTCTTTTAAACTTCGGCGGCAAAGAGCGTTAAGTTTGGAGCAATTAATCGCTGGTACTCTACTTTTCTATCCTGTATATGTGGATCCGGTGAGCGGTGAATTTATTGATGCAAAAACCAACATTGAGATCTTACAAAAAAGCCGCAAATCCGATCAATCGGCGAGCTTTTTCTTGCAGATATTTCGTTGGTATCGGAGTCGATTTTTAAAGTATTGAATTTCAGCTCAATACTTTTTATCTGTTGATGTGGCAACAAATATAAGTCGGTTTTGAGTATTTGATTTTGTTGGGCCTCCCTCTTTTTTATGGGGGTTAAAACCTGCTTAGAACATATTTTAATTTGGGGAGTGTTATGTGGCGTTCTATGGTTGGGCTAAGCTGGAAAGTACCAAAGTGGATTTTTGAGTTGCTCAGCTGGGGTAAAAGCTTTAAGAATAATCCCCTGCTGGGCAATAGCTTTTTAAATCGCTGTGGGTTACATGTGATCAGAGTTATTCTGGCCCACCTGCTTTTTCGATTTCGTCTTTTACTATTATCTCCTTTGGTCCCCTCAGAAGATCGACGTGAATTCATACGTAATGGTTTTTTACTTAAGAAAAATTTTCTTTCTCAGGCTGAGTTTCAGCGCTTGACTAAAGAGTTGATTGAGCTGAAGGCCCCTGTCAGAGAGGTTATTGAGGGAACTACCATTACTCAACGGGTCTTTATGGACTCTACGGAGAGAGCTAAAACACCAAACTTTCAAAGGCTTTATTCCCATAAAGGTTTGGATAGATTGATGCGTTATTGCTCTTCAAAGAATCGACCACCACTCTTTTATATTGAAAATTTATGTAACCATGCGAACGTCACTCCACGTCCAGATCCTCAGCGAGATTTGCATGCAGACACCTTTCATCCATGTGTAAAAGCCTGGTTATACATAGATGATTCTTCAGATACTAATGGCTCATTTGTTTATGTTCCCGGTTCCCACCGGTTGACATGGAAGCGGCTCAAATGGGAATACAGGCAGAGTTTGGAAGCATGCAAGAAAGGAGCCGATCGTGCTCCAGGGCGCTATTGGGATGGCTCATTTCGCGTAAGTGCTCCGGAACTGGCTGAAATGGGTTTTAAAGTGGAGAAGCTATCCGTGCCGAAAAATACGCTTATCATTGGCAATGTTTATGGTTTCCATTGCCGTGGTAGGGCGCTACAAAAGTCACACCGAATGACGGTTTGGATGCAGGCGCGTGATAACCCATTTAACCCCTTGTTCACCCCTTTTCCGAGATCAACCGCGTTGCTATTTGAGTGGATATGGAAGAAGGCGTTGAGGAAGATTGATAGCCGGAAAACAGAGGGAGGAGAACAGAGTAACTATTTTGGTACCTTTAATCGTGCTAAAAGTGTGATGGCTTCCAAAATACTTGAGTCTGAATAATTCTGAGTGCAATCGATTGAAATACATTTTATTTTAAGTTGGGTCTGTAGTGCAGAGAAAAAGTTAGCTCTTGAAAAAGTGAGCGCGCATCAAGTTATTTGAAATATATTAGAGGATTTTAAACCTGCTAGAGACGAACATTGCTAGCGAGTCCCTCGTGTAATAGGCTGTCTTGGCATTATTTTCTTTACTCTCTAGAATAGCCGTCCGTGAAGTACGCCACACTCTTCAAATGAGCAATCTCAGTGAGTCATCTGTTCTGCTATATATAAAGTGAAGGCTACTGGTGTCTATTCCGGTTCCTATAGAGCCTGCTTCCAACCCCATTACTGAAATGAATTTTGAATCTGCATCAATTTACCAGAGAAGTATCCACAGGCCCGCATCGTTTTTTAACGGGCAAACTTGTCTCTAAAGGTGGCTTTTCAGGCTATCGCCTGATGGATAAATTTGCAGTAATGTATCCTGAAGGCCTGTTTATGCCGCTAAATTAGTGCCTGTACAATCGATGTTCGTTTTTTGTTCAGAAATTCTTGGGCTATTGTATGACCAGCTTTGTGTTTCTTGTTGCGATGTTTATTGGTCTGCTATAGCAGTGGTTTGTATGTGATGAGTTATCGATCGTAGCCTTGATGTTTCATTGTTCAGTTTCAATGCCCCTAGTAGGGTGACTCCGGAGTAGGCCTATTCATGTCTGTGGCAGTATTTTTACAGGGACCGCATGGCCCGTTTTTTGCCCAGCTGGCAAAGCGGTTTTCGCAACTCGGTATTGTTACCCACAAGATCAACTTCAATGGAGGCGATCGCTACTTTGGCTGGGGGAACTACCAAGTAGATTTCACCGGTAGAGAAGCTGACTGGCCATCTTTTTTACGTCGTTATCTTTCTGAGCATGGCGCTGATACGGTTTTTGCATATGGCGACTGCAGAAGGCTGCATGAAAGCGCCAAAAAAGTATGCCAATCAATGGGAGTTGCTTTTATCGTTTTCGAGGAAGGCTATCTGCGCCCCGATTTTGTCACTATGGAGTGGGGTGGGGTTAATGCTTTTTCCTCAACTGACTGGTCCAGGCAGGCAATAGATCAATATCTACCTAGAGGCCGTACCCCGGCGCCTCCCGTTGGTCATACTTTTTGGCGGCGTGCCTACTTCGCATCTGCTTATTACTTGGCTATGCGCTTTGCCCAATCAGAATTTGCCAGTTATCGCCATCACCGGAATCGCAGTTGGTTACAGGAAGGCGTCTGTTGGCTGAGAAGCTTTTATCGTAAGGGGCTCTATAAGTTCAAAGAGCGCGGGCTTATCCGCCAGATGACTGGAAAGTACAGTGGCCGTTTTTACCTGTTTCCTTTACAGACCTGCGATGATTTTCAGTTGCGCAAGCATTCCGACCTGCTCTCGATTGAGAATGCGATAGATGTCGTGTGTAAATCTTTTGCACGAAATGCGCCTGAAGATACGGTCATTGTTTTTAAGCACCATCCGATGGACCGCGGCTTTTGCCACTATCAAAGGCTGATCAGTGTACTGGAAGCGCGTTATCGGATAAGTGGGCGGGTGATTTATTGTCATGATCTGCATTTACCGACCTTGTTGGACCATACAAGGGGTGTGGTAACTATCAACAGTACTGTGGGCATTTCCGCACTGCTTCACAAGGTGCCTACCAAGGTAATGGGGCGGTCCTTATATGATTTGCCGGGTTTGACGCACCAGGGCAGCCTTTCTAGTTTCTGGAAACAGCCAGAGCCGGTAGACATCAATTTTTTCCGGCGTTTTCATACTTATCTGTATGAGCGCACACAGGTGGATGGCAGCTTTTCCCGAGGGCTTAAGTCGACAGTGGACAGAGTTTGTGCCCGTTTGAAGGAAGTTGGTAGAAAAGACTCCATTTTGCCGCTATCAAAGCCTGTCGGCACTAATATCAGGACCGATGCAAAATGAGTGTTCAGTGGTTTTTTCACTAGATTGCGGCCCCTGCCTGGTCTTTTCTCTTCTATCATTCTCCCACTATGGGGCCGAGATTTCGCAGCTGTTGGGGCTTTCTTCTGATATCTGCTTAAAAAACAGGCTGATCTGGGACGCCTAACCTGTTAGACTGCGCGACCTTTTGACCCACCGCTCCGGTCCCACGACAGGGACTTAGGCTTCAAGTGAATTCCGAAATGACCGATACCCCAAAACCGGCCGGCTTCGACCAGCTGGGCCTGCCGCCTGAAATCCTAACTGCCATCGAAAAACTGGGCTATGAGACCCCCTCTCCGATTCAGGCACAGACAATCCCCTCCCTGTTGGAGAATCGCGATGTGCTGGGCCAGGCCCAAACCGGCACCGGCAAAACAGCTGCTTTTGCACTGCCTTTACTGTCCAAACTGGATCTGAAAAACCGTCGGCCGCAAGCTTTGGTATTAGCGCCGACTCGTGAATTGGCTATCCAGGTAGCCGAGGCTTGCCAGGCTTATGCTTCTAACCTGAAAGGCTTCCACGTGGCTCCAATTTATGGCGGTGCTGACTATCGTGGACAGATCCAACAATTAAAACGCGGTGTGCAGCTAGTGGTGGGTACCCCTGGCCGAGTGATGGATCATATGCGTCGCGGTTCCCTGGATCTCTCCAATCTGAGTACCTTGGTGCTGGATGAGGCCGATGAAATGTTGCGCATGGGTTTTATCGACGATGTGCAGTGGGTATTGGAACAGATTCCGGAAGAGCGCCAGATCGCGCTGTTCTCCGCTACCATGCCCAAAGAGATCGCTCGGATAGCTCGCGAGCATTTACACGAGCCGGTTGAAGTCAAAATCCGTGTTAAGCAAGAGACTGCGGAGACCATCCGCCAGCGCTACTGGCCCGTGGGCGGTTTGCATAAACTGGATGCCCTGACTCGTATCCTCGAAGCCGAGCCGGTAGATGCAACGATTATTTTCGTACGCACCAAAAACAGCACTGTTGAGCTTGCAGACAAGCTGGCAGCGCGCGGTTTCGCCAGTGCCGCCCTGAATGGCGATATGGCGCAGAACCTGCGCGAGCAGGTAATCGATAAGCTCAAGAACGGCAAGCTCGATATTGTTGTGGCCACTGATGTGGCAGCGCGCGGCTTGGATGTGAAACGTATCAGCCACGTGATCAACTACGACATCCCTTACGATACCGAAGCCTATATTCACCGTATCGGTCGTACCGGCCGCGCGGGTCGTGAGGGGGATGCCATCTTGTTTGTGGCGCCGCGTGAGCGCCGTATGCTACGTGTTATTGAGAAGGCCACCAAGAAACCCATTGAGAAGCTGGAGTTACCCAGTGCCGAGATGGTTAACAGTGCCCGTATGCAGCGCTTCCGCGAGCGCATTACCGCAACCCTGGAAGGCCAGACAGACCTGGCACCCTACCGCTTGCTGGTGGAGGAATTCCTCGCCCAGAATGAAGTGGACCCACTGGATGTCGCTGCTGCCTTGGCCTCCATGGCCCAGGGTGACCAGCCGCTGCTGATCAAAGAGCAGGAGTCCAAGCCGCGCAGGGAAAGAGAACGCCGCGAGCGGGACGATGATTTTGAAGGGCGTCGTCGTAAGAAAGACGGTTATGAAAAAGACCGCAAGATGCCAGCACCCGATGAGGGGCTGGAGCGCTACCGTATCGAAGTTGGTCGCGAGCACGGTGTGCGTCCGGGTGGTATCGTTGGTGCCATTGCCAACGAGGTGGATCTGGATAGTTCCTTTATAGGTCGTATTGAGATATATGGAGACTTCACCACCGTGGACCTTCCGGAAGGTATGCCCAAGGAAATCTTCCAGCATCTGAAGAAGGTACGGGTGGCTGGTAAGCCCATGAAGATTTCCCGTTTCGATGAGTCGGCCGTTAAGGCGAAGGGCAAACCTAAAGGTAAGCCCAAGGGCAAACCCAAGGGCAAGCCCAAGTTCAAACGGGATAATGGCGGGGAGTAATCTTTTCCCAGCGAGTCCCGAGACATAAAAAACGGCGCTTATAGCGCCGTTTTTTATGCCGCAAATCTAGGGTAGCTGTGCCTAGCGCTGCGGTAGCATACGGGTCAGAGTGCTATCGCGCATGATGAAGTGGTGCCAGAGCGCGGCGGCGATATGCAGTCCCACCAATATCAGCAGGGCCGGCCACAGAACATCCTTATGCAGGAAACCGAGCTGCTTGCCCAGGTCTGAATTCTCTGCCAGTAGGCGCGGTAGGGCAAAAAGGCCAAAAAACTCTGTATCCCTGCCGAACAGCTGACGCATCGCAATACCCGAAACCGGCATTGCCAGTAAAACCAAGTAGAGAGCACCATGGGTCAGGTTGGATAAGGCCTTCTGCCAGGAGCGGCCCTGGATCTGCGGGCGCTTGTGGCGCGCACGCCAGTAGAGACGAACTGCCAGCAGCATTAACACCGCGACACCCAGAGAGAAGTGCAGGCGCATAAACCAGCCGCGCATTGGATCGTCGCGTTCAAAGAATTCGTGCAGCTCTACGGCGCCCCATACCGCCAGTAGTAGAATCACAAACAGCCAATGCAGGCCTTTACTCACTGAGTTCCAGCGATCATTCGTTGTGGACATAGAACGTCTCCTGTAAAGCAGCGCCCAGCACGGGCGTTAGGTTGCGGCGGGCGTGTGCACCCGCTCCAGTTATCTGTTGCTGATAGTAGTGGCTAGTTCGCTTAACTCGCCGCGCGAATCCCATTTAGATGGCTAAAACAGGTATCCCGGGCAGTCCGCAGAAAGTCAGCGGCATAGGCTTGCTCCAGCATTTCCTCGCGTACGGCGGCATAAAGGGTACTCCATAGACCCTTTTTTCCCAGACGCAGCTGCGCCACAAATCCTTTTTGCAGATATTCGTGCAAGGCCCAGTTGGGCAGAGCGCACACACCGCGGCCACTGGCCACTAGCTGCACCATCATAACCGTCAACTCTGCCGTGCGTACACCCGCGGGCTCGATGCCAGCGGGCTCGAGGAAATTCTGGAAAATATCCAGCCGCTCCCGCTCCACCGGGTAAGTGATCTGTACCTCCCCGGCCAACTCCCCGGGAGTCACCCAGCGGCGTTTGGCATCATCTTGCAATAGTGGATGTTTGCGGCTGAGTGCCAGGCACATCTCAAAGCTGAATAGTGGCTGATAGTGGATGCCTTTCAAATCCCGGTCTGGATTAGAGGTGACCACCAGATCCAAGTCACCGCGGGTAAGGGCTGGCAGCGGTGCGAAGTGAAAGCCACTGCACAGATCCAGCTCCACCTCGGGCCAGTCGTCGCGATAAGTATTCAAAGCCGGCATCAACCACTGGTAACAGCTGTGGCATTCGATCGCGATATTCAAGCGTCCCGACTGGCCGGAGGCCAGCCGTGCCAAGTCTCGCTGGGCTAGAGCCGCGCGCGGCAATATGTCATCGGCCAGCTGCAGCAGGCGCAAGCCGGCGCTGGTAAAGCGCAGCGGGCGGGACTTGCGCACAAATAGTGACAGGTTGTGGCGCTCCTCCAATTCCCGGAACAGATGAGAGAGGGCCGACTGGGTCAGGTGTAGATGCTCAGCGGCGCGCACCAGGCTGCCAGTCTCACGCAGAACAGAGAGGGCGCGCAGATGGCGCATTTCTATCATCATTAAAATTATTCATGTTTATGGCAAAAAATATGAAATTGATTGAATAACATTGCAGGCACACAATCAAGTCCTAAGCCTCACAAGTGGTGAAGCCGCAATCGGTAGACAAATAGCGCCGACATGTGTGGGCAGGAAAAAAGGGCTTGGCCCCTCTCACAGGAACGGACTTGGGAAAGTAGAAAATGGTGCAAACGCATGTCCTTGGTTATCCGCGCATCGGCGCTGATCGCGAACTAAAGAAAGCTCAGGAAGCCTATTGGCGCGGTGAAATATCTCAGCAGCGGCTACTGGAGGTTGGTGAGAGTATTCGCCGGGAGAACTGGCAGGCCCAGGCAAGTGAGGGGCTCAATTCAGTGACGGTTGGCGATTTTGCCTGGTATGACCAGGTGCTCAATCATTCGCTGATGTTTGGTGTGGTTGCTGAGCGCTTTGCCGAAGGGGCTGCGAACAATAAATTGGACCAGTACTTTCGTCTGGCCCGCGGCCGCGCACCCTCCGGTCAACCGGTTGCGGCGAGTGCCATGACCAAGTGGTTCGATACCAATTATCACTATTTAGTGCCAGAGCTTCACGAGAAGCAAACTTTTACCCTGGATAGTAATTGGTTGCTGGAAGAAATACGTGAAGCACAAGCCCTGGGTTATAAGGCCAAGCCGGTGGTTCTTGGGCCGCTCACTTACCTCTGGTTGGGGCGGGGTGTTGATGATGTTCTGGATTTGCTCGCCAATCTATTGCCCTGCTATACCGAGCTGTTTTCCCAGATTGAAAGCCTGGGGGTGGAGTGGGTGCAAATTGATGAGCCGATTCTCGGCTTGGATTTGCCAGAGCAGTGGCGCAAAGCGTTTCAAGCTGTGTATGCCCAACTCAACCACACGGCAAATTTGCAATTGTTGCTGACGACCTATTTTTCCTCGTTGCGGGAAAACCTGCAGTTGGCTTTTTCCCTGCCGGTTGCGGGAGTACACATTGACTGCGTACGGGCGCCAGAGGAGCTTGCGGAAGCCGCGCAGTTGCTTGGGGAAGATCAGGTACTTTCCGCCGGGGTACTAAATGGCCGCAATGTTTGGCGAGCGGATTTGCAGAAGTGGCACTCACAGCTGAAGTCTCTGGCGGATCGTTTGGGCGGGCGCCTATGGGTTTCAGCCAGCTGCTCACTACTGCACAGCCCGGTGGACTTGGATACCGAAACATCGTTGCCGGCTGAGCAAAAACAAAAGCTTGCCTTCAGTCGCCAGAAGCTAGCGGAGTTGGCCCAGTTGCAAAAACTATTGGCCGAGCCAGTCCCATCAACGGCAACTCCTGTAAAGAAACCTATCGCCGGCAACTCCGTCACTGAGCGCTTACAGGACAGCTGGCGTGCACCGCGCTATCAGGATCGCGCGGCACTGCAGGAAAAACGCTGGCAGTTGCCACTGTTGCCGACCACCACGATCGGTTCTTTCCCACAAACGGACCTATTGCGCAAGGTACGCCGCCAGCATCGCAGTGGTGAGATCAGTGAGTCGGATTACACCCAGCATTTGCGTGCGGAGATTGCCGAGGCGATCCGTCGCCAGGAAATTCTTGGCTTGGACGTGTTGGTACACGGTGAAGCCGAGCGCAACGATATGGTGGAGTATTTTGGCGAGCAGCTGCAGGGGTTTGTGCATACTGGCAATGGTTGGGTACAGAGCTATGGGTCCCGCTGTGTAAAACCGCCCATTATTTTCGGTGACATTTCTCGTCCACAGGCTATGACGGTGGAGTGGAGCCGCTATGCCCAGAGCCTGACCCAAAGGCCGGTAAAAGGCATGCTCACAGGTCCAGTGACGATTCTCAACTGGTCCTTCCCTCGTGAGGACATCCACCGAAGTGAAAGTTGCTTGCAGATTGCCGAGGCATTACGCCAGGAGGTATTGGATCTTGAGAATGCGGGTATAGGAATTATTCAGATTGATGAGCCGGCGCTGCGCGAGGGGGTTCCCCTGCGTGAATCCGAGCATGCTGATTATTTTGCCTGGGCGGTGGGATGTTTTCGTTTTACCTGTAGCGAGGTAAAAGCGGAAACCCAGATTCACACCCATATGTGTTATAGCAATTTCAATGCAATCATGGAGGCGATTGTCTCCTTGGATGCGGATGTCATTACTATCGAATCCGCCCGCTCAGACCTGCGTCTGCTCAGTGCTTTTGCCGATAGGAATGGCGGTTACCCCAATGAAATAGGGCCGGGAATTTATGATATCCACTCCCCTAATGTGCCTGAGCGGGAGGAGCTGGTTGAGCGTCTGAAGAAAATTGCCGAAGTAGTGCCGATACAGCGGCTTTGGGTGAACCCAGATTGTGGCTTAAAAACCCGCAGCTGGGCCGAAGTGGGCTCCTCCCTATTGAACATGGTGGAAGCGGCGCGCACTGTGCGCAGCGAGTTGGCTTAATATTTGGCTTTAAAAAAGACCGGCAGTCTTTTTGACTGCCGGTTTTTACTTTTCTTTTTTTGCTTACCGCTTTGTCTTTTTATTCAGACTTGGCTGCAATGGTAGTCGTACCATTTATTTCAAATGGTACCGAGGGGTGAAATGGTTTGATGCCCAGGGCTTGATACAGTTCATCAGGGCGATAGAGATTTTGCCCTTCAATAACCAATGCGGTGCGACGCAGTGCGCTGATATCTTCCAGCGGATTACCTTCCAGTAAAACCAGGTCTGCATTTTTACCCACGGTGATACTGCCAGTATATTGATCGGCTCCCATTACCTGGGCAGGTACCAGTGTGGCAGTACGTAGGACATCCATAGCGGGTATACCGGATTTGGCATAGAGCTCCAACTCGCGCAGCAGGGTAAACCCGGGAATACCATCGGAACCCGCTACCATGGTCACCTTGTGCTCATGCAGTTTACGCATCATTTTCAGCAGGGCATCGGCGGAGAGGTCGTAGTCATCCCTGTGTTCCGGTTTTACATCCAGCTCGGCACCGACAAATGCACGCTGAATATTCACCGGTAAATGGTCGGCGATATCTTCAAACTCCGGATCTATTTTGCCAGGTTTGCGCAGCAACATAGAGCTAAATACGGTAGTCGTGGCATCTACCACTGTACCTTTCTCAGCGAGTTTATCCAGGAATTCATCAACCTCTGCACTTTCCAAGTCCAGCTCGTGGGCATGTTCACCAATTTCGGTAAAACGTAGTTTTTTGCGGGTGTCGATCTTGCCCATAAAATTGAGGAACAGCATATTGATATGCTGGATTTCATCAAAGCCGGCATCCACCGCTTCCTCTGCGGTCATAAAGGCGGGGATATGCCCGGATAAGCGCATGCCGTTTTCGTGGATATGTTTGGCTAAGGGTGCGATCCACTCGGGCTCCATGGAGCTGTAGGTTTTTATCTGCTGGTAGCCATGTTCCGCATACCACTCGACAATTTCCTTGGCTTCTTCCAGGCTATCTGCCGTTTTACCCATGCGCATGGCATTTTCACTTTCCCTGTCCATAAAGCCCGCACGGAACAGGTCACCGCCGATAATCTGTTCGGATTCATACAGGCCGGAGATGCGCATAATATTTTCGTGGGTATTACCGATATCGCGCACATTAATAATACCGGCGGCCATATTCAGGGCACCATCAGTGGGTGATAGGTGTGCGTGCATATCCCACAGCCCGGGAATCAGGGTGTGGCCTTTGGCATCGATACGGGTGGCGTTTTGGACTTTGATTGGGCGGCGGCTAATCTTTGTGATTTTGCCGTTTTCCACCAGTAGGTGGCGACGCTTGCGAAGCTTGCCCGCTTCTACATCGACCAGATTGACGTTGCTAATCAGGATCGGTTGGGCGGAGGTATGGGTGTGCTTTTCGGCGATATCCAGTAAATACTGGTCGGAAGCGGCAACCTGGCGTTCTTTGAGCTGTTGCAGGTGGGATTTATCCCAGCCTTTGCGCAGTATGGCGAACCAGCCTCCTTCATCGGCAGCAAACAGATCACCGGATTCATCGTACCAGGCCAGGTCCGGAGTAAAACCCAGGCCACTCACACCGTAGAGATACACGGTTTTCTTCTCATCGCCCTGCTCAAGAGTGAGCTGATCCAGCTTGTGTAGCTGAGCTTGTCCTTGGGGTAGTAAACCTATGCTGTGATCCTTATCGGCAAGTAGCGCTTTTACCAGCTGGGTTTGTACGGCCAGAGTCGAGTTTTTGGGAATATAAAACTGCGCTTCGGAAGTTTTTGCGCTGCCGTGTTCATCGGTGCCTTGCCAAGTGGCCACACCATCTTTCAGTGTAAACTCTTCATTAACTGGCGCGCCAAAGGGACTGATACCTTCAATGTGGACCTGCTCGGGCATTTTGGCAGCGCCGATCGTGAAGCTCTCCTTTAGATTGAGTCGGCGGTTATTCCAACCGAGCTTTAATTCTCCGGAAATTTTTGAGCCCTTTTGTTCGATCACCTCGCTGCCGGCGATACCCTCTTTATCGTAAAAGATATATTCGATTGATTTTGCATAGGCGCAATTGGCAGTGGCAAATACCGCTGCGGCGACCAGTGTCGCTAGCCTGGACTTTTTCATAGGGTGAACCTTTCTTGTTGTTTTTGCGCAGGGGAGGTTGGCTGTTTTTTTCTATTCAGGCAAGAGATAGCAGTACAGAGAGTGATGGCTTTAGGAGTAATTTCGGCAGAAGGATGAATCAGGGCGACAGGGCGTTGGGATAAACCTCAGTGGTTTTTTATTTTACCTGTTAAGGGTGAGGGAGAGCTTGAGGAGATCCGGCAACCTGGAAGACAGCAAAACCTGCCAGATTGCCTTACTCTTGGCGAGAGCGAGTTAGAGTATTTGTTTACCTATGGCATTAATACTCTGCCTCGCAGGCGCGGGTGAGGTTCTCGTTCGCTTCGGCACCCACCACAATATTGTCCTCAATACGCACGCCGCCGTAGGGGCGGAACTCTTCAACCTTATTCCAATTAACTTCACTGGTAAGGGAGGAGACTTTCAATTCCGCAAGCAGACTATCGATAAAATAGAGCCCCGGCTCAATAGTAAACACTTGGTTTTCTTCAATAGTGCGGCTGGTGCGCAGGAAAGGGTACTCCGCAGGTGGGGGTGTGCTACCGCCATCGGGGCCACTCTGGTGACCACCCACATCATGTACCTGCAGACCGAGGAAGTGGCCCAGACCATGAGGCATAAATGGCTGGGTTAGTCCGGACTCCACCGCACTCTCGGCAGAAGATTTGATGATATCGAACTGGGCCAGCAACTCGCCAACTTTCAAGTGGCACTGGCGGTGTAGATCCGGGTAGGGCAGGCCGGGTTTGAGGCCGTCCACCAGCTGCAGCTGCTTTTCATCCATTGCCGCCACCAGCTGAGCGAACTCGCTGTCGGCATAGCTATAGGTGCGGGTGATATCCGCACAATAGCCGTTGCAATCGGCCCCTGCGTCTATCAGAAAGGTCTTTAATTCTGTGCCGGGCAGGCGCTGGGTGGAGAGGTGGGTGTAGTGCAGTATCGCCGCGTGTTCATTGAGGGCCACGATATTGCCGTACGGCATGGTGTTCTCGCCCTGGCCGGTAGCACTCAAGTAGGCCTGGTTGATCTCGAACTCGCTTGCGCCACCGCGAAAAGCCAATTCAGCGGCTCGGTGCCCTGCCACCGCAATGCGGTTGGCCTCGCGCAGACAGGCGACTTCATAAGGGGTCTTATAGGCACGCGCCCAATGTAGACGGTTGATTAGGGTTTCGGGGTTGATCTCGCCGAGTGGCCAGTCCTGGAACCTGTCGGCCTCACCAATGAAGGCGGCGTTATCCGCCTTTAGGAATTCCCGGGCATCTGCTGGCTTACTCAACAGCTCGATATCGTAGAGCTCACTCCAGAAGGTCTGTGGTGCAGGTGGGACATAGTGCCAGAAGTCCACCGGGCGGTAGAACAAGAGTTTGGGCTTCTGCCCGCGCCTGAAGATCACCCAACTGTTGGGGTTGTCGGTGATCGGTACCAGGGCCTTGAACTGGGGATTGACCTTAAAAGGGTAGGGGTTGTCATCCAGAAACTGCATCCTGGGTGCACCGCTGAATACATTCAGGGTATCGAAGCCGCAGGACTCCAATATTTCATCGTAGCGGCGGCACAGGGTGGCCATATGATCTGCGTAAAGGTTTTTATCCATGTTCTCCCCGGAATGGATCGCTGAATCGATTAGACGGCATAGTGTATAGTCTGAACTCTGGATATTTGGCCTGAAATTCGACCATGGAAAAGAAGATACTGCTAACCGACTGCCCCGATGATAAGGGCCTGATCGCGAAGATTACCAATATTTGCTACAAGCACCAGCTCAATATCATCAAGAATGATGAATTTGTAGACCGCGCGGAGGGCCGCTTTTTTATGCGCACCGCCCTGGAAGGTATCTTCAACGACACCACTTTCCTGGAAGATTTGGATATGGCCCTGCCGCAGGGGGCCGAGCGGCGCCTGGTGTCCACCAAACGCAAGCGCCTGGTGTTGATGGTGACACGCGAGCCTCACTGCTTGGGTGACATCTTGATGAAGTGCTATTCGGGCGCACTGGATGTTGAGATAGCCGCTGTGATTGGCAACCATCCAGACCTGGGTGGGTTGGTAGAGAAGTTTGATATTCCCTTCCACTGTGTACCGGCACAAGACCTGAAACGCAGCGAGCACGAGGAAAAAGTGGCTGCCCTGGTAGATGAGTACAATCCGGATTACCTGGTTCTGGCCAAGTATATGCGGGTACTCACCCCGGAGTTTGTCGCTCATTATGCTGGCCGAATTATTAATATTCACCATTCCTTCCTGCCGGCCTTTATCGGGGCCAAGCCCTATCAGCAGGCCTATGAACGCGGAGTTAAAATTATCGGTGCCACCGCCCACTTTGTGACTGATGATCTGGATGAGGGCCCGATTATTGAACAGGATGTAATACATGTGGACCATGCCTATTCGGCGGAGTCCATGGCGGATGCGGGCCGCGATGTGGAAAAGTTGGTTTTGTCCCGCGCACTGCAGTTACTGTTGCAGGAGCGGGTATTTATCCATGGCAATAAAACCGTGGTATTCAAATAATTGATAAAGTCTCCTGAGGCTAATAGCCTTTTATGGAAGCTATTGATGAGCCAAGAGGGCTTGCTGTGCTGAATAAAAATAAATTTAACTCCTCATTATCCCCAATACGACTATTTGGGGGCTTGGCAATTGCCCTGATATTTACAGGTTGTACCAGTAACAGCCCGATACCAGGAATGAAGGAATCCTTTGAGACAGAAGTTGCTCCCAATGGCGCCAAGCGTTTTACTTTTACGTTAAAGGGAAAGCAGCGTGATATCCCTGCGCCAGTTGTGGCAGGTTCCAGTGCGCAGTCCCGTATGCCGAGAGGGCCAGTGGAGAGCGGTGGCCCTTCAAGTCGTCGGGTAGAAGCCTATTTTGATTGGGCTCTGGAGCAGAAGTTGATAGAAACCGGTTTCTGCGAGCGTGGTTATTTTGAAATTGAGCGAATTATCTCCCCATATGGGGGAGAAGTGCGGGGTGAGTGTAGAGAGGGGGCATTTTGATACTTTTAGTGTCTTGATTAGAAAAACTTATTGAGTTTGTTAATTTTTAAGAGGTTAGCCAGTAAGCTCAGCTATATTCCAGTTTTATACAAAATGTAAATAAGAATAATGAAGTATAAATCAGTCTTGGAACAGGTCTCTACGCAGCAGATCATTGCGGTGTTTGACCTTATATCAGATATTATTTTCTGGGTAAAAGATGAATCCGGCTATGTGGTGCATTGTAACCGGGAATTTATTGAGCATGTCGGCTGCAGGTCATTACATCAGGTAGTTGGCCGTTCAGATATGGATTTTTCCCCTTCTTATCTCGCTAAAAACTATATACGTGATGACAAAAGGGTGATGTCAGGAGAGACGATTACAGATCGTCTGGAATTAAATATTGGTAAAACAGGCGAGTTAGTTTGGTTTACGACATCAAAGCGCCCATTAAAGAGTGCCAATGGAGAAATCATAGGAACCTATGGTGTAGCTCGAGACCTTAAAGAGACGGTTAAGACTCTCTCTAGAATGGATAAACTTAAAAGGCCAGTTGAATACATAAAAAATAACTATAGTCAGCCAATTGCCGTTGAAGATTTGGCAGAGGTCGCGAGTTTATCGGTTAGTGCACTAGAGCGGCGTTTCAAAAAATATCTGGATAAAACACCCATGCAATTCGTTCGGGAAGTTAGATTAGAGAACTCTCGTCGTATGCTGGTGGAAACACAAAGCCCAATATCTGAAATTGCTTATCGGGTTGGCTTTACATCTCATAGTTACTTCAGTAGACACTTCAAAGGCATGTTTGGACAGCTTCCAGCAAATTATCGTAGTGAAGTTCAGTCCAATATATAAACACCGAACAAGCTGAGTGTCCTCAGCTACTTTAGAGAGAGTTGTGCGTTAAATTCCCCCGATGAGTTGACAGCCGCCCATTTAATTCATTTCCTGAAATTCTAGACCCGAGTTTGACTTGGGATTTTCCTCCTTAAAACAGGTAGTTAGTCGATTCATTTTTGGCTTTCTGCGACTGCTTGTTTTTTCTTAAAAATCTAAAACGCCGATTTTGTTTCATTAGTATCCCAGTATTGATTACCTCTCCATCAAGGTTTTTTTTTAGGGTTTTAGTGCTCAACAAATGAACTGTCTTTTTGGGGTTTAGGGTCCCCTGACAGTTTTACGCCAGCCCTTTGAAAGGGGCTGGCATTTTTTGAACCGGTGAGAGAAAAAATAGAAAGTTGGGATGCTATGAAAATAATGAAGAATAATAGCCGAAAAAGGGTTAATACCTGGAGCAGGGGTTTCAGGCAGAAGTCTATGGTTACTGCTATCTCGCTGGTCGTAAGTAGCATGGCGATCGCGGAAGAAACTTCGGACTCTGATGAGAGAATTGAAGAGGTTCAAGTCATTGGAATTCTTGAGAGTGCTACCAAAAACCTTGAAATCAAACGGGATTCCCTTGCTGTAGTAGATGCTATTACTGCAGAAGATATTGGTAAGTTCCCCGATAAAAATGTAGCTGATTCTCTTCAGCGTGTGCCAGGTGTCACTATCGATCGCAGTGGTGGTGAAGGTAGCACGGTTAGTATTCGGGGAACCAGCTCAGAGTGGACTCTCACCCAGTTAAATGGGAATTACATTGCTACTTCCGGTAGTGGAGCTCCCTCCAGAAATTTTAACTACTTATTGCTTCCCTCCAGTATGATCAGTAAGGCAGAGGTTTATAAAAGCCCCGAGGCAAGAATTGATGAAGGTGGTGTCGGTGGTACCGTTATCCTACATAGCCACAAACCTCTTGATCTTGATGCTGGACAAGGTGTAATCACCACAGAGACGACTTATTCAGATACTACCGAAGAGTGGGACCCACAATATAATGCTTTCTACTCCTGGAAAAATGAGAGCGAAACTTTTGGTATTTTAGTGGGGTACACCAGCCAGGACCGTGGCGTAACCGGAGTTACCAATTATGCAAGTGGCTGGCGTTTGCACTCAGATACTGATGAAAATGCAGATTTGTCAGCTCTTGTTGATCAGACCACAGAAGAAGTTTTCAACAATGTGTGGGCGCCCACGCAGGTCAGTATTCACAACTCTAAGGAAGACCGAACCCGTGATGGATACCAGCTTGCCGCACAGTGGCGACCCACTGAACGCCTGGAGTTTGGTTTAGCTTATTTCGGTTCCAAGCTTGGCTATGACACTAATACTCAAAGCCTGACATTTGCGGAATGGAATGATCATGACGATGCATACTATGGCATTGAAGTGGATGGAGATACAGTCGTCACCTATGGTTTTAACGACAATGGTGACCTTAATGAAAATAACTGGGGCGATGGAGATGTAAATGGCGGTGTAGACGTATACCGTGGTTTGATGTCTCCCCAGCTGACAGGCTATACCCGCAAGGGTGAATCGGAATCTAACACTTATGATTTTGAAGTTATCTATGAAGGGGATTTTTATACCGCAGTGATAAATGTTGGGCATACAGAAGCAGAGGGGGGAACTTCTGAACTCACATACGCTAATATGGATGCTCGTTATGGTTCCGTGGATAGCTGGCTTTGGTCAATTGCAGATGGTAAGCCGAGCTATGAAGTTTCCACAGATCTCACTAAAGATACAGAAGCTTATCCCTATTATGACTGGTTTGGCTCAGATGCTACAGAAAATAGCGATGAAGAGAGTTACTATCAGCTAGATTTGGCATTTGATACTAACTGGGGAATTGTTAATAAGCTTTATGTGGGCACAAAGTATAGGGATCATGAGGCTAGATCCTATAGAGATATCTATCGATGGGATGACGAGACTGATGATAATGGCGGTTACCGAGGTTGGTTACCTGGCGATCAATGGTTCCATAATCCTGATTACCACCCAGATACTTCAACTTTAATTAGCGATAAGGTAGTTGATAATAGTGCTGGTAATACAGGTGCAATTGATTATCTGGCATTTGATACCGATGCCTTGATGGACTATGTGCGTGGAAACTTCAACCTCACTGTTATGCCAGTACTATCTGGCACTTATACAATTGATGAAGAAATATTCACAACCTATGCCCAAGCTGATTTTATATGGCGAGACTTCCGTGGAAACTTGGGGGTTCGCTATGTCAGCACAAAATTATCTACTGAAACGTATGATGATATTACTGGAATGGAATCGGATGAAGTTATTGCTAACTCCCGCAGTAATACCACAAAAGAATTTTTGCCAAGTTTGAATGTTGCCTGGGATCTAACTGATGATCTGGTAATACGATTTACAGCCTCTAAAGCTATGTCAAGGGTGAGTTACGCTTATTTGGGGCAGGCTGAAACTTATGGTCCACCAGTTCATATTGTTTCTCCGGATGAGTGGACGGGGCGAGGAAGTGGCTTCTTTGCGAATACGGATCTGGAGGCCATGATCTCCAAGCAGTTCGATCTGGGCCTAGAGTGGTATTACGCCGATGGTTCTGCATTGGGTGTAACTTTATTTGACAAAGATATTGACAATCTGCCAATCCAAGTAACTGAAATTGTTGAGCGTGAGCACGATTGTTGTAATGGCCCTATTGAAGTGGAAATGAAGGGGCAGATAGGGGGAGGAAACGCAACTTCTAGAGGGGTGGAGTTGTTTGCCCAGCATGCTTTCGAAAGTGGCTTCGGTCTTATGGCCAACTATACATTTACCGATACCGGCACTTCCACGATCATTCTTGCTAATGAGTCAATCGAAGCTGAGATACCTGGTACCGCGAGACATCAATATAATTTATCTGCATTTTATGAGAATGAAAATTTCGGTGTTCGTGCCTCCTATAATTGGGTGGATGACAGGGTTACAAGTTTACATCGTGGGTATGCGGTATACGATAAGGACTACGGACAGTTGGATCTGAATGCAACCTATACCTTCACTGATAACTTTAATATCTCTGCCTCTATTATCAATTTAACTGAAGAAGTGGCGGAGGGATATTGGAAACAGGAAAATCGGATGACATACAACAACTACTCTGGGCGCCGATTTTATATTGGTGCAAACTATAAATTCTAACACCTCGTTGATCGTAGTATTGGGTGTAGAGCAAATGCACTACACCATTTTTTGACTTTAGATGTTAGATTGTAAAATTCACATAACTACATAATAAAAAATGAGCATAGATATGAAACAACCAACACTTAGAGCAATGCAAGCTGCTTGTGCTACCTTTTTATTTCAGGCTGGTGCCTACGCAGATATTGAAGTAGTCAGTTCAGGCGTATGTCCTTCTGATGCTACAACAGTAAGCTATTCTGAAGCGCTTAATTATCCTGATGAATTTTGTGGTCTTCTCAATAGTGGTGATCTTGTAGGTCTATCAGGAGGGGCTTCAATAGAGCACCTGGGTGACAATTGCCAATTGACGGATAATGAAAGTCGCCAAATGTCCAAGACACTCTGTAAGTCTGAACCTTCAGCACCACATGTTGTTAGTGGAGGCAGTTGTTCGTCCGATGCAGACCCGGTTACCTATCTTGAGGCACAAATTTATAAAGATGAGCTGTGCTCTGTTCTGGGAGACTGGGAAATTGCAAACCTTGCCGATAATGCCTCCATGGATGGCAGTGGCTATGGGTGTGGTTCACGCAAGAATGAAATCCGTGAGCTGGGCTCAACACTGTGTAAATCTGATACTCCTCAGGAAAGTGGATCTGCTCCGAAAGTTGCCTACGTAGAGGTTAACAGTAATAACCTGGGCAATGCGGGCTGTTTTACAGAGAGCGATGGCAGTCAGTTGTTCGATATAGCTGTGATCTTTGCGGCAAATATTAATTACGATGGTCAGAAAGCTGTACTGCATTTTAATGACCAAGTGTCAGACTTGCTCAATAACAATTTGAGTACAGTACAAGACTTGCAAGACAAGGGTACGAAAGTGGTACTCAGCGTTCTCGGAAATCACCAAAATGCAGGTTGGTCTTGTTTTGCCGATGAGCAATCCGCTGATGACTTTGCTCAACAGTTGAAAGATGCAGTGGATCAATATGGTCTGGATGGTATTGATATTGATGATGAGTACTCACAGTGCAGCCAAACCTATTCTGACTCCCTGGTAAAAGTGACTAGTGCATTGCGAGAGAAAATGCCGAATAAAATCATTTCCAAAGCACTCTGGAGTGATACCGATGCTTTTCAGGCTGAATGGAATGGCAAGAAACTGGGCGATCAACTAACTTATGGCTGGGAGATGAGCTATTGGTTGGGCTCAAGTTGTACTTCAAGAATCCAGAAGTATATCAATCTGGGTGTTGATAAGTCTAAGCTGGGTGTTGGAGCTTCCACTGTGATGAATGGTGCATCTACTGCAAGTGCTTTGGCCTCCTGTAACGAAAATAATAACCTTGGTGGCGGCACTATGATATTTAATGTGACTAAAGATTCTAGCAGCTATCTTTCTACAGTTTGGCCAGGTACTTCAGCGGTTCCTAGTTGCCTTAAGTAGTTCAAAAATATTGATAGTTGTGATTTAGTTAATTCTCTTTAGTAAATCTATTTCGGAGTGGGTAGTAAACACTCCGAAATACAACCCTTATACTCAGCTCCTAAGGAGTTGTTTCTGACTCTTGGCGGATACACTTCTACTCTTTTTTAATAAAGCTCTTTTTAAAGAAGGCCTCATTGGGGTGTGGCTTTTTCTTTGCCATTGCTTCCATATGAGCTTTCTGTTCTGCCTTCGATTGGTTTCTCTTTTTCCTACAGGGCCGGCAGCGAATCGCAGAGGTCTCAAAGTCTCCGTTGGTGATTTCATACCACCATTTTTGTTGCTTTGTTGTCCATACTTCATCTGAGCCACAATCTTTACATTGAAATTCTCGATCCAATTAGTAGAGAGGAATGTCAATATAGTAAGAGTGGTGAACAATTGCTGCCCTATCTACCGCAATAGCCCAGCCGGGAATGGGGCCACTGAATTGACCAAGGGTCTAGCCCTTAATTAACTTCTCTATTCTCGTTTTCTTCAAGCTTGCTTAATTTCGGTTCTTCTTTGGTTACCGCTTTTCATTGGGTGTTCCTTACCACTGATTGAGAGAAAAAAGGGGTGCTTTTTAGGTGGTGCGAAGTTTAATTCGCCCCAATAAAAACGAAAAAAGCGGGCATTAAGCCCGCTTTTAAACCTTCCTGTGAGAGTGTCGGATTTTACTCGGCGTAGCTCTCGATCGGAGGGCAGGAGCAGATCAGGTTGCGGTCACCGTATACGTTGTCGATACGGTTAGCAGCCGGCCACACCTTGTGCTCTTTTAACCACGCCGCCGGGCGCGCAGCGATATCACGGGAGTAGCTGTGGGTCCACTCATCGCTCATCACGTCCTCAAGGGTGTGAGGGGCATTGTGCAGTGGGTTGTCCTCAGAAGAATATTTACCGCTGGTGACATCTTCCACTTCCTGGCGAATTGTTGCCATCGCTTCGATAAAGCGATCCAGCTCACCCTTGGATTCACTCTCGGTAGGTTCGATCATCAGGGTGCCGGCTACTGGGAAGGACATGGTGGGGGAGTGGAAGCCGAAGTCCATCAAACGCTTGGCGATATCCTCTTCAGTGATACCGCTGGCTTCCTTGAGGGGGCGTAAGTCAACCAGGCATTCGTGGGCAACAAAGCCATTGGTGCCGGTGTAGAGTAGGGAGTAGTGCTCACCCAATTTCTTGGCTACGTAGTTGGCGTTCAGGATTGCCATCTGGGTAGCCTGCTTCATACCCTGCTTACCCATCATGCGGATATACATCCAGCTGATCGGCAGGATACTGGCGGAGCCCCAGGGAGCAGCGGAGATGGTGCCGTTAGCCAGATTGGTTTCCGGTACTTCAGTCACCGGGTGGGCCGCCAGGTAGGGCTTCAGATGCTCGCCAACAGCGATCGGACCCATACCGGGGCCGCCGCCACCGTGAGGAATACAGAAGGTTTTGTGCAGGTTCAGGTGGGATACGTCACCACCAAACTGGCCCGGAGCGGCGACGCCGATCAAGGCGTTCATGTTGGCACCATCGATATAAACCTGGCCGCCAGCCTGGTGAACCAGATCGCAAACTTCGCGGATACCTTCCTCGAACACCCCGTGGGTGGACGGGTAGGTGACCATCAGTGCGGCAACGCGGTCGCCGTGCTCTTCGATTTTGGCTTTCAGGTCTTCGATATCCACATTGCCTTTATCATCACAGGCAACCACAACCACTTTCATGCTCACCATCATGGCGGAAGCCGGGTTGGTGCCGTGGGCAGAGGCGGGAATCAGGCAGATGTCGCGCTGGGTTTCGCCCTTCGCTTCAAAGTACTTCTTGATAGCAACCAGGCCTGCGTATTCACCCTGGGAACCGGCGTTGGGCTGCAGGCTCACCGCATCGTAACCGGTGCAGGCGGACAGCATTTGCTGTAGCTGGCGGAACATTTCTGCGTAGCCTTCCGCTTGATCTACTGGTGCGAAGGGGTGCAGCTTGCCGAACTCTGGCCAGGTGACCGGGATCATCTCGGCGGTGGCGTTCAGCTTCATGGTGCAGGAGCCCAGGGGAATCATTGAGTGATTCAGGGCGATATCCTTAGCTTCCAGAGACTTGAGATAGCGCAGCATCTCGGTCTCGGAGTGGTAAGTGTTGAACACCGGGTGGGTCAGGAATTCAGTATCGCGCGCCAGGGAGGCGGGTACACCCAGAGAGCCCTTGCTGGCAATTTCGCTGTCCAGAGTATGCAGATCGATGCTGTGTTCGGTTCCGATAAAGGCATTGATCAGGTCGGACACATCCTGCAGGGTGGCGGTCTCACTCAGGCTCACACCCAGGGCGTCTTCACCAATTTTACGTAGGTTGATCTCAGCGGCCAGGGCGCGCTGGTAAATCTCTTCCTGCTTGGCGCCAACGGTGACATTCAGGGTATCGAACCAACTGTCGTGGGCCAGATTGAAGCCTTCCTGCTGCAGGGCGGAAGCGAGAATATCTGCCAGGCGCTGGATGCGGGCAGCGATGGTTTTCAGGCCTTCAGGGCCGTGGTAAATCGCATAGAAAGCGCTCATTACCGCCAACAGTACCTGGGAAGTACAGATATTGGAGTTGGCTTTCTCGCGGCGAATATGCTGTTCGCGGGTTTGCATGGCCATGCGCAGTGCACGCTTGCCTTTGCTGTCTACGGAAACGCCGATAATACGACCCGGTGCGGAGCGCTTGTAAGCTTCGCGGAAGGCGAAGAAACCGGCGTGGGGACCACCGTAGCCCATGGGGATGCCGAAGCGTTGGTTACAGCCAACAACCACGTCTGCACCCATATCACCCGGTGCTCGCAGGGCTACCAGGCTCATCAGATCTGCGGCCACGGTTACCAGGGCGTTGGCTTCGTGCACCTTGGTGATGATGTCGGTCAGGTCGCGTACGCGACCGGTGCTGCCGGGGTACTGCAGCAGGGCACCGAACAGCTCGGCGGGAATATCTTTTTCCACATCGCCTACAACGACCTCGAAGCCGAAGTGCTCGGCGCGGGTCTTAACTACGGCGATGGTCTGCGGGTGGCAGTCCTGGTCCACAAAGTAGACGTTGGATTTGTTGCGTTTGACCTGGCGCTTACACATGGCCATGGCTTCAGCTGCTGCGGTACCTTCATCCAGCATGGAGGCGTTGGCCAATTCCATTCCGGTGAGGTCCATAATCATCTGCTGGAAGTTCAGCAGGCCTTCCAGGCGGCCCTGGGCAATTTCCGGCTGGTAAGGGGTATAGGCGGTGTACCAACCCGGATTCTCCAGCACGTTGCGCAGGATCACATTGGGGGTAATGGTGTCGTGGTAACCCATACCTATAAAGGTGCGGTAGATCTTGTTGCGCGCCGCGATATCTTTCAGCTCTGCGAGGGCCTCAACTTCATTGATTGCATCGGCCAGATCCAGCTCATCGGTCTTGCGAATGGCTTCGGGCACGGTTTTCTCGATCAGCTCTTCGAGGCTGGCAACTCCGAGGGTTTCCAGCATGGCCTCTACCTGTTTGGCATCGGGGCCAATATGGCGATGGATAAAGGCGTCGTGTTGTTCCAACTGCTGCAGCGATGGTTGGGTCATAAACTTCGTTCCTGTAGTCGCAGGGAGTCGTCGCGGTGCGCTCGCGGTTAAAAATAGCACCTGGCCTCGGTACCGCTTTTCCTGTGGAAAGCCTCGGGCCTCCGCGTAGCGGATAGGCGAGGGTAACGCTTGGGAGAATCGGTTTGATGGCAGCCCCAGTGTTGCAATACGGAACCAGAGGGGAAGCCGGGCCATAGCGGCAGGCGCGCATCTTAGCAATCGGCGCGAGTAGGGGCAATCTGCGGGTTTTGGGCGGGGAAACTGCTAAATTTTGGCGCAAAAAGTGGGTTAAATCCTGTAATGTGGGATATTGAGGTATTTTGTTCTGGGTGAGCCGAAGAAGTTATGGTTTTAAGTGCGAACAAAGGGTATGAGTGAACATATAGTCCCAGACCCTACGGTAGCGAGTAGCCTTCTACTAGGGCATCGAGTATATGTATATTCAGTAACGGCTGGAAACTAGAGATCTCCTTAGATGGGTATAACCTAATTTTGTCTCCAAGCTCATTCATTTAGCTTTCATCTAAGGTGCCTGGCTAAATTTTAAATGAATGATATAAAAGTTAGTAATCTGTAAAAATGTACTATTACAGCTGTTACTTAAATCTAGCAATATTATTAAATAGAAGAAATATTCTGAGCTGTTCCAATCAAATTTTGTGCTTCAATCAAAATAATCCTTTTCCAAGACCGACGTTACTGGATGGCTAAACTTTTAATTTCAATAATAATTTCTAAGCACAAAAAGAAATTTTTGAATATATACGCGTTAGATATCTGACGTTCATCAACGCCAAATTCTTTGAGTTTTCATTTGATAGCATAGCTTTACTATTTAATGGTTTTATACGGTAAGAAGAGGTATTTAATTCATCTTTACCTGAAAGATGTAGCGTTAAATGAAGGTTGTCTTTTTGTGTAATCTCTATCTCTTTCAAAGTAATCCTTACTGCAATCGCTGTTTCATAATTACTAAATATTCTAAGGGGTGGTACATCTAGTTATATCATGGGTTTCCTTTTGTGAAGCAGGTTTATTACTTGATCGACTTTTTTACAACCCCACTTCAGGCTTTAACTCTTCATAAAGTTGGTGGAGATAATCATTTAGACTGTATTTTTAACCTGAAAATGGTGCAAGAGAATGGTTGGGTGGTTAGTAATTATCGATGCTAGTAATTTATGAAGCCGTATTTTTATCATGCTGAATCTGGAAAAATGACATGAGATGAATTTAAGGTTAATCTTAACCGGTTATTTATCTTATCGGTTCATGATTCGGGATCTGATAAGGTTGGTATCTAACTAATAGCAAGCTACCGTAGTTTGATAAGTAGGATGTTTGAGTTTTGATACTATCCGGTAGCGGAGCTTATTAAAATGTGCAAAGGATTAGCGAGTGAAAAATAATAATTTATACATGGTGGTAACAATACTCATCCTAAGTGTTTGCAATACTCAAAGAGTAGAGGCTAACGGTGGTAATACCAACAGAATAACAGAAGTTCTAAAGTCGGGTGAGGTTGGAGTGAACCTTCGATACCGTACAGAGTATGTCGAACAAGATAATATGTATGAAGATGCAGTAGCCTCTACTTTAAGAACACGTATTAACTGGAGAAGTGGTAGCTTTCAGGGGGCGAACTTCTTCCTTGAGTTAGACAATGTGAGTGAGATTGGTGTAGATAAGTATAACTCTACGGTTAATGGTAAGACTGAATATCCGGTTGTGGCTGACCCCAAAGGTACAGAGATTAATCAGGTATACTTGAGATATAATTTAGAACAATTGAAAGTTACGGTAGGTAATCAGCGTATTAACTTAAATAACCCACGCTTTGTTGGAGGCATGGAGGGTAAAGCAAGCTGGCGTCAGAACGAAAGAACATACGATGGTATACGCTATCAATATGGTAATCCGGGTCAATTACAGTTAGATCACAGCTATATCTACAACATCAATCGTGTTTATGGAGAAGATAGCAACTTTTCAGATTTCAAAGGGGATATCCACTTATTTCGAGCTAGCTACCCTGTTTTAACAAAACATCAACTATCTGTATTTTTATATAATCTAGACTTCGATAATGCCATAAATGATTCTAGTCGTACTTACGGTATGGATTATCTGGGAAATTTTGGTGCCTTTGAAACCCGTTTGAGTTTCGCACACCAGAAAAATATTAATCAAAACCTTAATGATTACTCAGCAAATTATTATCTAGCTGAGATTACAGGCACCTTAGGAAAAATGAAGGGGAAAATAGGTTACGAGATACTGGGAGCAAACAACGGCATTGGTTTCAGTACACCACTTGCAACTACCCATAAATTTCAAGGATTTACAGATAAATTCAGAAAAACACCAGCAAAAGGTGTTGAAGATTTGTATGTTACTGCCAACTTAAAACTGATCGGTGGGAATTTGGGCATTAGCTATCATAACTTTGACGCTAATCAGGGAAGCGCGTTTTATGGTAGTGAATGGAGTGTCAGATATAATCGCAAATTCAGTAAGAATTTGTCCGGCATGGTGAAATATGCAAACTATAATGCAAAAGATTATTTATCTGATACAAATAAATTTTGGTTGATGATTACTATGAATTTTTAATTTTAGGGGTGATGTATAGATATTGACAATGTATCTTAGATTTTAAAATGTTTTGAGTTGTGGTATGTAGCTTGTCAGGAATAGGACTTATATGAAAGGGCAAGCTAACCACCTAGCCTACATTGGCCTGTTGTTAAAAGTTTTGTATAGCATAAAGTAAATTATTTTTTCTCATCCAAAATAGGTAGAACTGCCGGTGTTTACAGTTGCCAAATGGGATTAAATGGCGAACATTATGCAACCATAAAATATCCACTGATCCTGCTGGAAAGTAGAAGTGATGTCTAAGAAATTTCGATTATCCGACAGATTTAAAGGATAAGCTGTGAGTTCTTTCTTAAGTAGGCTTCAGTATTGAGAAGAGCAGGTAGTATGATTAATTACATGAACGAAACACCTCTCAAGAAGTCTGACAAATAATTACCCTGAATAGATGAAAGGGCTTTCTAGCGGTTTGGCATAGGAAAACTGTAATCTAGATATGGGAAAATAAGAATGGAAAGATGCTGACTGCTGACGATATTCAAGTAACAAGTACCATAACAGCACCCTCAGTATAGAAATAGTGTTCCTCTCCTCCTCATGCGACATTGCATACAAAACACTTACTTTTTGTGTGGAAAATCGATAGTTCTTGAGTCTCCTAAAGATGGCTTGGTGGGCCACAGTTTAGATAGTATCTAACAAGAAAGTTCAAGTAGAAGAATAGTTTCTAGTATGGATGGAAGAATGTTTCAAAAGTATCAATGGCATAAAGTAGAGTGAAATTTTGAAACTTTAGATATTTTCTGACCCAGGCTGTTAAGCAGATGATTATTCAACCTCTCTTCAGATCTTATATAACTTTACTCAACAAATAATCAAGATAGATAAGTCACAAAATAACACTTTAGCTAAATAACATCCTATTTAGTTTCTTACCTGTAGAAAATAAAGGTAGTTAGTTTAATTTCCTTGAAATGAAGGCAATCTAATGTATTCTCATGTGAAAAATTTGATGGATAGATGGATTAGATCAAATGGAGTTGTGTGGGAAAAAGTCTGTAATTGATGGTTGCGTACCATTTATTGTCTCTGATAATTACTTACAAGAGACAGGTAGGGCCCAGGGCAAGTGGAGCCAAACTTCTCTGCCACCTGAAATTGGCGATACGGAGTTCACGACGTGTAGAATATGCGACGATATTACTTTGACTGGAAGTAGCTGTACGTTTAATGACCACTATCTTTCGTGTATTCGCTATCAAAAAAATACAACACTACTGATATTTGGATTTGAAGGAGTTAGTTCCATTGGGTTTTCCAAAAATGATATAAATTATTTGATTAGACCTGGTGATGTTTGGTTGGTGAATACCGGAGGCAGTAAGCTTTTTCGATATACACCTTCTAAGCAAAAGAATGAAATGGTTGTAATCAAATATGCAACAAAACGTGTCGGTTTTGCCTTTCCAAATAAATCTAGAATTTTTTCCGATAATGGAACACCTTGGCTTATGAGGCTGGGTTATCAAGAAGCAAATGAATCCTGGATTTCAGACTTAATGGGAAACCCTTTTAATACGGCTTTAGATTGTTTGAGTGCTGAGGCAAAAACGCTCGATGTATTGGCTCGATGGCTGAGACCTCTCGCTGAACTTGCACCTGATGATACTCCCGTCGCAAAAAAATCATCCGAAATGGACAAGATAATAAACTTGATGACGGCTGATTTAGCTAATGTCCCTTCGCTGGAGGAAATGTCAAGAATAGTAGGGATGAGCCATAGTCGATTAAATAGAACCTTCAAAAAGACTTTTGGCAAGACAGTATTTGGTTGGCTAAGAGATTATCGGTTGGCGAGAGCACGATCACTGTTAAAAGATAAGCAAAGAAGTATTACAGATATTGCTTTCTTATGTGGATTTAGCAGTGCAAGCCATTTTGCACAGACTTTTAAACAGAGATATAGCTGCACTCCTATTGAATTTAGGAATAATGAAAGACTACAGGAAGTGTACTGTGAGTATGGAATCAGTTAAGTCTTTTAAGAAAGCACAAAACATTAACTTATTACTTCTTATCCTGGTTGCCAATGGAGTAGCGCACAGTCTATTTGTTATAACATTTCCTTTACTTGGTAGAAATTTGGGGCTAACAGATATTCAAACCGGTTTTATATTAACGGTCTCCTCTCTCGCTATGATGATTTCGGCTCCATTTTGGGGGGTTAAAAGTGAAATTTATGGAAGAAAAAAAATTATATCTATTGGTATATTGGTCACGGGTTTATTTTTGATATTGACCGCAAGTACTATATATATAAAGCTAACTTTTGATATAGCTGTGGTGTCTGTCTTTTTAATTATACTTTGCTTAAGGTTATGCCAGGCAATCGGGGTTGGAGGCATTATGCCGGCAGCTCAGGCATTTATTGCTGATCTCACCTCTCGTGACTACCGCGCAAGAGGAATGGGTAAAATGGGTGCTGCATTCGGAGTTGGTACTATTGTTGGTGGTTTCATAGCAATGCTTATTGGTAAGCATTCCATTGCAATAGGCTTCTCGATCGTTGGATTAAGTCTATTAATATTGTGGTGGTTAGGCTGCAATAATCTACAAGAATCAAAGGAAATTGGAAGTTCGTCATTAAATACAAAATTTAAATTATCTTATAAGAATCTGCTACCAATGTTGTTCATAACATTTTGTGGTCTGCTAATTTATGGAACATTACAGCAAGTTATTGGTTTGAGGTTACAAGATGAATTTGGTTATTCCTCAGGAGAGGCACTTAAAAGAACTGGTGCAGTAATGATGACCAGTATGACAGTTATGGTTATAACTCAGGGTGTGTTAATGAAATTACTTTCATGGTCCCCTGAGAAGTTACTAATAGGTGGTTGTATCATTCAAGTTGTAGCCTTAGTTATATCTGCTTCTGCAGATTCTTACCTGTGGTTATTCTTAGGCATGGCAATTCTGGGAGGTGGAATGGGTTTACTTTTTCCCGGAAATCTCGCGTTATTAAGTCTCAGCGGTGATGAGAATACACAGGGGAAAATAGCTGGAATCAATGGCGTCAGTAAAGGCTTAGGATTGGCCCTGGGCCCATTGATGGGAGCATTTCTTCACCAGTTTTCCCCTCTCTCACCTTTTATGTTTACTATATTATTAGGTGGGCTAATGGTCGCTGTTAGTTTTTGGAGAGTTAAAAATCATAAGTTAATCCTTCTAAAAGGAAATCAATCAATCTAATTTCTCTGGTGTAGCCAGAAACTGACTGAAATAGTAGTTCTGGCTATCAAGGGAATTTAGCTGGCTACGAAACAAGGCCCAACGGATCTTTTTAGACCCTTCGCTATGATATTCATATGGATTTCTGATGTTCCATCTATAATACGATACAGTCTAGCATCGCGATAGAAACTCTCAATCACCTCTTCATCGTGACAGCCCGAGGCGCCAAAGACTTGGACAGCCCTATCTGCAACACGCCCCAAAGTTTCGGTTGCGAGTATCTTTACTTGGGAAATGGCAGCTCGAGAATCTAAGCCAGTATCAATTTCCTTAGCAGTTTGTAGAAGAAGTGCTCTTGCAGCTGCAATTTCAATATTACTATCAACAATCATTTGTTTTATTTGGCCAAAATCAATGAGAGCTTTACTAAATTGTTGACGATCTTGGGCGTGTTTCTTCATCAAATACAGCAGACGATGGCACTTTCCAATTGCCCTGGCTCCGACTTTACTTAATCTCGCTTTTCCTAATGTATCGCCGAGGATTCTAAAGCCGTCATTCTCCTCTCCTAGCAACGCATCTTTTCCCAGAATAAGATTGTTGAAAATTAGCTCACGATGCGTTGTACCCTTAAATCCGAGCATATTAAAACTTTTGCCATAGGAAAATCCCTGTTGACTCCTGTCAACCAAAAATAAAGAGATTCCACGTGGACCAAGATCTGGTTGAGTTACAGCTGCAACTATAAAGTAGTCACAGAAATCCGCATCACTAATGAAATATTTTCTTCCATTAAGTATCCAGCCGGCATCACAGCGTACGGCCCTAGTAGTAATAGATGCCGCATCAGAACCTGCCTCAGGCTCAGAGACAGCTAATGCTGAGTGCCGATCGCCTCTGATACTAGGAATTAAAAAACGCTCAATTTGTTCGGATGTACCTTCCTTAATACACTCATAGATATTTCCTGCCGCACGACGTGCAAGAATTTCCTTGGTGGCTCCGAACTGTTCTTGCAGGAGAACGTTATCTAATGTGGTGAGTCCCCCTCCTCCAAATCGGCGATCAATATTGGCCGCAAAAAGACCTTCTTGTCGAGATTTTCTTATGATTTCATTAGAAGATTCTGAACTTATTCCACCAGATTTTTCAACCTCCTTTTCAAGAGGAAGGAGTTCTGTTTGTACAAAATCACGTGCTCTCTGAACAAGCTTTTCTTGTTGTTTTGTTAATAATGACATGTTTATCCTTTAGCTGCTGGCTTCCATTAAAAATTAATTGCTTAACATGTATGATGGTTAGTCCATAAAAGTAGACATGTCTCGGCATACTGAATCGAAAGCAGAAATAAATCTTAATGCTTCTTGGGAATTCAAAACCAATGGAGGTTGAATGCGCATCACGCGACTATTGTTGGCAGTAAGAAAAGTTAAAATATTATGTTCTTGAGAAAGCTTTGTAACGAATCTTAGGGAAAACATATCTTCCAAATTGGACTCAATTGCATCAATGGCAGCAAGCATATGATGCTTGGCATTATCTGACAGCATTTTGTAAGTTTCACGAGAATTCCAGGGTAAGCGATGAGCAAGTTCCTGAGCAGTAGCATTAATACTGCCTTTGAAAGACTGAGAAAATTCAATTGCAAGCATAAGTCCCATTCCCCTTACAGACTTAATGAAGGGGTATTGACTGGCAATTTCTTCTAATGAGCTTTTAAGTTTTTCTCCCATAGCTATAGCATTAGCCGCTAAATTTTCTTCTACAATAACATTTAAAGTCGCAAGAGCCGTAGCAGCAGCCAGGTTTCCGCCTCCAAAAGTTGATGTATGCAAAATACAGCGATCCATACTACCGTAAGCGCTATCCCATAAACGAGGATTTGATATCGTAGCACCAATTGGAATAGTGCCACCGGAAAGTGACTTGGATAATATTAAAATGTCAGGTACCACATTTTCCCACTCACAACAAAAGAGTTTACCGGTTCGACCTAGTCCCGTTTGCACTTCATCGAGAATCATTATGACATTATATTTAGTACATAAGCGCCTGACTTCTTTTAAATATCCTTTAGGTGGTAATAGAACACCGCCTTCACCCTGTATAGGCTCAAGGATAAATGCCCTCACGTCACCTTTCTGTAATTCCTCCTCTAATGCGGTCAAGCAACCGAAAGGTATTTCATGGCATTCAGGTAATAGAGGTTCGAATTCTGATCTATGTTTGGTGCGGCCAGTGATAGATAATGCCCCAAGGGTTTTTCCGTGATAGCCATTATCACAATATATCAAACGACCCGTTGAAGTTGCGGCAAGAGCCATTTTAATAGCAGCTTCCACAGCCTCTGTACCTGAGTTACTGAGGAAGACTCTTGATAAATCTCCAGGAGCAAGCTCAGCCAGCCTCTCTGCAAGTAGAGAAGCATGATATGGCATGGAGACATACTGAACAAAAGTAGGATTCTCCGATGATAAATAATCTGTGATAGCTTTTGTTACTTTAGGGTGATTATGGCCAGTATTAAGGCACCCATAACCGGCAACAAAATCTAAGTAAATTGTTCCATCCATATCAGTGAGTTGACATCCACTTCCGTGATGAAAAACACGTTCAATATGATTAAATTGGTAAAAATCTGCCATCACAGGATTAATGTGATGTCGAAATCTACTAATGGTTTGAGTGCGCTGTAGGTGTTTTGAAGTATCAAGAGAGACCTGAATATCACGATGATGGCGAAGAAGCCCATAAAAATGGGAATCGGTAATCCACTCTCCGTCGGTGGCCATTGGTACAGTGGTAAAACCATGTTTTTCCGCTAGTTGGCCAATGTTTAATACACGCTCTGGCGGCAGTATTCTACCTAATGAATAGTCTTCTCTGCATTGCTCTAAAGTTAAAACTATAGTTTCTGCTAAGCAACCATTCATGAACTTCTTTGGAGCAAAATTTTTAGTGGCTTCCCCGAAGCTGACTTCAGGACCTGCAGAAATCAGGCCACCATCTATAATCAGAATATCTTCTCTCGGCTGTAGTGTGGGCATTACATCCTTAGGTAAGGCTGCGTCAACCACTATTGAGCCAGAAAGAAGTCTGGCTGGATCTATTACACTGCCTGTAGAAGTTGCGGCAATATAGAATTTAATTCTACCGTAACAATCTTCAATATTATTAGTGAGCGTTACAGATGAATGCATCTGGCTAGGCAGGTAGTTCAGATATTTATCAGGATCGCTCTTACCTCGATGCACTAATGTTAGGTGACAACCTTTGTCGATAAGTAGTTGAGCAATAGTGAGAGAAATAGAGCCTGGATAGCCTATAATGGCAACTTCTATACCTTGAGGTGATAGTTCGAGCCGCTCCATAGCTTGTAGAATGTTTCTTTGAGCAGCATAAGCTGTTAGAGAGTTACCTGTGGTGATTGGAATTGAGCATTTCTCTGTTGTCTGCAGGCCCCGATTTCCAACGATGCCAGTGAATCCACCTAACCCAACTAGTTCTGCTCCTCGGCTTTGTAAGTCATTGATTCCCTCAATAACACGTTTTGTTACATTTCGATGTTCCGAAAGCATTTCCTCTGCGGTTAGAGGCATATAGTGGATAATTCCACTACATTGTGACCCTGCCTTACTGATAACGGAATCAAAAGTAGTAAATGGCACAAGGTTTTGCTTTTTCCAGTAGTCCTCATGATAACCATTACTTTGCTCATCAATATTTCGGTTGACCAAATCAATAAGTTTAACATGACGCTTCAGGGCAACTGATGTTGGGTGAGCGATAAATCCAAATTTCATTCTTTTAAGTCCAAATTCAAGCTGTAATTCGATTCCAGGAGGCTTCAGAGATTAGGCTTAGACCATCTCCATCAGAATTGTGGGATAGAAGCACCTCAGCAATATTTATTCTTCCCTTTTGATTCAAAAGATCTCCTATTTGCTGCTCCTGATAGCTACTAACCCTTGTTCGATTAACAATGATATTGCGGGAAGTAACAGGCTCTCTCTTATGATCGGTATGGTTCTCCTGAAGTGGTAAAGGCACCACTACCTGTCGACCACAGCCGGATGGTGTTCTTTTGTCCAAATATGTTTGAATCATTGATAAAACACCATTGCATAGATACAAAAGTGTAATATTAATTTTTGTCCCATTTGGGTTTTGAGATAAAGCATGGACAAGTTGACTCTCAATATTGGGGACCAGTGCTCGTGCACCATCGCCAATAAATGCCAATACATTTTTATCAGAAGTTCTAGCAATGTAGGGTAGGGCAGAAAGCGCATCTCCCATTAGTGCTCTTCCGTACCAGCCAGAAAAACTACGACAGGTCCTTGGTATATTACGTATTGCAGATAACCCACAGCGCCCTACATCATAAACACCAATGAATTCAAATGCATTGTTCTCAATTAATCTCCTAACCTGTTGACCTAATTTCAACATGAAATAATTGGCTGACATTGGAAGGCTGGCCATATAATCCCCGGGTACACATTCGTCAAGATTTGTAGCCTCTGTCAAGTATGCTAAGCGATTTGCTTTGATGTGATCCTGTACGTCTAAGTGCGCCTTTATATACTCCAAGAGTTTTACAAGAGGCATATTAAGGGCAATATTGCTGTAAGGAGAGAGATGACGTTTATTTTTATTAACTTGGACGATATGGATATTACGCTTCAGTTTACCTTCTGAAAATGGGGTCGCAGCCTGATCAATTTTATGTTTTAAAAAAAATTGACTAAGAGTATCCGGCCCTCGTAGTTTTCCATTGTCATGTAGGTAGTGATAAACCCGTCGACTGAAAGCATAGACGCCGAAGGTTCCAAGATAGTTTTTATTTAGTTTTCCATTTCTATAAGCTTGAACCGTACCTGGATGAGTTAATGAATCGGTAAGAGCTATACCTGCATCTTGCGCAATCTGGGTTACCAACTCAAGCTCATACTTAGAAAGCGGACCACAGTTCCAGAGTAATCTGATATCAGAATTGTTAATTAAGTTCATAACAGTATCGAGATCATTCTGATGTATATCATTAGGTTCGGATACTTTTGATATGAATTCAGATGGGCTAAATGTATTCTCCCTAGACTCGAGTATATTTGGAGTGGCAAAAATAAAAACGGGACCAGGATTTTCATGCATGACTTGAAAAGCCTTATTCAGCTGTTCTGATAAGGTTTCCCGATCATGTAGGTATACGTGGGGTATCCTTCTGGCAGCTATGACTTCACGCCCATCAGTATCAACGTCAATTGTTCCCTGAAAAGCAAACCAAGAATCAGCTGGACTATCAGCACATATAATTAAACCTGGGGCTTTTGCTCTTTGAAGGTTGGATAAAGTACCACGAAATTCATCAATCATACCAGAAGTGACTGTAATAACGTATGAACGCTCGAATAGTTGCCATCCTGCTAATGCGCCAGCAGCTAAACAATGCTCATTATTACCAGTTAAACATCTGGGCGATGAATCATCCTGGACATCCGTACATAATGCCTGTATTGAGCGAATTAAGTTGGCTACCATAGAGCCCGTATAATAGTGGAAATCCCATTGCTTCGGCCAGAATTCTTGCATGTGACTAAAGATTGCCTGGGCGAGTCCAATTGGTGATTTAGTGGTTGCTGCAGTTCTTGATAATAACTTATTGAGATAACCGTGCTCCATGTGATCAATCAATAGTTTTAGCAATTTCGCCCTAACTAAATCCGGATCGTCTTGTAGAACTTGAATCTGAGTACTGCCATCAACATATGATAAAATACTATTTAGACTCTCTTCTGGCACGTACATAACTTTAGAAAATGGAGTAAGTGTACGTACTTTACAAGATGATATTAATAAATCAAAAGGGCTTTCGGGTAAGCTAATGTTGGCCTCTTTGGAGTATTCAGGTAAATATTCAGTGTCAACAATAAATATGTCAAAAACAGTATTTTCCCCAGGCAACACCTTAATTGCTTCATTTAAATCTCTAAATATATATGGAGTAAATGAGAATTCATGACGTTTGCCAGCATTCGTTAGATAGTGTTGAGCTTGTTTTATAGTGGCATTCAATATGTCCCTATTATTTTTCGGCGGTAGAGAAAATGGCTCTATCGTAAATGAGCAATCATCCTCAGGATTTTGAATGACATGGATAAGAGAAAAAATATAATCCAGCTCTTCAATAAGAGCAGGGTTCTCAGAAATAATGCATATCCCTATGTTGTGATTCATCTCTAAAGTTGAGCCTCTAATTCATTTTGTTAAATATCGTTTGGGTCAATAATTTTTTCTGATATAAGCAGAGCCTGCAGAAGAAAAAAATATCCCCATATTGTTTCACCTAAACTTTCTTCGCTAGAGTTAATGCGAAAAAAACAACCGTTAAAATATGCCTCATGGGACTGGTCGTTTATATTGAAGTAGTCAGACTCAATTATATTTTTAATAATAGAGTTGGCTTCTGCTCGCCAATCAATCATATTGTTTGGACATGTGGAAAGTTTATACATGGATAATGCCGCGATCAGTGATGCAGAGGGATCCAGGTGATTTCGATTTCCATTTTTAAGGTTCTTAGGGAATTTATCAGAATATTCATTAAGCCATTCAACGCACAATGATTCAGCCAATGTATGATAATCTCCGCCCCAAAGACGGGAAGCAGTAGCTAAGCCCAAAAGTCCCCAACTATGGCCTCGAGCCCAACCCTTGGAAGAATTGCTTATTTTTATTTTATTGCTTCCAAGTGTAGCATTTGCAGAAAAATTACCACTTGGGTCGAGCATAAACTTAATAATTGAATCGGTGTGTGATTTTGCAGTAGAACGGGTTTCAGAGTCACCATACTGTAACAGTTGGATAAGAGCAGCAAGGCCATCAATATTTAGTGTGTTTTTTCCTTTTTCTCCTGCCCCCAAAGCGGTTCCCATAGGATAGCAATCCCACTTCGAATTGAAACTTTGAAAGATGGTTTTTGCTGCTTTTTCCGCAAATAAAATAGACTTAGTATCGTTAAATAAACGAATGCCAGGCGCTAATGCATACCAATAAATCATGCTGCGGAATATTGTGTCTGAATATAGTTTTGGTGTGAGACGTTCTAAAATAGAAGACGCGTAATTTCTATCAATATCCTTTCCACTGACTTTTGCCTTTAACCACCAGCTGCCACACCAAAATCCGCCCATCCAAGAACCTCCTGAAGAAAATTTCCACTGATTATCCTGGGGGGATGTAAATATTGGGAAATTATCATCACAAGAATAAGAAATTCTTTCTAAAGTATTGGTTATGGCATATATGGCTGTGTAATTTACACTTGTAGAAGAGTCTGAAAAAGATGACTCTTTATTCTCTACCAACAAAGAATTATTCATTTTAAACAGCTTCTTGTTGAGTGAGAGAATGTTGGTTTGCAAGAATCAGGCAAGAACTCCCACTTATCAACAGGATTAAAATAGTAAATATCCATCCACTTGAAAAAGATTCAAAGAATGAAATGATCATTCCAAAAATAGATGATCCGACGGCTATACCAGCAAAAAAAGCAGCAGATATCATTCCAGATGCATAGGCAATAGGGCCAAATCTTGAATCCTTTACAACCATTCCCATAGCTATTGCATTAGTTGCCACAATACTTAATCCAATTCCAATGACTCCAATATAAATTGGCCAAGAGGCCTCAATATTTGATTTCATTGTGATAAATATGGCTAGAATAGCGAATCCAATCATCCCTACGATAAACATTGCTTGATTATCAAATGATGAGGCTATAGGTGTCATTATAATTCGAGAGGACATTCCTGTAATACCAAACAATGTAATGAGAAGCCCTGCTTGCTCTGGGCTTAGGGATAAACTGATTGCAAAGCTTGGTATATAAGTGATGTATGCAGAAAGAACTGCTCCAATTCCTCCTTGGGTTAACATTAATAGCGCAAGCTTTCTATTTGGAATGTATTGTTGAGAGGATTTCCTTACTAGAGGCTTATTTGGTGATACTTTCCAACTAAGTATTGCCATTACTATTGCTATAGGTACTACAGCCAAGAAGGATACTCTCCAACCCCAATTATTTGCTATAAAAGGCAGAGTGAAACCGGCAAGTAATGCTGATAACTGCACTCCAGATTGCTTCATACCGACCATCATGGCCTTACTAGAGTCTGGGATTCTTAGTGCAATTAACTTATTAGTTAAGGGATTGGCTAAGGCTTGAGAAAGACCAACTATAGAAATTGCGCCAATGATTGTCCATAAGCTATCCGAGATACTAATTATAAAAAAAGATATTGCAATTGTTATGAAGTGAAGAACATATGATGCCCTAAGACCAAAATAGTCGACAGCATTTCCCGCAAATAGGGATAAAATTGATGCTAATCCAAAAGAAACCATCACAATATAGCTCAGGTCACTCTCTTGTACTTGTAGTGCTTTAATTAAATATGGGCTCAGCACACCAGTTGCATAAAGAATGAACATTGGTAATGCCATTGCAAGTAAAAGAACCAGTCCAATTTTTATTTTATCGAACGGATCTATATGAGTTGGAGGGGCACTCATGATCGATTTAATCCTTTTTAGGGAAATGGGGTATCCAAAATGGTAGCAAAATTATGTTACAGTATCGTATTCACTATTCCTTGATTGTTCTCTGCTCTTTCCCAATGAAGAGATATTTTCCACAAGCATTTTTTTATTAATTTTTCCGGCAGGGGTCATCGGTAGTTGCCGGTAAAATTGCAGATACTCTGGTAGTTTATTTACTTCCAGGCCTTGATCCCTAAGGTAATCATTAATTTCATTAAGTGAGAGAAGATCTGAACCTTCGCGCAGAGTGATACAGATACAAACTCTTTGGCCAAGATCTTCGTCTGGTACAGGAATACAAGCTGCACTTATAATCTCAGGATGAGAGGTTGCAATTTTTTCAATTTGAACAGGGCTAATATTCATTCCGCCCCGAATAATGATATCTTTTTTTCTCCCGAGAAGAATAAGATATCCATTATCATCAATACAACCAAGATCACCAGTATAAACCCAGCCTTCATGATCCCTGTAACGTTGGTCTAGATCTGGGGCATTTACATATTGCATCGGCGTCATCGGCCCTCGCCCAGCTATTTCTCCTATCTCCCCTTGAGCCAAAGGTTGCTTTTGATCATCTACAATTCGAATTTCACAAATACTAGGATTTGGACGTCCAACGGATCTACAAATAGAATCTAAAGAATCTTCCAATGTATTATGGCAATTAATACCATCGGCTGATCCATAAAGGCTAATAATTCTACAGTCAAAAGCACTAACACAGCGATAAATTGTCGCTTGATCAATAATGGCGCCACCACTGACAATGGCCGTAAGACATGATAAGTCAGTTTTTTGTAGTTCTGCAGCCGCCGCCATACGCTGAAACATGGTGGGAACACCAAAAATATGACTTGGTTTATGTTGCTGTATAGCCTCTATAGCAGTAGTTATATCAAACTTTGGAAGAAGTACTAATGAACCTCCCATCCAGGAAAGCACGCCAAATGTCGCACTAGAGCCAAATGCAGTACCCAAAGGCATAAGGTATAATGCACGAAAGTCTCTATTGGGCTTAGTAATTCTTTCTAAAAATCGTCCTCTTCCACCCAATATAGCATTGTGTGAATAAGCAACTAATTTGGGTTCTGATTCAGTACCTGAAGAAATGAGAAACCTTACAGGGCTATTAGGGCATACTTTGATCGGTGTTTTAAGCGGATCATTTTTAAATAATTCATCAAGATCATTCCAGTTAGTTTCACTGGATGCTGGTTTATCACCTTGGACGATAAATGTTCTCAATGATAATGCATTTGGACGAATCGATTGAATTATTTCACAGTAATCAATATCTGCATAAGATCTTTCAGTAATCAATACTCTGGCATTAGTACGCTTGATAACAGATTTAATATCAAGGCTGCCTCGCCCAAGTGGAATCGGACAGACAACAGCACCGATTGCAGCACATGCAAGATCAATAGCACATGATCGCCAGGAGTTGACCAGCTGATAAACAACAACGTCCCCACTGACAATCCCCAATTTTAAAAAACTATTAGCAAGCCGGGCTGCGGATTCAGATAATTGGCTGTAAGTTGTTATTGTATCTTTCTCAAGTACTGCGGGTTTATTTGGTTGTTTTATAGCGTTTTCGCAAAATTTTTCATAAACAGTTTGCTCGGGATAATATCCTTTAGAAGTCCAATCCTGTCGCACCGAAATGGGCACTATATCAATCACACCTGTATTGTTCATTTGAATCTCCATGGCGTGGTTACACGAGAATAATTTGAGGTTTGAAAGTTTTCTTTAAAGCGAGGCTGCTTGGGTAGCTCTTCGAGTGACTCTATTACTTGACTACATGGGATGTTATGTTTCTCGAAAATAAATAACCACTCTTGAGCATTTTTGTCTTCAAGAATTTTCTCTAATTTTTCATCTATGTTCGATTGCTCTAAATCTCTGACCGTCAAATTTATTTCATCTAGCAAAGGAATTAGTTCATTAGATGAGGAGAACTCTAGGATGATATATCCATCTAAGGTCTTGAATAGCCTTCCTTTCTGAAATTCAGGCTTTTTATTTTTTTCCCTAATAGATTTAATAATTGGTTGGGTTAAAAGTGTCGCGCTTCCTAGTAATGAGGTATCTACACGACATCCCTGGTTATTAAAAAATTTACGGAATAGACCTAAGGTGGTTCCTTGAGCTGAAATTATCCCACCAAGAACATCGAGGGCTGTATATAGAGTACCTCCATTATTCTTATTATTATGTGAAAGCTCACTAGCTAGTCCAGAATAAGCCTGTACGGTGAAATCAGTACCAGGATAGTGCACATCGTTATCTAGAATTCCCCATCCACCGGCATAGTTATAAACAATATCAGGATTTACCTTTTTCAAATGTTCGTGGTCGAGTTGTAGTTGCTTGGCTTTTCCTGGAGCCCAGTTATGAATAAAGACATCCGCAGTAGATACTAATGAAAGAACTTCAGCGCGACCCGCAGGTGTTTTAATATCGATTTCCCGAACCTCTTTAAGATGGTTTAGTGCGTCAAATCGCGCTGAACAATCTCCAGCAAGAGGAGGCATTCCTCGTAATGGGTCACCACCAGGTGGCTCAATTCGTACTACCCTAGCTCCCAATAAGGCTAGTAAATGGCCAGCTATAGGCCCTTGAATCCGTCGGCAGGATTCGATAACAGTAAGTCCACTCAAAGGTTTACTTTGGTCAGTAATAAAGTTATTTGAAGTATCTTGATTTAAAATATTTTTTGAAGAATCTTTGTATATATCATTATTAATAACTTCAGGTCTAAGTTGCCATGGGCCTCGTTCCAATAAAATAGATATATCTCTATCAGTGGACCTTTCTAAAAGTGTTCTCTGACGACATACTGCGACCCCCGATTCACTTGCTAACAATTCAATATCTTTAAATTTATAAGAAGAAATTTTTGATATGAGGGTTCTTGGCAGATATGATGTTGCTTTCGCATACCGCTGCAGAAATGACTGCCAACCTTTGCTCATATCCTCCTGGCTGATCCCAAGAGCACTCCAGAATCGACGCCAAGGTTCTGGAGAAAGAGTTTCTAATTCAAAAAGCACACCATCTGCTGAACAGAAAGGTGGTCGTTGAGAATGATCGTGTACTCCGGGAGGAATATTCTCCGCATATTCATTTACAGTTGCACCAGCAAGGTATTGCCCAACACACAATAACCCTGCAGATACCATGGAGGTTTGAAATCCTCTCGAATTTAATCCGCGTCTATGGCCTATAGCGGTGGCTATACAGCCTAAAAGAGTTAAAACAGCTGATGCGCTAGATAGATAGGGAGCATTCAAGGCATCTATTCCACCAATGGAACGTCCATGAACCGACATCAAGCCAGTTGCGGCTTGAATCACAGACTCTGAGCCTTGCCGTAGGGGATCATCTGACCAAAAAGAGAAAAGGTTTTCCTGAGTTCGTCTATCTGAAGATATAAATTTGAATGGAAAATTTACATCACTATTTAAACTTAAATCATTTTCTACTTGAATTCCTAACGCATGGCACTGATACTGAAAAGTATTTATTGTTGACTGTAGGTGAACCGGAACTTCTTTAAAGTTACCAATAATTGTACAATCGCTAAGAAATTTATCCATTTCCATAATTTATATACCACCAAAATCTGTTGCCAGTAACACAATCAATCAATCAATTAAATTAATTGAGGTCGTTATTTAAGAGCAACAAGGTAACTCTGGTTATTTCTCTACCGGTTAGATTAGGTATCACTATATAATGTAAAAAGGTGAGTCGATAATGCCGACCACCTTTTTCAGATGTTAAGGTTTTTTACAGTTTTTTTATTTGTTTTTAATTAGCCACCTGCGACAGCTGGAAGTATAGTAATGACATCGCTTGATTTTATGTCTGTAGCTAATTGGTTTTTGAAGCGGATATCATCTTCATTTACATAAATGTTCATAAATTTGTGAACTTCCCCTTCTTTTAATAAGCGCTCTCTGATCCCTGGATATTGCGATTCTAGAGATTCTATTAACTCTTTGACTGTTTGTCCTTCAGACGTTACTTCTTTTTGATTGTTAGTTAGAGTTCGTAAAATAGTAGGAATCTTTACTTTCACTGACATGCTTTTATCTGCCTATTTGTTTTATTGCGATACTACGTTAATTGTTTCTTCGATGGCCTTTTTGTCTACTATGCGATAGCTACGCACTTCACCAGGTTTACCCCCAGTTGTTGAAACCAAAACATAACTGGCATCAGGATACCAAGCATGTTGAATATCTTCTTTACTTGGAAAGGCGCGGGAGTTTGTATGTGAGTGATAGAACACCATTGGCACTTCATTTTTTTCTTCCATTTCTTGCCAGACCTTAAACTGTTCTTTAGGGTCAAAAGCAAAAAAATTTTCAGAGCGTGCTGCATTTTGCATCGGCACTATTCTATGGGGTACTTGATTATCTTTTTTACCAAGAATAATGCCGCAAGCCTCTATAGGGTGCTCAGCAAGTGCTTGATTCATAATAGATTCTATATGTACATCTAAAATCTTCAGCATAGTAAATTTCCAGTCTGTGCTTTAGTGTTAATAAGCTGGAAGTTCAGGTTCAATATCTTTAATCCAGGCAAGAATGCCTCCATGGAGATTGTAAAGATTAGTGAACCCCTGATTTTCTAAAGCGGCCAGAGCTTGTCTGGATCTTCCACCAACTTTGCAGTGTAAAACTATGAAGGTGTTTTTATCTACCGACTCTAATCCACGCCCGGCTAGAATGTCAGCTTTAGGAATATGAATAGCACCTTCAATACAGCAGATGTCACGCTCTCCGGACTCCCTTACATCAATCAGCAGATGCGATTTTCCTGTCTGCCGAATTTTATGCAATTCAGTGGGTGTTAAAGTGGGAATTTCTTCTTGTGCTTGCGAAGGCTTAGTTAGTCCGCAAAAAAATTCATAGTCACAGAGTTCTGTAATTGGTTGTCTATCGGGATTACGATAAATGGGTAATTTACAGAAGGTCATATCCAGTGCATCATAGACCATCAATTTCCCAATAAGAGGACTCCCAATACCGGTGAGTAGTTTTATGGCTTCAGTCGCCATAATTGAGCCTATTGCTGCGCATAGGACTCCTAACACCCCTCCCTCCGAACAGGAAGGTGCATGCTCAGGGGGGGGCGGCTCTGGATATAGATCACGGTAGTTGATTCCTATATCGCCAGGAGCATTTTCCCAAAAAACAGAGGCTTGGCCTTCAAATCTGAATATTGAACCCCATACATAAGGTTTTTTGGCCATTACGCAAGCATCATTGACTAGGTAACGAGTAGCAAAATTATCTGTTCCATCTAGAATAAGATCATAATCTGAAATTATTTCTAGAGCATTTGTCCTATCTAGACGTGTTTCATACAGTTCAACATGAACGAAAGGGTTGACCTCTTGAACTGTTGCTTTTGCGCTATCGAGTTTATTTTCACCTATATTGGATTGGCCGTGGATAACTTGACGCTGAAGATTAGAGGCATCTACTGTATCAAAATCTACGATACCGAGTGTTCCTACTCCCGCTGCAGCCAGATACAGTAATGCCGGTGATCCGAGTCCGCCTGCACCAATAATCAAAACTTTACTGTTTTTTAACCGTTTCTGCCCATCAATTCCAATATCTGGCAACAGTAGGTGACGGCTATACCTCTCCATTTCTTGTTTACTGAGTTCGTGAACGGGGCTGACAAGCGGGGGCAGTGTCATTACGTAGTCCTTGTTATATCTTTTATCTATCGAATTTGATTATCAAACCGTTTTTTATTGAGGTTCGATATAAAATTAGGCTCAAGATTTTGTCATATCACGAACAGTCGAAAGGGTTAACGGCGTTCAGCAATTGATATTCCTTCGCTCCTGTAATGATAGGAAACGATTGCAGAGCAGCCTATTGTGTTCTCATAAAGCAAGTTTAAGGAACGATGTGAATCCTGAAGCTAATTTTGTTTACAGGTTAATTTGAAGCAAATAGGAACTCTGGAATGAGATTTAGATCTGTTTGGTATCTATAGCTATTTATTGCGTTTTCTACTTAACCTTGTTACCAATTTGTCAATAAATGGCTTAAAGCTTTAGTTGTTAGCTTTTAAATTTTATAAATAATTTAATCTGACTATGTTTAGAAATCTCAATTGTTAACCGCTGGGTTTTCAGGCCATATGTCTTATTGGGTAATCTTTGATTATAAAGTTTGTGATTAGATATCTATTGTCAGAAAATATTGGAATTATCAATGTTGTTTAATAAATCCTCCTTTGGGGATGATGCTCAATTTTTTTTATTTGATACTCTAGTGGCTCCTTTACGGTGGGAGATTCTATCAGCAGGGATAAAGCTTAAAATATTTGATTATCTGCAGGATGCACGTACAGCTAAGGACGTTGCTCTTCACTTTGATTTTCTAGAGAGCCGGGCTGAACTTTTCCTTAACTCAATGGTTTCAATAGGATTGATTGATAAGTTTAAAGGAAAGTATCAAATAAGTAGCTCCTATCGTTCTTTATTGACTTCTGGTTCCGATTCTTCTTTGTGTGGGTTATTGCAGCATCTCAGTCAGATAAAGCATGTAAGTGAATCTGAGATTATTGACCTCCTGAGCAGTAAGCATCAGAAGAAAAATGGCCCTACTATGAAAGATCCAGAATTTTGGAACGATATGATAGAAGGCCTTAGATTATTTCATTTATCAGTTAGAAATCCAATAGTTTTAGATGTTCTAATGTCACAGCCTAACTGGTCTGATGTTAATCATATATTGGATCTCGGAGCAGGTTCAGAGCAGTTGGCTATAGATCTACTTTCGGTTAAGCCAGATCTTAAAGTAACAATTTTTGATTTGCCTGGTATTGCCTCTCTAATTAAAAATCAAGTTTTTCAAAAAGCACAGATAAATGTTTTAGAAGGTGATATGAACACAGCTTCTCTAGGGAGCGGATATGATTTAGTTTTTGCTTCGATGGTCTTATATTACGCCAATGATCTTACTCATACCTTAGAGAAAATACGTCAATCTCTTAATCCTGGTGGAATGTTCCTTAGCTTTCATGAAAAGCTGAACAGCGAAAGAACATCTCCTGAGTTTCACATTGTTGGTCGTATTCACGCAGAACTAAAGTTGGGTCCACTCTCTTTATCTTCTGGTTCAGTAGAAAAAGCTCTTGCTGAAGCTTGCTTTAAAGATATCTTTACTCAAGTCTTGAAGACTCCGTTTGGTGATATCGAGCTGGTGAGTGGAATTGCTTAGTAATGGTTACTAATTTTTGTTAGAAAAATATTCTCTTGGGAGACCATATATAATGGAGCAACTATTTAGAGGGATTCTATCGCGTCCAAAATTTGTATTGTCTGTTTTTTTGCTTTTTTTTGTTGCCTGTACAGTTGGTGCTAAAAACCTTTTTTTTCGTGGTGATTATGCAATTTTTTTTGATGATTCGAATAAAGAGCTTCAGGCGTTCAATGAGATTGAAGGTACCTTTAACAAGACTGACAGTTTGGCGATAATTATAGCGCCAGAAACTGGCGATATTTATACTGAAAGATATCTCGAATTGATAATGCTCCTCACAGAAGATGCTTGGAATATTCCTTATTCCAGTAGAGTGGATTCCATTGCCAACTATCAGCATACTGAGGCTCAAGAAGATGATCTTTTAGTTGAAAATCTCGTATTCAAGAATTATCCGTTAAATACAGAATATATTAATAAAGTTAAGTTTGTTGCTGAGAATGCCCCAAGGCTTAAGGGGGCCTTGGTCTCAAAAACAGGTGATTCCGCAGTTATTAATATCACTTTTCAATTGCCGTCAGGCGATAAGACCGCTCGAGTAGCTGAAATCACGGACCATTCAGATAGGATGCTTGCTTCCTATCAAGAGTCATACCCTGATGTTTCATTTCATCAGGCTGGCATCGTTGCTATGAACTCTTCCTTTACCAAGGCTGCTCAAAAAGACATTCTCACTTTAGTGCCAGTAATGTTTGCGGTAATTAGTTTATTATTAATTATGACGCTAAGGTCGATCACCTATGTAATTTTAACCTTGGTTATTGTTGTTACAAGTGTAGTGGCAACTATGGGGATTTATGGTTGGGCAGGAATGTATTTGAGCATTGCCACAGTTAATGTTCCCACAATGATAATGACTTTGGCAGTGGCAGATTGTGTACACCTGATTACCTCTGTCAATGAAGGCAAAAGGCAGGGATTGGAGAATCGAGAAGCTGTTGTTCATAGTTTTAAACTGAACTTTATGGCTATTTTAATTACTTCTGTGACGACGGCTATCGGATTCCTAATAATGAATGTTTCTGATTCGCCTGTCTTACGGCATATGGGTAGTTTATCTGCTTTGGGAGTTATGCTGGCTTTTGTTTTTTCGATTTTCCTTTTGCCAGTGCTGTTATTATTGATGCCAGTAAAAGTATATAAGGAAAGAGGAGGTGTTTATTCCAAATTATTTCAATTGCTACCAAATCTGATAATTCGTTACCATCGAAGTATCTTTTGTGTCTCCACTATTGTGGTTTTGATTGCTGGCTATATGGTGATGCAGAATCGAATAAATGATGAGCCGATAGAGTACTTTGATTCCAGTCATAAATTTAGAATTGCTGCCGATTATATGGAGAACCATATTAGCGGCATGACTAATATTAGTATTGCTGTCAAGTCTGGTAAATCACAGGGTGTAGTTGATCCTGATTTTATTTCTATGCTAGATGATTTTACAAATTGGCTTCGTATGCAGCCACAAATAGATCATGTTGCTAGTCTAGTGGATACCTATAAAAGGTTAAATAAAAACCTACATGGTGACAAGGAAGAATACTACAAGTTACCCAATGATAGAGAGTTGGCTGCACAATATCTTCTATTGTATGAACTTTCCTTGCCCTATGGATTAGATATTAATAATGAAGTCGATATTGATAAATCAGCGGTTAAACTGCAATTGACAACTAAAAATTTAGGTAGCGGTGAGCTTGTTGATTTTGAAAACAAAATATATGACTGGTTCAGTAGCAATGCTCCACAATATGAAATAGTTGCATCCAGTCCCTCTCTTATGTTCGCACATATTGGAGAGACAAACATGCATAGCATGCTTAAATCATTACCAATTATTTTAGTGTTAATTTCTACACTCTTAGTTATTGCATTAAAGTCTTTGAGGATTGGAATAATTAGCTTGTTACCTACATTGGTTCCAGTTTTATTGGGGTTTGGTTTATGGGCGTTTATTTCAGGAGAGGTGAATCTAGGTTTGTCTGTTGTCGTGTCACTTACATTGGGTATTGTGGTGGATGATGCTGTTCATTTTTTGAGCAAATATCAATATTCTCGTCGGCAGGGAAACTCCGTGGAAGAAGCAATATCCTACTCTTTTAATACCGTGGGGCGTGCTCTCTGGGTAACTTCTCTCGTGCTGGTTGCTGGATTTCTTGTTCTTGCATTATCTAGTTTTCGGTTGAATTCAGATTTAGGGCTTTTAAGTGCTTTAGTGATTACAATTGCCCTAGTTGTCGATTTCTTACTTCTGCCAGCTGTACTTTTAATTTTTGATAGAAGAACGGATATTGTGCAAGCCAAGGCCAACAATGAGTTTTTGTCTGCTGCCAATTAAAAATATCAATAGGAAAAATCATGATAAAGAATGGAATTTTAACTTGCCTGTTACTTCTTTTGGCTTCCCTCGCGATGGCGAATACCGAAATGGGGCTGGAAATTGCCAAAGAGAGAAAGGTAAGAGATGAAGGCTGGAGAGACTCAATTGCAACTGTCAGTATGTTGTTGAAAAATGCATTGGGTGAAACTAGCTCAAGAGAACTTAGGGTTAGAACTCTGGAAATTGAAGGTGATGGAGATAGAGGATTAACTGTATTTGATGAGCCTCGTGATGTAAAAGGAACTGCTTTTTTATCCTATTCTCACATTAATAGTCCAGATGATCAGTGGCTTTATCTACCTCGGTTAAAGAGAGTTAAGCGAATAGCCTCACGAAATAAATCAGGGCCTTTTATGAGTAGTGAATTTGCCTATGAAGACATGACTTCCTTTGAATTGCAGAAATATAAGTTCAGCTATCTAAGAGAGGAGCTAATAAAGGGGAGGGAAACCCTTGTTGTGGAACAAATACCTACTGATGAGTATTCTGGCTATACAAGGCAGGTAGTCTGGATTGATAAAGATCACTATCAACCAATTAGAACGGAATTTTACGATCGAAAGGGAGAGTTATTAAAAACATTACATTTGGAGGACTATCGCCAATATTTGGAGCAATATTGGCGGGCACATGTTTTGACAATGATAAACCATCAGACGGGCAAAAGTACTGTGCTCACCATTCATGATCTTAAATTTAAAGTAGGGTTGGGTGAAGATGATTTTAATGTAGCGACGCTTAAAAGAATACGTTGATTTTTTTACAATGAAGCTACACATCTTTAATTGTCTTTTTTTTATATTTTTACTTGCTTCCGCCTCTAGTGCTAGTTGTGTCGAATTACGAGGGATTGCTGCAGTTGAGTATCGCCAATTCCTTGCTAGAGGCGAGGTCGGTCAGAAGACCTTTCAGCCTTCTGTTTTTGTTGAACCAGAACTCTATCAATCTTTTTTGAAAGACAGTGCTAGCATCACTGTAGTACCTTTTTTACGGTTAGATGCTTTAGATGATGAACGGTCTCACTGGGATATCCGTGAATTTATGGTGCGATATCACTTTAAAGAGCTAGATCTTGAGGTTGATCTTGGAATAGGTAAGGTATTTTGGGGTGTAACTGAGTCTCAGCATCTAGTGGATATAATTAATCAAACTGACAGTATCGAATCATTAGATAATGAGGATAAACTCGGTCAGCCAATGCTTCATGTATCATGGATTAAGGAATGGGGAAGTGTTGAGGGTTTTCTACTCCCTTATTTTCGAGAACGTACATTTCCAGGTGAGGATGGGAGACTTAGTTTAGGCGTTGAAAATTCGTCTGCTCAGTATAAGTCCTCGAAAGGGAATAGGCATTTGGATTTTGCAGCTAGATACTCTACTAGTATGAATTCGGTTGATCTGGGGGTAAGCTATTTCCAGGGCACTGGTAGAGATCCTGATTTTATCTATAACCAGCAGCAATTGTTACCTTTTTACCGGCAGATTAGACAAGTTGGAATTGATGCCCAGTGGCTAAAAGGAGATTTTTCTTGGATTTCCGAAGCTCTATGGCGTGATACTGGTGAAAAAGAGTACTTTGCAATAACCGCAGGTTTTGAATACAGCCTTGTAGGGATCACTGATACAAATATGGATTTAGGTATTCTAACGGAAGTTTTGTATGATTCCCGTGGACAGAGTGCTACGACAGCATGGCAGCAAGATATTTTTATAGGAACTAGACTTACAGTTAATGATATCGCAGGGACTGAGATATTGCTGGGGGTAACCCAGGATCTTGATTATTTTAATTCCAGAGCTATAAAGCTTGAAGCATCGAGCAGGATTACAAATTCTTGGCTGTGGAGGGTGAATGGATGGACTTTTAATAGTTATGGTAAAGAGGATCCATTGAGTAGTTTCCAAAAAGATGATTATTTAGAGGTAGGTTTAGAATATTATTACTAGTACTTTAGGGTTGACTAATTTCTCAAAATTACCTTATTAAGGATCTTCGAATGCCCCCCAATATCCCTCATAACACTCTGTCAATAGAGTACGGGGGGCTAATTTCAATTTAGTAAATTACAGTCTACATCTAGATCCCTTACGGGCAGAATTAAAACGATCGCGCAGGCGCTCAATCATTGTAGTGCGTGCGGCATCGTGGTTGATACCCATTACGACATTCACTTCTAGGCCCTCGCCGTTTTCGGCAAAAGTGGTTTTACCCACGGTGGGGTCGAAGGAAATGGGGTCGTAAGGAGTCATACTGTCAGCCAGACCGGTATTTAACTGGTCGACTTCAATAAATCCGGCCACCAGATCCATTTCTAGAGTTTCAGGCTCCAACAGTACCAGTGCGGCGATTATATCCCACAGGCGAATTACTGCATCCATAGCGAAGTCACCATTACCCTGGAAATCCCCACCTTCAAATTCACGGATAGAGCTAAGGAGTTTGGAGGTATAGCAGGCCTCAGGGGTTGCGCGACGTTTAGCCAGGGCTTCGATGGTGCTGCCCTGTACCTTGGCCATGTCGGTAGAGTTGGTGGGTACCAAATAGGTTTCAATATCATTTTCACTCAGGGCGTTAAAGGCCCACTGCGCACTCAGCGGGTCGAGTAGAATATTGAATTCCTGGTGGGTGCTGAAGTCGCTGTCACAGCCAAAACTCGGATGGGAGAAAATATTGCCGCCCAGATTTCTAGATTTATCGCCAAAGCAGGCTGCTTGGTGATTCCCGGTAAACGGCTCATAATTCTCAAAGCCTCCACCCATCATAATCACACGATCAATTTTTGCCAGCTGCTCTTCGTTGGCCTTGCCGAGTACCCGGGCCAGTGTGGTGAGTTTGCCGGTATTGAAAACCACTGGGTGTTGCTCCAGTTTATCCAGAGTTTCCAGGATAATGTCTTCGGCCAGTTCAAAATTGAAGGAGACACCATTGTTACCTTGGTAGCGGTAGTGTTCCTGTTTTGCGCGGGGGATTAGGTGGTCAGTTCCGTATAAGGTGGAGCCGTTGTCACGCCAGGGACCGGGCACATACTGGCCATAGAGGTTAATGCCCATGGCATTGCGGCGCTCCAGATTCCATGTGCCGGTGCTGAAATCGGAGGAGTTGGGCAGCTGGTAATCATCGCGGCCAGTTACAGCATTGTCGTCATTTACCGGAGCGCTGGAAGCCTTACCGTTAGCCCCGTAAGCGACCTCCTCAGTGGCAAAGTAGGCACCGCGTATCACTTTGGTATCGTTGTTACCCAACCACTCGAGGATGTTGTAAACCGTATTGGCTCCGTGCGCTACAGTATTGAAGGAGTCTTCAACCACTGCCAGCTCCAGGGTGTAGCGCGGGTCTTTGGCAATCAGCATCAATGCTACGGCATCGTCAAAGTTATTGAAGTCGCCGATCCAGATAATCGGTTGGGCATCTTCATTTTTGGTTGCTTGGTGCAGGCGCTTTCCATGGCGACCATTATCCGCATGGCAGGAGGCCAGGGTTGCAAAGCTACCAAGAATCAGGGCTCCGGCAGATAGCCAACGTTTTAATTTCATCTATATTTCCCTATGGTTCGAGAGTCTTTAATTGGCGATTTCACGACCCTTCCTTGTGTCGATACATGGCCACTCCTGTAATAACTGCCATTAACGCTTGTTAGCTATAAATAGTGCTCAATTACAAAAGTTAATGCCGGCTTATAGGCCGGCACAGGTATATCCCTATACCATTTAATTTCTTTTATACGTTTTCCATTAGCTTTTAATTCTGGATAAAAGATTTCAGGTTGCGTGCCAGTTGCTGAGGCAATGGTTCAGTCCCTTTGATGCCGAGGTTTGTTAAGCGCGATTTATCCAGCTGACAATTGTAGGGGCGCGGTACTGAAAAATCGGGTTTGCTATCTGCGCTGATATGGTCAGCACTCAATTCGCACACTTTGGCAATAATATGCGCAAGTTCAAAGCGAGTGCAGGCGGTGTCGCCGCTCCACTGATAGATACCTTCAAATTGGATGCCACGCTGGGTTTTCAACAGGCATTGCTCCAATATTTCTGCCACTTCCTCCACACTGGTGGGAAAACGAATTGCCCAGTGATCCAGTGTGACCGGCTTTTGCTCTCGCAGTGTCTCTAATAGGGCGGTAATACCGGATTCCTCCAGGTAGGAGACGGGTCCAAACAGCCAGGGCAATCTTAAAACCCAATGGTTACCGTTTTTCAATACTGCTTCCTCTCCCGCCAGCTTGCTGCGGCCGTAGAAATTCACGGGATTGGGTGTGTCATCAGGGGCATACGGTGGCGCAGAACCATCAAAGACATAGTCTGTGCTGATATACACCAGCTGTGCATTGATTTCGCTACAGTGCTTTGACAACAACTCTGTGCTGCTGACATTGAGTTGCCAGGCGGTATCTGGATTGTCAGCACAGCGGTCTGGCCAGCGCTCAGCGGCACAATGGATCACCACTTCCGGCCTGATATCGTTCAGGGAAGCTTTCACTGCGCTGCTATCCGATAAGTCCAGGCGAATTAAGTTTTCGCCTGCGCGAGAAAAAGCGGTGCCGATTACGGAAAAAGTAGGTTTGTTGGAAAGTTGTTTAAATACACTACGGCCCAGCAGGCCGGAGGCGCCGGTAATCAGGATTTTCACGGGTTACTTTCCTTTAATTAGACCAGTGGGGAAACGGTGGCCTATGTGGGGTAATAAATGGTGCAGGATAGTTTGGCTGGAGGCTAGGGAAGCCTGCCCGCCAGAGAGCCGCCCGGCCAGCCAGCCTGCATATTTGCTGGAGGTATGGCCGGGCAGGAACAATTTACATTTGCTCCATAACTTCAATACCGAGCAAGCCGAGGCCAGTCGCGATAGTGCTGGCCACCAGGTTACACAGCTGCAGACGGCTGTGCTTCTGTTCTTCACTTACCCCTTCTTTCAATACCGGACAGGCTTCGTAGAAGCTCATATAGGCGCTGGCCAGCTCGTACAAATAAGTACAGAGCACGTGTGGGAAGGTGTCTTTGGCTACCTGATCCAGTACTTCACCAAATTGGTTCAGTTTTACTGCCAGTGCGCGCTCTTGGGGGCTTTCCAGATTAATATCGCCCTTGAGTTCACTCGCCTCAATACCGGCCTTGCGGAAAATACTGCGCACGCGGGTATAGGCATACTGTAGGTAAGGCGCCGTATTGCCTTCAAAGCTGAGCATGGATTCCCAGCTGAAAATGTAATCGTTAGTGCGGGTCTTGCTTAGGTCCGCATATTTCACCGCGCCGATGCCCACCTTGCGCGCGATTTCCGCACAGGTTTGTGCATCCAGCTCAGGGTTCTTCTCGGCTACCAGTTTTTCTGCTCGCTCCACGGCTTCCTCTAGCAGGGCGGCCAGTTTTACCGTACCGCCGGTGCGGGTTTTAAACGGCTTGCCATCGTCGCCCATCATGGTGCCAAAAGCGCAGTGCTCAAGAGAAACGGATTCTGGTAAAAAGCCCGCTTTGCGTGAAGCAACAAAGGCCTGCTGTAAGTGCAGGGATTGACGGGCATCCACTACGTAGAGAATACGGTCTGCATTGAGCTGGTTGGCGCGGTAGCGAATGGCAGCCAGGTCGGTGGTAGCGTATAGGTAACCACCGCCCTTTTTCTGGATAATCATCGGGCTTGGATTGCCTTCTTTATCGGCCATCTCTTCCAGGAAGACTACGATAGCACCCTGGTCCTCTACGGCGATGCCGTTATCCAGCAGTTCTTTAACCAGCACCGGCAGATCGTCGTTGTACTGGCTTTCCGCATAAACGTCTTCCTGCTTAAGGGTGACATTGAGCTTGGAGTAGATTTCTTCACAGTGGCTGATAGAAATATCGATAAACTGTTTCCACAGTTTCAGGCACTGTTCGTCGCCGCCCTGCAGTTTTACAACGTATTCACGGGCGCGGTCTGCAAAACCCTCTTCCTCGTCGAAGCGTACTTTGGCTTCGCGGTAGAAGACTTCCAGGTCGGCCAGGGCTACTTCCGCATCGCTATTTGCCAGTTTGTCGGACAGATGTGCCAGTAACATACCGAACTGGGTGCCCCAGTCGCCCATATGGTTTTGGCGAACCACCTTGTGACCCTGGAATTCCAATAAGCGCGCCAATGCATCACCGATAATGGTGGTGCGCAAATGGCCTACGTGCATTTCTTTGGCCAAATTGGGGTGGGAATAGTCGATAACTACGGTTTTGGGTTCTTCAACAGAGGCAATATTGAGACGCTTGTCGCCTTGGGCAGCCAACAGCTGTTGGCTCAGCCACTGTTCACTCAGATGGATGTTTAAGAAGCCAGGACCCGCGATCTCGACCTTTTCGATCATATCGCCCTTGTCCAGCTGCTCAAGGATCTTGCTGGCCAGCTCACGCGGGTTGGTGCCCAGTCGCTTGGCGGCGCCCATAGCGCCATTGGCCTGGTAGTCGCCAAATCCGGCTTTCTTCGCAGGTGCCACAATCGGGCCGCATTCTTCGGGGATACCGGCGGCAAGCATGGCGGCCTGGAATTTGTCGGAGAGGAGTTGGCGAATATTCATAGAGGGTTATAGCTGTCTTAAATTCGTGGAAACGCCGAATTTTAATGGGCGGTGGCGGCTTTGCAACCAGCGAGGGCTGGAGAGCGACTCAAATCTGGGTACAGGTGTCCAGATGGTGTGGTGCTCAGTGGTATGATGCCGCCAAATTATGGAGGTACCGTGAGTTCTACCACACTTTATTGGCACGATTATGAAACCTGGGGCACAGACCCGGGTGCCGACAAACCGGCGCAGTTTGCCGGTATCAGGACCGACGAAGCGCTGAATATCGTCGGCGAGCCATTGATGATTTACTGCCGCCCTTCAGCGGACTGCCTGCCGCAGCCCATGGCGAGTCTGGTGACGGGCATCAGCCCGCAAAAGGCCCTGGCTAACGGCGTGCCGGAAATTGAATTTATCCAGCGTATCCTCGCTGAACTGGGTGCGCCTGGTACCTGCGGAGTGGGCTACAACAGTTTGCGCTTTGATGACGAAGTAACCCGCTACACCCTGTACCGCAATCTGCTCGATCCTTATGAGCGCGAGTGGCGCTCTGGCAATAGCCGCTGGGACATTATCGACATGGTGCGCCTCACTTATGCCCTGCGCCCCGAGGGTATCCAGTGGCCGACACGCGAAGACGGTGCGCCGTCTTTCCGCCTGGAAGAACTGACCGCAGCCAATGGAATTTCCCACGAGGGCGCTCACGATGCACTCTCTGATGTCCACGCTACGATAGATATGGCGCGGCTGATCCGCAAGCAACAGCCGAAGCTTTACGATTATGTTTTCCGCCTGCGCCGAAAGCAGGAAGCCGCCAAGATGATTGATATGCGTGAGCGCCGCCCGCTGTTGCATATCTCCGGCAAGATTTCTGCCAATCATGGGCATTTGACCTACGTGATGCCGTTGGCCAGCCATCCGGTGAATCGCAACGCCGTAATTGTTGCCAATTTGGCGATGGACCCCGAGCCTTTACTCAACCTGGATGCGGATACGCTGCGTGAGCGCCTCTATACCGCTCGCGATCAACTGGGTGAAAGCGAACTGCCGGTGGGCCTGAAGCTGGTGCACTTGAACAAGTGCCCGATATTGGCCCCAGCCAATATGCTCGACGATAAACGTGCCAGTGAACTGGGCATCGACCGAGCGGCTTGCGAAGCCAACTGGCAGAAGTTGAAAAGCGTTGATCTGACCGAGAAACTGCACAACGTATTTCTGGATCGGGAGTTTCCCCAGAAAGATGTAGAGGCGGATCTCTACGGAGGTTTCCTCAGCGATGCCGATCGCGATATTTGCCGTGAGCTGCACCGCGGCTTGGCAGCCCGCGGGCCCGAAGCCCTGGCGGGCGAAGTGCTATTCAGTGATAAGCGCCTACCCGAGTTATTGTTTCGCATGCGTGCGCGCAACTTCCCTGAGACCCTATCGGACGAGGAACATCAGCGCTGGCAGATCTGGTGTTTCCAGCGGTTAACCGATCCCACCGCAGGGGCCTCTATCACCCTCGAAGATTACTTCCGCCAGCTGTCCGAACTGCGAGTACAGCATCCGGAGCGGATATCGCTGATTACCGAGCTGGAAAACTGGGGCGATAGCCTACTCGCCTAATGTGTTGAATCGCGCCAGCGGCCATTCTTTCACTGGGCTCTATTGCGGTGCCCGAGTAGAATGCCGCTCGCGAACACCCGCGCCCACAAGGCGCAATCACTGGAGTAACCATGGACTTTATCGGAGCCAATATTCTGTCCGTCAGCCAGTTCGAACGTGCCGATATAGAGCGCGTATTCGATGTGGCTGACGCCATGACCCCTTATGCAAAGCGCGAAAAAGTAACGCGCGTATTGGAGGGGGCGATTCTCGGCAATATGTTTATGGAGCCGAGCACCCGTACCCGCCTGAGTTTTGGGGCTGCTTTTAACTTATTGGGTGGCACGGTTCGGGAAACTGTGGGGATTACTGCCAGTGCTATGGCTAAGGGAGAATCCCTCTACGATACGGCACGGGTACTGTCGGGCTACAGCGATGTGATTTGTATGCGTCACCCACAGGAGGGCTCTGTGGCAGAATTTGCTGCAGCGAGCCGCGTGCCGGTGGTCAACGGCGGTGATGGCGCTAATGAGCATCCCACCCAGGCGCTGTTGGATCTCTACACTATTCGCAAAGAGCTGGCCGCCCATGGCCGCACCCTGGATGATTTCCGTATTGCCATGATTGGCGACCTCAAACACGGTCGCACCGTGCATTCCCTGTGCAAGCTGCTGTGCTTATTTGGCAGTGTGCATATCACTCTGGTCTCCCCACCGGAGCTGGCAATGCCCGATGCGATTGTGGAGAAGCTGCGCGAGGTGGGGCACGAGGTAACGGTGACCGACCAGCTGGAATCCTCGATCGCCCATGTGGATATCGTCTATTCCACCCGTATCCAGGAAGAGCGCTTTGCCTCTCAGGATGAGGCCAACCGCTATCGCGGGCGTTTTCGCCTTAACCGGGCGATTTTTACTCGCTATGCAGAGCCCAATACGGTGATTATGCACCCCCTGCCGAGGGATTCACGCGCAGAGGCCAACGAACTGGATACCGACCTGAACGAACATCCGAGCCTGGCGATTTTCCGCCAGACCGATAACGGCCTGCTGGTGCGTATGGCTTTGTTTGCCCTGCTATTAGGGGTGGAACGTCAAGTGGATAAATACGCCCGCGAAGTTAACTGGCATAGCCGTCGCAACCCAGTTTAACGTCACTTTCCTTGTTTTCGGATAACGCCGTTTTTTTCTGTTAATCTGATTGAGTTACCCCGGCCAGAAATACGATGGCTGGCCCGGGTTTCTCCGCAATCGCATCAGGGAAAGATGCATGTCGAATCAGATATCGTCAGCGGTATTCTTGCGCGGCGCGCTCATCCTGACGCTGCTTCTCGTCGTTTTGATTTCAAAAAGTGCCGCACAGGAAAGTACTTCCCCCCATGTGGCGCTGTTGACTATTGATGGCGCTATAGGCCCCTCTACGACGGATTACTTTAAGCGTGCCACTGAGAGTGCTGGTGAGCGCGGCGCTGAGTTAATCATTGTACATATCGATACTCCAGGCGGTCTGGATGCGGCTTCCCGGGATATTATTCAGCATATCCTTTCCTCTCCTATCCCTATTGCCATGTATGTGTACCCCTCGGGCGCCCGTGCAGCCAGTGCCGGCACCTATATCCTCTATGCCAGCCAGATAGCAGCCATGGCCCCGGCTACAACTCTGGGGGCCGCCACGCCGGTACAAATAGGCGGACCACCGGGAACGCCATCTCCAGGTGGCAACCCGAAAGAGAGCGACCAAAAAGAGGAAAAAGAAAAAGCGAATAAAGACGACGAAGAAGGTAAAGACGAGGACAAAAAGGAAAAGCCATTATCCGGCACCGCCATGGAGCGCAAGATGGTTAATGACTCCGTTGCTTTTATTCGAGGCTTGGCACAACGTAATGGACGCAATGCCGAGTGGGCGGAGAAGGCCGTTCGTGAAGCGGCAACTCTGACCGCTTCGGAAGCGCTAGAGATGAATGTTGTCGATATTGTTGCCAAGAATGACGAGGATTTACTGAAGCAAGTGGCCGGACGTAAAGTATCTCTTGATTCCGGTGAAATTACCATTTCGGCAGAGATTGCCCAGCTCCCTATAGAAAATTACGAGCCAGATTGGCGTAATGAGTTACTGGCTCTGATTACCAATCCCCAGGTGGCTTATATTCTTTTATTGATCGGTATTTATGGGCTGATTTTCGAGGGGTATAGCCCCGGCGCTTTTGTGCCCGGCATTGTGGGGATTATCTGCCTGCTTTTGGCATTTTATGCCTTGCAGGTTTTGCCGATTAATTATGCCGGATTGGCGTTGATTATTGTTGGGGCGCTTTTGATTGTGGCGGAAGTCTTTATGCCCAGTTTTGGCGCCTTGGGAATTGGTGGAATTATTGCCTTGGTGATTGGTTCAGTAATGCTGATCGATACCGATGTGCCGGGCATGCAGGTGTCGCGAAAACTCATCGCGGCAATTGCCGGAGTGAGTGGTGTTTTTCTTTTGGGTCTTTTAATGGCGGTGGGCAGGAGTTTGCGCAAACCGCGACCTGCCTCCGATCAGGCCCTGGTGGGACGAGTGGCGGTGGTGAGCAATGTGAGCGAAGAAGAGGTGCTGGTGCACCTCGGTGGTGAAATATGGCGGGCGCACTGTGAGACGCCACTGGAGCCTGGGCAGCGAGTGCGTGTTATCGCCCAGCGTGGTTTGCTGCTCTATGTTGAGCCGGGCTAGTCATTGCGGTTGGCATTCAAATTGGCTTTTGCTGGTGCGAATTTACCCCAGCAAAATTTATAAGCAGTTATAGGGAGAGATAAGCATGGTCAGTTATTTTGTTGGGCTGTTGGTGCTCGCGGTATTACTGCTATTGATGTATGCCATCCGAATCTTGCGGGAATATGAGCGTGCGGTGGTCTTTTTTCTGGGGCGCTTTCAGACGGTGAAAGGACCTGGCCTGATTATCATCATCCCAATTATCCAGACCATGGAGCGCGTGGACTTGCGCACCGTAGTGATGGATGTCCCTACACAGGATGTGATAAGCCGCGATAATGTTTCAGTAAAAGTGAATGCGGTAGTTTATTACCGGGTTGTTAATTCACAGTCAGCGATTATCAATGTTGAATTTTATCATGAAGCTGTCAGTCAACTGGCCCAGACGACGCTTCGATCTGTACTGGGTAAGCATGAGTTAGATGAGATGCTTTCCGAGCGGGACAAACTCAATGTGGATATTCAAAAAATCCTTGATGAGCAAACTGATGCCTGGGGTGTTAAGGTCACTAATGTCGAAATTAAACATATTGACCTGGATGAGAGCATGGTGCGTGCTATTGCCCAGCAGGCTGAAGCGGAGCGGGCACGACGAGCCAAGGTAATTCATGCAGAAGGCGAAGCCCAGGCAGCCTTAAAATTAACAGAAGCTGCCAATCAGCTATCTCAAAATGCTAACGCCATTACTTTGCGCTACATGCAGACCATGATTGATATTGCCGGAGCAAATAATAGCTCAACCATTGTGTTTCCACTTCCACTGGATTTGATTGAGCCTCTATTGAAACGTGGTGCTGAGGCGCAGAAATAAAGAATTCTCTTTCTCTGTGAAACATAACTAAAAAGGCCACATTTTGATGTGGCCTTTTTAGTGGAGCTCTCTGTAAATGGTCTTACAAGAGCTTTTCCATCAGAGAGCGAGTTGAACTATCCCAATCCTCGGGAACATTTCCATCTGCGGCATTATAAATCTGCGCACTTAACTGTTTGCCTAGCTCTACCCCCCATTGGTCAAATGGGTTAATTCCCATAAGGCAACCGCTGGTGAATACCTTGTGCTCGTAAAGCGCTAACAGAGCTCCTAGGTGATGCGGGTCTAACTTTTCCAGTATCAAAGTATTACTTGGGCGATTACCGGGAATGGCTTTATGTGGTGCCAGCGCATGGGCTTCGCGGTGGGTATAGCCGGCATCCTCCAGTTCCTGGCGGGCTTCGTGCAGGGATTTGCCGCGTAGTAGAGCCTGGCTCTGGCTGATACAGCAAGCCAGTAACCAGCGGTGTTGCTCGCTTAGCTCAGAGGTCGGTTGCTTGATGGCGATAAAATCCGCTGGAATCAGGTCGGTGCCCTGGTGCAATAGTTGATGGAAGGAGTGCTGTCCATTGGTCCCCTCGCTGCCCCAGATCACACTGCCGCTGGGATACTCCAGAGGCTTGCCTTCTTTATCCACGCTTTTACCCAGGCTCTCCATATCCAATTGCTGCATCCAGGCGGGAAATTTGGATAGACGCTGAGCATAGGGCAGAATCACTTGGCTGCTGGCACCCCAGCACTGGCGATACCAGAACTGAATAAGAGCCAGCAATACCGGCAGGTTTTCCTTCAGAGGGGCACTGGCAAAATGGGTGTCCATGCTATGGGCACCGGCCAATAGTTGCTCATAAACGTTGTAGCCGCAGGCCAGGATGATCGGCAGACCAATGGCCGACCACAGTGAGTAGCGGCCACCTACCCAGTCCCACATAGGGAAAATATTTTCTGGGGCAATACCAAAGTCTTGTGCGGCCACAATATTGCTGCTTACGGCAACAAAGTGTTGGGATAATTGTTTTTCAGTGGCACCTGCCGCTAGTACCCATTGACGTGCACTCAGAGCATTCTCTCGGGTTTCCAGAGTGGAAAAAGACTTAGAGGCAATGATAAAGAGAGTCTCTTCCGGGTTGAGACCTTTGAGGGTACTACTGAGGTCGGCACCATCAATATTTGCTACGAAATGTACTCGAATACTTTCCTTATGCCATGAGCCGAGAGCCTCAACCACCAAGCGCGGACCGAGATCGGAGCCACCGATGCCGATATTGACGATATGGCGAATAGCTTTGCCGCTGAATCCGAGCCATTTTTGTTGATGGATGCTATCGGCAAATCGCTGCATCTGAACGCGGCAGTCGGCCACGGCGCGTTCGTGTTCAGTTTTTGCCGCTCCCTGAAAGCGAAGGGCGGTGTGTAGGGCTGGTCGATGTTCGGTATTATTGACATTGGCACCGTCTAGCAGGGCGGCAATCTGGCTGCCCAAATCCTGATCTTCGGCATAGTCGAGTAACAGTTGCAGAGTGTCCTGCCGCAGGTGATTTTTACTGAAGTCCAGATAGATACCAGAGGCTTCACAGCTAAAACTGGTTGTGCGCTGGGGATCGGTGGCGAAAAGTTCGCGTAAAGACCACTTTTGTTGTTTGAAATGAAATTGGAGTTGTCTGATTGCAGAGGCACGGCTCAGGGCCAGAGTTTCACTTGTCATGGTGGTCGTTAATAAACTCTCTTTTGAGTAATTTTTCTGTCTTCCCAAGCTGAACGGCGCTTGGTGTCAACGGGCTGGCAATCCTAACTTATTACTTTCGCGGGACCAGTATCTGAGACGGTACAGTCTATTACAAGAAAAGAGTCTTCGCTAAGAAGGGGGGAGAGAAAAAACAAATGCCGCTTGTTAAAGCGGCATTTGGTGGTGATCCATACTAAATAATGCTTTGTTACTTGTGTGTCTGTCAGTGTAAATTTAGTCAAAACCTCATTTAGTATGAATCACCACGCTGTTCTGCTTGAAATGATTTTACTTCACCACTTTCATGCAGCGTACTCTGTCAGAAGCCATCCAGCAGTCAGCATCTGCAGGGCAGGCCATGGAAACTGGAATTTGTTCAGCACCCGGTGGGCAGTAAGCTGGCGGTGCCGGAGGGCTACAGCAACCTGCTAGAACCAGTGCACTGATAATACCGATTAAGTACTTGGCTGGAGTGAAATTCATCCCCTAACTCCTTTCCGTTGATGTTAGCCATTAGCATAGCCAATAAAACGTCACCTGTTGGTCAGCTTTGTAAAATGTGTTTTACAAAGAAGCCGCCTAATTGAGTGTAATAGGCGCAGGAAAAAAAAAGCTGTCAGGTGCAAAGTCAGGGAGAAGCTTGCGCCAGTTTGTAGGGTTTTAGGCTGTAAAAATAGCGTTTTCTTTCTGAGGTACTGCTAAGTGTGTTGTTTTTTGTGGCGGTGGAGTGAGTTGAAATTTATTTTTTAATGTTTTTTGTTGCAGTTTTCTTTTGCGGGATTTTAGGTGAACTATTGCTGGAATAGAAGTTAGCGAATGTAAAAATGGCAGTTTTTTATTCGTTGCGCAGATGAGTACTTTTCTTATGAAGATGACGAAAATCATTTACAGGTGGAATGTGTAAAGATAAGGCGTGAACATGGCAATGAGGTAGGCCAAAATTTTGCTACATCATTGCCAGATTGAAGACCCTAGTGAGTGGGTTTGGGTCCATGAAGGAAATGACCGAAGGCCTGAGCCAGGGTTTCATTCCGTTCGGGGTCGCGTAATGTACTCAGTAGAGAGGTGCGCACCTTGGGCAGAAACATCAAGTCAGAGAGCAATAAGTTAAAGGTATCCTGGTTATTACTATCTGCCAGTGCATTGAGCCAGAGTTTGGCTAATTGTGGATTTTCTAGGTCTTGGGGGCAGCGGCTGCCGATGGCAGCGAGAAGCTCTAGAGACTTGGCCTTGATGCTCTGAGTGCCACTCGATGATTTTTGTGCCAGATGCTTTAAAACTTCTTGCAGTAAAGTGCTGCGCAACCCCTGCGCCGGCGAATGAGAGATACCACGCACTGCAGCGGCAATCAGGGTGAAATCTGGAGTGTCATCGTGTAAAGAGTCACGTGCCCGAGTGGCGATGACTTCTACCAACTGGTGATCGACCGCTTCATTTTCCAGACAGTGGCACAGATTGACAAAAACTGGCGCAGCAATATGGGGCAACTGATTTAACAGAAGCTCTTTCTGGGAGTCCCAGCGGGCTGATAGATCGGCAATGCCCTGTAGGGCCAGGTTATCCCAGCGGGACTTCTGGGGGTTGTGAAAATAGTCGAGTACTGCTGCATAGTGCGCGCTAGGTGTACGCTTCAGAAGCCGTTGGGTGTGCGCGTGAAATGCAGCTTGGCGCTCGTTGGAAGGGGTATAAAGTAGACCGCTTTGTTGCAGTAATTGGTCCAGCTGCGCTGCGGATTCCGAAGCGGGCGCCTGCTTCAGCTCTTGGGCCAGGGCGCGCAGCAAGCCATCGCGGGCCTGTAGCTGTAGCTTGCCCTGCTCATCGAGGGGAAAGCGCAAGAACCATACCGCCGGTTCACCACCCTCAACGGGCTGCAGTAAGAGCCCGCTCCAGGCCTGGCGCAAATAGGGGTGAGGCCAGGCTTTTTGGCCCGCCTCGAAAGCCTCGGCTGTAGACTTTGGTACAGATTGAAGACGCCGGCCCAGATCGAACCAGCGTAATTTAAAGTCCGCCTCTTCTATCAGGGCGCTCAGGGTACCGCTTTCACTCATGACAGCTTTGTAGATTTCCTTCTTTTTTATCGGAGGGTGCTGTGGCCGCAACTGAGATCGGCATCTGCTTAAAGTGCAACCAGCCGTAGGCGATCGCTAGCAGCGGGCAGATGATGTTAAACAGGGCATAGGGTAGGTAAGAGAAGGTATAAATGCCAAGGGTAGCCGTCATATAGGCCCCACAGGTATTCCAGGGGATTAGCACGGAGGTGATGGTGCCGGAGTCCTCCAGTGTACGGGACAGGTTTAGCCCATGCAGGCCCTTCTCTTCAAAGGCTTCTCTGAACATACGGCCCGGAATAATAATTGCCATGTACTGGTCGCCAGCGGCGGCGTTCATGCCGAAACAGGTGAATACGGTGGAGGTCACCAAGCCGCCCACGGTTTTAATACGCGACAGAGTCCAGTTGACAATCACTTGTAGGAAGCCGGCGCGCTCCATGGCGCCACCGAAGGCCATGGCGGAGGTGATCAGCCACACGGTATTGAGCATGCTGCTCATACCGCCTTTCGAGAGGAGTGCGGCGACATTCTCATTCGTAGAGGTGGATTTATAGCCATCGAACAGGCTGTACCAGGCGCCTTTGAGCGCGGCCAGGGCACCTTCATCTCCCCCCAGACGGCGGGCGGTCTCCGGTTCGAAAATCAATGCGATGGCACAGCCCACCAGGGAGCCGACGATCAACGTGGGGAAGGCGGGGACTTTGCGCCAGGCCATAGCGAGTAGCAAGATCAGAGGCAGCAGGCTGATCAGGGAGATTTTGAATTCGCTCTTCAGGGCGGTAAGTAAAGACTCGATATCTGAGGCGGAGGCAGTGCTGGCTTCAGAAGTGAGGCCGAGATACGCGAACACCACCAAGGCGATAACGAAGGCTGGAATCGCGGTCGACATCATATGGCGAATGTGCTGGAACAGATCATTCGATGTTACCGCCGCAGCCACGTTAGTCGTGTCAGATAGCGGCGACATCTTATCGCCAAAGTAGGCGCCGGAAATTACCGCACCCGCAGTGATTTCCGGGGACAAGCCAAGAGCACCGGCAATCCCCATCAGAGCCACACCCAGTGTGCCTGCGGTGGTCCAGCTGGAGCCGATGCTAAGACCCACTACGGCACAGATAATACAACTGGCGGCGTAGAACCATTGGGGCGAGAGTATCTGTACCCCGTAATAAATCATCGACGGCACGGTACCGGCTAATATCCAACTGCCGATCAAAGCACCCACTGCCAGTAGTATCAGAATCGCGCCGAATACCAGGCCGATGCCGTGCAGCATGCCGCCTTCCATATCACTCCAGCTGTGGCCATTTTTCATGCCCATCAGCGCAACTACACAGGCGCACAACAGCAGTGCAATTTGGTTGGGGCCGTAAGAGGAGTCGGCGCCATAGAAGTACACTGACAGCGATAAGAGAGCGACCAGGATCCCCAAGGGGATCAACGCATCCAGCAGGCTGGGCGTGCGCGGTTCATTGGTGGGGGTGGCTTGAGACAAGGTGGACTCCTGCTTGACTGCGTGGCTTGTGCCGTATTCGTTATCGTTGTTTTTGCCGTCGGCGGCGGTTGACCTTCCTATTCTCCCGGCTTGGGACGGTGAAGTCTACTTTGAATAGCAATTGGGACAGGAGGACCTTTTTGCTGACTGACCCGTCTAACGGTTCTTTCATCGCCTTGGTCATCGATCTGGTCGGGTGAGGTGCTAGCAGTTCGGCGAGGCTTCCGGTATGTTCTGCGCCGATTTCTTATCCCGGCTACCCTGTGGCCGTACAATAAAATGAGCCCGGGCCACGGGTAGATAGTCGGTCCGGCAGGTAGTGATGTCATGAGAGCAAGTGAGTTAGACCCCGCTCAATTTGAGGATATGCGCCCTTATCGCGACGATGAGGTGCGTGCTGTATTGGACAGGCTGATCGCCGATCCGGAAATGTCCCACGCTGTAGCGCATTTCCTGATCCCCAAACTGGCGCGCCTGGAAGGCCCCCTGGCCTGGCTGGTACGCCAGTTCCTGCGTTTTGAATTTCGCAAAGTGAACGATGTACGTGGTGTACAGGCGATTGTAGAAAAATACATCGACAAGGTGGTGAGCCGCACCACCTCCGGGCTGACGATTTCCGGGCTGGATACCCTGCCGCGGGACCGCGCCTGTCTCTTTGTAAGCAATCACCGGGATATTGCCATGGACCCGGCTTTTGCCATCGTGTCCATGTACAAGGAGGGGCATGAGACCTCCCGAATCGCCATCGGCGATAACCTGCTGGGCAAGCAGTTTGCCGGCGATATTATGAAGCTCAACAAGTGCTTTACCGTTAAGCGCAGTTCTGGCACCCGCAGGGAAAAGCTGCAGTCGGCGACAATGCTGTCTAACTACATCTACCATTCCATCGTGAATGACAATGAGCATGTGTGGATCGCGCAGCGCTCCGGGCGTGCGAAGGATGGTATGGATCGTACTAATCCGGCCTTGGCGGCCATGTTCGCCATGACGAAAGATCGGGATATGCCCTTTGCGGATTTCTGGCGCAAGTTGCACATAGTGCCCCTGTCCATCTCCTACGAGTGGGACCCCTGCGATGCCCAGAAAGCCAAGGAACTCTACATCACCGAACACAAGGACGAGTACAAGAAGGCCAAGAACGAGGATCTGGCCTCCATCGGCAAGGGTGTGATCGGCTTCAAAGGGCGGGTGCACACCGCGTTTGGTACACCGATCGAGGCGGATTTCAATGACGTTAACAGCGTCGCTGAAGAGATTGATCGCCAGATTGTCGGCAATTACACCCTGCATCCCACGAATCTGATCGCCTACGAAATGATCTATGGCGAGGTGTCCGGATTGCCGGTGGGTTACCCGCACAAGCCCTGGGATGCCAGTGAACACCTGGAGACCCGTGAGAAGTTTGAAGCGCGCATGGCCAAGGTCGATGAGCGTTGGCGGGAAAAGGCGATCCAGGCCTATGCCAACCCGGTAGTTTCACGCCTCGCATTTGAATAACTGTTTTGGAATCAGTGTAAGAGGGGCACTCAGCCTCTGCGGTGCTGGTGAGGAGGGGGCGCTTAGTGGATAATAACGCCCCCTGCGCCACCCACTAGCGAATAGACTCTCCCCCGTGCTCAACGATAAACACAAAACCGCCATCCAGGCTGCCTACAGCCAATTCCTGTCCAGCCGTGGCCTCAAGGCCCGTTATGGGCAAAAACTGATGGTGGCAGCCATTGCCCGCACGCTGGGCTCGATTGTGCAAAGTGCCAGTGGCGAGCGCGACAGCAGTAAGACAGATGGCGAGCATATCTGTGTGGTGGAAGCCGGTACCGGTACCGGTAAAACGGTCTCCTATCTACTTGCCGCCATTCCTCTGGCCCAGGCCCAGGACAAAACCCTGGTGATTTCCACTGCCACAGTTGCTTTGCAGGAACAGATTATCCACAAGGACCTGCCTGAAGTGGCGCGTCACAGTGGCCTCAACTTTGAGTTCACCCTGGCTAAGGGGCGCGGTCGCTACCTGTGCCTGTCAAAATTAGATCAACTACTCTCCAGTTTTTCCGCCAGTGGTACCGGCCTCTCTCTGGGACTCTATGAAGACGAGCTGCCCCAGGTGGGAGAGGATAGTGTTGCCCTCTACCAGAAGATGACTGACAGTCTGACCTCTGGCCGTTGGGATGGTGACCGCGACAACTGGCCGGAAACTATCGAGGCCGATGACTGGGGTCGGATCACTACAGATCACCGTCAGTGCAGCGGCCGTCGCTGCCCCCATGTCACCAATTGCAGTTTCTTTCGCGCGCGCGAGAGCTTGGGCAAGACCCAAGTGATTGTTGCCAATCACGATTTGTTACTGGCGGACCTGGCCCTGGGCGGCGGTGCCATATTGCCTCCCCCAGAAGAGACGATTTACGTGCTCGACGAGGCCCATCACCTGCCGGACAAGGCCCTCAATCACTTCTCCCATCACAGCCGTGTCGGCGCCTCCACCGGTTGGCTCGACCAAGCCAACAAGGCCCTTGGCCAGATGTTGGGAGAGATCGGCGATGGTGCCGAACTGGATCGCTGTGGTGAGCAGCTACCGGCGGTGCTCACCTCTGCCAAACAGGGCTTGGAGCAAATGTGGCCGCTGATTGAGGAATTGTGCGAATTTGAGGATGAGCGGGGTAATACCACTCGACACCGCTTCGAGGGTGGAGTGGTGCCGGATTCCATGATGCAGCTGGCGGAAAAGTTGCGCGAGGATTTTGACGAGCTGGAGGGGCTGTTCGGCAAAATGTTGCAAACGGCCCAGCGTATGCTTGAGGACGCCCACTCTCCGGTGCCTATTGTAGATCTAGAGCGTTGGTACCCGCAGCTAGGCAGCTGGTATGGGCGTGCCGAGGCCAATTTGTTGCTCTGGGCCAACTATGCCCGCGCAGATGCCGATGGGGCCTTGCCTCAGGCGCGCTGGGTTACTCTGGTGGATTGGGGTGGTTCGACCGATTTCGAGGTGTGCAGCTCGCCCATCCTGGCCGGCAAGACTTTGGATTACAGCCTTTGGCGGCGCTGCTACGGTGCGGTGCTTACCTCCGCGACGCTCACCGCACTGGGCAAGTTTGACCGCCTGCGTATGCGTGCCGGTACCCCGGAAAATGCCAGCTACCAAGTGGTTCCCAGTCCCTTTGATTTTTCCAGAGCCACTCTGCAGGTTCCCGCTTGTGCCGTGGATGCAGGTAATGCGGACCAGCACACCGATGCGGTGATTGATGCTCTGCCGGAGTTGCTCAAGGACTCAGGTGGTTCCCTGGTACTCTTCTCCTCTCGCCGCCAGATGGAGACGGTCTACGAGGCACTGCCCGGTACCTGGCGCAACCGCATCCTGATGCAGGGGCAGCAGTCCCGTCAGCATTTACTCGACTCACACCGTGAAATCGTCGATGGTGGTGGCAGCAGTGTGTTGTTTGGTCTTGCCAGTTTTGCCGAGGGCCTGGATTTGCCTGGGGATTACTGCAGGCATGTGGTGATTGCCAAGTTGCCTTTCGCGGTGCCCGATGACCCAATTGAGGCGGCCTTGGCAGAATGGATTGAGGCCAAGGGTGGCAATCCATTTATGCAGATCACCGTGCCGGATGCAGCCCTGAAACTGGTACAGGCCTGCGGTCGTTTGTTGCGTGCGGAAGGGGATAGTGGAACAGTCACCCTGCTGGATCGCCGTGTAGTGAGCCGTCGCTACGGCCAGGCGATTCTCAATTCACTGCCGCCTTTTAACCGCCATATCGAATAACCTCTTACTCTTTGGTGTGCCCCATTTTCGTCTACAGGTTTGGAATTCCTGCCAGGGGCACTGGGATTACAAGCTGCCCGGCAGGGCGGTTTAGGGATTGGATCTATGCAAGCTATTTACTCTGAAGTCGCCGATCAATTGTTACAGCTCGAAGCCGAGTTGCGCCGCATGGCCCTGTGGCAGGAGGAGGCCCCAACAGCGGAAGCCTTAGCCAGCAGGGAACCTTTCTGTGTAGATACCCTGACTCTGCCGCAGTGGCTGCAATTCATCTTTTTGCCGCGTATGCGCCAGCTAATTGAGGGGCAGATGCCCCTACCGCAACAGTGTGGCATAGCGCCAATCGCGGAAGAGTTCTTCAAAGAGAGGGGAGGCGCTGAGCCTCTGATCAAGATTCTCAAGGGCATCGACGAGCGCCTGCAGCGCGGCTGAGTCCTCCTCTCTGGCGTCCACTGGGCGCCCCACCTCGCTTTCATCTACTTTGTTAGCTATAACGATTCACGGTTGGCCGTCAAATTCTCAAGATCTGGCGCGTGTCACATTGTGGCGCTTGCATCGCTCGACTCTAGGAACATCCCTGTTCACCAAGCTCTTTCATAGGCTAATATCGGCCTTTTGCTTGCGTTGGGAGGAATTTCTGCGCTTGCTACCGTGAACGCTGCGAAGACAGTGCGGTCGGATTGGAATGCTAATGGGGCTAGAGGTAATCGTTAGGATGCAGAAATTTTCCCTTCTGTGGTTATTGGTCGCGGTCCAGTTATTGCTGGGCTGTCAGTCGCTGATGTACCCCGCACAGAGCCAGCAAGGGGCAGAACCCTCTACTGCACAATCGGGCCAATCTCAGGGCGAAATACTCCAGTGCCCAGAGCCTGTGGAGGTGATCTGCGCAGAGCCAGAGGTCAGGGTCGTTGAAAAAGTCATCGAACGAACCCTTGAAAAAGTAGTCGAAGTGCCCGTCGCCAAGGACAAACTGGTACTAGGAGCGGTGGAGAAAATCTCTATCGAGCCCTCCGGTCTGGTTGTTGAGTCTGTGGTGGATACCGGTGCGCCGACAACCACCCTGCGTGCCCAGACACTGACACGCTTTGAGCGCGATGGTGAGGACTGGATCAGAATTCAGCTGGCACTGCCGGAAGTGGATGGTAAGGCCGAAACTTCTCCCATCGAACTGCCCATCAAACGCCATATCCGTGCGAACCGTATTGGTTTCCCGAGCCAGCGTCGCCCGGTAGTGGAGATGAATCTCACTGTGGGTGAGGTTACTCATATGGTTGAGGTCAGTCTGACGGATGAGGGCCGCAACGATATTGTGATGGTGCTGGGACGCAATTTCCTCAAAGATGCCGCGGTTGTCGATGTGAGCCGGCGCAATATCCAAGGGCAGCCTCGGGTGTTCGGGAACAAATAGGCCGCTTATTAAGATTAGGTTCCTTTTGGAACCCTAGAGTTACGGGGAAGGGCGAATGTCGCCGCGCGTTCAAGTTTATGTTATTGCGGCATTGCTCGCATTGATCGGGGCGGGTCTCACCGCTTACAAACATTTCGAATTAGGTTTTCCTCTGCTGCCGGGTGAATACCGTACTGTCTGGACCATTGAGGCCAAAGTGGGTTTTGATGCGGAGGGCGGCCCGGTAAAAGCTGCGCTGACTTTGCCCCGTGAGCAACGCAATATGGAAATCCTCGGCGAGACTTTCAGTTCCTCCGGTTTTGGCTTTTTTATCGCCCGGGAAAATGATGAGTATCGGGCAGTTTGGACGCGCCGCTCCGCCGAGGGGCCCCAGTCCCTGTTCTATCGCTTGGATGTGTACCAGACTCCCGGTGCGGCGCTCGAACAGCCTTTGAATCTCAGCACCCAGGTACAGAAACCTTTCCTCGGTGCACGGGAGCAAGAAGCCGTGCGCCTGGCGATTGATTCGTTGGTTAAGCAGGCCCGCGAGCGCTCCTCCGACGTGGAATCTTTCACCACTCAATTGCTGTTTGAGCTGAACGACGATGGTAACCAGGATCGCAACCTGGTCTTCCGCCACTACACCGATAAATCCCTGGTGGATGTCGCTCTGCTGATGCTGGCCACCGCCGATATTCCAGCGCATCGCATCCGCGGCCTCTACCTTGAGGACGACCGTCGCCGCCTTGCTCCAGAGGATCTGCTCGAAGTTTACGATGGTCAGCGCTGGATTGTTTTCGAGCCAAGCAGCGGCTTGCCCGGAATTCCAGAAAACTTCTTTATCTGGCAGCGCGGTGGCAAGAGTCTGCTGGACCTGGAGGGTGGCCGCAATTCGCAGGTGACTTTCTCGGTCATTTCCAATGACGTGCCTGCACGGGATGTCTCCATGCGTAGCACAAAGGGCGAAAAAGAGGCACTGGTGGATTTCTCCATCTACAGCCTGCCCATTGAGCAACAAAGTATCTTTAAATTGATTTTACTGGTGCCGGTAGGTGCCCTGGTGGTGGTGCTGCTGCGCATCTTTGTCGGCTTGCGCACCTCCGGTACCTTTATGCCGGTACTCCTGGCAATAGCCTTTATTGAAACTCAGCTGCTCACAGGGCTATCAATTTTTGTATTGATCCTGGTGCTCGGATTGTGGGTGCGTTTCTACTTGAGTCGGCTCAATTTGCTCCTTGTGTCGAGGATCGCCGCCGTGGTAGTCACGGTGGTGCTCATTATGGGGGTGATCAGTGTGGTCAGTTATAAGCTCGGAATTGAGCAGGCACTGACGGTGACCTTCTTCCCGATGATTATTTTGGCCTGGACCATTGAGCGCATGTCCATCGTTTGGGAGGAGGATGGCCCCTACGAGGTAATTGTACAGGCCGGCGGTAGCCTGCTGGTGGCTGTTTTGGCCTGGTGGGTGATGACTAACCGCTATGTGGAACACTGGACCTTTAATTTCCCCGAGCTGTTGCTGGTGTTGTTGGCCTTTATCCTGGTTGTGGGTAACTACACCGGTTATCGCCTCAGCGAGCTGATGCGTTTCCGGCCTCTGATTAAGTAGGGGGTTGCGATGCTTCAATTTTCATTCAAGCACATCATCAACAAGGTTCGCGGTGGTATGGTTTCGCCGATGGCCCTGAATGAGATGGGCATACTCGGGATGAATGCACGTAATATCAATTACATTGCGCGCTACAACGATCGGGAAAAATTCCCAATTGTCGACGACAAGCTGAACACTAAGCGAGCGGCCAAGCGCGCAGGCATACCAGTGCCGGAATTGATCGCGGCCTTTGAAACTCCGGCCAGCCGCAAGCGCGTGATGGAAGTGATCGATCCCTTGTGGAAGTTTGTAATCAAGCCCGCACGCGGTTCGGGGGGCAAAGGTATCCTGGTCATTGCCGGTCGCGATGGGGATAAGTACAAGAAGATTTCCGGCTCTGAAGTTGAAGCCCTGGATATTCTGCGTCACGTTAACAATATCCACAGTGGCCTCTACAGCCTCGGCGGCAAGCCTGACCGGGTAATGGTGGAGGCTCTGGTGGATTTTGACCCGGTGTTTCAGGATTACTCTTTTGAGGGAGTACCGGATATTCGCGTGATTGTGTTTCGCGGTTTTCCGGTGATGGCAATGCTGCGCTGTTCTACCCATAGCTCCGATGGTAAAGCCAATCTGCACCAAGGCGCTGTAGGAGTGGGTATCGACCTGGCCACAGGCAAGAGCTGCCACGCTGTACAGCGCGGCCTACGCATCCAGCACCACCCGGATACCAAGATGTCTTTCGGTGAGCTGAAGGTTCCGGGTTGGTACGATCTGGTGCGTCTGGCGGCGAGCTGTTATGAAATGACCGGTCTCGGCTATCTCGGTTGCGATATCGTCTTGGATCGCGAGCGCGGTCCGCTATTACTCGAAGCCAATGCTCGTCCCGGTCTCGCAATACAGGTAGCTAACGGTGTGGGTCTGCGCCAGCGTCTGCGCTTTATCGAGGGGCTGGATGAAGAGATGCTCGAGAAAGGGGTGGACGAGCGGGTGGCGTATTCCATGCGTGAATTCGCCGCGGAAAAAACCCTTTAACCCACTCGAAGGCAGTTGCCTATTGCGATTTTCCAGTATTTTCGCAGCACTGTTAGGAGGATGTGGCTGAGTCCGTCTGGCACTGCTTTATCAGTCTACTCAGACGCCGGCTCTGCATTTTCAAGCCGAACTCTAACTCCTTAACCTTATTTTGAATTGCCAGCGAACGCCACTTCTCCGCGATCTTATCCCCGCGGCACTGGGCGCGCTGTAACTGCAGGTTTTTCCAGTTTTCCAGAGCCCTGGCGAATTGTATGGCCTCGTTCTCCAATAGTTTTAACCAGTCCTCCCGGTGTGCGCTGCCTCCGAGCTTCTCCTCCGCCTGGCTGAACTGCACCGACAGTTTGGCTTTCTGTATTTGTACCGCTGAGGGGGTTTTCAGGTCGTTGGTAATACCGATCCAACTGAATAGCTTGATCATCCATTTAGTTGGGTCGTATGCAAACCAGCCAACGCCATTGCGATAATCCGCAGGAAAGGCGTGGTGGTAGTTGTGGTATCCCTCACCGAAAACCAACAAGTTCAGGAAGATATTATCTCGCGCACTGATATCGTTTTTGTAGGGGCGTTTGCCCCACATGTGCGCCAGGGAGTTGACCAAAAAAGTTGTGTGGTGGTTGACTACGATACGGAGTATTCCTGCGAGTAATAGCATGCCGATCACATCGCCGGTGAGAAGCCCAAGCGCTAAAGGAATGCCCAGGTTCATACTGAGGGTGATGGGGATATAGTGATTGTGTTGCCACATCACGATCTTGTCGCGCTTTAGATCCCCGACATTTTTATAATCCAAGTGGCTGCTTGGATATTCGTGCATCATCCAGTCGATATGTGAAAACCAGAAGCCGCGCATTGCTGAGTAGGGATCGCGATCATTGTCATCAATATGGCGGTGGTGCAAGCGGTGCGCAGCGCTCCAGGTCAGGGTGGAGTTTTGTAGGGCAGCCGCGCTGAACAAGGCAAAGAACAGGCGTAGAGACCAGTGGGCTTTATAGCTTCTGTGGGACCAGAGCCGGTGATTGCCTGCTGTTACCGAGAGACTGCACAAGGCGGCTAATAGAGCGAAGGCGAGCCACTGGTACCAGTGATATCCAACCATCAGCCCGTAGATGGGCACGGCGGTCAGGGCCAGGAAACCTGTACTGGCAAACAGCACTGTGGGAACCCAAAAGCATTTGCGCTTAGTTGTGGATGTTGGTGAAGCAGTATTCATAATTCGAGCCTGTTTGTGAAACGGCCTCGGGAAGCCCCGTATAGTTAGTGGCGCAGTTTTTCTATGATGTTATTTGGCGGTGTATTTCTGGGGATAATTTCCAATTACCAATACGACGCTACACAGAGAATATAGATAATTATTTTGAGGAGGCGCAGTGGGCTTTTTACCGTCATCCATACTGCCAAGTGCTGCCCAGCCAGCTGAGACCCTTTCGCGGGAAAGGCGTGATGGGAGTTGTGATAGCCCTCGGCAAAAGCAAAAGCATGGATAACAGAGTTGTCCAGGGCCGCAATATCGCCCTGAATTTTCTTTTGCCCCAGTGGTGCCCCATTGAATTGAGAGAGAAGGCGGCATGGTGATTGATTACCATGCGCAAAACACCTGCCAGCAAAAACATGGCGACAATATCTCCGGTAATCAGACCGAGGATTAGGCCGAAAGCAAAGTTCATACTGGCGGTGATCGGCACATAGTGGTGGTGTTGCCTCATCACAATGTCGTCCTGCTAAAGGCCTTTGGCATTGTTGTAGTTTTTTCTACCTAAGGGATGTTTTTGGATCATCCAATCTAGTGGCGCACAGAATTTCTCAGAGGGATTTTTTTACATCAGGCCTCTAGTGGTTGCTGTCCTTGGCAGGTTGCGCCTCTTTTTGGTGCGATATTTAGGTTTTTTGGCACTTGTTGGTTCATATTGCTTGGTCGCCAGGAAAAAAAAGAGATCGGCCACCGCAAAATCCTACGAGAAGTTGGCATACCGATTGCAGTATTAGAAGCGTACGGGACGCATGACCCGTACTTCGGGGAGTTTGCATGGGGTTATGGCAAACCGTTTCCAATGAGGAACTCCCCGTTTTCTCTCATCATCGCTGATTATGGCCCCGCTTTGCGGGGCCTTTTTTATTCTTCTATCCCTATTTCCAAGCGCTCCCGCTCGAAAAAAATTTTATTTTTGTGACTCTGTGTGGAATTCTGATTGGCACTAATGCTTGGTAAATAGACGCCCTTTTCGCGCCTAGGTATAAATGCCCTTTTTTTGCCAGCAATGCCAACGAATCGAGTTAAGCGTGTCCGAATTTCAGAACCCCGTTCCGCCCCATCTCCCTTTCCTGCTGGCAACTCCAGAGGAGTTGCACTCTCTGGATGTTCTGGAGCTCACACACCAAACCGGTCGCCTGCAGGGGCTGATGATGGATGTGGATTGCGGCCTGTGGGAGTGGCACCTAAATAGTGGCGCCCAGCGCGCTCAGGGGGATATCTGGCATTTGTTTGCCGATAGTGCTGATCGCGCCCTTCAGGGTCTGTGGTCTGGCGCCGAGTTGCATCCGGTGCATTCTGATGAGCGTCACCGCATTTTTGCGTTACGCAAAAGGATCGCCAGCGAGGGTGGCTACTTCGACATCGCTTTTCGCGCCTACGACATCTCCGGACAAATGCGCTGGCTGCGCTTTTGTGGCCGGGCTACCACCAGTGCCGATGGCAGCGAGGTGATCGCGATTGGCACTTGTGCCGATTATAGCGAGGCACTTTCGCAGCGCTATCTGACCAATCTACCCAGTGAGCGGCCACTGCAGGCGTTGTCCGGGGTGGGAGATGGTTTGTGGGAATGGGATTTACGAGCCGATGAAATGGTACTCGATGACGCCTGTTGGGGGATTCTTGGCTACGAGGTGAGCCCGATTCGCAGTATTGGGCGCTCTGCTGCGGAGCAATGGAAAGCGCGTATTCTCACCGAGGATATAGCCAGGGTGGAACAATCGATGTTGGACCATGTGCGCGACCGGCTGCCCCTGGATGTGGAATTCCGCCTGTGGCGCTCCGATGGCAGCTTGGTTTGGGTTCGCTGTCGCGGCAAGGCCCAACTGGACAGCCGCGGTCAACCGGTGCGGGTGTTCGGGGTTTTGCAGGATGTTAGCGCTGGACGTGAGAGCCAGGCGCGGCTGGAACGGGAGTTGCACCAGCAGCGCGAGGAAAATGCCCATCGAGCCGATCTTTTGTTCAGCCTGAGCCATGAGCTGCGGACCCCTCTCAACGCCATTTTGGGATACAGCCAAATGGTGGAGTTGGATCAGAGCTTGAATTCCGACCAACGCCAGCGGCTGGGGGAGATTCGCCGAGCGGGTCAACACCTATTGCACCTGGTGGGGGATGTGCTGGAGCTCGCCCGTATCGACAGTCGGCGGCTCGGCCCCTCAATGGAATCGGTGCGCCCGGTGGAATTAGTGGCCGAATGTAAGCGCCTGCTGGAACCACTGGCGGAGACCCGCCGGGTCAGTCTGGTCTACGAGCCTCTCGGCTGGGAATCCGCCTATATCTGCGCAGACCCAGTTCGTTACAAACAGGTGGTTCTAAACCTCGCCGGCAATGCAGTGAAATACAATCGGGATAACGGCAGGGTTATTATTAATTTTACTCCTCAGGCAGAGGGCTGGCTGCGCTTAAGTATTCTCGATACCGGTAAGGGCATTTCTCCGGATCGGCGCAGCGAGGTGTTCGAGCCCTTTAATCGTTTGGGGGAGGAAAAGGGCCATATAGAGGGGACCGGCGTGGGTCTGGCAATTGCCAAGCGGCTCACCGAGGCTATGGGTGGGCGAATCGACTTTGATAGTCAGGAGGGGCAGGGCTCAGTTTTCTGGATCGAATTCCCTATGATCGATGCGCCCGATGCCCTTATGAGCTTTTCCGCTCATCCACAGGAGCCTCCGCAGTTGCCGGAGGGGCGCGTGTTACTTGTGGATAACCGCCCTGCTGCGGCCGACCAGCTAAAGGAAATGCTGAAGGAGAGTCCCCAGGTTCAGTGCCTGATTGCCACCGATGTGGTGGAGGCAATTTTTATCGCGCGAACGCAGCGTCCCGATGTACTGTTGTTTCACAGTGAGGTGCCGGGCATGTCCGCTGCGGACCTAATCTCTATTTTGCAGGAGGATATCGCCACCAGAGCCATGCGCTTTGTACTGGTTGGTGAAAAACCCAGTGGGGAGAACTATCCGGCACTGCCGGCAGAGTTTGACTTTATGCAGTTGTCGCGTGTGCTGGCGGAAACCCTTGGGCGGGCCGGTCGGTCAGTTTAGCGGCACCGTAACAGCTGGCCCGGCAGTCGCCGGGCCAGTGAAGAATGAAGCTTAGCGCACGGAGCCCAGGTGCTTACCGACGATCTGCACCAGCGGCTTGAAGACTTTGGGGGTGGCACAGACCAGATTGCCGGATTCCAGGTAGTCCTCTCCACCGCGGAAGTCGCTGATTAAACCGCCGGCCTCTTTGACCAGTAGCGAGCCTGCAGCGATATCCCAGGTATTCAGATACATCTCCCAGAAACCGTCGAAGCGCCCGGCCGCTACATAGGCCAGGTCCAGTGCGGCGGCGCCGGGGCGGCGGATGCCGGCGGTCTGCCCGGCGATCTCTTTCAAAGCGCCCAGGTAGGGGTCGATGTTTTCCAGAGCGGGGCCATTGAAGGGTAGGCCGGTGCCAATTAGAGCGCCGCGCAGGCCCTGGCGGGGGGAAACGCGGATGCGACGGCCGTTAAGGGCCGCGCCGCGACCGCGGCTCGCGGTGAATTCTTCGCGCTTAATCGGGTCGAGTACCACCGCGTGCTCAATGCGGCCGCGATAGCGGCAGGCGATAGATACCGCAAACTGGGGTACGCCGTGGATAAAGTTGGTGGTGCCATCGAGGGGGTCGATAATCCACTCGTAGTCGGGCTCGGCACCTTCGATCAGGCCGCTCTCTTCAGCGCGGATGCTGTGCTTGGGGTAGGCTTTGCGCAGGTGATAAATAATCTCCTGTTCGCTGGCCTTGTCCACTTCGGTGACGAAATCGTTGCGCGCCTTTTCCTCGAATTTCATCAGGTCGCCGCGCTCCCAGGCCCGTTCGATCAATTCTCCGGCCTTGCGCGCCGCGCGCAGGGCAATATTTAGCATGGGTTCCATAACTATTCCGCACTAAGTGGTTGAAGTGGTTAAAAAGCAGACCGCGGGTTAACCGCAGCGGACGCGATTGTATGGATTCCCGCTCCTTTTTGCTACACTCGCGCGCCCCCATGACACCGAATTATTACTTTCAGTATGGCCAAGTCCCCATTAGACACGACTCCGCTCAGTGCGCTCGACAATGTGCGTGTGGTTCTGGTTAACAGTGCCCACCCAGGAAATATTGGCGGCGCGGCGCGCGCCCTGAAGAATATGGGCCTGAGCCAGCTCTATCTGGTTGCACCGCGGGAATTCCCTGCGGCCAATGCCGTATGGCGCGCCGCTGGTGCGGCGGAGCTGCTCGACAGTGCAGTAGTAGTGGACACTCTGGAAGAGGCGGTGGCGGATTGCGGCCTGGTGGTGGCCACCAGTGCCCGCGAGCGACGTATTCCCTGGCCTCTGCTGACACCGCGCCAGTGCGGTGAGCGCGCAGTGGCCGAGGCCTCCAGCCACCCGGTGGCGCTGGTGTTTGGTCGCGAAGACCGCGGCCTGACCAATGAAGAGCTTCAGGCGTGCAATTACCATGTGCATATTCCGGCCAACCCCGAGTACAGCTCTCTAAACCTGGCGACCGCCGTACAGGTGCTTTCTTATGAGGTGCGTATGGCGGCGCTGGAAGCAGAGAAAGGCGAGCCTGTGAGTTATGCAGACTGGGATCGCCCACCGTCCAAAGCCAGCGATATGGAGCTCTATTTTGAGCACCTCCAGCAAGCTTTAGGTGAACTGGGCTTTATCGATCCGGATAACCCTCGCCAGACTATGACCCGACTGCGTAGGCTGTACAGCCGTGTGCGCCCGGATGATATGGAGCTGGGTATCCTGCGCGGCATGCTCACCTCCATCCAGAACTATATTCACCGCTCTGGTGGCAAGGGGCGCCCAGACTAGTTGAGTACCCGAGTACTTTGCTTGGTTATATACTTGACTAAGGTGCTGGGTTATTTCATACTCGCGCCCCGATCGGAAAAGGGCTGTTCATCAGTTGGGAGCTGGTATGCGTTTAACAACCAAAGGCCGCTATGCGGTAACCGCCATGCTGGATCTGGCGTTGCATGCAGAGCGTGGGCCGATCAGCTTGGCAGATATTTCCAAACGGCAGGGCATCTCCCTGTCCTATCTGGAACAGTTATTTTCCCGCCTGCGGCAATCCGGACTGGTGTCCAGTGTGCGCGGCCCCGGCGGTGGTTATCGTCTAGCCCGCGATGGCGAAGAAATTTTTGTGGCTCAGATCATTGATGCAGTCAATGAATCGGTGGATGCCACCAGCTGTGGCGGCAACGCCGATTGCGCCAATGGCGAACAATGTCTGACCCATTACCTCTGGTCAGACCTGAGTGATCAGATTCACGGTTTCCTGAGCGGAATCAGCCTGGCCAACTTGGTGTCTCGCGCCGAGGTACAGGAAGTGGCACGCCGCCAGGATATGCGCGAAGCGCCGGAAGAGCGGGTCGCCGTACTCGGCGGCTTGTAAATATCGGTCACAACTGTGGCCAAAGCGGAATATTTGAGAATTATTGAGCGGAAACGGTATGACTATGAAGCTTCCCATCTACCTGGATTATTCAGCTACCTGCCCGGTTGACCCGCGTGTCGCTGCAAAGATGGCAGAGCAGCTGACGATGGAAGGCAACTTCGGTAACCCGGCTTCACGGTCTCACCTGTACGGCTGGAAAGCCGAAGAGGCGGTGGAAAATGCCCGTCGTCAGGTGGCTGAGCTGATTAATGCTGACCCCCGCGAGATCGTCTGGACCAGTGGTGCCACCGAGTCCGATAACCTGGCGATTAAAGGTGCGGCGCACTTCTATCAGGGCCGCGGCAAGCACATCATCACTTCCAAGATTGAGCACAAGGCAGTACTAGACACCTGTCGCCAGCTGGAGCGTGAAGGCTTCGAAGTAACCTATCTGAACCCCCGTGAAGACGGTATCGTGACCCCGCAACAGGTTGAGGAAGCGCTGCGTGAGGACACCATTCTGGTGAGCCTGATGCACGTGAACAACGAAATCGGTGTAATTAACGATATCGCCGCCATCGGTGAGCTGTGTCGCTCGCGCAAAATTATTTTCCATGTGGACGCGGCGCAAAGCGCAGGCAAACTGCCTATCGACCTGCAGGAGATGAAGGTCGATCTGATGTCCTTCTCCGCCCACAAAATCTACGGCCCCAAAGGTATCGGCGCACTGTATGTACGCCGCAAACCCCGCGTCCGTCTGGAAGCGCAGATACACGGTGGCGGCCACGAGCGCGGTATGCGTTCCGGCACTCTGCCGACTCACCAGATTGTTGGTATGGGTGAAGCCTTCCGCATCGCCAAAGAGGAAATGGTGCAAGAGGGCGAGCGTCTGGTTTCCCTGCGCAACCGCTTCTGGGATCAGATCAAAGATATGGAAGAAGTCCATATCAATGGTTCCGCCGAACAGCGTGTACCGGGCAACTTGAACGTGAGCTTTGCCTTTGTAGAGGGCGAGAGCCTGATTATGTCCCTGCGCGACCTGGCAATTTCCTCCGGTTCCGCCTGTACCTCCGCCAGTCTCGAGCCCAGCTACGTGCTGCGTGCCCTGGGAGTAAACGATGAGCTGGCGCACAGCTCCCTGCGTTTCAGCTTCGGCCGTTTCACCAGCGAGCAGGACGTGGACACCGCCGCGGCCGCCGTGCGCAAGGCAGTGGAGAAACTGCGTGAATTGTCGCCGCTTTGGGATATGTACAAAGACGGTGTGGACCTGAACAAGATTGAATGGGCCGCTCACTAAGCGCGCACAAGAGTTAGGAGAAAAGTCATGGCCTATAGCGATAAAGTAATTGACCACTACGAACACCCCCGCAATGTCGGGCGCATGGACGACAAGGCGGACAATGTAGGCACCGGTATGGTGGGTGCGCCCGCTTGTGGTGATGTGATGCGCTTGCAGATCCAGGTGAACGACGCGGGTGTGATTGAAGACGCCAAGTTCAAAACCTACGGTTGCGGTTCCGCTATCGCCTCCAGCTCCCTGCTCACCGAGTGGGTGAAAGGTAAGACGATCGATGAGGCGGAGCAGATCAAAAATACCGCTATCGCCGAGGAACTGGCGCTGCCACCGGTGAAAATTCACTGTTCCGTGCTGGCCGAAGATGCAATCAAGGCCGCTGTACGCAACATCCGTGAAAAGCGCGGTGAGTCTGCCGAAGCCGCTGATGCGCCGGAATCCGCCGCAGGTTAACCACCGGGCCCAGGGCCCAATAGCAGTGAAGGTATTGTTTTGGCTATTACTATGACCGAGGCCGCTGAGGCTCATATCAAGAGTCAGCTGGCCAAGCGCGGTAAGGGAATTGGCATTCGTGTGGGTGTTAAGACCGCCGGGTGTTCAGGCCTTGCCTATGTACTGGAATTTGTCGATTCGGCAGAGGCCGAAGACGTGGTATTCGAGCAGGATGGAGTAAAGCTGATCGTAGACCCCAAGAGTCTGGTTTACCTGGATGGTACCCAGCTCGATTTCGTTAAAGAAGGGCTCAACGAAGGCTTCACCTTCACCAATCCCAACGTCAAAAACGAGTGTGGCTGCGGCGAGAGTTTCCACGTCTGAGCGTGGCCCGCTTCAGCGAGGCCGGATGCACTGCGCATGCCGGCCTTTTTATTGGCCCGGCAGTTGCCGGGTGCGGCGCCGCCGCCCAGTTTTTAAGGCCCAGTGCCGGCAGGTGAACTGAGATGGCAACCAACCTGACCCATTTTGAAATATTCGGGCTTGACCCCGCCTTTGAACTCGATCGCAGTGCTCTGTCCGCACGCTATCGGGAATTGCAGCGGGAATTCCACCCGGATAAATACGCTTCCAAATCCGAGCGCGAACAGTTGCTCGCTATTCAAATGGCTGCGCAGATCAATGAAGCCCACACGGTACTTCGCGATCCGGTGCAACGCGCTGCTTACCTGCTCAAGTTGGCTGGGGTGGAAGTGCCACCTGAGCAGACTACCGCCGATACAGAGTTCCTGATGCAGCAGATGGTGCTGCGTGAGCGCCTGGAGGAAGTGCGCGAGCAAGCAAATCCCACTGTTGCCCTGGAGGAACTCGCCGAAGAGGTGGATGGCCTCTACCGCGGTGCGCAGCGGCAATTTGCTGAGACCTATGCCGCGGGCAAGTTCAGCGAAGCGGAAGACGCCCTGCGCAAGCAGCAATTCCTGGTCAAGCTGCAGTCGCAAGTGGAAGAGCTGGAAGCTGATCTGTTCGGCGATTAAACAAGCGCTACCAGAAAATAAACCGGGATCTGGCACAGGCGGTGCCAACGCGATAAATCCCGCTGATAGAAGAGATAAGTAATGGCATTACTGCAGATTTCCGAGCCGGGGCAGAGTCCCGACCCCCATCAGCGCAAATACGCGGTGGGCATCGATTTGGGCACCACCAACTCACTGGTGGCCACGGTGCGCAGCGGCTCGGCAGAGGCCATTGCGGCAGAGGATGGTAGTGTCATCCTGCCCTCGGCGGTGCACTACAGCCGCGACGGTATTACCGTTGGTAGCGAGGCGCGTCTGCGTGCTGCTGCTGATCCCTACAACACCATGCTGTCGATCAAGCGCTTGATGGGCCGTGGGGTCGCCGATGTAAAAAGCCTGGGCGAGCAGCTGCCCTATCATTTTTCCGATACCGATGGCGGCATGCCCACTATTGAAACTGCCGCCGGCCCGGTCAACCCGGTGCAGGTATCTGCGGAAATCCTTAAGAAGCTGGCCCAGCGTGGCCGCGATGCACTCTACGGCAAAGTGGATGGCGAGCTCGACGGCGCAGTGATTACCGTGCCGGCCTATTTTGATGATGCCCAGCGCCAGGCGACCAAGGACGCGGCCAAGCTGGCCGGCCTGAAGGTGCTGCGCCTGCTCAATGAGCCGACTGCCGCGGCGGTAGCCTATGGCCTCGATCGGGGGGAAGAGGGCGTGATCGCTGTCTATGACCTGGGCGGCGGCACCTTTGATATTTCAATCCTGCGGCTGTCCCGCGGTGTTTTTGAGGTAATGGCCACCGGTGGCGATACGGCCTTGGGTGGCGATGACTTCGACCGCATTATTGCGGCCTGGATCGCCGAGCAAGCGGGTTTGGGCACCGATCTGGATGCGTCGACTCAGCGGTTGTTGCTGGACAGTGCCTGCGCTGCTAAGGAATCCCTGAGTGATGCCGAGCAGGTAGAAATACACCATGGGGACTGGCGTGGCGTGCTCGACCGGGCGATCATGGCCTCGTTGCTGGATCCCATGATCGACAAGACCCTGCGCGCCTGCAAACGCGCCCTGCGCGATGCCGATATCGGTGTGGATGAAGTGCAGGAAGTGGTTCTGGTGGGTGGTTCCACTCGGACTTTGCGGGTGCGTGAGCGGGTCGAAGACTATTTTGGCCGTGCGCCCCACGCGGAGATCGATCCGGATCAAGTGGTGGCAATTGGTGCGGCCCTGCAGGCCGATGTGCTGGTGGGTAATAAATCCGACGACGACCTGCTGCTGCTGGATGTAATCCCGTTGTCTCTGGGTATTGAGACCATGGGTGGACTCACCGAGAAGTTGATTGCGCGCAATACCACCATTCCGGTGTCTAAAGCTCAGGAATTCACCACTTTCAAAGATGGCCAGACCGCCATGGCGATTCATGTGGTGCAGGGTGAGCGAGAGCTGGTTAGCGACTGCCGCTCGCTGGCACGTTTTGAGTTGCGCGGAATTCCTCCAATGGTGGCGGGTGCCGCTCATATTCGCGTGACCTTCCAGGTGGATGCGGATGGCTTGCTGTCGGTGACCGCCATGGAGAAGAGCAGTGGCGTTAGTGCAGATATCGTAGTGAAGCCTTCCTACGGCCTGGAGGATAAGGACATAGCGCGCATGCTGCAGGAATCCTATACCCACGCCGCCGAGGATATCGCTCTGCGTGCTTTGCGCGAGGTGCAGGTTGAGGCGGAGCGGACTTTAGAGAGCTTGCTGGTGGCCCTGCGTGAAAACGGTGCCGAGTTGCTGGAAGAGCATGAGCTGAGTGAGTTGGAGCATGCAATGGAAGCTCTGCGCCTGGCCCATAACGGGGGCGATGCCGATGAGATTCGTCAGCGTATGGAGACCCTTAACCAGCTGTCAGAGCCCTTTGCGGCCAAACGTATGGATGCTTCTATCAAGCGCGCCATGCGCGGCCACAGCCTGGATGAATTTGATAAATAAGCGGTGGGCGCCTAGCCCGCACAACTTGCGGCCGGGGCTTGCCCCCGTCGGATTGAGACCATAGAGAGTCAGTACCCATGCCGAAGATAGTATTTTTACCCCACCCAGAAATGTGCCCTGAAGGTAAAGTGGTGGAAGCGGAGAGCGGTGTTAGTGTAATCGATGCGGCACTGGCCAACGATATCGAGATCGAGCACGCCTGCGAGAAGGCCTGTGCCTGTACTACCTGCCATGTGATTGTGCGCGAAGGCTTCTACTCCCTGGAGGAGCCCGATGAGCTGGAAGAAGACCTGCTGGACAAGGCTTGGGGCCTGGAGCCCGAGTCGCGCCTGTCTTGTCAGGCGATCGTTGAAGATGAAGATCTGGTGGTGGAAATTCCCAAATACACCATCAACCAGGTATCGGAAAAGCACTGAGTACCGCGGGTAGTGAGGAAGCCAAAACAATGAAGTGGACCGATATTCACGATATCGCTATTGAGCTCTGCGAAGCCCATGAAGATGTGGACCCGCTCACCGTCAATTTTGTCGACTTGCGCAACTGGGTGATGGCGTTACCTGAGTTTGATGACGAGCCGGGCCGTTGTGGTGAAAAGATTCTGGAGGCTATTCAGGCCGCCTGGATTGAGGAACGCGAGTAGTCAGAATGGGTTTAAGGGGGTATTGGTATTGGAGTACAAAAGTCGATCAATACCCCGTATAATCCGCCGGCCGCGAAATGCGGTGATCAAAAATTGAGTACCCCCGGTGGGTATGAAAGGAATACTAGGGAAGAGCAACTGTGTAGGTTGCTCTTTCTATATGTAAGTTAAGTTACAAAAAATCAATTTGGAGATAACCATGGCCCTGGAGCGTACCCTTTCCATCATCAAGCCGGACGCAGTAGCCAAGAATGTAATCGGTGAAATCGAGAGCCGTTTTGAGAAAGCTGGCCTGAGCATCGTTGCCATGAAAATGGTTCAACTGTCCCGTGAAAAGGCTGAAGGTTTCTACGCTGAGCACAAAGAGCGTCCTTTCTTCAAAGACCTGGTTGACTTCATGACTTCCGGTCCGGTTGTTGTACAGGTTCTGGAAGGCGAGAACGCTATCCTGGCAAACCGCGATCTGATGGGCGCTACCAACCCGAAAGAAGCGGCTGCTGGCACCATCCGCGCTGACTTCGCTGACAGCATCGACGCCAACGCTGTACACGGTTCCGACTCCGCAGAGTCCGCTGCCCGCGAAGTAAGCTACTTCTTCGCCGACGACGAAATCTGCGCGCGCGCTTAATTAGCGCCACAAATCGCACCGGTCTGTCCGGACCGGTGCAATTCTTCCCCCGAGGTGAAATGAATGACCACAGAGAAAACCAACCTGCTCGGCCTTTCAGTAGAAAAGCTGGCCGCCTTTTTTGAATCATTGGGCGAGAAGCGCTTCCGCGCAGTTCAGGTTTTAAAGTGGATTCACCAGAATGGGGTTGATGATTTTGCTGAGATGACCAATGTCAGCAAGGCCCTGCGTCAAAAGCTGGCGGAAGTGGCCGAAGTCCGTGCCCCGGAAGTATTGAATCAGTGGGATTCTGCCGACGGCACACGCAAGTGGCTAATTAAAGTCTCCGGTGGCAATGCTATCGAGACGGTTTATATCCCCGATGGCGATCGCGGCACTCTGTGTGTCTCCTCCCAGGTGGGCTGTTCCCTGGATTGCAGTTTCTGTGCAACTGGTAAGCAGGGCTTTAACCGCGATTTAACCGCGGCAGAAATTATCGGTCAGGTGTGGATCGCCTGTAAGTCTTTCGGCCAGCTGGACCCGAAAGGACCGCGCAAAGTCACTAACGTGGTGATGATGGGCATGGGTGAGCCATTGCTCAATTTCGACAATGTGGTCGATTCCATGAACCTGATGATGGAAGATAATGCCTACGGTATTTCCAAGCGCCGCGTCACCCTGTCAACTTCCGGTGTCGTGCCCGCACTGGACCGCCTAGCCGATGTGACCGATGTGAGCCTGGCGATTTCCCTGCACGCGCCCAACGACGAATTGCGTAACGAGTTGGTGCCGATCAATAAGAAATACCCCATTGCGGTGTTGTTGGATTCCGCTAAGCGCTATATCGAGCGTATGCCGGATACGCACCGTAAAATGACCATTGAATACACGCTGATGCGCGAAGTTAATGATCGCCCGGAGCACGCTGAGCAATTGGCGGAGCTGCTGAAAGAGATTCCGGTGAAAATTAACCTGATTCCCTTTAACCCGTTTGAGCTGTCCGACTACCAGCGTGTGAGCAACAATGCTCTGCGTCGCTTCCAGCAGATACTGCTTGATAAGGGTTATACGGTTACCGTGCGCACTACCCGCGGCGACGATATCGATGCAGCCTGTGGCCAGCTGGCCGGCAGTGTTAACGACCGCACCCGTCGCTCCGAGCGCTACCGCAATGCAGAGCGCCCCGTCCGTATAGTCGGCTGATCACTCAATCCAGCCTGGATGATTTGCATAGCCACTTGCTAGCTTAGATCCGGGCTTGTCCTATCATTTCTGTAGGCCTTAGGGTCGTAATTCCTTTAAAGCCTCTCCATTTTTTTCTGATCTCCCTTTTATTGGTGTCAACCAAATCCCAGGATACTGCGTTAACAGTCCAGAACTTTACGAAAGTGGATGGAAAGGACTGTTAAATTTTATGCGTACTGAAAAAGTGGATTTTAAGGTGTCTGCCAATGTCCTATTGCGATATTTATTTTTAATACTCTGTATATCCTTGGCAGCTTGCAGTTCAGGATCATCTGGAGGTGATGATGATACTTCGACACCGAATACTGTAGAGGGTGATTCAGACTCAGACTCAGACTCAGACTCAGACTCAGACTCAGACTCAGACTCAGACTCAGACCCAGAGCCCGATCCGCAATCAGAGCGGGGTAGTGGGCCCGGTAAATTGATTGGCCATGCCTTTTCCGGGACCAGCATCGGCCTTGCTTGGGAGCGGGATGGTGAGACCTATTTTGTTTATCGCAATGGTGAAAGAGTCGCGCAAACCAGTAATAACTTTTTTGTCGATAAAAACCTCACGGTAGCGACTGAGTACAGCTACTTGCTAAATACGGTCGATACTGCCAGCGCCTCTGAGGCCGATCAGATTGTTGTTAAGACATTGGTAAATGACACGAATACTGGGCTAAATAACGGCACAGAAGACGATGTCTTAAACGAGCGTATATCCACTTTTGCCGAGTGTAAAAATGTCTCCAGCGCCCTGGATTTACTCGAGGAAGATCTTGATAACTGCCTGGCAGCAATGCTTGAGCTCAATCGCATGGCCTCTCTTGTTGAGGATATACGTGCTTTTGCCGCGCGTGTTCGCAGCGAGCAGGAACCAGCCATGGTCGAGCTGGGTATGCGCCTGTTCCACAATAAATCCCTGAGTGCCAATCAAGATGCTTCCTGCTCTTCTTGTCACCACCCGGCGATAGGTTGTGGTGGGGATGATCTATCAATGCCGGTTGGCATTAATGCGGTAGATAGTACGTTGCTAGGGCCGGGGCGCTCTGACGGTATTAATGAAGTGCCGATAGTGCCGCGGAATTCACCAGCGACCTGCAACACTTCGCTCTGGTCTCGTGGCCTGTTTTGGGACAACCGGGTTTCATTGAGTCCTAATGGTGTGTTGCGCACAGATTCAACGGACGTTACCCGAAATACTTCCTCCGCGGTAGGTTCTGGTTCCCTGGCACTACTGATGGCACAGGCACACTTCCCTGTTACAGCACCACCTGAGATGGGGGATATCGTCGACTTTGGCTACGATGATTCTGTCGACGAAAACTTTACTGCATACCGCGAAGATATATTGGCGGCGAATCTGGATATCGAAGCTTGGGGGCCGCTATTTACATCCGCTTTTGGTGATCCTGAGATTAACTTTAGCCGTATTGCCCAGGCTATTGCAGCTTATGAGGCGGTGCAGATATTTATAGATAATCCATTTTTTGCCTATGTCGAGGGCAATTTACAAGCGCTTAGCGCTGAAGAGAAGCGTGGTGCTATCACGTTCATGTCGAGAGATTCTGGCTGTACTTTCTGCCATAAGGGGGCCTTCTTTACTTCCGAGGCGCTGATGGCTGCCAACTATCCGCAGATTGGAATTGGTACTGACGAGAGTGGCAGTGGAGCCGATTTGGGTGGTGAGGGGTCTTTGGGTTTTGGAGCATTCCGAGCCCCAACTTTGTTAAATGTGGCGATTACCGGCCCCTGGGGACATAGCGGGCAGTTTGGCAGCTTGCGTAGAAACATCGAGCATTACAGGGATCAGGGTGTCTCAATTGCCAGTTACTTTGCCAATAATGAAATGTGTGATCTTGAACAGTTTAAAGATTTGCAGGATTGTCCCAGTAAAGTAGCGCCTAATGGTTTGGTTCTGTCCCAGGATATTCTTGCAGGGAATGATGGTGGTGGTGTCAACCGCCTGACTGATGATGAGATCGACCTTGTTGTCATTTTTCTGGGCACTCTCACTGACCCAGCCGCTGCCGATAGCAGCTCTAATGAGATTCAATTTTTGATTCCCCCTCGAGACGGTGGTCCGGATGGCAAACAGCTGGATGCTAGAAACCGGAATGGGGAGAGTTTGTAATTCCCTGTTTACCTTGTTTTATAGCCAAGTGAATAGCTAGAAAAAAGTCAAAAGTAAGGAGGGTATAGTTTTTATACCCTCATACTTATCTTTGCGATTTGTGAAATTAATTTTTTAGGCTGGGTCGCAGTATGGGCAAACTTAGCTTGTAGCCTTCTCAATACCGTTTTCTCTATTTCTTTAAACCCAGAGACAATTCACAGTATCCAATATCACTGTACCAGCATCAGTGCTTTGCGACTCTCTCAACAGAATTTGCCAAGTAAAAGCTTTAGGGTCATTACCTCTGTATCCCATGAAATTGACAAAAAAGTTCGGTTTCATGAAAAGTATTGTGAGGGCAGGCAACTCTTTCTGCTCCCCAAAAAACTACCTTTTAAAATGTTGGATAGTTCCAAAATATTAGCTTTTGGTGCCGTGTAGGGCACTAGTAGCTCCATTGTCTGTCCAGTGCTGTTCAAAACGATTTTTCAGTGGCGGAGTCGAGCTGTATTTATGAAAACCCAGAGCAATAATTTGCCGATATCATGCGCAGCACTGTTGCGATTAGTGCTACTGCCGCTTGTTCTGTTGGCAGTGGGCTGCAGTTCCGGTTCATCCGGTGGCGATGACAGCTCTGGCTCGGAAACGGTGGAAGCTGACACCGACGCTGGGGGAAATACCGATACAAACTCCGGTGGTGATGATACGGGCAATGGCGGCGACACAGATAATGACGATGATGCAGGCAATGGCGCAGGGACCGGGCAAGGCAATGCGCCGAAGGCCTTGATCGCCAATGCTTTTTCAGGAACGAGTATCGGCCTTTCCTGGCAGCGCGATGGGGCAACCTATGCTATCTATCGTGGCGGAGAAAAAATTGCCGAGACAGATAATCATTTTTATGTTGACCAGGGCCTTTCGATAAATACCGAGTACAGCTACTCAGTGACCAGTGGCGATGTGATCAGCGAGAATGAAACGGCCCGGGTCAATGCGAAAACACTAATCAATAATACGAATGGCGGCCTTAATAATGGTGCGGTTGCGGTACCGGTCCTCGAGCGCCTTGTGAACATTAGTGAATGTAAAAATGTTCGCAGTGCATTGAATTTATTAGATGAAGATCTGGATACCTGCCTGGCGGCCATGCTGGAATCGAACAACATGGCTGGGCATCTGGAAGATATGCGCGCTTTTGCTGCCAGGGTGCGAAGTGAACAAGACCCTGCCATGGTCGAGCTGGGTATGCGCTTGTTCTACAGTCAATCCCTCAGTGCCAATGGCGATGTAGCCTGTGCCTCCTGTCACCATGCTGCTATCGGCTGTGGCGGTGACAATCTCTCTATGCCCGTGGGTGTGAATCCATTAGATCCTGCATTGGTTGGCCCAGGCCGCTCTGACGGTATCAATGAGGTACCCATAGTACCCAGAAACGCTCAGCCGATATGTAATGTGGCATTGTGGAGTAGTGGGCTCTTTTGGGATAACCGGGTGGCACTTAACGATCGCGGTATCCGCACCGACTCACGGGACGTCAGCTTCAATACCGAAGCGGCGGTGGGTACTGGCACACTGGCCCTGATGATGGCGCAGGCGCATTTTCCCGTAACCAATCCTGCGGAAATGGGTGATGTTACTCAATTTGGTTACGATGCGAGTAGTGATAGCGGCACCACCGTTTACCGCGAAGATATAGTGGCGGCCAATCTGGGACGGGAATCCTGGAGTGGGTTATTTAACGCAGCTTTTGGTGACGACGAGATTACTTTCAGCCGTATTGCGCAGGCTATAGCCGCTTTTGAAGCAGTGCAGCTCTTTATCGACAACCCTTTCTTCGACTATGTAGATGGCGACTTGAATGCGCTCGATAATGATGAGAAGCGCGGTGCCATTACTTTTATGTCAGGGAATTCCGGCTGTACTAATTGCCATGCGGGTGCATTTTTTACTACTGAAGGGCCACGGCCTGCGAATTATCCACAAATTGGTATAGGTACCGATGAGAATGGCAGTGGCGCGGATCTGGGGGCGAACGGTGCTGGTGCCTTCCGTCCCCCAACACTACTGAATGTCGCGCTCACAGGCCCCTGGGGGCACAGCGGTCAATTTGCGACGCTACGCAGAAATGTCGAACACTATCGCGACCGTGCGGCATCGGTTAACCAGTATTACACCAATAGCGAAATGTGCGACTTGTCACAATTTTCTGGGTTAACAGATTGTGCCAGTAAGGTGGCGCCCAATGGCCTTGCGCTCTCCCAGGCAATCCTTGCGACCACCGGTGGTGATGCCGGAAATAATCTCAGCGATGCCGAGATCGACCTGGTCGTGCGTTTTCTTGAGACCCTGACTGACCCGGATGCGGCCAACACCTCTTCAAATTCCGTTCGCGCCCTGATCCCTACCCGCGACGGGGGTCCTGATGGCAAACAGCTGGATGCGAGGGATAGCTCCGGGAAGGAGCTCTAGCGGTGGTTTTATTACCGGTATTAACGAAATTTTCTGACTTTTGTGCAGGTTCCGCACTGCCCCGATTTTATTTTGTTATCAGCGGGAGATATCGCCGGGTCAATTGGAATTAATTAGGGGTACACAGCTGAAACTCACGGTGCTTTGCGGCACTATATGAGTCGGGAGGCAGGATCAGCGTCCGGGTCCAGTATCGGAAGAGGCATTGCAGACAGGTTATCTTGGGGACTGCTCTGCCATCACAGTGGGCACACCACTATTTTTTTACTTTGCCCCCGCCCTGGTGCTTGATCGATAGTGATTAATCACTGCGATCCCGCTTGATGGATAGATGAAAAATAAATGTACAGGTGATGTCGTGTCTGCAAATTCTTTTGGCCTGCGGTTCTTAGGCCTGATTCTCACTGTGTTACTGGGGGGATGTGTAACCACTGGTTTGCCAGAGCGCCAGGAGGTCAACCTGGAGAAGGCTTTGGAAACCCATGTTCAACTGGGTATTCGCTATCTGCAGAGTGGAGAGAACCGCGAGCTGGCTCGCCGTCACTTCAACAAAGCGCTGGAGCTGGGCAAGAAGAATCCTATGGCCCACCATGGCCTGGCTCTGCTGTACCAGGCCGATGGCGAATTGAAGGTGGCCGAGTCCCATTTCAAAAAGGCCCTGCGCTACAGCGACAATTTCTCCATGGCGCGCACAAACTATGGTGTGTTCCTTTACCAGCAGGAGCGCTATGAGGATGCTTTAGAGCAATTTCGTCACGCCTCCAGTGACCTGACTTATAACCGCCGTTTCTTTGCCCTGGTTAACTATGGCCGTACTGCTAATCGCCTGGGCTTAGCCGATGAGGCAGAACGGGCCTACACGCGTGCGCTCGCTCTCAACAGCAATCTGCCGGTAGCGCTACTGGAGTTGGCGGAGCTTAAATATGAGGCCGGCGACTATTCTGCGGCCAAACAGTACCTTGATCGTTACAGTGAGAATAACCGCCAGACACCCCAATCCCTATGGTTGGGGATACGTATTGAGAAGGTGTTTGGCAACCGCGACAAGGAGCTGAGTTATGCTCTTGCGCTAAAAAATCTGTACCCGTACTCTGCGGAAACACTGAAATATCAGGAGTTGAGTGGTAATGACGGATAGTAACTCCGTGCACCGCGACAGCGGCCAAATCGAATCCAGTACACAGGCTTCTCCCGGTGCGCTACTGCACTCTGCGCGCGAGGCGGCCGGGCTGTCTCGCGAGGAGCTATCCCGGCGCTTGTGTATTATCGACAATACGGTGGAGTGGTTAGAAGAAGACCTTTACGAGCGCCAGCCGGAAGCGGTTTATGCGCGGGGTTATATTCGCAATATTTGCCGGGAGCTGAGCATTGACTCCGCTCCTGTGCTTACCGCCTACGATGCCGCACGTCCAAAACAGCAGGTGCGCAAAGAATCGCGACGTATCGAGATGAAAGCCGACGCCCTGCGCCCGGCGCGCAAACACGGCTATGGTCTGTTGGCTCTCCTGCCATTTGTGGTGGCGGGCGCTGTATTTTGGTGGCTCTATGTTGGCCCGGTAAATATTCCCGGTCTGCAGAACTCAGTAGAGCAAAATGCAGCCCCAGCCGAAACTGCTGAGCTATCCGTTGCTGAGCCATCCGTAAATATCAATGAAATAGCATTGGCGGAGCCTGGTTCAACCCAGTTGCAGGTTGCTGAGGCACCGGCGCAACAACTAGAGCCCGCCGGGGAAGAAGTCGCGGAGGAGGCTCAAGCTCCCGAACATAATGCGCTTACTGAACCCCAGGTCAGCGTGCAAGCTGAAGACACTACCGCCCAGCTACCCGCAACCGTTGCGCAGCTGGATGAACAGTTGCAAGGAGCGCTGCGTCTCAGTTTCGACGAGGATTCCTGGGTTGAAGTAAAGGATGCCGAGGGTGTTGTACTGCTCGCCGGTGTTCAGCAAGCCGGCAGTTCCAAGAACCTGGATGGGCGCGCGCCCTTCGAAGTGATGCTCGGTAATGCCCGTGCAACCAAGGTGGTTTACCGCGAGCAAACGATTGAAAGCGACCCCATTGGCAATCGCCGCACCCGCCGCCTGATTGTGGGCAATTAAAGGATCTCCGCCGTTTGGGCGCGAACTCTGTAGGTTTGCGCCCAATCTCTCTATAATCTCCCCCTCGAATTTTTAGCAGCAATACTGCCAGGTCAGCCCTATGCAATTTGAATCTCCCATTGTCCGCCGCAAGTCGCGCCAGATCATGGTGGGTAATGTACCGGTCGGTGGCGATGCGCCGATCTCGGTGCAGAGCATGACCAATACCGAAACCTGTGATGTGGCCGCCACTGTGGGCCAGATCCAGCGTCTGGAAAATGCTGGTGCGGATATCGTGCGGGTCTCAGTGCCCAGCATGGAGGCCGCTGAGGCTTTCGGGGAAATTAAAAAGCAGGTGAATGTTCCGCTGGTGGCGGATATTCACTTCGACTATCGCATTGCTCTGCGAGTGGCCGACCTGGGGGTGGATTGCCTGCGCATCAACCCCGGTAATATCGGCCGTGAGAAGCGTATTCGTGCGGTGGTGGACAAGGCCCGCGATCTGAATATCCCGATTCGTATCGGTGTAAACGCGGGCTCTCTGGAAAAAGACCTGCAAAAAAAATACGGTGAGCCCACGCCAGATGCACTGGTGGAGTCCGCACTGCGCCATGTTGAGATTCTTGATAGCCTGAATTTTCAGGACTTCAAGGTGAGCGTGAAAGCCTCGGACATCTTTATGGCTACCGCTGCCTATCGCAAACTGGCCCAGCAAATTGAGCAGCCCTTGCACTTGGGTATTACAGAGGCCGGCGGCCTGCGAGCCGGTACGGTGAAATCCGCAATTGGCCTCGGCGCCCTGTTGCTCGACGGTATTGGCGATACCCTGCGGGTATCCCTGGCGGCAGACCCGGTGGAAGAGGTGAAAGTAGGTTGGGATCTTCTGAAGAGCTTGCGCCTGCGCAGCAAGGGGATCAATTTTATCGCCTGCCCCAGCTGCTCACGCCAGAACTTTGATGTGGTAAAAACCATGAATGAGCTGGAGACGCGCCTAGAAGATGTCACCACGCCGTTGGATGTGGCGGTGATCGGCTGTATCGTCAATGGCCCGGGCGAAGCGAAGGAGGCGGATATTGGCCTCACCGGCGGTACACCGAGCCACGCGATTTATGTGGACGGCCAGCCAGACCGCAAATTCAAAAATGAGAATTTAGTGGATGATTTGGAACGCCTAATTCGCGAAAAGGCCGCTGCCAAGGCTGAGCGCGAGGCAGATATCATCGCCAAAGCGTAGCGGGCACGTCTATTGCACTGCCCTATTCGTTGATTTAAGTAATTAGAAATTTAAGGAACAGCGTTGAAACAACTTCGCGCAATTCGCGGCATGAACGACCTGCTGCCGGAACAGTCCCCGGTTTGGCAATATGTGGAAGCCACCCTCAGTGAACTCTTTGCCCGCTACGGCTACAGTGAAATCCGTACGCCCACTCTGGAGGCAACCCAGCTGTTCAGCCGCGCCGTGGGCGAGGCTACCGATATTGTCGAAAAGGAAATGTACACCTTCGAGGACAAGAGCGGAGACAGCGTTACCCTGCGCCCAGAGGGCACCGCAGGCACCGTGCGCGCAGCGATCCAAAACAACCTGCTGATTCAGCCCCAGCGCCTGTGGTATTTCGGCCCTATGTTCCGCTATGAGCGCCCACAGAAAGGCCGTCTGCGCCAGTTCCACCAGTTTGGAGTGGAAGTGTTCGGCATCGAAGGGCCGGATATCGACGCGGAAATGCTGATTATGACCGCGCGGCTGTGGCGTCAGCTGGGTATCGGTGAACACGTCACCCTGCAGTTGAACTCCCTGGGCAACTCCGACAGCCGCGCAGCCTATCGTGAGGCCCTGGTGGCCTACCTCAGCGAGCGCCGCGAGCAGCTGGACGAGGACAGCCAGCGCCGCCTGGAGCGCAATCCCTTGCGTATTCTCGACAGTAAAAATACGCAAACCCAGGAACTGCTCGCCGAGGCGCCATGTCTATTGGATTTCCTCGATGAGGAATCTGCCGCCCACTTTGCCCAGTTGCGCGAGCTACTGGATGCAGCAGGGGTGAAATACGAGATCAACCCCAAACTGGTGCGCGGTCTCGATTACTACGGTAAAACCGTTTTTGAATGGGTGACCGACAGTCTCGGTGCCCAGGGCACTGTCTGTGCCGGCGGCCGCTACGATGGTTTGGTAGAACAGATGGGTGGGAAGCCCACTCCAGCAGTTGGCTTTGGTCTAGGTGCCGAGCGCCTGGTATTGATGTTGGAAACCCTTGAAGTACTACCGGAGAGTCTGGCTCAGCAAGTAGATGCCTACCTGGTGGCTGTGGGTGATGTACAATCAGCCGCCTTGGCTGCCGCCGAGCAATTGCGCGACGAGCTACCATGGTTGCGTCTGCAGGCGCACTGTGGAGGTGGGAGCTTTAAGAGCCAAATGAAGAAAGCGGATAAAAGCGGTGCCGATTACGCACTGATTATCGGCGAGGATGAGGCTGCAAATGGTCAGATTACAGTGAAATATCTGCGCTCCGAGCAACAGCAACAGACTCTCGCGCTCACGGAACTTGCGGCATTGCTGCAGGGCTGATTCAAATACTCAGGGTGGCGGTGGCCCCCGCCAGGATAGTTAGAAACCACAGGAAAGGCGATTTACCCAATGTCTGAGCATCTTACCGAACAAGAACAAATAGAAACGCTGAAGCGCTGGTGGGCGGAAAACGGCAGGGGCATTCTTACCGGCATAGTCCTGGCTCTGGCCGGCTACTTTGGTTATCAATGGTGGCAGGGTGACCAGCGCTCCAAGGCTGAGGCGGCCTCGGACCTTTACCAAGGTTTTATCCAGGCGGTATCCGCTAATGACAACCAGCCAGACAACAAGCAGCTGACTACTGCGAAGTCACTTGCCGAGCAGCTGAAAAACGAGTACGGCAGCCGTATCTACGCTAGTCAGGCCTCTCTGCGCCTGGCCGCAATTGCCGTCGACAAGAGTGACCTGGAAGTCGCGCAGACTCACTTGCAGTGGGTGCTCGACAACTCCAAAGAAGATGCCATGAAGCTGCTGGCCAAGCGCCGCCTGGCCACGGTGATTGCCGCGCGCGGCAAACCAGATGAAGCTTTGAAGCTGATTGAGGGCAGTGTGCCCCCGGCCTTTGCCGCCCTCTATTCCGAGACGCGCGGTGATATTCTCCGGCAGAAAGGCGATGACGCCGGCGCGCGCAGCGCCTACGAACAGGCTTTGACCGAGCTGTTACCAGAGCAGGCGGGCAGTACCCAGCTGCTACAACTCAAAGTTGAGAGCCTAGCAGTGGCCTCTGGCGAAGAGCAGAAACCAAGTGAACCAGCACCTGAGGGAGGCGAATAATGGGATTTCTCAATCGCGCTGTGGGGCGCACCGCAGCGGTTGCCCTAGCGGTAGCTCTGGGTGCCTGCGCCTCCAATGAGAGTAAGGAGGATGTCGAGCCGGTAGACCTGGTCGATTTCGCGCCTAGTGTTCAGCTGCGCGAAGTCTGGTCGGCGGATGTGGGCAGCATCGATGAGAAGCGTTATGCGATGCTGCAGCCGGGTCTGGCTGACGGTAAACTGATTGCCGCCAGCAGCGACGGTGAAGTGACCGCTTTTGATCGCAGCAGCGGTAGGCCCCAGTGGGAAACCGATCTGGATATTGAATTGAGCGGTGGTGTCGGTGTTGGATTGGGTATCGCTGTAGTTGTTGACTACCGCGGCCGTGCGGTGGCCCTGGACTTGCGAAATGGCGCTCAACTATGGACCTATCAAGTCTCTGGTGAAGTGGTCTCCGCTCCGGCAATAGGATCCAGTGTTGTGGTCCTGCAAACCGTTGACGGTAAGTTGGTGGGCCTGGATGCCAGCAGCGGTGAAGAGTTGTGGAGCCAAACCACCACCTTGCCGGTACTGACTCTCCGCGGCACCGCGGCCCCCGTGATTAGCGGCGGTCTGGTAATTGCCGGTCTCGATAATGGCAAATTGGTTGCCCTGGACGCCCGCGACGGCATAACCCGCTGGGAACAGCGCGTTGCCATTCCGCAGGGTTCTGCTGAATTGGAGCGGGTTGTGGATATCGACGGGTCGCCGGTAGTGCGCGGTGATCTGGTGTTTGCCGCCAGCTACCAGGGTCGTGTTGTCGCTTTATCCAAGGAAAACGGTCGTGGCCTTTGGGCGCGTGATGCCTCTACCAACCACTCAGTGGCTGTTGGTGGAGGGCATGTGTACCTGAGCGGCGCCTCGGGCAGTGTATACGCTTACAATGTAGGCGCTGGCCAGATCGCCTGGAGTAACAATGAATTACTGCGCCGCGAACTGAGTGGCCCGGCTTATTTCCAGGATGTTGTGATTGTCGGCGACTTGGAAGGTTACCTGCATGTGCTTGACCCCAGTTCCGGTCAGTTTATCGGCCGCGAAGAGGTGGATAACGATTCGATTCGTATCCCCATGCTGGTGGATGGCGACCTGTTGTTTGTCCTGTCTGATGACGGCAAGTTGGTAGCCCTGACCCTCGCTCGGAGCTAAGCGCGCAATATTGCTGTGGCGGACAGGCAGTCCGCTTTTGGGCACCAGCCCGCAAAAGGAGCCTGCTTCGCAGGTGAATTGAAATCGCCCGCCTTGTGCGGGCGTTTGTATTTATTTATTAGGCTAAAGCCAGAATTCTATGCTGCCAGTTATCGCCCTGGTCGGGCGCCCCAACGTGGGCAAATCCACACTGTTTAATCGTCTTACCAAGAGCCGTGACGCCTTGGTGGCTAATTACGCCGGTCTTACTCGCGACCGCAAATATGGCGAGGCCGAAATCGATGGACGCAAAGTACTTCTCGTAGATACCGGCGGTATCACCGGCGGAGAAGAGGGCATTGATGCGGCCATGGCGCAGCAGTCTATGCAGGCTATCGAAGAAGCGGATATCGTGCTGTTCCTGGTGGATAGTCGCGATGGCCTGACCCCGGCGGATGAAATGATCGCAGACCGGCTGCGCACTCGCTCCAAGCCGACCTTCCTGGTTGCCAACAAGGTCGATGGTGTCAACCCGGATATCGCCCTGGCGCCCTTCTATGAGCTGGGTATCGGTGAACTCTTTCCCACCACTGCCACCCACGGTCGTGGTGTGCGCAGCCTGATGCAGCGCGTGGTTGAGGATCTTCCTGAGGTGGCGGCTGAAGAGGAGCCGGAAGAGGCCACCGGAATCAAGATTGCCATTGTTGGGCGACCCAACGTGGGTAAATCTACCCTGGTCAACCGCCTGCTCGGCGAGGACCGCGTAGTGGTATACGACCAGCCTGGCACCACGCGCGACAGTGTCTATATCAATTACGAGCGCGATGAGAAGCCCTATACCTTGATCGACACTGCCGGTATTCGCCGACGCAAGAACATTAAGGAATCGGTGGAGAAGTTCTCTATCGTCAAAACCCTGCAGGCGGTGGAAGACGCCAATGTGGTGGTGCTAGTGATTGATGCTCGCGAGGGCCTGGTGGACCAGGATATGCACCTGATGGGCAGCGTGATTCAGGCCGGGCGAGCCTTGGTGGTGGCTCTGAACAAGTGGGATGGCCTGGAGGCAGATCACCGCGACTACGTGAAAACGGAGCTGGAGCGCCGCCTGCGTTTTGTCGAGTTTGCCGACGTGCACTTTATTTCCGCCCTGCACGGCACTGGCGTTGGCCATTTGTACGAGTCTATCGAGGCCGCCTACCAGAGTGCGACAGATAAACTCTCCACCAACCACCTCACGCGTATTCTGCAATGGGCAGTAAGTGAGCACCAACCACCACTTGTGCACGGCCACCGTATCAAACTGCGTTACGCCCATGCGGGCGGCCAGAACCCGCCGGTGATCGTTATTCACGGCAATCAGACCGAACAGGTGCCTGCGCACTATGTACGTTATCTGGAAAAGACGTTCCGCAAGGCCTTGGAGCTACACGGGACACCGGTGAAAATCGAATTCCGTACCGGTGACAACCCCTACGCCGGTAAGAAAAACAAACTGAGTGATCGCCAGAAGGCCAAGAAACGCCGCCTGATGAAGTTTGTGAAAAAGAAAAAATAAAGTTCCACACGCCTACAAGCCCGAGTGTCGCCAATCCCCCCCTTGTCTTGCACTGCGGGGGGCATTTTACGGGTTAATATCCTTAGCGGTAGATCGCGGATCCGACCGGGATCATGGACGACACCTAAGGAGATGGCGATGCTGGAGCTGAAAAAACCCGCGCTATTGCGCACCCAGTCCTATATCAACGGCCAATGGGTCGATGCCGATTCCGGCGCTACATTCGACGTTAAAGATCCGGCCACCGGCAAGGTAGTGGCCAGCATAGCTGACCTTGGTGCCGATGAGACCCGTCGCGCTATTGAGGCGGCCAGTGTTGCCTGGCCAGACTGGGCCGCTACTCCGGTTAAGGAGCGGGCCAAGTTACTGCGGCATTGGTACAACTTGGTGATCGATAACACCGAGGACTTAGCCAGAATTCTTACCGCTGAACAGGGGAAGCCCCTCTCTGAGTCACGCACAGAGATAGTCTACGGTGCCAACTATATCGAGTGGTTTGCTGAGGAGGCTAAGCGCATTTATGGCGATGTCATAGCGCCCCCCGCCAATGACCGCCGCATCGTGGTGATCAAGCAACCTGTTGGGGTCACTTGTTCAGTCACGCCATGGAATTTCCCCAATGCCATGATCGCCCGCAAGATGGCGCCGGCCCTGGCGGCCGGTTGTCCATTTATCGCCAAGCCGGCCCATGAGACGCCATTATCCGCCCTGGCGCTGGCGGTACTGGCGGAGGAAGCGGGTATTCCCCCGGGTATCTTCAATATTGTGGTTGGTCAAAATGCGCCTGCCATCGGCACCGAGATGACGAAGAACCCTCTAGTGCGCAAGTTTACCTTTACCGGTTCCACTGCTGTGGGCAAGAAACTGCAGGCGCAGTGTGCTGAAACCATGAAGAAAACCTCCATGGAGCTGGGCGGCAATGCGCCATTTATTGTTTTTGATGATGCGGATCTGGATGAGGCAGTGAAAGGTGCCATTGTCTGTAAGTACCGCAACGCCGGGCAAACTTGTGTCTGCGCCAATCGTATTTTCGTACAGGAAGGGGTTTACGAGGCTTTCGCGGAGAAATTTGCCCAGGCAGTTAACGCGCTAACAATGGGGAATGGCTTTGCAGAGGGAACCGATATTGGCCCTATGATTACCGTCAAAGCGGTCGAAAAGGTGGAGGGGTTGGTAGAAGATGCCCTACAAAAAGGTGCGAAAACTCTGGTTGCTGGCGGACCCGATGCTATGGGCGATCAGTTCTATGCACCCATAATACTGGGAAATGCCACTGAGCAAATGAATCTGTTTAAAGAGGAAATCTTTGGTCCAGTGGCACCACTGTTTAAATTCTCCACGGAAGAAGAGGTGATTCGCATGGCTAATGATACCGAGTTTGGCCTCGCCTCTTATTTCTATTCCCGTGATATTGGACGGGTTTGCCGAGTGTCTGAAGCGCTGGAGTACGGCATGGTGGGTGTGAATGAAGGGATTATCTCCAATGAAATGGCGCCCTTTGGAGGTGTAAAGGAATCTGGTCAGGGACGGGAAGGTTCTAAATACGGTATTGAGGACTACATGGAAATAAAATATTTGTGTATTGCTGGTGTCGATAAATAATTCCCGCAACTGGTTTAAAATATCGGGCTCATTATTGGTTGTCTGGATTTTCCATGGTTGTTGAGCCCATTGCCCGTGTGCACTCCTGTTTTGGTGAAAAATTTGGTGTTCCCCGTCAGCCACTGCTCGCCGATGCCAGCCGGGCCAGTATCGAACTACTAGCGCCACTGAATGTGGCAGATGCGGTAGCGGGGCTGGAGGAAAACAGTCATATCTGGGTTGTTTTCCAGTTTCACCAGGCTGCCGGGCAATGGTCCGCCAAGGTCCGCCCCCCGCGCTTGGGTGGTAATAAAAAGCTCGGTGTACTCGCCACTCGATCCCCCTTTAGGCCCAATAATATTGGCCTTTCCGTGGTGCGTTTACTGGAAGTGCGCACCTCCCCCAAAGTGGAATTGATTGTCGGTGGAGCCGACCTGGTAGACGGCACACCAGTGTTGGATATCAAACCCTATGTGCCCTATGCCGATGCCCTACACCATGCTGAAAGCGCTTTTGCCGATGCCGCTCCCGCATTGATCACTGTAAATATCCCGGAAGCGATTCTTCGCCAAGCCAAGGCCTATAAAGATGACTGGGGCACTGATCTGCCGAAGTTAATTGAGCAGGTTCTGGCACAAGATCCCCGGCCCGCTTACCAAAAAAACGATCCACAGCGAATTTATGGCATGGCGCTGTGTGGGTTCAATTTGTGTTGGCGCTACACGGAAAGAGGGATTGAGGTGGTGTCGCTGGAAGTATTTTGAGAACAGTTTGCTACTGGGTTAGGGGATTTATGCCTCACTTGGGCCTTCTTGCTTGTCCCCTTATAGAGATTAGTAGTGATATGTCACCTACATTCGAGGAAATTGCAATTTCTCCGCTTGTGCCACTTGCCTGAAAATACTCCAAAATCTGTAAGAGAGTTCCCCATGTCGGTAAGAGAAACATTTAATTATCAGGGCCTGGAGGCAATCCGAGTTGGCCGCCTGAATATGGGGGTCAACACCACATTTGTCGTTTATAGGCTTAATGGCACAGTAATAGATACTGGCCCTAGTAACCAGTGGAAATATGTTAAGCCGTTTATTGAAAATACACCGCTAAAACAACTATTGCTGACTCACCACCACGAGGATCACAGCGGCAACGCCGGAGCTATCCAGAAGCTCACCGGCGTGCAGGCTTTTGCGCCGGACTTAACTATAGGGATATTAAAAAAGGGCTTTCGTATCCCCCCCATGCAAAAACTGTTCTGGGGAACCGCTGGAAAAGCCGAAGTAGCGCCACTGCCAGAAGATATCCGCATTGGTACTGAAGAAGTGCAGCCCCTATTTAGCCCTGGTCATGCCAAAGATATGACCTGCTACCTGTTGCCTGAGCGCGGCTGGTTGTTCAGTGCAGATTTATATATTGCCAATTACTTAAAGTTTCTTCGCATCGATGAAGATATCCCCATCCTGTTAAACAGTATCAAAAGTGTATTGGAGCACTCCTTCGAAGTCATTCTCTGTCCCCATCGAGGCGTTGTAGAAAATGGCTGGCAGCAGTTAAAGCAGAAGTATGAGTTTCTGTTGAATTTATCTGCAGAGGCACAGCAGCTTGATCAGCAAGGGCTGCCATTAGAGCAAATCAGCGAGCGTTTGCTGGGAAAAGAGGGCTTGGTAAGTATTTTAACTGGCCACAACTTTTGTAAGAGAAACTTAATTGCCTCTTGCTTGAAGGTGGACCTAGATACAATGGCCCGTTCGTGATTTTATTTTGTTGATACTTTTTCAAAAGTTTGCAGAGAATGGTTAAGCTCTAAAAAGTTAGCAGCTAAGGGTGATTTGAGTTTACTAGCTTTAAAATTAATACATGGATGCCGATTCATTTGACGGCTTCAATAATAAACCGCTTGATCCGTACTCCAGCATGTTTGCGCATTTCTGGATGTATTTTTTGGTAGTAGGCATCCATCACTTGTTGGGCAAATTCTTGTCTTTGCGAGTTCTGCAGATGTCGAAATTGAGGCACCCAAGATAAGAAAAACGCTGTGAGCGTGTCTCGGGTGCCAAAATTTTCCACATGATGGATTTCATCGATCCTGGGCAGGTAAAATCCAGCATCCTCGATATAATTACGCATTTCATTCAGGGAATAATGATTGTAAGGATCGAGAAAGTTCTCAAAATGTGCCTGCCATTGATTATTGTTTTGGAATTCGTACACCGTATCCCAGAAATTCTCATGGTCAACCTGAAAGCCGGCCACAATCTTGCCATCCTCTCTTAAGTGTTTATAAAAGCCATTCCAGACCTTCTTCTGGTCTGCCACCCAGTGCAAGCAGCTGAAAGAAAAAATAATATCGAACTGCTTATCAAACTGAATTTCATCGGCGCTCATCTGCTCGAAGGAGAGATTGGGTACACCGGTGTGGGCTTTGCGGGCGTGGCGAATCATATCCTCAGTGAGGTCCACACCGATTATCTTGCCACTCTTGAGGTGTTCAGCTAGATAGCGGGTGATTCTGCCATCGCCACAGCCCACATCAAGGATAGTGCTGGCGCATTGATAGTTGCTGCGTTGGATAGCTTCCATGGCGTGCCGCCATTGCATGGAGGAGGCCTTTACATATTCCTGGGCCTGCCACTTATCGTGTCTGACGGGCTTATCTATTGCCATGGCGGCATAACCCTTGATTGTGGGACCGCTAACCAGTCTAGCCTAGATACAGACATTGGAGGTGTAAGCAAGACAAGTGGGGAGATTTTATATTGAAACTAAAAGGTTCCTGTCACTGCCAGTCGGTGCGATTCAATCTTAAATGTGCACAACCATACCCATTTAACCGCTGTTACTGTTCGATTTGCCGCAAGACGGCTGGGGGAGGGGGCTATGCCGTTAACCTGGGAGGGGATTACCAGTCGCTGACGGTAAAGGGGAAGGAGTTTATCTCAGTGTATCAGGCAATATTGCGAGATAAGTCTGGCAGCAATAGTGCCAGCCCGGCGCAACGCCATTTTTGTTCCCGCTGTGGCAGTGCGCTTTGGTTGTGGGACCCCCGCTGGCCCGATCTGGTCCACCCATTTGCCTCTGCGATAGATAGTGAACTTCCCGTACCACCAGAACTTACTCATATGATGCTGGCCTTTGCCAAAACCTGGGTAGAGCCGGATATTCGAGCCGCGGACAAGCATTTCGATGAGTACCCAGATGAGTCACTGGCAGAGTGGCATCAACGCCATAATTTGTACTGAGATGTGAAAGGGGCGAGCCGATAGGCCGCCCCGGTTGGATTGTGGGTTTTAAGAGGCTTACTCTGGAGCCAGGTAAAGTACCAGGTTATCCAGGAAATTCAGCAGGTCGGCTTTGTCAGCATCGCTAAGGGCTACAAACTGCTCTTTACTGGATTGTGCATCCCCTCCGTGAAACAGAATGGCTTCCGTCATGGTGGTGGCGCGGCCATCGTGTAGATAGGGTGGTGTGGAGCCTACTCCCCACAAGTTTTCAGTAAGGAATACCGAGGCACCTACGTTGCCCTCATCGAACTCCTCAGCCATGGCTCGGCCCATATCGTGGCGTTTCAGGTCGCCATAGAGGTGTACAATTGCTCCGCCATTCTCGGACTCCTCGAACTGTCCCAGGGTCTGGCCGGAAGGTAGCTCCTGAGGGTTGTCGAGAATATCTGTCAGCAGGTTAAATTGCAGGGAGGTAGTGGGTAACCCGGCAATGTTGCCCGCTGGGTAGGTCTCATCGCGATAGCTGGCGTGTTTCGACGGTTCATAAAATACTGGTGAGCTGACTTCCATCTCGGGAGAGTGGCAGGAGGCGCAGCTGATAGAGGAGAAAATTTCCTCGCCATTTTTAATGCTGGCAATATCTGCCTCACTGAGAGGTAGCCCGTAGGTTTCCCTTTCCTCTTCATTCAGGGTATCAATCACGCTGTTCAATTCGAGCTTGGTGACTGGCCGTGGTTGTGCAGCATTGTAGATTGCCAGTGCGGTGATATCCCCCACGCTCAGTTCGTTGCTGACAGAGTCGAAGTCGCTATCGGCATCACCGACCAGTTCGGTGGCCTGCATACCGAGTTCCTGGTGCGCAGCACCTCGCACAAAAGCACGTACGAAGCCGGTGAGTCCCTTCCATTCAAAGGGGCGCACAACAAGATCTGTATCAATGCCAGCGAGATTGTCGTAGTTGACGTTTTCACAGGAAACGGATATTTCACCAAAATTCACTCCTTTGGCTACCATTTCCACAGTGGCACTGTCACCGGAGGCACAACTGTCGTCGACAGCCTGATCCCTGAGGTTGTGTAATTCGGTGGTCATTTCCTCGGCGACCAACTGTACCGCGCCCATGCCGAATAGATGCGGCGAGTTACGCTCAATAAAGCCTTTTTGTTTACGCTCTGGGTCCATACGGATCACGTTATCGTTCACACCACCGCCGCCATCGGCAACGGGAACATTGTGACAACTGATACAGGAATCACCGTTGGGGCCTGTAGCTCGATGGGGCAAAATATTGGCCCAGGCCCTTGGGCCTCTGAGATCAGGGCGCGGAAAACTGGTGAAGCGCTTACCGTTGCCGACATTGACACCTACCCCATCGAGCGCGTTGTAGTTCATTTCAAATAGCTCATCACCTTCTTCGAAAGCATGAACATAGGCCTCAATTGGGTCCATTGCTTCCAGTGTGGCCTGATCAATATGGCCACCGAGGTGTATTTCCACAGCGCCAGCTTCCAGAATCTGGACGGTGTTAAAGATTGAACTGAAATCGAAGGGTTGTTGCTTGGGTGGCCGAGGACCTTTTCTTGCGTTCTTAGGTACCCGATGCTTGTCATGTTTAGAACCAAAGTCCGCGAGGACTGGAGGTGCAATAAATGTTAGGGCCGATATTGCCAGGGAAATAGGCAATAAGTGTCTTCTGGAAATCATCAGCTATATCTCCCGGTACGAAATAGAATGCGGATGGAGCAGTATATTTATGAAAATGCACGGGTAGAAAGTGCGGCAATTTATCCAGGGGCTGATCAGTCAGTCTCAGGAAAAATTGCTAAATAGATTCTTGGTGAGGATATTTTTATTCCCACAAAGTGCATTTCAATAAAGCTTAAATGCATCCTTGCAAGCCGCTTACGGAAAACCGTTTGCGGAAGTAGGCTCAAAAAATAGGGAGATTTGCTGATAGTTGGCTTTTTTAGAGAGCTAACTTTCTGCTAGAGCTAATGCCCTAAGTGCGACCCCAGATATTTATTTTTGCCCATAACCCTCTGCGCTGCTGCACAGACCTTTTGTATTTGTCTTACGTGTCTTAGTTGTCATCTCGGCGTGTGAAGTTCCCATTAATTTAGATAAATTAAAAAGTTGTTTTTCGATGACAGTGGGCCTCTTGGTAATGGTGGTCAGAGCTTTAACCTGGCAGGCATAAATTTTTGGTACAGCAAATAATAAAGCCCCGTGTTTATATGAGTACAGGTTTTCTTCAAAGTGAGGAATAGGTTTAGTCGCTCTGTTGGCTCTGCCTTGCTTGGATGGGCTCAGGTTTTCCTGATCATGATTGGAATGTGGAAGGAATGTGCAAATGTCTATTGCACATGAAATGGTGGTGATCTATGCCGGTGAAGATAATCAAAAATGATTGTAAATCTTGTCTGATTGATTGGGACATGCTTAGTAATTTGAAGGTTGTTCAAAGTAACGCTGAATTCCTGAATGATCTACTCTGTTCCCACAAAAGCCAAAGAAAGTGAAGATTGGCGCTATTTCCCTTTGATTGGCGCTTATTTTGTCTTTGACGCCATATATTTCACACTGCAAACAGTGAGATAGTTCTAGCAGAGATACTTGGCTTTATCCGTGAGTTAAGTTTGAGTGGAAATTACTGATAAAGATAACCAATAAGCGAAAGGATTTTGCTCTTGGATTGGATATGCCGCTAGTGAAGATAATCTAGTTCGTTATCAATAGTTGATTCAGTGTATTCAAATAGAAGTCATTTTTCTGTCACTAATAAATGAGGTTAGGGTGAGAAAAGTACTGGTTCTTGGTGGGGATGGATTCTGCGGCTGGCCAACCGCCCTTCATCTTTCTGATGCAGGCTATGAAGTTATAATTGTCGATGATTTTTCAAGGAGAAAAACCGATATAGAGCTGGAAGTCGAGTCGCTCACGCCTATTCAGCCATTAGGAGAGAGGCTGAGGGTTTGGCGAGAAGTGTCGGGCAAGAATATTCGGCATGTTGTAATCACTATCGGTAAAGAATATCACAGGCTGCTAGAGCTATTGGTTACCGAGAAACCGCACACAATTGTACACTTTGCCGAACAGCGATCAGCGCCTTATTCGATGAAGTCATCAAGCCATAGACGTTTGACGGTTAATAATAATTTGAGTGCGACCAACGATATTCTTGCCGCGATTGTAGAGAGTAAGCTGGATATTCATCTTGTACACCTGGGAACTATGGGTGTTTATGGTTACGGCACTGCCGGCATGAAAATCCCAGAAGGATACCTCAAGGTGCAAGTGGAAGAGGAAGGTAGATTTGTAAGTTCGGAAATTTTATATCCTCCAAATCCTGGTTCTATCTATCATATGACTAAGGCTCAGGATCAGTTATTGTTTGCTTTTTATAATAAAAATGATGGGCTGCGTATTACTGACTTACATCAGGGTATTGTTTGGGGCACACAAACAAATCAAACCCGTAGGGATGAGTATCTTATCAATCGATTTGATTATGATGGAGATTATGGCACTGTATTGAATCGATTTTTAATGCAGGCTGCGATTAATTATCCCCTTACAGTTCATGGTACCGGTGGGCAGAAACGTGCTTTTATCCATATTCAGGATAGTTGCCGTTGTATACAGTTAGCGATAGAAAATCCTCCGGAAAAAGATGATCGGGTCAAAATATTGAACCAGATGACTGAAATACATCGAGTCAGGGATCTGGCGAAGTTGATTGCTGATAAAACAGACGTGGCTATTGCCTATGTGGATAACCCAAGAAAAGAGTCTCCAGAAAATGATTTGCTGGCTGTTAATGACCAGTTGCTGGAGATGGGGCTACAGCCGATCACGCTGAGTGATAAGCTTTTATCAGAAGTGGAGCAGGTGGCAAAGAAATATTCCAGTCGCTGTGATCAGAGAAAAATACCCTGCTTGTCAAAATGGTAAGTGTCGGAATCGTCTCAAGCTTTATTTAGTGGCTTCGTATTTTTGTTGGCACTGTTTTGAAACGATTCTTGTCTTTAGATAAAGGTTTTATGGTATGAAAATATTGATTGCTACGGACACCTATCCGAAGCAGCTTAATGGCGTATCGCGGGTTCTAGAGAAAACCATAAAAGAATTGTCTGCTCGAGGGCATGAAGTTAAGCTTTTATCTGTTGATGATTTTAGGTATTTTCCCTGGCCTGGATATCATGAAATTAGAATTGCAGTATTCCCTGGTTCCCGTCTTGCTCGTATTGTTGATGACTTTTCCCCAGATACTATTCATATTATGACAGAGGGGCCAATTGGTATTTCCATGCGGAGATATTGTAAAAAGCGAGGTTTAAAGTATACAACTTCATGGCTTTCAAGATTGTCTGAATATGTTTCCCTAAGATACAAAATACCTGTAAGTTGGTTGCATAGGCTACTTGTGGATTTTCACCAGTCTGCAGCTCAAACGATGGTGACAACTACAAGTATGGAGGCAGAAGCAAGAAATTTAGGTATTAGTAGGATTGTTCGCTGGCGTCGAGGAGTGGAGTTGGATAAATTCCATCCCGTTGAAACTGAAATTTTTTCAGGGCTGCCCAGGCCAATTATGTTAAATGTTGGTCGTATTGCTGTGGAGAAGTCACTAGATAGATTTTTGTCTATTGATACTCCTGGAACCAAAGTGGTGGTAGGAGATGGTCCTCAATTAAATACATTAAAGAAAGAGTTTCCAGAGGTGATTTATCTGGGGGTAAAAGAGGGAGAGGCATTAACCGAGTGTTATGCTGGAGCGGATGTTTTTGTATTTCCATCTTTAACAGATACCTTCGGTTTGGTGAATCTTGAGGCGTTAGCTTGTGGCCTGCCAATTGCGGCCTATCCGGTCACCGGGCCAAGAGACATCATTGGCGATGCACCCGTTGGTGCAATGGATGAAGATCTTGGGGTGGCCATTCAAAAAGCTCTTACATTCAAATCAGAGGATTGTATCGCACGAGCGAGAACTTTCTGCTGGGATTTGGCTACTGAGGATTTTTTGGAGAATTTGGTTTCTGTTAATGTTGAACATCCTTTATTGGCTGAATATTGAAAAGATAAATTACGTAAATATTGATAGTGTGGATAAAAAGAGTTAAGTCCCGCTTGTATTTAATAAGTATGTGTAATGACCCATTTCAGATTAAAGATGAAAGTATGTGTTGGGGGGCGAGCTCGCGCAGGGGTATTATATATCAATGATATCATTAAAACTTTCATAGAAAATTGAGGTTGAATTTTACAGGTTTTCACGCCCAAAGACTCAGTTCCAGAGTGCCATTGTTATTTTATAAATACTTTATCCACTCTTTATGAGTCCAGAAATAAAAGAAATCTTAAACATTGCGTTGAAAGATAAGTGCTCACTAGAATTATTGCTTCTGATTGTTTTTCTCTACAGTCTGTCAGATTAAATTACCTATCTCTTTGAGGCACTATTCGCCGTAAAAGCGCAGATACATTAAATCAGAAAACATATTCTGGCGGATTTTGCTGATAAATTTCAGATGGTTGCCTTTTTCTTAGGCGTCACTCCCTTTTCCATAAGATTGATACTGAATAAGCGAGAGACCAATATGGAAAGCAATGGGCGCTGGAAAGGGCATAAGGAACGCCGTCATAATATTCAACGAATGACAAGTGGTTGATCTGTAGGCGGTCTGCCAGAGTCTCGATATCTATTTCCAATCAATTATTTTCCTACTATGTGCTGATGAGTATCTAAATACCAGGCTAATCGGCGGCTATTTTTTGTGCCAAGATGAGCTGTGAGTAAGTTTTAGGTCTCTGGCCAGCCTGGAGCCTAAGGAGCGATGGTTATAGATTATTGAAAAACTTAAAGGGCTGACAAAGATCTCAAACGAGAACCTGCGCCTAATTACCAAAGTTAGTAAGGGGATATTGACGGGGTAATCTGCGTCCAATTTATTGATCTTAAGTGGTTATCTCTCAGTATAGTGTTCATAGATAACCAGTATTGCATTTTTAAATTTCCCAGGCATAAGGCCCAAGGAAAAGAGTGTGTTTAAAATCAAGTTTGTCTTGATAATCATCATTAGTGGATTGGCTTTTTTTTATGGTTCTTTCCTTTATGCAGAGGAAGAGACTTCCGGCGATCATGTGCGTATACGTTGGTTGGCCCCTTCTAGTTTTGAAGAAGTACGCACCGAAAAAATTGGTATCTACTTCGAGGTGGACCCTGAGTGGCACGTGTATTGGCGAAATCCGGGAGATTCCGGAGCCGCGCCCCGTTTTAATATACAGGCTTCGGGGGCAAGCATAGGAAATATTGAATGGCCTTTTCCAACTCGTTTGAAGGTGGAACACCTTACAAACCTGGGTTATGAGAGCAGTGTTGTCTATCTTTTTGACCTCAAACCCAAGTCAGGAGCTGAGCAAGTCGCTTTGAAAGCAGATCTTGAATGGCTTGTGTGTAAGATCGAGTGCATTCCAGGACGTGGCACCATAACCTTAACCCGCCCTGTTGGGAAGCAGCCCAAGTGGACAGGAGATGACCTGATAATAAGGGATTACTTTGCAGAGAGAGTGCCTACCTCGAATGAAAGCAGCCCTTGGATGATAAAATCGCTGGTTCCTCAAGGAAAAGACCGCATACGCCTGTTGATTGAAGCACGTGAGAAAGGTCAGGTACCACAGGTTTTTCCACTGGATGGAAAAGTCATCTCTCCCGCCAAGCCAAGGGTCCGACGAGATGGTTGGTCACTCATCTATCTCTTCCAGCGCCAGCCTGAGGCGACTACTCCCGCGGTAACTAGTTTTGTCATCAGTGATGGAAAACAGGCCTGGAAGTTTGATGATGTCTCCTTCGGTAGCCCTCTACCTACTGAGAAGTGGCGTCCAATTTGGCTGATCATCCTCACGGCATTTATTGGCGGGGTCATATTGAATCTGATGCCCTGTGTTTTCCCTGTTCTTTCAATCAAGCTGCTTGGCTTAATAGGGGAGGGCTATAGCGGTGGTTCTCGCCCGTTGGAAGGGCTCATTTATGCTGCTGGCGTGGTTAGCACCTTTACGATCCTAGGCTTGTTACTTTTACTACTTCGAGCAGGTGGGGCATCTATAGGGTGGGGCTTTCAACTTCAGTCCCCTGAAGTGGTGTTGAGCCTGATTGTATTATTTTGGGTGATGGCCATGTCTTTTCATGGAGTCTTTGAATTTGGCCAACACTTGGTGAAGGTTGCAGGCCTGAGTAAAGGGGGAACCTTTGGTACAGGTGCCCTTGCAGTGTTTGTTGCTGCACCCTGTACTGGACCATTTATGGGCGTAGCGTTGGGCTCTGCAACAATATTACCTCCACTGGAGGCCATGCTTATCTTTATCTCTATGGGGATTGGTTTAGCAGCTCCATTCTTAATTCTCTGTGTTAGTCCATCACTCCTAAGAAGGCTTCCATCTCCGGGGCCATGGATGGAAAAACTTCGCCAATTCCTGGCTTTTCCACTCTACGCTACAGTAATTTGGCTCCTTTGGATTCTGGGTCGAATGGAAGGAGAGATGGGTTGGCTAATGGGTACCTCTATGGTACTGATAGCAACGATTATCCTCTGGATGATACATAACTCCACAGGTTTAGTTAGGGGAATTTCCTGGGGTCTCTTATTTATCAGTTTGCCGTTAGCTTTTAAGGTTATGGAGCGAGCAGATCAGAAAATGATACAAACTTTAGTTTCATGGCAAAAGTACGATCCTGAACTGCTTAAACAGGCGCAACAGGAAAAGCGTTCAGTGTTTGTCGACTACACAGCTGCTTGGTGTGTTACCTGTCAGGTAAATAAAAAGCGAGTGCTTGATAAAGAGGAAACATTAAAACTCTTTCAGGATAATAATGTTTTGTTACTGCGTGCCGATTGGACTCGAGAGGACCCAGAAATTACTGAATCCCTGGCCGCATTAGGGCGCAACTCAATCCCTGTTTATGCTTGGTATCCTGCTGGAGCAAAGAGACCCAAGCTTCTACCTCAGGTATTGCAGGAATTTATGATTGTCGATTTGTTCGAAGATAGTAATAACAACGAAGAGGATGAGGAGCGATAGAGTTGAACCACTCTTAGTTGTACTGGGTGAGATGGATATCCAAAATTGGCTAGAAAAATTTAAAATATAGGAAAAGTTTACGGTGCAAATTCAACGGTACCGGGCGGCGGTAAAAATAGTAGCCTTTTCTATGCTAGCTATACTGGTAATGGCTGCGGTTGGCTATTATCAGCAACGAGACCTTCCCAAAGACACAGCTCCACCACTAGAAGGTAAAACCATAAATGGAAACTTGTTAAATCTTAAAGAGATGACAACTCATGGACCTGTCCTTATTTACTTTTGGGGCTCCTGGTGCCCTTATTGCCGTATAGTATCTCCCAAAATATCTGAGCTGGCGCGGGAATATCAGGTTTTGGGAATTGCCATGCAATCTGGTGATGAGGATGAGGTAGAGAAATATATGCTCCGGCACAATCTGAAGTTTCCTACAATCAATGACCCCGTGGGCAGAATAAGTTCCCGTTGGGGAATCAAAGTAACGCCAACGATGATTATTGTGGGGAGTGACGGAAAGATTGCCTGGACTACCAGTGGTGCTACCACCAAGCTTGGCTTGAAATTGCGTATGGAACTCACGGAGTAGTCTTTTTAGCAGATTAATGACTCAATAAGTCGATGCTGTCACCAATTTTATCCCTACTTTATCAGATATCTAGACCTTCTCGCTGAGGTATAACTATCTTAAATCTCTAGTCTTCTCAATTTTTCGGTCTCAGGCATGGGAGGCTTGTGTGTCGGTCATTGATTCATTTGACTACAAAGATCTTGATGCGCAGAGAGTTGGCAGATTTGATTTTGGGATCAATACCACATTTATTGTTTATCGCTTAAAAGATACCATTATTGATACAGGGCCTAGCAATCAATGGAAGTATGTCAAGTGGTTTGTGAAAAACAAGCCGTTTCGTCAGCTTCTACTTACTCACCATCATGAGGATCATAGCGGCAATGCCGGCGCTATCTATAAGTTGACAGGAGTTCAACCTCGTGCCCCCAAAGCCACTATAGAAATTCTTAAACGGGGTTTTCGTATACCGCCAATTCAAAGGCTAATTTGGGGAGCTGCCGGTCTGGCTGAAGCAGCCGAATTGCCAAAAGATCTGCGTATAGCCGGCGAGAAAACAATACCTATCGCCGCACCAGGCCATGCTAAGGATATGACCTGTTACCTGATGGAAGACCGGGGCTGGATTTTTACTGCTGACCTCTATGTGGCCAGTCATCTAAAAATGTTGCGTAAGGATGAGAGTATTCCGGTTTTAATGAAAAGTATGCGAAAAGTACTTCAATATGAATTTGATCTTATCTTATGTCCCCATCGGGGTTTGGTAGAGAATGGTAAGAAAAGGCTTCAAGAAAAGTATGATTACTTGCTTAACCTGTCGAGTTCTGCTCAGGAGTTGGGGCGCCAGGGAGTATCACTTAAAGAAATTACTCGTCGCCTTTTGGGGAGGGAGAATATGATGGCTCTTCTTTCAGGTTATAACTTCAGTAAAAGAAACTTGATTGCTTCTTGTATGTCCATGGATCCATCAAAGTACCTCGAGTAGCTATTAGCCATATTTTATATTTTTATTTTTTTTATCTGATTTTTCTATTGGTTGTTTTTACTGCTGGGTTACTTTAAATTTGTTGCTTAATTTTATAAAAGTTAGGTGAGCAAGTAGTGAAGCGTGAAGTTAGAAAAGTTGGCCTAATTGGTGGTATGAGCTGGGAGAGTACACAGCTTTATTACAGGTTAATTAACCACGGGGTCAATCGATGTCTTGGAGGATTACACTCAGCAGAAATTATTTTATACAGTGTCGACTTTTATAAAGTGGAGAAGCTACAGCGATCCGGTAACTGGGATGAGGCAGGCTACCTTTTAGCACAAGCCGCCAAAGCGTTGGAAGCTGCTGGGGCAGATTGCATTCTAATTTGTACCAACACCATGCATAAAGTAGCGGATCAGGTGATGGCTTCCGTAGATATTCCTCTCTTACATATTGCCGATGCTGTAGCTGAAGTTTTGCTTAGAGATAAAGTCAATAAGGTAGGGTTGCTGGGTACTGCTTTCACCATGGAGCAGGATTTTTATCGTAAATACATTCAGGAAAAGTACGGAATAAACCTGATAGTTCCGACAGCCCCAGATAGGGAAATTGTTCATCGGGTAATTTATGAGGAGCTTTGTAAGGGCAAAGTTGAAGTTGCATCAAAGCAGCAATATCTGCGTATTATCCACTCTTTGTCGGCTCAAGGGGCGGATGGTGTGATTCTTGGCTGTACCGAGATTGGTATGCTGGTTTCAAAAGAGGATGTGACTATCCCACTGCTGGATACTACTCAAATTCATGCGAATAAAGCTGTGGAATTTTCCTTGAACGCTTCCTAGTCAGTTTTTGGGGCCTATAGGAATATATTGGGGTCCAATACCTTTATGTGGATGTTGGTCCCTACTTATTTTACCTTTTTAGGATGAGCTATTTCACTCTGGAGTAAAAATCAGTTACCATTTCGCATATCCTTTGTTTGTATGACAGTTGCCTACCTAGTACTCTGAAAATTACTTTCTATTAATCTCCTTTAGTTCGTTTTGCTGTGAATTCTCACAGTGACATGAATGTCATTATCACCTCAATAGACATGATTTAAATTGTAAATACCTGTTATTTAGGTATTTTAATTTTCCATTTTTGCTGGCATTTTTTACCTGTGTCACGCTTCTTGCAGTGATGAAGAATGATGATGTCCATCATTGGAGGGGCGGGCTATATCAGTACGCTATTCGGCACGTACTGTTCCAATCAGGATAGATTGCTTCGTACCCGGTACCACACTGCCGAAAAATGATCGATTAGCATTGGAAGATAAAACCAATAATTGACAGGGTAATTACATGAAAGAAAATAAGAAGCGTTGGCTAGCGGCCTGTGGCGCGCCATCGCTATTGGCAATGGCGGTTGCCGCTGTGTCCAGCCCCGCAGTTGCCGAGGATGCACTTCTGGAGGAAGTCATCACTATCGGTACCCGTGTTGAGGGGCGTTCGGCTACGGATTCCTCCGCACCTATCGACATCGTTACTGGTGACGAATTTGTTAACCAAGGTGATGGTGACCTCAACAACCTACTGCGCAATGTTGTGCCTTCCTACAATGTCAATGCCAAGCCGATCTCCGATGCCGCATCAATTGTACGCCCGGCCAACCTGCGTGGACTGCCGCCCGATAGCACCCTGGTTCTAGTAAACGGTAAGCGCCGCCACCGTGCATCCGTGATTGCATTCCTTGGTAGTGGCGTATCGGATGGTGCCCAAGGACCTGATATCTCTGCTATTCCAGCGATTGCACTGAAGCAAGTAGAAGTACTCCGTGACGGTGCGGCCGCTCAGTACGGCTCTGATGCCATTGCCGGGGTGATTAACTTCCAGCTTAAAGATGCTGCTGAGGGTGGCACCGTTGAGGTGAAGCATGCTACCACTGCCGAGGGTGATGGCGACCAGAGTATGGTTGCTGCCAACTTTGGCCTGCCGTTGACCGATTCTGGTTTTGTAAACTTCAGTATGGAGTATCGCGAGCAGGACTCCACAAGCCGCAGTACCCAGCGGGACGATGCTGCGCAGCTGATCGCCGATGGCAATACTCATGTTGCTAATCCAGCGCAAATTTGGGGTCAGCCCGAAGTTGATGATGACACTAAGTTCTTTATTAACAGTGCCATTGAGCTGAACGATACTGTTGAGCTATATGCCTTTGGTAACTACGCCAGCCGTTCAACCGATGGGGGATTCTATTTCCGTAATCCAGAAAATCGAGATGGGGTTTTTACCTATAAGGATGAGATTGACACAAATGGTGATGGGGTCCCTGACAAGGAGGTTGTTTTACCTCTGATAGGTGATTTAGATCCCAGCAATGGTATTGATAATTGTCAGAATGTCAGTGTCTCTGAAGCCCATGATCTCGATGAATGTTTCTCCTTTACCGAGATGTTCCCTGGCGGGTTTACTCCGCGCTTTGGTGGTGATCTAGAAGATTACTCCATGGTCTTCGGGTTGCGTGGTGAATTGGCCAATGGTATTGGTTACGATGTCAGTGCCAGTAGGGGCCAGAACAAAGTAGATTTCCATATCTACAATACCATTAATGCCACAATGGGTCCCAATACCCCAACCAGCTTTAGCCCTGGTGGTTATGCGCAAACTGAGACTAACTTTAATATTGACCTGACCAAGGCTACTGAAATTTCCGGTAAGGCATTGTATATGGCCGGGGGCTTTGAGTGGCGTGAGGAAGAGTTCGAAGTCAATATGGGGGATGAAGCCTCATGGACTCAAGGTCCATTGACAGAACAAGAATTCCTTATTGGTTCTAATGGTTTTTCTGGGTTCGGACCTGAAGTTATTGGTACTTTCGACCGCGATAATATTGCGCTCTATACCGACTTTGAACTGGAAGCGACTGATAATCTTCGCTTGGGCACAGCCCTACGCTGGGAAGATTTCTCAGACTTCGGCAGTACTTTCAACTATAAGGTTTCCGGACATTGGGCAATTAATGATGTAATCGCCTTGCGCTCTACATACAGTACCGGCTTTCGTGCACCTACACCAGCTCAGTCAAATATAAGTAATGTGACTACGGCTTTTGCAGATGGACAGCTAGAGAATAAAGGTACTATCCCACCGACAAACCCTGTTGCGGTATTAAAAGGTGGGAAACAACTACAACCTGAAGAGTCGAAAAACTTTACTATTGGAGCCATTATTGCTGCCGGTGACTGGGATATTACCCTCGATTATTTCCAAATTTCCGTAAGTGATCGTATCACCCAGTCTGCCGATCAGGAACTTAGTGAAGCGGAAAAAGCGCAACTGGTGGCCGATGGTATTAGCGGAGCTGATTCACTAACATCGATTCGCTTTTATACCAACGACTTCGACACCAAGACCCGTGGAATTGATGTGGTGGCAACCTATCCGCTCGGAGATGCCACTGACTTAAGTTTCGCAGCAAACTGGACTGATACAGAAGTCACCAAGTATCGGGAAGAAACCATCAGTGATATGCGTCTTGGGCAGTTGGAAGATGGTCTGCCCAACATTCGTGGTAATGCAACCATTTCTCATGCGGGTGAAGGATGGCGTGGTCTAGTTCGTTTGAATTACTATGGCAGCTACTGGGAAGCGCACCTGGATGATTACAGCCTACCCATTGATGCCGGTGATGAGTGGACTGTGGATATAGAGGGTGCCTATGACTTTAGCGATTCGCTGTCGCTGATCGCAGGGGCTGAAAATCTGTTTAATAACTACCCAGATAAGAACCCCTGGTCAGGTGTTGCAGGCGCTGAATACCCCGAGACAGCACCAATGGGCTTTAATGGTGCGCTCTACTATGTACGTGCACAGTATGAGTTTTAAGCCCTCAGTGAATAGCTTTACTTAAAAGCTATCGTTACTGTAAAAAAGCCCGCTTTATGCGGGCTTTTTTACATGTCCCAGAGAGAGTTAGTTGCCATAGATAAGGTGATACGTTCTTTGTCTTGTATCTGCTTCAAGTCCTCAAAGACTTCTTTTACTTCCATGGACTCAATAGCGCCGTACACCGCTTCATAAAGACTGGAAAAATATCGGTCTACTTCCCTTCCAATATTATTGACCTCTTTGATAGTGGGCGGGTCACTAAGTGGCAGTTGGCGAATAAAATCATGGGCGGATTCTTCATGGGTGTACTGTAACCAGGTCTGCATGACCTTTTGCTGGGCGATTTCTCCATAGTTTGAGAGGTTTCTCGCCATACGTTGTTCATGCTCTAACATATGCCTTAATAACAGTTGAGTTCGATAATCCTCAGATTTTTCAAGTAAATTCTCGTAAAGGTCTGCCATATCCAGGTGAAACTTTTCTGCATCCTGAATGATTTCAAATGCCTGCTTGAAAGTCTTCATAGGTCTGCCCTTTGATACCCAGGAAATTGTTATTGGGCGGAAAACAGGTCGTATCTTCTTGCGGCCATACCCTAATTAATCTTTATAGTGCATTTATCCAGTTGATCAAGATCTGAGGAAAAATACCGAATACTAACAGAGCCCCCGTCAGTGCCAGTAGTAACAACTGGCCAGATGCAGCAATTTGTACTGTGCCGTTAGAGGTTGTATCCAGGGAGCTATCACGTTGTACTAGGGTAAGAAGTAGTCTTAGATAATAGAAAAGTCCCAGAGCACTACCGATAACCACACCCGCTAGAAGCCCCCACATTTCACCCTCAACCCCTGCTGTAAACACGTAGAACTTGCCAATGAAGCCAATAGTTAGCGGTATGCCGGCAAGGGAGAGGAGCATGGCAGCGAAACAGCTGGCCAACCAGGGGGAGCGCCAGAGCAACCCCTGATAAAATGCACGCTGATAGGGATTCTGGCTATCTGAAGTGGGATTTTCAGGGTACTCTCCACTGAGCACTTTTTCTTCAACCGAATCGGCGACCAAGCCCACTATCGCAAAAGCACCTAGGGTAGTAATTATGTAAGCTATCAAGTAATAAATAACGGCCTCTGTGCCAAAGGTGCTTTTTCCTATGATAAAAGCCACAATCAAATAACCGATATGTGCAATTGAAGAGTAGGCTAAAAGGCGTTTGATATTCGACTGCATTAATGCGAGAAGATTTCCTACAATCATACTGGCTATGGCTGCAATAGAAAGCATATCGATTAAAGTTTTGCTGCTGTATAGGTCCAGAGTATTAAAGAAACGTAATAGGAAGCCAATAACCGCTCCTTTGGCTACGGTTGCAATCAAGGCTGTTGTTGGCGTGGGGGCCCCTTGGTAAACATCAGGTGTCCAAATATGAAAGGGCACAAGTGATAATTTAAAAGCCACAGAGATAAGAAATAAAGTAACTCCAGTCGCAAATAGCGTGGAGGTCTGGGATAACTCGGTAATTCGAGAAGCTATGCCGGTAAAGTCTAGCGCGCCAGAAGCGCTATAAATAAGCGCAATACCGAACAGGCCTAATGCAGTGGATAGTGCTGATAGAATTAAATATTTAATGGCTGATTCAAGGGACTGAAGCTGCTCTCTTTTTGGGGATAGATCGCCAGTTAAGGAAAAACCTAGCATGGGGTAAAGAGAGAGGCTAATTAACTCAAGTCCCAGGAAAAATGTTGCAAAATGGCTGGAGAAAATCAGAGTGCAGGCACCAAGCATTGCCAGAAGCAATAAAATATAATATTCCTCTGGATAACTACCAGCTACTCCTTTTGGGTCACAGCGTAGACGTAGGTAGTTGAACCCCATAATACTGACGGCAAAGGCGGTTACCAGTAATATAAGTGTGAAAAATAATGCAGTGTAGTCGATCAGGATAAGCTCAGTTACCTGAAGCGAGCTTGTCGCACCAGTCAGTTCATCGGCAACCCAAAAGCAAGAAGCCATGGCAAGTAGTAGAGTGATTAGGGTGGTTACCAATGCACCCAGGTGCCCACGCCAAAAAGATACCTGTAACAATAGAATAACTATGCCTGCACTAAGTATCAGTAGTGGCAGTATTCCAAAAAGTTCCTGTGCACTCATGGGGTGTTATCCTCAACTGAGGTCGGTTTAAGCTTGGGTGAGAGAGTCTGAGATGATAATTGTTCATTTGATATTTTTTGATCATTTAAAACAGCATCAATTCTTGTTGCGGACCGTTGAACAGTTGGATCGGCAATATCAAAAACTGGTTGTGGGCGTAAACCGATAAAGACTAATAGGACGGCGAGAGTGAGAAGGGCGCTAGATTCCCGTATACTCAGATCTGTAGCCTCGTGTTCCTGAATCGGCTTTTCCAGTCGCTTGTTCAGTTTTCCAAAGAATACCTTTTGCATCATAAGTAAGGCATAGAGCGCTGCACCAATAAGCCCAATTGCAGCCAGGGCTGTAAGCCAGTGATTACTTCGGAAACTACCTACAAGTACGGTGAACTCAGCAACAAAATTGCCTAAACCAGGTAGGCCCAGAGATGCTACTGCGAAGAAAAGCGCAACGGCGGATAACTTTGGCAATCTGGCCCAAAGACCGCCCAACTGGTGCATATCTCTGGTGTGAAAGCGGTGCTGAATAGCACCCACCAGGGCAAATAAAGCTGCAGTGCTCAAGCCGTGAGCGATCATTTGCATAACAGCTCCTTGAATAGCAATAGTATCAAGGGCATACAAGCCAAGTAACACAAACCCCATATGGCTAACACTGGAATAAGCTACCAACCTCTTCATGTCTCTTTGAGCAAAGGCGAGCATTGCTCCGTAAATAATACTGAGTGCTCCAATAGTCATTGCTACCGGTGCAAATGATATTGAGCTTTCAGGAAATAGCGGTAGGTTGAAGCGCAACAAGCCATAAGCGCCCGTTTTAAGGAGAATGGCGGCCAGCAGGATACTCCCTGCTGTAGGTGCCTGAGTATGTGCGTCTGGTAACCAAGTATGGAAAGGTAAAGCTGGTAATTTAACTATGAAAGCAACAAAAAAACCTAACATTATCCAGTAGGCAATTCCGGGTGATACACGGGCATCTAGCAGGGCATTGTAATTAAAAGTGAGCTGCCCGGTGTTGGTGTAGTGGATATAAACAAGAGCAACTATCGCAATAAGCATTAGAAGACTGCTTGCTTGAGTAAAAATAAAGAACTTGATTGCGGCGTAAATACGTTGCTCATAACCCCATACTGCGATTAAGAACAGCATGGGTATCAGCATGACTTCCCAGAAAAAGAAGAAAAGGAAAAGATCAATAGCGGTAAAGACACCAACAACACCGGCTAAAGTCCATAAGTAATTGAAATAGAAAAAACCTCTGCGAAAATTAATATCATTCCAGGTCATTACTACCCCAAAAATTCCCATTGCCAGTGTCAGTACCAGCATGAGAAAACTTAAGCCATCAATGGCTAAATGGAAGTCAATTCCAAATCTGGGAATCCAGGGTATTTGTAAACTCTCCCACCAAGGCTCCGATGTGCCAACTTCTGTTGAATGAATAAATGTTGAGTAGTTTGTGAGTAATAAGGCGGCAAGTAATAAGCTGATCATACTGATCCAGCGCCCACCAGATTTAAAATAGCGCTCAGCTAGCCAGGCTAGCACGCCGCCGGTGAACAATATAATAATGATCGTTAAAAGGGTCATAACGCCACCAGAAGTGCGAGGAATAGAATGGAACCAACGGCGAAGGTAGTTAGGTACCAACGCACTTGTCCATTTTGCGAGGTACTTAGAAGAGCATGCATTTGTCGGCTAATTGTTGCGGTGCCTTTGTAAATGCTATCAATAATATCATTGTGGTTTATTTGAGTAAGAAACTTGAAAGGTCGCACCAGTAGATGATCGTATAACCAATCGAATCCCCAGCCGGAGAACCAGAACTGCAATAGACTTGAACGTTGTTCTCCTGTTCTTTGTTCATGACGGAATAACTTCCAGGCAATGGCAAGGCCGATTAATGGCATTGCAATAGCAGTGCCTTCGATCCAGGGGGAGTGGGCTTCGTCTGGGCGAACACCAAATACGGATTGCAGCGGCGGGGCCAATAAGCCACCAAATAATGCCAACGCTGCGAGAATACAGAGAGGTATGCTCATTACAGGGATATTGGCATCTTTACAGTGAGTGGAAGCTTGACCTTCTCTTCCCAAAAATACGAGAAATAATACACGGAAACTATAAATTCCGGTTACGAGTGCTCCGAGTATGCCGGCGAGCCACAAGATGTTAATGCCATGGTGATATTCCCAGGCGCTCAATAATATATGGTCTTTACTATAGAATCCTGAGGTGAAGGGAAGTGCAGCAAGGCATGCACATCCAATGGTAAAACAAATAAAGGTAAGTGGTATTTTTCGATACAGTCCACCCATTGAAAAAACATTTTGTTCATGATGCAGGCTTAAAATTACTGATCCTGCAGATAGGAATAGCAGGGCCTTAAAAAATGCATGAGTCATTAAGTGAAAAATAGCGCCAGACCAAGCACCAACGCCTAAAGCAAGAAACATGTAACCGATCTGACTAATTGTGGAGTAGGCGAGCACTCTTTTTATGTCACTTTGAGCTATTGCACTGAAGCCAGCCAGAAGTAGTGTGAGAGCGCCAACGGCTGCCACAGCGGTCATTGCCACTTCCGATAACATATAAAGAGGATGCATACGGGCAATTAAATATACACCTGCGGTAACCATAGTGGCAGCATGTATCAGGGCGCTCACTGGTGTTGGACCAGCCATGGCATCAGGTAGCCAGGTTTGCAGTGGTAATTGTGCCGACTTACCCACGGCACCACCCAGTAAGAGAAGGCACGCTAAAGTGACTATGTCATTGTTTACATCTGGACCGTTTATGGTCGAGACAAGCTCAGGAATGTTTAGTGTTGAGAATTCATAGAAAAGCAGAAACAAGCCGATAGCCATTGCCGTATCACCAATACGGGTGACGATAAAAGCTTTTTGGGCAGCTGCTCCATTGGCTGGATCCTTATACCAAAAACCAATCAGAAGATAGCTGCAGAGTCCAACACCCTCCCAGCCAAGATAAAGTAAGACCAGATTATCAGCCAAAACCAGAATCAACATGGCACAGACAAACAGGTTTAGGTAAGCAAAGTAACGGCGGAAATCTAGGTCTTCCCGCATATAGCCCACTGAATAGAGGTGGATAAGAAACCCAACACCAGTGATAATCAGTAACATCACCATGGTTAGCCAGTCCACGTGGAAATTGAAACCTAGTTTCAGGTTGTCCACCAACATCCACGACCATAGAGAAATGTTGACTGATTCAGAGGGATTCCCCCAAAATAAAACAATAGCCACAATTATCGTAAATAGAGCAGCCAAGCCAACACTGCCTACGCCGATATAGGCAATCATTTTTTGCGAAGGCTCATCCCGGTGAAATAGTGGGATAGCTACCAATGTGAGGAAGCCAATCAGTGGTAAAAGTGGCACCCAAGCTAATAGGCCCTGCATGTTAGCCTCTCAATTCATTTAATTGATCAATATCAACAGTATGCTTGCGATGATAAAATTGCAGAACTAAAGCAAGCGCAATTGCTACTTCAGCTGCCGCAAGAGTGACGACAAATAAAAACATTACCTGGCCATCAGCATTTCCCCAATGTGCACCAGCGACTACGAACATCAGTGCTGCAGCATTTGTGCAAATCTCCACACACATCAGCATGAAAATGACATTTCTTCGCATCATTAATCCTGCCAGTCCCAAGCAAAAAAGGATGGCTGCAAGTAGAACACCTGCCTCAAGACCTGGTGCGGTTTCAATTGGCATTATTAGATCCCTCTGAATCAATATTTCTACGACGAGCTAAGTGAAATGCACCAACTAATCCAGCCAGCAATAACATTGAAGCCAACTCTACAGCGAGAACATAGTGGCTAAATAGCGCGATACCTACTTGTTTTGGGCCTATGTAGTGATAGGTTTGACTTGAAGAGATTTGTCCATTACTCACCAGTATAATAAGTTGAGCTAATAATAAGGCAGACAATAAAGCCGGGCCGATCCAGGTTCTGGGCTGAAGCCACGCCTGTTCCTGAGCTACAGTGGAATCTCCCTGATTGAGCATCATAATGACAAAAATAATCAATACCATAATTGCCCCGGCATAAATAATCACTTCTAGAGCAGCAGCGAGAGGGGCTCCAAATTGATAAAAGATTACAGCCACTGCGAGTAGCGATGTCACTAGATAAAGAAGGGCATGTACAGCATTTTTATGAAAAATAACCATGGTTGTGGACGCTACGGCTATGGCAGCTGTCAAATAGAAGATAAGATTCATGCCTTTCGGCTCCCTGGTTTTGTGTTAGTCGGTTGAGTGATTTTTTCTCAGCGACTTTTTCTTGTTTAGTGAATTATTTTTGTTGTTTTTAATTATTGTTTTCTTTGCCGGCGACTGTTGGCTTGTTGATGATTGTTGGGGCTAATAATGATGTGTATTTTTAAAGCTATAGATTCAAGCCCTTAACATTAATTGGCTCTGCTTCATTATCTGCCTGGCCCTTATCTTTTCCTTTTATGGCTTTGCCTGCGACCTGATAAAAACTATAGTCGTGATATTTTCCTGGTCCATCGATCAATAGATCTTCCTTTTCATACACCATGTTTTGACGATCGTATTCACACATTTCAAAATCAGGTGTTAATTGGATCGCATAAGTTGGGCATGCATCTTCACAGAGTCCACACATGATGCAGCGAGAAAAATTAATACGGAAATATTCTGGACGCCAACGACCATCAGGATCTTCGGTTTTCTGTAAAGAAATACAATCTGGCGGGCAGGCAACTGCACAGAGATTACAGGCTACGCAGCGCTCGTCGCCATTGGGATCCCGGCTTAAAATAATTCTCCCACGGTAGCGTGGTGCCAGGTAAGGTTTCTCCTCTGGATACTGAACGGTGACATTACGCCGGAATAGATGTTTAAATATTAACCACATACTGCGAATTTGACTGGCGATCATTTCCGTCCTCCGGCAATACTGTGGGGATGTGATTGAATGCCTAGGCGATCCATAACAGTACTCCAGCGGTTGCGAGCAGATTAAACAGAGACAAGGGCAACATGACCTTCCAGCCAAATTTCATCAACTGGTCGTATCGAGGACGGGGAAGGGCTGCACGCAATAGAATGAAAATGGCAACCAGAAAAGCAGTTTTGAGGCAGAACCAGATAATAGGAGGGAGTAGAGGGCCATGCCATCCTCCTAGAAATAAAGTGGTGATTAGTGCGGATATCAGAATTACAGCAAGGTATTCACCAACAAAAAACATTCCAAACTTCATACCTGAATACTCAGTATGAAATCCTGCTGTTAATTCATGTTCTGCCTCGGGGAGGTCAAAGGGTGTCCTGCGACTCTCGGCGATACCGGCAATAAAGAAAACAATAAAACCCAGAAACTGGGGCACAATAAACCAGGTGTCCGCCTGGGCATTGACAATATCCCTCAAATTGAAACTACCGGACATCATCACTACACCCATCAGGCTCAACCCCATAAAGACTTCATAGGAGACTGTCTGTGCGGCGGCTCGGAGACCACCTAGTAGCGCATACTTATTATTAGAGGCATAGCCACCAAGGATGATGCTGTAAACGGCAATGGAGCTCATTGCAAGCACAAACAGTAGACCAATATTAAGATCGGCAACCCCAATACTTGGTGACATGGGCACTACGGCAAAAGCAATCAGCATGGTTGCCATAACGACTGTAGGCGCTAGAACAAAGACAGGAATATCGGCAAACCGAGGAATGAAGTCCTCTTTAAAGAACAGCTTAATCATATCGGCAAGAACTTGTAATGTGCCGAAGGGACCCACCCGATTTGGACCTGGCCGATCCTGCCAAAATCCAAGAAGTCGTCTCTCTCCCCAAGTGAGAATAGCTGCGAGTAACACGGTAACGATAAGTACACCGAAAATATTGAGCAGAGTAATCCAGATTGGTGTACTCATGACTTATTGATCCTCGCTAATCATAGGTGCCACTGCCGGACGTAGAGAGGCATAGCCAGGAATCTGAGGAGCCAGGGTCTCCATTCCCGGTAATCCAAAAGGCACACCAATACACCCATGGGGTATGGTGTTGCAGGGTCTTATTTCTGCTCTATGGGTGTCATTGCTGGTTTCTATATCTACCAGTTCTCCCATAGTCAGAGTGTAGTGAGCTAGGGTATCTGGATGTATTAATATAAATGGAGCATCAATAATCTCAGAGAGAGACATTGATTGGTTACTGAGTTCCTCACTACCAAAGAGGCGATAAATGGGAAGCATCTGTACTTTATTGGAGGTTTCTGATGGATGATCTAATTCACCACTAGAGGGGAGGTATTCAGAGATAGGTCGTGGAGCTCGTTCAATTCTTTTGCCTGACGGCCCCCCTTTACGCTCACCACCAACTTGTTGTTGAAACTTAAAGATTGATTGATTGGAGTTCCATCCTGGTGACCAAATATTTGCCTGGAGTGGAGTTTTATTGGGATTGTGTATGCCTTCCATACTGAAGCTCATGGGAGCATCAGGATCTTTAATGGGGGGTGTTTCTGAAACATGTTGTTGGGCGTGGATAGCGGTACGCCCACTATAACGGGCACTTTGTCGAGCGATCTTAAGACCATCAATGCGATAGTCTTCATTGGGGCCGAGATCAGCGAGAACCCCCAGTGTCGTGAACTCCTTCGCTATGGCATTACTGAGATCTGTACTGTGCTTCCAGCTGTTGATCACTGAGAGGTTAGCGGACTTCTCAGTACAGAAATCTACAGCATCCACTAGCCAGCGCCAGCTCTCCTGAATGTACCCTTTGCCTTCATAGACTGCATAAAACCGCTGGGCTAAACCATTATTATTTATATAAGTACCTTGTGATTCGGCCGTTGTAGATGCTGGGAAGATCCAGTTGGCTCTCTTGGCGGTAGGCGTAAGTAGAGAATCCATCAGAATAACTTCATCTACTAGAGAAAAAATCTTCTCTGCAGATGGTGTATCCAGTCGCCGATATAGATCATTTTCCAGCACAACAAGACTGGTTGGAATAGTATTCTTTGTTGTTGTCAGTGACTCTAAGAGCTGATCCAGATTGTTATCACTTTCATTAACAAGCTGAATTAATCCCAAGCTGTTAACTTCGCCGCAGTTTAAATACAGATTAGTGGGTGACTTTTTGCGATCGCTTATTACGCAAGCCAGCTTGGCTACGGCGCTTAAAGTGTCGGGATGCCTGCTGGATACTCCGGATATAATCAGTGGATTAATCGCGTTTTCCAGTATTTGAGCCACGTGTCTAATCTGTTTCTGTAGTTCTGAGGTATTTTCAGTTCCCTGGTTGTTAGAATTTTTGATTTCCTCAGTGAGTGCATTAGTAAACTGTACAACTTTTTCTGGTGACTCAAACAGGGTAGTTTTGGCTATATCTGTGAGGTCGGTAAGCTCTGTTCCTATAAAAATAATCGGGCTGGGATCACCCTCTAGTTGTCTTACGGAAGCATCTTGCCACAAAGGAATTTTTAAATTTTGTGCTTGCTTTTTTTGACGATTACGTGCTGCTTGACGCACAGCCAAGGCAATACGGGGCGCCGTGTTATAGATATCTTCACCGACTATCAGAACCGCATCTGCGGATTCTATTTCTGGAGTATTGGGACTTTTTATTCGTTCGTCACTCTGTATAGCGTTGATCTGTTGCAATAATTGCTGATCGAGACGGTTTAGCCCAGAAAAGAAATTGTCGGCTCCAACTAGTTGCTGTAGAGCAAAATTATTTTCTAGTGATGCTCGGGGAGAGCCAACGCCAATGATCCGGCGGAGTTGGCGTTGAGCTGCGGTGACTTGTACCGATAGGTGTAGAACACCATCGCGGGGGTTTACTTTACAGTGAAGTTTATCTTTTGAATCTGCAGTGGAGCTAATAAGCTCCTCATTATGTACACTCAGTACCTGATCAATGCGTGTTGAGCCATTGACATATTCGTACCCGAAACGACCTCGATCGCAGAGAAAGTAACCGTTTATATCGTGGTGGAAGAGATTGGTAATACGCCTTAGTACAGGGTCCTTACCATTGCTGGATTCTCTTGCACCAGGTGCAGTGTTACACCCTACTGCACAGTGTTCACAAACCGAAGGCGCTGTTTGTAGATCCCATTTTCTAACAAAATGTGCACTGAATGTTTTATCAGTGAATACACCGGTAGGGCAGACTTCAACCAAGTTTCCGCTGAAGCCATTTTGTAGGCGACCTTCTTCTTGACGACCAAAATAAACCTGATGATTACGACCGAGTGCCTGTAAATCACTCCCTCCAGCATAATCGTTGTAAAACCGTACACAACGGTAGCACGTAATACACCGATTCATTTCATGATTGATAAATGGGCCAAGATATTGATTGCGATGTGTGCGCTTGGTGCCCCTATAGCGGCGCATGGTGTGACCTGACATTTCAGTCATATCCTGCAAGTGACACTCACCACCTTCCTCACAAACTGGACAGTCGTGGGGATGATTGGTCATCAGGTCTTCAATGATACTACCACGAAATTCTTTTGCTGCCTCGGCATTGACACTGTAGATACCACCATCTCGAACTGGTGTCATACAGCTCATAATTAATCGACCCGATTGGTCTTCACCGTCTTTATATTCGATCATGGCACATTGCCGGCAGGCACCTACCGAGCCCATTTCAGGGTGCCAGCAAAAATAGGGGACATTTAGACCTACAGTCAGACAGCTGCTGAGAAGATTTTGATCGCCATCAACCTGATACTTCTCGCCATCGATCGTTATGGTTGGCATCGTTAATCCATTATTTATTTGATATTATTGGGAGTCCGGCCAATCTCTTTCGCTAGTTATTTATAGGGGCAACAGCCTTTCTTGATATGATCTATATAGTCCTGTTCAAATAGTTTGAGGGAACTCTGAATGGGTTCTGCTGCTCCAGGAGCCAATGCACAGAAAGTTTTACCTGGAGCAATGCGCTTACATTGCTCATGTAGCAATTCAAGGTCATCGGGCAGGCCTTCCCCATTCTCGATTCTTTGCAGAACTTTCACAATCCAGGGCAAGCCATCTCGGCAAGGAGTACACCATCCACAGGATTCGCGCGCAAAAAACTGTGTAAGATTTAGTACCAGCCCAATAGGACAGGTTTTATCATCTAACACAATAATTGTACCGGTCCCCATACGGCTACCAGCCTTGCCGATCACGTCATAATCCATAGGGAGATCGAGGTGATCGGGCCCCAGGAAATCGGTAGATCCTCCGCCTGGTAGAAAACCTTTTAGCCGAAGTCCATCTCGCATGCCACCAGCATACTGTTCAATGATTTCACGAATAGGGGTACCCATTGGCAATTCCCAAGTACCGGGATTTTTGACTTTGCCGCTGACGCCAAATATTTTACTGCCAGCATCCTGTCCGACGCCCAATCCCCGGTACCAGTCGACTCCATATGCTACCAAATGAGGTATATTGCAGAAGGTTTCTACATTATTTACAACCGTAGGTTTACCCCACAAGCCACTTACTTGAGGGAATGGTGGTTTAGCTCTGGGGATTGCACGTTGCCCTTCGAGAGCATTGAGAAGCGCTGTCTCTTCACCGCAGATATAATTACCTGCACTGCGATGCACAAAAATTTCCAATGAAAAATCACTATCAAAAATATTTTTTCCGATAAGACCTTGAGATTTTGCTTCCTCTATTGCTCGCTCCAGGCGTTCTGCTGCCAGGTGATATTCCCCGCGAATGAATATGTAACCAATGGATGCGCCTATGGCGTAGGCAGCAATTGCCATCCCTTCTAATAATAAATGTGGATCACGCTCCATAAGGAGGCGGTCTTTGAATGTGCCCGGCTCCATTTCATCTGCGTTGCAGACAACAAACTTTTGCTCAGGGGATCCTTCGCCTCGGGGAACAAAGCTCCACTTCAATCCAGTGTTAAATCCCGCCCCACCGCGTCCACGTAATCCGCCATCTTTGACAAGATTGATAATGTCATCCGGTACCATAGAGTGCGCTTTGCGCCATCCTTGGTAACCATCATTATCCAGGTACCGGGTGATATCTGCTGCGGTATTTTCTTTGGTGATATTTTTAGTGAGAGGATTTGTCAGCATGGATTTGTTTCTTTTTATCGATTAGTGCGTCGATAGCTGATTCATCGAGGTTTCTATACATTTCCTCTCCCAGCATGAGTACAGGTGCTTTATCACAATCGCCTAAGCAGGGAGCCTCCAATAGAGTAAATATTCCATCATTTGTTGTCTGTCCTGGTTCAATTTGTAGACTCTGGCTTATGTGTTTTTGTAATTGATCACAGCCCATAACCCAGCAGCTGGCACTTTTACAAAGCAAGATCACTTCTTTCCCAACGGGCTGACGAAAAATCAGTTGAAAATAAGTGGCTACGCTCTCCAGTTGAGCTACAGGCATCTCCAAGTAGTTTGCAATGGCCCGTAGACTACCGTCTGAAATCCAGCCCCGATACTTTTGTACGATTCTAAGTGCTTCTAAACCCACAGAAGATTTTCCCTCATAGTGAGAGGCCTCTTCATCAATTTCTCGCTTTTCCTCATCGGTGAGGGTTTCGGAGAGTTCTTCTGGATCCTTGTTACTTTGCTCCATTACTTCGATCAGTTCCGGTTCTAGTACGCTGGACATTTTCGCCTCCTATGGTCGAATCACGGAGGCATCTAGAAGATGCTACTGCCGCCGGTAGTTACTGCGACATAAGAGCATCGAATCCTGTATTTCATAAGTCTCCCCATAATCTAAGCTGAATTTATTGTTGTTATCGGTCAACATCTGCCATCACAAAATCAATACTGGCAATGATTGCAATAAGATCCGCAATTAACAGCCCCCGTGACATAAGTGGAATCATTTGTAAATGAGGGAATGAGGGTGTGCGTATTCTGGTGCGGTATGATGTCGTCCCTCCATCGCTGACAATTTGATAACTGTTGAGACCTTTAGTGGCTTCGATTGGGAAACACACCTCACCGGCGGGCATTACAGGTCCCCAACTGTTATTTACAAAGTGTTGGATGAGGGTTTCTATATCCTGCATAGTGCGCCCCTTTCGTGGAGGCGTCGTCAATGGGTGATCGGATTTATAGGGCCCAGCTGGCATATTTTCCAGGCACTGACGGATAATACGCAGGCTCTGCCACATTTCATCCACTCGCACGCGACACCGATCAAAACAATCACCACCATCATAGCTGGGAATATCGAATTCAAATTGGTCATAGCCACTGTAAGGGCGTTTTTTACGTAAATCCCATTCAAGCCCGGTTGCGCGCAGACCGGGACCCGTCACTCCCCACTCCAGTGCTTCAGCGGTATTGTAGACGCCGATGCCCCGTGTACGTTTTTGTAGCAGTTTATTTTTGATTACCATCCCGTCGTAATCGCGCAAGCGTTGTGGCATATAGTCGAGAAATTCCCGGACCATCTTTTCCCAACCCTCTGGCAGATCCTGGGCTACACCGCCGATCCGAAACCAGGCCGGATGCATACGCCCACCAGTGATGGCCTCGACTATGCCAAAAAGTTTCTCTCGGTCGATAAACATGTAAAAGACAGGGGACATCTGTCCGACGTCCTGAGCAAAGGTGCCGAAAAAGACGAGATGGCTGGAAATGCGGAAAAACTCGCACATCATTACACGAATAACCTGGGCACGTTCGGGCACCTGAATTCCGGCGAGTTGCTCCAGAGCCAATACGTAGGGCAGGTTATTCATAACGCCACCCAGGTAATCAATGCGATCTGTATAGGGCACATAGGTGTGCCAGGCTTGGCGTTCTGCCATTTTTTCTGCGCCGCGATGGTGATAACCGATATCCGGTACCGCATCCACTATTTGTTCACCATCGAGTTGCAGGGCGATGCGAAAAACGCCATGCACACTGGGGTGGTTTGGCCCCAAATTTAGAAACATAAATTCTGAGTCTTCGTTGGCACGAGCCATGCCCCAATCCTCAGGGCGAAATAATAGTGCCTCTTGCTCCTTACGCTCTTTTTCTTCAGAAAGACTGAAAGGGTCTACTTCTGTGGCGCGTGCATGATGATCCTTACGCAGGGGATGTCCTTTCCAGGTAGTGGGCATCATAATCCGGCGCAAATGTGGATGCCCTTCGAAATTAATCCCAAAGAGGTCCCAAACCTCCCGCTCATACCAGTTGGCGTTTTGCCAAATGTCATCAATTGATGGCACTGAAAGCTTGGATTCGGCCAGAGCGACCTTAATGCGGATAAATAAATTGCGAGTGAAAGATAGGAGTTGGTAGACCAGGGTAAAATCACTAGCTGGCTGCTTTTCTGGTCCTTCTCCGCGGTTTACTCGCAAGCGCTCATCTATTGCGCTGAGGTCGTAAAGCATGGCGAATGGACGAGAAATATCTACCTTGAGAAATTGCAATATGGGAATCAGGGACTGGGCATCTACCCATAGAGTGGGCATATCTCCACAATTTGGTTGTAACCAGTAATTGTGCAAATGATATTCCTGGTCGAGATCACGCAGGAATAGCTCAGCCTCCTTGCTATAGGCAGTCTCACAGTGAATACTTTTTGCTATAACGCCTGTCATGAGGGTCCCATTGTTATTGTTTTATTGGAGCGCTTTAAGCTTTAAACCGTATCTGGAGAGCGCAATAGTTCCGTACGCATCCGTTCTTCTCGATGCAAATCCCGCTGGCTTGGTTTGGCTACTTTTCTGGTTCCCTGTTCGTCCACTACCCAACTGAAATTTCTGCGCTCGGCAGCAACGGATTTTTGTAGCAGAGTGAGACCCTGCAGTAATGCTTCTGGGCGTGGGGGGCACCCGGGGACATAGACATCAACAGGCAAAAATTTATCGACACCTTGCACCACGCTGTAAATGTCGTACATGCCGCCAGAGTTGGCACAAGAGCCCATGGATATCACCCAGCGAGGCTCGATCATTTGTTCGTAGAGCCGCTGTACCACAGGCGCCATTTTTAGGAATACGGTGCCAGAAATTACAATAAGATCAGCTTGCCGTGGCGTTGCACGAATGACTTCTGCGCCGAAACGGGAGATATCATGGCGGCTGGTAAATGCAGTGGCCATTTCCACATAGCAGCAGGAAAGCCCGAAGTTAAATGGCCAAAGTGAATTAGAGCGTCCCCAGGCGACTAACTCTTCCAACTTGGCGAGTAGAACATTTTTTTGCAGGTCTTCTTCGAATTCCTCGCCACTTGACTTACGGGAGTCAGAGGCGATGACATCATCTGCCTTACTCAGCTGCCAGCGCATGGTGTTTTCCTGGTTTCTTTATTGATTATTTTTGCGGCCAATCAAACTTTTTTGTTGTCCGCCCCACTCCAATGCACCCAGGCGCCATAGGTAGATCAGCCCTACCAGTAGGATGACAATAAAGATTGTGGCTTCGATAAAGCCGAGAAGCCCGGTCTCAAAGAAGGCAATTGACCAGCTAAACAGATAAACCGCTTCCAGGTCGAATACAATGAATAAAATGGCAACCAAATAGTAGGCAACTGAAATTCGCAGGCGAGCACTGCCCTGGGAGATAATCCCGGATTCAAAAGGTTCATCTGTTGCGGGATCTCTTCTCTTCTGCCCGAGAAAATAGGAAAGGCTCAGCATCAGGACAATTAGTGCGAGTACAGCAAGGCAATAAACGACAAGAGGCCACACTTCCGGGTTGAGCTGCTCTGGGTAGTTCAACTTCTTTCTCCCCGTTTTTCTTATGGGTCACGCCCGAATTGATTCTTAGTACCGCCGCGAAAATACTTGGTGTTTTTTTGATAGGAACGATTTCTGGTACAGAAAACGAATGGAATACTTTTGAGTTGCCCTCTACTTCAACGAGGTGCCTGCTAGCTCCCAAAATCCTTGTTTGCTTGTCCACTGTTTATAAGGCTTAGTCCAAGATTACGCCAGTATCACTAAGGAACGTTTAATTCTTATACCTTTACTTTTTATTAGATGGAATTCTGTGATAATTAACGTCAGTGATCGGAAAACTTAATTTTGTGTCAATAAATGGAGATATTTAAGACATGTATGGCGCAATAAAATAGGTGAAAAGGCGATGCAAGATAGAGAGAGCTGGGATTGGGATTCGTATGGGGAGTGGTGCAGAGATAAATCAGGGGACTGTGCCCCCCGATTTAAGGCGTTAGCCAAAATTCGTGTCCATCATCTCTCTATCGTAGTCGAGAAGGTATGAGTCGAATTTCTTGTATAGCTGAGACAGTATGGCCTTGTTGCCAATAACGTCCATGCCTCGAACATCATAAGGCCAAGCTTCAACTCCTTTAGTTAGATCAAAGAGGTAGATGTTTACTAGCGGACATGGCTTGACGCCTAAGTCTTGTGCCATGCTGCACCAAAGTAGCTTCTTCAGACTTGATTTGGGTAGTTTTATCGCAATTGTATGCCAGTAATCTTCAGTTTCCCCCTCAATCCAGCCTTCATCTACCGCTACACGCTCAAGCCAGTGCTCTTTCTCTTTCACTTTCTTGGGAAATAATCCAATGTTTCTAAGCTCACGAAAAGTGGAGATAGAAGAAACTAGGGGTTCGTTACTAAAGATACGGTAACAGGCAACAATCTCCTTATCGAATATTTCTTCACATATTTCGTGAGATTTACGTAATGCTAAATCAAATTGATCGAGCCAATCTCCACCTAAGGAAAGCTCAAAACGAAGACCTCCTTTGTGGGTATAGAACAAAGGTCTTTCGAAAGCTTTTCCGGAAAATTGAGACTGGATAGATTCTCGAATATTCATTGTAGCCTTAACGCCGTCATAACCAGCTGGAGCACATAGTGCAGAGGTCCAGGCAGCTTTGCTGGCAATGGTTGATGGCTTTGGTACACCCAACATGGGCGTGGACGAATGGGGTGAAAGCCTCTGTAGGAAGATCACCGTTTAATGGATTCCATTAAATGCTAACTAATAATGAATGGCAACTGTAATACCGCAAGGTCTTGTGGGGAGGAGACCGATAGAAAAACTACGAGCTGGCCAAGGATACAGAAGCCGGGATATCTAACGGGTAGAGTAAGTGATGCACTTTAAAGCTGAATGCAGGCAATAATTACAATCACAAATACATGAATTTATATTTTCGGGTGGCCCAGAAAACTGAATCTCAACTTGCCAACGGTTACATTTACGCGATCCCTTATAGAATATAAAAGTTTGTACCAATTACAACTAATTACAGTGTTCGTATTTTCGGCGAGGAAGGCTTCCCGCCTCCAATATTAAGGACTAGATTTGGTGAGTTTTATTGAGTCCGCTTTACATATTGTTGTTATAGGGGCGTCCGTTTGTAGTTTGCACCAAGAAAGAATAAGTATTTTATATTTTGACTTACAGCTGCCTGTAAATATGAGATAATAATAGACTTACTTCTCAGCCAATTTGTAGTTTGGATTTATTTTAATGAAGAAATTATTGAGTGTATTGCTTCCAGTAGCAGTGCTTACTGGTGTTGTTGCACCGAAAATTGCCGGCATTCAACTTGAGTCATCCATTGATGAAATAGTCACTGCCGCAAATGAAAATTCGGCATACACGGTTGAAATAAAAAGCATGGATTCATCCTGGTTTTCAACCCAGACCACCTTTTTGGTCAGCATGGATCTCAATGCTTTCTCGGATGTGTCAGATACCCCTGAACTTGAATCTTTTTCTGTAGAAGTAGATTTCAGTGCTTCCCACGGCCCCTTTCGCTTCGGTGAACATGCCGGTTTCGGATGGCTTGGCTGGACACTAGAAGCTGCCGGTGATCAATTACGTGAACATTTGGTGTGGGCTGAGCAAACGCCTTTTTACCAGCTTCATGGCAATATGAATGTTTTAGGTGGTTATTACTATAACGACAGCATTACGCCATTTACTACTGATATTGAAGATCATAAAGCTCAGTTAACTTTCAGCGGTTTCCAGGGTAAAGGGCAATATCAGGATGGGCAACTAACTTACCAGGGGGGTGCCGATAGCCTTACTGTCACTTCTGAGTTAAGGGACGTCAAGGCTGAAAGTTTGACTATGGATATGACCATGGCTTCCTCCTTTAAGGCAATCTTTGAAAGTGCTTTTTATGATTCTGATATAACAATTAACCTTGGTGCCATCAGTTTAAATGATAGAGAACAAAACGAAAATATTGACATTGCTGACCTATATGTGAAGGGCAGTACTGAATTCAACCAAGAAAAACAACTGGGAAATATGCAGGTTTCCTACGGCTCTAAAAAGGTCGACATAGCTGAATTCCATGGTGAAGATCTGGCTCTTGAGATTGAGGTCGCCAATATCAGCCAAGAATTTTTGAAGTCTTATCAGGATTTTGCGAACTCACTCAATACGCTGCCTGCTGAAGAGGCAGGAGCTAAGGCTATGGAGTTTATGAACGCTAATCTGTTATCTTTAGTGGCTGGCGAACCTCAAGTGAATGTTACCAGCTTACGTGGTACTTTCCCGCAAGGCAGCTTTAACAGTAACCTGCATACTAGCTTAGTTGGCATTAGCGTGTTACCGGAGCAACCACTAGATCCGGCTTTCTGGCTGTCACATGCCTTAGTTGACGGCAAGCTAAGCGGCGATAAAGCCCTGATTGAATTTATGGCCGTACAAGTGATGAAAGCTCAATTGCAAAATAACCCGCAAACCCAAGGCATGAGTGAAGAGCAGCTGGAGCAAGTAGCTGCTCAACAAGTACCAACCATATTAGCGTCTCTTGAGCAACAAGGTTTGTTAGTATCAAGCAATGACGGCTACAGCTCCAATATCAGCCTGAAAGACAGCGAGTTTAAGGTGAATGAAAAACCTATGCCGTTGCCCCTTTAACGGATATTAGCTGTTTGTGATTGAAGTGGCTTATCTTAAGCCACTTCATACTCCTCTTCTAAGGCTGACGATTTATCGGTTTTTTTGTGTTAACGGTGTTTACCTAAGCCATAAACAAAGCCGGATATGGTTTAGTTTTTATTTGTGGTGAAACGTAGGAATATCGGCGCTAATGGCTGCTAATCCATGACTATGACTTTTTAAGCCCTTTTAGTATGGCTACCAAATACTTCCTGGTCTTACGATAAAACCCCTCTCTTCACTGCTTTGAGGCCCATATTGCTAACCTATGCATGATAGCTTTCTGTGATATTTTGTCTTCTGGAAGCGGTTGAATTAATTTATCGTGAACTAAAAGACGATAAATATATTCGAGTTTCTCGTGAGCTGAATCGGTAGCTTCGAATTCGACAACGCCTCGCTTGGTGCCATATGCAGTACCGAGTGCTATAGCCTTTTTCACCATCTCTTTTTCGTTTTTGAGTTTCTTCATTATCATCTCTCAAAGAGGTCGTCGATATTACGCACCTAACGCCCGCCTCAACTGCCGGAGGCTACTGTCACCTTATTTGCCAAGGTTTTGGCAAAAAAGGTGACAATGGCCGGAGGTCAATTTACAGGCGCTTGGTGCACTCAGCATGGGCGTGGACTAATAGGGCGAAAGTCCCCTGTAGGAAGATCACCGTTTAATGGATTCCATTAAATGCTAACTACTAGCGAATGGCAACTGCAACACCACGAGGTCTTTTGGGGTGACAGCCGCCAGCAAAACTTCGAGCTTACGAACAGAAACATTCTATAAGGTTTAGCTAGGTGATCTAACAGCTAGAGTCAATGATGCAACTGTGCAGTGAAAGTTCACGTTCTTATCTAGGGAGATTTGTTTAGCTGTCAGCGTTGGCGCTGACTCATAAGTAGGTCCACCACTATCGTGGAGTAGAAAAAATGGTGGAACATAGCCAGAGCCTCGGTCAGAAATGACCAGGGTGATTAAACAGAACTCAGCCGACGGCCTAGTAGCCAAATGCCAAGATTAATACCTTGGACACGGTGAAGGTCTCAACCAAACTCCAGGGTTAAAAGACAGGGCAGCCTACCGATATGTTGCCATCCGGCAATAAAGGTGCCGCAGGCATTGATGGGATTACCATCGATGAGTTTGTTCAGCACTTCAAGGTAATTGGTGATGCGATTGTTGAAATTATTCGGCAAGGCCATTATCAACCGCTTCCCGTTAGGCGAGTCTACATTCGCTAGCCAGATGGTGGTCAGTGAGGTCTTGGGATACCTACAATCTTTGATCGTGTTATTCAGCAAGCTGTTGCCCAAGTTATCCACCCCATCTTCGATAAAAATTTTCGGAAATTAGCTATGGCTTCTGTCCAAAGCGATCACAGCATCATGCAGTGAAAAAGCTGCGAAAGTATATCGAGGAAGGGAAACGAATAGCGGAGGATGTCGAGTTATCGAAATTTTTTGATCGAGTAAATCATGATTTCCTTATGAGTTTACTTGGCCAAAGAATCAGCGATAAGCGTTTACTCAAATTGATCGCAAGCTACTTGCGCGCAGGATGTGTAGAAGATGGATATTGGAAAGCCTGTCATGAGGGGGTGCCACAAGGTGGCCCTTTATCGCCGCTGCTTTCCAATATTGTACTCGACCTGCTAGACAAAGAACTGGATAAACGTTGACACAATTTTATCTGCTATGCGGAGAATTTTGTGATCGTCGTTTCTTCTAAACGCGCGGGTGGACGGGTTATGGCGAGTATTAAACGCTTTGTTGAGCGCAAGCTTAAGCTCAAGGTTAACGATACTAAAAGCCAAGTAATCCCCGATTGTTTTGAAACCCGCAGGCAGTAAGTTGCGTCGATCAGTGCTCTCGAATTTGTGTCGAAACCTCTCACCGATATCCCTACTATCCGGTAGTTTCTAATTCATCAGACGTTGATAGGGATAAAGTCTAGAATTCAGATTCAAGCTTGATTGACTCTCGTAACCAGTCCCTGATGTTGGATTCAAAGCTATCTGGGTATGGGAGGCATTTTTCATCGAGAATGAGGTCGGGATGTTTAGTGACACGGGCTACCATCCAGCTGAGCGAGATGTCCGAAAGTCTACTATCTGGATAGGGTTCAGTGATATTGAATGGACTCCAGACATCCAAACATGCTCGACAATTTGATTATCGTCAACGGCGCAGCGGCGCCTCGCCTTCGGGGTGTTCGAGGTCCTTTTCGTCGAACGCGTCGTCGGTCAATGTCTTCAGAAACGCCACGATCGCGGCTTCCTCTTCGTCTGTCAGCCCGAGGTTACCCAGCTCGGCCCGGTTGACGTTCTTAGGGACTTCGGGTTTAGGCCAGCCGGTGATTCCGAAGTTCGGGTCGGTTGCGTCGGGCACTTCACCGAGCGTATCACGGGTGTTGTAGAAATGGACGATTTGCTCGAGCGTGGCGAAGACGCCGTTGTGCCCATAGGGTGGGGTGATCTCAATGTTGCGGAGAGTGGGGACTTTGAATTTACCATTCTGCGATCCGTCGGGGTGCTTGGCGGCGATCTCTGGCCGACCGCCCAGGCCCAGGTCGAGTGGTAGGCTGTCGACGCCGTGCAGGCCGGCGATTCGCGGGTTCACAGGGAGACCCAGGTTGTCATAGGTGAAGTCGGTGAACAGGGCGTGCGGGTAGTTCGCCGGCGGCTTGCTACTATGGCAGTTACTGCATTTTGCTTTGCCGTTGAACAGTTGGAGTCCCAACTTTTCCTGCGGGGTCAGGTCGATCTTGCCTGCAACGTAGTAGTCGTACTTGGAGTTGAACTCGGCGAACTCGTCAGTGGGCTCGAAGGACCCGATTGCGGCGCCGAACTTGGGGTAGACCATCTCGACCTGTGGCCACTTGAGGTCTACGCCGTAGAGCCGCCGGAAGGCCTCGAGATAGACCGGATTCTCCGCGAGGCGCGCGAGGACCGCCTCTTTGCTCGGCATGGCCATCTCCAGTGGGTTGAGTGGCGGTCCGATTGCTTGGTCTTTCAGCGAGTTGGCCCGGCCATCCCAGAACTGCCCGCCGACATAGGTCTGCTTCTGCTCATCCCAGTGGAATGGGGGGCTGAACGTCGCGTAAGCGGCGGTCTGGGCGTTGCGCGTGCCAAATTTCCCGGGCTCGGACCCGGGGGAGACCGGCATACTTACGGGATCGGCGGCGCTGCGTGGATCGGCGAAACCGGCCGAGTGCGCGTGACAGGTGACGCAGCCGGTGTTACGCCTGGCCGAGATGTTCAGGTCGTTGTAAAGAAGGAATCCCAGCTTAACCCGATCGGGGAGTGGGGTGTTCTGCAGCGGCGGAAGAGCCGCGGGTGTCGTGTCTGTTGTGGTGGCCGTTTCCCCCATCAAAGAGAGGACGAAGACCGAGAAGGCAATCATGGTGCCGGCCACGATCAACATACCCAGCCTCCGCGCCTATTAGCTTTAATTATCTTGTTGTAACCCTCGTACTCTGCATGCTGCTTTACAGCAAATTCTCTCGCTGAAGCTACAATTTCGCTTCTTCCTTTTCTTTCAGAGACAGGGATCATTTTAATCTTATCCGCTGTATATATTTGCGTTACATTACATAGCGCCAGCTTCCACTGCTCCTTGGAAAGATCACCGTATTTTGAAAAAACACTATGAAAAAATCTTATATCTTTACTCATGAGTTAAGAGCCCTGATTTCATGTAGTAGTTGACCAGGGAGCCAGTGGTTCACTATCTATCTTTCTATTAAAGACCCTTTAAGTCCCAATGCGAATCTATTAGCTACTTTAGATTATAGATTTCCTATAAAGTGGCAATCTGGTAAATATATTTGCAATTCAATAATCTACGGTAGCCTAGCCTCTTTAAAAAAATAGCTCAGGGGCGTGGCGCACATAAGTCAGATTGCCAGACTCTTACCACCGTTAGTAAATTTAAACGCCTATTTCAGTTTTTTCACCCCACTCTGTTGTGGTCAACTCCAACCGAACACTCCTCTAAGTACATTTCTCAAATTCGATAGGTGCTAGGTCCCCCAGTGTTGTATGTATTCTGCGTGAGTTGTAAAAAGCAATATAGGCTCTTACATCTGCTATCGCCTCCTTTCTTGTCGGATAGAGATTTCCCGTTAATCACTCTGGCTTCAGGCCGCTAAAAAAACGTTCAGTCGGTACCTTGTCCCAACAATTTCCCTTTTCTACTTCAGGTCCTTTATTCAGCGCCTCAGGTTATTGGCAGTTGTTCCTACAGTCTTTACTATCTTAGAAATCGAATATCCTTGCTCAGAGACAAGAGTTTCGGCGTCTTTCTTAAATGCCGGATTGAAATACCGACGTGTACCTTTTGTTTTCATACTTCACCTTGCTCGGTAGTTTTACCATCTTCGCGAAGTGTCTGGATGGATTAGATCACTACACTGAACCTAAAATCCATAAGCTACAAGGCATGGCTAGACCACCGATATGTTTCCAGTTGGATAAGGTTGAGATAGCGCACTGCCATGACATTCAACTCGATTGAAGAGCTGCTCGACAGTATCGTTGGGTAGAGATTTATTACGGATAGGGAACCGCCCATTGCGGACATGCATGATGGGTGGTGTGGGGGCCGGTAGCTAGAAACTACCGGTTACCCGGTTTAGATTTTTTTCTCGCTACGATGGAGAATATATGCCAATGGTGCGGTGTACCATCTGCAGTTTCTCCTGAAAGGTCATGTTCAGTCCACTTTAATAGCTCAAAGTTACTGAGATGTTTTTTAATCTTCGATTCATTCATAACTAGAGTATCATTCCAAAATGCTTCCTTATCATACTCAGGTCCAGCCATTGTGTCTTTCGGCCCCAGGAATGAACCGCAAAAGATTCCACTCTCCGTCAAAGAGTTAGTTATTTTCAACCAAACTGACTCAAAATCTTTTTCAGGACAAAAGAAAAGACTGGCATCAGCAACTACCAGCGAGGACTCAGGATAATGGAAAGTATTAAAACTATCCCTTGATAGAATAACCTGCTCATCATCTTTGAATCGTTTACGACATCTAGATATAGATTCATTCTCGATATCAAAGGCATGAACCGTGAAATTATTACTGCGCAAATAAGCTATATCTGATCCTGCTCCACAGCCACAATCAACAGCAATCTTTCTTCCTTTTGCTTTACTAAGAGCAAAAATTAAATCTTCTCGAGTATCACTATGTTCTGTTGAGTCATAATAGTTGGAGATTTCTCTCGTTGACATTCCCTATCTCCGATGAGTAGAAAATCTAACTCCGCCAACAGTGGCCGAGCGTAGCGAGGTCCAGCCCCGAAGGGGCGATGCTGACTACTGGTACATCCAGCATGGGCATGAGCTAATGGGGTGAAAATCCCCTGTAGGAAGCTCGCCATTTAATGGGTTCCATTAAATGCTAACTACTGGCGAATGACAACTGCAACAGCCAAGGACACCGAAGATGGGTGATCTAACGGGTAGAGTCAAAGATGCAGTTGTGTAGTGAAAGTTCATACTCTGAACTGGGAAGTTCTGTTTAATTTACTACAGTGAAGCTGTCAGGGCGGTAATAGACTCATATATGAGCTTAACCAGTTCGAGACTATCGTTAAGTACATGGATAGGCTGATTACGCACCCCCGCGATGACTGGTGTAGTAGCCGGTAACTAGAAACTGCCGGCTACTCGATTTTGAGCTATTCAACAACATTGCCAGAGGAACTTACCAATAAGAAAAGCTAAAAATAACAGGGTGTCCACTTTAGTTTTTTGATAAACAAAATAGTTGCCCAAATAATTACTCCCTTAAATAAGAAGCTCTATCCACGATAAAATCGAGCTTGTCTTACAAGATGGATTGATTGCGGTGAAGCGTAGTTAATCCTTAATCGTTAGGACTCCGTTAAAGTTATGGTCGTGTGGCCCAGGCTATTATTCCCCGCGATCGAGGTGTTGTAGTTTCCCTTGCCCTGTGGCCACGACACGCTCGTAGGTTGCCAGCCATCGTATCCACTATTGGATTCTGGTTGGATTGAGAAGGTGTGGTCTTCGTCGATACTGTACTGCAAATTAGCGTATGGGGACTCCCATTGAGTTCCAGAAAAGCCATCAAGTATCATCACTTTTTGCCCTGGTCCAATCGATGTGGTCCCATTCAAAAGCTCATATGGATGTGGATTAGCGTAGTCGCATAAATGAACCCACTTTTTGGTCTGATTGTCGAGATAATAGGTGGGACTTACCGGTTCAACTTCTTCTTTCATCTCGTACGGATCCCCTATCGGATATACGTGAAGGGTGGCCGTGTACTCGTCTTTACCACCTTTTTTTTTCGAAATTAATATCGCGTCATCCATAACCCAGAAATAACCCGTCGTTTCAGCGCTATATCCAGGCTTATTAGGGGTCTGCGCGAATACGTAGACGCAAGCCGTATAAGCTTTTTCGCCATCGGTTTGCGAAGTTATCGCGGTTTCGCTTGCGTAGTTGATCTTCATCTTGCTGCCGCTTTTCCCAGGAAGATAATAAAGGACATATCCAGCGGCCATGTCACTTCCTTTAGCCCAGCCTGTGAAAGCTCTCGTGGTTGTTAACGCGGGAATAGTATCTACTGGGCCATGCTCAATATTACCCTCGGATTGATTCATGTTTTTGGTATATTTAATATCGGTCTTACAGTGATTTGCGATATTGACGGTAATGTGATAGCCCATTTTTTTCTCCTGTTTTTAAATATGCTCTTATTGCAGACATTAATGCCATAAAACTATGCTCGATTAACAAAACGAAATGAAAGGATATAAAAAATATTTGGCATAGGACAACTGATTAAAGTTCGAGCTTTCCCTAAATACCAATTCAGTGGAAATAAATAGTTCATGAAAAAGCTCATCGTATTTCGCATATGAGAGCCCCGGCCACACCTTACTTGACATGCTCGGCAATAACTTCTCTGACCTTGTTCGGTCATTGATAGATAGGTAAAATTCTTCGCTCATCATGAAGATGGAAAGCTATAACTTAAACAACCTATGCTTATATTTTGACGCGAGAATCTTTTAAAATCCTTCCGAAAAAACTAGCCTGCACACTAATGGCCACAACAATAATAAATGCTGGCAATATCTTCTTTATCGGTATCTCCAGTATCTATCCATGTTAAATAATATTATTTTCAAAACCAAGATTGCAAGCAATAATTTTATATGGGTAGGTTATTCACTAAAGACCTTTTACCCGCCATCCCCCTCCAAAAAAAGTTATTGATATTAACAATATTTCCTAAACAGAAATAGGCCAAATTCCTTCGAGCAACCCAATTGTTTTGCCTATCTATTCATGTTATATCTTTATATTCCCCCTCGATATAAGTATTAACATAGATTTTTCGATCCACTAGCAACCAAGAAATATAAAACAAATGCACAAAGAAATTCAGAGCTTTGGTGATCAATCAAAGGTTGGAATGACCGCGTTAAGATACAAATAGCTCGACCTGCTGGCAGAGATTTAGGGGGGGTGGAAAAAAGTGTATCTGTAAAAAAATAAGGTATTGCTTATCGATGCAAAGCTATCCATTAAATTAGAAACCAGCTAATGAGAGGCTGTGGAAGAAGTTTATGCTCAACTCGATAAACACTGGGTACACGGAATAGGCGATTGCCGAAGCTTCCTCTCAGCCTCGCCCGCTCTGCTATTCTAGTCCTAACCCAAATGCTCTATATCAAGATTACCGCTCTTTGATCTAAAAATAGCGTTTTCTAAGACCTGAATGCAAATTCCCAGAACTTGAACTCCTTTACTTCTAAATCAAAGAGTAAGAATCGTCAGAAATAGAGCTTTCGCTACTGTTGACATAATCCTCCAGTCTTTGACTGTCCTAGTGTGTGTTTCTACCCTTTCCCCATGGATAATCTGGTGGCATGTAGCCCTCAACTCTTTTTATTTTCAATAAAGACTTTTTATCAAAAACCGTCGAATATATACCCGACGAAAGATTAGACCCGATTGGGTTTATAGTGATGCTCTCTACCTTGAACTCACCATCCAAAGATAATTTGAATAATGTTCCTTGCCGCGTTCCATGTCTCCAATAACCCCATAGACTATTACGGCCGGATTCATATTTTTCGAAAGCAATTGCTTTTGGGTGAAATGCCACAACTTTATTCATGTATGTTCCATCCGCCTTACTTAGATAGATTATAAAAGGGCCGCCACTATTGCCGAACATTGCTGATGGTCCAGACATGATTCTATCGGCTATACCATCACCATTTAAATCGCCACTATATGTATATCCGTAATCTGCTCTAACCTGACTTGCAAATAGAATCAGGATAAATACTATGCATCGATACACTGGGTAGCTCCTTTTTGGTTTAACGCCTCAATAGCGGACAAATAACTTGGCTCTTCAGCCGTAGGCAATCGTTGATTAATTTGGTACGCCAACTATGGGCGTGAACTAATGGGGTGAAAGTCCCCTGTAGGAAGATTACCATTTAATGGGTTCCATTAAATGGTAACTACTGGCGAATGACAATTGCAACAGCCAAGGACACCGAAGCCGGGTGATCTAACGGGTAGAGTCAAAGATGCAATTGTGTAGTGAAAGTTCATGCTCTTAACTGGGGAAGTCTGTTTAATTTACTACAGTGAAGCTGCCAGGACGATAACAGATTCATATATAGGCCTAACCGGTTCGAGACTATCGTTAAGTACATGGATAGGGAACCGCTGATTACGTACCCCGCGATGACTGGTGTAGTAGCCGGTAACTATAAATTGCCGGCTACACGATTTTGAGCTACTCAACAACATTGCCAGAGGAACTTACCAATCGTTCCCTCTTTATTTATGAATGCGTATGAAACACCGGAGTCTCCAAAATTGATACTAAATGGAACTGCACACGAATCTAGCTGCATAAGAAGTGACCAGTCGTCCGTATTTCCGGGAAATTCGTCACCTTGAAGAAAGCTGGGTGTCCCACCAATTTTATTTCCTCCCAGCTTATTACAGTATTTTTCATAGTCCTCGTCAGCTAGGTCAAAGCGTTCTGCTTCTGGAATGAATTCTGGGTCTTTTGAGGCTGAAAGATCAACAGCTAATTCGATGTCTATTGGGTAAAGACCAGTTTTCCCCTTTACTTCAACATAGTCCTGTAAAGTTGGTCCAGTGGTGATATTTCGTACCTTAATTTGAGGCTTACCACCCGGTTGAATAATTACTGCATTCTCGCCACCGTCTGGCTCCCATGTTCCATCAACGTACTCATCATCATCTGTCATGAAGATATAGGCCACTTTTCCCTCACAGCCTGGAAATAAATCATTTGTAAGTTTGATCTGACAAATAAAGCGCATGGGAGAATCCGTTTCAGAGCTTATTGGCCATTGAGCTTCCTCAAGCCAATTGGGCTGACCGCCAAATTTTGTAACAACATCAGAAATCGGTAATTCAGTTACTTTGAATTTTATTGTATTCCGAGTAATCATACTTATCCTTGTGTACTTTAAACCCTTGCCAGTAGGCAGCAGAAACCCAGTGTAGGCTGTCCCATGGAAGCGGAACGGAGTGTACTTGAGTAACTTGGTACGCCCAGTATGGGCGTGAACTAATGGGGTGAAAGTTCCCTGTGGGAAATTCACCATTTAATCGACGCCATTAAATGCTAACTACTAGCGAATGGCAACTGCAATACTGTGAGGTCTTGTGGGGAGGAAGCCGCTAGCAAAATATGAGTTGAGGAATAGAAACATCCTATAAGGCTTAGCCTGGAGGGCACCGAAACGGGGTGGTCTAAGGGTAGAGTCAATGGTGCAGCTGTGAAGTGAAAGGTCACGTTCTTATTTGGGGAGATCAGTTTAACTGGCTGCTGTGAAGCTGCCAGGGTGGCCGCTGACTCAGAAGTAGCGCACTGCCATGATACTCTACTCAAGTGAAGAGCTACTCGACACTATCGTTGAGTAGGGATTCAACGGATAGGGAACCGGCCATTGCGGACTGGCACGATGGGTGGTGTGGGGACCGGTAGCTAGAAACTACCGACTACCCGATTTATGCGCCTGCCCCTACCTAATCACAGCGACATCTATGTGGTTACCAAATAGTGCTTATTTACGATTAGCCCACGGAGATTTATTTTCAAAAGTTGAGATATACAGATTCTCGACTTTATCTCGCGCCCACTGGGTTTTGCGTAAAAACTTGAGCGAAGACTTAATTGATGGGTCACTCTTAAAGCAATTGATATTAATCCTATCTGCCAAACCATCCCAGCCATAATGCTCCTGCAATCGTGTAACAACTTTCTCAAGAGTAATACCATGTAGCGGATTATTTGGTTGTTCTTTATTCATTCTTCAATCAATACCCTATGTTAAATGACGCATAATGCCGCGAGCATGGGCGTGAACTAATGGGGTGAAAGTCCCCTATAGGGAAATCACCATTTAATGGTCGCCATTAAATGTTAACTACTAGCGAATGGCAACTGCAACACCAGGAAGTCTTGTGGGGGAGGGAGCTACTGGCAAAACTACGAGCTGACGAACAGAAACATCCTATAAAGCTTAGCTTGGAGGGGAGGTGGCAAAGGACACCGAAGCCGGGTGATCTAACTGGTAGAGTCAATAATACCTTTATGTAGTGAAAGTTCACGATCTTATCTGAGCTGATCTGTTTAGCTTGTTGCTGTGAAGTTGTCGGCGTGGCCGCTGACTCAGAAGTAGCGTACTGCCATGACACTCAGCTCAAATGAAGAGCTGTTAGAGACTATCGTTGGCTCGTACGGATTGGGAGCCGCCCATTGCGGACTCGTACGATGGATGGTTTGGGGCCGACAGTTAGAAACTACTGACTACCCGATTTAAATAATGATGCGGCACGAACTTTGTCCAGCTGTTTTTCAGCACTATATGTGTAAATTCTTGGCTTCCCGTCGGGAAAATATGATCGCACCGTATAATCAGATCCTCTACCGGCTTCCACGATCTCTTGATAAAACTCTTCATCTTCCTCTTTTTCCATATCAAGAATTTGATCTAATAGCGGGCCAGAGTTAGCCATACCAAATTGATATAGTCCGTTTTTATCTTCTGTAAGATAAACTAAATGTTCTTTGTCGATACTATAGGTAAAGCTACAATAAGTACGATTTTGTGATACCTCTACGATCTCATTTTTTTTAATATTCCCTTTAAATGGCTCAATTACGAGATACTTATAGATTCTTACACCACCCTCTTCCCGAGATGCTCGTGCCGTAGTTTCCGCTTGTATCAAGTACCCTCGAAAAGCAATATCACTCGAAGCCAAATTCGATTCATAGGCTGACATACCCTCATACTCCTTAAGCATGAAGGGAGCAATTTTCATACACGCAAAAACATTTTCTGGTGTAGCCCACATCAATAGTAAGATTAATGGAGTGTATTTCATCACTTCACTTAACGCCTCAATAATGGGCCGAAGCACTTAGTGTGGAGGTCCAGCCCCGAAGGGGTGGCATTGATTGACTTTCTACACCCAGTATGGGCATGGACTAATGATGTGAAAGTCCCGCTGTAGGAAGCTCACAATTTAATGGATTCCATTAAATGCTAACTACTAGCGAATGGCAACTGCAACACTGTGAGGTCTTGTTGAGGGGAAGCCGCTAGCAAAACTACGCGCTGGCAAATAGAAACATCCTATAAGGCTTAGCCAGGAGACGAGGTGGCCAGGGGCACCGAAGCTGGGTGGTCTAGCGGGTAGAGTCAATGATGCAGTTGTGGAGTGAAAGTTCACGTTTTTAACTGGGGAGGTCTGTTTAACTTGCTGCTGTAAAGTTGTCAGCGTAGCTGCTGACTCATAAATAGGCCCAGCCTGCTAGCTACCATCGTGGGGTAGACAAAGTGGTGGAGCATAGCAGCGCTTCGGTTAATAATGATCAAGGTGATTAAGCAGAAGTCAGACGACGGCATAGTAGCCTAATGCCAAGATGAATACCTTGGACAGGGTGAAGGCCTGAACCCAAAATCCACAAGTTAAAAGTTAGGGCTAGCCTACCGATATGTTTCCAGTCGGATAAATTTAAGGTAGCGTACTGCCATGACACAAAACTCAAATAAAGATCTGCTCGACACTATCGTTGGGTAGAGATTCATTAAGGATAGGGAGCAGCACATTGCGGACTTGCCCGATGGGTGTTGTGGGGGGCGGTAGCTAGAAACTACCGGCTACCCGCTTTAGCGCAGCTAGCTTTATAGTCAACTTTATTAGAAATATAATTGTGGTTCCACACGTAGATAACTGACCATAGGATATCTAGTACAAAAGCCTGAGCTTCTTCTTGATGCGTTGCTTAACACCTTTTTGGTGCTAACTCCGCGCTCTACTGCAGCTTGCTGCGCATTATCAGTTTTTTCGCCTACTTAACCAAGCAGCACCCACTATGGAAAGTAAAAGCCACCCTGACATTACGATGTTGAAATTACGCTGCTGATCCGCTTCAGAATTGTAGAGCCTGAAATCTGCCAGACTCAAGGCCCATCCAGCCAAATACACTAAGAAGAAATAAGCAATGCTGATGCAAACAAACGCGATGATAAACCAGAGTAATTTTTTCATCATGCTACCGGAAAGAACCTTATTTTTTTAGATTTACCTAAGTCAGACCAAATGCTTGGAATAACTATATTGAATCTCGTACGAAAGTATGAGCCAATTCCAGTCATAGCTCTACCATTCCAGAGATCGATATGATCTCCACCGCTACCATCACTGCGGAGATAGTAATCTTCAAAGCATATAATTCCTTTCCTCGATTCTACTTTTTCTCTCCAGTTTTCACCGGTAATATTTTCAGTAACTAGCATATTTGGAATTTTTGAGTTTTGAATCCAATCTGCAAGCTCTGCTGCTGCGAGAATATGTTCCTCTCCTGGGTGAACCCAACACTTCCTTCCTTTTGGAAAAGTATTGAATTTAATACCAGATTTTTTCATTGCATGACTTAGCCGAATCGCGCATTGGTTTCCAAAAAGCTTTTCACCATCCCGGTTCTTTGCGTCGCATGGATCTTCATTTGGGTAGTTTTCCCATAATCTATCAAAACGTACCATTTAACTTCCTTGTTGGTTTGCTATTTCCGACTAAAGCTAACGCCTACCTTAACTGCCGGCAGCTTTTGTACGGCTTTTGTACAAAAGGTACCAATGGCCGGAAGTCAGATTGCAGGCGTTTGATATGCCTAGTATGGCGTGAACTAATGGGGTGAAAGTCTTCTGTAGGAAGATCACCGATTAATGGTTTCCATTAAATGCTAACTACTAGTGAAAGGCAACTGTAACACCACGAGGTCTTGTGGGGAGGAAGCTGCTAGCAAAACTACGAGCTGATCGGCAGAAACATCCTATAAGGCTTAGCCTGTAGGCGAGGTGGCCAAGGACACCGAAGCTGGGTGATTTAGCGGGTAGAGTCAATGGTGCAGTTGCGTAGTGAAAGTTCACGTTCTTATCTAGGGAGATTAGTTTAGCTTACTGCTGTGAAGTTGTCGGCGTGGCCGCTGACTCAGAAGTAGCGCACTGCCATGACACTCAGTTCAAATGAAGAGCTACTCGTTACTATCGTTGGGCAGAGATTCATTACGAATAGGGTGTCGCCCATTGTGGACTCGCCGATGGGCGGTGTGGGGGTCGGTAGCTAAACCCGATTTAAATGCCTCAATCTGTGCCGCCGTCATCCATGCCATGTGAACCGGCACCAAAGTCAGAGCCAACAGATGCAACATCGTTACTACTAAAGTTTGCATTTCCGTAAAAATGAAGATTTCCTACTTCTCCACGCATTGCTCCGTAATCACACACTTCACCAATTTCATGATGATATGCATCAAATTCCTTCTTTGAGCAAAAAATTGAAATCGCGTAACAGGTATAAATAATTGAGAGCCCTGACCTCTCAATCGTAGCCCTTACTTGTTTTGGGCGATACCTTTTAGATTTTCCATAATCTTTCGCTAGCAACTTAGGCAATTTCCGTAAGTACGATTTTATCGCTCTATTTCGCTGTATTCTTCGGATGAACTGCATTACGTGTTCCTTGTGTGCATTTAACGCCTTGCCAAGCGGCGACCCCGTAGGGTCGTCGCGTTTGAGCAGCTTGTTATGTATTGTATTAGCTGCATTGTAGGCACGATTTTAATTTTTATTGAAATCAATGTTTACCCTTAATCTTGGTAACTATCTCATTAATTAATTCAGCAGGTAATAACGATTTAGACAAGTACTGCTGCCCCCCGGATTTAGCCACCAAAATAAGCCCTAAATCGGTTTCAATAATATGCTCGATATCTGCCCACAATAGAGCTGTTGTCGTATAAGGATTCTGTGTCTGGATTCCATCCTTATCTATGGTTAATTTCACCTCACTACCGGCACTTTTCCCAAGCATCTGCCGTGCTAACCACCAAGCTCGTCGATATCGAATGTGAATCAGTTCCAGCACGCCTAATGCAATTAACGTGCAACTTGCGATCTTAGGCTGCTCAGTAAAAAACAGTAATCCCGCACCAGAAGATAATAATAATGTAGGAAGAAGATAATTGGGCTTGACATTTTTCCCATAGGGTAGAGACTGATCATAGCATTCGGCAAGGTAATCTCTAGATAAGGTAAATTGAGTATTAAAAGGCTGCATAAAAACAACTTATTGTGTCTGGTAAATTTGTCGTAGCACTACAGTGAGTGTCAGGATGATTCTTTAAGCTAATGTCAATTACGCCACATCTCTCAATAAGACCTCGGTTTAGCCCCACATAACGCCTTTAGCCACGGCAAATTACGGAATCGAAGGCGTAGTAATTTGTCCGCTTGCCTAAATTTGGCACACCCAGCATGGACGTGAACTAATGGGGTGAAAGTCCCCTGTAGGAAGATCACCGTTTAATGGGCGCCATTAAATGCTAACTACCAGCGAATGGCAACTGCAATACCGTGGGGTCTTGTGGGGAGGAAGTCGCTAACAAAACTACGAGCTGGCGAACAGAAGCATCTTATATGGCTTGGCCTGGAGGCGAGGTGGCCAGGGGCACCGAAGCCGGGTGGTCTAACGGGTAGAGTCAATGATGCAGTTGTGGAGTGAAAGTTCACGTTCTTATCTGGGGAGATCTGTTTAGCTTGCTGCTGTGAAGCTGACAGCGTGGTAGCTGACTCATAGATAGGCCCAACCCGATAGCCACCATCGCGAGATTAGATATAAGTAGTGATACATAGCAGAGCTTCGGCGGCAATGATCAAGGCTATTAAACAGAAGTCAGCCGACGGTATAGTAGCCAAATGCCAAGATTAATACCTTGGACAGGGTGAAGGCCTGAACCCAAAATCCACGGGTTAAAGGACAGGGCTAGCTTACCGATATGTTTCCAGTTGGATAAAGTTGAGGTAGCGCACTGCCATGACATTCAACTAAAGTGAAGAGCTACTCGTCACTATCGTTGGGTAGAGATTCATTGCGGATAGGGAACCGCCCATTGCGGTTCCGCACGATGGGTGGTGTGGGGGCCGGTAGCTAAAAACTACCGGCTACCCTATTTATAGCTTTATCACAAATTTGTCAGACTCTAGCTTCTTCGAGATAAGGTCAAAAACTTTGTAGCGAAGTTCATTTGACACTTGAACAAGCAAGCCCAACGTCTGTTTATCTGAGAAATACTCGTACTGGATGATTTTGTTTAATCCAGTATCAAGGCACTCAAGGGTTGTTCCATCGGTGGCGCTGACACAAGCGCTTACCCCTTCAGATTTAGGGCTAATCTCCACATATATGTAGTCGGATGTCGATTCATTTGTTTGATCATCATATGTTTTAAGAATGCGATGATTAATAATTTGAGAGTTATTGTCCGGAAGTAACCATGTAGGTTCCTCTCCGATTTGACTTAAGAAAAGCAGGTTTCGAAGGGTTCGGCTATATCCCCCAGACTTTAAAACACCGTCACGCTTTGAATAGACACGTATATACTGGATTCCTTTGTCTCGAATTGTTTCTACATCTGAAAGCTCGATTATTTCTTTAGTTTCTTTGTCAGGAGTTGCGATTTCTACCGCATTTCTCCTTGTGTTTTTCGTTATCTCTTGAAAGATAAAAAAAGCCCCAATTAATGAAGCAATCAATAAGAGTAGAAAGAGTATTGAGTTAACTCTGTTGATTGTTAGAAATATCTTATTATTTTCCATATCTATCCTTGGTTATAATGACCACAAAAGGGAAAGCTGGAGCGTAGCGTAGGCCGTCTTGCGAAGGGCCAAAGTCCCGCAGAAACCTGCTTGTACTTGGTACGCCCAGCATGGACACGGACTAATGGGTGAAAGTCCCCCGTAGAAAGATCACCATTTAATGGGCGCCATTAAATGCTAACTACCAGCGAATGGCAACTGCAATACCGTTGGGTCTTGTGGGGGGGAATTCGCTAGCAAAACTACGAGTTGACGGACAGAAACATCATACAAGGCTTAGCCTAGAGGCGAGGTGGCCAGGGGCACGGAAACTGGGTGGTCTAACGGGTAGAGTCAATGATGCAGTTGTGTAGTGAAAGTTCACGTTTTTATCTGGGGAAAGCTGTTTAGCTAGCTGCAGTGAAGCTGTCAGCGTGGCTGTTGACTCATAAATAGGCCCAGCCCGCTAGCGACCATCGCGGGGATAGATGAAAGTAGTGAGACACAGCAGCGGCTCGGTCAGTAATGACCGAGGTGATTCAACAAAAGTCAGCCGACGACATAGTAGCCAAATGCTAAGATTAATACCTTGGGTAGGGTGAAGGCCTGAACCCAAAATCCATGAATTAAAAGACAGGGCTAGCCTACTGATATGTTTCTAGTCGGATAAAGTTGAGGTGGTGCACTGCCAAGACACCCAACTCAAATGGAGAGCTACTCGACATTATCGTTGGGTATAGATTCATTATGGATTGAGAACCGCCCATTGCGGACCCGCACGATGCGTGGTGTGGGGGCCGGTAGCTAGAAACTACCGGCTACCCGATTTATGGGGCATCTCCTACTCGATTTCATTTCCAGTTATATAAGTATCAACATCTAGTTCCAAGTTTAGCGAGCTGAGTCGATGTAATATTTCTAGATCCAGGTGAATACCCGCATTTGCGCTTATATATTGATGCCTACAGATAGAAATATAGGCTTTTGAATTTTCAACTAACTTGCGAATCGCCCCTGATGACCTTTCTAAATCTATAAGTAAATTAAGCAGCTTCTCCTCAAGACCATATGCTTCATTTACGACCGGCTCGTAAGAAACTCTCGAAAATTTGTATGCTCTCTTTCCACTTTTATCAATATCACCTTTAGACCAGCCAGTTAGTGAATTATATGGAAGGTAGCTCGACAACTCATCGTATCCCAATGCTTCCGATGTAGCTGTTAAATATACCCGGTGACCAGACTCAATCCATACCCACTCCACTTGTGGAGTATCCCCTTTAGAAAGGTTAACTACGATAAAAAATTGCTCTTCCTTTATAAAAAAATAAACGGCAATAGAGTCATTGATATGGTCTAAATCAATCCTCGCTACACGAGGAACTTCGTGTTCAAGCTCAACCTCCATAACTTGAAGGTATTGCTTCGTAATCTCAAATGTAGGCTGCCTTAATTCCTGAATGGCTATAGATACATATTTTTTTGAATCTATCATTCTATAAATTTACTCTTGATAGTAAGGTTCCATAACGCCGGCAGCAGCCACCGGAGGTAAATGCCATCTTTTGTGTAGCTCCCCCGCACAAAAGGTGGCAGTTGCCTGAGGTCGATTGCCTACGCTTGATACGCCCAGCATGGGCGTGGACTAATGGGGTGAAAGTCCTTTGTAGAAAGATCACCATTTAATGGATTTCATTAAATGCTAACTACTAGCGAATGGCAACTGCAACATCGTGAGGTCTTGTGGGGAGGAAGCCGTTAGCAAGACCACGAGCTGGTGAACAGAAACATCCTATAAGGCTTAGCCTGGAGACGGAGTGACCAAGGCCCCCCCGGCTGATCTAACGAGTAGAGTTAATCAGTAAGCGGTACATAAACGAGATTTTATAAATTGCTATGGCAGACTGGCATGATGTCCCTCCATCAACTTCGAAGGGAAGCTCCATGAATCAGCTGCAGTGGCAAAGTGCGGTATAAAAACTTAACTTACCGTCCGGAAATAGTTGATTACTGCACTGTCGAGCGGTGCAGTATGCTCCAGTTGATGAGCTTGCCGGCGGTAATCCATTAATGATATGTGAGTGGTAAAACTATAGAAGTGGAGATAGAGGAGGAAGGTATCCTTTAGCAGTAGTAGAACTCCTTCCAAAGCCAACTATTAAATTACTTTTCTATCGGCGGTGTCTAATTGTAAGTCGCTAATAGTCGACGTGTATTGAAGTAAAATAACGTGATAGTTTGAATCCTGCCAAAACTATTAATTACCCCTTGGTGAGTGGCATGTGGCCACCCGCTGTAAGGGTGGCCTTCACGATGATTTATTATTAGTGAAATCTAGTCACTATTGAGATATGTGTAAAGCAAATAATCATGGTACTCCTCATCTGATAATTCGGCATCTTCCTTCAGCTTCTTAATCAGCGCAATTTGTGCTGGATTATCAAAAGTTAAAGGTGTTTTAATTGTACTTTTGGGCCTTTGTTTAATTCTTCCGTCGGGGCCTGATCGATAGTACCAGTTATTGGTGATTGCGACTTTTCTATCGTCATTTCCTTCAACAACTCTTGATGTTATACCTTCATGGTAGGTAATCATTCTCCCATCCCTCCCCCAGGCGGTCTTCCATGGTGAGAGAGATGGAATGGCTACCAGCCTTTCATCAAAACCGGAGTCTGTTAGCCAGCCTGCAGGATAAGCTATCAATCTTGAATCGCGTCCTTGATCGGATTCCCAGCCGGGAGGTACTACAATCTTGCGGTAATCACTGCCTGCTTTAACATTTTTTCCCCACAGTTTGTTACCGTGTTCATCTACATCCCAATCCCCTGGAATTGCCACGCCGCGACCATCTCCCCCTTCAAAGTACCTCCATTTACTATAAGGATAGGAAATTACCCTTCCATCATCTCCTTCTTGTGTGTAAAAACCGTGGGGATAGGCAACAATTCGGCCATCCGAACCCTCGCGGTGATCCCACTCATGGGGAAAAGTGATCCAACGACCATCGCTGCCTTTCGCTATTCGCCAATCGGCAGGGTAATGGAGTACACGTCCATCCCAGTCATCTTGATGGTCATTATCCAATGTTTTCCAAAACGGAACATCTTCAGTATTGACATTTACACCCAGATGAACCGGCCCTGGCACTACAGCCTCAAAACCAGACTGAGCATTTACTGTGGAGGTAAAACAAAGGGAAATAAGTATGAGTAAAAGAGCTTTTCCATACAGGGCTTTAATTTTCATAAAATTGCATTTCTAATCGTAAATTTTATATTTATTCTTGATGGTGTGAGAATTTAGCTGAGAAATAGGGCAGAAAAAGATCATATAGACCTATCATGTGGATTTTTTGGATAAAAAATTCTCCTTGCTAGATTTCATGAGGTAAAAAATCCACCCAAATATTGCATACATAAATGCAGCAGGCAATAAGGAGTCGAACAATCGTACTTATTTTGTGGGTCGAAGGAGAAGAAACACGCTTAAGAATTAATATTCATAATTTTGTTTTTTGTCATGAAAGCCACATTAGTTCTTCTTTGGCAATTTTCCTCTCTAATGTCTCAATATCTTGATGTTTAGGTATCGGAAGGAGGTGTAGTGGTCAACTATTTCTGGACAGTAGGTTAAATTTTTCTTCCACTTTTGCAGGCGGTAATCCGTCATTGTATTGGTGGGGACGCTTCCAGTTGTAGTAAGTCATCAAGTAATGGCTGAGGTTATTAAGCTGAAGTCAGCCGACGGCATAGTAGCCAAATGCCAAGAGTAATACCTTGGACAGAGTGAAGATCTGAACTTAATTCCACGGCTTAAAAGACAGGGCTAGCCCACCAATATGTTTCCCGTTGGATAACGTTGAGGTAGCGCACCGCCAAGAAACTCAACTCAAATGGGGAGCTGTGCGACAATCACCAGGTAGAGACTCATTACGAACGCCCAAAGCAGCGGCTTATCCGCTGTCTTTGTTTGTTATAAGGCGTTTCTCTAATTTAGAAATGGCCTTTAAAACCATCTTCCTATTTTTCGAAGTCTTCAACCACTTTGGAAGTCTCGTGAAATAAGACCACTTTGTACCATCCCCTTCTCTTAATTGAGCAGAGGTATATAGTTTGAGCTGTTCCAAATGAGTTGCCCCATATGCCCAAACAGTGCCATGACGAGTATCTTCTTTTAAAGCTAGCTCTAGGCCAAAAAAAGGATCAATAGCATGATCAGTCGGTTCGGTACGAGTGAACTTTAAAGATACTTTATTTTCTGATTTGCATTGGGGGCATTTAGATTTCGTAGACTCGCCATTTATTTTGCTCGCATCATCAAATACTTTCTCTACTCGTACCCACTGATGACCGCATGTACCACAAGGACGACGCCCCATTCCTAGAACAGGTCCGTGCCAACCATCACGATCTGTTTGTAATGAATGAGAACAACCGTGACACAAGAATGTAGCACGCCAATCTTTCCAGTATGGATTTCCGCTGATAACTCCAACCTCATTACACTTAGGGCACACAGCTTCAATTTCTGTTGCCCAATGTAAAAGAGGAAACCCTTCATCTAAATATCTAGTGTTCATGATGTCCTAGGCTTATAACGCCGGCCACACAGGCGAGCAGAACGCAGTGTAGCGAGTCCAGCCGAATGAGTTTTTCGCATCTGGCGATTGTGCTGGCCCTTGGTACGTCCAGTATGGGTGTGAACTAATGGGGTGAAAGTCCCCTGTAGGAGGATCACCATTTAATGGGCGCCATTAAATGCTAACTACTAGTGAATGGCAACTACAACACAGTGAGGTCTTGTGGGGAGGAAGCCGCAAGAAAATCCGAGTTGAGGAACAGAAACATCCTATGGAGCTTAGCCTGGAAGCGAGGTGGCCAGGGGCACCGAAGCCGGGTGATCTAATGGGTAGAGTCAATGATGCAGTCGTGTAGTGAAAGTTCACGTTCTTATCTGGGGAGATCTGTTTAGCTTGCTGATGTGTAGCTGTCAAGGTGGTCGCTGACTCATAAATAGGTGCAACCCGCTTACCATCATCGCGGGGATAGACAAAAGTGGTGGAACACATCAGCGCTTCGGTCTGTAATGATCAAGGTGATTAAACAGAAGTCAGCCGACGATATAGTAGCCTAATGCCAAGATTAATACCTTGGACATGGTGAAGGCCTGAGTCCAAATTCGATGAGTTGAAAGACAGGGTTATCCTACCGATAAGTTTCCAGTTGGATAAATTTGAGACTGCGCACTGCCATGACACTCAGCTGAAATGAAGAGCTGTTTGACACTATCGTTGGGTAGAGATTCATTACGGATAGGGAGCCGCTCATTGAGGACCCGCATAATGGGTGGTCTGGGGTTCGGTAGCTAGAAGCTACCGGCTACTCGATTTAGTGCTTTCTAGCCGCGTCTCAATTACTTTCAATGCGGCCCTATTTTTTGTTTTCCTCTTTAGCTCAGGTAGGCGTCTTAAACCTATACGCTTATCTGAAGCTCGAAATATGTTAATCAACCCCCAATGGTCATTTTGAAAATTCTTTGACATCAGCTCATCTTTTGGAGTGTCAATATACTCTCTTATTAGATTGGAAATATCTGGAACATCATTGCCATAGGGATACCACTTAGTATTTACTCGTTTAGGATGATTCTTACCAATAAAATCTCTTGGGTAGTCCCAGATTATCTCCTTGCCTAATGTAATCCAATATCTAGGAATATCGGTAGATCCCATTTTTGAATCCATTCTATAGGCTCGGCAATGCAATTGCAGGTCAAGTCCATCTGTTCGCAGCAAATAAAATTCCTTCTGCAGTTTACTCCAAGGTCTTCCCATTACTTATATCTCTATAGTACTTATGTCGCCAACACGAACCGAATTGGAGCAGCGAGGCTGTGGAATGTAGGTCCAGCGAGCTTTTCTGGCGATCGTACTTGGTATTGTTATAACTTACCTGACACATACTTTGAGCCTAGGTAAAAAAACACTGCACTAAATAATAATGGGACAAATAAACTTAACCAGTAATACCCACCCAATACTACAGACAGAATACCCTCCATTTGAACAGCACCCAGCCTGACGGTAATCAAAGCCAACAACACTAATGCCGACACCAATGATATTTTAAGCTGAGAGGACGTCAAATTTGCCAAGCCTATAAAGATACCAAACAACGCCCCTTTTATTGCAAAACTTGTAGAATCTATAGGCCAGCACCCATATTCTGATTGTTCGCAGGGATGATGAAACATCACATGCGAAGAGCCATAAATCATGTCTCCTACGAAAAAAGCTAACCAAGGAAACAAGATTACAAACAAGTACTTTATGTAGGTCACAGAGCCCTCATGAGTTATAAAGCTGCCAGCATGGGCCGAAATGAAGCAGCGAAGCTGCGGAATGTAGGTCCAGCCAGCTTTGCTGGCGATTGTACTTCGCCTTGGTACACCCAGCATGAGCATGAACTAATGGGGTGAAAGTCCCGTATAGGAAAATCACCGTTTAATGGGCGCCATTAAATGCTAACTGCTAGCGAATGGCAACTGCAACACCGTGAGGTCTTGTGGGGAGGAAGCGGCTAGCAAAACTACGAGCTGACGAACAGAAACACCTTATAAGGCTTAGCCTGGAGGCGAGGTGGCCAGGGGCACCGAAGCCGGGTGTTCTAACGGGTAGAGTCAATGATGCAGCTGTGTAGTAAAAGTTCACGTTCTTATCTGGAGAAATCTGTTTAGCTTGCTGCTGTGAAGCTGTCAGCATGGCCCCTGACTCATAAATAGGTGCAACCCGCTAATCATCATTGTGAGGATAGACAAAAGTGGCGGAACACAGTAGCGCCTTGGTCAGTAATGATCAAGGTGATTAAACAGAAGTCAGCCGACGGCATAGTAGCCTAATGCCAAGATGAATACCTTGGACAAGGTGAAGGCCTGAACCCAAACTCCACGAGTTAAAAGACAGGGGTAGCCTACCGATATGTTTTCAGTCGGATAAAGTTGAGGTGGCGCACTGCCATGACACTCAACTCAAATGAAGAGCTGCTCGACACTATCGTTGGGTAGAGATTCATTACGGATAGGTAACCGCCTATTGCGGACCCGTACGATGGGTGGTGTGGAGGCCGGCATCCAGAAACTACCGGCTACAAGATTTAGCTTTCTGTTACCCACAATTCTAGTTCAACCTCTGTCTCTTCAGCAGACTCATTCGAATCTTCATTTGCTAAGCCATTCAAATAATTGACAAGATCTATATTCTCTAGGATTCCAATATAGAGCGCAGTTTTCCAGTCCCTTCCCTGTTCTTGCGAAGCTCGCTCAGATAAGCGCTGATTGAGCGCATCTTCAACTTTGAATCTCTTTTTAGTTAACAACTCCTTCCATTTTTTGAACTCTCTATAACAATACAGCTGAATACGTTTCTGGAGTCCTAGCTGACTAAAATGGCGTAAAACCCTATCCGTAGATGGTGAATCAATTGACTGGGGCTTCGAAAGACTAAGTCTAAAAGATACGTTTTCAGTATCTTCGGAAAACGATACAGCTATCTTAAATCTAAATTTAGAAAGCAAATCCGTATACATAGGATGAAGGTATATCGACACCTTATCTTCATCACAGTAATACTTGGAGCTTTTTATTGGAGCACACCCTCTGCATTGGGGGACTAAGTTATTGGGATTTATAGAAAATTCAGGCCAGTCATCTTTGGGGATGAAATGATCTAGTGTGTCAGGCTCTTTTGGGTTTCCACAGAAGGGGCACTCTAATAGACCATGTTCAGCTCTTCTTGAGATTAGAAGCTGATTAAGTTTAGCAGGGGGGGCTTCATAATAATTAATCAACAGCTCCTTATGAATTAAAAACTCACTGTCAACAGGTCTTGTGTCACAGTTATCAATAATTTCATTATAACCATTATATTTATCAGTAAGCTCTTGCTCTATACTTTCAAGCTGCTTCACATTGAGTTTTCTACAGCTTAGAGCTTCTTTAAGCCAAGCTTCTGGGTTATCAATTTTCATTGAATCCAAATACTTCACTTATTCGTCCTCAATAAGAATATCTGCATCGCCACAAAATTCTGAAACAATATATGCAAGTGCCTCATCGCCGATATCTGATCTTATATTTTTAATTGCAGAGTCAACATTTTTTTCTGAACTTACATGTTTTTTAAGGTCGCTCTGAAATGGCTTTACCGTTGTATAATCATCAAATACCTCGCCAATTATAGTTTCTAATGATTCACCATATGTTTCAAAGCTAGGGTCAGAGACCTCAGTTCTACCATTTATTTTTCTTAGTATCTTTACAGCCTTCTTTTCTACTTCTCTAGTTAATATTGCTGAATGGGTTGCTATAATAGAATATGATGACGTTTCTGAAAGCAAGTGTTTCATCATATCAATGAGTCCAACCTCCAAATGTGGATGGAGGTATAATTCCGGCTCATCAAGTATGATCAAGCTTTCGTCTTCTATCTCAGAAACAATAGAAGGGATCATGTAGGAGTATATAAGCTGGCCAGAGCTTAGATTTAAAACATTATCATTCTTGATAAAAAACAAGCCGTCTTCTTTTGATGAACAGCTTTCAATCAATTTAATAGTTTCATCTGAAGCGCAATCAATTATTAAAAACTCTTCCGAGTCCGATGATTTAACAGCAATGTTATCATAATCAATGGATAAGCTTAGAGTTTCTTTTAATATTTCAAATCTTTCCCTTTCTTCCCACCAACAATTCTCTTTGTCAAATTTAAGTATATTAACTAATGCTTCAACGCTATGCTTTTTAGGCCAGTCAATATTAAACTTTCCAGATTCATTTCTAAATCCAACATATGCATATTCGTTGACATTCATTCTTCTTCTTGATGGTGCCCTGGTCTTTCTTATTTTCTTTTTCTTTGAGTATTTTTTATCTAATTCATCAAGTAATTCATCTTTAGTATAAAATTCCTCAAATGGTGAGTATGCTACCACTATCAGTTTATGAAAATATGGCCATTTATCGTCAATTTCTTGAATTCCTGTAATAATCTTGGAAAGCTCTTTTAGGAGAAATGACTTGCCAACCCCATTTTTTCCAATCAATAGATTTATATTTGTTTTACTTACCTCTCGATCATTATCAAAAACAAACTTAACCGGGTCATATGATTCAGGGTTTAATTCGATATTTATTGTAAATGACCCTTCAGGAGAGTATCTTCCTGTTGCAATCTGATGACCTTTTCTGAGAATTGCTTCAGAGTTGCTCCCTTCCCTCATTACAGAACCGTTAAAGCCATTCCAGCTTCTATAGGTAGAAATCTTGCTATAAAAATAACTAGCGTCACATATCATTGCCAAAAATTGGCCAATAGAGTTTGTCTTTAGTAGTTTGTTCAGCTTATGGTAATAATCGATATCAAGCGGTAGAGATACGGCAATTTCTTGATTAATTACATTGTCTATTTTGTAAATATCTTTTTCGACTTCCTCCCCCTTTTCTATAAGAAATTCTGAGGTGTCTTTCTGTTCATTAATAAAAAGTCTGAGAAACCCTAGATTTTTCTTTGATATATTATCAATATAATAAAGTTTAAATTTAACAGTGTAGCCATAATCATCCCATGGGCTGCTATGATTTGTCCCCTTGTGATCTTGTAGTAAATGAAAGCCATCATGACTTTCTATTTTCGTTGTTTTAGAAAAGTATAGGTTCAACTTGACTTCTCATTTTTTCAAAGAAAGTTAGCGCACAGCATCACTGTGTGGCAAATTTGGCGGCTTTGGTGTGAAATTACAAAAGGTGAAAGGGTCTGCAGAGTTGGGTTGCTGTGCTTTCTTGGATACATTTATCATTGCTTATAAGTGCATAATGATTTTCTTAATTTTTTCATGCCTGAGTTCATTACTCGAGTTGTTAATGTGATTTCTTCGACGCTCCAGATAGACTCACAATGAGATCCTTTAGGAATAACTGTTGGTAAGTTATCACCATAGAATGGTTTTTCATACACTTTATTCACTATTGGTTTTTTTGACGACAGCCCTTTGCCTAAAGGGCGATAAATATCATCAAATAAATTCCAAATAGAAAGAGTTTTATCACAATCAATTGCGTATTGGTTAGGGTCTTCTAAACAGTTTATAACTTTATCCAAGTTATGGGGTGTTGGTCTTTTATTTACAGCTGAAATCCCTAAACCCCCAGCGTATTTGACTGTCAGTTCCGCTGACGAAAGAGTTGGTGCTTGTCCGACAGAATCTACAAATACTCCGTCAGCTTCATCAGAAAAACAAAGGACAAATGAGTTTTGATTATCAAAACGGTACCAAAGTAAAAAGAATTCAATATTTATGAGCAATTGCATCTAACAGTGTATTCAAAAGAAGCCGCATTATACCCTGATATTTTGCTCCTTTTGATAACAGACGTAAACCATTCAAAATCAACAAGTTAATGTTCTTTCTGCAGTGAATACTTGTAGTTACTCTTGATCTTCGAAATAGAGAGCACAGAAAAACAACAGGCTGTATGTAAAAGCAGCAAATCGAAGCCGCTAGGGGTGATCTATTGTTTCTGGGTTCCAAAGCGAACGGCAGAGAAGAGTACCTGTCTTAACAACCATTTTTATACGCAACCAAAATTTTCAAAGCGTGAACCACCAAAAATATAGGCACAAAAATAATCTTATTGGATTTTATTCAGTTTGTTTTAGTGTCAAAGCTGCGTAAAATCGGTGGATATTTATCGGTATTTGGGTCGTCATTGAGCAGCCTTCTAAAGGCCGATGACCAAAGAGATTCGAGAGAATCAAGAATTTTCTAAAAACCATTCCCTCAAAGGAGAACGGTAGCGTGACATAAGAGTAAGTAAAAGGCGCTGACCCAAGGTGGTGGAACACCTGGGGCCAGCTAACCAAATTGATAACTAGACTATCAAAATGGCTATATGGATCATACGCTAGAAACCCGCTCGTCTTCAATAAAGTGGAGTCCATTCAGCAGTTTGGGGCGTGTCCCTTGGCTCTGGAAGCGTTGCGTCTGCCTTTTCTACTTCTATGCCTACCGTTCTCGCGCCCCACCTGATACTTCCTTAAAAGTTACTTTCAAATCCTTCCATTAAGGGAGGTCTACGCATGGTTTGAGTGTTAATAGGAAGCAAATATGTTGATCTTAAAGCGCCGGACGGGTGAAAACTTACGGATTGGATCGAACGTCTCAATTACGGTATTGGAAGTTAAGGGTAATCAGGTAAAGATAGGCATACGTGCTCCCAAATCTCTACCCGTTCACCGTGAGGAAATCTATAGACGTGTCCAAAAGGAGAAGGTGCTGGGGGATGGAGTTGGTTGAGATTACGGAGCGCCCTAAGCAGTGGCGCGCGTTGGCGTGTCCAGTCCGCCGGGTGATAGGGTTAACGCCCGCAACGCTGGATGGCTTTAAGTTGATGTAGCGAAGCGGAGACAGCTTAAAGCCGGTCCGCGTGATTGCGTTTGTTAAGACTTTTTACGTACAAAACCAAATCTAACTTTGAATATATAAGAAACACCTGGAACACCGAAGAAAACGAGAAATAACACTGCATTTAGAATAGATTGCTCTGAGCGTGCCGAGAATAGCGGGCCATGTAGTAGCTGAGTTAAAAGATACCACATTGATGCAGAAAACAATCCAAGACCAATTAAGCTACCGAAAAATTGACGAACTCTACCAGTAAAGATACATGCAAATGAAATGCTTAAACAAGCACCAGCAAAGACATTGAAGCCGATTGCTTTATCAGTTGGCGGTGCAGAGATGATCATTACAAGGCCAAACATTCCTGATACAAAGCCAAGTAGTATGCGAGTGAATGGGCTCAGCCCCTTATTGATGATTTCCTCACCTGCTCGATACATAATCTATAGCCTTAAGCCCGCAGCAACGGCGACTTTTGTGCACCTTCGCTGGTTAGGTGCTTTGTTGTTCTGTGTATAGCTTATATTTTGGCTCATAAGTACCTGCCAGAGGATCTTTTTCTATTGTCTCATTATTCCAGAAAGAGAGCTCATCACTTGTAACAAAAAACTCAGGAATTCTATCTGGGAGTTTAAATTGATAGTCATAAACCGTTTGAGTATGCGGGGATACAATATATTCGAGCGCTTCTATTGGCTCCCATTGCTGTACGTTCCATGGCGCCACTATTAGAACATCATCAAAGTGAATTTTGTTACGTGTCCTAACTGTTCGAAATGCTCTTATATAACCTTGCCCCTTAAGAACATGCATTCCTGTTAAAAGAAACCTCAAAGCATAACCATCTAGTAAGTCGTATGTTTCATATCCCCAGTGAAGTATTAAATCTCTGGTATTCCAATACTCCATTACAATAGGGATTATATGTTCATTGCCATTTTCAATGACATGGAGATTGTTTTTATTATCTATATTCAGGTCGAACATTAGATCTCCTGGCACTTAACATTTATATAGTAATCATTCTGACCACTATTATCATGATTGCCACCCTGGAATCAATCTAATGAAGAAGTGCGTAATAACCTTGAGGAATCAATAAATCACACACAAGCTTGAACTCTTGTCCCAAATAAAAAATGATCACTTTGCCCACTATCCCTACTGAATAGATTTTCTCCAATTCATTATCGTACTTAGAACTTCCAATCAATTAGGATCTTTATAAAAAATAACAGCCAAACCGATTCAAAATCATGTTGATTTCTTATCAGTTACTTAGGAGGGTAGAAAAATGGAGCAGTGCCTGAAGCGTTTCACTGCGCTTTAGGTCGTATACCACCTCGGTAAAGCTGATTTTGGAGCTGACAAACTCATAAGCGATGCAGGTACATTGCGCACATACTCGGGTTCTGAAGTTGATAGAAAATCGAAAGGCATTAGGGCTAGAAGGGGCAGTTTGATTTATATCAAAAAAAAGAAAAGGGGGCAGAGCCCCCTTTTTTAAATCAGATCCGCTCTTAAATGGAGCGGATAACCAGAACCATTAAAGGTTACTGATTTCCTCAAGTTGCTGTTGCAGGCGCTCGTGAGCACCTTTCATTTCCGCGAGCTTGTCCTTCTCCTTGGCAACAACGGCTTCGGGGGCTTTGTCTACAAACTTGGGGTTGTTGAGTTTGCCTTCAACCCGTGCGAGTTCTTTGGAAAGTTTATCAATCTCTTTTTGTAGACGCGCGCTCTCGGCTTTAACGTCGATCAGCCCGGCCATGGGTACCAGCAATTCCATATCGCCTACCAGGGCAGTGGCGGAGGCTGGTGCAGTTTCTCCACTTTCCAGCCAGGTGATTTCTTCGAGGCTGGCCAGTTTGATCAGCAGGCTGCGGGCTTGCGCCAGCAGTTCTTGGTCACGGCTGGAACCGCCGCGCAGAATCAGTGGGATTTTCTTCGCTGGGGAAATATTCATTTCACCGCGAATATTACGCACGCCTTCAATAACCTGCTTCAACCAGGAAACAGCCGCTTCCGCTTCTTCGTCGATCTTGCTGCTGTCGGCTTCCGGGTACTTTTGCAGCATAATGGTGTCACCGTTGGAGCCGGCGAGGGTTTTTACACGCTGCCAGATTTCTTCGGTGATAAACGGCATCAGTGGGTGAGCCAGACGCAAAATGGTTTCCAGTACGCGGATCAGGGTGCGTCGGGTTCCTTTCTTCACTGCGTCGGAGGCGTTGTCGTCCCACAGTACCGGCTTGGACAGTTCCAGATACCAGCTGCAGTACTCGCTCCAGATAAAGTCGTACAGGGCCTGGGAGGCGAGGTCGAAGCGGTAGGTATCCATCGCTTCGCGTACGGTAATTTCGGTGCGCTGTAGTTGGGAAATAATCCAGCGGTCGGCGACAGTCAGCTCGAAGTCGCTACTGTTGTCCTGGCCACAGTCCTGTCCTTCACAGTTTTGCAGTACGTAGCGGGAGGCATTCCAGATCTTGTTACAGAAATTGCGGAAGCCTTCGATACGGCCCACATCAAACTTGATGTCGCGGCCGGTGGATGCCAGTGAGTAGTAGGTGTAGCGCAGGGCATCGGTACCGTAGGCTTCGAGCCCTTCGGGGAAGTCCTTGCGAGTTTGCTTTTCAATTTTCTCGCGCAGGTGCGGCACCATCATGCCGGCGGTGCGCTTGGCTACCAGGCTCTCCAGGTCGATACCGTCGATCAGGTCGATAGGATCGATCACGTTGCCCTTGGATTTGGACATCTTCTGGCCGTGGTTGTCGCGCACCAGGCCGTGCACGTACACGGTGTTAAATGGTACTTCCCTCTTGAAGTAGAGGGTCAGCATCATCATGCGTGCGACCCAGAAGAAAATAATATCGAAGCCGGTAACCAGTACGGAGCTGGGGTGGAAGGCTTTCAGTTCTTCGGTATCTTCCGGCCAGCCCAGGGTGCCGAAGGTCCACAGGCCGGAGGAGAACCAGGTGTCGAGTACGTCGTCGTCCTGGCGCAGGCTGATGTCGGCGCCCAGGTTGTGCTTCTCGCGCACTTCCTCTTCGCTGCGGCCAACGTAGACTTTGCCTTCGTTGTCGTACCAGGCGGGGATGCGGTGGCCCCACCACAGCTGGCGGGAAATACACCAGTCCTGGATATCGCGCATCCAGGAGAAATACATGTTTTCGTAGTTTTTCGGTACGAACTCAACGCGGCCATCTTCAACGGCGGCGATGGCTTCATCGGCCAGGGGCTGGGTTTTTACGTACCATTGATCGGTGAGCCAGGGCTCGATCACGGCGCCGGAGCGGTCGCCATGGGGCACCTTGAGGGTGTGGGGTTCTACTTTTTCCAGCAGGCCGAGGGCGTCCAGGTCATCGACAATCTGGGTGCGCGCGGCAAAGCGCTCCATGTCTCGGTATTTTTCCGGCACTGCGTCGTTTAGGTGGGCGTCGGCATCGAGGATGTTGATCATCTCGAGGTTGTGGCGCTGGCCCATCTCGTAGTCGTTGAAGTCGTGGGCCGGGGTGATTTTTACACAGCCGGTGCCGAATTCACGATCGACGTATTCGTCGGCAATAATCGGAATTTCGCGGTCGGTCAGGGGCAACTTGATGGTCTTGCCAATCAGGTGCTGGTAGCGCTCGTCTTCCGGGTGTACGGCTACGGCGGTATCGCCGAGCATGGTTTCCGGGCGGGTAGTGGCAACTACCAAGTGGCCGGAGCCGTCGGAGAGCGGGTAGCGGAAGTGCCACAGGTGGCCCTGCTTCTCTTCGTTTAATACTTCCAGGTCGGAGATCGCAGTGTGGAATTTCGGGTCCCAGTTCACCAGGCGCTTGCCGCGATAAATCAGGCCGTCTTCATACAGTTTGATAAAGACTTCCTGCACCGCTTTGTAAAAGCCGTCGTCCATGGTGAAGCGTTCGCGGGACCAGTCGGGGCTGGCGCCCAGGCGGCGCAGCTGGCGGGTAATGGTGCCGCCGGACTCTTCCTTCCACTCCCAGACCTTCTCAATAAACTTGTCGCGGCCCAGGTCGTGGCGGGATACGCCTTCGGCGCCCAGCAGGCGCTCTACCACCATCTGGGTGGCGATACCGGCATGGTCGGTGCCCACTTGCCACAGGGTGTTGTCTCCCTGCATGCGGTGGTAGCGAATCAGGGCGTCCATGATGGACTCCTGGAAACCGTGGCCCATATGCAGGCTGCCGGTGACGTTCGGCGGCGGGATCATAATGCTGTAGGGCTTGGCCTCAGTATCCCCGGAAGGCTTGAAGTAGCCGTTCTCCTCCCAGGTTTTGTACCACTGCTGTTCGATGGCGTTGGGCTGGTATGTTTTGTCCATACGGGCGGGAAACCTTGTGTTTAACTGACTGCGTGCACAGCGTTTTGGCTCAGGATAGTCTGGTGCTTGCTCGGGCTGCGCGGAAAAGGCGGCAATTATACCGCCGGGGGTAGGGTGGGCAAAAGGCAGCTGTGGGGCTAAATCGCACTCAGTCCCAGATCTCTAGCTCGTCGACCACTTTTTCTATCTGGGCACGCAACTGTTTTTCCAGTTGAGGGAGCTGTTGGGCTACCAATTCTTCAATCAAATCGTTGCGCTGGCGCTCTTTCTCTGAGGGCTCCAATTTTTCTACTGGCCCCTCCTTTTCTGCAATCGCCTGGGCCATTACCAATGCTTGGGTACGGGTACCCGCGCTGGCGGTTTCTATGGCCTCGGGTTTGGTTTGGGGCTGCCTTTCATGGGATGGAATACGCCCCCCGGTAAGCCGCGAGCGAATATGGGCTGGTAAGAAGGGGTTGTCGGGTGCCGGTACGGGAGCCTCCGCAGCTGTATCTGTTGCGATTGTACGATCCGTGTCAGTCCCCTCACTATTCGATTGAGTGTTATTGCCAGGTTGATCATCATCATCATCGTCATGGGCTGACGCTTCCTGGGAAGTCTGCACTTGGGGTTCTGCCGTTGTTTTGCCGGGCAGGTTTTGTAAGGGGCGCAATAGGGCTAGATCTGATTCGGCCAACTGCACTTTATGTTCTTCGCCCAGTGTCTCCTCGATTGGGGAAAACAATATGGGCAGGTCCTCCTGCTGAAGCAGTTCCTCTTCCAAGGTGTCATCCATTGGGGAGGGGGGCGGGGCTTCTGGCTCGGTGGATAACAATGGAGGCTCTGTAGGAGGGGCAGCGGTTAGGGTTTTTGGCTCATCCTTCCCCGTTACTTGGCCCGCTACCTGGTTGAGCAGTGGGATTTCATCGAGATCGTCACTGTTGAGTAGGTCGTGCAGTGAGTTCAGCTCATCGAGCAGCTCGCTGGAAGGTTTGCGTGGTTGTCCGCGCTGCTTGTGCTTGTTCTTTCGACCGGACATGGCGGTAGTTAGTGATTACATGCTCTGGTTGATCTTATGGGATTGTAACGGATATCCGCGATCGCGGAAGTGACCAAATCGCGATCGTGAGCGTTGCAGGGCATTGGCTTCTTGAACGACGATCTCGGCAAGACGTTCGAAGCGGCTGAACCAGTTGGGGACTTTGCTGCACAGGTTGATCAGTAGGCCGTGGTGTGCCTGCGGATCTTCACCGCAGTTGATTTCGATAGCTGCCTGCTCGCCATTCGCTTGGTTGGCATGGGGCAGGAAACTGTCTTCACGGAAGGTCCACAGCAGTTGGTTGAGTTGTTCGGCACGTTCCTGATTATCCACGGCAAGCAGAACCCGAAGACCGTTGCGATAGGCCTTTTCCGCCAGGCGACAGGCGAAGATATCCGCTTGCTGGGGCTGATCGGAGGAGAGGATGTAAAAGTCGATACGGGTCATGCTGGCTTTTATTTGTACAGAGACGACAACGGCCCGCGAGGGGCCGTTACGGCTGCCGCTCGGGGGCGGCTATTGTGCGCTTTTGCCAGTTATTTTCCCAGCAGGTATTCCACCAGAAGCGGTACCGGACGACCGGTGGCCCCTTTGGCGGCACCGGATTTCCACGCGCTACCGGCGATGTCCATATGTGCCCAAGTGTACTCTTCGGCAAAGCGGGACAAGAAACAGGCGGCGGTTACAGAGCCGGCATCGCGGCCGCCGATGTTTTGCATATCGGCAAAGTTGGAGTCCAGGGCGGGCTGGTACTCATCCCAAAGCGGCATTTGCCAGGCGCGGTCGCCACTGGTTTCGCCGGCCTTGAGCAGGTCTTGGGCGAGTTCTTCGTTATTGGCATAGAGGCCAGTGGCATGGTGGCCGAGAGCGATTACACAGGCACCGGTGAGAGTGGCGATATCGATGACCGCGCGCGGCTTGTACTTGCTGGCATAGGTGAGTGCGTCGCAAAGTACCAGGCGGCCTTCGGCGTCGGTGTTCAGAATCTCGATAGTCTTTCCGGACATGGAGGTGACGATATCACCGGGCTTGCTGGCGCGGCCGCTGGGCATATTTTCTGCGGCGGCGACCAGGCCCACCACATTGATAGATGGCTGCAGCTCCACCAGGGCGTTCATCACACCGAAAACACTGGCCGCACCGCCCATATCGTATTTCATTTCATCCATAGCCTGACCGGGCTTGATGCTGATACCACCGCTATCGAAGGTAATACCTTTGCCCACCAGCACAATGGGTTTCTCGCTGGTTTTGCCACCCTTGTAGTTCATGGCGATCAGGGCTGGGGGCTGGTCACTGCCTTTTGCTACGCTGAGAAGTGCGCCCATACCAAGCGCTTTCATTTTTTTCTCGTCGAGCACAGTTGTGGAGAGCTTTGTGTGTTTTTTGGCCAGTGTGCGGGCCTGAGCTGCCAGATAGTTGGGTGTACAGATATTGCCAGGCAGATCACCCAGTTCCCGTGCTACATTGCTTCCCAGTGCTTGGCCGGCACCAATCTCCATCCCTTTTTGGATGGTTTTTAGCTGCTTGCGATCAATGGCATGCAGGGTGAACTTGGTGAGAGGGTAGGGTTTGGCATCAGTGAGGCACTGGGTGAAGCGGTAGGTGGCCAGACCTGTGGCCAGCGCAATCTGCTGGGCTTGCCAGGCTTTATCAGCCCCTTTTACTTCGAGCTCGCACAGGTAGCTGGTAGCGTCTTTGAACTTTTTCACCACTGCGGCACTGGCGCTGGCCAGCTTGCGGAACTCTGCCTGGCTGATGTCTCCCTTGCCGGTGCGAACGACCAGCACTCGCTCACTGGGTCCGTCCAGCAGGTCGATTAACTGGGTGCTGCCGGGTTTTACGCCCAGATCACCACGCTTGAGAATTTTGCCAATAGTTCCTTTTGCGAGTTGATCGAGGTTTTTACCGCTGGGGCTTAAGCCATTTTTAGCATCAGCTGAAATAACGGAACAGGCTGCGCGCTGTTTGGAGATATCCGAGACCTTTGCGGAGAACTGCATTTTTCGCTTTCCTTAAAATCTGACAATAGATTGCATAGCTCTGAACCGAGACATAGCAAGAATTTTTAGTGATAATGCGTCGCACAAGTTTAACCTGCTCGTCTATGGATTGCTGTACCTAGTGGGCAACTTGTTCGACTGAAGTCCAATTCATCACACCGCTGTCACCAAGGAATTCGTTCGCCCTGTGATTATTTTCCGCTATCTCTGCCGCGAGCTGCTGTTTGCCACGCTGGCGGTCAGCGCAGTTTTGCTATTAATGGTGATGAGTGGCCGATTTGTGAAATACCTTGCGGAAGCCGCCGCAGGGGACCTTTCGGCTAATATCCTTTTCTCCTTAATGGCCTACCGCTTACCGGGATTCCTGGAATTGATATTGCCACTGGGATTATTCGTCGGGATTCTTTTGGCCTATGGGCGCCTCTATATAGAGAGCGAAATGACAGTGCTGCACGCCTGTGGTTTCAGCGAATGGCGTTTGCTGTTTTACACCCTGGCACCGGCTCTGGCAGTGGCTTTGTTTGTGGCTTCAATGAGTTTGTACCTCACCCCCGCTGGTGCCGAGCGTTCCAACCTGATGCTCAACGCGGAAAAATCCCGCAATGAGTTTGATCACCTGATACCGAAGAAATTTATATCCACCAGTGGCGGCCAGGCAGTGTATTACGCAGAGGCCCTGAGTGAGGATAAGTCCACCATGCTGGGAGTGTTCCTCGCCGAGTTGAGGGCCACGGAAGCTGAGACTGAGGCGAATCGCCAGGTGGTTACTCGCGCCAAAGAAGGGGTCCAGCAAATCGATCCCGAGACAGGGCTGCGCTACCTGGTACTGCGCGATGGCTACCGTTATGAGGGCGTGCCGGGTGAGCGGGAATACCGGCAGATGGAGTTCTCCAGCTATGAAGTGTTGATGGAGGCGCCACGATTGCGCAGCCGTTGGCGCGACCAAATTGAGTCGGCCCCCACTACGCAGCTGATTGGCAGTGACAATCCCAGGGAGACAGCCTACCTCTACTGGCGCTTGAGTTTGCCAGTATTGGTGCTGGTGGTTGCGGTGCTGGCAGTACCGCTATCGCGTACTAATCCCCGCCAGGGACGCTTTATTAAGATGTTCCCCGCGATACTCCTATACCTCATTTACCTGGTGGTTCTGCAGGGGGTTCGCGGAGCTGTAGAGGATGGCAAGTTCGCCAACCCCGCGGTGATCTGGTTGGTACACCCGCCCTTCCTACTAATTGGGTTATTGCTTCTGGCGGCGAGAAATTGGCGCCCTAAACCCAAACCATTGCCGGAAGGTGTTAAGGAGTCGGCCGATGTATAAGCTGGATATGTATATTGGCCGCACCATCGCCCTAGCGGTTTTCGTGGTGCTATTGATTATTCTCGGCCTGGATATTATTTCCGCCATTATCGACCAACTGGGAGACCTCAAGCGCGATTACGGCTTTAGCCAGGCAATACAATATGTCATGTGGAGATTGCCGGGGCGTATTTATGAGCAGTTGGGTTTCTCCGCCCTCGTGGGATGTATGGTGGGGCTGGGGACACTGGCCGGCACCAGTGAACTGACCGTTATGCGCGCGGCTGGTGTCTCTATCGGCCGTATTGCCTGGGCGGTAATGAAACCAATCATTCTGTTGATTTTTATCGGTTTGGCCCTGGCGGAGTTTGTGATTCCCAAGACCAATGTAATCGCCGAGAACAACAAAGCACGCGCCCTGGGTGAGCTCGAAGCAAGTGGCCTCGAAAGCGGTTTGTGGCTAAAAGATAGCGGCGAATTTGTGCACTTTAATGCTGCCCTGCCAGATGGTGAACTCTATGGCGTAACCCGTTATCACTTTGCGGATAACCGGGAGCTGCAATGGGTGGAGTTCTCTGAACGGGGGCAGTTTCAGAATGAGCAGTGGCTGCTTAAGAACAGCCGTAGCACCCAGTTCCTGGGGGAAGATACGCAGAGTAAAGACCTGCCAACCAGTGTATGGAAAGCGGAGGTCTCGCCGGAGTTGTTTGCCCTGATCGTGCCGCTGCCCTCGGATCTTTCCCCGCGCAACCTCTGGGATTACGGTACTTACCTGGATCGTAAGGGGGAAGATTCCGGCCGCTACTGGCTGGAGTTTTGGAAGAAAATATTACAACCACTGACCATAGCCAGTTTGGTTATGGTGGCAATTTCTTTCATCTTTGGCCCACTGCGTGAAGTAACCACGGGGTTGAGAGTTTTTACCGGGATTATGGTGGGGATCATCTTCCAAACTGTGCAGGGGATACTCGGCCCCTCTTCATTGGTTTTTGGTTTTCCACCACTGCTGGCTGTACTGCTACCGGTTCTTCTTTGTTTTGGTGCGGGCTGGCTATTACTCAAGCGGGCCCGATAGGGCCCCTTGAGCTTAATTTGTTGGCAGTTACCCTTTTTTCTTCTTTTTGGGTAAAAGGCGCACTTGAGACTCTGAAATCAAGTCGTGCCAAGTAGCCTTGTCGGAGCGGGCCCAGGCGGAAAAGTAGCCGAGGCCCAGGCAGGCGATAGAGAGAGGGGCGACAATGGCTCGCAGGATACATTGGCGCCAAGTAAGCTGTACCCCATCTGGATTCGCCACGATCAAGCGCCACGCGCGCATTCCCACAGTTTGTCCGGCTACCCGCCAGGACCAGAAGAAGTAGCCGGCGATCACCGCTAGAGCGCCCAGTTGATAAATTGGTCCGCCGACACACGGGCTGTAATCCATAGCTGCTGGCTGACAGCTTAACCCACCAAATACCGAGGCCACTGGCAGGGCTATAAAGCCGTACACCATCATCAGTCCCATCAGGATTAACAGGTCGTACATCAGGGCCGCCAAGCGCCGGCCGACGCTGGCGATTGGAAGTTCGGGAAATGAAGAAGGGGTACTTGAGCTGCTCACGGCTATCTCCGCCAAAATCGATTGGCGGAGATTCTAACAAAACTAGGGGAGGGCAAGTCGTCTGCCAGGTCTAAAATTCGTACTCGAAAGAAATCTTGAATTTGTCGTCAGAAAGGTTGATGCCATAATCTACCGAGTTGCCTATCTTGCCCCGGTTGGTGGTGTAACGCAGAAGACTTTTTTGCACCGTGCTCTTGTTGCGCTGCTTGTAGGTATCTAAACCAATCTTAACAATTTTGAATAGTGCCTTACCGCCAGTGGTTGGTCGAAACTCACTGGGGTAGGTATGCATTTGTAGCCACTGGTAGTTGAGGCGGCGTTGCGTACTATTCATGGAATTACTGCGGAGATAATCTGCGGCTTGGAATAGTGCAGCATTGTCCATGGCGAAGGCACTGTCGGAGAAAAACAGGTTCACGGATTGTATATTTAGGGCTTGTTGTGAATCGGGGATAAAAAGTTCGTCCGCAGAGCAGATACAACAGGTGGGAAAAAGCAGTAATCCAACTGTTTTGGGTAAGGATTTGCCCGGTCTGATTCTGAAACTGCAGAGTGCCATTCTATCTACCCCAGGTGTTGCATCTCATTTCGGAAGGCCGCAAGCGGTCGTTGAATTTATTATGGGATACCCACCTCGAAGCGTTTTCCCATAGAAAATAGGCGGCTTCTGCTACTTCACTTACTGGACAGTCGCAAATTGTCGGAAACATCCCTGAAAGCCGCATGGATTGGACCCTTTTCCATTTTTGTCCAAGCAGTCCTAGCTGTGATCAGGTGAGCGCCAATGTTTTTTTATTATTTTTTTGATATTGGTGCGCCATGGTTGATGAAAAAACGGTCTTGCTTTGAGCGCCGTATTTGAGGGGAGCTTGTGGGCTTTCAGTAGACTTGAGCGCGAAAGTGTCGCTGAAAGCGACTACGCTGATAACCGGGCATTCAAAAACTGGCGCCAGTAACTGCTTTAGGGGTTAAGGGCAAACTTGTCCTGCCAAGATTAATGAGGCAGGTTTTCCGGTGGTTGGGTTGAGGGGTTCTTCCAGGGTGGTGAGCATCAATCCATGTTCGATGAATAATTGGGTCCAGCTTGATAATGTGCGGAAATACCAGGGCGCTGCCTCCTGAAAATCACCGTCTATACCTTGCCAGGAACCCGGTCGCCATCCATCCAGGTACTTTTCATCGCCACAGGAGAGTAGGGGATGTAAAGTTTGGAGGAGTAGATACCCTTGTGGGTTGAGCAGGGAGCAAGCCCTGTGAAAAATGGCATTGGTGGCTTCCTCCCCAATCAGAGAGAAGTTGCATACAATCAAATCAAATTTACGCTCAAATGCCTGCGGATCTAGCTCTTCATAACAAACAGTACGGAATTGTTGCCGTTCTTGCCCTCTGCGCTTGGCTTCATTAATTAACTCGTCCACGCCATCAATCCCCCAGACATCCATGCCCTCTGCTGCCAGGCGGCGGGATAGCCATCCTTCACCACAGCCAATATCCAGCACGCTGGAGGGATTATGTGCAAGGACAGCCTCAAAAATTGCCTGGTCGGTGATCAGCCTGCGGCTGGGTATTGCTCCCCGGTCCACCACCTTCACCCACTCGCCGGCATTATTGTGCCAGCTGCGTAGGACTTTATTGTCACTAAATTCGCAATCCCTCATCTTTGCGTCCCTTCATCTCTGTAATTTTGACGAGGTTGAGTGTACCGTCGAGAAAAATCCAGCTGCAAAGGTGCTGAGGTCCCATGTCCACTCAAATGGTGTTTGATTATGTGATCGTAGGTGCCGGCTCTGCCGGCTGTGTATTGGCCAACCGGCTGAGTGCTGATGAGCAGCATCGTGTTTGCCTGCTCGAGGCAGGGCCCCCGGATCGCAGTCCATTGATATCCATGCCCCTGGGTATTGGGATGTTGATGTCAGGCACAGACTATAACCTCCACCATTACACGGAACCACAGCAAAGCCTGAACAAGCGTCGATTGTTCTGGCCGAGAGGCCGCACCCTCGGTGGCAGTAGCGCGATTAATGCGATGGTTTATATCCGTGGTCAAAGTGAAGACTATGATGCCTGGGAAGCCGCAGGTAATACAGGCTGGGGATGGCGTAGTTTATTGCCTTACTTTCTTCTGTCGGAGGGCAATGAGCGTGGCAGTGATGCGCACCATAGTGGCTATGGACCGCTCACGGTAAGTGATCTGAAGTGGAAAACTGAGTCTGGGCAAGCCTTCCTGCGCGCAGCTCAGTCTGCTGGACACCGGGCAAACAGTGATTTTAATGGCAGCCAGCAGAATGGAGTGGGCTTTTACCAGGTAACACAGCGCAGAGGTCGGCGGTGCTCTGCTGCTGCAGCCTATTTACATCCGATAAAAAAGCGTCCCAATTTACGAGTACTCACGCGTAGTCCAGTCGCTCGGCTGATATTGAGAGGTGACAGGGCTGTGGGGGTGGAATTACTCAATGGTAAAAAAATATTGGCCAATAAGGAGGTATTACTCTGCGCAGGCGCAATACAGACCCCGCATTTGCTATTGCTCTCAGGCATTGGCCCACAAGAGGAGCTGCGTAAGTTTGATATTCTGCCGCAGAACCACCTGCCAGGGGTGGGTAAAAACCTCCAGGACCACCTCGATATCTCTCAAGTGGTGGAGACCTCAGACCCAATCACTTTTTCGAATGACTTGTGGGCGAGAGTGAAGCACGCCATGCGTGCGCCTGAATGGTTCTTCCTGAATCGGGGCCCATTGACCAGTAATGTTGCCGAAGCGGGGGGATTCGCGAGTTCAACCTTGGCCAACGGCCGCCCGGACATACAATTCCACTTCACGGCAGTGCCATCCTTTGAACACGGTTTCAATAAACAGTCGGGGTATGGTTACACCTTGCATGCATGTGCATTGCGCCCCAAAAGCCGGGGTGAAATAACTCTCAATACAGAGGATCCCAAGGCCCTGCCGAGTATCCAACCCAATTATCTTAGCGAGCCCGAAGATATGCAGGTGATGCTGGAGTCATTCGAAATGGCTCGGGACATCATCCACCAGGAAGATTTACAACGCTACCAGAAGCGCCTCTGGCTGCCGGAGCATAAGCTCAGCAGCAAGGCTTCCATCAAACACTATATTCGTCAGCATGCCGAGACAATTTATCACCCGGTGGGCACTTGTAAGATGGGCAATGATGATCTCGCAGTAGTCGACGCGGAGTTAAAAGTACATGGAGTAGATGGACTGAGGGTTGTGGACGCCTCCATAATGCCGGCCCTGATCAGCGGTAATACCAATGCACCGGTGATCGCAATTGCGGAGAAGGCAGCGGATCTTATTTTACAGCGCACCCCTCCCTCAATGATGAAGAATACACAAGTTCAGGAAGTTGAATGATTTGGCAATGTCCCCTCTGCGCAACGCCATTGACGCTGGGTAAAGATACCTGGCACTGCAGTAACCGGCACAGTTTTGATCGCGCGCGGGAGGGTTACGTTAATTTGTTACCCGTCTATCGCAAGCGGCGCAAGGACCCGGGAGATTCCACAGAAATGCTGCATGCCCGTCGCCGCTTTCTCAAGGCGGGCTATTATCGCCCACTAGTGGACACGATTACCGCGCTGCTGCCCTACCAGTCTGGGCGCCGGCTTTTGGATATCGGTTGTGGCGAAGGTTACTATTTACGCCAGTTGGAGTCTGCCGGATGGCACGGCCATGCGTTGGCCGGGGTAGATATTTCCAAGTCAGGCGTCCGTATGGCGGCTAAAGCCGACAGTGGTGCTCAGTTTGTTGTATCCAGCAATACCAACCTGCCAGTGGCTTCAAATAGCGTGGATCACCTCTTACGTATTTTTGCGCCTGCACCGGATACTGAGATGCTTAGGGTAATAAAGGAGGGGGGGCATTTGCTGGATGTTTCTCCCGGTCCGGATCACTTGTGGAGTTTGAAGGGACACCTCTACCGGGAGCCTCGTAAACACCCAGCCCCAAAATTGATTGAGGGGCTGTATCCCGAGGTTGATTTACGCTGCTGTTTTCCTTTTGAATTGCGCGGGCACGAAGCGATTGCGGATTTTCTCGCGATGACGCCTTTTGCCTGGAAGGGCAATCGAGAGGCTCGCGCGGAGCTGGAAGGGCAGGAAAGCCTGGTTCTCGAGGCGGATTTTATTGTTCGTCGTTTCATCAAGAGAAAATAATCTAGTAGAAATGACAGCGAAATACTTTGTGTATGCGTTGGTACTCCCTGTAGTAGAGGTCTAAGAAAGAGTTATGGCGACACCTAAAGACTATGCGTTTATGCGCAGAGCCCTGGAATTAGCCGAGCTTGCCGCAGAGCGGGGAGAGGTACCGGTTGGGGCCGTATTGGTGCGGGAAGGTAAAATCATTGGCGAGGGCAGTAATCGCCCTATTGGTAACTGTGACCCCAGCGCTCATGCGGAAATTGTCGCATTGCGTCACGCGGCGGAGGCAGAGCAAAACTACCGCCTGCCAAATACCACGCTTTACGTCACTATCGAGCCCTGCACCATGTGTTTTGGAACCTTGATGCATGCGCGTGTAGGTCGTTTGGTGTTTGGTGCCAAAGAGCCACGTGCCGGCGTGGTGGAAAGCCAGCTGAAGCTTGGTGAAGCTGGTTTCTTCAATCATAAAATTTCTGTGGAGTCTGGTGTGATGGCTGAAGAGGCCGGGAGGCTGGTGCGCGAGTTTTTCCATGATCGACGCTGAATTGGCTTTTGCCTTTGCGGTGAACAGCATCATTGTTGCTATTGTGGTGCTGATTCATCATGAAGTCCTCAATGCTTTGGTGCACCTGGGGCGCTGGCTACCGGTGCGGCACAACTTTGCCATAGTGCTGGGGGTGTTTGGTGCCCTTTTGGCTCACGTAGCGGAAATCTGGCTCTTCGCCTATGGCTATTACTTTATGGTGAATTCGCCTTACTTCGGCACACTAGAAGGTAATTTCAACGGCAGCCTGCTTGATTGTGCGTATTTCTCATTTACCACTTATACCTCCCTTGGCTTTGGCGATATTGAGCCTTTGGGGCATCTACGCTTCACTGCTGGCTTAGAGGCTTTAACGGGGTTGGTCATGATTACCTGGACGGCCTCTTTCATGTTTTTAAAAATGCAGCGCTATTGGGATATCTAGGGAGCCACTGAATAATTCCATAAGATCTATGCGGGCCTTGTGGAGTGTTCACACTATGCGATGTGCTCTCTTGAAAGGTCTTAGATATTTGTGCAAAGCCACTTTTTGATAGAGAACGGCTCTGAAACCCAGAGGCATCACAGAATTATTCAGAGGCGCCCTGGTTATCTCTTGAATTAGAGTTTCATTCGGGCAGTGCGCCCTGGGCGTTTCTTTGGTTTCTCTGCTGGGTAAAAATCGCCTTTAAAACGATATAGGTAGCTATGTCTTTCAATACTGCGCCACAGCTTGCCAAAAGGGTGTAGCCAATACAGCCAACGGGCCACCTTGGCCTTGTGGACGTTAGATTTTTCGATACTGGAAATGTGTTCGGTTTCCCATAGTAGATGGGGCTCGATACCATAAAGCTTCAGATCAAACTGCCAAAAGTGATCAAAGACCTTATCGATAGGCTCGAAAATCCGCCTGGCATACCTCAGAACCTTTTCCATTCCACAGCGATTGATCAAATAACCCTGGGCCCCGCACCAACCCCGCTCTGGGCGAACTAGCTTGTGCACACCATCATTGAGGGATCGGATGATCTTGCGTTTGCGTACTTTCAGCCCCATCAAACGGATCATTTCCACTTCTGGGGGCAATCGCTCCAGCTCCGCCAATACTCTGGCAAAGTCACCTTCCACCTGAACGTCATCCTCAAGGATACATACCCTTTGTAGACCGGCCTGGTAAGCCTGACGAATAGCGCGAAGGTGAGCCAGATAACAACCGATCTCAGAACTTTTCAGCTCACATAAGTGACGCCAACGTGTGATGGCGTTACAGAGAACCTCATCGTCCTCAAGCTTGGGTATACCATTGCGCCCTTCAACGCCAGCGACTTGGCTAGCACGAAGGCGCTGAGATTTCAGGGTTCCCAGTAACCGATTTACAGTTTCCCCCTCTGGATACATTGTGATTACCCAACAGGGCGTGTGGGCAATAAACAAAGGGTTTTTTTGCTGCCGCCGGTTGAGTGTAGGCCGAGTGCGTAGAGGAATTTGTGGGGCAAAGCGGTGGCGAGAGCGCAGGGGCAAACGTTCGGCTTTTGCAGCCGCTAATGACCAACTGGGTACAGAGTGATTCCTGCGGCGTTTTTCTAGTGCCACAATATCTTATTTCTCTGTAAGTAGATAAAACTACCGATAGGAAACTGCAGTCTGGCTAGTGAGATATAGGATTCAAACATATTTCTATCCCATCAGCAGGAGGGCTAAACAGGGTCAATAGGGGAGCGGACGCATAATTTCATCTATTTTTACCTAACCCCCAGCGTCTTGAACGCTATCCTCCTAGATCATCGCCATCCAAAATTTTGCCTTGGCTAATCTTAAGGTCCGACTATCCAGTCGGTATAGGCTTTTAGGAAATGGTCAGTACTTCTGGGCGATAGAGCTTTTAGTTGCCACTGAATAACTGTGGGAATTGGGGAGTAAAAAGATTGCGGGGTTGAGCCGACTTTTGGGCTGTAAACGTTTGTGTTCGCATTTCTTATACCTAGGCAGGTATTCTGTACTGCAAGAGCGCTAGCTTGAATGAAATAAGAGAATTTACTCTGGAAGCATCAGGTTATTTCCTGATAGCGACATTTCGATTTTTTTGTATTTCCGAGCCTGATTTATTGGACATTCTATGAAGTTGAATTTTATTAAGATGGCACTCATTCTGGGCTTATTGAGCTGTGTTGGGCCTGTTGCTATTGATATGTATCTGCCGGCCCTACCGGATATCGCCCAGGATTTGGGAGCCCCTATAGAGGCTGCTCAGTACACCCTGATATCTTACTTTGTTGCTTTTGGGGTATGCCAACTATTTTATGGCCCCGCTTCGGACATGTTTGGTAGAAAGCCACCGCTGTATTTTGGATTGGTTCTTTTTACCTTGGCTTCTATCGGTTGTGCTCTGGCGCCCTCAATAGAGGCGCTGATCGCTCTAAGGTTTTTACAGGGCGTTGGTGCCGCTTCGGTGATGTCGATCCCCAGGGCTGTGATTCGAGATTATTACACTGGTACCCAGGCCACTCGCTTAATGACTACGGTGATGTTGGTTATTTCTATATCGCCGATGCTCGCCCCGCTGATAGGCAGTACCTTGATAGTCCCTTTTGGGTGGCGCAGTGTATTTTTACTGATTGCTCTGCTGACCCTGGCCAGCTTATTGCTGGCAGTAACCAGCTTGCCGGAGACCTTACATCATCATCACCGTGTACCATTTCGTTTAAATGCCATGCTTGGCGCTTTCTCGACATTGCTGCGCGACCCTGTGTATGTGGGTCTGACTAGCATCGGTGGTCTGGGTATCGCCAGCTTTTTTTCTTTCCTTGCCACGGCCTCTTTCCTGTACACCGATTTTTATGGACTGACACCAACGGAGTTCAGCCTTGCTTTTGCCTTAAATGCGCTGGGTTTCTTTATCTCTAGTCAATTTGCTGCAAACCTGGGGACCCGTTTTGGTTCAGTGGCGGTGGTGAAGTGGGCTACTGCTGGTTTTGCCATCAGCTCTCTGGTGATGTGTATGGTTGTGTTTTGGGGTTATGATCAATTTTTATTACTGGTGGCAATGTTGTTGACCTGTAATATATTCCTTGGGCTGGTTATTCCCACTTCCATGGTGTTATCTCTTGAAGAACATGGCCCCATTGCTGGTACTGCCGCAGCCCTGGGTGGCGCTTTACAAATGTTGCTCGGAGCATTGGCTATTGTTTTAACCAGTCTGGTTTTTGATGGCACGCCTTTGCCGTTAACGGCAGCTATTGCTGTTTGTGGTGTCAGTTCGTTGATTATTTCACGTCTAACTTTGCGGGGAATAGCGCATTTGGCGGTGCCATACTAGAGTTTAAATTTAGCTTGGGCTTACATTTCCTTAGGAGTTGGCCCCTTTGTCCATAAAGTTCGGGAATCTCTTTGTAAGTGAGTTCCCCAAATATAAGGAAGGAGGTCGGCAAGATGGATAATATTCTGGTTTATTCCGATAGTGTTTCCTGGGGCATCATTCCGGATACGCGACAGCGCATGACATTTGCCCAGCGTTGGCCTGGGGTTATGGAGTTCCACTTAAACGAAAATAAGCATAATGTACGAGTGATTGAAAATTGCCTGAATGGTCGCAAGACCGTTTGGGACGATCCATTTCGTGAGGGCCGGCGGGGTGTTGAAGGATTGGCACAGGTGATTGAAATGCACTCCCCATTGCATTGTGTAATCCTAATGTTGGGCACCAATGATTTCCAAGATACTCACGATAATAAAGCCAGTATGTCTGCCCAGGGGGTGGCTAAGCTAGTCTCCGTAATTCGCAGTGCACCTATCGAGCCGGGTATGCCAGTACCTAAGGTTCTAATTGTTGCCCCCCTAACAATCAACAATCCTTGCGGCATTATTGGCTATAAATTTACTGGTGCGAAAAAACGCTGCGAAGGTTTCCCGCAGGAGCTGGAAAAAGTCTCTAACGATCTGGGTACCTTATTTCTGGATGCAAATAGGTGGGTCAAAGTCAGTGAACGGGATGGTATTCATTTAGACGAGGATCAACACTCGGTTCTAGGCAAGGTGATTGCCGATTTCCTCTCAGACAATAAAGTCTTGCACTAGCAATACAAACTGCTAGCGATCAACCAATTGTTGACTATGGCACCGGAAGTACCGGTGCCGGTTCACTATAGAATCAGTTGTAGGCACCGCTACTATAAATCAGTTCGTAACTGTGGCTGTATATTTCCAGAATATTGCCAAACGGATCTTCCATATAAATCATGCGATATGGCTTTTCTCCTGGATAGTAATATCTGGGTTTTGGCATACGCTTTTTACCACCAGCTGCGACAATTTTCTCTGCCAGTTCTTCCAGGTTCGGGTCCTGAACACAGAAGTGGAATACGCCGGTTTTCCAGTATTCGAAATTATCCTTGGGGTTTTCCTGGTTGGGAAACTGGAATAGCTCCACACCGATACGATCGCCGGTGGAAAGGTGAGCGATGCGGAAACTACCCCACTTGGCTCCAAAGACATCGGTACACATCTCACCAATGGCGCTGTGATCTTCACTGATTTCCGTTGGTGGCATAATCAGGTACCAGCCCATGACCTCTGTGTAGAACTTAACGGCAGCTTCCAAGTCTGGCACTGAAATACCGATATGAGAAAAGTTTCTCGGATAAACACTCTTCATTAGTCACTCTCCAACAATTACTTTCGCATAAGTTACTGTGCCCAGATCATTACGTATAATTATGATTTGTGATTTTTTTGAGTAACTTTTGTAATGATTAATCCTGTGTGGCTGCGTAGTTTCTGTACTTTGGTGGAGCAGGGTGGCTTTACCAAAACGGCGCAGCACCTGCATATGACCCAATCTGGCGTTAGTCAACACTTACGCCGCCTGGAAGACTTCCTTGGGTTGGCGCTGATCCATCGGCAGGGGAAACAATTCACCCTGACCGAGGCAGGCGAAAAGCTATACCTAGAGGCTCAAGATATCGTCGAATCCCTCTCTACACTGGGTCAACGACTTGGCGAAGATCCAGCTTATGAGGGACAAGTGAGTATTCAATCCCCAGGTAGTGTGGGTCTAAAGCTCTATCCAAAATTACTGGACCTGCAAAGAGAATACCCGAAACTGACCATAGACTATCGTTTTGCTCCAAATCAGGCTGTGGAAGAATCCATACTTGGTTATAAGGCAGACATTGGGTTTGTAACTAATCCGTCAACAATGGCGGAGATAGCGAGTCAGCCTGTAGGCAGTGAAGAATTACTGCTTGTGACTCCTGCGTCAGTCAAGAAGTTGAGTTGGAGGGTGTTGCTAGAGTTGGGTTATATCGGTCACCCAGATGGTGCTCATCAAGCGGGCTTGTTACTGGGGGCAAATTTCTCAGAATTCCAGCATGTAGATATGTTTAAACTCAAGGGATTTTGTAACCAAATTGGCCTGATCTTGGAACCGGTCAGTATGGGCTTGGGTTTTACGGTATTACCCGCTCATGCAGTCAATGCCTTTCATAATTTTACGCAAATTAAGCCTCATCGCTTGGCGAACTCTATCACTGAGACTTTATTTCTAATTACACGTCGCCACAAGGCGTTACCGGCGCGGGTAAAAACTGTGGTTGCTTTAGCTAGGGAGTGGCTTTAAACCGTTAGAATACTTCGGACATTTTATGTTGCGTTTTATTTGCTGGTTATATTTTGGGATTATTGCCATGGGTGCTCAGGCTGAGTTGCCGCCCAGCTCAGTTGTTCAGCAGGAGAAAGACGAGATACTCATGCTGCTTGCTTACTCGGTAGCTTACCTTGATTGGGTGGAGCCAAAAGAAAAACAGAAGCGCGGCTACAATATTGCGGCAGTCCTGTATGACAATGTGCAGGAAAAAATTATAGGCGTACAGCGCAATGCAGTTGGTTTGTGTCGAGATAAAACCCAACATGCGGAAGTGCGATTAATGCAGCAATGTATCGGCAGTAAATGTAGAGGGAAAGAGACTAATTACCTGAATGATACTTCGATCTACAGCACTCTGGAGCCCTGTATGATGTGTGGAGGTATGATGATTTTTCTTGAGGTCTCTAGAGTTATTTATGGCCAATCAGATCCGGATTTTGGGAAGAATATAGAAAGGCTGAAGCAGAGTTTTAAGTCTGATTGTAGATATAAATTTGAGTCGAAACCGCATGTGGAAAATGTTTGTAAAATAGATATTCCTGCAAATTATCGAGCTAGAAATATTTCTTCAGAGCCATCTAGTTTACTTCAGAGGGCCCAGCTTGAAGGGGCGTTTTACAATCATCGCTTGTTGTTTAGTAGCACGATTACAGATTTTCTGATGAGTGCTGAAGCGAAGAATATTTATCGTGCTGCCCACCAACGGCTTATGGGTTTTAAGCCTAAATATCAGGCTAACAATAATCTTCTGCTGGAGAGCCAAAAGCGATTGAAGCAGTTAGAAAGTACTCCAGGAGATATAGATCGGTGTTTAGTGGGGGAGATACATCGCCACTAATTTTGTTAAATGTGAGCCTTTAGATTTTGGGGTGATTGATTTGCTTTATTGATGGCAATCATCAGTGGTTTAAAAATTCCTGATTTTTGTTGCTTCTAGGTGGCTTAATTGAGTTTGATTCGACTTATGAAGATGCTGACGTTCTCCAGAGTTTCATAAATAGAAGATTGGTCCCAGGACCACTCTTAAAATTTCAGTTGTGAAAGCATGATCTGAAAAGTTCCATAGGAGTTGTCGGAGAATAGATGGTTGAATTTCTGGGGGCGAGCAATATAGATCGAATGACATCTATATGCTCGCTAGAAGTATTTTCGTGGGCTGTAGGATTAACAGTTAGAGTTTAAATAAGATGATTTTGGTTGGTGGTGTGTTGATTTTCTCTTTTATTTATTTTTTATTTGACAGGCTTGCTCAAATATTTTTCCAGCGTTTGTAGGATTCTTCGTATGCTATAATTGTTGAGAACCCTAATTCTTTTGCGACTTGTAACTTGTCCATGGACTGGATATCCAGTGAATTCAGTTTTTCTCTCCGGGCTAAATCCAATAAACGTCTAAAAGATGTATTTTGTGCATTTAGGCGAATCTGTAAGGAGCGCTTATTAATTTGCAGTATGTCTGCCAAGAAATCCAGGTTGGCTGCACCCTCTGATAAATAATCTTTGATAATATCTTTACATCGATTGGGTAATGATTCATCTGACTTCATCTTCTGGAGCTGCTTCTTTGCAGTGAGCTTATTAAAGTCAAGGGAGGATTTTCCTGGGCTACATAGTTGTTTATCAAGAATGGAGTTATCAAAGCTAATGCAATTTTTTTGATGTCCAAATTCAATGGGAATATTAATTAAGGAGGAGGTATTATTCATTAATTCGGAATTATGATGAGCAAAGTGAATAACCGGATGACAGCTTTCATAATCGACAACAATATCTGAAATTAGCTTAAAAATGACTCCAATATTCAATTCAACTTGTTGTGTAGTGAGAGGCGAAAAGCTAGGAATTAAAATATCAAAACTGGAGCGTTCATTCCCCTCACTGAATAACCCTTGATAGCCTTGTGTGCCCAGTTGTTGGAATTGCGTACCGAGGCTAACAAGATGTCTGACAGTAGGGCAAGCCATTAAGACATGAGCAAATGCTTGAATGCTGGAAATTGACACATCTAGACCAGTACGAAACGCTATGGTGTTATCACTGAAGTAGTCGGATACCTCTTGAAGTGCTTGTCCAGTCAGCCTTACTGGTACACGATGTTGTAGGTTTTGAAACTCAGAGTAATGATCACCATATATATTCTTTAACTTATCTTTTGGAAACCCCAGGTGTTGCCAGTATAGTACGTGACGATAAGTGGAAGTTGCCAACCCTGTTGGCTCAGAAGCATAAAGTTCCTGGTTATTGGTAGTCATACTGATTTTTTTTGTACTGCTAATAATCTATGAAGTTGGTCGCCAAATAACAAATAAATTATTTGGGTGAATTTTTTAAGTCAATGTATAAAGCAACGCGATTATAGTATGAGTTTAACACTTAAAGTGTGATTTTGAACCAGTTTTTTTGACTGGCGATTTGGATTTGGTGAGATTAAATTCCTCCAGTACTTACAAGGTATAATTTTTACTGCGCTGGCGGTAACGCTTCCGATTTTAACTGATCCTTGCTAAACAGTTGGTGTTCCAATTTGTCTAATCCGCGGAGATATAAATTAAAAATGGTTTAATATATATCAGGAGTGAAAATAAAAGCGCTATCGTAATATCGCGCGAAAGCTTTTAATATAATCTGAAGCTATAAATTATCGGGTTAAGTAATCTCTTCTATCGTAACAGATAGCTTTCTCGCAGGTGTATATTTTGAGTGAGGTATAGCATCGTCCAGATTTCCCGCTCCGTCGAATAATTTCTTAGCATTACTCATCTTATTTCTCACTATTTTATCTTGTTGGGGCTAATTGTTCTGTTGGTTCTATTCAGAATCTTTTGTTCGGTTTGTTGGTTAGCTTAAGGATTTGATAAGAGTAATTCTAATGCTATTAAAGTGAAGGTGGATCAAAACCTTCTTGTTTGAGAAAAATGAAAAAAAATAGTTTTTTTCGCCAATCTATAAGCTGTGGAACTAGTCCTGATTACATGTGACTGAATTCACGGTAGGTATGTATCTGAGCGATTTAGTATCTGGCCAGTGCTGCATGCTGTAGCCAATTTCTATATGCCTATTAAATCCTGTAATTAGTAAATAATTGTTTACTTCTAAAGTAGAGAAAACTGGAAATGAATAACAGTAGCTTGCCTTTGGCACTTCTGATTACCGCCACATTGGCTGGTTGTGGTGGCGACTCGTCGTCTGGGGAATCTGATAATGAGAGCCCGCCTCCTTCGACAGGTTCTGATATAACGGACCCTGGGAATGGATTAGCAATATCGTCTTTCACTCTGGTCAATTCACAGGGCAACTCGGATATTTTTTCACTTACCGATGGTGCAGAGATATATCTAAGCCAGGTTGGAAGCCAGTTAAATATTAGGGCAAATAGTGATCAGGCAGAGAGTGTAATATTTGAGTTGGCAGGGGCTCAGACGCACAATATGACTGAAAATGTCTCGCCCTATGCTCTATTTGGTGATGATCAGGGTGATTTTAATCATTGGACCCCCGCAGTTGGAACTTACACCCTTACCGCAACACCTTATTCTCTGGATGATGGGGCAGGCACTGCCGGAACCAGTGCCTCAATTACATTTACTGTAAAGCAGAATGATGGAACCGATCCTACAGATCCAGACCCAGATCCAGCAGATCCTCCGGGTCCAGTTGACCCGGATGATATCGGCCATAGTGAACATTGTACTGTTTCCGGTACGCTGGAAAAGTGGCACCGTATAACGATCACTTGTGATGATTTGTATGCATCAGAAAATGATGATGCTACGTTTACCGATTATCGATATAACGTGATCTTTACACAAGGTGACTTGTCTTACACAGTGCCTGGACATTTCGCCGCTGATGGCAATTCAGCAAATACAGGTGCAACTGAAGGAACTAAGTGGCGTGCCTATTTTTCACCGCCAACTTCAGGTAAATGGTTCTTCGATATATCTATGAGACAAGGGAGCCAGGTTGCGGTTGATCTAGATACAAATGCAGGTAATGCTATTTCATTTGATGGTGAAAGTGGTTATTTCCCAGTATTACAATCCACAGCACCTGAGCTTGATATGAGGAGTAAGGGATTACTGGTACATAAAAAAGGAACCCGCTACTTGCAGCATCTGGGGGATAAGTCGGTATATATAGAAGGTGGAATGGATAGCCCTGAAAATATTTTTGGTTATTCAAGCTTTGATAATACAGAAAAACACTATAACGTAAATTCCTGCAAAGGCATATTACACAGTTTTGAGCCCCACCTTGGTGATTGGAATAATGGAGACCCTACCTGGAAAGATGGTAAAGGAAAAAGCCTTATTGGTTTAGTGAATTATATAGCTGAAAAAAATGTCAACGCAATTTATATCATGGCAAACACCGAGAGTGGTGATGGTTGCGATGCTCATCCTTGGACGGTATATGATGGTAACCATCGGGCTTTTGATGTCAGCAAATTAGACCAGTGGGAAGTCGTAATGGATCACATGACCAGTAAAGGCATGCTGATTCACTTTATGACGCAGGAAACAGAGAATAATAAAGTTCTGAATAACGGTAATTTAGGGCTTGAACGTAAATTATATTACCGGGAGATGATTTCCCGCTTTGGACATCACCCGGCGCTACAATGGAATATGGGTGAGGAGAGCACTCTTAGCCAAGAGCAACACAAGGCAATCGCTAAATATTTAAAGGATGTAGACCCCTACGATCATCCCACCCTGCTCCATACGTATGGTGGCCAATGGGATCAGCACTATCGGCCATTGTTGGGAAATAGTAATTTTAATGGACCGAGTATTCAAATTGATAATATTCCTAGCGATGCGAACCATCGCAATGCCCCTTATCAGATGAGTAGAAAGTGGCTGACTGAATCCCAGAATAATAACCATCTTTGGTATGTTACTTTCACTGAAGCTTCCGGCGGGCAAGCGCCTGTGCCCCATTCTGAGGTTACCCAAGTTCAGAGGGTCAACTGGATGTGGGGCAGTGTTATGGGAGGTGGTGCAGGATTTGAGTGGTATTTAAAAAATCCTAATTCCGGCCACGCGTATGACTTAGCGGTAGAGAACTTAAGGGAGTTTGACAACCATTGGGAGCAAACTGGTCACTTTGTTAAATTCTTTAACGATATTTTGCAAAATCAACTTGAAGTTAATCTACACAGTTTGAATGTGGATAATGAAGTAACTTCAACCAATAACGATTGGGTGCTTTCAGATAGCGGTAATGTTTATCTAGTTTACTTGCGTGAAGGTGGCACAACGAATATAGAGATTCCAAATGAGGATACCTATAAGGTTTACTGGTTCAATCCAAGAAGCGGCCAGTTGACAACGGGTAATCAACTTGACGGAATAGGTACTCATAGTATTGGCACTGCCCCAACAGAAGCTAATCAGGACTGGGCAGTAGTCATCAAAGCGGAAGGTATAAATAGCAATGTTCACCCAGATATTGTAAAAGTTCTACCAATTAACCCTAATGATGTTTTACTCGAACCTCAAACTAATTGGATGGATAGTTATTCTATTGGGGATCAATGTTTTTGTGAGTCAACTTTTGACCACAATATGGCCGATATTATGGTTTCGACCGACCATGGAACAATAACGGTTAAAGAAGCTTGTGACCTAATTGGCCCGGGCCCAGGATCGGCTGGCCGTCCCAAATACAATGATATTCAGTGTGGTAACGGCCCGGCAAATGATGCCGGTGATGAAAACTACTGTCCCGGCCGTGTGGATATAGGTAAAGAAGGATGTGGTCATATCGGTCCGATTTGGAATTTTGATAAGTTAAATCCAGATCAACCTGAAGGTGACTACACGGAACAAAACGGCCTGGTAATTATGGAGGCTGAAAATACCTACTCAAATCTAGGTGAATGGATCAAGAAAAATGATATTGGCGGCCATACAGGGAGCAGTTATCTTGAGTTTAATGGTAATACGCCACTAAACGGCCCACCTAAATCTCCCTTGGAGTACACTTTCAATATAACAAGAAGTGGTTTGTACTATTTGCATCTGCACGCTGCGAAAGAAAACTTGGTGTATGAGGGTGAGTTTCGTACAGACCTAGCAAATGACGCTTACTTTCGACTTGAAGGAAATTATGAGGCGGGACCTAATGCTGGGAATAGTCATGGTAAAGATGCTCCTCTGGAACTATTAAAAAAAGATACAAAGTTCTTTGGTGGAGAACATAATAAATTCATCTGGGAATCTGGCAATAAATTTGATCCTGGTGGTCATGATAATAAACGTGTCGCCGTTTATAAGCTAAAAGCAGGCGAATCGTATAAGCTGGTGATGTCAGGCCGTTCACAGAAATTTAAGGTAGATAGAATAGTTTTCCGGCATATTGATGTTTCTAAATCTGATGCCGAGAATATAAATAATCCAGAAACCGTTGAGTAGTAACTGCCTCAGTGAGAGCCATGGATGGCTCTTTCGCTTGGAGTAGAATAGTTTTCAATTGCGGTCTACTTCATTGCTAAAGGCAGTAATTAGGGCTATATGAGGTTTGGCTCCCCATGGATCATTAGATTGTTAAAGTACACTATTGGTGAATAATGAAATTTCAAATAATAAAAAAATTATTTTGGCTGTCGATTGCTTTTAATTCTGCCCAGGTTCAAGCTTTCGAGCCAAAGTCGGATTTTTCGGTGAATTTGGAGCGGGTTCGGTATTGCCAGGAATTTTGGTGCCTCAAACAAGACACCCTATCTGAGTATCGAGCCTGGGAGATAGAGGGCGTTAGTAATAGCCGTCAGCTTCATACTCAGATTGCTAGAGTGCAAAACCCAGCACGCGATGATGTAAAAAACTTAGTATTTATTGCTGCAGGACAACAGCCACCAGGAAATGGTGCAGAAAGTTCTGTGACAGGCCAGAGGTCTGGCTATAAAAAAGACTGTGGAGTACTAAAGAGATCTTGCTCTCGCAGTATAGATGGACGTTCACTTGCTCGACAGTTGCTAGATTCAGAGCATTTTCCAACAGATGAGACCTTCTTGGCGATTGCTTTTGATACACAATTTAACCAGATGATTAGTGGTAATGAGAAGTCTCGTATAGAAAATGCATACCTCAGTTGGCTAAAGTCAAAGGCTTATGCCTCCAATCTAGAGACTATTTACTTGGCGGGCTCTTCTCGTGGTGGTTGTCTCGTTATGAGATTGGCGAAAGCTATGCGAGCTGATCCCGATTTTCGTAATATACGAACTGTTGTACACAGTTTTGATGGTGTTTGTAAATGGACCCAAAATGAGTTGGGAGTAACTTCTTCATTCCATCGTAATCCCATGAATTCTAGTTACTTAAGCTATTACACTGATCTCAATACACAATTTCCTTACAAAGATAATTTATATCTTAGGCAGTTGACTGGTGGGGCTGAGGTCATTGAATTATCTGGGGTTCACTCTTTTGCTTATACCGCTCAAGATACTGACCTGGGGTGGTATTCACAGAGATGGGTAAATTTGGATCATACGAGTATCGGTCGAGATATGAGTCAGGATGTGAGGAATCAAACAATAGTACCTTTCTTACAGCACTTAGATGACGTGCTTTAGTTTATTTTATCCTCTTATCTTAAAGTGTTAGTAGTACTAAACCCCTGCCATGATAACTACATTGAGGTAGTTATCATGGAGGCTACCTTCTTTTCTAAGGGGCCTCAATAATTCGGATCAAATCTAATAGTATTCGGTTATCAGTCAAGGCTATGATAGATCATGCACCAAGTCACCTTTGCCGAAGCAGGATACCGTTTGAAGCGTCCTAAAACCCGCTGGGAAAATTCCTTTCTCAAATGGATGGCCTCCTCCCATGGCATAGGCTGGAAGCCCATATAGCTCCCTCTTACCCATCGGATAAGGAGAATCTACCGTATTCTTCAGAGATCCTTTAGAGCCGCCATAAAGAGTTCTGACTATGGAAAAGCTAAAACTATGGTCCTCTATGACAGATAAAATAGTTATTAGTAGTTAGAGATCGGTGAGTTAATAAGTCATATCATCAAGGTACGCATTGAGCCAATTTATATTGGCTGCAATTTTTATTACGAAGAACAACTCTTGAGACTCTTACTAGGGCCTGCCTACACTCATTATTCTAACTACGATAATTGAAGTAGGTAGACCCTAATAGCCTTCTTGGTCCCTTGAGTCATCAAGTGCTATATTAGGACCTTGTAAACTTAATCAATAATTACATCCAGAAATGCTGGCTGACTTCTTTGATCAGCATGATCCACAGCAATTATTTTATATCTATAATTTTTTTCCTGACCTAAATCAGAGTCACTGTAGGTCAAGTGGCGAGTTTTACCTACAAACTCCTCATCTCGGAAAATCTTATAGTGATGTGTGCCACCATTTTTAATGGCTTCATTCCATGATAATATTACTTTTCCTTCAGAGTATTTATATTTGAACCCTGTTACCTGGGGGGGAACACCCTCATTATCGTAAAAGCTACAAGGTACTATATCTCTGCCCAAGCCATCGGTACACTGATCTACATTCTTGTTTCTTTTTTCTGAGGCATTCCAATCTTTGGCTATCCCTCCTGTACACATGTTATCAACACAGTAGGGAAGGTCGTAGTTTTGGCACGTTCTACAGGTTTCATATCCCCAGCCATTGGTGAAAGGAATACGTCGGCTCTTATCTAATGAGGGGAAGTAATTACATACCACCACATGTGCGCCATCGTTATAGGCAGGGTTACTAGAACCAATAATGCTATCGCATTCCGCTACAGCACAGCCAACATAACGGGTTTCTCCATGGCATACCTGGGCCCAATGGCCACATGTTTCCGCATGACAGAATTCATTATCCCAGTCATACCCATAGCTTTCATCATACCAAGATTTAACTGAGCCGGCCCAGGTCTCGGCAGCATACTGCGATGCCGGTGGATTAAAAATATTAATTGAAACATTTTCTCCGATTTCAATACTGCCAGCGGGCAATACAAAAGATACTTCACCTTTAACTTTTTCAAATGCCTCTCTAATACCGGTTGCCTCATTTAAGTGACCAAAATAGCAGGCTGATGCTCTTTCTTTGGCCATTTTTGCCAAAGCATCATCCCAAAAAAGGGTCTGCATATTACCGGCAGATTCTGGGCCGTTACCTTCTCCAGATTCACCCTTCGCGCATCTCTCCCGGTACTCATTGTGAGTGTCTAACATGATACGTTTTTGTTCCAAAGAGAGTTCAAAGGAACCATCTTCACCGGGATCGGGATCGGGATCGGGATCGGGATCGGGATCGGGATCGGGATCGGGATCGGGATCAGGGTCGGGATCAGGGTCGGGATCAGGGTCGGAATCAGGACTGGGATTTTGGTTCATCCCTCCATCATCACTAACCTCAGGAGTGCCTTTATTGTCATTGTCGGAACCACCCCCGCCACCTGAACAGGCAGCCAGGAGGGCGGATAAACAGATAGCTGTTATTAGTTTGAAGGAATCATTCATATCAGACCCACTTTACACGTTGTACTTTTATAAAATCGAGCGAATTATAGAGAGGCATTTCCGTTATTCTGTGAAGCGTGACATGTATTTTATTGCAATATGATTGATGGTTTATGGACTGTTGAGAAGGTAAATTAATTAGTGAAAAATTTATTTATTTTTCGTTTTTTAATCTTGATGCTTGATTTTTGTAATAGTGGAAAGTGAAACAGCATGATATTTATTGAATGACGCCCTAGAGTAAGTTTACTTTAAATAGCCCGGATTTCTCTTGAGGCTGTTGGGCCGGAATCTCAAGGTGAGTTGTAGCTGCGATTAAAACAAATATGGACTAATAGCGATCACTCAGTAAAAGTTTCAGTCGGTTTTCAATGAAAGTTGCTCCAGATCTTCGGTAGGTTGATTTTAATCAATGGTCATATGTTAAGCGCCAGCTTGTCATTAGAGGCTTGATTGATGTCTTCTTGTTTTAAAAAGATTTTCGTAAAGTCAATTGAGTTTAATTAATTTTAGTCTTGCCATTTTGGGAGGTGCTAATTGATTGGTTAATATATTTTGTTTGGTTGGTCGTTTATATAGGTGGCCTCTTTTTGTGTAAATTGGATCAACAATTAAAGGTGTTCAGTGGTGGTAAGCGATTTGTATAGTGCTTGTCTAAGTAGGGTGTGGGGGAATGTGTCATTCTATGGGTATGTTTAGGGTGTTTTATTAATCGCAATGCTATTAGGTGGCAATAAGTGAGAGTTCGAGCTGAATGCCTTTAGTAATCTCCAGGTAATGTTTATGTTGATTTAAATGACTTTTTTCTAAAGTCAAAATTACAAAGTGTTGTGTGTTATGTCTGGTTCTGTAATATTACACAAAAGGTATCTCAGGATTAATGACGTAATATTCACTATGTATCAGTTTACCTATGAGCCTACCCCCAAAAATATTCTATTGGATTTGATGGGGGTTAATAAGCGACATGAACTGGCAACCAGTCAACTGGGTTTCATATCTGATGCATTTGATGTTTCCACAAATAATTTACGGGTGACACTTAATAGATTGGTGGGCACCGGCCTGATCACTCAAAATCGGCGTGGTATCTACAGTTTGACAGAAAAAGCACTGTCCAAACGCGCTTTTATAAACCGTTGGAAAAACAATACCTTTCTATACGATAACTGGGATTTTAGGTGGATAGCCTGCCACCTACCTAAAAGAGCAGCACGTGCAGTTCGTAAGAAATCATTAATAGTACTTGAGTGGTATGGATTTGCCGAAGGTCTGGATCACCTGCTGGTGCGACCCAATAATCTCACACTGAGTCATGCAAAATTAACCGACATGCTGATTACACTAGGTCTCGAAACCAATGCGCACTGCTTTGTCTTGCAGGATGTATCGGACACACTGGTTAATCAATGGGGACACGATTTGTGGGATATTGAACGTTTAGATCGAGAGTATGATGCCTTGATAGATGCTCTTGAGAGCAGTCTTACAAACCTGGCATCAAAGCCTGCCAAAGCTTCGTTATCTGAAACATGCCGCTTGGGTGGCGAGGCTATCCATCGTTTAGCGACTGACCCTTTACTACCAAAAGTAATCAGGCCACAAAATAAATACCAGGAACTAAAAAATATTGTACGCAAGTATGACCGTACAGGTCGCAATATTTGGTTGGAACAATTGCAGAAGTTAGGCGTTGACACATAATCACAAAATGGTGACTTGCAATGAATATCCCCCTTAGTAAAGAAGAGGTTAAGCCGTTCCTACAGCGCAGTGATGCCAAGGCCTGGTGGATAGTGGTCAGTACTTGGCTCGGTATAATGGGAATTTTTACCATAGCAGCGTTATTGCCACACTGGGCAATTTATATTGTTGCAGTATTTTTACTTGCTGGGCGGCAGCAGGCCCTGGCAGCCATTATGCACGAAACTGGTCATAAAACACTTTTCGCAACTCGAGCCTATAACAATTTTGTTTGTAAATGGTTGTCTTCACCGTTTTTGTTAATGGATGGAGAAACCTATATAAAAAGTCATATGATGCATCACCGCAAAGCCGGTACAGATCAAGATCCAGACCTGCAAAACTATAAGGATTATCCTGTCAGTAAAAAGAGTTTGGTTAGGAAGTTTTCCAGAGATTTTTTGGGGTTAACTGGTTTAAAAGCGAATTTATATTTATTTTTGAGTGGACGAGACTTACTAAGCCGTAAAAAGCGAGTGAATTTTCAGTTAACCCGAGGTTTATTCGTTAATAGTGTAATGTTTGCCATACTGTGGGCTTTTGGTGTCCCGCAGTTATATCTATTGTGGATTGTGGCTTATCTTACCGTGTATATGGCTATTATTCGGATGCGTCAGATCGCCGAACACGCTGGGGTCAAAGATCTTTACCACTTGGAACCAAAATACAATACGCGTTCGGTGCCTAGGGGTATTTTAGGGCTTCTGTTTGTCAGTCCCACAGAAGGTTTGAGTTACCACTGTGAACATCATGCCTACATGGCGGTGCCCACATATAACCTCAGGGCGTTGCATAAGTTGCTAAAGGATCGTGGTTATTACGATGATGTTGAGCTGGCCAGTAACTACTTCGGTGTTTTGAAACAGGTAGTGAGATGAGGCGTAGCTAAGGTCAAGTATTTATTTGCACCAGTGCTGCTTACTGGTGCAATGCTTTATGAGCATACTCAGCCAAAGTATGCGTGATTTCTTTAATTAACTTGGATTTCAAATTCCAAACATGCCAGTACAAGGGGATTTTCAGATGCTGATCTGGAGTCAGCTTGATCAGTTTCTCTTGTCTTAACAAATCCTCCACTTGTATATCTGGTGCCATTCCCCAGCCCAAGCCCAATGTCAGAAAATTGAGGAATCCCTTAGAAGAGGGGATTTCGTGAGACGGGTATTGGCCGGCCTCTATTCCCCAAAACTGCTTTAAGTATCGGCTTTGCAGCTGGTCCTTATAGTTGAATTCAACTGCAGGGGCATAGCGAAATTCATCCACATCGACTGGGTCCGAGAAGTAGTGTGCCTTAAAAGCCGGAGTGCATACCGGGTAGTAAGCCATGTGTCCCAATAGAATGGACTGGCAGCCCTGTAGGTTACTGGTTACCGAACTAATACAGCCAATGACTTCTCCGTTCTTGAGCAGCTCCAAGGTGGCTTCCTGGTCATCGACTTTCAAGTCAACAAGTAGGTGGTGGGAACGAATGATAGGGGTCACGGCTTTAAGGAACCAAGTGTCCAGGCTATCCGAGTTAAGGGCGATACGCACCTTATTTTGGTTGCTATAACGGGTTTTACTGCCCTCTGGGTCTATGTCTGCTAGCAGCTCGTGTTGCAAAAGGTGCATCTGTTGGAAATAACCCAGCACTTTAAGACCGGCTTCAGTAGGGCGCAGTGGTGTTGATCGGATGAGTAGGGCCTGCCCGACTTGTCCCTCAAGCGCTTTGATTCGCTGGGATACTGCAGATTGACTGACGTGAAGCAAAGCGGCGGCCTTATCAAAACTCTGCTCCTCTACCACGAAAGCAAAGGCCTGAAGCTGTTTGAGATCTAACATAAGATATTCTTATGAGGTATCAATATAATTAAATTTACTTATTCTAGCTCGCCTCTTAATCTCCCGCCACTTTCCGACCCGCACACCGCGGGCAGACCCCAATGACCACAGGAGGCAACGTGATTTCGGGTTTGCTGCTAGCCCCTCTGACTAAGGGCTTTATCACTACTATCAGCTTGATTATGGCAATTGGCGCGCAGAATGCTTATCTATTGACGCAGAGTATTCGCCGTCAGTACCACTACAGTATCGCTGCGCTGTGTGTTCTGATGGATATTGTCCTGATCACCAGTGGTGTCTACCTGGTATCACACTTGGCCCAAGCAGAAGGAAACTGGATGGTCTGGTTGACCTGGTTGGGCGTGGCCTTCCTGATTGGCTATGGTGCTATGGCGTTTCGTTCAGCTTTTACCAATAAGGGGCTAGAGGATAAGAAAGAGTGGGTTAAATCCAGGCGCTCTGCCTTGATTACCGCTGTGGCGCTTACCCTGTTAAACCCCCATGCTTATGTGGATACGGTTGTCTTGATTGGCTCGGTCGGTGCCCAGTACGCAGGAGAAGGTACTTTATTCTTTGTGATTGGCGCTTGCAGTGCCTCGGTGCTTTGGTTTGCGCTGTTATCGGTTGGTGGCAGTATGATGCAGCCGCTGTTTAAGAACCCAAAAACCTGGCGCGTGCTGGATGTATTGGTGGGTATTATGATGTGGTCGATTGCTGCCAGCCTTCTCTGGGCACAGTAGTAAGTTCACTTAATAAGGAGTGGTGGCAGGTAAATTTTATTGGCTCACTGCTCTGATGCATACATGCCTGGGTAAAACACGTTTATCCAGGCATTTCTCAATACCCTCAAGTTAAAAAACACTAACTGGTGGCAGCTTCCTCTTAGGCAATGGCCATCTCTTTATTTTCTGTGTTTCTGGTTAAGTGGCGACCCATATTGATAGCCGGCTTCTCAATCAGCTTGTACACCAAAGTTCCCAGGGCAATACTCACAAGAGTCGTGGCCAACATATAGACCTCTACAGAATAAGCAGAAAATGACTGTGCCCACGACTGCTGTATGGTCCAATTCAGCCCACGCATCACAATGGGGTGGAATAGATAAACGGAATAACTGATGGTTCCCAATGCTACCAGATTGCGCCATGGCCTAAAGGGTACTAGCAGAACTACAAAGAAAATAGCCAAAGCAATGAGATGCGGTAGGGCAAAGCGCAAAGGATCTTCGGTGACCGGTTTACCGAGGAAATAAAGAAACAAAACCATCAGCGGAATAGAGAAGGTGCCTGCTACTGCGAGAATGGCATACCAGTAGTTTTTCTTACGCACATAACTATGTCGGATCAAGGTTCCGCAGAACATAACGGCGATACAGAAAGGAATATAAGTAATGGTGGGAGCCATCTCTGGCAGCTTAATGGGTAATTGTTCCAATAATTGCCAACCTATAAATAGGGATAACCCTCCCCAACAGAAGAGTAGTAGGACTAAGGGGTTAGCAAGTTGCCGTTTGGCAAAAATCAATGCACATAAGCAGTAAAAAATTAATTCAACTGTCAAGGTCCAGTAAAGCCCTTGCACATTATCAAACCCCATTAACCCCTGTAGCATGGTTGTGTTTGCGACAATAGTGGCTGCAGGATACATCCAGTCGCTGATAAGCCAAGTTAGGCCAAGTGCCATAAATAGCGATGTCCAGTAGGCTGGATACAGACGGAAGAAACGGCGAATGGCAAAGTTCTTTAAAGAGCTTTGAGCACTAGAGAGGCTAAAAGGAATAACAAAGCCCGAAATTAAAAAGAAACAGATTACCCCTATTCGGCCAAAATCTAGTTGGTTCACAAACTCAGCCAGCTCGGTGCCATGTTGGGCGATACTGGAATTACGAATAAAAACTTCACTACTGTGTTGCCAAACAACAAGAATTGCTGCAAGCCCCCGCAGTGCATCAAGGTTAAGTAAACGGCTATTCATAGATTTGCTGTATTCCTTTAATCAGCAGAGGAAAACCCATAGGTTTTAGAATTTATTTCGCTGCTACGGGCAAGCTTGAAATGCTATAAATAGCATTTAAGGCGAGCCGTAATTAAGTACAATGATAAGCCTTTACAAGGCAATTTATACTTAAAATCAGGTCAGGGAAATGAGCCTTATTGCTTAAAGCGAACGGTTCTTAGCTTCCAAAGGACACTGATGAATGAACCGAATCCTACCATAATTCCTCGAATCAGAGGATAATTCAATCTTACTTGCTGATCTTTTCGAGACTGATTATTAAATAAACAGTCAAAACTTCAACGGCACAAACTGATTAGTCACTAGTATCGCAAATAAGAGAAACAGAAAAGTTCCCGCTACCCAAAAACTGGATGCAATAAAAGGCAATGTTTGCATTGTCATGGTATGCCCCTCATGTTCGGATTGTGAATCATGGGTGGATGAGGGGATTGGCTGGCTATTCTTGATATCAGGATCAGTTTCCGGTGAACAGAACCCTAGACAGGGCGCAGGACCATCCAGTCCTGGTAGGGTCATGCATCCATGTTTTAGGTGGTTTTTTACCAGCCAGTAGTTGATGGGATAAGCGATAAAGCCACCGACAATGCTTGCAAGGCTCATTCGAAACCAAAATGTGGCATTGGTGGGATCTTCCGATTCTGGCCACACTGAAGCCAGAATCACCATGGTAGGAATCATTCCCCCCATTACCATATTCATAGAAACCGTTTCAGCAAAAAATGTCTTGCGCACCGCTTTCAAATAGTTGCCCTGGTACATACCCAGCATCATCAACGCCTGAAAAATGAACAGCCCGCAAATGAAGCCAGCAATATACTCAATGGTGGCATCCCAGCCATTGGTGAGTCCAAAGAAGGGTACAATGGATGCGGCAATAACAATACCGGTGGCATCACCGGCCAGGCAGTGCATCTCACTATTGACACTCTGTTTCCAAGTGGCGCGCGTAAATGCATCGTGACCACCGGGAAAGGGGCGCCGGCAAGTCAGTAAATACAGAATCAGCCCAACAACACCTGTATATACAACAACCAGTATCCACGCCATGCGCTGTACCCAGCTGGTCGGCGCGTTGGTGATAGAATCCCAAACGACAAAGGCCACACTTATAGCCGCGAAAATAAACCAGACAAGCATAGCGCCATTTAGCATGCCAGATTCTCTTTAAAGATTGTGCCGGTATCTAGTAGTTTAATTGATAGGTGCTGGTTTTTGAGAATCCGGGTGAGCATTAGCTACTATCTACCCACCGCTACATAGTTGTATATGTACGTACTTTTGCTGCGCTATGGCGCATGCAGGTGGAATACCTTTAGTCTTAATTTTTATTCGACATTTAAAACTTCCTGATGAACTCGCTTAACGTTATATATTGAAATTGCTTAGGGTGATCTATTTTGAACTCTAGGGCTTTCCATAAAAGTATTTGGTTGTTTTTGGTGTATTTAGATAAATTTAATGATGAGCTTTATAAGCTAAGCAATAAAAGATAGTAAATTCTTTGTGGCGGCTAAACACTAAGGCAAAACCACCTCGAGAGGACTATTTTTAATCTCTGAATGAATGTCAATTTGTAAGTATCATAAATAATATATTTTGGATATTAATATACATTTTATGATAAATACTAAATGGAGATACAATGTCTAAAGATCCTCAACTAGTCGCCGAACAACTAAGGAAGCCATCTGGCGCCTTAGCTTCAGATACTGCACTGCAGATGAATAAGGCCAATAAAGCAACGAACCTGGCCGCACTAGAATTACTTTGTGTGGTGGATCATGACCATATTCTTGAGATTGGGCCTGGCAATGGTAAATTTGCAGTCGATGTACTTCGAAAAGGTTCCAGCATTCGCTATACCGGAATTGATTGGTCTAGTGAAATGGTAGCGAGCGCGAAAACTCTCAACTCTAAACACATTGAATCGGGACAGATGGACTTTAAGGTTGGAACCTCGGAGAGGTTACCGTTTGCTGACAGTCAATTCGAGAAGGTGATTACTGTCCACACCATCTACTTTTGGGAATCTATTAAAACGCATTTGTCTGAAATACGCAGAGTATTGGTGCCTGAAGGAAAGTTTTGCTTAGCTTTTGGTGATAAGTCCTTTATGCAGAATTTGTCATTTACATCGTTTGGGTTTCAGCTTTTTGATGAAAGCGATATTCGGACTCAATTAATTGAAGCTGGCTTTAGGGTTCTATGCTGTGAAAGGCATATTGAATATGGAGAGAGTAATACCGGAGATCGAGTAGAAAAGTTAATAAACATTGTTTTATGTGAGGCCTGAACAAAGGATCATATGAGTTTAACAAGCTTAGTGTTGCTACCGATTGTTTCTGGTGTTATTTCAATTAAAAATACCGTATGAAAGCTCAAGAACAGATATGGTTTGAGTATTGGTAAACTCTATAGAAAGTTTTTAATGTGTGGTATCTGTTTGACGAGATGCTTGAATGATTAATTGTTAATATAGCTAATTTGATGTTGATAGGTATCAGTATCTTTGCACATATTGATGGTTATCTTGTGTATTTGTCAGTGTCCGAGCAATGTCATCTAATAACTTATCATAGTACTTTGCATTTCTTTCACCAGACTTCTTCAGTTTTTTCAAATTTTTGGGAGATGCATCATCTAATGCAGAATTCGCATCATAGAGATCTGGCTGAATTCGGTAGTACTTTGTGTTTTCTACGGTTGATGAAATTTGTTTCAGGTAATAATGGGTCATTTGAGCTCCGCCACTTAATGCAATATCTATAGCTGGCCTTGCCCAGTTGAAAATACCCCAATTTTTCGTTTCTTTGTATTTGTAACTTGTTAGCTGCTTACCAGTACCAAGAGACACAATAATCATATCCTTGATCCCACTCACACCGCTAAACTTAATGGCTTCTGAGTAAGCACATAAAGCGGGGTCACTGGCAACCATACCACCGTCTACCAGGATATATTTTTTGTTAATTGGCGATAGTGAGTAAATACGTGCGGGTTCAAAGTAGGTTGGTGCGGCGGTGCTGCCTCGTAGTAAATCTCTAACTAGAAAGTCTTCATTTCTCACTAATGCGCAGTGTTGCCTAAAGATAACTTGCTCGCGCTTTTTAATGTCATAGGAAATAAAACAGGTGGGTTTTAATAGTTCACTAAGCTTTGTTTTTCCAAAATATTTCTTCAATATCTTTTCTAGTTCATGTGTAGAGTATTTTTCTTCCTTGAGTAGTCTCAGCTTATCCAGGTAAGGCCAGATTCCACCATTAAATACCTTGTCTCCTTCTTTAAAATAAATATTAACGGCTTCCTGGGCTGAAAATTTTGGCCTTCCCTCTTCATTAGGGAAAATATAGGCCGCGCCTAATACGGCGCCAGTGCTTGTTCCTGCAATGAGGTCAAAAAAATCTCCTATTCTGGCGTCGGGGTTGCCTGATTGCACTTTTAGCTTATGTTCAAGAGAGACCAATATTTCACCGGGCAGTATGCCTCTTATTCCCCCTCCATCAATAGATAGGATTCGGATTGCCACTGTTAACTCTCCCTGGATTCATTCATTGAGTGCAATTGTAGAAAGATAGCACTAGGCTAAATGGTTTATGCCTTAAATGTGAGCGGTGATTAATGGATGTAAAAATAAGTTTCTGGTATTAAAAAATACATGTTGAGCAGTACGGCCGTATTCATAAAATGAATAAGTTAATTTTAAAGAAAATTCACATAAGCACTGGGCGTGAGTTTTGTTGGGTTTGATCACTGGTTTGTCAAAAGGAAAAAGAGAAGGCCATTTTTAATGGCATATTGAGGCTAGCGTGTTTTCGAATTGTCTAGGATCTTAGGTTGTCGGCCCGGCGCTTAATTAATCATGCCAATACAGAAGGGCACTTAGACACACATAGTAACTATCTTGACCCGGACTACAATGAATCAGGTTCAAGAGGCGCCGAAAGTGGAGCTTCTCAGATTAAGGAAATTTGCTCAAGGGTACCCACTATGGCTATGAACCTCGCACAGAAACTGATTAAGAGTCATCTCGTGAGCGGTTCATTGGAACCCGGTAGCCCAATAGAGATAAAGATTGACCAGACGCTGGCTCAGGATGGTACTGGCACTCTGGTGATGTTAGAGCTAGAGGCGCTTGGTTTATCACAAATCAAAACTGAGCTTTCCGCACAGTATGTAGACCACAATCTTCTACAGACGGACTTCAAAAATGCGGATGATCACTTGTTCCTGCAAAGCGCCTGTCGCAAGTTTGGACTTTGGTTTTCACGTCCTGGAAACGGTGTAAGCCACCCGGTACATATGGCTTGCTTTGATGTTCCCGGAAAGACGCTACTTGGCGCCGATAGCCATACCTGTGCAGCCGGCTCTATGGGTATGCTGGCCATTGGTGCTGGTGGTCTACAGGTGGCCATGGCTATAGCTGGCGTTCCCTTCGCGCTGAAAATGCCGAAAGTGCTCGGCGTAAAGCTTGAGGGTGAACTGCCTCCCTGGGTCAGTGCCAAGGACATCATCCTGGAAATGTTGCGTCGGCAAACGGTCAAGGGGTGTGTGAATAAGATTGTCGAGTACCACGGCCCAGGCCTCACCAATCTTACTGCTATGGACCGCCATGTAATCGCCAATATGGGGCAGGAGATGGGTACCACGGCCAGTGTCTTTCCTGCCGATGACGCTGTGAAGGCCTTCCTCAAACAACAGCATCGGGAAAGCGATTATGTAGAAATGAAAGCCGACGAGGGTGCGAGCTATGACGAAGAAGATACCATTAATTTATCTGATCTTGAGCCGCTGATCGCCTGCCCATCCAGTCCAGACAAAGTGGTAACCGTACGTGAAGTGGCTGGTCGCCCTATTTACCAGAGCTATATTGGCTCTTCTGCTAACCCTGGGCTGAGGGATTTCGCCATACCAGCGCGTATCGTCGCAGGTCGTCGATTAGCCGATGATGTCTCTTTTGATATCAACCCAACCTCGCGCCAATTGCTCGAGGAGCTTAGCCGGAGTGGCGATCTCACAAAACTACTTGAAGTGGGTGCGCGCTTGCACCAAACAGGTTGTGGCGGTTGTATCGGTATGGGGCAGGCTCCGGCCACTGGCCGTATCAGCCTACGTACTGTGCCACGTAATTTTCCCGGTCGATCCGGCACAGCAGATGACCAAGTCTATTTATGCAGCCCTGAAACCGCCACTGCTAGTGCGCTGAAGGGCGTGATCACCGATCCTCGTGATCTGGACATGGACTATCCCAGCTTTAGTGAGCCGGAATATCTGCCAGATATAAGACCTTTACTTCAGCCACCACAAGAAATCCCCGTAGCCGTTGAGCTGATTAAAGGTCCGAATATCAAACCGTTGCCAAACTTTGAAAAGCTTCCAAATACCTTAACGGGTCCGCTATTACTGAAAGCGGGTGACAACGTTTCGACAGATGAAATACTGCCTGCTGGAGCGGAGATTTTACCTTTACGTTCAAATATCCCCGCCATTAGTCGCTATACATTTTCCCGTATTGATGAAAACTTTTACCAGCGGGCGATAAAATTGAATGGTGACTGTTTTGTTGTTGGTGGTGAAAATTATGGGCAAGGCTCCAGCCGTGAACATGCAGCGGTATCATCACGATTTCTTGGGGTAAGGTGCATAATTGCAAAAAGCATGGCTCGTATCCATCGCCGTAATCTCATTAACTTTGGTGTTCTGCCACTACTTTTTGAGAGCTTTGATGATTACGATCGACTGGAGCAGGATTCAATCCTTGAGATTGACAAGCCAATAGCACAACTGAAATCAAACAATTCTGTAAAGCTTTTGATTAAGTCATCCGGCGAGAGTATTAATCTGCGCAGTGACTTGTCAGCAGATGAAATCGAAGTGCTAGAGGCTGGTGGCATGATTAATCAAGTACGAGAAAAGTATCTGAGTAACGAGAAATAGTGGGTTTTAGTGTACCCGTAAATTACTCAAATGCTTTAATTAAATACTTTTTATATCGAATAGCCTTTTACGCTAAGTGGTATCCTGTTTTTCTAACCACTTTAGAATGATCTGATTTGTCTCTTCCGGTTTTTCCTGTTGAATCCAATGGCCGCAGTTGAGACTGACTATATCAACATTGGGAACGAACTCTTTTAAGTTTGGAGCCTTAGGGATCAAGTCTCGATCGCCGTAAATCATAAGTGCTGGCTTTTGGATGGTTGGCTCTACATCTGCCAAGATCTGCCAATTTCGGTCAAGGTTTCTATACCAATTAATACTGCTCATGAACCCTGTTTTCTCAAATGCGGAAACAAAAACAGCCAGTTCGCTATCACTCATTAAGGGCTCGCCAAGTGGCGCCTCTGCTTTGGCGAGATCGATCATCATCATTCCAGGCTCTGGTGGTGCTGGAGGTACGTTCTTGCGGAATATATTGCGAAGGAATTGTGAAGTATTTGCATCTAACACAGTGTCCGCGATGCCTGGCTGTCGGTTAAAGTGAACGATGTAATAGTCGCTTCCTAGGAATTCCTCCATAAACTCGACCCAAGGCTTTTCTGTGCGAGCCTGGTAGGGTAGGGCCATATTTATAACTTTGTTGACCCGGTTTGGATGTAATAGCGCAAGCCCCCAAACTACCATTGCGCCCCAATCATGGCCGACAAAGGTGGCATCTTTGTATCCGTAGTGATCAAGAAGTGCGACGAGGTCACCCGACAAGTTTTCAATGCCATAGTCAGTTATATCGGCAGGACGGGATGAATTGCCATAACCACGCTGGTTTGGAACGATAACATGGTAGCCGGCTGCGGCAAGTACAGGCAGCTGGTGGCGCCAAGAATAGGCATGCTCTGGCCAGCCGTGACAAAGCACAATAGGTTTTCCCGTATTCTGTTGACCTGCTTCAAAGACTTCTAACTCAACACCGTTGACTGGAATAAGAGTGGGCTTGGGGAATTCGGTTAGATTAAACAATGTATTTCTCCTTTTTTGAGGCTCAACAATGCCTTATTTGCCGGACAGCCCCTTTTCTTCGACTTGGGGCTACGGATGTGCGTTGCAATTTCAGAACTCCTTTGCTGAAAAGAACAGACATAGGCTAAAATCAAATAGTGCCAAATAATGTCACCATTTAATAATATCCTTACAAAATGAGTGTTCGCCTTCGACAAGACGCCATCGTGCGCAGCCTTCGCCGAAATGGTACTTCTACGATTGCTGACTTAGCAAAAGAGGTCGGTGTATCCAGGCGTACAGTGTTGCGTGATATTGGCGCACTGCGCGATGAGGGCTTTGTTATCCATTCTGACCCTGGTCCTGGGGGCGGCCTGCAATTAGACCCGCAATCGGTCCAAACCACAGCGCGCCTCTCGGTTGCCGAGGTTTTTGCACTCCTTATCAGCGTTGCATCAATGCGTGCGGCCGGGAATTTACCTTTTTCGGGGCTTGCAGATACTGGGCTTGCCAAAATAGAGAAGGCTTTGCCACCGGACAAAGTACGTGATTTACGCCGATTTTTAGACTGCTTATATATCGGTAAGCTTTCACCACACGTAGACGTATCAAATATTCAGGAAATGGAGCCCGCGCTGCTCCCCACTTTCGAGACAGCTTTTCTCCAGCGGTTACAACTAAGCTTCCAATACTGTGATGCAAAGGGATCTGTAACCAGTAGGGTTGTTGAGCCACAGGCGATGCTGATTTTACCACCTCTATGGTATTTGGTAGCTTGGGATCCCGCACGCAAAGACTTCCGTCATTTTCGAATGGACAGGATCAGTAAACCGGAGTATCTCAAGGGCAAAACATTTCGACGCCGACATGTTTTATTCGAAGGTAGTGTTTCTCCAATTCGGGATTTATCTCGTTAATCTTTACGAACGTGCAAAAGCTAATCTTTCGGTTTTTTTTCGTTTTTAGAGTAAAATACTGTATTTATTCAGGCTTTTTTATAAGAGTTATGAGTGCGTCATTACGAAATAAGTCAACAATCCATACTAAGCCTTTAAAAGTTTCTGACTGTTTTCACTTAAGCTTATATCTTTCCCATTGATATAGTCTGAATAATCTTTACAAGGTTTGTGACATCATACTTCTATTGATCGTTCAAGTAATCGTATAGATATGATTATGTCAGTACGGAGATATATTCCTGTTCTATTTCTGTAACTCGTTATTGACGGCACACTCCTTTAGTCTCTATTACATACTGGGCAACTCTCAAGCTGTTTTTATAGGTTATACTTGCGACACAAACAGTATCACCTATGCTTAGATTCAAATCACTAACTACCTGAATCACACTCCTATTATTCAGCTCTACATTATATGAATACTCTAGCGTCCCCTTTCTACCTGCACCAGAAAAACCATGGTGATATTTTGATGTAATTCTGCCGTTCTGTTCTATTACCTTTTCAGTATTACTCGCTAGGTTGATTACGTGGAGCAGAACTAATAAAAAAAAGAGAGTTATTAAAGCAAATCCTTTCCATTCATCATAATAAAACTTCAAAAGTTTGATTCTTCGCATTAGCTAGCCGTATAATTTTCGAAGTTTTTATTTGTTTAATTGAATTGTAGTCACAGAGAGTCAAGTGTATCGGGGATCATACTTCCCGTATGAAATTTTCAAATTAGCACCAGGCTCATTTTTTGATGTTTGGCTATGGAACTTATACTGGGGTCTTGTAGTTGCATATTAGCCTATAAAAGAGCCGTATACTTAGATAGATAGTTGTTAAAGTAAAAGCTTGTTATCAATTGGAATAAATTTACTTGCCGCGTTGAATAATGTGGCAGCTGTCAACTCTGGTACGCCATATACTTCAACTTTTTTGTCTCTACCTAATCTGAGCTTATGCACAAGAATATCAAAGTCACCATCACCTGAAACTAAAACTATAGTGTCTACTAAGCTTGAATATTCCATTGCATCTATCGTTATCCCCACATCCCAATCACCTTTGGCGGAACCATCGGACCGTTGAGTGAAGGGTTTTAACTTCACTTCAAAACCGATAGATCTTAAGATATTTTGAAATTGATACTGTTTTCTATCGCCACGGTCGATGGCGTAGGCAACGGCTTTTACGACTTTCCTTCCATTAGTTGCTTCAGACCAAAACTTATTGTAATCAAAGTTTCGTTTATGGATTTGCCTGCATGTGTAATAAACATTCTGCACGTCAACAAGAATGGCAACCTTTTCCATTTGATAATCCAATGATGTTAAAAGCCTGATACTAAAAATAGCGATATTAAGTGTTATTACTTAAGTGAGTACTTTATGTTGCTAGCCTTTCAATTTCAAGTGACAATTGTTAGCCAATACTAAATTTTGAATGTTCTGGATTATAAAAACAGGATATTAAAAATGACAGCATGTATTGGCAAAGTGATGGTATATAAATTCAATGCTGAGCAAACTGAACGATTGGAATGCCTTCTACCATTAGTGAATAATTGTGCTGATCGACCAAGTTAGCGCTATCTACTCAACGATATAAACCAAGATAAGCTAGTGAGCGCTTAAATCGGTTATTCAGGTTGTATTTCAGAAAATCTGTTTCTCTTAATAAGTAGAGTAGCGTTGAATGGAGTTCAGTCTCCCTTGACTACTTGCAATTGGTGCAGGGCTGCCTTTCTGAACGACCAATTTTTAGTAATGTTATTTAGCGGTTTTTCGTCGTTTTGACAGATCCCAGTATATTCCGTAACTCATTTAGACCTCAAAAATCTTCAAGACCCCACTTTGTAATAACAGATTGATTTTCAGCCTATTCAGGGCTCATTAAGGGTGTTGAGTTCATTGTGGGTTGACAGAGGGGGATCACCATATTTTATACTGTATGCATGTACAGCGGTTTGATAAGGGTAGTCATGGGAACCAGAAGCATCATTTTCGACGGAGAGCCTGTCCGGATTTGCCGGTATCGTTCGGATTATGACAACCGAGCAATGTATGCTATCTGTATGCTGAATTATACGAAGTACGTGCGCAGCTTTTCAGTATCTGTAGGTGTAAATCTGCGCAAGGAGTTGGATCTGACATTGACGCAGATGCGGGAGGTCGAGCGCAGTATGGATTGGCTGGCAGCCCCTGCATAAGGATGTAAGGGCTTAAGCAGTTTTATCGAAAAGGAGATAGATCATGGGAAGAAAGATCAATCGATTCGCAATTTTTGCCGAACGAATTCATTTGATGAATGGCGGTGCAAAAAGTTTTAGGGATTCTGCACCCACAGAAGAAGCCGCCATGGATCTGGCAGAAGAAATTGCTAAGTCTGAAAAAGCGGTGTTTTATTCTTGGCTGCAAATTCTCGATATTATGACTGGTAACTATACCGAGTATTCAATCAAGACCGGTGGGGTGTTGGAGGAAAGAGAGTGTCCGGATAGTAAAAACTGAATAGCTAATTAATGACACCCTCTGGTTTCAGTCAAGTTCGATAAAAGTGAAGAGGGCATCATAGAAGGGAGCCTTAACCGTTGCGAGAGTGGCCAGGAAACCCCCTTTCCTGAGAGGTTGTTTTACTGCCAAAAGGCTATTAGCTATGTTGTTTTGCACTGTTCCAATTTTAATTTTAGCTGTCACTAAAGTCGATATTTTCACTTAGGTGACAGCTCACTTGCTATTTAAATTGATTATTTTCGGTCAGATAGGGGTTGAGCCTATGACCGAAATATTAATTTTATGTTTCTTTTCTTCGTTTAGACCTGTGGTTTTCTCTCAGTCAAAAAAATAATGATTTATTTGTAGTCATTGACAAGCTGCCCATTTGATGACCCCTTGAATTGAGGATGTTCGTCATCAATTTCGTAAAAATCAGATTTTTCTCCGGTGAAAATATGCCCCATTGTTTTCAACCCGGTTGGGCCATCGAGTGATCCTGCAATAATTCCAGTGGCATCGAGGTTAAATGGCTCCCAGAAGAGGCTTGAGCCACATTGCTGACAGAAGCCTCTGCGGGCTACTTCTGATGTTTTATACCACGCCAGCCCGTTATCTTTTGTTATCTTAATATTGACCTTGCGAGCCTTTGTGTGAGGGCCGAAACTTCCATGCAACTTTTGACACATACTACAATGACAGTTAACTACGTTGCGTAGTGGCCCTTTAACCTCGTACCGCACAGCTCCACACAAGCAACCACCGGAAGTAATTGTATTCTCACTATTCATATATTGAGCCTGTAGATGTAAAAGTTGACTTAAACTAAGAATCTAAATTAAGTATGCTTTTTTATTATCGACAAGATGATTTGTTTGAATTGTAAATGCAGATCACACAACGTGATGTAAACATAAATGTTGGTAGCTTGGCTAGTTATTTATCCGTCCTATTTCGATATAAATTACGAGATGGTAGAGGTTTTTCATTTGATTGCTTGCCTGTTTTTTGTACCGCTATCGCTGCACTATGCAGGCAATGGCTGATGAGCCATTTGTTCGTACGGTGTTATCGCACGGGGTAGGGCACCTAGTACTCGACCGTGGAGTTTAATGTGGCAGCAATGCGACTCAGTGTGACTAAAAGTGGATGACAGCACAGACTGGAGCCGGGAAACCCACGGGGATATACGTGAGAAATCATTACGCAGGATTACAGAGGCCGCGGAAATAAAGACAAACTGTGACAGCGAACACCGACAAGTGCGGGAACATTCGGTGGAAGAAGTGGCCGGCGTAAAAATAATTGAAGTTCTTGGAGCTTTACGTTTCTTATCTGCTGGTGGCCTGAACTTGTCAGCCCTAGACAATCTAAATATTACAAGCGGCAGTGATATTAATATTTCCGTGGGGCGCGACTTAAAAGAACAGATCGGAAATATTCGCGAATCAGTGGCCAAGGTCCGCCAAGCTATCAAAGTAAAAGATGGCGGCAAGGTTTGGTTAGGCTGTGAATCTTTAAATGTGCTTAAAGTGCTAGAGGATTTAATCGGCGTCGTATCGGCCCTGGCAGCCACCATCGCTACACACACGCACCCCAGTAATGGAAAAAAACCGGATCAGGATGCGGCAATTAATGGGCACAAGAGCAGTGTGGATAGTTTGAAATCTCAGCTTAGCGCGGTTCGGGCCTAAGCGGGTTATACACTTAAAAGGAGAGAAGTTATGAATAATAGAGTAAACAGGTATGTCATTTTCGCAGAACGCGTTCACTTGATGAATGGCGGAGCAAATAGCTTTAGAGACTCTGCGCCAACTCAAGAGGCGGCAAAAGAGCTGGCACCAAAAATTGCTAAATCTAAGAAAGCGCTGTTTTATTCCTGGCTGCAAATTCTGGATATTGTGACGGGGAAGTTCACTGAATACTCGATTGGGAGGGGTGGGGTTTTGGTGGAGAGTAAATGCCTATACTGATGATTATGGAGCTATCTAAAGCTGGCATGCCTATGATCCTCCTTCTTTCTAATAGTCGGCAGGATTTACGGTAAGAGATTGTGATTAATAAAGAGTTAGAAAAATTCGCTTAATTTTGAAGTTGTTTTGTTCAGGTAGGAAGGGTTAGATAATATTCAAATTACAGTCAATGGATGATTGTAATTTGCATATTGATGGATTCGGAAGCTTCTTACCATTATTTTCCAAACATGATTCATTGATTCATTGATTTATTACTGATGTTGACAATTATTATTGTTAATAGAGCTATTTGTGCGAAATTATTTACAGTAGACATGAGGCCACATCTTAATGCCCATGAGGCATTAGTGCTTGATAATATAATAATGCCTAGAAAGAAAGTAATAACAAGACTAAATATTGCAAATAAATAAATAAAGAAGAACACATCAAGATATCCCTTGTGTTTATATTTCTTGAGTGTGCGCGTACCTGCAAAAGAAAACATAATAGTTATTACTGCAGCCAAGAAGCCTAGCATTGTAAATGCAAAAGTTGCAATTATTACTGCAACAGTTTGTTTCTCATCTATCAGGTTTAGATGTAAGTTAGGAAACCATTTCACCATTCTCAGATATATTGCATAGAAAAGTGGCCCAGGTGTCAGGGTTAGTATAGCTAGAAATAATTTCAGGGATATTTTCCTCGAACTCTCCATTTTCCCTATACTCCACTAGTTTGGTTTTTAAGAACTCATTTCCCGTCATTTTAGTTTCTAAAAGAGTCGGTATTTTAATTTCATTTGATTTGTCTACTTTATCACAAATTGCACCGCGGCCTACAAGATATAAATCTCTCATATTCGAGGCAGTTTCATCTTTGGCTTTCATTATCATTTTCTCAATTCCCGAGTCAGGAATTGATGATAAAAATTTATTTACAGTAGGTTTAATATTTTTTCTGCTCTTAGGTTTGATTATAATTTCGATGCCTTCAAGCTCAGTCGTGTCATTAGTATCTGCAGATACTAAGGCAAGTAAGTCCTGCGTAAAAGAATTGTCCCTAGTTAGCTCAATTGTTGTTCGGCCAATATGCTGTAGGGATAATGCTTCTTCTCTAGTGGCTTGGTATAACAAGGCTTGAGGTAAGAAGGTCCAGTTTGTAATTCCAAGAGCCACCAATAATTCATTTACATAATGTATGAAAATATCTGCTTTAGGGGCCAAATAGGTTGAGGCAAATCCAAAGTGATCTTCTTTTATGTGTAGGTAAGAAGTGAACCCTATATGTTCATCTTGCTCCAATAATGATGTTATCTCACCTACGGAGATGTTATTGGTATTTACCTTTTTAATTAGTTCATTGCTTCTAGTGGCTAAGAAGAAAAAAGTATCACCAATATGATGAATCAAGTAAATATGTTCATCATGGTGCCTAAAGCTGTTTTTAAATGATGTGTTGGCATTCTTGTAATATGCTTTCAAGAAAGGCCTTATATCAAACAGTACCTTCTTGCCTGTTTCATTGTTTTTTATGCAGTAACCAAAATAATTAACCTTCACCTTAATTCCTTATGCTGGTGATTTTAATGACCTGAAAACCCTGGAGCCAACTTTTAAAGAAATTTAATATTTCATTTTGCATTAAATCTAGAGCAAATTTAGCTTTACTTTCTATTGACGCATGACTAAACAAGTAGATCGACGTAGCTTTTTTGTATCCCTACATTTTCTCTGTTATTTGTCATTTTGTGAACCCCTTAAAGGTTAGGGGGTTCGTACCTTATTTATTAGATGGATTCAACCGCTTTTGAATGCCTATAAAAGGACTGATTACAAGCAAGTTTAGAGCTTAAACAGGGGGCAAATGGAACATAACTTTTCATTTGTTTCCATTGCTTTGTTGTGATGCACGTTAGTGCCAATTAATTGTTCGCACCATAAAAAGTACTTAAAAACTGCTGCAGTTTCCGCTACTCAAATTATATAGAGCATTATTTGCTCGGCAAAAGGGTTGCTGGGCACTCCTCCCCACGCCTGCCAATTTTGGGCGCTCTTTGAGTTGATGAAATGGCACATGAGGCTAGGGCCTGAGCTGGTGCGGGGTTTGGGTAAGAATTGGATTTCACACTTTGAAGAGTTACGAAGAGAGGTGAAAGGGTATTGCACAGCTGAAAGGCTAGGGGGGTGCAAAGTGTTAACGTGATTTTGCGTTGACTCTTTGTTGACACTTTGGCGTTAAAACCAACAAAACAGTCTTTTACAAAGTTGCCTACGCAGAAATGAAAAACCCGCGAAAGCTAGCGCTGACGCGGGTTTGAGATATGGTACCAGAGGCCGGACTCGAACCGGCACGCTTTTAAGGGCGGGGGATTTTGAATCCCCTGTGTCTACCAATTTCACCACTCTGGCACTTTCGCTGCTCGACCTTGGGGTCGGTGCGAAGAGGGCGTGATTATAGCAATGCTTTGGTCTGGGTCAACCAGTGATTTCAATAACTTAGCGCATTTTCTGTCGTCCCAGTTAACAGCTCCTAAAATTTCCTATAACCTTCGCGACCTCTCCATAGTTTCTAGATTTCCAGGATTCCATGCAGCGTCAGGACTTTGACTTTCATCTGCCCGATGAGCTGATCGCCCGCGCGCCTACTGAAGAGCGCCGTGGCAGCCGTCTTTTGTGTCTGGATGGGCCCAGTGGGGCCATTGCACATCGGCAGTTCCCAGATATTCTCGATCAGGTCCAAGCTGGTGACCTGATGGTCTTTAACGATACCCGGGTGATCCCGGCGCGTTTGTTCGCGCAGAAGGAGACCGGCGGTAAGTTGGAAATCCTGGTGGAGCGGGTGCTCAACGAGACGGATATCTGGGCCCATGTGCGCTCCAGTAAGTCGCCCAAGCCCGGTTCTGCCATCGTCCTTGAAGACGGCACCCGTATAGAGGTGACCGGCCGCAAGGATGCACTGTTTGAATTGTCCTTCCCCAAAGAAGAGGGTGTGCTGGCGATTCTGGATCGCCTCGGCCATATGCCGCTGCCTCCCTATATTGACCGTGAAGACGATGCCAGCGATCGGGAGCGCTACCAAACCGTATACGGCCGCAATGCCGGTGCAGTGGCCGCGCCTACTGCGGGGCTGCACTTTGATGATGAAATGATCGGTGCGCTGCGGGATAAAGGTGTCGAGGTTGTCTTCGTTACCCTGCATGTGGGTGCGGGTACTTTCCAGCCGGTGCGCGTGGACAATATTTACGAGCACCAGATGCACAGCGAAGTGCTGGATGTCTCCCAGGAAGTGGTGGATGCGGTAACCGCTTGCCGCGCGCGCAATGGCAGCGTGATTGCGGTGGGTACCACCAGCGTGCGCGCGCTGGAAAGTGCGGCGCGCAGTGGCCAGTTACAGGCCACCGTGGGAGAGACAGATATCTTTATTTATCCCGGTTATGAATTCCAGGTTGTGGATAAGTTGGTCACCAACTTCCATCTACCGGAATCCACCTTATTGATGCTGGTGAGCGCCTTTGCCGGGTACCAGCATACGATGGCCGCCTATAAGGCCGCAGTTGAGGAGCGTTACCGCTTCTTTAGTTACGGCGATGCCATGTTTATTACCCGCGATCCCAATGCCAAAAAAGAAGAAGTCGCACCAGCGAAAGGAGATACCCAGTGAGCCGCGAATGTTTTATGCAGTTTGAAGTGGATACCACTGATGGCAAGGCCCGTCGCGGTCGCTTGCGTTTCCCTCGCGGTGTGGTGGAAACCCCGGCGTTTATGCCGGTGGGCACTTATGGCACCGTGAAAGGCATGTTGCCGAGGGATATCGAAGGGATCGGTGCACAGATTATTCTGGGAAACACCTTCCACCTGATGCTGCGCCCGGGTACGGAAGTGGTTAAAGCCCACGGCGATCTGCACGATTTTACCCAGTGGTCCGGCCCGATCCTCACCGACTCCGGCGGTTTCCAGGTGTTTAGCCTGGGTGAGCTGCGCAAGATTACCGAAGAGGGGGTTTCTTTCCGCTCGCCGATCGATGGCAGTCCGGTATTCCTGGATCCGGAAGAATCCATGCGCGTTCAGCGGGACCTGGGTTCCGATATCGTCATGATCTTCGATGAGTGCACGCCTTATCCGGCCACCACCGATGAAGCGCGCAAATCTATGGAGTTGTCCCTGCGTTGGGCGGAGCGCTCCAAGAAGGCTCACGGCGATAGCCCATCGGCGCTGTTCGGTATTGTGCAGGGTGGTATGTACCCGGAGTTGCGCGATGTGTCCCTGCGCGGCCTGACTGAGATTGGATTTGATGGCTATGCCATTGGCGGCTTGTCTGTGGGTGAGCCGAAAGAAGAGATGATCAAGGTACTGGATCACCTGGCGCACAAGATGCCGGAAGATAAACCGCGCTACCTGATGGGCGTGGGCAAGCCGGAGGATATTGTCGAGGCGGTTCGCCGTGGTGTGGATATGTTCGACTGCGTCATGCCCACGCGCAATGCGCGCAACGGCCATCTGTTTACCTTTGAAGGCGTAGTGAAAATCCGCAACGCCAAGCACCGCCACGATACGGGCCCCTTGGAGGAAGAGTGCGATTGCTACACCTGTGAGAATTTCTCCCGCGCATACCTGCATCACCTGGATCGCTGTGGTGAAATTCTCGGTGCGCAGCTGAATACGATTCACAATTTGCGCCACTACCAGCGTCTGATGCAAAAGCTGCGCGACGCCATTGCCGCCAATGAGCTGGAGGCGTATGTCGCGGAGTTCTACCGCGGCCTGGGCCGCGAGGTTCCGCCACTGCAGGCCTAACCCTGTCGCACTTTTATCCTATCTGGGGCACAGTCGATCGCACGATTGTGCCCCTGTCATTTGTCCGTTCATTCGATCCCCGTATAATCGCTCCCACTTTTGTCGGCGGCTGTGCACCTTGCAATTTGTGTACTGCGCCCACATATCCAGGCAGATTGCCAAGATTTACCGGCCCTCGGGGTCACACTAGAACAATGAGAACAGCATGAATCGCTACCCGATCTGGAAGTACTTTCTGATTCTCGCGGTTGTGGCCTTCGGCCTGATCTACGCCGCGCCCAACCTCTACAAGCCGGACCCTGCGGTGCAGATTTCCGGGCAGTCCAGTGCCATGGAGATGGACGAGAACGTCCTCACCAAGGCACGCAAAGCCCTGGATGAGTCGGGTATTCCCCACTTCGGTGGTGAGGTGGGTGACAAGGCGATTTTGATTCGCCTCGAATCCATCGACCAGCAGCTACCTGCCAAGCGCGCGATTCAGGAGGCTCTGGGGCACAGCGATTACGTGGTTGCTCTAAACCTGGCATCGACTACCCCCCAGTGGCTCAGTGATATCGGCGCCAGCCCGATGAAGCTGGGTCTCGACCTGGCTGGTGGTGTGCACTTCCTGATGGAGGTGGATACCAACACCATCGTAAAAACCAATATGGAAGGCTATGTGCAGGATGTGAAAACCAAACTGCGCGCGGCCAAGGCCCGTTACCGTAGCGTTAACCTGATCGACGATCGCGAGATTGTGGCGCGCTTCCGCAACGAGGAGCTGCGCAGCCTGGCCCTTTCCACCATGCGCAAGGAATTCCCGCAGTTGCAACTGCGCGAGACCGGCAGTGGCGAGAACCTGGAAATCCGGGCCACCTTGTCTGAGCAAGAGATCAAGCAACTTGAGGATTACGCGGTTTCCCAGAACCTCACCACCCTGCGCAACCGGGTGAATGAGCTGGGTGTGGCCGAGCCGATCGTACAGCGCCAGGGGCGCAACCGTATTGTGGTGGAGCTGCCCGGTGTTCAAGACACTGCCGAAGCCAAGCGGATTATCGGTAAGACCGCCAACCTGGAATACCGTATGGAGGCCCGCCCCGATGAGCTGGTCACCAACAAGGAGTACTTCGAGTACCGCAGCGAGCGCCAACAGCAGATGTACGGCGGCGCCTGGCTGGAGCGCAAGATCATCATCAAGGGTGACAGCGTAACCAATGCGCGTGTCGGCTACGATGAGAGCGGTCTTCCCCAGGTGAATATCACCCTGGATTCCCGTGGTGGTGAGCTGATGCATCGTGCCACTTGGAAGAATGTCGGCCGCCGAATGGGCACCCTGTTTATCGAGACCCGTTTTACCCCGCAGACCAAAACGGATGCGGAGGGCAATGAGATTGTCGAGCAGGTTAGAACCGAAGATAAAAAGATTATCAGCCTGGCCACCGTGCAGAGCGCCCTGGGCAAACAGTTCCGTGTAACCGGACTGGACAGCCCGGCAGAAGCCCAGGAACTGGCCCTGCTGCTGCGCGCCGGTGCGCTGGCGGCTCCCATGTACTTTGTGGAAGAGCGTGTGATCGGCCCGTCCTTGGGTGCGGATAACATCAAGGTGGGTGTGCAATCGGTACAGATCGGTCTGCTCGCAGTCATTATTTGTATGCTGATCTCCTACCGGGTATTTGGTCTCGCCGCCAATATCGCCCTGGCGGTCAATATGATTCTGCTGGTGGCGGTGATGTCGATTCTCGGTGCCACCCTGACGCTACCCGGTATCGCCGGTATCGTATTGACCGTGGGTATGGCGGTGGATGCCAACGTACTGATCTTCTCGCGAATACGGGAGGAGCTCAGGAATGGGATGCCTCCCCAAACGGCGATTAGTGCCGGTTTCGATAACGCTTACAGCACCATTGTGGATGCGAATATCACTACCCTGATTGTGGCGGTGATCCTCTACGCTATCGGCTCCGGCCCGGTACAGGGCTTCGCGGTGACCCTGTCTATCGGTATTCTCACCTCTATGTTTAGTGCCATCATGGGCACACGCGCAATCATCAACTTGTTCTACGGCGGTCGCCGTGTACAGAAACTCTGGATTTAAGGAGGCTGGCCATGAGTGAGACCAAAGTGGAAAGCGGAAAGATTACCGAGTACATGGGCAAGCGCGTGTACGACTTTATGCGCTGGCGCAAGTTTGCCACCGTACTATCCGTTGTACTGGTGCTGGCTTCGATCGGGATACTGGCGGCCAAGGGCCTGAAGTTCGGTCTGGACTTTACCGGCGGTACCCAGGTAGAAGTGGGTTACGAGGTTACTCCGTTTATTAACGACGTGCGCACTCAGTTGGAAGATGCCGGCTTTGAGGGCGCCACGGTTGTTAACTACGGCTCCGATAACGAGCTGATGATCAAGTTGCCCCCAGAGGTAGCCGAAGAAGAAACTCGCATTAGCGCCACCGATCAGGAGGCCACAACACCTATTGGTGACAAGGTGGTAGAGGTTCTGCGTGCCGGTAGTGAGGGCACCGTCACCCTGCGCAGGGTCGAACTGGTCGGCCCGCAAGTGGGTGCCGAGCTGCGCGACGACGGCGGCCTGGGTATGTTGGTAGCGCTGGCACTGGTGATGATGTATGTGGCTTTGCGCTTCCAGTACAAGTTCTCGGTTGGCGCGGTAGCGGCATTGGGCCACGACGTCATTATTGTGCTGGGCTTCTTTGCTCTGATGGGGCTGGACTTCGATCTGACCGTGTTGGCGGCGGTGCTGGCGGTGATCGGTTACTCGTTGAACGATACTATCGTGGTATCTGACCGTATCCGAGAGAATTTCCGTAAAGTGCGCAAAGCAGAGTCGGAGGAGATTATTAACATCTCCATCAGTCAGACCCTGGGTCGTACCTTTATGACCTCTTTCACCACCTTGTTAGTGCTTTGGGCACTGCAGTTCTTTGGTGGTGAGCTGATCCACAACTTCTCCCTGGCGTTGATCGTCGGTGTGGTTGTGGGTACTTACTCGTCTGTTTACGTCGCTGCGAACGTGCTGATGGCATTGAAGATCAGCAAAGAGGATCTGATGCCGCCGGTGAAGGAAGGTGCAGAGCTGGAAGAAATGCCCTAATCGGGAAGAGCTTCCAAATAAAAAAGGCCGCTGTTTAGCGGCCTTTTTTTATCCCGATTATTCAGTCACTGATAAGTAAGCACTGCAATCGGGGTTTTCACTGTGGGGTGATTTGCGGAGCTAGTTGCAAACAGTTAGCTGCGAGGTTTTTTGCCCAGAGTGATATGTTTGGGGCCGGAAGTGTTGGTCTGGCCGCTGACACCCTTGGGGACCTGCTCGATCTCGCCACCCTTCTCCAAAAAGGCTTGCACTTGCGCCTCAATACTCTCGCTGGTCTCTAAGGGGGCGGTCTGCTTACGACTGGAAGAGGAGGATGCTTTTTTGGCCACGGTGACTGTCCGGTGTTTTGGGTTGGCCAGTCATCATACAGCAAATTGGATAAAAAAGCATCCAACTGCCTAAGTGGCACTCATAGTGCACAGTTTGCCGCCATATACAGAGGTTGTGCTGTCACTAAAGGGCGGTTTGTGGGAGAGGGCCAGTTGCACTGGCCCGAACGAGGATTACTCGGTCTCTTGCTCCAGGAGTTCGGTATTGGCCACTGGCCAGCCACCCAGCTCCCGCCATTTGTTGACGATACCGCAGAACAGGGTTGCGGTTTTTTCCGCGTCGTATTCGGCGGAGTGGGCGCAGCTATTGTCGAACTCAATACCGGCTACCTGGCAGGCTTTCGCCAGCACGGTTTGGCCGTAGGCGAGTCCGGCGAGGGTAGCGGTGTCAAAGCAGGAGAAGGGGTGGAAGGGATTGCGCTTGATCCCGGTCCGTTCAACCGCGGCATTCACAAAGCCCAGGTCGAAGTGGGCGTTGTGGGCAACCATAATGGCACGGGTGCAGCTGTGTTTCTTCACGGCACTGCGGATCTTGCGGAACATTTCCGGCAGGGCGATTTCCTCGGGCCAGGCCTCGCGCTCGGGGGATTCCAGATCGATGCCGATAAAGTCGAGCGCCGATTGCTCCACATTGGCGCCATCGAATGGTTCCAGGTGAAAGCTGTGGGTTTCCAGCGGGAAAAGTTTCCCCTCTTCATCCATATCCAGGATTACCGCCGAAATTTCCAGCAGGGCATCGGTGCGCGCATTAAAGCCGCCGGTTTCCAGATCGATCACAACCGGCAGGAAGCCGCGAAATCGCTGGGCAAGGGAGCTCTTTGGTCCTGTGGGTTCTTCGGCCGGGGTCACTTTGGGTCCTTGTAAATCTCAGTTGTGCCGGGATAAATCCGGCGGGGTAGGGGATTCGCGGGCTTGGGCCCGCGAGGGTTTGAACTGGAATTATACGAGCTTCCAGTTCAGGGTTTCACCGGCGGCCAGGGGGATCAGCTTTTCGCCGCCCATATCCAGTGCCTCTGGAAGTGCCCAGGGCTGCTTCACCAGAGTGATGGTGTCCTGGTTGCGTGGCAGGCCGTAGAAATCCGGGCCGAAATTGCTGGCGAAGCCTTCGAGCTTATCCAGCTTACCGGCGCGCTCAAAGGCTTCGGCGTACAGCTCGATAGCGGAGTAAGCGGTGTAGCAACCGGCACAGCCGCACTCGTGCTCTTTCTTGTGGTGCGCGTGGGGGGCCGAGTCGGTGCCGAGGAAAAATTTCGGGCTGCCACTGGTAGCGGCTTCAATTAGTGCGGACTGATGATCGCCGCGCTTGAGAATTGGCAGGCAGTAGAAATGCGGGCGAATACCGCCAACCAGCATATGGTTGCGGTTGTACAGCAGGTGGTGCGCGGTAATCGTCGCAGCAACGCCTTCGCGGGCATTTTGCACAAACTCAGCGGCATTGGCGGTTGTGATGTGCTCAAAAACCACTTTTAGTGTGGGGAAATCTTCTACCAGGCGCGCTAGGGTCTTCTCGATAAATACCTGCTCGCGGTCGAAAATATCGATATCGCTGGTGGTGACCTCACCGTGTACCAACAGCTTCATGCCGCAGGACTGCATTTCTTCCAAAGCCGGGTAAATATTGGCGATGTCAGTTACGCCGGAATCGGAGTTGGTGGTGGCACCAGCCGGGTAGAGTTTTGCTGCGATTACGCCGCTGGCGTGGGCCTGGCGAATCACTTCGGCATCGGTTTTGTCGGTGAGGTAAATCACCATTAGCGGCTCAAAGGTGCGGCCGGCTGGAATATGCGCGAGAATGCGTTCGCGGTATGCGGCTGCGCCTTCACCGGTGGTGACGGGCGGTACCAGGTTTGGCATCACAATTGCGCGGTGAAATTGTCGGGCGGCATCGCCAACAGTGCGTTCCAGGGCGGTGCCATCACGCAGGTGAATATGCCAGTCGTCGGGGGCGCGAAGAGTGATTTGCTCCGTCATGGTACTCCAGGATATCAATTGCTGTAGAAGTGTCTCTGTGCGGCGCGCATGCTACCCGATGCAGGGTCAAAATGCGATGCGCGAACCGGTCAAAAGTTAATCAATTGTATAGACTCTCACCTTGGCGCTAGTCGATTGCGAGCAGAGGCGCTACAATCGCGCCCCGATAAAGTGTGTGGGTATTAATTGTGCCCATAAATACCGAGCCTGGGCATACCTCCAAGAATAACCTCCCCCAGAACGAAACAAACTTCACAGATAGGTGATTCCAATCGCCGCACTTTGATCGTGGCGGCAAAAATCCAGCAGCAGAGGACAGCAATGAGCAAAATCGAGAAGGTAGTACTGGCATATTCCGGCGGACTGGATACTTCAGTGATTGTGCGATGGCTGCAGGATACTTACGGCTGTGAAGTAGTGACGTTCACGGCGGATATTGGCCAGGGTGAGGAAGTTGAACCGGCGCGGGCCAAGGCCGAGGCGCTCGGTGTGAAAGAGATTTATATCGACGATCTGCGCGAGGAATATGTGCGGGATTTTGTTTTCCCAATGTTCCGTGCCAATGCGATTTACGAGGGCGAGTACCTGCTGGGCACCTCTATCGCGCGCCCGCTGATCGCCAAGCGCTTGATTGAAATTGCCAACGAGACCGGTGCCGATGCTATTTCCCATGGTGCCACCGGCAAAGGCAACGACCAGGTGCGCTTTGAGCTGGGTGCCTACGCACTGAAGCCGGGTATTCAGGTAATCGCGCCCTGGCGCGAATGGGACTTAAATTCCCGCGAAAAGCTGATGCAATACTGCGAGCAGCACAAGATTCCAGTGGATTTCTCTTCTACGAAGAAAAAATCCCCTTACTCGATGGATGCCAACCTGCTGCATATTTCCTACGAGGGCGGCATCCTCGAAGATCCCTGGGCGGAAGCCGAGGAAGATATGTGGCGCTGGAGTGTGAGCCCGGAGGCCGCGCCAGAAGAGCCGACGTACATCACCATCGGCTTTGAGAAAGGTGATCCAGTCTCAATCGACGGTGAGCGTTTGAGCCCGGCCACCCTGCTGGAAAAACTGAATAAGTTGGGTGGAGCTAACGGCATTGGCCGCCTGGATATTGTGGAAAACCGCTATGTGGGTATGAAATCCCGGGGTTGTTACGAAACTCCCGGTGGAACAATTTTGATGAAGGCGCACCGCGCTATCGAGTCCATTACGCTGGATCGCGAAGTGGCGCATATGAAAGATTCCTTGATGCCGCGCTACGCGGATCTTGTGTACAACGGTTACTGGTGGTCGCCTGAGCGCCGCATGTTGCAGGCCGCTATCGATGAATCCCAGGAAGTGGTGAATGGTGAAGTACGCCTGAAACTCTACAAGGGTAGTGTCAGTGCAGTAGGCCGCCGCTCTGTAGATAGCCTCTTCGATGAGCGTATCGCTACCTTCGAGGATGATGCTGGGGCCTACAACCAAAAAGATGCAGAGGGCTTTATCAAGCTCAATGCCCTGCGCCTGCGCATCGCCGCCGGTAAAGGAAGAAAATTGATTTAGTCGGCTTAGTTGATTTAGATCAGTCAAGGCTGGAAATGGATGCGCTTAAATCCTTTTCTGGCCAACAGTGACAGTTATGTGTATGCCTTCGACGTTATAAGCGGGTTCATACATGACTGCTGCAGACCCAGTGGTGGGCCAGGCCCGCTCAGTGGAACCGAATTTTAAAAGCAACGGAAGTAAAAACATGACGACAACGGTGGCAAAGACCGGCCCTGTGCCGGACTATGACTACAATATCGTGCGCCAGTTCACCATCATGTCCGTGGTCTGGGGCATCTTTGGTATGGGCATGGGCGTATTGATCGCGGCTCAGCTGGCCTGGCCCGAGCTGAACGATTTCTGGCAGCCCTTCTCGCACTTCGGGCGATTGCGGCCACTGCACACTAATGCGGTTATCTTCGCATTCGGTGGTAGTGTTCTGTTTGCCACCTCCTACTATGTGGTGCAGCGCACCTGTCAGGTTCGCCTTTGGGGCGGCTGGCTGATTCCCTTCACCTTCTGGGGATGGCAGGTCGTTATCGTGGCAGCGGCTATTACCCTGCCGATGGGCTTCACCTCCACCAAGGAATACGCTGAACTGGAATGGCCGATCGATATCCTGATCGCCGTAGTTTGGGTGGCTTATGCGCTGGTGTTCTTCGGCACCATCATGAAGCGCAAGACTTCCCACATCTACGTTGCCAACTGGTTCTTCGGTGCTTATATCATCACCATTGCCGTACTCCATATTATTAATAATTTGGAAATTCCGGTTGCTCCGTTCAAGTCTTACTCCATCTACTCCGGTACCAAGGATGCGATGATCCAGTGGTGGTACGGCCACAACGCGGTAGGCTTCTTCCTGACTGCGGCCTTCCTCGGCATCATGTACTACTTCGTACCTAAGCAAGCTGGTCGTCCGGTTTACTCCTACCAGCTTTCTATCGTGCACTTCTGGGCACTGATTTCCCTGTACGTATGGGCTGGTGGTCACCACCTGCACTACTCAGCGCTGCCCGACTGGGCGCAGAGCCTGGCGATGGTAATGTCCCTGATCCTGTTGGCGCCTTCCTGGGGCGGTATGATCAACGGCATCATGACCCTGTCTGGCGCTTGGCATAAGCTGCGCACCGATCCTACCTTGCGCTTCCTGGTGGTATCCCTGTCCTTCTACGGTATGTCCACCTTCGAAGGCCCGATGATGTCCATCAAGACGGTGAACGCTCTGTCTCACAACACCGACTGGACTGTGGGCCACGTACACTCCGGCGCATTGGGCTGGGTTGCGATGATCTCTATCGGTGCTCTGTACCACCTGGTTCCGGTTCTGTGGAAGCGTCGCGAAATGTACAGCACCAAGCTGATCAACGCGCACTTCTGGCTGGCCACTGTGGGTACGGTTCTGTACATCGCTGCGATGTGGGTAAACGGTATTACCCAAGGTCTGATGTGGCGCGCCTTCAACGCCGACGGCACCCTGACTTACAGCTTCGTGGAAAGTGTTGTTGCGAGCCATCCGGGCTATGTGGTGCGCTGGTTGGGCGGTGCCATGTTCCTGGTCGGTATGCTGCTGATGGCTTACAACGTCTACCGCACGATTACTGAGAAAGTAAACGATGCCGAAGCCGATAACACCGTTCGTGCAGTGCCTGCGGCATAGGAGTTTAGATCGTGAAGAATCATGACATCGTAGAAAAAAATATCGGCTGGATGATCTTTTTCACCATTATCGCCATCAGCTTTGGTGCTCTGGTGGAGATTGTCCCGCAGTTCTTTACCAAGGCGAACTACACTCCGCTGCCAGGTCAGAAGCCGCTGACCGCACTGCAGTTGGAAGGCCGGGATATCTATATTCGCGAAGGCTGTCACGTGTGCCACACCCAGATGGTGCGCCCACTGCGCGCCGAGGTGGAGCGTTACGGCCACTATTCCATGGCACAGGAATCCGTGTACGAGCACCCTTTCCTGTGGGGCTCCAAGCGTACTGGTCCTGACCTGGCCCGTGTGGGCGGCCGCTATTCCGATGAATGGCAGCGTGCTCACCTGTACAACCCGCGCAGCGTAGTGCCTGAATCCATTATGCCGGCCTACCCCTGGTTGTTCGACAATGTGGTTACTGGTAATTACACCGCGCGTAAGATGGAAGCGCTGCGCCTGGTCGGTGTGCCCTACACCGATGAGGATATCGCCAATGCCGCCGAGCCTTTCAAAGGTGGCAAGGTGAAAGAAATTGATGCGCTGGTCGCTTACTTGCAACAGCTGGGTACCCTGGTTACCCAAAAACGCTAATAGCGAGGAAGGAAACTCGTGACTATCGAAACTTTGCGGGAAATCGGACTGGTTCTGGGATCACTGGCCTTTCTGGCTATTTGCTGGTGGGCTTTCTCTCCGAAGCGCAAGAAGCGCTTCGAAGAAGATGCCAATTTGCCATTTGCCGATGATGAGCAGCAAGCCGATAAGGATGATTCGTCGGCTGCTCAGAAGGACGAATCCAAATCCGGGCAAAAGCCCGGGACTGAACGAAAACAGGGGCAGGATAAGTAATGAGTACATTCTGGAGTGTGTGGGTAATTGTACTCACCCTCGCCAATCTGGCGTTGATTACCTGGGTGTTGTTCGCCAACCGAAAGGTTGCGGTGGATGACCAGGCTGAACCGGAAAACAAAACAACCGGCCACGTCTACGACGGTATTGAGGAGTACGACAATCCTCTGCCCAAGTGGTGGTTCATGCTGTTTATCGCCACACTGGTGTTCTCTGCAGGATACCTGGTGATCTACCCAGGCCTGGGTAACTTCAAAGGCCTTGGTGATTGGTCATCTGTCGGCGCGCTGGAAGCTTCCCAGGCTAAGGCCCAGGAAAAGTTCGACGAGCAGTTTGGCAAATACCTCGATATGCCTATTGAGCAGATTGCGCAGAGCCCGGAAGCCCTAAAAATGGGTTCTCGAATCTTCGCTAACAACTGTGCGGTTTGTCACGGTGCCGATGCCGGCGGTAACTTTGGCTTCCCCAACCTGACCGATAACGCCTGGTTGTACGGCGGTACCCCGGAGAAAATCCTTGAGACCCTATACAATGGGCGTCAGGGTATGATGCCTCCACAGGGTCCGATTATTGGTGAAGAGGGTGTGCGCAATGCCACCGAGTATGTGCTCTCCCTCAATGGCCTGAACCACGACAAGGCGATGGCTGCTGAAGGCCAGAAGGTGTTTAACACTGTATGTATGGCCTGTCACGGAATGGATGCCAAGGGTAATCAAGCCCTGGGTGCTCCCAACCTGACCGACGATCTGTGGCTCTACGGCAGCAGCCGGGAGCAGATCCAGCACACCATTCGCAGTGGGCGATCCAATATGATGCCCGCGCAGAGAGATAAACTGCGTGAAGACAAAATCCGCCTGGTAGCGGCCTATGTCTACAGCCTGTCCCAGCAGGACGAAGAACAGCAGTAATTTACTATTGAGGCCCGGCATTTGCTGGGCCTTGTTTTTTCAAGGGACTCCGGGCGCTGCAGGGACGGAGAAAAAAGCCTCAAAATAAGTGGCTACCTGGCCCGCGTACAAGATGTGTCCGTGCGAGAGTGAGGTTTGTGTGAGTGATTTAATTCCAACCCGTGAGGAACAGGAAGGTGATGGCGAGGTTCGCTATCGCATGCTGTATGAGTCGGACGATAAAATTTACATCCGACATATCAAGGGTGTTTTCACCCGTATCCGCAAATATACCGGCCTGCCGTTATTGCTGGCCTTCTTCTTTCTTCCCTGGATCAATATCGACGGGCGCCAGTCAGTCTTTTTTGATCTTCCCACCCGACAATTCCATATTTTCTGGACAACCTTTGGCCCCCAAGACGGCTTCCTACTGGCTTGGCTGCTGATTATTGCCGCCTTTGCCCTATTTGCTGTAACCACCTGGATGGGGCGGGTCTGGTGTGGCTTCACCTGCCCTCAGACCGTATGGACCATGATGTTTATGTGGGCGGAGCGTATCTGCGAGGGTGATCGCAACAAGCGCATGAAGCTGGATAAGGCCCCATGGAACGTGGAAAAGGTTCTGCGCAAGGGCGGCACGCACGCTTTATGGCTGTTGATTTCCCTGGCTACAGCCCTGGCTTTCGTTGGCTACTTCTATGGCATTCGTGAGTTGGTTGTAGACCTCGCCACCTTCCAAGCTCATCCGCAAGGTGTCTTCTGGGTAGCTTTCTTTACCTTTGCCACTTACATGAACGCGGGCTTCTTGCGGGAACAGGTATGTAAATACATGTGCCCCTACGCACGCTTCCAGTCGGTGATGTACGACGAGGATACCCTTGCGGTTTACTACGATGCCAAGCGTGGTGAGACTCGCGGGCCGCGCAAAAAGAACGTGGACTACAAAGCCGAAGGTATGGGTGACTGTATCGATTGCTATTGGTGTGTGCAGGTTTGCCCGGTGGATATCGACATTCGCGATGGCTTGCAGTTTGAGTGTATCAACTGCGGTCTCTGTGTCGATGCTTGTAACAGCGTCATGGATAAGATGGGCTATGAGCAGGGCTTAATTCGCTTCACCTCTGAAGACGAGCTACAGACTGGCAAGACGAACTTTTTACGTCCGCGACTGTTTGGCTACGCAGTCGTTTTGCTGGCCATGATAGGATTGTTTTCGCATCAGGTGGCAACTCGCAGTCCTATCGAGGCGGAAGTCACCCGTGACCGCGGTGCCCGTATGTATCGGGTTTCACAAGGGTTGGTGCAGAATGTGTATACCGTGAAGATCAGCAATATGGAGCAGGCAGCTCATGAGTTCACGATCCGTGTTGAGGGCAATCCGAATTATGACTATTCGGTGCGCAAACCGCGCAATATTTACCTGAAGGCCGGGGAGATCTACCCGGTACCGATTCGGGTGAGTGTGCCCGAGACCCAGCTGAAGGACACCAAGCACGATATTGATATCGTGGTGCAGGCTGTCGATGACCCGGAGCTGGTCAATAAGCATCGAGCGGTATTTATTGGTCCCAAGCAGTAGACGGGAAGCCGTTCCCGTTGCAAAGTACGGGCCCGCTCAGGCGGGCTCTGCTTTTCTGCACAAAACGGTAATTTTGGTAACGCGATGAATGAACCAACGTCGAAACCCTGGTATCGGGAATTCTGGGCCTGGATGGTCTTGGCACCGTTGATTACGGTGGTTGTAGTCTCCTCTATTACGGTCTCCATTGCCGTGCGCTTTGCTGATGATCAGGTCAGCGATACCTACTACAAAGACAGCCGCATGTACCATTTTTCCGCGGAGCAAGACCAACGTGCCAAAGCTCTGGGGCTGGCGGCCTTGGTGCAGTTCCAGCGCACTGAAGGTGGCGTTACTGTCGAATTGAATGGCAATACCGACTACCCGGAAAAACTGCTGCTCACTCTGAGCCACCCGATGGAAGAGGATCTGGACCAGCATATTGAGTTGTCACAGCTCTCTGTGGGGCGCTATTCCGGTGAAGTACCGGGCGCCTTAAAAAGCCGTTGGTACCTGCGTCTGATGCCTGAACTTGACCCAAGTGCACACCAGCAAGCAGAGTGGCGTTTGAAAGGCGAGATTAACTTCGACCTGGGCAACGCGGCGCCCATGAATCCCGGCAGTCAATGAAGTCACCCTGTTATCACTGTGGGCTACCGGTTCCCGCTGGCAGTAATCACTCAGTTGTGATCGAAGGTGTCCCGCGCAGCATGTGCTGCCCGGGATGTGAGGCCGTGGCGAGTGCAATTGTCTCCGGGGGATTGGACGGTTTTTACCGTTATCGGGAAAAACAAAGTGATCGCCCGGAGCAGAACCAGCCACAGGATCGCTGGAGTGCTTATGATCTTCCCGAAGTGCAGCAGCAGTTTGTGCACGACTGGGACGGCGGGCGCCAAATGGCGGCGCTGCTGATCGGTGGTATTACTTGTGCCGCCTGTGTCTGGTTGATAGAAAAACATCTGGGGCAATTGGCCGGTATCGAGAAAGTTTCGGTCAACGCCAGTACCCAGCGTGCGCAAATTGTTTTCGATCCAGAGCAGATTCAACCCAGCGCCCTGTTTGAGGCCCTGGAGCAGATCGGCTATCGCCCTGCGCCGGCGACTGCCGCCAACCGCGAAAGTGTAATTCAGAGTGAACATCGCGCCGCCCTGCGCCGCCTCGGAGTCGCCGGTCTCGGCACCATGCAGGTGATGATGTTCGCCATTGCCCTCTATTTTGGTGCCGGCAGCGGTGATGTGGGCGAGTTCGAACGTTATTTCCGCTGGGTCTCCCTGCTGGTAGCCACTCCTGTAGTGTTCTATGCCGCGCGGCCTTTCTTTAGCGCGGCCCTGCGCAGTCTGCGCACGCGCCACTTGAGTATGGATGTGCCGGTTTCCCTCGCTATTGGTCTGGCCTATGGGGCCAGTTTCTATGCCACCGTATTCGGTACCGGCGAGGTATATTTTGAATCCATCTCCATGTTTACCTTCTTTTTGCTGTTGGGGCGCACTGTGGAGATGCGCGCGCGCCACCGAGCGGGGCTAGCCAGCGGTGGGCTCGCGCAGCTGTTGCCCATGACCGCGGCAAGATATGGCGGCACTGAGGTTGCCCACGTCCCCGTAGCAGCCCTGGCGGCTGGCGACCGGATTTTACTGCGCCCCGGCGATACGATTCCCGCTGATGGTGAGGTACTCGAAGGTGAGAGTGGCGTAGATGAATCGCTACTCAGTGGTGAATCCGCGCTACAGCAAAAGACCGTGGGCAGTCCTGTGTATGCAGGCAGCGTCAACGGCGATTCCAGTCTTACCGTGCGTGTCACCGCCGCCGGAAAATCCACGCGCTTGTCGGCGATTGAGCGTCTTGTGGAGCGCGCCCAGCTGGAGAAACCAGCTCAGGTAGCCCTGGCGGATCGGGTTGCCGGCATTTTTGTCGGAGTCGTACTGGTTGCAGCCCTGAGTGCTTTCGCGGTCTGGTGGCAACTGGACCCGAGTAGGGCATTTTGGGTGGCCTTATCCGTGTTGGTGGTGACCTGTCCCTGTGCTTTGTCTTTGGCGACACCTGCAGCATTGGCCTCAGCAACTCTGCGCCTGCAAGAGCTGGGCTTGTTGGTTGCTGGCGGCAGTCTTTTAGAGACCTTGCCCCGCATCAGTCGTGTGGTGTTCGATAAAACCGGTACCTTGACCCGTGGCGAACCACGCATCCTGCATATTGATTTACTGCGTGATGGCTGGACCGAACAGAAAGTCAAAGATGTGGCTGCAGCACTCGAGTCCCAAACTCACCATCCACTGGCACGGGCATTTCGTGCCTGGCGCGGCAACCTGACTGCAAGCCAGCTCAAGGTACATACAGGCCGCGGCCTGGAGGGGCAGATCGAGGGCAACCGCTACCGCCTGGGCCGTGCCGATTTTGCCGCCACGCAATCTATTGCGGCTCCACAGGGAGAGGGGCAGTGGCTGTTGCTGGCCGATGATGTTGGCGCCATCGCCTGGATCGCGCTTGGCGATAAATTGCGGGACTCCGCCGCACAGGCGGTTGAGCAGCTGGGCCAAATGGGCCTGTCAGTTGAATTGTTGAGCGGCGACCAATCCGCTGAAGTAAAACGGTTGGCTGCCCAGGCGGGCATTGAAGGTTTCCGCGCTGGTGCATCGCCCGAAGACAAGCTCTCCCATATGAAGCAGCGGCAGGACGCGGGGGAGAAAGTCCTGATGGTGGGTGATGGCCTCAATGATGTGCCGGTATTGTCAGGTGCTGACGCGTCGGTGGCGATGATGTCTGCCGCTGACCTGGCCCAATCCCGCGCGGATGCAATTCTGCTCAACGGTGACCTGCGGGTGTTGGCGCAGTCTGTCGCCCTGGCGCGTAAGTGTCGCCGGGTGGTACGTCAAAATTTGGCCTGGGCCCTGGGGTATAACGTCATAGCACTGCCCCTGGCGGTGTGCGGCCTGGTGCCTCCATGGGCTGCCGCTATTGGTATGTCTCTGAGCTCTCTGGTAGTGGTCATCAATGCACTGCGCTTGTCTCGAGCCGCACCTTCTACAGAGGACACCACCCGTGTAGAGCCCAATATTCGCCCCAGATTGGCGGATTAATACAGAGGAGTGAAGCGTGGACAGTCTCTATTTCCTGATTCCTATTGCGGTGGTATTTGTTGCTCTCGCCATAAAAGTCTTCTTCTGGGCCGTAAATAACGGCCAATATGACGATCTGGAGACGGAGGGACGACGAATCTTGTTTGAAGATGATCTGCAGGCATCATCCACAAAGACTGAGGAAAAGGAGTAGTAGTTCGTGGGGGATTGGGGTTTTTTGGCGGCTGCGCTCGCTATCGGTTTTCTCGGCAGTAGTCACTGTATTGGTATGTGTGGAGGGATTTCTGGCGCGCTGGGCATGGCGGTGCCAGGTAGGCAGACCGCCTGGGTGCAACTGGGTTCCTACCAGTTGGGGCGCGTTGCCAGTTACACATTGATGGGTGGCCTGGCCGGTGCCCTGGGGGCTGCCGTTATTCCGGCACTGACACCGTTGCGGTTTGCTGCAGGAATAATGTTAATTGTGATGGCGCTCTATGTAGCGGGCATCTGGCGCGGCCTGGTGTGGCTTGAGAAGGGCGGTAGCTATCTCTGGCGCTATGTTCAGCCGCTTTCCGCTAAGTTGTTGCCGGTGCGTTCCGCGGGACAGGCTATTGCACTGGGTTCTCTGTGGGGTTGGTTGCCCTGCGGTTTAGTCTACAGCGCCCTGACTTTTGCTTTGGCCCAGGGCAGCGCGGAGCGTTCGGCGTTGGCAATGCTTGCTTTCGGCTTAGGTACCTTGCCGGCCATGTTGGCCACTGGCGCCGCCGCCGTACAGGTGCGTAATTTCGTGCAGAAGCCAGGGGTGCGTCTGGGGTTTGCCGCTGCGATTATGCTGTTTGGCTTTTGGACATTGTGGGGTGCTCTCGGCCATGGGGGGCACGGAGATCACAGCAATCACGGTGCTATGAATGCCGTGGAATCTGTTGAGGAGAAGCCACAGGAAGAAAGCCACCACCATCATCACTGATTGTTGTTGTCGGGCTTGTGGGGCACGGCAGTAGCAGCACTGTGCCCCTTCAAATCTAAAATTCGATACGCAGCGATAGGTCGACAGCACGCAGGTGCTTGGTCAAACTGCCAGAGGATATGTAGTCGACCTCCAGTTCCGCCAGCTGTGCGATTCGCTCCCGATCTACACTGCCAGAAATTTCAATTCTCGCGCGCCCTTTGGCCATATCCAGAGCACTGCGGGTGTCCGCATCGTTGAATTCATCGAGCATAATCACATCCGCACCGCTATCTAGCGCTTGCTGGAGTTCTTCGAGAGTTTCCACCTCAACCTCTACCAGTGCCCCCGGTTTAATCGTTCTCGCCTGGGCTACGGCCTTGTCGATACCACCGGCAGCGGCGATATGATTTTCCTTGATAAGAAAAGCGTCGTAGAGGCCGATGCGGTGATTGTGGCAGCCGCCGCACAGTACAGCATATTTTTGCGCGCTGCGCAGGCCGGGAATGGTTTTGCGGGTGTCGAGGATTTTCACCTCGGTACCGGTGGCGCGTGCGGCGAACTCTGCGGCAGTGGTTGCTGTGCCGGACAGGGTCTGCAGAAAGTTAAGTGCGGTGCGCTCGCCGGTGAGGATTGTGCGGGCATTGCCCTCGAGTTCAAAAATCACGCTATTGGCGGAAACTCTATCGCCATCGGTAAAATGCCAGGTTAATTGCAGGTCGGGATCTAGTTGTCGAAAGATCTCCTCAACCCAGGCGCGCCCGCTCAGGGTGCAGTCCTCGCGGGTGATCACGCGGGCGCGGGCACTGCGATCAGCGGGGATCAGCTGGGCGGTGATATCGCCATCGCCAATATCCTCCTCCAGTGCCGTTCGCACAGCCCTTTGCAGGTCGGTCATGATGTTTGGGATGGTGGAGTCTTTAGGGTGCATTGGCAAACCTCGAAATAAACGCGCGGGCAGTTTACCAAAACCCATGGGATTTGGATTGCCTGGGGGGCCATGCCACTCCTTTGCATGTATTTTTCCTGATAGCAGCTGCCCCAACATTTCGCTGTGACAAGTGTCTCAAATGTGTCGCGAAACTGTGTCAATAGGGCAGTTATCATGGGTAAAATCCAAGGCGGATGGGTATCGGCGTAGGCGCACGTTATCCCTGTCTTCACTATTCAATTTACCTGCATTAAAAAGCTTGAAATCTGAGCAAAATCAAGAGGTTATTGGTTTTTTCAAGCAAAATGTCGATTAATTTTAATTAGTGGTGGCGGTGTGCATCCCAACCTGTTTCCACGGATTGATAGAAGTGGTGTAGGTAAAAAGTAAGGCTTGGTTATTTACCGCGACTTGTGCGGCCAACAAGATTTAAGCCAGCAAATACGTAATAGCCGGATGGTATTTGAAGGACCTCTTGGAAATGAGTGAATCCAGCAAGGTAGTTTCCCTTTCAGAGAAAAGCGCAGAGCGATCTACGGCGCTTGCAGGTAAAGCCATGGTGCTTCCATCGGCCGTTGCAATGTTGAAGGAGAAGGCTTGCGCCGAGTTATTCGAGCGGGTCAAGTCACTGTTTGGCAAAGTGGATGACTCACTTTTTGCCATGGCCGAGCGTGCCCATGGTCAGGAAGAGCAAGATGGATTGTTCCAAGCCTTGCGCCTGTTGCGGGTTGAGCGCCGCAATATTGCAGAAAACTTCATTGGCAATGTCCAACAGGCTTTTCAGATTCGCCAGGAGGCTCAGGACGCACCCAGCTTTGCTCCAGATAACCTGTCACTGGTCCACAACGATGATCTAGAGCAGTTGGTGGCTGCAGATACCATGGTGGCTTCTGCAAAACGCGATTTTGCAGAACCTTTAACGGAATTGTGTCTGCGCCTGGATACCCTTTATTCGGTTAAGATTTACGACAAGAACAACCCCTTGGGGCCCGATGTTATTTGCGACGCCTTTGTGGAGGCAATCCAGCCCCTCGATCTACATATTCGCGCCCGCCTCACCCTGCTGAAAAAGTTTGAGCAGCTTGTTATGCAACAGCTGCGGGGATTTTATGATTTTTGTAACCAGTTGTTGGTGGAGCAGGGAGTATTGCCCTCTCTGAGGGAGCAACAGCGTGCGGCACGCCAACGGCCTGCACATTCTACGCCGGTGTCAGGTGGTGCCCAGACCACTGTGGGTACTGGCCATGCTACAGCTGAGGGGCAGGGGCCGGTTGCTTCAGGCGTTCCAGTTAGCGGTCACGTTGCTCCGGGCCTAGTACCTGCTACAGCTGGTATGACCCCCATGCCGGCGGGAGATCTGCTCAGCCACCTGGGCGCCTTACAGAGCGGAGCTCATTACCAGGGCGGTGGTACGGCCCAATTGCTCAATGTGGGTGAGCTATTACAGCAGCGTTTGGTAGAGGCAAACCAAGCGGCATCGCTGGCGAAAGTGGACAGTGATGTTATCAAGCTGGTGGAGATGCTGTTCTCCTTTATCCTGGAAGATCGCAGCCTGGCAACGCCCATTAAATCCTTGTTGGGTCGTTTACAGCTGCCTTTGCTAAAGGTGGCTATCGCCGATAAATCATTCTTTAGTAAAGGGGGGCACCCCGCACGTAAGCTGCTCAACGAACTCGCCGATGCAGCCACGGGTTGGCAGGCTCCGGAAAACTATGAGTCCGACCCTCTTTACCGGGAAATCTCCCAGATTGTTGAGCGCGCCCTGAATGAGTTTGATCAGGATATTCATATCTTTTCATCCTTGTTGGAGTCCCTGCGTGAATTTATAGCCCGTGAGCGCAAACGCGCCGAGATGCTAGAACGCCGGGTGGTGGATGAGGCCGATGGCCGTGCAAAAACCCAGGCCGCACGAGCGCGCGTTGCCGCTGTTATGGATGCGTTGGTGGCGGAGCGCGATCTGCCGCCGGTTGTGCAGGACTGGCTCAACAAGGTTTGGAATAACGTTTTATTCCTCACCTGCGTTAAAGAGGGTACTGACAGTGAGGCCTGGAGTCGCGATGTACGCACCGCTCGGGACCTGGTCTGGAGTGTGCAGGCGCCGATGCCGGAAGCACGTAAGCAGCTTTTGAGCCTTCTGCCAACTTTGCAGGAGCGCCTGAGGGAAGGTATTGAGGCGCTTTCCTACAATGCCTTTGAGGCCCGTAGTCTGTTTGCTGGCCTTAAGGAAATTTATCGCGAGCGCTTCGCCTTGGCACAACGCTTAACAGAGGAGCGCGAGCGCTTAGTCAAAGAGCAGGTAGCCAGGGAAGTCCAAGCGGCTACTGCCGTAGAAGTGGTGGCGGAAACACCGGCTGAAACAGCCAAGATTGAAGCAGTTGCAGAATCGCCAGAAGCCGAAGTGGCCTTGGCTGAGGATCGGGTAGCGGTTGATAGTGCCGAAGCCAAGGAGGAAGTTGCTCTGCCGCCTATGGAGGAGATAGAGCAGGCGGTGGCCCAAGCTGAAGTCGCCCCGGTTACCGAAGAGCAGCAGGGACTGGCACAACTCGATGAAGACGATCCCCACTGGCAGATGACCTTCCGCCTGGCTCAGGGTAGCTGGTTCGAGCTGAAGCGATCCGAAGAGGAACAGTTCCGCTGTCGTTTGGCGGCGGTGATCCGGGATATCGACCAGTTTATTTTTGTAAATCGCAATGGTGCCAAAGTAGCGGAATTTGCCCGCCTGGAACTGGCCCATGCCCTGCGCTCAGCACAGTTGTTACCCCTAGATGACGGCATGTTGTTCGAGCGCGCCCTGCAGTCAGTAATCGGTAATGTACGTAAAAAACGCAGTGAACAGCGTTAGGGAATAAAAAGGCAATTTCATATACCCGGCAGTCTAGACCGGGTTTCCACTTCTGTCGTCAGACAGTTCCAAACGGATTGGCATATCGATCAACGCTTCCATAAAATGGTTACTGCTGAAATCCCGGGCTACTCGGGTTGGTAGTTTTTTTGGAGCGGAGATCGCAGATTGAAATATCAAGTGGATTCCGGCTGGTTATCAGGGGCGCGTCGTGTTCCCAGCCCACACTGCAACAGCCGGCCGGATAACTGCCCTGTAGACCTACTGGTGATTCACAGCATAAGCCTGCCCCCAGGTCAGTACGGTGGCCCCTATATTGATACGTTTTTCCTTGGGCAGTTGGACATTGATGCCCACCCTTACTTCACGGAAATTGCCGCTTTACAGGTTTCTGCCCACTTGCTTATCGATCGCGACGGCATCGTCACTCAATATGTGCCTTTGGACCGACGAGCCTGGCACGCGGGCAAGTCGGAGTTTAGGGGGCGCAGCAACTGCAATGATTTTTCCATTGGTATTGAGCTGGAGGGCCTGGATACGGATATTTATACCGATGCTCAGTATCTGGCGCTGGCAGAAGTTACCCGAGCGATAATGCAGGCTTATCCGGGGATAGGGGTCGATAAAATTACCGGGCATTCTGATATAGCTCCTGGGCGCAAATTAGATCCGGGCCCAGGCTTTGACTGGCAGCGCTATTTGGGGGACGTAAAAAAAGTCGCCGAGTAATTGTGAACGGTATTATTGGCACATATTTATTAATTAGAGTCTTGCAATCGAATCTCGGCACTTTTGTGCCGGTAACTGAATTTCTTTACGCACTATCACGGCAACGTTATGACCTTGCTGATTATTTTATTGACCTTAGGCTTGGTACAAATTTGGGGATCGGGCGCGCCTCTACATCGCGATCACTGGTTCGATCGCTGGAGTACCCACATCGAGGGGCTTTCCCCGCTACAGGGAAAAGAAGGCTTGCTAATCGGATTTAGCATCCTGCCGCCGGTTCTGGTGGCGGCGCTGGCAATGGCTTTTGCCCAATCTTCCGCTGGGGCTTTGGGGGGGCTTTTGCTAGGGGTCCCTCTACTGCTCTATTGCCTGGGGCGTGGAAATTTTAATGAGACTTTGAGTGCTTATCTGCGCAACTGGTATCGGGGTGATTTTAATGGGGCCGCCGAAGCGGCACGCCCCCTGTTGCGGGAAATTCACGAGAGTGCCGCCGAGGGCGGACGTTTGCATGAGCAGGTATTTCGCGGAGCGGCCTATTCCGCCTTCGAGCGACTTTTTGCCGTTTTGTTTTGGTTTATCCTGCTGGGTATTCCGGGAGCGCTGCTGTTTCGCCTGAGCGCTCTTTACGCGGAGCGTGCTCGGGGAACCGAACGGGAGGCTCTGGCCGCACGCTGGCTGTGGTTGCTGGAGTGGGTGCCAGTAAGGTTGATGGGGCTAAGTTTCGCCATTGTCGGTAACTTTGCCGGCTGTTACAGGGCCTGGAGGCAGTGCCTGATGTGCCGGGAACGGGATACTGATCAGGTTCTCGAATCCTATTTGGAGGGGGCCCTGGGAGGGATTGATGCCAGTGAGTGCAGCGCCTCTGCAGATCTCTCCCATATCCAGCGCCAGAGTGGTGCGGAGATCGAAGGTTTGCAGGCGTTACTATCCAGGTCCCTACTGCTGTGGATTACCGCACTGGCACTTACTGTCTTGTTTTTCTAAGTGTGAACACTCGCACCCATTGGGATCAAAGTTCCACAAAAAATTATAAAGTGGGATTAATTTGCTAACAGTTACTTGACTTAACACCAGTATCCAAGAAGATTGCGCCCGCTACAAAATCCAGGTTCTTTGCCTGGCTGCGGGCGACATATACTTAGTGGAGGATGCAGGGGTTGAAGGTTTCATTACTGGAAGCACAAATGCTGTCAGATCTCAGTGTGGCAAGTGGTGGCAATACCGCAGCTTTGGTTGCTGGCCTCAGGGCTTATTTCCGTAGTGGTGCCACTGTGGAACTGAGCTGGAGACGCCGGCAGTTGAATCAACTGCGCAAGATGCTCAGTGAAAATGAAACCCGCTTTATTCAGGTCCTGGGTGAAGATTTACATAAGGCGCCACAAGAAGCTTATCTGACCGAGATTGCTTTCCTCTACGCTGATATCGAACATACTCTGAAACACTTGAAGCGCTGGGTTCGCCCTCGCAAAGTATCCTCACCACTTTTGACCCAGCCCGCAAACAGTTACATCCAGCCGGAACCGCTTGGGGTGGTTCTGATTATTGGTGCCTGGAATTACCCTTTGCAGTTGTTGTTGTCGCCATTGGTTCCCGCGATTGCTGCGGGTAACTGCGCAGTAGTGAAACCCTCGGAGCTGGCTCCCAGTACCTCCCAATTGATTGCTGAACTGCTGCCGCGTTACCTCGACCACGACGCTTTTGCCTGTGTTGAAGGCGCTGCGGTCGAGACCTCTAAGTTACTGGAGCAGCGCTGGGATCATATTATGTACACCGGTGGTGCTAGAGTCGGCAGGATTGTTATGGCGGCTGCAGTTGAGCACCTGACGCCGGTTACATTGGAGCTGGGGGGCAAGAGCCCCTGTATTGTGGCTGACGATGCCGATATTGAACTCGCCGCCCGCCGCATTGCTTGGGGAAAGTTTACCAATGCAGGGCAGACCTGTATCGCACCGGATTATGTGCTGTGCACCCGTCACACCGCCGATCTCCTGGTGCCTGCTATTCAGCAGGCGGTGACAAAAATGTTCGGAGAGGACCCGCAAAAGAGCTCGGACTACGGACGTATCGTCAATAGCCGGCATACCCTGCGCCTGGCGGATCTTCTCAGTGGTGGAGATGTTATTTATGGCGGTGAGGTAGATGCCGACAACCGCTATATAGCGCCGACACTGATGCGCTGCGTCGATCTCGAAGCTTCAGTGATGCAGGATGAGATCTTCGGGCCAATCCTGCCGGTAGTCGAACTGGATGACTTCGGAAAAGTGGAGGGATTTGTCAATCAGCGGGAAAAACCGCTGGCCCTGTATATTTTTACTAAAAGCGATAGCTTGGCCGAGCGGATTCTTTCCAGCTGCAGCTCCGGTAACGCCTGTGTGAATGACTGCATGATGTTTATGCTGGCCCAAGATCTGCCATTTGGTGGGGTGGGAGCCAGCGGTATGGGTTGTTATCACGGTGAACATGGCTTTAAAACTTTTAGCCACTATAAAGCGGTAATGAAGCGCAAAAATATTTTGGATGTTAATTTACGTTACGCCCCTTACAGCAAACGCAAATTCAGTTTGTTGAGAATGCTGCAGAAGTAGAAATACTGAGAAGTGTGACCATCAGCGGGGATTTTACTGGTTTTTTGGGGGGCTGAATTGGTACATTCAGCAAAAATTATTTAGATAAAAATGCTATGCCCTCGGATCGTAATGACCTACCCACCAGTGCGGATGTTTTTTGTGCCGCGCAAACCATTGCTGACTCTGTCCACCGAACACCGCTAATTCGCTCCCAATTACTCGACCAAGTGGGGGGCGCTAACCTCTGGTTCAAGTGTGAACACCTACAGAAAGTAGGTGCCTTCAAAGCCCGCGGTGCCACCAATGCTCTTGCCAATCTGCCTGCTGGAGCTGAAGTGGTAGCGACTCACTCCTCGGGAAATCATGGTGCTGCTTTGGCCTGGGCTGCTGCTGAGCTGGGCCTACCCTGCATTGTGGTGATGCCCGAGACGGCGCCCAGGGCTAAGCGTGAGGCTGTACAGAGTTATGGCGCACAAATAATTATTTGTGGTCCTACCCAATCGGAGCGCGAGGCCGCACTGCAAACCGTAGTAGAGGAAACGGGAGCCCATGTGGTTCCGCCTTTTGACGATAGTCGTATTATCGCCGGGCAGGGTACCGTTGCCCTGGAAGTGGTGCAGCAATGCCGCGATCAGGGTTTTACTCCGGATGTACTCCTGGCACCCGTGGGGGGCGGGGGGCTACTCGCCGGAATTGGTTTGGCCATGGCAGCCCTGGCACCAGATGTCTTGGTAATTGGTGCGGAACCCGCTGGCGCAGATGACGCTCAGAGATCACTACGTGGTGGTGTGCATGTCACCACCCAGCAGCCGCAAACTATCGCAGATGGCCTGCGCACCACACTGGGGCGCAGAAATTACTCTGTAATTCGGCGCACGGTGCGAGATATTGTGACAGTTTCAGAAAATGGTATCGTGCGGGCAATGGAGCTGTTGTGGACGCGTACCAAGCAATTGGTTGAGCCCTCTGCGGCAGTTGGCCTGGCAGCTGTGCTAGAGCACAGCGCGCGCTTTCGCAATAAGAATGTTGCGATTGTCCTCACCGGCGGCAATATGGATTTGGACCGGGCTTCAAGCTTGTTGGCCGAAGCCGAAAAATAACTACAGGACGATTGAATATGAATTTAGGATTTGGCCGCTTTATTTACTGCAAACTCAGAGCGGGCCTGGTGGCATCGGCCCTTTTCCTGGCGGCAATGGCTGCACAAGCTGGGCAGCTGACGCTCACTTCCAGCTCATTAAAACCCGGTGGCAAAATGCCGCTGGCTCATGTGTACAGTGGATGTGGTGGAGAAAACCTCTCCCCCGAACTGAGCTGGAGCGGTGCTCCTGAAGGAACTAAAAGCTATGCGGTAATGGTTTACGACCCCGATGCGCCAACTGGCAGTGGCTGGTGGCACTGGGTGATGTTCAATATTCCCGCTGAGGTAACCAGTTTGCCAGAGGGCGCGGGCGACCTGAAAAATGGTTTGGTACCAGAGGCCGTTCAGGGGCGCAATGATTACGGCAACCCCGGTTATGGTGGCGCCTGTCCACCAAAGGGGCACGGCGATCATCGCTACCGTTTTCGAGTCTATGCCCTGAAAGTAGACTCGCTGCCATTGGATGAGAACTCCTCCCCCGCTAAAGTGGGTTTCAATGTAAATGCCAATAAATTGGCGGAGGCCGAGCTCGAGGTTCTGTGGGGCCACTGAGCGCATCAGTTCTAAATTGATGGCCAAGTGCGGGCTGGTTGCCCGCATTATTTTACCAAGGCCAATTATGGGGTTTAAGGGGAAAGGTTGAATATGTCGCAGCAGCAACTGACATGGGGGCAAGCCCTCGGTGCTTACCTTAAGCCTCGTGTACTCACCATGTTTTTTCTTGGCTTTTCTGCCGGCCTTCCGCTCTTATTGGTCTTCTCTACCCTGACCGCCTGGCTGAGAGATTTTGGTGTAAGCCGCACAGCTATTGGTTTCTTCGCTTGGGTGGGAATTACCTTTTCGATAAAAGTGCTTTGGGCCCCAATTATTGACCAACTACGATTGCCTTTTTTCACTGATAAGTTGGGTAAACGCCGCGGTTGGATGTTGGTATCTCAAGTGGGGATTGCTATCGGGCTAGTGGGTATGGCCAGCGTTAACCCGCAGCAATCACTGATGGAAGTTGCCCTGCTCGCTTTATGGGTTGCCTTCTGTTCGGCTTCGCAGGATGTGGCAATTGACGCATACCGAATAGAGGCCATGGATGAAGATTACCAGGGTGCTATGGCGGCTAACTACGTATTCGGTTACCGAGTCGCAATGCTGATTGCCGGAGCCGGGGCGTTATTTATTGCGGATGCTTTCAGCTGGTCAGGTGCTTATCTTGTGATGGCAGCCCTCATGGGGGTGGGGGTGATTACATGCTTGGTTGTCTCCGAGCCTGATCACAGCAAGGTGAACAAAGAGGCAGATAAGCTGCAAAGTGAGTGGGAAGAACGCCTGTTGGGGAAGGGGGAGCACGGCCGCCTGAAACAGTGGTTTATTCGAGCCGTAGTGTGCCCTTTTGTTGAATTCTTTCAGCGCAATGGTCGCTTTGCCCTTGTTTTATTGGTTTTTATCGGTATTTTCCGTCTCAGCGATATTGCGATGGGGATAATGGCGAATCCGTTTTATCTGGATTTGGGTTTCACCAAGACTGAAATCGCGGAAATCAGTAAACTATTTGGGTTTTTCTGTACCATTATCGGTTCTTTTCTCGGCGGGGTTTTAGTTGTTCGCTATGGTGTGCTGCGCCCATTAATACTCGGTGCAGTGATGGTGGCGTGTACCAATCTCTTGTTTGCTCAGCTTGCACTGATAGGACCGGACAAGGCATGGCTCGCGCTGGTGATTAGTGCCGACAATATCAGTGGTGGTATGGCTAATGCTGTGCTCGTTGCTTACCTTTCCAGCCTGGCCAATAAGGCCTATACAGCCACCCAATATGCACTGTTCAGCTCACTCATGACACTGCCGGGTAAATTTATCAGTGGCTTCTCCGGTATCGTGGTGGATGCTCAGGGCTACGCCCAGTTCTTTATTTATGCGGCACTAATGGGGCTGCCGGCCATATTCCTTTCTATCTATTTTTGGCGGCGGGAGAGACGCGGCTGGAGTGAAGAACAGCCCCAGCCGGGTTAAGGGCTTATCGCGGCCATAGGGTGCCCCCTCTCTTTTCGTTTTTCCTATCGAAGGCTTATCGATTTTCCTTTTGGCCACTGAACGTGGCCTTTAGCGTTTTTGGTTACCAGCTATTTGTGAATTGGGTGACGGTAGTCACCGAGCATTTTTGTCAGCTTGTGTCTATGTTGGTGGAGGGGAAACCACTACCTCTCCTGTGCGCCGCTAATACTCCCCCCGCATTTGGGTTTATCGCTGTGTTAATTGGAGAGCGCACATTTTCAATTGCAGAGTTAACAAATAAACGCGACAAACTATGTCCCACGAAACAGTCAGGGAAGCGGTATTTAACCGGAGAATGCTGATCTGTATCGGTACCGGCTTTTCCTCGGGGATGCCGCTGTTTGTGCTGATTCAGCTGGTACCTGCCTGGCTGAGAACTGAAGGGGTGGACCTGGCGACGATAGGCATCTTCTCCCTGTTGGGATTGCCCTATACCTGGAAGTTTATCTGGGCGCCGCTTATGGAGCGCTACGCGTTTCCAATACTGGGGCGCCGCCGGGGGTGGATGTTGGTGATGCAGCTGCTGCTGATCCTTTTTATTGGCGCATTGGGCATGTTCAATCCCCAGTTTAATATTTGGACGATCGCGGCCCTGTGTTTTGGCGTAGCCTTCTTTAGTGCAAGTCAGGATATTGTCCTGGATGCTTTTCGCCGGGAAATTCTACCGGACTGGGAGTTGGGGCTCGGTAACTCTTTTCATGCCAACGCATACCGGATTTCCGGCTTGGTGCCGGGCTCTCTCAGCTTGATTCTCTCTGATCATCTGGCCTGGGGACAGGTTTTCTGGGTGACGGCAGCTTTTATGCTGATCGCAGTTTTTATGACTTTGATGGTAGCTGAGCCGCAACATCCAGCGGAGCGGCCTAGGTCCTTGCGCGAAGCAATTGTCCTGCCATTTGTAGAGTTCTTCACTCGTAACGGTGTTAAGCATGCCATTTTAGTATTGGCATTTATGTTTCTTTACAAGCTGGGCGACAGTATGGCAACAGCCCTGGCGACGCCCTACTATCTGGATATGGGCTACTCCAATACGGATATTGGTATTGTCGCTAAAAATGCTGGACTTTGGCCGGCGGTAATTGGCGGCTTTCTAGGCGGTCTGTTAATCGTACGCATCGGTATTAATAAGTGCCTGTGGATTTTTGGGGTTATTCAGCTTGTTTCGATCTTCGGCTTTATGATTCTGGCCCAAGCCAATGAGGGCTTGGTTGGCACCCCGGGCTTTAAGCCCAGCCTCTGGTTACTGGCAGTGGTGATTGCTTTTGAATACTTAGGGGTGGGGCTCGGGACAGCGGTGTTTATTGCCTTTATTGCTCGAACAACCAGTAAATTACACACTGCGACACAACTGGCACTTTTTACAGCATTGACGTCCCTGCCCAGAACTTTTGCCAATGCCTCCACGGGGTACTTGGTAGAGTCTATGGGATGGACCAACTTCTTCCTGTTGTGCGCAGCGCTTGCGGTGCCGGGGATGCTGTTACTCTTTGTCGTAGCCCCCTGGCGAGGCGAGGGCGAAGAGGCTTAATAGTGGCAAGATCATTCCATGACTGTGCAGAGGATGCCTGATTTAGGGTTTCCAGCGATATTTCGCCATATCTACCCGCCCCCTAAGAAAACTAACTCCTTCACTCTCCAGCCGCTCCCGCTGGCGAGAGGCTCCTGGCTCTGGCAGGGAGATACGGCCCTGGGCATTAATCACCCTGTGCCAGGGGAGGGTTGTGTCTTTGGGTAACTTCCTCAATTGTTGGCCCGCAAGTCGTGCTGCTCTGGGGAAGCCGGCCATTTCCGCCAGATCCCCATAGGTGACTACATGGCCACATGGGATTGAGGCCAGAACGCGGCATATTCTGGCAAGTGTATCGCTGGCTTGTTCTTTGCTCACAAAATTTCTCTGCTAAACCATTTACCGGAAGTTAGCTTCAGTTTGCCGCAATTGATGCCGAATAGGCTATAAATGAGCATCTAAAGGAGTCTTGCCCATGTATTGCCATGGGTAGTTGGGTAGTAACGGCGTGCCAGATTAATGACAGTTATGGCATTATTGCAGCTTGTTTTGTTTTTTTAGAACGGTTTTCACTGTTGGTTCACCCAGAAACTTTAAGGTCCTCCTGTGGTTCTATCGACACGCTTGTCTAGGTTTTTCACGCAAACTCTTCTCTGTCTGGCGTCTTTGCCACTCCATGCTGGTGTGCTCACCCTTGAGAATGGTGACCGTATTCAGGGAGAGTTGGTGCTGGTTGATAGCGAACAGGTAATTTGGAAGTCAGAAACTTTTGGCCAGGTCAAAGTCGATAAGTCCAAAGTCGTCTCAATGGACGTTGATACCGACTTGAAGATTGCCGGGCGCGATGAGCCATGTACCCTGGCGGGGCACCGGCAGGAGCGGTGGGAAGTCTACTGCGCTGAGGGAGATGGTTGGTTAATTGATTTCCCTGGAGTCGAGCGGGCAGAGCCGTATCCGCACTTTGTCAGTAACCCACTGACTTTCAAAGGCAACGTGAGTGCTGGGGGTGTCTTTGAATCTGGTAACCGTGAGCGAAAAGACCTGGATACCAAACTCAATTTGGATGTGCGTCATGGGGATTTTCATCATCTGATAGGAGCTCTCTACCAGAACCAGGATAGTGAAGATGATGGTGCCCTGGAAAAATACCAGCTGGCCTATGACTTGCGCTGGATCTTCGCAGAAAAGTGGTTTGCCGAGGCAAACACTGAGTGGGAGCATGAAGAGGCGCGCAACTTGGATTTGGGGACCACTATGGGTCTCGGTCTTGGTTACCTATTCTACGATACAGACAAGACTGCATTTTCACTGGCAGGTGGTGTCAGTAGCCTGCAGGAAGATTTTATTGATACCGAGTTGAGTGAAGACCAGGACGACCAATATGTGGCGGGTCGAATTAAGCTAGATTATCGCTATAAATTTTCCCTGGGTCCGGAAATTTACTTTAACCAGGAAACCCTACAGTCTTTTGATCATAGCGATGATTACCAAGCAAATGCCGAATTGGGTGTACGCACGCCATTGGTTGAAGGCGTATTGATGGAAATCGGCTATCAGTGGCAGTACGACAACACACCATCACTCGAGAGTGAAAAAGAGGATACCAAGCTAACCGTGGGTGTCGGTTATGAATGGTAGTATCTTGCTGGCAACCTGCTTTTAAGAAGGTTGCCAAGGCACAGCAGCAATAAAATTTAAAAATAAGGAGTTCATCATGCAGATTGCCGGCAGCATAGTGGCGATTACTGGCGCAGGCCAGGGTTTGGGGCGAGCAATGGGGGAATACCTGGCTGCACGCGGAGCCCGGCTGGCATTGATTGATGTCAATGAGGAAGGCCTCAAGCAGAGCGCTGCCGCTTGTGAAAAGCATGGCGCCGAGGTTCGTAGCTATATTATCAATGTTGCCAGTGAAGAAGAGGTAGATAAGGGCTTCCTGCAAATTGCCGAAGATTTTGGTGGCCTGCAGGTGCTGATCAATAATGCCGGAATTATGCGCGATGGCATGTTGTTGAAATGCAAAGAGGGCAAAGTTACCGATCGTATGTCTCTGGCCCAGTGGCAGTCTGTTATTGATGTAAATCTGACAGGTGTCTTTCTTTGTGGCCGAGCGGCAGCGGGCATTATGGCGGAGAGTGGCAAGGGCGGGGTGATGGTTAATATCTCCAGCCTTTCCCGAGCAGGTAATATGGGGCAGACCAACTACTCTGCCAGCAAGGCGGGTGTTGCCGCTATGACCGTAACCTGGGCCCGTGAACTGGCTCGCTACGGTGTGCGGGTAGCTGCAATTGCTCCAGGTTTTATTGGCACTGATATGGTTGCACAGATGCGCCCGGAAATCCTGGAAAGTCTGGTTAAGCAAGTGCCATTGAGACGCCTGGGTGAGCAAGAGGAAATTGCCTCAACCGTGGCGTTTATTCTGGAGAATGATTATCTAACTGGTCGAGTTCTGGATATCGATGGTGGTGCACGTATTTAATAATTAAGCAGTGCGCGATCAGAAGAGGGTGAACTTTGTTCGCCCTTTTTTATTTCCCTTTCAGTAATAACTCTAAGGTTTATCTATCCCTTCCTTGCATATCGCGTGTTGAGAGTCTTTCGATAAAACAGGTATACAAATAAGGAAATAATGAGCCAGGCCAGGATGGATGCCACTTCGTGAAATACGGTTTGCTCTAAAGATAAGTGAAAATCCCGCATCACAAAGCCTTTGATTAGTGCCGACCAGGCATACAACATCTTGCACATATGCAGGGCCCACCATGGTCGGCCTGTTATTTGTGGTCGGAAAAAAAACGTATAGACATCGAGTCCAACAAAAAACAGCATTAACGCGGATGGAGCCAAGTAAATGTTGGCATAATTGGGGTGTTTACCAATATCGTAAAGAAAAACCTGGAAATAGAAGACCGCGACCCAGGCAGCTATAGCAGCCAATACCCAATCGATAATATTGGAAGTGATTCTGCCATCATTAGAGTGCTTGATTCTCGGCCATATTCTGTAAGCAGAAAATATGGAGTAGCTGAATATACTGATCAATCCCAGTAATAAAAGGTCTGGGTGGGTATTGTAGACATAGGCAATATCGATCTGGTACTTGGGAATATCTGCCTTGAGATGCGGGATGATGTAAGGGTTGAATAGCATCAGCAGGGCACTGATGGAAAAGATAATGGCAATCAACAATGAGCTGAGACCACCGATCCGATGGTAACGGCTGCCCTTCTTCATCAGAAGAGTTAATGGGATAGTAATGAACGTTAAGATTATGGCTGCAACCGTATGAACCTCTATAAATAGATTTAGTCCTTCAGGGGTTGTGAATAGATAATGCATTTAGTAAAGACCTGGCGGCAGCAAGTATTAATAAGGCTTACAGGCAAATGGCGATAGTTAATGGATTTGATTATCAGGAGAATGGTCTGGGTGAAGCTTTGATAGAAGTAGAGCTTAATCGCTGCTACCAATTGCTCCCCCAGACTTTTGGAACTCTCAATGTTGGAAGAATTTGAAGTCTTTAATCAAAAATTTCTTGATCTAGCAAATTCTCTCCACACCGCCAACCCTATTTTTTGAGAGCATCCATTGCCAGAGCTGTACTCTGCGAACTCTAAATGTAGCGGCGCAGAACAACAGGTAATAGCGCCACATACGATAAAAGCGTCTGCCGTAACGATCGGCAAAGCGCGGCCAATTTTCCTCGAAATTTTTATGCCATGCCATCAGGGTTTTATCGTAGTCAGGCCCAAAGTTATGCAGATCTTCAAGTGTGAGAAGGTCCTGGGCTGCCTTGGTTATCTGCGTTGCAGCCGGTATTTCTCCATTGGGGAAAATGTACTTTTCAATCCATGGATCGGTATTGGCCGGTCTTGCTTTACCGATAGTATGGAGCAGTAAAGTTCCATCTTTCTTTAGGCAGCGTTTAGCCACTTCCATAAAAGCTCGATGATTTTTACGCCCAACATGTTCAAACATTCCGACACTGGCAATACGGTCGAAAGGCTCATCAAGCATTCGGTAATCCTGTAGGGAGACGGTAATCGGTAGGTTGGCATAGCGTTCGGAAACATAGGCTCTTTGTTCGCGGGAGATCGTTACTCCGACACACTCTACCTGGTATTTCTGGGCGGCATAGCCGATCAGGCTCCCCCAGCCACAACCGATATCCAATAGACGCATCCCAGGTTCTAGTTGCAGCTTACGGCAGATAAGGTCGAGCTTGGCTTCTTGAGCTTCGTCCAGGGTTTGAGCATCCTTCCAATAACCGCAACTATAGGTAAGGCGGTTATCGAGCATACCTGTATAAAACTCGTTTCCGAGATCGTAATGGTGCTCACCAACCTCGAAGGCGCGACGACGGCTTTGCAGGTTGATTAAGAAACTGCGCAGGTAGCGCCAAGCATAGCGCCAGGTCTTGGCATGGCGGCCAAGGTCGGCTTCCAGAATTTTGTACACAAATTGGTCCAGCGCTTGGACATCCCAATCTCCGCGCATATAAGTCTCACCGAGCCCCATACTGTGACGAGCGACAATCTCGTCTAGGGCCTCCTCGCGGTGGACTTGTATATCCCAGGGCCTATCACCATTCACCTGGATGTCGGCCTCGGCTAATATTTCGTCTACCAAGTGGCGACTGCGGCCAATGGCCGGCACTTCTATGGTGTCCTGCTGCTCGCTTGCCATCAAAGCCTCCCTCTCTCCTAGTTGCTGTGGGTTGATTGAGGCGCCCTTGAATAATTTGCCTCCCCACTCCATTTACTTCAGCATATTGAAAAACCTTGATCGTCCCAGCTTCGTAGAGCTGGTTTATTAGGAATTCCCTCAATGCGCCCATTACTGCTTCTATTTATAGTCCTACCTGTACTTGAAATGTGGGTTTTAATCACCGTAGGGAGAGAAATCGGCGCCTTGCCCACGATTGGATTGGTATTTTTAACCGCTATTGTTGGCGTAACCCTGTTGCGGCGGCAGGGCATATCGACCCTAATGCGGGCTCAGGAGAAGATGCGAACAGGCGATATACCTGCCCAGGAGATGGTTGAAGGAATCTTTCTTGCCGTGGGCGGGGCATTGTTGCTCACTCCTGGATTTATCACCGATGCCCTCGGATTTGCCTGCCTGATACCGGGTTTACGCCAACTGCTACTGGGGAGACTGGTGCGTCATATCACCATTGTGCGGCCTGGTGACCCCCGCAGCTCGGACCCCAACCAACGCGGTCCAGATATTATCGAGGGGGAATTTTCTCGAGATGAGCGAAAACCTATGGATCAGGTAGATCATAAGCATCATAAAGACTGAGCTGGTTAAATAGTGCACTATTTTGTGCTTCACCCGGCACTTTTGTAGTTTTTTTATTGAAGAGTGTTGAAATCCATTCTCGCGCCCATAGATAGGGTTCAACTGAGAATTAAGCCCCGCCTCTGGGAATCAGAGAGGGGTGAGGTTACCGGCCCATAAAGCCAGTGCCGCCGATGTTGAAAACCTTAAAAAAACGACTCAATGGAGAACTTATCCATGAAAATTCGTCCTTTACACGACCGCGTCGTAGTACGCCGTAAGGAAGAAGAAGCGATGTCAGCTGGCGGTATCGTGCTGCCAGGTGCTGCCAAAGAAAAGCCGAACCAAGGTGAAGTGGTAGCCGTGGGTGAGGGCAAGCAGCTGGACAATGGCGATGTTCGCGCACTGTCTGTGAAGGTGGGTGACACTGTTGTTTTCGGTCGCTATGCCGACAGCAATACCCTCAAGGTGGACGGCGAAGAGCTGATCATCATGAGCGAAGGTGACATCTACGGCGTGTTGGAAGGCTAAGAAAAGCCTTTAACTTTACTCGCAAAAAGAATTTGAGGAATAAGAATCATGGCAGCTAAAGACGTAATTTTTGGTGACGACGCTCGTCAGAAAATGCTGAAAGGCGTAAACATCCTGGCAGACGCCGTTAAAACTACCCTGGGTCCTAAAGGCCGCAACGTAGTTCTGGACAAGTCCTTCGGCGCACCTACCGTAACCAAAGACGGTGTTTCCGTAGCAAAAGAAATCGAACTGAAAGACAAGTTCGAAAACATGGGCGCGCAGATGGTGAAGGAAGTTGCTTCCAAAGCTTCTGACACTGCCGGTGACGGCACCACCACCGCTACCGTTCTGGCCCAGGCTATCGTAACCGAAGGCCTGAAATCCGTAGCCGCTGGCTTTAACCCGATGGATCTGAAGCGCGGTATCGACAAAGCGGTAACCGCAGCGGTCAACCACATCGCTGGTCTGTCCACTCCTTGTGCAGACACCAAGTCTATCGCTCAGGTAGGTACTATCTCCGCTAACAGCGACGAGAGCGTTGGTACCATCATCGCCGAAGCCATGGAAAAAGTGGGCAAAGAAGGCGTTATCACTGTTGAAGAAGGTTCTGGCCTGGAAAACGAGCTGGACGTAGTAGAAGGTATGCAGTTCGACCGCGGCTACCTGTCTCCTTACTTCATCACCAACCAAGAAAACATGACTGCTGAGCTGGATAGCCCTTTCATCCTGCTGGTAGACAAGAAAATCTCCAACATCCGCGACCTGCTGCCCCTGCTGGAGCAAGTAGCTAAGGCTTCCAAGCCGCTGCTGATCATCGCTGAAGACGTAGAAGGCGAAGCGCTGGCAACTCTGGTTGTAAACAGCATGCGCGGCATCGTTAAAGTTGCTGCTGTTAAAGCTCCTGGCTTCGGCGACCGTCGTAAAGCCATGCTGCAGGACATCGCTATCCTGACTGGCGGCACCGTAATTTCTGAAGAAGTTGGTCTGGAGCTGGAAGGTACTACTCTGGAGCACCTGGGTACTGCTAAGCGTGTAACCCTGTCCAAAGAAAACACTGTAATCGTTGATGGCGCTGGTGATGTTAAAGACATCGAAGCTCGCGTTGGCCAGATCCGTGCACAGATCGAAGAGTCCTCTTCCGACTACGACAAAGAGAAGCTGCAAGAGCGCGTAGCCAAACTGGCTGGCGGTGTTGCAGTAATCAAAGTAGGCGCCGCTACTGAAGTGGAAATGAAAGAGAAGAAAGCTCGCGTAGAAGACGCTCTGCACGCTACCCGCGCTGCAGTAGAGGAAGGCGTAGTACCTGGCGGTGGTACCGCTCTGGTTCGCGCTACTCAGGCTATCTCTGTAACTGGCGACAACGAAGACCAGAACCACGGCATCGCTGCAGCCCTGCGCGCTATGGAAATGCCTCTGCGTCAAATCGTTGCCAACGCTGGTGATGAAGCTTCTGTAGTTGTTGATAAGATCAAGCAAGGCGAAGGCAACTTCGGTTACAACGCTGCTACCGGCGAGTACGGTGACATGCTGGAAATGGGCATTCTGGACCCTGCTAAAGTAACCCGTTCTGCACTGCAAGCGGCAGCTTCTATTGCTGGTCTGATGATCACCACCGAAGCTATGGTTGCTGAGATCCCGGAAGACAAGCCGGCTGCTCCTGACATGAGCGGTATGGGTGGCATGGGCGGTATGGGCGGCATGATGTAAGCCGGCCTAACAGCCTATCTAAAAAGCCCCGCAATTGCGGGGCTTTTTTTTGCCCAGAACAAAATGCTAGATAGCTGCTGTGACGAGTCGAAGCATGCCTGGATATTCCCAATGATGGTTAGACTTGGGAAAAGTTTATGGACTCAATGTGAGTGCCTTAGCTTGTTGTGCAAGTAACTCTGCTGTTTCTTCGGGAATACCCGTGATGGGAGGAGTATTTAACTGCGATAAGCCTACTAGATGGAAAGCAAAGACTAGAGAAGATAGATAGACACCCTTACGGTTGGGATGGCTTCCATCATGAGTGTAAAGGTCGATGTTTTTATCTAAAGATTGAATTGCCTCCCACGCAAGGCCGACTGGAACGATTTCTGAGAATGTTGTTTTAGCCATATTTTGGTAGCCTTCTAGCAGACGAGTTTGCATTTTGCTGCGAGTATCGTCAGGAATATTTTGAATATCTCCATGTTTGCGTCCCCAGGTTAGAAAGAGCAGAGGGGTGGCTCCGGCTTTTCGAACCTCATCCGTCAGTTTTTTCGCGTAAGGGTAAATCTCTTTTCGTCTCTGTTCTTCAGGAAAAGATGGAAGCTGGCTCTGTTCCTGAAGCACTACATAGTCCCATTTTCTCTCATGAATAGCTTCTAATGTCTCTTCAGACTCAGAATGTTTTCGCAAGGTCCATCCACCTGGGGTTAAGGATCTATAGGTGATTTGTGTCCCATTAATTTCAGCGATTGACTGGATCATTGTAGGAAGCGGGCGAGTGTAGCTATTGCCGATAAAAAGCACGGAGAGAATTTTCTGGTGTTCTTGATCAGTTTGCGTCTTTTGCGCTACTAATAGAAAAGTTCCTACTACTAATAGAGAGATAAGAAAAAGTATTTTTAGTTTTAAATAACTTTCGGGTTTATTCATTGTTTCAGACTTTCAAATGGGCCAATTGCCGCTTAGGTTAGGTTAACTCTCGGCTTATTTCTGTGCAGTGTGTTTAAGATCTATATCCTTATCTGGTGAAACAGGTAATTGAGGAGATAACCCTTTCTTTTGAAAATAATCCTCTGATTGTTTTTGTTTATTACTTTCTGGATTGTAACAAGGATGATGAATATAGGTCGGCAAAGACTCGATATATATGTATTTAATACTAATTTTGAGGAGAAACATTACATATATTTAATGTTCAGTCCAGCAAAGGGTTAGCATGTCCTTTTAGACTTCCCTTTCAGTAAATGGGAGGAAAGAGCAGATATGTTGTTATCAAAAGGTAATCTTGTACTAGCTGCCTGTCTTGCAGTACTAGGCTGTAAGGATTCGGGGGGCTCTGGAGAGGGGCGGGCGTTAGAATCCAGGAGTTCGCAAGTAGACTTAAGCCAAGCGTCGGCTGGTTTTTTTGCGCACTATACCCGTGTCAACTCAGTAGATATTCCGGAAAAGGTCACAGGGCCTTATGCTGACATCATTGTGAACCTTGAAGGGAAAGGTAAGCTTGTTTTTGCTCGCGATCATAGTTACCGGCCTGTCTGGCATTTTGGAAACAATTCTAATCCTGTAGCGCATTTGGCTGATATTTCGAGTGATGCCAATACTCGCTTTGATAAATCAAATGACTTTTCTTATGTTCGTATCTTAGAGCAGTCAGATGAAAAGGTTGTTATTCATTGGCGTTACTTTCCGAAAGCTAATGCGAAAATGGGACGAGATCCCGAAGGGGTAGTCCATGAGATTTATACGATTACTCGAGATGGCAATGTAACCAGGTTATACCGGCCAGGCACTGATACCATCACAGACTGGGATGTGCGTAGAGGGGCCATTATTCAGACTATGCGTCTCACGGAAAATGGCATAGCTGATGTACAAAATAAGTCTGGAGAGCTACAGGCAGATGTGACTCAGGGTAATGGAAATGCGATAGTCAATTATACTCCCCCTGGCTTGCCAGTGGCTCATTGGAAGTTTGATGAGGGTAAGGGCATGAGTACTGTTGAGAGCTTGAAATCAGCGACTGGATATATTGACAGCCACGGAGGTAATTGGGTCGCTGGTGTGTCTGGTTCGGCCCTTTTTTTTGACGGTTATAGATCAGCAGTAGTGGTCGCGCAGGATGAGGCACCCATATTTAAGGAGGCTCTTTCCATTGAAGCCTGGATTAATCTAGCCGCTTATCCATGGAATAACGCCCCTATCATTCACCAATCAGATAATATGGGAAATGAGGGGTATTATTTTGGAGTAAGTTCTGACGGTAAACTCCTTTTTACGGTAAATGGAAAAACTTTAATCTCTGATAGCGTAATCCCAGTTAATCAGTGGGTTCATGTTGGTGTTTCTGCAGAAAAGAATTTATCACTCTATATCAATGGTGTTTTAGATAAAAGTCAATCTTATGATGTCAATCTTTCGACTCCAGATATGCCAATGATTGTGGGGATGAATAATTCACCTTTACCGGCAACCGATGGGGTTCGGGAGAGTGAATTAAATGAATTCAATCACTTCTCCAGTATATTCGGTATTGAGGGGGCAATAGACGAGATTGCCATCTATAAACACTCCCTGACATCTAAAGATTTTTATGATAGTTACAATGGTTTTTTATTAGCACAAAAGAAAGCTCCAGATCCTAGTTTTACAAAGCGGCAATTGCCAGATCTGGAAAAATACCCTCAGAAGTTTGGTGGGATTTATACAAAGTTAGACTTTCATGATGCTTGGGATAACCTATGGAGGGTTACTAACAACGAAGATATTGTAGTCCGGTTCGATAATAAGCCGATTAGCTATGTATATTGGCGAGGAACATCACACGGCATGAACTTGGTGACGGATAATCGGTGGATGTCTGATCAAAGTGTGGAGTTAGTAATTCCAGATCCAGATGATCCTGAAACTCCAGCTTCAGTCAATCCAATTGTTTCTTTGGCTGAACACATGTCTGATAAGGCGGCTCTACGAACCCATGTTCGCATGATTGAAAATACTCCTGCACGGGTTAAGGTTCACTGGCGTTATGCTGCTGCAGATGTATTTGATTTACTCGTTATGGATACTGCTTATATTGATGAGGTGCATACAATTTATCCCGATGGGGTGGCAATCCGGGATGTTTTTTACCATCCTGCAGCTGATGAAGGTGGAGTAGAATTTTACCAGGACTTCCAATGGTTACTAGGACCTGGTCAAAAGGCTGAGGACTTCCTGAATTATAATGCAGTTTCGATTGCAGGGCTTAAGGGGGACTCCTCTGATATAATTTATCCTATATCCTTAGATAGACCTAATGATGGAGTGGACCCCAGCCCTTTGCCCGGTAATATTGCGGTGCTCAATAGCCAAACAAACTGGAAGGTCTTTGGAGTAAGTCAGGCAGGTGGTTTTTTTCCCTCTGCTAATGAGGAGAGTTCAGAGCATATAGATTTCCTGGGAGGTACTTTTCCGTTTGCAGGCCCTTGGAATCATTGGCCAATAGCTCAAATTCCTTCCGATGGTCGATTCTCCGTTGCCAATGATAGAGTTTCTCACTTCGCGGTTGGTAATCTAGAGGCCTTTGAATATGGTTCTGGATCTATGATGTATGGATTTACTCAGGGAACACCGGTTGATTTACAAGACTTGGCAAGTTCATGGATTTCTCCACCTGTAATAGATGCGGTTCAAGGTGTTAAGGACAATGCAATTACTTTTATCACAGATGAAAGAGCCTATAGCCTGACATCAGATGGGGTATCAGGAGATATTTCTTTGCTGGTGAAAGCTAATGATAGTAGTCCTTTGGTAAATCCATCACTCATTATTCGCCAATGGGGAACAAGTAAAACTCCGAAAGTAAAATTCAATGGCAAAGCACTATCCGATGAAAAATTGGGTATTATCAGAGATACTGATGGATCTCAGACTTTGATTGTATGGTTGCCCGTAACGGCGACCATGGATTCATCCATTGAAATTATTCGTGATTCTGTTGGTGGGCGTTAACCTTCTTGTTGGTTGTTATATTTTAAGGGTAAGCAGAATTGCCATACAATAGTATGGCAATTCTGCTTTGTAAGTGGAAATTAACTATAAATAATTTTTTATTTTCCTCTTACAAATAAACACTCAATATAATTTAGTGGGCTTGCTTTCTTGAGAATTTAAAGGATGGGCGGAATGTGGTTCTGTGATTGATGGGATATCTATCTGTATCTTTAATCCATTGCAGTTAGCTAAATGAATCTTGGCTTTGTGTAAATTGCAAACAGCTAAAACAAGACTTAGTCCAAGTCCGTTGCCTTTTGTATGCCTATGCGATTCCAACCGGTAGAATCGTTCAAAGACCTTTTTTTGATCATCTTCTGGAATTCCTGGACCGCTATCGTGTAGCTGCAGACGAAGATAATCTTTACCCTGCTGAGATTGGGCTGAAAGCCTAATATCCAGATTGCCACTTCCTGGTGCGTACTTAATTATATTATCAAATAGATTTGCAATAGACTGAGACCATTGGTTTTTATCCCCAAAAATCATATGCTGCTCATCATCTAAAGTGATGGATGGAAGTATTCCCTGATCATGAAAAGTCGGTTCATAGACTTCTATTAGGGTTTTAAGGAGTTTGTGTAGTGAAAAGTGTCGAAATTCTGACCTTTTCGTTCCTTGCTCAATTTGTGAGATCCTGAGTAATGCATTAAAGCACTCTATGATCTTGTCATTTTCATTAATAATGGCTTCGATGGTATCTTTATCTGGTTTTTCTATATGCAATAATAGTTCTAGCTGGCCTCGTAGTCGAGAAAGTGGGGATTTTAGGTCATGGGCAATATTGTCGGAAACCTGCTTTATCCCCATCATTAACTGTTGAATTTTATCCAGCATTGTATTGATATGTATAGATAATTGATCATAGTCTCCGCCATTACTATTATATGGGATCCGTTTGTCCAGATCGCCAGACATAATTTGGCGGCATACTTTATTGATCTCGCTTATTCTTCTGACTGATTGCCTAGACACAAGATATCCACAAATTAGACTAATAATTGTAGTGATCAAAAGCCCATAAAAAATAGCTGAGTTAAGGTTTTTCAATAAGTGAAATTCTTGGGTGAAATCCTTTCCCAGTATGAGTTCTCCTCCATCACTAAGTAGAGAAGATTTTGCTAGGCATATGTGTTGTTCATGTTCTTGAGCAAATGTAGAGTCTGGATTGTAGGTTGCTGTGTATGTAGACTTATAATAAGTGCTTTGTGGGGAAGTTCCTTCGATATTGCTGAGTATAATATTTCCCTTTCTATCCTGAAGCTGTACACAGAGGTCCTCCGTATCTAAAAAATACTCAGTTTCAATATAATATTTTGTAAGTAGTGTTGTATCTATGTGACGTTTTTTATGGTATTGGGGCCAATGGCTAAATCGGTCATCAGTAATCTGGTCTACATAATCGTGAAAATCTTCGGGAAATTCTCTGTTAAGCAGATACCAGATTAAGTTGGCCGGAATCTTTTCTAGAGGTGGGGTTATGCCCTCTCCTAGTGCGAATAATCGCCCTTGAATAGCAAGTTTCTCTTGCTGACTTAAGCTGCTTTTACTTAAAAGGTTTTTGAAATGGTGTGTGTAATCGCTAGTAAATTTTGATGGTGAAGCGTAGTTGTTAATAAAATTTCTAGGTTTTACATTTTGGAAGTTTGGGAAAAGGTCGGGGTGAAAAAACTCTAGGTCATTGATTGCCGCAATAGATTCTTTTGTTATATTTTCAACTTTATGAAATGTTGGATTTGTCAAGGATTGCTTTGTGAGTAAATAGATGCTTGCCAGTGAAATACTGGAGCTAAGGCAGACGCAGCTGAATGTAATAATTGCCAGTCTGAAACTAGAGCTTTTATGTAGCTTAATTTTTTTCATGAAGGACATAACCGGCCCCCCTTACTGTGTGAATAAGAGGCCTATCCTGGGATTGGTCAACTTTCTTTCTCAGTCTGCTTACGTGTACTTCTACTACATTGGTCTTGGGGTCAAAATGAAGGTCCCAGACTTGCTCCAAAAGCATTGTTTTTGTAATAATTTGACCTTCATGTCTCATAAGATATTCTAGGAGTTTGAATTCTTGGGTTAATAGCTCAATACTACGGCCTCTGCGTTGTGCCTTTCTTGTTAAGAGATTGAGCTCAAGGTCTGAAACAATAAGGGATTCATAGGTATTGGACTGAGGTTGGCGCCTACCAATGACTTCGACTCTGGCTAAAAGCTCCGCAAAAGAAAAAGGTTTGGAAAGGTAGTCATCACATCCACTACGTAAACCTTCAACGCGATGGTCAACGTCTCCGAGGTTACTTAGCATTAAAACCGGTGTACTGATTTCCATTCCCCTCAGGGACCTTAATAGCTTTAGCCCATCCATACCAGGAAGCATTCGGTCAAGGATGATTGCATCAAAATTTTCGGTGCTAGCTTGAATTAATCCTGTTTTTCCATCATGGCATAGCTCTACACTATGCCCTTCCTGGTTGAGGCCCTTGTGAAGGTAATGGCTTAATTTGATGTCGTCTTCTATTATAAAGATTCGCATATATCTTTAGCTGGTAAATAGTTTTGGTTGCCAGTTACTTGTTGATCGAGTTCTTTAAATTGATTTTTTAAGTTTTTGATTTATCTCAGGCTAAGTCATGTGTGCATGGTGAATATTAAAGGGTAACTAAATGTTGCCAGGAACTTTCAGCCTTTTAGACATGAACATAATTAATTTAAAAGTGATAAATGCTATTTTTACACCTTACTGAAGGGGTGGGAGTAGTGAAGCCTTTCTAGATTTTTGCATGTGGAGAACACTAGCAAAAAAACAGTTGTTAGGCTAAAACTGCGTCTTAAATTGTGTGTTAAGTGTGCTTCATGCCCCTTGCAATATCAATGTTATATAAATCAAGTACCAAGAGAATACCCTGTTGTTTAAGTCCAGGCTGGTGTAATCAGTGTATGAATGTTAGAACGTTGGGTTTACGGAGTCACAGTATATGACTCAATTGAGGTAGAGGTTCTCACTCTCCAGAGTGGACAGTGGCGCGACCATAAAGTCACAGCATCAAAAATAATAAGTAACGGTAGCCCGAATACACTGAATTTTAATAGGTATGGTATGTACGAGGGCAATGGTCACCGCTAGTGAAAGCTACTCTAGGAAATTATTCCGTCTTTACCCTAAAGTAGCGTCTCTCAAGTTTTGGAGTTGCGATTTCAAGCCCCTTAATACGAGAAGCGATATCTTGAGCTTATTTCAGCGTATCAGAAAAAATCTTAGATAAGTTGAAACTATCCCTTTGAGCGATGGCATGTTTGGATAGCCAACCGGCACAATCGGATGCTTGGCTGGCGTCTTTAGCTTATATACTGATTCTAAGATTAACACTTGGGAGACAGTTTGATGGAAGCGGCACTTATCACAGGGGCCTCTGGTGGTATTGGTCTGGAGTTGGCCAAGATACATGCGGCTAAAGGTGGCAACCTGGTTCTGGTTGCTCGGTCTGAGGGGAAGCTTTTATCACTCAAGCAGCAGCTGGAGAAAGAGTTTGGTGTCCAAGTAATGGTAATTACTGAAGATCTATCTGACCCGTTGTCCGCACAGAGAATTTTTGAGCGAACACAAGGCGAGAATGTGGAGGTTGGTACCCTGATCAACAATGCGGGTTTTGGTGGTCATGGCCTTTTTCATCAGCGGGACTTGGAAGCTGAGCAGAGTATGATGCAGGTAAATATGATTTCCCTTACCAATCTCACCCATCTGTATTTAAAGGGTATGGTTGCCCGAAATAGCGGGCATATCCTTAATGTCTCATCTACAGCCTCTTTTATTCCCGGCCCTTTACAGGCGGTTTACTACGCAACTAAAGCCTATGTAACTTCATTCAGCCAGGCATTGGCTGAGGAGCTGAATGGCACAGGTGTGACAGTAACCGCTTTGTGCCCCGGCGCTGTTGCAACAGGATTCGTCGCGGCAGGTGATCTTCAGGGTGTCGATATTTGGAAGAATGCCCGCTCAGCTGAGTCTGTTGCCAGATGTGGTTATCAGGCTATGGAGCGTGGATATCTGGTTGCTTTCAATGAGACGCGGCTAAAGTTGTTTCTGAATTGGATAATGCCTTTATTGCCTCGTAAAATGCTACTGAAGTTTTCCCGTCAGACGATGGAAAAGTCTTAATTGTAGGAAGGCCCGGTAATGATCAGACGTGCAGCTAAATTTTTGGTACCTCCTAGCTGGAAGTTGATATTACACGATATGAATATCGATACAGCGCTGGCTTTGGCCTATGCCGGGTTACCTGCGGATTTATTGCAGCGGGAGTCTGTGACACTGACTCCGGTGGAATATTTCCGCTTCTGGTGTGGTATTGACCAGGCTTCGAAGGATAAGCCACTGCCGCTCTTATTGGCAGAGCATCTTACGGCTGAAACATTTGATCCCCCTGTGTTTGCGAGCCTTTGCAGCGAAAACCTGAATCAAGCTTTATTGCGGATACAGCAGTACAAACCATTGATTGGTCCAATGGAATTGCACTTGGATATTACTGATAAGTACACAAGGCTTAATTTAGAGTGCTATGGCAGTGATGAAATTATCCCCATAGCTTTGGGATTGAGTGAATTAATTTTCTATATCCGCCTGGCTCGATTGGGAACCCGGGATAAAATTCAACCTTTGGAATTGGCTCTACCGCAGTTACCGGAAGATCAAGCGCCTTATCAGAAGTTCTTTGGTTGCTCAATTAAGAAATCAGACCGGGTGAGAATTTGCTTCTCAGCACAAGATGCACAAAAATCGTTTCTGACTGCCAATGCCCGTATGTGGGATTTCTTTGAAGGTAAATTGAGTCAACAGCTAAAGGATCTGGGCAGCGAAGCCACAATGGGAGAGCGGGTCGGGTCCGTGTTAATGGAGTTATTGCCAGCTGGTGAGAGCTCTATTGAGGCAGTATCTGAGCGTTTAATGATCAGCAAAAGAACTTTACAGAGAAAACTTGGGGAGGAAAATCACACTTTTCAGTCTGTCTTACAGGAGATTAGGGTAAGTTTGGCTGATCACTATCTCTCTAAGTCTAATCTCCATCTGGGAGAAATTTCCTTTATGCTAGGATTTAAGGAGCCTAATTCATTTATACGCGCTTACCGAGGATGGAAAGGGGTGACACCTCTTCAATATCGGAATTCTATTTATTGATCATATTTATCTTTGGTTTTAGTGCTGCTACTAGATTGAAGGTAAATCATACTGGTCCCTAGCGGTGTAGCTAAATATGCTTCTTCATGGTCAGCATAAAGTCGTAGGTTTATTTGAATGCTCTACAATAAGTAGCCAGTTGGGAGTTTGGGGCGGACAGCTAGGTAATCTCAATATAAGTTAGGATACTTTCTCTTAAAATTATTCACGGCTTCAATGGTGTAAGGAGTGGCAATTCCTACTTTGCGGCCTAATTTAATAATAAAACCATTCAAATAGGAAAGCTCAGTAACTTTATTTTCTCTAGCATCCTGGTAGGTTGAAGTGTAATGATCCAAATTTTTGGCTTGTTGGGTGAGTTTTTTCCACATCTCTTGTTTGTCTTGATTGATCTCAATTTCTTTTGAGAGAACTTCGTAGGATTCATAAAGTACATTTTTCATGTGCTTGGTTATTTTGTCGTCTGCAAAAAGCTCCCTGAGGGTTCTTGAATAGGTGGCTGAAAATATATTTGTTGTGCAATTGAAAATAGTCTTTTCAACACGATGCTGTACTGTGTTGCTAGTTGTTTTGGTCTCGATAAGTGAGTCTTTGAACAGCTGCAGTAAGCTTTCTGAATATTTGTCATTCCCAACGAGAAACCCAGAGCCTTTTGTATGCTTCAGTTTATTGTTGTTCAGATTGAAGCCGTCATATACCAATACGCTCGTGAAGTTTTTCTGATAAGTGTGTTCAAACTCTGAGATATCAAAAAGGCAGTTTTGTAATAGAATAATAATTTTTGATTTTGGGTTTGTCTTGCTTAAATTGATGAGGTTTTTCTTTAGGTCATAGATTTTGCATGTTAAAAAAACAAAGTCATAGGTTGATTGAGTGCTGATCTCTTTTGAGGTGGGCGGGAAGTCATATCTCTTAGAGTTAATGAGGAGATATTCTCCAATTCTATCCGCTTTTCTACCTATGACATCTACATGATAGTTTGCTCGGAAAAATTTTGCCGCTAGGTATGATCCAATGGAGCCTGCTCCGAGTATTAATATTTTTCCTTTTTTCATAAGGTTCGTTCAGGATTTTCTTGTTACCTATTTGGCTGGTCGATCTGCAAAAATAATCCCATTATCTGGGTTTACTTCCAAGGCTCGGAGCTCGCCCTGGTAAACCGCTTGAATCTTCCAGCGCCCTCCCACGAAACGCATACTGGTTATAGGCTTAAATCCAAGACTGTAGAGTTTTGCCCTAATAGTCGATGGATCTAGAGCAATAACCGAAGGCGTTGCTCCGTAAAGATCGGGGCTATCGTAGATTGGGGCGGGTTTGTTAGGGTCTATCCCTGGGGGAATGGGGTTTGTCAAATTACTAACGAGCATGACCGTTACAATAAAACTCACACGAGGCTCCACACTACAACCAAGCCATGTTTTTAGTGTGGACAGTGGATGATCATTACGCCAGTGATTTTAATTAAATGTTTGAATGAATCGAAAATAATAACCCGGCGTATGGGTTCGCCGGGTTATTATTTTTACATGCGGTTATGCTTTCCAGTACCCAATTTTACCGGGTCATCTTGAGCATAAGGTTCAATAGTTTATTGGAAAGTTTTCCATAGGGGGGGCGCATTAATTTCAATAGGTCGATTGGTCCCTGTTGGTAGATAGGGCGCAATTTGGAGAAGGTAAGGAAGCCTTCGTAACCGTGGTAATGGCCCATGCCACTTTCTCCAACCCCACCAAATGGAATATCGTGCTGTCCAACATGTAATACACAGTTATTTATCGACACACCGCCAGACATAATTTGCTCAATATAGCGATTTTGCAGGTTCTTATCGTTCGTGTAGGGATAAATTGCCAGTGGTCGTGGCTGAGCATTGATATAGTCAATGACTTCTTCAGGCCTTGAATAGGTCATAATTGGCAGAAGCGGGCCAAAAATTTCCCGCTGCATTGCCAGCATGTCCCGATTTACGTTGATTAATAGATGGGGAGGGAACTTTCGCAGGCTGTCATTTCGTTTGAGTTCTCCGGCACTCAGGTCGTAAATCTTAGCCCCCTTATCGACGGCATCATCCAGTGTTTTCCACAGGCGCTGGTAGGCTGCGTTGTCAATAATGGAGGTATAGTCAGGGCTCTGCCAATTGGGGAAGTGCTTTTTCATTACCCGCTTGGCATGCTCAATAAAGGTATCCAGTTGGTTCTCAGGGATAAAGAGATAATCTACATTGACACATATTTGCCCGGCATTGACCATTTTCCAGTGAATCAGACGCTCCGCTGCTTTTTCGATGGGAAAATCGGGGGCGATGATAGCGGGGGACTTCCCTCCAAGCTCTAGCGTGACTGGAGTCAGGTTTTCTGCAGCGGAGCGCATCACGGCCCGCCCAGTAGTGCTGGAGCCGGTGAAAATTAGGTGGTCAAATTTTAGGCTGGAAAATAGTGGACCTATTTCACCATAGTCAGCAATAAAAGAGAGTTTCTCCTCTGGAAAATACTTGGGGCTAACCTCCTTTAACAACTCAGCAAGCCGACAGGAGTTGGTAGACATCTTTACCATTGCGTGATTGCCTGCGGCAAAGATATTGGTTAGAGGTGAAAAGCTAAGGTTAATGGGGAAGTTCCACGGCACGATTACCCCAACTACTCCCAGGGGTTGAGGTACTACAGTATTTTTTGACAGGGGGTAGGCTTTGAAGTCGACATGGCGCCGCCTGGGCTTCATCCATTTCTTGATGTTCTTTATGGCATCCTTGATGCCGGAAAGGGCAGGATATATCTCCAATAGCAGGGTTTCTTCCCGCGAGCGATTGCCGTAGTCACAGCATATGGCTTCAATGATGGCTTCCTGCTGTTCACGCAGCATTCGTGCCAGGGTTTTTAGATCTTGAACACGCTGCTGATAGCTGGGAACAGGGTTGGCGTGATGGGCTCGGCGCTGGTTGTCTAGCTGGTTCTGGAGTAGCGCCTTGTCTGCATCCTGCCGAGTAAGCGTCTGGATGGTCATTTTATTATCCTTTGGCGTTTGTCTTAGACCAGACTAACGCATTCATCCTCGCGGTGCTTGACCAATTACGTCAGTGAATAGACATAATCACTGTGGTTACGTGAGTTGCCACCACATTGGTAAAAACTGTGATGAATTCAGGCCCTCCCCGGAGTATCCCTAATCCGGGGAGGACTGGTAGGAATGATCGCAGACTATGCGAGTCAGCTGTTATCGGGTTTTTCGGATTGCACCTCTGCTGAATTAGGATCCACAATCAGGTCGTATTTCTGATCGCCCTTGTAGGCCTCCACTTTCCAGCGTCCTCTTTCCAGGTCTACCTCCACAATAGGGGTGTAACCCTGTTGCTCTAACTTTGTGAGCACCATAGAGAGTGCCATAGCCCCGGGAGGGGGTTTCTCGTCGGCGATGGCGACTTGTAGCGTGGTTGCGGCGATTAGTGCCAGCAACATTCTGCTGAAGAACTTCATTTTTCACTACCTCGCTTGCGGACCCGGTTGAAAAATTGACCGGGTAATAGAAGGTTTACATCTCGCTTTACTCAGCAAGATACTTAGCCTTTTGATTGCCTTAAAGGCCCTGGTCACCGGGGTGACTGAGACGTTTCTGAACTGCTAGACACCACTCCGGGCTGCCGGGCTTTACATCGGCCAGGTTGCCGCCCGTCAGCTTGGTGATTGCATCAAACCACTCTGCACTGCCAGTGGGGGGTAGACCTGATGGGTACATTTTTTTCAGGTCGCCATCTTGTTGGGCCATCACTTGCCGCTGTACCCAGGTAAACCAGCCCGGTGTACAAATGGTTTCACTACCCGAAGCGGTAGCCTGTAGCTGATTGGTGGGGTCTTCCGCCGTGCTGCTCGCGTTTCGCTTAATCGGCTGTTTCATTGCCTCGCTGGCTGTTTGACCAGCGGTTACTTCACTACCCGATGATTGGGCCTTATGTGGCTCGCCCTTGCGGTCGCAGCCGGTTAAGGCAAAAACCAGAGCGAGTGGCAGAATAAGGTAATGCATAGAGACTCTGCAGGTGGCTAGCTTGAATCTAAGCATAGGAGGGATTTTGCGACTTTGCTGGGTAGAGAAGTTCCAGGTTGACATTAATACCTTTCCAAATGAGAATGCTTCTCAAATTAACCCCAGGGTGATAGGACTCCCATGTTTACCAGATCTCTATTTCAAAAAGCGATTGCAACTGTTGGTTTGATTGGTGCCATTGGGGCCAATGCCGCTGAGCAAGTAAATATTTACTCCTACCGACAACCTTTCCTGATTGAGCCGATCTTGCAGGAGTTCACCGAGAAAACCGGTATTGAGACCAAAGTGGTCTACGCCAGCAAAGGCTTGAACGAGCGGCTGCAAAGGGAAGGGCGCAACAGCCCTGCCGACCTGGTTCTGACTTCCAATACCAGTAGTCTGATGGACTTGCTTAATAAGCAGCTGACCCAACCGGTAAGCAGTGAAATCCTGGAAGACAATATCCCGGCGCAATTCCGTGATAAGGCCGGTAACTGGTTCGGCCTGACAACCCGAGCGCGTTTAATTTACGCTTCCAAAGACCGCGTTAAACCCGGTGAAATCACTCGCTACGAAGAGCTGGTAGACCCCAAGTGGAAGGGCCGAATCTGTACCCGCAGCGGCAAGCACCCCTACACCCTGTCCCTGATCGCCTCCATGATCGCCCATCACGGTGAAGCAGAAACCAAAGAGTGGTTGCAAGGCGTGAAAGCGAATCTGGCGCGTAAGCCGCAGGGCAATGACCGTGCACAAGTGAAAGCCATTAGCGAAGGTGTCTGCGACCTCTCCCTGGGTAACAGCTACTACTTCGGTAAAATGATTACCAATAAGGAGCAGCCGGAGCAGGTGGATTGGGCCAAGTCAGTCAACCTGGTCTTCCCTAACCAGAAAGATCGCGGCACCCATATGTTTATTTCCGGCGCGGCGCTGACCAAGCATGCCCCCAACCGTGAAAACGCCGTTAAGCTGCTGGAATTCCTCAGTGGTGCCGATGCTCAATACGCTTACGCTGAGAAAAATTTTGAGTTCCCTGTACGCCCCGGTACTGCTCGCTCTGAGTTGATCAAGGAATATATGGGTGAGTTTAAAGAAGACGATCTGAGCCTCACGGAAATCGGTTCCTACGTTCCGGCGGCTTCCCGTATGGTTGATGAAGTACGCTTTGACTTTTAGAATGTTTAACTGAATGGGAGTTGCTGCCCAGCCTATTGGTAGCACTATCTCAGCCTTATTCGAACGGCCCTGTCGAGAGACCAGGGCCGTTCTTTTATAATGAGCTTTTGATTTCTTAATTCATGCTAAACCGAGCGAATTTATCAGCGTCCCGCTGGCTGCTACTGGTAGCTACTATTTCCCTACTGGTAGCCCTGCCAGTGCTATCTATCTTTTGGTTGGCATTTTTCCCTGAAGAAAATATCTGGCCGCACCTGTTAGACACGGTGCTGTTTCACTATGTGTCCTCCACATTGATTCTGGCTGGTGGTGTCGGTTTAGTAACGTTGATAGCAGGCGTGGGCAGCGCTTGGCTGGTGAGTATGTGCCAGTTCCCCGGACGCCGGTTGTTCGAGTGGGCGTTGCTACTGCCGTTTGCAGTTCCCGCCTATGTGATTGCCTACGTCTATACAGATTTGCTGGAGTACGCGGGCCCAGTGCAAAAGTCTTTGCGGGCTTGGTTTGGTTGGCAGACGGCCAGGGATTACTGGTTCCCTGAGATCCGCAGTATGGGTGGGGCGATTGCCATGCTGTCACTGGTGCTCTTCCCCTATGTGTATATGCTCGCGCGCGCGGCCTTTATCGAACAGTGCGGCAGTATACGGGCCGCGAGCCGGTCATTGGGCTGCACGCCCTGGCAAAGCTTCTTGCGCGTATCCCTGCCAATGGCTCGCCCGGCAATTGCGGTGGGCTTGTCACTGGTGCTGATGGAAACCCTGAATGACTTCGGCACTGTCGACTTCTTTGCGGTGCGCACCTTGAGTGTTGGGATTTACGATACCTGGCTGAGCCGCGGTAATTTAGGGGGGGCGGCACAAATTGCCTGTAGCACCCTGATTTTTGTTGTTCTGTTAATTACGTTGGAGCGAATGGGGCGGGCGAGACAGAAGCACTTTGTACAGTCACCAAATTCCCAGCGTGAACGTTATGTACTGTGCGGTTGGCGGGCTGGTGTAGCTCTGTTGTTCTGTGGGTTACTGTTGGTGGCCGGTTTTATTATTCCCCTGCTGGTTCTGGGTGGATACGCACTTAGTAACTTTTCTAGCTATTGGAGCGAAGATTTTATACAGATCGCCAGCAATAGCTTATTACTGTCTATTGCAGCAGCACTGGTCTCCGTACTGCTGGGCTTGCTGTTGGCTTACGGTAAGCGGCTGCAACCCAAAAGGTCCGTACGACTCTTGGTCGGCTTTTCCAAGCTGGGTTATGCAATGCCCGGGGCGGTATTGGCGATTGGAGTCCTGATTCCACTGGCCGCATTTGATAATGCCGTCGACGCTTTTTTACGTGAGCACTTCGATATCTCCATAGGGCTACTGTTAAGCGGCAGTATTTTTGCCATTATTTTTGCCTACACGGTGCGCTTCCTGGCGGTATCTACGGGGGCCATAGAATCCAGCCTGGAGAAGGTAACCCCATCAATGGATAGGGCTGCCCGCTCTCTGGGGCGCAATAGCTGGCAAACCCTGTGGGCCGTGCACCTCCCCTTGGTGCGTACAGGGCTGCTAACGGGTGGTTTGGTGGTCTTTGTGGATTGTATGAAAGAACTGCCGGCGACTTTGCTTCTGCGCCCCTTCGGCTTTGACACCCTGGCGACTTATGTTTACCAGTTTGCTTCTGATGAGATGCTGGAACGCTCAGCCCTGGGGGCTTTATTGATTGTCCTGGTGGGATTAATCCCGGTGATTTTGCTGAGTCGTTCCATTGGGTGGCGCAGAGGTGAGGAGCGCACAGCCCTGGCGAACTCTGAAGCGCCCGCCCTGTCTTGATAGCTGCTATCGGGCCTGGTCAAACACCAGCGCAGAGGAGAGACGTAGGGGAAGTTTATCACCGGGAACGGCTTGAACATTTGCATTCAAAGCGGCCTCGACAGTTTCCCCTTCGGCTAACTGGAAGCGATAGCTCACCTGATTGCCGAGAAAATTCTTTTCCACAACCTGGGCCATAACCGCACCGGGATGTTCGCCTGCGGCAATATCCTCACTGCGCACAAACAGTTCGAGCCTATCTCCATTTTCGTATGCAGCTGTCGGCATATTTACTTCCCCTAATGGGGTGCTGATCAGGTCATTGCCCAGGACAGTGCCGGAGATAATGTTCCCTTCACTAACGATTCTCGCAACCGCCAAATTCTTTGGCTTCTGATAAGTATCCTGTGGGCTGTCCCACTGCTGTAATTGACCTTGGCTGAGTACTCCCAGCTTGTCTCCAGCAATAAAGGCCTCGTGGCGGTCGTGGGTAACAATAATCGCAGGGATCTTCTCTTCGCGCAGTATATGGCGGACTTCGGCGGCGAGACTGCGGCGCAGCTCGGTATCCAGATTAGAGAAGGGTTCATCCAGCAGCAACAACTTGGGGCGCGGTGCCAGTGCTCGAGCCAGAGCGACACGCTGCTGCTGACCGCCGGATAGTTGGTGCGGATACTGTTGCCCGAAGCCTTCCAGCCGCACTAGCTGTAGTAACGCCTGGGTGCGAGATTGCCGTTGGCCTTTCGGCATTGACTGGATACCGAAGGCAATATTTTGCTTAACGGTGAGGTGTGGGAAGAGGGCATAATCCTGAAATACCACCCCAATTTTCCGCTGTTCCACAGGAACTTTAACCTTGGGAGAAGAGATTACTTCTCCAGACAGTTGAATATTCCCTGCAACGACTGGCTGAAATCCAGCGATGGCGTGCAGCAGGGTTGTTTTGCCGCAGCCGCTGGGGCCCAACAAGCAGGCAATCTCCCCGGCCTGTAAAGCAAAGGAAACTGATTCGATAACCACCTGCTCGCCGTAGCGGCACTGCAGGTTTTCTATGGAGAGTATGGGGTGCACGGGTTTTCCGGTAATTTGGCTTTTAAATACTTTGGGCAGCGTTCGGGTGTAGTTGCTGATCATAGTTATCACTAAGCTAACCGGCAACTAGTCCCGTGTGAAGCATACTATTAGTAGCAGCCCTGTGAAGGCTTCTTTTTAGTTGGAGCAAAGCTGGGTGTTTTTTAAGCAGTAAATACTCACTCTAAACCTCATAGGCTAATGTATTCTTTCTCATAGATAATAAGATCTCGTCTATCTCAGAATCACAGTGACCAGCTAAATAGAATCGATATCTAACTGTAAAATAAGCCGACCCAAATCAGATGATACCATCAGCCTCGGTATAGAGATCTTGAGCCGCCTAATGCTTGTTGGTAAAGGTTTACTTTAGTGCTTTGCTTTACTGCCAACCATGTTGATCGTTTTTAGAGCTTCCTCCGAGCAATCGCTTAAAAAGTTCGGAAAAAATACCTGCAACGATATCCTCTTTGTTGATAGAGTCTTTTTCTCGTAGCTTCTCTGCCTTTCTGTCCAGCTGTTTGGCCATGGAATAATTATTGTTTACTCTGGCGTCTTCAGCCTGTGCTTCTAGTTCATTAGCTTTGGCGTTTCTCTCATATATGTTAGCGGTAGAAACACATCCGGAAATAAATATAACTGACAGAGTGAAAAACAATCTTCTCATACTCGGCGAAACAAATTTGAGATTCATAATATTTTAATGGCCGGTGTTGGCTGGTATAGTGTTGTCAGCACTATACCATAGTCTGATGCAGTAACGCGTTATGTGATGTTGAAAGCAGGCATCAGGTCAAAAGCATAGCATCCTTAGATCCTTAAAAAACTCCTTGCAGGTCTTTCCCTTTACGCCGTGGCCAAATTAGCTTTGCCTCTACAATTATCATGCCTGTTTTTTAATCTTTGCTTTATAATCATTCATTAATAGAAAATAAATCCATAAGGTAGATAATGCAGCAAAGAAACACCAGGTTGATACCCACGTTTCACGCTGTGTAAAGTAGATGATAACGCCGAACAGCATGACAAGTGCCCAAAATTTCCTAAAAACTTGGTTGCTTGATAATAAAAATAAAAAACCTAGTGAAGAATAAATAATGTGTCCTGCCGTAATGGAAAACAAGCTGCCATCGGACAGTATGTAACATAAGCTATGCCCACATACGCTGGTTTTTACCAAATGTCTTGGTCCTGTTTCCAATAGGACGGGTGTCCAAAGATATAAGCCAAAAACAAAACCTATGATGATTAATGTGATAAAAAAAATCCTTTTCCACTTTTTTGTTTCAAGGCTAAAGGCTACGGTTGGTATCCAGGCAAGCCAAAAAAGCAGAGCAAAAAACAAATAGAAAATGGAGGCTGCGGTTGTCAGTGATGTTAAATTTCCGTTGTATCCAATCCATACCACACCTTCACTCGCTTGTTGTAACGCGAAAAGGATAGGGGTAATCGCTAGTAATAAATAGGTTTTATCGTTTTTTATAGCGTGTCTTGTACACAAAGCACCACCAACAAGAAGAACAGCTGCTGATCCGAATGATGCTGTGGCTGAAAAACACATAATGGTTTTCTCTGTATGTAAAATATTGTCATTTAAGCCAGAGTCTTAACACTTGATGAATTATATAACAATAGCCTTAACCTAAAAAAATAGGTTGAAGTCATCTACTTTGTACTATGCTTATTAATTTATCTGAAAGGGTGGGGCCAATCTCAACGACTTCATTTCACTCTGTAGATGAAATCTAAACACCATCAAGGGGGCATCGAGTTTATCTATGAAATTCTATGCTTGTGCAGGTAAAGTCGATGTCGACTGGGGGTAAGCCAGTTTGATGCCGCTAAGTCGGTTGCAGTGTTTTATTCCGTTATTAACGTTGGCCACCGTTCTGACCCTTGCGTCGGGAGTTGCCTTTTACACATTAAAGTAATAATGCTCCCACAAACATTGATTGTATTAGGAGTATTTTTCTTATCGGCACTCTCTGGTCATTCACTTTGCGCGCATTAATTGGGGATCACCAATAATCTTGTGACAACGAAGTTATTGAGTATGACTAAGGTGGTTGGCGATGGCTCAGTCAACTGCACCTTGCCCAAGCAGACAGGAAAATCCGCTGAAAGGTGGTTGCTGTGAACTATTTTCCCCTATTAACGGCACCATGGGTTTAGGCGTGGATGTCACGGTTAAGCCCATCTGCGGTAAATAAGAACTGGCGGTCAAATGTTATTACCCTCATAAACTTGGACGTCCTTATCACACTGATATAATCGCGAATTTTAGACTCATTTCGGATGTTGAGGTCACGGTGAACACTTACAACTATTTGAGTCACTGTTTGTCCGGATTATTGACCATACTCGAACGACCAGAGGGTAAAGAATACCCTCACTTAGATAGCCAGACGGAGGCTCGAAGGGCAGATGCCTTATTACTTGTGATTATTAAGTTTTTGGAAATGGCCACAATCCTTGCACTTAATACCATGTTGGTAGAAAAATAGAGGCATACCCAAGAGTAAGAAGACCAAAAATGCGGGCTTTTTTCCCTTGGTAAATGGCTCAACATTTCGTGAAGAGCAGGACTCACATTTCCTTTCCCCTTCACACCCTAATTCTTGGTCTACAAGATTGGAGCGGTCTTGCTTAAGGATTTCATGGGCTTTATCAAGGTCGCTTTCCGACACTTGAAGCCTTACTCCACCCATAGCATTAGAATATAGCCACTGCATATTGACTGTGTGCTCATCTGCAATGAAAGCGCTTATTCCTTCAGACTCAAGTCTTGCTTTTGCAATCTGGGCTTCATATGGAAATGAGAATCTAGCAACGGTTACTAGCAAGTGATCACCTTAGCGCTTAACGAGGGTATAGAAAAAATCTAAATTTTTGTATGATTATTTTACGAAAAAATAGTCTACTTTCCAGTGAAAACTAAATCAGAATGCACAAAGCAAGATGTCAGCTGAATTGCTCTGTCAGGTGCGGCGGTTGGCTCGCTTATACTTTTCCTGGTACTCGCGGCGCTGCTTAGTAATTTCATACAATACAATCCCAGAAGTTGTTCCAAGGTTTAAGCTTTCTATCATTCCAAACATTGGAATAGATACGCAGAAATCGCTATTTTTGACTGCAAGATCACTGATACCTCTAGATTCGTTACCAAACCATACTGCTAATCTTGGCTGAGTGTAATCGGCCTCATGCAATATAAAGTTGTCTTTTCCTTTTACATGAGGAGAGGTAACAATCGAGGTAAATCTGTTGTTCGCCAAATGATCCAGGCATTCTTCGGTACTATCAAATCGCTTTACAAAGCTCCATTTGATTGCTGAGACAGACGGTTTTGAGAGTGATTTCCTTTCTCTCATTTCCTTCCATTCATCAGGCAGTGAGTTGCGTGGATCAATAATATAGGTTTTTTCGACGCCTAAAGCATTGACGTTTCGAATGACTGTCCCTATGTTCTTCATATCCATCGGGTATTCAAGAACACATATTAGATTTTTACAGCGATAAGGCTTAATTTGATTGGCTCTTTTCCGAACGTCGCTTTTATCAACTTCCATCTTCTTGAAGATCTCAGATAATTTATTCAGACCTAACGTTGCCAGCACAGGTAGCCGAAGTGGGGCGTGGTTTGTAGCATAATAGGGGTGCAGGTCCTTGCACAAGAAGGTGCATAGCTTTGGGCGTTGAATGGACCCCCTTGTTAAGGTTATTCACAAATTACGGTCCCGGCATTGTATGGAGTAAAGCTGAAAGTACATTTATCTGATATGCACTGCTCAATGAGATATGAGCCCCAGCCACAACCATTTCCTATATGGCTCACATAACAATGGCACTCATTGGTCACTGTGCCGTCAGATTTGCTAACTTCAATACTTTCACCATCATAGTTATACCGTGACACATAGGAGAGATATTGCAATGCAATAGTTCTTGTAACTGAATACTCCACTCCCGAAGATTCAATTTGAACCTGAAACTTTGGCTCCGGCTTTCTCTGCTCTTTGGTACTTGTACAGCCTGAAAGCAACAATACAATTGTTACCAATATCGTTATACATGGCCGTCTTATCGTCAGCAGAGGCCAGAAGGGCTGGAACAAACTGCCTGTGTTTGTATAGTTGTTTTTGTCCGATTCTGATGTTGAAAATCCTTTTCGCTAACGGGTATATTGAGACCTACTTACGTCATCCACCGACAGCCCTTTGGACTCAAAATATTCGATGACGTTATTGCCAAATCCTGCTGATCTTCCACCAACAAAATTGAACTTGTATTCAGCCTCCGTTCCTTAACAGGGCCCCAACGGAAAACTTTAAACTTCTGCGATTGGCTATCATGCCAGCGCTGCACACTACCAATGCACTGACAAATAAAGTAGCCATGATCCATAACCAATCTGGCTTGTAATTAATGCCAAATTGAGACTGATAGATCAATTGAGCTGTAAGGTTGGTACCTAAAATGGCCCCCACGCTAGCAATTAAAGAAGTCAGCAACCACTCGAACAGGCTTAGTTTACAGCACGCAAGACGTGATTGGCCAAAGCTGATCAGTAAAGCGTTCTTTTTACGCTCATCAGCTTCATAGCCTTTGACCGACGCACTGATCACCAGCAGTGCCAGTAAAATAATCATCAAACTAAATCCAGATACCAGCTTAATCACCATCGACAAAGTATCATCAAAGCGTTGCGTCAATTCGCGCACCGAGATTAACCGCAATGATGGGTGACGCTGCCAAAGCTCTGCCAGCTGACCCCAAGCAGTGTCCGCAAGCTCAAGGCTACCCATATAAAGTGGTGGTGTTTGAAGCTGGTTCATGGTGCTTTGTGGCACATTAAACCAAAAGGTGATGGAACCTTTGCCAGGCACGTATTTATGACTGGCTTTGATTTCAAAGTTCAAAGATTGCCCCGCAACTTCAAACTGTAATTGGTCGCCGAGTTTCAACCCCATATCAGTCATGACTTCTTGCTCTACCGATACTTGTTGCCAGTCGGCATCTCGATCTTGCCAGCGTTGGCCTGTCACTGTTTGGTTGTTGGTTGCTTGCTGAATACTGAAATGCAAGCGGACTGGCTTTTGTAAGCTAGCCAAACTTTCGCTGGGGCTGGTGGCAAATTCCGCCAACGTCTGGCCATTGACATGGCTTAGCTTCCCGTACCAAAACGGCTTTAATTGGCGAATGTCACTGCCAGTTTGTGCACTCCACTGGCGAATGTCTTGCACCTGTTGTTCATTGGCCTGGGTGATGATCAGATTACCATCGTGCTCGCGGGTATAGCCTTCCATGGTTTGGCCAATGTCTTTCATCAAACTCAAGGTGAACAGCAACAAGGTGGCACACATTCCAACGCCTAAAATTTGAATGGATTTGCTGAGTAAGCGCTGTTTCATCATATAAAAACCAAAAGCTATCATACCCATTGCACGGCTCGCCACCGTATGGCCCAAACTCAGCACCAACCAAGTCAATACCATCATCAGCATCAAGGTGGCTGCCATAGCGGATAGCGTCATGGCCGTGAGCAGACCGTTGTCGGAGTAAACAAAAGCCACCGTAGCTACACTAATTAATGCAAATCCATAGCGAGGCAATAAGTGATTCGGACTCGACATTTGGCGAATCAACTGTGCCGGGGTTACTTTGGCCATCACTAACCAATTGGGAATTTGGAAAATTGCCAATAGAGCCAACAATAGCGCGTAACTGCTGAGTAAATCTGTCCATACCCAGGTGGTGGTTAGGTCAGCAAACTGTGTCTGCATTTGCTGCAAAATTAGGTATTCGGCCCCGCATGCCAAGGCGGTTGCCGGAATTAGCCCTGCAATGACTGTTAATAGCCATTGACCAAATGATAAAGCAAACACTCGGGGTTTATTGCTGCCCATGGCCAAACACACTGCCGCAAAACGCTGCTGGGATAACAACTGACGTCGACCGGCTTGGTCGATGGCAATGGCCGCCATCAAAAACAACAGTACCGATGCTAAGCCCACAAAATTCTCAACCCGTTGCCAAAACATTGCCAACGGATGGCCGCTGTGTTTGTCATAAAGCTTTGCAGTTACTAGCTCAGTGGTGGCCCATTGTTTTAGGGTGTTCAATTCGCTTTTATCCCCCACAAGTAAATAGCGAAAGAGGGCATTGTCGGCTTGTATCAGTGGAAGGTCATCTAGATGCACCAATGCTCGCATCGCCACCGAATGGCCTTCGAGCAGACGGTCGGGTTCATGTTGTACCAAACCTGTGAGCTTTAATTGCCCATGCCCCATATCTAAGGATTGGCCAAGGGTAAGCTGCAGCGAAGCAAACAATCGGTTATCGACCCAGATTTCACCGGATTTAGGCCCATGGCTCAGGGATTGCCCTTGTCCATCCGTCTCAAACGCCACTTGCACGGTGCCTTGCACTGGATAATGATCATCCACTGCTTTTAACTGCACCGCTTGCCAATGGTGATCATGGGTCAAGGTTACGTTCACCAGCTGGCTCACGCTCAACTGCTGTGCATGCTGGTGCAACTTGTTTAGTTGCACATCGGTTAGGGCTTGATGCTGAGAAATTACCAAATCGCTGCCAAGCATTTGTTGCAAATTATTGGCCAAATAAGCCTGAATGGAACTGCTGGTCAAACTGAGCGTTAAAATGAAGAACATCAAACTTGCTTGGGTCCAGCGAATTAAGCGCGCATCCCCTTGATGGTATTGCTGGCGGAATAATTGCCACACTAATAAAATCAGCATAATGCGCCCACCCTAGACGCAGCTTGGTTGCGCGCCATGACCGTTAATTTGCCTTGACCCAATTGCAGCAAAGTATCGGCCTGCTGCGCTAATTCCATCGAGTGAGTGACGAGTACCAGCCCCGCGCCGCTTTGCTGACAGCAATCAAACATCAATTGCGCAATATGTTGCGCGGTTTTCTCATCTAGGTTACCCGTAGGTTCATCGGCAAAAATAAATTGCGGCTGTATGGCAAAAGCACGGGCAATGGCCACCCGTTGTTGCTCACCACCGCTGAGCTGCTGTGGTTTATGATACATTCGCTCAGCTAGCCCCACTTTGTCGAGCCATAATTCGGCTGTGGTTAATGCACGTTTATCGCCTTTTAGTTTTAAAGGCAGCGCGACGTTGTTTAAGGCGTTGAGTTCGGGTAACAAATGAAACTGCTGAAAAATAAAACCTGAGATTTGACGTAGGCTCTTTAATAGCTGCGGCTTACCATTTTTCTGGAATTGCACTTCGCCAGAAACGGGAGGTTCAAGACCCGCCATTAACAGTAATAAGCTTGATTTACCTACTCCAGAGGGCCCCACAATGGCGTAAGACTGACCACTGTGCAGTTCAATATTTAAATCCTCAAACAGGCTGACCTGTTGTTTGGCCAAGGTAAAATGATGGTCAACTTGCTTTAAGTGAATGCTGCTCGACATGGTTAGCTCCTTTAAAGAACTGGTTGAGCAGCACTTTAAAGAAGCAGAGGTGAAATGAAGGTGAAATCAGTAGAAACAAGTTGCTAAGTTGTCAGAATACAGGTTGTGAGACTTTATGTTGTTTGATAACGCCTAGCTTATTAGTGAGGGTAACGAGTCTAATAGAGGCTGCTGATCGGAACGTAGTGCATCTGCTTGTTAAATTCATTGCTTGGAACTGCCTTTGACAGTGAATTTTTTTATTAGCTTACGATCGGTGAGTAAATTTAGGTTTTCAGCGTAGTAATTTTGATCAATAGATAACACCCAGATGGTACCAGAAAGATTAATGGTAGCTTTAAGAGGAAATGTCACCGAGAACCTCGTTAAGATTGCTTTAGCTTCAACTCCATCTTGTGGTAACGCACCAGTCAGCAGTTCTGGTTCACCAGTGCATTCAAGCTTTAAAAGTTGAGAACCTGGTTGCTGATTATAAAGCTCTGTTTCTACATCCTTTACTACGAAGCTACGATAATCCGTTCCCAGTCCTAGCCACTCAATCATATGAGTGCTTTTATCTGCACAGTCAAAACCCGAGATTTCAATGTGCTTACCTTTGTTAATGGACTCAATAGACTCTGCCAGTACCGACATACTCAATAGTGTAAATGTTATAAATTTCAGAATCTTTAGCACGATATCCCCGTGAATTTAATGCCCGTCGCAAAGGCGAGCAATTTGTTGTGAGTCCAGCGCAAGAAGTGCGTGCATGTGCCGGCTTTCGTTAGAGAAGTAGCGCACTACCGGCACTGATATGAAACGGTTCTCCAACAACCTCAACTATTTCTGGGATAGGAAAGTTGTTACCACTACAGTCTATTTCTATGTATTCAACCATTCCTGATTTTCCAGAGAATATTAGGATCTCTAACGTTTTACCTGCTTCTGCAAGATTAAAGTTTGCTTCAAAAATTACACCATATTTACCTGGAACTGCAATGGCCTTGGTGAAATCCGGGACCAGAACTTTGAAGCTATTACATCCGCACTGACAGAACTCAGAAAACACGGCTTTGTCGAGATGATTCTTTAGCGCTTGTGTATCAGGGAACTGACATCTCTCTAAAATGAAGTTAATCCAATCCCTTGCTCTGTATTCGTTATTCATAGTTTCTCTAACATTGACTGCATTGTGTATCGTTAAGGTTTGTAACCTGAAAGCTCCACAATTTTTTCTACACGAGCCTGCTCCACTGGAATATCAAAACGCTCTAGCCAGCTATACGAAAACGGCAAAATCAATTCACAAAAATCAACCGTACTATTTTTAATTGAAAAAATGTATTTCTCGCCAATTGGAAGTTGTAAAGAATCACGGCTCTATATATTTAAGTTTCTTCCCAAATTTCCTTTAAGCCAATGCTTGACCGAAAGTTGGTATTCATACTCATCTTTTGCTTTCAGATCGTACTTTCCTGAAACCACTTGGGCAACAATAACTCTGGGGCGCTGATTCTAGAATTCCTCTATGCAAACTGGCGGATCACGCTCGGCACATTCCCAGCTGTAGCAGGTGCTGGAACAAAGAAACAAAAATATTGGTAGTAGTTTCATAGTGCCTTAACGTCCGCGGAGGCCTGCTGGGCCGTAGCATCCTGCTTGCGTTTGTTAGATTTAGTCGAAGCAAATAGCATGGTTTACCATACCTAGCTCGACATTTGCCCAGCAACCACAAGGATTATTGGAGGTAGAGCACTGACCCATGGCAAAAACGTTGCCAGCCTTACTCTTCGAAACCCTACATTCACCTTGGCATTGTGAGCTACTTAGACAGGATTTTCCGGCATCTGAATAGTTAATGATGCACATTCTAGTACCGGACATACATACAGGACGAAGCTCCCCACCAACCGCGAGGCACTGTTCTGCTGTTTCAATTGCATTGAGTCTGGCAAGTTTTTCTTGCTTATCTTTAGAAAGCATCCACTGCTTCATAGCAAGCAATATCAAGATTACTAAAACAACGGTTGATAATGACTTGACCATGGCAATCTAACGTCTGCAAGAAACGTGAGCGTTGTGAGTCGAGGCCGATAGGCCGGTTTGTTTGCGTTTGTTAGCCAATTCTATCCACTTTAGTTTGATCTTTGATATATCCCAACTGAAATAGCTCTAAGGCAATTCTTTTAAGCTCAGATATCTCTTTTGCATTACGATCTTTTTTCACACTAAGGATCTGGTATCTCTTTTGCATCAGCTTGATGTTCTGATCATTTTGTCTGCAGTCGACGCATTTGGTACAATCGGCATCAACATAAAACCCCAGCCCTTCAAACCAGTGCTTCTGCTCGTTAGCAAAAAAAATAAACCATCGCCTGCATTGAATACAACAGCGTTCTATATCTACGTAAAACTTACGCGGAAATATTGAATAGTTCTGCCTATCAATATTTGCCGGGATAGCCGTTTCGGGGAAAACACTATCTTTATCAAGGCTCCAATGAGCAGACGCAGCCATTTCAGTCGTCATCTTGCTTCCGGAGTATATTGGCTTGGAACCATATCGTGGATGATCTACGTACTCTCTGTATCTCATTTTACGCTTCTTTGACATTAGTTTTTGGTTAACGCCCGGTTAAACGGCTCGCGCTTGTGCGAGTCCGGCGATCAAAGGGAACGTCTGCTGCGGTTTGTTAATTACTTTGTATAAGAGCATAAGGAATTAGGACTGTTGCAGCCAAGGCTCCCAGTAAGATTGGAATCAGGAAAACCCAAGCTATAGGCCGCCACCCGTCACTCCATATAATAGAGCCTTCTAAATGGTTGATAGGACCATAAGTTAAAACAATAAATAGTCCTAAATTGGTCCACACCCACAGCATTACCAGCAGTGCCGTCGAGGCAGGAGACCAACCTATAAAAGGAAGAAAAAAGGATACAACTAATAACCACCTATATGGATAAAGCTTAAGTGCAACCTTTGTATAAAAATCAGTAAATAGTCTCATAGTGTGTACAACAGTCAGCGCCGAGTTGATCGGCTTGTTAGGTGCCAGTAGCACCAGAACCCATTTGGCGCAGGATAGCATCTGCACACTCGAATCCCCATAGGCCAAGGCTCAGTCCCCCATTTACCGAAAGGTCGAACCCAGGGAAGAATAGGGTGGGCTCAACGATGCTACGGCTACGGCCATCGGTCCGAGGCATTAGGCGGGACATCTCGTCATTCCATTCTAGGAATCTTGCAGGCTCCTCGAACAAGTCATCTAAGCCCGGCTCCATTCCAGTAGCAAATACGACCAAATCAAAATCTTCGTGGCCATTTTGGAAGACGGCGCCCCTCTTGCTCAATCGTTGCAGGGGGTTCTCTTTCGCATCAATTACTTTGATCCGTCCCTGCTTTATCGCTTTTACGGTGCCTTGATCCATCCACGCTACTCGGCCGTGCAATGAGATTTGGGTCGCCGGGCCCGAATCCGGCGGATGGATTCCATACTCGCTCATATCGATTGAGAAGGTAGAGAGGAACTTGTCCTTCTTTGCGAGTTTCTCCCGAAACGCTGGGTGAGAGCGCGTATAGGCGTGCGACACTTCAATGTGCTTTGAGGTGAACCCGGTCTTGAGGAACCGCGCAACACGGGCAGCGATTCCCAGGCCTCTCAATGACAACACATGGCGCGGGCCTCGGATGAGCATCTTCACTTCGCGGGCGCCACCCTCAGCGAGATCCAAAGCGATTTCTGCGGCAGAGTTTCCACTTCCGATTACAAGGGTTCGCTTGCCTTTGAAGGGAGTCGCATTGTGATACTGTCGACTATGTATCGCCGTTCCCCCGTATTCGCTTAAGCCGTCAATCTCCGGCCAAATTGGTTTCCGATTGGACGCCGTGGCAACTACCAAAAACCGTGATCGGAATTCCGACTTAGAGCTCCTTATCGACCAGCGCCCGGCGTCCAGAGCAATTGACGAAATCTCCGTGTCTACCACGATATTGCCGAGCAAGTTGTGGCGTGCTGCGTATCGTTCGAAATATTCGATGAGGTCGTCTCTCGGAAGGAACTCAGGGTAGTCGCGGCGAATTCCACCGTCATCGGGCAATTCGTGAAACGGCGTGTGAAGGCGGATCCGGTCATAGTTCCCACGCCAGAACCCTCCGCATCCTTCCCCCTTCTCTACGATGGCCAAGTTGGTGAGACCTGCGCTCTTCAGTCGGGCGGCACAGGAAAGTCCGGCGAATCCGGCTCCAATCACTACTACATCGCGCTCGTTATCCATCGGACGTCTCCAGCTGGTGGTCGAAGCGGGGGAGCATTTATGTCACCTAAACGCCTCAATAACCGGCAGCAGGCTCGGAGCGAAGCGCAATATAAGCTGTCCGGTGCCGCAGGCGCGAAGTTAATTGACTTGTATGGTTCTTCTTGCCCGATTCTGATGTTGAAAATCCTTTTCGCTAACGGGTAAATTGAGACCCACCTTCGGCGGCCACCGAAGGCCTTGTTTGTCACAGTTCGTTGCTGCGCCGGTTCATAAAGACCGTTAACAAGTGTGAACGTGAAAAGCACTCACTAGGCATAACTCGAATAGTCATGTGGGCTTTGAGCCCGAATAGCAAGGTGGAGATGGCTTATCTTACTGGAAGCTAAAGAGATCAATGTCGGTATTTATTCCAGTAGTAAACAACTCGATATTTATGTGAGATCTACTGGCCAATTCTTTAGTGTTAACAATGCCAAAAATGGCATTAAAGACGCCATTAAACAACTACAACCTCTTAAACCTCAGAGCGTATTAATAGAGTCTACTGGAAGGCTCGAATTAGTGTTTGTTTGCACCGCAGATAAAGCAGGATTACCTATTGTCGTTTGCAATCCGTCTCAGATAAGAAGCTTCGATAAATCCGAAGGACGCCTCGCTAAACCGACGGGCTAGATGCAATTGATATTGCACATTCTGGTGAGGCCATGAAGCCGAGGCTGTCGGCGCTAAAACCCGAAAATCTTAGGGAGATCAGTGACTTGCTGGCGGTAAGAAGTCAGTGTTTAGAGATGAGCACAATGCAAAAGAATCGGCTCCTGAGAATGCCGAAATCAGTACTCAAACCTATACAGACCATTCTAAACACCATAAAGAAAGAGCTACAAGGTATCGACAAGTAACTGGATAAACTGGTTAACAGTATGTCTGAGTGGCGGCAAAGGCGCGACCTACTGTTGAGTGCTAAAGGGGGCGGAAATGTATTGGCTTATATTTTGATGAGTGAGCTTCCCGAGGTAGGAAAATTGAACCGTAAAAAAATCGCTGCACTTGGCGGTATCACCCCGGTAAACCGTAATAGTGGCAGCTTCCAGGGTTAGCCCTATATTCGAGGCGGACGACATCGTGTGCGTACAGTCTTATTCTTTTCTATGATGTCGGCAATACAATGCACCCTAAATTAAAACCAATGTATGAGCGCCTAGTCGCTGTTGGTAAACCAAAAAAGATGGCTTAAATAATTGACTAAGGACCATAGTCACTTGTTATGCCACTTTAACCAAGGGAGCTAAATGTGCCATATAGTTTACCTTTCCCAAAGGAACCCCTTTCATCCGCATGATGTTGTAAGCAGAAACCAAATGAAAATAAAAGTTGGGGATTAGAAATTCTTGAATGTAATCCTTCCCCTTTAGCTCAAGATATTGATTTCCATCAAGGTTTATTCGCTTTAGTTCTGACAATTTTGAATCTCTTAGCTCCGAATCTTTAAGTTGAGATTTAGTTCGCTCAATTAGGTTCTTAGCTACAGTTAAGGACTCAATTTTAGGGGATAGATTATCGGATTCCTGATTTTTGCACCAAAGCGAGAAATTGTAAGGCTGATTACATGTGTAGGCGATCTGTGTGCCAAAAGGAAGCATGTCTTCAATTAGTCGAAAATCCAATATGGATTCTGACTCCTCATGGAAGTGCTGTTCAGAAATTTCAAGAATATGACCAAGAGTCGTTAGTCTAGACGAAAATAAATCGACTAAATTCTTAGTTCTTTCCTTTGACATTGTATTACCTCCTTAACAGTGGAAAGTTTTAGTCATAACGCCCCAAGCACTGGCCGGAACGTAGTTGGTTGATTTTGTGCTATTAAAGCACAAAATAAAGCGGCGCAGTGGAGGTCAAGTACATTGCTTTGTCAGTTTTTTGAATCGCAAAATGATAGCTTATTGCGTAAAACCAAATCAATAATCCCATTAGGATCTGAAGAAAGCTCGACGATTGATTGTTTGTTATCGCCGATTGGTATTCGATGACACGGATTAGACTGGATTTGATCGTTTTTCAGATATAGAAAATACAGTTGAACTGAACCCAATTCAACAGGTATCCATGAGTCATTAAATGTAAATCGATCCCCTATTTCAAAAGTACTCTTGATTGAATTCAAAACCAAGAAAGTTGAGTCGATACCTCGATTCAGATCTTGCAATCTCTCCCACGCTGGAGAGTCACGCCACTCAATAGGCTTTGCGTTATATGAGCTAATTTCATGTGTCAGATCTGCGTACGCGATGCGGCCTGAGATTTTCTTAGCAATAACAATGTCAGTGGCATTATTCAAATCAACGCTTAAATTCTTATGATCATATTCAAACGAAATGGCTCGCTGAGAATAAAGGATGATTAATAAGGTTAGATATATAACTTTCATTGATCGAAGCCCGATGAAAACTAACGCCTTGCAGCAGAGGTCGGTGCGTAGCGAAGGACCTGCTGACTGCGACTGTTATATTTCGTTTTTCTTGAGCTGGTTTTCAAGGCTCTTTAAATCACCCAGTACCCATACATCAGAGATTCGATCACCTTCAAAGGTAAACAAAGCACACCCATTCCAAGTTACGTGTTTATGTGATGGTAAAAAGCCCATAAACTCATCTCTATGAAATCCGGTAAAGGACATCTTTGCAAAAACCTTGTCTCCCTCTTCTACGAGATCTTCAATAATGCATTTGTAATCACCCAGCGCTTTGTGAACCATATCGACATATTCAGCGAAACCTTTGTGACCTCGCTTTTCCTGCCCCAATGATCCTCTAAAGGAGAAACTCTTATGCAGGATCGATGGCATTGCTTTCTTATCGTGGGCATCCCAAAGAACCTCATAAAATCTTCGAACTTGATCTTTATGCACTTGTCATCCTCAGAAACATAACGAAGCGGCGTGTAAGCTGTCGGGCGCCAAAGGCGCGTAGTTAATTGACTTGGTACGTCCAACAAGAGCGTGGATTAATGGGGTGAAAGTCCGCTGTAGGAGGATCACCATTTAATGGATTCCATTAAATGCTAACTACTAGCGAATGGCAACTGCAATACCGTGAGGTCTTGTGGGGAGGAAGCCGCTAGCAAAACTATGAGCTGACGAACAGAAACATCATATAAGGCTTAGTCTGGAGACGAGGTGACCAAGGACACCGAAGTCATGTGGCTAATGGGCCGAGCTAATGATGTAGTCGTGTATTGAAAGTTCACGTTCATATCTGGAGAGGTCTGCTTAGCTTGCTGCTGTCTGCGTGACCTTGAAATCATATAGGGCCCAACCCGCTAGCCCGATTCAGGAAGCCCACTTTATAGCCTATGTAGATCTCAAGCCGATCGGTACCATTTCTCAAAATGCGCCCCCTATCCTTGAGCGGCTGGGAATCTCTTCAAAACACTGGCTCTATTTTAATCGGAACTTTGAAAGCCGCTTTAAAGGCCTAGTGGGATCAGCAGAGGCGGTACGGCAAGCCTGTATTCAGCTCAATAAACGCTGGGTACACGGTATAGGTGACTGCCAACGTTTCCTATCTGCAATGCACTACTAATTCCCTCCGAACCTTTCGATACTATTCTTTTCGGTTTGGCCAAAGTCACGCAATTTTCAAACCTAAAGCATAATTTTTCAGTATTTCACTTTGCCCTATACCTGATCAGGAGAAATGGCCGTCAAGGTGGAAGGCCTGTACTTTTTCCTGTGTCATATTTCAATCTGTGGGTGTTCTAGTGTTGTACTCTGCCTACTGTGATGAAAGTATGGCTTAAAAACTTGACGAGCAACCATAGTCACTTGTTAATTATTCCATTCTAAATTCGACTGCATCCAGGTTAAAAGATCTTCGGCTCGCCCGATTTTCTCCAGCTTTAACCAGCGCGATTGCAACGAGGGGTTAGCGAGTTCTGCTACTACAGCCACAGGCTCTTCATCAGTTCCGGACCGAATAACCAACTCACCAGCACTGCAAATTTGAAACAAGGCCTTAGCAAGCGATATATCTAAATCATCATACTCGAATGCAATACCCACCAAAGATTCATTTTCTAGAAAGTTGAGCATTCCTAATCTTAGCATCGTGCCACTTTCTAGTGGCACATAAACATAAGTATCTTCTTCTTCAGAAGTTGCACCTAATTCCAACAAGAACTGCTTGAGGTTACTTTTTGCCGAAGCGGTAATAGGATTATCTACAGGCGCATAGGAAATCTCTTCAGTAAAGGGGTTTACCATCTTGCGTGTTTTGGTTGTCAAATTGATTGTATATAGGTCCATAGAAAATACAGTTGACGCCTAAATCAGGTGCGCCGTAGGCGTCACCTGGATTTACTTGTTATGAGCCTAGCCCGGCAAATACCAATCTACCATTTCTTGAATATATTTTGGCGCATCTGATATGTCAGGTTTGAATGTTATGGTGTCTTCATTAATGAAAAGTATGTATTTTGATATTTCTGTAATATCCTCAGGTGGAAATCCATAACGCATTAGCAATGTATGTACTGTGTTATTTGTACCGAACCGTAATAACTCTATCATTTTATCAGAGCGCTGGTCTGATGTTTGATCTTTATATACTTTAAAAGAAGTAATAAAGGACTCGGTTAGAGAGAATGAAATAACTTGATCGAGATAATCATATGTGTCAAAAACTACCGCGTCATAACTAACATTTTTTGCTAATGTGCCCTTGTCAAAGATTGAATATGTTTGAGTCAATGTACTCTTTGGCAATTTAGCAGCCGGCTGTGAAAACGCAGCATAACCTTGTCTTCCCTCATCTTTTTTTGAAATATAACTATATCGAATGCCGACAATTTCTCTAAAGGATCGCCCTTGAATTACTTGGAGGAAAATTGAAATTGCTTGCCTAAATACTGCAATTTCACCATCATACAAGACTCTATTAATTGAAGCTTCATATATGAATCTAAAGTATTGTTTTAATGACTCTCTTTTGCCTTCATTCTTGGTCCCGTAGAGATTATCCTTTATCGAGTCTCCGTTATAGATAACACTTAATATTGTTTCGCAGTATTTTAATATTTCTGATTCAGATAGGCGTTCAATTTTGGATAAAGGTGCTTGCTTATCATCGTCAAAACTGCCTTCTTTTATTGAATTGATCAATTCCGAAGTGTCAGGATCTTCTATGGTTTCTGGACTGTCGATAATTGATTGTTCATCTAATAAGAATTTCTCATTGACTCTTTGGGAGAGTAGCTGAGGACTTTTTGTGAAAACATACCCAAAGTCAAATTTAGGTTTGTTGGATAGTCGGCCAGCTCTTCCGATTAGGTTTTTAAATGATAACGATCTACTTTGATCGCTATCACCAAGAATTCGCATGTTATCAAGCCATACAATATCAAACGGCATGTTAACACCTTGTGCAAGCGTGCTTGTCGCAAAGCAAATTTTTGCATAACCCTTTCTTATTAAGTCTTCGATAAGAAAACGTACTTCTAGTGGTACTGAACCATGATGAATCACAATGCCTTTACGTAATAGTGCGACCAGTTCAGAGTTATGCTCATCGTTATCAGCGCCCAGAAGGTGTTCAATTATGTTAATTATCTCTTCAGCTTCAACTGAATCTATGCCCTCATAATTATCAATATATTTTCTGAATGGTTCGATAAATTTACCGTTATATATAGATGCTTTTGACACATAGACAAGGACGGAGTGAGTTCCATCAAATGCAAAATCACTGAACTTTTGTTCATGCTCTACACATTTTTTAATCTGGTGTCCGCGTTCAATAAATGGAGAAAAGTGATAATATTTTTTATTTTTATGCTGATATATAAAGATTTTACCTACAGAGCCATGGGTATATGATCTGGAATAGCCGTCTGTTTCAGAAAAGTTATGCTTTTTAAGTTGAGCGTCAGGATTTTCTACAAATGGATGCGCAAAAATTAGTTTTGCTTTATCGAAATGTTGCTTAACCCTTCGCACAAGAACATCGAAAATAACCCCTCTTTCATTTTCTTCAGAAACCTGAGCTTCATCAAAGAAAAATACTTTGATATTTAAATTTAGGTTGCTGGAAAATAGGTCTCTTGCTCGTTCAGGTGTGAGAATAAATATTCTTCGTAGATTCCTAGATTTAAATATATCATCTACAAATGAGGATACCATCACATTTTTGTCACCGTTGAACTTTTGCTTCATTGTGTTGACATACTCTGCGATCAAAGCTCTAGAAGGAACAATTACAACAGCATCGCCATCACCTTCAGCAATAAAATCTCTGATGGAATATGACTTTCCAGCACTTGTTGGTGCGGATATAGAAACCACTTTATATTCATCAACTGCTCTTCTTACACTCGCCTGAACAGGGGTGAGATACTCACCAAACTCTTCCTTGTGTTGTTTTCCAATACCGGACAAAAGGAATGAGTACAAATTGTTTGGTTTAGGTAATTTATAAAAGAGTCCGAGAGAAGTGATGATTTTCTCTTCATGTTCCTGAAACTTATCTCTGTGGAACTTTTTATAATAAGCTATCTTTTCTAATACTTCAGGGCTTACAGGGCCTTCTTTATGAAGAATATCTAATAGTTCAGAAATACCATTGATTGGTTCAATGTTTTCTGCAATATCGGTTATGCTCATTTACTTACCCCAACCAAATATACTGCTTTTATGCTATCTGAACTCAATTTACTTTTAGCTGAATTAATAGCATTCTTTAAAACTTCAAGTGGGTCGGATGTATTTATTGAGAATGACGCGACAATACCAAAACTATCATTATTCAGGTTTTCAACAGCTGCGTCTGAAGCCAATTCTCTTAAGTGAACAAAATCCCTTAGATGTTTTTCATCATCTATAAAACCTTTTGATTGATTTATTGCATTACCATGGGGGTTTGCACTTCCTGAATATTTTGCTTCTCCAAAATTTATAAACATGTCAGAACAAACTGTATGAAAATCAAAACCCTCATTTTGTTTAATCTGGGGCTTCCAGAGTTCTGCTATGGGCAAAATCACATGACTAAATATTTTCTCAAGTGCTTTAGTAGATCCAATTGAAACCATGACTTCACCAAACTCACTCCCCACATCAGAAGGTGTGGTGGTAGATTCAAATATCTCAATTAGTGCAGAAGCAGTTTCTTGAACTGTTCTATCGTATGCTCTCTTGCTACCTACATCTAAATTCGTCATCCAAGAAGTATCAAGTACTTTTTTAGCTAGTGCTTCAGATATTATCTTTATGTCGTTTACTACTACATGACATACCTTGATTTTTCCAATCGATGTGTCTGTTTCTATCTCAAAGTAGTCACATCCCCAATCAGTATCAGAATATTGACTTCCATATCTAGGTTTATCTGTCATAAAAAATTTACTTCAAATGTGTTGAATATTAACTCGGATGTTGAGGTTTGGTAGCTCATAACGCCTGCCGCACAGGCGAGCAACTTGTTGCGAGTCCAGCGCACGAAGTGCGCGATTGTGCCGGCACTTGTTAACTGTTGATGCAAATAAATGCATCGTTCTCATGGTAAAAATTAATTGCAGCAACCAGCTCCTCTATAGATTCAATAGGTGATTGTGATTGCAAGTTGTCTTTAATCCCCTGGAGATCCTGAATGCCAAGATAGTACTGATATTGCCTTTCAATCGCATACAGAGGCTCATCTTTAGAATCTCTCTCGATCTCATCATCGTCACTTAACACCAATGCCATTGACTCTAAAGAACTAATGCCGCCACTAGAGAGGTAAAGCTGATGATCCCAAGGTAGCTCATCTAAGCTTTTTAATATTTCTATCAGTGAGGTTTCTAATATCATGACTTTATAGTTAACGCCTCAATGTGCGGCGAGCGTTAGCGAGTCCAGCCCAAGCTTGCTTGGGCGATACACCATTGACTTGTTATGAGTGATTCCTAGCACCAACTCGAATTGCTTATAGTTTTGTATTTGATAAAGACCTACTGATGCAGATTTAGCTAATGGCATTAACCATCCACCACGATACAGCCAACGCCCAGAATCATTGCCACCAGATATATCTATTTTAAAGCCCTTTGACCAATCCATTCGTATCTTTTTGTCAGACGCAACCTTGGTTTGCCACAATGAGTAAAAGGCTTCAATATCTTTTGGCTGAGTTAGCTCATTTATTTTTTTGAACTCACCATCAAAAACTGTAACGGACTTATTCTCTGCGAATGCCGCGCTACAAAAAAAAGTCAGTGACAGAAATAGTATGTTCTTCATTAAATTACTCATAACAGCTATATAGTAATCATTCTGACCACTATTATCCTGATTGTTATCTTAGAATCAATTTCTACGCCGAAGCCTAAATTTTTATTTAAAACCATAGACTTAAAGCATCTTGATACGTCCGTGCAAACTGGAAAAGCGATCACTTTGACTACTATCCCAATTTTAACGCTAGTCCGTAATTCCTGATTTCATTATTGTTTTTGGGTTTATCTTCTTGTTCTTCAATATCACGGTCAATATGATCGTAAATCCCTAAGCTAGCACTCGCTAACTTTTACAGGCTGGTATTAGTTGGGGAGTGGTTAAGGTATCCAGGGTTCCTCTGAATCACTCTGTAACATCTCTGCGGATCTTGAAGGCTAAAGATGTTAGACGCAGTTCGCCGCGAATGGACGTAGCCCTTTGCAAGCGTTGCAACGCAGCAGATGTGGCCTTCAAGGATTGGCCTGAGGGCTTCCATAACGATTCATACACCGTGTTGAGACTTCTTCTAAGGTCTAGTCATTCCTGTGAAGCTGCGCTCTTATTGAAACCACTCTGCAAGTAGAGGCATCACTGGGTTGTTTAGAGGCTCCTAAATTGCGCAGTAATTTTCTAAAAGTCTGCAAGTTACTTTGGTCTATGGAGAGATCTTTTCTGTAGAGATATGGAGTACGTATTAAGTCGAAGCATTGATGATCTATTGTTGTTTGAACTCCGGCATGGGAGCGGTGGGTATATTAATCTAAATGGCCATTTTTATATGCAACCGAAATTTTCAATGCGTGAGTAACAAAAAATATAGGCACAAAAATAATCTTATTAGATTTTATTAGGATTGTTTTAGTGTCAAAGCCACGTAAAATCGATAGATATTTTTTGATATTTTGCCGTGCTTAAGGAGCCACCTGAAGGCAACAGTCAAAGCGGCTCAGTTCAAGAGAATCGGAAGAATCAAGAGACCTAAGATTTTCTAAAAAATCAACCTCTCAAAGGAGAACGGTAGCGTGAAGTAAGAAATAGTAAAAGGCGCTGACCCAAGGTGCTGGAACACCTGGGGCCAGCTAACCAAATTGATAGATAAAGTATCAAGATGGCTATATGCATAGTACGCTAGAAACCCGCTCGTCTTCAATAAAGTGGAGCACAATCAGCGGCTTGGAGAGATTCCCCAAGCCCTGGGGGCGCTGCGTCTGCCTTTTCTTTTTCTACGCCTACCGTTCTCGCGCACCTCCTCGCAGTTACTCAAAACATTTCTATTCAAGCTTTTCCATTGTGGAAGGTCTATCCATGGTTTGAGTATCAGTAGGAAACAAATATGTTGATCTTAAAGCGCCGCACAGGCGAGAACTTACGGATTGGAGTGAATGTCTCAATCACCGTATTGGAAGTTAAGGGCAATCAGGTAAAGGTAGGCATACTTGCTCCCAAATCCCTGCCCGTACACCGCGAGGAGATTTATAGGCGGATCAAAAAGGAAGGAAATATAGGCAGTGGAAATCGTTGAGAATCTGATCGGGATTGTGGCGCTTAGCCCTGAATGGGTTTGTTGCCATTGAAGGGCTAACTAATGATAGTTAGCCCTTTAATTTTCAATCGAACCAGACGAGCCTTTCGCTGCGACTAGAGCCGCTGTTTAAGCTCAGGAATAAGCTTTATTAGTGATGCTTAAACCCAGCGGCAAATTTGTCTGCTAATTTAAAGTATTCCTTTAGGTCCTTACGGGTCTTTTCTGTGCGGTTGTTCTCGGAGTTAAGATGGATATTCTCCACAACAACGGCAATTTCTTTTGCCAGCTCTTGCTTGTCACCCTTTAGGTTCTCAGCGAAAAACTCAACACTTTTCTCAAGCGTGTAGGTGATGACATGTATCTGGTGAAGCTCAGCAGCGTCAAGCTTTTGCTTGCTCTTAATTTCTGCGGTTTTCTCAACGAAAATCTTCTTGGCATCTTTCATCGAAGTAACATCCGCTACTTTAAGGTGCTGAATGGGCTTTTCTCCAGAAGCATCGCTAGCTTGCGCTGTGGTAGCAAAAGTAACCGCAAAAAGTAGTGCAATTAAAATTCTCATCTTTCCTCTCTGACGCCCAAACTTTAAGGGTTGGTAAGGCATTGATCGGGCGAGGTGAATGCCTAACATTTTTCAGTGGCCATTTTGCTCACTTTGATCGCTATCGTAAATGAGGATAACTATCATTAACATTCATGATACAGGAATTTTTAGGGGCTCAAAACATTTCTGACAGAAATTGCGTTCTGGCTGATCGATGCTTGTACAGGTCAAGAAAATGGAATCTGAGAACGGCGAGTACGGGAGGGGTCAACGGAGGCCTTTAGCCAGGAAGAGGCATCTCCGTTTATGGAATTTGATCTGTTAACCCTCTCTTCGCGATAGCAAAGAGAAGGTAATTTACAGGAAGAGCGGGTTAACCCGGTATTATTGAGACCGGCCTCACAAATTAATTGGTACGGAGGCTAAGAAACTTCACCCAATACATCAACCATTGCCGAAGTTAATTGGCTAAGGTCTTCTTTAGAAATTACATAGGGTGGCATGGCATAGACCAGCTTGCCGAAGGGGCGCAGCCAAACTCCGCGTTCGATTAAAGCCTCCTGCACTTTGGCCGTATTTACCGGTTCGCGCATTTCCACCACCCCAATAGCGCCAAGGGCGCGAACATCGGCCACACCCGGTGCGGCTTTTAATGGGGCCAGCTGCTCGGTCAGTTGCTGCTCGATTGCGGTTACTCGTTCCTGCCAGGGGCCGCTGAGTAGCAGTTGAATACTGGCATCGGCGACGGCACAAGCCAGGGGGTTACCCATAAAAGTGGGGCCGTGCATAAAGACACCGGCTTCGCCTTGGCAAATACCTTCAGCTACTTTATCGGTACAGAGAGTGGCGGCGAGGGTCATGGTGCCGCCGGTGAGAGCTTTGCCTAGTGTGAGGATATCCGGGGTGATATCGGCGTGTTCACAAGCAAATAACTTGCCGCTGCGACCAAAGCCGGTGGCGATTTCATCGGCGATTAATAGCTGGTCGTGCTCGTCACAGAGTGCTCGTACCCGGCGCAGGTAATTTGCGGAATAAAAGCGCATACCGCCGGCGCCCTGTACTATGGGTTCGAGAATTACCGCAGCCAGTTGCTCGCCGTTTTGCGCAATCAGTTGTTCCAGTTCACGGATATCTTCATCCGGGCAGGTTTCGCCGAAAGGGGTTTGCGGGGCGGGGGCAAACAGGTGTTGGCTCAATTGCCCGGCAAACAGGTGGTGCATGCCGGTAACGGGATCACAGGTGGCCATGGCTCCGAATGTATCGCCGTGGTAGCCGTTGCGCAGGGCGAGCAGTTTGCTCTTTTGCGGTTTTCCCTGGGAGTGCCAGTATTGAATGGCCATCTTGATGGCCACTTCCACAGACACTGAACCGGAGTCAGCCAGAAATACCCGGTTGAGGCCGGTGGGAGTGATTTCCACTAATTTCTTGCACAGCTCGATTGCGGGCTCGTGAGTTAAGCCCCCGAACATGACGTGGGACATTTTGTCCATCTGATCGCGCATGGCCTGGTTTAGCTCGGGCACATTGTAGCCGTGCAGGGCACTCCACCAGGAGGACATACCGTCGATCAGGCCGCGCCCGTCTTCCAGGTAAAGTCTTACCCCCTCGGCCCGCGCTACCGGGTACACCGGCGGCGGGTCGATCAGGGAGGAGTAGGGATGCCAAATATGTTTGCGATCGAAATCCAGGTCCATAAAAACTACATCTTTATTCTCAAGAGCCGACATTCATCATTTAGGCCAGTTCGCGCAGTACTCTGAGCGGGGGTTGGCTGATAGAGCTGTAACAGGTCAGGGTACCGGCGGTGCCAACCAGAACCGCACCGGTGAGTGGTCCGGTTAGCCAAAGGACTGGGTGCAATATCACCGGCAGTTCAAAGACCCAATAAGACAGCACGGCCAAGGTGGCTTCGGCACCGATAGCCGCGAGCAAGCCGGCGGCAAAACCCAGTAGGCCAAATTCCAATATCAGGCTTCTCAGCAACAAGCGCCTGCGACCTCCCAGTGTGCGGATAATTGCCGCTTCCTGCAATCGCTCGGCGATACTGGCGCGCACCCCGGCAATTAATACCAGGACCCCGGCAACCAGCATCAGGGCCATGACCGATTCGATAGCAAAGGACACCTGGTTAATGGTGTCGCGGATACGCTGGATGATCTTATCCAGCTCTATCACGCTGACACTGGGGAAGGCGCGAACCAGGTCGTTGACCAGTAACTTGTCCTCCGGTGGGAGGTAAAAACTGGTGATATAGGTAGCCGGGAAATCATCGATAGTGCCCGGTGCAAATATCATATAGAAGTTGGGGCGCATGCTATTCCAGTCCAGCGAGCGGAAGCTGGCTACCGGGGCTTCTACTTCCAGTCCGCCGATGGAAAAGCGCAATTGATCTCCCAGTGATAGCTCCAGCTGGGCTGCCAGTTCCACTTCTACGGAAACACCTTCGCTGGCCTTGTCCCACCACTCGCCTTCCAGAATACGGTTATCTGGTGCGAGGGTGTCGGTGTAGCTCAGGTTTAATTCCCGGCGAACGCCACCGGGACGATCTTTCTTCTCTTTAATCGAGACGCCGTTAATCGCCACCAAACGGCCGCGCACCATGGGGTAAAACTCGGTGCTGCTTACCTCGCCCTCTGCCAGCATATTTTCCATGGTTGGAACATCGTGAGGGGCGATATTCAGGAGGAAGTGATTGGGGGCTTTTTCCGGCAATTGCATCCGCCATTCATCCACCAGGGCGGTGCGGGCAAAGACCATGGCCAGCATGGCCAATAAACCGGTGCCAAAAGCGGCAATCAATAAGGTGTTAAATGCGGCTCGGCGTTGCAGGCTGCCCAGGGCAATACGCCAGGCGCCTCCCAGGGAGGCCAGCTTTCCGCGCACCAAAAGTCGGTTAACCAAGGCGCTGCCCGCCACCAATAGGAGCATGCCGACAAACAGGGCGAGCGTCATGAGCAGGCTGCCGGAAAGCCACCAGATTAGGAGCAGCATAGCGCTGGGGCCGAGAATCAGCCCGAGCCATTCGCGTCGGTCAGGATTGCTCCAGTCGTGCCGCAGGGTTTGCATCGGGTCTGTACGAGCTAAACGGAAAAGTGGCGGTAGGGCAAAGCCCAGTGCGCAGGCGAGGCCGGTGGCGAGCCCGATCAGCAGTGGGCTCCAGCTGGTGGCCGGGGGTTGTACCGGGAAGAACCCTTCCATCAGGTTGACCGCCTGGCTCTGGATAAAGGTGCCCAGTGCCAGGCCGATAGCAGTGGCAATCAGGGTGAGAGCGGCCAGTTGTCCCAGGTAGATGCCGAGAATTTTGTTGCGCCCGGCGCCGAGACTTTTCATTACGGCTACGTAGGCGCCGTGGCGCAGTCCGTAGCGTCTGGCTGCCAGGCCAACGGCGACGCTGGCGAGGAGAACGGCCAGGCTGGCGGCGAGAAACAGGAAGGACTCGGCTCTATCCAGGGCAGAGGCAACCCGGGGCTGGCCTTCGCGCAGGTCCAGTATTCGCTGGTGTTCAGTCAGCTGAGGTTTGAGCCAGTCAAAGTAATCCTTCAGAACTTGGTCATCACCGGCAAACAGATAGCGGTAGCGCACTCGGCTGCCGGGCTGGATTACACCAGAGGCGGGCAGGTCGGCGGTATTGGCTAATACTCGCGCACCCATATCAAACAGGCTGGTGCCCCGGTCGGGTTCCCGCTCCAGTATGGCTGTCACTTTTAATTGGGTGTCGCCGAGGGCGATAGGGTCGCCGAGCTGGATTCCCATCAAAGGTAGAAGGCGGGACTCCACCCAGGCTTCTCCTGGGGGAGGTCCTTGTGGTGCCACTTCCCTTGGGCCTCCCTGGGATTTGCTGATTTCCAGTTGCCCCACCAGCGGATAGCCTTTGTCGACGGCTTTGACCGAGACAAACTGGAACTGGTCGTTGGCGGAGATCATGGATGAAAACTGGACTATCTGGCCCTGTTCTAACCCTTTTTTATTGGCCTCTTCCAGCCATGCGCTATCCACAGGCTTACTGCTGCGCAGCACCCGTTCTGCGGCCAGGAAGGTGAGGGATTGCTGCTCCATGGCGCGGGTAAGGCGGTCGGTGAAATGGGCGATCGCAGTGACACAGGTAACAGCCAAAATCAGGGCTGAGGCAATTAGCGCCAACTCGCCACCGCGCCAGTCCCTGAAAAGCAGTCGCAGAGGCAGCATCAGGCGGATACCTCCGAGAAGTTGTCGTCACCGGCAAGGGGCTCGTAAGACTCCACGGCACCTGCAGACATACGCAAGTGAGTGGCGCAGCGTTCAGCCAGGCGCTGCTCGTGGGTCACCAACACCAGAGTGGTGCTGGATTCGGCATTGAGCTTAAAGAGTAAATCGATGATCTTGGCGCCGTTGCCGGCATCCAGGCTGCCGGTGGGTTCGTCGGCAAAAAGGATAGCGTCCTCGCCGCTGAAGCTGGCGAATGCCCTGGCAATGGCGACCCTTTGCTGCTCCCCGCCGGAGAGTTGGCGCGGGTAATGGCCCAGGCGATGCTCGAGTCCGACCTTGGCCAGGAACTCCTCAGCGCGTTTGGCGGCGCCGCGTTCACCGCGTAGCTCACTGGGCAGCATGACATTCTCGCGAGCGGTGAGACCGGGTAGTAGCTGGAAGGTTTGGAAGACAAACCCCACACAGCGGGCGCGTACCGCCGCACGTTGTTCTTCATCCATGGCGGTAATTTCTTCGCCGGCCAGCCAGATTTTTCCCTCACTGGGCTTGTCCAATCCAGCTAATAGACCGAGCAAGGTGGACTTGCCGGAACCTGAGGCACCGGTCACAGCCAGACTCTCTCCACGCGCCAGCTGCAGGGAGATATTGTTTAATAGGGTCAATGGCCCTTCGCTGGTGGAGACTCTGTGATACAGGTTTTCTGCCGTAAGAATGGCGGACATACTGTGTTCCCTATACGGATGCGCGAATTTTTGGAGAGTATGACATGACGACAGCCATTTTTCGGCAGATGGCGGCTCAATTCAGCTTGGTACTGTTGCTGTTTATCCCCATTGGAGCTGCCCAGGCAAGTAAGGCAGATACCTTGTTGGTCTTGGGTGACAGTATCAGCGCGGCCTACGGTATCAATGAAGAGCAGGGGTGGGTGCAATTACTGCAGGAGCGTTTGCAGGAAAAGGGCAAAAAAGTTCGGGTGATCAATGCCAGTATCAGCGGAGAGACGACTTCTGGTGGATTGACGCGTCTGCCGCGCCTGATGCAGGAGCACAATCCGCGTTGGCTGATTGTAGAGCTGGGCGGCAATGATGGTCTGCGGGGATACCCTCCCCAGTCTTTACAGCGCAACCTGATGGAGATGGTGAAGCTGGCGAAGAACTCTGGTGTAGAGGTTTTGCTGCTTGGCATGCGTATCCCGCCCAACTACGGCCGCGCCTATACCAATGCTTTTGCCGCCGTTTACCCCAAGGTGGCCAAATCCGAACAGGTCGGGTTGGTGCCCTTCTTCCTGGAAACCGTCGCGCTTGCAGACGGCGCCATGCAATCCGATGGTATCCACCCAACCGCCAAGGCACAGCCTGCCTTGCTGGAGCATGTTTGGCCCTGTGTTGAGTTCTTGTTAGCGGATAAGTCGGATGGGGAGTCGTGTACTCCGTGATCGAAATGCGTACAATCGCGCCCCCTAGCAATATGAAAGCCTCGCTCCACACAGATAGGCGATGGCTGTGACCCCCAGCCCCGGTCACCGGTACCGAAATAGTTAGAGAGACACCATGTCCGAAGTGGAAAATCGCCGCGAGCGACTCGAATTCAACAAACTGCAGAAACGCCTACGCCGCCATGTGGGTCGCGCTATTGCCGACTTCAACATGATTGAAGAGGGCGACAAAATCATGGTTTGCTTATCCGGTGGTAAGGATTCTTACGCCATGCTGGATATTCTGCTGAACCTGCAAAAAACCGCCCCGGTGAACTTTGAGTTGGTGGCGGTGAATATGGACCAGAAGCAGCCTGGTTTCCCTGAACATATCCTGCCGGAGTATCTGCGCTCCCTCGGCGTGCCACACCATATCGTAGAGAAAGATACCTATTCGGTGGTGCAGGAAGTGGTGCCAGAGGGCAAGACTACCTGTAGCCTTTGTTCACGACTGCGTCGGGGTACCCTTTACGGCTTTGCCGAGGAAATCGGTGCTACCAAAGTGGCCCTTGGTCACCATAAGGACGATATCGTCGAGACCTTGTTCCTGAATATGTTTTACGGTGGTCGCCTGAAGGCGATGCCGCCCAAGCTGCGTGCAGATGATGGGCGCAATATTGTGATTCGCCCGCTGGCTTATTGCCGAGAAGAGGATATTGCCCGCTACGCGGAGTTCAAGGAATTCCCCATTATTCCCTGTAATTTGTGTGGTAGTCAGGAAAACTTGCAGCGCCAGGCGATCAAGCAGATGTTGCGGGAGTGGGACAATAAATTCCCAGGGCGCAGTGAAAATATCTTTGCCGCATTAACACGTATATCCCCGTCGCAATTGGCGGACAGGGATCTCTACGATTTTGAAAGTCTGGAATTGGATCGCTCTAAGCCGTCGGCTGCCGAGCGCCCTGACCATTTAATTCAGCGCCAGGTGAATTCGTGGGAGCCGGACGATGCCCAGGAGGTTGAGCCCCAGTATATCTCGGCGCTGAATTTGTAGGATCGGCACCGCTCACCAGCTGGGCATAGCTGCATTCAAAATCTCGCGTAGTGGCACTGGGTCCGTGATGGAAATGCTGGTGCCACAATCGCGCCATTTTGGCCACATCGTGGATGTCTGATTCGGGTATTTTGTGCACTTCTGCCGAGCGGTAAACCAGCCAGGCGATAGCGGTGGCATAGCGCAGGTTGGTGGTCAGTTCGCTGTGGGGGTGGTCGAGAAAATCCCGTTGGCTGGCGAGCCCTCGAATTTTTGAGGCCAGTGCGGGGTGATCAATCAGGTAGTTATCCCAGATTTCCCGGTGTGTATGTGGCTGGATTTGATAGATCCCCAACCCGTGGCGCCGTCCCTGCTTGAGATGAAAGCCCAGCTGTGACTCCTGTGCAGCAGTGCCCAGCAAAAGGTTTTCCATGCCCTGGCTCCAGGCTCTCAAATGCTTGAGGGTTGGACGGATAACCTGGAGGCGCAGTTCGTCCAGACAGATGCCCATAGTATTGTCTTTTTTCTGTGGTTGTTCTGAATATTTAGTTTGTGGATTGAGTTGGCGCCAGCCGTTAAGTAGATTTACGCGCAATAAACATAATTATTTTTGAAGTGGCTCCGGTTCTGTAGTGCATTTTGCTCAAAAAGCGAGCAAGTGTCGCAGTCATTGCCTTCTTTCGGTGCCATTCCGTTTTTGAGCAGAAGGAATTCCCATGTCCGCACAGTGGCTCGTCGCCTTAACTTTTATCGCCTACCTGGCTCTGATTCTGGTGATCGGTATTTACGCCTATTTACGCACCAAAAATGCCAGTGACTATTTCCTCGGTGGCCGTTCGCTGCCTCCAGCTGTAGCAGCCTTGTCGGCTGGCGCTTCGGATATGAGCGGTTGGTTACTGCTGGGTTTGCCCGGAGCTGCTTATGCTGCCGGTCTCTCCGCAGGCTGGATCGCTATAGGCCTGTTCTCGGGAATTGTGTTGAGTTGGGTTAGCATGGGGCGTCGCCTGCGTATTTATACCTATGAGTTGGATGACTCCCTCACAGTTCCCGCTTACCTGGATCGTCGCTTCAAAATGGGGCACCCCTACCTGCGCACGGTATGCGCGGTCTTTATCCTGCTGTTTTTCCTCTTCTATGTGGCTTCTGGTCTGATTGCCGGCGGTAAGCTATTTGAAACGGTATTCGGTTGGGATTACCACTGGGCGGTAATTGTTGGTGCTATAGCTGTCATTTCCTACACGCTGTTTGGTGGGTTCCTGGCGGTATCCTGGACTGATGTGTTTCAGGGCTTATTAATGAGCGCTGCTCTAATTGCCGTACCATTGGTTGTGATTTCTGACCAGGGTGGTTTCTCCGCCAGTTGGGCCCAGTTGCAAGCGCAGCAACCGCAATTAACGCATTGGCTCACAGATGGCAGCGGCCAGGCATTGGGCTTAGTCGCGATTCTCAGCTCTTTGGCCTGGGGGCTGGGTTACTTTGGTCAGCCCCATATCCTGGCGCGCTTTATGGCAGTGCGCAGCCCCGATGATGTGCCGGCAGCGGCAACCGTTGCCGCGGTGTGGTCCCTGATCGGTTTTCTCGGCGCCATGGCGGTGGGTCTCTTTGCCCATCTGCAAATGGAACAAGGGCTGCCCGATGGTGAGACTGTCTTTATGGAGCTGGTTCAGGTGTTGTTCCACCCGATTGTTGCCGGTGTGCTGTTGGCAGCGATCCTCTCAGCCATCATGAGTACGGCAGATTCCCAGCTGTTAGTGTCATCTGCGGCACTGGCGGAAGATATCTATCATGTTTGGTTTGGTCGCAAGACCAGTCCGGAGGCCATGGTTAAAGTGGGGCGCTGGGCTGTTGTTGGGCTCTCCCTGATCGCGGTGTGGATCGCGATGGACCCGGATTCCAAGGTTTTGGATGTGGTGAGCTATGCCTGGGCAGGACTCGGTGCCGCGTTCGGCCCGGCACTGTTGATCAGCCTTTACTGGTCCCGTATGACGGGCAGTGGAGCCATTGCCGGGGTTCTTGTCGGTGGGCTTACCGTAGTGATTTGGGAGCAGCTGTCTGGGGGAATCTTCGATATCTATGAGTTGCTGCCAGGTTTCATTTTCTCAGCAGCTGCTATCGTCATAGTTAGCGCGCTGACGAAATGCCCGGAAACTGTGGCCTCCCAACACAAGAAATTGCTGGGATAAGCCCGGGGGCTGCGGGGCCCTGTTGCATTGGCCCGGCCACTTGTCTGCAGTGCAAAGGACGCGTCCTACTCATGGGCGCGACTGTTGTGAAGCGAAAAGGATTTCCATCCGCAGCGATTATTCAAATAGCGGTTGGAGATACTGAGTGATCAAAGTTCATCTCGGTGATATCACACGATTGAACGTCGATGTCATCGTCAACGCCGCCAATACACGCCTGCTCGGCGGTGGTGGTGTGGACGGGGCCATTCACCGTGCCGCAGGTCCTAAGCTACTGGAAGCTTGTCGAAGTATCGGCGGCTGTCCAGTTGGCGAGGTCCGTGCTACCAGCGCTTTCTCAATCCCCGTTAAACGTATTTATCACACGGTCGGACCCGTTTGGCGCGGGGGCCGCCTGGGTGAGCCAGAGCTGCTATCGAGCTGCTATCGCCAGTGTCTGGCCTTAGCGCGGAGAGAGAGCATGTACTCTATAGCCTTCCCCGCGATTAGCTGCGGTGTTTACGATTACCCTCCCAGGCAGGCTGTGGAAATTGCTGTAGAGCAGGTACAGCAACACCAGGAGAGGGAAGGGGCGCCAGTGAGTATTGTTTTTTGTTGTTTCGACGAGGAAATGGCAGAGCTCTATCACACCCAACTGGATGCCTATGTGCGGCGTTAACTGATTACTTTGCGCTTTTGCCTGATACATTCGGCCATTGATTGCGTTGCAGCTGTTTAGCAAGATGAGCGTCTGACAATAAAAAATAAGAAAAGGAGATTGTCATGCGCAGTGCCCAACAGTGGTTTGCCGAATATGGTGAAAGCCATCAGAACCCCGTCAATAAATCGATTCACTGGATTGCGGTACCAGTGATTTACGCCACCGTCGCTGGCCTCTTATGGGCCATACCCCAGCCGCAATTTATGGCATCAATACCCTGGTTAAATTGGGCCGTAGTGATCACAGTGCCGGTGATGTTGTTCTATTTCGCCCTGTCATTCTCCATTGGCCTGGGGATGACTGCACTAACGCTAGTGTGTCTGTGGGCCTGGTCTGTGGTAGAGCGGCTGGGAATACCCGTCTGGCAAACCGCGCTGGGACTGTTTGTGCTGATGTGGATTTTTCAGTTTATCGGTCACCATATCGAAGGGAAAAAACCTTCCTTCTTCAAGGATATTCAATTCCTGCTTATCGGCCCCGCCTGGGTGATAGGCTTCATCTATCGAAAGCTCAGAATTCAGTACTGATTTCATTTACTGTTAGCAAGCAAGAGAGGCGATGGATCAGTCGTCTCTCTTGTGATCTAACTCCGCAAATTGGGGCTAGCGGTTGTAATGGACCGGCACCTCTAAAGTCTCTTTCACTTCCTCCATCACCACATAGCTGGTGCACTCCTGTACCTCCGGTAGGGTCAGAAGGGTTTCACCATAAAACTTACGGTAGGCGCTCATATCGGCAACTCGTGCCTTGATCAGGTAATCGAAGTTGCCTGATACCAGGTAACACTCCTGTACTTCCGGCAGGGCTGCTACAGCATTGCGGAACTCTTCGAAGGCGTCCTGGGCGGAACGGTTTAGGCGAATCTGCACAAAAACCACCAGGGCTGCGTCGAGGAACTCTGGATTGATCAGCGCGGTATACCCCTGAATAACCCCATCGTTTTCCAGCCGTTTCACCCGCTCGACACATGGCGTAGCAGTCAATCCCACTTGACGAGCTAGCTCTGCATAGCTGGTACGGCCATTTTTTTGCAGAACTCGCAAGATATTGCGGTCTACGGTGTTCAGTTCTCCCGCGCGCTTGCGCATATCTTGTTTCCTTTGTGGGCGATCAGATCAATAAATAGTCTTATTACTATTGTAAGTAGTTGATTCCACTAGTTTGTTAAAAATTCTTACAGAAATCCACTTTTAAAGTGGCCCTATACTGGGTAAAACACAGAAAGTAGGTGTAGCTCCGAGCTTTTTGCGGAGACTACGCCAAACGCAGAGATTAAGGAGCAGAAAATGTTGATTGGCGTCCCGAAAGAGATCAAAAACCACGAGTACCGTATTGGCCTGACGCCGTCTAGTGTTCGCGAACTGATCGGCCATGGTCACCAAGTAATCGTACAGAAAGATGGCGGTGCCGCTATCGGTTTTACTGATGAAATGTACGAGCAGGCCGGAGCCAAAATCATCGAGACTCCGGAAGAGATCTTTGCTACTGCCGATATGATCGTCAAGGTGAAAGAGCCGCAGCCCAATGAGTGCGAAATGCTGCGCCCAGGGCAGGTTCTCTACACTTACCTCCATCTTGCTCCAGACCCCAAGCAAACCGAGCTGTTGGTGAAATCTGGTGCAACCTGCATCGCCTATGAAACTGTGACTGACCGCTTTGGCGGCCTGCCTCTGCTGGCCCCCATGTCCGAAGTTGCCGGCCGTATGTCTGTACAGTGTGGTGCGCATCACTTGGAAAAAGCTCAGGGCGGCCTCGGTGTACTGCTGGGTGGTGTTCCCGGTGTTGCACCTGCCAAAGTGCTCATCATCGGTGGTGGTGTTGTTGGTACCAATGCCGCCAAGATGGCGCTGGGTATGGGTGCTGACGTCACTATCTTGGACCGTTCACTGCCACGTCTGCGTCAGCTGGATGACATTTTTGGTGGTGCTGTACGCACCGAGTACTCCACGAATGATGCGATTGAAAAGCACGCCCTGGAAGCAGACCTGGTCGTAGGTGCAGTGCTGATTCCTGGCGCCGCAGCTCCCAAGCTGCTGACCCGCGATATCATCAGCCGTATGAAGAAGGGTGCAGTGGTAGTGGATGTAGCTATCGACCAAGGTGGCTGTTTCGAAACCTCCAAAGCGACCACTCACCAGGAGCCCACTTACGTTGTCGATGGTGTAGTGCACTACTGTGTGGCCAACATGCCCGGTGGTGTAGCACGCACCTCCACCATGGCTCTGAACAACGCTACCCTGCCTTACGCTGTAGCCTTGGCAAACAAAGGCGCTAAGCAGGCGTTGCTGGATGATGCCAACCTGCTGGAAGGTCTGAATGTTCACGCCGGTATGGTGACTTACAAGGCAGTTGCCGATGTACTGGGATATGAGTTTGTAGATCCGAAGCTGGCTTTGCAAAAAGTAGCTGAGGCGGAAGGCGCCGTAGCTTAATAGGATGCGGCTGCGTCAGCCGCACCTTGAACAAGAAAGCGGTAACGCGCTTGTTTTGAAGGGAAATTTTCCCCGGAGCGCTCTTTGGCGTTCCTCTCTGTGAGACCTGGTGGCTTGTGCCACCATTGTAGCCGCGTTTAAACGCGGCTTTTTTATTGCTAATTTATCGTTACCCTTGAACGATAGCTCCGCTCCCCCTAAAAAAATAATTTTACTCCTTAACTATTTTTCATTTCTCAACAAATACAATGATTTGTGTCGTAAAAAAAGGAGACCGCGGTGGCCTCTCTTTAGATGTCTATTTATCCAGCCTTATTCGTTTCTTCTTCCCTGATTCTGGCCGGACTTTAATGGCTAGAGTAGCCAAACTTCAACTCGACGATTTTTAATTTTTGCGCTGGAGTTATTCGAGGCGATTGGGAGGTAAGCACCAAAACCCTGCACTGGCGCGGTACTAATTTTATAATCGCGCAGAGCTGAACGTACGGTAACTGCGCGAAGTTTGGATAGGATAACCGAACGTTCAGGGCTGACTTTCTCATCGCCAAACCCGACAAGTAATAGTTTTCGACCTTGGTTCTGTGGCTTTTCCATGTACTTTGCCAGCCTTTCAATATCCTGCTGAGCCTTGTTATCCAGGGAAGCACTGCCCTCGGAGAAACGGAAATTGATACTGAGTCGCTCAGCATTTCGGGTAAGCTTCAAATATTCGCTTGGTCCTTCCCGAGAATCCTCTAGTTTAAAGCCGATGGGAGTTTGCGCGACGAATCCAGAGGATTTCACCTGTTCCTGTCCCGGCTCACTCTGTACAAAACGCAGAAATTCTTTCGCTGTAGAGTTGGAGGAATAAATCGGAGTGTATAGGAAAAGGCGGCGTGACAGTGGGTAGTCTTCCGTAGCAATGGTTAGGTGCTCTGGAGCCTGCGGCAGAGTATTTTGGTCAGAAACGGCTACAGCCTTTGCCTGGCGGATGGATGCTAGCCCAACAAAGCCGATTCCGCGCGGGTCAGAGGTAACACGGTCGGAAAGTTGATCGTTGGACTCGAAGCGCTTGGCCCGGCTGGTGAGAGCGTAACGCTTGCCAAGTACCAAGCTTTTAAAGGTATCCCAGGTGCCTGATTGGTCGTCTCGGGCATAAACGTTAATTCGCCCTTTGCCTTTACCGAGTTCCGACCAGTCTTTGATTTGACCAGAAAAAATAGCACTTATTTGCTGTAGGGTCAGTTGGTGAAGTGGGTTGCGTGGATGCACTATTATGGCCAGTCCATCTATGGCAATGACATGCTCCGCATTGCGGCTGCGCATATCGCCCAGTGTGCTCAGCTCTGTGAATTCACCGTCTTTGATTGGGCGCGAAGCCATGGCGATATCGGCCTTTGCCAGTTTTAACCCAGTAAAGCCCGTACTGGAACCATGTGCAGCAATATCGACAAATACAGAATTGTTGCCAACTTTTGCCTGAATACGGACTTCGTTGGGAGCGTCTAGTGGCTGGACACTAATGTCACTCGCTCCTTTCGCAGTGAAATAGTCTTGAACCAAGTTGGGTGCCAGTTGTGCGCCAATAGTATTGGAGCCGTGTAGGCTAAATAGCTTTCCATTGCTGTCTGAAGGAAAAGGAGGAAGTTCAGCGGTGGCGAAAGGGCTTAGAAGGTTAGTAGCAAGCAGTATTAATAGTATTAATGAGCGGCACAGTCGTTGAAGAAAAAGGTACATGTGATTTCAGAGCCTAGGGAAGTAAAACGAGGCCGCAAAATATGTCTTAATTGTGACAAAATGATGAATTATTCATGAAGGAAGCGTGCAAAAGTCTCAAATTTGAGTCCAGGACAATTTGCGGTAAACAAGACCATATTGCCGTAGCTTTTTGAAAGCTTGGGGAGAGCGATATTAATGGCTTGTGAAATAAATATGAGAAGTATGGATCACATGCACTGTGAAATTGGCATGTGATCACGACTCGGGACTTACACTTAACAGGAGGGGAAAAGTCGGCTTACCAGAACTGGTAGGGCTGTTTCTACTCGGAGAATTCGTGGGCCCAGGTGTACAGAGTAAAACCCAGCTTCTTTTAACTTCTCAACTTCGTAGGCAATAAACCCCCCTTCAGGACCAATTGCCAGGGTGCAGGCCTCTCCGATATCTACTGGGCAAGCAGTGCCACCGACCGGGTGAGCAACCAGTTTTTGAGAGCCCTGACACAGCTCGGGTAGCTCATCTTCCACAAAAGGTTTAAAGCGTTTGCGCAATAGAATTTCTGGCATTTGTGTGTCGACGGCTTGCTCGAGCCCAAGCAGGCATTGTTCAAAAAGCTTTTTCTCTTCTAGCCATGGGGTTTGCCAATAAGACTTTTCCACCCGATAGCTATTGATCAAGACCAGCTTTTTAACTCCCAGTGCGGTGACATGCTGGATAATGCGCTTCAGCATTTTGGGACGTGGCAGCGCCAGGATCAGGGTGATGGGAGGAGGTGGTGGAGCGTTTTTACTTAGCTCCACTCGGAGCTCTACTTGCTGATCGGCGAGAGTAGTGATTTGCCCATAGCCGATATTTCCGTCCAGCAGACCTACGCGCAGTTGCTGACCGGGCTCGGCCCGGTGGACATTGACAATATGCTCTAGCCTACGGCCAGAGAGGCGGACGACATCAGGGCTGATAAAGTCCGCTTCTTGCAAAAGAATCAAATTCAAAATCAAGTCTCTTGAGACTATGGAGAATTGTTAGTTTTAGTGGCTTTTACAGAGGCTAGAGCTTAGCACTGGCAATGGCTCCTTTGCCGAGCCCCTCATAGGCGCGCACTCTGACTTCACTGCCGGGGTACTGTTCGGCAAGAGTCGTGGCGATATATTGAGCCAGCTGCTCAACAGTGGTATCGCAATCCAAAATTTCACAGGCGCTTGCGGGCAACTCCAAGGTGAAATCTCCCTGTTGGGCTCTGTAGGCGAAGATCAGGCTATGTCCACTCTCTTCACGCAGGTCTTCACGGGTACCCAGGTAAATATCTTTCCAACGTTGAGACCACTTTTGCTCTAGCGATTTGTCTCTCTTTTCATTAACAAAAATTTGGATGCGAGAGCGGTGGCCGTGGGCAATACGCTGGCAATTGCCCTGATGTTTTTTCAGGCCGTGGCTGTAATGGTAAAAGGCATCCTGAATTTGCTCGTCTTCAAAAGATAGCTTGAGCTGCTCGACACTGGCAGGGAAGGAGTTAGCCAGTTGCTGAACACTCCAGCGGGCAACACTTTCAGCATTGATGCTACCACTCTCTACTAGGGCGAATGCCTGTTCTGGTCCAGACACTGAAATCTGCTCGCCGCTTGCGAGTTGCCACTTGAGAGAGATATTGCCGTCTTGATGGGCTAGCGCCAGGCCAGGGGCGAGGATCGGAACCAGGAGGCGGTGATCCAGCTGATCATCTAGCCAGTGGCGCAATGTCTTTTTAACGATACCAAAATCGCAAACCATGCCCTGGTGATCGAGAGCCCCATCCAGGGCGGCATTTGCTAGCCAGGTTTCGCCCACTAAACCACGCTGGTGGTCCAGGTAGCTGAAATCAACATTGGTCAAATTATCGACAAACAGATGCATGGTTAACTCTTCAGAAGGGGATAAAGTAGTAGTCGCCTATTATAACCTGTTAATAGGGCTGGAACTTGCGCCTTTAACCCTCTATAATCGCGCCCTCTTCGGATGCACCGAAGATCGTTGTGGTGGCCCTTCCGGTCCCCTCGCAATGAGCAGCTGCGAACCCCGCCAGGCCCGGAAGGGAGCAACGGTAGCAGTGGTATCATGTGCCGAGGGTGTTGCTGGTTGGGCTGCCTCCTTAAACGCCTTCCTTTTTAAAGCTTTACCTGATTCTTCGCCAGATGGCCTCCGAGGCTAATCGTCCCGCTGTCTGTTGGCAGCCGTACTCGATCACGCCGTATTTTTCCCCAGAAACCGCCGAATACGTGAGATTTTGTGTCGATCTGTAGCTAACTCATAAGCTTACCGTCGCTGCTAGCAGCTTGCTTATGCTATAAACGGCGACAGTTATAGCTAGGCCCAATAACGATTATTTGAGGGGAAGATGAAGAAAGTTGCTCTTGCCATTGCCGCTGCAGTAGCGCTGTCTGCCTGTGACAGCAATCAGCAGTCACCAAAATCCATGGGGGTGGCTCAGGCCACCGCAGAAAGCCCAGCGGCCAAAAATGGCCCGCTGACTGCTGAGGATGCCAAGGCATTCCTCAATGATGCCCAGGCCCGCCTGGAGAAAATGGCTCAGGAAATGAGCCACGCCGCTTGGTTGGCATCCACTTATATCAATCTTGATTCGCAGTATGTAGAAGCCCTCGCTTCCGAGCGCTATACAACGATGGCTGTGGAGCTCGCTTCGGAAGCGGCAAAGTTTAATGACTTGGAGCTCGATCCAGATACCCGTCGCCAATTGACCATGCTGAAGCAGGGTTTGGTGTTCCCGGCGCCGAAAGATCCCGCTTTGACCGCTGAGCTGGCCCAGATCGGCTCGAAAATGCAGGGTATGTATGGTGCCGGTAAGTACTGTCGGGAAGAGGAAGGGGCTGAGAAGTGTTACACCCTGACCGAGATGGGTCAGGTTATGGCTAGCAACCGCGACCCAGAGCTGCTTAAGGATTTGTGGGTGGGCTGGCGTAAAGTTTCCCCTCCTATGAAGCCTCTGTATGAGCGTCAAGTGGAGATCGGCAATGCCGGCACTGAGGAGCTGGGTTACGATAACCTGAGTGTTTTCTGGCGCTCCAAATACGATATGGAGCCAGATGCCTTCGCTGCCGATATGGATGCTCAGTGGGGCAAAGTGAAGCCTTTGTATGAGGCATTGCATTGCCATGTACGCGCCAAGCTAAATGATCACTACGGTGATGAGGTAGTTCCTGCTCAGGGTAAAATCCCCGCGCATCTGCTTGGTAATATGTGGGCTCAGGAGTGGGGCAATGTCTATGACCTAGTCAAAGACGATGACATGCAGGCACCCTATGACCTGACCCAGCTCGTTGTTGACTCGGGTATGAGCGAGCAGGATATGGTCAAGGCGGGTGAGAAGTTCTTTACTTCTCTCGGCTTCAAACCATTGCCCAAAACTTTCTGGGAGCGTTCTCAGTTCACGCAGCCCCGTGATCGCGATGTTGTCTGTCACGCCAGCGCCTGGAATATGGACGGCCAGGATGATATCCGCATCAAGATGTGTATTAACAAGACCGGAGAAGATCTGGTTACTATCCATCATGAACTGGGGCACAACTTCTATCAGCGCATTTATAAGGAGCAGCCCTTCCTCTATAAAGAGGGGGCCAACGATGGTTTCCACGAAGCTGTCGGCGATACCATTGCCCTGTCTATCACACCTAAGTACCTGAAGGAAATTGGCTTGATGGATGAGGTGCCGGATGAGAGTAAAGATATCGGTTATCTGATGCAGCAGGCGCTGGATAAAATTGCTTTCCTGCCTTTTGGTTTGCTGGTAGATAAGTGGCGCTGGCAGGTTTTCAATGGTGAGGTTCAGCCGGCTGATTACAATAAGGCTTGGTGGAAGCTGCGCGAGGAGTATCAGGGTATCCAGGCCCCGGTAGAGCGCACAGAAGCGGACTTCGATCCGGGTGCCAAGTACCATATTCCCGGCAACACTCCTTATGCCCGCTATTTCCTTGCTCGCATTCAGCAGTTCCAGTTCCACCGTGCATTGTGTGAAGCTGCTGGCGAGACCGGGCCACTGCATCGCTGCTCTATTTATCAAAATGATGAAGCGGGCAAGAAATTGCGTACCATGTTGGCTATGGGTGCCAGTAAGCCTTGGCCGGATGCGATGGAAGCTTTGACTGGCCAGCGCGATCTGGATGCATCTGCAATTATCGATTACTTCCAGCCTTTGATGGCATACTTGGAAGAGCAGAACAAGGGTCGTCAGTGCGGCTGGTAATTTGCTAACTTTGCGAGAAGTGGCCAAAAAAGGGGAGTGTTACTCCCCTTTTTTTGTGCTTAAAAAATGTCAGGGCTGCATTTGAGTTAAGGGGACTTCAACTTCAGAAAACTCTACAGCGGCTTTAATAAAAGCCTCCATTGGAGGGTGAAGTGATCCAGTGCCGGCCATATAGCGATTCATATTTTTGTGTGCCAGGCCGGAGTTGATTGTTGGGGTTGTATTGGTCTTGACGATCTTTAATAGGTCGAATCCAAGCGGTGGCCCCCGATCATCAATACCTGGAGTTAAAAAGGAATCACTCTCTGAGTGTGCAATGCTATACATCTTGAGAGTGTTGTCGATCGTATCCAGGTTTGAACCGGATAGTGATTTCACAGTACCACCAAGCCCTACGGTTTCGGTTATTGCGCTGTCACCCATATCGCGGTTGACATCCGCAGGCGTAATTCCGGGCATCAAAAAACCGCGTCCAACACCGGCCAAGCCGGTAAACCATTTTTCACCGAGTCCTGATATCTTGATGCCGAACTCGGTACCATTACGCGCCATGGTTGTGATAATACTGCTATGTGGTATGCCATTACCCGCATCTGCAATTGCTTTACAGGTGGCCATAATGGCATTCAGGGAAAATGATTCATCTTGGTAAATCTGTGAGGCAATTTTCTCTATCCACTCTTTTTTAGGGCTGGCCTTGATAACACCAGGGAGGAGAATTCTGGAAAATATTAAAGTGGCAGCATTGGTCATTACATGGCAGTCATCGCCCATAAGTAGGCTTCTGCCAATGATTGGCAGGAAGTCAATCCCATCGACATCGGCAATGGCTTGATTGAGAACTGGGGCCACATTGTTCTCAACCCAGTGGAGGTAATCGATAGCACTTTTTTCGTAAACACCAAAGCGAATGGAGCTTCCACGAAAATCACCTCTGTCATCACTGAGGTTGGAGTAAGTTCTATAGCCAGAGAGTTGGTCCTCAACAATATACACTGACATTGAAGAGGTAATAATGCCGGCCATTGGTCCAACGGCATTGTGATCATGGCAGGGCTCTAAATCCACCTCCCCTTTTTTCATCATCTCTATGGCGGCTTCTTTGTTTTTTGCGAGCCCTTCAAATAGGAGGCCGGCAATAATTGCCCCCTTTAAAGGGCCAGAGGCCTGGTTCCATGTGATTGGTGGGCCGGCGTGTAAAATCAGATTCTTACGCATGCCGGGTATGTGATCCCCAGCTTTGCCAATCCCGATTAAAATCGGCACGGACTGCTTCATACGTTTTATGGTTTCGTCATTAGCTTGTTGATTTAGGCCTCGGAATTTTGGCGTTGCCAGCTTTTCCAGAAGCTCCTCCATACTGGGCCTAAATTCAACATCTGTTTTCATGGCTATTCTCTTGAGTCCAGCAAGCTGGCATATTGCTTGGTAACGACATCCATATCGCGCAGCATCAAGTCTGTAGTGCCAGTAATTACTTGAATCTGACGCTGTTCAGATAGTTTCATTTCCCCTTCAAAGCCTCGGCTGGCATAACTGAGATGATCTTTGGCTTTGAGAAGGTTGCTGCTGATTTCAGGGGTGTTGAGTGTGCTTTCCAGAAGGCGGGTTAGGCGACTGGAGTACTCTGTAAGATCTTGTTGTAGCCCTTGCTCCGCTTCAGCTGGTGAGATGTTCCAAAGTTTAGCAGCATAATTCTTGCAAATTCTTTGAGAAAGCATTCGCTGCCGACCGGCAATGTTGATTAGTTCGGCAGAATTGTGATTGGCAAGTTGCTGTAATTTAACCACGTAGCTGTGCGTTTCTGTTAATAGTTTATTGCTGCGCAGGAATAAGTCGGTTGCTCCTTCCCTGGTTACCGGTTGCAGACTGAGTTGCTTAAAGGGTTGCCATTCGCTCTGTACTTTTTTTAGCTGATCTTTGATTTTTTCTGCAGCTGGGAACGTATTAAGTTTCTGATTGTTACGCTCGAATTCCTGCACTGACCGTTTCAATACTTTCTGGTGGCGTTGTGCTTCGGGTTGTATACCGTTTAGGATAAATGCTTGCGTGATTCTTTGAGATAGCATTCGTTGACGCCCTGCTATATTAATTGCCTCTCCCATGGTTAATGCTGCAACATCAAGACTTGCTATTAATAGGAGAAATACCGCGGTTAATTTCATGTTTTGCTCTTTTGGTTTGGCTTTTTAAGTTTGAGGTTTTGGGCCTGCCTGCTAGTTTTTCTGCTACCCCATTTCAGACTTATTAGTGAGGGGATTACCTTTCTGTTTTAGAGTCACTGTTGTCACTCACTATGGCATGTTACAAAAATTATCTAGAAAGCTGGTGTTCTCGATAAAGTCATTTGGTTTTCTTTTAAGTGAGTGTTATTAATTTGTATATTTTCAATAATGAGTCGATTTTCGATGTTGTGTTGTTTTTCTTAATTGTTGAGGTGGCTATATAACAAATTACTTTCGACAGATATCTAACCACTAATTCTTAATATTGCTATTAAGTGGTATTGATGCTGATGCTGATGCTGATGCTGATGCTGATGCTGATGGGGGTGAGGTGTTGGTGGGTTTGGAGGCGCTAGGGTGAGAGGTCGATAGGAGAATTAAAAAAGGCCCTACCGGGGTAGAGCCTTTTGTTTGTCGAGAGGGCGAACTACTTAGAAGCTGTAGTTTACACCTGCACTGAATAGCCAGGCCTCGGTCTTGGTGGTGCCGCCATCGTAGTATGCGAAAACAGCTCCAGGCTCTGAAACTTCCTGGATTCGCTCATCATCACCCCAGATGAAAGCGAAGCCAGCATCAACACTCAGGCGATCATTGTGAGTGTAGGTGCCGCCCAGGGTCAGCCATTGACGGTCGGTATCGGGGATAGATAGTGTGCGCCAAGTAATTGGTAAATCGAAGCCTGTCTCTTCTCTAATAACTTCCTCTTCGTGGCGATTGAAGCCGTCACGAGCTGCACCTTCGTCATGGGCGTAACCAAAGCGTACGGTTACATTGTCATTAAAGAAGTATTCGGCGGCAAGGCTGAAGCGGGAGCCGCTCTTAAAGTTTTCCTCTTTAAGTACTTTAGGGTCCCACTCGGCGCCGCCCGCTGGAACAAATGCGGCTAGGCGCTCGAAGCGATCCCAGTTCGTGTACATATAGCCAACAGCGATAGCCCAGTTGTTATCGTAACGATGGTATAGACCCAGCTCCAGGGTGTCGGGTAGGTTCAGGGTCAGGCTGCCGCTGGCATCATCAAAGGGATCTTCTGCGGGGGTAACATCCGAATTAACATCACCCTTTAGCTTGGGGTCGTACTTTGCGTGGTAAGAAATACCTGCGCGGGTGTTGTCACTAATGCGCCACAGGGCGCCGACTGTCCAGCTTACATCCCAGCCATCCCCTTTAACATCCAAGATAGTTGCATCGGCCAGAGCAGGAACAACTTCGTAATCTGTGGGGAAGGTGGTTAATAATTCTGCTTCGGCGTAGAGGAAGTTAATAGATGCGCCGATACTAAAGGTGTCATTTATATCGTAAGCAACAGAGGGCTGGATATTAAGGGTCAACAAGTTGGTTTTGTTGGCGATGATGGTGCCGGGGAAGCTGTCGGGGAAATCAGTCTCAAGACCGAAATCTGTGTACATAGCTAAGCCCCAGGACCAATCATCATTGATTGGTGCTGCCAGGTACCCATTGGGGATAAAGGCGCTGGTGGCATAGTCGCTAGCGTCAGCCACAGAAGAGCTAACGGCAACATATCTGCCAAGTTGCGGGCTAAAAGCGTAGTTAGTAACTGTTCCGGCCACGTCGATTTCGGGGTCGACGTAGGTGAGGCCGCCAGTCAAAGTATAAGTATCAAATAGTGCAGAACCAGCCGGGTTGCGGGCTAGGATGGAGGCATTATCACCGATAGTGTTTTCGGCAGCGAAGGCACGGCCAAGGCCGGATGCGCTGGTTTCCTGAAGGTAGAAGCCCGCGGCCATAGCGCCTTGGGAAACGGAGCCGATTGCTGCGGCTAAAACTGCATGTCGCAGGTATTTCTTATTCATGAGAGCCCATCTCTAAGTCTGCTGATTACTGAAAACCATAAGTAGCATTGGAAATGCTGGGATATGGAGGGAAGGCCATTAGATTTATATAGATGCCTTCCGTTTTCGTAGCAAATCCCTCGCTTTTAAACAGGTTAGGCAACAAGGAATTGCCTGTGCAAGGGAAAGGAGTCACTTTATAAAGAGAAAGGAGGCAAAAATCCATCAAATGTGAATATTTTTTTTGCCTCTGTAAAAAAATGGCAATTTATTGGCCAGCACCGACACTTTTGCCATTGATAGATAGCTTTTTCAAAGTAATTTGGTACTTTTTGCCATTCTCCTCACGTTGTACCAGCTTCACTAAGGCGTAGTTCCATTGAGGTGCAATCCAGACGGTCGTCTCTCTTTCTGAGTCCGCATCTCTAACTCGGCGTACCTTTATTGCTTCTACTTTCCCCATTGGTGTTTTTACTACTTCGGTGCCCTCTTTGGCGAAAGTGTACTTGCGAATCTTCTTGCCGTCGGCGACCTCATACTGGAGATTTTCTTTGCCTGCGGCGACATCCAGTGTTAGCTGCATTTGATAGCTCAATTTATCCAGGATGTTTGGCGATACGTTTTCCATATCCCGCTCCGGGTTGGAAACGTTGAATACCATGCCTTTGTCGGGTTCGAAGCTGAGAACTGTACCGCGATCGCGGCCGAGTCCTTTGCGGCGATACTCATAGTGGTAGGGGGTAATATTGCCGTCCTGGCTGATAAAGCGGGAATATTCTTTAATGCTGGCAAAAAGTGCAAAGGTATTAAAGTCCAGCCGCCAACTCCCTTCTTGCCCAGTAAGCTCACGAGTGGCTGTAACACTAATGCCGTTGTACCTTGCGGTATAAGTCGCCTTAAAGGGTTCCAATTGGCTGGCGAGAGATTGAGTGGAGAGAAAGAGAAAAAACAGAGAGGAGATAAAAATGCGCACGACAGAGCCTCGCAAAATCTGAACCTCTTTGAATACTAGCTGGCGCGACCCGCAAAGTACATTGCAATGCTGATCCCGCCAGCTTGGCTTTGCTTAACTATCGATTCTGGCGCCACTAAGAGGTAGAAGCTCTCCGTCCAGTTGCGAGCGGTCCGCCAGCATTTTTAGGCGCCCCTGGGCAAACCAGGTAACAGCCATGGGGTAAATGACGTGTTCCTGTACCTGAACCCGCTTTGCCAAAGATTCGGGAGTGTCCCCTTCCTTTATAGGTACGGCGGCTTGAACGATGGGTGGTCCGCCATCGAGCTCTTCGGTGACAAAATGAACGGTAACACCGTGCTCACTATCACCGGCTTCCAGAGCACGCTGATGGGTATGGAGCCCTTGATATTTTGGCAGTAAAGAGGGGTGAATATTGAGCAGGCGACCGCTGTAGTGGCGAACAAACTCGGGAGTGAGGATACGCATAAACCCGGCCAGGACAACCAAATCCGGCTGATGGCTGTCGATTTCTGCGATTAGCGCCTGGTCGAAGCTTTCTCTGCCGGAGAAGTTGCGATGGTCGACCACTGATGTGGGGACTCCGGCCTCGGTGGCGCGCTTGAGGCCGAAGGCCTCGGGCTTATTGCTGATTACTGTGCAGACGGAAAAGTCTGCCCCGGCATTTGCCGAGGCATCCAGGAGCGCCTGCAAGTTGCTGCCGCTACCGGAAATCAGCACGGCAACTTTGCATACTCCCTGTGACATTACAGGCCCGCCAGCTCTACGGCATCTGCGCCTGCCACAGCATCTTCGATTTTGCCCACGACGAAGGCGTCTTCACCTGCTTGCTTCAGGGTTTGCAGTGCTTGGACGGCTTGTTCCGCAGGTACGCAAATTACCATACCGACACCACAGTTGAAGGTGCGGTACATTTCGCGGGCGTCGATGTTGCCTGCCTGTTGGAGCCAGCGGAACACTTCGGGCATCTCCCAGCTAGTGACGTCTACACGAGCAAGACAGCCTTCCGGGAGTACGCGGGGCAGGTTTTCCAGCAGGCCGCCGCCGGTGATGTGGCTGAGGGCATTTACCTGGACGCTCTTCATCAGTTGAAGCAGATTCTTAACATAGATGCGGGTGGGGGCCATCAATGCCTTGGCCAGCGTTTCGCTACCGCATTCCTGTTGTAAATCGGCGCCACTGACTTCGAGTACCTTTCGGATTAAAGAGTAGCCATTGGAGTGGGGGCCGCTGGAAGCGAGTCCAATGAGCACATCACCACTCTTTACTTTTTTGCCATCAATAATCTCGGATTTCTCAACGACCCCGGTGCAGAAACCGGCCAGATCGTAGTCGTCGCCTTCATACATGCCGGGCATTTCGGCGGTTTCGCCACCGACCAGGGCACAGCCTGCCAACTCACAGCCTTTACCAATACCGGAGACAACCTCAGCGGCGATATCCACATTCAGCTTGCCAGTGGCATAGTAGTCGAGGAAGAAAAGTGGTTCGGCACCTGCTACCACCAAGTCATTGACACACATAGCAACCAGGTCGATACCAATGGTGTCGTGGATGCCCAGGTCCATCGCCAGGCGTAATTTGGTACCCACGCCATCGGTGCCGGAAACCAAGACTGGCTCTTTATAGCCGCTGGGGAGTTGGCAGAGAGCGCCAAAACCGCCCAGGCCTCCCATGACTTCCGGACGGGAAGTGCGTTTGGCGACATGCTTGATACGCTCTACCAGGGCGTTACCTGCGTCGATATCGACACCGGCGTCTTTATAAGAGAGGGATGTTTCAGCGGTTTGCGGCTTGGAATCGCTCATGATTCTTCCTGCAGTGGGTCTTCGAAGGGCGCGTATTCTAGCCGGGTCTTGGTCCGGTAGCCACGCCCAGTGGGCATCTCAATGAAGGAATCTGGTATTTATCTTCAGTTAAACGGCTAGAAACCCTCTAATAGTGAGAACTCGGGGCTGAGAGAAGTCGCCGACGCTGATACAATAGCCCCAATTTTTATCCCAGCCGTGGATTTTGGCGTCTTGCGCAATAACAACGATTTCGTGCAAGCTCACGGGTTGGAATGAGGTTTGGAGAAGAATCCTATGCACAAGCTGCTCCGGCAGGGATTGGTGTTGCAGTTTTTGGTCCTGTTGTTCGGTGCCCTAATTCTGCCAGTCCAGGCTCGAGTTATCTCGGACCTGTATGAAGTGGTCGAGGCTGTACCGAGCCGTGGGGCTACTGACCGCGCGAGTGCTGGCAGCCGGGGGCTGGAGCGGATATTTGTGCGTGTCACCGGAGACGCCGCAATTGGCAGTAATCCAAATTTGCAGCCTATCCTGAAGAAAGCCCAGCATTTCCTAGAAGGTTACCGCTACACCAGCGAAGATAACCAGCTCTACCTTCATCTCTCTTTTGATCCCCAAGCTATTTCCAGGCAAGTCCATCAGTTGGGTTTGCCGATGTGGCCCAATAATCGCCCCGGCACTCTGGTGTGGCTGGCTGTGGATACCCTAAAGGAAGGGCGCAGTATCCTCAGGGAAGAAGATGCCCCGGAGCTCTTTTCGGTATTGGATGCTATGGCTGTGGAGCGCGGTGTGCCATTGGATTTCCCGGTGATGGACCTCAATGACCAGCACAATATGCCTCTTGGTGACCTTTGGGCTCAGAGTGAACAGGCCGCAGAGCGCGCTGGTTTACGCTACAGGCCGGATGCCACTTTGATGGGGCGCTTGCTTCAGGCGTCGGGGCGCCGCTGGCAGGCTGATTGGTTATTACTGCACGGTGGTCGCAGTTATGCCTTTGATAGCAATGGTGGCTCTTTGGAAGAGGTTGCACTGCGCGGTGTTAATCAGATGGCTAACTTGCTTGCCCAACGCTATGCCGTGCGCCCCGGTATTGAGGATGCCCAACAGGGCTCAATTTTTGTGGAGTTATCTGGCGTGGATAGCTTTGCCGATTACGCAGAGGCCTCGGCCTATTTACAGGGACTGGCGCAGGTGAGCAGTGCAAATCTCCTTTCTGTGGAGGGAGATCGGATGCGCTTGGCATTGAGTGCCACCGTAGGCCTACGCAATTTGCGCGATACCCTGGCGTTAAATCATAAGTTGCGAGCACATGGGGACGAGGATGCCATTGAGTTGAATGGGCACCGTGCACCTTTGGGCAGCGCTGATAATCCGTTGCGCTATCGTTGGGATTGAGATGAGTATTCCGCAACAGTTGCCGCTGGGAGTATCCCTGCGAGACGATGCTACCTTCGATAACTTTTATCTGTCGGAGTCGGACCCCAACCGCCAAGTTGTAGCTCTGCTGCAGTCATTTGCCAGTGGGCAAAATCCCGAAGCGGTGATTTACATCTGGGGGGATGCAGGAAGTGGTGTTAGCCACTTGCTGCAATCTGCTTGTCAGAGTGCCGAGGCCAATGGTCGCAGTTTCCAATATATTCCTATGGCTGAATTGATGGCCATGGACCCGGTTGTACTGCTCGACGGCCTCGAGCAGTTGGATCTGGTGTGTATTGATGACCTGCACTTGTTAGAGGGGCAGCCCGAGTGGCAGACGGCGATGTTCCATTTATACAACCGGGTCAGAGACAGCGGTAGGCAGTTATTATTAGGGGCGCGAAAATCTCCGCGGGGGATGGATATCTCCTTGGCTGATTTGTTGTCGCGCCTGCAGTGGTCGCTGGTATTCCAGTTACAGCCAATGAATGATCGCGATAAAGTGGCTGCCTTGCGCAGGCGCAGCCGCCTGCGCGGTTTCGATCTGCCCGAAGATGTGGCGCAATACATTTTGCACCGCGCGCCTAGGGATACTCGCGCACTGTTCCTGCTGTTAGAGCAGTTAGATAGGGCCTCCCTGATGGCACAGCGTAAAATTACCATCCCCTTTGTAAAGCAGGTGCTGGATATCTAGGGTATCCAATTTGCCCCTAAGCCTAACTCAGTAGTTGACCTAGGAGACTGTCAAAGAGTTCTGGGTCATCTGCCGCCGCCCCTTCTATAACCCCCCCTTTGCTTCCTCTTTTGTTCCCAGGTTTGTATTCAATCTGGTGGTGACTAGAGCTGCACTTCTATTCTTCTTCTGTGAATTGGCTTTCATCGACCATATTAAATGGTGGTGGCCGCAGGGGCTGCATGGTGGTCTCCGTCTGCTTTTACCTCCAATGCCCACAGTTTGAGGAAATTGTTATGCCGAATATTCATAAAGTCCTCTATGTGAGCCATGCTGCTGAAGATGAGTCCAGTGGGTTGTTACAGGCTTTTGCCATAGCCCGCAATAATCATGCGGAAATTAAGGTGCTGCTGGTTTGCCCAGCGGTACCGGCGGGGTTTGAGGACTTTAGTAGCTTCTGTGTTAAGGCAATGCTGGAACGTGTAAATGAAGGAATTGCCGCAGCTCGAGAGCGTATGAAGCTGTCGAAAGAGCAGGTGAATATAGAGATCGAATCTGACTGCGGTCCACGCCCTGCAGAGAGAGTTATTCGCCGCGTACTTAGCGAAGGTTACGATCTGGTAATTAAAAATGTGGAGGGGCTGAGCCAGCTCAAGGGCTTCAAAGCCATTGATATGGAGTTATTACGCAAGTGCCCCTGCCCAGTGTGGCTGTGTCGTCCCATAGAGCGTGCGCACACTGAGATAAGGGTGGCCGTGGCGATTGATCCCGAGTGTGATGAGGGGAGTACTTACGATCTGGCGATCCGCTTACTACGTTGGGCGCGGGTGTTGGCGGATAGTTGTAACGGTATTTTACACGTTGTTTCCTGCTGGGATTATGACGTTGATGAGTTCTTGCGTCGTCACTTCCCTATCAGCGCCTCTGAAGAGGAGTTGGACCAGGCTACAGAAGCGGCTCGATCTCAACACCGCTCAAAATTGGATGTACTTATTCGGGCTGCGGGTATCGGCGGGGATATTCAAGTTCACCATGTCATTGCTCACCCAGATAGCTATATTCCCCTGCTGATCGATGAGGAGGAGCTGGATCTCCTCATCATGGGTACTGTGGGTCGTGCGGGTATACCCGGTTTTATTATGGGAAACACTGCCGAGAATATTCTGCAAAAGGTGAGTTGCTCTCTGCTTGCGTTAAAGCCCAGTGATTTTGTTTCTCCCATCAAGATATAGCGCTTAATATGGGCATGCGGTGTGTCGGCAGTATAGTTTTTTCTATGATCTAGCTGGCCATGGCTCACTCAGGGTAGGGCCGTCATGGGGCGGAGAGGAGTTAGAACCGCAATATCTATATTAGGAGAATAAAAAATGATTAAAACGTTGGCCAAATGGCTTGGCGGTATTTTGTTATTGGGGGTGGCGGCGGTTTCTGTTGTTGCGGTCAACGCGATCTATTTTAAACCCTGGTCAATAGATGTGTACTTTGAGCGGGCCTTTTTCAAGCTCGGCAGTACCAGTCCAGAAATTCTCTCCCAGTTGCGATTGCTCGAGCAGTTTGGAATCGATGGACACAATGCCCATCTTGATGACGCTTCTGAGGCTGAACAGCAGCGCCAGATGCAGATGATTAAGGATGAGCTTGCCGTTCTGCAGGAGTACGATCGTGCAGGTATGGATGGCCAGCAAGCGATTTCTTACGATGTATTTGCCTACTTTCTTGGCAATATGGTGGAGGGGGAACGCTGGAAACACCACAATTATCCGCTTAACCAAATGTTTGGAGTGCAAAACAGCTTGCCGGAGTTTCTTGCGGAAGTGCACCAGATTCATAATGTCAAAGAAGCGGATTATTACCTTTCCCGCCTGAGTGAGGTTGACCGCAAATTTTCACAGGTGCTTGATGGTCTAAAAATCCGTGAGCAAAAAAACATCCTACCCCCCCGCTTTGTTATCGACAGCGTGCTGGAAGAGATGCAAGAGTTTATAGCGGTACCGGCCCATGAGAATATTCTTTATACCTCCCTTGAAGAACGCCTAAATAAAGTTGAAGGTCTGGCCGATGGGGAGCGGGTGCGTATCCTTGCTCAGGGAGAGGCCTTGATTGATGCAGAAGTATATCCTGCATATAAGAATCTGATTGCTTACTATCGTGAGTTACAACCCAAGGTTTTCGAAAATAATGGTGTTTGGGCGCTTCCTGATGGGGAGGCGTTTTACGCGTACCAGGTTCGTAGCCACACCACAACGAATTTGTCCCCCGAGGAGTTGCACCGAGTTGGTATTGAAGAGGTGGCAAGAATAGAGGGGGAGATGAATCGTATTTTCTCTTCAATTGGGCAAGATAGCGGCAGTATCAGCGCCCGCTTTTCTGTGATTAACAATGATCCCCAGTTTTTATACGAAGATTCGGATGAGGGGCGCGAACGCATAGTTGCCGACTACCAAGCGATGATCGATGAGATTAATGCTGGGCTAGGAGATTATTTCGATGTGAAGCCGGCGATGGGGGTTGAAGTACGACGGGTACCAGAATTTAAAGAGCAGGGCGCACCGGGGGCTTACTACAACCCTCCGGCTATGGATGGCTCCCGTCCGGGGGTTTTCTATGCAAACCTGCGTGATGTTCATGAAACCAAGAAATTTGGTATGCGCACGCTGGCCTATCACGAAGCGGTTCCCGGCCACCACTTCCAGTTGGCGATTGCTCAGGAGCTAGAGGGTGTGCCCACTTTCCGCAAATTGGGTTTGTTTACGGCTTACGCTGAGGGGTGGGCACTTTATTCTGAGCAGGTTGCCAAGGAAGCGGGCTTTCAGGAAAACCCCTACGATGATCTTGGCCGTTTGCAGGCCGAGATGTTCCGTGCTGTGCGTTTGGTGGTGGATACTGGTATGCACTACAAGCGCTGGAGTCGCGAAGAAGCCATCGAATATATGGTGGAAAAAACTGGCATGACCGAAACCGAAGTGACCACAGAAATCGAGCGTTACCTGGTAATGCCTGGGCAGGCACTGGCCTACAAGGCTGGAATGTTAAAAATTCTGCAGTTGCGTGATCGGGCCCAGGCCGAGCTGGGCGAGGCGTTTGATATTCGCCAGTTCCACAATGTGGTGCTGACCAATGGGGCCTTGCCATTGGCAATCTTGGAGCGCCAAGTGGATGACTGGATTGCAATTAAAAAAGGATAAGGTAGTTTTTAACTCCTTTAGATAGTTGCAAAAAAGGCCACTCTGAGAGTGGCCTTTTTTATTGGGTGCTATTTACCCGGTGAAGTTAGCTCTTAGCTTTAACGCTTGCAACCCAGCCGTCTACCAGTTCTTCGAGAACATTTAGAGGTACCGCACCGTTAGCTAAAATGGTGTCGTGGAAGCCGCGCACATCAAATTGATCACCCAGCTCGGCTTTGGCTTTCTCTCGCAGCTCAATAATTTTCAGCATACCGATTTTGTAAGCCGTCGCCTGACCAGGCAACACAATGTAACGCTCGATGGCTTTAACCACATCGCCTTTCGGGTTTGGTGTATTTTCAACCAGATAATCGATAGCCTGTTCGCGAGTCCACTTTTTGGCATGAAGTCCGGTGTCTACTACCAGGCGACCTGCACGCCACAGCTCCATTGCCAGGCGGCCAAAGTCTGAGTAGGGGTCTTCATAGAAGCCCAGCTCTTTCGGTACTAACTCTGAATAGAGGCCCCAGCCTTCGGTGTAGGCGGTGTAACCGCCGTACTTACGGAATTTGGGGATATCCTGAAGCTCTTGTGCGATAGAGAGCTGCATATGGTGACCGGGGATGCCCTCGTGGTAAGCCAGTGCTTCCATTTGGTAAGTGGGCATATCTTCCATGTTATACAGGTTGGCGTAGTAAATACCTGGGCGCGAGCCATCGGGCGCCGGGCGCTGATAGAAAGCTTTACCTGCGGATTTTTCGCGGAAAGGTTCCACAGCTCTTACATCCAGGTCGGCTTTGGGTTTAGTGATAAACAGCTCGTCCAGGCGACCCTTCATAGTGTCGATAATGGCGGTAGCCTTCTCCAGGTATTCCGCTTTACCTTCCTCAGAAGTGGGGTAGTAGAACTGCTTGTCGGTACGCATGAACTCGAAGAATTCTTGCAGGTTACCCTCAAACTTCACTTTGCGCATAATCTCGCGCATTTCATCGTGAATCCGCGCAACTTCCTTGAGGCCAGTCTGGTGGATCTCATCGGCTGTCATATCGGTGGTGGTGTATACACCGAGGCGGAACTTGTAGAAGTCATCACCGTTGGCCAGTTTCCAGGCGCCGTCATCGGTAGTGGCTTTCTTTTCCAGTTCCTGTAAGTAGCTGATCAGTTTTTTGTACGCTGGGCCAGCGCTCTCTTGCAGGGCGGTGCTGGCTTTATCGATCAGCGCTTTTTTCTGTTCGGCGCTGATTTCCAGCTTTTCGACTTTACCTTTGAAGTCAGCAAAAAGCGGACTGTCTTTCTCACCTTCAAAAGGTGCGCCGCTGATCAGGTTTTGTGAGTCGCTGATCACATAGGGGAAGACAAACTTCGGCACAATAGTACCGGCCTTGGCGTTGGCTTTCAGGTTCTCTTCCAGTTGGGCAAAGTATTGGGGCATGCCGTTCAGTCGGGCGATGTAAGCCTCGGCATCACTCACTGCATCGATACGATGCTGGCTGATCAGCAGGGATGCCGCACTGGTATGGGTGGCATACATCTGGTTGACCGGGTAGTAGTGGTTACGCCACTTGTAGCCTTCAATGTCTTGCTCAAGATTGCGCTTGGCAAGACGCAGGCTCAGGCGAGTGGCTTCATCCAAAGTATTGGGGTCAACCTTATTCAGCTCGGCGAGCTGGCGCTTGTTGATTTCCAGTGTTTCTTTGGCGAATTCTGGGGAGAGATTATCCCACTTATCGTAATCTTCTTTTTTGCCCAGGAAGGTTTTGAACTCCGGACTGCGAGACAGATGCTCCTGGAAGAAGTCCTCGAACATCTGGTTTACCTGCTTGATGGCCTCTTGGCTCACCTTGGCAGTGCTGTCTTGAATGGACTTGCTTTCCGCGGTGACGGAGGCAGCATTCTGCTGTGCAGCTTCGGGGGCGCCGCGGTCACAGCCACTGATAACCAGCGCGCTAATGGCAGCTGCGATCAGGGTTGGTTTCAACTTCATAAGCATATTCCCAGTGTTCGGATAATCATTGCTATATTGTGCCACTTGGGTGGCATTCTTTAGGTTTTTGAGCCAATTCTGGCCGCGCTTAACGTGGCGAGAACAGCGCACTCCAGAGGGTATTGTGCGCACTAGATGGGTCTTTGACTAGGGGCAGTATTCTGGAGCCATGTCGGGAGTGATTTCCTCCCATAAAAAAAGCGGGCAGTGCCCGCTTTTTAGGTAATTCCGCGATTAGGCGAAATTCTGGTTTACAAATTCCCAGTTCACCAGCGCCCAGAAAGCTTCCATGTACTTAGGACGCAGGTTGCGGTAATCGATGTAGTAAGCGTGTTCCCATACGTCGCAGGTCAGCAGTGGGGTAACGCCTTCATCAGTCAGCGGAGTGGCTGCGTTGGAAGTGTTGACGATAGCTACTGAACCATCGGCTTTTTTCACCAGCCAGGTCCAGCCAGAGCCAAAGTTGTTTACCGCGCTGGTGGTGAACTCTTCCTTGAACTTGTCAAAGCTGCCGAATGCTGCGGTGATAGCTTCTGCAACAGCGCCAGTGGCTTCGCCGCCGCCGTTGGGGCTCAGGCAGTTCCAGTAGAAAGTGTGGTTCCATACTTGTGCGGCATTGTTAAATACACCACCGGAAGAGGATTTGATCACTTCTTCCAGGGATTTATCGGCGTCAGCAGTGCCTTCCAGCAGACCATTCAGCTTGTCAACGTAAGTCTTGTGGTGTTTACCGTAGTGGTACTCCAGAGTCTCTTCAGAGATATGGGGGGCCAGGGCATTCATCGCGTAGGGGAGTTCGGGCAATTCGAAAGCCATGGTGTCTTCCTTCCTTTGTTTAGGGTTATTGGTGAGAGCATTCTACACGCGCCGTATGCCAGAATTAAGCCGGCGCAGTAGAATAGGGGATTTTGGGACGTTTTCCTCGAACTCAAGGGGTGGTGTTTGATGACACCAATGTTTTGCTGTCGTCTATTCTTACTTGTGGCCGATTACTTTTTCGTCAATTTTTGGTATAACTGCCGCATAATTCGACGAATCTGTCCCGGCTTGATTGTCTCTAAGTAATGAATTTAGCGGTGCCGGGCGGGACAATCCCGAACTGACCAGTACCGAACCCACCAGATTAGTTACCGGGTGTATTGATACATGCAACGTAGAGAGCCCACACTGGACGGCAGCGCCGCCATCGAACCCGCACTGGAGCCCAGCTCTCCTGAGCGCAGCGAGCAGTCCCAGGAACCACAAGTGATCGTTGAGGAGCGCCGCGGTGGCTTCTCCTTCCTAGGCCTCTGTGCCTTGGTCTTAGCCATGGGGGGACTTGCTGCTTCTGGTTTCCTCTACCAGCAGTGGCAGGAAAGCCGTACCCAGCTGGTCAACGCGGAGAATCGCATAGCCGATGCCGAGAACCGGATTGCTGAGCTGGAGAAGCGCTTTAGTCTCTCTGATGAGGAGTCTACAGCTTCCGTTGAGGTGCTGAGCGCCAAGGCCAAGGAGAACTCCTCCGAGATCCGCAAGCTTTGGGGGGTGGCTTACGATACCAACCGCAAGAGTATTGCAGCCAATAAGGCCGCAAACGAAGTCAACAAGAAACAAGTTGCTTCACTCAACAGTAAGCTCGGTAGTCTCGATGCCAGTGTGAAAAAGATTGCTGCGGTTGAATCTGCCCTGGCGGAATTGCGTAAAGGCAGTATCGAGAGCAAGCGTGAGATGACCGACAAAATTTCACGCCTGGAGCGTCAGCTGGCCTCTGTGCGCAGTGATCTGACTATGCGTGTCGGAGCCAATGAAGAGGCAGTGGAGTCTATTGATGCCTACCGTCGCTCAGTGAACAAAGATCTGGTACAACTGCGCGATGCGATTCGCTCTCTGCAGTCCAGTGAGCCTACAGCCTCCTCAATGTAGTTTTTCAGGGGCTAGAAAAGGCGAACCTTGGGTTCGCCTTTTTTATTGCCTGTGGAAAATTTATCGCCATTTTAATAACAGGCCAATAACCCTACATTTCGTGTAGAATCGCCGGCCTTGAGACGTTAATCGGAGTTGGGCATGACCACTATCCGCCAGGATGATCTGATCGACAGCGTTGCTGATGCGCTGCAATTTATCTCTTACTACCACCCACAGGACTTCATTCAGGCCCTGAACAAGGCTTATGAGAAAGAGGTCAACCCGGCGGCCAAAGACGCCATGGCCCAGATCCTGATCAATTCACGGATGTGTGCCGAGGGCCACCGCCCTATCTGCCAGGATACCGGCATTGTCACCGTGAAGTTGAAAGTGGGTATGAATGTGCGTTGGGAAGCGGACATGAGCGTTACCGACATGGTCAACGAAGGTGTGCGCCGCGCTTATCAAAATGCCAGCAACGTTTTGCGCGCCTCTATTCTTGCCGACCCAGATGGCGCCCGTAAGAATACCGGCGATAACACTCCGGCAGTGATTCACTATGAAATCGTTCCTGGTGAAACTGTGGAAGTGTATGTGGCAGCCAAAGGTGGTGGCAGTGAAGCCAAAACCAAATTTGCCATGCTCAACCCCTCTGATTCTGTAGTGGATTGGGTTCTGAAGATGGTGCCTCAGATGGGGGCGGGCTGGTGTCCGCCGGGCATGCTGGGTATCGGCATTGGCGGTACTGCTGAGAAAGCTATGTTGCTGGCCAAAGAATCCCTGCTCGATCCTATCGATATCCAGGAGTTGCAGGAGCGCGGTGCCTCCAACCGCGCCGAAGAGTTGCGCCTGGAACTATACGATTCCGTCAACAAGCTGGGTATTGGTGCCCAGGGCCTGGGTGGCTTGACCACTGTCTTGGACGTGAAAGTGAAGGATTATCCCACTCACGCAGCAAATAAGGCCGTAGCAATTATTCCCAACTGCGCCGCCACTCGTCATACCCACTTCACTCTTGATGGCTCTGGCCCCGCGCGCCAGACTCCGCCGAAACTGGAAGACTGGCCGGAAATTACTCGAGAAGCTGGCAGCAATACTCGTCGTGTCAACCTGGATACCGTTACTGCAGAGGATGTGCAGAGCTGGCAGCCCGGTGAAACCTTGCTGCTGAATGGCAAGATGCTTACTGGTCGCGACGCCGCTCACAAGAAAATGGTGGATATCCTCGCGAAAGGGGAGAAGCTGCCAGTGGACCTGACTGGCCGCTTTATCTATTACGTAGGGCCGGTAGATCCTGTGCGCGATGAAGTAGTTGGCCCCGCAGGCCCAACTACCGCCACCCGTATGGATAAATTTACGCGCACCATGCTTGAAGAGACCGGCCTGCAAGGGATGATCGGTAAGGCAGAGCGTGGCCCAATGGCAATTGAAGCGATTCGTGACAATAAAGCAGTGTACCTAATGGCTGTGGGTGGCGCTGCGTACTTGGTGGCTCAGGCGATTAAAGCCTCCAAGATAATTGCCTTTCCGGAGCTGGGTATGGAAGCCATCTACGAGTTTGAGGTGGAGGACATGCCAGTAACCGTAGCAGTCGATAGCCAAGGTGAGTCTGTGCATACCACGGGACCATTGATCTGGAAGGCGAAAATCGAGGAGGGTATCGCCTAAGGGCTGCCCCAATTTAAACAAGCCGGGTCCCCGAGGTTCCCGGCTTTTTTGTCTTCAAGCTTTTAGGGATTAAGTTTGGCGGGACTAGGTTGTCTTCTCAGCTAGTCACGGTAAAACAGGCATAGTAAAAGCCTAACCTGATGCCTCAATTAGATTCATCCTGGTACAGCCCACTCCAAAAGCCTCTACATCCCCAGCTCTGGGTAAAGCTGCAAAATGGTTTCTCTTAACCAGCGATGGGCGGGGTTGTTGGTTTGTGACTTATGCCAAATCAGCTGCAGGCTGACCTTGGGAAAATCCATAGGCAGTTCAATTGTACGAACAGGTAATGCTCGGTAATGAGAGGACTTCATCATCCTTGCGGGTACAACGGCAATTAAATCGGTGGTGGCGACTATATGAGGAAAGGAGGATAGGTGAGGGACACGCAGGCAAATATTGCGCTGCAATTTATTCGGTCTGGCCAGCCTCTCCATCGGTGAGCCTACGGGGTTTCCTCTCAGCAATGATATTTGTGGTATTGATTGAAAATCCGCCTCAGAGATGGATTTTCCTACCTTCTCATTATGCTCCCCTGCGATCACCACCAATTCTTCTTCGGCAATAATCAGGCTGCTGTAATTGGGAGATTCTAATGGTAAATAATCGATAATTAAGTCGACTTCACCATTGCTTACCATTCTGGAAGTCATCTCTGATTCGTCAGGTAATATTGTGAGCTTTATCCCTGGTGCATACTCTCGTAGCCAGGCGCTGAGTCCTGGAATCATAAGGGTTTCCACCACATCGGGTAGAACAATCGAAAAATCCCGTTCTGCCTCGCGATGTTCAAAGTCGAGCTGCAGGAAGCTTGATCTCACTGCCCCAAGAGCCGTGTGAATGGAAGGGTGTAGTGCCAGCGCACGCTCGGTAGGGCGTAGGCCTTTTGCGGTGCGGATAAAAAGTGCATCGTTATAGGTGGATCTCAAACGCTTTAAGGCAGCACTTACTGCAGGTTGGCTCATATGTAGCTTTACTGCAGCCCTAGTCAGGTTGCGTTCGACCATCAGGGCATCAAATACAGGCAGTAAATTCAAGTCCATTGATCTGAGATGATTCGACATTATCAATCTCACAAATAATGCTGTTAATTATTATTTATTAGAATTCAATCATCCGCCTGATTATATTTCTGGTCAATCAAATTCTTAAATTTTCTAGTGCAAATGATGAGGGGCACTCTGTACATCGCTATTAGATGGATGTAATCAAACTGCCGGGTTTTGATTGTTTATATAGTTTTACGGAATTCCAACGCTAATAAAAAGGAGCAAATATGTCGATCAATCACGATGCGGCCCCTTTCAGGGCTGGATACAGGGCGCGAGTGAAAGGCCGTTACCATGGATGGCTTCATCTGATGGGTATTCTAGCTATTGGTGCCGGGGTTTGTATCTACTGCATATTTCAATTGGATTTGTTAAAAACCTGGGAGTTGTTAGTGATCCCCGCAGGGACTGTTATATATAATTTTTCTGAATACGCTAGTCACCGTTGGGCTGGTCATAAAAAGATTCGGATTGCAGGGCTGTTTTATCGCAGACATACCGGGGATCATCACAGTTTTTTCTCTCCCCCCCTATTTTCTATTGACTCTACCAGAGACTGGAGAATAGTACTTTTCCCCACTTATTTAACTGCGACTCTTGCTTTAGTGATTGCGCCAATTTTAGGATACTTTTTCTCCATACTTTTTTCGATGAATGCTGGTTACCTCTTGATTGTGACTATGGTGGGAAATCATTTGGGTTATGAATTGTTGCACTTGGGATACCACCAGCCTCTAAATCATTGGTTCCATCGAGTTCCTGTTTTGCGTGAGTTGGCTCAATTGCATCGCATACATCATCAACGTAAGTGGATGAATGAATGTAATTTTAATTTGACCATCCCTCTGTTTGATCTTTTGCTGGGCACTTTTCACTGGAAATCTATTGGATCTTGTCAGAAGAGTGAGAGTTAGAGCTCTACAGAGTGCTTGGTTCAAATAGAACCCGTCTTCTCCAGTTGGGTCAACATTAGTTCTCGAATAATCGGCACTGGCGCACTGCCAAAGCTTAGAAAGCTTTCATGGAATTCCTTTAAGTCGAATTTATCTCCGAGCTTTTTCTTTACTTCTTCGCGCAAGGCAAGGATATCAGTAAATCCGGCAAAATAGCTGGTGAGTTGAACCTGGCTGAGAGTTGCTCTACGCCACTTCCCCTCCGCCTCAGCCCGTTGTTGAAAAGCCCCGTCAACCATTAAATTCATTGCTTCGGCTTCTGTCATCCCCTTAACTTGTACACCGTAATCCAAAATGGTGTTGGTAATCACGCGTAAATTCCACTTGTAGTACATCAGCCAGAGTTCCGGCGAAAAATCCCCGTATCCAGCCTCCAGCATCATACGTTCGGCATAGACCGCCCAGCCTTCAATCATGGCGCTGTTACCGAAGATGGTTTTAATAATACTCGGAGACTGGTTGGCATAAACCAACTGGGTATAGTGACCGGGGATGGCTTCGTGAATGTTCAGTATTTGCAAAGTGTAATGGTTATATTCCCGCAGCAGGCTATTCGCTTGCTCATCACTGTAATTCTCTATGGGCAACACATTGTAATAGGTATTGGCATTCTTATCGTAGGGGCCAGGCGCATTGATAGAGGCAACAGCAAAGCCACGAAGATAGGGGGGGGTAGTGCGTACTATTAGTGGCTTTTCTTTGTCCAGGTCGAGTAGATTGTGCTGTGTGACAAAGTTTGCCAGCTGTGGTATTTGCTTTTCTATAACCTCTTTGAATGTATCTTTACTGGCATGATTAAGGGATAGTTTTTCGAGTAGGCGCCGGACTTTTTCCATTTGATTTGATGGTGACTGGGTATCGGGAAAATGTTTCGGCCAAAGTTGCTCGGTGAGCGCCGCCATTTTACTGTGGACCTGTTTTTTTTCTTCCAAAGCACGCAGGTAGAGGGCGCTGGCACTGGTATCAATCTGAATATCAAAGCGGAATTTTTCTTCATATAGCTTTTCTCCAATACGGAAATCACGAAACCTTGCAGATTTTTCCAGGCGGGTTTGTAAATTTTTTAAAAAGTTTACATAGTCTTTTATCGCTTCACGGGAGGCGTGCAGACGTTGCCTGAATACTTCTTTTTCATCATCAAACATCTGGCTGCTTTCTACCAGGTTTTCTACCCTAGTCCCAAAAACTTCCAGGGCACCTTCGTTCTGTTGAATAGCCAACATTAATTGTGGCGCGGCGGGCCTACGGATGGCCTGTTTTGCGGCTTGGTAGTAATCGGGAACCAAGCGCATACGCGTGTTGAAGGTGCGCAGTCGGTTCTTGAGGGGGGCGTACTCGGTATTTAAAATCAGGGCAAAAGGATGGGATACGTTATATATGGAAGGGTCCCACTGGTAGGATTTGAAGGTGGTATATTCCCACTGCAGGCGCTGTAGGAAATTCATAATAAGCGCCATATCGGTGAGGGAAGAAATACTGAGTAATTCACTATCCAGAGCGGCGAACTTGCGTTCATAAGTTTGAGCGAAGTCCAGTAGATAGGCGCGGAAGGCCTTGTCAGGTACTTGTAAATGTATGGCAGCCTCATAATAGCCTTCGCGAACTGCCCAGGACGGAAACAGTTTCCACAGACCGTTAACGAATTGTTGGCTCAGCTGCTGAAAGGCCAGTTCCATCTCGGCACGCATTTCAATCATCGTTTCAACTTGAGGGGGCACTATGCGCTTCCTATCGGTACCTTGGGGGCCACAGGCACAAACAAGAGTGAGCGACGTCAAAATCAACAGTTTAAGAGGGGCTTTCATGGCGATCCTTGCCAAAAGGGGTTTATAAACGCTTGTGTATCTGCTTAAAAATTATCATATCGGCCGGAGACCCTTGATCAGCCTGACAATGGTTGTTTACACCGTGAATTGATATCCAAGCATTTAGCACACTGTCCCATATTGGCGAGTGAAAACCGTAGATAATGCGTTTTTAACGTCTGCGCTTGTGTCGTGGAAGAGCCCCGGTTAGAGTGAGCCCCACGTGAAATAACCGATAATAAACAAGGTTTTGAGGATTTATTCATGACTGAGCTAGCCCAACAACAGTGTGAAGCCTGCCGCGCCGATGCCCCTCTCGTCAGCGATGACGAGCTGCCAGGATTGCTGCGCCAAATTCCTGATTGGACGCCAATGACCCGCGACGGCATTATGCAGCTGGAGCGCGTGTTCAAGTTCCGGAATTTCAAGCAGGCCTTGGCGTTTACTAACCGTGTAGGTGCCATCGCAGAAGAAGTGGGCCACCACCCGGCACTGCTTACCGAGTGGGGTAAGGTAACCGTGACCTGGTGGAGCCATGAGGCCAAGGGGTTGCATAAGAATGATTTTATTATGGCTGCGCGCACCGACCAGCAAGTAGATGCAGACTAAGCATCTCCCAAGGGCGCATCTAGCGCCCAATTTTCTGCCATCCCGCGTCATTTCTAAACTGAGGTTGCCCTAGAAGGAACCCTTCGGCTCTATTCACTCCGCTAAATACCTCCTGGTTCCGGAGTCGTTCGGTAGCCCTGTATATCAATAGTTGAAAGTGTGTGCCCTGGATAGAAGGAGAGAGATTTTGTCTGAGTATACTTCTACAGTGGTCTGGCAACGTGACGACCAGATTTTTACTGACAATCAATACAGCCGCGCTCATACTTGGCAGTTTGATGGCGGTTTGTCAGTTCCTGCCTCTTCATCTCCCCATATTGTCCCAATCCCCTACTCACACCCGGAAAATGTCGACCCAGAAGAAGCTTTCGTGGCGTCGCTATCTAGTTGTCATATGTTGTTTTTCCTTGCAATTGCCGCAAAAAGGGGTTTCGTCATTGATGAGTATCGCGATGAAGCGATAGGCGTGATGGATACAATAGAGGGGGGTAAGTTGGCCATGACTAAGGTCACCCTGAGGCCTTTGATCCGCTTTTCTGGCGAAAAGAAACCTAGTCGCGAGCAATTGGAAAAAATCCACCATTTTTCCCACAAGCAGTGCTTTATTGCTAACTCCGTAAAAACGGAAGTGGTTACTGAGATTCGGGAGGTATAACTACTCATTGAAGTGAGTAGGTTTCATAAATACTGATGTAGACGGCAGTATGTTTAAAGTTATTGAAACTGTGGCTTCAGTTGAGGATTTTCTGCGCCTCAGGCAGATTAGTGGGCTATCCCCAAGAAGTCGGGAGGCTGCAGAGAAGGGGCTGCCAAATAGTCTCTATGGCATTCACATTCAAACTCGTTCAACCACCATTGCCATGGGGCGGGTGGTTGGTGATGGAGCCTTAAATTTTGAGATTGTGGATGTCGCTGTCGCCCCAATTTTTCAGGGGCAAGGGTTGGGAAGGGTTGTGATGGAACACATTATGTCTTATTTGGATCGTGAGGCGCTTCCTTCTGCTTATATTACCCTTATGGCGGATGTACCGGAGCTGTACGAGAAGTTTGGCTTTAAGTTAAGCAGCCCTGAAAGTGAAGGGATGTACATGTTGAAGTAGATTTATTTCAAAGTATGTAAATTCTTGGCTGTAATTAAGGCGATATTGGGTATCGGGCAGAGTGTTTTATATTCAGCAATGTTTTTAGAGTAACTTGTACACCTTGTGTTTCTTTCTGTTCATTTTTTTAGTGGCTTAAATACATCCGTGATATCTCCAACCAATTTGGGGTCCTTTGGGTCGGCAATCCGCTTTCCTGTGCCCTTTGAAAAATCGATTCCATGTAAATCTACCCATACAATATTTGGATTTTTAACCCAGTTGAAATAGTAAATTCGGCGGTTTAAATCAATCACCGAAAGCCACCAAGTGGGATAAGTAGCTGGTTCTTTAGTTCCTTCTTCCTGACTGGGACGGCTATAAGGTGCGCCAAAAGGAACGGCCACAGTGCGGATAGCACTTAGGAGGTAAGAGACTGCCTGAATATCATTCGTAGGTTTTGGTAGATTGTGTTGATAGTAAGATAATCTAACAAAACGGTCAGCGCCATCAATCCCTCCAGGAACAGATTTAAGCCCTCCAAAGCCTTGGTAAAAAGGCAGGTTTTGAAGCTGCCATCCATATGGTGGATCATTTGTCATGACCGAAAATTTCTTACCGTGATGTACAACTAGTTTACCATCGATTATTTCGAAGATAGCTGAGTCACCACTTGGGTCCTCTATTGCCATATGTGCACCAAGTACTTCGCCACCAACTTTCACTGGCGATATGCGTATATTTTTCATCCCAATGACAGCATCTGCGACTGTAGCATGGTTATCGAGAATAAAACGCAGCCAGCGCATATAGGATACTCCTGGCGTATTATTTGGTTTGGCGTAGCGGGTTGCTCCAAGATATAGAATATGTGCCGTTAGACCTTTCTCGTTAATTCCGTCGGTAGCACCGTCATTATTTGAGAAGCCATATTGGCGGGCATAAGGAATAATACTTTGTACAACACTTCCATATTTTGAAGTCCATTTGGCGGGGTTATGGCCATCCTCACCAACCATCTTCATACCTCGAGGATTTATATAAAGAATATCCTCAAAAGAATGTCCCCAATCCATTGATCTGGCGGCAAAAACACCTTGCTCAGTATTCCAGATAACCCGGGAGCATGCATAGAGTATCGATGGCCAGGAAAATAGGAGCAACGTTATAATCAACGACACTTTATTTGTAGCTGTTTTGATCACTTCATAACTCGTATATTTAGGGTGGTTAAAAGTATGCAGTTTAGTTGTCTTTTCTAAGAATATCTGTCTATCTTGGCTTCAAAAGAGCCAATATTTAATACATGATAAGCTTGTAGATTCCAAATTTTTAAGGGGTTCTCTTGGGTTTTGTGAGGTCGGTTTTATCTATCTCTGCCGAAAGATAAAAGTTTCTGAGTGATGTGCTAGGAATATATATAGGTACGTGAGAGCTTATGGTTTTGAGCAATTTGTTGTAGGGTTGGTAAGTTGATATTACGTCGTCTTTAGGTGTAGTCATCATTTCCTTCTTAGGAGTTTTATTCTAAGTTGTTTATTTGTTAATAGTGTTAAGTAGACTGCAAGAATTTCAATAGATACTGCGGTAAGTTCTCTAGATGCTTATTTTTTGATTTGTCTAATTTTTATTCTTTCTAATAGTTTATTAATGGAGATGAAAGACTGCGTGTGGGTAGGATGGCCGCTGAGTTGTAAATCCATAAAAAATTAATGTTACAGTCCCAGTTCTTTGACCGGAATATTTTTATCCTTTATTTTCTCTTTATTTATTCTTGATTGTATTTTGGTCTGTATATTTTGTTGTTCAGTGCGATATATAATGATAGTTTGTCGTGAAAAATTAATGTTGTCTCTATTATGTCGGGATTTGATTATGCGTTATGAAATATGGGCTTGATGGTGAGCGATGCTGCAATATGTTTACACTCAGAGATAAGATAACTGTTTAGACTATGTGAGAGATGAATGTATTGTCTGATTTATGGTCTTTGCAGTGTTACTCGTTAAGTTAGTAGGGTGTATATAGGTCAAAACTAGCTATGCGATTCGATGTTGGTTGAAAAGCTATGAAGCGCTATTGGGTATGCCTATTTAGATAATGCATGTTAAGCGCTTTTAGTTGAGTGGGGGCTTTTTATCCTGTTTTGTTGATTTGAATTTATCACCAGCTAATAGAAGGAAATTTTAATGATAAAAAAAATAATTAAGGCATCATCTCTTGGTATTATGTTGCTGTTCAGCTTGTCAATTCAGGCAGAGACGAGAAGTGCGCTTGTGGGGGGGCGGCTGATCGATGGTTTTGGTAATCGGCCAATCGCAAACAGTGTTATTTTAATTCGGGACGACAAAATTGAGGACGTTGGCACGGTTGAAACGCTTCCCGTCCCCGACGGGTATCAAATTATTTCTACTGAGGGGATGGATGTCTTACCTGGACTTTGGGAAAATCATGCTCACCTAATGCTCAGTGGACACTCGGACTATGTGCATTGGGATAAACACTACCTACATCGCCTGACCAATGAAATAATGCCTGCTAGTGCAATACAATTACTGCTAGCCGGGGTTACTAGTGTTCGTGATTTGGGTGCTCCGCTAGAAGCATCTTTAGAGATAAAGCGCAAAATCATTTCTGGTGAAATTACCGGGCCAAGGCTATTTGTTTCCGGTCCATTTATCCAACATGAAGTTTATCCTGGCACTGAAGCTTTTCGTTGGTCAGTCTCTAGTGCCCCTGAAGCAAAAAAGAAAGTAAACTTACTGGCAACAGCTGGTGTCGATATAATTAAGCTGATTGACCATGACAAGATGACTATAGAAGTTGCTCAAACGGTCGTGGATGAGGCCCATAAGCATGGTTTAAAAGTTGTAGCTCATTCGCACCGCCCAGATGAGATCCGCAGAGGGCTGGCCATAGGTGTCGATAACTTTGAACATACAGGGCTGACAACAGCACCTGAGTACCCTGAAGATATCATCCAGTTATTAAAAGAGCGCACTGCTAAGGGCCGCGTTGCTGGAGGCCCGCTTTTCTGGACTCCAACCGTAGAAGGTCTCTGGAACTATAGTAATACTGTGGATAACCCGGAAAGGCTGGATGATACATGCTGGCACAAAGGGCTAAAACCAGACACTATTGACGATATTAAACAGTCATTGAGAAACCCTGGGCAATTGCAGTACATGCAGTTAACTCCCTTACGTAAACCAACTTTGAAAAAGAAAATCTCCCAGCTTAAAGATGCTGGTGTGGTGTTTCTTGTGGGAACAGATAGTGGTATCCCAACTAAATTTCATTGCCAAAGCACTTGGAACGAATTGGCCGTTTTGGTTGAGGAGATGAATTTTTCCGCTATGGATGCAATTCGAGCAGCTACCTACTGGCCCGCAGTAATGATGGGGGTTTCGGACCAATCAGGGACTGTATCTAAAGGAAAATTTGCCGATATCATCGCAGTAAGAGGGGATGTGCTGAGGCATATTAACCTTCTATCCAATGTCTCATTGGTTATGAAAGGAGGAGTCCTCTATAAAAAGGGTGGACAGGCAATAGAATCTTACCCAACCTCGCAAAGGTAAAACCGAAGGAATCTCCTCTTAAAATATCAGCAAACAGTCCCATATACTCCCGTATGGTGTAAGTTATAGACCAGTTTGGTAGCTCTAATGATTTTTTATTTTGAGCTTTATGGGAACTGTTTGCTTAGTGGGTAAAATTCATGTTCAGAAAATTTAGTTTTTAATCATCTAAAAAGAAGTTGTTTTCCGGATTGTAATAGCAAAAGTCGTGATCTAGGTTCTTACGAAAGCAGTAGGGGTCTTTTGCTTCCATTTCGTCCCATAACCCTAGATTGGAGTAGTATGCAAAGTCTTGCTCAATCTTGAATTTATCTCCGCAATAGTAGGCGTAATTCCAAGCGGCTCCTCTTGCAACCATTTCTTGATTGATGTTGTACCCATTTGCAAATAGATAGCCAGTTTCTCTGCCGTATTGATCCCTTCCTGTCGATTGGAAATCCACAGTGCCAAATGACAATAAATGATTCAGGGTTTGAGTAGCTTCTGGGCCATATATTTGCGCGCTGGGATAGGTTTCTGGTGCATCAATGCACTGAAGGCGTATTTCAACATATTCACCAGAAACATATCCGTGAACTGTGTCACCGTCTATTATCCTGTAGTTAGTCAGTGGAGCCGCTTGTAATGAAGTGGAGAGCGCACATAGCAAAATTAATCTTTTCATTGGGGTTATCTGCGTCGTTGTTTTATGTGCGCAGGATAGGGAGTATTTATTACGTGTTTATTTATAGGTTGTGATAGTAATAAATAGTTTTTGTTAAAGGGTGAGAGTGTTTTGAGAGGCGAACATGAGAATGTTTCTTAATTCTAAGCGGTAGGTATCTAAGATCTGTCTGGAAATTTTTATTTTGAAACGTAATCGATAGGGCCCTCGAAATATGATGACCCTAGCGTAAATTAAAATTATGTCAGGATAGAGCGTTCAAGTGGATTCAGTGGTGTAATATTAAACTTTTTTGTTCTCTTAGCTCATGCTTCTCTATGTGCAGCCCAGAGTAAGAATTCCCGGTTGCCATCGCCACCTTTTATTGGGCTGTCAATATATTCTTTAATCTCAAGTCCTAGTTCATCACATAAATATGCAATTTTCTGGCGTACTTGAGGGTAGAGGTTTGCATCACGCACCACCCCCCCTTTACCAATGCCCTCAGGTCCCACCTCGAATTGTGGCTTTACCAGGGTCAACAGCTGGCCTTCGGATTTTAGTAAAGAAGACAGCTGCGGCAGTATCAACGTTTGGGAAATAAAGGATACATCCATCACGATGGCATCAAAGCCAGTATCTGCGAAAGGAGAAAGCTGTGATGCCTCTAAATAACGGGCATTAATTCCTTCGAAGAGGTGCATACGTGGATCATCTATTAGTTTTTGTGCTAGCTGATCTCGCCCTACATCTACCCCTACTACGGAAGTGGCGCCTCTCTGCAACAGGCAGTCACTAAAGCCTCCAGTAGAGCAGCCTACATCCAGGGCGTGCCAGCCCATAGGGTTTAATCCTGTGTGATCGAGTATCGCGGCAAGTTTTAGGCCGGCGCGGGAAACATATTGATCTTCGGGTAGTGCAGTGACTTCTAAGGCGCAGTTCTCACTGACGGATTGCCCAGCTTTGCGCGCCAGCTCCATGGGGCCGCCCTCGGACAGCGTGACCCTGCCGGCTTCAACCAGTTTTTTGGCGTGGGTGCGGGAATTGGCGAGTTTTCTCTGTACTAGCAGTTGGTCCAAGCGGGTCATGTTTTACTACTGGGTCCTGTCAAATGGTTAAGAATAGTGTGGCCATGCTAACCTCTGGCTCCCATAGGTAGAAGTGCGGCTCCGTTTCTAGTCGGGCTACTCTTTACTAAAGAGGGGGTTGTCGATGGCAAAAAGTGTTCTGAATAAGTTCAAGATCCGCAAAGGAAAGGTTTTTGAGGCGCCTTTAGAACAGGCTTTTGGGCGCCTGGTGACACCTTTTGAAGAGTTTATCCACCGGCAGAGCAGCAGTGGTATTTTACTGATGCTTTCTGCGCTGGCGGCGCTCATTATCGCAAACTCCCCCCTGGAAGATGTCTACATAACCCTTTTGCATATGCCCATCAGTTTCACTGTGGGAAACTGGGAGTTTTCTTTATCGCTACACCACTGGATTAATGAAGGTCTAATGACGATCTTCTTTTTTTTAGTGGGCTTGGAGCTCAAGCGGGAATTTATGGTAGGGGAGCTGTCCGATCTGCGCCATGCGGTACTACCTGTGATGGCGGCAATCGGTGGCATGGTGGTGCCGGCATTGATTTATGCAGCATTCAATGCTGGCGGTGAGGCGGAGCGCGGTTGGGGAATCCCCATGGCCACGGACATTGCTTTTGCCGTGGGCTGTATTGCCTTATTGGGTAATCGTGTGCCTCGCGCGGTTGTGACTTTCTTAGTGGCCCTGGCTATTGTTGATGACTTGGGCGCCATTCTGGTGATCGCTATCTGGTATACAGAGCAGGTAAATATGACCGCGCTGATCGCTGCGGGTTGCCTGGTTGTGATTATGTGGTTGCTGAAGGCGGCTGGCGTGCGTAACTCCCCCCCCTATGTATTTGTGGGCATTCTGCTGTGGTATGAATTTTATCTGGCCGGAGTTCACGCCACCATTGCGGGGGTCATAACTGCAATGGCGCTGCCGGCGAAGCCCAAGTACGATCCAGTGGCGTTTAGTACTTTCGTTAAAGATATTATCCGCAGCTTTGATCGCTGTTTCCGGCCCGGCGATAAAATCATTGCCAACGATGCCTTACGCGCACGGGTTATGGCCCTTGGCAGTGGCGTTAACCTGGCGCAGTCTCCTCTGCAGCGTATGGAAACCCGCCTGCACACTCCGGTTGGCTTTTTGGTGATTCCCATCTTTGCGCTCGCTAATGCAGGTATTCCCTTCGATAGCTTTACTAGCTCAAGTGCAGTTTTCAACCCGGTAACCCTGGGGGTAATCGCTGGGCTGGTATTCGGAAAGCTGATTGGGATTGTGGGGGCTACTTGGATCGGTTGGAAATTAGGCTTGGGCAGCTTACCTAAGTTGGCTAATTTTCAGCATATCATTGGCGTGGCATTACTCGGCGGTATCGGCTTTACTATGTCGATCTTTATTGCCGAATTGGCGTTCAGTTACCAGAACAACCTGTTGAATCAGGCCAAGGCAGGTATCTTGCTGGCTTCTGTAATTGCCGGTATCGCTGGTTTCCTGGTACTGCGCACTGCGCCGGTTACCGAAGAGTTTGATGTACAGACCGGTGGTCGGGAACCTGAGCCTGCGGGGGGCAGTGAAGCTCAGCAAGAAGGCTTAGAGAAGCAAGATAGCTCCGCTCAGGAAAATCCCGGTCGTCAACGTTGAGGGGCATCTCGGCCTGGTCCTGCCATAGCAGGCCGTTTTGGGGTTTTCCCGGCTGAGTAAACTTCCAGATGTGAAATAAATTTCAAGAGAAATAATAATGAAACAAGTAGTAAAGGCGGTGGGTCTGTTGCCAATTCTGGCTGCACCTCTATTTCTTGTCGCCTGCGAGGGTAAAGCGCGATCAGAGGATAAGTTACGAGAAGCAGTAGAGGTTAAAGGGCAAAAAACTGCAATAGAAGGGAAAGGGGATATGTCCATGGATACAGTGGCCAGGGACTATGTTGCCCTGGTGTTGGAATTGGGTAATCACGACAAGAGTTATGTCGATGCCTATTATGGCCCGGCTCAGTGGCGAGAGCAGACGGAGCAGAGCCAGGCCAGCCCGGCGGATATTGCCAAACGCGGTAACGCCCTCATCGCTCTGCTACCCGAAGAGGGCGTGGCGGATGGTTCCCTTGACGGCCTGCGTCTACACTACCTGCGAACTCAACTGGCTGCGTTGGTGGCTCATGCCCGCAGCCTTGCTGGCGAAAGCGAGCGCAACTTTGCCAAAGAAGCGCGCGAGCTTTATGACACCGAGCCCCCCAGGCAAAATTTCACTAGTTTCGATCCACTCTTGCAGGAGTTGGATGAGCTGTTGCCCGGCAATGAGCCCCTAAGTGCGCGAGTGCAGGCGTTTCGGCAGCAGTATGAAATCCCAGTGGACAAGCTCCAAGAGGTTTTTGATGCAGCCATTGCGGAGTGTCGCAAGCGCACCAAGCAGTATATTCCGCTGCCACAGGATGAAAATTTTGCCCTTGAATATGTCAGTGACAAACCCTGGAGCGGTTACAACTGGTATCAGGGAGGGGCGCATAGCCTGATACAGGTGAACAGTGGCTTGCCGATTACCATTGATCGAGCGATCGACCTTGGCTGCCATGAAGGCTACCCGGGCCATCACACCTATAACGCGCTGTTGGAGCAAACGCTGGTGGAAGACCGTGGCTGGGTGGAATACAGCGTGTATCCGCTGTTCAGTCCCCAATCTCTGATTGCCGAGGGCAGTGCCAATTACGGTATCGACCTGGCCTTTCCTGGGGAGGAAAAAAACCGCTTCGAGATGGAGGTACTTTATCCCCTCGCCGGGTTGGACCCACAAAGTGCGCAAAAGTATGAGCGGGTGATGGGACTGGTGGATAAGCTCAGTTTTGCCGGCAATGAAATTGCTCGGCAGTATATCGATGGTGAAATTGCCCCAGACCAAGTTGCGGCACTGTTTGAGAAATACACGCTGATGAGCCCGGCCAAGGCAAAGCAGCGCAAGGATTTTGTCGATGCCTACGGTGCCTATGTCATTAATTACAACTGGGGCAAAAAACTGGTAGCTGATTATGTGGAGCGAGATACAAGCAGTGCACAAGAGCGCTGGCAGCGCTTCGCCAAGCTGTTGTCGTCGCCACGCTTACCCTCTTCGCTAGACTGGTAGGCGCTAACAATGCACAAGGCGGAACTGCGGAGTTATTTACTTGCGCGACCAGAGGCGATTGAGGACTTCCCCTTTGGTCCCGATGTTGCGGTGTACAAGATTAAGGGGCGTATGTTCGCGACTCTCAGCCGTTATCGCGAGGTAGATGCGACCAATTTAAAGTGTGATCCCGACGAGGCTCAGGCCCTGCGGGATATCTTCCCTGGCGTGCTGCCGGGTTACCATATGAACAAGAAGCACTGGAATACTGTATTGCTCGATGGCACAGTGCCGGATTATGAAATTGAGCGGATGGCGGATCGCTCCTATGGCCTGGTGGTTAAGGGGCTGCGTAAAATTGAGCGGCAATCCCTTGAGCTAGCTTATGGCACGGATACCCTCTACCGCTAGAACCTCAGCAGATTAGCAAGACATTACTCAGGAGAGTTTGTGAACGATTTTATTGTCGATGTAACGGCAGAAAACGCCCAGCAGGTACTCATTGAAGAATCCATGAATCGCCCGGTTCTGGTGGATTTCTGGGCCGATTGGTGCGAGCCGTGCAAACAGCTGATGCCGGTTTTGGAAAAGCTCGCGAATGAATATGCGGGCCAGTTCCTCCTGGCAAAAGTGAATGCCGACACCGAGCAGATGATCGCCGGCCAGCTGGGGGTACGCAGCTTACCTACAGTTATGCTGCTCAAAGAGGGGCAGCCGGTAGATGGCTTTGCCGGGGTGCAGCCGGAAAGCCAGATTCGTGAAATGCTCGATAAATATCTGCCCAAACCCTGGGACATCAAATTGCAGCAGGCCCAGGCGCTGATTGGTGAGGACAAGGTGGATGAAGCTCTGCCGTTGCTGCGCCAGGCTTACGCTGAATCCTCCGAGCGGGTGGATATTGCCAAACACCTGGCGGCGTTGCTGCTCGATCAAAACCGTGCTGCGGAAGCAGAAACCGTGCTCAGCAAAATTCTGCTGGCGGATCAGGATGCGGAATACCAGCGCCTGATGGCCCAGTTGGAGCTAAAACAACAGGCGGCGGATACCCCCGAGATTCAGGCGCTGCAGAAGGCCCTGGAGCAGAACCCGCAGGATTATGATTCCGCCTATAAGCTGGCGGTACAGTACAGTCAGGCCAATCGTCACGAGGAAGCCCTGGAGCTGTTGTTGGATATCCTGCGCAAGGATATGAATTTTGCCGATGGCGCGGCCAAGCAGGCATTTCTCGATATGGTGAAAAGCTTGGGTGCCGGCGACCCCATCGCCACCCAATATCAGCGTAAGCTGATGACGTTGATGTTCTAGACGTTTCAATCGTATTGCACTGTAAAGGGGCCTTGAAGGCCCCTTTACTTTATACACCGCTGAATAGTGAATCAGTAGAATGCATAAGCTCTGTATCTATATACCCTCAAGTCATCTGGAAGTTGTCAAGCAAGCTCTGTTTAACGCCGGAGCTGGCAGAATCGGCGACTACGACAGTTGTTGCTGGCAGGTATTGGGTGCCGGTCAGTTCCGGCCACTAGCGGGCAGTCAGCCGTTTATTGGTGAGTCCGGGCAGATAGAGCAGGTAGAGGAATATCGGGTTGAGATGGCGTGTGCCGATGAGTCTGTGGATGCAGCACTTGAAGCCCTCTACCAGGCACATCCTTACGAGGAGCCGGCCTTTGACCTTTGGCGCCTGGATGAGCGTTGTGGCGGCAAAATTCGCTAGTGGCAGGAAATAAACAGTATCCTGCCATTCGCGAGAGAGGGCTTTAAAGGTTATCCAGTGCCTGCTGGCGCTGCTGACTGTTTTCTTTTAGCGCTTGAACCTCTTTCAAAATCTGTGAAATCCGGCTATCGCCCTCACGGTTCTCCTGCAATAGCTGTGCCTGGGGGCCTTGTGACTGAGCATCGTTGCTGGGTGTGGCGGGCAGGGTATTGATGGGTTTTATCCGATGTATACGTACATGAGTATCCAGGCCCTCGGGTATCGAATCAGAGAAGTGCCAATTGCCCTCACTGTCCCGCCAGCTAAATACCTCCCTGGTCTGTTTATGTTGCTCTTCTGGCAAAAGGCCACTGGATTCCACCAGGGTTTCCAGTTGCTCGGCAGATTTCTGAGTACTGTCGCTCACCGCTTGAATGGCGCGTTGGCCTTGCTGGCGAACTGTGTCCAGAGTCTGCTGATCGGGAAGCCAGTCTTGGGGAGACATAATCGGTTTGCCATCGGGACCGGGAATCAACATGGGTAAGCCCACGCCTACTAATAACAGTACCGCAAGCATATAGGCGTATTTCATTGGAACATCCTTTTTAAATGTACCCAGGTGGGTGAGTGCTTCTCCCACCCAGAGTCCTCTTCCAGTGCACTATCTTCAGCTTGGCTCGCGCTGCAGCTACCACTATAGCTTCCGCGAAATAACGCCCCGGTGCAGCTGGTATTGCCCCTGCTCCGTGTCGGTGAAATAGTGCTTGAGAGTTTTATGCATGATCGGGAAGGCAATTTCAGCCCAGGGGATTTCTTCCTGGCGAAATAGTGACACTTCTAGTGACTCCGGCCCGGGGCCAAAATTCGTATCGGTGAGCTCTCCGCGATACATCAGGTAAACCTGATTGATATGCGGAATGTCATAAATTGAATAAAGCTCGTCCACACGAATGCTGGCACGTGCTTCTTCCCAGGACTCGCGCAAAGCACCTTCTTCACTGGTTTCACCGTTTTCCATAAAGCCGGCGGGCAGGGTCCAGAGTCCCAGGCGTGGCTCAATGGCGCGTTTACACAGTAAGACCCGGTCTTCCAGGTAGGGTAAAACACCGACAATCACACGCGGGTTGATGTAGTGGATGGTGCCGCAATTGCCACAGAGGTGGCGAGGGCGGTCATCGCCTTGGGGGATGGAAAATGTGACGGCATTACTGCCGCATTGGCTACAAAATTTCATGGCGTCAGTATACCCATGCAAGATTCCAGCGCCAGCTTCCAGCTTTTTGACGCCTATAGTTGTTAAAGGTGTTGAAGTTCATAGGGCGGTGCCAGCTTTACTATGGCGCGTATTTTATTTTTTTGGCTTGTGCTGATCGCCTTGGCGGCCTGTGGCGGCAAAGACGATAAGCAAAAGGCACCGCCACCGCCTCCTGTAGAGGTGCTGGTGGTGCGAGAACAGCCAGTGATTCCGCGCTTTGAATTTGTCGGCCGGGTGGAGGCCACCGATGAGTATAAGGTGCGCCCCCGCGTGCAAGGTTATATCCAGAGTCGTGATTTTAGAGAGGGGGAAACGGTTAAGAAAGGGCGCCTGCTATTTGAAATAGATCCGCGCCCATTTATCGCTGAATTGGATAACCAAAGCGCCAATTTGGAGCGCGCCGAGGCAACTCTGCGGATCGCTGAGCGCAATTATCGACGTGGTCGAAAGTTGGTCGCTACAGGTGCTATCAGCCAGGTGCAGATGGATGAATTACTGGGCACTTTTGAAGAGGCCAAGTCACAGGTCGATGCAGATCGGGCCAAAGTGGAAAGTGCTCGCCTAGACCTCTCCTACACAAAGATTTACGCGCCACTTACCGGCCGCATTGGTCGTACCCAGTTCACTGAGGGTTCCCTGGTGGGACCTGATTCGGACCCGCTCACTACCATCGTCAAGATGGACCCAATCTATGTGTTGTTTGAGGTTCCTGAAAACCAACTCTATGCCGTACAGGTGGATGCCGAGCGCCGCCGCCGGGAGGGGTTGCCGCCAACGAGGCTGGATGTGCGTATAGAGCTACCGGATGGCAATTTTTACCCCTATCAGGGCAGGATTGTATTTATCGATAACCAGATAGACCCCAACACCGGCTCCGTAGCGGTACGCGCACTCTTTCCCAATCCGGGCAGCCTACTGGTGCAAGGACAATTTGCTCGGGTCTCAATCCGTTTGTATACCGGCAGTGAGGCACTTAAACCGCTGGTGCCGCAATCTGCAGTGCTGGAGGACATGCAGGGGCGTTACCTCTTTGTGCTGGGTAAGAAAAATATTGCTGAAAAACGCTATGTCACTCTGGGGCAGCGGGAGGGGGAGCTCTGGGCGGTTAATCATGGTTTAGTTGCTGGGGAGTCGGTCATCGTTAACGGTTTGCAGCGGGTTGTTGCGGGCAAGCCAGTGACCCCTCAAAACACGCCGCGGAACCCCTACGACGCATCAGAAAAGCCGGCAGAGCCCGCAAGCGGTGGCGCTTCTCCCGTAGGTAAGCAAAGTACCAAACAGCCTATAGGCTTCGGGCAGGGGACACTGCTCCCCGACGACATGGAACTTCCTGAAGGTGTGGAGGAGGGCGAACGCCACCGATACGAGGGACAAGAGCATGATTATAAATAGCCCGCCTGAAATGGGGGGGGCTTAGCGAATTTATGATCAGTGCCTTTTGCATACGGCGGCCCCGTTTCGCTTTTGTCATCTCCATACTGATCTCTCTTGCGGGTATTCTCTCGTTGCCATTATTGCCGGTGGCGCAATTTCCAGAAATTACTCCAGCCACAATAAACGTCGCAGCCAATTACGCCGGGGCCAGTGCTGAAGTTGTGCGCGATAGTGTTGCCGTGCCCATCGAATCCCAAGTGAATGGCGTGGAAGGCATGGATTATATGTCCTCCACCAGTGGCAACGATGGCTCTTATAGTCTCACGGTAACGTTTAAATCTGGTTATGACGATGATATCGCTCAGGTCAATGTACAGAACCGTGTGGAGCAGGCCACGCCGCAATTGCCAGAGGATGTAAAGCGCGATGGTGTGGTGGTTTCCAAGCAAAGCACCACTTTGCTATTGGTCGTGAACTTATTTTCTCCTGAGCAGAAATTCGATGAACTTTTCCTAGCCAATTACGCAGAAATTTATTTGAAGGATGAGCTGGCGCGCGTATTGGGTGTGAGCAGCGTAGTTATTTTTGGCTCGCGCAATTACGCCATGCGCCTGTGGCTGGACCCGAATAGGATGGCGTCCCTGGACGTTACCACCGAGGATGTTATCAGCGCGGTACGGGCACAAAATGTGCAGGTAGCGGCTGGGCAGATTGGCTCGCCGCCCATTCGCAAGGACCAGCAATTTCAATACAACATCCTGGTGCAGGGGCGCCTGGTGAATCCCAAGGAATTTGAGGAAATTACTATTCGCGCCAAACCCGATGGCGCCATGGTAAAAGTGAAAGATGTGGCGCGGGTGGAATTGGGCAGTGAGTCCTATTCCTCCTATGGGCAATTGGATAACCAGGCTTCGGCAGTGATCGGCGTTTATCAGTTGCCGGAAGCCAATGCCATTGAAGTGGCTGACGGCATCAAGGCCAAGGTCAAAGAGCTTTCCCAGCGTTTTCCAGATGGCCTAAAGGCAGAGATCCTCTACGACACCACTCTGTTTGTTCAGGCCTCTATCAAAGAGGTGGTGCAGACACTATTTATTGCCCTGATCTTGGTGATCGCGGTGGTCTTCCTGTTTTTACAGGATTGGCGCTCCACCCTGATCCCCGCTATTGCCATCCCTGTTTCACTGGTGGGCACTTTTGCATTGATGCTGGCGTTTGGTATGACTATTAATACCATCACCTTGTTTGCGCTGATTCTGGCCATTGGCATAGTGGTTGATGATGCGATTATTGTGGTGGAAAACACCCAGCGACTGATGAGTGACGGCCTAACGCCAAAGGAGGCTGCGTTGCAGTCTATGCGTGAGGTTACTGGGCCGGTCATTGCCACTACGCTGGTGTTGTTTGCGGTGTTTGTACCGGTCATGTTGATGCCGGGTATCACCGGAAAAATGTATCAGCAATTTGCGGTTACTATTTCTATGTCGGTCGCGATTTCCTCCCTTAATGCGCTTACCCTGAGCCCGGCACTTTGCGCCAGTATTTTAAAAGTGGGTAAGGAAGGCGAAGTTGCCGGAGTGAAAGAGACCGGGGTATTTGGTTTTTTCAACCGAGGGCTGCATCGCTCCACCAATTTTTATGTGGGCATGGTAAAAGCCTGCGTAAAGATTCCGCTAATCGGAATTATCTCCGTTATCGGTATTTTCCTGTTGGCCTTTTGGTTGTTTAGTAGTATCCCCACTGGCTTTATCCCTGATGAGGACCAGGGCACGTTTATGCTACATGTGCAATTGCCGGATGGTTCCTCCCTGGAGCGCACTGGCCCGGTGGTGAATCAGGTTACAGACATATTATTGGAAGAACCCGGTATGGCCCATGTGGTGGGTGTGCCCGGCTATAACCTGCTTACCAACAGTGTCTCATCTAATACCGCAATGATGTTTGCGGTGTTAAAACCCTGGGATGACCGCACCAGTGAAGAGGATCACCAGTTCGCCATTATGCAGCGGGCACAGAAAAAACTGGCGCAGATACCCAACGCACAGATTATGCCTTTTGTCATACCACCCCTGCCGGGTATCGGTACCGTGGGAGGGTTTGAATTTGTGCTGGAGGATTTGCAGGGGCGCAGTATTACAGAATTATCACAAGTAATGATTGATCTGCTGGGTGCGGCCAATCAGCGATCGGAAATTTCCCAGGCCTTCACCAGTTTCCAGGCGGCTACCCCCCAGTTGGAATTAAAGATCGATAAAGAAAAAGCGCACGTACTCGGTGTGCCGTTGCCAGAGGTTTATTCGACACTGCAGACTTTTCTGGGCGGATATTACATAAACGACTTTAATTTATATGGCAAAGTATTCCGAGTGATCGCCCAGGCAGATGCGCAGTTTCGCGATGACGAACAAAATCTGGCGGGCTTCTATGTGCGCGCCAACAGTGGTGGTCTGGTGCCGATTACCTCGGTCTCCACTATTGAGCCGGTTGTGGCTCCACAAACTATCACCCGCTACAACCTCTATAACAGCGTGACGATTAATGGCGCTCCAGCACCGGGTTACTCCAGTGGTCAGGCCATGGATGCCATGGAGGAGCTGGCCTCCAGGCTGCCGGAAGGCTACGGCTATGAATGGACCGGGATCAGTTTACAGGAGGTTACCTCAGGCAATCTGGCTCCCATCCTGTTCAGTTTGGCCATAATATTTGTGTACCTGTTTTTGGTGGCCCAGTATGAGAGCTGGAGTATCCCTATTGCGGTGCTCTTGTGCGTGCCTATTGCGATTTGCGGTGCCATGTTGGTGGTGTGGCTGGCAGGATCTATCAATAATCTCTATACCCAGATCGGTTTGGTATTGTTAATTGGTATGGCGGCGAAGAGCGCAATTTTGATTGTTGAATTCGCCTGTGTGGAACGGGATAAAGGCAAGTCTATTGCCGAGTCTGCGATTTCAGCCACCCGCCTGCGTTTCCGGGCAGTATTGATGACGGCTATGTCGTTTATTCTCGGAGTGATACCGTTGCTGGTAGCCACAGGCGCGGGTGCCGTAAGCCGTATTTCCCTGGGGTTGGTCGTGTTTGGCGGTATGCTCGCAGCCAGCCTGTTCGCCACTTTACTGGTGCCTGTGTACTACGCGTTGGTGCAGGCGCTTCGTGAGAAGCTCAAAGGGGGCTATACGCCCCAGTCCCAGCTGGATGCAGCTTCGGCTGAGCGGCAGTAACTGGCTGGGAGCCGCAAATGGAGATTGCGGTATACAGCTCGGTGTTATCACCGGGAATCAGTATGATGAACTTTAGGGAGCCTTTGTTGTATGAGGCGGGATAAGTGGATATGTTATCGATTATCGAAAAGAAAATTTCCCAGCAAATAGAAGAGCTGGAGGCTGGCGTACCAACAGGGCCAGAATTGTATGGCCATGCCGCAGTGTTGATTGCACTTACCGAAGAGCCAGACCCCCATGTAGTGCTGACTAAGCGCGCCGATACACTATCTACCCATTCCGGAGAAGTTTCCCTACCGGGCGGGCGTTGGGATGCCACTGACCCCTCCCTGCAATATACCGCCCTGCGCGAAGCTCAAGAGGAAGTGGACCTGCCTATGAATCAGGTGCGGATGCTCGGCCCTCTGTGGCCGCGCACTACTCGCTGGCAGGTACATGTCACTCCCTGGGTGGGGGTGATCTCACCGGATACCCATCTCAGGCCCAACCCTGGTGAGCTGGATGCAATTTTTCGTGTGCCTTTGTCGTTTTTTCTTGACGATCCCCGTATCCGCACTGACCGAATCACTATCGATAATCAAGCTATTTATCTACCCGCCTACCAGTTTGGCGACTATGAAATCTGGGGTTTTACTGCCGGAGTATTAACCGAGTTCCTGGTAAGAATACTGGGCGCTTCTATTGGGCGCAGGGATGATGTGCCATTACGTACATTGAATTAGCCCTGCTCTAGAGGAATATTTCACGGATTCGGATTTTTTGATACTCGTTATATTGGTAGCTTTAATCTGATATCAGTTCACCCAAGTCTTTCCAGGCATCCTCTAAAAGACTTATCTGGTCACGAGTATTGGGATCAGCAGTAAGTATGGGAAAATCAGGATCATTCGGTAGCTTAGCAATAACTCCACGGCGGCATTGAAATAGCCAGCTGCCGTCTACCTTGACTAATTCATCATGGTATTCTGCGGCTACGGCAACGCGATAACCAGAGCGAGTCACTAAAATAAATACTGTAGTGGCTTTGCCTGAGGCAGATTGCCCATCTTCTGAAATATGATGTAATGGCGAACAGGTAATATGCCGGCTACCCAGTTTGTTGTGGATGACTGCATAGCGCTCTAGTTTTTCTCTTCCTCGGATTACTCGATTGCCATGCTCGAAGCGACCGTCAAGTGTAAAAAGTGACGCCCAACCTCGGGCATCACAGTTATCGATAGTTAAAGTGTAGCGAGCAAGTAGGTCGCTAATTGCGAATCGGTCTCTGAATAGCTGTAGTTCATTCATCATTTTACCCACTGATTATTTCGCTTCACTATTTATGAAAATAGCTCCTAAGCCGTGTTTCTGAAGATCACTTACAGGTGCAGCTTCTCCAGCCTGTACCCTGGTGTAGAAAAAATTAGGATGCCGCCGAAATAACTTTTGGGTACAAAGAGGCTTTCAAAAATCTATTATTCTTGCTTAATACCATAAATGGGCAGCTTAAGGATAAGCATGTCATGCAGACTGATGTTTCGATGGATCGCGATAAGACTCCGTTTTTTGACTGGGTGGCCAGGACAGATGATTTTGTAGTTAATGAACGCTGGCGCCGCTGGAAGGAGCTGATGGAGGCTGGTCTACCTTACCGCTGTGAATTGTTGCTCAAGTCTCATCATAACAGCGCGTATTATGGGGAATTTGCAGTATCTTCCAATCCTGAAACGGGAGATTCATTTGCTCGAGCCTGCTTCTCTGGGAATTCTTTTCATCGAGCAAGCAATCACTTGAGTGATGGGTATGCCAATTATACATTGATATATCTTTTATCTGGCCGTGGTGCTATACAGCGTGGGAGTTATTTTACCCCGATGAATCCCGGTGGACTCTACTTGGTTGATCTGGCGCAGACAATTACTCATGATTTGGTTCATGAAAGTCGCTCGCTATTGTGTCGCATTCCCCGTGAGAAGCTCGAGAGGTTTCGTTCAGGTCCCAAGGATAACTGTCCTCTGACCATAGATGGTAGCAGTGGTCCCGGCCTCTTATTACGTAATTATCTTTTGCTGTTTCCCCAGGCCAAACAAAGGTGCACCTTTGCTTCTTCCCGCTTTCTCTTTAATCCGATAGCCGAATTAATTATTGCCTGTATCCAGGAGAGTCGTGGCAATTTGCAGGCGGAGTCGGAAACTCCGAGTCGCTTAAAGTCTATTTTTCAACAGGTTTGCAGGCTGATTCAAAAACACTGTTGTGACTCGGATTTGTCCGCGCCACAGCTGGCAGCGTCATTGGATATCTCAACCTCCTATTTACATAGAGCGCTGCGTTTTCATAATACCTCTTATATTAACTTGGTGAGACGTGCCAGGGTGGAGGCCGCATCCGCACAGTTATTGGCAGCCGGGAAAAATGCAAGTATTTTACAGGTGGCGTTCAATTGTGGATTTAACGGCACCAGCCAGTTTTCCCGGGCATTCAAAGAGGAGCTGGGTCTTAGCGCTTCTGAGTTTGTAAAGCGCTCTTTTGTGGAGCGGGAAAGAACTCTGGCACTTGAAAGTTGACCCTGCCTGTAGGGTTTTTTCTTTTTATTTATAGTAAATTTTATCGGATACTAAGGCTAAGGTCCTACCTGTGTTCGATAGCCCCTCAGTCGAAGATAACTCGGAGGCTAGTGATAAGATGACATTAATCTTCTCAAAATCTTGACGAAGTGTTGAACCTTTGGCGGAGGCCTTTTAGAAAAAAGGTGCATATAGTGAACGGGAGTTGAAGCTATTGTGACTAGATGCCTTAAGGAGTCTTCTCTAACCAATTTTTCTGCAACAATGTCTGGTAGTCTTGCAACCCCTAAACTCATTGTTGTCATTTGTAAAATGTTATGTAGTGAGTTGCAGCGTATCTTGGGAATAACTCGAATCTCTTTTTTACTACCCAGCTGATATTTCACCGGGGTGCCCTGCCAATCATTGATGATATGTTGCCAGTTGCGTAATTCGGTAAGATCGTCAGGTATTCCTCCCTGTTGCTCTATATATCCTCTACTCGCATAGAGGCTTTCCCGGAGTATTCCCAGCTTTGATACTTTGGCGGATTGCATATCCAGGTTGCCTACACGAATTGCCAAGTCTACTTGGGAATCAATCAAATTCATTGGGGCATCATCCGCCAGTAAACGAACCCCCAGCTGTGGATGCTGCTCGTTAAGCTGTCTAATTGCAGGGACTATAACCGGCTCGCAGAGCGCGTGGGGAGCTGTGATTGTCAGTGTGCCCGAGAGTTCCTTGTTATTACTTTTTAAATCGGCCAGGGCGTTGTTGTAGATATCCCGGATCTCGCGACAGTGAGCGTAGAATTGGGTTCCTGTCTCCGTCAGTGAAAGCGAGCGGGTGCTCCGGTAAAGCAACCTTGTACCGAGATCTTCTTCCAATCTAGTCACTGCCTGGCTAATTGCCGACTTGGTACGTACCAGCTTGTCTGCTGCGGCAGTAAAGCTGCGGGCCTCAACTACGGCTAAAAATATCTGCATGTCCTCTAGGCTGGGTTTCATAGTTTAATTTCACTAAACACTAATTTGGTTGAATGTGTATTTATCACAGGCGGTGCGTTAGGGCAATATGCTTATGGAAGTTAAAGATCAAGCCTTTATCAAGAGGAGTCGGATATGAACAAGCTACTTATTGAGAAAACTATTGTGGCCAGCGAACAGTGGAAGTCGTTTTTTAATCAAGGGAATGCTGAAGGCTGCGCTTCAATGTATGAACAGAATGCTCAAATGAATGCCAGGCCGTTTGGTATATTTCTAGGTCGGGAGCAGATAAAAGCTTTCTGGCAAAACCTAGTGGCTCAGGGATTCTCTGATGTGGCTTATCAGGATACCGAGATTGAGGTAGTTGATGGTTCCTCAACAGTTCTTACCAGTAAGTGGAAGATGAACAATGCGCAAGGAGTTATCACTCGGGAACTATGGGTCCTGCAAGAGGATGGAACCATGCGCCTGCGCGAGGATGACTTTGAAGCTATAGAACCAAGCTGAAGGTAACAGTATAAATACTTCTGATTTTCGCTGCTAACTAGCAGTATCGCCAACGCTCGCTGGCCAAGAATTTTTGGCCAGTTTTAATGATGGTTATTTTATAGATATTTAATGTAACAAAAACAGATCCACCCTCGACTAAGAGGTGCCTTTTCAATTAAAGGGTGTGTAGATTTCTTTGAGAAATAAAAAGAGCAGTTTTTAATTAAATTGGGTTAACGTAAAGGATATACAAGATGCCAGAATATCATCATAAGTTCCAGTGTAATAAGTGTGGTATTTTTGTGGTTGAAAACGGTTCTCCGTTGCCTCCTCCGGTGATGGAACATGCCTATTACCATGCCCATAATGTTATCAGTCAGTTTGGTCCTATCTACAAGGGGATAGCCCCTAAGCGCCGGCCAATGTTGCATTGCCAAAAATATGTCAAATATATTCAGACAGTACCTAAGGCTGGCTCTGCTCAAAATTTGGGGAATCAGGCCGTCAATAAAGTTAGAACACTAGCCAGGGACCGTGGCGGAAATGGTTCGAACACACCGAGTATGGTAGCAGTTATGTACGATAGTGTATTAGAACAGTGGTTTGAAGGATCAACAGGGAATGGAACCAGTCGAGGATATATCCCGAATACGATTTGGAATACTATTCCGTCAGAACTGGATGTAGACCGATATATCTTTGGTCGAACCTGTGCTGAGGTAGACTGCCTGAGAAGGGCATTCAGTCAGCGGCGTAAATCAGGAGAAAACAGTCAATCTATCAAAAATAGTATTTTTGCGGCTCGTCAGCCCAATAAGCACAAAGGGAAATCGGATAGAAGGCCTCCTTGTGGTGCATGTAAGGCATGGATAGCCAGAGCTGGGGCTAAAGCATATTAATTCTTTTATTTTATTATCGAGACATTGCGGCTTAGCATAGTGAGTGGGGGCAGATCATCAATGTGTTTCTACTCGCTGCACTAAGTGTACTGACGGATGCGCAATTGAAGCCCTATTTTTAGTCAATGATTAGCCCTCTGAGGCTGGTGTGGGAGGCTTTATTTATTACATTCCCTGAATTTAGGCAGATTGCAATATCAGAGCCAATTGCGTTAAGACTGGATAGATACTGATTGAAGTGATTATCTCTCCACAGGGCAAACATAGAATACAGCAAATCTTATTTATGTTTTGGTCAGGTGCTGAATCATTGTTTTCTTGTTGATTTTCCATATTCTTGCAGTATGGCTAGTGCTCGTGTAACTGTCATAGGGGCTTCGACAATTGGTGCCATCAATGCCTGATGGGTTCGCCCAGTTGCTGCCATGCATCTAATAAGGGTTTTAATACATGTGCAGTTTGCTGATCTGCATTGAGTAATGAAAATTCTGGATCTTCAGGTAAGCCAGAAGCGATGGCACTTCGGCGCAGGAATAGCCGCTCACCATTAACCTTCACAAGTTCATCGTCATACTGGCCTGCCATTACCACGCGATAACCCGCGCGAGTTGCTGCAAAAAACTACTATGGTTGATTTTCCCTTATCGGTCGCCCTATCGAGAGAAACAACATAAAGATATGAAGACGTGATATGTTGGGTACCCAAACGGCTGTGGACAAGCAGGTATTCATAAAGTTTTTGCCGCCCTTTAATCATCAAACTACCGTTTTCAAAGCGACCATTTTCGGTAAATAGCGAGGCACAGACCTTGGCGTCTTGATTATCTATAGTGAGAATAAACTTTGACAGCAAATCGAAAATTGCCAGCTGTTCAAAAATAATATTCTCATCCTCCATAATGATTTATATGTTCTTTCTATATAGCTATGGTATTTAGGCTCAGAACTGGCTTTCAGGAATTGAAAGAGGGGTGTTGACAGAAAGTATCAGTACCTTTGTCGATTCTTTGGAGGATGGGTTAAGCGCTTTGTGACCCTGTTGATTTAACGGCACTCCCTTCAGCGGTAAATCTCCACCAAAGTGCACATCACCTGGTTGGTAGGTTACACAAACCCCATCTTTTGTTGTTGTTCTCCATCGGCCGGATAAGGTAATGACCCATTGTGGACTGGGGGTTGGGTGGAAATCACTTTCCCAGCTGGGAGGTAAGATGGCAAACTCACTGTTTATTACCTCTGGCAAATCTTTGTAGTGATATTCTGGATTGGGATTGGAATATTGGATTAATGTAAAGCCAGTTAAATAGTGCTCTGTTGTCCTGGAAATATGACTTTTGTCTGTCCAAAGGTGGTAGTACTTTTGCTGGGCTTTATGGTTTGTTTTCATATTTTTCATTAAGTTTCAAGATAGTAGATGGCATTATCTGAAGTGGCGTAAAGTCTTCCCTCTGCCATTGCTATGTTTACAAAGTTAATATCCTCAGAGTTTTCGTAGAGACACTGCAAGTTTTCTCCTTGTACTGAACAGGTCATCAACTTATTTAAGCTGGTAAATATTAGCTGTTTGTTCTCTCCAATAATTATTCCATCGATAAAACCCTGTGGGGGTATTTTGATGATTGTTTCTGTTTGAGCATTGCTTGACCCACAGCTGAGCTGGAGGGTGAATATAATTTGTTCATGGTTGCGGTCGTAAAAAGGCTTTACTTTTGTGATACTGCAGTTATCAACTAAAAACAAAGTTTCTTGATTGCAGGAGAGCGCAAGCCCGTGAGGAACAATAAATTCATCGCCCAGGCAAAATAATTGCGATGCTTGTACATCATAGGAGTATAATCCGGTGGGCAATTCGCTTTGTGGTTTAAACCCCTGGTAGTAACCATAATCTGGGTCGGTAAAGAAAAAGTGGGAGTTTGCTTGGACTATCTTGTTAGGTGAATTAAAGGGTAGTCCTTTAAAGTTATCAACAATAATCTCTCGGCAAAAGCTATTTAAATTTATGCGGCTAATACATCCAGGACTATCATGGAATCCCTGTTCAGCCACTAGCAGGTGATTTTTATCAGCTGTCAGGCACATACCATTAGCCATATTGCTTCGCTCAATTACCGTATGTATAGACCTGTCTTTAAAATCAAAATAACGAATGGCCGATGGAGTTCGATAATCACTTGAAGGTTTGGAGGTGAAATATAATCTCTTTTGCCAATCGACCCATACGAGGCCTTCATGTGCATCGGTTTCAACTAGCGGGTGAAGGCTATATTGCATAGATTTACCCTTTGATTTTGTTGTTCAGTGCTAAAGATACCTATCGCCTAGACGCTTGTGATTTTTAAAACCGATAATTTTTTCTTCGCAGTAACTCACTGGCTTAAAAATCTAATAATAGCAGAGCTGCACTTTCTTAAATGTGCATCTAAGGACCACTTTCTACCACCGGTTAACGCGAACGATAGGCAGATAAATGACCAAAATAAGGGGTATTCCCATCCACCATAAACAGTTTGCTCTACACCATTAATAACAATGCCGCTTGTATGGTCAGCCCAGCTGAAGCCGGCGAGATAGTGACGTCCTGAAAACAAGGCGATGAGCAAATAAAGTGACGTTCCAATTGCTGCGAAACGAGTGAATAGGCCAAAAGTGAAACCAATAAATGCGGCAAATGCGCAAAGCCCAGATATAACTACCATGATGCTGGAGAAACCTATAGCTGTGAAATATTGAACGATTTCTTCGTAAGTCTTGGCGCCTAGAAGTCCGAATTTTTCAGCAAAATGGTGAGTAAAGTTAAGCCCAATATAAATACGTATCAGCGCTAGTTGTAAATCGGCGGGGTTGCGATAAGGCTTTTCCATTAATATTTGCATTGAGCTTTCTCTTTTGATTTCTGTCCATGGCATCTAATCTATTTTACTGAAATCACACTTTTAACGAGGCTTAGTTTTCTTGCGGTCGTATATTTACATGTCTTTCATATGTTCTTTATGGAGGCATGAAAATATTCTTTGGTCGATTTGTTGGTTGGCATATCGCACGGTGATACTAGGCTTTTATATAGCTAACCTAAAATTAAGGAATTCCTTCATAATTCTTTAGGCTGCTTTGAAAGCTAGAAGGCTGATGTTGAAGGTTGCAACTGCTGGGTTTCAGCTCTTGCAAAGGCTATTGGCCAGGAGTTTTGTCTAACCTCTACAGCCTTAGGGGTCCACAAATGTATTACGGAATTTTTCAGGGACTCCTTAACTATAAGTACTCTCTTCATCAATACAGTAATTATCGACTTTGGCAGTGCCGACTATGGGAAAACTAAGCAACAAAGTCGCCATTGTTGTTGGCGGTAATGAAGGTATCGGTGATGGGACTACTCATCGCTTTGCGGAGGAGGGCGCCAAGGTGGCTATTTTGGCGCGCCGCGCTTTGGAGGGGCGAAAGGTCGAGCAGTCCATTCGTTCTTCCGGCGGAGAAGCTACTTATATCCCCTGCGATGTCACCGATAACAAGTTAGTCAGTCAAGCAGTGATGGAGACAATCAGTTGCTATGGGGCAATCAATATCCTGTTTTACGGTGCAGGGACGGGTGCGCCGAATATGTTTCCCTACGAGGGCTTACAGGAGTGGGAGGAGGTTTTTAAAGTCAACCTGACTGGCTGTTTTCTGATGTGTAAAGCGGTTTGGCCCTACCTGATTGGCGCAGGGGGTGGTGCCATTATTAATGTGTCTTCGCTTGCTGCGCAGAGTGCGCCAACCGATACGCAATTGGAGCAGGTTAGTTTCCTGCCATCAGCTTCTTACTATGCCTCGAAAGCCGGGGTGGAAGCCTTTACTCGTTATATTGCCGGAATTGGGGCACGTCACAATATCAGAGCCAATTGCTTGCGTCCTGGGCAGATACTGACCGAGGCGGTGACCTCTCCAGAGGGCAAGCATGTCTTTACTAACTTCTTAGAGCCCGCGCAGATGCTGAAGGGGCCAGGATACCCGCTCGATGTTGCTAATGCTGCTGTGTTTTTGGCGTCAGATGACTCTCGCTTTATCACGGCAGAAACGATTAATGTGGATGGAGGCTTGGTAGCCAAGGTTTGAGATTTGCTGCTCAACTTTTGGTTTAGGGGTGCTGCATCCAATCGGTTTCTGCGATTGAGCGTCTATATAACCCTTTAAGTCTATTTATAATAGGCGGCTATTTTTCCTTCCGGAACTGATTATGCCGAGACCCAAGTCCACTGTTTCTCTGGACGAGGTGCACTGGGGTGCGCTGAAAACCCTGTTCCCTTACTTATTGGAGTTTCGCCGGGCTGTCGCCCTGGCAATTTTGTGCCTGATTGGGGCAAAAATTGCGGGGGTCACTTTACCCTTTATCCTCAAGCATATCGTCGACAATCTGGATAAAACCGGTGGTGTTGCCCAAGCCATAGCTCTGCCACTGGGGCTGTTATTGGCTTATGGTGCGGTGCGATTCTCCAGTACTCTGTTTGGTGAGTTGCGGGATACCATCTTTGGCCGGGTGACGGAACGGGCTCAGCGTCGAGTTGGCCTGGAGGTATTTCGGCACCTACACAAGTTGGATATGGACTTTCACTTGGATCGGCGTACCGGGGGGCTCTCTCGGGATATTGAAAGGGGCAATAGCGGCATTGGCTTTTTGATGCGCTTTATGGTGTTCAATATCGTACCCACTCTGCTTGAGATCGCCATGGTAGCGGGCTTGCTCTGGTGGAATTACAGCGGCGTGTTTGCTCTGGTAGTGCTGGTCGCCGTTATTGTTTATATCGGCTTCTCTGTCGTGGCCACAGAGTGGCGTACCCGTTTTGTACGCGCCCTGAATGAAGCCGAATCCCAGGCCAGCAGTCGTTCGGTAGACAGCTTGCTCAACTATGAGACGGTGAAATATTTTGCCAATGAGCGGCATGAAGCGAACCATTACGATCGTGAGCTGGCGGTATGGGAGCGGGCCCGGCGTAAAAACCGCCTATCGCTGTTTAGCCTAAACACTGGTCAGGCACTGATTATTGCCTCTGCCATGTGCGCAGCGATGATTTTGGCGGCGGTAGGCGTGACCAAAGGGCAAATGACCATCGGAGATTTTGTCCTGGTTAACGCCTTTATGATGCAAATTTTTATCCCGTTGAATTTTCTCGGTTTTGTCTATCGGGAAATGAAAGGTGCCCTGGCCAATATTGAAAAGATGTTCTCTTTACTCAGGGTTAAGCCAGCGGTGGCCGATCAATCCGAGGCCTTAGATTTGCAAGTGCAGGAAGGGCGAATTGAATTTGATGCCGTGCGCTTTGGTTACAAAGACAATCGTGAAATTCTGCGCCAGGTTAGCTTCTCCGTGCTGCCACGCCAGAAAGTGGCGATTGTGGGAGCCAGCGGGGCCGGTAAGTCGACCCTGTTTAAGTTGTTGTTCCGCTTTTATGATGTAAGTGATGGGTCGATTCGCATTGATGGCCAGGATATTCGTACGGTCAGTCAGGAATCCTTGCGTCGCGCTATTGGTGTGGTGCCCCAGGATGCGGTGTTATTCAACCAATCAATCAAAGAAAATGTGCGTTATGGGCGGGTGGATGCCACTGATGAGGAAGTGATTGCTGCAATTCATCATGCTCACCTGTCGGATTTTGTCCGCCAGCTGCCCCAGGGGGTGGATACTCTGGTTGGTGAGCGCGGCCTTAAGCTATCCGGTGGTGAAAAACAGCGGGTTGCCATAGCGCGGGCGCTGCTCAAAAAACCACCGATTATGATTTTTGATGAAGCTACCTCCTCTCTGGACAGCCGTTCGGAACGCAGTATTGTCGCCTCTCTGAAAGAAATTGCCCGCGAACAGACCACACTGGTGATCGCCCACCGTCTTTCGACAATTGTGGATGCCGATAAGATTTTGGTCATGGATCAAGGCCAGATCGTTGAGCAGGGTTCCCACAGCCAGCTTCTGGAGGAAGGCGGGCACTATGCGACCCTGTGGCGTATGCAGCAGCAGGAGCGTACGACTGGAATAGGAGAAGAAACTCCTGTGGCTTCTCAGGTGGCGGAGCCATAAAAGCCTGTCTTGATAATTGTGTGTAGCCAGACTAATGTGGCGCCGAAACAAAAAAATGATAGGCAGAGCGATATGACCATTCCCTTTCACACTACCAAGATCGCTGCCGCACTGCTGGCCATGGCGCTGGTGGGCGGCTGTAGCAAAGACAAACAGGCCGAGGAAATCCGTAAAGATGAAGCGGAGGCACAGATTGTAGAATCTGAGACGGTCACACCGCCCGCAGGCCAAGCCATAGAAAACGCTGATAAACGTTTTAATATTTATGTACCAGTAGAACTTACCGCTGATATGAGTAATCTTAGCGAGAATCAGCGTAAGATGATCGGCCTGTTGATTGATGCCAGCCGGATCATGGATCGACTGTTCTGGTTGCAGTCCTACGGCCCAGCAGAAGTGCTGCTGCCCGATATCGAAGACAACCGCGCGCGCAAGTTTGCCGAGATTAATTACGGTCCTTGGGATCGCCTCAATGACAATAAGCCGTTTATCACTGGCTACGGTCTCAAACCCCTGGGTGCCAACTTCTATCCGGCAGATATGACTCGCGAAGAGTTTGAGAACTGGGACCAACCTGGAAAAGATGGCCTCTACTCTCTGGTGCGCCGCAACGATGCTGGTAAGCTGGAGCTGATCCCCTACAGCAAAGCCTACAATGCTGACCTGAAGAAGGCGGCGGATATCCTGCGCCAGGCAGCCGCGCTGGCGGAAAGTAAAGAATTCGCCAACTATCTGGACATGCGTGCCGACGCACTGCTCAATGATAATTTCCGTCCCAGCGATATGGCATGGATGGACATGAAGGAAAATGATATCGACGTAGTGATCGGCCCCATTGAAAACTACGAAGATCAAATGTTCGCCTATCGCACGGCTTACGAGTCTTACGTACTCCTCAAAGATAAAGAGTGGAGTAAGAAGCTGGCCAAGTTTGCTGCGCTGTTGCCTGAATTACAGGAAGGCTTGCCGGTAGAAGAAAAGTACAAGGCCGAAGAGCCGGGTACTGATTCTGATCTGAATGCGTACGATGTACTTTTCTACGCAGGTCACAGCAATGCGGGTTCCAAGACGATTGCCATTAACCTGCCTAACGATGAAGAAGTTCAGCTGGCGAAAGGCACTCGTCGGCTGCAGCTGAAAAACGCTATGCGTGCCAAGTTTGACAAGATCCTGGTGCCCATCAGCGATGTATTGATTGCTCCAGATCAGCGCAAGAACATCACATTCCCCGCTTTCTTTGCCAATACCATGTTCCACGAGGTGGCGCACGGCCTGGGTATTAAGAAGACTGTGACCGGCGGAGCAAATGTACGCCAGGTGTTGAAGGAGACTTCTTCCTCTCTGGAAGAAGGCAAAGCCGATATTCTCGGCCTTTATATGGTGACCCGCTTGCATGAGAAAGGCGAGATCCAAGAGGGCGAGCTGATGGATAACTACGTTACCTTCCTCGCTGGTATTTTCCGCAGCGTGCGCTTCGGTGCAGCCAGTGCCCACGGTAAGGCCAATATGATGCGCTTTAACTTCTTCAAAGAGCAGGGCGCCTTTACCCGCGATCCGAAAACCGGTCAATACAGTGTGGATTTCGAAAAAATGCAGCAGGCCATGACCAACCTGTCGCGCCTGATCCTGACTATTCAGGGTGATGGTAACTACGAGCAGGCCAAAACGCTACTCGCTGAAAAAGGGGTTATCGGTCCTGAGTTGCAGGCTGACCTGGATCGATTGGCAGAGGCGGATATACCCGTGGATGTTACTTTCATCCAGGGTAAAGAAGTTCTTGGCTTGAAGTAAAACTAAGCAAATTTTCACCTTGAAAACCCGGCATTTGCCGGGTTTTTTATTTTTACCTCGAATAAACTCTTAGGGGAAAGTTTAGATGCAACATATATTGAGTATCAGATGTTGCTTTTACGGAGACTCTTTTATCGGTTGATAGAAAAAGCTGAGTGATTAATCACAAAAAATGAGGATGTTTACATTGAAGAAACACTACAGTAGGTTGATCATCATTTTGGATTTATAGTTGAGTCTATTTAATTACCCTGTTATCTGTTTTAAAGACCGTATCTAAAAATTTTAAGGGAAAAACATGGAACGTATTTTATACACTGGTACTAAAAATGCCTCCAGCTGGGCTTTTCGGGCATGGCTTCCTTTTAGGGAGCTGGGTATTGAATTTGAAGAGCGAGTTGTTGATATTCGCAAGCCGCAGCGCTTTGAAAATCTTCGCCGGATTGGTGAGATATCCCCCGCTGTTTCAGTACCCGTATTGGTTGAAAACCAGAGTGTTATTTTTGATTCCCTAGCCATTATGGAATATGCCAACGATATTGGCGGCGGAAGTTTACTTCCCTCAGATCCTTTGGCCAAGGCTAGAGCACGTTCTTTCTTGAGTTGGCAACATGCGGGTCTCTCAGGGTTGTGTCCACGACTTTCTTTTGAAAGCGCTTTTTATCAGGATAAGCGTCAGATGACCCAGTCTGAGCAGGCAGATGCGGAGCGACTGTTTCACTGCTGGGAGCAAGAATTAGCCCATAGTGGTGGCCCTTACCTTTGTGGTGATCTCTCCCTCGCAGATCTGGTGCTGGTGCCCACGGTTATCAGGTTGTATGCCCATAGCCCGGAAATGTGTGATTGGCCCCGGGCTCATCAATGGGTAATGAGGCTTCTGGCAAGAGAGAGTGTGGAAGAGTGGATGTCGGAAGCCAAAAGCTTGCCGCCGGTAATTCTGGATGACTACCGAAAGTAAAGAGGAGAGAGGCTTCCATTACTGGTTTCCACACTCAATGGGTACTTTAGGGGCTAGTTTATGTGCCTCTTTGTGTCGTCCTCAAATGGCGTATATAACCTGAAAAATGAAGGAAGTTGCGTATTTTCTGTGGGAAGATCCGCAAATGTGAACCTATAGATTATCCAAGAAAAAAAGACGACTAGAATAGGGTGTGATATACGTCAGATTTGCCCAGTGGAATTGGGCGGTCCATTTCTAAAAATTAAGGATAATTATTAGAACTATGAAAATACCAGCCCTGGTTCTTGCCTTCTTCTTTAGTCAGTATGTACAGGCGTCTTGTCAATTAGAGGAATATGAACGTTTTCTAAACACCCAGAGTTTGGTGATGTTGGAGGCGTCTGTGCAGTTGTTCGAAGAAGATAAAGATAAATTCAAAATAATAAAGCCGTTTGTGAAGTTGGAAGTTAGAAATAACAAGCTGAAAGTCTATATCGCCAAGAAACTTAGTGAGTTGAATCCCGAGGTGTTAAATCTAAAGGGGCCAATTGCAAACTATGTGCCCAGTGTGTCTGTTCAGATAATGCCGGATGGGTCAATACGGGATAAGGTTGACCTTGCTATGTCCAAGGATAAATTTTATAGAAGTGAAAAGTCGGCCATGAAGCCGATTGAAAAATTATACCTCTATCATGACGGCATGACGGAGCTTGAGAAAAAGCGCTTTCTCTCGGCCAGAAATTCCTTGAGTGCACACATGGAAACCAATGAGCAGTTTGAGTTTATGAAGCGGGCTTTCACTACCTCCCTGGCAAGTGTTTGCCCTTTGGATTGATAGAGTTCTGGAGTATGCGGTATGGATAAGGTGAAAATGTAACTTAATATTTAAAGCCAGGTTTCTACTTAAAGGGGCACTAAGTTGTCCCTTTTTTATATTTGTTAATTTTTGCTGCGTTGTATATGTTGCCTGTAATAGAGGCACTACTAGTAATAATCTAGTTGTTATTTTATAAGTGGGAAGTTTAGAAGAATATGGAAATTAATATTTATCAGGTAGATGCCTTTGCATCCAGTATGTTTTCTGGTAATCCGGCCGCGGTTTGTCCACTTGATGAGTGGCTCACAGATATACAGATGCAGAATATTGCTGAAGAAAATAACTTATCTGAAACGGCTTTTTTTGTTCCAGAGGGAGAGGGTTATAGGCTGCGATGGTTTACACCTGAAGCTGAGGTGGATCTCTGTGGTCATGCCACCCTGGCAGCAGCCCATGTTTTGTTTAAACATTTATCGTACGCAAAGCCTGTTATCAACTTCGAAACTCGCAGTGGCTTGTTAAAAGTGGGGCTCTGCGAAGGCGGCTATAAAATGCGATTTCCTATCATTATCCCTGCCCCAACGGAATGTCCATCAGGTTTGGCTGAGGCTTTAAGTGTGGTTCCTGTGAAAACTTTGGCTGCCTTTGACTATATCGTTGTACTGGATAGCGAGACTCAACTAAAGAGCGTTAAGCCTAATTTCATATTGATGGCTGAGCTCGATTTAAGGGGTGTGGTGATTACCGCACCGGGGGATCACTGTGATTTTGTCAGTCGCTGTTTTTTTCCCAAGCTGCGAGTCAATGAAGACCCAGTAACAGGATCTGCACATTGCGAGTTGACACCCTATTGGAGTCAGGTTTTGGGTAAGTCACATCTCAATGCAATGCAGCTATCAAAGAGGCGCGGAGTGCTCACCTGTGAGGTTGTAGGTGATGAGGTTATTCTTATCGGCCAAGCCGTTGACTTTATGCGCGGTCAAATATCGTTTCAATAAACCTTTGTAAACATAAAGCCCCGGAACTCGGGGCTTTATTGCTTTTATAAGGGCTTTACTACGGCAGGCTTATGGGAACCGCACAGGCGAGATAGATATCCAGCTTGTTATTGGTGAGCTCCAATCCGCCAAGAGTCAGGCGTACCTGGTTAAAGTCTGCCTGAGTATTTGCCAGTAACAGGCGGTGATTCTGGGCACCATTGACCTTAAATGGTGCCAACCTATAACCGCTGATGCTTTCACCTGTAGCAGTTCCGTCCAGATAGGTACTGATGGTAATACTGTTGAGGTAGATAAGATCCAGTACTGAGCTCGTATTTTCCACCAGGAAGCTAAGTAGGTAGCGACCACTTTTCACGTTACTGTGGTTGACCTGGATATAAGTGCTGCCTCCAGCGCCACTCGCAACTTCCATTCTGGCGGCATCGGAGAGTATTCCATTGCCTACTTTGGCCAATGAAACTACTGAGCAGCCATCGCAGGGAGCATTGATACCATGTTCCAGCTCTGTGCTAGCGCCATCCATTATTTCAAGCCCCTCGAAGGAAGTGCAGGAAAGGGCAGTATCGTAGTCACAGGCGTCACCAATGCCATCCTGATCCGAGTCTTCTCCATTCGGATTCCAGGTTTGAGGGCAGTTATCTGAGGTGTTTTCCACGCCATCGTTATCTACGTCGGGGTCGCAGGCGTCGCCCTGTCCGTCTCCATCACTATCCGTTTGCGTTGGATTGGAAATAGCTGGGCAGTTATCTGCGCTGTCATCCAGGGTGTCATTATCGATATCACTATCGCAGGCATCGCCGTTGCCATCTTCATCCCCATCTTCCTGCTCCGGGTTTGGTACATGTGGGCAGTTGTCTAGGGTGTCCTCGATGCTATCTCCATCGACATCATTGTCACAATGATCACCGCTTCCGTCGCCGTCACTATCGCTTTGATCATTGGGAACGAAGGGACAGTTATCTTGTTCATTTGTCGTACCATCGCCATCCCGGTCATTGTCACAAATGTCTCCCAGGCCATCGTTGTCCTGATCTGACTGATTCGGGTTCGCTACTGCGGGGCAATTGTCTACACCATCGTCGAAGCTATCGTTATCTGCATCGGTATTGGTATCGCAGGCATCCCCGACGCCGTCCCCATCATGATCCTCCTGAAGTGTGTTGGGGTTATGGGGACAATTGTCACTGCTATTTACGATGCCATCGTTATCCAGATCGGGGTCGCAGGCGTCACCGAGGTAGTCGGCATCGCTATCCTTTTGGTGGGCATTGGGGTTGAAGCGACAGTTATCGATCAGGTCGATGATACCGTCGTTATCATCGTCGCTGTCACAGATATCACCGAACTGGTCACTATCGTTATTGGCTTGGTCTCGATTGGGAATGGCAGGGCAGTTATCTTCTGTGTTGGCACTGCCGTCACCATCCTTATCGTTGTCACAGGCGTCACCAATACCGTCTCCGTCTCGGTCGAATTGGCTGGTATTGGCAATGTTTACACAGTTGTCGACATAGTCAGTAATTAAATCCCCGTCGATATCAGAGTTGTTATCACAGGCATCGCCGAAGCTGTCACCGTCGGTATCTACCTGGTCCTCATTGGCCACGAGGGGGCAATTGTCTGCATCGTTGTCTACCCCATCGCCATCCCGGTCGGAGTCACAAAGGTCGCCTCTGCCATCTCTATCGGTGTCGGTTTGATCTGCATTGGCATCGACGGGACAATTATCGGCATGGTCTTCAATGCCATCCGCATCATCATCGCTATCGCATAGATCGCCCTTTCCATCGGAGTCGATATCACTTTGGTCGGTATTGGCGATAGCAGGACAATTATCAGCTTCATTATCAATGCCGTCGTTATCGAGGTCCGGATCGCAGACATTGCCTAATCCATCGTTGTCCTGATCCTCTTGTGCTGGGTTTGGTTTGCCAGGGCAGTTGTCACTGATATCTTCGATGCTATCACCGTCATCGTCGTTATCGCAGGCGTTGCCCGTGCCGTCGTTGTCGGTATCCACTTGATCTTCGTTGGACACTTGCGGGCAGTTGTCTACACCATCATCCAGGCCATCATTGTCGGTATCACTGTCGCTATCACATAGATCGCCAATGCCGTCATTGTCTTGATCGGTTTGGTCTGGGTTGGAGACGGTGGGGCAGTTATCGAGGCTATTGGTGAAGTCATCGCCATCGAGGTCGTTATCGCAGCTGTCACCGACACCATCGCCATCCATGTCACTCTGTTCATGGTTGGCGTTTGCAGGACAGTTATCCGCATCGTTGACTACTTCATCACCATCGAGATCTTCATCGCAGGCATTGCCAACTTTATCGCCGTCACTATCTGCCTGATCGATGTTGGCGATTTGTGGGCAGTTATCTTCTAAGTCCAGGTGATTATCATTGTCATCATCGTTGTCACAGGCATCACCGCTACCGTCGCTGTCGAGGTCATCTTGGGAGGGATTACTGATGCTGGGGCAGTTATCGTCGGAATTGCGAACGCCATCTCCATCACTGTCTGTCACATTGGAGCCCGGGGGGAAGTTATCGGTGGCTCGGGCTTTTCCTTTGTCCGATCCGCAGGCACTCAATAGCAGTAGCGAAAGAAAAAATACAATTAACGATATTTTTGACATGCTTTGAAATCTCTGGGAACAAATACTTTTCTGTTATCTGCTGGGGAAGAACTGTCATTTATTACTAGAAAATAGAAGTGAAAATAAGTGCCCACTTCTTGAAGGTTGCTTCCCTATAGATGTAATTGGTGGAGTAAATACCTGATTTTTATTTCTTATCAGAATAGATGAGCCACCGAATTTCGATGTGAGTAAATATGTGTGATTTCTCCGGATAAAGGTAATGATTGAAAAAATAATGGCAGTTTATTTTTTTAGTTTTTCTTGTTGGCAGTGAGGGAGGTGAAAATGCCTGCACATTTGTGCTGAGAAATTTTCAACTTGTTGCCGGTGTGTATTTTTGATGGGGAATAAGCGGAAAGACGTTGATAGTTTTGAAAATTTCTTGTGAGCTGTAAAGAGTAATCAGGTGCGTAAATTAATCGGGCAACCGGATATAGTCCTTGCCGCGGCAAACGTTGGTTATGTGAATTTATTTCTCATGATAACGAAGGCTTGAGTCTTGTTATGACTATTGGGTCTATGGCTTTTGGGTCAGTTCCGTTTTTGACTAGTTTCCAAGGCAGCGTGGAAATACACTGTAGGTCAGATTCGGGAGGGTAAATGAAAATTGATGCGGCAATTTGTTCCAGTGCGCGGCTTGCCCGTGATCGGCGTTTTGATGGGCGTTTTTTTACGGCGGTGAAGACGACAGGTATCTTCTGTCGACCCATCTGCCCCGCTCGGCCACCGTTGGAGCGCAATGTCACTTATTTTGAAACTGCGGCGGAGGCGGCCAATGCGGGCTTTAGGCCCTGCCTGCGCTGTCGCCCCGATTCTGCGCCGGGCAGTCCAGCTTGGGGATTGGTTTCGACCACCGTGCAGCGCGCTTTAAAACTGATGCGCAGTGAGCGCGAGCCTCAATCTGTGGAGCGATTGGCAGAGCGTCTCGGGGTCAGCAGCCGCTATTTGCGCCGTCTGTTCTCTGAGCACTTGGGGGTAAGCCCCTTGGCGGTTTGGCAAACCGAGCGGGCACTATTTGCTTTTCGTTTACTGCGAGATACGGACTTGCCTATTGCTGAAATAGCCTACGAGGCTGGTTTTAACAGTTTGAGACGCTTTAACGGCGTATTCAAACAGATCTATCAACGCACTCCATCCGAGGTGCGCAGGGAGGGACACGCAGTGCGCGCGGAGACGGCGAGTGCCACACGGGTACGGCTGTACCTGGATTACCGCCCGCCATTAGATTGGCAACAATTCCTGGCTTTCTTGGGAGCTCGTGCTTTGGCGGGGGTAGAGCATGTGGAGGGGGAGGTCTATTCACGCAGTTTCGAACTGGATGCTTGTCGCGGCGTGATGGAGGTCTCCCACGACCCGGAACGAAATCGCCTGGTAGTGGAGGTTTTTGGTCAGGAAGGTGGGGCAGGGTTATATCTGCTGAACCAGCGCCTGCGCCGGCTGTTTGATCTGGATGCGGATATTGAGGAGATCCAGACAGTATTAAACGAAGATCCATTGCTGGCAGATCAGTTGGCGAAGAATCCGGGCCTGCGCTTGCCCGGTGCCTGGGACCCATTCGAATATGCACTGCGGGCGATTCTCGGTCAGCAGATCAGTGTCGCGGCGGCGACCACTATTGCCGGACGTATCGTGGCCCGCTACGGGGAGTCTTTTGTGGATGATGCTGGCAGAGAGCGGTTTTTATTCCCAACGGCTGAGCGTCTCGCTGAGGCGGACTTTGCCGATCTGGGCTTGACTCGGGCTCGGATGAAAACCCTACAGGAGTTTGTCGCCGCAACTTTGGATGGCCGTGTGAGTTTTGCCGATCAGTCCCTGGACGATTGGTGCAGCCAAGCCACAGCACTGCCGGGTATTGGCGATTGGACAGCGCATTATATCGCTATGCGCGGACTGTCGATGCCGGATGCTTTCCCCGCGTCGGATTTGGGTATTCTACAAGCCCTGGGCAGTGATGGTGAAAAGGCAAAACCCAAGCAGGCCCTGGAGCGGGCAGAGCAGTGGCGGCCCTGGCGGGCATATGGAGCCATTTTGTTGTGGCAGTCCCTGAAATCTGGAGAGAAAAAATGATTGTCTATGAGAGTTACACCACGGAATTGGGTGATGTTGCCATCGCGGCCTGCGAGCAAGAGGAGCTCTCCCGAGGCGCCAGAGGTATAGTTGCACTCCAGTTTTATGATGATGAACGACCATTGCGTTTGGGGGCCGGTTGGCAGCGGGGCGCCTCGGAGCTGACAGATTTAGCCGTCCAGCAGTTGCGGGAATATATCGCCGGCCAGCGCAAAAGCTTCGATCTGCCTCTGGCGCCAAAGGGTACTGAATTCCAGCGCCGGGTTTGGGATGCGCTGTTGCAAATTCCTTTTGGCGAAACCCGCAGTTACAGTCAGCAAGCCCAGTGGTTGGGCCAGCCTCGGGCTATTCGCGCAGTGGCGCGGGCCAATGGTGCAAATCCGATTGCCATCGTTATTCCCTGCCACCGCGTGATCGGAGCCAATGGCAGCCTTACCGGCTACGCCGGCGGCCTGTCTTTGAAAGCGCGCTTGCTTACCCTTGAGGGCGCCAACTTTGTCCAGCAGGGCGAGCTGCTCTAGCGGGTAATATTGGGAAAAGCGCAATCATCTCTCCCTAGCCACGGCCTCTTTGGCGCGAGATAATGAGCGGTTCATAATCATATCGAGCCGGAGGCCAAATGCTGTACAGATTGGGGGATAAACAGCCACAACTGGAAGGTGAGGGCCACTATATTGCGCCCGGTGCCCATGTGATTGGAGATGTGCGTATGCTTGCGCACAGCTCCGTATGGTTTAACGCGGTGGTGCGCGGGGACTGTGCGCCGATCACTATCGGTGAATACAGCAACGTACAGGATGGCTCGGTACTGCATGCCGATGTCGGTGTGCCATTAACCATCGGCACCGGTGTCACCGTAGGCCATAAAGTGATGCTGCACGGCTGTGACATTGGTGATTACAGCCTGATTGGTATCAATGCCGTGATCTTAAACCGGGCCAAAATCGGCAAGTGCTGTATCATTGGCGCCAATGCGCTGGTGACCGAGGGCACAGAAATTCCCGATTACTCTATGGTGCTGGGCTCTCCCGGCAAGGTAGTAAAATCTCTCGATCCCGCCACCTACGAGCTGCTCAAAGCCAGCAGCGATCACTATGCGGCCAACGGCAAACATTTCGCCAGTGAACTGGTCCCGCTTGAGGCTAAAGATGTCTGAACAACCGGTAAAAACCGTGGAGCCGAAAGAGCGCCCGGTGAAATCCCCCTGTATCTCCGTATGTGCCCTGAATGAGCAGGACCTGTGCGAGGGCTGTTTTCGCAGTGGTAGCGAAATCAGCCGCTGGGGCTCCATGAACAATGATGAGCGCCGTGCAGTGTTAAAACTCTGCACCGAGCGCGCGCGGCAAATGGGCCGAATCTGGTAAACAATCGATAGCGCTTTGTCGGGGCCGGGCCTCGCAGGGCCCGGAACTAAATGCGACTATGACCCAACCCTTTGTCCACCTAAGAATTCACTCAGAATTTTCCCTGATCGATGGCCTGGTAAGAATCAAGCTGGCCATCGCTCGCGCCCAGGAGCTGGAAATGCCGGCCCTGGCGATTACCGACCAGTGCAACCTCTACGGGCAGATCAAATTCTACCGGGCCTGTTTGGGCTCCGGTATCAAGCCGATTACTGCAGCGGATTTTTGGCTCAGCGAAGGCGGCGAGGGCAAGCCGACGCTGATCACGCTCTATGCGATGAATGCCGATGGTTACCGCAATATTACCGAGCTGATCTCCCGCGCCTGGATGGAAGGCCAGTACCACGGTAACGCCTATATCAAACGCGAATGGGTTAAGGAGTACAGCGAAGGGGTGCTGATGCTGTCCGGTGCCAAGTACGGCGATGTGGGCCGTGCACTGGTAGCGGGGCGCCGCGCCCAGGCAGAGGAGCTGGCACGGGAGTGGGCGGAGTTATTTCCCGGCCGCTACTACCTGGAGTTACAGCGCACCGGTCGCGCCGGCGATGAAGACTACCTGCACTCGGCAGTGGATTTGGCGCAGGCATTAAATTTGCCAGTGGTGGCCACCAACGATGTGCGCTTTATGGAGGAGAGCGAGTTTGAGGCCCACGAGGTGCGCGTGTGTATTCACGAAGGTCGCGCCCTCGATGACCCTCGCCGCGAGCGCCGTTATTCCGCCGAACAGTATTTCCGCACGCCGGAAGAGATGTGGGAACTGTTTGGCGATATCCCCGAAGCCCTGCAAAACACCGTGGAGATTGCCAAGCGCTGTTCGGCGCCAATCCAGCTGGGTAAATACTTCCTGCCGGAATACCCGATTCCCGAGGGTATGACCGAAGACCAGTTCTTCGAAAAGGTCTCTTACGAGGGTATGGAGCGGCGCCTGGAAACTATCCTGGACAAGTCCGCCGCTGACTATGCCGAGCGCCGCAAGGTCTATGAAGACCGCCTGCGTTTTGAGCTGGATATCATTATCCAGATGGGATTTCCGGGTTACTTCCTGATCGTAATGGACTTTATCCAGTGGGCCAAAGACCACGATATCCCGGTGGGCCCGGGGCGGGGTTCCGGTGCCGGCTCTCTGGTGGCTTACTCGCTGGACATTACCGATCTGGACCCGCTGCAATACGATCTGCTGTTCGAACGATTCCTGAACCCGGAGCGGGTGTCGATGCCCGACTTCGATATCGACTTCTGTATGGAGAAGCGCGATCGGGTAATTGGCTACGTTGCGGATAACTATGGCCGCCAGGCGGTGAGCCAGATTATTACCTTTGGCACCATGGCCGCGAAGGCGGTGGTGCGAGATGTGGCGCGGGTGCAGGGCAAGTCCTACGGCCTCGCAGACAAGCTGTCGAAGATGATTCCCCCCGATGTAGGTATGACCCTGCAGAAGGCCTTCGACCAGGAAGAGATATTGCGCGAGTTCCTCGAAAGCGATGACGAGGGCCAGGAAATCTGGGAGATGGCCCTGCAGCTCGAAGGGGTGTCTCGTAATGTGGGTAAGCACGCGGGTGGTGTGGTTATCGCCCCCACCAAGCTCACCGACTTTGCGCCACTCTATTGTGATGAGACCGGTGCAGGCCTGGTGACCCAGTTCGATAAAAACGATGTGGAAGATGCGGGTCTGGTGAAGTTCGACTTCCTCGGCCTGCGGACGCTGACCATCATCGACTGGGCCAAGCGCATGGTGGATGAGACGCGAGCGCGGGAGGGGCTGGAACCTCTGGATATCGCCGCGCTGCCACTGGACGATGATGAAACCTTCAAGATGCTCAAGCGGGCAGAGACCACTGCGGTATTCCAGCTGGAATCCCGGGGGATGAAGGACCTGATCAAGCGCCTACAGCCGGACAACCTGGAAGATATGATCGCCCTGGTGGCTCTGTTCCGTCCGGGTCCGCTGCAATCGGGCATGGTTGATGACTTTATTAACCGTAAGCACGGTCGCGCTCAGGTGGCCTACCCGGATGCCAAATACCAGCACGAGAAACTGCAACCGATCCTGGAGCCCACATACGGCGTGATCGTCTACCAGGAACAGGTGATGCAGATCGCCCAGGAGTTGGCGGGCTATACCCTCGGTGGCGCTGACCTGTTGCGCCGGGCGATGGGTAAAAAGAAACCGGAGGAAATGGCCAAACAGAGGGCCACTTTTGAAAATGGGGCAAAAGAGCAAGGAATTGACCCCGAACTTGCGATTAAGATCTTCGACCTGGTAGAGAAGTTCGCAGGCTATGGTTTTAACAAGTCGCACTCTGCGGCTTACGCACTGGTGTCATACCAGACCGCTTGGTTGAAAGCGCACTATCCCGCCCAGTTTATGGCGGCGACCATGTCTTCGGATATGGATAAGACCGATAAGGTGGTGACCTTTATCGAAGAGTGTCGCGCCATGGAGCTGGTGCTGGTGCCGCCGGATGTGAATCTGGGTAGCTTCCAGTTCTCGGTGGATATCGATAACCGCATTATTTACGGTCTCGGTGCCATCAAGGGCCTGGGTGAGGGGCCGATTGAAAATATTATTGCGGCGCGGGAAGAGGGCGGTCCCTTTACCGATCTGTTCGATTTCTGCTCGCGTGTCGATCCGCGCAAGGTGAATAAGCGTGCACTGGAGGCGCTGGTGCGCTCTGGTGCCTTCGACAGCATTGGGCCGGATACTGGCGGCAGTGATGGCTTGGATTATTCCCGCGCGGTGCTGTTTAACGCGCTGGATGAAGCGGTGAAGGCGGCGGAACAGCAAAAGGCTAATGCCAATGCAGGCATGATGGATTTGTTCGGTGAGGTGGTGCCGCAATCTTCCGATGGTGATGTGTACGAGGACTTCCGTCGCACTCGCTGCTGGAGTATTCGCGAGCGCTTGGAGGGTGAGAAAAACACCCTGGGTCTGTATCTCACCGGCCACCCCATTGACGAATATGCCGGTGAGTTACAGCACCTGGTGAAGGCGCGAATCGCCGACTTAAAACCTGGCCGCGAAGCGCAAAAAGTGGCGGGCCTGGTGGTTGCCATGCGGGTGATGAAGACCAAGCGTGGCGATTCCATGGCTATTGTTACCCTGGATGATCGCAGCGGCCGTATTGAGGCGGCCATGTTCAGCGAGGCATTTGGCGAACACCGCGACAAGCTGGCTAAGGATGCGCTGCTGGTACTCGAAGGCCCCGTGGCCAATGACGATTACAGCGGCGGTCTGAAAATGACCGTGAATGGGGTTTCCACTCTGGATGAGCTGCGTCAGAGCCGGGTGACCGGTGTGCGTCTGCAAGTCGATACCGGTGTTGTGGCCCCTGGGTTAGCCAAGCGTTTGGCCTCGTGTTTGCAGCCCTATACCGGTGGCCAGTGCGGGGTCAGTCTGGAAGTGTTGCGCCACGATGCGCGGGGTCTCTACCGCCTGCCTCCACAATGGAATGTGGAGCCGAATGATCAGATGGTTCAGTCCCTGCGGGAGTTGCTGGGGCGTGAGCGGGTGGCACTTCAATACGCTGAGCGGCGTTAAAGTCCACTGGGCTCGACTGGTCGGTTCTGTACAGTTAAGCTATGTCGCTGTGATTGCCCAGAGGCATGGAAAAGAGTTAAGGCGCAGATTTCATGAATTTCAACTTTCTCGAGTTTGAGCAGCCGATTGCAGAGCTGGAAAGCAAAATTAAAGAGTTGCAGCTGGTCGGGGACGACAATGAGCTGAATATCGCCGATGAAGTGACCCGGCTGCGGGATAAGAGCAGAACTCTTACCGAGTCCATCTATGCAGACCTGAGCCCCTGGCAAGTGGTCCAGGTGGCCAGGCACCCGCAGCGCCCATACTCCAAGGATTATATTGAGCGGCTATTCACCGATTGGGACGAGCTGCACGGCGATCGTCATTTTGGTGATGACAAGGCGATTATTACTGGGATCGCACGCTTGAATGGCAAGCCGGTAGCGGTGATCGGTGAAGAGAAAGGGCGCTCTGTGAATGAGAAGGTTGCGCGTAACTTCGGTATGCCTAAGCCGGAGGGCTACCGCAAAGCTTTGCGCATTATGGAAATGGCCGAGCGTTTTAAAATGCCGGTGCTGACTTTGATCGATACTCCAGGGGCTTACCCTGGAATCGATAGTGAAGAGCGCGGCATCAGTGAGGCCATTGCCCAGAACCTGGCGGTGATGTCCCGTTTGCGCACGCCGATTATTTGTACCGTGATTGGTGAGGGTTCTTCCGGTGGTGCTCTGGCAATAGGTGTTGGTGATCAGCTCAATATGCTGCAGTACTCCACCTACTTTGTGATTTCTCCGGAGGGCTGCGCCAATATTATTTGGAAAACCGTAGAGAAGGCTCCACTGGCTGCCGAGGCTATGGGGGTGACTTCCAGTGTGTTGGAGGAGTTAGGTATTGTGGATGAAACCATCCCCGAGCCCCTCGGCGGTGCGCACCGCGATCCGGATGCCATGGCCGAGAGCCTGAAGGAGCGCCTCGGTGAACAACTGGAGCAGTTGAGTGCTATTCCTATTGATGAGTTGCTGGAAAAGCGCTATCAGCGCCTGATGAGCTACGGCAATATCGTTTCTTAATATCCTTAAAAGGGCAGTCCCGATCATGGCGCTGCCCTTTTTTCTTGTTTTTTTGAGTCCAGTTTCCTTTTACGAGATCTGCTCTATATTTGGCGATTCCCCGTTTATTGGGTGGGTTATTCGTCTTCTGTTATTTGTTTGCCTCGCTAGTTGAGCGTGTCCAGGGCACTTTACACTGTCCCTACTACCCCCATTTTTAGCCCCCCCTATCGAAAACCGCTGCGTCGTATCTGCGCCTCCATGGTAGAAAGCAAAAAGAATAACAAGTGTTTAAGTGCTGGCTTGCCATTTACGGTTTAGTTGCGGCAGAAATTTCTGGGAATCAAATATGGCAATTTTGCAGAGGAATACGGCAACGGATGCTGTGCAGTTGCAAGCTGGTGATCAAGCGGGACAAAAATTTGCGCTGGTAGCTTTGACCTCACTGTTTTTTATGTGGGGATTTATTACCTGTTTGAATGATATCCTGATTCCCTATCTCAAGGGGATTTTTGAGCTGAACTATGCCCAGGCGATGCTGGTGCAATTCTGTTTTTTTGGAGCTTATTTTTTGGTTTCCCTGCCGGCTGGTAGTCTGGTGAGTAAGATTGGTTACCAAAAAGGTATCGTCACCGGCCTCACTATCGCGGTATTGGGTTGCTTACTATTTATTCCTGCGGAGCGCATGGAGGTCTATGGGCTTTTCCTAGGGGCCCTGTTTATTCTCGCTTCCGGTATCACTATCTTACAGGTGTCGGCAAATCCCTATGTTGCCGCTTTGGGAGATGAGCGCACGGCACCCAGCCGACTAACCTTGACCCAGGGCTTTAATGCACTAGGTACCACCGTAGCCCCACAATTCGGTGCATTATTAATTCTCCCAGCTGCGGGAGTTGCCGTCGGCGCAGTCAGTGCCTCAGTGATCGAAGTGCCCTACCTGATTCTGGCGGCTACCCTAGCCGTGTTGGCTCTGGTTTTTGCGTTTTTGAATCTGCCGTCTATTGTCAGCAATACTTCACAGACCCCATCGGAGGTAGGTGAAGCTTCGGCCTGGAATTATCGCCATCTTGTATTAGGGGCGGTAGCGATTTTCGTTTATGTCGGTGCGGAAGTTTCTATCGGCAGCTTCCTGGTGAACTTTATTGCCGAAGACTCTATTGCTGGTCTCGAGGAATCCGAGGCAGCGTTCTATATCTCCCTCTACTGGGGTGGGGCCATGGTTGGGCGTTTTGCCGGTGCCTTGATTATGCGCTTTATTTCCGCGGGAAAAGTGCTGGCAATTTGTTCCCTGGGTTCCTGCCTACTTCTGCTTATCACTGTAGCCGGTAGCGGCTACCTGGCAATGTATGCTGTTTTGGCGGTGGGGCTGTGTAACTCCATTATGTTCCCAACAATTTTCAGTTTGGCTCTTGCGAGACTTGGCAAGGCGGCTAGTCAGGGTTCTGGTATCTTGTGCCTAGCTATAGTCGGTGGCGCTATAGTGCCGTTATTGCAGGGATTATTGGCGGACCAAGTGGGTATCCAGTTGGCATTTGTCCTGCCTATTTTCTGCTACCTCTATATTCTTTACTACGGTGCCATTGGTCACCGCCCAGACAAACGCGCTTAATTTTTTTCTCTTCTGAGCTCGTTTAGCCGGCATTTCCATGCCGGCTTTTTTTATTGTAAAGAAAGGGGCTCTCTTTATTAACTGGATGGCGTGGATCAGATATTGCTTAGGTTGGTTATTTCACTGGTATACCGGCGAGTCCCTGCCGGTATTGAGTGGCGATGATGTGCAAACTGTTTAGGAGGCTTCTGAAGCTACACGTCGATTGGCTTCGAGAAATTCCTTAATCGGTAGGCGATAGTTACGGCTGACTTTGACTTTAGCGCCGCTCGTTAAGGTGAGAAAGTACTCCCCTTTGGTTAGTACTTTGATGTGTTCGATATAGTTGAGATTCACCAGGGTGGAGCGGTGAATACGCTTAAAATTATTCGGGCACAGCTGTTTTTGCAGGTCTTTGATGGTGCTGCGCATAACATGGGTTTCCCCTTTTACATGCACACACATGTAGTCACCGGCGGCATCTATCCACTCGATATCCTGCTGATTGACCATAGTAATACTGCCGCGATCCTTAATCGCCAGGCGATTGTTGATCACTGGGGTGCGAGTCTCAGAGGCTTGTCCCTTGGTTGAGCTCATTTCCTCAATAGAGCGCAGCAGCCGGTTTTTTTCTTCTTGGTGGATGTCTTTTTTGCCGGCATGTGCCAATTGCAAGCGCTGGCGCGCGCGATCAAGGGCGGTTTCTAGGCGAGCGTTATCCAGGGGCTTTAAAACATAATCGACAGCGTGAACCTCAAAGGCTTTAAGGGCATATTCGTCGAAAGCGGTGGCGAATATTACCAGTGGCATGGTGTCGGCTTGTAGACGACTGACCACATCAAAGCCATTCATCCCGGGCATTTGCACATCCAGAACCAATAGGTCTGGACTGTATTCAGATACGGCTTGCAACGCCTCGCGCCCATTGCGGCAGCAGGCGGCAATTTCTATATCAGGGAATTCCTCAAACATGCTTTGCAGCAGGCGCAGGGCTAGGGGTTCGTCGTCCACCAGCACGACAGTGAGTTTGTTCATTGGACTTCTCCCTGTGTTTTATTGGTGGGGTGCGTGGATTTTTCCAGCGGTATATCGATTCGTATCGACATGCCGCAATCAGGTTTTTCCTGTTGCTCTATACGGTAATTTTGTGGGTAGAGGCTGGAAAGTCGCTCCCGTACATTCTTCAGTCCAACACCGGTGGAACTTGCTTGGAAATTTCTTTCGCCGGCGCAGTCTTCGGAACAGCCTGAATCCTGTACTTCCAGCAGTAGGCGCTCACAGGTACTTTTCGCATGAATTCCGATGGTGCCTCCCATTTCATTGGGGGCGATGGCATATTTTACTGAATTCTCTACCAGTGGTTGTAGCAACATACTGGGCACCAATGCTTGCCGGGCCGTTTCATCGACATTGAGATCTACAGCCAAACGGTCAGCAAAGCGGGTTTTTTCAATCTCCAGATAGAGGAGTGCTGCTTTGACTTCCTGTTCAAGTTCTACTTTTTGTATAGGGCTCTCTTTTAGGGAGAGGCGCAGGAAATCACTGAGTCGTACAACCATTTCGCGGGCCTCATCGGCCTGTTGAAAGCGAATTAGAGCATTAATGGAATTTAGTGTATTGAACAAAAAGTGGGGATTGAGCTGATAGCGCAACATTTTAAGCTGGGCCTCATTGGCGATAGCCTCTGCCTGGAGTCTACGAAGTTGCTCGCGCTCGTTGTCCGCGGCCACTTCAAGCATTTTTTTGTGTTCCCCTTGCAGCAGTATGTGGTATTTAACCCCACAGTAAAGTGCACTCCAAAAAAGAAAGACAAAGAGGGAGGCATAATACCAGCCGCCGAATTCAGACCAGATGGAGTGCTCCCCGCTCAAGCGGATATAGGCCTCCATGCGCACCAGGGTCCAGATGCCGGAAATCACCGCAACGGCGAGTAAATAGATAACTGTGCGAACGGCCAGTTCAGAGTCCCAGGCGATATCAAAAATGGGTCTTAGGAATACCGAGAGAACAAAAGCCACAGCACACTGGAAAATAGTATTTGCTGGCTCGAAGCTTGGCCACTCAGAGGGTGAATGCCAGAGAGTCAGGGAGAGGAATGTCACCAGCAAAATGCCAATCCAGCTGACCAGCTGTAATTTCCAAAACCAGCGGGTCGAAGGAATTTCCGCAGTTGCATTCCAGTATTGACGGGTAGAGTACTGCATGATGTCCCGTATATTTAATTTTGTGAAAATGACGGGATAGACGCTCATCATCGCGTTCATTATTATCCGGAAGATATTACCTTGGCTTACCGGTGCCCGCCAGTGGGCCTGTACGCTAGGATTCCAGCTTAGCCCTTATTTGGTCCTTTTTGTCGCTTTTCGTGGTGATTAGTCAAGTTACTTTCGGCAATCTGGACCCATAAGACAACTTTCATTGAGTGAAAGTGTTTTTTATTAAGGGTTATAAAAAAATTGCACATTTTGTCCTTAATTTTCCGCTGGCGACTCAAAAGCGTTTAGGAAGAACAGTATAATCGCCGAGAAACGAGTTTGAAATTTGGGGATCGGTTTCCAATGCGCCAGATGTTGCCCGAGTCGAGTCTTCACTCGAACGAAATGGCTGTTTGTGATTCAGATGCCCAGGCTCAAGAGGGGCGCTCTCCAGGGTATTTAAATCTTGCAGCGTTGACTTCGCTTTTCCTTCTGTGGGGTTTTATCACCGGGCTGAATGATGTTCTGGTGCCACATCTTAAAAATGTTTTTGAGCTGAGTTATACCCGCGCTGTCCTGGTACAGTTTTACTTTTTTACAGCCTATTTTCTGGTTTCCGTTCCTGCTGGGTTGCTTTTGCGTAGAGTTGGCTACCAGTTGGGGTTGGTCTTTGGTTTATTAGTGGCTTGTGCTGGTTGCCTGGTTTTTATTCCTGCTGCGCGCCTGCAAATCTATGAAGTGTTTTTATTGGGGCTTTTTGTACTGGCTTCTGGTATTACGGTATTGCAGGTATCGGCAAATCCCTACGTTATTGCTTTGGGTAGTGCCAAAACGGCTCCAAGCCGTTTAAACCTAACCCAAGCATTTAACTCTCTGGGAACTACCTTGGCGCCGGTTGCCGGTGGTGCCGTTTTTTTTGCCGCGATTTCAATGGGCGCCGATCCCGATACGGCAGCTAGTGTCGATGAATTCCGTGCTAGGGAGGCGGCCCTGGTGGAAAAACCCTATTTCTGGTTGGCAGTAGTGCTGTTGATGACGGTGGCTTTTTTCTCCTGGATTCGTTTGCCGACAATCCCTGAACACCGCCTTTCTCACAGTTCAAGCCCGCCCCGCAGTGAGACTTTTTCCATTTGGCGCTTTCCCAGATTGACACTGGGGGCAATTGGTATTTTTGCCTATGTAGGCGCCGAGGTAGCTATAGGAAGTTTCCTGGTTAGCTTTTTTAGTGAATCCTCTGTTGCTGAAATGCAGTTATTTGAAGCGGCAAAGTATGTTTCCTACTACTGGGGTGGCGCTATGGTAGGCCGCTTTGCCGGGGCTCTGCTGCTGCGCTATGTCTCTGCGGGAAAAACACTGGCAGTGTGTTCACTGGGTTCTGTAGTACTTATCGGGGTGGCGATGCTCTCCTCTGGTTATCTGGCTGTATGGTCGATTGTCGCTGTGGGGATTTGCAATTCCATTATGTTTCCAACCATATTCAGCCTGGCGCTGCGGGGTTTGGGTCAGTACACCAGTCAGGGCAGCGGTATCCTGTGCATGGCCATTGTTGGCGGTGCGGTTATTCCATTGCTTCAGGGAGTGCTCGCGGATGAAGCGGGTATCCAGATTTCTTTTTTAGTACCGCTGCTGTGCTACTGCTATATCGCTTATTACGGTGCTTTTTCTCCAACCCTGCGTGGTGCTGCGATGGAGTAGTGGGCAAAAGCAGTTGAAACTTTGCACCAGGCTATTTTTTAAGTAGTCCGGCTAGAAAATGTTTTCCGCCTTATCTGTGATTTGGCCCAATCCATCGGATTTCTATTGGCGCTCCTCGGCAAGTATTGCACTTTGCTCCGTTGATACCGTTGCGTGGAATACCTGAAATCCAATCGAGGCCTTATTGGCTGTGACAGGAATTTGGGGTTTACACTGAAATAATAATATCTGTGTTACTCATTCTGGTAGCGATGGAATTGGTAGGGCAGAAGGACAAGCGTGGGAAAACTTTGGGAGTTATCCGTGAAATTTAAAAAACGATTTTCACTGAGCTTAATGCTCTGTGTCTCGGCACTTGTTGGCTGTCAGCCACAGGGGGAAGAAGTTCCGGCAAAAGAGGATAACTCCCAGATAAGCGGTGGCGGTAGCCTGGAAAACTGGCCGCTACTCGAGCCCGCGTTTCCACGCAGCGAAAAGCTGGAAGCGCGTATTTCCGAAATTATGTCGCGCATGTCTTTGGAAGAGAAGGTGGGGCAAATGATTCAGGCGGAGATCCGCCACGTCACCCCTGAAGATGTTAAGAAATACCATCTGGGCTCTGTGCTAAACGGTGGTGGTGCCTTTCCAGACAACGATAAGTTTGCCACGCCTAAAGATTGGCTCGCGCTTTCCGATGCCTTTTTCAAGGCTTCCATGGACACTTCCGATGGCGGTGTTGCTATTCCCCTGATTTGGGGCTCCGATGCGGTGCACGGCCATAATAATGTTATTGGGGCAACTCTTTTTCCCCACAATATTGGCCTCGGGGCGGCGAGGGATGCCGAGCTGATCGAACGTATTGGTCGTGCGACGGCCCGCGAGGTCGCTGTTACCGGTATCGACTGGACCTTTGCCCCCACTGTGGCGGTAGTGCGGGATGACCGCTGGGGACGCACTTATGAAAGTTATTCTGAAGATCCGGCTGTAGTGGCTGGCTATGCGGAAGCCATGGTGAAAGGGTTGCAGGGTGGCAAGAACGAAGCCGATTTTCTGCGCGGAGAAAACCTGGTCGCCACGGCTAAGCATTTTGTCGGTGACGGTGGAACTACACGTGGAATCGACCGCGGGGATAATGCTGTGCCTGAAAAGGAACTGGCAGAAGTACATGCGGCAGGTTACCTGACCGCTTTGCCCGCTGGTGTGCAAACGGTAATGGCTTCTTTTAATAGTTGGAATGGTGAGAAGTTGCATGGCCATCAATACTTGCTGACAGATGTCTTGAAGGAGCGTTTGGGTTTCGATGGATTTGTAGTCGGGGACTGGAATGGTCACAGTTTCGTACCGGGTTGCACTCTGGAAAGTTGTGCCGCGGCAATTAACGCTGGTCTGGACATGTTTATGGTGCCTGCGGATTGGAAGGCCCTCTACAACAATACCTTGGCTCAGGCGAAGAGCGGTGAAATCCCCACTGAGCGTTTGAATGATGCGGTGCGCCGCATACTGCGAGTGAAACTTCGCGCCGGCTTGTTCGAGCGTAATATGCCCCTAGCGGGCAAGGCTGGTATTCTCGGCAATGCCGAGCACCGCGCTATCGCCAGAGAGGCAGTGCGGAAGTCTTTGGTGTTAATGAAAAACAATGATCAATTGTTGCCGCTAGCCGCGAAGCAGAATGTTCTAGTCGTCGGCGATGGGGCCGACAACCTCTCCAAACAAAGTGGTGGTTGGACAATATCCTGGCAGGGCACTGGTAATACCCGTGAAGATTTTCCCGGTGCTACTTCCATCTTTGAGGGCATCGCCGCAGCCGTAAAGAGCGTGGGTGGTGAAGCCATACTGAGTGAGGATGGAAGCTTTACCGATGCCAGCTTTGCCAATGGCAAGGCACCCCAGGTGGCTATTGCCATTTATGGTGAAGAACCCTACGCGGAATGGCATGGTGATATCACAAATCTGGAATACCAGCGCGGTAACAAGAAAGATCTGGCACTGTTGAAGAAATTGCGTGAACAGGAAATTCCAGTTGTCAGTGTTTTCCTGTCCGGTCGCCCGCTTTGGGTGAACAGTGAATTAAATGCATCGGATGCTTTTGTGGCCGCTTGGCTGCCGGGGTCTGAGGGTGCCGGTGTGGCCGATGTATTATTCCGAGGTGCCAAAGGTGGGATTAGATATGATTTCACTGGTAAGTTGCCCTTTAGCTGGCCGATGTACACCAATCAAACGGTTTTGAATCCATACCACGAGCACTACGATCCCCTGTTTGCTTTGGGTTACGGCTTGAGTGTGAATGAGGAATCCCTGGTCAGCAACGACTTGCCTGAGACCAGCGAAAATATGGCTGCGGGTGGACTGGAGGATGCCTGGTTATTGGTTTCCCGTCCGCGCGCTCCCTGGGTATTGAATATTGCCGAGGACGGAGCCAAGGCAGTTTCAGTGAATGGCAACCGTGCGGCCAGTGGAGAGGATAACAATATCGTTGTGACTTCGATTGATATGTCCTCTCAAGAAGATGCGCGTCTGATCGAGTGGAAGGGCCTGCGCCCCGGTGCCGTGCAGTTGTCTGCGGAGTATATGCAAAACTTGGACATTTATTTGGAGGAGGGCTCAGCCCTGAGTCTGAATATTCGCGTTGATCAGAAGCTACGTGAACCGCTACAAGCGGCGGTGACCTGTGGAGAGGGCTGTATTGCCAGAGTGCCGCTGCAAGCCACTCTGAAAACCATACCTCTGAATGACTGGACCCGTCTCTCGGTGGATCTGCAATGCTTTGCTAAAGCTGGCGCTGACTTTAGCAAGGTTTTCAGTGCTTTCCGCTTGGAGAGTGAGGGTGCCGCAACGATAGCCGTAGCCAATGTTCGATTGGTACCCGATGCGGCAGCTTCTGCTGATATTCGCTGTGCGGGTTAGTGACTTTTATCTCTAGCCGTTTTGGTAATTAAATGCCCGGGTCTGTAAAAATTGGGGTCTGGGCTACACCTCTCTTTTAAGTGGTTGAGTTGCTGAAGAGCTGTAGCTCTGCAATATCCCGCTTCCCGCTCAAAAGTCCATCAACTCAAGTTGCCAGCACCGGTATACTGTGTCGATCTCAGTTCCAGGGTATAGGCAGTGACCTCCAAATCCGCAGCAAATTCTCTACCGCAACTTATAAAGTCTTCGATGCAGCGCCACCCGGCTCTGGGACAGCTATGGGTTGGATTTTCTGGTGGCTTGGATTCCACTGTCTTGCTGCATCTTCTCAACCAGAATGGTATCCCCGTTAAGGCAGTGCATGTGCACCACGGCCTAAGTAGTAATGCAGAGCGCTGGCTTGGCCACTGCGAAGCTGTTGCCCGTGAGCTGCAAGTGCCCTTTGTTGCGGTGCGTGTGCAAGTCGATAGAAGCGGTGGTGGGATAGAGCAGGGGGCGCGTAAGGCTCGCTACAAGGCTTTTGATTCGGTGATGTCCTCCGGTGATCAAATTTTGCTCGGTCACCATGGGGATGATCAGGCAGAAACCTTTCTATATAGGCTAATGCGGGGAGCGGGCGTCCTTGGGCTTTCGGGTATGGCGGAGAGTCGGCCGTTGGGTGAGGGTAAATCCTTACTTCGTCCTTTGTTGTCAGTGGGGCGCCGTGAGCTGGAAGCCTGGGCCCTTGAACACGGGCTCAGCTGGATTGAGGATGAGAGTAATGCTGATGAGGCCTTTGAGCGCAACTATTTACGCCGACAGGTCATGCCTGTTTTATCCACCCGTTGGCCGGCACGGCAGAGTATTCAGCGGGCTGCAGATAATCTTAGGGAATCTGCGTTACTGCTAGAGGAGTTGGCGCTTGCTGACTTGCAGATCTGTGATATCAGGCGAGAGAGGTTAGGGGAGAGTCTCTTTTTAGCGACGTTCACGAATTTAAGTATTGCGCGGCGCAAAAATCTACTGCGTGGTTGGGTGTTGCTGCAGGGTGGTATGGCACCGGAATCCGTGGTTCTGCAAGAAGCTTTGGCGCAAATTGAGAAAGCGAGTGCGGATGCCCAAGTGGAAGTACGACTGGGTGGGTGTGTAGTGCGACGCTTTCAGCGGCGCCTCTATCTGACCCCTGTCATGGAGCCCTTTTCTACCACGGAAGAAAGCCTTCAATGGGATGGCGTGTCAGCACTACTGTTGCCCAGAGGTGGTGTACTGGAATCGGTGCAGGGTTGGCCCCAGGGGGTATATCAAGTGAAATACCGCCGGGGCGGTGAGCGCGTCCAGCCTCGCGACCGACTTCGCTCCCAGACTCTCAAGAAGGTGTTGCAGGAGAGGGCGTTGGAACCCTGGCTGCGAGACCGGATACCGCTCGTGTATCTGGATGGAGAGCTGGTGGCAGTTGCCGATTTATTCTGCTGTAAGGCGGGCTGCTCCACTTTGCCAGTAGCACCTTCGGTGAAACCGCCCAGCTGGCGGTTTTTCGATTGAGCGGAGAGGGGTTTTCTGCTACCCTGGCGCCCCGTCTCAAAGGCACCGGGAGAAGCTGGATTATCCGCCCGGGCCAGCCCTGTAAGCTCGACATTCATCGAGCGCTCAACTGACCAAGGTTTTGCATGACGCGCTATATTTTTGTAACTGGTGGCGTGGTTTCCTCGTTGGGGAAAGGTATCGCCTCCGCCTCTTTGGCCGCCATTCTCGAGGCCCGCGGCCTCAAGGTTACCATCCTCAAACTGGACCCCTACATCAACGTAGACCCGGGTACCATGAGCCCCTTCCAGCACGGTGAGGTGTATGTCACCGAGGATGGTGCCGAGACTGACCTGGACCTGGGTCACTACGAACGCTTTATCCGTACCCGGATGTCCAAGCGTAACAACTTCACCACCGGCCGTGTGTACGAGACCGTACTGCGCAAAGAGCGCCGTGGTGACTACCTGGGTGGCACCGTACAGGTGATCCCCCATATTACCGATGAGATCAAACGCCGCGTTGTAGAAGGTGGCCGCGATGTCGACGTCGCTATTGTTGAAATCGGTGGCACCGTAGGTGATATCGAATCCCAACCGTTCCTGGAATCTGTGCGTCAGCTGCGTGTGGAAATGGGCACCAACCGCGCCCTGTTGATCCACCTGAGCTATGTGCCCTTTCTTGCCACTGCTGGTGAAACCAAGACCAAGCCGACCCAGCACTCTGTTAAAGAGTTGCGTTCTATCGGCTTGCAGCCGGATATTCTGCTGTGCCGCTCCGAACGCGAGATCGATGAGGACTCCCGCCGCAAGATTGCACTGTTTACCAATGTTGAAGAGCGCGCTGTTGTACCGCTGCCCGATGCCAAGACCATCTACGGCGTACCGCGTCTTCTTCACAGTTACGGTCTTGACGATATCGTTGTGGAAAAACTGCAGCTGGAATGCCAGGCACCAGACCTTTCCGAGTGGGATGAAGTGGTCGATGGCAAGCTGAACCCGCAGCACGAAGTGAAAATTGCCATGGTTGGCAAATACATGGAGTTGCTGGATGCCTATAAGTCCCTGATCGAGTCCCTGACCCACGCGGGTATCAAGCATCGCTGCAAAGTGGATATCGACTTTATCAACGCTGAAGACGTTGAGGGTGAGAACGGCATTGACCTGATCAAGGATGCCGATGCAATCCTGGTTCCCGGTGGATTTGGTGAGCGCGGTTTAGAGGGCAAGCTTGAATCTGTTCGCTACGCTCGTGAAAACAATATTCCTTACTTGGGCATCTGCCTCGGTTTACAGTCTGTGGTTATCGAGTTCGCGCGCAATGTGCTCGGCCTCGAAGGTGCCAACAGTACTGAATTCAATACTAAAACCCCGCACCCTGTTATCGGCCTGATCACTGAGTGGATCGATAGTGAAGGCAATATCGAGAAGCGCGACGAGCAGTCCGACCTGGGTGGCACCATGCGTTTGGGTGGCCAGGAGTGTCGCTTGGCTAAAGACACCAAGGCTCGCGATATTTACGGTGCAGACGTCATTGTAGAGCGCCACCGCCACCGCTACGAAGTGAACAACAACTACGTTGACCGCCTGCAGCAAGCCGGTTTGAAAATTGGCGGCTGGTCTGCAGACGATACCCTGGTAGAAATGGTTGAATTGCCGAACCACCCCTGGTTCGTTGCTTGCCAGTTCCACCCGGAATTTACTTCAACCCCGCGCGACGGCCACCCGCTGTTCGAAAGCTTTGTGGCCGCCGCAATGAAGCAGCGCGAAAACCAGGGTTAAAAAATAATTCCACCTCAGCTCTAAGTTAGTTGAGGCGGAGATAACAGGGAATAAACTGTGAAAACAATTGAAGTTGGAAATATTCAGGTCGCCAACGATAAGCCCTTTGTGCTTTTTGGCGGTATGAATGTACTGGAATCCCGCGACCTGGCGATGCAGGTGGCTGAGCACTATGTAAAAGTCACTGAAAAACTGGGTATTCCCTATGTTTTTAAAGCGTCTTTTGACAAGGCCAATCGCTCTTCCATCAACTCCTATCGCGGACCGGGAATGGAAGAAGGCCTGAAGATTTTTCAGGAAATCAAAGACACTTTTAAGGTCCCCTTGATTACCGATGTCCACGAAGTACACCAGGCTGCTCCGGTTGCCGAAGTCGTGGATATTATCCAGCTGCCGGCCTTCCTGGCCCGCCAGACTGATCTGGTCGCCGCTATGGCAGCGACTGGTGCAGTGATCAACGTCAAAAAGCCCCAGTTTATGAGCCCTCCGCAAGTTAAAAATGTGGTGGAGAAATTTGCTGAGTGCGGCAATGAAAATATTCTTTTGTGTGAGCGCGGTGCCTGCTTTGGCTACGACAACCTGGTTGTCGATATGCTGGGCTTCAGCACCATGATCAATGCCTCCGGCGGTGCGCCGCTGATTTTTGATGTCACTCACTCACTGCAAATGCGCGATCCTTCCGGTGCTGCCTCTGGTGGTCGTCGTGCACAGGTCACTGAGCTGGGCCGAGCAGGTTTGGCTATTGGTATTGCCGGCTTGTTCCTGGAAGCACACCCGAATCCAGATAAGGCATTGTGTGATGGCCCCAGTGCATTGCCACTGGAGAAGCTGGAACCATTCCTCGCACAGATGAAAGCTGTGGATGATTTAATCAAAGGCTTTACGCCTCTGGATACTGAATAAAAGTAAGAAATACATAGCGCGCGCCCTTTTTGGGCGCTTGGTACTTATTCTGTAGCTATTATTCATGGAAGCTACGATTAGAGATACTCACAAAAAACTGTGAGAAAAAGTTTCACAAGAGTAAGAACCCTTAATTGTTGCGTGCATCTATTGGAAAATTTCTTTCAGTAATTACCTTTTTAATAAGTAACAAGTTTAGTTAGTACTAATACGGAGCCCATTGTTAATGAGCAAGATTGTCGCTGTTAAAGCCTACGAAGTGCTGGATTCCCGCGGTAACCCTACCGTCGAAGCCGATGTAATCCTGGAAGACGGTTCCATTGGCTCCGCTTGCGCTCCTTCTGGCGCCTCCACTGGTTCTCGTGAAGCTCTGGAATTGCGCGATGGTGATAAGAGTCGTTACCTGGGCAAAGGCGTATTGAAAGCTGTTGAGAATATCAACACGACTATCGCCGATCTGTTGAAAGGTATGGATGCTACCGATCAACGCGCTTTGGATAAGGCGATGATCGATGCCGACGGTACTGAAAACAAAGCTAATCTGGGCGCTAATGCTATTTTGGCAGTTTCACTGGCGGCCGCTAAAGCCGCTGCAGCTTCCAAAAAAATCCCTCTGTATCAGCACATTGCTGAGGTAAACGGCACTCCGGGTGAATACTCCATGCCGGTTCCGATGATGAATATCCTCAACGGTGGTGAGCACGCCGATAACAATGTGGATATCCAGGAATTTATGGTTCAGCCCGTTAAAGCTGAATCTTTTGCCGAAGCCCTGCGCCAGGGTGCTGAGATCTTCCACTCCCTGAAAAAAGTACTGTCCAGCAACAGCCTGAACACTGCGGTTGGCGATGAAGGTGGTTTTGCTCCGAACCTGCCATCCAACGAAGCCGCTCTGAAGGTCATTGCTGAAGCGGTAGAAAAGGCCGGTTACACCTTGGGTGATGACATTACCCTGGCTCTGGACTGTGCTTCTTCCGAGTTCTACAAAGATGGCAAGTACGACTTGGCTGGCGAAGGCAAGCAGTTCGACAGCGAAGGTTTCGCCAGCTATTTGGCTGAGTTGTCCGTCAACTATCCGATCCTGTCTATCGAAGACGGTATGGACGAGAGCGATTGGGACGGCTGGAAAATTCTCACCGACAAGATAGGTGAAAAAGTACAGTTGGTAGGCGATGACTTGTTCGTAACCAACACCAAGATACTAAAAGAAGGTATCGAGAAAGGCGTGGGTAACTCTATCCTGATCAAGTTCAACCAGATCGGCTCTTTGTCCGAAACTCTGGATGCGATTAAGATGGCTAAAGATGCCGGCTACACCGCTGTAATCTCTCACCGCTCTGGTGAAACCGAAGACACCACCATTGCTGACCTGGCGGTTGCGACTGCTGCCGGCCAAATCAAAACCGGCTCCTTGTGTCGCTCCGACCGCGTAGCTAAGTACAATCGTCTGCTGCGTATTGAAGCTGAGCTGAACGGTTCCGCTCCTTACCGTGGCCGTGCTGAATTCAAATAATCAATATTTGAATCGCACATTGGTATTGCAGAGGGATTCCTCTGCAATACCTATAATACGAACAAGCGAAATATCGTAATCTCGTATGAAATGGCTGCTGGGAATTCTTATCTTTATTCTGCTTGCCACTCAGTATCGTCTCTGGGTTGGTGATGGCAGTCTTGCCGAAGTTACCCGTCTCAAACGACAGCTTGCTCAGCAACAGGAAAAAAATGCAGCTTTAGCGCGGGAAAATCGCCAGTTGTTGAGAGAAGTACGAAGCCTGAAAGTGGGCACTGATGGTGTCGAAGCCAAGGCACGCTATGATTTGGGATTGATTAAGGAAGGGGAAACCCTGTTTATCTTCCTGGACTCGGAAGAGGCTAAAAAGTGATTACAGATTATTGGGTGGTTGTGCCCGCTGCGGGTGTTGGTAAACGCATGGGAGCCGATCGCCCCAAGCAGTATTTACCATTACTGGGGCGCCCTTTATTGTCCCTAACCCTGCGGAATATTTTAAGTTGGCCGGGACTTGCTGGCGTTGTTGTGGCCCTATCAAAGGATGATGAATTTTTCCCGCACTTGAAAGAAGCCTCTCACCCATTAATGCACACTGTAATTGGTGGCGCTGAGCGAGCGGATTCTGTCCTCTCAGCCCTGGAATTTCTCGCTCAACGGGAACATGGCGACACCCCAGTGCTTGTACATGATGCCGCTCGGCCATGTGTTGCAATGGAAGACATTAGTGCATTGTTGCACAGCCAGGTTGCACAGACCGCGCTGCTGGCGCGTCAGGCCAGCGATACTGTAAAGAGAGGGTCTGAGATAAGCGGTGTCCAATGTGTTGAACAAACCCTGGATCGCAACCAGATATGGCTTGCACAGACCCCTCAGCGAGCGCCTCTTGCGCTACTTCGCTCCTGCCTCAGTCAAGCATTACAGCAAGGTGAAGCTGTTACAGATGAGGCAAGTGCGTTGGAAATTTTTGGTCACTCTCCGCAACTTGTTGAAGGTCGGAGTGACAATATCAAAGTGACCCACCCCACCGATATCGTAATGGCAGAGACCATTTTACGTCTACGCTACGCTCCCACCGAGGATTATCGATAGTGAGTTTTAGAATTGGCCAGGGCTTTGATGTGCATGCGTTTGGCCCTGGTGATCATGTTGTGCTTGGTGGAGCAAAAATTCCCCATAGCTTTGGTTTAAAAGCCCATTCCGATGGGGACGTGTTATTGCATGCACTTTGCGATGCGCTTCTTGGTGCTTTGGCTCTCGGTGATATCGGTCATCATTTCCCCGATACGGATGAGCGTTTTAGTGGCGCGGATAGTCGCGCCCTTTTGCAACATGTTATGACCCTAATTAAGGAAAGGGGATATCGCCTGGTGAATGCTGATACCACTCTCATTGCGCAGGCTCCCAAGATGGCTCCTCATATAGAAACCATGCGGGGCTATATTGCTGCGGATTGCGGTGTGGATATCGCCGATATTAGTGTGAAAGCAACGACTACGGAGAAGCTTGGCTTTACCGGGCGGAGTGAAGGAATTGCGGCCCAGGCCACTGTTTTACTTGAGCGATATGATGTCTGAAGTCTGGAATCTAAATTGGCCCCGAGCTTTGGGTGGGGCGGCAATCTCTGCTGATTTTCGTACTGTTGCGGAAGATTTTGTTGTCGATGAGATGGCCTTTCCCGAACCTACAGAGGACGGGGAGCATGTGTACCTGCATATTAAGAAGCGGGGGGCCAATACTGTCTGGGTGGCAAAACAGCTAGCCAAACTCGCCGGAGTGCGCCCTCTGGATGTCAGCTACTTTGGGTTGAAGGATCGACATGCCGTAACCACGCAGTGGTTTAGTGTTTGGCTCGGACAGAAGCCAGAGGCAGATTGGTCGCAGATCAATAGTGAAGAAGTTTCACTTCTGAGGTTTTTTCGAGGCGGCCGTAAACTACGTCGCGGGGAGCATGTAGGCAATCGGTTTAAAATTCGCCTGCGCAATGTAAGTGGTGATCGGGCGGCTGCGGAAGAGGTGCTTAAACAGGTAGGCGGCGGAGTGCCAAATTACTTCGGTGAGCAGCGTTTTGGTATCGATGGCGGCAACCTGAACCTGGCGCGTCACCTGGCGGAAGAAGAGGGACGCTGTCGTAAGAATGAAAAGGCCTTTGCCATGTCGGCTGCGCGCAGTTGGCTGTTTAATCAGGTATTGGCAGAAAGAATCACTCAAGACTGCTGGCAGCAAAGTATTGAGGGTGAGCCACAAAGTGAGCCCAGTGGTCCTTTGTGGGGGCGCGGTAGAAACCTCGCCACAGGTCCTCAAGGCGAATTGGAGCAGCAAGTACTAGAGGAGTGGCTGAGCTGGTGTAACTGGCTGGAACATTGCGGGCTCAAGCAAGAGCGAAGACCACTGGCCCTACGTCCAGAGGCCTTTCGTTTTGAGTGGCAGTCTGATGACCTCCTCTTGGAATTTGCGTTGCCGCCTGGGGCATTCGCAACAGCCTTGCTAAGGGAGGTGGCACAGCTGGTCAATGTGAACTCGGACACATAAAATTTGTGGCTGAAAGCGAGAGTTATACAGGGGATGGAATAAAAGCTTATGGACCGCTTGAGACACGAAGGCTTGGGAATGACCTCCCAGCGAACTCGCAATCGCCTGATCCAACGCTTGAGGGATGAGGGCATTAGCAATGAAGAAGTCCTCGATGTGATGGCTTCGACCCCCAGGCACCTTTTTCTGGATGAAGCCCTGGCGATCCGCGCCTATGAGGATACAGCTCTGCCAATTGGCTATGGCCAGACAATATCCCAACCTTACATTGTTGCCCGCATGACAGAGTTGCTGCTGAGCAGGGCCAAATCGCTGCACAGGGTTTTAGAAGTTGGTACGGGTTCCGGCTACCAAACCGCAATTCTTTCTAGGCTGGTTGAACAACTTTTTTCTGTTGAGCGTGTCGAACCCTTGCTCGATAAGGCCCGCCAGCGTCTTAACGAGTTGGGATATCAGAATATTGAATACAATCTCAGTAGTGGTGGTTTTGGCTGGCCGGAAAAAGGGCCTTATGATGCAATCCTGGCAGCAGCGGCTCCCTCAACGGTTCCCGATGAACTCAAGCAACAGTTGGGACCAAATGGCGTGCTGGTTATTCCTGTGGGTTCGGAGCAACAGCACCTGATGATGATCTCTCGTCGCCAGGATACCGATCAGTTCGATGTGGAAAAGCTAGAAGCAGTGCGGTTTGTGCCGCTGCTTAGTGGTGTGGTTCGATGAAATTTAGAGAGCTCTTTAAGAGCCGGTACCCGGGTGTAGTGCTGCGTGGTATGGGAATGGGTGCTGCAGATGTTGTTCCGGGGGTTTCCGGGGGGACCATTGCTTTTATTACAGGGATCTACCAGGAGTTACTCGACTCTTTGAGCCGGATAGGACCTCACTGTATTACGATAATGCGGGAGGAAGGGCTATCAGCGGCGTGGAAGCACATCAATGGCAGCTTCCTGTTATCCCTGTTTCTAGGGGTGTTGATCAGTATCTTCAGCCTGGCGAGGATTATTAGTGGCCTTTTGGAGCAATATCCTATTCTCGTCTGGTCTTTCTTTTTCGGCCTAGTGCTGGCTTCTACTTTGCCTATTCTCCGCAATATCCCCAGGTGGTCTCTTTCGACAGCGATCTTTCTCCTTCTAGGCATCGCGCTGGCAGTTGTTGTCAGTGAGCTTCGTCCTGGGGATATCCCAGCCACGCCACTAACTTTATTTTTATCTGGAGCATTGGCAATTTGTGCCATGGCTTTGCCTGGAATTTCAGGTGCCTTTATCCTGCTTATGATTGGGATTTATCCCAAGGTGCTCACTGCAGTACATGAGCTGCAATTGTCGAATTTATTGTACTTTGCGGTTGGGGCCGCTCTGGGGTTAATGCTTTTTAGCCGATTACTTTCCTGGTTGATGCACAAATATGTCGCTCGCACATTGGCTTTTCTTGCAGGGATCTTATTAGGTAGCCTGAAAATAATTTGGCCCTGGAAGCTACCAATCAATGGCGCCGAAACTGTTTCTAGTAAGCTTGCGCCATTACTCACCAATACATCCCCGTCGAACTTTATGGCCCAGACAGGTGAGAATGCGAATCTGGGGCCTGCGATTATTGCCGCTTTGGTTGCTGCAGTACTGGTTCTCGCGGTGGACTATTTCGGAGGAGGGCATCGAGGTAAATCCTACGCCACACCGCAATAAGATCTGGAATATCTCGGTATGGCAGCTTTTTATGAAGCTTTTCCAATGATTTTTAGAGCTTTTCTTTAGACACTTTTTCCATAAATGCCGTGGTCTGATGTAAAAAGAGAATAATGGAATGTCATCTTTTACGACAAGTTGAGGCCCATTTTTGGCGGAACAATAAGCCTAATATTGGTCATTTTTTGACTTTGATGTTAAAAATATTAGGCATCGGTGTTGTGGCTATGGCCCTGGTTTCCTGTGCTGGCCACAGAGCACCTAGTAGTTCCCTAAATCAGCCTCCAAGTATCCGTCTCAACCATCATACTGTGAGCCGCGGGGATACCCTGTATTCTATTGCCTGGCGTTACGGTCAGGATTTCCGCAAGCTGGCGGCTATCAATGGCATTAAGCCTCCCTATAATATTTATCCCGGCCAACGCTTACAGTTGAATGGTAAAGTGCCGCGTCAAGTCGCCTCAAGCTCGCCTGTAGCCAGAAAAAAAACTGTGGCTAAGCCTGTGTCCACAAAAAAAGCTATTCCCGACAAGAATAAAAAATCTTTAACGAGAAGCTCTACGCGCCAGAAGCCTCAAAGTAAGCGAACAGGGACGATTCACTGGCGTTGGCCTGTCCGTGGACAAGTCATCAGCAAGTTCCGCTCTGGAGACCCCTTGCGGAAGGGTGTTGATATCGCCGGTGAAAAGGGAGAATCTGTATCGGCAGCAGCTGATGGCACTGTTATCTACGCTGGCAGTGCATTAAGAGGGTATGGAAAACTGCTGATCGTTAAGCACAGCGATGTTTACTTGAGTGCTTATGCCCACAATCACCGACTGTTGGTGAAAGAGGGTAGTAAGGTCAAAGCTGGACAACGGATAGCGGAACTGGGTTCGAGTGGTACCAACCGCGACATGCTCCACTTTGAAATACGAAAAAACGGTCAGCCAGTGGACCCTCTCGCGTATCTGCCTTAAGTCGGGAGAGTGCTCTAAAGCTCTGCAAATAAAAATGGACTTTTAACTAATACCACTTGGGGTGGTCACAGCAATCGTGGCGACCAAATGGTCAAGCCGATTCTGTGGCTGTCGCACATGTGTACTTGATTGGTCGTTTTTTAGACCGATTCTGGTCTCATGCTATGCGGTTGATATTGGCAAAGTACAAGGAGCAGGGGAAATGGAAGCACAACGGCAAGACCAGTCCATGACTGGCCAGGCAGAAGACTTTCCTCCTGAGTTGGCGGTAGAGAATGATGAGCAGAAACTAAATTCCGAAAAAGGTAAAAGTAGTGGCCGTACGCGGAGAAATGCGGCAAAAAATAACTCCGTTTCCTCCCCCACAGAGAAGAGTCGGGTTAGCAGGTTGGATGGCGATGGCCATTTACAGAAGAACCTGGATGCCACCCAGCTCTATCTCAATGAAATAGGCTTTTCCCCCCTACTGACCGCTGAAGAAGAGGTTTATTACGCACGCAAGGCCTTGCGTGGTGATGCTGCATCAAGAAAGCGTATGATCGAGAGTAACCTACGCCTTGTTGTAAAAATCGCCCGTCGCTACGTTAGTCGTGGCCTCGCATTGTTAGACCTAATCGAAGAGGGCAACTTGGGGTTAATTCGTGCTGTTGAGAAGTTTGATCCGGAGCGAGGTTTCCGCTTTTCTACTTATGCTACTTGGTGGATACGTCAGACAATAGAACGAGCCATTATGAATCAGACTCGCACTATTCGCCTGCCAATCCATGTAGTAAAAGAGTTAAATGTGTATCTTCGAGCATCTCGTGAGCTTGCACAGAAGCTGGATCACGAGCCATCTGCAGAAGAGATTGCTAACTTGTTAGAGAAGCCTGTAGAGGACGTCGAACGGATGCTGGGGCTCAATGAGAGAGTCACCTCCGTAGATACCCCTATAGGCCCTTCTTCCGAGAAGACGTTGGTTGATACTATACCCGACCAGCAGGAGTCTGATCCGGCAGAACTCCTTCAGGATAGCGACCTTTTCGATAGCATTAATCGCTGGCTTGGTGAGCTTCCCGACAAGCAGTGTGAAGTTGTTTCCAGGCGCTTCGGATTACGTGGATTTGAGGCGAGCACCCTAGAAGAAGTTGGGCGTGAGATTGGTCTCACTCGTGAACGGGTTCGCCAAATCCAAGTTGATGCACTGAAACGTTTAAGGGAAGTGATGGAAAAGCAGGGACTTGACGGGCAATCCCTGTTTGGAAATCTCTAATTTTGGCCCCTAAATAGGGAGGCCCCATGAAAGGTGTGTTTCGTGGGGCTTCCTCAAACTAACTGTGATAGCGATGTAATACGTCACAGTTTCCGTTTTTCTAATCCAAGAGCGCTTATTTTCTCACCCAGCGACCAAGGTTGTCCTGGTAGTACTCCCCACGGGATAGGCGGGCCTCTAGTTTCTCGGCAGCACGTGCCGCAACTTGGGCAATATCGACATTGTGGCTTTTGGCTATCTCGGTATAGGCCTGCTTACGTTCCGCATTTATTTTTTTTACCAGCTTCTCCAGTTCAGGCGAACTGGCGTCCACAATAGCGATATAGCCACTGTTTGCTTCTCCCACTAACCCTTGCTTTTTGGCCTCTTCTAAGGAAATCGCCATTGCGGGTAACGCCATTATCAAGCCCAGAACTAATAGAGCTTTCTTTACCATACTCATATTCTATCTCCTCAGAAAATGCCTTCCTTGTCGTCAAACAGGTTTTCAAGATCCTTGTCCACTTTGACCCGGATTTCATGTTCAATCTTAACATTCAGGTTTACAGTAATTGGCTCGCTGGGGGCCTTCACTGCTACAGTAGGTGTGCAACCTATAGCAATCAAAGTGTACAGTACTCCTAAAAGAATCAGCCGGCTGGCCCTCATCTGATACTCCTTATGGTGCCACTTAGGCGCCTTTTATTTGTTGCATCTTCAGCAGTTACGTCAAAAATCAGGCCAGGTTCGCCAACTGCGTCGGGAGTGACCACATTTGGCAATTGTAATGGCTCTACCTTAACCCGCTCTGAATTAGTCGACCTTATGCACTAGTGGGGAGAGCCTACTGTACTAGCAACCTATTGGTCCAGTTGCTTTTCTAACGCAGTTGTCAGGTCACGGCTGGCCTGTAACGAGCGCAACATTGCAGGAATATTATTCTCAAGGTTGAGGTTAATAATCAGGTCTCTTTCTGAATCCATCGATTCACTACGGCCGACAAGTTTTAAGTTGAGTAATAGGTCTCCACTGGGAGGATATTGCAAATTGCCTTCCAGGGTGCGGAAGTCATAGTCTTCAAGGGCATTTGAGATCAGTTTCAGTTGGGGATTGCCCTTGAGCATCTGCTGAGAAAATGCACCATAATATCTTAGCTCTCCGCCAGGCTCGACTGCTTCTAAATGACCATTTTTAACGGTAATCCCTTGGGGGCCTGTGGTAATAGGTATGGTTAAGTTTAGACGTCCTTTGGCCTTGAAACTTTCCGATTCGGTTTCTTGAGCTAGCTTTTCAAGAGATACATGCTCTGCGTACAAGGTACTGTTGCGCTCTATATTATCCAGATTCCAATACAAAGCTTCGGAAGACAGTTTTCCATCAAGAAACTCTGCAGAAAAATCGTTTAGGATAAGATCTTGTGTTTTATTTACAGACAGAGAAAAGGACAAATTATTTAGAGGTAATCCTGCGTTGATGGATTCTATAGTCAGAGGTTGTGGTTTAGATGTAAACCATTTTCCTCTATGAGTTTCCACCAGAACATTCCCATTAACTCCTGCAGCGAAGCTACTATCGTAGATCGCAGCGATATTAGTTAAACTTATGTCGATAGTATCAGTTGATTGGCGAGGCCATGATATAGCGCCATTGGCAGAAAGACCCCCAGAAACGATATCTAAAGGTAAGCCTTGGAAAACCTTACTGAGGGGTGCTGCGGAATTGAACTCAACATATGGCAGTGAAAATTGAAAAGCGCCAACTGCTAACTCGATATCATGATGCAAACTTGATGTGAGTTGTAAATTACCGGCCTTAACTTGGCTTTGTCCCTCAAGCTTACTCCCGTCCAGGGAGAGAGAGCCAGTAAGAGAAGTCTCAAGGGTATAATTTTCAGGGGTAACGACCTTAAGTCTGTTACTACTAAAGTCACTGCTGAACTGTGTGCTATCTCTTGAAGATATTACTTTTATATTATTCAGATCTAGTGTTCCAGATAAAGTCGCATGCTCACTGGAGAGATTGCTAAAATGGTTGCTTGATTTTTCAATAATGCAACTTTTGATACCTGATAAAATTTCACAGTTGACTTTAGGTGCTATAAGTTCCGCTTCCCTAATCTTGAATTCTTTAGCTTTCAGCTCTCCAAGTGAGGCTTTAACTTGTTCCAATTTTAAATTCTGAATGTTGCCATCTTCCTGGAAGTGAATGGTAGATGAAATATCCACTTTTCTGAGAACAACACCCGCGGGCATATCAATTATTACAGGAGATTTGGCCTCGAACTTAAACCTGCACTCGGTAAAATTTTTGATGTTGCACTGAATGTGTTCAATTTTTGAAGAGGCTGAATTAGGGGTGTTTTTGGCTTTTAGCTGAGTGACAATTAATCCATCGTGAATTTGTAAGTTGAAGGAGTTGGATTCCGAGGGGCTCCCGGTAATATGAATGTTCTTCTTAACTTCGGCTTGAATATGATTATGATTTAACCCGCTGGTGAGTAAGGGAGACTCTTCTTTCAGACCGGTTATTTCTGCATCAAACAGTAAATTGCTTTTTGGTAAGATAGTTAGACGAATTTGCTCAAGCCAGTTTTTATTTATAGACGATGTTTCGGTAAAATTTAAGTGAGCCTCACTTTGAAAAATGAGATATCCTTTGGGATTGGTAATTTCGAGTGAAGGAAAGTAATTCTTAGTCAAAAGGGGCTTGATTAGTGGTTCTGCGCCAGCCAGATCGACAGAGCCCTTCAATTGGAACTTAGGGTTGGGTGTTAGATCGCTATATTCGAACCTAAGATTTGCCAAAAGATTTTTGCTGCCTGAATCTTTTAGTGTTGAAACCTCAATTGAGCCAGAACCAGTGACGGACTCTAACTGAATAGGATTTAGAGTCTTTAGTTTGAGTTCTATGGGGGACTTAGTTGACAAGTGAGCTTGTATCTTTTTATTGGAAGATTCAATGGGTAAGATCAATCCCAGGTTATCACTCTCAACTTTAAATAGAATATCCTGATAGTTTGCCTTGGATAAGATTTCGTCTGGAATGAAGGCGCGAGCATTAATCAGTATACTCCCACTGGCTCTCATTCCATCTACAGGGGTTTCGGCCAATACTTCAGAGATGTTTAGAATCGACTCAATGGAATTTAGGTTTGATGATGCACTCGCATCTAGTTTCCATTGATTTTTATGGGTTTTGGATATATCTATTTCCAGTCGAGAAGGTTCTTTAATTAAGTCAGAGCTTATTTCTGTAACTGTAGTAATGTCGCTTGAAGTCAAATTGGCTTTTAGTGAAAGTTCGTGATTTCCGGTTTTGACTGAGCTGAAAGGTGTTTGTATATGGATCTCTGTATTATGCCGGTTAATTTTCAGCGGGCCAGCCTTCAAATCACCACCAAATTCAATTTCTCTTACGAATACTGATCCGGGTATAAAGCTTATTATATTCTGAGTTAAATTACTTAAGGTGAGAGTGTTTTCTTTAGAGGGTATCTTTTCAGTTTTGTTAGGTTTGCTTGATGTAGAGTTTTTTATTTCAGAGTATGTGAGTTTGCCAATTGATAGCTCAATCTTTTGGGTATTATCCCGATCAAAAATAATATGAAAAGGATAGAGTATTTTAACCTTGTTCAGGATAAGGCTATTTTTTCGGTTGGACTGAAGGCGGACTTGTTCGATAGAAGCTTCCTTGATGCCTAATTTCAATCCGGATAATTGCTGAATAACAACTTCGCCTGCAAATAGGTTGATCATCTGAGAGACAACAATATCTTTTTTCCACCAACTACCAACTAGAAAGGTAGCTAAGAGTACTGTAGTCACAATGATAAGAATACGGGGTTTTCGCACTTTAAAACTCTTAACTTATAGAGTGGAGGTGATTTCGTATAATCGCTAAAAACTGTAGCAGTCATGTAACGGGTTAATAGCGTCTTTTGCAGATCTGTAACAAGATATCTTATCAGACTGTCAGGATAATACTTTGTGAGAATTAGATTATTGACTATAAAGATGGTTCACTTGCCCACCAAAATGAGAAATGAATATTGGGTCATAAGGTGTAAGCCACTCTGTCCTGCAGCAGTTTTAGGTGTCATTGCATCTGTTATTATTCTCCGGCTTTGGGGGTAAAAGCCAGAAAGCAACAGGCTTAGCCATGCAGTCCCATTCGAATGAAGTATTAAGGCTGTATTGGGCTTTGATAGCAATGCAGATACATCATGAGAGAGGGGTATCTTGACCTGCAACACCTGGAATCTTTTGTAGGCTCACTCAGTGATTAAGGTGCATGTTAAATAGTTTTAAGCTATCAGCAGGAGTCTTATAATTGCTTTTGTTGTGAGGGTTCTCACGTACGATAGGGGGCAGTCCGCACGTGGTTAGAGTTGCTGTTCAGGCTGAAATCTGCCACAGGAGTGGCGGGCGGGTAACTAGAAGTTTTCATTGATTAGAAGATGATCAGTTTACCCCTACTAAACCACTGCCTCTGTCAATGGACCAACAAACAGTCCAAGAACCCCATTCTTATCAAACTAAAAATATAAGATTTTTAGTCGGTGATTGGTGGAGAGAGGCTTACATAGCTAAAAAATTGACCATCCGCTAGAGGGATAAACACGGCGATGATTCTGGGTGGGTATTGAATCTGTTTAGGAAACGTTGCTTGAGCTGTGCAAAATGAGCCTAATTTGTGATTGGTAAACGGGGGATGGATCTTAAAGATATTCAAGATTAGAAGAGGTATTATCTATTTATGTTTTCTTTAGCCTGTGTTGGCATATACGAGCCCAATTTACACGGAATTAATCTTCCATGGGGGCGAATTGAATGAGGATATTTAAAAAATGCAAGACGCTCAGCCGAAGACTATTTACCTCAAAGATTATCAAGTACCAGATTATCTGGTAGATAGCACAGATCTTCATTTTGAATTGGAGCCCAAGGCGACTCTGGTAAAGTCACAGCTAAAAATCCGTAGGAACCCCAAGGCGGGTCAAGGTTTGCCGCCTTTACTTCTGGATGGCGTCGATTTAGAGCTGTTATCTATTGCAATTGATGGTTCAATTCTTCCCAAGGTCTCATATCAAGAAACCCTCCAGGGATTGTCTATATTGGTGGATAAGCCTGAATTCATATTGGAAATCCATAATAGAATTAATCCTGAAGATAATACTTCTTTAGAAGGTTTGTATCTATCAAATGGTATGTATTGCACACAATGTGAGGCAGAAGGGTTTAGAAAGATAACTTTTTACCCCGATCGTCCGGATGTGATGTCGAAATTCACCACTACTATCGTTGCGCCAAAAGATCATCCTGTATTGCTATCCAATGGTAATCAGATTGATTTTGGCGATTGTGAGGATGGTCGTCATTTTGCGACCTGGGAGGATCCTTTTGCGAAACCATCTTATCTATTTGCTTTGGTGGCAGGGGATTTGGAAAATGTAGAGGATACTTTTACTACTAGTAGCGGGCGTGAAGTAAAACTGCAAATTTTTACTGAAGCAAAAAACATCGGTAAATGCGAGCATGCCATGCGCTCCCTGAAAAAGGCTATGAGTTGGGATGAGGAAGTATATGGCAGAGAATATGATCTAGATATTTTTATGATCGTGGCGGTAGATCATTTCAATATGGGGGCCATGGAAAATAAAGGGCTAAATATCTTCAATTCAGCTTGTGTGCTGGCGAGTCCTGAGACAGCAACCGATTCTGCCTTCCAGAGAATAGAATCTATCGTTGGGCATGAGTACTTTCATAACTGGTCGGGAAATAGAGTTACATGCCGGGATTGGTTTCAGCTCAGTTTAAAAGAAGGTTTTACGGTGTTTCGTGATGCCGAATTTTCTGCTGATATGAATTCTCGGGCTGTTAAGCGTATAGAAGATGTTTCACTATTACGAACCAACCAGTTTGCTGAAGACGCGGGCCCCATGTCTCACCCAATAAGACCAGATTCTTACATAGAGATTTCCAATTTCTATACATTAACAGTATATGAAAAAGGTGCGGAAGTAGTCCGGATGTTGCACACCCTATTGGGGAAGGAGAAGTTTCGCAAAGGTAGCGATCTCTATTTTGAACGACATGATGGAAGTGCAGCAACCTGTGAAGATTTTATCCTGTCGATGGAAGATGCTAATCAGGTAAACCTCACCCAGTTTCGACATTGGTATAGCCAAGCTGGAACTCCAATCTTAGAGGTTACAGACAGCTTTGATCAAGCAACGGGCAGATATAGCCTTAAAGTTTCTCAGTCTTGCCCAGCTAGGGCGAACCAGGATAAAAGTCTACCACTTCATATCCCGATTAAAATTGGTTTGCTGGATGTGGATGGAAATAACTCTATTCTCAACAATGAAGGGGACATTGAGGAAGTTCTAGAGGTTACTCAGCCTGAGCAACTCTTTGAGTTTAGTGGATTTCGGGAAAAACCCCTGCCATCACTTCTGCGTGATTTTTCTGCGCCTGTCAAGGTTCGTTACCCCTATACCGGGAAACAGTTGATTTTCCTGATGCGTAATGATTCAGATACGTTTAACCGTTGGGATGCATCGCAGCGTCTTGCATTTATGGCCCTTACACAACTACAGCAAGACTATCGTAGTGGAGAGGCACTGCAGTTACAGCCTGAACTGATAGAGGCATACCGGGATGTGCTAAAAGATAGCACACTAGATCCCGCCTTAGTGGCAGAAATACTACGATTGCCAAGTGAGCAATCCGTTGCAGAGATGAATGATCTTATTGATGCTGAAGCGATAGTTGTAGCGCGAGACTTCGCATTAAAAACTTTGGCAACGGCATTGGCTCCTGAGCTGTTACAAAGATATACAGCGTTGGATCACCAGAAACCCTATAGTCCCAATGCAAAAGATATTGCTGAGCGAAGCTTGAAAAATACTTGCTTATCTTATCTTGCAGCTACAGAAAAAGATGATGCGTTAAATATTGTACAAAAGCAGTTTGAGACAGCTGGGAATATGACTGATAGCGCCGCAGCACTTAGTGCATTGATTAACTACGGAAGTGCTCCGAAGGTTGATTCGGCAATACAAGAATTCTATCAGCGCTGGAAAGATGATACTCAAGTTGTGGAGCTTTGGTTAGGGCTGCAAAGTAGCAGTGCCCGAAACGGGACTCTTGCCAATATCAAAAATTTAATAAAGCATCCCTCCTTTGAGATTAAAAATCCAAATAAAGTTCGAGCGGTACTCGGTGGCTTTGCTAATCGAAACTTTAAGCAGTTTCATAAGGAAGATGGTAGCGGCTTCTTCTTTATTGCTGAGCAGGTCGTTATGCTAGATAAAATTAATCCACAGATAGCAGCACGGCTTGTTGTGCCGATTACACGCTGGCAAAAATACAGTGATGATCTTTCGGGTAAAATGAGAGAGGCTCTTCAGGGTATTCTTGATTCTGGTGGGTTATCTAAGGATGTTTTTGAGGTGGTGAGTAAAAGTATAAACTAAAGCTCAGTTGTCAAGTTCGTTAAATGGGGCGATAAATTGCCCCATTTTTGACTTGAGCGTGAAGCACTCTAAATTTCTTTATAATATTGGTCTTATCCGCTCGCTGCCAAGGCTAACTAAGTTAAGTTTTTCGTTGAGTAGTTTTAGTTCGGTAATGGATGTATAGTCAGGACGGAATTGCTGAATATTAGAGTTATCTAGAACATGTGCTACTACAGAATTGATTACCATAAAATGGCAAAATACTATAGTGTCTTCTTGAACACTTAAAAGATAGTGAATGATTCCGTCACGCCACTTCTTTTGTTGTGTATTGTTGGGGTCCCAATTCTGATCTAATAAAGAACGTAGCCAAGGTAAGCGTTGCTGTAGTGTGACCCCTTTGGGTGTAGGGATTTCGCTGACTCTGTTTTCTAAAGTAACGATTTTCCTCCACTTCTCTGCTAAAGGTTGTGCAGTTTGCTGTGCGCGAAGTTTGGGACTACTAACTATATTAAGATCCGTATTTTCAGTGAAACTTTGAGCTAAAGTTGAGGCTTGTTTATGTCCCAAGGTGGTGAGAGTTGGGTCAGGTATTAGGGGACCTTTTTCGGCCTCACCATGACGGGCAAGTAGAATTTTTATCATGCTTTTGATTTTATAGGTATTTATTTAAGGCTTCATTGGGAATATCTTGCCATAAGTTGAGTAAATCCGTGGCATTAAATTCTCTAGAGGTTGAATTTTGGCCTAATCGCTTACTGTTGGTGCCTGAATAGACAGCCCAATCCCCTCCAGGAGTACCTATTTCAGCAAAGCTAAGCCAGGATCCCTGAATAGAGGCGCTGAGCAGATGGGCCTCGGTTTCTCCACCGTACAGCATCTTAAGAGAATCTTCGCCATGGGTTCCAAATACATAGCCGAGCTCTACTGCATGACAAGCCCCTAACAGAGGTTGAGAGGCAAGGGGTTGTGTGAAATGGTAGTGAAAACAATTACCGGGATATCCATTGAGATGCCTGAGGCCTGGGAGGGTAAATACCATATCTGTAAGCATTAGATTCCAGGTTTTACTCCATATTGGCCAATGATTATCTTTAGTTATAGAGGCTTGTTGATAATAATAATTGATAATGGGTTTTAGCTTATCTTCAGGAATTAACCACTCTAGGTGTTTACAAATCTTTTGATAAGTAAGTGTATATATTTCCGGATTGGATGCACTAAACAAATTCCATTCTTCTAGATTGCTTCCTAAAAGGAGTGGGAGGCCTTTTTCTGTTGGTTTTCTACTAAGTTTTGTATCTTCTATAAGTTTATTATCAATAACGGGTTTAAACGGAAGTTTTCCCCATTTTTGATGTAGCTGTGTAGCTTCTAGAATTTTTTTCTGTGCTTGTAAAAGTTCTTTTGCTGTATAGTGATAAAGTGATTTTCCTTTACTTATTTTCCTGAGATGAAAAGTAAAGGCTTCTGCCATCTGGTTTGCCTGCTCGATAGAGTGAAGGGCTCTGGGGTGGCCGCTTTGCACAATGGCACGGGCATATAATCCTTGACATTCAGAAATATTCAAAATAGAGGCGATACTCATAGCGCCTGCAGACTCGCCAAAAAGTGTAATATTGTCTGGGTCTCCACCAAATACGGAGATGTTATTCTTTACCCACTTAAGTGCGGCAATTTGATCCAGAATGCCCTCATTACCGGTAGAGGGAATCTCGCTGATGTCCTTGAGGCGTAAAAACCCAAAAGAGCCTAGTCGATAGTTGAATGTAATGATGATGGCCCTGCCACTGGCAGCTAAGTAACTACCATTGTAAATAGGTTGACAGCCAGAGCCCATATAGAAAGATCCCCCATGAATCCAGAACATAACTGGAAGCTTCTGTGAGGGATTGACTGGGGGAGAAAAAATGTTGAGATGTAAACATTCCTCCCGCTCAGGAATTTCGCCATCTCGTCCTCGGACTTCCATTAATGTGGATGGGTTTTGCGCAGCCGGCATGCCGAATTCTTCTGCATGATATGGAGTTGTCCAGGGGAGGAGCTCTTCAGGAGGACTCCAGCGTAGTTCTCCTACGGGGGGGCGGGCATAAGGTATCCCAAGAAACTTATGGATCCCCAATTTCAAATCACTTTTACCGATGATGGGGCCAGAGCTAGTTTCAATTATTGGCGTCATATTTTTATTTAAGTGTTTGCCAATATCTGGATCCTTAGTCATTTCTGGCGCCCCTATCTCTAAAGCGAAATCTCAGATTTGTTTTTTCAGTGTGAATGGTTGCATGACTGTTACAGGCTCAACTGAAATCATATTTACAAAAAGGCGCTGTTGGGGAGTGCATACTTCTACCCTGAGTGTAATTTTAATGAAGTGAATTATAATTTAGTCAGCGGATTGCTGGCGGTGGGGTATTAGCTGTCTATTAGTCTGAGGTTTGTTTAGATTAGGGTTTTGAAGGATGATTAGTCATGGGGGAGTACACTGCTGGTCGGGTATTAAGCGATGGCCTTAAGAAGTGGTTGGGGATTTCATGAATTTTATGTTGCAAGCTGATTGGTCATGTTACATTCATAAAAAATTCATATTTTCAAATTTCTTGTCTTTGAAAACGCTGACTTCACTATTTATAACGTTTATGAGAAAAAAACCTCGTTTGAGATAATTTGTCCCACTTTTTAGTCGCTTGTTATTCTTATGAGATTGAAGATCTTCATGCGTTCCCTTAATGATGACCACTGTAACTTAGTTTGTGTGTTTAGTGATCATATCCAGTTGATATATTGTGGTGGAGAGATGGTTGCTTGTTGCTTGGGCTTCGCATTCAAATTGATTTTTTGAAGTTTAGAAACTGCCTCTTCAATATTGCCATTCATTGCATAGATAATACTAATTACTGCTGCTATGCGATATAAAACTTCGTTACTTGAGTTTGGTAAACTTATCTCTAATTCTCGATTTGGTAACTGTAGGGAAACCGAGTCATCATTGTCGTTTGCGCATGTTTTATTGATACGGACTTCGGCATTAGTGCTTTCCCCAAATAGAATAACTCTTCGAGCGTGTTTCTTAGCCTTTTTGAATATATAGTCAAAGCATTGAAGGTGTTCTCCAACTATTGCAATAGCAGGAGCGGTTAAACCTTCAAAGATCCGGGAACACAATTTGGCCATGTCGGCTACTGAAGTTGCCGTTTGGTTAGTGGACGGTAAATCAATTTCAGTAATTAAAGATATTGTCGGTTTAATACGATGTGTAATTGGCCCAGGCTTCATACTGAGGGCACTTTGCGTAACTTCAATAATCGCAGCTTCATGATCCTTATTTAGACTGGCTAACACACATGGGGCTGCTATGCATGAGTTGTCTGCACCAGAATTGGTTAGGACTTTATCCTTTGGACCAAGTGTATGTGTGATCATGTTTCGTATAGGAAGCCTCTCTGATGTTCCAGTAATAGCAATGACTTCACCATCGAAACGCTCGCGGGCTGCAAAACCTAGCTCTATGATCGTCTTAAGAGGGTCATCCACCTTTAACACTGGCAGTCCTTTAGGCAGTCCGGGGATAGGGCGTGAGACTATAGCTCCGGCAATTCGGTCAGCAAACGATGGTAGTTTTTTGTGAGAATCCCAGAATTTTGCTGAGACCTTCGGAATCGGCGCATGGTAGGAGCGATCCAAGTTTGTATGTGCAACGAAGAGAACTGGCTCTGATGATGCTTTAATAAGTCCACTATCTGAAACTACACTGCTTACGAACCACTCTTTATCTTTAGGGGGAGGTTCCAGCCAGGTGCCTCCAGAGATAGCGGCCAGCTGTTCTGCATTCCAAGTTTGCCCAGGTAGATGATCATAAATAATGTCTGGAAACTTGTTTCTATAAACTGGAATTTTGCTCTTTTGGTATTCACGTTGCGGAGTGAGGCTTAGTTTGCTCATTACTCCTGGAATAGGTATTGGCTTGATTTTAGTTTTATTGGAAATCAAACCGACATATAGATGTAGCTCCGCATTGCTAAGGTCTCTGCTTTCAGGTGCTCTAAGCCCAAAAAAATCACGGTAAATCGTGTTGGGTTCCCAGTGGCTAGTGGGGAGCTGCCAGTCACAGGGGTCGTGGTCCATAGAGGTTCCCCAGCAGGGCATGGAACTCTTCAAAGTTGGTACAGCGCGGAAGTCCAGTCTGAAGTCCTCAGAGAGTTTACTTTCGATTTTCCAATAGGACTCCACCCATAGCATCTGTCGGGATATTAGCTCTCTAGGAGTTAATTTAACCCCCAGTAGCACTAGAGGGCCAATTTTTTGGGGGGGGATTTGGGTATCAACAGGTACCGAAGGAACCTGCCATTGGGGGTTTATTGGGCGTTTTGCCAATATCTTTTCTTGCCGATAAGTAGTTTTGCTACTAATAGAGAGTTTTCTTGCCAAGCGTGAGGGCGGAGTAAGCTTTAGATTGGCTGTGCCGTCTTCACATAAATGGAGTTGAGTTCCCAGTGACAAACAAATTTGGGAAAACCTTTTACAGTGTGCTTTAGCAGCTTCACCATATAACTGCTTTGAGTAGCCAAAACCAGCTTCAACAGGAGCAAATGTGATTTGCTCAATGCCACTGGTACTTAGGTGCAGGCGAAAAACGCCACTATCGGACACGCTTTCACGGATACAATCAAAGAGTAAGTCCCCGACACCGTGGATAATAGGGCGCTGTTGATAGAGTTCTATACCTTGTAGATTGTGACTGCCAGAGCCCAGAATACCATCTGCGCCAGCCTCTATAATTTTGTGGGCTGCGATGACTTGCTGCGGACAGGGGTGAGCCTTGTGGTTGGCTTCCCAGTGCACGGCTACCAGAACCACCTGGGCTTTCTTGCGAGCTGCAGTAATAAGGGGCCGCAGAGTGTCGTACCATAGCTCTGGTACTGATAGGGGGAGGTGAGCACAACCAGGATGCGTGGGGCCGGCAGCATAACGAGGCTGGGTGGCATCAAGAGAGAATATCGCTACATTGATATTTCCAGCAGGTCTGATTACAGGGCTGAGTGCCTCCTCTAGATTCCTGCCGGAACCTGAATGTCCAATCCCTGTGTAATCAAGCCACTGCCCCTGTTCCATTAATGCGGCAGGCCCATAATCGCCACTGTGATTGTTGGCAGTACAGGCTATGTCTATTCCTGCATTAATGAGTATGGACAGCATCTCTGGTCTAGCGCGGTAATAATATGGGGAGGCCTCTCCCTTTGGAATACCCTGCTCACCGCTAGTGGCGATCACGCACTCCAGGTTGATAACGCTGAGATCGGCATTATTCATTGCTGGGACATGCCCCAGAACCTGTTCAATGCCCAGCTGGGCTGTACGGTAGTGTTGTCTGCGCCCCAGATTTACATCACCGCCCCAGGCAATCACTGGCTGATCTTGAACGATAGGGGGCGCGGTGGCTTGCCCATCAGTAATGATTTTGGATTGGTATAGATTGGCGGTTGCCCCTGTTTTTTTAGGTGCTTGGGATAAAAGATATTTCCTATAGGCGATCAAGCTAGAAAGACAATGACTCACTTCGTCTAATCTGACCCTGAAGTTTTCATGACGAGTAAAAAAACTGCCAGTGACTCTCGTCGGATTCTTAAAGAACATGGCAATCTCAGGCCAAAAATAGCCGTTTAATAGGTGATTGGCCCTACCATGTAATGCACGATAAAAGTGTTCAAGATCAATTTGGTCCAGTAGATATTGATATGCCTCTTGAGTGGTTAGATCCGAGATCATCTTTGCCGCAGCCACCATTAACTCGAGTAACCTTGGGGATGCAGTTATATGCTTCTCGACAAAGTCCAGAATACTGACAAAGTTACGGATACCGAACTGATAGTATTTCTCCTTCGGCCTATAAATCGTGAGCAGATTTACACAGTGGCTCACCCAGTGATCGTGAGTGCGCCAGTGCTCAGTCGCTATAAAATGATCCAAGCTTTTCTCTACCAGTGTTAACCAGCGCGGATTCTTATCCCAGCCATAAAGGCATATTAATGCGAAAGCCGCTTTACCCAGAGGGTTATTCGAGGCCGGCTGTTGTTTAATGGTGAAAGAAGAAAACTCCAGAACAAGGGGAAGCTGCCCAGTGTCCAGGTTTTGTATAAATTCTATGCCTCTGGCTAATTGCTCCATCAGGTCTGCATAAGTCCTACACTGAAAAGCCTCAGAATATTTAACCAGGGCTAATAGGCTTGCCGCGTTACTTGCTAGGTTGATTTCACTATGCTGTTCTACCCAAAAGGCAGCGGCTTCACTTGTGTTTGGGAAAGTTATTTGGATTAATTTAGAGGTAAGATATTTCAATGCCTCCTCTATGGCTTCCAATAGAGAATACTCTTTGGTGACTTCCCAGGCCTCAACCATCGCGCAGATGCTACTTGCGTTGCATAAGTTTTTGTTATTGATGATCTCTTGATCGAAACAGGCATACCATCCATAGTGAAAATGCCCACTGGGCTTTACCTGACTAGCTAGATAATGGCTGCTACTTTCAATAATCTTTGTAACATTCTGGCTATCCAGCTCTTCAATAACCCGGCGTCCAGTATTCAATCCCGATTCATATAGGCACAAAGGCTCCAGTTCTTTTTCACAAAAAAGCCCTGCAGTGGTCAGAAGTACAATGCTTCGTTCATCGGAGAAATCCAGATCTTCTTGCTGGTTAAAACGTTTCTTGAAGTATGAAGTAAAATTCTTTTCATTGAGGAATCCATGCTCGATTTTATCGCCGCCATGTAGCATGGCATTCCCGTTAAGCTCTTGTTCGAGAAAAGCAAATTTGCAATCGACATCCAATGCAAGGCCGTAGCGGAAGTAGGAGCGCTTGGTGTCCTGGAGAAGTTCATGTAAACCGGCAAGAGTCATTGTGCTCCTGCGGGTAACCCAATCTACCCGTAGCCAGCAGGGTTCTATTTTGGAGCTTTTAGCTGCCTTGTGGGTAATTTCAGTGAGAGTCTGCCAAGCGCTTGGGAAGTCCTTAGCATGGGTGTGCCGTACTTGAGCTCGTTGCTTGGCGTCACTGATAGAAAAAAAAAGCGTATAGGGTGGGCTGAGATCACGCAGTGCCCGTTCTACCATGGGGCGTGCTCGTCTAAGCATGCTGGATAGGGACATGTCGCTATTATTCTCTGTGGATCGGGGTGACGGCTACATTATTCGTATAGCTTTGCTGGGTAACTAAAAGAGGACTTTCCTGCTGGAGTATAGACATGCGAACAGATTCTGCTGGTAATGAGAGAAATCTTGCAGGAAAAATCTGATCAGATAAATTTTTTATGAATATAGAAAATTAGGTTTTCAAAACTAATCCACTTGGATAGTATTAGGGATACCGCGCTTAAGAATGGAAGGCACGCAAAGTGCCGAAGGTTCTCACAATTAACCCTTAAGCAACTTAAAAGGGTTAACTCCAGGTTGAATGAGTTTGCAGGTTATACGCTTGCCAATCCCTAAAACCCGAAAGGCGACCCTTTCGGGTTTTTTGTCAGAAAACTATTAACCGACCAATTAAAAATTGGTTCTCGCGGTTGATTACCCTGTCGACTTTTAAGGCGGCACATGGGCGTTAAGTCTGTGCGAAGGGTTGTCCTCCCTGGTTTTGTTTGAATCTTACTACCAGGTGCGGAGCTCAAAGAGTCTTAGAGGGCCTTTAGAGAACAAGGAAGAAATAGAAGTGGAGTATTAGGCAATGCGTTGGAATTGGTGGCAGAACCTCAGGGGATTTCCTCCTCTGGTCTGGATAATATTAGTAGGCAGTTTTTTTAGTCGTGGCACTTATTTTATGGTTTGGCCTTTTCTGGCCATTCTTCTTTTCAATAAATTTGAGTTGGGTGCAGCGGAAATTGGTTTGATTCTCAGTGCCTCAGCAATTGGTGCGGCGCTATTGGGCTTTTTTGTGGGGGCCTTGTCTGATCGCTATGGGCGTCGGAATATCCTGCTATTAGGTTCGCTAATAAACTTATGTTCTTTTGCGCTGTTGGCAGTGACCCAGACATTAGCGGGATTTATTCTGGCGATGACTCTTTGCTCAATTGGTCGCGCTGTTTGGGAACCGCCAGCCAGCGCATTGATTGGCGACTTAATGGATAACCAGGCGAGTCGTGAGTTAGCTCTGCAGCTGCGTTACTTCCTTATTAATGCGGGAGCGGCATTAGGGCCCATTGTTGGTGTCTGGGCGGGGCTTAGTGCGCAGCAGTCCACCTTTGGCTTAACTTCTCTCAGTTATCTGCTTTTGGCGCTGGCGTTTATTTGGGGATTTGCAAAAACAGAGAAGGGACAGCTCTCAAAGAGCAATGGTGATGGTTCTGTCGATTTAGGCAGTACCCTGGCGATATTGCGCAGGGACCATGTGTTTATGGTGGTGATTGTTGCCAATATTCTCACGATGTTTATCTATGCCCATATGGATTCCAGTCTGGTGCAATATCTGACACGGGCGGAGGCCCCGCGATTGGTTGAGCTGATATCCAGTATGATCTTTGTGAACGCAATGACCATCGTGTTATTGCAGTTTCCACTTATGCAATTGATGCGCAAGCTGGATATTAATGGGCGAATTATGATCGGGCTGGTGATATTGGCCGCGGCACAAATGTGGTTTGCCCTCAATCCGGTGCACTGGTTTTGGGGCTGGATGGGGGCGACCTTTGTCCTCAGTTTGGCTGAAGCGATTCTCTTTCCAACCATGAGTGTACAGATAGATCGGTTGGCGCCTGAGCATTTACGCGGTACCTATTTTGGGGCCTCTTCCTTTTACGCTCTTGGTTGGGCCCTGGCTCCTTTGGCTGGAGGGGTGGTTTTAGAGTGGTGGGGTGGACCGACGCTTTATTGGATGTTGCTGGCGCTTTGCGGTGTCGTATTCGCGCTTTATCGCACAACAGCTTACCTCTCCCGCCCACAGTGGCCGGTGCAGAAAGAGCAGACAATCTCTTCAGGTGAAAGTGCCAAAATCACTGGATAGTTAAAAAGAGGTTTTTCAGATATAGAAATAGATGGTGTCTGTGAGGCATAAAAAACGGGAAATCCAGTATTAAGCATGGAATTTCCCGTTCTGATTTGCCTGAGAAAATCCCCGACAAGAATATTGCCGGGGAATTTTTTTAGATCTCTGCGGCGAGGCGTGAGCCTTGGTCAATGGCGCGCTTGGCGTCGAGCTCCGCGGCCTCGTCAGCACCACCGATTAGGTGGGTCTTCACTCCGCGCTCCTGCAGTGCTTCATAGAGTTTGCGAGCAGGTTCCTGGCCAGCGCAGACAATAATGTTATCCACCTCTAGCAATCGCTCTTCATCGCCTACGCGAACATGCAATCCCTGCTCGTCAATTTTGTCGTAAAGAGCACCGGCAATCATCTCAACCTTGCGGTGTTGCAGACTGCCACGGTGAATCCAGCCAGTGGTTTTACCCAGGCCCGCACCCACTTTGGTGGTTTTACGTTGTAGCAGATAAACCTGGCGAGGGGTGCTTACCGCTTCGCGGGGTTTCAGGCCAGAGCGCTGTTCCAGCTCAATATCCACACCCCATTCACTAAAGAACTCTTCTTTATCGCTGGCAACCACTTCCTCTTCGGTGGAGTGGGGGCCGTCGTGAGTCAGGTATTCCGCTACGTCGAAACCGATACCGCCCGCGCCGATAATGGCCACTTTTTCGCCGACTGGTTTCTTATGCTTCAATACGTCCAGATAACCCAGCACCTTGTCGCTCACAATACCGGGGATCGGTGGAGTGCGCGGCTCGATACCGGTGGCGATTATCACTTCGTCAAAAGACTGCAGGTCTTCTGCGGTAGCGATAGTGTTGAGTTTGACCTCAACGCCAGTCACTTCCAGGCGGCGTTTGAAGTAGCGCAGGGTTTCCTGGAATTCTGCCTTGCCGGGAATCTGCTTGGCGATATTAAACTGGCCACCGACTTTGTCGCTGCCTTCAAACAGGGTTACCTGGTGTCCGCGCTCGGCGGCAACGGTGGAGGCAGCCAAACCAGCGGGGCCGGCACCGATAACAGCAACTTTTTTCACGTTTTCGGTAGGCAGGTAGTTCAACTCAGTCTCATGACAAGCGCGTGGGTTGACCAGGCAGGAGGTGAGCTTCAGCTGGAAGGTGTGATCCAGGCAGGCCTGGTTACAGCCAATACAGGTATTGATTTCATCGGCGCGGCCCTCTGCGGCCTTGTTGACGAAATCGGAATCTGCCAGGAATGGACGCGCCATGGAGATCATATCGGCCTGCCCGGAGGCCAGCACTTCTTCGGCCACTTCCGGCACATTGATGCGGTTACTGGCAACTACCGGGATAGACAGGTGATGTTTCACCTTGGCGGTAATATCGGTAAATGCGGCGCGTGGTACATTGGTGGCGATAGTGGGAACGCGCGCTTCGTGCCAGCCGATACCGGTATTGATAATCGTGGCGCCGGCTTTTTCGATAGCCTGGCCCAGGGCAACTACTTCGTCGAAGTCACTGCCATCTTCCACCAGGTCCAGCATGGACAGGCGGTAGATAATAATAAAGTCTTCGCCAACAGCCTCGCGCACACGGCGAACGACTTCGATCGGCAGGCGGATACGATTCTCGAAGCTGCCGCCCCACTTATCGGTACGCTTGTTGGTGCGCTTTACGATGAACTGGTTAATAAAGTAACCCTCGGAGCCCATGATCTCTACGCCGTCGTAGCCGGCTTCGCGGGCCAGGGTGGCGCAGCGTACGTAATCATCGATCTGGCCTTCGATTTCCTCACTGGTCAGCTCGCGCGGAGTGAAAGGGTTGATCGGAGCCTGGATGGGGGAGGGAGCAATCAGGTTTTCGTTGTAAGCGTAGCGGCCGGTGTGCAGGATCTGCATACAGATTTTGCCGCCTTCGGCATGAACGGCCTCGGTCACTTCCCGGTGCTGTTGCGCCTCTTCTGGGGTGTTCATTTTAGAGGCACCCTTAAATACGCCACTCTCTTCGTTGGGCGCGATACCCCCCGTTACAATCAGGCCAACGCCACCGCGGGCGCGCTCAGCGTAGAATGCCGCCAAACGGGTAAAGCCACCGGGGTGTTCTTCCAGGTTGGTGTGCATGGAGCCCATCAGCACCCGGTTTTTCAGGGTGGTGAAGCCCAGGTCCAGGGGGGCAAGCATATTAGGGTAGGCTTGGGACATGGCAAAATTCTCTTCTTGTAACCTTTGGGGTTCATTTATATATGCAAAAAAGTGCATATCGTTGCCCAGCAGGATAACAAGAGCCTTTGACGCGAAACAGTGACCTTTCCGGTCGAATTCAGTGATCAATTCCTGACGTTTTATTAAGCTATTTGCGTCCCATTCTCATTTGGCTGAAATGCTTGTTTTTAAAGGGATTTTCCTCTGTTCACTTATACAGCCAAAACCGCCAGAAGTTGCTCTCGCAGCCAGCGATTGGCGGGATCTTCTTGTAGATTTTTGTGCCACAACAGATGCCAGTCCATTAGGGGTATTTGGAACGGCAGTTCAAATAGGCGTGCCGAATACTGACTGGCCAGACTCGCTGGCACGGTCAGAGCTAAATCTGTGCGTAATACGATTAAAGGCGCAACTCGGTAGTGTTGTACACGCAGTTTGATGGTGCGTCGCCGCCCCAGTTTGTTCAATGCTATATCCGCCAGGCCAGGACCCGTGCGCCTACTGGAAACATGGATATGTTCCAGTTGTAAATACTGTTCCAGTGTCAGGCTCGACTCCCCAGCCAAGGGATGCTCATTGCGCAACATACAGAGATAGCGGTCTTGGTGCAGGCGCTGTTGTTGCAGTTGGGGCGCTGTTGCCAGAGGGACATCCAGGGCGAAATCCAATGTATTGGCGGCCAGTTCCTTGGCAAGCTGATCCCTGGGAACGTGAAATGACTCTACTGTTACACCCGGCGCTTCTTTTTCCAGGCGCTCTAAGAGAGGCGGCAGCAGTAGGGTTTCTGCCATGTCGTTCATAGATAGTCGCAATGTTTTGCGTGCCAGGGCGGGGTTGAATTGGCGGTGTTCATTCAGGCTGGTGCCCAGTAGGGAAAGGGCCTGCTGCACCCTAGGCATGATGGACTCCGTAAGAGGGGTGGGAGTCATGCCGGAGGGGCTGCGAATAAATAATGGGTCGTCCAGGGTACGGCGCAGACGTGCCAGGGCATTACTCACTGCCGGCTGGGTGATATGCAACTGCTCAGCGGCTCGGGTGAGGTTGCCCGAGTTATAAATGGCCTCCAGAACCAAGAACAGGTTCATATCCATTTTTTGCAACTGCATCTGTGCCTCAATCATAACCAGTGTGAATGATCATATATTCGCATAATAAACTTTGATGATTCAAACGAGAGGACTAGGGTTGGAGTTCCATAAAAAGAGGAACTCGCTGTGGCCGAATCAATCGTGGTGCGCCATGGACAGGCGTCCTTCGGCGCCGATGATTACGACAATCTCTCCGATATCGGCTGGCAGCAATCCCGCTGGCTGGGGGAATACTGGCGGGGCACTGGCCAGAAGTTTGACCGGATTTTCTGCGGCAGCCTGCGCCGTCATCGGCAAACTACCGAGGGTATCTGTGCAGGCCTTGGCATCGGCTTAGAGGGCCACTTGACGGTGGTTCCCCAATTGAATGAGTTCGACTTCCTTGAAGTAGCTCGCCTCTACAGTGAGAAAAAACCCGCAGCTACCCCCGGCCCCAATGCACCCCGTGCCGACTTTTACCGCTTTCTAATGCAGGGCATGCTCGCCTGGTCTGCAGGGGAAATTGCACCGGCAGAGAGTTGGCAGGCATTCGAAAATCGCATTCGTGAAGTTTTGGATTTAATCAGCGATAGCCCCAAAGGCAGTAAAACTCTGGTGGTCAGTTCCGGTGGGGCTATTGCCATGATGGTGCGGCAGGTATTGGGCGGTCCCCCCGAGTCGGTGATCAAACTCAATATGCAGATACAGAATACCGGCACTACCCGTTTTTTCTCTAGCGCAGGGCAGGGGCTCAGCTTGAACAGTTTTAATCACGTGCCTCATTTGGAGAGAGATGAGCGCCACACTTCCGTGACTTACAGCTGAATTAAAACCTACAACACAATTAAAGGTGAAAAGACATGGAGTTTGAATATTCAGAAAAGGTGCAGGGCCTGTTGGAGCGGCTCAAAAACTTTATGCAGGAATATGTGTATCCCGCTGAGAGTACCTATATACAGCAGTTGCAGGATGACCCCTGGGGCGAGCCCCCTATTATGGAGGCTTTAAAAGAAAAAGCCCGTGAGGCTGAGCTGTGGAATTTATTCTTACCCGATTCCCGCTATGGTGCCGGCCTTACAAACTTGGAATATGCGCCTTTGGCGGAGGAGATGGGCAAGGTCTTATTTGCCTCAGAAATTTTTAATTGCAGCGCCCCGGATACCGGCAATATGGAAGTGCTGACCCAGTACGGATCGGAAGTGCAGCGGGAAACCTGGCTGAGGCCATTGCTGGAGGGCAATATTCGCTCGGCATTCGCCATGACCGAACCCAAGGTGGCCTCCTCCGATGCTACGAATATTGAAACTTCTATCGTGCGCGATGGCGATGAATATGTGATTAATGGTCATAAATTTTATATTAGTGGCCTGATGAATAAGCGCTGTAAGGTCATGATTGTGATGGGCAAGACCGATCCCACTAATCCGGATCGGCATCGCCAGCAATCGCAAATCCTGGTTCCCACAGATACCCCTGGGGTAAAAATAATTCGGCCCATGCAGGTATTTGGCTACGACGATGCTCCGGAAGGTCATGCGGAAGTGATTTTTGAGAATGTTCGGGTGCCTGCGTCTAATCTGATTTTCGGAGAAGGGCGTGGTTTTGAAATTGCCCAGGGGCGTTTGGGACCGGGCAGAATTCACCATTGTATGCGTCTGATTGGCCAGGCCCAGCGCGCCCTGGAAATGATGGCAGGCCGCTCGGAAAATCGTATTGTGTTTGGTCGCCCGATGAGCAAGCAGGGCTCAGTGCGGGAGGATATTGCCAGATCTGCCTGTGAAATTGAGCAGGCACGTTTGCTAACTTTAAAAGCTGCGGCGCAAATGGATCGACTTGGCAATAAAGCGGCCAAAGACCTGATTGCCATGATTAAAATTGTTGCACCGCAAATGGCCTGTAAGGTGATTGACCGCGCTATCCAGATTCACGGTGCGGCAGGGTTGAGCCAGGACTATAGCTTGGCCCACCACTATGCTTACGCGCGGACTATCCGTTTAGCCGATGGACCAGACCAAGTACATATGATGCAGCTGGGACGTAACCTGGCTGCCCGTTATGCCGCAGAGACTGCACAGGGAGAGGAGCATGTCTGAAACCGTAAAGGAGTCACGTAACTCAGTGGAAGCTTTGCCGCTGGAAAAGTTGCAGGAATACCTCAGCGCAAATGTTGAAGGTTTTTCCGGGCCACTGAAAGTCAGTAAATTTTCCGGCGGTCAATCCAATCCCACCTTTAAGCTGGAAACGCCTTCAAATACCTATGTATTGCGTCGGCAACCCCCGGGAAAACTATTGAAATCTGCTCACGCAGTGGATCGTGAGTACCGTGTTATGTCTGCACTGGCAGATACCGATGTACCGGTGCCCAAAGTTTTTCATTTATGTGAAGACCGGGATCTGATCGGCTCCATGTTTTACCTGATGGAATACTGTGAGGGGCGGATTTTCTGGAATGCGGCAATTCCTGAGGCAGATGCTCCTGCGCGCAGTGCTATGTACGATGAAATGAATCGGGTGCTTGCCGCATTACATAGTCTCAACATCGACGCCATGGGGTTATCTGATTACGGCCGCCCGGGAAACTATTTTCAGCGGCAGCTGGAACGCTGGACGGGGCAATACCGGGCTTCCGAGACACAGCCTATTGCGGCGATGGAAGAGTTGATTGAATGGCTTGGCAGTGCGCTTCCGGAAGACGATGGTCGGATAGCTCTGGTACACGGTGATTACCGCCTCGACAATATGATTTTCCACCCTAAAGAAGCCAAAGTGATCGCCCTGCTGGATTGGGAACTTTCTACGTTGGGCCACCCATTTGCCGATCTTGCCTATCAGTGCATGCAAATGCGTATGCCTGCTGGGGGTGACAAGATGTCCGGCCTGTTGGGGCTGGATATTGCCTCGCTGGGTATCCCCTCTGAACAGGCCTATGTGGCCAAGTATTGTGAGCGTATGGGGATTGAGGGCATTGATCACTGGCCTTTTTATTTAGCGTTTAGTTTTTTCCGTTTAGCGGCGATAGTCCAGGGCGTGGCCAAACGCGCACAGGATGGCAACGCCTCTAATCGCAATGCGGCCAGCCTCGGCGCCCTGGTAGCGCCACTGGCACAAACGGCAATGAGCATTGCCAGCGAGGCGAGTTAGTTAGAAGGTCATCTCGATACAATTAATTGTGCTTTTTATTGTGCTTTGGAAAAATGATAAGGATAAAAAAATGGCAAAGAATCTTTTTGATCTCACCGGAAAAATTGCTCTGGTAACCGGTGCTAGCCGGGGTATTGGTGAGGCAATTGCAAAACTTTTGGCAGAGCAGGGCGCCCATGTGCTGGTATCCAGCCGAAAAATTGAAGGCTGTCAGGCTGTTGCCGATGCGATTGTCGATGCCGGCGGTAAAGCGGAAGCGGTGCCTTGCCATATCGGCAATATGGAAGATATCCAGAAATTGTTTTCCGATGTCCGCGAACGCTTTGGGCGGCTGGATATCCTAATTAACAATGCGGCTACCAACCCCTATTTTGGTCATATCCTCGATACCGACCTCGCGGCTTTTGAAAAAACGGTTGAAGTGAATATTCGTGGCTATTTCTTCATGTCTGTGGAAGCGGGCAAGTTGATGCGTGAGCAGGGTGGTGGTGTGATTGTGAATACTGCCTCGGTCAATGCCCTGCAGCCTGGTGTGGGGCAGGGAATCTATTCCATCACCAAGGCGGCAGTAGTCAATATGACCAAAGCCTTTGCCAAGGAGTGTGCCCAGTTCAATATCCGTGTTAATGCCCTATTGCCTGGGCTGACCAAAACCAAGTTTGCCGGGGCACTCTTCACCCACGAGGATATTTATAAAACCGCAATCGGCCATATCCCTATGCACCGTCACGCCGAGCCTGAGGAGATGGCGGGTACAGTACTCTACTTAGTTTCCAACGCCTCCAGTTACACCACGGGCGAATGCGTAGTGGTGGATGGCGGAATGACTTCCTGTGGGGGAATTTAATATGCAAGATCCAATATTGGATTTCGACAACCAGGTTGCCCTAATTACCGGCGCCGCCAGTGGTTTTGGCAAACTGCTGGCTAAAGAGTTGGGATCTCGCGGAGCGCGCTTGGTACTTGGAGATATTAATGAAGAGGGTCTGATGCAACTCGCTGATGACCTGGGTAGTGATGGTATCCAGGTGCGCGCTCAACGTTGCGATGTTTCCTCTGAAGCGGATTGTGTCGCTCTGGTGCGACTGGCCGAGTCTGAGTTCGGTGGCCTGAATATGGCGGTTAATAATGCCGGTATCGCTCCGCCGATGATGTCCCTGAAGCAGACTGACGAAGCGATGATGGACCATCAATACAATGTAAACCTGAAGGGCGTATTTTTCGGTCTCAAACACCAGCTGCCATTAATGAAAGATCGTGGCGGTGTGGTTCTCAATGTTTCCTCTATGGCTGGGCTGGGGGGAGCACCCAAAATTGCCTCCTATGCTGCCGCCAAGCATGGGGTTATTGGGCTGACCAAAACTGCAGCAATGGAAAACGCCAAGTACGGTATTCGGGTGAATGCCATTTGCCCATTCTATTGCCTGACGCCAATGGTGACCTCTGTGGAGGCCCCAGGGGCCAGCCCGGAAGAGGTTCAGGCTTTTCTCGCCGAAGGTTGTCCGATGAAGCGTCTTGGTGAGCAGGAAGAAGTAGTAGCGGCTATGTTAATGCTACTCTCTCCGAAGATGACTTATGTTACCGGCCAGGCACTGGCTGTGGATGGCGGTTTATCGGCTTATTGATAGCTGAGGTGGATCAAAATAGGTGCTGTTAATACCTGCACTGCCACTCCTGAAGATTTATTGCCGAGCAAGGGAGGAGGCAGATAGGTGTTAACAGCCCACAACCTGATATTTTTTTGGTTGATGAAAACCAGTCCGCGATGGAGAATCCTAAAAGCAAGTTTATTGCGAAAGGTTTTTGCAGATGTTGGCTTCTGGTGCAACGCTATATCGCTTTAGGAGAGCTTCGTATATTCCTTTATTGCATAGCTGTCTGAGACCGTGATTGAAGGCATCTCTGTCTACTTTGTTTTTAAATGCCATTTTAAATGTCAGAACAGGTACAACGATTGTATGGATATCGACCTCATTCATAGAGTGGCCATCTTTAGAGGAGAAATAAGAAAAAATACTTTTATCAATAATTATAATTGAGTTGTCTTCCCTCCAGAATTCCCTTACCTGATCTTGAGAGCTTTCTAATTCTACATAATTCTTTGCACCTATCTTTCCGGGAGAGAAGAGCTGGCTAAATTCTGGCCCAAGATCCTTGTGTGCTCCTGTCCAGGTTATTACGTGGTGTCCTACTAGATCCTTTAGTTGATTGATTTTAATTTGATCTTTTTTTCGGCTGATTGCGTAGTTGATAAATGCTATATAGTCATTTGAATAATAGAGGTCTCCATTGTTTCCGTGTACATTCGCTTCGGCCTCTGCCATACCTCGCTCTATTGCTCCAAGAATCTCCCCCCAGCCCATTTGGATAAATGAGATGGTGTAATCTGGAAGAGACTGGGTGATGACATCGACTTCTAACCCACTCTTCGCCTGATTGATGACATAGGGGGGGGCATCCTGAGATATGGCAATTTTCAATTCTTTGGCGTGGCTTGAGAAGGCGAAGCAGATCAGGAGTAGGCTAAGATGCGATAATATTTTTGATGGCATATTGATTTCACTTGCTTAGCGGATATCTGAGGTTAATAGGGTAATGTAGATATATTAGGCTAAAGACAATATTTTGTTTGATATGGAGTTTTTGTCTTTTTTTCAAAGGGGGCAAAGGAATATGAGTCTTCGATGTAATAAGTTATTAATGAAGATAGTGCTCTAAAGGGAATATTCCCAGTAAAAATTAATTTCCAAAAAGAATATGGGGAGTCTTTAATACGCTGGGAGAGACTCTGTAAGAAGATTGGAGATTGCTCAGTGATGAATTAACTGTTTCCCTAAGTGAATCATGGGTAAACCATGTGTTGATACGAACCCAGAAGCAGCCAAGAAACCGGTTTGGGAGTGGATGGTTGAAATTAAGTGATTGCTTGTGCTGAAAAAACTGCTGGGGTTTATGAGTAGGTTATCCTTCCGTTCTCTCTCTAGAGTTTTATGGGTAAAGAATTTTTGTTGCTACTTTTTATCGCTGCCTTTGAGTTTAAGAAGTCAGAGCGAAGCAAGAGATTGACGCACGATATTTAAATGGGAAACCGGCATCCCTTTTCTAAAGAATGCACCGGTAAAGTCAATTTCTTGAACTTTGATAAAGTTAGAGACTAGTGGGCTTCCCCAGTAGGGATTTGTTCCCCACCAGCCATATCGACCAGCGCTTCTGGGGTTTCTCTGCAGAAAATTGATCGCTTGCTGAACATTGTCATATCTGAGATAAAAAATTCTATTATCGAAGACACTATGTGCATCGAAGATTATCAGGTGGTTTAGGGATATGCCTTTGCGACCGAGTAAATTGGCCAGGTTGATGGCCGTGGTTCCCCCACGGCTGTAGCCAAGCAGTAATAAGTGCTTCTGCTGTAGAGATGCCCCCACTAGAAAATCCCGGGCTCTACTTTTTTCAGTTGGACCGAACATGGCCCCGCCCATTTCGGTTACCCAAGCCCTCAAAGCTTGGTTATCACCGGCATTGGAGCCACCCGCGCCATAGATGCCCACCACGGCCAGCTCACTCTTTGTAACTTTATTGTTTATAAGTGTCATTTTGCACTGCAACGACACTGATGCTTAAGTGTAGAAATAGACGTAGCACACTGGTAAGAGAGCTACTGTTTCTATGGCAGAATCCGACAGCGTTTCTGCGCTGCCTTACGCAGTTCTCGGGGTAAGACCGGTTCCGCAATATTATTTTGTTGTTGGCGCCATTCTTGGCAAAGAGCAACATAGTTTTCGGCACTAACCTGGCTGCGTAATGTCTGCCATGGGTCTTCCTTTACTTCAGATTCTGGCCGAGGAGGTTGCCACTGAGCAATTTCCTGAGTGGTTAGTTGAATCTCATGATTCTGAGTCATAGCGGGGGTTCGGGCACCAAGGTGCTGTGCCGGATGTACCAACATTAAAAAAGCGGTCACCAAAGCGCAACTCAGGGAGGCTCCGGATAAGATTCGGCCTATATCCTTTTTCGGTTGATAGCCTTTTGCCTGTAATAAGATTCCACAGTCTAACTGTTGCGGTGAGGTAAAAGCTGACGCCTCTTCGCGGTATTGGTGCTCCCAGTTACTCATGCTTCTACCTCAATCACTCTTTTATGGCCTCCACTTGCCAGGGTTTTGCTTGAGATCCGTAGATCAGGGTTTCAATTTGTTGTCGAGCCAACTGGTAATACTCTCGACATTTTTTCAGTGAAATACGCTCTATATCCGCTACTGAGGCCAGGGAGAGTTTGCACTCCATATGCAGTAGCAATACGTTGCGCTGAAGCTTGGGGAGTTTTTGAATAGCTGCGACAACCTTACTCTCACTGGTTAATGCCTCAGATTGTGTAGTGCTGTCTACGTGTTCCCGCAGAGCTTTGTTGACTTGAATAAACAGCCAGTTTCTAAATAGCCGGCCATTAAGTTGCGGAGGGTTCTGTAAGATATTTTCCCACAGGGCCTGTAGCAACTGTGTGGTTGAAGAGGGTGCCATTTGTACGCAGTAGCGATAGAGAGCGTCTTTGTGGCGGTTATACAGTGGCTCAAATACAGCAAGACTGCGTTTCTCCCGGTAATGCTCGAGCAGTTTTTCATCAGAAAATTGTTGGAACGCTTTGCGAGACAAAGTGTTGTGCCTCCGTACGCAGTGAACCCGAAAGCCAGAGGTGGCTTAGGTCTGGATTTATGCGTCGTTGATCATAAAAATTGTAGTCGGTTTAGACATTAAATTTTTTATCCAAGTGAACAACTTTGGGTGCCTATTGCTTTTAGATCCGCCCAAGTTCTCTTGGCCTGCGAAGTATAGATGCCCCTGCTTAGCCAGGGCTTACAGAGGGTAACGGGTAACGCCATAACTTGATGAACGGTCGTTTGGCGCTTTAAACCTTTTTCTGAGGGATAATTGGCGCGCAATGAATTTTTTTACTCAAAAATTCTCTTAATAAAGAGTGCTTTCTTTAAAATTGTCGATGTTCGCTTTGTTTGAAAATATGACAGAAAAAATGCGACCGGTTCTGCGGGGGCAGGGCAAACTATTTATAAAAATAATTTGCTTGAGAAGTCTCCCGGTTAGTGGTGTGTCGGCAAATCCGGCAGTGGTAGAGGCAGTTGTAAGGGACCGTGTTCGGCGCGCAGATCTGTTAGCCTCAGACCTACGCCAAGCAGGCGAATGGGAGTCGATCGTTTATCCCAGCATTCCTGCAGTAACTGGCGAAATTCAGAAATTCGACCTGCGCGACTATTGCGTTCATGAGTACTCTGGGAAAAGTCAGCATATTTTACCTTTACGGTGGCGCCATTAACTTCATATCGATCGCCGAGTTTTTCCAGGCGTTCCAGCAGTCGCGTATACAGGTGAGTCATTTCCTCCAACCATTCGTTAAACTCACAGAGATCCTTGTTAAAGGTGCGCTCCACACTGACACTTTTGCGAGAGCCATCTCCACTCACTGGGCGATCGTCGATGCCGCGGCTCAGTTCATAGAGACGGCGCCCAAACTTCCCAAAGGTTTTACTCAACTCCACCTGGGAATAGCGCCTGAGGTCGGCACAGGTGTGAATTCCTTGGCGGTGCATTTTCTCTGCTGTTACTCGGCCCACACCATGGATTTTGTTCACCGGTAAACGCAATACGAATTGATCTACTTCCTCTGGCGTGATTACCGTGAGTCCATCGGGTTTACGCCAGTCACTGGCGATCTTGGCCAGGAACTTGTTTGGGGCGACGCCGGCTGAGATCGTAATGCCAAGGGTCTCTCTCACTCTTTGGCGGATCTCCTCCGCCATTAATGTAGCGCTACCGTGGCAGCGCCCACTATTACTGACATCTAGAAAAGCCTCATCCAGCGAAAGGGGCTCAATATCGTCACAGTAATCGAGGAAAATTTCGCGGATCTGCTGACTGACTTCACGGTATTTGGCCATGTTGCCGGGTACTACAATCAAGTCAGGGCAGAGTTTTTTGGCCTGGGCGGTTGGCATGGCGGAGCGTACGCCGTAACTGCGAGCTTCATAATTGCATGTGGAGATTACACCGCGGCGGTCACTGCTACCACCTACGGCGAGTGGGCGCCCGCGAAGATTGGGATCGTCTCGCATTTCGACCGAAGCGTAAAAACAATCACAGTCGCAGTGGATAATCTTTCTCATGCTGTGATTATATACAGTGTTTTATGGCGCCAGGAAGTTATTTCTGCCGTTAGACAGAGCCGGTTTGACAACGGATAGGTGAATGATGAGTAGCATTCCTTTAGTGGAGACCCCTGATTCAGATGAAGCCATCAGGGTATTTGCAGAAATTCAGGATGAGCTGGGTGGGATTCCCAGCCTGTTTAGGATTTATGCCCACCACCAAGGACTGCTGCTAGCTAATTGGCAGAAGTTCAAGGCAGTGATGTTACACGGCTGTCTTTCCGCCCAGCTGAAGGAGGCTATTGGCTTGGCGGTCTCTGCGGATAATCACTGCGACTATGGCATTTACCACCACAGTACCTCCCTGCAAATGCTCGGGGTAACCCCCGATGAAGTCATGCGTATTCGCACAGACCCAAAGAATGTGCACTTTTCCGAGAAGGAGCATGCACTGTTTGACCTTGCTCGCAACGCCAATACATCCCCAGACGATCACCGGCAGCACCTGATCGCTGAGGCACGCAAGCTGGGAGCGGGGGATGATGAGTTATTGGAAGCCTTGGGGGTTATGGAGCTGGTGCTGGGCTTCAACCACCTGGCAGAAGTGCTGGACCTGGTACCAACCAGAACGCCCCACCAAAAATAACCCCGGTGAATTACCGGGGTTAAATCTTGTATAGCGCAAGGGTGCTACTTGGGTGGCCGGCCCCTGCCAAAAATCAATGTCAGGACAAAAAGCACAATAAAGATGAAGAAGAGGATTTTAGCGATTTCTGTCGCTGTGGTGGCGATACCACTGAAACCGAAAAATGCGGCTATCAGTGCAATAACCAGGAAAATAATGGCCCAACGTAGCATAGTGGTCTCCAGTTAAGATAGAGGGAACCGGTTGCAAAACTTTGGGGGGCAGACTCCCAACCTCTTAATTGGTAGTGAATGGAGTCGGTAATTACAAATTTCTATCACCGCCAGTATCTGTGACCTTATCCAGGCTAACAAAGTAAAACCCCTGTTTCGTGGTCTGTGCATGGATGAGAGGCAGTGCTGCTGCCACCTCCTTACCATGCTCATACATTGGGTGCAGCATTACCACGCTGCCGTCTTTGGCATTCTGAACTATGTAGTCGGCGATGAGCTCGGGCCTGCTCATATCCACATGCAGGTGAGGCTCCAGGTCCCATTGAGCCAACTCGAAATTTTGTGCAGCCAGAAGGCTGCCAAGCTCTTCAGAGATACGTCCAAAAGGGGGCAGGATCGCCGGTTTTTCTCGATAGCCATGATGCTGTAAAAGCAGACAGGTCTTTTTAATCTCTGCTTTGGCACTACTCAAAGGTAGATTTGCCAAGTCGACATAGGAGTAACCGTGACTTCCGACCTGGTGGCCGGCACTCACTATGGCGTGTGTTTGATTGGGATAACGCTCCATATCCTTGCCAACCAGAAAGAAAGTTGCGGGTATTTGCAGGGCTTCAAGCTGGTGTAACAGGGATTCGGTTATGCCCGGCACAGGCCCGCCACTAAAAGCCAGGGCAATACGTTTTTTCTCTTCGGGTTCTGCCAGTACTGCCAGAGACAGGCATAGGAAAATGCTCGATACCGTAAATATTATTATTCTCATTTAATGCGGCAATTTTATCTGGACCAGAAAAGAAAAAAGCCGTCAGAGACGGCTTTTTGTGCTTTGCTATCGCTCGAGAAGGTCGAGCTTGCCTTTCTTGCCATCCCACTCTTCGGCATCGGGTAGCGGGTCTTTTTTCTCGGTGATATTTGGCCAAACCTCGGCGAGTTCGGCATTCAACTCGATGTATTCCTGTTGATCATCGGGCACTTCGTCCTCAGAGAAAATCGCATTGGCGGGGCACTCAGGCTCGCACAGGGCGCAGTCGATACACTCGTCGGGATGGATCACTAGAAAGTTAGGGCCTTCGTAAAAACAGTCTACCGGGCAAACCTCTACACAGTCGGTGTATTTGCACTTAATGCAGTTTTCCCCAATTACGAATGTCATGATTGTCCCTCAATAGTGCACTGATTCTTTCGAGCACGGATTCTATCAATTACTGGCGCGAATTGTAGTGGCTTTTCAGTCGATTTAGTTCACTGTTTATAACAAGTTGCACTGGGCGACAATTGCCGCCCGGCCTTTTACTTCAATAACTTGCGTAAAGCATAGAGCGCTTCCAGGGCCTGGCGCGGGGTCAAATCGTCTGGGTCCAGCTCCTCCAGCGCATCCACTGCAGGGTGGCTGGGACTGCCGAACAGATCGACCTGTTGGGGAGAATCAGCTTGAGTTGGTGCTGAGAGTACTGGCGCTATAGTCGTTTCCGTTGCCTGCTCAGGTGCTTGAGTTGACTCGGGAGTCACTACGGGTACATCTACTGACTGGGCGCCGGCCTCCAAGGCCGCCAAGCGAGTACGGGCCTCTGTGAGTACATCGGCGGGAATCCCCGCCAACTTGGCCACTTGTAAACCGTAACTTTTGGAGGCGGGTCCCTCCTGAATGCGATGCAGGAAGACGATGCCCTCACCGTGCTCTGTGGCGTCCAAGTGGATGTTGGCTGCTTCGGCACATTGATTGGGTAGATCGGTCAGCTCGAAGTAATGGGTGGCGAACAAGGTGAAGGCGCGCACTTCTCCGGCCAGGTAATGAGCGCAGGCCCAGGCCAGGGAAAGACCATCATAGGTACTGGTGCCGCGGCCGATTTCATCCATCAGTACCAGGCTGTGTTCACTGGCATTGCGCAGGATATTAGCGGTCTCGGTCATTTCCACCATAAAGGTGGAGCGGCCACCGGCCAGGTCATCGGCACTGCCGATACGGGTAAAGATGCGATCCAGCAGACCGATCTGGGCGCTGTCTGCTGGGACATAGCTGCCGCAGTGCGCCAGCAGGGCAATCAGCGCAGTCTGGCGCATATAGGTAGATTTACCACCCATATTCGGGCCGGTAATGACCAGCATACGGCGATCGTCGCGCAGCTCGATATCGTTGGCGACAAAGGGTTCGTCCAAGACCTGTTCCACCACCGGGTGACGTCCACCGGTGATATGCAGGCCAGGATCGGTGCCCAGCTCAGGGCGGCACAGGCGCAGGTTGTCGGCACGTTCAGCCAAGCAGGCCAGAACATCCAATTCAGAAATACCAGCCGCAGCGGCTTGCAGCTCAGCCAGAGACTCATTCAGTTGATTAATCAGCGCCTCATAGAGGGCCTTCTCTCGCGCCAGGGCGCGGCTTTTGGCTGAAAGTGCCTTGTCTTCGAACTCTTTTAATTCGGGAGTAATAAAGCGTTCGGCATTCTTCAGGGTTTGGCGGCGGATATATTCCGCCGGTGCCTTGTCACTCTGTCCACGGCTGATTTCAATAAAGTAGCCGTGGACCCGGTTGTAACCCACCTTCAATGTGGGGATACCGGTGCGCTCTTTTTCGCGCAGTTCCAGCTGTACCAGGTAATCCCCTGCGTTCTCACTGATAGCGCGCAGCTCATCCAGCTCTTCATCGTAGCCGGTGGCAATAACGCCACCGTCGCGAATTACTACCGGAGGGTTTTCAATAATGGCATCTTGCAGCAGCTCTACGGTTTCAGGCCACTCGCCGATCTGGCTGCACAATTCATTCAATAACGTTGCGTCAGATTCCGCTAACTGTTGCTGAATTTCCGGGAATTGAGCTAGGGACTGGCCCAGGCGAGCCAAATCCCGAGGACGTGCAGAGCGCAGTGCCAAACGGCCCAGGATTCGCTCCATATCGCCTACAGGTTTGAGGGCATCACGCAGAGGCTCAAAGCCATAATCGGCAATTAATGCTGCGATGGCATCCTGGCGGTTGCGCAAGGTGGTTAGCTGGCGCAGGGGGTTGTTGAACCAGCGTCGCAATAAGCGGCTACCCATAGCGGTTTTACAGCTATCGAAGACCGACAATAGGGTATTGTCATCGCCACCGTTCAGGTTCAGATCAATCTCCAGATTGCGGCGACTGGCGCCGTCCAGGGCCACGGTTTCATTGCCGCTTTCGGTGTGTAGGCCGCGAATGTGTGGCAGCTCGGTGCGCTGGGTATCCCGTGCATATTGCAGCAGGCAGCCAGCGGCCACTATGGCGCCGTGCATATGACTGCAACCAAAGGCTTCCAGGTTCATGGTGCCAAATTGTTGATTGAGCAGGCGCAGGGCGGTTTCCAGCTCGAACTCCCAAGGCGCACGGCGGCGTACACCGGCACGGCGTTCAATTTCCACTGGCAAAGAGAGGTCTTCTGGCGCGAGTAGCTCAGCCGGGTTATGGCGCTGAACCTGCTCGGCCAGGGCTTCCAGAGAATCTGTTTCCTGAACCACAAAACGACCGGTTGCCAGGTCCAGCAGTGCCAGGCCAAATACATCGCCCAAGTGCGAAATAGCAGCCAGGAGGTTATCGCGGCGATCGTTGAGAAGTGCCTCGTCCGTGACCGTGCCCGGAGTAACAATACGTACTACCTGGCGCTCAACCGGCCCTTTGCTGGTGGCGGGATCACCGATTTGTTCACAGATGGCAACGGAAACACCAGCTTTAATCAGCCGCGCCAAGTAGCCCTCAGCTGCATGGTAGGGAATACCGGCCATGGGTATAGGCTCACCCCCGGACTTGCCACGCGCAGTAAGAGTGACATCCAACAGCTCAGCCGCCTTCTTGGCATCATCAAAGAACAGCTCGTAAAAGTCCCCCATACGATAGAACACCAGCTCTTGGGGATGCTGGGCCTTGATGCGCATGTATTGCTGCATCATGGGGGTGTGTTCGGGTTTCGCGGCCTTAGTCTTGTTTGCGGTTTTTGGCATTTTTCTCTAAGAAAATCAGTAAGTTACAAAAGTGTTCGCAAACCCCAAGAGCCCCGCAGGAGTGGCGGTCGGCTCAGTTTGGGGTAGGGGGCAGGTTTCCTGGGGGCTTAATGAGCAGAAGCGTTCGATCAAATAATGAACGGCAAGCCCAAACCTGATGTTCTTGAAGCATGCAATCGGGATAGATCTGAACAGAAAGGTCCAGGCCAAAGTTCGAAGAGCTTCTTTATAGGGGGCGCAGAATAGCAGAGTGGAGGACAAACCACTATGGATGGCTTATCAACCGCTGGAGAGATGGCTAATAGCGACCCTGTGATTTTATGAGAACTTTAATAAAGAAGTGGGATGTGTTGCTTTTGAGGTAAGGGCTTTCACTTTTCTTTGCTCCAAAAAAACTGTTGTTGAATTTTTCAAGGGGGGTACCCGACTCTTCAAGACCGTGTACTGAGAAAGCCAATTTTCTACGTGGTAGTGCATCCTTCCAGTTAGGACATGTGTGCATAGTAGGTTGGTGAAATACAGTACTGATAGCTAAGCCCTGCTTCGTATATCAGAATTCAAAAGACGCTTCTCCTATTTCTAGGGAAAATTCTATAACTTGTTGATTTTTAACGGATGTGAAAAGTGATATAAAGCAGGGATAACGTGGAATTATAAAGACGCTGCTATATATCTACCTGTTTTATTTTGTGACACTCAATGTAGTTTTTTGACTTTACTAGGTTTTTAAGTTGGCTTTGATTGAGGACAGCAGAATTATATAGAAGGGTGATATCTAGACGCTGCTTTTGAATTAACTGTTATGATTTTTTATGCCTAGAAAGATACAAAGAATAGGATTAAGGCACTACGGAGCTAAGACGGTTGAGTTAAATGATTCCGTAGATTGGGAGTCAGTGGTAACCGAAATTTTCATCGGTTTTCTGCTTGGAGTCTTCGCATATATGGGGTATATAGGTGGAATTCTATTGCTCTTTGTCCCGTGCTTTATCGGATCAGTTATATGCTTCTACGCAGTGCTAAGAAGTGCGGTGTTGTATTTCTGTAAAAAATCGAAAAAGAAGCGTGTTGATGCCCCAAAATCATAACAAGCGGCTCAAGTACGCAGGCTGCGCCTGCCGGACTCGCTGCTGCGCAGCTCGCCGCTTAGCCGGGCGTTAACCCAACGAGGAAAGTAATGGCTCAAGAAAGAAAACCATTCATTACACTTGGAAAGTCAAAGCTTTCCAAATTCGCTAATGGCACTGTACTCGTCATCTTACTTATCTATGCCGCTGTAAAGAGCGGCATCATAGAGCCAGCTGTAACACGAGGATTTGATTACACGATTTCTGCAAACGAGTTGTCAGTTTCTAGCGCTCAGGAGTTACAAGAAAAATTGGGGAGCTTCTCTCTCAACGAGGCACAATTAAGCTCAGAACTTGCAAAAGCGGGCATAGACTTACATCAGTTCCAAGAAAACACGTCAATGGAACTCGTTATTAGCACAACGCAAAATGGATTCGAGGGCCTGATTATTGAGTTTCAATCAACACTGGACCCAAATAAGTTAAAGTCAGTTTACGCAGACATTGCTGACCAAATTCAAAGTCATGTTTCAAATAAAAAGGGTTAACAAGAAGCTGCACCCGACTCCGGCGCTATCGCGCTTCCGCGGGTGAGCTTGGCGTTATGTTGCCATTATGTGAAGAGTAGCAATTTCAATGCGATTTTTACTTTTAAGTCTTTCGATATTATTGGCCACAGCATGTGCGCTCGACTTACATGAAAACTTCCAATCTCATATGAGTAGCGCGGTTGGAGAAAGCATTGACGATCCTCACAACTGGGCTAGAAAAGACCGATTTGTTAGAGCTGTAGAGCTGCCCGGAGGGAACATTGAAAATGAGTACAAATTTCGAGCCAGCTGTAGATACTTTTATGAGTATGAACCATCCTCTCGGGTAATTGTTGGGTGGCGTTATGAAGGCAAAGAGGCAGATTGTGCTATCGCCCCATAGCTCCGTAAACAACATAACAAATGCAAGCAGTATGCTACGGCCCTTCGGGCCTCCGCGGGGCGCCCAACGCTATGCACATTTTGTGGGCGTTAAGCATCAAAAACATGGAAGCTCTCAAAGAACTTGAAGAATGGTATTTTTCTCAGTGCAATGAGGACTGGGAACATACCTATGGCATTGAAATCGGTACTCTTGATAATCCAGGCTGGTTTCTAAAGGTAGACATCACCGATACAGATATAGAAGAAAAGAAATATGAAGGTTTTTCCTACGGTGTAGGTGATGACGCCGAAGCGAGTAGGAACGACTGGATTATTACAAAATTAGAAGGCGGTAAGTTTGTTGGCTATGGTGGCCCTCACAAACTAAGCGAGCTGATAAAGCTCTTTCTAAAGTGGGTAAAAAATGCTTAACAAGCCGCAGCAATCGCTCCCGATGGTCGCTGGGACAGCCAAAACGCTACGCTTTTTTGTCTGCCCCTGTGCGGGGTGTTAAATTTAAGGAAGATCATGCGAATAATTGTAGTTTTGTCCTTGTTGCTAGCTGGGTGTAGCTCGATCAAAACCTATGACAAAGAATCTAATCTGGAGCTAATACATGCAGGCGTTTTTCTAGCCAACCAACGGGAAATTGAGTATATCAATGACCCCAACTCGACAAGCGGCGTTCGTTCAATCTCAGATCCATCCATAGTTTGTACTTCAAAAGAAATACCTATGAAGCTAGGTGTGACATTTGGGGTCTACTATAAGATTAAAGGTTATCCCGAATCTCATACAGATATCCCTGTAGTGGTAGAAACCTCACATCCTGAAATAATTAGCAGTTCTGGCAGCCGCTCGTCGCTAGACATCTGGGAGTCAGACACATCTCACTATTCACAGGGTGGGCACGTAGGTGGAGCCCTATTTACTTTTGAAGGCGTCAATGAGCTAAAGCCAGGTCACTGGAGTATTACAGTAAAAGCAGAAGGCACTGAGATAATTCAAGAATTCAATGTCTCGGGAGACAACTACTTAGATCTATCATCGTGCCACAAAATTTAACAAAGTGCTGCAAGCGACGCGTAAACGCGCGCTTGAGCTGAGCGTTAAGGTCACACGGAATAAGCAATTAAGGATTACAAATGGCAGTACCAAGAGTGTTCATCAGTTCAACATGTTATGACCTATCAGAAGTGAGAGATAGGCTTGTTAGTTTCTCTGAAAGCTTTGGGTTTGAAACATCTCTTAGTGAGAGAGGCGATGTTTTCTACCATCCAGATTTACATACACACGAATCGTGTATAAATGAAATATCTAACTGCCAACTCTTTATACTGATCATTGGTGGGCGATTTGGTGGGAAACATAAAATTGATCCTGATAAATCAATTACCAATGCAGAATTCATAGCGGCAAAAGAGCTAGGAATACCTGTCTTTACCTTTGTTAAAGAAGGGGTGTTAAGTGATCATAACTTTTATCAGAAGAATAAGAGCAAAGATTTTGCGGAAGAAATAACCTATCCGTCTATTGAAAACCAAGATCATGCAAAGAATATATTTAATTTTATCGATCAGGTTAGGCTTTCTGATACAAACAATGGTTTTTTTGGATTTACATATGCTAAAGACATTGAGGTTTATCTTCGGAAGCAGCTCGCAGGTATGTTTTTTGGCTTTCTAAGCGAAAGAAATATTGGCTCTCAATTAAAGAGTACTAATGATGCGGTCTCGAACCTTACAGTCGCCTCCAGAAAAATTGAAGAGCTTGTAAAAACTATTTATAGACAGGTAGATACAGCTCATGCAGATAATGTAATTAGTACTATTGAAGATATAAGTAGTGCAAAAGAATTTTTTGACTATATTTCGGATAAAATAGAGGTCGATAAATTTATTCCAGCTTTTGCTGTTGAAAGCCTAGTCTCATTCGCCTCTGGAAGTTGGGTTGATTTTATCCTCTCCCTAGAGAGCTTCTCATATATTCATGATATCCAAGATAAAGATGGTCGTACCACTGATGCTTTAGGTTACAAACCAAGTAAGCGACTGGTTGCTGATATTGATGGAGATTTAACCAATTCGGAACTGCAGGTGATTAGCAATATGGAGGAGAAGTTCTCTTCATATATAAGGCTGTCAATTGAAGATAAGCGGGAAATTATCATGGCTTATGTAAAAAGCCTTAACAAGTCAAGCAAGAAGGACGTGCAAAAAGCGCGCGCCTCTTCTTGAGGCGTTAGCAGTCTTAAGCCATGAGTAAATGTAAAGTATGTAACTGTGATCTAGCCGAAGTGCCAATGTGTTTTGGCAGCGGTTCACCGGCCGCACTTATTGTGCCTCCCGAAGAGTTTGATGAGCGTGTGGCTGAGAATGCAGACCAATGTATCGTCGACGGAGAGCACTATTTTGTGCGTGGCCATATTGAGCTTCCAGTTACTGATAGTGAAGAGGTATTTATCTGGTCGGTTTGGGTGTCCTTAAGTGAGGCAAGCTTTGCACACATGAGTGAGAACTGGGAATCCGAGGGTAGGGAAAACTGTGAGCCATATTTTGGCTGGCTATCAACATCTCTACCATGCTATCCAGATACTCTGCACCTAAAAACTAGCGTTCAGTCTCAAGCCGTTGGCCAAGTTCCGCTAATATCGCTTGAGCCCACAGAGCACCCACTATCACTAGAGCAGCAGTCAGGCATCACAATGGAGCGTGTTCATGAAATCGTTCATCAAGTTATGGCGCACTGATCAACTGCTAACAAGTAAAGGCAGCATCGCCCTTCGGGCTGGACGCGCTAACGCGCGCCGCTGCTTTGGGCGTTATGTGTTTTTATCGATAGCCAGCAATATTAATGCTGAATATATAATCAATGAAATAGGTTAATTTTGTATCATTATTTTACGATTTTGTGGCCCCATTTGTTTTAGTTTGTTTAGGGCTTTTTTCGGGGTTAGAGTTTTTTAGTTTTGATGTTAAGTCATTTTATTGGTGGTTTGTTCAGGTGCTTTTCATGTTGTTGTTCTTTAGTGTTGTAAGTGATTGTAGAAGCGGCAGTTATAAAACGAATTGGTACACTAAATTTGATCCAGGGTCTGGTCGATACATTTATTCTATCTGGCCAAATTGGGTATTATATATCTTTGCTGCGTCTTCATTAACGGCATTTGTCTTAGGAGTTAGTATTGGTGGTCATCTGGCGTAAAGCACATAACAAGCCGTTGAAGTCAGACAGTCACAAGCTGTAGTCAAAAGTATAGAACAGCTTGCGCCCGCCGCTTAATGGGGCATTATATGGCGGTGCCACTAATCAAAAATGTTCAGGGTATGAAAAATGAACGTAAATTATAAGCAAGGAACTAAAGTAGACTGTCAACGTATAGCTGAACTTGATTACTTGGCATCTGACGGTGCAGTTGAATATCTTTTTCACAATTTGATACCGGGTTGTTCTGCTTTGCAGCTACTTTGTGATGGATTAGAACAAGACGTTTACCCTCATACTTTTCGCAGTGCTATTGTGGCTGAAATTGATCAAAAAATTATCGGAATGGCCCTCTCATATCCGGCGCACTATCACGGTATAACTGAAGAATTAACAAACTTTTTACCAGCTAATCGAATTGAAAGGTTCAGAGAGTTTTATACCAGTAGAGTTGAAGGAAGCTATTTTCTCGATGCTATGTGTGTTGAAGAATCGTATCGAAGATTGGGTGTTGGTAAATCATTGATAAATCATACAAAAGAAAAAGCAAGTAATGACGGTTACAATGAACTTAGTCTCATTGTGTTTGCTGACAATATTCGAGCTATTGGCCTTTATAAAACCCAAGGATTTAGAGTAGTAAAAAATATCAAATTGGAGTCACATGAGCTTATTCCTCATAAAGGTGGCTGTTTGCTCATGAAGGCTGAAATATAAAACCATATGACAAGGTGATGATGTTTGTTCCGGCCCTGTGGGCCTCCATCGGACGGTTGTCGCTTTGCAGTGCCCGCCGCATATCACGGCATTATGTGTAGTGAGAAATTTTATGTACGAATCTCTACCAAATAGGAATTTATCAGAAGCCGGTGAGCTGTCTCAAGCTTTTAGTAAGCTTGGATTGTCGAGTTTTCATGAGGCGTGCGAGTATGTATGGAAATTACCTTACGGTAGAACGAGCGATAGAGCTAATTGGAGGCTTATTTTAACCGAAGGCCAGGGTGCATGCAGTACAAAGCACGCTTTATTAAAGGAGCTAGCCGATGAGTTGGAAATCAGCATTGATTTAGTTGTTGGTATTTACCCCATGACTGAAGCCAACACTCCTGGTGTTGGTAATGTCTTGACTGAATATGGCTTTGAGTTTATTCCAGAGGCTCATTGCTATCTTAGCTATCAAGGCGTTAGAGTGGATCTGACACGATACGGAATTGAAGCCGATGAAGTGATAAACGACTTCTTCTCTGAGAAAGTCGTCGAACCAAGTGGAATTGGTGAGGAAAAGCAGGAATTTCATAAAGAGTACATTCGGAATGAATATGGTGAATCTGAATTTGAAGAGATTTGGAAGGCCAGAGAAGAGTGTATTACGGCAATCAGCACATAACCAGTAAAGGCAGCGGACGCCGCAAGCGTCGCCGCGCTGCTTTGGGCGTTATACCTCTTCAAACAAAGGAGAACTAAATTGAAAAAAGTCGTTCTTTTTTTCTTGTGCGTGTTTGTAACAGCGTGTTCTGGAACGGGAGGAATTATTGGAGGCCTTGTACCAGCGCCAAAGTTTCTAGAAGGAGAGGTCGAAGGCGATATGTATATTGCCGAGGGTCGTGTGTTTCAGGTGGGCTTGCCGCATCCTCCAAGCATTGATGGATACGAGTGGACGTACACAAAGGTTCACGAACACCAGGAAGAAAAGTACACAAAGGTAGTGTTTGGGCCAGCTGCGTTTGATATTAATTATTATCATGTCACATTAGTTAATGCTCCTTCTATTGACGATATATCTAAACATTCGGAAGGTCTGTTTAATCAATTAACCAAAATGCAGCCCTATCGGGAGGTTCACACGGCGGAGCAGCTCGTGAACACTGAAATCGAGATTAATGGCAATAAAGGTTTTTACGTAGCCTTCAAAATGGGGCCATCTCAGTGGCTTTTGTGTGGGGTGGTATACCTTAACCAAGGGTACTATGTGGTCGAGGCCGATATTTCTAGGTCCTTTGATGGTATGTATAACCCATCCGAAGAAACTGTAAAAAACAGAGAGTACCAAATTTTCAATCGCTTGTTAGAAACTTTCACAAAGCAGGTATAACAAAGCAAGGTACCGGACTCGCTTCGCTCTCCGGTGCTTACTGCGTTAAGTGCTTGAGTAAGTCAATTTATGGAAGATGAACGATCAGTAATTGTGACCTTTGATGCAGAAAAAGTAGAAGCAGAAAAAGAGTCAATGCTTAGGATTTTTACTGAAATGGACGATGGTATTGAGTTGCCTATTGAGCACAAAAAAATCGCTGCGCAAGCCCTATATGAGAGAATACTCTCCAAGAAAGAAATTCATCTATTGGCTATGGAAGCGGACTATATCAAACTAAAGGCACCGAGTTCATTGCTAGACATTTCATATTATGAATAACTGTTTAAATTATGCACTTAACAAGGGCCGGCAACGGACTTGCAAAACGGTCACTTGTTTTGCAAAAAACCGCAAAACAACCGCCCATTTTGCAAGCCGCTGCGGTCGGCGTTATGCACTGAATCTAATATGAAATCTGATTACAAGTGGCTAGACAGCTGGGTAAAAGAGATAAAGGGGAAGTCAGTTCTAGAGCTTGGTGCAGGTACGGGTATAGATACGCAGATTCTTAGATCTATTGCGAGTAAACTGATAGCGACTGACTTGGTGCGAAATGATCCGTTGGATATTGAAGAGCTAGATCATAGCGAGCCATTGCCATATGAATCAAATAGTTTTGAAGTGGTCGTAGCAAGTCTCTGCTTACATTACTTCGATTGGAATAAAACTGAAGAGATAGTATCCGAACTTTACAGGGTATTAACGCCTGGTGGTATGTTAATAGGCCGAGTAAATTCGAAAAATGATACCAACTACGGAGCAACTGGTTACTCTGAAGTTGAATCGAACCTCTTCATTGTAAATAATCAAGCTAAGCGTTTCTTCGACAAAGCTGACTTACGTAGGCTCTTCAACAAAAAATGGGATATCTCGTTCTTTGTGGAAAAGACTATAGATCGCTATAGCATGCCGAAAACTATTTTGGAGTTTAGGGCTACCCGTGCATAACAAACTCAAGCAGGTTGCTCGGAACCTAACCCGCTTTTGCACACACCTCCACCTAACTGGTAAGGAGGTGTCTTATGGCACGAAGAAAGCACTACAATCGTTACGATGACGATTTTAAAGCAACAGCGGTTTCGCTAACCGATATCCCCGGTGTACTAGCAAAACACGTGGCTGATGCTCTCGATATCCATGAAGTGATGCTTTATCGTTGGCGCATGGAAATGCGACGGGGGCAGATCATGGCAAAGAAGAAAAGCATCAACATAGATCCTGAGGTAAAGTCCGAGCTGAAGCGTCTCAGGAAACTGGAGCGGGAGCATAATCTGCTTCAGGAAGAGCACGCCCTTTTAAAAAAAGCCATCCGATTCTCTTTACAACAAAAAGGGAAATCTTCGAGTTCATAGATCAAAACCGGGAGAAGCACAGTATCGCAATGATGTGCCGGATCTATGACGTCACCCGTGATGGATACAATTCTTGGCGCCGCCGTGGCGTGTGTGAACGTCGACAAGAAGATAGTGAGCTGTTTGCACATATAAGATCAATTTTCAACCGACATGATGGCTGCTATGGTAGTCCCAAGATCACCCAGGAGCTGAAAAAGAGGGGTATAAAAGTTGGTCAAAAACGGGTGGCAAGGATCATGCGAAATCATGGTCTTAGGGCTGTAAAATCGAGGCTCTACACGGCGAGGCCGGGTACTTACAGACATGTTTACGGGATCACATGTAAGATAGAGGGAATCAAGCTAACTCGCCCGAACCAGCTGTGGGTGGGTGATGTTACTTATATAAAGCTCCGAGATGGCAGCTGGCAGTACTTGTCAGTAGTCATGGATCGCTTCAGCAGGAGGGTTGTCTCTTGGTCCCTGAGTGATAGAAGGGATGTCTCTTTGACACTGGCTAGTATCGATAGGGCGGTACGAAACCGTGGACATCATCCGGAGCTGATTTTTCACTCTGACCGTGGCAGCGAGTACTTATCGGGCCAATATCGCGAGCGATTGCGTCGATATGGGATCTGTCAGAGTATGAATCGCGTGAAGAATATGAATGACAATGCATTCATTGAGTCATTCTTTCACCAATTTAAAACGGAGCGTATTAAGCGCCAGGTATTCGATTCTGCACAACAACTAAGAACGACAGTGACTGAATATATGCGCTACTACAACAATCAGAGATCGCACTCGTCAATTGGGTATGTTTCACCTCAAGAATTTGAGTATAAAATCAAATGCTAACAACTAGGTGTGTGCAAAAGCGGGTTAAGTCCCCTCCGGCCCTTCGGGCCTCCACGGGATACCCAACGCTATGCATCTTTTGTGCAAGTCGCTGGGCTCCCAGTTTTGCACAAAAGGTGCACAGCATTGGTTGTCCCTGTTACGGGCGTTAGAAGTGCATAGGTATGAAGACTGTAATCTCTATTCTAGCTTTGTTTCTTTTAGTTGCCTGCACAGGGAATATGATCAAAGGTGAATGGCACCATGCAAGTGATCAAAGCCACACTCTGATAAGGTTTGAAAATGGAGATGACTGTTTCATCTTTGTGGGTGGGTCTGTCGATGGAATGGCTTCTGAGTGTAAGTATCAAAAAATAGGGGCGAATTCTTACGAATTGTGGTTCCTGGATGAAGTCGGAAATACAGAGGAAGGTGATTATTTACCACTTACTTACGATCAAGAGAAAGACACCATAACCGTTATAGCTGAGGAGCGTACTATTGAGCTTCGTAGAAAATAACTTCACTTCTAACAAGGTGGTGTTGTTCGCCGCGCAGAAGGCGCGCGGCTGGGACAGCCTACACGCCGCTTCGCTCTGTTTCGGCTGCCCCTGCTAGCGGCGTTATGAGGCTTGAGGTCTGAAATAAATAATGAGAATGATTTTTCTAACCAGTATCCTTTTATTGGTAGACTGTAGCAAACAAGCTAGAGAACTTACTCCAGAAATGGAAGGTCAGGCTAGAGAAACAATCGAGACATATTTAAAAAAGAATCAATTGCCTCTTGAGGGGTTAAAACCATTTAATTCTTCAGTATCGTCAAAACCAGATTTTGGCTTTTATATACAGGTGGTGGCCGTGCACCGAGTTCGTAGTTACATGTCATGGCAGCAGCTTCACAGACTGGGCAAAGTATACATATGATGAGCACGGTGAAAAATTCCCATACAAGGCCGGACAATTTGCTACGGGCCTTCGGCCCTCCGCGGGACAGCTTACCTTGCGCACCTTTTGCGCAGGTCGCTGTACTCCCATTTTTGCGCAAAATGCGTACAAGGTAAGCTACCCCTGCCGGCAACGTTAAATGTTAAATGTCTGAACCAACCACGTAGAGATTATGAAATGGTTAGCATCCTATTTGTATTGAGCCTTGTGTGCATGGTCGTTTGCCTAGCAATCGCACGGAAAAGGAATCTAAATCGAGTTTTATGGGTTATCTTGGGAGGGCTTTTTGGCCCCATTGCAATACCGTTCGCTCTTTTTCTGCCAAGCAAACAGGATTGAGAAAATGCCTCTGTTACAAAGTTTATGGAGGAAATGCTGTTATACCTGTTTCGCCATACTAGTTTTTGTCCTATCTACGGGTTGCGATAATTTTTCTCCGCTAGAGGGTCATTCACCCGTAGAGGACGAATTTAGCAAGTTAGCTGCTGATGAGCGCATTTTGTTCAAGCCAGGCATGGAGGAAAATGCCCTACTCGTTCAAAAAATCCTAGATGATCAAATAAAACTAATTGAGGGTGTGCATGACAAGCCTTTCTCGAAAAAGGTAATCGTCCATATTTGTGATACCCGAGAATGCTTTAACTCATACACTGGTTTAAAAGGGGGTATTCTTGCTGCTGTAACTTCAAACGGCCTATTCCTCTCATCCTACGTGACTTCAAACGAGGACTATCCCATTTGGCTGGCGCATGAGTTGTCGCACCTACACCTATTCCAGCAGGTTTCAATATTCAAAGCCACATTTATACCTCAGTGGTATCACGACGGTTTAGCAACCTTTGCGTCTAAAGGTGGCGGTGCTACTCGTGTCAGTAAAGAGCAGGCACTAGCTTCTATTCGTTCAGGGAGCCATATCGTTGCGGCAGACAAAGGGGCACTTTTTAGCACACGCTGGCCACTGAATTATCCGCCCTCCGAAGATGCTTGGACGCAGCAGCATATGGACTATCGCCAAGCATCGCTATTCTATGAGTTTATTCACCCACGAGGGGGTATAAAGTTACTTCGGGCTATAGAAAATGGAGAGAAATTTGGTAATGCATTCTTGTCTGTGTATGGAAAAACACCGGAAGAAATGTTTCGGCAGTTTAAAGCAGAAATTAGTCCAAATGAATCGCAGTAAAGCATTTAACAAATGGCGGCAATTCGCACGCTGCGCGTGCCGGACTCAGCACTACGTGCTTCGCCGTTGCGCCAGGCGTTATGTGTAAATCACTATGAGCATTTTATATTGGCTGGGTTTAGGTGGCTTGGCTGTTATTGCCTTCTACTTATTTAAGAAGTGGAAGGTGCGTTCGGTTGAGTGGAAGCCTGAGGAGGTTGCAAATCTCCTTGAGTCATGGATCAAGGATGATGTTGACTACAAAAGCTGGGATTACTTTGAGGCCTGTGAGATTGCTAACCCAAAATTAGAAGTAATTCGGCAGCGAGCTATTAAAGCAATACACATAAATTCACCTTATATCGAAGTTTGTGGCCGGGATGAAGGTAAACTAAATGAAAAAGGCAAAGAACTATTTAAGGAGCTAAGAAAGCAATGCTTTTGATTTATTATTGGCTATCCACAGTACATAACAAGTTACCGTATCCGATCACCTACACCCTGGGCGTTTTGTGCTGTACGCTACGGTAGCACTTTCCGGTACCTGCTGAGCAAAACGTTATGCGATCACGTTTTTTGAACCCTGAATTTTTCTAGATATTTGAGAAAGAAAATATGGCAGACTACCCAGAAGCGCTCGACTATATGCTGGCGGCATGGAACGAGCCTGACTCTACCAAAGTGCGCGATCACCTTGAAAATGCCCTAAGTAACAATGTCCGGTTTGTTGATCCGTCCATTGATGTCTCTGGTATTGATGGATTTGAAAAAAATGTCCATGAAGTGAAATCAAAGCTTCCAGGTGCGGTTTACTCTCGAACTAGCGGAGTAGATTCTCAGCATGGGTTTCATCGCTACCATTGGGCTATACATCAGGAAGGCAAGTTACTTATGGCTGGGTTTGATGTAACAGAAATAGATGGGCAAGGAAAAGTATCTTGTGTAATAGGTTTTTTTGGTGATATCCCTGATCGCTAGTGGCAATGGTATTGTGTGCGGTAGTGGAAAGGCGCATAACGAGGCGTTGAACCAGGCGTAAGGGGTTTGAGGGGTTTTTTGATTTAAGTGCTAAAGTAATAACTTTATTGTGCTAACCGGCTTCGTACCAGAACACCCGCGCAAGTTGGCTTTACGTTAAGTGAATAGCTATGAATCGATTTCTAATCACTCTTGTATGTCTGGTTGCTTCTAGTTTGGCGTTTGCTTGTACCGCTCCTAAAATGGGGTCTGAGTTTGACAAGCTCATTAAAGTAGAAAAGATTGCATCGAATACATTCCAGGCGACTATTCCTATGAATGCTGAGGGCTTAAATTACGGAGCTGAAGCAACTATAGAATACTATCCTGAAAATTCTGAGTATAGGTTCGGTGAATATTCAAAAAGAGTTCATTTAAAAGAAAGAGGCACTGAGTATGTTTTACTTTCGATCTAAAAAAGATTGAAGGGCATATTCCATTCTTACAAGTGTTTTAGTATCCAGAAATGTGTTGCCTGTGTGGTGCTTACGGTAAATCAAATGACCTTGCACTTGAGTGAACCACTTAACAATGCATGTTGTCGGACTAGTTTTCTGTTCCACTCTAAACTAGCCATAAAGCGTGGTGTTTGTTTTTTGCCGTCGTTTGGTGTCACATTAAAATTAAGGGAAATTAAGAGTGTTACATTGGATTAAAATTGAACATTCGGGTGTGGATTAGTTCTTAGAGATGCCTCGCAGGCTTTATTATGAGCTTTATGTGAGATCTTTTAATTCAGCTCAAGGATTAAGGCTCATTATTGATGGAAAATAAGGAAAGCCAGTTCTTTAGCTTTTGTCGAAGAAGCCATTCGTCAGGGATTGTATTTGCGGCTGTGATTTTGGTATATATTGTGGGGAATTTTATTGCCTGAGTCTTCCATATTTATTAACTACTTGTGCTTCTCGCATTCATATTATGGAGTGCAGTTAATTTTTCAAGGTTTATGGCTCGGCAAATGGAAATTCTCAGAAGGTATCTTTCGTGGGTAAAATATAACACATAGCAATCCGCAGCAATCGCTCCCTTTGGTCGCTGGGACAGCCAAAACACTGCGTTTATTTGTTCGTCCCTTTGCGGGGCGTTAAGTGATACAAGGAGAGTAAATGAAATCATTCACAATAAATTTTTTGGTCTAGTTGGAGCTTGGCACATGATAGATCTAACTTCCGAAAATTTGCATAATTTAGTCTTCGCTCCGTTAGTATTTACGGGCTTCCTAATTTCTAGTGTACTGTGGTTTATAGTGAAGTTTGGAGTAACTCAGGGCTCTAGCTCGGATGGTCACTTTAGCAGTGGTGATTCTGGAGGTTTTGGAGATGGAGGGGGTGGTGATGGTGGGTGTTAAATCAGCTAACGAGGGCATGTTGTTCGCCGCTATCGCAGGCGAACGGCTTATGCTACGCTTCACCCACCGCATGTGAATGTTATGTGGCAAGCTGCAAACGAAAGGTTGAGAGATGGAATTACAACTGTTAGCCGAGAATAAACAAGCGTTACCAATTGTTGCGGAGTGGTATTTTACGGAATGGGGTTACCTAAGGGAAAGCAATAGCCTGGCTAAAACTCGATAATCGCTTTCTGACTACCTAAACACCGATAAAATACCACTTCTCGTTATAGCAGTTGATTCAGGAGAAATCTTGGGTGCGGCACAGTTGAAATATTGTGAAATGACTATTTACCCAGAAAAGGAACATTGGCTCGGTGGTGTGTATGTTTCCAAGTCCCATCGCGGAAAGAAAATCGCAGAAGCAATCATTGACAGAATTATCTCACTAGCAGAACAGCTTGGTGTGTCGAAGCTCTATCTCCAAACGGAGCATCTAAACGGCGGTCTTTATAGTTGTTTGGGTTGGAATCCAATAGAAAAAGTTACTTATTGCGGCTTAGAAGTCCTTGTAATGGAGAGAGAGCTCACCGTATAACAAGGCAATGAATCAGATATTTTGAAGTATGCTTCCGCTGCGCTATAGCGCGTATTTAGAATGCCGGTTATAGTGGCGGTCAATTTTTGGAAGGATTGTAGTTGCTGCAAGCTTCAATCTCTACCTGAGTACATTTTCCCAGAGAGTTTTCCTTCAAACTGCTAGTGCAGTTTCATTCAAGTGCCTTTCTTTTAAGTCAACAAGTCCTACAAGCCTGATGCTCCATTGTGGAGTGCTAATCAGATAGTTAACTGGTAAGGAATATATGCTATTTTACCCAGCAAATTTATCAGGCTGTAGCCAGTTAAAAATGGTTGGCAGGGAGCCAGTTGGTTGATCAGCCCGCTTTGACCGTAAATGGTCTGGCTGCTCCTGTTGGCAATGTTAATTGGCTATGTGGCTGATAGAGCCAAAGTTTAGGAATATGAATGCATGGATAATGTGAAATGGTACAAAAAACCTGAGATGGTTGTTGCTTTCTCAGCTCTATTAATTAGTTTCGTTACGGCTATAGTTAGCATGTATTCTGCTTATGTAGATCGTGCTTATGCTCGAGCTTCTGTTTGGCCAAGGTTGGAAATACATCGTAATTTAAACACCACACATTTTGAATATAGTGTAACGAATAGTGGGAATGGTCCTGCTGTAATTAAGTATGGGATAGTTCAATACAAAACTGAGCCTATCAAATTTTGGAATGACATTCCAAATTTACCTAGTATTACTCAATCCCACATTAGCAATAGAATACTGTCACCACAAAATACGGTTAAGCCATTATCCTATACAGGGAAAGAATTGGATAAATTTGACGAAGCCGATAAATTTATAGGTATAGAGCTCTGTTATTGTTCAATCTATGAAGAGTGTTGGCTTATTGACAAACTTAATGAGCCCAAATCTGTTAATGGCTGCTTGGTTGACAAAACAATAGCTTTCTCGCAATAAGAAAATTCTTAACAGCATCAATCGTGATTCCAAGCTCGGCGACTTTATTGTAAAAGGTACAATAAAGTCGCCAAAATTGCGCCACAAACTAAGAAATTACTGACACCGTTTTTAGTAGTTGTTTTTTCTTAGTTTCTGGGCTGGTATCTCCAATGCCTAGAGGGAAGGTGGCCAAAGCGCAGTCCGGTGAGGTGTTTTTATCAGGCAAGTGGTTGACATTGAGTGATGCTTAAATCAAGATGAGTAAATGAATACAATTTCAACTCAACCAACTGCTCGAATTATTCTTATCATTCCATAAGAATGGTGGGATTGTTGATGTGTTACTAATTTATCAAACCCGCCAAAGAGGCGGGTTTTTTGTCTCTGCCTCTGGGGGTTGCACTAGGTGAAGGAACTAGAATGAAAAAAATAGCAATCTTTGGTAAGCCAGCTAATGGGAAATCTACTTTAGGTAAAAAGCTAGCGTCAGTAACCGGTATAAAATTGTATGCTTTGGATTCCATTTTATATCAGCAGAGTGGTCAAGAGGTAGATCTTCATAGCTATGAAGAGACTCACGGGAATATTCTCGCTTCAGAAGAGTGGATTATTGAAGGCTTTGGGTCAATAAGCTCATTGGATTCTTTTAATAGACGCTTAAGCGAAGCTGATACGCTTATCTATATAGATTTACCTTACTTTGTTACCTATTGGTTGGTGACGAAGCGGCTCTTTACAGGATTGTTTAAGAAACCAGAAGGCTGGCCTAATGGGAGTTCCATTTTAAAGGGAACGCTTGAGAGCTACAAAATATTAAAGTTCTGCCCAAAATTTTGGAATGATAGATTTTTACAAAGATTGGAAAAGCTATCGGTAAATAAAAATTTGTATGTTATTCGATCGATTTCTGAATTGAATAGCTTTGTTGAGAAAAATGTGTAATAAATAATCTAGTAATGTGGTACAAAAATTTCTATATCCGGTCATGCTGAAAGTATCGAAAAGTTATTCCTTCAGTAAGCTTCTGGTTGAGTTTGAATCGACATCTGTGGGTAAGTCTGAGGTGGTCAGTAGGAATATTTATTTATAAGTTTTCGAATTTTAAAGTGATGAAACTTATAAAATTAATAAAACGTTTGCTTGGATTTTCTGAGTCTTAACTTATGTTTTATAAATGTTGATTTAACTAGCCCTTTTTTCATGTGATTTCTATATAATTCCAGATAGAGTATACATTGTATTTATAGTACGCTTAATGCAGAATTGTCTGTTACATGTTTATTTCGGATGTTTTGGAATCACAACTAAAGGTATGTATTCATGATAAAGATCAGGAAGCCCAATTTACAGTTAATTTATGTTTCGGATATACAGCACTCTGCTGAATACTATCAGAATTTATTTAATTTTGAACCCTACTTTGTAAGCCCTAGATATGTAGTTTTTAAGGTTGATGGGGTTGCGGATTTTGCTATTTGGTCAGGTGGCGAGTCTCCAGAGCATGAGTCACCAAGATTTGCAGAGATTGGTATTAATCTTGAGACTGATACCGAAGTGAAAGAGCTTTATAAAGAGTGGAAGGCTGATGCTGGGATAAATATATATAAAGACTTATATACAGATGTCTTTGGCGAGACCTTCTTGGTTAAGGATCCTGATGGTCATGTTATCCGTGTATCTTCTGCGGACTAAATGCTACTTTTTGTGAGGTTAATATGAACTCAATACGCTGTCCATAAATGTGAAAGGTTTACCTGCTTTTTTATTGTCCGTAGTGATTTTTTCGAATGTATATTGGGGTTTTTTGTGGTGCGCTAAGAGCCAGTCAATTTGCTGCTTTTAAATACATAGGTGGAGAAATTTATGCTTCAAGCATTGATATCGGCAGGTGTGGTTTTATCTTGTTAAAGTTCCTTGAACGGGGTAAAAATCGAGGGTTGGATGGGTTTGCATCTATAGCTTTTGTTCTTGTGCCGGCACTGCTGATCTTATTGGCCAATATTGGAGCTAGGATAGTTGGAGTTGATAAGCGTTTTTTGGTTCCGCTAGCGCTTTTGTATTTTATCGTGCCTTTGTTTATGCTGCGTCTGCAATTTGATTTATCTTGGGGTCGGTCATTTTTATATAGCTTTTTCGTTTTCTTGGTTGTGATAGTTGTTGATAGTTTGTTTTACCTGATGATCGGTTTTATTAGTAGATGATAGTTTTCCATTGGTTTCTATTCTTGGCAGATAGATTATTTATTTAAGTGAATATGCAGAGTAATCATTATTAGGCTTAGGAAGATTTTTTCTGTCGCTGTGCTCCACCTGTGTGATCCTACTTGTTTTATCGTAGGTGCTGTGTTTGGTATTGGTCGATGAGTTTTAATTGTTGGTAGAAATTATGTTGCAGAAGTTAAAGGCCTCTCTGGGAATTGGTGCGGCTAAGGTTGATACGGTACTGGAAAGCGCGAGTGTATTTCAGGGAGGGCTAATCACGGGGAATGTCCATGTTCAGGGGGGTGATATTGAACAGGCGATTGAAGCTATTAACTTAAAGCTTTGTACCGAAGTGAAAGTTGAAAATGACAATGGTACTAGCCATGTCAACATGATTTTGAGCGCTGTAAGAATTATGGAGCCATTTACCATTGGTGCTGGTGAGGGTAGAGAGATTCCCTTTGAATTCAAGCTAAACGATGAGACACCCATCACTGCATTGGTGGCTCGAAAGAATCAGTGTCGGGTTTGGTTGGAAACGGCACTGGATATTGATTTTGCCATTGATCCTAAGGATCGAGATTATCTGGAAATAAAGCCCTTGCCGGTGGTGCAGTCTATTATTGCAATGATTGAGAGCGAAGGCTTTGATTTGGTGAAGACAGATGTTGAAAAGGGCTATTTGAATGGGGGCGCTTTTTCTTCTAAATCTGGGTGCTACCAAGAAATTGAATTTAAGGGCGGTGGCTTCTTCGGGGCGAAGGAAATAGAACTTTCATTTATTTTGGATGGTGAAATGGTGCATTGCCTGGCCGAGATTGACCGTAGATTTGGCGGGAGCGGTGATGAATATCGGTCTTTCTGCCTCGGTATCAATGCCAGTGATAATGAGGTTCAAACTGCGGTTGGGGCAATTCTCTCCCGCTGACCTCGATTGTTATGTAACTTTCGGGCGATAGCCTCAGATGACCAACAATAAACCAAATGTTGCCGGGTAATAGCCCGGCTATATTTTGATTCGCTGCTCCTAAAAACAATATCTTACGTCAATTACCCTAAACAGGAGTGATTGTAGTGATTTCACATATTTCACTTGGTGCCAATAACCTGGAGCAGGCTCGCAGTTTTTATGGTCGGTTAATTAGCTTACTTGGGGGTAAGGAAATTTATGCGTCTGGTAGAGTGGTCTTTTGGGAATTTCTCAACGCCTCTACGAAACTCGCGCTCACTGTGCCTTTCAATAATGAGTCTGCCAACTTTGGTGATGGCACTATGGTTGCTCTTAAAGCCGAAAATAAAAAGGAGGTTGATCGTATTTTATGGCTCTTAGCTTGGGTGCTGTGAGCGAAGGTGAACTTGGCCATAGAGACCCTGGAGCCTTTTGAGGGGCTTATTTCCACGATCTGGATGGAAATAAGATAGCGATCTTTTCCCGCTGATGCCCTTCAGCTTATTTTGTGGCCTCCAGTTCGGCCACCAGGGTAGTAATCAGCTCTGCTGCGGGTAGTGCCCGGCATAGAGGGGCTCCCTGGCCGGCCCATTGCACGGCAAAGCTATCACTGTCTGCTGTACTTGAAGCGTTGGCGAGCGCTTTGCCAGCACTGTAGCAGATTGGGTAGTCAGGTCTTGTCGGGGCGTTGTGGTTTAGATCAGTGTAAAAGCGGTTGGAGATACCGCGAGCAGGGCGCCCAGAGATATTCGCAGTAACAGCAGTGTTATGGGCGTGCTCACTTTTAAGTGCTTTTCGGTAGTTTTCGTCAGCGGCGGACTCTGGGCAAAGTATAAATGCGGTTCCCATTTGCACAGCACTGGCGCCGAGGGAAAGAGCCGCATGTATTCCGGCTCCATCCATAATGCCTCCTGCAGCAATAATAGGCAGGTTGCTTTGGCAGCAAAGCAGGCGAACCAAAGCGAGTGTACCTATTTCCCGGTCTTCCTCAGGTACAAACACCCCTCTATGGCCACCGGCTTCTATACCTTGAGCAATTAAGGCATCCATTCCCGCTTCTTCTGCGGATTTTGCTTCCTCTGGGGTTGTAGCGGTGGCAATCAGGGTGATACCAGCATTTTTTAAAGCATTGATTGTGGCTTGATTGGGCAATCCGAAATGAAAGCTTACCACTGCGGGCTTTTCCTGCAGGAGCATCTCAAGCATCTCGCGGTTACCAAGAAAGCTTGGGTAGGGTTCGTGTAATGTTTGTGGAGGTGTTGCCCCTAATTCTGAGAAATATGGAGCCAGGAAATTGAGCCAGGTGTCCTCACGTTGAGCATCTGCAACTGCAGGTTGATGACAAAAGACATTGACGTTGAAAGGGTGCTGAGTAAGTGCACGGGTTTGTTGGATTTTTTCGGCGGCTTTTTGCGGGGAGTAGGGGCCGAGCCCGATGGCGCCGAGTCCGCCCGCATTGGAGACGGCCGCAGCCAATTCAGGGGTAGATACACCGGCCATTGGTGCTTGAAGAATGGGGTGGGAAATTCCTAGTGTTTGCAGAAAAGGTTGCACTGCCCGCTCGCCTCGCTGTTCATGCTCAAAGGAAACTCTGGAGAGTTTACTGTGTTTCTGCGGCCCTCAGGAATACCTAGCGGGATATTAAGCGGTGATGTTGAGAGAGGTTCGTGCTTCGCATTGCGGTATCTCAAGGGGCGAAATTATGAACCCACCTTAGGGGAATTCCGGCGCGCTAGCTATAGCGTGCCGGAAGTAATTTGCGAATCGATGGGAATGATTCAGGGCTTGGGCTTACAGGTGCAGGTTGAGGCCAATATAGGCCCCTTTGATTTCAATATCGCTTTGCAGGTCATCCAGCTCATCGAGGTTTAAGGTCATTACGCGGTAGCCGGCCTCAATCGCCAGGTCCACAGCAGGTACGAAATCCCAGCGAACTTTTGCAGTGAAATCTGTGAGAGTATCGCCGCGATAAGCTGTGCCATTGCCCTGAGCAATAATGGACCAGCCGCTAAATGGCAAGTCAAACCGGGCCATTCCGTAAGCCATTGGCAGGTAGCCAGTTAGCTGGATATTTTCGGCGCGGTCTTCACTAATGGCGGTAAACTCACCGTCATACTTACGCGCGGTAATTCCCAAGTCCAGATTTACCCAGTTATCCAGAATTTCGTAGTAGAAGGTGGCGTCGGTATGGGTGAGGTCGAGATCGGTGTTGATGGTTGCGCCGATCTGGAAGGTTTCATCGTCGAAAGTCACAGTGCTTTGCAGTTCAGCGCTGCCATCGGTATCAATATTGCTGTGTGCAAGCATGATATTGGGTACTAAGGGGATCGGGTGCTCCAGTGCGGCCTGGATAAAGGTGATGTGGTCCTCGCTGAGGGAAAGCTCATCTACATTGAAATCATCTTTACCAATATCCCCGTTGTAATTTGGCAGCCAGGCACCGATGCTGGCATCAAAACCGAGAACTGTATCCGCGTTGGCGGTAGCGCTGCCGAGAAGGGCGCACAGTGCAATAGCAGATTTCTTCATGAGCTTCTCTCCGTGATAAATTTGTCGCGGAGTGTACAGGGTTATTTTTTTTCTGTTGCTGTAAGTTGCACATTTTTACAAATTTGTCGGCCAATAGAGCGAGCTGACGTTTATAAGATGTTTCTGTTTCCTTGAAAAAGTGTGAAGTCATGTCAGAAAAGTGGCATGAATTTAGAAGGAATCTCGATCAACCAATTGCCAAATAGAAATTCACGGGTTTGCTTCAAAAAGCATCTGCTGCAGTGCGCTGGCAGCATTGCTGAGCGTACGGCCACGATGGCTGATTACGCCGAGGTTACGCAGGACCTGCAATTTTTTTACCGGTAATACCGCCAAACTCTCATCCACCAAGGTTTGGGGTAAAACGCTCCAGCCCAGTCCGACACAGGCCATCATTTTGATCGTCTCCAAAAAATTGGTGGCGAGCTTGGCGGTGAGCTTTAAGCCCAAGGCGTCGAACTCCCGCTTGATCAGCCGCCCGGTATAGGTGTTGAGATCCGGCAAGATCGCGGGGTAGTTGGCTAGGTCAGCCAGTTCCAGCTCAGGGATTCTGGTGAGTGGGTGGCCGGGTGCAGCCACTACCACACAAGGGTCTGGCCAGATGACTTGTGCGTTTAGGTGGGGGTAATCCTTGAGGGCCAGGGTAACTACGGCCAGTTCGTACTTGGCGGCCATTAGGGCTTCGTAGGCCTGCTCAGAATCTACAAAGTCGATATCCAGGGCAACCTGTGGGTAGCGATTGCTGAATTCCTTCAGCACTGGCGGCAGATGGTGCAGGCCCACATGGTGGCTGGTGGCGATACGCAGGCTGCCGCTGACATTATTGCCAAGGGCGCGCAACTCCTGCTCGGTATCGCTGATTTCGTTGAGGATATGGCGAGCGCGGGGCAGTAGGGCGCGCCCGGCATCGGTTAGTTGCAGGCGCCGGCCGATGCGGTCAAACAGCGGGGCCTGCAACTGCTGCTCCAGGGCTGCGAGGCGCTTACTAGCCGCGGGCTGGGTCAGGTGCAGCTGTTCTGCAGCCCCGGATACCGAGCCCTGCTCGGCAATTGCCAGGAATGCCCTCAACCACTGAATTTCCAATCGGTATACCTCCTAATAAGGGAACTCTGGCCACGGTAGCGCCTCAGAGTAAAGTTCAAATTCCATAAAGGAATAGATTGAATAATAAATATAAATTGGTGTTATTTTCCAGGCCTAGTTAGACTCGGGGTTACAATTATTGAGAGGAACGGCTGTGGCAGGGCAAACACTCTACGACAAACTCTGGCAGGACCACCTGATCAAGACCCGTGACGATGGCTCCGCACTGATATATATCGACCGTCATCTGATTCATGAGGTGACTTCCCCCCAGGCCTTTGAAGGGCTGCGCCTGGCTGGCCGCAAACCCTGGCGCAGGGACTCCCTGGTCGCTACTCCCGATCACAATGTGCCATCCGAAAGCGCTGAACGCGCCGCCGGTGTCAGTGGTATCCGCGATGATATCTCCCGTATTCAGGTGCAGACCCTGGATGAGAACTGCCGGGATTTCGATGTGGTGCAGTTCGGTATCAACGAGCCGGGGCAGGGTATTGTGCATGTGATTGGCCCGGAAACCGGCGCCACTCTACCGGGGATGACGGTAGTATGCGGTGATTCCCACACCTCTACTCATGGTGCTCTGGGGGCTTTGGCCCACGGTATTGGCACCTCAGAGGTGGAGCATGTAATGGCCACTCAGTGCCTGATCCAGCGCAAGATGAAGAATATGCTGGTGCGTGTGGATGGGACTCTGCTTCCCGGTGTTACTGCCAAAGATGTGGTACTGGCGATTATCGGCAAGATCGGTACTGCCGGTGGTACCGGCTATGCCATCGAGTTCGGTGGCGAAGTCATCCGCAAGATGTCCATGGAAGGTCGCATGACCGTGTGCAATATGGCCATCGAAGCCGGTGCCCGCGCGGGCATGGTGGCGGTAGACCAGATCACCCTCGATTACGTGAAAGGCAAGCCCTACGCGCCAAAAGGCGAACAGTGGAATCGGGCAGTTGAGGCCTGGCGTCATCTGCACTCCGATGACGATGCGGATTTTGATCAGGTTGTAGTACTACAAGGTGAGGAAATTGAGCCCCAGGTGAGCTGGGGGACTTCGCCGGAAATGGTTGTGCCCATCAGCGCCAGTGTGCCGGACCCCGCCGCCGAAACCGATGCCACCAAGAGTACCGGCATGCTGAGAGCTTTAGAGTATATGGGTCTGAGTGCCGGGCAGAAGATCAGTGATATTCGCCTCGACCGCGTCTTTATCGGCTCCTGTACCAATTCCCGTATTGAAGACCTGCGCGCAGCAGCCGCTGTAGCCAAGGGCCGCAGCAAGGCCGATAGTGTTAAGCAGGTATTGATTGTACCGGGCTCCCAGGCGGTCAAGGCCCAGGCGGAGCGCGAGGGGCTGCACGAAATTTTTGTCGAAGCCGGTTTCGAGTGGCGCGAGCCCTCCTGTTCTATGTGTCTGGCAATGAATGCGGACAAATTAGGAGCTGGAGAGCACTGCGCCTCCACTTCCAATCGCAACTTTGAAGGGCGTCAGGGTTACGGCGGTCGCACGCATCTGGTTAGCCCAGCGATGGCAGCTGCGGCGGCGATTGCCGGACACTTTGTTGATGTGCGTGAGATGGCACCAGTGCAAGCGCAAGAGGAGATGGCCTGATGAGAGCATTTACCCAGCACCAGGGCATCGTGGTGCCTATGGATCGCGCCAATGTCGATACAGATCTGATTATTCCCAAGCAGTTTCTGAAGTCCATCAAGCGCACTGGCTTCGGCCCCAATCTGTTTGATGAATTGCGCTATCTGGATGAAGGTTTTCCCGGCCAGGACTGCTCGAACCGCCCGATCAACCCGGATTTCCCCCTGAACTTCCCCCGTTATGTGGGTGGCTCGGTGCTGCTGGCGCGGGAAAATTTTGGCTGTGGTTCCAGCCGTGAGCACGCCCCCTGGGCGCTGGAAGATCACGGTTTTCGCGCAATCATTGCACCCAGCTTTGCCGATATTTTCTTTAACAACTGCTTTAAAAATGGGTTGCTGCCAATCGTCTTGCCAGAAGAAATCGTGCACCGCCTGTTCGAGGAAACTCACGCACAGGAAGGTTACACGCTTACGGTCGATCTTGAGCAGCAGCATATACATAAGCCCTGTGGTGAGGCGATTGCCTTTGAGGTGGATGCCTTCCACAAGCACTGTTTGATCAATGGCCTCGATCATATCGGCCTGACCCTGGAGCACGCTGGTGATATCCGCTCCTATGAGGCGGCTCGACGAGAAAAAGCCCCGTGGCTTTTCGATGCGGTTCAATAATTAAAGGAAACTCCTGTGACAAAGAAAGTGATGATCTTGCCGGGTGACGGCATTGGCCCGGAAATTGTTGAACAGGCCATGGCAGTGCTGGAGGTCGTATCCGGTAAATACCATTTGGGCCTTAGTTTTGAGCAGGGTCTGATTGGTGGTGCCTCCATCGATGCGCATGGCGAGCCCCTAACCGACGAAACGCTCAAGGCCGCAGGCGAATGTGATGCGGTATTGCTCGGCGCTGTCGGTGGGCCCCAGTGGGATACCCTGGCGCGTGAAATTCGTCCGGAAAAGGGGTTGCTGAAAATTCGCAGCGGGCTCGGTCTCTATGCCAATCTGCGCCCGGCCATTCTCTATCCGCAACTGGCCGACGCCTCTTCGCTCAAGCCCGAAGTGGTGGCTGGGCTGGATATTCTGATTGTGCGCGAACTCACCGGTGGAATTTATTTTGGAGAACCCCGCGGAATTCGCACCCTGGAAAATGGTGAGCGCCAGGGTTACAACACCTACGTGTACAGCGAATCGGAAATCGAGCGTATCGCGCGCTCCGCATTTGAAGCGGCGCAAAAGCGCAATGGCAAGCTCTGCTCCGTCGATAAAGCGAATGTACTGGAAGTCACCGTGCTCTGGCGCGAAGTGCTGGACCGCCTGGCGCCGGAGTATCCGGATGTGGAGCTGTCGCATATGTACGTTGACAACGCCGCGATGCAGTTGGTGCGTGCTCCCAAGCAGTTCGATGTGATGGTAACCGGCAATATGTTCGGCGATATCCTCTCCGATGCCGCTGCCATGCTCACCGGTTCTATCGGAATGCTGCCGTCTGCCTCTCTGAACGAGAATGGTTTTGGTCTGTATGAGCCCTGTCATGGTTCCGCCCCGGATATTGCCGGGCAGGGCATTGCCAACCCCCTCGCCACTATCCTGTCTGCGGCGATGATGTTGCGTTACTCCCTGAATATGGGTGAGGCGGCGGATGCCATTGAGGCTGCGGTAAGTAAGGTACTGGAACAGGGGCTGCGTACCGCTGATATTTACACAGAAGGTTGCCGTAAAGTTTCCACAGCGGAGATGGGTGCCGCTGTTGTCGCCGCGCTGTAAGCGCGCTGCGTCACACATTTACCTTTTTTACTATCGCGCCGCTTTCTCGGTGGCGCACGCTGATCACATCACTAACAGGACAAAGCAATGCAGAAAATAGGTTTTATCGGCTGGCGTGGAATGGTCGGCTCGGTATTACTGGAACGCATGAGCGCCGAGGATGACTTTGCGCATATCGCTGAACCGATTTTCTTCTCCACCTCTAATGCTGGCGGCAAGGCGCCGGATATTGGCCGCGATCTGCCGCCACTTGGAGATGCCTACGATATTGATGCGCTGGCAGGGCTGGATGTCATTGTCAGTTGCCAGGGCGGTGATTACACCAAAGAGGTTTTCCCTCGCCTGCGCGAGGCCGGCTGGCAGGGCTATTGGATCGATGCGGCATCCAGCTTGCGTATGCAGGAAGACGCGGTAATCGTACTGGACCCGGTCAACCGCGATGTGATCGACCGCGCAATTGCTGTCGGGCAGAAGAATTTTATCGGCGGCAACTGCACTGTCAGTCTGATGCTGATGGCTCTGGGCGGACTGTTCAAGGCCGGTCTGGTGGAGTGGGTGAGTGCCATGACCTACCAGGCCGCCAGCGGTGCCGGCGCCAAGAATATGCGTGAGCTGATTACACAGATGGGTGCGATCCGCGACGGCGTGGCAACAGAGCTGGAAAACCCTGCCAGCGCCATTTTGGATATCGATCGCAAGGTGGTTGCGGACATGCGTTCGGCAGATTTCCCCACTGCGCAATTTGGCGCGCCTCTGGCCGGTAGCCTGTTGCCCTGGATTGATACTCAGTTGGAGAATGGCCAGAGCCGTGAGGAGTGGAAGGCCCAGGTGGAAGCCAACAAGATTCTGCAAACCCAGAGCCCAATTCCAGTAGATGGCACCTGTGTGCGTATCGGCGCAATGCGCTGCCATAGCCAGGCCTTTACCCTGAAGCTGAAAAAGGATTTGCCGCTGGTAGAAATCGAGCAGTTGCTGGACAGTGCTAACGATTGGGTCAATGTAGTACCCAATGAGCGTGAAGCCACTTTGCAACAGCTGACGCCTACGGCGGTTACCGGCAAGCTGGATATTCCGGTGGGGCGCTTGCGCAAGTTAAGCATGGGCCCAGAGTACCTGAATGCCTTTACTGTGGGCGATCAATTACTCTGGGGGGCGGCAGAACCGCTGCGCCGTATATTGCTGATTTTGCTGGGTAAGCTGTAACTGGTACAGTTTGGTATAAGTTATCTGGAGGCGCTTATTGCAGCACTTGTTAATAGAGGACATTTTGCCAAGCTGTGAACCCCATCAAGTAAAAAGCCGCTACTGGTTGTCATAGCGGCTTTTTCGATTTTTCCCCACGGGTATAATCGCCCCCTCATTTTTCCTTTCCAACTCAACGAAGTGAATAGCCATGTCCGAAGCCGCCCGCGAATTGGTCATCGTCGGTGTTAATAACGCCGCCTTTGCCCCTCTGCTTGAAATCCTGGAGGAGCGGGAAATTATTACCGCCGAGCAGCTGTGTTTGCTGGAGAGCGAGGAGCGCGAAGTGGACCCCCAGGTGTTCGCCAATCGCAGTATCTCTGTACAAGCCCTGGAAAAATTCGCTTTTGCTGAGGGGCAGGTGGTGATTTTGCTGGACTCCAGCGATGCCATTAACGCGGCGATGACCAGCGCTGAAAACAGTGGTGCCTGGGTGGTGGATGCGGCGAACAATACCCGCGGCGATGAGAGCGTTGCCCTGATCCATCCGGCATTTAATGCGGCGGAACTGGCTAACGCAGAGCGCCGTCTGGTGGCATTGCCCAGCGCCGGTGCGGCCATGGTAGCCGAAGCGCTATTTCCACTGGCAGAACAACTGCAGGGTGTACAGGTGCAACTCAATCAGCCTGTTTCCGCACTGGGTAAAGCCGCCATCGATGCCACAGCGGCGCAGACAGCGCGTATGTTCAGTGGTCAGGAAGCGGAAGTCGACCCTGCCATTGGGCACCGCCTCGCGTTTAATCAGCTCAGTGCTAGTGAAGCCCTGCTCGCCAGTGGCCACACGCTCGGCGAACTGACGTTGATACACGATTTGCGCCGTTTGCTCGGCGATAACGTTGCGGTGGATGCCAGCATTAACACCGTTTCTGTGTTTCACGGGCAGCTGGCCAATTTGGGTATCGTTTTACGCGAAGACGTGGACCTGGAAAAAATACGCGCATTGTTAGCCAATGGTGTGCGCCTTCAGTTGGCAGAGCAACCCTCGGCGGAAAACGCTGTGGGCAGTGACGTGACAATCATCGGTCGCCTGCGCCAAAGCCTTTTGGGCAAGCGTCAGATAAATCTTTGTGCGGTGTCGGATAATCTGCGCAAAGACGTTGCAATGAACTGTGCACAAATTGCTCACTTGTTGCTAAAAAACTACTGATACTTAATACTTAGCCGCCATAGTGAAGGTGTTATCTTAACTTTGGTCCGGCTGCAAATGGCGAAATAATCGCCAAGGTTGGTGGCCGCCTGCACGGCGGTCAAATAGTCGAACGATTACTGTTCAGTAATGGGGATTTTCTGAAGGCGCGCTTTTCAGATGCCCTGGGAAGATTCTAACAATAAAGGGAATCGGATATGCGTGTGCGTAAGTTGGCACTTGCAGTTGGTCTAGTCGGTGCACTGGGAAGCAATGCGGCTCTGGCGCTCGGACTGGGGGAGATCAAACTCAACTCCACCCTTAATCAGCCACTCGATGCGGAAATTGGCCTGCTGCAAACCCGAGGCCTGGATGATGCTGAGATCAAAGTGCGCCTCGCGGGGCCGGATGAATTTGACCGCGCAGGTGTGGAACGCTCTTACCTACTCACTTCACTGCGTTTTGATGTGGATTACTCTGGTGGCAAGCCGGTGGTCCGTATTACCAGCCGCGAGCCAATCCGCGAGCCTTTCCTGAATTTCCTGGTGGAAACCCGCTGGCCCAGTGGCCGCTTATTGCGTGAATACACCCTTTTAATGGACCTGCCGGCGTTTTCACCAAACAGCGCCCAACAGCCGGTGCGCGCCGCTGAGCGCGAGCGTCAGCAGGTACGCCGCGACACCCAGGTGCAGAGGCCCGCGCCGCGCCCGGTACAGCCTGCCCAGCAACCGGTTGCCCAGCCTGAAGTGGAGCAGCCCGCAGAAACGCCGGCGGCGCAACAGCCCGAGCCTGTGCGCCGTCAGCCGCAGCGCGCTGCCACAGATAGCGGCGACAGCAGCCAAGTTTACGGTCCGGTTTCCTCTGCCGATACCCTGTGGGAGATCGCCCTGGAAAATCGTGTGAGTCGTGATTTTTCCGTTCAGCAAACTATGTTGGCGATTCAGCGCCTGAACCCGGAAGCTTTTATCAACGGCAACATTAACCTGTTGAAAAAAGGTGCTGTGCTGCGTCTGCCAAACAGTGAGGATCTGCGCAGCCTGAGCCTCACTGAGGCAATCTCAGAGGTCGCCCAACAGAATGATTCCTGGCGCCAACGCAGCGGTGTTGAGGAAGTCGCCACGGGTGCGCCGCTGGATGCGCGCCCGGTAGAGGAAGAACGCATTGTCAGCAATGAGGTTGAGGGGCGTGTCAGCCTGACTGCGCCCGGCGACAATGAGTCTGTAATTTCGGGTTCCGGAAGCGGTGCAGAAGACAGCGAGGCGCTGGAAGGCGACCTGACGGTGGCCGAGGAAGAGCTGGATAAATCGCAGCTGGAAAATACCGAGCTGCGCGAGCGTATCGCCGAACTCGATGAGCAGATCGATACCATGGAGGCCTTGGTAGAGGTTTCCAATGAGGAGATGCTTGCGGTGCAAGCCGCAGCCGAATTGTCTGATCCGCTCCTTGATACCAGTGATATTGACAGCGCTGAGCTGGCAGATAATACGCTGGGGAGTGATGAGATGCAGCTGGACGAGTCCCTCGCCGCTGAGTCTCTGGATGACGCAACAGAACAGAATGATACGCAGGTCGCTGAAACTGAACCGCAGTCGCGCAATCGCGTAGTGTCTGTTCAGACCCAGCCCGAGCCCAGCCTGATGGAGAAGCTTGGCGACAATATGCAACTGGTCGGCATCGGTGCCGCGGGTTTGCTAGTGGGCCTGTTTGGCTTCTTTACTTGGCGTCGTCGCCAGGCTGAGCAGGAAGCAGAGCAGCAACTGGAGCAACAGTTGGCCGCAGAGGAATCTCTGCAGGTGATGCCGGAAGAGACCGCTGAAGCTGATGAGACATTGGCTGCCGTAGAGAGCATGGAAGCCGATAACGCTTTCGACCTCGGCGATCTGGGTGATGTGGGCACCGATGACCCCATCTCCGAGGCCGAGATTCACCTGTCCCTTGGGCAGTACGAAGAGGCAGAAAGTAAATTGCTGCTGGGCCTGGAAAAAGATCCCCAGGTGGTAGATGCACGCCTGATGTTGATGGAAGTTTACGCCCACAATCAGGACGTTGAGAAGTTCGACGATCACTACATCCAATTGCTGGCTATCAGCGATGGCCCTGCGGCCGACCGCGCCGCGCGCTTGCGTGAAACTATTGCTGATGCTCCAGACTTTGAAGCCCCGGCGATGGATTTTTCCAGCGAATCTCTGGAAGCGGCGCAACTGGATGATATCGGTGCTGCACTGGATCAGGATTTCTCCGCAGCAGAACCGGCCCAGTCCTCTATAGACGATTTTAATGGCGACAATTCACTGCTTGACGACCTCACCATGGATCTCTCCCAGGATGGTGAGAAGCTGGATAGTGAGAAAGCAGATGGCGAATTAGCCTCTGAAGAACTGTCTCTCGATTTGGAGGATAGTTTTACAGAATCTGCGCTGGAGGCGGGTGAATCCCTCGATCTGGACAATGAGTTCAACCTTGATGACTTGGATCTCGATGGTGCCTTTGACAGCGAGCAGGATGGTTCCCAACTGGCGTCCAACAATAATGAAGAACTAAACCTCGACGACCTCGATCTTGGTGAGTTGGATCTCGGCGATCTGAATACAGGTGAAACTTCGGAATTGGCATTGCAAGACTCGCCAGTAGAGGAAGTTGCCGCCGAGAATGCGTCAGACTTGGCGCCAATTGATTTCGATACCTCAGAATTGGATCTTGATTCCCTGGCGCTGGATAGCGCTGAGAGCCATGAGGTGGGTGCCGACGAGCTGGTAGCGGAGCCTGAAGAGGTTGCAGTGGCGGCTGACAAGGCGAAGTCCGGTGGTTCCATTGGTGGTCTGGACTTCGAGTTGGATCTCTCCATGATGGAAGAGGCCGCGCAAGAGCCGCAAGCCGATGAGGCCCTGGCAATTGAGGAGAGCCTTGAGACCCAGGAACTGGATTCTCTGGAGGCTGATCTCGATATTACGTCCAGCGCGGGTAGCGAAGATGAGCTCTCACTGGAGACTTTCTCCGAGAGTGACCTGGATATGATTGGTTCAGAGCTCGATGGTGAATTGGACCTCGATAGTATTAATCTTGATGATATTGCCGGGGACCTTGCCTCTACTGAATCTCTGCAGAGTGAAGATGGCGCCGCTGTAGCGGATACTACTGTGCCCAATAGCCTGCCCCAGGAAGAGGATCTCGATTTTGATATGGCCTCTCTGGAAGCGACTGGAGAGGAGCTGTCCCTCGATGAGGCTTCAGTAGAAGAAGAGTTTTCTCTCGAAGAGGAGCTGGCCCTGATTGATGAGTCCACCGATGGGGATCTGTCTACTGGTCTGGACCTCGAAAGTGATTTGGGGTTGGAGGCTACGGCAGACCAAGCGCAGGGACTCTCTGAGCAAGAGTCCCAGCAGCAAGCGGGTGAGGCTGTTGCCACTCAGCAGCAAGAGACCGAGTCTGAGTTTGCCGGCTTGGATTTCAACTTGGAAAATGATCTCAACTCCGAACTGAGCCTGCTCGAAGGCGGCGATGAGATGGGCACCAAGCTGGAGCTGGCCCAGGCCTATATGGATATGGGTGACAAAGAGGGCGCCAAGGATATTCTTAAAGAAGTGGCCCAAGATGGCGGTGGCGAGCATAAGAGTCGCGCTGAGGAGTTGTTGGAGCGCATGGTTTAAGCGCTTCTCAACTACGCCTGAAAAAACCTCGCACTGGCTGCGAGGTTTTTTTATTTTGTCGGAGAATTCCCGGTTTCCCCCAGTTTGTATCCAGATTGTTGGATTTTGCTTTTTTACGCTCTCCTCGACTTTGAGGTGGCATCAATAGAGTAATTTTGCCGTTATGACGCAGGCAATTGAACGCGAATATATTTACAAGGCCAATGGCGAAGTTCCTCCTGGCGAGCAACTGCCCGAGGGGTTGCGTCGTATTGCGCTGGGCGTTGAGTACTGCGGTGCGCGGTTACACGGCTTTCAGAAGCAGAAGTCAGCGGCGGAAACTGTGCAGGCCCACCTGGAGCGTGCCCTGTCAAATATTGCGGCAGAGCCGGTCACCCTGGTCTGTGCTGGGCGAACTGATGCCGGTGTGCATGCCACCAATCAGGTGATTCATTTTGATACCCGTGCCCAGCGCCCGGAGCGCGCCTGGGTTCAAGGGGTGAATACCAAGTTACCGGATTCTGTGCGTGTACGCTGGGTTCGTGAGATGCCGGCGCAATTTCATGCGCGTTTTTCCGCCCATGCGCGGACTTATCGCTATCTGATTCACAGCGCCCCGACCCGCTCAGCGCACAGTTCGTCAGAGGTGACCTGGACCCAGCATCCACTGGACCTGGATGCCATGCGCGAGGGCGCGGTGCATTTGATTGGCCGCCAGGATTTCACCAGTTTCCGTGCCTCTCAGTGCCAGGCCAAGAGTCCGGTGCGGGAAATTACCCGCTTGGATATTGCCCGTGTTGGCCAGCTGATTGTGCTGGAAGTGAGCGCCAATGCGTTCTTGCATCATATGGTGCGCAATATTACCGGTGTGCTGATGGCGGTGGGCCGGGGGGAGCGCAGCTCGAGTTGGGTGGGAGAAGTGCTGGATAAGCGCGATCGTTCCGCCGGTGGAGTAACCGCGCCGCCATTTGGTTTGTACCTGGTGGATGTGCAGTACCCGCAAGAGTTTCAATTGCCTAGCTGTGAACCGGGCCCTCTGTTGGTGCCACTGGCGCTCGGCTCACTTGCACAGCGTTAAAAACTAGCTTTTTCTTACCATGCAGCCGTGAGGCTGCTGCGCCACTTGAATAGCACGCGTTTCGCGCCTGCTGTCAATCTGCTAGTATCCAGAGTTCCCTCATTTTTGTTGGCCGCTCGGCTGGCTCCAGGTTAAGCGATGCAAGTGAAAATTTGCGGCATCACTCGCGTAGAAGATGCCCTGATGGCCGTTGATGCCGGTGCGGATGCGCTGGGATTGGTTTTCTATAAGGCGAGCCCCCGCTATATCGATCCGCAGGCTGCGGCAGCGATTGCCGACGTGGTTCCTCCCTTCGTCACCCTGACCGGCCTGTTTGTGGATGCTGCCCAGAGTGAAGTGGACCAAGCTTTGGAGTGGGTTCCTCTCAATCTATTGCAATTCCACGGTGAGGAAACTGCCCGTTACTGTGAACAGTTTCGCCGGCCTTATATCAAGGCTCTACGCATGAAGGAGGGCTTGGATGTGGTCGCCGCAATGCAGGAGCATCCCAAAGCACGCGGGTTCTTACTGGATGCCTATCGCCCAGGTGTTCCCGGTGGTACCGGTGAGACTTTTGACTGGGATAGGGTTCCTCAGGAAAGCGGCCGGTCCATAGTACTTGCCGGTGGACTGACAGCGGATAATGTTGCTGCAGCAATATCGGCAGCACGGCCTCTGGGCGTGGATGTCAGCGGCGGCGTAGAGCAGGCGCCGGGTATCAAGGATCGGCAAAAAGTGAGTGCTTTTATTCGTGCAGCTAAGAGCAACTAGCTGGCGAGACAGAATATTTTAGCGCCACAAGAATGTGTCGCTGCCGGCAATGTCGGCGCGAGCCAGTAAATACCAGCAGATCCACGCATTTGCGCCGGTATTTTCTGGCAATGCTTGAATAGCTCTGGAAGGGCTATCTCTACATAAGATAAAAGCGGCATAGGGAAGTGCCGCCGCCGGCAATGCCGGCGCGAGCCAGTAAATACCAGTAGATCCACGCATCTGCGACAGTATTTCTGGCGGTGTTTGAATAGTTCAGGAGGAGCTATTGCTACATAGGATGAAAGCGGCACAGGGAAGTGCCGCCGCCGGCAGTGCCGGCGTGAGCCAGTAAATACCAGCAGATCCACGCATCTGCGCCAGTATTTACTGGCGATGCTTGAATAGTTCAGGAGGAACTATTCAAGCATTAATAAATAGGCAAATAGTTTAAAAACCACGTGACCCACGGAGTATGAGTGTGAGTAAGCCAGGTGCTATCGATTTTTCCACCTTCCCGGATGCGAGCGGACATTTTGGTCCCTACGGCGGTCGCTTTGTATCGGAGACGCTGATCAGCGCACTGGATGAGCTTCAGGCAATGTATAGCCGCCTGAAAGATGATCCGGATTTTGTCGCTGCCTTTGATCACGATCTGGCGCACTACGTAGGCAGGCCATCGCCGCTGTATCTTGCTGAGCGACTGACTGAGCAGGCGGGCGGTGCGCGAATCTGGCTTAAGCGCGAAGATCTCAATCACACCGGTGCACACAAAGTAAATAACACCGTGGGCCAGGCGTTGCTGGCAAAGCACAGTGGTAAGAGTCGTGTTATTGCCGAAACCGGCGCAGGCCAGCACGGTGTGGCCACCGCTACCGTAGCTGCGCGTTTGGGGTTGCAGTGCACCGTTTATATGGGCGCTGAAGACGTCAAACGCCAGTCCCCCAATGTCTACCGCATGAAGTTGTTGGGTGCCGAAGTCGTACCGGTGGAGTCCGGTTCCAAGACCCTCAAAGACGCCATGAATGAGGCCATGCGTGACTGGGTAACGAATGTCGATAATACTTTTTACATTATTGGTACAGTGGCTGGCCCTCACCCCTATCCGCAATTGGTGCGGGATTTCAACTCTATTATCGGTCGCGAAGCGCGCCGTCAGAGTCTGGAGCGCTTTGGTCAGTTGCCCGACGCCCTGGTGGCCTGTGTCGGCGGTGGTTCCAATGCGATTGGTCTGTTCCACCCATTCCTCAATGATTCAGAGGTGAAGATGTTTGGCGTTGAAGCTGGCGGTGAAGGCCTGGCTTCCGGTAAGCACGCGGCGCCACTCAACGATGGTATTCCCGGTGTTCTGCACGGCAACCGCACTTACCTGATGGAAGATGAGGACGGCCAGATTATCGAAACCCACTCCGTTTCTGCGGGCCTCGATTACCCCGGTGTTGGCCCCGAGCACGCCTGGCTCAAAGATATCGGCCGTGTGGAGTATGTTACCGCCGATGATAAAGAGGCGCTCGATGCCTTCCGCCGCCTAACCCGCACCGAGGGTATTCTGCCGGCGTTGGAGTCCAGCCACGCGGTCGCCTATGCGATGAAGCTCGCAGCTGAAATGGCGCCTGAGCAAAATATCGTGGTGAACCTCTCCGGCCGGGGGGACAAAGATATTTTCACCGTTGCCGCTATCGATGGCATTGAGGTTTAGCGGCGTTCTGCCCACCTGCCCGGGTGGGCGTATCGAAATAATCGTGACCAAGTGAGCTGGCACTAGGCCAGAGGTAGCTCAGGGAATACACAGTGACAGAACAAAATAGAATTGATCGCCGCTTTGCGAGACTGCGCGGTGAGGGCCGCAAGGCCCTGGTAACTTATATCGTCGCCGGCGATGGCGGCTTGGAAAATACCGTACCCTTGATGCATCAGTTGGTGGCCAGTGGTGCGGATATTATTGAACTGGGGGTGCCTTTCTCCGATCCCATGGCTGAAGGGCCGGTAATCCAAAAGGGGCATGAACGCGCCCTGGCCAATGGCGCCTCGCTGCGCAAGTGCTTGGCGTTGGTGAAAGAGTTCCGCCAGGTGGATGCGGAAACCCCGGTTATCCTGATGGGATATGCCAATCCGATCCAGCGTATGGGCGAGCGCGATTTTGCCGATGCGGCGCTAGAGGCCGGTGTTGATGGTGCCCTTACGGTGGATTTACCTGCGGAAGAGTCGGGTCCGCTCAACAAGCTATTGGCCGATCGCAATTTGCGCAATATCTTCTTGCTGACGCCGACCACCACCGAGGAGCGTATTCGCGAGATTATCGGCCTGGCCAGCGGTTTTGTGTATTACGTCTCCCTGAAAGGGGTCACCGGTGCTGGCCATTTGGACCTGGATTCTGTGCGCGATAACCTCGAACATATTCGCCGTTTCACCGATCTGCCCTTGTGTGTGGGTTTCGGTATCAAAGATGGCAGCTCGGCGCGCTCAGTCAGTGCCCATGGCGATGGGGCGGTAGTGGGCAGTGTACTGGTGTCCGCGGTGGATGAAGCTGCGGACCTAGTCGCAGCCAAGGCGAGGCTGGGGGAAATCGTCAGCGAGATGCGCCAGGCACTGGACCGTTAGGCTTTCACCCAAGTTTAAGCGAAAAACTGGCCAGATCACCAAAAATAGCGGCTGATCTGGCTCGGTTTGATGTTCAGCTTAGTGTTTTAATTCGTAGCCTGAAACTCACCGGTCGGTAAAATGCACCGGCCTACAGAAAGCATCCGGATTTGGAAACGAGATGAGCTGGTTAGAAAAAATTGTTCCCGCGGTAATTCGCACCGAGCGACGTGCCGGCAGCAGTAAGGTCCCAGAGGGGGTATGGAAGAAGTGTGTCAAGTGTGACGCCATGCTTTACCGCCCGGAGCTGGAGCGCAACCTGGATGTGTGCCCCAAGTGCGACCACCATTTGCGCATCGGCGCCCGCCGTCGCCTGGATATATTCCTCGATGAAGATGGGCGCGAAGAGCTGGCTACCGATGTGTTGCCAGTGGACCGCCTGAAGTTTAAAGACGTCAAAAAGTACAAAGACCGTCTTTTGCAAGCACAAAAATCCACTGGCGAAAAAGATGCACTGATCGCCATGCAAGGCACCCTGAATGGAGAGCCCTTGGTAGCGGTGGCCTTCGAATTTGCCTTCCACGGCGGTTCCATGGGCTATGTGGTGGGTGAACGCTTTACCCGCGCGGCCCAACGCGCTTTGGAACAGCGTATTCCGCTGGTGTGCTTTTCTGCCACCGGTGGGGCGCGTATGCAGGAGGCCCTGATCTCTTTGATGCAGATGGCCAAGACCTCGGCGGTATTGGAAAAAATGAAGATGGCGGGAGTACCCTATATCTCCATCATGACCGATCCAGTGTACGGCGGCGTTTCAGCCTCTTTGGCCCTGCTGGGCGATATCAATGCGGCCGAGCCGGGTGCGCGTGCCGGATTTGCCGGCCCCAATATTATCGAGCAGACCATCCGCCAGAAGTTGCCCAAGGGCTTCCAGCGCAGTGAATTCCTACTGGAACATGGCGCCATCGATATGATTATTCCACGCAAGGATATGCGTACCACCGTCTCGCGCTTATTGGGTAAACTGAGCGGTAATTAATTATTTCCCAATTCCCCGGAGGTTCTTAAGAGCAGTCAGTAAAAGCCTGGCTGCTGCCTCCTACCAGCGATCTATCCAATTATGTCCTCACTACAAGATTGGCTCACCCGCCTGGAGCGGTTGCACCCCTCTGAAATCGAACTCGGTCTCGAGCGTGTCTCTTCGGTTGCAGCTGCCCTGGGGGTACAAAAACCCGCCCCTACGGTGATTACCGTGGCTGGAACCAATGGCAAGGGCTCCTGCGTAGCGACTATGGAGGCACTCTTGTGCCGCGCCGGCTACTCCGTCGGCGCTTACAGTTCTCCACACTTATTGCGTTTCAATGAGCGGATACGCATCAATGGCGAGGAGGTATCCGATCAGCAGTTGGTGGAGTCCTTTGTCGCGGTGGAGGCTGCTCGCGGGGCGACCAGCCTTACCTATTTTGAGTTCACGACCCTGGCTGCACTGTGGTTATACCAGCGCGCGGGGGTGCAATATGCTTTGCTGGAAGTCGGTCTCGGTGGTCGGTTGGATGCAGTAAACTTGGTGGATGCCGACTTGGCGGTTATTACCAGCGTGGCAGTAGATCACGAGGATTGGCTTGGTAGCGATCGGGAAGTCATCGGCCGCGAGAAAGCGGGCATCCTGCGTCCCGGGGCTCCTTTTGTCTGTGCAGATAGCTCTCCACCCCAATCTGTGCTGTCTGCGTCAGAAAAGCAGGCCAGTTCCAGTTATTTTATCGGCCAGGATTTTAATATCTCTTCAAGTGGTGAGAGTGAGATTTATCACTTTGGCGATTTGGTTCTGTCAATACCGGATATCACTTTGCCGCGCCCCAGTATTGCTGCTGCGCTTACCGCGCTGACGCTTCTGGATGCGCTACCCCAGGAGGGAGTAGAGGCTGCCTTGGCCCAAATAGCCCTGCCTGGGCGCTGCCAGCAAGTCTACTGGCGTGAGCGAAATCTGCTGTTGGATGTGGGGCATAATCCGGCGGCGGCTGAACACTTGGCTGCTTGGTTGAAGGCCAATCCGGTGGAGGGGAAGACCCACGCCTTGGTTGCGGCGATGGAAGATAAAGATCTCGTCGGTCTATTTGCTCCTCTGCGTAAGTTGGTAGATCGTTGGCACCCGGCTTTGCTGCCGGAAAATGGTCGTGCCGCAGAGGGTGAGGCACTCTGCACTGGCCTCCTGGAAGCTGGGGTAGATGAGACGAATGTGGATCGGCGCTGTCCAACAGTGGCTGAAGGGTTGCGGCAACTGCTGCCAACCCTCAATCCACAGGATAGGTTGCTTGTATATGGATCCTTCTTTACTGTGGCGGAAGTTCTGCAGCAGATGCGAGACGAGGGTAATGGAGAATTGCGAGGATAAGGCCTCCCGCAGAGGGCGGCTGAACGACGGCTTTAAACAGCGTATTGTCGGTGCGCTGGTGCTGATTGCGCTCGCCGTGATTTTCCTGCCAAGTCTGCTGGACCGGGAGTCAAAGGGGCATATCAGCGAGGTAAGCCAGATCCCGGCTGAGCCGGATATCAGCCCTATTGAGATTGCTCAGCCGGAGCCTGTTGCCGGTGTGGCGCCAGCACCGAAGGCTGGGGAAATTTTTCAGCCGGAAGTACCCGAGAAATTCTCTAACCCCGCAGAGGGTGCGGCAAAATTTGCTGTCTCCGATACACAGCCGGAGAAGGGAAAAGATACAAATGATTCCACTTCATCAGTGGAAGTTGATACTGCCAAGCAGGCGGCATCGCCATTGGTTGATGATCAGGGGCAGCCGATGGCCTGGGTGGTTCAGGTGGCTTCCTACAAAGATGATTCCCGTGCACAGCAGCTGCGCATGCGTTTGATGGATGAGGGGTATCGCGCGTACACCCGCGCTGTGGAAACGGATAAGGGGCGCTTTGTGCGGGTCTTTGTAGGGCCGAAAGTGAATAAAGCCGACGCACAGACTATTAAGCGGGAGCTGGACGCACTACTGCAGGCGCAAACCCTGGTGCTTCGCTTCAAAGCTTGAGGTTTCTGTGGCTTGCGGCGGGCTGGCACTTTGGTAAAGAGGGTGTGCCGGTCTGGTCACCAAAGTAACGGCAACCTATCCAGCTTGTGCCAGTATTTCGCGGATGGCTGGGATATTGGCCGGGCTTCTTTCACTTCTTGCTCTGGTTGTTTGCCCTGTGGCTGTCCTCACGCAGAGGCACGTCTAAAGGGCAATTCATCTGCGCTTTTTTTGGCATAAATCCACTGCCGTAAGGTGATTAATCTACGGAGTTTTGCAGTTTGGAAAGGAAATTCCAATCGATTCGTCTACGGCTTCACGCGCTTAGTCCCTTAAGTTAGAATGCGCGCTCTTCGCGGCAGCAGCCGCCACGCAGGTAGGGTTGAATGAATTGGGCTGACTGGACCATTCTGGCTATTGTGGGTATCTCCACACTTATCGGCCTTAGTCGAGGTTTCGTGCGCGAAACCCTGTCACTGCTTACCTGGATTGCCGCTTTTGTGGTCGCGATGATGTTTCGCGAACAGCTGGCGCCACTGCTTTCAAACCTTGTCGACACCCCATCCCTCCAGGCGATTGCCGCCTTCGCCATTCTGTTCTTCGGAACGCTCCTGGCTGGGGCGCTTTTGAATATGATGCTCTCCGCTTTTGTTGAGGCCACTGGCTTATCGGGTACCGACAGGGTACTGGGTATGGTGTTTGGCCTGGCGCGTGGGGCCATTGTGGTGATGGCACTACTGATTCTGGCCCCGGCACTGGTGCCAGTGGAGCAGGATAGTTGGTGGAGTGAGTCGGTGTTAATCCCCCATTTCCTCGAATTTGAGGGCAGTGCGCGGGAGCTGGCCAAGTCTGTGAAGGACTATTTCGTAGAGTTATTTTAATCGGGCGCTAGCGCCGCTTTTTCGATCAATAGGGTCAAATATATGTGTGGTATCGTCGGTATCGTCGGTAAGAGTGATGTCAATCTGCAGCTCTATGATGGGCTCACTCTGTTGCAGCACAGGGGGCAGGATGCTGCGGGCATCGTGACCTGTGACGATGATCGCCTGAACCAGCAAAAAGCCAACGGCCTGGTGCGCGATGTGTTCCGCGCGCGCCATATGGAGCGTCTGAAAGGTAACTTTGGTATCGGCCATGTGCGCTACCCCACTGCGGGCAGTTCCGGTCCCGCCCTGGCGCAGCCTTTCTATGTGAACTCCCCCTATGGCATTGCCATGGCACACAATGGCAATCTCACCAATGTGCGGGATGTGGTTGAAGAGATCTTCCAGCAGGATCTGCGCCACATTAATACGGATTCCGACTCCGAAGTGCTGCTCAATGTATTCGCTCATGAGCTGCATAAGCTACATAAGCTGCAGCCTAAGGCTGAAGATATCTTTACCGCCATGCGCGGTGTGCACAAACGTGTGCGCGGCGCCTATGCCTGTGTGGCCCTGATTGTGGGTTACGGTATCGTCGCCTTCCGCGATCCCAACGGTATTCGCCCACTGGTTTACGGCAAGCGTGAGACCGAGAAAGGCACCGAGTATATGGTGGCCTCTGAGTCTGTTGCCCTGGATGTACTGGGTTACACCCTGGTGCGTGATGTGGCCCCTGGTGAAGCGCTGTATATCGAGCTGGACGGTACTGTGCACTCTGAGCAGTGCGCGGAAAACCCGACCCTGACCCCCTGCATTTTTGAACATGTGTACTTCGCCCGCCCGGATTCCATTATGGATGGCGTTTCCGTACACAAGGCGCGTTTGCGTCAGGGTGAGCACCTGGCAGATAAGATTCTGCGCCTGCGCCCCGACCACGATATCGACGTAGTGATCCCCATTCCCGATTCCGCCCGCACCGCCGGCCAGACTGTGGCACACCGGCTGGGGGTGAAATTCCGTGAAGGGATGGTGAAGAACCGCTATATTGGCCGTACCTTTATCATGCCTGGGCAGAAACAGCGTAAGAAATCGGTGCGCCAAAAGCTGAATGCCATCGAGCTGGAATTCCGCGGTAAGAATGTGCTGTTAGTGGATGACTCTATTGTGCGCGGTACCACTTGTAAGCAGATCATTCAGATGGCTCGCGATGCGGGTGCCGCGAAAGTCTATTTCGCCAGTGCGGCGCCAGCTGTGAAGTACCCCAACGTGTATGGTATTGATATGCCGTCTGCCAGTGAGCTGGTTGCGCACGACCGCACGACTGAAGAGATCTGTGAAGAAATCGGTGCAGACTGGTTGATTTACCAAGACTTGGAAGACCTGGTCGTAAGTTCCAGCGGAGGTAAGCAGAAAATCGATCAGTTCGACTGCTCCGTTTTCGACGGTAACTATATTACCGGCGATGTGGACGAAGATTACCTCGATAGCCTTCACGCGGCGCGCAACGACGAGGCCAAGCACAAGAAGGCCGACACCAGCACTCTGTAAGTTATCTCCGGCGGCGCTCTGTTCACGGCAGAAGAGGGCGCCATGCACGACTGTTTCGGTTAATATGACCGCTTCCAAAAAATACTGACTAGGAAGCGGTATATGTTTGAAGACGACGGTTACGCTCTGGAAACTCTGGCCGTTCGCGCCGGGCAGGTCCGCTCGGAAGAGGGCGAGCACTCCGAAGCCCTCTATCTCACCTCCAGTTACGTATTCCCCTCTGCTGCAGAAGCCGCTGCGCGCTTTACCGGCGAGAGTGTCGGCAACGTTTACTCTCGCTACACCAACCCCACTGTTCGTATGTTCGAGCAGCGCATTGCCGCGCTTGAAGGTGGCGAGGCTGCGGTAGCCACGGCCAGTGGTATGGCCGCGATCCTCAGTATTTGTATGGCACTGCTGAAAAGTGGCGACCGGGTGATTTGCTCCCGCAGTGTGTTTGGTACCACCACCGCGCTGTTTGGCCGCTATATGGAAAAATTCGGCGTGCGTGTGAGCTATGTGGATCTCACCGATATGGATGCCTGGAAGCAGGCGGTGGATGGCTCCACCAAGCTGCTGTTTATGGAAACCCCGTCCAACCCCCTGTGTGAAGTGGCGGATATCCGCGCGCTGGCGGAGGTGGCCCACAGCGCCGGCGCTCTATTGGTGGTGGATAACTGTTTCTGTACTCCGGCCCTGCAGCGCCCACTGGCGCTTGGCGCCGATATCGTGGTGCACTCCGCAACCAAATTCCTCGATGGCCAGGGGCGCGCCCTGGGCGGTGTCGCCGTGGGACGCAAAGAGGTTATGGATGAGCTGGTGGTATTCCTGCGCACTGCCGGCCCCAGTATGAGCCCGTTTAACGCCTGGGTTTTCCTCAAGGGCTTGGAAACGCTCAAGCTGCGTATGCAGGCCCACTGCACCAACGCCCTGGACTTGGCCTGGTGGCTTGATGAACAGGAGATGGTGGAAAAGGTCAACTACACCGGCCTGCCCAAACACCCCCAGCACCGCTTGGCCCGCGAACAACAGGATGCCTTTGGTGCGGTGTTGAGCTTTTCCGTGCGCGGTGGTCGCGAGGAAGCCTGGAAGGTGATCGACAACTGTAAAATCCTGTCTTGCACCGCTAACCTCGGCGATGCCAAGAGCACTATCGTACACCCGGCCACTACCACCCACGGGCGTCTCAGTGATGAGGACAAGGCTCGCGCGGGCATCACCGAAAACCTGATTCGTATTTCCGTCGGATTGGAGAATGCAGAAGACCTGAAGCGCGATCTGATGCGGGGGCTGTCTTTGTTGTAGGCGCTTTGCAGGGCCTTTGCTTAAACCAGGGCACTCCCTGTCTTCCTATGATTAATAGCGGGTGCCAAATTCGCTTTTTTGCGAGTTTGGCACCATAGTACTCGCCCTTCAGCGTTGGCGGGTGCTTACACCGGGCCGCTCCTTGGCCTGAGAAAAAAATGAGCAGTAATGGATTTGCCGTGCAAAAAATAGTTTCCGCCATCGTTTCCGATATTGGCAGTGTTTTACTGGGAAAAGAGCGTCAGGTGAAGTTGGCCTTGGCCTGCCTTTTGTCAAAAGGTCACCTGTTGATTGAAGACCTGCCAGGTATGGGCAAGACCACCCTGGCCCATGCTCTGGCGCAGGTGTTCGGTCTCTCCTATAAACGCGTGCAATTTACCAGCGACATGCTGCCGGCGGATATTCTCGGTGTATCAATTTTTGAGCGGGAATCCGGGCAGTTTCATTTTCATGAGGGGCCGGTTTTCAGCCAGCTACTGCTGGCCGATGAGATCAATCGTTCCTCTCCTAAAACTCAGAGTGCTTTGCTTGAGGCAATGGAGGAGCGCCAGGTTAGTGTCGACGGCGAAACCCGCGCGTTGCCACAGCCTTTCTTTGTGATTGCCACCCAGAACCCACTGCAGCAGTCCGGTACTTTTGCCCTGCCGGAGTCACAACTGGACCGATTCCTGATGCGCATCAGCCTCGGTTACCCCAACCGCGAAGCTGAGCGGGCCCTGTATTTAGGCGCTGATCCCCGCCAACAGCTGGCCAAGCTAAAGCCGCGTATCGACCTCGCTACTCTGAAAAAAATGCAAAGTCTGGTGGGGCAGGTGAAGGCTTCTGACAGTCTGCTCGATTATTTAGAGCGTTTGGTGCTGCATACCCGCCAGAGCCCAGATTGTGCGGTGGGTTTATCGCCCCGAGGGGCACTGGCGCTGCTGCGTGCTGCCAAGGCCTGGGCGCTGATTCATAATCGCGGCCATGTCCTGCCGGAAGATATCCAGGCGGTGCTGCCCTCGGTGGCTGGGCACCGTTTGCAGAGTGATGGCGGCAATGGCGATCAGCTGGTAGAGCGCCTTATGCGCCAGGTGGATATTATCGCGGCCTAAACAGATGAGTGTGATCCGCGACCTTCCCCGACAGGCTTCCAGTACAAGCTCGCGCAATTTTTTTCGCAGGCTGGGTGAGCGCTGGCTCAGCCGACGAGCGCCTCGCTCACGGGACATCACCCTAAATCACAGCCGCCTATTTATCCTGCCCACCCGCGCGGGGCTTGGTTATTTATTGATAACCGCTTTGCTTTGGCTGCTGGCCACCAATTACGAGAACAATCTGGTTTTTGCCCTGACCTTTTTGCTGATCAGTGTCTTCGTTATCTTGCCTGTGCATACCTTCGCCAATTTGAGTGGACTGCGCCTGCAATTGCTGGGCACTGAAGCGGCCTTTGCCGGCGATTTCGCCGAGGCACATATTAATCTGAGCCGAGCGGACAAACGCCAACGGGAGTGGATACAAATTTGTTGGCCACCGGAAGAGGGCGCATATGTGGATCTCTGTGAGGAGCCCTCGGCGGACTTCCGTATTGCGCTGCCAGCCCTGCAGCGGGGGCGAATTCAGGCGCCGCGCTTAAGAATCGAGAGCCGCTTTCCACTGGGGCTGTTTCGCTGCTGGAGCCGCATCGACCTGGATGTTGAATTCCTGGTGTATCCGCGACCGCTCGCCGCTGGCCCCCTGCCGTTGGGAGAGGCCCAGGCAGAGGGTACATCCGGCCAGGTACGTCGCGGCGGGGATGATTATGCCTCTCTCAAACCCTACCAGCCCGGTGATTCCTTGCGCCATTTGGCTTGGAAGCAATATGCCGCCGGTCGCGATCTCTATAGCAAGGAGTATGAGAGCCGCACTGATACCCGTCTCTGGCTCGACTGGGAGTTGTTGGATGGGCGCGATGTAGAGACCCGCCTGAGCAACCTGTGTGATTGGGTCTTGCAGGCGGAGAAGCAGGGAATTGCCTATGGCCTGCGCATCCCCGGCACTACTTTGCCGCCCTTTCTCGGCACCGAGCACCAGCAGCGAGTGTTGTCAGCGCTGGCCCTGTTTCCCAAGTGGGGTGGCTGATGGCGAGCAACCGGGATCTATTGCCGCGCGAAAGCCTACTGTGGATTTTCGCTGCGCAGTTTGTCGCCTTACTGCCACAGCTGAGCCAGTTGCCACTGTGGATTGGTTTTGCCTGGGCTTTTGCGGTCTATTGGCGCTTGGAGGTCTTTCGCGGGCGCCGTGATTTGCCAGGGCGCGCCCTCAAACTATTGGTGATTGCGCTTACAGTGGCGGGTTTGGCGCAATCCTACCAGCGTTGGTTTGCACTGGAGCCGATGGTGGCGCTGCTGGCTCTGTCCTTTACCCTGAAAAACCTGGAATTAGTCAGCCGTCGCGATGCCTTTGTCAGTTTGTTGCTGGCCTATTTTGTTGCCGCGACCCTGTTTGTGCGTGAGCAATCCATTCCCTATGCCCTCTACGGATTGATCGCGACCCTGGTGATTACCGCTGCGCTGGCAGCACAGCTGGGAAGCTTCAGCGCGCGGCCGCGTCGGGCCTTGGGGCTCTCCTTAAGATTGTTGGCGCAGGCTACACCCTTGATGCTGCTGCTGTTTGTGGTTATGCCGCGCCTGGGCCCTCTGTGGAATGTGCCCCAGGATACTTCTGCCGGCCGCACTGGTGTGAGTGACTCTATGGCACCGGGTGATTTCACCCGTTTATCCAAATCCGCCAAGCCGGCACTGCGTATCTCTTTCGATGGGCCCATACCGCCGCCGGAGCAACGTTATTGGCGAGGGCTGGTGTACTCCGAATTCGATGGGCGTACCTGGCGGCAGGGTTTTAGTGTGGACCCGCGCAATGGTGGCCGGGTGTACTGGAATAGTGGCGAGCGTCCACTGCCACAAGTCGGTCCACGCTACCGCTACCAGGTGATCCAGGAGGCGAGCCGCAGCCCTTGGTTGTTCGCCCTGGCAAGACCCGCCTCGGACAGTGCGGGAGTGGGAGAAACCACGGACGACCGGTTGGTAAAACGTTCCCCGGTATATAGTCGCTTTGCCTATGAGGTGCGTTCTTGGCCCCGGGATTCCCAGGTTATTCAGTCCACACTCAGCGGTGCCGAGCGCCGTCGCAATTTGCAGCTACCGGCAGATGGAAACTTGCGCATCCGAGACTGGGTGGAGCGCCTGCGCCGCCGGGGGTTGAGCGGTGAGGAGATCTCGTCACAGTTACTGGCCCTCTACAATCGCGAATTCACTTATACCTTGAGCCCACCGGCACTCGGCAGAGACAGTGTGGATGAATTCCTGTTTGACAGCCAAAAGGGATTCTGTGAGCACTTTGCCGGCAGCTATGTTTTTGCCATGCGCGCCGCCGGAGTGCCGGCACGGGTGGTGGCGGGTTACCAGGGTGGCGAGTGGGTGAGTGGTGAGGAGTACCTGCTGGTGCGGGAGTACGACGCCCATGCGTGGGCCGAGATCTGGCTCGATGGACGCGGCTGGCAGAGGGTGGACCCCACTGCTGCGGTTGCCCCGGAGCGGGTCCGGGATGGTCTGGAGAGCGCTGCCGGGGAGGAGTTTATGCGGGATTCGCTACTGCCGGTGCACCGCTTCGATATTCTGGTGAAGCTGCGCCTGCAGTGGGACATGATCAATTACCGCTGGTATCAGACCGTGATTAGTTTTGATAGTGAGAAGCAGCGGGACACCTTGCAGCGCCTGGTGGGAGAGCTCTCCCCCCTGCGGATGGCCCTTTTTTTTGCCGCACCGGTGGCGGTTGTACTATTTGGCATTCTTCTGTGGACCCGTTTTACTGGGCGTGGACGAAAACAGCCTGTGGTAGAGCGCCTCTATGAGGTTTTCTGTAAGCGCATGGCTCGGGCAGGTATCACACGGCGACCCGGTGAGGCGCCGCGGGACTTCGCCGAACGTATCGCACTGGAGAGTCCCCCATTGGCAGAGTTTTCCGGGCGTGCGACAGATGCCTTTGAGCGCGCCGCATATGGCGGGGATAAAGAAGCATTGAATGAGCTGCGCCGACTACTGCGCTGGCGCTTGGGGCTCTCTTTTAGGGTGTCGGCACGTAAAAACCGGCTGATGGGTCATTAACTCTTGGAAAGTCTATCGCGTAAGATGCCTCATAGGCTGCAAAAATTTCTGCTGGGCTACAGCGGCACTTCCCTGGCTACCGGACTGCAGGTGATTCTCCTGCCCTGGATTGCGCTCACCGTGGTGGATTTGCCGGCTCTGCAACTGGGCTGGGTGCAGGCTTCGGTGCTTTTGCCCAATCTGGTGTTCCTGCTGTTCGGCGGTGCCCTGGCCGACCGCCGTGATCCGGCCACTGTCTCCGCACTGGCTTGCATTGGTCTGGTCCTCTGCCACACAATTCTGCTGCTGGTTTACCTCCTGTCCATGATCTCCCTGCCGATATTGATGCTCTACGGTATTTGCCTTGGGATTTGTAGCGCTTTCCTGCAACCAGCGCGGGACAATCTGGTACAGCGCAGTGCACGCCAAGGCGGTGGGCAAACCTCCGAGCGACGGGTGCAGAAAACTGTGACCTGGATGATGTTGGCCCAATACGGTGGTCAGGCTGTGGGGATGTTGCTGGCGAGCCGCTTCGAACACTGGGGGCTGCAAGCCCTGATGTTAGTACAGATAGGGGTATTGCTGTTGGCGGCCACAGCCTTGATTAGTCTGCGCGCGAGTGGGGCCAGCCGTATGACTAAGGAAAAAATCACCCACAGCCTGATTCTCGATGGCTTATCCCAGGCCTGGCGGCACCCAGTACTGCGTGAGTTGACCGCGTTGATGGCCTTTAATGGGTTTGTGCATATCGGTGTTTTTCTGGTGGTACTGCCGCTGTTGGCGGAGGATTACGGTCGCGGCGCCGGTTATTACGCCACGCTGCAACTGGCCTTCGTAGCTGGTACCGTAATTGCTACGGTGACTATGTTGCGCCGTGGCCAGGGGGCTGAACCTGGGCGCGGTATTCTTATGTGCCTGCTCTATAGTGCAGCGCTGTTGATTGCCATCAGCCTCGGTCCTACGAAGTTTGGCCTAATCCTGCTGTGTCTGTGTTGGGGAGCGGTGGCGGCGGCTTCCGCTGGCCTCGGTCGCGGCATAGTACAGTTGCTCGCCCCAGCGGAATACCGCAGCCGCATCATCTCCATTTATCAGTTTGCACTGTTTGGCTCCGCCGCTCTTGGGGCACTGGCCGCTGGAGTCTTGAGTGAATACGCTGCCCCCCTGACCACCTTGCTGTGGGCGGGGATTTTAAGTCTGCTCGCCTTTGCCCTGGTGGCTTTAAGTGGTGCCCTGCGCCGGGTCAAAATCACTGACAGCGAGGTCTGAGTTGCTTCGTGCGACCAACATAGACGCCGCCACCATATAGTTAGGTGGGTCAGCCAATGAGTGGAGGTGTTGGTGAGTCCCGCCAAAAAGGCCAATTGGTCGAAAGAGGTCACGCGTCACAGCCATGCCCTGGATTTGAGTGAGGGCCTCTTTAGCCTGGAGGACCCGAAAGCGATTGCACAGGGATTGAAAGCGGCTGCGGAATCCAGCCAGCGGCGCAAGTCTGACCCCTATCGCTCCGCTATGTCTATGCTGGCGTTCTATATCAACCGGGCGGGACAGAGGCTGCCGGCGAAAAGGCGGCGACTACTGGAACAGGCCAAGGAAGAATTGCGCGGGCTTTACGGGCGTCCGCGCCGGCATTGAGCCGGCGGCGGAATGTGGTGTTGAGATGAAAAACTTTAGGGCGCTTGGCAGGGCAGGCAGCGCACATAGAGGGCGCGCGGGTCGCGATAACTCTGCAGCTCGGCGATTGGCGCCAATACCGGCTGCACGCTGTTTAGCCAGGCGCCGAGTGGCAGATTGGCTTCAAGGCTCGCGGCAATTTTCGCGTCTACATTGTCGCTCAAAGCGCGCAGGAATTTTTCGCCGGGGCTCAGTTCACGCTGGATCTCTACTACGTCGTATTCTTCGATTTCAGCAAGCTGCGCGGCGTCGGCGATGGCGTCGCTGAGATTGCCGAGATCGTCTACCAATCCTAATTTCTTGGCGGCGCGGCCGGTCCATACCTGCCCCTGGGCAATCTTGTGCACCTCTTTGGGAGTGCTGCCGCGGGCTTCGGCGACAATACGCAGGAAGCGTGCATAGGTGTTATCCACCCCTTGCTGCAGAATGCTGGCTGCTGCTGGCGACAGGGCGCGATCCAGGCGCATACTGCCGGCCAGGTCCGAGGTGCCTACGCCATCGGTGTAAACACCGATATGCTCGAGGGAGTTCTCAAACGTCGGGAAGGCGCCAAATACACCGATAGAACCGGTGAGTGTGGCCGGGGAGGCCCAGATGCGATCGCCGCCAGTAGCGATCCAGTAGCCACCGGAAGCGGCGAGACTGCCCATGGAAATCACCACTGGAATTTTTGCTTCACGGGTAGCCAGCAACTCCTGGCGAATGGCCTCGGAGGCAAAGGCGGAGCCGCCGCCGCTGTCGATACGCAGTACCAGGGCATCCACTTCTTTTTCTCGGGCGCGTTGGATTAATTTGCCGAGACTTTCACTGCCGATGCGACCGGCAGGTGCCTGGCCGTCGACAATAGAACCACTGGCGGTAATCAGACCAATTTTCTTGGACTCCCGGATAGGCTTGGCTGCCTCGGCAAGTTTATGGCTGCGCAAGTAGGCGAGGGCGTCAATAAACTTGTACTCGCGCTTTTTACTATCATCTTCGCCGATGGTCTTTTTCAGCTCCTCCATTGCCTCAATGCGGCTGGCGAGCTGGTCCACGAGTTTATTGGCCAGTGCGGCTTCGGCCCAACTGCCCTGATGCTGTTGCAGTTTTTGCGGCAATTCATTGATAAACAGGTCGATGCTCTCGGCGGGCAGGTTGCGCAGGCCGGTTACCTGCTCGCTGTATTCTCCCCAGAGTTCATTCAGCCAGCGCTGGTTGTTTTCACGCGAGGCGGGGGACATATCGTCACGGGTGTAGGGCTCGATAAAGTCTTTGTAATCGCCCACGCGGAACACATGGAAGTTGACTTTGAGTTTCTCCAGGGCGCTCTTGTAATAGTTGCGATAAACACCGAAGCCGGTGAGCATCACTGAGCCCATAGGATTGAGGTAGACCTTATCTGCGTGGCTGGCGAGGAAGTACTGGGGTTGGGTGAAGTTGTCACCCACAGCGTAAATAGGTTTGTCCGCAGCTTTAAAGCGTTGCAGAGCCGCGCCTATTTCATCGAGCTTGCTGAGACTGCCACCCACCATGTGGTCCAGTTCTAGCACCAGTGAGGAGATACGTTTATCCGTGGCGGCATTGTCGATAGCGTCTACCAGATCTTTGACGCGCACCTCTGCGGGGCCGCGGTTGCCGCCCAGGAAAATCGGTAAAGTGGCGGGCTGGGCCAGTTCATCCACAAGAAAGCCATGGGGTGCTACGCGCAGGGCAGCGCCCTGTGGAACCACTAAACGCTCGTCCTTGCTGAAAATGGCGATACCTAGAAACAGCAAAATCAGCAGGAAGACGATATTGGTGAATACTCGTCGTAACCAAGTGATGGAGCCGCCAATCGCAGCTAAAAAGCCTCGGGCAAACCCTTTTTTCTGGGGTGAATCAGTCAAACCTCAAAACTCCTCAGTGCGTGGAAAGCGCATGTTTCCACGCCTTTGTGTCTGGAACCATTGGCGGAAATTCCGTCATGGGGTTACTGCATGCGATGCCAGCGACTGCTCATCATTGCAGAAAAGAATAGGATAAGGCTCAAAACCATCATTACGCCATCCTCCCAGCCTCGTGTAGGCATCATTACGTCGACAATGCTGGTGGTAATGTACAAAAGCAGAATAAAACAGAGCCAGAGATAACTGCGATAACGTTGCTTGACCAGGCCCGGCAGCACCAGTAGTAACGGTACCGTCTGAATCAGCCAAAGGGAGAGAGAGCCCCCCTCGACAAACAGGTTACGCACTGCAAACAGCACCAACAGGCCGATATAGCAAAACCAATTGATACGGAGCGCAATGTGTAGTTTGCGCTGAATAGTGTCGTTCACGTTGAATCCTTTATTTGGCAGCTGGAACCGCTAGGGTCTGGGCCAGTTGGCCGACACGAGTACCGAGCGCCCTGCACAGGGTGATTTCATCTTCGCTCAGGTCACTGGTATGCCCTTTATTCCAGTGAGAAGCGCCGTAGGGTGTACCGCCGGTACTGGTCCGCATGAGGGCCGCTTCAGAGTAGGGAATGCCAGCAATCAACATGCCGTGATGCAGAAGTGGCAGCATCATTGAGGTAAGTGTGGTCTCTTGCCCACCGTGTAGGCTGCCGGTGGCGGTAAATACCGCAGCCGGTTTGCCAGTGAGGCTGCCATCCAGCCAAATGTCGCTGGTCTGGTCGAGAAAATAGCGCAGCGGTGATGCCATATTGCCAAAGCGGGTGGGGCTGCCCATCAACAGGCCCGCACACTGACGCAGGTCGTCGAGGGTGCAGTAGGGCGCGCCCTCACTTGGCACAGGGGCCAGACTGGCCTCGGTGTCGGGAGACACTGCGGGTACGGTGCGCAGGCGTGCGGCGATACCGCTGGCTTCCACCCCCCGCGCTAGCTCAGCAGCCATGCGCGCAGTGGCGCCGCTACGGCTGTAATAGAGAATCAGCACATAGGCTTCGCTTTCGGGCGACATTTAGAGTAGCTCCAGCGCATTTTCTGGCGGGCGGCCGATCGTGGCTTTGTCGTCTCTTACTACGATCGGGCGCTGGATCAGGATGGGATTTTCTACCATGGCCTTGATTAGCTGAGCTTCGTCAAGGTCCCCGTCTTTCAGGTTGAGTTGCTTATAGGGTTCCTCTCCGGTGCGCAACAGGTCGCGTGCAGGGATGCCGAGTTTTTGCAGTACCTGGTTTAGCTCTTCAGCAGAAGGAGGGTTTTGCAGGTAGAGAATCACTTCCGGTTCCACACCGTTGTCCTGCAGCAATTGCAGGGTTTGACGGGATTTTGAGCAGCGCGGGTTGTGGTAGATCGTCCACATTATGTCGGTATCCTGTTACTGTTTGGCGTATTCTAACCGAATACCGTAGCGGAATTCTAAGGCGCAAGTCGAGTTCCCGCTGCATTTGGCGGAGGTCGCACACAGGGAATGAAATTGAAATCAAGCGTGAAAGACTGGCTCGTTCAATGGCGGCGCTTTGCGACCTCGCTATGGTCTTTATTTGTGGAGAAAAACTGCCAAAAAAGTGCGGCGGCTCTCACTTATATGACTCTGTTCGCCATAGTGCCGCTGGTGACAGTGAGTTTTGCGATGCTGTCGCTGTTCCCGGACTTTGCCGGCCTGCAGACTCGCTTGCAGGAACAGCTTTTTTCCCACTTTGTGCCGCAAAGTGGGCGTGAGGTTCAGGAATATATCAGCAGTTTTTCCGCCCAGGCGCAGCGGCTTACCGGGTTGGGTATTGCCATGCTGGTGGTAACTTCGGGACTTACACTGCGCAGCATTGAGGGCACCTTTAATTCTATCTGGGATGTATCCCGTGGGCGCAGTGGGGTTTCGAGCTTTCTATTGTACTGGGCCATTCTCAGTCTTGGGCCCATCTTATTAGGGGCAGGGCTTGCTGCCAGTACTTTCTTGCTCTCACAGAAGCTGTTTTTAGGTGGGGAAGAGGGTATCGGCATGATGGCTGTGGTGCTGCGGGTGCTGCCTTTTATTTTCACCACGATTGTTTTCACCTTGCTTTTTGTCGCTGTGCCTAACTGCTATGTGTCCCTGCGCCATGGTATTGAGGGAGGGGTGGTCACTTCAATTGCCTTTGAAATCATGAAATACCTGTTTGGTGCCATCGTTGCGCGCAGTTCTGTACAGGCTATTTATGGGGCCTTTGCCTTTGTGCCTTTGTTCCTGTTGTGGATTTATATGATGTGGATGTTGGTGCTGGCAGGCTGTGTACTGGTGCGAACCCTTTCTGTGTATCGCGCTGCAACCCAAGGCCGTCAGCATTCAGACCTGGTCGCCACTTTGATTGTCCTCTGGCAAATGTTTAAAGGTGGATGGCATGGCAAACCGTTGCGCGAGCGTGATATTTCTTTGCTGGGAATTAAATTTGGCCAGTGGCGTCGCTTGCGGGATGTCTTACAGGCACATCGGGTGATTGCCCAGACCGATGGGAGTGATTATGTCCTACTGCGCGATCTTAATGCCGTATCGCTTATGGAGCTTTCCAGTTGGTTAAATCCTCAGTGGATTCCCAGTGGTAATCCAAGCGATTTACAAGGGTTCGAGTGGTACAGCGAAGTGGAGAGTCGTTTTGCCAAGGCGCGCGGAACTGCCGGGGAACAGCTGGGAATCACAATTGGATCTCTTTTTACCGCAGCCTTGGAAAAGGAGCAGGCCGAAGCCAGTGAAAGGGAAATACCAAAATACTTAGAAAATGAAATTATGGAAGCGGAGGGTCAGGATGATGTTGCTGATAATAAAAAAAATGAAGAAAACTCTGGTAGTAACCTCTCTATTCTTGGTAAGCGTAATCAGCGCTTGTGAGAGTGACAGGCGTTTGCACTCCGTGAGTGGTGCGCCGGTTGTTACCGAGGGGAAAATAGTCCTGGTCAACTATTGGGCGGAGTGGTGCAAACCCTGTCGGGAAGAAGTGCCGGTACTTAATGAGTTGGCGCAAACCAATAGTGATGTGGTAGTGGTGGGGGTTAATTTTGATGGTTTGCCCACACCTGCAGCAATTGAGCAGGCGCAGAAACTGGGCATAGAATTTCCGCTGTTGGCCCAAGAGCCAGATGGCCGCTGGGGGCAACCCTGGCCTGAAGTACTGCCTACAACTTTAGTGATTGGTGAAGATGGTCGCTGGATAAAAACACTGGTTGGCCCTCAGACTGCTGAGGACTTAAAGGTGGCTCTTCAGTAAAGTTGTCTCTCTAAGTTAATTAAAAAAAATTAATCAATATAACTATAACCAAAGTATCTATAACCAAGGTAACTATAGGGCATTGGCATATCGCTGATAGCATGCCGCCACTTTTTTAGTTTGCCCAGGGTGGGATTCTCATACCATGCACATCGGCGCTTTTGTTCTGCTTCTCGGTTTTGTGGTTTTAATGTTTGGCTTGTACCGCTGGCAGCGTGGCAGGGACACCCTTGCCCCTGGTGTGTTTGCTGGGCTGTTACTGGGTGTGGCTTTTGGGGCGCTTCTACAGCTATCGCGTAACTGGGGTGTTGCTCCGGGTGAGGTTCTGCCCTGGATTGAGATGTTGGGCGATAGCTATGTAAACCTATTGTATATGTTAGTTATGCCACTCGTACTCACTTCTATTCTGGTTGCAGTGGTAAAAGTGAGTCACACTCAGGCGCTGGGTAAAATTAGTGTGTCGGTGCTGGGGGTTTTACTCGGCACTACTGCAATTGCCGCCCTGATAGGTGTGGCCATGGCCGATTTGTTTGGGCTCTCTGCTGCGGGTCTTGTCGAAGGAACCCGTGAGGCGGCAAGAGTAGAAGTGCTCAATGAGCGAATTGGGCGGGTCAGCGATCTCTCGATTCCCGAAATTATCACCTCTTTTATTCCGCGCAATATTTTCCTGGATTTGACCGGAGCCCGCTCTACCTCTGTAATTTCAGTGGTTATTTTTGCTGTGCTATTGGGGCTTGCGGCCCTGGCTGTACGCCGTGAGTTTCCGCAGGAAGGTGCCGCTATCGAGCGCTTTGTGCATGTCGCGCAAGTCTGGATTATGAAGTTGGTGCGTTTGGTTATGGCATTCACGCCCTACGGAGTTATGGCGCTGGTTGCTGGACTGATTGCCAAATCCAGCTGGGCGGATATTGCCAATCTGTTTGGTTTTGTCGTGGCTTCTTTCTGTGCGATAGGCCTAATGTTTTTGGTGCATGGTCTATTGCTGTTAGTAAATGGAGTGAATCCACTGCACTACTTCACCAAGGTCTGGCCGGTGCTGGTGTTTGCCTTTAGCTCCCGTTCCAGTGCCGCCACCATTCCTCTGAATGTGGAAACCCAGGTAGATGAACTGCGCAATTCACCGGCTATTGCCAACTTCTCTGCATCCTTCGGTGCCACTATTGGTCAAAATGGTTGCGCGGGAATTTATCCTGCGATGCTTGCCACCATGGTGGCGGTGCCGATGGGTATTAACGTGTGGGACCCAATGTGGTTGGGCACCCTGTTGGTAGTGGTGGTAATCAGCTCCTTCGGTATTGCCGGAGTGGGTGGTGGGGCAACTTTTGCCGCACTGGTGGTGCTGCCGGCAATGGGTTTGCCAGTTACCATCGCGGCGCTATTGATTTCTGTGGAGCCGCTGATTGATATGGCGCGCACTGCTCTCAACGTGAATGGCGCTATGACGGCGGGTACCTTGACCCAGCGCTGGCTTGGGGATGAGGTGCCCGGTCCAGAGGTCGTAGAAGGATAAGTAAGAGTCGCAGGCCTATGGAATAAGCACCTGAAAAAAATAAAACTTCTTGTCAACCTCTGATCCAGTAGAGCGTTCTAATCAGTGCAGTTTAAACCTTATTGGTTTTCCTCAAATGGAAATGGAGTGATTTATGAAAAAACTGATTGGACTCTCGCTGTTGACTATTGGCCTGGCTTTTCCTTACTCCCTTTATGCACAGAGTGATGAGAGCGAACCGCATGACCACGGTGACCATGTTGAAGATCGTCTCGATCAAAAAGGCGATCGCATAGAGGCGAGATTGGATCAAAAGGGAGATCATATTGAAGAGCGCCTCGATAACAAGGGTGATCGCATCAATGAACGCTTGGATCAAAGAGCTGAGCAGGCTGCTGCTAATGGCAATGATAAATTGGCTGAGCGACTAGACCGCAAAGGGGATCGTATCGACAACCGGCTTGACCAGAAAGGCGAGCGAATTAACGAACGCTTGGATAACAAGGGTACAAAAATCAATAATCGGCTAGACAAAAAAGGAGAGCGCACAGATCGCCGTATGGATCGACGTGCCAAGGCCCGTAAGCGTGAAGAGGGATGATCCCGAGAACTGGGGTGGCTTAAATAAAAAAGTGCGGGCGAAGTCTTTGTATGACGACTTCAAAATCAATAAAAAGAATCTGGAAGAGTATTCTGTGCGCAAGGACTTCAGCCGGTTTCTATGAATCAGTTCCTCGCCCAGGTGGAGAAACGGGCATTCACCATGGCGAATTACGCTGTTGGCAATCGGGATGATGCACTGGATATCGTGCAGGATTCCATGTTGGCGTTGGTGAGGAAATATAGTGGCCGCGATCGGGCCGAGTGGCGGCCGCTGTTTTTCACTATTCTCAACAACCGGATTACCGATTGGCACCGGCGTAACAATAAGCTATCCCGCTGGCAACTATTTCGGGAAAAGCTACCGGCAAACAGCGATGAGCTAGATCCAGCGCCGCTGGAATGGGTCGATAGCCATAATCCCACCCCGGATAAGGTCCTTGCTGGCGAACGCCTATTGGAAGCCATCGATAGTGCTGTGGCCAAGTTGCCCCTGCGCCAACAGCAGGCCTTCCTGCTGCGCTGTGTCGAGGAATTCGATGTTGCCGAGACTGCGCGGGCAATGTCCTGCAGTCAGGGGAGTGTTAAGACCCATTTATCAAGAGCTATGCGCAGTTTGCGCAACCATCTAGAGGCATTCCAACTAGAGGCAACGCAATGAATAGTCGGCAAGAAAATCCAGTCGTGCAGAGTGATTCATTAAAGAAAGCTGCGCAGCATGCAGTTGTCCGGCGGGAGCGTGATATTGATACAGAGACTCTATCGCGGCTTGCTGCAGCCAGACAACGCGCAGTGGCGGCAAAGAAATCGTATTATCGCGACTCTCCCGGCTGGCTAGTTTTCACTGGCGCTTGTGCATCATTGTTGTTATTGCTGTTTTGGCCTGTATCCAGCGAGCAGGCCGCTACCGAATTGCTGAGTGCCACTGACTGGTATTTATATGAGGAAATGGATGTCGAAATGGTTGAGGATATGGAGTTCTACCAGTGGTTGGCGGAAGAGTTGAATGGGCAATCCTCCTAGTGATGAAAAAGTGCTTTTTACTAAGAAAAGTATCGCTAAAGGCCTTTTCTATACGGTGCTCTTTTTTACAGCCCCGCTACTGGCGCAGGATCTGCAGCCACTGGATGAGGACTTCCTGATGTTTGTCGGGGAGTGGGCCGATGAGCAGGGAGATATACAAACGCCGGAAGCGCTGGAGATGTTGTTACCCAAGCCGGAAAAGCCAGCGATAACAGGCAGACCAAATACCGGGGGAGGGGAGACCCACGAGGAGCTGAGCGATGAGTGAGCGAAGAACCATATTGATTGGTTGGTTGGCTGCCGTGTATTTATCGCTCTTTGTGAATGTTTCCCAGGCACAGGATTGGCAGAGTCTCAGTGACAGTGAGCGCCGACTTTTACAGAATTTTGAGACGCGTTGGTCACAACTGAGTGAAGATCGACGGGAACAATTGTTACGCGGGGCCAGGCGCTGGAGTGAAATGAACCCCGAGCAGCGCCAAGAAGCGCGTCAACAGTATAAGCGCTGGCAGGATATACCCAGAGAGCGGCGCGCCCAGTTGCGGGACTCTTATCGCCGCTTTATGGACCTACCCGAGGAGGAGCGTCAGCGTATTCGCGAGGCGCGCAAGCGCTTCCGTCAGATGCCTCCCCAGCAGCGCAAACAGTTGCGGGAACAATGGGAGAAGGATAAAAGCGGCCGTGCGGAGAATCGGGAAAGGCGGAACCAGCGGGAACGGCGCCGCAGGGAGAGACAGGAGCGGCGGCAGCAGAGGCGAGAGGAAACGGAGAGAACCTGATGTTTCTTACCCCCTCAGGTGTAATTCAGCGTCTATTCAGATGAATTTGACTACTCTGGCTCCCGTTGATGAATAACGGGAGATCGATTGTGCAACTCTTCAAGCAGTTTATCGCTGGCGCGGCAGTCGCCGCGCTGGTGGCCTTGAGTGCTACCGCCAAAGCGGGCCCCAATGGCTACACAGCCCCCTACGGTGCGGATAGCTACGACTTTGCCCGCGTCACCGAGGTTACTCCCGTTTACACCGATATTCAGGTCCGTAACCCGCGCACTTACTGCCGGGATGAGCAGGTGGCCTACCGGGAGCCCGCTTCTCCGGCGGGTACTGTGGTTGGCGGGCTGATCGGTGCCGCTGTTGGCAACAGCTTGGGACGTGGCGGTCATCACGGTCGCTATCACCACCATCACGGCCAACGGGCTGGAGCCACTGTTGCGGGCGCACTGGTGGGAGCGCTGGTGGGTAACCAGATCAGTCGGGCCAACGCCCCAACTTATTACGCCACGGAATCTCGTTGCCAGGTTGTCGACGAGTTCAGTACACAGCGGGAATTAGTCGGATACGATGTGCGCTATCGGTATAATGGTCAGGTTTATCTGACTCGTACAGATTACCACCCGGGCGAGAGAATCCGGGTTCGTGTCGCAGTCTCGCCGGCGCCTTGAGCCGGCGGAAGGCGGTCGAAATAGTAAAAGGTGGAAAACCAGGACATCCACAGGAGCCGCACAGTGAAATCGAGCCGCACTTTTATTCGGCATTTTCTTTTCCTTATCGTTTTGTTTCCCGGTCTATGTGCTGCCTCCTGGCAGGGTGGGCCGGCTCCGCAGAGGGAAAACTTCCGGCATGAGTTCCGCTGGGTACAGGACGGGGGTGTTTCCCGGGAAAAGGCCGCTTCGATTGTGAAACGGCGTTTTGGCGGCAAAATATTATCGGTCTCTGAAACCCGCAAACAGGGCCAGGTGGTCTACCGGGTAAAGGGGCTGTCCGATAAGAGTCAGGTCTATGTAGTTTTTGTGGACAAGAAGAGCGGCAGGATCTCCCGTTAATCACCTGCTACCACAGACTCGCAGTACAAGGGAAAGAATATGCGCGCACTATTAGTCGAAGATGAAGTTTTACTGCGCCAGCAGCTGGCAGAATCACTGCGCGGCGCTGGCTATACCGTAGATGAGGCGCCGGATGGAGAAGAGGCGCTCTACCTGGGGCGTGAATATCCTTACGATGTCGCGGTTATGGATCTGGGGCTGCCAAAAATGGATGGCATTCAGGTGATTCAGACACTGCGTGGCGAAGACAAGCATTTCCCTATCCTGATTCTCACTGCTCGCGGCCACTGGCAGGAGCGTGTGGCCGGCTTGGAAGCTGGTGGTGACGACTATCTGGTAAAGCCCTTCCACACCGAGGAGTTACTGGCGAGATTGAATGCGCTGGTGCGGCGCTCCGCCGGGTTTTCTTCACCCACGATCAAAGCGGGCCCGATACTGCTGGATACCAGCTCTCAGCGAGTCACAGTCAACGACACCGAACTGGAGTTGACCTCTTTTGAATACAAGGTGCTCGAATACCTGATGCTGCACCCGGATGAAGTAGTCTCCAAGACCACCCTCACCGAACATATCTATGAACAGGACTGCGACCGGGATAGCAATGTGATCGAAGTGTTTATCGGGCGCCTGCGCAAGAAATTTGATGCGGCGGCACAGCTTAAGCCCATCGAAACCTTGCGTGGCCGCGGATACCGCTTTATGGCTCCCAGTTGACCCTGATTTGTAATGCAACTGTTTTCCTTTTGGCTGAATTCTCTAAAAGGCCGCCTGGCACTAGTTACCAGCCTGGTGCTGGTGGCATTTGTGCTGTTGATTTCCGGGGTGCTGGAGCACGCTTATCGCACCTCTTTGAATGAGGCTAAACAGCGCGAGCTGCAGCTTTATATCTACACCCTGTTGGCACTGGCGGAACCTGAGGGCGAGAGTCTGGTGCTGCCGCCCGAACTGCCCGAACAGCGCTTCAACCAGCCAGATTCCGGCCTGATTGGCGCAGTTTTGGATGGGCAAGGGCGGGTAATTTGGCGTTCTGAATCGGCCCTGGCAATGCCAGAGGTGGAATTTTCCCCGCTGCCGCAAGGGCAGCAGTCTTTTATGCGTATTTCCCTGCCAGGTGGCGATGCCAATTACAGCAGCTTCCGCCAGGGAGTGGCTTGGGGTCTGGAAAATGAGCACCCTTTCACCTTTGTAGTGCTGGAGGATGCGGCGCCGCTACAGGCACAGGTCGGGCAGTTCCGTTCGACCATCTGGCAGTGGCTGGGGGTGGCGGCGCTGTTGCTGGTCTTGGCTCAATGGCTGGTATTGCGCTGGGGATTTGCGCCGTTAAGCGCACTGGCGCAGGCCCTGCGCGATATGCAGCAGGGTGGCAGCGATCGCCTGGAGGGAAACTTCCCGCTGGAGTTGCGCCCGCTTACCGACAACCTGAATCTGTTGATTGAAAATGAGCGGCGTCAGCGTGAGAAGACCCGCCATACCTTGGCGGACCTGGCCCACAGTCTGAAAACGCCACTGGCGGTACTCAAAGGGTTGAGCCTGGAAAAGGACCCCGATGCCGCCGGAAAAACCCTTGCGGATCAAGTACAGCGTATGGACAGCATTATTAGCTACCAACTTCAGCGTGCGGTAGCCAGCTCCCCTAAGTCTATCCTGCGCGGTATTGCCGTGGCGCCACTTCTGGAAAAGATCCTGGATGCCCTGGAAAAAGTCTATCGCAGCAGGCCCTGTGAAGTGCGAAGGGAGTGTGCTGAGAACGCCCTATTCTATGGGGATGAGGGCGATTTGATGGAGCTGCTTGGCAACCTGCTCGATAATGCTTACAAGTACGGTGCCGGCCAGGTTCGAGTTGTTATTGAGAACCCCGAGGAGGGGCGCAAGCTCTCTATCCGGGTCGCTGATAATGGGCCCGGCCTAGATAGCGATAAATGGCGCGAAGTAACCCAGCGCGGAGTACGTGCCGACCAGCAACAGCCTGGCCAGGGTATTGGCCTGGCTGTTGTGGTGGATATTGTTGAGAGTTACCAGGGGCAAATCAGCGCTGAATCTCTTCCCGAAGGGGGCACGGAAATTACTGTACTGTTGTAGTTACTACATGGCCCCTCCTGATCGTCACTCGCTAAAACCAATCGGCTCGCATATCGAACGGCAGGTTATTGCCACTTTGCAGCAGGCTTATTTGCGGCTGGATATTGGGTAGTTCCCATTCAAAATAAAAGAGGGCGGTGTGCAACTTGCCACGGTAAAAATTGCCATCTTCCTCGCTGGTAGTTCCTTCCAGGGCATTCGCGGCGATAACCGCCTGTCGCAGCCAGATCCAGGCCACCATAATGCAGCCGAAAACATCTAGGTAGAGAGTGGCATTACTGAGCCCGCGATCCACATCCTCCTGTAATTGCGTAAACAGGGCCATGCCCGTTTCGTCGAGCTTTTGCAGGGATTCCTCCAGGGTATCGGCCATGCTAACCAAACTCTCTTTCTGCCGTGCTTCCAATACCGTTTTGCGGATTTCCGTTTGCAGCAGCTGGTAGGCCTGGAAATTTTTGCTGGGCACTTTGCGCGCGAGTAGATCGAGGGCGTGGATACCTTCAGTGCCCTCGTGAATGGCGTTCAGGCGATTATCTCGATAAAGCTGTTCCAGGGGGAATTCCCGAATATAACCGGCGCCGCCGAGTACCTGGATGGCCAGTTCATTGGCTTTCAGGCAGTATTTGGAGGGCCAGGATTTCACTACCGGAGTAATTAGGTCTAACAGAGTGGCTGCCAGCTGGCTCTCTTCTTCCGTGGGTGCGCTGTGCTGGTCTTCATAAAGAGAAGTGGCGTACATACTTAAGCCCAGGCCACCCTCGGCATAGGCCTTTTGCATCAGCAGCATACGGCGAATGTCTGCATGTTGAATAATGGGTACTTGCTTGGCGCTGGGGTCCTGGTTGGAAGGCAGGCGTCCCTGGGGGCGGTCCTTGGCATACTGCAAGGAGTAGGCATAGCCCTGATAACCCAGAATAGAGGCCCCTGCGCCGACACTGATCCGAGCCTCATTCATCATCTGGAACATATATTTGAGCCCCTGATGAGGCTCACCGATCAGGTAGCCCACTGCGCCCTGATCCTCACCAAAGCTCAATACTGTAGAAGTCGTGTTGCGAAAGCCCATTTTATGCAGCAATCCCGCCAGTTTTACATCGTTGGGCTGGGCTACCTGGCCGTTTTCATCAAGGAGCATTTTAGGCACTAAAAATAGGGATATTCCCTTAACGCCGGCGGGAGCACCCTTGATTTTTGCCAATACCAGATGAACGATATTTTCTGTCAGAGACTGGTCGCCGCCGGAGATATACATCTTTTGTCCGCGAATACGGTAGCTGCCATCTTCAGCCTGTTCGGCACTGGTGCGGATATCGGCCAGAGCTGAGCCCTGATCGGGCTCTGTGAGGGCCATAGTGCCGGCGAAGCGGCCATCGAGCATCTGCGGCAAAAACTGTGCCTTTAGGCTGTCACTGGCAAATGAGCGCAGTAGGTTGGCGGCGGCAATAGTCAGGAAGGGGTAGCAAGCACTGGCAATATTTGCGGCACTAACATAGCCAAGGGCCGTGCTGATTATCGCTTTGGGCAGCTGCATACCGCCTTCATCAAAATTGCAATGCCCCGCGAGAAAACCGGCCTCGGAGAAGGCATCCCAAGATTGCTTGGTCTCTGCGATCATCTGTATTTTTTCGCCGTCAAAGTTGGGCTCATTGGCATCGCCCTTGGCATTGTGGTTGGCGAAAAATTTTTCGGCAATAGTGCGTGCGGTTTTCAGTGTTGCATCGAAAACTTCCCTGGAATGCTCCTTGTAACGTGGTCGCTGTAGCAGCGCTTCGGTATCGAGAAATTCATAGAGTAGAAATTCGGTATCACGGTCGTTGAGCAATGAATTAGTCATGCTTACCTCATTATTTTTTTTATGGAGCAAATGTACATATTAGTCCGACTACAAAAATTTCAAATCCACTGCACTATTGCTGGAGATAGACTCTCGTGCCGTGCTGATCAAATATTTTTTTGAGTGCTGGATAAATAAATGTCTAGTTGGTGATTGAATGGCAGATAAGTAAACGCTGAGGCTCAAAATTGGGCAATGACTTTTTGTGTGAATGCGCTTGGCGATATGGTGGTAGAAGGCCGTGGGCCATAGACTGGCAGTGGTCTTTACAATTGTGCATATCGCAAAAAAAGAAGGACTAGTCAGTAGCGTTCTGGTAAGTGGGTGCAGACCCTTCGGTGGGGCGGGGGGTCACTTGTCGCCATAAGCTGCGGGCAAGATCTGCGGGGTCTCGCTTGCAGCCCTGTGCTATCCAGGCAGCAATAGCTTGTGCGACATCTGGCCATTGGATACGTACAGATTTTGGCCCCTCCTGCAACCAGGTGTGAATACTATTGGCATCTATGGAGCGTACGATCTTCGCCAGCTTTAGTTGTTCCAGTGCTTGGGCATTGGCTTCCTGTTCAAATTGATAGGCCAATGGTCGGCTTAGGATGGGTTTGCCTTGAGCCAGGGTCTCTGCCAGTAATTCAAAACCACTGTTACAGATTACTGCACGGGCATTGACCAAGTCCTGTTGGAATCCTAGTGTGGACGGCGACTTTATCTGGATATTGTTTGCCGTGGGCAGATTTTCTGGCACACCGTAAACAATAAACTGCCGTTCTACTTTGGCCAGTTCCTCCAGCATGGGTATTGGGTGTTCAAAGGGCAAGTAGACCAGAATGTAATCTTCTGTGTCACTCTCGGGTTTGGGTTGAGGGGGGACTATGGGCGGTAATATGGGGTTGCCAAAGTGATGCCAGTGCAAACCCAGGCTTTTTTTTGTGGGAGCAAAGATACGTAAAACGGTATGAAAAGGCCAGTTATACCTGGGCATGGGAATCGAGTGTAAAAAAGCGTATTGGTGACCGATACCCACACTGGGCTTTTTGCGCATTTTCGCCGCCCAGGCGGTGACAGGTTCATAGTCACTGATGATTAGGTCGTATTCGCTAACTGGCAGTTTGCGGACATCCTGGATTAATTTGCGCAATTTAGCCTGGGCAACCGTGGCCAAGCTTCTCAGGCGCCCCTCACTGTGGACAATGGTCATTCCCTCCCGCCACCAATAGTCGCCAAACAATTCCATGCCAAACAGGTTTTCCTTTGGTCGACCTGAAAACAGCCATTGGATTTCAAGTTCTGGGTATTGTTGCAATGCCTTTGCCAATGTGCGTGAACGGGCAATATGTCCATTGCCGGTGGCCTGTACGCCATAGAGTATTTTCATAAAAGAACGGCGCCAGTGGCTAATGCGACACATGAACCGAGAAGGGCACCGGCGAAAATATCAGAAGGGAAATGTACCCCCAGGCCTACACGGGCGGCGCCCACCCCGGTCGCCCAGATATAGCCTAATCCCCACATTGGGCTGACTTGTTGAGTCATAAATGTAATAAAAAGAAAGGCTGCAGAGGTATGTCCCGAGGGCAGGCTGAAACGGTCATGGGCGATAATAATCGGGCGCATACCGGGGATAGCCTGGGGTGGACGCCTGCGGCGGGTCGTGTTTTTGATTGTCCAATAGAGAGAGCGCTCTACCGCCAAGCCAGAGCATGCGGCAATAAAAAGCTGAGTGGCGGCGTTGGAAATAATATAACTGAGGAGTACGGCGACGGTGAGCCAGCCATCTCCAGATTTGGATAGCCAAAGGTACCGTCTGCGTGAAGTGGGACGTGACGCCCGTTCCGTGAGATACAGAACTAGGGACACATCAATACTCTTCAAATTCATGGATAAGTCTCGCATGCCGCAAACTTAAAAATTGATTATTGCACGGAGTTGACCAAATGATGTCGTAATAGTGAAATCTCAAAATAGATGTTATTTACGCCTACATACCGCTTTTAAAAGCGTGGCAGAAAATTGATCCAGGATAGGTGAACAAGGCGCTAAGAAAGGAATGGCTGGAAAGAGAGTCGGAGCAGCTGTCCGCGGCTCCATGATTTGCCCTTAGAAAAAAGCAGAAAGGTTTTGAGAACAGTGGCTAGGCCGATTTGATTTCTATCGTTCCAGAGCCGTGTAGATTCTCCACCAGCTTATGGCCGCAGAGTTTTGATGGCGTGAAATAGCCCCCTTCGCTCTGATAGTCGAGGAGATATTGCATGATTGCCAGGGAACCAGAGACGGTAACATCGTAGCCGTTGGCGGTGGTGAGTCGGCCAACTTTACGCTCACCGCGACGGTCATTGCGCACTTCTCCCCAAACCCAGGTTTTCTGGCCGGCACGACGCTCTTCACTGGGGCCTCGAACAGACTTGCTCACTTTTGCTTTCAGCCAGTTTTGTAGCCACTGGGTACGAAGCAGCCAACGAAATCCATTCAGGCGCTTTAGCTTCTTTGCCCTTGCAGGGCTCATGGGGATGTAGGCCTCAATGTTTTGAATACCGGTTGAGTGGAAGGCAGTGGAGATATCGCCCCAGGGAATTGCGACAGCAAACTTTTCACCTCGGCCAAAATCGATGGTGCGGGTAAGCTGCCCATGGCCAATGGTTTCGATTTTGCCATTGCGCCGAATGGCGCCTCCCATTCCGAGGCTTTCGATAGAGGTCTTGGCTGTACCGGGGCTTAAACTCGACTCCGAGTCGAAGCCAAGCGCCAGGTGCGTGGCTGACGGTAGAGCCTTGTGTAATGCGGCAGCGAGGCAATCAGTAGGAATGACATCGAATCCCGCACCAGGGCAAAGTACGACGCCCTTGGCTTTGGCTTCATCATCAAGACGGTATGCCGTCTCATAAACGGAAATTTCACCAGTGATATCCTGGTAGTGGGTACGGGTGTTGAGGCAGGCCCTCATCATGGATTCAGCGGTAGCAGAAAATGGACCGGCGCAGTGGATAACCAGATAAACGTCCCGCAAGCTGCGTTCCAAGACTTCCGTATTAGTCAAGTCGATGGCCATGGCCGGGAGATTAAGGGCTTCTGCCAGAGGCTGTAATTTTTGAGCATTGCGACCAGCTAGAATGGGGCGATAACCCAGCGCTACAGCTTGGCGGGCAATCAGCTCACCAGTGTAACCATAGGCGCCATAGATCATAATATTCTTATTGTTCACCAGTTTTCCTTGTGGGTTCGAGAGCGGGTTGTCCGAGAGGATCCAGCTTGTTTGTCAGGCGCCAAATTTTATCGATTAATATCGGCTTCTGTCTGACACGAGAGGTTATCCCTCTGGCATTAAATGGCGCAAGACAGGGATTGGAGACTGATTGGATTTATTTATTCTGGCGCTTTTTTTACGTGGGTGTTATCCATCATTTCGAAGGCTTTTTCGAGTTTAAAGCGGGGGAATGTTTTTCCATCCTCTGAGACTGTGTCGCTAAACATAGCGTAAGGCCTAGCCGAAACAATATAGTTTCCGTAGAGAGCGCGATAGATCACCAGGAGCTCTTCTGTTTCGCTATGGATAGCTGTGTGTAGGACTTCGTAAAGATTTCCTTTGTAGTGGCGATAAAGGCCGGGTTTCATCAACAAATACCAAGTTAACTCAAATGGTGTGGAGACAGCTGTAGCTGCTCAATTCGGCGGCCGTGGAGAATTGCCACACCGGAATAGCGGTGCTCTCCAGTGGAAGTAAATTCAAACTCATAACTGCGTTGCAGGCTGATCTGGCCTCGACGGTCACGTTTTAAGCGGATGCGTACCAGCACAACCGTATCGTCGAGAAGTTGCACTCCCAGTTGTTTGCAGTGATTGGCCGCAGCGCGCCTGACATGTTCTTTTGCTGCCATATTGGCCCAGATATACCAAGCCACGGTAGCTAATAGTAATAACCAAAGTAGATTGTCGGGTGAGTAGTACATTGTTCTACAGTTGCTATGATCGCGATCCGCAAGAATAACACTGAAGGAGAGGCGATGTCTGGCACCATAATGATCACCGGCTGTAATAGAGGCATAGGTCTGGAGTTGACTGCCCAGTTTGCCAAGGATGGATGGCGTGTATTCGCCTGTTGTAGAGATCTGAAAAAGGCCGATGAACTTAACGCCTTACAGGCTAAATACCCACTGATAGAGCCCATCCAGTTGGATGTAACCGACTATGAGCAAATGATTGCTCTCAGTAAGGCCTTGAAAGGGGAGCCTATCGATATCTTGCTCAATAATGCGGGATATTACGGCCCGAAAGGCACAGGTTTTGGCAAAGTGGACCGGGAAGAATGGCGCCGCGTATTGGAGTCCAACACTATTGCGCCATACATGATGGCGGAAACTTTTTGCGATAACGTGGCGGCCAGCGACTACAAGCTGATAGCCATGATGAGTAGCAAGGTGGGCAGTATCGCCGATAACCGCTCTGGCGGTGGTTATATTTATCGAAGCTCCAAAACAGCACTCAACCAGATCGTTAAAAGCTTGTCGATTGATCTCCATGATCGCGGAATCACAGTTATGGCCCTGCACCCGGGCTGGGTGAAAACTGCGATGGGAGGTCCCGGTGCCCTGATTTCAACGGCACAAAGTGTGGCTGCCCTGAAGAAACTGCTTACGCAAGCGGGTCAGGGTAAGAGTGGACGATTTTATAATTATGATGGCAGTGAAATCCCCTGGTAATCCCCATATCTCCTCAATTGGCCTCAGTTGATCACCTACTAAGAAAACGCCCTTTGGGTAGGTAGAACCACTCCCTGAATTTGCCGCATGTTTGTACCGATTGCAAGATTGGGCAAGGATGCGGAAGAAGTCTGCTACCCGCAAATTCAAAAGACGCGAGAAAATACACTTAATGGAGGGATGACTATAGCTCCTCCACTTATTGTTATCAGTAGTCAGCGTGGCGTAGAAAGCATTTAGGCAAGGAATTGCCAGTCATTAATGCGTGCAGCGGAGATTGAGAGAAAGTAATGAATAGCGTAACTGAAAGTCTCGAACATAGTAACGGGCAATCTCAGGAACGTCTTTTTACTGGGTTGCGGATTTTTCTGAGTGCCTCTTTGGCGATTGTGGCAGCCCAGCTTGTTGGTGTGCCCAGCTGGGTGGCGGCCCTGGGTGCTGTTACCTATTTTGCCAGAGGCGGCAGCTTGCGTTCCGGTGGCTATAACCTGGCCTGTGCAGTTACAGGGCTTGGGCTAGGATTGGTCGCAATTGTGGGAACTGCAGGGTGGCAACTGGAACAACCATGGTTAGCTTTACCTATGGCCTTATTATTATCGGCCATTGGGGCCTGGGCAATGGGTTTGGTTACTGGGGTTGGCAATATTATTAGTTATGGGGTTGGTATCTTGATCGCTTTCACAGCTCAGCAACCGATCTCTTTAGATGGTTATTTCCTGCTTATTACTGCTGCTGTACTTGGCGCGATAGTCGCGGGGTTGGTTGATTTTATCTGGCCGGGAAAACTCTTTATCTCTGGATCGACGAAAAGCAAATAACTTGTGGCTGTTGAAGAAAGAGAGAGTACTCCGGACTCCCACTAAATCTGTGAAAGAATTGTTCTGAGGTATCGATAATGTTGAAGAGCATCGTATTTACAGGAGCCTTTGTTTTTTTAACTGCACTGGCTTTCACTGAGCCCGAGGCTTCCGGTCCTGAAGCAGAGTCTGAACTGGAATACCTTTTATATTAGGTTTAGTGAGTGTGAAGGATCTCTGAATTATCCGTCAGAGTTATCAGAAATAACCGTTAGAATGCACATGGGGGTGCAACATGGAAGCGACATATTGGCATGAGAAGTGGAAGAAAAATAATATAGCTTTCCACGAAGCCTCTGGAAATTCCTTACTGTCGGAGTTCTTTTCACAGCTTTCTCTCTCTAAAGGCGATAGGGTATTTGTTCCACTATGTGGCAAAACCCGTGATATCGCCTGGTTGCTCTCTGGAGGTTATCGAGTCGTCGGTGCCGAGCTGAGTGAAATGGCGGTAGAGCAACTATTTCAAGAGATGGATATAACCCCAGAAGTCGAGCAAATTGCCAACCTTAAGCGCTATAAGGCCAGTAATATTGATATTTATGTAGGGGATATTTTCGACCTGGATAAGGAAATACTACAGGAAGTTGATGGTATCTATGATCGTGCCGCATTGGTGGCGTTGCCACAAGACATTCGCCCAGTGTATGCCCAGCACCTGATGGCGATGACAAAAGTGGCCCCTCAGTTACTGATATCTTTTGAGTATGAGCAGTCTGAGTTAGCGGGTCCCCCCTTCTCCATCAGCTCTCAGGAGATTTTTGAGCGTTACAATGCGAATTACCACCTGAAGATGCTGGCCTCCAGGGATGTGCCAGGTGGCTTAAAAGGGCTAGTGCCAGCGAGGGAGGTGGCTTGGCTGCTTACCAGGCGCTAGTCGCTTAGGGCTCGCGAGGGCACAATGATGGTTAGCTGGGTAAATCAGGCAATGCCATTGTGCCGGCAATAAGCGCTTCTTTTTTATGCTTGGGCCACCTCTTGATGGCGATTTCCAATTTCAGTGCAGAAGATTTATCCTGAGTTTTTACCTGATATTCAAGTGTGAGAGGCCCTTTACCGCGAAGGGCCTTGGCCGCTTTGGCCCCGCCACCACAGTGCTCGGCAAAGCGTCGTTGAATATCTTTAGTTATTCCCGTATAGAGGGTACCGCTGGAAGTGCGGATTAAATACAAAAACCAGGCATCCATTAAAATCTTGTCCGCAAGGGGTTTTTCTCAGTTTCTTGTAGGTTAAAACGCATAGCTCAGTTAAAAAAGAGACTGCTGCTCGCCGGCTAGGGGTGGTGCATTAAATTGGCTGCTATCCAAGGATAGGCGCCGGTGATTTAACCCCAATTTCCTAATGGCGACAATAAACCGCTGCCGCAGTAACTGAGCGAAAACCCCTGTACCGGTTCTGCGTTGGGAAAAGTCACTTTGATAGTCCCGCCCACCGCGGCTCTGTTGTATCAGACTCATTACATGGTCGGCCCTTTGTGGGTAATGTAGTGATAGCCACTCACGGAAAAGTGGCGCCACCTCATGGGGTAGCCGCAGGAGGATATAGGCCGCCCTCTCGGCACCTGAATCCCGCCCGGACTTCAAAATAGCTTCCAGCTCACAGTCATTAAGTGCGGGGATCATTGGAGCTGCAAGTACGGCCGTGGGTATCCCAGCCTTGCTCAATTGTTCGATAGTACGCAGGCGGGCAGAAGGCCCCGCTGTGCGGGGTTCCAATTTCCTTTTTAAATCCCTCTCCAGAGTAGTCACACTAATTGCCACCTGAGCAAGGTTGTCCTGTGCCATCTCAGCCAAGATGGGAAGATCCCGTAAAATCAGCTGGCTCTTGGTGACAATGGTGACCGGTTGTCGAAACTGCTGCATTACTGTTAGCAATGCCTGGGTTATGCCTTTCTCTTTCTCCAGAGGCTGATATGGGTCTGTATTCGCGCCTAGTGCTATGGGACTACAGGTGTAGCTTGGTTTGCGCAGCGTCTGCTCCAACAATACGGGCGCGTTAGCCTTAAAAAAGATCTTGCTTTCGAAGTCGAGCCCTGGGGAAAGATCCATATAGGCATGAGCTGGTCTCGCGTAGCAATAGACACAACCATGCTCACAGCCACGGTAAGGATTGATAGACTGAGTAAAGGGGATGTCGGGCGATTGATTGGTGGCGATAATCGACTTGGCCTTCTCTTCAATGGCGGTAGTCAGTAGTCGCTCCAGAGGCTCAGCCTCGGTTTGCCAACCATCGCTTTCCCGTGTACTGATGTGCTCGGCAAAACGACCAGTGATATTACTGGCGGCTCCGCGCCCTTTATGTAAGGGCTGAGGATTGTTTGATTCTATTTTTTTCATCGGAACTAGGGTGCTGTATGTTTGTACAGTTTACGGTTTTGGTTCAGTACAAAGCAATAGCCAATCAATCTTTGTAATTGTCTATCCGCGGCTACTTAGTCAGCTCACTTAGGAGATGGAATCTACGAATGGCTCAGGTCCAACCTTTCAGGATTGATATACAAGAATCTCAGCTGGCTGATATGCACCGAAGGATACGGGAGGCACGTTGGCCTGAGGCAGAAACCGTAGATGGATGGGCGCAGGGAATCCCTTTGAATTATCTTAAGGATTTCTGTGATTATTGGCTAAATGACTATGACTGGTATTCCACTCAGCAGAGGCTGAATCAATATGACCAGTTCATAACAAGCATTCACGGCCTGGAAATTCATCTAATTCATGTCAAAAGCAGTCATAGAAGCGCCACGCCAATCGTAATAACCCATGGTTGGCCCAGTTCTTTTGTGGAATTTCTCAAAGTGATAGGGCCCCTGACTGAGCCGACTCAATATGGGGGGAGTGCTGAGGAGGCTTTCCATGTGGTATGCCCATCGCTCCCTGGTTTCGCTTTTTCGGGTAAGCCTGCAACGACGGGGTGGGGTATCCCAAGAATTGCCGCTGCCTGGGATACCCTAATGCATCGCCTAGGGTATCAATCGTACTTGGCTCAAGGGGGAGATTGGGGCCGGTCGGTGACCACTGAAATTGGCATACAGAATCTGGGCGCGTGCAGGGCTATTCATATCAATAATCCCAAGGAAGAGCCAACCGCTGAAGCCTTGCAGTGGCCCAGCGAGGAAGAGAAGGAGGCTCTGGCTGGAATACGATTCTTCAATTGTTGGGATTCCGGTTTTGCCAAGGAACAGAGTACCCGCCCTCAAACACTGGGGTATAGTCTTGCGGATTCTCCCATAGGACAGGCTGCCTGGATATTAGAGAAGTTTCATTTATGGAGCAATTGCCAGGGAACTTTGGAGAGTATTTTTACCAGGAATGAATTACTAGACAATATCATGCTTTATTGGCTGACAAATACAGCGGCCTCTTCTGCGCGACTATTTTGGGAAAGCTTCGATGCCCCCTATGGCCCCGATCAGGAAAAGGTAGTGCAATTGCCTACTGGAGTCAGTATTTATCCTGGGGAGATGGTAAGAATACCCCGTTCTTGGGCTGAGGGGCGTTATAAGAACATTTGTTATTGGAATCATTTGAAACGGGGAGGGCACTTTTCGGCTTTTGAACAGCCCGAATTATATGTCGAGGAAATAAGGGCCTGGAAGAGAAGCTTGCAGTAGAAGCTGGTAACTTCTCCCCATTAAGATAGCCCTCACCCTTCAAGGCGAGAGCCGGCCCCCCATAAAGTTCTCATCCATTGATAAGAGCCTCAGTGTTACGCAGACAGAAACTGGCATCACTTGGTCATATCAAAAATTGGTAGAGTTTCTCTACTAATTGGCTACAGATTATTTCCTCAGTTTCCAATACGAAAGGGTTTTATTGAGCTTAATGAATCTAATTGCCGAGATATCAATTATTCTGGGGCCAATTTGGGATTACGAGACACTTTCGGTCTCGGGGTTATATTTAGGTGGCATGGTTAGTCCGGGTCGCTCATCATCCCAAATCATATTGACTATTTTCCATGAACGCCCATCGTGATAAAGCTGAATGCTGTTTATCCCCCGCTTGATAAACTGGGTTTTATCACTATCTCTCCAGGCTTCGTAACTACTGAATGCGTGAGCGATATTGCCGAAAGACTCAATAATATTGTGAATTTCTACCTCATAAAAAGCGGCATCTCCAACCACCCTCTGAAAATTTTCAGGGTAATCCTGGATATTCATGACCAGCGCCTGGGGATTACCTTCACCATCTAAAGAGGTTCGAATGACTTTAGCGTAAGGTGTGAATAGCGATAATTGTTTTTTCCAGTCGCGCTTGAATCCTTCTGGGCCAGAAATCACTTGATACAATTCTGTAAGAAGCACTCTGATTTCACTATGAGATCTCATTTCTAAATCCCTCTAGGTTTTTTAGGGGCTACTACTGTTTTATTGTTTAACTTTTACCTGTAAAACATTTTGTATTACTTTCTGGCTCGGAAGGGAGCCAGGATAAGATTTTCCACCCTTCTTCAGTCTTGGCCAATGTATAAGTGCTGCATTGATGATCCAGAACCTGTCTTTCTGAGCTGTAGCGTTTAAGCAGTATTGTTGTAACGGACATATTCTCACCCTGAAAGAATGTCTTGAATTCAAGGATCTCGGAATTTTTATAGCCTCGCTTGGCTAGACCATCACGTATTTTAGATAGTACTTCTTCTACTTGTGCTGAATCTTGTGGGGTTAAAATGTGTGGGCCAAAGATAAAGTGAGGTGATTCTGTGAAGAAGTGAGATGCGGAGCCTTTTATGTTGTTCGAAGAAAATTCATTAATGAAGTCTGTGATATGTTCTTCGACTGTGGGCTCTGCGAGTGATTGAAAGCTGGTACACATGAGCAAGGTTGCTAGGAGAATAATTCTTTTCAACTTGATTTCCTTTAGTTAAATTGGGGTAACTCTCTTAGGGTTCGCCATTCTCAGTAGCGCTTATTTATCTTGATTGCGTCCCAATAATAATCATTCTTTTAAGATGATAAATTAAATAATATTCGAGTGTAAATATGTCCTTGTTCTTAGCGATGTTTGGGTTTTCTCTCACTATGTCGATTACGCCAGGGCCTGTAAACATGGTAATCGTCTCATCTGGAGTGCAGTATGGTTTTGCTCGTACCATTCCATTTGTATCTGGGGCGACAATAGGATTTACCTTACTGCTTGCCATGATCGGCTTTGGACTTTACCAGGTATTGGAGCGTTATCCACAGGTGTTGCAGTATCTTGCTATCGCTGGATCACTCTATGTCATCTATCTGGGGTACAAGGTTGCCAGCGGGCCCACGGAAGAGATAGCTGTTTCTGAACGTACCCTGCCGCGCTTCCATGAGGGGTTTCTTCTGCAATGGTTAAATCCAAAGGCATGGATTGCCTGTGTATCTGGTGTTGCCTTGTTTTCAAGCCCACAGAGTAACAGTTTATTTTATTTTGTGGGGATTTATTTTTTTGTCTGTTATTTGTCATTAACCGCCTGGGCACTTATGGGGGATAGAATCAGGCTGGTGTTAGGGACTGAAGTGAGAATTAAAATATTTAATAGAGTGATGGGGGCGTTGTTAGCAACTTCCGCAATCTATCTGCTATACAGTCAATTTCTTGAAAAATAGCGCCTTACAGCTAAGGTGCTTGGCTCGACTGGTGAGCCGGATCTCTTGCGACCATATCGTTACATATATTCATTCATTGTAGTTTCTAACCCTGTGAGATTGATGTTCGCAATGACATAGGGAAGCCGGGAGGGAATATTGATTTTTGATTAAGCCTTATATTATTTCTTTTCTATACTAATTGGCAGTAACCTCCCTTTAGGGGCGAGTCTGCTATGGAAAAAACAAAACCTTTTCGTAAGCTTGGGGCTCAGGAGGCTCTCTTTGTAGAGTTGACCGAGAGGTCTAAGGGTGCAGTACAACTGGTTGTCTTCTTCAGAGCATGCAAGTCTATAGGTGTTGAAGAGTTAATGGAGGGGATGGAATACCTACATAATCGTCATCTAATGCTCCGTTCTCGTGTGGAAAAAAAATCTTATGCTCAATGGTTCTGTGATGTAGGATTCCGAGATATTCCTACTGAGATTAAGAGCGATACATCTTCTTTTGATTATCAAGCAGAGTTTAACCGATTGGGAAATGAAATTCTTGAGTTAGATAAATATAGTTATCGCTTGACGATTTACACCGATAAGCATGGATGTGTCATGTGGGTTGCTCTTGTTGTAAGTCATGCTGCCATTGATGGACGTTCAGCATTAATTTTGATTCGTGATTTGGATAGGTTCTTGAGGGGGCAGCAAAAAAACCAGTTTTCCGCCTCCATAATGGATAAATCTATGGTGGAATATATTAGCTCAAGGCAGAGGCTTAAAAAGCCACAATTATCCGTTTACAACAATAATTGTAAAACCGTAAAATGGCCGGTTGAAAAGGCTGAACATGCTTCCTCTCGGAGTGGGTGCTCTATTTATCGGCTTCTCCCTAAAAAGCTGTACGATCATTTTTGTTTGCTTGCAAAACAGGAGAATGTTCAAACGACTTCAATCTATAGTGCTATTGCTGTCCTCGCTGCAAGATCGTTACCAAGCTTCCATCCCATGACAGAATTAATGTTACCTATTAATGCCCAATACTTGTGTAAATCTCAAATAGAACAAGATGTTGTAGGAGAGTGTACGACTACGATAACTTTATCCTTATCCGCAAAAGATACCAGCCTCGATTTGTTGAGTCTTGCACGGCTAATACAAAAAAAAGTTCGTTTATGTTTAAGGCGTAATAGTTTTTTTGAGCCTCCTGTGAAGCTCGATTATAGGCTCGTGGAGATAGAAGATCTGGCTGAGTATTATGCTTCTAAAAAAAACTATTTCCCGTCAGGTCTTTGTGTTTCTAATGTGGGGGATGTGTTTGGGTATACGGGTTTATTGGAATTCTTTGATTTTGGTTTGGTTATGACTGTTCAAACTCATGGGGCGCACCCAATAATGCTGGTGACTTACGCTCTAGGTGGGGAAGGTGTTTTTGTTTTTGGTTATTGTGAGCCACTTATCAGTAAGGAGAGTGCGCTTAAATATGTGAAAACTTACATGGAGTTAATTACCGATATTTCCAATGATTATGCTGTTGAATAAAGCTGCTTTAAAAGTATAGCAGTTCTTCCTAAGTTTATAGTTAATAGATGCATTCCTGAATCCCCCAGTTTTTTACTCTCATTTGAGTTGTTTCCAGAGTATAAGGTTTCTCAAGTTTGCGGTGATTGCCGACAGTAGAGGTTAGATAGGCTATTGATTGTAGATGAATAGATTTAAGGGTTTACAGGTATATTGACTGCACCTTGGATATCGGTCTCTTTTTGTTTAAAGAATTTTAAATGAAAATACGTTTGGGTGTGTCGATATTAAGTAATCTATTTATTTTTCTATACTAATTAAATAGTCATCTTAACCTGTGATGTACATCTGTGCAGGACTGAAGCTATGCAATCAGAGCCATATTCACGAGAGTTAGGTGCGGTCGAGGCCTTGATGGTCGAGTTTGCCAGGGAGTGTCATGGTGGGACTCAAATTGTCTCCTTTATTAAGGTACTTCAACCATTAAATGTGAAGACTTTGCAAGACGGGCTGGCCTGGGTGCACCATTTGCATCCTATGTTGAGAGCAAGGGTTAAATTGGGGGCGAATTTCGAATGGCATTGTAATGTGGACTTTAGCTCAATCCCTTTAGAAATTTATGTGCTTGATCATGGTTTCAATTTTGAGTTGGAGTATGTGAGGCAGTCTAAAAAAATTATAGATATAGAAAAGTATACTTATATGATTACACTTTACATTGGTAATAACCAGTGTGTGGAATGGATTTCCTTAGTTGCAAATCATGCGGCTATTGACGGTAGATCAATAATGGTCTTGTTCTTTTATCTAGATTTATATTTGAATAAAGGTGGAAACCTAGAGCTAGAGCCGCTGCCATTATGTAAGCCTATAGAGGAATATCTCAAGGAAGCGGGGTACAGTGGTGGTGATCATCTGCTTCTACCAGGTAAGGACTATCTTGCATGGCCGGTCGAGCAAACCGCAGACTTGGCCAGGCGTCAAAGTAGAGCAATCCTGCGTACTCTATGTTTCGATGATGTAGAAAAATTAGCCTTAATAATCAAAGAGAAAAAAATAGGTTTTACTGCGCTGTTCAGTGCTTTGGCAGTTATTTCATCTCAGCAGTTGGCCAATCATCGATCCTGGACAGAGATCGTATTGCCAATGGATGTACGTGGTCTGTGTAAACCAAAGATAGGTTTAAATGTTATTGGGGCCTTTACCGCGATAACAACTGTGGAAGTTTCACCGCACAATTCTGGTGTGGGAGTTTTGGACTTGGCCAGAGAAATACAAAATAATTTGAATGAAAGATTTAATCCCGGCGAGTTGAAAGGCTTGATTTTTGAGTCTAGTTGCAGGCTAAAAGATATCATGCAAGCTGCAAATGAATACTCCCATAAAAGAGAGTCATTTCCAGCGGGCATTTGTGTTTCGAATTTAGGCAGTATGAGAGGATTGTGTGGTGAATTGAAACATTTTGATATAGCTGCTGGTATGCTTGTTCAAAATCATGGTCACTACCCTATGATGGTGATTGCCTATACTACCAATCAAAATGGGGTATTTGTTTTTGGGTATTGTGAGCCACTTATTAGTAAAAATAGTGCGAAAGCTATGGCTGATCAGTATATGGAGTTATTGCAAGAGCTTGTTTGTTCCTCATGAGGTCTGAACTGATGAACCCTTGTTTGTTCAATTTTTAAATTGATATATTGCCGTTCATTTCCCCCCTTTCTCCTATACTGAATACTGATTGTGTAGCCTTTCTATACGACAACTTCCACCAATATAGGGCTCAAACATGCACTTAGAGCCATTTTTTCTCGAGCGGCATTCCCAAGATACTAACTCTAAGAGGGTGACTGTTAGGTCGGATTTCGGGGGTCAAATTTCACTTTCTAAGCGGGGGAGCATCAAACCTCTGAGCAGTACTAGTGCTGACTTTCTATTGAGTAATGTTGTTCGTCAGGGTGAGAGATCCTTGTGATGTGGTTCGGTTGGATGAATATTAGTCATGAACTTTATCGGCATTTTTGATGAGTTATCGACCCTAATAAATTGTGATTGCTAGGAATTTTTACAAGTTGATCAAAGTCATCAAATCATATGTAGCTAAGGCCTTGTGGTTATTTAGGAGTTTATTAATTAGCTGGCGGGAAAGAGTTAATTTCATAGTGCTTTATACAGATGATGGCACAAGGTTGTATCCTTCTGAGGAGATGGGTGATAGTACATTCCACTGGAGAGTAAACTTGTGAATGATGTGGTTGTCATTGTAGGGCAAGGGCTCTATTTGTCTGTGGCAGCAATTATTGGTTTGGGTATTTCCCGGATATTAAGAATTGATAATACACTAGGATGCTTATTGGCTGGTGTATTGGCTGCTTTTCTGTTACCGGTAATCGATTATGATACAGGGTTGAGGGCAACCAGCTTAAGGGAATTGGTTTTTTTTGTGATTTTGCCCGTTCTAATTTTTGAGTCTGCTTGGCAGCTGGAGCCAAGGATTTTAAAGCGCTGGATTGGTCCGATTCTATTATTTTCGACTCTAGGGTTAGTCATTTGTGCCTTCCTGATCGCAGCAATTACTTATTATGGAATTGGCCATCCGGCGGGATTTCCCTGGATAGCGGCATTGTTGACTGGTGCTATTCTGGCGGCTACCGATCCTGTAGCGGTAGTGAATAAGTTGCGACAAGAAAAAACTGGGGAAGATTTACTTTCTCTTGTTGAAGGGGAAAGCTTATTTAATGATGCCGCAGCGGTAGTCCTTTATTCTCTGGTCCTAGGGTTGGCCACTTACTCAATTGTACAGGGGACCGGAGTAAGCGCTGAGGCTCCATCGCTGAGTGTTAGTTCAGTAACGCTGTATTTCTGCATGATATTCTTTGGTGGCGTTGCCGTAGGCTTGATTTTGGGGTTGCTGACAACACTGGTTATTTTGTTCCTACGAACACCAAGTGCAGCATTAATGACTCTAGTGATTGTGGCTTTTGGTAGCTTTTACCTTGCGGAAAGCATTTTGCATGTATCTGGTATTATTTCTGTTATGACCTGTGCCATAGTGGCTAGAGCCTGCTTGCGAAAACAAAGGAAAACCTATCTGGTAGATGCAGAAACCACTTGGGAGTGGTTGGGGCTTCTCTTTACTTCAATTATTTTTGTGATCATGGGGTTGGTCATTACTTTCGAAATGTTTACCCATCAATGGTTGGCGATGTTAATTGCCACGGCCGCAGCACTGGGCGCTCGGGCCCTGTCGGTGGTGCTGGTAGCACCATTAACGCGCTTCGTGGGTCCGCCAATTCCAAAGTCTTGGCGACTGCTGATGAGTTGGGGTGGCTTGCGTGGAGTGATTGCTGTAGCCCTGGTACTTTCCCTTCCCGTTGAATTGCCCTACTGGTGGACTATCCAATCTATGGTTTTTGGTGTAGTACTTTTTTCCTTGCTGGTGCAAGGAACTACCAGCGGGCGTTTAATAAGAAAGCTGGATATCTAAAGCTTAACTACTGGGTTTTTTCTGTTTGATTATGGGCAGGAGTAATCTGGGAATAAAGTTCGAGAGATGTTATTGATATTTCTGCTTAATTGCGTTGTGATTTAAGGTTTATCGTTTCCTGTTGTGCTTTTCTATTTACGTTAAGGCGGTTTTTAGTAAGAGCCTGCTTCAGGTAGGGATGATTTGAATGAGATAAACTGGTTGGCTGTAGTTTTTGGGGACTCAAGCATTGGTAAATGCCCAATGTCTTTGATCAGCTGTAGTTGGGAGTTAATAATTTCTCTCGATAAGATTGTGCCTGCGCCAGGATGAAGTATTCTATCCTTATCGCCCCAGGTGATTAAAGTAGGCTTGGAAAACCCCTTTAATCTTCCCTCTAGTGGAGATGAAAATTTGATACTTCCATCTTTTATCTGATGAATATCTTTAAATATCTTTTGGTACAGTGAAAAGTTATTTTCAGCTATTTTTGATAGCTCTGATATTGCAAAGCCTGGTATAAAAGGTCTTTTGTGGAAAACATTATCTAATAGCGATTCATACTCCTCTCTGTTCTTGGACAGAATAACAGGTAATTCATCGCGTAAAATTTGCTCAAACATTGGACTGCTGGGTGAACTTTCCACTCCAAGAGGGTTTAAAAGCCATAAGCTATTTATCTTTTCTGGAAACTCTACAGCATAGTTTCCAGCTATGTATCCACCCATTGAATTGCCTGCAAGGTGAAAGTGCTCTAAACCCATTGCATTCACAAAGCTGTTCAGGCGTTGAGTTTGGGGTAGGACATCATAGTTTAAGTCTGGATCTTTAAAGCTCTCTCCAAATCCAGGTAAATCGGGTGCAATGATCTGAAAGTGTGGGGTTAAATATCTGGCTAAGCGAACCCAATTATCTTTGTCAGCCCCGAAACCATGTAAGAGAACGAGCGGTGTACCTGACCCACCCTGCAAGTAACTAATTTCCCCCTCTTCAATTTCAATTTTTTTGAGCTTTAGGCCCGATATTTTTCTTTCAGCAAAAGTTCCAAGCGTGAAAAGTGTATGGGTAATGGAAGTTAAATTCATTGTATTGGTTGTAGTGGTTATAATTACTTAACTGAAAAATCGATGTTGCTCAGTAGGATATTGATCATTCATTGATCAGCCCATTTGATTGATATCCACATTGGTTATAAATTTTGAGTCAACGATTTAGTTGTTTGAAGTTTGTATAATCCTTCAATACTAACAGGGCTGTAAAGGCTATCAAATTGGAATGTATGATATGGACCTATTTTGGCACATAATATTTCCTCAAGAGAAGATGTTGGATTTCTGCTAACTTGCAGAGAAAGGATGCCGGGTTCAATAGATATGCTATGAGCATATTGCTAGGTTGCCATTGCCAGCCAGTGTTGTTTTTCGTGTCTAAAGCATTTAATTGCCAATCACTCTTTTTTAGATCAACATAATTGGATTGTCTAATGCTATCCATAACGCCACTGAGAGCAAGCTCAAAGAAAATAGCATTCCCTGTACTCTTTGGCTTCTATCATTAGTGGCGAATTTTGCGAGTGCACTTCCGAATACAATCCAGCAGAGGTGTGTTGATAGATTAAGGATAGTCATTAGTGCGATTAGTAATAGGATGGTTGTGGTGGGTTCGTACTGAAGGTTAGGCGCAAAGATAGAAAACATGGTAAATGTTATAATCCAGCCTTTAACGTTTAGAATTTGAATCAACATTCCATTCCATATTGAAATCTTCGGCGCTTCTCCCTGGCTCAGTGGCGACTTAGGTTTGGCGAAATGATAAGCGAGATAGATTAGATAGATTACACCGCCAACTTGAAGTGCTCTTAAGGCAAAAGGGTAGCTGGTTAACCAAGTCATTAAGCCAAAGCCAACTAAGAACCCTTTCACAATAAAAATAAAATCTATTCCGGCCATTAGTGGCAGTGACCTGCGGATACCCAAGCTTGCGCCGGCTGCAGCGAAGGTGATATTGGCAGGACCAGGGCTAAAGATAAGTGGAAACATAACAGCCATCCACGCGAGAACAAATTTCATACTCATAAGACGTACCTATGCCAAACATTCAGAAGTTACCAGTTGAGGGTTGTGGAAACAGCTTTACTGGCGGTGAGGGATGAGTCTATAGAGAGGAGCTATTACTATCTTGTATAAAATTGCGCTATATCGATTTTAGATAACGCCCAGGCGTAATACCAAAAGTCTTCTTGAAGTTTCTACTCATATGGCTTTGATCAAAGAAACCACACTCAGTTGCTGCTGTGGCAGCATTTAGCCCTTGCTGTAGCAAAAGGCGGACCTGATGAATTTTGTAAAGAACCAAAAATTGATGGGGAGCTATACCATAGTGCTTGCTAAAGCAGCGGATTAATTGGTATTGGCTCATTTCCGTGAGCTGACATAGTTGCTCAAGGGTTACGTTGTATTGCCAGTGATCACACAAATAGTTGCGGATTTTTATTGCGGCTGAGATATCTTTTGTACTTCGAAGGCTGATGTTCTGGTCGCCATGATTGGCGAATAGCTTGGTAAGCGCCAACGTTAAAAGGCTATCTACGGCAAGCGGTAAGTGAGTACCATTCAGGCTGCAGTGAAGTTGAAAGAGTAGCTTGAAAAGCTCAGGATCATGAATAATAGGGCCCTTAAGGAAAGGCATCGGGGTTTTACCAGGGCTACTATGTTGCTGCAATATTTGTGTAACCAGCTTTGTATCAAAATAAAACATCCGGTAATGCCAGCCTTGCTCGCTACCGCTGTAACCTGTATGTATTTCACCGGGGTTAATGGCGACAATGTTCCCCTGGGGGATGATATTACTTTGCCCGCGATAATCTAATTTCTCCGCGCCTGCCTGGATAATGCCAATGGCTAATTCATCGTGCCAATGTTTATTAAAGGCAAAACTGCGAAAGTGTGCATGAAATAGTTCTATGCCACTGTGTTTTGGGCTACGCCAAATCGCCGAAAATTCCTTTTGCATCTATAGGTCTAATTCATCAGATCTTATTTATCAATACAGCTGTTTCAGCTGCGAGCATTACAAGATACAAAAAGAGGAAGAGCTGGGCAAAAAATCTATTAGTAGAGGGGAAAGCGGGAGGTAAGGCCGTGGAGTTATCCACGGCCAAGAGCAATAGTTATTGCCAGTTGAGGATCACTTTGCCGGACTCACCAGAGCCCATGGTGTCGAAGCCTTTCTGGAAATCGTCGATTGGGAACTGGTGGGTAATAATCGGGGTCAGGTCCAGACCGGATTGAATCAGGCTGGCCATCTTGTACCAGGTTTCGAACATTTCGCGGCCGTAGATCCCTTTTATGATCAAACCTTTGAAGATGACCTGGCTCCAGTCAATAGCCATTTCTCCGGCGGGAATACCGAGCATGGCGATCTTGCCACCGTGGTTCATTGCCTCGAGCATATCGCGGAAGGCAACGGGAACCCCGGACATTTCCAAGCCCACATCGAAGCCTTCGCTCATGCCCAATTCTGTCATCACATCTTTAAGGTTTTCCTTGGAGACATTCACGGCACGGGTGGCCCCCATCTTGCGGGCCAGATCCAGGCGATATTCGTTGATATCAGTGATGACCACATGGCGTGCGCCAACATGTTTGGCGACTGCTGCGGCCATAATGCCGATAGGACCGGCGCCGGTGATCAATACATCTTCGCCCACCAGATCGAAAGAGAGGGCGGTGTGTACGGCGTTACCGAGGGGGTCAAAAATGGAAGCCAGCTCATCGGAGATGTTGTCTGGAATTTTAAAAGCGTTTAATGCCGGGATTACCAAGTATTCGGCAAAAGCGCCCTGGCGGTCCACACCAACACCGTAAGTGTTACGGCAAAGGTGGCGGCGGCCGGCGCGGCAGTTACGGCAGTGGCCACAGGTGATATGCCCTTCGCCGGAAACGCGGTCGCCCACTTCAAAACCGGCAACTTCCTGGCCCATACCAACTACTTCACCCACATATTCGTGCCCCACTACCATGGGCACTGGGATGGTCTTTTGCGACCACTCATCCCAGTTATAAATATGCATGTCGGTGCCGCAGATGGCGGTTTTGTGAATTTTGATCAGCAGGTCGTTATGGCCCGGCTCGGGGATTTCCACATCGGTAAGCCAAATACCCACTTCAGACTTCAGTTTAGAAAGTGCTTTCATTGTCATTAAAACTACAAAAAGAAAGGCGCAGCACCATCTGGCAATAGGATTGATCCGTTGTTAGACAGCGCCGCGATTATTTGGGAATTAAATAATTTTCAGCTCGCGGCCCACTTCAATGAAGGCATCAATGCACTGATCGAGTTGCTCTTGAGTGTGCGCCGCAGACATCTGGGTGCGAATACGGGCTTGGCCTTTAGGTACTACAGGGTAGAAGAAGCCCACTACATAAATGCCGCGCTCCAGCATCTTGTCTGCCATTTTTTGAGCCAGAGCGGCATCGCCGATCATGACCGGAATAATTGGATGGTCGGCACCGGCCAGGGTGAAGCCAGCTTCGGACATGCGCTTGCGGAAATACGCAGAGTTTTCGCGTAACCGCTCCCGCAGTTCACCACCTTCCATTAGCATATCGAGCACTTTCAGGGAGGCAGTGACAATAGCTGGGGCTACTGAGTTGGAGAACAGGTAGGGGCGAGAGCGCTGGCGCAGCAGATCGATAATTTCCTTGCGGCCAGAGGTGAAACCGCCGGAAGCACCGCCCAGGGCCTTGCCCAGAGTGCCAGTAATAATATCGATACGATTGATGACGTCACAGTATTCGTGGGTGCCGCGGCCGTGTTCACCGAGGAAGCCTACCGCGTGGGAGTCGTCGACCATCACCAGGGCATTGTAGCGGTCAGCCAGATCGCAAATCGCTTTTAGGTCGGCGATCACACCATCCATGGAGAAGACACCATCGGTGGCGATCAGCTTGGTTTTGGCGCCTTCGGCGTCAGCTGCCTGTAGTTGTTTCTCCAACTCCGCCATATTGTTGTTGGCGTAGCGGTAGCGCTTGGCCTTACACAGACGAACGCCGTCAATAATTGAAGCGTGGTTCAGGGCATCGGAGATTATTGCATCCTCTGGACCCAGCAGGGTTTCGAAAAGGCCACCATTGGCATCAAAACAGGAGGTGTAGAGGATGGTGTCTTCGGTGTGTAGGAATTCTGACAGGCGCGATTCCAGTGCCTTGTGGATGTCCTGGGTACCACAGATAAAGCGCACTGAGGCCATACCGAAACCGTACTGGTCCAGGCCTTCTTTGGCGGCTTTGATCAGGTCCGGGTGATCGGCCAGGCCCAGGTAGTTATTGGCACAGAAGTTCAGTACCTGGGTGTCGTTGTTCACCTGTATCTCGGCGGCCTGCTGGGAGGTAATGATCCGCTCCCGCTTATAGAGGCCGTCGGCTTCAATTTGTTTTAGCTCGTTGCGCAGGTGCTCAAAGAATTGTTCTGGCTTGGACATGATATTGTTTTTAGCTCCTGTCGGGTGCTCGTGGCACTAGGTATCTGGCGCGAATCAAAATGGCGCCACTGGATTCTCGTTTATCCCGCCAGCTCGCAGGCCTTGTGGGCAGTGATTGGCTGCTCACTGGCACGGCAGCTGGTGGCGAATTTTAAAGCTTCTTCCGCGGTGTCGAACAGTAGTTGCCACAACAATTGCCGATCGGCCCGTCTCACGGCTCTCACCGCGGTGCGGCTGCGTTGGTTGGCAATTTGAATTTCTATAACGTCTTTACTGGATAACGGTGATTCGGACATGGTCCCTCCAAGGGTAAAACTTTGGAGGGCTGACGTGGAAGCGGCGAAAGGGTATTCGCTAATCCGGTTGGATTGCTCTTGTAGAGCCCCATCCTCCCCGCAGGCTTTGGTGTGCCAGCAGAGAGAGAACCACCTTGCCCCGGTCGGCAGGTTGGCGTTGGCGTCAGCCACTCTCGTGATGTGCGAGCAAAGATAGCGGGGAGGGGATTGGCAGTCAACTGCACCGCCCACGATTGCAGGCGGTGCAGAAGTTTATGCCGGCAGTTGCACGGATTTCAGTTCGATAAACTCGCCGAGGCCGGCCTCGCCAAATTCGCGCCCGTTGCCAGAGCGCTTGTAGCCGCCAAAGGGTGCGTCGTAATTAAACTCGCCGCCATTGACGAAACATAGGCCTGCCTCGATGCGGCGCACCAGAGGCATGGCGCTCTCTGCATCTTTTGCCCAAACACCGCTGGATAGGCCGTATTCGGTGTCATTAGCGATGGTAATTGCCTCATCCATATCCTTGTAAGGGATCAGGCAGGTCACAGGGCCAAAGATCTCTTCTCGGGCGATGTTCATATCGTTGTGTACATCGGCAAATACTGTGGGCTTCACATAAAAGCCCTTCTCCAGCCCAGAGGGCACCTCGGCGCCGCCAGTGACCAGGCGTGCACCCTCGTCGATACCCTTCTGGATATAGCCGCGCACTATCTCGCGCTGGCGCGCGGAAGAGAGTGGGCCCATAAAGGCATTTTCATTGGTGCCCATGGCGATGTCTTCGGCTACCTGGCGGGCGATTTCTACCGCTTCGTCATAGCGTTCGGCAGGTACCAGCATACGGGTGAGGGCGGTACAGGTCTGGCCACTGTTGATAAACACATCTTCACAGCCCCAACGCACGGCGGCTTCCAGATCTGCATCGGGGGTGATAATCAGAGGGGACTTACCACCTAATTCCTGGGTTACGCGCTTCACCGTGGGCGCAGCGGCCTTGGCCACTTCCACACCGGCGCGAGTGGAACCGGTGAAGGAGACCATATCGATACCGGGATGGGCAGAGAGTGCCGCACCCACTTCGGAGCCGGCACCGGGTACCAAGTTGAAGACGCCGGCGGGGACTCCTGCCTCTTCAATAATTTCCGCCATCACAAAATCTTGCAGCGGCGTGATCTCGGCGGGTTTGGTGATCATGGTGCAGCCGGCGGCCAGGGCCGGGGCCACTTTGCCCACAAACTGGTGCAGTGGGTAGTTCCAGGGAGTGATAAAACCACACACGCCCACGGGCTCGCGGAACAGTACGGAATGGCCGGCCTTCTCTGTTTTTTCCATTTCTGCGGTGCGCTCGGCGTAGTAGCGCATGGCATAGATAGGGCCATCCACATGCAACCAGCGGGTGATATGTTCGGGGCAGCCGAGTGTCTGGGACACGGCCTGAACCAGATCTTCCTTGCGTTTTTCCATACCGTCGGCAATGGCGTTGAGCAGTTCGCGGCGCATCTGTGCGGTGCTGTTGCGCCAGCTGTGGAAGGCTTGGCGCGCGGCTTCCACGGCGAGATCCACATCTTCGGCCGAGCCTTCGGCCACTTGGCAGATTAATTCTTCGGTGGCCGGGTTGATCACCGGGTGAGTCCCGGTACCCAGAGGCTCGCGCCATTCGCCGTTAATAAACAGCTTGCCCGTGGGCAGTTTGCTGAGATCTGTCATGTCACGCTTCCATTTGTTCTGCGCCTGAAGGCGCGCTGATTTCGATCAGGGTTGGGGTCTGGCGGCCCAGGGCATCGGCTACTGCTTGCGCCAATTGGCCGGGCTGGTCGATACGACAGCCCTCGGCGCCAAAGGCCTTGGCCAGGGCAACAAAATCCGGGGTGCTCAGGTTTACACCTTCCTGCGGCACTTCCGCCGCATCCATAAAGTCGCGGATTTCGCCGTAGCCGGCGTTATTCCATACCAGGATGGGCAGAGGTAAACGTTGCTCAACAGCCACCGCCAATTCGCCCAGGGTAAACATCAGGCCGCCATCGCCGATCAGGGCGATCACATCCCGCTCGCTAGAGAGCTTGGCGCCAACTGCCGCAGGCAGGGCGAAGCCCAGGGTGCCATAACCGGTAGTGCAGGTCACATGGCTACGCGGATGATATAGGGGCAGGGCGTGGTTAGTGTTATAGGCCAGCTGGGTGGAGTCTGTCACCAGGATACCGTTTTCCGGCAGGGCTTCGCGCAGGGCCTCAACCCAGGGGAAGCGTTGTTCGGAGCCATCCCACCACTCTTTGCGGCAGTCTTTCAGCAACTGGGCAACCTCTTTTTCAGAATGTTCGCCTGCTGTTGCATCGCGTTGGTTCAGGGCGGCTTCCAATTGTTGCAAGCTCTCTTTGGCGTCAGCACAGATCGCCAGATCCGGTTGGGCGTTGCATACCAGCTGTGCAGCATCTATATCGATACGAATCAGTTTGCCGGAGAAGGCGTAATCGTCCCGCACCAGGTTGCGATCGGTTTCAGAGAGTTCGGTGCCCGCGGCCAGCACCACATCCGCATTCTCCACGCGGTTGCGTACACAATCGAAACTCAGGTTGGCACCGCCACACAGTGGATGGCGTTCATCTACAACGCCTTTGGCGGCCAGAGACAGAAATACCGGGGCAGCAATTTTTTCAGCAATTTGGGTAGCCGCTTCGCCGGCGCTCTGGGCACCGCCGCCGAGGAGGATGACCGGGCGCTGGGCGGATTGCAGCCATTCGGCGGCCGTGGTGATAGCAGCGCTATTTGCCGCCGGGGCCATAGCGGCTGGTGCAGCTTTGTAGTCTTCCAGCTGGCCGGGCATGGGAGCCGGGAACAGGTCGATGGGGATTTCGATATGCACAGGCCCCGGGCGGCTGGACTGTAGCAGCTGGAATGCCCGTGCCATCACCTCTGGTAATTGCTCAGCCTGGCTGAGCGTGTGCTGCCAGATACAGAAGCCGCGGCTGGCATCACTCTGTTGCGGCAGTTCATGCAGGCGGCCGCGGCCCATGCCCAGGTCTTCGCGGCGATTGATTGCGGAGATCACCAGCATGGGAATCGAATCGGAATAGGCTTGCGCCATGGCGGTGGCGGCGTTGGTGAGACCGGGGCCGGTGATCAGGAAGCAGACACCAATCTTGCCACTGGCACGGGCATAGCCATCCGCCATAAAGGCGGCACCCTGTTCGTGGCGCGGAGTGATATGCATCAGGTCACTGCCGGGCAGACCTCGGTACAGTTCGATGGTGTGGACACCGGGGATGCCGAAGACTTTTTCCACCTGGTAGTCGCGCAGCAGGCGCATGAGCACCTGGGCGCATGTGGGCGCAGAGGACATAGCCACCATTTTCCTTATTTGTGTAAAAATGCCGTGAGCCTAGCGGCCCACTAAAAAGCACGCAAGCGCCCGCAGAGTCTGCACCTGCGAGGGGAAATACGCAGGAAAATTGAGATTCGTCCCGTATCGCGACAGGAAACTTGGCGCCCGAGCCGCAAGATTCCTTGTGTAAAGGGAGTTGCGATACAAGAAGATTTGTCGCGTAGCTGGAATAAAAATCGCTTTGCTTCAGCTGGCTGGATATATTTTGAGCTTGAATAACTTAGGAAGTAGCACCATGGAAATCGATCAATGGCGTCGTGAATATCTGCTTGGCGGTTTGCGCCGTTCGGAGTTAAAAGCCACCCCGGTGGAGCAGTTTCGCGAATGGCTTGAGGAGGCTCTGGCGGCCAAACTTTCTGACCCTAGTGCCATGTGTCTGGCCACGGCCGATAGCAGCGGCCAGCCCACCCAGCGCATTGTATTGCTAAAAGGTTTTGACGAGCGCGGCTTTGTTTTTTACACAAACCTGCAGAGCAAAAAAGCACATGATATGGAGAGGAACCCGCAGGTATCCCTGCTGTTCCCCTGGCACAGCCTGGAGCGCCAGGTCATTGTTAGCGGCAATGTGGAGTCGGTGACGCGTGAGGATGCCGAGCAGTATTTCCAGTCCCGGCCCCTGGAAAGCCAGCTGGCCTCCTGGGCCTCGCGCCAGAGCCAGCCACTGTCATCCCGTGAGGAACTGCAAAAACAGTTTGACCAAGAAAAGGCGCGCTTTGCAGATGGACAAGTGCCGCTGCCAGATTTTTGGGGCGGTTATCGGGTAGTGCCACACGCGGTGGAGTTTTGGCAGGGTGGTGCCAATCGCCTGCACGACCGCTTTATTTACCGCGCCGATGATAGCGGTTTGTGGACGCTGGATCGTCTGTCTCCCTAATGGCCGCAGAATTTTAGCTAAAGTGTGGCGTGGAAAATTTGAGCGGGGTTATGACTCCGCTTTTTGCTTTGATTTTTTATCATTTTACATTCAGGCAAAATAGAAAAGGGTAATGAATGTTTGCCAAATTAAAAAAGCTTACCCATTAAAATGTCATTTTAAGGCTGCAGGTTAAATAGATGTTTTATTCTAGAAACACTGCATTTATTAGTAGGGCGGATCAGGCCTTTTTTCGCCTTCGCGATTGAGAAAGTCCAAGCCTTTGATGAGAGCCTCAACCCGGCTTTCTACAAAACAATCCTCGTCCATCCAATCCCGGATATGTAATTTCTCCAACCTGTCCAGTGTTGGCTCATTGGGGCAGTACAGATAGACTTTGCAGCCCAAACTAATGGCATCACGCATGGTGTTTTCCAGTGCCAATGCCGCGGTGGTATCAATCATGGGCACTGTGCTCAAATCCATAATGATGACTTTAAATTTACCCACTGCGGCTTGCTGGCGAGTAATGGCCTTGGATACCCCAAACAACATTGGGCCCGATAAAAAGAAAAACAGGATCTGTCCTTTTGACTGCCGCAGCATCTCCCGTTCCCGCCGGTTGAGAGGATCGCCTTCCTCGACACCGGAAATCGCTTTAACACTTTTTTCCTGAATACGGCTGAGCCGCTCAATGGTGATGATATTGACGAGGAATACACCAATGGCCACGGCGTAAATCAAGCCCACAAACACGGTCATCAACAGAACGCTGTACATAATAAAGGTTGGGAATATTGCCACCTGGTGATGGTGAACGCGTCGGATATAACTCCAGTCGAGAATATTAATGCCGACGAATACCGCGATACCGGCTAATACCGCCATAGGAATTGGTTGCGTCAGGGGGGCAAACCAGAGCACCACCAGCAGTAGGATCAGCGCACGCACTATACCGGCCAGAGGAGAACGCGCCCCTACCTGAATATTCACCACGGTCCCCATAGTGGAACCCGCGCCGGGCAGCCCGCCAAACAAACCGGATACGGTGTTAGCGATGCCCTGGCCGATCAATTCCCGGCTGGGGTTGTGCTCCCTGCGTGTCAGGCTATCTGCTATTACCGCAGTTAATAGGGTATCGAGACAGCCCAGAGTGCCGAGCACCAACGCCTCAATCAGCATGGTGGACAACATATCAAAGGTGATGTTGGGCAAAATCAGGGAAGGCAAGCCGCTGGGAATTTCGCCGATACGCCGGATCTCTTCGTTGTCGAACAACACCATGGAAAGCAAGGTAATGGCGACTAGTGCCACCAGTTGGGGGGGAACCAGCTGTTTGAGTTTCTTTGGTAAAAAAAACAGCATTCCGAGGGTGAGCAAACCGAGGAAGAGTTCCCCATAGTGGGTATTTCTGACTAGCTCCGGCAATTCCTGCACGGTTTCCATCGGCCCGCCAGCGGGCGTGGGTTGGCCGAGTAACGGACCAATCTGCAAAATTACCAGAATAATACCCACCCCGGACATAAATCCTGAGACCACGCTGTAGGGCATCAAGACAATATATTTGCCGAGCTTTAACGCCCCCAAAGCAATTTGAAAAATGCCCGCCATGATGACCACGGTAAAGGCCATTGCCAGTCCCTGGTTGGGGTGCTCTGCCATCATGGTGGTGATCACCGCAGCCATTACTACTGTCATGGCACCGGTAGGCTCAGAGATTAAGGTTCGGGTACCCCCAAAGAGGGAGGCAAATAGCCCGATCAGAATCGCCCCCCACAGCCCCGCACTGGCTCCTGCCCCGGAAGCAACCCCAAACGCCAGTGCCATGGGTAGCGAAACCACGGCTGTGGTAACTCCACCAAAGAGATCCCCTTTGAGGTTCACTCCCTCAAATCTACCCGTCAACAAGGCCGCGCCTCTTCGTGGATTTCGAATGACTCTAAGGATATGGCAGTTATGTGGAACTGCCAGAAGGAGGATTGTTCTACGGCCAGTCTATTCGTGTGGTTTTTCTGCACCTGCCTTTCGTGTGCTTGCACTCTCTGGCTATTTTTGTGCAGGGGCGCTTAGAATATCGCGCCAACCAGATTGCGGGAAATACGGTATAAAAACCCGTTGGTACGACTGTGCTTGATCAAGTTTTGAGAAAAATAGGTAGGGGGATTTATGGCCATTATTGGTATTGACCTGGGTACCACCAATAGCGCCTGTGGGGTTTTAACGGAAGATGGCGTGAAGCTGATTCCCAATCGCCTGGGAGAGGCCTTGACCCCATCGGTGGTTGGTTTGGATGACACTGGCAAGCTAGTGGTGGGGAAAACCGCAAAAGAGCGCCTGATCAATCACAGTGATACCACCGTTGCCGCCTTTAAGCGCCTGATGGGCACCGATCATCAAGTCAAACTGGGTCGCCAGCAATTTACCGCTACCGAACTTTCCGCCTTGGTACTGCGCTCTCTCAAAGAGGATGCAGAGGCCTTCCTGGGGGAAGAGGTCAGCGAAGCGGTAATCAGTGTGCCCGCCTACTTTAACGATAACCAGCGCCAGGCGACAAAATTGGCTGGAGAGCTGGCAGGCCTCAAGGTAGAGCGCCTGATCAACGAGCCTACCGCTGCGGCAATTGCCTACGGCCTGCACGATAAGCGGGAGGGGAATTTCCTGGTGCTAGACCTGGGCGGTGGTACTTTCGATGTCTCCATCCTGGAATTCTTCGATGGCATTATGGAAGTACATGCCAGTGCCGGGGATAACTATCTGGGCGGTGAAGATTTTGTCGAGGCAATGATCGACAGCGTTCTGGAAGAATTGCAGCTGAAAAAAACTTCTCTGAAACCGCGCGAACTGCAGAACCTATATATGCAGATGGAAACGGCCAAGCGCCGTATTAGCCAGCAGGCAGAGCAGTTACTTAAATTAAACCTCGGTGGGCGCGAACTCGAATGGAAAGCGACTCCCGAATGGTTTGAGAAACTCAGCACTCCGTTGCTGCTGCGAGCCAAGCGCCCGATTGAGCGCGCCATGCGCGATGCCGACTTGCCACCCGCTAAAATTGACGAAGTGGTATTGGTGGGTGGCTCCACCCGCTTGGCCCTGTTCCGCTCTATGGTGGGGCGCATGTTTGGCCGCTTGCCTTCCTGCCACCTGGACCCGGATACCGTTGTCGCCATGGGGGCGGCTATCCAAGCTGGTCTCAAGGAAAAAAATTCTGCGCTGGATGATATCGTCCTCACCGATGTATGCCCCTACACCCTGGGTACCGGCATCGTGAATGAAGACAGCCCGCAGCTGGGCAATTACTTCCTGCCGATTATTGAGCGCAACACCGTGGTACCTGTCAGTATTGTGCGTAGCGTCTGCACTGCCCGCGATGATCAGAACGAAGTTTGTATCGATATTTACCAGGGGGAAAATCGCCTGGTAAAGAAAAATGTTTATCTGGGCGAGCTCACGGTGCCGGTACCCAAGAAACCCCGGGGCGAGGAAGTGGTGGAAGTGCGCTATAGCTATGATATGAACGGTTTGCTGGAAGTGGATGTCACCGTCGTTTCAACCGGTAAAACATATAATAAGTTAGTGGAATTTACGCCGGGCGCCCTGAATGAACAGGATAAAGCCCAAGCGTTGGGAAAACTGGCCAAGCTCAAATTTCATCCCCGTGAAGATGAGGAAAACCGGGCGCTACTCGCCCGTGGTGAACGCTTGTATGAAGCGAGCCTCGGCGAGCAGCGCGATTATATAGCTAAATTGCTCGCCAGCTTCGATCGGGTTTTGGATAAACAAAACTTGGTGGAGATTGGCAAGGCGCGTACCGAACTCACGGAGATTTTCGATAAGCTCGACGGTGAGGACTGGATTTAATGAGCCCCTGGGAGATACTCGAGCTAGCACCCTGCGATGATGCGCGGGCGATCAAGCGCGCCTACGCAAAAAAACTGAAGCAAACCCGCCCGGATGAAAAGCCTGAAGAGTTTCAGCAGTTACACAGCGCCTATAAATGGGCCCTGAAAGCCGCTGAGGAGCTTAAAGAAGAGAAAAAGGAAAGTGAGGAACCGCAAAGTACCGAGGTGCTTGCGGAAGTTGCAAGTGCTGAGCGGGCTGCACTTTCCCCTGAGGCCGTGCAATTACAGGGTCAAGTAGAGCCCCAGGTGCAACAAAATAGTGAGCCAAATCATCAAGACCACTCCCCAGTCTCTTCAGAAGCTATTGAGCAAGCTCCATCAAAAGACACTCTTGACCTGAATCAAGCCCAGGATCAGGAAACTGGGGGTGAGAGACAGCAGGGGGCCTCTACAGAGAAACATGCTGAAGAGCAGCATCCTGAAGTTAAGAATGCACAAGAAGATAATGTGCAAGAAAATCCTATTGAAGAGGATGACACTGAACAAGACCCACAGCGAGCACTGCGAATTGCCGAGTACCATCGGGTGTTGGAGCAAGTGGATAGGCTGCTGCAAGCGCCCAGTAAATTCAATGTAAAAGAGAATTGGCGTTTTCTCACCGATACACCTTATATGCTCGATGAGGAATATAATTGGAATCTGGGCCTTTCAATCTTCGAACGTTTTGCCAGAATAAATTTGCAGGCTAGTGAAGTTACCTCTAAAGGTAAAAAACAAGCTCAGATTTCTAACAATATTCTTCAGTACTGCAATAGCTTGTTCGACTGGAATGGTAATGCCTCCTATTTATACGGCGCCTTGGACGAGTCCCTTTGTGATTGCATTTTTAATTCGCTGCATAGCGAAGAAGTTACTGTGGACCCCGCCCAAGGGCTCCGAGGTGGGCGCAAGCTGATCCGGCAGAAAATAACTCAGCCGGAAGAAACCTACGATCAATACTACTTTGGCCACTTGCTGGCCCGAGGCGTTGCGGTCTTACTGGATGTATTGTTGTTGTACGTCGTGGTTGGCTTTATCGCCTCGATTGTGATGATGAAGGTATACGATATGCCAGAAGGCGCCGCCATAACCATGGCGTTGGGAATCTGTTGCCTGGCCTATCTGCTGATGGCCTGGATTGCAGAGAGCTCCCGCTTTCAGGCGACGCCGGGTAAATATTTGATGGGCTACAAAGTCACCAACAAAAAATTTGAGCGAATAGGCTATGGCCACGGCCTCTGGCGGCTACTGAGCTTCACTCTCACCCTACCGCTGGGAAAGATCGGTTGGTTGATTAACTGCTTCTTAGGTGGAAACCTGATGCACGACCGCCTCAGCTCAAGTCATGTTATCAATATGCGTAAATCCCGCGAGGAGTATTTGCGGAGATTGCGGGGGGAGGAGTGATGCCAGTCGTCTCAAAAGAGAATGCTGAGCACTACTCCTGGGGGGAGGGCTGCGATGGCTGGCACTTGGTACGAACCGATTCTCTCAGTGTGATTCAGGAGAGAGTGCCTCCTGGTTGCTCAGAAGTTCGACACCTGCACCGGCAATCTGAACAGTTTTTCTTTGTACTAAAGGGCACGGCCACGATTGAATGTGGTGGCGAAGAGTATTCCCTCTCTCCCGGCCAGGGTTTGCATATAGCCGCTGGGATTCCTCATCAGATGTTCAATAAGGCCTCTATGGATTTGGTTTTTATTGTTACTTCAACGCCGCCTAGCCATGGGGATTGGGTGGAGCTGCAAAATTAGTTATACAAAAATCGACAAATTGACAAAATATAAGATAAGAATAAGTAAAGTTTATCCTATTGCATGAGATTGGCATGACTTTTAAATCCGAGATATTAAAGGCCGTCAAAACTAGGGCGGCCAAATATTACGGCTGGAAATTTATTAATAATAAATATTACATCCGACCGGAAAAGTATTGTGAAGTAATTATTGATCCAGAGTGGAGTTTTCATGGGTCCCCCTCATCAATTCTTTTACAGCCAGCAGCCGGAACCTATATTCCAGAGGTTGATAAAATTTACAGCGAGTTAGATGATTGTATACCAGTGAGACGGTTGATGTTCTATATTGATTTGGATCATCAAGCGTTAGATAAGACTCATAGTCGTAGGATTTATGTTCAAGATTTTGGGGGTCAAGATGAGGCCGTTGCTGAAGTTTTACACAGAATGGATTGTATTTTTACTGTGGGTAAAGATTATTTAACTAATCAGTATAACTTTGAGTCTAGGGAGGGCTTTTATGAAAGTGTTCCAGAGGAAACACGTGGTTTTGGCTGTGCTTATTATTGTGTAGTGAAAGGGTTGCTGGGAGATATCGACTATATAAAAAGGGTACTTCGCAAAGAAATTGATCCTAAGGGTTATCAGGATTTAGAGCTTGTTGGTAAAATTTTTAATTATTTCTCTTAAAGATTAGTTGTAAGGCTGGGTCAGCCCTATTTTTGTAGTTGGTTGTTATTCTTTGGTGTGAAATATTTTTGTTCAGTTTTTTCTGGACTTTTGTTGTACGGCTGTTGATAACAGAATTGAGGTATAATATGAATGTTTTGTTAATAGTTGGGGCTGTTGCTATATTGATTGCACTTTACCGTGCAGCAACCAGTAAGAATATACCGCAAAGCCCGGCGGCATGTGGTATAGCATTCTTTACCGTTACTGCCGGTTTGGCCTCTTGGTTGTATCTATTATCTGCTATTCCTTTCCATTCCCTGTACTTGCTGGTGAGTATTATCTCATTACCCCTGATATTGTTAATGGGTGGCGCTATGGCGGCGCGTACAAGTGAGGATACTGCCTCAATGAATGCCAAAATTGTATTGGCTGTTGCGGCGGTCCCCTATTTGCTGGTTACCTTTATTGCTTTTATGAATTCTTCCGGGTGGGCCATTGTTTATGCATTAATAATATATATTCCCTGCATTATTGGTGGGCGATATATTGGCAGTAAATATTTGCAAGTAAAATGATGTAGAGATGGGTGGCCTTGTCCCTGCTATTGTGACAACAGGCTGGTAAGTGTAGCCACACACGGCACTGGTAATTCGTTACCTGGTTTATCTATTGATGGCCAATTAGGTCACTAGAAAAAAACTGAGTAAAAAGGCAATGGTTGCAGTCTTTGGTGCCTACTGAACTTCACTCTCACCTTACCGCTGGGTAAAACGGCTGGTTGTTTAACTGTTTTTTAGGTGGGGTTCGTGATGTACGGCCGCCTCAGCTCAAACCGTACCATCAATCAGCGTAATTAGATTGCGGGGTGGGCTGCGATTGCTTGTACTTGCTAAAAGCTGTTACTTCAACACAGCTTAGCGCTTGAGCTTAGGTGAGTTTTTTTTGGGAATATGGTCGTTGAAAATTTATCCTCCTTTCTTTGTGGTGGGCGAGCTAAAGGTCGCAGATAGAAGAATAGATATAATCAAAAAGAGTGGCACCTATTTTCTGTATTCAGAGCTAGATGAAGACGTGATTTTGTATGATTTTCTTCAAGCTTGGGACTCTTCTCAAGATATTAAGGAGTGTTTGTTGCCGGAAGTAATTTCAGTTTTATCTGGTGATGTAGAGTTTACTGATATCGATGCTGATATTTTTGGCGTGGCTTATATCAAGCCTCAGGTTACGAAGCTTATAGGGGGTATTGCTCCTGACCTGGAATTGCCAACAATGGAGTTTAGAGAGCTAATCAAACAGTGGGTTGACTTTCTAGAGATACATGGCCAATAAGTTTAATGAGGGAGTATCGTTGCTTCGGTACGGCTTGTCTTTGATGTCAAGTGGAATTTTTTTGTGGGGATACAATCGATGAAAATCTACGCTCCTTTTTCTGTGGTGGGCGAGCTAAGGACTGCAGACAGAAGAATAGACATAGTCAAAATATATGATAGCTATAGCTTGTATCCTAAGCTGGATGAAGAGGAGGTCTTGGAAGGTTTTTTTCAGGTGTGGGCAGCCTCTCAAGAAATTAAAGAGGATGTGTTGCCGGAAATAGATTCAGTTTTGTCTGGGGAGAAAAAATATACTGAGCTCGGTGCCGAGATTTTTGGGTTGGCTTATATCGAGCACCAGAACACGAAGTTTATAAGCGGTCTGGGTTCTCCTGACCTAGAGCTGTCAACAGTGGAGTTTAAAGATCTGGTCGAGCAGTGGGTTGACTTTCTAGAGGCGCATGGACGATAAGTTTATTAGTGAAGGTGGTTATCGTTGATTCAATGTCGCCTAGTCATAGGGATCTGGTGGACTTGTGGGTTTGTATATATCTATTCAATCTAAAACCTTATAGAGATTATCTCGTTCACCTTGGTCCAAAAGATCGTCTGAGGAGTTTGAATTTCTATGTTGTATGCCCGGTGGCTATGAAAATATTTTGTAATTATTAGCCTTAAGGGCTTTAGTGTTAATTTTTAATAAGTTGTTTATAGATGAGTGATCAAGTTTTCTTGGATGGGTTAAAGCGGCTGGAAATTTCTGATAAGCCCGGAAGAATAGAGCGCTGTGAAAGTAACTTTAAGCGCTTCCTGAGTGAAGGAGGTAAAGTAAGTGGGCCTTTGCTCATGTTAATGGATGCTCTTGTAGCGCAGACTTTACAGGCTTTATTTAAGCAGGGTGATATCGAACAGGCGAAAAAATCTGCATTTGATGTTGGTAGGGTGCTAGCTTTATACTCACACTTTTATCCTGCTGATATGGGGAAGAGTCCAGATAGTCAGCTCCTGTATCCATTGATATCAGATAGTCCGGAATTAATCCATTGGGGCAAGCAATATTTCATTCCTTTACTAAGGAAAAGTCAGGGTAAATATGTTTGCGATAATATAAACAATCCTGAATTCCATGCTCTGCAACTTAGGCTGGCGCTTGCCGGTGATTGGGGCTTGTTGAAAAGTAGAGCTGAGGCCTTTTTGTCAGGGTCTCCTAAAAAATACAAGCTTTACGCTATTGACTGCCGATTTTATATTGCTCTGTGCGAAGGGAATATTCATGAGATGGAGGCGGCTATAAGTGAACTTTTGTCTCCAAAGGTATTAAGGCATCGAGATGCTGAGCCTTGTTGGGGGTTGGAGTATCGGTTGTTTTCGCCATGGCCATTTATTCTTTCTAAAATTGCTTTTATTAACGGTTTTTGCCTTGATGTACACATCCCAAATATACCTGGCGATATTTTGAGAGTATCTCCGCTAAAATCTTATAGTAGTGATTTAGATATATTAGAAGAGGTTTCACTTTTTGCACCTTTCTCCGACGTTGAGGAGATTTCAGTGAAAAACTTGAAGGCGCTATCACCGAGATCAATGAGTTCTTCTATTTTGATTTTTGGGGGGGCTCTAAAGGTAGCTAACAAGGAGCACAATGTCGGCCAACTTTTGGAGCGGGATTAAAATTTATCATCTTTGTGAATTGTTGCTTGGGTAGTTCGTAGTATACCCATGAAATTCTTGAATTTCTCTTGGTGCTTAAATGCTTGGGACGATGAAGGTCGGCTATTTGTGATCTGTGAAGCAATAAACTTTGATTCAGCTGGTGGTCGCACTGATTTTAAAAAAATATGCCACTTAAACCCTGGTGGCACGAGCTGCATATTCCTATTAATAGGTCTTGGATTTGGTGTATCTCTTAACCATTAAGAATGTGGGCTTTTAGATTTTTCAGCGGGCTCCTGCTTTACCTGATTTTATTCTCGTCTCACCTCAAAGTTGATGTTTTGTATGGTTTTTTATAATAAAAATTCTTTGAAGTCAGAGCATCGTATTGTTGTCTTATATCTTGTTAGTTGGGCACTGAAAATCCTAAGCTCTTTTATAACTTTATTTTGGTGAAGATATGTTAAATTTGAAGTGGTTGAATGTTTTCCTTGTAAGGACTTCTCTTGCTTTATTTGCCGGGCACACCTTTGCGGGAGAGGTCGTTTATAAAGGAGTAGTGGATAGTGATGGTGCAAAGCTGCATCTAGAGGTGTCAGGTCGTGACCTATCTAAACCATTAATCCTATTTCTACATGGCGGCCCGGGAGATGTGGAGTTGGGGTTGGTTCCATTTCAGGTAACTGTTGGGCGGGCGCTCGAAGAAAGGTATTTAGTGGCTTATCTTCATCAAAGAGGGGCAGGCAAGTCTCTTGAGGTGAGCGAAGACACATTAACGATAAAGAACAATATTCAAGATGTGCACAATGTGATTTCTTTTTTAAAAGCGCACTATAAGAAAGATAAGGTTACCTTAGTTGGTCACTCTTGGGGTGGGGGGCTTGCAGCTCTCTATGCGAGTGAGCATCCTGAGACATTGGAGAGGTTGGTGTTTATCTCTTCCTTCCAGGATGCGCAGAAGCAGGCAGAAACCAGCTTAGAAGTAACTCTGAAATGGGCGGAAAGGGAAGGCAACCAATTAGCCATACAGGAGTTACAAAAATATCAAGACTCTCCCTCTGAGCATTATTTGCTGCTATCCAAGTGGGCGAGTCGAGCGAATGGTGGTGTCGCGAACGGAGTTGATATTCGAGGTTTTTTAGCCGCTGAAAAAATTGATGAAGAGTTCCCTGGGTGGCAGGAGCGGCGTGGAAGCCTGGCTGACAAGATGAACGATGAGCTTCAGGCGATGAGCGTTAATGGAGGTATCGATCATTTACAGATACCAGCGCTATTCGTTGTCGGTGAGAATGATTCCATTACCACGCCTTTACAGGTAAAGGCAGATTATAAAAGGTATAAAGGGAGTAAATGTTTCTCAGTACTAAAAGATAGCCATCACTTGCCTTTTATGGACGCAGCAGAAAGTCTGGAGAAGACTATGTTAGTCTTTTTAGAGGCCGAGGAGTGTATTAGTGGCGCGTATGAGTAATGGATAGCAAGCCAGGCGAGTAGTGTCAGGGCCCTGTAGCGTTTCTCTGCTCTAGGGCCGGCAGGTTCGATTAAAACGAATACTTTCGTGGTAGCACTTTGCTTTTAAAAACCTGTTCTATCCCTTTATCGTAACCTGGATTAACTACGGTATCGTGGTTTTCACCCTTGATGACTCGCTTGCGCAGAGTCAAATTTTCATAATTTCGGGACTTGAGTCGCTGGGCTAGGTCCCTAAAATCTTGAACGCCGCAAACCTCTCCTTCTTCTAAGCAGATTTCCTCCCCACCAATAAACATATACACGCTTTTCGGTAAGTCAGTCTGGCGTTCGGCATAAGCGAGTTCACTTTCTAGAATTTGCTTATCCGCCCACCAGATGCTGGGGCTGCCGATCACATAGCGGTCGAAGTTATCGGTGTGATTGAAGAGGGCGTGCAGGGCTAAGAGCCCGCCGAGGGAGTGGCCAGCCAGTGTTTCGTCACTTTCATCTCCCTTGAAAGAATTATTGATAAAAGGCTTGAGCTCGTTCTCCAAAAACGCCAGAAATTGGTTGGCGCCACCACCCAGAGTATTCCCCCTAATCTCTCCAGGTACTGGAGTAAAATCTGTTAAACGTAAGGTGAAGTTAGAACTGTCCAGGGGGTGTGAGATGCCCACCAAAATCACTGGTGGTAGTTTGGTATTGCCTTGCTCATCGGGTACCTGTTCGTGGATCAGGTTCGGTGCCACCATAGGGAAATTCATATACCCGTCGGTCATATATATGACCGGATACCGGGTATTGTCTTCCGGGTTAAAGGAGAGCGGCAGTAGCACATCAATTACAAATCCACGCCCCAGTAAGTCGGAATGAAAGTTGTAAGAGAGAATGCCCTGGCGGGTAAATGTTGTGGGTTCAGCGGTGCCGGCTTGCACAAACTGAGTGGCCAAAACCATTAAGCCTATAAACAATATTTTAATTATTTTCATCTTTATCCCTTAATGAGCCACGCTTAAGTGTGCTCAGCCGCGTCAGTGGGCGGTCAAGACTGACAAGCCTATCAGATCGGATACGAGACTAGCTACCTTGCGCTGTGCCAACAGTCGCAAAGATGAGTATATAAGTTGGAAAGGGAGTTGTGGGGCGCAGTTTGGCGGGTGGAGTGGCGCCAGGAATATTCCCCTGGCGCTTCCACATCCTGTGAGGGAGGATTTGGTTATCTAATAGTTGGAGCAAAGTGCCTGGGCCATACGCAGAGAGCCCACCTCTCCGGAGCGGCCGGCGAGTTTTGGTGGGACTATAAATGAGCGGATGTTGCCTTGGGATACCTGGGGGAAATAACCACCTGCCAGGTCGAGAAACTTGTGGCGAATGCGTGGGAACAGGTGTGTTTGTTCCATAACGCCGCCACCGAGAATAATTCGTTCCGGTGAGTAGCAGCTGGTCAGGTTTATACACATGGTGGCTAGGTATTCCGCCTGTAGATCCCAGGCTGGATGGTCACTGTCCATACTCTGGCCGCGCAGGCCCCAGCGGTCTTCAATAGCGGGGCCGCAGGCAAGGCCTTCCAGACAATTGCCATGGAATGGGCAGTGGCCTGGGTAGGGGTCTCTTCGTCGATCCTGTGGCATCAACATATGGCCGATTTCCGGGTGCATGGCGCCGTTGACCAGTTTGCTATCTACCATTACCCCGGCGCCGATACCGGTGCCGATGGTGACGTAGACAAAATTCTTTACACCTACAGCGGCGCCGCACAGGTGTTCTCCCAGCGCTGCGCCATTGACATCAGTGTCGAAAGCTACGGGAATAGAGAGAGCCCCCTGTAACTGACCGGCCAGGTTGGTATTGGACCATCCATTTTTAGGGGTGTTAGTGATAAACCCGTACTGGCTCGATTGCGGGTTCAAATCTACCGGACCGAAACTTGCGACACCCAGTGTGGAAATAGGGCCATGGCGTTGGGCGCCGGCCTGGAAAAATTCAATGACCTGACCGAGGGTTTCTTCCGGTGTGGTGGTTGGGAAGCTAGCCCTCTCCCAGACATCATCGGGATTTGCGGCAATTGCACAATTAAATTTTGTGCCGCCGGCTTCTATGCCTCCAAGCAAGGTATTTACTGCGTTGCCTTGCACTTCCATCCTAATTTGCTCCACTGGCTGGGTATTCTATTTAAAGAAATATTTGGTCGGTTTATTTTAACAGGCTACTCCACTGGAGGAGTGACTGCAGTAAGTTTCTCGTCAAAGAAAAAGTCCGGGTGCCAACGGGGAGGCTGGACACCCGGTGTTTGCAAGCGGCCCTAAGCGGGCTGCAAACGACTTACTGGAGTAGGGAGGACAACGATCAAAAAGCGTAATTGAAGCTGACACTGGTGGAGCGGCCGCTGATGGCCCTGCCGCGAACAATATCTCCAGCTTCTGCGTAAGACTCTTCAACCTCAGTTACAACAAATTCATCAGTAAGGTTGTTTACATTAAAGGAGACGGTGAGATCCTCAGTAACATAATAAGAGCCGAACAGATTTACCAACACATAACCATCTTGTTTCAGCTGGTTGGAATCTGAAACGTAGTATTCAGTGGAGCCCTGCAGGCTGGCGCCGAAGGTTAGGCTGTCACCAAAATTATACTGAGGGGTAATGGTGTAAATAATATCTGCCTGACGGCGGGGAGTATTGCCGACTACCGATGGGTTATTCGCATCTTTGCTGATTTCGGCATCCGTCCAGGTCAGGTTGCCGTTAACCGAGAAATCGCCATAAATATAGGAGCCTTCCAGCTCTATACCTTGTGCATCATACTCGCGTACGAAAGTTAGGCCGCTGGTGATTTCCGCATTGGTTTCTTCGGTGATGGTATTGAAATAGGTGGCAAAAATATCAAAATCACCAGCGCTAAACTTGTAACCGATCTCCAGCTGGTCAACAGAATCAAAGCCATCGGTGGTGTTGCTGAGGCTGCCATCACTATTTAAAGCGCCGCTAATTTGCAGCAGGCGATCGGCAATTGCGCGGCCACCTTCACTGTAACGAGCAAAAACCGCCATGCTGTCATTGATTGCATAGTTGCCGCCAAGGGAGAAGGAGGTGTTATCTGCATCATAGTCGACTAGCTGAGTATTACCGCTAGCCAGAGTGATAATGCCACCGGTAAAACCAAAGGCATCTGATGCGCTCGCATCTTCCACATCGCTGATAATGCCATCTCCGTTGATATCGTAATCGGTATCGCCACCACAGCAACTGGAAACCAGAGAGCCCTTTGCATTGACCATATCGTGGCGTGCACTGACGTCGAAGGTGAAGTCCCCAACATCGAAAGACACGTTCATATAAGGAGCGTAGGTCTCGTATTCCAGATCCCAGGCATAGGACAGGAAGCTTGCCGACCAGAGGCCATCATCGACTAGTAGGTCCCCGTTGGCATTCGCTGTGATGGTTAGATTCTGGGAGTCACTGCCATCTACGCTTTGGATTAGGGCATTCCAACTATTCCAGCTGGTCTTGATATTTTGCTTGGAGTAATAAAAGCCTGCGGAAACAACAATATTGTCATTAATGAGTTTATCGACTTTGAAATCGTTGACGATCAACCCCAGGTCATGGATTTCTGTATCGAACAATAAGTTCAGATAGGCTAATTCATCGACCTCTCCGCCATTGGCGTAGGTCACAGTGGTTCCTGCACTACAGTCCACTGCAGAACCCTCTCCGCTAACGGCATTGGCACAGATCAGGTCTGCCATACTTTGTGCGGATTGTGGGCCGTAATTGCCAAAGGTGTCAGTAAATGGAGAGATAAAGCTACCGCTTATATCAGAAATTCTGAACTTGTCAGTAATGGTCCAGCCATTCTCAAATTCAAATTGACTCTCAAATCCATAGGCTTCTACCAGGGATTCAATACCGTCGCTGAGATCCCGACTTACCGGGTTGCCATAGGCATCGAAAGTGGAGATATTGCGGTAATTGTCGGAGTGCAGGGTCTGGCTGCTGGCATCGAAGTTGGCTACAGTACCGAACTCTCCATTGCCTTTATAAGTTACCGGGCCGGGTAGGTAAGTGGTCACCCGATTGTCAAGGTGTTTGTAGTAAAGGCGCACATAACCGTTGTCAAAATCTTTGGTGAGATTGGCCTTTAATTGGCCACCGGAATCGCCATCAAAGCCGGTTTCACGAACACCTTCCCCCTCGCGCAGGAAGCCGCCTACATAAAACCGCAGGGTATCGCTGAGGTGGTGCCCGTAGCCGAAGTTCAGGCGGGTTTCATCGTAATCTGCACCAAAAGAGAGGCCTATATTCCCGCCTTCTTCTTCTCCAGTCTTGCTGATCATATTGATCACACCGCCGGGGGAGTTGCTGGCAAAGGTGGAAGCGGAGCCGCCGCGTACACTTTCAATTCGAGATAGGGAAGAATCAGCTCGAATAAAGTTGTCGGTATTGCCGAAATTGATATCGCCGTATTCGAGTACTGGCAGCCCATCCTCGTGGATCTGCATGTACTTGGAGCCACCAGTGGCAAGCGGAATTCCCCTGACCGTGATATTGGCATTGCCACCGCCACCAGAAGATTCCGCGCGTATACCTGGTAGGCTGCGAAAAACTTCTGCGGTTGAGCGGGGGGCGTAGTTAGACAATTCTTCGGTATCTAGGGCGCTGACGGAAATGCTGGATTCCATTTTCGTTACGGGGCGTGCCGTAGCGGTAATGATGACTTCCTCAATCTCCAGCTGCTCTTGGGCGGTTACCGCAGTGCTAACACTGGATGCCACCGCTATCGCCAAGGCGATTGAACTTGGTTTAAAACCTCTGACCCATTTGCAATCGGCTTGAAAGTCTTCTGCCTTCACGACGCTCTCCTCAATCATCACTTATGGTTATTAGTTTTTGCTGGCGGCCCATTTAGGTTGGGCTCTTCTTTTTTCTTGATTCGCATGGCGGGATGGCCATTTTTTATTTATTAAACCACTGTGATTTAATGTGGGCAATAGAATTTTTCGGAAAATTTACTTGTTGATTTTAAGAGCTTAACTAAATCAATCAGTGAGAGTTACTCTTCAGTGGAGGGAGCCCGGGTACTGCTTGGGTGCTGAAGAAAATTTGCTTGGATTGTGGGGGGTGGGGCAAAGGGAAGGGTTTTTACTGGGATCTTGGGGATAAATATCTAAAGAAACTGTAATCAGTGGGAAGTTTTCAGCTATTGATTGCTTACAGGTTAGGTGAAGTCTTCGGCCCTGGTGGATATTTGGCAGGCGGCACGGCACCGGTACTTTCGCAAGATGCCGTTGGCCATCTATCGTTACTCTGCCAATGTGAGTTGCCCAGCCGCAAGGAGTTTGATCTTCTTGGGATCGCAAATCCCGCCGATAAAATTGCCTTGTGCATCGTTGCGGTTAAAGGCGAGCAGATACCAGTGTTGGTCTGGCCCCTGTATCACCCGACCGGAATATAGGCTGCCCTGCTCGTCAGCACTGAGGAATCCATCACCAATAACGGTGTATGGCCCATTTAGGGCATCGGAGACAAAATACTTGGTGCCGGTAAGTGGTTTTCCGCTCATAGACTGGCGGTGGGCTTGGCTGTGAAACTGAGTGGAGACAGAGCAGAAGAGATAGTAGCGGCCCTGGATTTTTTCAATCTGCGGGACTTCCATTTCTCCATACCAGCCCGGTGCCAGTATGGGCTCTCCAACTTTCCAGTGCAGGAGGTCGGTGGAGCTGGCATAACCCACTGCGCCGCGCCCGTCGGGACTGCCTTGATTACAACGGGCAGTGACATACATATGATAAAGGGCTTGATCGGGATCTTTGACAATCCAAGGGTCGCGCCAGGAGGCATCATGCCAGTATTCCAGGTTTAGACCGTCATAAAACTTGGGGTCTAACTCCACCAGAGGATTTTCCGGACATTTTTGCCAGTTTAAAAGATCTTTGGAGGTAGCCAGGCAGACCCGCTGAATAAGCCCTTTTTCTGTGTGTTTGGTACCCGTGTAAAACATGTACCAGGTGTCGCCCTCTTTATGTACGCAGCCGGTCCAGGTTGTGTAGGAGTCTGCAGCCTCATCGATGTCACCCTCTTGATATTGGGAGGGTTTTATCGCGTCTTGCGTTGGGGCCCAATGAATCAGGTCGGTGGAAATGGCGTGACCGATCGAGACATGCCAATGGCGTAGCTCTGGATCGCCGAGGGATTTATCCGCTTGTAGATAAAACATATGGTATTGATCGCCATCAACGGCGAACCAAAAATCCCAAACCCATTTGTCTTTTAGGTTAAATGCCATCTCGCTGGTCACCTCACTGTTATGATTATGTAAAACGAACCAATACGGTTTTAATGTCTAATTAGTTGAGCCTTGATTTTCCGCTATATTTCAGGTTAAACCGGAACCCGCTCAGGAACTCCACCCTTCAATAGCACGGTCTTATCTGGTGCAAAATTGGAGTAAAAGGGCAGGATGGCACCGCCAATCGCGATGGCATCAATACCGATCTTACCGCTCATTATCTGGGGCTTGAAAACTCCGGACGGGGCTGCTTGCTGCATTCGTCTGGAGATGATTTCCACCAGCTCCTCCAGCAGGAATCGCGGGAGGTGCGCATCGATAACAACGGCCTCAAGGTCCAGTACGCTGACTGCGGAGAGAATGGCGTAAACCAGTGCATCAGCGCAGTCGTCCAGCCATTCCTGTATGAGAGGGCGGGCCTGATCCATCACCGACAATAAATCAGCAGAGTCATTGATATTAATTTGGTTGGCGCGCAGGTGTCGGCGCAAGCCAAATAGTGAGGCTCGATTAAGTAAGGTCTCGAAGGCCCCTTCGGGTTCTGGGGTGCTACTGAGCTTGGAGGCAGGGACTGGCATGGTGGCCAGGTTGCCTGAGTTGCCATGTACACCAGTCTCCAGGCTGCTATTAAGCACCAGGCCGCCGCCGATAAAAGTGCCAACGAAGATATAAAGAAAATCGGAAACTTCAGTGCCTTTACCGAATTGCAGCTCGGCGACTGCTGCAGCAGAGCAGTCATTTTCAAAGAAGACGGGTAGGTGGGTGCCTTTGGAAACCTCTTCTGCGAAGTTAATTTCTCGCCATTCGTTCGCCAGGGTATCGCTCATTTCCAATTCTTTTGTCCAGGCACCGATAAACCAGGGCATGGCGATACCAACGCCGACGAGCTTGGATTGGTCTTTTTTGACTAATTCTGCACTTAAATTTTCGATACCCGATTCTATATTTCTGAGAAGAAAGTCGGGCTCAGGGCATTCAAATTCCTGGCATATTTTCTTCAAAATATTGCCGCCAAAATCCATTAACAATAATTCAACATTACGCCGCCCGACTTTAATGCCTATGGAGTAAGCACCGGTGGGGTTGATGGTGTACATGATGGAGGGCTGGCCTTTGCCGCCAAGCCTGCGCCCCTCACGCATAACCATGCCAGTACTCTCCAATTCATCCACGATGCGTGTAACGGCCTGGGGGGTGAGGTTGGTGAGGCGCGCCAGGTCAGACTTGGACGCAGTACCTGCTTTCCGCAGCGCGGTTAGCAAAACCCGTTCGTTATAGCGACGCAGGCCGCTGGAATTACTTCCCTTACCCATCTCTGTGCCCCTTTTGTAGAAAACGCGTATCCGAGAGTTTGGTCTGAGACTATTTGTGACAAATACGTCCATATAGGATTTTATTGCGTTTGCCTAGCGTAAGCAATGAAAGTGAGATAAACGGTTGTTTCCTTAATCTATTGATTTTAAAGGTTTTATTTATATTTTGGTGGTTTGCTTTACTTAATTAAACCACTGTGATTTAATTTTTTGCAAGTTCCGCAAACCATAAAAATACGCAACTAGCGGTGAACGAGGAAGTTATGTCGGTCGATTTTGGTCTCCACCCCATCGATGCGATCATTTTGGTCGTCTATTTCGTTTTCACAATTGGCCTGGGGCTCTATCTCAGTCGTCGCCACGACACCGCTGAAGACTACTTCCTTGCTGGGCGAAAGATGGTTTGGCCGCTGATAGGGCTTTCCCTGTTCGCTTCGAATATCTCCAGCACGACCCTGATTGGTTTGGCTGGCGATGCTTATAGTACCGGCATTGCGGTCTTCAACTATGAGTGGATGGCTGCTGTCATCCTGGTGTTTTTCGCGATTTTTTATCTGCCGACAATACTTCGCTCCCGTATCTACACCATGCCCGAGATGCTGGAGCGGCGCTTTAATCGCACCGCCAGGACTTACTTTTCCGGTCTGACAATTTTCCTGAATATCGTGGTAGATACCGCCGGCAGCCTCTATGCCGGAGGCTTAGTGATGAAGCTGATTTTTCCTGAAATGCCGATGTCAGTGACCATTTCGATTTTGGCGGTGATCGCAGGTATTTACACGATTGCCGGCGGTTTGGCCGCGGTAATTTACACCGATACTATCCAGGCTCTATTGCTAATTTTTGGTTCAATTCTGATCAGTATTTTCGCTCTGGATCGCGCTGGTGGCTGGGAGAATGTGGTTTCCCAGGTATCCCCCCATCAATTGAGTTTGATCCGTCCAATCGGAGATTCCAGTGTGCCTTGGCTGGGGCTGGTCACTGGAGTGGCCCTACTGGGTTTCTATTTCTGGTGTACCAACCAATTCATGGTACAGCGGGTGCTGAGCGCCAAAGATATTAACCATGGGCGCTGGGGAGCGTTGTTTGCCGGTCTTCTGAAATTGCCGGTGCTGTTTATTATGGTCCTGCCCGGCACTATGGCGATTGTCCTGTTCCCCGAGCTGGAACGGGCAGACATGGTTTATCCAACCTTACTATTTGAATTGTTACCTGTGGGCATTTTGGGATTGGTCTTGGCTGGTTTTGTTGCAGCCCTTATGTCTCAGATTGACTCCACGCTGAACTCTGCATCTACATTGGTGACGATGGATTTCGTGCGACAGCGTTTTCCCTCTTTGAACCAGCATCAGCTGATGCGCGTGGGGCAACTGGTCACCTTCATTTTTATGGTTCTGGCTGTGCTGTGGGCGCCGCAGATAGAGAATTTTGGTTCTCTGTTCCAATATCTGCAAAAAGTACTTTCCTATGCCGTACCCCCTGTTTTGGCTCTATTCCTAATTGGCTTTTTTTGGCAGGGAGCGACCTCCAAGGGTGCAATGACCACTTTGGTTTTGGGCACTGCCGGAGGAGTAACTCTATTCCTCGCTAATGAGGTGCTGGGTTGGACTAATTTACATTTCCTTTATATAGCGCCAATCCTCTTTGTTTTCTGCTCCATGGTGTTGGTGGCTTCCAGCTTGATAAGCCCGGCAAAGATTAGTGAGGAAGCCAGGCAGTTTGTTTGGTCTCGCAAAGACTTTGATGCGGAAACCGAGGCGCTGCGCAGTGAGCCCCTATGGCGCAATTATCGTGTACTTTCAGTATTACTGCTGATTACTACTGCCCTGGTGGTGGGCAGTTTCTGGTGATTGTTGAGTTTGTGTTCCAATGAATATAACCGATAAAAGCTATTCACTGATTTAAAAGAATCTCACACAGGATGGAACCCCTTAATAAGCAATTAAAGGAGGTGCGAAAAGAGAAAATACTCAGGTGGTAGAGGTAATGAGGTAACTAACAATGACGGACTGATAGCACAATTAATAAAAGGGTAATGCCATGAGGTATATCTTTACAGTGGTGATCGGGTTTTTTCTTTCTGCCCCAGTTTTAGCAGCTACCAATATATTGGATCTCTATTTTAATACCGCAGATAAAGGCGGAACCTTACGATATGATGAAATATTCTCCTATGGTAAGAGTGGTAATGGCAGTGACTTTGACATGTGTGATAGCTATTCCACTAAGCGTGTGCCGGGAGATAAAATAGCTGCTATTACCAGTTATAGCGGGGATGAACGCATCAAAGGCTTGAAGCTTGAATATCTATACGCTGATGATGACGAGGTGGGTAAAACGACTGGTTCAGGATTCCGCAAACTCCTCGGAGATATGGAATACATCCAGGGTTGGCGTTTTTATAAGAAACGCGATGGCAATATTTCTCGTATCCGTGTTTACTTAAAAGATATGTCAAATAACTCTACTAGAGAGATAACTTTTGGCAGTAATAATGGTTGGCATAAGTGGCAAGAGTATCAGCTAAGTATTGGTACCCGTTCAGTTGTGGGTTTTGCTGGTACCGCAGGAGATAGCAAGATTTGGAGTATTTACCCTTGTGTGGCTGACCGTTTTGATCTGGTTGAGAGTGGGGTTGAAATACACTGGGATCAAATTGTGGAAACCCCTGAGAATACAAAAACCTTCTTTGGTGAAAGATTGTTAGAGAATTTTTCTAGCGTAACTCAGAGTGATAGTACCGAAGTTTGGTATACGGATGGCAAGAGCGAAACTGATACTTGGACCAATACACTCGGCATCTCGGTGACTGCCGGCGTGAGCTTGACTGAGGGTTACAAGGTTGGAGTTCCGGGTACCGTTGAAAATAGTGGCTCGATCACGTTCAATTTTTCTGAAACTTTTTCAGCCTCAACTACGGTTGGAGAAACTTCGACGGTTAGTAATCAGAGAACCGTTAAGGAAGCGATGCCCGCGAGTGTACCCGCTTATAGCCTACTGGTGGCACGTATGATGGTAGAAAATAGCGAGGTTGAAATCCCTTATACCACTACTGTGACTAATCCCCATAACGGTGACGAATTCAATTTCACTGGTGTGATCAAAGGATCAAGTTATTCTAAATCTCGTAAACGCTGGGATGTGGTGGGTAAAGCTTTCCCAGACCGCTATGAAGTGTATGAAAGTTATTCTTGGGTTGTAGAGTATTATGGCCTGGAAAATGTCACGATAATCTCTGATCCCGTGATTTAAGTGCCGTAGGTTTATAATTAAGGTCAGAGTGGCCTGTATAAGATCCGCATAAATGTTAGGCGGGTCTTATACATTAAATTTGGTGAAATACTTTTTTAAGAGTTGAGTGGATACATCCATGTATCCTTCCTGATAAAATATTGTTATTCCAAACATCGCTTGATGGCGCTTCAGTCCCTGATTATGACGGAATACAAGCGGATTCTATCTTCATAGCATCCATAGTAACTCAGATTTACTGGGGTCTTTGACATAAAAGCAGACAATAAAAAAGAGACTTTGGTGTCATAGATTTGAGATTCATCATTCACTAGTACAAATGTCCTAGTGTCAGAGCATGCCACTTCAGCACTGGTATTTTCAAATCCTTTTAATCGAACGTCTACTCCTTGGCTGTGAACTTTGAGATAGTCAATGCGCGCCTGTTCAGTCCAGGCGGCACTTGCTGAAAGTGATTGAAATAGAGCGATACCCAGAACGATTGATACAACTGTTTTCATCCGTTACTCCCTGGCATGTGTATCGCCAACAAAAGGGGTTGGCAAATTCCTAGACATAACCAGTGAAATAATAGCAAAAACAGGGCGGCTTATTGCGTTGTGCTATCCGGTGGGTTTTTACGTCGCCAGGGCTATTTTGATGAAGTATATGCCCTGGCGTAGATTTATGAGCGGCTGGATATTACGTGCTTATTCTTCGTAAATGATTCTCTCGGTTTCCTTGATATGAAGCCGACGACGCTCTTGTTTTTCTCCTCGTATTCTGACTCGTTCACCAGATCTCATGCCCTTTTTTTTGATCTCCTTGGCATCTATAAAATAATACTGCCCTGTGTTTTCATCTTTGATGGAAAAGCGATGATCAATTTTTCCTGTTTTAAAATTTTCTGAAACCTCTTCTTCCAGTACTCCCGTTATAGTTTCCTGACCAGAGGCGGTGGGAATTAACAGTAAGGTCGAAATTATTGTGAGTAAGTATCTCATTGCTATTTCTCTCTTTAATTTGTATAGCTTACTGAAATGGTGGCAGTATTCATTTCATCACTTCTGGATTTAAACTCTATGGTGACTCCAGCAGCCGAATCTGTGAAGCTGCTGCCGGGCTCTTCAAGAGTGGCCACTTGGTTGGCGGTGTCATCTTTCAGATAATGCACAGTTACGGCCTTATCTTGCTGTGAACGAGGGTTTAGGATGGGGTGGGAAATATGATATTCCACGAAATAGTGATTTTCTCGATTGCTGCTACCGTTACTCTCCACTTTTATTATCTGTGGCATTGTTTTATTTAATTCGCCGGCGGTAAGTTCGATAGCCTGAATTTGAACCTCTGAAGCATTCCCCATACTTTTAGAAACAGATTTGGAATAGCCAGGGAAGCTGTTGTACCAACCCATAAAGTCCCTATGAGCGCTGCCAAATAAGCGTGACTGCCAGCTATTGCCCATGAAGGCTGCGGCAGCGCCATATTCGCTTTCCCCTCGGTCGCTAGTATCCCCATCGTTGTTGTTATCATTGCCTGCATGGCCTAAACCAATGTTATGACCCAGTTCATGCCCCATAATTAGTTGATCGCTATCTGCAGTAACGATACTCCAGCGGCCATTGACCGCCGCGACCCCTGTACCAACTAACCCGGCATTGTAAGCGGCGGTTGGGAATATAAATACTTGATGGCGCCATGCGTTGAGGTCTACTGGGCGATTATTGGCATCGACAAAATTGCTTTCTACCCAGCGGCTTGCGTTATCTCTCCAAGTATAACCTCCATCGGAATATTGCCCATCCTGAGAGCTTGTGGCACGGTTCTGAGCATTTTGAACACTTAAAATCCCTCCGTTTTGATTGTCGGGGATGCTGTATATAAAGCAGTCAATAGAGCTTTCTTCTTTATTGTCCTCACCATAGCAATATTGTGCTAGAGAATTATTGCTGCTGAGATGGCGCTGGAACTTTAGCTGGCCCAGTGAGTTTTCTTTGTAAGTGTTATCGAGGGAGTCGGTAGCGTTGAATGTCATATCCGCAAGCTGGGAGATGCTGACATCATCCGTTACGGCGGCATCGGAAAAATTCACCAATATAAAAACGATACTATTTTGGGTGGCTTCAATCGTTTGGATCGCAAAAGATATGTTTAGCTGATCTCCGTTACTGAGAGAAAAAACGATAGTATCTTCTACCGAGGCGCCGCTGTTTAAATCGTTGGCATTGTTGTTCAGTTGGTATTCCCAATTGCCGCTGTCATATAGTTTGAAGTCACCATACTTTCCGGCATAAGTCCCAGACTGAAAGGTGGGGCTGGTACTATCGGTATCCTCTAATTGCAGTGTACCCTGTGCATATTCACTAGTTCCTACCACTAATGTACTTAGCGGAGTGCTAGGATTGAATCTGTAGTCGCCAGTATCGGTGTTGCCCCCATCATTATCATTGTTGTTATCGGCATCTGTGCCGGTGTTAGATCCGCCATTTGTTTCATTATTAGGCTGATTATTATCAGAATTATTACTGCCTCCAGAGCCTCCACTACAAGCGGCCAGAATTACGGTTAATGTGAGAGCGCTAAACGTTTTAAGTGGACCAGGCATTGTTCCCCCAATTTATCTCTATAAGGTCATAGCCGGTGTTTAATGAGTTAAAAGATGGACTCCTATCAACTGGTACGGTTCCACCAATTGTGATTTAAAGAGTATTTTTTATTGATTTCGTCGCGGGAAGCTAAAAATTTTCACTTCTTATGTGCCTGTTTTGTGGTTTGGTGAGCACAGGAGGGTTCCAAGAGGAACACTTCTGATAGCCTGAAGTGAGAGACCTTTTGCACTGGGTGACAGAGCGTTTAGATATAGAGCGTTATGGCCCACCGATCACTTTGGTTGCTGTTCAGAATTGATGATGGTGGCCTCACTACTGATCTGTGAATTGGCCAGCTTTATTCGTCACTCGCTGGCCTGCACTAGCCGCTATCCACCATTTATCCCTACCATCTACGGCCTGTCCATCATGGAGACCACTCATCACTTGGACTGGAGACAACAACTCGTGTTGCTAAATTGCTTCTATCAAGTTGGAGGTGATGATGAAAAGGAATACTTTTTGGCTGCTGTTGATGTTGTCTTTGGTGGGTGAGCTCAATGCTCAGTCACTTACTCAGCAGTGGGAGTTGGCAATGGCTGTTAGCGCTAAGAATCAATCGAAAAGTGCCATCTTCGATTCTGGGTCAGGTTATGAGCGCCAAGCTAAATTACAAGGTGCGCTGCAGGTATCGGACTGGGAAGGACAGGTTTCCATGCTGCATGAAGCAGGTAGTGGCGCTGGTGAGGAATCAGAACTTGTTGTGGAAGAGTTATTTTGGCAGGGGGATAGGTTCGGGTGGGACCTGCTTGCAGGTAAGCGTCGCCTGGATTTTGGTGTTAGCTACGCTCACAGACCTTTGGATCTATTCCTGCCTATGGAGCGCAACCCGGTATCTCTGCGGGCTGATGAGGGAGTTGCCGTCGTATCAGCCAGCCGCTTCACAGAAAGTGGAGAGCTGAGCCTGATGTTGGTAGATGCTAATGCTAGTCAACTTATTAATGAAGAGCTTCCGAGAGGTTTGGCTGCACGTTGGTACCAGCTGAAAGGTGTGAGTGAATGGCAACTACTCGGTTATCTGGATGATCAGCGTGGCTTGAATATCGGCGCCAGCTGGGTTGCGACCTATGGGGAGTCATGGGAATTACATAGCGAAGGCCGTTACCAACAGCGTTATCGTCAATGGCTAAAGCCCGGTTCTCCAGGAGCTGGCACTTTACCCCGAGAGGGAGAACAGAGCGATGGCTGGCAGGCTCTGTTGGGCATGACCTGGACCCATACCGCAGGGCATACGATCATCGCTGAATACTGGTTTGATAGCAGGGCGTGGCATACTCGCGATTGGCAAAGGCTTGCAGACAATGCCAGCTGGTACAGTGAACAGGGGGAAGGATGGGATGCTACCAGATATGCTTCTGCTGCAGCTTTTTTAAGTGAAGCACGCAATCGCCATAACCTGATGATGCACTGGAGCTTATCTAATCACAATTACAATCCCAAATTGGATATTTTATATTCCCCTGGCGATAGAGGCATGGTTTTGACTGCTGGTATTAACCATGAAATGAAGGGCGATTGGACTCTGGGTGCATCAGTAAGGTATTTTGGCGGCGCTACAAAATCGTATTTTACACAATTGCCTAATGAAACCCTTGTTACTTTGACTGCGAACATGAAGATATAAAAGGAATCATGGTGAAGTTGCTCAGTGAATATTTACGTATATTGATTCTTTGTATTGTTGTGGCCCTAATCACTAAACAAGTGTGGGGAGGGAGTTACTCTCTCAACTTTGGTATTTCTCTAACCTATGGCTTTGTTGCTTTTTCTACGCGCAAGCTTATGCTCCACCTAAAACCGAACTGGCCACATGTACTCAAGTATGCAGTAACCATTTCGGCAACGACGGTGCTGGGTTCTATTAATGTTTGGTGGTGGGTCTCTGGCTTTGGAGTTTTTCCTGCGGTTAATGCCCTGATTTACTCACTAATTCTGGCTATCTTTTTGACGACTTTACTCTACCAGTTTTATCTTAATCGTGAACAGTCCCACAAGCTGGAGACTGAGCGCAAGGAAGCAGAGTTACTACAGGCCCAGCAACAAAAAACTCTGGTGCAAAGCCAGCTGAAAGTATTACAAAGTCAAATAGAACCTCACTTTCTGTTTAATACACTGGCCAATCTTAAGATGCTGATTAGGCACGACCCACAGAAGGCAGAGCTATTACTGGACAATTTTAGCGATCTCTTGCGCTTTAGTTTGAATAAATCGCGTTCTGACTATGTGTCCTTGAAAGATGAACTTCGCAGTCTTGAAAGCTATTTGGCTATTCAGCAAATCCGACTGGGTGAGCGCTTGCAGTATAGGGTCGAACTGGCAGAAACCGTTAACCCTTCAACGGAAGTTCCGCCCCTATTAATACAGCCATTGGTGGAAAATGCCATTTTCCATGGTATTGAACCTTCACAGAAAGGAGGGTTGGTCTGTCTCAGGGTGGCTACGAAAGCTAGTCAGTGGATCATAGAAGTGGAGGACAGTGGAATTGGTTTGCAGGCTGCAACCAATAAGTCAACGTCAAACAAGCACAATGGTTTGGCTTTAAATAATATCAAGGAGCGTCTTGCCACTCTATACCAGGAAAAAGGCAAGCTGCAGATAAGTAGTAATCAACTGGGCGGGGTTACCGCTAGATTGGAGTTTCCATGCGCGCAATAATTGCCGATGATGAACCCTTGTTGCGTCATCATCTGGATAAAATGTTGGCTGATGTTTATCCGGAACTTGTGGTAGTTGGTAAAGCAGCTGATGGTCAGGAGGCATTAACTCTTTGCCAGAAAGAACAGCCTGATGTCATTTTTCTCGATATCCGTATGCCGGGTTTGGACGGTATTGCGGTTGCTTCCGCGCTTAACAAGCTGGAAATCAAACCCGTAGTGGTCTTTATTACTGCCTATGATGAATATGCAGTAAATGCTTTTGAGCAGGAAGCCGTAGATTATTTGTTGAAGCCCATTGATGATGAGCGACTTCAGCTAGCTTGTGAACGTATCAAGAAGCGTCTGGAAAGTAGAGTGGAAGAGCAGGCGCAAGTGAGTCCGAATATTGCGGCTTTATTGCAGCAACTCAATGTCGGTAAGCCGGAATATCTACGCTGGATCAGGGCTAGTAAGGGAGAGGATGTACACCTAATCTCCTGTGATGAAATTTCGGCTTTTGTCGCTGAGGACAAGTACACCACTGTTTACTCAGACCAGGGCCAGCATATTATACGCACACCGCTTAAGGAATTGATGACGCAGTTGGAGCCTGATCTTTTTTGGCAGATACACCGATCAACGATTGTCTGTATTAAGCGAATCGATAAGATTAACCGAGGGCTGACGGGCTCAGCTACGGTAATTATGGATGATGGGCAAAAGTTTTCTGTGAGCCGTAGGGCCGCAGCAATGTTTAAATCTATGTGAATGTATTTTTTGTTTGTTACATAGAGAGAATAAATTTAAGGTGGTAAGGCGGATTAATTATAACCGGTTTACAGTAAGCGCCGGTTCTTAATTGTCCTAACTAAGAATGACATGGAGTCACGATGCAAGATTATTACTCTTCCACAGAATTAAGAAATTTTGCCAGTGCTTTATTCCAGCGTATGGGGCTCGCTAAGGACAGGGCCGACATAATCGCTAATGTATTCTTGCAGGCAGACTTGCTCGGTTTTACCACCCATGGCTTGCACCGGGTTGTGAGCAATTTAGAGTGGTTACAAAGTGGTGAGTCCAAGCTTAATGGTGAACCCAAAGTGTTGTCCGATAGGGGTAACTGTTTTAACTGGGATGCACAATTTTTACCTGGCCCCTGGGTGCTTAGCAAAGCCATTGAACAGGCATTGTCACGAGTATCTGAACAGGGTGTCGTTACCGCTACTATTCGCCGCAGCCAGCATATTGCCTGCCTAGCTGCCTATTTACCTCAGGTAATCGAAGCGGGTTATGTGGTGATTCTAACCTGTTCAACTCCGGGAGAAAATACTGTATCGCCTCAAGGGGGAATTGATCCATTGTTCTCTGCGAATCCCCTGGCATTTGCGGCTCCGGCCGGAGATTACCCTCTGTTGTTTGATGTGAGTATGTCTATCACAGCTGGTGCCTATGTGTCACGTGCAAAGCGAGAGGGTAGGAAAATGCCTTCAGCTTGCCTTAAAGATCATAATGGCAAGATTTCCGATGATCCCTCGGCGTTCAAAAATGGTGGCAGTATTTTACCGATTGGTGGTGCTGATCACGGTTACAAGGGGGCGGCACTAAGTGCAATGTTGGAGGTGTTGTCGATGGCACTTGGAGGCTATGGCCGTGGTGATGATTCAGCCAAGCGCGATAAAGAGGCCAACTCGGTTTTCTTACAGATAATTGATCCCCAGGCTTTTGGGGCAAAAGCAGACTTTCTTCGTCAAACCATTGCTTTAAGTAACCTCTGGGAGCAAAACCGCAGTGATAGCGATGAGCCTGTAAGAGTGCCTGGCCAGCGTGCTTGGGCGAATCGAACACGGCAATTGCGTGATGGTGTAGAGTTATATCCCTCTATTATCAAGGATCTTCAGCCCTGGGCTGAAAAATTACAGGTTCCCCTTCCCTCTGTATTAACTAAGAGCTAATTTTTACTGACAAATTCATTCTCTCAGGGTGATCACCTTAATTACAGCAAAAGCATCAGCTCAACACTACATTAAAGACGAAACCCTTGGTGCGCCTGATAGTGTGTCGGTGGGGACGTTAAGAGGATGTAATAAAAAAGAATGGCTCAAGGGCTGATATTTGTAAGGATGTTATGAGTGAGGATGGAAAGTTGAAGGTAAACATCTTGCATAACCACCCTAGTAAGCCTTATAGATAAAATACTGAACCACCTAAGTTGGTACATATTGCGGACCTCTCATTTGCTTTCTAGCTGTTGAGTTGCTAAGAGGTTATTTGCCTGATTCTTTGAGTTTTAGGGGCTTTGCATGAGGAATGTGTTGATTTTGGCTGTAGTTCTGTTGATTTTTCAAAAGTGGGATAAGATAGAGCTGTATTTCAATCCGCTTCCGGATTACGCCTCTCTGCGGCCGGGTAAGGTTATTCTTTACGCTACCGAATGGTGCGGCTACTGCCAGAAGTCACGTGAATTGCTGGGAGAGTACAATATACCATTTTATGAGTATGATATTGAGAAGTCCCAGGAGGGCAGGTCTCAGTATGATCGCCTAGGTGGTAAAGGTGTTCCTGTCTTGCTTATCAATGGAGAGGTAATTCACGGATATAATGCTAAAAAAATATTAAGTGCTTATTCAAACGCTCAGAGTACAAGCTTTTTGTGATTAAGGTTGAGAATGATAATAAAAAAATCGTTTCGTACAATAGCCCTTGCAATTACTATGGCTGTGGTATGTAGCTGTTTAGGATTCAGCTCTATAGCAGTTGCAAATACTATTAGCACCAAGCTGGAAAAGAAGGGAAATGGTAACTGGTTTGTTACCTTTGTGTCTGAAAAACCAATAAAGAAGCTCACCTTTAAAAGCTCTCCGGATAACTCAAGAAGCAAGCGTTGGGCTCTTACTTCTAACGGGTATCAGTTTGAGTTTGTTGATGAGGAAGAGAGTTTAGTGCGTGAGGACGGCAGTGCCTTTACAGAAGCTACTTTTCATCTTACCCCTACTTATACGGCCCTCCCCAAGGAATATGCCCCTTTCACCCCGTTTTCTGATGGAAGTTATCTATTGCATACGGGGAGATTTTTTGCCTGCGCAGATTCTTGTCAACCTAGCCTCAATAAGTGGTATTTGACGATTGTTGCTCCCGAGTCTGACAATATTATCTTGCATGGCAGGATCTATCAGGGGAGTATTGGGTGGACGGCTTTTGATGAAGGCAGCAAGGTCTATATTGGTCATGGAGAACCGATACAGAGTGATCACTTTGTTAGTGTGATCGATGAACTTCTACCAGAGAAGCTGCTACATCAGATGAGCACTCAGTTGCCTGAGTTGATGGATTTCTTTGCCGATAAAATGGGCGCACTTGGCTATAGGCCCGCATTGTTTGCTTCTTTTAGTTCTACAGACGATGGTCGACATGGTCATCAAGGCGGAACTCTACCAGGCCAGATATTTATGCATTGGTATGGTAAGAAGTCTGTTGTTGAGGCAATTGATGTCGATGAACTGTTTTGGCTATTTTCCCATGAAGTTGCTCACTTATATCAGAGAGAGGGCGCCGATGTTATAGATACAGTTGACTCCTGGCTTCATGAGGGAGCGGCTGATTATTTTGCCGGTTTGGCGTTCGAGAGTATCCTTTCTAAGGGTTATCTGTCGCAGAAGATAAAGCAAGCAGAGCAGAAATGCCTTGCCAGCCTGGAGGAAAATCCGGTTTACCTGGATGCTTCACGTAAGAATCCACGCATTCACTATAATTGCGGTCTTCTGATTATAAATGCGATAGATACATACCTAAAAGAGCAGGGCTCTATTTCCATTTATGAATTATGGAATCTCTATTCTTCTAAGATTTCAACTGAATCACCGGCCGGGGCGGACCAATTTCTGTTTGCAGCCAAGCCTTATCTACCGTCAGCAATGGTTAAAAATTTAGAAAAATTAAACACCCCTGGCTTCTCTGCTTTAAAATTTATTAGCAAGTTGATAGCTGACAATACCTAAGAATCAATTTTTCAATACTATGGCTTGCTTACAGATGGGTGAGTTTGGGCTTACCCTCTCAATATGTTGGGCCTAATATTTATGTATGTGTTCGAGCTGATTTGATAGGTCGCTTAGGAGCAATATCAATTAACTGGTTCTGCTGTACCACCTCCTAGGAAGTAACTTGCCAAAATAGTTTACGCCTCGCCATTTACCACTTATCTGTGGCTTCTAACTCCATTCAGCCCAAAGATTTCCCGTTTATCCCTCTCCTTCCCCTTTTGTCGCACGATCAAGACCACCTCCATAACCAGCGCTAATCTGCTCCCAACCTAAACGCAAGGAGAGAAATCATGAAGAAGATTATTGCAGCGGCACTGATTCAACTGGGTATGTCTACTTCCGCTTTTGCCGCAGTGGATGCGCAGTTAGAAGGGCTATATAACAAGGCTGCGCAGCAGGGTGGGGATGCCATTGAAGTTTCTTACGAGGCTTTCAAAATTGCCCAGCAGCAAGATCCCACAGACCCTGCAGCCCTATTCTACCTGGGTGCCAGTGAGACTCTGATGGCCAAGGAGAGTTGGTTGCCGTGGAAGAAGGTGAGCTATGCAGAAAATGGGATCGCTCGTATGGACAAAGCCCTATTGATGTTGGAGGAGCTTGAAAATCCTGGCCGCTCGGCTAGGGGGGTGCCCCGGGATTTGCTTTTTAAAGGGATTGCGGCCACCACTTTTACCAAGGTACCTGCTTTTTTCAATGCTTTTGATCGAGGATTTGAGCTCTATGGGGAGCTGATGAATGATCCGCGTCTGTCGCACATGCCGGTACAGGCAGTGAGTTGGATCTACTGTGGTGCCCTGGAGGCTGCGGATTTGGGTGAAAAGTCAGATCAGAAAAGTGAATGGCAGGCAAAGGTCAATACAAGAGGGGCTCTGGCACTTTGTAAGCTGGATATTGAGTAGTAATTGGGATTGGAGAAAGACCGATGTTGCAGCTGACACATATAGAAAAGACCTATACGACAGGTGAAATAAAGCACCAGGCTTTGCGAGATGTCAACCTGGCCATTCGCCCCGGTACTATGGTGGCCCTCTGTGGGCCCTCAGGCTCCGGTAAAAGTACCATGCTAAATATCTGTGGCTTATTGGATCAGGAATATTCCGGTGTGGTGCATTTTGCCGATGAATTAATGACCAGGGACTACCAGCAGGCAATGAAGATTCGTCGCACTCAGATGGGGTTTATTTTTCAGAAATTTAATTTGGTTCCGGTGATGAGTACCTTTGAAAATGTCGCCTACCCATTACAGCTCAATGGTGTGGATTCTGCAGAGGTAAAACAGCGGGTAATGCAGATGTTGGATTATGTGGGTTTGGCGGAGTTTGCCCGATATCGCCCCGACCGCCTCTCAGGCGGCCAGCAACAACGGGTGGCAATAGCTCGAGCACTGGTGCACAAGCCCAAATTGGTGATAGCTGATGAGCCCACCGCTAGTTTGGATAGTGTAACGGCTCAGCAGATTATTGAATTAATGAAACACCTTGGCAGGGAACAGAAAACGGCCTTTATTGTGGCCAGCCACGATGATCGTATGACTCAGCACTGTGACAGAGTGATCAATTTACAAGACGGTGTGATTTTGCAGGAGGAAGCCCCATGCGTCGCTTAAAACTGGCAGTTTTGAATTTATTACGCAACCGCCGCCGCAGCCTTTTGACCGTCGCAATTGTCGCTATTGTAGTGATGGCTCTGATGACTTCCGGGGGCTTTGGTCTATACACTTATAAATCCCTGAAAGAAGGCGCGGCGCGCAGTCAGGGGCATCTGGTGTTTACCCAGCCGGGATATTTCAATAGCGATGAAGAGTATCCATTACAAAATGGCTTGGAAAATGCCGATGAATTGAGAAAGCGCTTATTGATCGATAGCCGGGTTAAGGCGGTACAACCGCGTATCTATTTGAATGGCTTGATCTCGAATGGAGATAAGTCGACCATATTTTTGGGGCAGGGGATTTTGCCGAGCGAGTTTCGGGTAAAAGGGCCTTTCTTAAATATGACCGAAGGTGGCATTCTGAGTAAGAATGAAGATCCTACCGATCCGCAGATTATGCTGGCCAAGGATCTGGCCAGAAATCTGAATGTAAAAACAGGGGACTATATCACCCTGATGTCGACTACTGTAGATGGGGCTCTTAACGCACTGGATTTTAAAGTGCAGGGAATTTTTGGAACTGGTGTTCCTGACATGGATAAGCGTCAGGTGTATCTCTCGATAAATTCTGCCCAGTTTATTCTCGACAGTGAAAAAGTCAGCACCATGCACCTGTACGGCTATGAGCTGGAAGACACCGAAGTATTAAAGGCGCGTCTGGCTGAGCAGGCTCCCGAGTTGGAAATTACCACCTGGGAGGATCGCGCCTTCTTTTATCAAGGGGTGAAAAGTCTTTACGACCGAATTTTTGGTCTGATGGGCGTGATCATGGCGATGGTGATTTTTGTTTCTCTCTTCAACACCTTGGCGATGTCGGTTACAGAAAGAACCCGTGAGATCGGCACTCTTTCCGCATTGGGTACGTCCCGCGCCGAATTATTGCTGGGCTTTGTATTGGAGGCATTGGTGTTGTCCCTGGTAGGAGCGATCGTGGGCATCTTGCTGGCAGCTGCGGTGAGTATGGGGTTGATGGTGTTTGAAGTCACCATGCCGCCCCCTCCCGGTAAAACCGAGAGCTATCCCCTGGTGGTGTATTTCTCAATGAATCTTGCTTGGATGATCTCGTTAGCAGTAGCGGCAATCTGTGTTCTGTCTTCCTTTATGGCAGCGCGCAAAGGTGTAAACAAACCGATAACAGAGGCATTGGTACATGTATAAGTTAGCGAAACTAAAAATTGCTTGGAAAGTTTTGGGCAGCGCTCTGGTAATAGCAATGGCTCCAATGGCATTGGCCAATTCACTCAATACCAATAGTGGGGCCAGCAACGAGATTATCTACACCACGCAGCAAGTGGAGGGCATGCTTGCCAAAGCCGATTTTTACCGTCTGCAAGAAAATTCCGCGCGAGTAGTCACTGAGGTGCAGGTCTACAAAAATGGCGAGCTGGACAGTATGGATAATTACCATGTGTACACCCGCCCACAGCGCAAATCTCTAGTGGTATTCAAAGGCAAGGGAGAGGAGGGCACCAAAATGTTAATGCTGCAGGATAACTATTGGATGCTGATGCCGCGCAGCCGCCGCCCTATACGGATTACACCCATGCAAAAATTATTGGGGGGAGCATCGGTGGGGGATGTGGCCACACTTACCTGGAGTGAGGATTATCAGGGCGTTTATGCCGGGCAGGAGACATTACAGGATCAGCTGGTAAACCGTTTGAGCCTTACCGCTAAAACCAAAGGGGCCAGTTATCAGCGTATTAACTTGTGGGTGGATAGCAAAAGTAATTTTCCGGTAAAAGCCGAGCTTTACCTGAAATCCGGCAAGTTGGCTAAGATTGCGCACTTTACCTCAGGGCAAAGAGAGGGGCGGCAGGTAGTGGCGGAAATGCGGCTGCAGGATACGATCAATACTGGCACAGAGACACGGGTTATTTATGAGAGTGTCCAGGCCCATGATTTGCCGGAAAAGTATTACAACCCGGCTTACCTAAGTCGCCAGTCAACCGCTGAGCTTTAACGAACTTTGCAGCCGCTATTAAGCGGCTGCAATAGCTTTCTGGTTAATGATTTCCTGGGGTGACTCCAATTCCTGGGAAAAAATGGCTTCAATAGCCTCAGCCTCGCGCAGGTGTTTAAGTTTCTCAAAAAATACCTGGGCCTCTGGAAACGCGAGCTTGAGATAGGCGAGCCACTGCTTGATCCGGTTACCCAGATACTTGGCCGGGTAGACTTCCCGGGTAATTTGATAGTAACCCCAGAGTAACTCGACAATCTGTGGCCATGCCATCGGCTGATATTCTATTCCGGCGCAGAAGGCCTTGATTTGCAGTCCCAAATCAGGCCTTGCCAACAGGCTGCGGCCAAACATAAAGGCTTGGCAACCGGTTTGCTCGTGGCAGCGCTGAAATTCTGCCAGTGTCCAGATATCGCCATTGGCGACTACTGGAATTTGTAGTTTTTCCCGAATCTCACCGATATATTCCCAGTAGGCCGGAGGCTTGTAGCCATCGACTTTAGAGCGAGCGTGAACCGCCAACTCATTGGCTCCACCGGCGGCTGCGGCCAGGGCATTTTCCATATAGGTGGAGCGGTCGTTGAACCCCAGGCGGATTTTCGCGGTGACAGGGATGTGATCCGGTACGGCTCGGCGCACAGCGCCGACAATCGCCTCTACCCGATGCGGGCTTTGCAATAGGCAGGCGCCCCCATCGCTGTTATTGACCGACTTGGCTGGGCAACCAAAATTCAGATCGATCGCCTTTGCCCCCACGGCAACGGCTTTGGCGGCATTGATGCCCATGGCCTCGGGATTGCCGCCCAGAAGTTGCAAGCGTACCGGGATATCATTGGCCGTTTTGGCGCCTTCCAAGAGCTCCGGACACAGACGAGTAAAAACCCTGCGGGGTAGGCGGGTATCGGTAACACGCACAAATTCGGTTACACAGATATCGACTCCGCCAATCGTTGAAAGCAGTCTGCGCACATGGTGGTCGATAACACCTTCCATGGGGGCCTGGTAAATCTTCGGCTGCAGGGAAATTGTCTTATCGGTCATAAAGTTGGAAATAGGAAAAATTGGTGTGATGTTGGCGCATATTCTATCAGCAAGTGATCGCTATTCCGTAACAATGATCATTCGGCTGGTAGTTTTAATAGGAGATTTGAACTCAAATTCGAGTGTGTTTGCACCAATAAAGGGCGCAATGAACCATGCGCCACCGTTGCCACTGAAACCATTAAGTGTTTGATTTTAAAAGCAACTTGTATTGATAATAGAAAATTGACTGCACTTCCATGCTGCAGAAGAACCCTCCGGCAGTAGATAGTATGGTTACTTGTCGGGGTGGAACCGCCAACGAGGTTGTATTTGCCCTGCTTGAAGACTAGATTGCCGGGCGTAAATGGGTTGCCAGTCAGGCAGGTTACCAATTAGATCACTGCGCTCAGTCGCAGAATTTTGGGGATTGCAGTTGGGGTGGCTTGGTGTTGGTCAAGCTGGGAATTGTGCGGAAGTTTAGCGGTGCTGTTTGGCAGTTTTTATAGGCGCCCAAGCAAAGTGGCTGCTTAACATTAAACGGCCACAGGCAGAAGAATAATCGCCCGGATATTAACCTTTTATTATCCGAAGGCTTAGGGGGATACAGAGTGCAAGATACGCTACTTCAACAGGGGTTGGACATTACCCTGTTCGGTATGGGAATTGTTTTTACCTTCCTGCTGTTACTGGTGATAGGCACCGGTATCATGTCCCGAATTATTACTCGCCACTTTCCCGAAGCGGAGCCAGTCGCCACTCCGCCCGCTAGCGGTAACGATGACAATGCCCGCTTGCACGCCATTATCAAGGCGGCCATCGAACAACATCGAAAAAAACGTTAATCGCCAAATTTCGCTTCACTACAACATCCAATAATTTCTGCCGAGAGAGATAACCCATGACTGAGGTTAAAAAGCCATTGGGGATTACCGATGTAGTCCTGCGTGACGCCCACCAGTCACTATTCGCCACCCGTCTGCGACTGGACGATATGCTGCCGATTGCAGAAAAGCTCGATCAAGTCGGCTTTTGGTCGCTGGAATCTTGGGGGGGCGCCACCTTCGATGCCTGTATTCGCTATCTCGGCGAAGACCCCTGGGAGCGGATTCGCGAATTAAAAAAAGCCATGCCCAACACCCCGCAGCAAATGTTGTTCCGTGGGCAAAATATTCTGGGATATCGCCACTACGCCGATGATGTCGTGGAAAAATTTGTTGAGCGTGCCGCGGTCAACGGGGTTGATGTCTTCCGCGTATTCGATGCCATGAACGATATGCGCAATCTGAAGACGGCCCTGGCAGCGGTAAAAAAACAAGACAAGCACGCTCAGGGCACTATCTCCTATACCGTGAGCCCGGTACATACCATGGACTTGTGGGTAGAGCTGGGGCGCCAGATTGAGGATATGGGGGCGGACTCAATTGCCATTAAGGATATGGCCGGCCTATTGCGCCCCTACGAAGGCTACGAGTTGGTAAAGCGCCTTAAAACGGCGGTGGATATTCCCATCCATCTGCATTGCCATGCGACTACGGGTCTTTCTATTGCCACCGCTCTCAAATGTATCGAAGCGGGAGTCGACAATATGGACGCCGCCATCAGCTCCATGTCCATGACCTATGGCCACAGCCCCACGGAAACACTGGTTGCCATGCTTGAAGGCACTGAGCGGGATACCGGTCTGGATATTAATCTGCTCGAAGAAATTGCTGCATATTTCCGCGAGGTGCGTAAAAAGTACGCGAAATTTGAAGGTTCCCTTAAAGGCGTGGACTCGCGTATTTTGGTGGCCCAAGTGCCCGGTGGCATGTTGACCAATATGGAAAACCAGCTGCGCGAGCAGGGCGCCGGTGAGCGACTGGATGAGGTACTCGAAGAGATTCCCCGCGTACGCCAGGATCTTGGTTATATCCCCCTGGTAACGCCCACCTCACAAATTGTAGGCACCCAGGCAGTATTAAATGTGCTGACCGGTGAGCGCTATAAATCTGTCTCTAAAGAAACGGCAGCTGTTTTGAAAGGGGAATACGGCGCGACCCCTGCCGAAGTGAATCAGGAGCTGCAGGTGAAGGTATTGGAAGGCGCAGCGCCAGTGACCTGTCGCCCTGCGGATTTGATCGCTCCAGAGTTGGACAGGCTCACCTTGGAGTTACAGGAAAAAGCCGGGGCAGAGGACATTGCCCTGACCAATGGCGAAGGTGAAATTGACGATGTGCTCACCTATTCACTCTTCCCACAAATCGGCCTCAAGTTCCTGAAAAATCGCGGCAACGCCGATGCCTTTGAGCCAGTGCCTACTGGCAACGAAAATGCCGCAGTGAAAAATGACAACGGGGAAGAGGTGTATACGGTCACTGTGGAAGGCCAGAGCTACACCGTGACAGTGGCCGATGGTGGCGATCTGACCAATATTGCCCCGGTAGGTGCGGCCGCCCCTGCAGCCAGTCTAGCCAGTTCGGTTCCAGCCACTGATGGTGAGCCGGTCAATGCGCCCCTAGCGGGCAATATCTTTAAGGTGATGGTGATGCCTGGTGACAAGGTCAGCGAGGGCCAGGCCATTATTGTGCTCGAAGCCATGAAGATGGAAACCGTAGTGAGTGCGCCGCGCAGTGGCAATGTTGCCAGCGTAGCGGTAAAAGAGGGCGATTCCGTGGCGGTGGGTGATGCCCTGCTGTCTATCGCATAGATTGGGGTAGGAGTCGCAAGTGGATAATTTACTCACGCTTTGGCAGTCCTCAGGCATCGCACAAATGATGCCGGGGCAGCTGGTCATGATCTTTGTTGGATTGGGGCTGCTGTTTCTGGCTATTCGCAAAAACTTTGAGCCACTGTTGCTGGTGCCAATTGGCTTCGGCGGTATCCTGGCCAATATTCCCGGAGCAGATCTGGCACTCTCTGCAGCAGAGACCGCATTGGCCCAGGGAAATGCAGCAGTTCTTGCCCAAATGGCCCAGATCTTGGGGTTGGATGCTGTTGCCAGTCTCGAGGATTTAAAAGCTGCCCTGGGTGCTGCCCCGGCTGCGGTGCAGCTACAGGCCGCAGAGTTTGCCAGCGATGCCGGTTTCAGCAACGGCATGCTGTATAACTTTTATTCTGTGGCTATTGCTTCGGGTGTCGCGCCGTTGGTGATTTTTATGGGGGTGGGGGCCATGACCGATTTTGGCCCGCTGCTCGCTAACCCGCGTACCCTGTTCCTGGGTGCGGCGGCACAGTTCGGTATCTTTGCCACTGTACTGGGTGCTGTCGGACTCTCAGTTGCGGGGATTATGGACTTCTCCATCGCCGATGCTGCGGCTATCGGTATTATTGGCGGTGCAGATGGCCCCACAGCAATCTACGTTTCCAGCATTTTGGCCCCTGATTTGCTGGGTGCGATTGCGGTAGCAGCCTATTCCTATATGGCATTGGTACCCATGATTCAGCCACCGATTATGCGCGCACTCACTACTGAGCAGGAGCGCAAAATCGAGATGGTGCAGCTGCGTCATGTAAGCAAGCGCGAGAAAATTACCTTCCCGCTGTTGCTGCTGATTCTGGTTGCCCTGTTCCTTCCCGCTGCAGCTCCGCTGTTGGGAATGTTCTGTTTCGGTAATCTGATGCGTGAGTGTGGTGTGGTGTCTCGCCTTTCGGATACTGCTCAGAATGCGTTGATCAATATCACCACGATTTTCCTAGGTCTCTCGGTCGGTTCGAAACTGGCTGCAGATAAATTCCTTGACCCCAAAACTCTGGGAATCCTCGCCCTGGGTATCGTGGCGTTTGCGATCGGTACTGCCGCAGGGGTATTGATGGCCAAGCTGCTCAATGTATTCAGTAAGCACAAGGTAAACCCACTGATCGGTTCTGCCGGTGTATCTGCCGTGCCCATGGCTGCACGGGTATCCAATAAAGTGGGGCTCGAATCCAATCCGCACAACTTCCTGCTGATGCACGCTATGGGCCCGAATGTGGCTGGGGTTATTGGCTCTGCGGTTGCTGCGGGAGTCATGATCAGCATGGTACGCAGTTTAACCGGCAGCTGACTTATCCCACAAAAGCGATTCCTGACAAGGCGAACTTCGGTTCGCCTTTTTCTTTGATAAAATTTAAAGTGGAATATGGCTGTATTTGCAAGGTATTTGTCAGGAATATCTATTTACCTGTTTGATTTTCGATGGATAGGCAAACAAAATACGGCTCCCTAGATCCCTGAATACTTTTAAATGGCTTCTTACTACATATTCTCTCAAGAGCTGCGTAGGTAGTATTAATGGGTGCTCGATACGATTCATTTTGAGTTAAGGTTTTTTGCGCTATATTCCTTCCCGATTTTGGCTTGTAATAAGAAATTTTACTGGAAGTAAGACCATGCGTAGTTTGCCGCTTTTAATTTCCCTTGCTCTGTTCTCCACTCCTGTACTGGCCCACGACAATCATCGCACCGCGGAAGATCTGCACGAGATTAAAAGAGAGATGGTAAAACTTCGCAAAGAAGTACATGCCCTGAAGGATGAAAATCAAGAGGCGGATGAAATGCGCAAACTCAAGAAAGAGGTTGTCAGGTTGCGCAAAGATATTCGCTCCATGCAGGATCTGATTGTGGACCTACAGGCCCTGGTAGAAGGTCAATCTAACAATGCCCAACCAGATGTTGTTCTCCATCCAGTAAAGGAACGCCCCAGATGGGCCTGCTATATGAAAGATATGCGGGCTGGCGGTATGCACTCCAAAGGGTTTTCTGAGGTAGAGGCCAAAGGCAAACTACTGGAAACCTGTTCTACACGGGGCGGTGTTTGTTTTGAAAATAGAATTACCTGTTCAGCTGAGTAGTATTGGATTAACTTCAGTTTAAGGGGGCGGAGAGGGGGTTGTGCGCAATGGAGTTCCACAATACCGCCTCTTCAATCTTATTGGAAAAAGATCACTGGCTCACTACCTTATGAGTTGGCTTTAGGCGACCTATCATATCCCCTGCTTAATAGCGTCGCTAATAAAATCAGCAATACTGGTAATACCAGAGAGGGATATCCCCATAACTGATAGCCGATAGTGCCGAGAGTGACACCGGAGATAAAGCTGAATATCACCCCGGAATAATATTTGGCTTTGGTGAATGCCTGAGGATAGGGTGTATCCTCCGACTGTCTTTTTGTTCGGTAGTTATCCAGTATTTCAAAAGCCGCAGCGAAGAAATTAGTGGCGTTCCCTGTCATAAAGTGCGTGGGTGCCTTCTTGTTGAGGACCCTGAAAAATATAGTGCTGTGAAGAGACATAGCGGCAATTGCAAAAAAAGAAACAAGGAAAGTGTTTGCGGCGTATGGCGAGGTAAGTCTTCCTGCATAGCTGCCAATAACAAAGAAGAGAAATATCAGGCCGCTCTCTATAAAGAGCATAATAGTTGCTGTGTTCTTTTTTTGGAAATTTAATCTCTTAATCAGATAGATCCAGAAAATTTGCAGTACAATAAAAGCTGAAAGAATAAAGAGTTTAATAATGTAATTGGGGTTGTTGATGGCAAAGTCGGTAATCGATAGCACAATTGTGCCAGTAATAAAGGTAGTAAAGCTGGTAAATAGACCCAAAACGCAGATTGCTTCCGCAAAGCCTGCAACAAATGCGAGGATATGTTCGATATTTATTGTGACCTGAGGCGCTTCATCCATGCTGTAGTGATCTCCAGTTGCGTGATAAGTTTCGGCTGATGTTGCCTGTTTCTGGGGGCCTTTAGGTGCAAGCGCCAGGAAAATCTTACCGCCGGTTTTAATGTTAATTCCTTTTTACGTACTTTAACCACATTTTGTTCATTGGCTACGGCGTACTTACTAAAGGAAGATTGCCCAAGGGAACGGTCGTTTAGCGTCCTCCCCCGCTGGTCGGAAAACGCATGGCAACCATCGGTCCGAGGTCTATAAAAGTTCCGATCGAGAAAATTATATAGCAGGCTGGATGACCAGAAATACACTCCCTGCAACTACTGTATAAAAGAAAAATAAGGACGGCATGATCCTCCGGAGTCACTTTGATTATCCAATCTTCAACCGCTTCTACAATTCCCGCCCACTCATAACCGAATACAATAGGATGTGCTACTAAATAGTTTTGATCGCGGGCAATTGCGTCGGTGTGGCAGGTGCCAGTGGCGACAATTCTCACCAACCTTTACTTTTCAATTAGTTTTGTCGGTCTTACCTGCTCTAAAACAAAAGGGCTGCCAGGCGATCTTGCCGCGGCCGCCGTAAATGCATTTCCCACTTGATCAATCCCTGCCACTTTTCCCTCGTTTATTAAAGTGTCGCAATGCTTAAAAAGATTGTGTTAAAACGTGTCAGATTAATTGCCTGGTTTAAGGCTAGAGTGGGGAGGCGAGGTGGCCAAGGCAATAGTTGGCTAGTCATTACTTGTGGTAAGTCATTAAATAGAGGAAAGCTTTCGGTAGGCCATTTGAAGGGTTTTAATGCCTGATTTTTTGGGCGGAATCTATGTAGCAAAAATTTCTTGCCCGCTATTTGAAAATGATGCGGCCCTTACTGATTGCCTAAGATTTAATGAACGCTAAATCCTAGCCAACGGTAGAGGGCCGCTCAATAGGCATATGTTTTTATGCTGAAAAATTTATTCAGCCATAACTGTAATTAGCAGCGCGCCCATAAATGGGCCCTCAGCTGCTCTACCCTCCCACTGGGCGGGAGGGATGGTAATATCAAACCTTGCATTATCATCTGCACAATTGTTTGCTTGGAGGATGTTTCCTGACACGGTTTGTCCGGCCTGAACCATTTGGCTCTGCCCTTGAGTGCTATTTACAAATCCGACCTCATATGACATTGGGTTTGCACCGGCAACGCTGGATTGGAGCAAAAAGTTTGGATCACTACCAGGTTGTTCAAACCTGATGCCGAACATATTAAAACCACCAGTTCCAGCAACACAAAATGTATCCGAGCCAAACGCATTATCTCCTGATCCTGCAGGTGGCGCTTGGATAGGCACATTATCTACGTTGTCTATTTGAATGGCGTTCATATAAGACAGTGTGATCATGCTTTGCGCACTGGCTGTGGTTTGAGATAGTGCAGATGTCGCTGAACAGAGCGTCAGGCTAAATAAAGCGGTCGATAAAAATGTCTTGGAGGTGAAGAGGTTCATCAGATACTTCCTTGCGTAAAAAACAGCAACGCTTCTGTTGAGAAAAAACCAAAACACATGACAAGCCTAGAAGCTTGATGGGGAGGCCTTGGTCTAAAAATAATAGCTGCTAATCCTGGGGTGTGAATTGAAAGGGGTGATTTCAAAAGGTGGGAATGATGATTGTTAGTCGTTAGTGGTCGTTGTTTTATTTTTTCGGGTGATTTTTTAAGGTGATACTGCACCAGGGGGCTGGTGCAGTCTTATTTTGTATTCATGTTTGGAATATTTTATAGGTTGAGTTTGAGGTTGGTTTCTTTCTGCTTAAAAACGTTTGCTTAGGTTTATATCCTGCTTCGCTGTGCCAAAGAACTATCGGATTTATTCCGATTCCACAGTGATCAATAACCTGCCCCTAAATGGCGCCATGCCTGCCACAGGCTCCCACTCTGAAGCGGGCACTAAAACGTTGAAAAGTGCATTGTTATTCATGCAGTTGTTTGCTTGAAGCGTATTATTGGTGATAGGTACGCCAGGTAAAGCTGCAATTGGAGCCCCCCCCGAGGTAGCATTTAGAAAGGATACTTGATAGTTTAGTTCTGCTCCTTGCCTACCTCGCAGGGTAAATGGTGTTCCAGGGCCTGTGCCTAAACCTGTAAATATAATACTGAAGGCTGGGAATCCATCGCCGGCAACACAGAATAAATCTGTGCCCTGGGCGGGGGCTCCAGGAGTTGGGTTGAGGTTTATATTGTCTACATCTTCTATTGTAATGAATTCATTGATTGTGAAAGAGATTATACTTTGTCCGCTACCCTGTGCCTGTGATAGTGAATATGGGGATGAGGTGGCTGTGAAAAAAAATAAAATTGCTAGCATGGATTTTTTTAGGGTATAGAAGCTCATTGAGAATTCCCTTTAGTAAGAGCAGTGGCGTCTCTGTTATATTGACGGTTAATGATGAATAAGCACAGGGTTCGGCCAATAATGTGTATCTAAAGCTTTTGGTGGTTACTTTTAGAGAGTTTTGAGTGGGGTGTTTTTAAATGGTGCTTTTGAGTTTTTTGATAAATGTAGGTGGTGTTATTAATATTTTTCATGCGGGTCTAATCCAATCTTTCCTTATGGTCAATGGCTGCACCAGAAATGAGTCCTGGCGCAACCAACAGCAAAAAACGAAAATTATTCTGCAGTTACCGTTAACTGCAGCATGCCAGTAAATGGACCGTCTCCCTGTCTTAAATCCCATTCAAAAAAGGGAATTTCAATATCAAATTTCGCATTGTCATCCACGCCTGGGTTTGCGCAGACACTTGCTTGTAGCATGTTCCCTGGGATGGGCATATTGGGTGTGACGGGTATTCCAAAGCCAGGGCTCAGATCATTTTTAAAAAACACGTTGTAAAAAATTGGCCCAGTTGCATTGGCGCTTTCCAGTCTAAAGTCTGGGCCAGTGGTGGATGGGTTGAAAAACTCAATAGTAAAGTTGTTAAATCCAGTGCCGGCAACACAGAAGAAATCTACACCTACTGCTGGGTTCGGGGCTACGGGGTCTGCAATGGTGACAGGGTCAACAAAAGCAATATCAATTGTTTCCATAAAGGTCAGCGTGATCATGCTGATTTCGAAGTCTGTGGCTTGGGATAATGCCGTTGAGGAGGAGCCAAGCGCTATCCCAGCGGCGGCTATAGAGGCCAATAGTTTGGGGGTGAAAATCTTCATTTGTAACTTCCTTGTAAAAAACAATAACACTTATATCAAAGTGCCAAAGCAGTTTGCGAAAGAGATATAGTCAGGGTGCTTTGGCTAGAAAATGATAGCCATAAAAAATAAAAAGGTGGTGTTTTGGTTGTGCTTTTAGAAATAAATAGGGAAGTATTTACTAGTGGTTGAGAGTGTTTTCCTACTTTTTAAATATGGTTGTTAGCCATTTTAATAACGTTGGTCTTGGTTTGGTTGTGGTGGCAATCAGGTGGGAAGGGTTAACTAGTTTATAGGAAAAATTTCTTATTCTAAGAAATCGCCAGATATAATTTAGGCTGTAATCTATTTAAGAGTCATTTGTTTGACAGTTCTTTAATAAAGTGCTGGTTTAGTAGCTTAAAGAGCGCCTTGCGACTGGCGCTGTGATTGTTCACGCTGGAACCGTGTTTCTGGAAGTGCTCTGGGAAAAGCCGTACGACCTGTTGTTGTGACCACTCCAAGTGGAATTGTAAACCGAGTACGTTTTCTCCATATAGAAATGCCTGATTCGGGCAGAGCGCAGAACTGGCCAAGTGCTTGGCGCTTTTAGGGATGTCAAAAAAATAGCTGTGTGCTTGGAATACTTTGTTTAAGGTTAGGGCTTCAAGTGTTGTCCAGTGGATTGGGTGCCAACCTAGTTCTTCCTGCTTCATTGGTTTGATATCGGCACCCAGTGCATGAGCAAGAATTTGTGCGCCAAGACAAATGCCCACAATGGGGACTTGCCGATTAATAATACTTTTTACCCAGTGTATTTCATCGGCAAGCCAAGGTAGAGAGATGTGATCTTTTACGTTCATCATACCTCCTAAAATAATCACTCCTCTAAAGCCCGTATTGGGTAATGTTGAGATCTGTGGGTTGATAAGAATTGTCGGAATCTGGCGTTGACTCGCCCAATCTGCAATATATCCAGGCCCTTCATGTTCTTCATGCTGGATAATAAGAATTGGCTCTTGCATTTTATTGGAAGTCCCGTGTTTCCAAATAAACTTGTCGACGAAAAGCAATACCTGCTTCTTTGAGAGCTTCAGGCCAATTTTTTTCTGATATAGGAAGTTTGCTGCCGGTATCTATGGATTTGGATACAGTTGCTTTTGCTGTAACTTCGACGATTTGGTCAAAACTTGGCGGGGAGGCTATTTCATGAATAAGTAGACTCGTGTCGCCCAGATGCACCAGGCGGTAATGACCATTCTTTTTACGGGAAAGGGGTAGGTCTAATAGCTTGTCGGTTACCGTGAATTCTATCGAGCTAAGCAGAATTTTGCCTTTTCGCTCAAAGTGGCCATTAAATACTTCGCCGCTAAAGAGGCCTAACTTACCGTTGCGCAAATGGTTTAAAGAGAAAACTTCAGGCTTGAGAGAGATAAGCGGCGTGTTCTGGGTCAGATTCATCATTTCTTTCTTATTTTTAGATTCCAAAGCAAGAATAAGCTGATGGCCGTGGCGTTTACCGTGAAGAGGCATATGCGATGCAATAAGTTGCCCGTTAACTGAAAATAACGCCATTCCGTGAGTGCCAATGGAATCGTCTGCATAACTGATTGTGGAGATCATGGCTAAGACAGCTGTGATGGTAATACTCCAGAGCCTATTAAGCGTGATCATAAATTATTCAGCTCCTGATCTTTACGGGTTAGCGGCAGGGTTTGCTATTAAACCTCTGCGTACTTGGCAGCAAGCGATTCTAGACGTACATTAGTTACGAATCGATTCATTTTGGGTGGCTTTTGATTCCAATATGGAAATAGAAGATCTTGAAAAATTCCTTGTTATTGCCGCGACAGAAAACCTGCAGCGCTCGGCAGACCGTTTAGATACAACGCCAGGGGCCTTAAGTAAGGTTTTACGTCGCCTGGAGACGGCGCTGAATACTCGTGTGTTCGATCGGGTAGGTAAGCAAATCCGACTCAATGATGCTGGTCGCCGGCTGCAAGATAAAGCGGCTGAAATCACTTCCATTGCACGCCAGGTGCACTTTGAACTGGGTGAGCTAGGAAAGTTTTCGGAGTGTCGGATAGCAGCTCCAGCAGTCTTGCAATTGACTTGGGCTGCTTTTATTCAAAGCAAGCTGGCAGAGGTCCACCCAAAAGCCTGCCTTTCATTAACTTCCGCCTATGAATCCTTGGCCCTGAGAATGTTGGTTAGGGGAGAGGTGGATTTGGCCATGATTACCGGTGCGCTGTTGGGGCAGGTCCCCGCCCAGATAGCAACGCGTAAGCTGGGTACAGAAAGCTTGTGTGTTGTCGCGGGCCCCGGCCACCGATTGGTTTCTGGGGAGTGGGCAAATGCGGAAGTGCCAATCGAAGTTGTCCAGCAGTATCCCTTTGCGGCCCCTAGAATCTCTCCTTTCTGTGGCGAGGAAAGGGGTATTGGCAGTGATGGGTGGGGGGATAACCTACCTGTACGTAAGGTCCAGGTTGTGGTAAATGATTACGGTGTATTGTGCGGCCTGGTAAAAACAGGACAGTTTCTTGCCTTATTGCCAGAGGGGCTGGCAGAGGATATCGGTGGGGCAAAAATCGATGTTGCTGGCAACTTTACTGAGCCCAGAGAAGAGATTTTTATTGCTTGGCGAGGGGGAAGTGATGGCTGGTTAGAGGATTTGGCTCAGGCCCTCTCAGGAATTGAGGGGCTCAATTAGCGCCCCTCTTATTTGGCTTTACCAGGGGTTAACTTTTAGGGGTTAACTAGAAGGTGCCTGGGGTGGGCAGGGCGTTCCCGCGGCTATCCAGCCTTTCAATGCTTCAACTAGCTTGCCGTGGGGGATATTGACAGGTTCTCGTTTACCCCCAGGGTTCCATCCCCATAAAGCTAGGGGGTTCTCACTCATAAACAGCATCAATTGCTCTGGGGAGCGGCCGCCATTGTCCTGGGGGGTGGTTAACAGCGCACAGATTTGGGCCGAGGACATACGAGACCAATTAAGGGTTATTGGAGCTATGGCCCAGCCGGGTGCACCGGGTGCGCCTGTCACGGGATTGTTCTGGTCAGAGTGACAGTTACTGCAGCGCATTGTCCCCATCCCCATATTTTCGGGTCCTCGCTCAACCCGGGGTACATGGGGTGAGCCCTGATTGATAAGTGGCAATTCCAGCTGGTGACAGTTTAAGCAGCGGGGGTGCAGGAGAACTTCGACTATCGTCTCCCAGTCTTGATGGCCAGTATTATCAACCTGGGAAGTTTGTGACTGGCTATCCTGACCGGTAGTGTCCTGTCGGTTTCCACATCCTGTAAATACCAGTAATAAAAGAAGACTTATTGTTATGTGGCGCAATAAGTCTACCTCTTGCCGCAGTTTCATTTAGCTGTTCCTCATTTCCTATGAGAATGCCCTGTACATCATTGTGGCAGATAGCGGGGGACTGTTAGGCAACTAAATGTACCTGGCAGTGATCGAAGTGACGGCTTAATGTGAGGTTCATTTGACCTTCTGGTCACGCCTATCCGTTGACGCTCTCTTACACGTGGTAAGATAGGCCGGATATAAATGTTTGATTTAGATGACAGTGGAGCGCTATTTGGCGCTCAGAGGAGAGAATATGTCCTGGTTAGGGGCGGGTATAGGTGCCGGATTTGGTTTTATGTTTGGGGGCCCTATTGGTGCGGCCTTGGGTGCCTGGATAGGTAGCTCCTTTGGTTCAGGCCTCAAACGCCTGGGTAATGCCGCTGCGGTTCTGAATAGGGAAGGGGCCCAGAAAGTTTTTATCGTTACCCTGTTTTCCATGCTGGCGAAGATGGCTAAGGCGGATGGCCAAGTATCCAAAGCAGAAGTTCAGCTGATTGAGGATTTTATTCAGAATAATCTTCGTCTGGGCGCTGAGGATCGCAAGCATGCCATCAAGATTTTTGAGAATGCGAAAACGGATAAGTACAGCATTTACGATTACGCCAAACAGTATCGGATGTTGGTGCAGAATCAGGCGATGCGGGAAATGGTTTATCGCCTTCTATTTGCAGTGGCGTATGCTGATGGTGAATTACATGCTTCTGAAGAGGTAATTCTCAGGAAAATTACAGCGGATCTTGGTTTACATGAATCGCTTTTTGATGCCATGCAAAATCAATTTGGGCATGGGAGGGGAGGCAGTGCTTCCGATCTTCAGCAGCATTACGCAGTGCTTGGTTGCACTGAGGAAACTAGCGATAAGGATTTAAAACTGGCCTATCGCCGCAAAGCTGCTGAGTATCACCCTGATAAGATCGCTTCCAAGGGGCTTCCAGAGGAGTTTATGCGCCACGCTGAAGATCAAATGAAGAGTATCACCGTTGCGTATGAAGCAATTGTTGATGCGCGAAAGAGTAAGGCAAAAGTTGTCAGTTAATCCTGGTGTGGTATCAGCGTATTAGAGCTTGCCAAACGGCGGGATAACCTGCGGGTAATTTAGCGGTTTGCTCTGGCTAGATATTACATAGGTTGATTGTTTCAGCTCAATTTCTGAATTTAAACCCCTGCATAATCATCTGGAACACTGCGAAGAGAGTTTATGAGTCTTGCAAAGCAAATTGAAGAAAAGTTAACTGCCAATTTCCATCCCCAATTTATTGAGGTTCAATGCGAAAGTCATTTGCATAATGTCCCGGCAGGATCTGAAATGCACTTTCGTGTGGTGCTTGTGAGTGAGGTTTTTGATTCCGTTCGGAAAGTCCAGCGCCATCAAAAAGTCTATGCAGCGCTTGCGAATGAAATGGCTGGCCCGATCCACGCCCTTGCTCTTCATACTTATGCGCCGGATGAGTGGGATGGCGATGCTCCAAAAAGTCCTGAATGCCAGGGTGGTAGCAAGAAAGGGTAAGTAGCAGCAGAGTTTAGCGAGCAAACTCTAGAGTTTATTTGCGAATTTAACCTACTATTTCTTGCAGGTTTTAGTGGCGCTCCTTCCTCAGAAATACGCTATGGGTTGGGGCGTTTGAGATCAAAAAGTTGGCAGGAGTTCCACTGGATTGAATAGCCTGAATCCCTTTCGCCAGTAAAGTCACAATTTCCTTGTGTATCTGTTTGTTGTTTCTTATTTACCTTTTACCGGCTAATTAACCTCTGTGTGCGTCCAGTTGGATTTTACTTCTCCCGAAATATCATAACTTGGCGCTTTTCGGCGTCTTTGTCTTTTTCTTTGAGTGAGAATATTTCAGCTCCTGTTCAAAACAGGTTGTGGAATTCGAAGCAGTGCACGTTGTCCAAATTTGCAGTGCAGTAATAATGGGTGTCGTTGGTTTTCTTTTGGAAGCAACACCAATATGTGAATTTCAACGACAAAAGATATTTTGTGTGCCATAAAAACGTAGAATTATATTTGAGCGCCAACATTTGTTTGTTTTTTCTACATCTGTGATTTCGTGCGACTAGACTGACCATTGATTGGGCTGATTGCTGTTTGATCTGCTGAATATCAATGGAGTTACCACAAATGAAGATGACGCGTATTCTGATCCCCGTTATGACGCCCCTCGCCTTAGCAATCTCTAGTGTCGCTTCGGCAGGACCTGCTGGCTATGCCCCACCACCCCCTCCTCCTACCCAGGAGTTTAAGATACGGATTGGCGGTTCATACTGGTCACCAAACTCAGACAATGTAACCTTTGCTGATCGGTGGCTGCGCTTTTACGATGACGATGATTATGATGATGACTATCATCGTTTCCGTGATTGGGGGGCTTTCCGAACCAATCTTGATCCAGATGGCGAGTGGGGTTGGTTTATTAATGCTGAATGGAAGCCTATCGATCACTGGAGTGTTTCACTGAGTTACCAGCAAGGCGATCGCCATACTGGTGGTAGTCGTGATCCCTGGCTTTATCGTTTTTGGGATGATGACTGGGATGACGATATATTATTTGATCGTCGTCGTCGCGGTGATTTTGCTCGTTGGAAGCCCCAAACGACTGCTGCATACCTGAATTGGTATCCACTGGATCCCAGCTGTTTGGTGCAGCCTTATATTGGTATAGGTATTAACTATACCGACTTTAGTGATGAGCGCCTAAGACACTGGGGCTTCTGGCATCGTAACGATGATGATGATCTGGTTTTCCGTGACTGGGATGGCCGTGTGAATTTTGGCGATAGCTGGGGTTATACATGGCAAATTGGTGTTGATTTCACCTTTGGTCACGATAGTAGCTGGCTGATCAATCTGGCAGCTATTTACTATGATGTCACTACCGATGTTGAAGTAGATACCTTCTATCGCAACTTCCGTGATGATGATGATGACTTCGGTCGCTTTTGGGAGCACAGATTCGGTGGCGACTACGAGTTTGATCCCTGGGTGTTCCAAATCGGTGTAGGCTATAAGTTTGATTTCAACTGGTAATCACTCTTATCCTTTGAAAAGGGGCGCGTTGCGCCCTTTTTTATTGTTTTTATAAACACTTGGAGGGTGAAGTTGAGGTTATTCTGCGTTGTGTTTAGCGACTTTAACCCAACCTTCTTCCGTACCTGCTGCATTTATTTTTTCTAAATTTGTCTCGGTATTTTCGAATTTTTCCTTTCCATTCATCCATTTTTTTACCTGATCCGCCCTTTTTCCTTTTTTCCTGGTAGTGCTCAATTTTATTGCTCCAGCTTTGGCACTGTTTCAGCGTCGCACTCTGGGCTAGAGCTATAGAAGATGTAGAGAGCGTAAGCAAGAAAAAAGGTAAGGCTGAAAATACTTTTATTTTTGTTTTTTTATTGGTTCTTTGAAACATATCTATCTCCTAAGATTGCTGGGCTTATGTTATTGCCGATACATCAAGGGAGGCTTGATTGTTTAGATGGGGAAGGAGTGCTTAAACGGTTAGAGGGCGGGTATCCGCCCCTAACTTTAATAATTAGCCATTGCTTGGGAAACTGTATTGTGCTCCCTCTCTCACCCCACTTGCCGGCCAGCGCTGGGTGATGGTCTTACGCTTGGTATAGAACCTTACAGAATCAGGTCCATAAGCGTGCAGGTCCCCAAATAAGGAGCGCTTCCAGCCGCCGAAGCTGTGGTGTGCAACAGGTACTGGCAAAGGCACATTGATGCCGACCATGCCTACTTTAATGTTGTCACTAAAGTAACGGGCAGCTTCCCCATCCCGAGTAAATAAACAAGTACCGTTACCGTACTCGTGAGCATCAATGATATTCATCGCTTCCTGCATGGTATCTACACGCATTACGCAGAGGACGGGACCAAAAATTTCACTGCGGTGTATCGCCATCTCCTCGGTAACACGATCAAATAGGCAGGCTCCCAGATAATTGCCACTTTCGTAGCCTGGAACCTTCATATTGCGGCCATCTACTACCAGCTCCGCGCCTTCTTCGATACCGGCACTGATTAAGCCTTCCACCTTGTTTAGGTGTGCTTGGGTAACCAAAGGTCCCATATCGTTTTGGTTGTTCATGCCATCGCCAATCTTTAGTTGGGCAATTTGCTCTTTAAGCTTTGCTACTAAAGTATTGGCTGTATCGTCGCCTACTGCGACGGCTACGGAAATTGCCATACAGCGCTCGCCACAGGAGCCGAAGGCAGCACCCATTAAAGCAGCTACCGCATTGTCCAGGTCAGCATCCGGCATTATGATGGCGTGATTTTTTGCGCCACCGAAGGCCTGAACTCTTTTGCCGTGGGCAGTACCTGTGGTGTAGACATATTCCGCAATAGGAGTTGAGCCTACAAAGCTTACCGCCTGAATACGCTTGTCGGTTAGCAATGTGTCCACGGCCTCTTTATCGCCGTTAACAACATTTAAAACCCCGGCAGGGATACCGGCCTCGATACCCAGTTCGGCGATAAATAGGGCGGAGGAGGGGGTGCGTTCAGAAGGCTTTAAGATAAAGGTATTGCCGCAGGCAATCGCCATTGGCCACATCCATAAAGGCACCATGGCGGGAAAGTTAAACGGGGTGATTCCCGCACAGACGCCCAGAGGCTGGAATTCACTCCAGGAGTCAATAGCCGGGCCTACATTCTTACTGTGCTCGCCTTTGAGCATCTCTGGTGCAGAGCAGACATATTCAATGTTCTCGATGCCCCGCTGCAGTTCACCCATGGCATCATTAAGCACTTTGCCGTGCTCCAGAGTGATCAGCTCGCAGATCTTCTCCGCATTTTCTTCCAGCAGGTCGCGCAAGCGGTACATGATGCGTACACGCTTTGCTGTGGGTAGATTGCGCCAGGCGGGGTAGGCAGCTTCTGCGGCAGAGATAGCCTCTTCAACGGTAGCTTTGCTGGCCAGCGCGACCTTGCCGATTATTTCATTAGTTGAGGGATTGGTTAGGTCTTGTAGGCGAGGGTGCTGGGCCGAATCGTCGCTGGCAGATGGCTTGCCATTAATCAGGTGACCAATAACTTTCATGGTTTCCTCTCGTTGGGGATTTATACGTTATTTTTTACCTCTTTGTGCCTTTGTAACACAGGTAACCCCAGGTGGGAAAATTCATCAGTTGTTGTAGCCCGAAATAGAATGGACCTCTTGTACCGCTTTAATTTCTTACTAATTTAATGAGTTTTTGGTCCTTAATCATGTTTGGGGAAGCCCCTAAGTACGGCGAGAAAAGCATCGCCGAAACGTTCCAATTTGCTATCGCCAACACCGGAGACGGTCAGGAGTTCACTGTGGGTTTGCGGGTGTGCTTTAACCATTCCGCGCAAGGTGGCATCGTGAAAGACGACATAAGGCGGTACCCCGCGCTCTTCGGCCAGTTGTTTACGGCAGCTGCGAAGTGCTAGCCAGAGGGGCTCCTCTTCTGGCTCTAGATCTTCTAGAACTGCCGTATTTCGGGTTTGCGCGCGAGGGGCTTTCTTGGGGAGTTTGCGCAATTGCAGTTTTTCCTCTCCGCGCAGTAATGGGCGGCAGTTTTCTGTGAGTTTGAGCCCCTGGAATTCACCTTCAACTTCCAAATAGCCTCTTACAATCAATTGGCGCACCACAGCCTTCCACTCACTGCCGCTGAAATCCTTGCCAATACCGTGGGTAGTGAGCTGGTCGTGGTTGAACTTGCGAACCTTTTCATTATCCGAGCCCCGCAGTACGTCAATGACATGACTGGCACCAAAGCGTTGTCCTGTGCGGTAAACGCAGGAAATCAACTTGATAGCGGCTTCGCTGCCATCCCAGGTAGCGGGTGGCTCCAGGCAGATATCACAGTTGCCACAGGGTTGCTCGAGAGTTTCAGCAAAATAATGCAATAGTGCCTGACGTCTGCAGCTGGTCATTTCGCATAGCCCCAGCATGGCATTGAGGCGTGTGCGTTCATGGCGTTTGTGCTCTTCACTACCTTCGGAAGATTCCACCATCTGTCCGAGTTTGACTACATCTTCCAGGCCATAGAGCAGTAATGCTATAGAGGCCTCTCCATCGCGCCCCGCTCGCCCGGTTTCCTGATAGTAGGCCTCGACGCTTTTGGGCAGGTCTAGATGCACAACGAAGCGCACATCCGGCTTGTCGATACCCATACCGAAAGCAATGGTTGCGACTACGATTACTCCTTCCTCGCGTAAAAAGCGACGCTGATGTTCTGCGCGGGTTTCCGCCGGCAGGCCCGCATGATAAGGCAGGGCGGTATAGCCCTGCTGGCTGAGCCATTCGGCGGTATTTTCCACTTTGGCGCGGGACAAGCAGTACACGACGCCTGCTTGGCCTTCTTGTCCATTTTTTAGAAATTGCAGGAGCTGTCGTCGCTGGTTGTCCTTGGGCTCGATCCGGTATTGGATATTCGGCCGGTCGAAACTGCTCACAAAGTGCCGAGCGCTTTCCAAATCGAGGCGCAAGGCAATCTCCGCGCGGGTGCGTTTGTCCGCCGTAGCAGTCAGCGCTATGCGCGGTACTCTGGGAAACTGCTCGTGCAAACAGCTGAGTTGCAGGTAATCAGCGCGGAAGTCATGGCCCCATTGGGAGACACAGTGAGCCTCATCGATGGCAAACAATGAGAGTTCTACTCTCTGGAGAAGAGCCAAGGTTCTGGGTTGTAGCAGGCGTTCCGGGGCTAAATAGAGCAAGTCGAGTTCGCCGTACAGTAACTGGCTCTCAATGGCTTGAGCCTCTTCATAAGAGATGGAAGAATTGAGGTAGGCGGCTCGAATACCGGCTTCCTGTAGGGCTTCCACCTGATCCTGCATCAGGGCAATTAATGGAGAGATCACCACGCCGCAGCCGGGCCTGGCCAAGGCAGGAATCTGGTAGCACAGAGATTTGCCGCCTCCAGTGGGCATAAGTACCAGGGCGTCATCGCCGGCCATTAGTGTATTGATTACCGCTTCCTGAGGATCGCGGAAGTGGGTATAGCCGAAGACGTGTTCGAGAATATGTTGTGGGGAATTCATGGCGGCGGAGTATACCCCGTGTAGCGACTTTGTGCGGTGGGTTTTAGGATGGGGTTGCCTTGAAATACCTTGCAATGGCAGCTTAGGAGTTGTGACTGAATTCACGGGTTATAATCACATCTCACCCCGCATCTCATCACAGCGATCGCCTAAGGATAGGTCTATGCGCACATTGATCGTGCTTTTTGTGTTGTGGTTGACAGTTCTGGCCGGGCTTTCTGGCTGTTCCTCTAGTGCTCCGCGTAGTTTTGCGCAATCTGTTGTAGCGGATACTCATCTGGGCTGGCGGCCAGCACCGGAGAATCAGTTAGTTTTCTCCCTGGCGACAGTTTCCGGTGTTGCGCAGGTTGAGCTACAGCCGTTACCGGAGCAATTTACTCTGGTAACTTTGGAACTCCCCGGCATGCGCAATGTGGAAGGGATTCAATGGCAGGGTGAAGAGGGGGAATCCACCATGCTTTACGATGGGCAAGCCGGGCTTGATGGCGTCAGCTTGCAGAGTCGTGATCATGGCTTTCGGCTGCAGTTGCAGCTCTCTTCTATGGACTACTTGCGCAATGGTGGTGTGCTGACGGTGATAGACCGCAGGCGCTAACTTTATTGGACTGCGCTTTTTCTAAACCCCAGCCCTTCAGGCCGGATCAGGTAGAGTTGTTTCCAAAATTTTCCTGTTACCCAGAGCCCATTTCGCTTCTTATCCCAGGCGATCCCATTGGCAACCGTGTCAGGGTGTTTACGGACATCGGGATTTAACCGATTCAGGTCAACAGCACCGTGCACTTCTCCGCTTATGGGGTCTATGGCGATGATGCGGCTGTCTTGCCAGATATTGGCCCAGATCAGGCCCTCGGCGAATTCCAGCTCATTCAGATTCGACCAGACCTCCCCGGCGCCATGTACCTTGAGCTGGCGCTTGACTTCAAAAGTATCTGGATCGCGGTAGGTCAGTTTATTACTGCCATTACTCATAATCAGGGACTCGCCGTCACTGGTAAGGCCCCAACCCTCGCCGTTGTATTGCTTAACCTCCAAATGTTGTAGGTTGCTGGCATTGTAAATATGCAGCTCACCGGCTTTATAAGTCAGTAGGTAGAGCTTATCGCCCAGAACAGTAAGACCTTCGGCAAATAGTCTGCCCGGCAACCACTTTCGCCTTACAGGTTTTTCACTGGGGTCGGTATACTCGGCAAGCCAGGAACGACGGTAAAGGCCACTGCTTTCCCACCAGCGCTGGCCATCGAAATAAAGCCCCTGGGTGAAATGATTCCCACCACGTTGACGCTCCTCCAGAATGGAGAAGGGGGTTGCCTTCAATTGTGCTTGTGCTGCTATTGGCAGCAGGCAGGACAGGCAGGATAAGAGCAGCAGTATGTAGCTGCGGATAGTAAGTCGGTACATCAATTATTTATGACCAGAGTAAAAACCTTTGTCACCTTGACCCTTTTGGGTGGTTTGGCGGTAGTGCTGCCCATCGCAATCTTAGTACTTTTATTCCAGTGGCTGTTTGGCCAGGTCAGTGAAATTGTCGCCCCCGCCGTTACCTGGCTGGAAGCCCATACGGAGTTTAAGGATACCCTCGCCAGACTTGTGGTGATAGCACTGATTCTTGGGGGCTGTTTCTTGATTGGTCTATTGGTAAAGACCAGCATTGGTAACTGGCTACATCGCCATGTTGACCACTGGCTCGGTCGCCTGGCACCTGGGTATAGCACTATTAAAGATTTGGTTGTGCAATTTATTGGCGGTGGTGGTGAGGGGGTACTTTCCGGGCCTGTGGCTCGGGTGCGTATCCACGGTGCAGATAATCCGCTTGCGGTAACGGCGATTGTGACTTCTCAGCATGCCAATGGTGAGATGACGGTTTACGTGCCAACGGCTCCAGTACCCACTTCGGGTTTTGTTTTCCATGTGCCGGCGGAGTGTGTGGAAATACTGCCCGGTGTTAGCGTTGAGGCTGCCATGAAAACCATCGTGGCCTGTGGCGCCGGTAGCGCTAGCCTGCTGGCCCCACCGGGGAGGCCTCAGGCAGAGAAAGCTTAGGGAGGGGGCGTTTAAAAGCTTTGCGATAAGAGGAGCCTAAGCCCCACTCGACTAGCGATTTTTACCCAGGTTGCGGATGGCAAAGCGCGCTGGATGCAGGGCTTTCGCCAGATCTGCGCTAACAGGTAGAGGCCCGCCCATAATCCAGCTGGCGAGTACTTCGGCGGTTAGCGGTGCGTAGGTAAAACCGCGGGAGCCCAGGCCGCCCATTACATAGAGTCCCGCCTGATAATCTGAGTGCTCGGGGATGAATAATTTGCGGTTTTTACGCAAACTTGCGTAAGTGTTGTCCATGGATGCCCAGTCGGGAATTGGTCCGGCAACTGGCAAGTAATCCGGTGTAGCGGCGCGCAGTGCGGCGCGGCCATTGAAATCCTGGCTGGAGAATTCCTCGGCAAAGTGTGGCAGCAGTTCTGCCAGTGTCTGCAGGTTCTCCTTGTGTTCACTTTCACGTAACTCTGTGGCGGTTTCCTTGAGCTTGAAGGTGGCGCCGAAGCTTTGGCGCCCCTCGTGGGCCGGAGTGATATAGCCTTCACCACAGAGGGCAATTTTTAATTTTGCGGAGGTCTCTGTGGCGCGCACTCGGGAGACCTGGCCGCGTATTGGCCGCAGGGGCAGTGCTGCAGCCGGTGCAAAGCTGCGGATATCATTGGCCCCACAGAGAATGACCGCTTCAGTTTCTATTTCTTTGTCTTCGATACGCAGGAACCACTTGCCATATTGGCGCGTCAGTGTTTCTACTGTACTGCCCTGATATCGAGTGATGTTTCGGTGTTCCAGTAGCGCAGCACATACCTTTTGGGGTTCCAGCCAGCCTGCATTGGGGAAGTAGAGCCCGTCAAAAGGAAGATCTACGCCGGCGAGCTGACAGGCCTCCTCACGAGTAACTATTCTGGCCAGGTTTTGCCCTTGGTGTTCTGCCAGGCTAGCGGCGATCTGTTCCTGTAGCAGCTTTTCCCTATCACTCTGAGCCAGTTGCAAGAGGCCGTTAAAATGTGCGAGCTGCGGGCATTGTTGCTTGTAATATCGCTGGGCGAACATCAGGGCATGCAGGTTGAAGTCTCCATTTGGGCCCGGTTTGGGGGAGAGCTTGCCGTAGAGTATGCCCTGGTCGTTGCCGGAGCCGCCGCTGCCGGGGGTAGGTCCGCGCTCAATAATTTGTACTTGTACACCGCGCTCTGCGAGTGCTCTGGCAATGGTGGCGCCGGAAATACCGCCACCGATCACTGTGGCAGATTGCGGATGCTGTGCTTCGGTGCTGGGTAGGTGCCAGGGGGTGCTGTGCTGCTGGCAGTCGTGTAACTGCTCCAGGGTGCCGCACAGCATTTCCCGCTTGCTGCCAAACCCCGCTACTTTGCGCAGGGCGAAGCCCGCCTCTCGCAGTCCACGCTTAACCAGCCCTGCGCAGGTAAAGGTGGCGAAGGTAGCACCGGGGCAGCTCAGGTGGGACATATTGGTGAACAGCTCTTCTGTCCACATGTCCGGGTTCTTGGCCGGCGCAAAACCATCCAGGAACCAGGCGTCGATGTAGCGATCGCGATTCTCTTGATGTAAGCGCAGGCTATCCAAAGCCCGGCTGGCCTCCCCAATAATCAGAGTTAGTTTTACTGGGCCGAACTGTAGGCGGTGAATACCTTCGGCTAATAATGGTGGGTAGGCTTCAATCAGTGGCTGGGAGTAGGTCTGCAGTTGTGGCCACAGTGCTAGGGCACGCTGCAAATCCTGGGGGTGCAGGGGGAATTTCTCCACACTAATAAAGTGCAGCTGTGCACTTTTTGGAGCGGTTTTCTGCCATAGCTCCCAGGCGGCGAGAAAGTTTAAGCCGGTGCCAAAGCCGGTTTCGCCGATAGTAAAAGTGGCATTCTCGCGCAGGGTCTCCCAGCGTTCCGCCAGGGCATTTTGTTGCAGGAATACGTAGCGAGTTTCCTCCAGACCGGAAGCTGTGGAGAAATAGATATCGTCATAGGCGAGGGACAGGGGTTGACCGTCTTTGCGCCATTGGATCTCCGCGTGTTTGCCGGATTTGCTCACTTCACTACTATCCTTAGGCTCCGTCCTTAAGGCCGAATTCATGCATTACCTGGTCACACCAGCGGCCAATACGCTCTTCACTGAGGTCAAATTCATTCTCTTCATCGAGGGCGAGGCCGACAAATTGGCTGCCATCTTCGGTCAGTCCTTTGGATTCCTCAAATTCATAGCCTTCGGCAGGCCAGTAACCTACCGCGCGGGCGCCGCAGGCGAGCAGTTGGGCATGCAAATAGCCCAGGGCATCCTGGAACCACTGTGGATAGCCTTCTTGGTCCCCGAGCCCAAACAGAGCAAAAGTCTTACCGCTCAGATCGAGCTCGGCCAGGTCGTCCCAGATATTCTCCCAGTCTTCCTGGAGTTCACCGTAATCCCAGGTGGGAATGCCAAATAGGAGGAAGTCGTAGCTTTCGGCCAGGGCAATATCCGCTTCGGCTACGTTGTGTAGGTCGATCCACTGGGGGCCAATGTATTGGCGGATTTTTTCTGCAGCCATTTCGGTGTAGCAGGTGCTGGAACCGTAAAACAGGCCTATGGGAGCTTGGGAGCTTGGCATAACAAAAAATTCTTACTGCTGGTCTATGGCGCCGTTGAAGTCGAGCTGTCGCCAGGCTTCATAGATCACAATGGCGGCGGCGTTGGACAGGTTGATACTGCGGCTCTCGGCGCGCATAGGAATACGCAGGGTGTTCTCTGGACCCACCATTTGTAGAAACTCCGCCGACAGGCCGCGAGTTTCGGGGCCAAACACAATCGCATCGCCGTCTTGGTACTCCACTGATGTATGGCTGTGGCTGCCTTTAGTGGACAGGGCCAACACCCGCGAAGGTTTCTCACTATCGACAAAAGCCTGCCAGTCTGGGTGTCGAACCACGCGGCTGTATTCACTGTAATCAAGCCCGGCGCGGCGCAGGCGTTTGTCGTCCATATCGAAGCCAAGGGGTTCGATTAGGTGTAGCTCGGCGCCAGTATTGGCGCAAAGTCGAATAATATTGCCTGTGTTCGGGGCAATTTCCGGTTGGAATAGAACAATTTTGAACATTACTTGGCGGATGCCCTGGAGCGGTACTTTCTAGCTTGAATGATTTGAGCCGGGCGGTGGGCCCGGCTCCGCATGGCAGCGGATTATTCCACAATTAGAGGGGAGTGGCGATCTCCTCGCAGTCGATCTCCACCCCCAGCTCATTGGCGATCTGGTCGAGTTCGTCGCGCAGGCCATCGAGATCCATATCTTCATCCACATTGATCTTGCACTCGGCAGTAAACAGAGGCTCGCCACTCCACGGAGTACTACTGTAAGTAGTTTCCAACTGATCCATATTGATATGGTGGGCGCTGAGTGCGCGGGATATTTCCCGCACAATACCGGGGCGGTCGTTGCCTACCAGCTTCAATGTCAGTGTCTGTTGAGGCTTAGTGGAAACGGCGATCGCGTCTTCAACGATCAGGTTATAGCCATCCTGGGCGAGGCTAGTGAGAGCGACTTTTAAGCCTTGGGTTTTGTCACCGGGAACAGCAACGCGCAATATACCGGCAAATTTTCCGGCAAAATGGGCCATATGGCTGTCTTCCCAGTTGCCACCGTTATCCGCAATGACTGCAGAAAGCTTTTCCACAACACCGGGCTTATCGTTGCAGATCATGGAGATAACGAGATGCTGTTGCATATAGTGTTCCTTTGCTTCAGTGGAGACGTATCATTTGCATTGTAATAGGATCTCGTCGGATAACTCTATCGTCCAATCTCAAAGCCATTTTTCTTTTCCCGGTAACAGGTAACTTAGCGAGGGACTGTCAATGAAGGTCATTGCCGATTTGTGCGTGATACCCATGGGTGTGGGGGTGTCTGTCAGTAGGTATGTTGCGGAGTGTGAAAAAGTACTGGCGGAAGTCGGACTGACACACCATCTACATGCCTATGGCACCAACATAGAAGGGGACTGGGATACGGTGATGGCTGCGGTAAAAACCTGCCATGAGCGAGTACACGCGATGGGCGCCGATCGCATCACTACCAGTCTGAAATTGGGAACCCGTATAGACCGGGACCAGTCATTACAAGATAAGATCGACAGTGTGCGATCGAAGCTGGATTAACGATAACAACACAGGAACGATTATGACGATCAATATCAAGAAATCTCTGCTCGCTATGGCCGGCGCTCTGGCCCTGGCTGGTGGCGCCCAGGCTGCCGACTTGAATTCTGTCATTCAGGGGGATCACCGCAGCAAAGAGTACGTTGCGCGAGACCAGTACCGTAACCCGGCAGAAACCCTGGAATTTTTGGGCATTAAGCCAGATATGACGGTAGTGGAGGTTACTCCTGGCGGTGGCTGGTACACCGAAATCCTAGGGCCCTACCTGGGCAAGAAGGGCAAGCTCTATGCAGCGCACTTCCCCGAGGATAGCGAGTCCTCTTACTATCAACGTTCTTTGAAAAGCTTTAAAGACAAGCTAGCTGCCGACAAGAAGGCCTATAAGAATGTCGTAGTGACCGAGTTTTCACCGCAAACCGGCCGTGAGATAGCCCCAGCAGGCAGTGCCGATGCGGTGGTGACTTTCCGCAACGTACACAACTGGATGTACCGCGGTTATGAAGATAAGGCTTTTGCCAGCTTTTACAGCGCTCTGAAACCCGGCGGTGTTCTCGGTGTGGTTGAGCATCGCGCCAAGCCTGGTACCAGTAAAGAGGATATGGTCAAGAGCGGTTATGTGACTCAGGAGTATGTTATCGAAGCAGCCAGGAAGGCTGGTTTTGAGTTGGAAGAGAGCAGTGAGGTCAACGCCAACCCGAAAGATAGCGCCAAGCACCCGAAAGGTGTCTGGACTTTGCCACCCTCTCTCCGCTTGGGCGATGAGGACAAAGACAAGTACCTGGCCATCGGCGAGAGCGACCGCATGACTCTACGCTTCCGCAAGCCAAAATCCTAAGTTTTAACAACCATTTACCAATACAGGTAAACACCGGGAGCGGCGTTCGTCGCTCCCATCTCACCCGGATAAGAAAGTTGTATGATCATTCCCTTTGCGCAGTTGGATGCCAACACTTTGCAGAACCTATTGGAAGAGTATGCTACCCGTGAGGGCACCGAGTATGGTGAGTGCGAGGTGGAACTACCGGAGAAGGTGGCTAGCCTGCGCCGTCAGTTGCAGTCCGGTGACGTGGTAATTTGGTTCGATCCCGGAGAGGAGACCGTCAATCTGGTGCTGGCCGAGGATCTGCCTACCGATGTCTGAATACCTTATTGATGTGCCCCAAGCACCTCAAGCGCGCTTTCTGTTTGCCCATGGTGCCGGTGCGCCCATGGACAGTCAATTTATGCAGACGTTGGCCACTGGGTTGTGTGAGCAGGGTATCGAAGTGGTGCGTTTCGAGTTTCCCTATATGGCCCAGCGCCGCAGCGGAGGTGGCAAGCGGCCGCCTAACACTATGTCGCAGTTACAGGAGAACTTTAACGCCCAGATTCAGCAGTTTGCCGGTGATTTACCCCTGTTTATTGGGGGCAAGTCGATGGGAGGGCGGGTAGCGAGCCTCCTGGCCAATGACAGCTATGCGCAGGGGGTGGTTGCCGGACTTATCTGCCTGGGGTATCCATTTCACCCCCAGGGCAAGCCGGAGAAGCTCCGCACTGGGCACCTGCTAGATTTTGCCTGCCCCACTTTGATTGTGCAGGGAGATCGCGATCCACTTGGCAGCCTTGCAGAGGTGAATACTTATGGATTGGCAGAGGCTATTGAGATTGAGTGGCTGGCCGATGGTGACCACGATTTTAAGCCCCGTCGCGCGAGTGGATTTACCCAAGCCCAACACTGGCAGACTGCGGTTTATAAAGTGGCGGGATTTATGCGGCGGTTTCCAGGATCGTGACGCGCTCTTCCCCCACTAGCAGTGGGGCCAACTGGGCCATTTGGGCGCGTCGCTCCTCGCTGGTGTACCAGTGTTGCCAATGCAGTTCTGACTGCCATTTAGACAGGGTAAAGCGGCGCAATGGATTGCCCTTTTCGATATAGGTCTGCCCCTCGATAAAACCGACGGTGCGGTAGGCACAGGTAAGGACTCTTCGTGCGGCCTCCTCGTAGCTGCTTTGCATTTCGGCGGCAATTTCTCGCTCTATCAATACATAGATCATCATCTCCCCACAATGCGATAGGGCCTAAATGGATTTTAGCGCGGCTGTCAGCGGAAGAGTCGGCAGCCAGTTTCTAGATGACGAAGTGCGCTAAATTGCGCACAATAAATACTATGAAGTTTGATCACACCCTCGATGCCCGCGGCCTGTTGTGCCCGGAACCCGTAATGATGCTGCACTCAGCGGTGAGAAATGTTGCCGATGGGGAAGTATTGAAAATGATGGCCACCGATCCCTCGACGCAGCGGGATGTGCCCAAGTTCTGCCAGTTTCTCGGCTATGAACTGGTGCAGCACGCAGAGGAGAACGACGAGTTCGTGTATTGGATCAAGAAAGCGGAATAATTGGTCAGATAGCGCCCCGGTCCCGCTTCGACGGCACCGGGGGCACACTCCCGAATAAGTTTTGTACTGACTCTTTGGCCTGTTAACTCTTATGGCGCCGTTACTAGAGCGGCGATCGCGGCTAGTGCCTCAGGGTCCTCAGATTTGATTTTGTTGGCGATATGATGTTGGAAGAAGTAGCGAAAGCCTTCACTCTCCTGTGCTGGGTATAGGCAGTGATCTCCCGGTAGTACCGGAGTGGTCTCAACGACATCGTGATCGATCAGCATACCGTGAATAACGCCGTCGGCGTGCAGCCTCCAGCTGATGACCTCGATCAGTGTCAGGTTCTCCCTGTCCTTATCCATAAACACCGCATGGGTGCCGATGGTATCGGGAATCTCCTGCAGAACTTCCTCGGGTTTGCTGCTCTCAAACTCAAAGTATTCCGCCGCAGTCTCCAACTCGACGACTTTGTGGATTGGGGGATGGTGGAAGATGTCTTCAATACCGGGATCGTAGTAGCCTTCGAAGCGTCCGTCCAAAGGGTCCTTGATATCTGGACAGGCCACTATGGTGTTTAACCAGGGAACGAGGCCAACGACCTCGCCATTCGCTTTAAGCCCCCAGCAGAGTATTTTTAAGCTGTATAGGTCTGTACCGCTGGAGTTGTTGGAGTAGAGCATTTCCAAGCCGTCTAGCTCCGGCGAAAGGCGAATAAAGCGCCTGTCCGCAGAAGTTTCGATCGGCTCGCCGGTGAAGAGGTCAACCACATTGTTGATGCTGTGGTCTGTCATGGAACACCTCCTGGCAGGGCCGGTTATATACCGTCTCCGATCAGATCAAGGTGCGACTGCCAAGGCCCTATCTCTGAAAGAAGACCGGGGCAGGAGGGTATTTGACTGCATTAGACCCCTCCTCGGGGAATACGCTGAAAAGGCAGGTGTTCAGCGGCCTCCCTGTGAGTAAAGGTATATGTTGATTTCCGGAAATACAACCGGCCCGCTTACGCCTGCAGAAGCGGCGCGGCTTTGATCGAGGCGCTCCCGTTGATATAGTCCCCGCCTTTGCGGTATCCCGGAGAATATCTTGCCCGTCACTCACTTAGAAATGGCTCCAGTTTCTAATACTCCCCTAGCAGCCAGATCCACTGCCGAGCGTATTGTGGCGGTCTTCAATCGCTGTTTTTCCAGTCCAGAAGGGCTAAATACCCGACTTTGCGGTGGTTTTTCCGAACCTTACTATCGGCCCGCCGGGGGCCAGCAGGGCCATCATCAGGTCGAGTTCACTCTCGACTATGCGGCCAGCGCACTGCACGAGGTGGCCCATTGGTGTGTGGCCGGTGAGGCCCGCCGGCAGTTGCCCGACTATGGCTATTGGTATGCTCCAGATGGGCGCAGTGCCGAGCAACAAGCAGAATTCGAGTTGGTGGAGGTCAAACCCCAGGCGCTGGAGTGGATTTTCGCCCGTGCCTGTGACCTCCGCTTCCGTGTCAGTGCGGACAACTTGGAGAGTGGCCTTGGTCCCAGCACCAGTTTCAAAGAGGCTATTTGGCGCCAGGTTCAGCGCTATTGTGCGGAGGGGCCCAATGAGCGGGCGCGTACTTTCGCTCTTGCGCTCGCAGGGGTGTTTACTCAGCCAGATCCATTGAGCGGCGATATCTATCAGCTGCGGGAGCTGTCGTGAGTAGTTTTCTGGTCGACTCTTCTGTCTATATCTTTCGCTACTACTTCGCCTTGCCTCCCAACTGGCAGAGTCGCAGTGGTTACGACACAGAAGCGGTCTACGGCTTCACCAACTTCCTGCTGGATCTTTTGGCGAGAAATCCACGTCACATCGCCTGCGCTTTCGATGAATCTCTCGGTAGTTGCTTCCGCAATACGCTTTACCCGGACTATAAATGCAGTCGCGCATTGCCAGATGAAGCCCTGGCCTTTCAGCTGGCGGCCTGCCGGGAGATGGCGGAAGCCCTGGGTATCGCCAGTTTCTCCAGTGAGCATTATGAGGCGGACGATATTCTCGCCAGCTTGACGCGAAAACTGCGCAATCATGCCCCAATCATTGTGAGTCGGGATAAAGATTTGGGGCAGTTACTGGCTCGTGGAGCCTCCAGTCTTTGGGATTTTGCCGCAAACCAGCATATGGACAGCGCGGCCATTGAGCAGAAGTTTGGTGTAAAACCCGCGCAGATTGCCGACTACCTGGCGCTGGTGGGTGATAGCAGTGACGATATTCCCGGAGTACCCGGCATTGGTGCCAAGACTGCGGCGCGATTACTTGGCGAGTTTGATGATGTCGAAGCGCTGTTGGCACAGCAAGAGAGAGTGACAACACTGCCCATTCGGGGTGCAAAAGGGCTCGCCCAGCGGCTGGGGGAATATTCCGACCAGCTGCGCTTGGCAAAACGCCTCGCAAGCCTGGTGGAGGATATCCCCCTTGGCATTAAGGTGAGTGATTTGCGTCCGCAACCTGTGGATGTTGAATTGGCCACGGCTCTGGCCAAGGAGTTCGGGATCGGCGGGCTGGCAGGAAAAATGGAGCGCACACTGGTGAGCGCTGAAGGAGAATCTACATGAGTGAAAGCCACGCACAGGGCGTTGGCCTCAAGATTGTTGCCGATGAGAATATACCGGCACTGGAGCAATATTTTGGCGATCTGGGTACGCTGGTACGCTATCCGGGCCGCACACTGACGCGCGAGCAATTGATTGATGCCGATATCCTACTGGTGCGCTCCGTCACACGAGTGAATCAGAGTCTGCTGGAAGGCACACCGGTACGTTTCGTGGGCAGCTGTACCATTGGCACCGATCATCTGGATACCGATTGGATGGAGCGCAATGGTATTTACTGGAGCGCCGCGCCGGGCTGCAATGCCAACTCCGTGGTTGAATATGTATTTTGTACTTTGGCCGCCCTGGAGGTGGACTGGCGTGGGCGCAGCTTTGGCATTGTCGGTTGTGGCAATGTGGGAGGGCTGCTGCAGAAGCGCTTGCATGCCCTGGGTGCGAGCTGTGCTGTCTACGACCCCTGGCTGCCAGATAACCCCGACTTTGCCCCCCTTGAGCAAGTACTGAGTCAGGACATTGTGTGCCTGCACGCCCCCCTGGTTAAAGATGGGCCCTTCCCCAGTTTGCATATGATCGGTGCTGAGCATTTGGCACAGATTCGCGACGGCGCTGTTTTGATTAGTGCCGGTCGCGGTGCGGTGGTGGACAATCGCGCGTTATTACAGGAGTTACAGCGGGCAAAGCGTTTTAAGACGGTGCTGGATGTCTGGGAGGGAGAGCCGGGAATCAGCACTGAACTGTTGGAATTGGTGGACCTGGGTAGCCCGCATATTGCCGGGTACAGCCTGGATGGCAAGCTCACAGGCACCCGTATAATTCGCGAGGCGCTCTCCAATGCGCTGGATCTGGCCCAGCCAGAAAACATTGGCGCCACCTGCGATACGCAAGCTGAAGCCTCTAGAAGGCAACTTGAGCCGGTGATTAGTGGGGCGGCGCCAATAGCGAATTTGTTATTGCAAATGTACGACCCACGCGAAGATGATGCGCGCCTGCGCGAAGCGGCTCGAGGGATAGAACCTATGGCCAAGGCTTTCGACCGCCTGCGCCGTGAATATCCCGAGCGTTTGGAGTTTTCCCATTACCGCGCCGCAGCGCAGGCCCTGGGTAAAAAAGAGAGAGAAGAGTTGGCAGTACTGGGGCTCATGTGCGATTAGAAAAACAAGTTAAGAAACTGGGTTTGATTATCAATCCTTGGGCCGGTGTTGGCGGCCCAGCGGGGCTTAAGGGCAGCGATGGAGCCGAGACAGTGGCGCAGGCCCTGGCGGCTGGTATTGAGCCGCAATCCCACAAGCGCGCCGCGATTGCCCTGGAGGCCTTGCTACCGTTTCGGCAGCAGCTGGAGTTTTTGTGTTTTGCCGGTGATATGGGGGCGGATACGGCTAGTGCACTGGGCTTTGCCGTGCGTGAGGTGGGTGCAGCCGAGTCCACCCCATCAAACCCCGAGGACACCGAGAGAGCGGCAATGGCGATCCGCGACGCCGGTGCCGACCTGATCGTCTTTATTGGCGGTGACGGCACTGCGCGCAATATGACCAACGTCCTGGGTGATCACTTTCCAGTACTGGGTATTCCCGCCGGTGTCAAAATGCACTCCGCTTGTTTCGCGATTTCCCCCAAGGCCGGTGGAGAAGTTTTGCGTAAATTACTGGCCGGTGAGCTGGTGGATTTGTGTGAGCGCGAGGTGCGTGATATCGATGAAAATAGCTTCCGACAGGGGCGGGTGAGCACTCGCCACTACGGCGAGCTGCTGGTGCCCCAGGAGGGCTACTTCCTGCAGGCAGTAAAGAACGCCGGGCGCGAGGTGGAAGAGCTGGCTGTGGCGGATATCGCCGCGGAGATTGTCGAGGAACTAGAGCCGGATACCTTGTATATCGTCGGTCCCGGTTCAACTACCTTAGCTGTCTTGAGTGAATTGGGGTGTGACGGCACCCTGCTGGGGGTGGACCTGCTCTGTGATGGCGCCCTCTTGCAAAAAGATGTGAGCGCGCCGCAGATTGAGGCAGCGATTGCCGCACACAAGAGTGTGAAAAAAAATGGTCAGGTAAAAATTATTCTCACTGCCATCGGAGGCCAGGGCCATCTGGTCGGCCGCGGTAACCAGCAATTCTCCCCCAGAGTCCTAAGCCAAGTGGGTCGTGAAAACCTGGTGGTTGTCGCCACCAAAACCAAAATAACCGAACTCGGCGGGCGCCCCCTGTTAGTGGATAGTGGTGACCCCGAACTGGATCGGCAGTGGAGCGGCTTTATCCGTGTGGTAACCGGCTACCGCGATGCGATCCTCTACCCCCTAAGCAATGGAGAAGTCTGAGTGTCTACCGATTGGCAAGTGTTGCTGCAGCAAGTAGAGCCCAAGTTAGTTCAGGGCGGCGGTGACAGCCGGCGTTTGTTTCACGGGCGTGGTCGCTGTTTTACAGGCCTGGAGCAGGTTTGTGTCGATAGTTTTTCCCCTGCATTACTGGTTACTTTTTTTGAGGAGTACGAGGGGGAAGGGGAGTTGTGCGAGAAGCTCTGGCAGATGGCCGAATCATACGGTTATCAGGGGGTGGCCGCGCAGCGTCGCTATCTCCCCGGTGCACCATTGGAGTGGTTGTGTGGCGAATCGGTGGCCGCACCAGTGGCACAGCGCAACGGTCTGCAGTTTCCGCTGACCTTTGATCGTCAGAATGTTGGCTTCTTTCTGGATATCGAACCCGGCCGCGCCTGGCTTGAAGCGCAGGTGCGGGAGCGCTCGGAGCGCGAATCGGTGAAGATGCTGAATTTGTTCGCGTTTACCTGTGCTTTTTCTGCCGTGGCTCGAGCCGCTGGGGATATTGAGATCGTCAATGTGGATGTGAATCGGGGCGTTTTGAATCGCGGCCGAGAAAACCACGAGGTGAATGGCCTGTCCCTGCGGGGCATTCAATTTTTACAATTCGATGCGCTGCGCCAGTTCAAGCGCTTCGATCGCCGGGGGCCCTTTGATCTCGCTATCGTAGACCCACCCACACGCCAGAAAGGCCGCTTCGATGTGAGTCACAACTACGAAAAACTGCTGCAACAACTGCCTGCCTGCCTCGCGGATGAGGCAGACCTGCTGATGGTGATCAACTCCCCGCGCCACAGCGAAGCGCACTTTCGCGAGTTGATACTCGGTGCCGATAGCGGCTATGAAGTGGTAGAGCGGCTAGCGCAAAACCCGGATTTCCCCGATCGGGACCCGGATGCCGCCCTAAAAATGCTGCACGTTAAATATCGTCGTCAGAGTTAGCGATACTAAATAGCGGTGATGCCCAAACCACTCTATTTACAGTGCGGCAAACTCCCGCATCAGGCGCTCCACCAGCGCCTGTAACTTTGCAGAGGAACTATCGCGCACGGCGCTGTTGAGCAGCTGTGCGTTACTCTGGCCAGAATTTTCTTCCTTGTTGATTAACAGCAGAAATCCCCGGTGGCTCAGTACCACTTCCTCCGCAGCTTCCTGGCGCACCAGCTGGGAGAAGTGAATGTAACCGCTCTGTTTTAACCAGCTGAGGGCACCCAGGCACGCCAGGTGCCGTGGTGAGTGCAGGCCGAATTCGTCGGGGGTGTCTGGCCCGGCAATGTCCTCTACGTAAATGGTGGAGGGCAGGGGGAACTGGCCAAACAGTGCCAGCAGAATTCTGCCGGCATCGCGATAAAAGTCATGGATATGTAAATCGTCCAACATCAGCGGGTATATCGCTCCAAAAAGTAACCCAACCGCTCAATTGCGTGGGAAAGGTCGTCGGCGCGGGGCAGAAAGACAATACGCAGGTGATCGGGCGCGTCCCAATGGAAAGCGCTGCCCTGTACCAACAGGATTTTTTCCTGGCGCAGGAATTCCAATACCAGCTGTTCATCACTATCGATTTTGTGGTGGTCCAGGTGCAGCCTGGGGAACAGGTAGATGGCACCACTAGGTTTGACACAGCTGACACCGGGAATGTCGTTGAGCATGCGGTAGGCCAGATCGCGTTGCTGGCGCAAGCGGCCGCCGGGCAGTATCAAGTCGTTAATACTCTGATAGCCCCCCAGTGCGGTTTGCACGGCATACATGGCCGGTACATTGCCGCACAGGCGCATAGAGGCGAGTATTTCCATCCCTTCAATAAAGCCTTTGGCGCGATGCTTGATCCCGCTGATGATCATCCACCCGGAGCGGAAGCCGGCCAAGCGGTACGATTTGGACAAGCCATTGAAGCTCAGGCAGAGCACATCCGGGGCCAGTTTGGCCATGGGGGTGAACTCCGCGTCGTCATAAAGGATCTTGCTATAGATTTCATCGGCAAAAATCACCAGATTGTGGCTGCGCGCCACCTCTACAATCTCTTCCAGCAAAGCCTTGGGATAAATAGCCCCGGTGGGGTTGTTGGGGTTGATCACGACAATGCCGCGGGTGCGAGGCGTGATTTTTGCTTTTATGTCCTCAATATCGGGCAGCCAGCCGGATTCCTCGTCACAGCGGTAGAGTACCGGGTTGGCACCAGCGAGATTGGTAGCAGCCATCCATAGGGGGTAGTTGGGCATGGGCAGCAGCAGCTCATCGCCATTGTTGAGCAGTGCCTGGGTGGCCATGGAGATTAACTCGGAGACACCGTTGCCCAGATAGATGTCATCAATTTCAACTCCCTGGATACCCAGGGTCTGGCACTCCTGCATAATAGCTTTGCGCGCGGCGAATAGTCCCTTGGACTCCACATAGCCCTGGGCCTGGGAGAGATTGTGGATGACATCCTGGATGATTTCATCGGGGGCGTTAAAGCCGAAGGGGGCGGGGTTGCCGATATTCAGCTTGAGGATACGGTGGCCTTCCTCCTCCATGCGATGGGCTTGCTCCATCACCGGGCCGCGAATCTCATAGCAGACGCCGTGCAGTTTTTCAGATTTATGGATGTCCTTCATGTTGGTGCGGCAGCCCTGTAGCTTGGCAGGAGCAGCCTCAGCCGCGAGCGAGCTGCGCGATAGGCGGGATGTCCACTGGCGGCGGTTACCGCTCCTGCGAGAACGATTAAAACGGAACGAGACAGTATGGCAAAAGCAAAAGACGATAACTACTGGCGAGATCAGCTGACAGATGAGGAGTTTGAGGTCTGTCGCAAAGGGGGGACAGAAGCGCCATTTAGCGGGGAATATTGGGATGTTTTTGACAAAGGTCTCTACCGCTGCCGCTGTTGTGGCGAGGTTTTGTTTGATGCGGGAGCAAAATTCCAGAGCTACTGTGGCTGGCCCAGCTTCGATGAGGAATTTAGCGTGGGGATTATTCGAGAGCTAGCCGATAATAGTTTTGGTATGGAACGTATCGAGATTCGCTGCAGTCAATGCGACAGTCATCTAGGGCATGTGTTCGATGATGGGCCTACTGAAACCGGCCTTCGATACTGTGTTAATTCCTTGTCGGTGAGGCTGGATCAGGAGTTCAACGAAGAAGACGGCGAAGAGGAGGGCAAGTGAGGAGAGTACACTGGAGTCGCTGGCTACTCAGGGTGCAGTGGGGGCTACTCGGGATTATTGTGCTCGCAGGCTTGGCACTGCGGTTCGGATTGCTGCGCTTCGAATTGGTCTTCATGATATTTACCTACGCGGGTGGGGCGGCACTGATTGTCGCACTGGTGAGTTTACTGGTGTTTGTCTGGGGGTCGCGCAATCATAGGCCTCAGGCGCGCAGCAATGCCCTCTGGGCTGCGTTGCTGGGACTGCTGCCAGTAGCTGTGCCCCTCATTACGGTGGGCAAAGATAATTTCAATGCGCCAAAAATCCACGATATCACTACCGATACCCGCAACCCCCCGGCATACCAAGCAGTCCTCGACTTGCGTAAGCCTTGGGACAATAGTGCCGCATACGGCGGCGAGCCTGTGGCGAGCCAGCAGCGTGAAACCGATATCTATTCCGACATCTATCCACTGCATGTCCATATGTCTGTAGCCCGCACCACTGAGCTGGCGGCGGAGGTTGCCAAGAAACTGGGCTGGAAGATTGTGTCTTACGAACCAGAGAAGGGGCATATCGAGGCAACCGACCGAACCCTGTTGTTAGGCTTTACCGACGACATAGTGGTGCGAGTACGGCCGGAAGATGATGGTGGCTCGCGGGTGGACGTGCGTTCCAGTTCCCGTGTGGGAGTCAGTGACCTAGGGGCCAACGCAAAGCGTATTCGTGAGTTTATTGAGGAGCTGCACCTGCGTGTACTCAGCGAGCAGTACGGAGAGCCCTCTGACGCCTAAATTATCTTCCCGCAACCGGCAGTGTTAGGTAAGTATCTGACAATAAAAGAAAAAAAATTCAATTCGGGTGTTGACAGTATCCCGAACGGTACATAGAATGCGCCCCACTTCTGACGCAGAGCTACACTTTAAAACGCAGCGAAACGACAGAAGGTTTCTGGGTCCCCATCGTCTAGAGGCCTAGGACACCGCCCTTTCACGGCGGTAACAGGGGTTCGACTCCCCTTGGGGATGCCACGCGGGAATAGCTCAGTTGGTAGAGCGCAACCTTGCCAAGGTTGAGGTCGCCGGTTCGAACCCGGTTTCCCGCTCCAAGTTTCCGCTTTGCGAGATGATCTCTAGTCAGCTCACAAAGCACGCCACCGAGAAATCAGTGGCATTGCCATGGACAGCATGGCAGCACCGGACCGTAAGGTCGAAGTGCAAGTTTCTGTCCCCATCGTCTAGAGGCCTAGGACACCGCCCTTTCACGGCGGTAACAGGGGTTCGACTCCCCTTGGGGATGCCAATACGACCCGGTAGCAATGCTACCGGGTCAAATTGCGGGAATAGCTCAGTTGGTAGAGCGCAACCTTGCCAAGGTTGAGGTCGCCGGTTCGAACCCGGTTTCCCGCTCCAATTTTATTTTTGGATGGATCTTTGGCCCCATTCAAAAGTAAAGTCACCGCGAGGTGGCAAAGCCATGGACAGCGTGGCAGCACGGGACCGAAGAGGTTGTAGTGCAAAGTTTCTGTCCCCATCGTCTAGAGGCCTAGGACACCGCCCTTTCACGGCGGTAACAGGGGTTCGACTCCCCTTGGGGATGCCAATACGGCCCGGCAGCAATGCTGCCGGGCCAACACAAAACGCGGGAATAGCTCAGTTGGTAGAGCGCAACCTTGCCAAGGTTGAGGTCGCCGGTTCGAACCCGGTTTCCCGCTCCAAAATAAAAAAGCCGCTCAATCGAGCGGCTTTTTTATTTTCCGATATATTGCTTCTAAGTTTATTACTTGCACTGGTATTGCCGGAGTGCGACTGTGCGCCTGGAATTCCGCCTCCGCGGCTTTGGGCTTCCCTGTGTTTCCGCCGGTTGAAATTATTCGGGCAAGCACGTTGAATGGCGCCTTCAGCATAGGAATTCACAATGACCGCCGCGCTATCTATCCATAACCTGCAAAAAACCTACGAAGGCGGCTTCCAGGCCCTGAAAGGGATCAGCTTCGAAGTGCAGCCGGGGGACTTCTTTGCTCTGCTGGGCCCCAATGGTGCAGGTAAGTCCACTACTATTGGCATTATCTGCTCATTGGTGCGCAAGACTGCCGGTAGCGTGTCGATTTTTGGTGTCGATATCGACAGTGATTTTGCCGCTGCCAAGCGTCTTTTAGGCGTGGTGCCGCAGGAGTTCAATTTCAGTCAGTTTGAAAAAGTCTTCGATATTGTGGCTACTCAGGGGGGATTCTATGGAATGCCGCGCAAGTTGGCAGAGGAGCGCACAGAGCAATATCTGAAGCAGTTGGGACTTTGGGACAAGCGACACACCCAGGCGCGTATGCTGTCTGGGGGGATGAAGCGCCGCCTGATGATTGCACGGGCGCTGATTCACGAGCCAAAACTACTGATTCTGGATGAGCCTACTGCTGGGGTGGATATCGAGCTGCGTCGCTCCATGTGGAGCTTCCTGGAGGAAATTAACGCTCGGGGTACCACCATTATTCTCACTACCCATTACCTGGAGGAGGCGGAGAGCCTGTGCCGCAATATCGCCATTATCGATAAGGGTGTTATCGTTGAGAATACCTCTATCAAGTCCCTGCTGAAGACTCTCAACCGCGAGACATTTATTCTCGACTGCAGCGAATACCTAAGTAAGGCACCGGAGCTTACGGGGTTTAAATGCTGCCTGTTGGATAATCATTCCCTGGAAATCACTGTAGAAAAAGGGCAGTCACTGACAGAGGTCTTTGTCGAGCTCAAGGCCCAGGGCGTTACTGTGACCAGTATGCGCAACCGTGCCAACCGCCTGGAAGAATTGTTTATTTCCATGTTGTCCGAGGAAAAAGAAGAGGGGTTGGATTCGTGAGCGGTAAGTTGACCTGGATATCCTTCAGCACCATTTTCCGCCGGGAGGTGCGCCGCTTTATGCGCATCTGGCCACAGACCCTAGTGCCGCCGGTGATCACCATGACGTTGTACTTTGTGATTTTCGGCTCTCTTATTGGCAGCCGTATCGGGGAAATGGGCGGATACCCTTATATGGAGTTTGTGGTGCCTGGGCTGATTATGATGTCAGTGATCACCAACTCCTATGGCAATGTCGTGTCCTCTTTTTACAGTGCTAAGTTTCAGCGTAGCGTTGAGGAGCTGTTGGTCTCGCCTACGCCAAATTGGGCGGTGATGGCTGGCTATGTACTGGGCGGTGTGGCGCGTGGCTTGGTTGTAGGCCTGATTGTCACTCTAGTAGCGATGTTTTTTACTTCTCTCAGAGTCGAACACCTGGGAGTCACCATCGCTATTGTGTTTCTTACATCGGCGCTATTCTCTCTGGCGGGTTTTATCAATGCGATTTATGCCAACAGCTTTGACGCCATATCGATTATTCCCACTTTTGTTTTGACCCCGCTTACCTATCTGGGTGGTGTTTTCTACTCCATCGATCTGTTGTCGCCCTTTTGGCAAGGATTGTCGAAATTGAACCCGATTCTCTATATGGTGAACTCCTTTCGCTATGGAATCCTGGGTGTTTCCGACATTAATGTGGCCTGGGCATTTGTTGGGGTCTTGGTTTTTATTGCGCTTCTCGCCAGCTGGGGACTTTACCTGATGAGTCACGGCAAGCGATTGAGGCACTGAGGTTGAGTATGAGTAGAGAAGATTGGCAGAACCTCCCGCTGGGTCGGGAAACCGTTTACGAATCCAGCTATAACCCAGAGCTACTGCACCCGATTCAGCGATCCATTTCCCGAGCCCAACTGGGGCTGTCCGTTGGCGCCCTGCCATTTTTTGGGGAAGATGAGTGGTGGGGATTTGAGCTCTCCTGGCTCAATATCAGGGGCAAACCCCAAGTGGCGGTGGCGCGCTTCAGCTTTCCCGCGGAAAGCCCTTGTATGGTGGAGTCCAAGTCCTTCAAATTGTACTTAAACTCCTTTAACCAAAGCCGCTTCGATTCCTGGCAGCTGGTTCAGGATACCCTGGTGCGGGATCTAAGCGCTGCGGTGGGTATGGCTGTGGAAGTGACCCTGCTGGCGGTGGAAGATATCTCCCTGGATGTGCAGAGGCCGCAAGGGTTCTGTCTCGACCAGCTGGATATTGCCGTAGAGCAATACCAGCCGGACTCGACACTGCTGGCGCTGGAAGAGAGTGGTGTGGAGGTTACTGAAACTCTCTACAGCCACTTGCTGCGCAGTAATTGCCCGGTTACCGGCCAGCCGGATTGGGCGACGGTAATGGTGGAATACAAGGGGCCGATGCTGCAGCGCGAAGCGCTATTGGCTTATATTATTTCCTTCCGTGAGCACCAGGATTTTCACGAACACTGTGTGGAGCGGATTTTTTGCGATCTGCAAAACCTTGCGGACTTTTCCGAGTTAACAGTTTGTGCCCGCTATACCCGCAGGGGAGGGCTGGATATCAACCCGCTGCGCTCCACCCGCATTGAAAAGCCTCTACCGCCGCGCTTCGCCCGTCAGTAAATTATTGCTAATACTGGTGATATTGGTCTCAGGTATTTCTGTGGCCAATATCGTCAAATCCCACAGCATCAAAACACTCCTGCCTTAAATCTTGTGTCACAAGTGGCGCTGTTCCCTCTTGGGCTAAGCTTTCCTGGATAGCTTTTTGGGTGCAGGTGTATTGGATGTAGCCTATCGATGGGCCTGTACAGTTACATTAGTGGCTATTCACTTTTCTTGGCTCGATAAAAAGTAAATAAGCTGCAATTGGTGTATCGCCAATGATTTACACAGATCCATAGGCCCCCTAGATATGGAAATCCAAACACAGTCTCCAGCGCTACCCGCTGTGCTTGTGGTTTTCATCCAAATTATTTCCTCCACTCCCGCCAATGCCCAGGTTTATGTTGAAGCCGATCAATTGATGAAGGTGATCGAGGCGCAGCAGCGCCAACTCGAGGCACAGGAAGCGCAAATCCGGCAGCAAAAGGCTGATCTAGAGGCTTTGCGGCAACAGGTGGAGGAGCTGCGCAGGGCGAGGTCCCCAGAAAATTCCCCGGCTGCGCCAGTTCCGGCAGTACCAATGCCGTCAGTTCCTCCATCGAGAGAATACAGTGAGCCTGTGGATGGCGTTGCGCTCGATGATTTGCGCGATCAATTAGAGCTCATACGCAAAGATATCCCGCCTGGCTCCCTACCGCCCCCTCGGGCCAGGGGAGACCCAAAGCATCCGGAACAGACGGATATCGAAGAAATCATTTCCAGTGTACCGACCGACTGGCCGGGGTCTATCCCTGTGCTCGGCAGTCGCACTCGAATAAAAATTAATGGCTTCGCCGAGCTGGATGCTAACTATGACACCGGCGCCATTGTCAGCCCGGCTGAGTTCACGACCAGTGCTATTGTCACCAGCAATAGAACCGCAGCGGAGGGTGAGGATGGTCAGACCAATGTTTCCGTTCAGGTATCGAGACTAGTGCTCAAGTCAAGAACGCCCTGGGGCGGTCGTTTAATCGAAAATGAATTTTCTATGGATTTCCTTCGCGATCCGACAGTCAGTGAGCCTTTGCTGCGTCTGCGCAAAGCATACGGCCAGGTCAGTGATATTTTGCTGGGCGGAGATTTACGGCTGGGCCTCGACTGGTCCACGTTCAGTAATTTAACCGCCTCACCAAACACCCTGGATTACGAAGGCCCCAACTCACTGTTAGCGCTCATGCGTCCGGTTGCACGTTGGAGCCGTAAATATGATCCAACTCTCACCCTGCAGGTCTCCCTAGATGGGCCAACTGATCGGGTTTTTCAGAATGCACTGGAAGTGTCTCGCTGGCCGGACTTTGTGGTAGCGGTTATTTCCCAAACAGACCGCATTAACTTTCAGGGCAGTTTTATCCTGCGGGACCTGCGTGGCAGTGGGGAACCACAGTCTGCTGTTTCGGATACCGGATGGGGTATCAATTTAAGTGGCGTGATTGATATGCCCGGTAGGCTTGCGCCGGATTTTGCCTCCTACTCCTTTAGCTATGGCTATGGCTATGGAAGCCTTCTGGATGATGAGCCCCCCGACGCGAGTTATGACTTCGTCAATAATCGGCTGGAGGCGATTCCAACTCTCGGTTGGTATTTGGCTTATCAACACTGGTGGAGCCCGTGCCTCTATACCGTGGCAACCTATGGGCTGGTGCATCAGGACAATCTGGACTTCCAGCCGGGCTCCTCATTTTATCAAACCCAATACAGCAGTATTAATCTGACCTGGACCCCGACGCCGCATTGGCTGTTTGGCGTTGAGGCCCTTTATGGAACCAGGGAGGACAAAGATGGAGCCTATGGTTCAGTCTGGCGGACCCAGTTCACCAGCCGCATCTCGTTCTAGTGGTTTCAAATGTGCGATATCAATAATGTTGCGCTTTATTTTGTTATGCGTTTTTTTAACCTCCTGTAATTCACCGAGAACAGTGGTGACTGACACTTGGCATTCGCCGCTGGTTGCAGAGCGCTCGCTGGGAAAAACTTTGGTCCTGGCCTTTACCTTGGTTCCTCGCCCAATAGTTGGTATCTATGTGGAGAGTATTTGGGTGGAGCAGTTGGGCCGCTATGGCGTGAATGCCCTCTCATGGAGTGATTTTGCGGCCGATGGCAAGGTTCCCACGATGGGGGAGCTGGCTGATGTCCTGGCTGAATATCAATTTGACACGCTATTGGTGACACAGTTGATCAGCTTTAAACAACTGAACAGGAATGTTTCCAACTCTCAAGTGGCCATTGTCGAAACCCGTTTATATTTTGCACCATCGGAAGAGGTGTATTGGTCCCTGGAATCTGAAAGTTTCCTGGCGAACTATATGATGGGGGAAATTCGCCGTCCCAGGGAGGGAGATGCCCTGGAATATGTGGAAACAGTTATTCAACAAATGATGAAGGATGGTGTTTTCTAGGCGCTGATGCCATCGTTTCATGGAGTTGGTCACCACAAACCATTTCCTACTGCGGAGTAGGTGAAGTTAAAACATAATTTGTTCAGCTATTCTGGTGAGAAGAGCCGTACGGAAGAGTGTGCTGAGCACCTGATGTGGTTTATGTGTACGGTGAATTTTTTGTGGCGGGTAATCTGATAGGAATGCCTGCTGAATCCTAAGGTCGGTAGGCATTGCAATGGATTGGAATACCGTGGCCCCTGTCAGGTTTGTGCAATACTGGGTTCGCTACTGGGGTTGTATTGAGTACCGATCCTTCTGGCTAGTATGCCTTCTTTTCGCATTTCTTTTTCTTTTTTTGATTCCCTCTTCAAGCTCTGCCACTGAAAGTTTTCTGATGCCTTTGGGGCCCGTTGCCCATGAACAGAAAACCCATTTTTTCTGGGCGACAGCACTTACCATGGTAGCGGTGCTGCCCGTGTTTATTCTGGTGCCAGTCATTCTATTTAAGTATCGCCGTAAGAAGGGAAAAGGTATTTATGCGCCCAAGTGGGAGTCTTACGGCCCTTTGGAAGTCGTCATGTGGGGTGTTCCCTTTATGGTGATTTTTGTTCTCTCTTTTATGCTTTGGCGCGCAACCATTGCTCTGGACCCCTATGAGGAAATAGAAGGCGTATTTCCTCCTGTCCAAGTGCAAGTGGTGGGACTGGACTGGAAGTGGTTGTTTATCTACCCAGACTTAAAAATTGCCACAGTAGGTGAACTGGTTGTTCCTGTACACACCCCGGTCTCCATGATTTTAACCAGCGATACCGTGATGCAGTCTTTTTGGATTGCGGCGTTAGCGGGGCAGATCTATGTGATGCCGGGCATGACCACACGACTCAATTTTATTGCAACTAAAAATGGTAAAACCCAGGGTGAAAACACCCAATATACCGGCAAGGGATTTACCGAGCAGAAATTTGATGTATTGATTAAGAGTGAAGAGGATTTTCAGGCCTGGGTGGCACAGGTCCGCGCCAGGGGGGTTGAGCTGGATACTCAGACCTATAATCGCCTGGCTGAAAGAAGTACCCGCAAAGAGATGCAAAAGCAGTTGGCCACGCCTCAAATGCCCAGCAATGCCCTCTATTTTACCATTGCCGATCCCGAGCTGTTTCAAAGCATTGTTATGCGATATCACTCGGGCAAGCCCCTTAGTATGGAAGAGCAACCCGGCACGGTGAAGTTTGGTCAGGGTGAGGATAAAACAGAGGGTGCGCAGCCATGAATATTACCGACTATGGCTGGCTGGGAAAGCTGGGCTGGGATTCTATCGTTTTCAGCAAGCTGTTTACCGATTTTTCGGTAAGTGAAGTGGTGGCCAGTACCGCTGGTGCCATTGTTGTTTTTGCCACCATCGCCATCCTCGCTCTACTGACCTGGTTTCGCGTATGGGGCACTTTATGGTCTGAATGGCTGACCAGCACAGACCATAAAAGAATTGGCATCATGTACATAGTCTTTGCACTGGTGATGATGACCAGAGGACTGCTGGAAGGCATGGTGATGCGGGCACAGCAGGCTGCTGCCCCAGATGGTTTCCTCTACGCAGATCACTTCGCTCAGCTATTTAGCACCCACGGCACTATTATGATTTTCTTTGTTGCCGTGCCTTTTGTTGTGGGTCTGGTCAACTTTGTAATGCCATTACAGATTGGTGCTCGCGATGTTGCTTTCCCAGTACTTAACCAGATTAGCCTGGCGGTCACCGTGTCTTCTGGGATTCTGTTGATGGTCTCGCTGGTGGTGGGGGAATTCTCTACTGGGGGCTGGTCTGCTTACCCGCCTTATACGGGGGCGGACTTTAATCCCGGTGTGGGACCAGACTACTGGGTGTGGGCGATTGTATTTTCCGGGGCCGGTACCACTCTTACGGGGATTAACTTTACCGTCACCATTTTAAAATGCCGTGCTGCGGGCATGAAATTTTTCCGTATGCCCATGTTTTGCTGGACGGTATTGTGTTCCTCCATCCTGATGATTTTTGCTATGCCGCCACTCAGTGTTGCGGCGTTAATGCTCGGTTTCGACCGCTATTTGGATTTTCACTTTTTCACCAATGATCTCGGTGGCAATATGATGAACTATGCCAATTTATTTTGGCTGTTCGGACACCCGGAGGTCTATTTGTTGGTGCTGCCGGCCTACGGTATTTTTTCTGAGGTGTTCTCCACTTACTCCGCCAAGCGCCTATATGGCTACAAGTCACTGGTAATTGCCACCATGTCTATTGCCGTATTGAGTTTTACCGTGTGGCTTCATCACTTCTTTACCATGGGGCAGAGTCCTACCATCAATATTGTATTTGGTATCGCCACCATGCTGATCGCGGTGCCAACCGGGGTCAAAGTCTACGATTGGATGGCGACGATGTATCGCGGGCGAATTCGTTTTACTACTCCGATGATTTACGCCATCGGATTTTTGATTTTATTCGTGATCGGTGGCTTGTCTGGAGTGATTCTGGCGAACCCTACGGTGGATTTCCAAGTACACAATACCCTGTTTTTGGTGGCGCACTTCCATAATGTGCTAATTCCAGGAGTGCTATTTGGTTTGCTGGCCGGATATAACTACTGGTTCCCCAAGGCGTTTGGTTTTCGCCTGGATGAGCGCTTGGGTAAGTGGTCGGCATATCTTTGGGTAGCCGGGTTTATGCTCACTTTCTTTCCCCTTTATGGTGCAGGATTACTGGGGATGCCAAGGCGCTCATTCAGCTATATGGATCTGACTTTCAAACCCTATATGGTGGTGGCTTTTATCGGGGCCATGGTGGTGTTATGCGCATTGATCAGCCTGGTATTGCAGTTGCTGGTCAGTTTACGAGATCGCAAGAAAGATCGTGTTCCTGTGGGGGACCCTTGGGATGGGCGCTCTCTGGAATGGTCGATCCCAGCCCCTGCGCCTTCCTACAATTTTGCGGAACTGCCGAGGGTAACGGACCGGGATGAATTTAATGAGGCTAAGGAGCAGGGGCGTGCTTATTTACCACCAAAAGTCTATCGGGATATAGAGATGCCCAAGAATAACCCTTTGGGATTTATTCTATGCGCTCTGAGCGGCATCCTGATGTTTGCATTGGTCTGGTACATGTGGTGGTTGGCCCTGATTTCTGTTCTGGCCATTATCATTGTGGTAATCGCCTCTACCTTCCGCTGGGACAGTGAGCAAATTATTCCGGCGAGCCAGGTACAGCAGGATACGGAGAAATGGCTGACGCTAGTGAAAAATACCGAACCGGTGGGCAGGGATCTGGAAAATACTCCGCAAAACCATGGCTACGCTAAGTTGGAGCATTAGTTACCGATGAACGGGAATTCATCAGCGCTAAATAAGGGGATGAGAGAGAGCCCTGGAGCCATTCATAAAGACCCTGATATGGTGATCTTTGGATTCTGGGTTTTTATGATGAGCGACCTGATTTTTTTCGGGGTCGTTTTCGCTATCTATATCACCATGATTGGTGCGACCGCAGGCGGCCCTGGTCCCAGGGAGCTATTTGATTTCGGAAGCCTTTTTGCGCAGACCATGTTGCTACTCACCAGCAGTCTCACTGTGGGGATAGCCACTATCACCATGAAGCACCAGCGCAGCCAGGGTAGTTTCCTGTTTTGGGTGGTGGTGACTTTACTGTTGGGGCTGGGCTTCTTAACTCTTGAGTTGCTCGATTTCTCTGAAATGGCAGCCAAGGGAGGGACGCCCCAGCGCAGCGGCTATCTATCAGCCTTCTTTGGTTTGGTGCCCCTACATGGTTTACATGTAAGCTTTGGCTGCCTGTGGATGCTGGTCATGATCGCACAGGTACTTACAGTGGGCATGACTGATTTGGTGAAGTTGCGCTTTTTACGGTTGGCGCTGTTCTGGCATTTCCTGGATTTGATTTGGGTTGGGATTTTCTCAGTAGTTTATTTTGGTGGCTGGGTCTATGGCTGAAAAATCCGGTTTTTCCGCACATTTGCGCACCTATCTTACCGGGTATGTGCTGTCGGTTGTGTTTACGTTGGCTGCATTCTGGGCGGTACTGGCTCTGGGTAAGGAATACAAGAGTGTACTCATACTGGTAGGTTTGCTTGGGGTGGCCCAATTGGCCGTACAACTCAAATGCTTCTTGAATGTGACAACGCAAAAGGAGGGGCGGGATAACCTGGCTCTGATCCTTTTTTCAACGCTGATTTTACTGATTATTGTCTTGGGGACTGCCTGGATCATGGGGAACCTGGCAATGAGAATGCATACCACAATGTGACGGGTCGCTAAGCTTAGATAATCACTTTGCTTTTAAGACTGGTTGTGGCTTTTTCCAGGGATTGCAGTACCTTGACCTTGTCGTAGTTGCGAATTTTATCCAGGTCTAGGTGCATAGAAAAGCCTGGGGCGTGCTCCTCCAGGTAACTCTGCTGTCCGCCGAGATTCTTGCGCAAGTCGGTGACTTGGTAGACTTTAACCGGGGTGCTGATGCCCTTCACTGTAATATGCCCTTTGTCTCGGCACATAACAGTGTGCTTGATCATTGCCCAGGTCTCATGGCTAATCAGGATTTCCCCCGGCTGTGCTGCGCCTTCCAGGCGGGAAGCCAGGTTCACGTGGGTGCCCATTACGGTGTAAGACTGGTAGTTGGCTGTGCCGAAGATACCCACGGTGCAATAGCCAGTGTTAATGCCCATGCGCACCTGCAAAGGGCGTGAGATCCCTTTGTTGTACCACTCCTGCTTCATTTCCCTCACCCGCTTGCGCATCGCCAAAGCCATAGCCACACAGCGCAGGGCGTCGGATTTGGGGCCCTTACTTTCATCATCCCCAAAGACCACCATCACCGCATCGCCGATAAATTTGTCGATGGTGCCCCCATACTGGCCTGCGATTCGGGCCATCTCCGAGAGGTAGTTGTTGAGTAGGAGGGTAAAGGTTTCCGCTTCGAGCTCTTCGGTCAACTGGCTGAAATCTTTGATATCGGAAAAGAACACCGTAAGCAGCTTGCGCTGGGTAGTCAGTGCTTCTTCATCGCCGGTGGTTACGGAGCGCCACAGGCGTTGTGGCAAATACTTGGAGAGTTTGTAAGAGCGCACCTTGCTTACGCGCTGCTCTGTTGCCAGGGTGTGGTTGGCTTCCTTGAGCTTGCCAATCTGGCGGTGAGTAAAAAAGGCATAGGCACAGAGGTAGACCAGGATACCAATCAGGCTCATGGTGCTTATGGTGAGGTCGGCGTTAATCAATAATGCCGGCCTGTGCATCAGGTAACCCAGTACCACGCCGACTAAAAGGCCGGTGTTGTGCTCAAACCACTGGCGCCCCCCTCCCAGAGAAAGCGCATTGAGTTGAACCATCGTAATGAATAACAGAGATGGCAGCATGCTGAAATTAGCCAGGGCAACGGTAATGCCTACCAATACGGTATCGGAAAATCTCAGGATGCGACGGGTTTTATAAGCCTTCTTATCGCGGGATCTGTAGAGTATGAATTGAGCAAAAGTGCAATAAACCAGCATAAAAGCCGCTGCACCAACATTGAGCAGTTTGTCCGGTTGCCAAGAAGATGACCACTCGATTGCAGTTACCAGGGTTCCCGCAGCCGCAAAAAGAATTAGGCAGCGAAAATAAGTCGAGTAATGCGGGCTGATATTTCGCCCTTTGTTCCCCTCAAGCTGGTCCTGCATTTGTGGTTATCTTTTTGTCCGTTAAGCAGTAATAAACAAACCGCAGGCAGGCCACAGATTGGTCCCGGAAAGTTCTGGGAGCAAGTGGTTGCGCATTGATTTACTGGGCGAAGTGTACTCCTACAAAAGCCAGATTGCTAAAAAACCGATGCCTGTACAGGGTTTTTATGTGGGGCGTACGTATGCGCTGCGCAGATGGGTTAGGGTACACTCAGCGCTCAGTCAGTAAATGGAGAGAACGATGGATGCCCTGACCGCCCTGCATAATAGAGTTTCAACGGGCAAGCTGGTCGAGCCTGCACCCAATGAGCAGCAGCGGCAAAATATCTTTCGCGCAGCACTGCGTGCAGCGGATCACGCCTGCCTACGCCCCTGGCGGTTTCTAATGGTAGAGGGCCAAGAGCGCGAGCGCCTTGGGGAAATATTTCTAAAAGCGGCTGAGCAGTCTGAAGGTGTTCCCCTAACTGAAGCTCAGCGTCAACGCACCTTGGCGATGCCCCTGCGCGCCCCCTTGATTATTGTGGCAATTACACGGTTACAGGAACACCCCAAGGTTCCCCATCTGGAGCAACATATGTCTACAGCAGGGGCGGTGCAGGCAATGCTCACAGCCGCTTATGCCGAGGGGGTGGGTGTTTACTGGCGCACCGGACCATTAGCCCATAATCCCCAGGTTGCCCAAGGCTTGGGTTTGGCTGAAAATGAACGTATTGATGGGTTTATCTACTGTGGAACCCCCGATAAAGCGGCACGCCAGGCACCGGATTTACAAGTGGATGATTTTTTTTCACAGTGGAAAGCGAATTAGTACTTGCACAACCGGAAACATTTGGGTAAAGTGCGCGCTCTCTCGATGAGACAGCAGCTATCTTCCTGATTTCCTTGAAGATTTTGCTAAAGAGAGAGCTCCTCTGAAAGGAGGATTGCCCTCGCAGAGGGTGACAATTTGGTGAGGTGTCCGAGTGGCCGAAGGAGCACGCCTGGAAAGTGTGTATGTCGAAAGGCATCGAGGGTTCGAATCCCTCCCTCACCGCCATATTTTAAAGCCCGGCTAATGCCGGGCTTTTTCGTTTCAAGAATCTTCAGTCTCCTGTCAGGCCTCCGCTTTGCTCTTTAACAGGCAATTATTCAATGATGGCCGTAGATAGAGAGCAGCTCGGCTTCGACCTAGCATTATGTTCTGCTATTAAATCTTGATTTCCTGGCTTTTGCAGCCCACGGCTTCTGGGTCTATTTGTCGCTGATGAGGATAGCTGCCCTCTTTAATCATTCGGTAAATGCTGTTGCGCTTATAACCTGTAGGTCCTTCGACTTTATGTCTGCGAGGTATGCTGCGAGATTTTCTAGATATTAAGGTTGATGCCATTACATATCCCTCACCATAGTAATTTTTATTGCTCATGCCACAAATAAATGTAATTCCCTCTGTATATTGCGCATTGGGGCTGCAAGCGACAGCGCCAAGTATTTAGGTAATTGTTGTTCTCGTGGCATACCAATCGCTGACATGCTAGGCAATGTAGGTTGTCAAGCAATAAAGGTAGAGTACATGGAAAAGCAATAGAAAGCGCTCTACGAGTTACGCCGGAAGATAGCACTGAACATTCATATAGAGGCTGAAAGGGTTTATTTGGTAGAGATCCACAAATCAAAGAAGGTCCCGCTTATACAGTCCGCCTAAGAGCTTAGGCTAGTTCTCTTAGTGGCAGGCCAGGAGCAAGAAGTCGGTGCCCATCCTGAATACTTCCACGCTGGAAGGCCTGTGAAATGCAACTGATATAGCGTTCAAACTCTACACCCGCACTGCAGTGATAATCCAGAAGCAGCAGTTTTTTGTTACCACCCTGGCGATTAAAGAATAGCCGGGGAATCACCAAGTTCGTATAGAGGTATTGTCGGACTTAAAGGTGGCAGTTGTGAGGATTCAGCTGATTTCCCTGAAGTTGGGAGGTAAGGTCAAAGGGCAAAACTTATATTTGGGGTACAATGGATTGTCTATTATTAGAGTCTGGTTCGCCCTTCTCTGGCTTGGTTCTTGAATCAATAGTATGCATGATCATTCCTGCTGGCATTTCAGAGAACCAGTTGGCGATCCTATATGATTTGGATTTGTATAAGTTTTCGGATATATGCCAGTTATTCTCTTCCATTTTCCAAGCTATAGCGGCAATAAGTAGTTTTCCTTCAATACCAAGTTTTGAGCCATAACCAGACACTACATACTCGGAGTTTTCGAGATCTAACTCTATGTTGTAGTTCGCGCTAGCAACCCTGATGGTTATGTTAAGAAAGTCTGGGTTACTCTGAGATTTTTCTGTAATAAATCTTACTGATTGACCATCAACAGATAAATCTGCCTGTATGGATGCGTTAGATTCTTCTACTTGAAACTGCGCTCTATTTGTGAGTTGAACTAAGTCTGAGCGAAAAATCTCTTCATTGGCTATTGAACGTTCGGATACGGATTTTAGCGAATTATAATTCGAATCCTCTAATACGTTATCCATGCTTTTATTGGCGAATGTATTACTTGAAGAAAATAAGTTAATTATTAATGCAAAAATTATCGGGTAGGCCCTCATTGGTCCTCTCCATTTTTTGATTAGGCGGCGATGTAAAATTTAATGTGAGGCGAAGTTAATATGTCAAGCGGTAAACCTATGCTGGCAGTTTAATAAGCAATAAAAGTTAATGTGGTGCAATATTGGCAAGTAGAAAACCTTTGACTTTCCCTTTGGTAAGCGGTACATGAACCACATTATTTAACTTGCTTTGACTGACTGGCATGATCCCCCCTCCATCAACTTCGGAGGGAAGCCCCATGAATCAGCAGCAGTGGCAAAGTCATGTCAGGGCCTACGAGAAAAGCTCTCAATCCAAGCGCGCCTATACTCGTAAGCACAGCCTAAACTACAGCCAGTTCCTCTACTGGTACCGCAAGCTATCCGAACAAACTTCGGTGTCTGATACCCCAGGCTTTGTTCCCGTGGATATCAAGCCCTCTGTAGCCTCTGCGGGAAACCTAGGTATATTGGAGTTCCCAAATGGCATAAAGCTGGTGATCAATAGCCCGGTATTGTTGGCACAAATTCCTTGCCTTATGGACCTGTAAATACGATGTGGCTACCGTTTAACAGCAAAGTCTGGTTTTACCGTCAGCCGATCGATTTTCGCAAGCAGATTGATGGCATCGTACTCCTAGTGGCTGATACGTTACACAAAGATCCGACATCCAGTCATCTCTTTGTCTTTCGCAATAAAAAGGCAGATAAAATTCGTATGCTCTACTGGGAAGATAATGGATTCTGGCTCCTGTATAAGCGAAATGAACAGTCGAGGTTTATCTTTCCTGGCATTTCAAATGACGCAATAGAGTTATCGATTTCACAGCTACAGTGGCTGCTTTCCGGGTTGGATTTTACTCAGCAAGAAGAACCAGAAAAACTCTATTTTTCCCGCTTTTATTGATACGTATAGAGCCTGGAAAATAGTACCCCATGGTATAATCCACACATAAATTAACATCGGAAAACCCAATGGCTACCGATGATACGTTACAGTGCCAGGTTGAACAGCTTACATGTGAACTCAAACTCTCACTCCAACGGTGCGAGCAGTTTGAAAAGGCTTACAATCAGCTATTGTTTCAATTCAAACAACTGCAACGTTCTCTCTTTGGTCGGCGCTCTGAGCGATACGAAGACCCTGATGATCCCCAGGGATTGCTATTCGAAAGTTCAGAAGCTCGAGATGAAAGTTCCTTAGAGGAAAATGATGCTGATGGCGACAAAGACCTGGACGATGTGGTTAGTATTGCGGCACACAAGCGTCATAAAAAAACAAAGAAGTCCTTTGCCGAACACTTACCAAGAATAGAGGTGGTAATTCCTGTCTCAGAGCAGGATAAAACCTGTGCATGTGGCTGCCAAAAGAATCTGGTTGATTACGAGCGCCATGAGCGCTTGAACTACATACCCCCGGTATATGAGGTGATTGTCGAGTTGAGGGAGAAGGTTGCCTGCCCCAAGGGCTGTGCAGACCAAATAGTTATAGCTCCCAAGCCAAAGCATATCCTACCCAAGGGTAAGTTTACCGAATCCGTTCTAGCCCACCTCATAGCCAGCAAGCTTGATGATCGACAGCCGTTCTATCACCTGGAAAAACAGTTTGAGACCCGTGCCGGCTTTAGCTTTCCACGTCAAACCATGGCTCGTACTGTTATCGATTGTGCTACGCCTCTACAACCACTGATCAATTTGCTAAAAGACGGCGTCATTGGCTACGATATTGGAGCTTTGGATGCCACATCATTGCAGGTTCTTAATGAACCTGGCCGGCCAGCAAGCCGAAAATCTTATGCCTACTGTTTCCGAGGTGGTCCTCCAGGAAAGGAAGCGATCCTCTATGAATATAATGCCGTTGATCACAAAGATTTTGTGAATGACTGGTTTGCCGGCTTTCGAGGCACGCTACATTGCGATGCTGATCCATTTTTTGAGTTGTTATTTGAACAGACAGCTGTAAACCCAAATCACTGCAATGCACATGCCCGGAGAAAATTTGAACCCATAGCGAGGGCGGCGCAAGGGGACGGGCTAGCAAAACGGGCAATGCAGTTTTATAAGAAGCTCTATCGGGTTGAGAGGAAAGCCAAAGAGAATCAGCTGACCATAAAGCAGCGACACAATTTGCGACAAGAGGAGTCCAGGCCGATTATGACTGCCTTTAAGTGCTGGCTGGATGAGCACTATCCGCAGGTGCTACCTAAATCCCCGCTGGGCAAGGCAATGAATTACTGCCTGAAGTATTGGAATGGGCTATGTGCATTCCTCAGCGATGGTCGCTTAGAAATCGACAACAATTTGACTGAACAGGAAATCAAACCCTTTGTCATGGCTCGAAAGAACTTCCTGTTTGCATCCTCGGTCAATGGCGCAAAAGCACTGTGCCTGCACTTCAGTTTGATTCGCACTGCTAAACACCACGGCCTTGACCCATACAAGTATTATGTGGAGGTGCTTAAGCAGATTCCTCACTGCCAATCCGTTGAGGATTATGAGGCACTGCTACCCTGGAATATCCAACTCGAGAAAGCTGGGATGGCCGCAGCCGCATGATATGGCGATGCTGCCCGCAAGAAGGCGGACGTCTGTTGAGTAGTCATATTTATCTGTTGATGGCGCAACCCTTTAAGCCTTCCATGACCAGGCATTCAGCGGTGCTATCCCAGTACTCTAAATACAACTCTCACCTACGATCTGGTAAGATCGCTTACGAAGTGGAGACTGTGCGTTACTACGATCAGGTGGACTCGTTGTCGGAACCTGTGCGGACCAGAGATAATTTACAACTTTATTCTGGAGCTCATTTAGAGTAATTACACTGCATTCGCCACTGCCGTTCATTGGGCATACTATAGGAAGATACTCGAAATCTGTTCGAACTCAAAGTGCAGCCAATTGAGAACCGCCTGGAAATCAATAAGCTGGTTGATGAACATATCCCCCATATTGAGGATCAAATGGGTCTGCAGGTACAACTTCGATAAAGTTTGAAGTAATTACGAAATCAATGTATCGACCTGGAAGCTGCAGGCAACTGTGAAGTCATGCGTGTGCTTAGCGATCTCGAATTCTGTGCTAAAACAGATTCCCAGGTTTGAAGGGTTAAATTTTCGGCAAACTAATCTACTGAGATTCATGACTAAGATCTCTTATATTAAAATTCCCTAAGATGCTCCTGATTTTTTATAGGGAGGACGGTGATATTAAGCTAGTCATGAGGTGGAGTTAAGGGCAATAAGACCTTTCCAGTTAATCACAAATTTACCCAGCGAATAGATGAGCTTTTCTTTGATGATATCGATTTCTACAGGTTTAGAAGGTGCAAAGTTCTGCATACGTCTAGATGATGGAAATAAGCCCTTATCAATCAGATGCTGATAGCGCTTCAGAATGTTATCGCAATGAGGGAAGCTCAGCGTTACCGCCTAGCATAGGCTGCTGCTTCTCTTGCCCTTACCCTACATAGAGGCAGTATAGCCTTTTGTCGTCATTAGTAAGCGCTCGTGATCAATCTTTCCAGTTCGATCAAGTGCTGCTTTTTCAGCATCTTGAAGGTTTTTGCAGGGTAGAGCTTTTTCAAAGTGGGTTCAGATATCAAAAAATATTGAACGGCCCCTAGTAATTGGTAGATAAAGGCAAGCGGCTTTATATCTTGAAAGTGTCCCAGTTTCTGGTCCGCTTTCACCAGTCCTTCTAGATGATCGAGAACTGGTTTTAGAAACCACTGATGGGCGTGTTCAGAGCGCTCTTTATTATCTAACAGCTCTCGCATCAGAAGAAGAATAACGCGGTGGGTTCTTTTGTCGGGTGCTGCCAGTACGTTTAATAATTTCAACAGCTGTTCTCTGGGAGCTAGCTCATGCTCAATATTGGGGTCCAGGTTCTCAACCAGATAGGTAGCAGCGGATTCAAGTACCGCAGCATAGAGTTTTTCTTTGCTGGGGAAGTGGTGGAGCAGCCCTTGTTTGCTCATAGTCAGTTCTGCGGCGACATCATTGATGCTGGTTCCGTAAAAACCTCTCTCAGAAAAGAGAATTTCGGCCTTGAGCAGTAACTTTTCTCGTGTCTTCATTGAGCTTCAATATGGGCTGGGTTGACAGCTTGACACCTTACCGATTGGTAGGTAGCCTGTCAATAAACTTACCGGTTGGTAGGTTTTGATTGCCATAACGCAAGGGATGGAGATTATGGACAGACAAACAGAGCTCGATCTTATCCAGCAATGCTGGGGACTGATACAAGATAAAACGACAACCCTGGCGGATGAGACGGCCAGCGCTGATACACGGCGATACCGCAGTAAAGAGGTGTTCGAACTTGAGATGGCGCAGATTCACCGTCGTTGGCCATGGCCTCTGGTGCATACTTCTGAACTGATTGAAGCGAATAGCCTCAAAGCGGTCGAGACGCCACTCGGCTCTTTGATTGTCAGTCGCGATGCTTCAGGCCAATGGCATGCCTTCCACAACAGCTGTCGTCATCGCGGTGCCACACTACTAGCGGAGGGAGAAAGCCGGCAGGCAAAACGCATTAATTGTCCCTATCATGCCTGGTCATATACTACAGATGGCGGGTTGGCCTCGGTTCCTGGTAAGCAGCAGTGCTTTCCTGATCTTGATAAGTCAGACAATGGCCTGCTTGAACTGCCTGTTAAAGAAAAGCATGGGTTCATTTGGCTTTGCCCTGATGGGGCTTCGGCTCCAGACTTGGATGAAGCTCTGGAGGGTGTGTCGCAGCCGCTAGCGGCCTTGCAGCTAGATCAGCTCTCTGTGTTTGCGCAACATCGCAAGGTTTGGAACACGAACTGGAAAATAGTGGCAGAAGGCGGTATTGAAACCTACCATTTTTCCTATGCCCACCGCGAGAGTATTGGCCCTTATTTTTATAACAACACTGCGGTCATCGATGTCCTGGGGCCTCATCTACGGGTGGTAATGCCGACCAAGGCTTTAGCTACGGTGGTGGAGAAACCTGTCGAACAACAATCCCTGCGAGAATGCAGTCATACTCTGTATTCATTGTTTCCTACCTCGGCCTTGCTGATTCAGCATCAGCATATTGACTGGGTGCAGTTCAGGCCCCTGGCCGTTGATAAAACGGCCATCGCTATTACCACACTGGTTCCGACTGAGTTGCGGGATACCATGCGGGATCATTGGCAGCGTAACCATGATATTACTGTAGCGGTGTTGAATGAGGACTTTGAGCTAGGAGAGGGTGTTCAATGCTCCATGAATAACGGTGCGCTGGAGCGTATCAATTACGGCAGGAACGAATGGGCCCTAAAACGGATGAATGATTTTATTGACGATCTGTTAACGGAGAAATAGTAGGGCCATATAGCGTTTCAGAGAGTGTATTGTCTGGTTTTACAGCCATAAAGGCTGGTTTTTCAGAGTATCCCTAAATAGTTGATACTGTACTGTAGCCTGAAGTGTTCCAGGTTTGGGTAATTGAGTGAGTATATTTCTTGAGAAAACGTCGTATCATTTCCGCGATACTTTTTATTATTGGACTAATCATCGCTATATGGGCTTTCTTTGCGGAGCCAAATAGTTTCAGAATCCGAGAGCAGGCGATAACGATCGGCTCCTGGCCAGAAGCCTGTAATAACAAGAAGGTGGCCATCCTTGCAGATTTACATGTGGGCTCCCGAAACCTTCCCCCGTATAAAGGGACCGATAGCCTTCGGTGGTTAGTTGATGAAGTAAATGCGAGTTTGCCTGATTTGATTTTGTTACCAGGTGATTTTGTTATTCAAGGTGTTGCAGGTGGCTCTTTTGCTTCTCCCGAAGAGGTTGCCGAGATACTGGAGGAGTTGAAAGCGTCCATGGGCGTTTTCGCAGTGTTGGGAAATCACGACTGGTGGTTTGATGCCAAGCGGGTAGAGAAGGCATTCGCTGATCGAGGGATTACGGTACTCGAAGACCGATCAGCAAAGCTGAATAGTGGCGCTTGTAAATTACGCCTGGTGGGGATCAGTGATTTTTGGGAGGGGCCGCATGATATTGCACAAGCGATGGATGGCATTGATAGTTCTGAGAGCATTTTGGCTTTCACGCACAATCCCGATATATTTCCCGAATTACCGAAGCATATCTCACTGACTATTGCTGGGCATACCCACGGAGGACAGGTTTACCTGCCATTTATTGGGCGCCCGATAGTTCCCTCTCATTACGGGCAGCGATATGCGATTGGTCACATCGATGAAGATGGTAAAAATCTGTATGTAAGCCCAGGAGTAGGGACGAGTATTTTTCCCGTGCGATTCCTGGTTCCACCGGAAGTGACTCTTTTGTCGATAACTAGTGGTTAAATATCGAGTAAATACCGCCTAAAGCCTGATGGATTTAGTTATCTTATTTGGCGGGAATAGAGTCGATGCCTTGCCATACAATCGTTGCGCTGCATAAGAATTAAAGGACTGGTTAAATGATTACCGTTAAACGCAAGGTGTTGTTCGGCGATTGCGATCCCGCAGGTATTGTATATACCCCAAGATATTCCGACTTTGCTCTGGAGGCAACTCATGATGCTATGGCAGTACTCCTTGAAGGGCCAGCTATTTCTAAAATGAAACAGCTGGGTTTTATGACGCCAGTGAGAGCATTCAATCTGGAGTTTCTGACCCCCGTGACCTGGGAGCAGGAGCTAGACATCCAGGTTTCTGTTTCAGATATTGGTAATCACTCTTTTAGTTTCCAGCTGGAGGCGTTTTTAGAGGGTGGGGTACTGGCTTTTACCGCTCACTCCCTTTGTCAGAACTATATAGAAGCCCCATACTGGGATAAGTACGAAATTCCTTAGCTAAATGTCCAGAAATTCCCTGAATGCGGGGTTTTTTGTTCCAGTTTGGCGAGTTGAAACTTAAGTCAGTGCATGTGGCTGTGTATATATACAGTTGTATATATTGACAGTGTATGTTGGCGGGGGTTACTATACCCATAGCTGCTCTGGTTTTCATGCAGCGACCGTTCATCCTTTCTTAAGCCGGCCCCCCAGCCGGTTTTTTTATGCCTAAAATTTGAGGCTGCCAATGTCCCCAAAAAACTACTTCACAGAGCCGGAGTTCGCCTGTTGTTGTTGTGGCAAAAACCATTTCAAGATGAAACGCTCAATCGCCTGATTAAAGTCAGGGAGTGCCATGGCAAGCCAATAGTCATTAATTCCGGTTGCTGCTGCCCCGCACACAACGCCCGTGTTAATGCCACCATGACTCATGCTGCCGGGCAGGCTGTCGATGTGCAGGTGGCTTTAGGAAGAGCCTGCTGGTTAATCCAAATAGCCCAACAGGAAGACTTCACAGGTATAGGGTTAAAGTAGAAGGGGGTATTCAAAGGGCGATACCTTCACCTGGATGACCTTGAATCTATGCCAGGCGAGCGCACCAGCCTTACAGAGTGGAGTTACGATCCACTAACAGCAATTTTTGATGCAGGCGCAATGGCTATTGAGCGCAGTTAGCCTGACCCGGTTAAATGTGCTGGGGAAGTACAGAAGCTGAAGGAACTCAAGCAAAGGGGCAGCTTGGTAGAGCTAAATACTCAAATTCAATTGCTTCTCGGACAGCTGGAGGTCAACAAAGCCGAAGCCCGGCATAAAAGCATATTTGTCGCTGGCTGGCGTCCCTGGATTGGATGGGTTGGGGGCTTGGCCTTCGCTTATCAGTTTGTTTTATATCCATTGCTGTGTTGGGTCTGGGCCCTCTACAGTGCTAAGGGTTCAATACTTACAGGGGTGACTCCACCGCTAGTGCTAGAAACTGGTGCGCTGTTCTCGATGATAGCGGCCATGCTCGGAATGGGCGCCATGCGTTCATATGATAAAACGCATGGTACTCAGACGGACAAACTATAAATAGTGATTTTTAAGGGTTATCAGTTAATCAAGCTTCACTTTTTGGTTTATAGTTTTCCCAGATTTCAGGGTATCTTTCCCAAGGAGGGGCTTCAGGACTGAACGCGCTATCAGAGTTAGCGGCATCTTGATACCAAAACTGTATTCGTTTCATGAAATCTGCGTCATTCCTGTTTCTATAGATAAATCTAATTTCTGCATATGTAATTACACGGTTTTTTAAACCATTCCCGAAGTCATACTGATACATTGTTTTTCTTTCAAATGGAAATTTTGCTTCTACCAAACCTTCACCTTGTCCTGGTTTGGTAATTACGGCATTCCAATCCATATCATAGTCTATTGCAAAATGTATGAAGTGATGGTGTTTTACTAAGAACTCGATTCCAGCTTTACTCTTTCTCCTGAACCTTTTGTTGTCTTCAGATTCCTCCCCTGTTTGGGGTGGCTCTATACTGGAATCATCTGAGACAACACATTTATATTTCTCTTTACTACGACAGAAATTATTAAAGTCTTCATTTAAGTAATGACAATCGTGTACAGCAGTGCCGGTTAGTAATTGATCAAGCCATGCGACCGTGTTTTTGCTGGCAAAATCCTGCATGGTTCTTTGCGTTAGCTGTTGAATTAGCCTCGCTCTACTTCCCGAAAACCCATAAAAAAAGTCTCCAGAACAGTATCTTCTCCATGGTTCAGCGAATGGCATAGTGACTCTCCTTGTAAAAGCACCACTAGGTGGCATGAGTAGACTTTTATACTAACTAAATAACCTTGCTCTAACATGAACAATCTACTTGGATATCGCTTGGCTGGTTTTAAGTTTTGGACATAAATTTTTAGATTTTGGACCTTTTTTTAAAGCGAGGGATGTCGAAATATGGGCACTTAAAGGGCTATAATCAAAGTCCCTTTTGCCCTCAAAGCAAACCTTCTATCAATCAAATTTCGTAGAAAATTAATTCTGCTTGGTAAATCCTATGACCCAAGCAGCAGAATGTTGGCATCTTAGCAAAAGCATAATTATTACCCAAATTGCCAGCATTATCTTATTGGTGGCTGGTTTTTTCATGTAGGGTTCTGATGTTGAGAAAGGGATAACCGCCAACACCCAGGCAATTCAGCATGAATCAGCTATGCACGTTCTGGGGCAAAAACACATGGTTGAGTTTAAGGGCGACATTCAAACCAGGCTCCAGCGCATTGATAGCAAGTTGGAGCGGTTGATTGAGCAGGCCACAAAGCTCATTGAATTGGTTCTGGCTGACAAAGAGCTGGGCGAATTCTTTGAGGCAACACAGCAAACAATCAACAATTGGAAGAATAAGCATCCCGAACTTTTTGAGTCAAAAAAAGGGTAAGAATTTAGCTGATGCCAACTAGCGGAGAGCCTCTTTCGAATTATAGCTATGAGACCGTAAAGAACATGCAGTACAACAGCAATTCTATCATTCAGGAATATACAGAGTGCTACCCTCCAGACGCTGTAGCTTGTTTAGTCTGGCCTCACAATCATTCATTGGGTGGCTCAGTTCCAGAATGAGCAGGCTGGTAAATAGTACAAGCCGATTCCCTGTGAGTGTGAAACTCCCAATAGATGTTTGAGGCTACAGCAGGTTTGTTACCTCACCTGCTTACATCAGCAGAGGTATTTGTCTTGGTTGGTAGCTTGAGGGGTTAAAGAAATAAGTCTTGGCGTGGCATTGAGGGTCAGCGAATATTTTACTGTCACTCTTACTTACCACAATACTCTTCAAAATCATCTGAGGTGTTTGGAAAACCAGCCTTCTCTGCCAGCTCCCATGGGCGTTCACACGCGTTTGTTTTTGCGCACCAAAGGTAGCCAGCTGAAGCTATACATCCATGTTTATCCTTATCTGAGCCTACACCAGGGCTAGGATCTCCAGAATTTTCTGAAGAACATCCCATTAAAAGTAGCTTCAGAGTAAAGCTAGTAAGCTGCAAATATTTCAATATAAAAATCCTCGTTAAGTTAAAAATTGAGACACTGGTTAAATGTGTGTGGAAATCTAGGGTAAAGAAGTTTCTTATGATCTCAAATGATAGTTTTGTACTATTCCAGCCAATAGTAGCAGAAGTGTATCCAGATACCATTAAGTGGCTGGATAAACGGAAATCTACTTCTGTTAGAGGAATGTCTTGTGTATGACTAAGTATACAATAGTGGTTGTATGTTCGATGAGGATGTAGGGGTTGCACTTGGCTATTGATTTGGATGCCGAGATTGTGTTGGCTTCTTTCTTTTTGCCCTTTGCTGACTGGCTGGTCAGCCTATCTAAAATTTTTTTTATAACATTGATTTTCAGGCTCTTTCAAACTGATTGTTGGTCAGCAGTTGAACGCTTGTTCTTCTTGGGGTTTGGTTCTTTATAAGCCTTCTTCTTAAGGTTAAATAGAATAATGATCTTTTTTCTTAAGTTAGGAAGTGGAGGTTTGTAGAGACTTTTTTTATAAGTTTATGGTTATAAATATTTAAGGACGGTATTGCAATGGTTTTCTATTTCTGATTTCGTTGATGAATACTGATTATTTTGATTGGGTGAAGCTGTAAATTAGTTTGTGCTTGTAATGCCCATTTATTGGGTTCTGATTCTAGATAATAGTTGCTGAATGGGTTGTTATATTTGTAATTTTAATTTAAAAAATTTCACAGGGCTTATCTTTTAAACATCATTAGAGGTTCGCCTTTTACTTGGTTTTCTCCAAAACTGCTGATTTCTATTCAAGCAGATTAATATCTAATTAGAGTACTTTTATTATTTCCAATTAGTCTTCTCGAAAGCGGGTGGTGGTTTGAGCAGGTTAAATCTTGCTGAAAAGTTGATTGAGAGTCATTTGATTAGTGGACAAATGGTTCCGGGGGAGGTTTTGCAACTCAAAATTGATCAGGTTCTCAGTGAGGATGCCACGGGTACATTGGTCATGCTAGAGCTTGAGGCTCTGGGGGCTAGATCTGTAAAAGCTGAGCTTTGTGCGCAGTATGTAGATCATAACCTTCTGAAGGCAGATCACAGAAATGGGGATGATCATGTTTTCCTGGAGAGCGCCTGTCGAAAATTTGGACTTTGGTATTCGCGCCCCGGAAACGGAATTAGTCACCCTGTACATATGTCTTGTTTTGGAATTCCTGGCAAAACAATGCTTGGAGCTGATAGTCATACCTGTGCTGCAGGTTCACTTTCCATGCTGGCAATGGGCGCAGGGGGAATTGAGATTGCTTTGGCGATGATAGGGTGTCCACTCACCTTGGTCATGCCGAAAGTTTTAGGGGTGTATTTGGAGGGTAATCTGCAGTCATGGGTAAGTGCAAAAGATATTATCTTGGAGCTTTTACGTAGATACACCGTAAGTGGCTGTTGGAATAAGATTGTTGAATATCACGGACCCGGATTAAAAAACCTAACTGCTATGGATCGGCATGTAATTGCCAATATGGGGCATGAGATGGGGGCTATAACCAGTGTTTTCCCGGCTGATGATCAGGTTAGGTTTTTTCTTCGCCAGCAGTCTAGAGAGGAAGATTTTACGGAGCTGAGCGCTGATGAAGGTGCTACTTATGATGAAGAGGCCTTTATTGATCTGTCCGAGCTTGAGCCAATGATTGCTTGCCCTTCGCGACCAGATAAGGTGGTGAAAGTTAAAGAAGTTAGCGGCAGACCAGTCTCCCAGAGCTATATTGGGTCTTCTGCAAACCCGGGATTACGTGACTTCTCTATACCGGCATTAATAGTGAGTGGTCGTCATGTGCCAGATAATATGTCTTTCGATATAAACCCCTCCTCGCGCCAAGTGTTACATGGTCTGATCCAGAGCGGTGATCTCGAGAGGTTAATTGGGGCGGGTGCTAGCTTACATGATACCGGTTGTGGTGGTTGTATTGGGATGGGGCAGGCCCCGGCGAGTGGTCATAATAGCCTCAGAACGGTACCGCGCAACTTCCCTGGCCGCTCAGGAACCAAAGAGGACCAGGTTTATTTGTGCAGCCCAGAAACCGCTACTGTAAGTGCGCTCACTGGGAAAATTACAGACCCAAGAGAAATGGATATGGAATATCCCGTTTATGAAGAGCCGGAAATATTATTGGATATGCGGCCGCTGATGGGGGCCCCGCAAGAAATTCCTGTAAAAGTGGAGTTAAAAAAAGGGCCCAACATTAAAAAGCTGCCAGTTATGGAGAAGATGCTTAGCGTGATTGATGGGCCGGTTATTTTGAAAGTAGAGGACAATGTCACTACGGATGACATTATTCCCGCTGGTGCTGAGGTATTGCCAATGTGGTCAAATATCCCAGAATTGAGTCGCCATACCTTTTCCAGAATTGATAATTCCTTTTATGAGCGAGCGAGAGAAATTGAAGAGGATCTATTTCTTGTAGCGGGGCACAATTTGGGGTATGGATCTGGACGAGAACATGCGGCAATTACTTTGCGCTATTTAGGTGTTCGTTGCGTTATCGCTAAAAGTGTTACTTTGCCCTATAGGAAAAACCTTATTGATCACGGAGTATTGATATTGACCATGGGGAATGAGAGTGATTATCAGTTTTTTGGTGAGGGGGATAGGCTTCAGTTTTTTGATCTTGCGAGCCTCACTGGTGACAATACGTATTTGGAGCTTAAGAACCTTAGCCGGAATAAAACGATATGGTTAAGGAATGACTTATCTGAGAGGGAAGTTGAGGTAATTAAGTTTGGTGGAAGGATTAACTACATCAAGGGTGTTTTGGGTGGGGTAATGGAGGGTGGTGGAATATTTTAACTGCAACTTTAGGTTTTGTTGGAGGGTTGGCTTATCAGAAGCTTGTATACATATTAGAATAAACGTTTAGAAGTGTTGTTGCTTTTTCGGGTTTTTTTTGATGTTTTTACGTCTTGTATGCATGGTATTGATATTTGTAATTGTTGGTTGCAATGAGGGTACATTGCAATCGCCATCCGATTTGGTGGGGCCTAAAGAAGGGGAGGCCTCAGAGGATTGTGAAAGCAATCGGCATAAGTTGTTAGTCCGCCTTTCCCTGGCTCCAGTCAGGCTGGGCGGAGGAGATGGCTGCAAGGTGGTCTCTGGTTTGTGGATGGATCCCTATAGCGGCAAGTTTATCCAACAGGCTTCCGATCTGGATGTTGAGCCAGTTGTTCCTGAGTCGTGGGCTCTTCGTCATGGCGGTAGGGGCTGGAGTAGTAATCAACGTAGGGTCTTTGCTGAAGACCCGGCCAACACCTGGTTGGTTGGCAAAGGGCATGGCCTGATCCGGAATGGCCGAGGGCCTGATGAGTGGTTACCTCCTTATCAGCCCGCTCGAACCATTTATATGCAGCAGTTCAGGGCTATTGCTAGAAAGTACAGGCTCGCTCAGTAAAAATTGAGAGGTACCCTTCATAGCAAGCCACTTTTTGCTGGCTTGCTATGAAATAATTTCTTATGTTGCGTGTGATAATTTGTAATCAAATTATATTGCTTCAAGGTTGCTTGTTTTGCTATAGAACCCCTCTCTTATTTTTAAATTTCCAATATCCCATTTACTCTCTCGGTTGGCTATTTTTTTGCTAGTAGCTGGTTGCTGTATCCGAGTGGTATTACGTCTATCAATAAAAGCCCCTTTGTGGTTCTCCAAGAATTCTGACATTAATGTCAGCCTAGTGATAAGGGACACCTTCTACCTTTGGCTAAAAGGCTAGGTTCTGCGATTACTTGAACTTCTAGTGCGTTGGGGATTGTGGTAGTGGTTATTGAAGGCTGCATAATTGAAGATATTCTTGGTCCGTTAGGGATCATAAATTGGTAAAGTAATTCCTTAAATCAGTTTTTTTAGTTAGAGGAGGGGGCATGAATAGAATTGCAGGAGTTTCGGCCATAGGTATGGGGCTAATCTATATCGCTGCTTTTATATTTTTTGGTTTATTTTGGGCTTTCCCGTCCGCCGGAAGCCCTGCTGAAAAGATGAGGTTTTTGGAGGAAAGCCAATTACTTTTTAATATTGTATACACATTGATATATTTAGTCTTTGCTGTTTTGTTGGGGTGTTTGGTAGTAGGTTTATATGAAGAGTTAAAAAATAAAAATGCTGGACCCACCATTTTGGCGTCGTTGTTTGGGGCAATCTGGGTGGGATTGGTGATTGCTAGCGGTATGATTGCCAATATTGGGCTTGCCTATGCCATTGGATTGATGGAGCTCAGCCCGGATAAGGCCTTTGAAGCTTGGGGTGTGATTTACCTGATGGTTGAAAGCCTGGGGGGTGGCAATGAGTTGGTGGGTGGCCTCTGGGTACTCATAATAAGTTCAGTCGCTTTGCGAGCGGGAGTGTTTTCAAGATACCTGAATCTAGTTGGCCTGCTCGTTGGTACTGCAGGTGTTGCCACTATTTATCCAGAGGAAATTTTTAAGGAAATATTTGGCGTAAGTCAGATCATCTGGTTTATCTGGATTGGAATTTCCCTACTTGGGAAAGAGCAAGAGGGAAATGATTGGGAGGGAGCAGAGATAGTTAATAGGTAGCTGAGAGATCAAGAGAATTTTCCGACGGTTTTTTGAATGGCACGCCAAAAAATGAAAAAAGCGTCTATCCTTTCATTGGGTCAGGTAATCTTTCACGAGGTGCCTTGGCTAGTGTTTCCGCTGTCATGGAGCTGGAGTGAGGCCTGTAAGGTAGTAACTCGCTATATTGCGCACAGCCCAAAGTGACCAGCCGGTGTCGGCTTGGTCTGCTCCTGGGAAGCGAGCGGATTGCATATTACCTGCTGTCAATTCACGGGGTAATGCCCCTGAAAACCTTGGAGATTTTATTGTGAAAAGCACGCATTACATCCTTCCCTTGGTAATTGCCAGTCTTGCTGCTTCTGCTGCCCTGGCAGACAAACACCCCAAGAAGCCAGCAAAGGACTGGACCTGTGCCGACTTCCTGGCTATTGACGATGAATTTAAGCCAAAGGCGGTGTATTGGGCTTCAGCTTACTCAAAGCGTGGTAAGGAAGAGGGTGACATGTTGGATATCGATGGCACTGAAAAGGTGACACCGATGATTATTACGGCTTGTACCAAAGCGCCGAAGGAGTCTTTTTGGGCCAAGTTTAAGGATGAATGGCACAAAATGGGGCGTCATCACGGCAAGGACAAGTCTGATAATAAGATGATGAATATGCAGGGTGGTAGCGGTACCAATAATACAGGTACCAGCCCGAATGGCACTACGAATCCAGGCACAACCCCCAATGGCACTAATGATGGCAGCGGCAACAATAATATGCAGAAGCAAAAGCAGAAACAGTAGCGCCTATCAGCTAACTAAGGTGATACAAGCCCGGCTCAGCCCGGGCTCTGCTTGTTTGGGAGAGGGGCTTGGGGAGGCCTCTAAGCGTGCTGTTTTAAGGAGGAGCTGCTATTGTTGCCCGATAGTGCGTAACAAAGGGAGTTGAGTTATGACGAAGACGGCGAGGGAAGAGGCGAAGCGAGGCAGGAATATAAACCGCTCTGCTAGGATGTTTTGGGGTGGTCTTCTTCTGGCGGGGCTTTTTCTGGCGCTTTTTATGCATTCAGCTAAAGCACTGGTTTCATAAGCTGACAGAGGTGCTGAAGTAAAACTGATGCGTTGCGGGGGAGTGATTAATGGCGCCCCCGGGTGGACTCGAACCACCAGTCCGGACTTAGGAGGTCCGTGGTTTATCCTGTTAACCGACGGGGGCAGATCGCAGTTGGTTGCGAAGGGCGGCCATTCTATCTGTTACGAGAACAAATGTCATGTCGTGTTTATCTTCTCTGTCTATCTGAGAATGTCCCCTTACTTTTCCAGAAGCCGCTAAAAATTTGAACCTTGTCACTTGAAGTAACATGACGGTGACAGGGTTACTGCACTTCCCGCAGTTTCTCTTCTCTTTCACTTTCGGCAATTCTTGGTAATTTTCTCAACTTATCTTGTTAGCTTTGTAACATTTAATGGGTTAATTCGCGGATGATTTTGCATGACGGAATTTTAAAAGATTCTGCAGTAAACCTGTCATAGTTGTCTTGTAAATTTCTGCTTGACCAGGATTGTTTGGCATCGCTAATCTGCCAATGCACCGTAAAGTGCGATAAGGACGTTTCTGCTTTCACGGATCAAGATTATGGAGTTTCGTATGGGTGTTAACGTAAACGAAAAGCACATGGTTTTTGATGATGTGGATATTCCACAAATTGCAAATGAAGTACTAAGGCAAGCTACATCTCAGCCGCCACGGGATGCTCGTCGCATGGTTGAGGATAAACTGGAGGAAAGACGCTTAAGTCGGGAATTAATGGATTACGACTTTGATGCCTAGTTAAAAAACAATTAACCAATAGTCTTAGGATAGTGCGGTGTCTGCCGGGTTGATGTAGGTGATATAAGAGCGTTAACAGGGTTCACCGCACAATTAAATTTTTCGCCTTTGCACACTTTCTTGTTAATGCTTGGTTTGCATTAGTACCAGCTAATCGAAGCCAGCTGGATCCGCGTTATAAGTATCTCGCCTATCTTCTTTCGTCTATTTCAATTGATAAAAATCAAGCGGCCAACAACCTGTCATTGAGCCTTACGCTGAGGGTTTTTGGTATTTCTCAACCATCTCTGGTGTTGATTTTTAAAATGGGAATTAATTTTTGAGTTGGGTAGGAAGAGGGTGCCGGCCATAGGCCAGAACCCTCTGTGAAACATGAATGGCCAGAACAATTTACATTTGTGTAACCGTATCTTCCTTGTCTTCTTTTTTCTTGCCGCCAAACCAGCCCATCAACTGCTTGAGTTTGTAAGAAAACTTTCCTCGCTTGGCCTTGCGTTCTTTATCGGCAGCGCTTACCAGCCAGGCAACTTGAATAACCAGGCGCTGTCCCTCAAAGGGGAGGTGGCCATGGAAGGAATTCTCGGCGCGCTTAAAAGCAGCAAGTGTTCCGTAAGAAGGGGGAACTTCTGGGGCGACGGTATCTTCGAAGTCGTCAATGCGCTTTAGAAAGCGCAAGCAGCCGTTGCCATCCAGTGTCCACTCAGGATTGAGGTAGAGTAAGGCCGTGGCAATTTTCGATTTGCCATCGGTGTGAATTCTGCCGTGACGCTTTTTCAGGGTGCGGCTGATAGATACATAGGTTGGATACTGGGAGAGTTTTTCTATTCCTAGATTATTCCCGATCGTATCGGCGAATTCTGGATGGGTAAATTCCTCAATCAGGGTATTGATGGAATCTCCACATTCATGCTTCTCGTAGGGGAGGTAACCGGCCCCCTTAAGGTGTGGAAAGTCCTTCAGGAAGGAGGGCATCATCTCCTTGGTTAAAACATCACGGGCAACAAAAAATGGGAAGGGTTGGCGATTGAGAAGGATATCGTCACCGCTTATGGCGCTGGTATCGAGCCAGCGACGGGTATCCACAGCAAGGCTAGTCATTATTGTGCGTCCTTACAGGCTGGTCCGGTGCCTCTATTCAGCACCGGGTTACATCAAAAGTTTCTGTTGATGTTGACTGCTGAGTCTCCCTCGAATCCCTATGAGGGGTGGTACTGGGTACCAACTCACAACCCTCAGGAAAATATCAGAGCTTGGGTGCGGGGCCAATACTGGCGTATAAAAACCCGCTGAATTCCTAAAGATTCTTGTTTGAGATCAAGTTAATGAGGTCAGGGGTGTTGAATATCATGCAATTAGCACAAGTGCCGGTATAATGCCGTTCAGATTTTCGTCAGAGCGGTTTTATCCAAGCAATGTCTGTGACTCCCAAGTCCCCAGCTGTATTGCAAGTGCGCGATCTCGCCTGTGAGCGAGATGGCCGACGCTTGTTTGAGGGTCTTGATTTCTCCCTGGATGCCGGCGGGGCAATCCAGATCAAGGGAGGTAATGGTGCCGGTAAGACCACACTGTTACGTACCTTGATCGGTAGCACCAGTGATTTCAATGGGAAGATTCTATGGCGCAATAGCCCCTTTCCCAAGGGACTGCGTGCTATGCGTGAGTCCCTTTTGTATATCGGCCACCGCGGTGGGGTTCGGGGGGGGCTTACTCCTCTGGAGAATCTTACTTGGTATGGGGCTACAGAGACCTCGGCGATGGAGGCTCTGGACAGGGTTGATCTATTCGGCTTTGAGGGTGCTCTTTGCAGCAGCTTATCGGCGGGCCAGAACCGCCGAGTGGCTCTGGCGCGACTTTTTCTTCCCCTGTCGCCCTGCCTGTGGATTCTCGATGAGCCCCTGACTGCTCTAGATATCACCGGTGTTGCGGCATTGGAAAAACAAATGGCTGACCATCTTGCATGTGGCGGCTCTCTCCTTCTGACCTCCCACCAGCCTCTCAACCTGCCTGGCTTGGACTTTGTCGATTTGTCTGACTATGCAGTTGAGGAATCTTTTAACGATTTGGGGGGAGAGCATGTCTTTAACTGATGTCCAATTACAGTCTGTTGGAGTACGCGCTACCCCAGGTTTTGTGGCGCTCTTTAAAATTGAAATGCTCCTGGCATTGCGCAAGCGAGCAGATATTGCCAACCCACTATTATTTTTTGTAACGGTTCTCGCCCTCTTACCATTGGGAGTGGGACCAGAGCCCGAACTGTTGGCGAAAATGGCGCCGGGAATGATTTGGGTGATGGCGCTACTTGCCACCATGCTCTCTCAAGAGAGTTTGTTCCGTGGAGACTTTGAAGATGGCACTTTGGAGCAGTTAGCTCTGTTGCCCCAGCCCCTGTATTTTGCCGTATTGGCTAAATCCCTGGTGCATTGGGTCGCAACGGGCCTGCCACTGGCACTTTTATCTCCGCTCCTGGCGTTAATGTTGAATCTGCCCTCTGAAGGGTATTTGTGTTTGTTCGTGTCGCTGTTTCTGGGGACCGCGAGCCTTAGCCTGATCGGCGCCATAGGTGCAGCGCTCACTGTGGCTCTGCGCCGCCCCGGGTTGTTGCTGGCGTTAATTGTTATGCCACTCTATGTGCCCGTGCTAATCTTCGGCACCGGCGCGGTGCAGGCGGCAATAGATGGCTATGCCTACAGCGCGCAGCTGGCGATTCTGGCCGCACTGTTGGCTGCTGCCGCAGCCCTGGCACCACTGGCGGCAGCGGGAGCAATACGTATCAGCCTGGATAATTGATTCGGAGGTCTTCTTGGCTTGGCAATGGTTTCACCGTTTGGGTTCACCGCGTTGGTTCTATCAAAAAACCACTGGGTGGTTGCCCTGGCTGGCACTGGCCAGCGTTGTTTTGTTGGTGACGGGTTCGGTATGGGGCCTGGGGTTTGCCCCAGAGGATGCCAAGCAGGGCAATAGCTACCGTATTATCTTTATCCATGTGCCGGCGGCCTTCCTGGCCCTGGCGGGCTATTACATTATGGCGATCAGCGGCGCCATAGGCCTTATCTGGAAGATGAAACTCTCCTTTGCGGTGATGCGCGCAGCGGCTCCAATTGGCGCGGTACTCACCTTTATATCCCTTTTTACTGGCGCGGTCTGGGGAAAGCCCACCTGGGGCACCTACTGGGTTTGGGATGCCAGGATTACCTCGATGTTGATCCTGCTGTTTCTTTATATCGGTGTGATGGCGCTGTCCCAAGCGGTTAGTCGCGAGCAGGTGGCGGACAAGGCCAGTGCGCTATTAGCCCTGGTCGGGACGGTGAATATCCCAATTATTTACAAGTCGGTAGACTGGTGGTTCACCCTTCATCAGCCGGCAACTATTCGCCTGACAGAATCCAGCAGTATCGATCCCAGTATGTTTTACCCGCTGCTGGTAATGATTATCGGTTTCTATTGTACCTATGCCTGGACCCTGCTTATGCATACTCGCGCGTTGATACTACGCCGTGAGATGAAAACCCAATGGGTACAGCAGGAATTAGCTGGGGAGAAGTAAAGTGCAGTTTCAATTTGCCAATTTTGCAGACTTTCTGGCGATGGATGGCCACGGCATTTATGTGTGGATTTCTTTTGCTGTTACTTTTGCGGCCCTCGCAGCCTTAGCCCTCTATCCGCAGTTGGCGCGGCGGCGTTTACAGCGGGAGTTGCTTGAGCAGCAGCGCATTGCGCAGCGCCGGCGCAAGGCTAAGGCGCAGCAGGCAGATATGGAAGAGCCAGCCTAGCTGGTAATCGATAGGGTTTTTCGCCCGGTGGCTACTGCGGCCGGGCAGATAAGATCAAAAACTTATGGAGTTCACCTAAACAATGCATCCCGTACGCAAGCAACGTCTGATCCTGGTACTTGTTCTGGTCGCGCTTTCCAGTGCCGCCGTAGGTTTTGTCACCTATGCGATGCGAGAAAATATGGATTATTTCTATGCTCCTAGCGCATTTGCCGCAGGTGAGGTGCCTTTTGAGAAGCGCATTCGCGCCGGTGGTTGTGTCGTACCGGGCAGTGTTCAGCGCGCGGAAGACAGCCTGGATGTTCAGTTTGTTATTACCGATGGTGAGGCGGAATTGGCGGTCGTGTTCGATAAGATTCTGCCGGACCTATTTGCAGAAGGTGAAGCTGCAGTGATTAGCGGGCAGCTGATGCCCAGTGGCGTCTTGCGTGCCGATCAGGTACTAGCCAAGCACGATGAAAACTACACGCCTCCTGAAGTTGCGGAAAGTATGGTTTCCCACGAAGGCTGCACCGATGGAGCGAAGATATGATCCCTGAACTGGGCCATTTTGCGCTAGTAGTCGGCTTGCTGCTGTCTCTTGCGCTTTCGATATTGCCAATAGCTGGCAGTTATAGTGCACGTCCCCTGTGGATGGAGGCCGCCAGGCCACTAGCCTTGGGCGTCTTTGCGTTTGTTTTTATCGCTTATGTCTGCCTGACGGTCGCTTTTATCCAGAGTGACTTCACCGTTAACTATGTAGCGCAGAACTCCAACAGTATTCTCCCGATTTACTATAAGGTCACCGCGGTGTGGGGTGGTCACGAGGGCTCTATTCTGCTGTGGCTGTTGATCCAGGCAGGTTGGGCTGCGGCTGTGGCGCTATTTGGCCGCCAGTTGCCGCCGGAGCTGTTAGCGCGAGTGCTTTCAGTGCTGGGTATGGTACTGATCGGCTTTTTCCTCTTTATTATATTGACGTCTAATCCCTTCGATCGCACTTTGCCATTCCCGCCGATGGAGGGTTCCGACCTGAATCCGCTGCTGCAGGATCCAGGGATGATTTTCCATCCGCCTCTATTGTATATGGGCTACGTGGGATTCTCTGTCGCCTTCGCTTTCGCCATTGCTGCGCTCTTGGGCGGGCATTTGGATGCGGTTTGGGCTCGTTGGGCCAGACCCTGGACGGTAGTCGCCTGGGCTTTCCTCACCCTTGGAATCGCTCTGGGTAGCTGGTGGGCCTATTATGAATTGGGCTGGGGCGGTTGGTGGTTCTGGGACCCCGTGGAGAATGCCTCGCTGATGCCCTGGTTGGTGGGCACCGCACTAATGCACTCATTGGCAGTCACGGAAAAGCGCGGCTTGTTTAAAAGCTGGACTATTCTGCTGGCAATTTTTGCATTCAGTTTAAGCTTGCTGGGTACCTTCCTGGTGCGCTCCGGGGTGATTACTTCTGTGCATGCTTTCGCCACTGACCCGTTGCGCGGTAGCTTTATCCTCGGATTCCTGGCGGTGGTTGTGGGGATCTCACTGCTGTTGTTTGCGCTGCGCGCGCCAGCAGTGAGTGCTCGCAGTGTATTTTCCTTCCGCTCATTGGAGACCTTCCTGCTCGGTAACAATATCCTGCTGATCTTGATTATGGCGATGGTGCTGACTGGCACTTTATATCCGCTGGTGGCAGATGCCTTGAGCCTGGGCAAAATCAGTGTTGGTCCTCCCTTCTTCAACCTGTTCTTTGTGCCCCTGATGGTGGTGCTTTGCCTGCTGCTGGGGATGGGGGTGCGTGCGAACTGGAAAGACAGCCGCTGGGACAAGCTTCTCAGCGCCTGGCGCCTGCCATTCCTGGCAGCCCTGGTGGTGGCTCTGGTTTGGCCTCTGGCCTTTGACCATTACCACTGGGGTGCGGTACTCGGCCTCTTTATTGGTGCCTGGGTATTTTGCGCGAGTCTTGCAGATATCGTTTCCAAAACCCGCAATGCCAAATCTTTTGTCGCCGGCCTTAAGCGTCAGCGCGCCAGTTACTACGGGATGCATCTTGCCCATGTAGGCTTGGCGGTGGCAGTGCTGGGGGTAGTGTTAACGACCGTATACAGCGTGGAAGAAGATTTGCGTATGGGTGCTGGCGATAGCCATCAGGTGGCTGGCTACGACTTTGATTTCGGTGGAGTACGCCTGGCACAAGGCCCAAATTACCGTGCTTTCGAGGGCGTGATCCACGTTAGCAAGAATGGCAAACCGGTTGCAGAGTTGTATCCGCAGAAGCGCAATTATTTCTCTGGCGGCAACACGATGACCGAAGCGGCAATTGATACTGGCTTATTCCGTGATATTTACGTTGCCCTCGGCGAGCCATTGGACCGCAGTAATCCCAGTGGGGATTGGGCCGTGCGCCTGCAGTACAAGGCCTTTGTGGTGTGGATTTGGTTGGGTGCCTTGCTAATGGCTATTGGTGGTGGCATTGCCGTGGCGGATAAGCGTTACCGCAAAGCTAAGGCGGCGCGCGAGGCATCTCTCAGCGGTAATTTGGCGGCGGCCTAAGTTTCGGGAAGAATTAAATGTCGAGATTAAAACTCTTTTTACCCCTGATAATTTTTGTGGCCCTGGCGCTTTTGTTTTGGCGTGGTTTGTTTTTGAATCCCCAGGAAATGCCTTCGGCGCTGCTGAATAAGCCAGTGCCAGAGTTTTCCCTGGAAAAGGTTGCTGATAACAAGCAAGTCATGCAAAAAGGCGACCTGCCCAAGGGGCCGCACCTTCTCAATGTTTGGGCCACCTGGTGTGTGGCCTGCCGTGTTGAGCACCCCTACCTCAACGCCCTTGCAGAGCAGGGCGTACCTATTATTGGTGTTAACCTCAAGGATGATGATTCAGCGGCCATAAAATGGCTGGATAAATTTCACAATCCCTATCTCTTTAGCGTTGCCGACAGGGACGGGCGCCTGGCCCTGGACCTGGGAGTCTTTGGTGCTCCAGAAACCTTCCTGGTGGATGCCGAGGGCACTATCCGTTGTAAACACGTTGGCATCGTGGACGATAAGGTGTGGCAAACTAAACTTCAGCCACTTTACGAAAAACTAAAAAGCCAGCACTGGGACGCATTTGCCGGTGACCTATCAGATTCCCTCATCTCCCGTTGTCAGTGAGACTGAAGAGAAGAAAAGCCGTTTTATCTGTTGGTTGGGACCAGTAACGGATAAAACGGCTTTTCAGCATCAACTCAAACAAATTCGCCAGCAGTACCCAGATGCCAGTCATCACTGCACGGCGTTGATTATCGGCAATCCCGCCAACCCCACTATGATGCAAGCCGATGATGATGGTGAGCCCGGCGGCAGTGCAGGGCGCCCAATGCTTGAGCTGCTCCTCAAGCAGGGGGTTGGCAATGTGGGCGCTATAGTGACCCGCTATTTTGGTGGAACCAAATTAGGGGTTGGCGGCCTGATGCGTGCCTATCGGGGATCGGTGGGTGCTGCTTTACAGGCTATGCCTTTGGAGAGCTTTGTGCCGTTACAGCAGGCTTCTGTATGTTGTGATTTTGCCCAGGAATCCCGCTTGCGTTTTCTGGTGGCCCGTCATCAGGGCAGTTGCGGCCAGGCGGATTATGCCAGCAAGGTAACAGTGTCTATTTCTTTACCGCAAGATCAATGGCAGTCCCTACGAGAGCTGCTGCTAGCGGAGGCATTTGAGTTTCAGGACTAATTTTTCCAGCTTGCTCGAGGTGTTTAAATAATCCCGAGGAAGCTGAGCTATTTGGGCTAGATGATACCTTGTTTGGCGAATTTTCCGATCTCTTCGGCTGAGTAACCCAATTCTTGTAAGATAGACTCATTATCTTCCCCCATATGTGGAGCTCGCCGGAATTCTACCGTTTCATCTCCACAGTGTATTGATGGCGCCAGGATTTTGATCTCGTTGCCCGCATCGCTAGTCATGGAGCGAATTCTGCCGGTTTCCGTAACAAAAGGATTATTCAGGGCTTGCTCTACATCATAAATAGGAGCTGCAGGTACCCGCCCGGTTAATATATTGAGCCACTCTGTTGTAGTTTTTTTTGAGAGAATTTTGTCCAGCTCAGTCGTTAGGCTGTCGCGGTGTTTTAAGCGCGCTTTAAAGTCAACAAATCTTGGGTCTTGGCACAGCTCTGAGTGCCCTACGGCATTGCACAGCTCAACCCAGAATTTTTCCTTATTGCACATCAAGTAAATCCAGTCATCTTTGGTGGTGTATAGCTGGCACGGGGTTAGGGAAAAGTGTGCAGAGCGAGGCGGTCTCTGTTGATTGTGACCGGCATTTAATTGCCACATGGCGACGTAACAGAGGTTATACAGCGCGTTATCAAATAAACTGACATCTATATCGCGGCCGCGACCCGTTTCCCGGGCGCTGAGGATGCCGGATACTAGGGCCAGAGCCATAGCCACTCCCGTAGATAAGTCCACCAAAGAGAGCCCACAACGTGTAGGGGGGCTGTCGGGTTCTCCTGTTAATTTGAAATATCCAGCCTCTGCTTGCATGGGGTAGTCATAACCGGGCCAGGCTGCCCTGCTTCCACTCCTACCATAGGCTGTAAGGTGGGCACACACTATTCGTGGATTAATTTTTTCTAAGGCTTGATAGGTGATACCGAGCTTTTCTGGTACATCGCCGCGAAGGTTACAGCTAACTCCATCGGCAGTGGCAATAAGTTTTTGCAGTATCTGCTGTCCCTCCTTGGTTCTAAGGTTGAGTGACAGGCTTTTTTTATTGTGGTTAAACCCTTGGAAAAATAAGCTGGTGTTATCCTTGTTTTCCTCCTCCTCTTCGCCTTTTACAAAGTAAGGGCCAACTGTTCGGCCTACATCACCACCCTGAGAGACATCTTCCACCTTGATGATTTCCGCACCTAAATTGGCCAAATAGAGTGTGCCAAAAGGACCGGCACCATATTGCTCTACAGCAACTACGCGTACGCCTTTTAGGGGGAGCATAGAGTGACATTCCCGGTGATTTCTATATTGGTGAGTGCAAGTTTAGGTTAGATAAAAAGCGTATAGCGGGAAGGTTCTTTGCATAGGCAAGGTTATTGCTAAATCTAATGTACCTTTTATTTTAAGGCGGAGGTCGGCTGCTACTATGCATGGGTACAAGAACGGTCGGGGAATGGGTCCAATAAGTGAATACTACTGCCATGCATTTAAAGAAGAGCTTTCTTTGTCGCAGTATTTTATTTGTGCCTGCCAGTCGACCGGATAGGTATCAAAAAGCCTTCACGAGTGGCGCAGATATAGCCTGCGTAGATTTAGAGGATGCCGTCGCCCCAGAGTTTAAAAGTGCGGCGCGACAGAATGTAGCAGAATTTTTTCCACCTCCAGACACTCAATCGTCCTTGAGAGCGTTGCGTATCAATCAATTGTCATCAGAGGCGGGATTAAGAGATGTTTTGTTACTGTTGGGGCAGGGGCCAAAACCAGATATTGTAATTCTCCCCAAAGTGGAATCTGCCGAAGAAATCACTTGGTTTAATGACTTGCTGGCGCCAGTTGAGCAATCAATCGGGCTTTTGCCGCTGGTTGAATCGGCAAAAGGCCTGCAGAACAGTTTGGATATCGCTAGTTCCGATAATGTACTGGCCATTGGTTTTGGTTTTGCAGACTTTTGCGCAGAAGTGGGGGCAGATACAAGCTGGGAATCCTTGCGTTATGCTAGGGGGCGTATTCTACAGGCTGCGGCATACGCGAATATAGATGCTGTGGATGGCCCATATCTGGATCTAGAGGATCTTGAGGGTTTGTTACAGGAAACCCAAAATGTGGCCGCATTAGGTTTTCGAGGAAAAATAGTTTTGCATCCAAGGCAAATCGACCCTGTTCACCAAGGGCTTTCCCCCACAGAAGAAACTGTGCAAAGAGCGCGAAAAATCGTGCAGGCGTTTAAAGAGAACCCCAGTGGTGTAGTGGTGGTTGATGGGCGCATGGTGGATCTACCAGTGGTAGAACGGGCGAGAAAATTGGTTACCTTGGTAGATAGGCAGTAATTCAAGCAGGACTACTGGTATTAATGCCTAAAGCAGAGGGCTCTTATGGATCGATATCGTTTCCCCGCGTATATTTTTCTTGGCAATAATCGCTACCGAGAGCGTTATGGTTTGGATTTCGAGGATTTTAAGGTGGGGCAGGTTTTTCGTCACCGACCGGGGGTGACGATCAGTCAGCAAGATAATGTCGAAGAGTGTGTGAATACTTTTAACCAGGCGATGATTCATTTTGACGAGTACTATGCCGAACACACCGAATTTAAAAGACCTCTCATTAATACAACTCTGATCGTTCAGCGTTTAATGGGTATGATTTGGAAAACTTACTACCGTCGCAAGAGAATTGTTGAGTGGGGTAGTATTGATATGCTGGCTCCGGTATTTGGAGGTGATACTTTATATGCCGAGAGTGAAGTGCTGTTTGTCGGTGCCAATCTGAAAGATTCGGAGTCCGGGCTGATTGAGATTTTACTGAGCGGCTCCAATCAAAAACAACAAAAAACTTGTGAGATACGTTGTACCATGCTGCTTTACAAGCGAGAACATCTGCCATTTTCCGCAAAAAATTATTGATTACTATTTTGCTTGGGAGAAAGTTGTGAAGGATTCGTTGCATTTTCTCAGGGAGGTTGAGCCAAATACCTATATCGAAACCTGTGGCGTTGACTTTGAAGATTTCGAAGAAGGGCAGGTATTCGAGCACCGGCCAGGCCATACTTTCTCTGAGGCTAGCTGCTTACGCTATGCGCGCCACTCTTTTGATTTGAGCCCTGGATATTCTGACCAACGCTACGCTCGTAGAGTTTATGGTGACAGAGTTAGAGTGCCTGAGACCTTTGTTTTGAGTGCAATGGCTTTGACAACCCGGACATTTGGTAAAGTGGTTGCCAACTTGAGCATGGTAAATTGCAAAGTGGATGCGGTTTACGCTGGAGATACTTTATATTTGGAGTCGGAAGTATTGGGTAAGCGAAAATCCAAATCACGCCCCGATCAAGGTTTACTGCATGTTAGTTCCCGTGCTCTCAACCAACATGGTGCCTGCGTGTGTTCTTTTGAGCGTAAGCTATTGATCTATCGACGTAATCTTGGGCCCTATGAAAGGGCTGGATATTAACTTCGATACAATCGAGAAGCTCCAGATTTTTGTTCAAGAGCGCCTACAAGAATTCCTGATATTCAACCAGTGTAATAATGCCCTCCCTGTGGGACCTATAGGTTCCTGAAAACAGCTGCCCTTTACTGACAGCGGTACACAGATCGCGCTTGATAGTTAATATTAATTTGTGGTTTTTACAGTCAATATGCACTATTTCGGCATCGAGAAAATCGAAGTATTGCTTAACAGTAGGGTAGAGTGCCTTAAATAAGCTCTCTTTAGTAGAAAAGGCAATGGTCATCCACTGTCGGAAGGGTAACCCGCTTTCACTAAGGAGGACTTCCTCTGCTCGGTTGATTATATGGCTTTTTATTTCATTCGCAGTGTTTATAGCGATTGTCGGCTCATAATCAATGCCTAGGGCCTGTGGCTTATTATTTACGGCACATATGGCAAGGTTATCCGCATGGGTGATAGAGCCTGAGATATCTGCGGGCCATAGAGGGCTTCGGTTGGGGCCAATGGGTATAGGTGTGTTCATAAGCCCAAAATAACTTAGTGCAAGGTGCGCACAATACCTGCCCGCAAGGAATTCGGCTTTGCGTTTTTTATAAGCGTGGGTGATTTCAGATGGAAATTGGATACCCAGCTTTGAAAACAAATCATCCTGATAATTGTCCTGATCGAATTGGCATTCTAGTACTAGGCCTGAAAAATTCAGGGGCTTAATAGGTGAAGCATCTGTAATAAATCCAAAAACATAGTTTAAAGGTGCTTCTTGCTTGGTGTGTAACATTACGGCTATTGGTACTTGTGGCTGCTGCCTCTACCTGCTAGTAGAGTGAGTTTTACAAAGCAAATTTTTGTAAGACATTCTGCCATAGAGCAGTTGCCGATGCAGCTGTACTTGGCTGCACCGGGGCATGCTGTATGAATGACTATGCTCCAGAACTAAAAATCAGTAATTTTTATGGGAGCCGGATGCATCTAATTAAAAAAGCCAGTAAGGGCTATTTTTGGCGTAAATCTGCCACAATCGTTCCAAAACTCCGTGCCTCCTCCTCATGAGCGGTCTCCCTCCAGGGTTCTTGAATCGCATCCGCTATCCACTTTTGCATTGAAGGAAGATTGTGAATCAGCTCAATATACTGCTTCGCGGTTTTGCTAACAGGTAAATGATAGTTTTTGGCCCTAATTGTTACTGGAGCAAAGAAGGCGTCGACAGCGGTAAATTCCTCGCCAGCCAAAAATGGTCCGCCGAATCTCTGGACACCTTCATTCCATAACTCATCAATTCGCTTGATATCTTTTTGCAGGGGCTCTGAAATTTCATGCAGCTCAACGCTTAGGCCGCAGTTCATTGGGCAGATATTTCTCAGCGCAGAAAAACCAGAATGCATTTCTGCGGAAGCGCTGCGTGACCAGGCACGAGTTACTCGCTCACTCGGCCAGACCTGCGGGAAGTCTTCGGCAATGTACTCAGTAATCGCTAGGGAATCCCAAATCGTCACGTCTTCTGTTTTCAGGCAGGGCACTTGTCCGGTTGGAGAGAAGCCGTGAAATTTTTCCCAACTGCCGCCTTCCTCAAAGGTAACCAGCTTTTCATTAAAAGGTATCTCCAAATGGTGCATCAACAACCAAGGTCTAAGAGACCAGGAGGAGTAGTTTTTATTTCCAATAAACAATTGATACATAAGCTTCCTCTATATGTAGTTTTGGTGTTGGAGACATGGTTGGACAGCGGTTTTTGGCTTCCATCATCGCCGGACGATATCTGATCAATATCACTGCCTGAGGAATAGTATCCTCATAATTGCTATCCGCTGCGATTGGCCTGAAGGCCAATTAGCGCTAACTTTGCGCCAATGACGTTTTCTTTGTGGTTTAGTCGGAACGAGCAAGGAATTTGGTTATTAGGAGTGGAGACCAGCATGACAGGAAAGGGGGAGACTTTACACGTAGACATATTGGCACACAGTGAGGTTGCACAGGTTGAATTGGGGTGTCCTACATAGAAAGGCGCTGGAGTCGGTGAGTTATCAGCCCAGCTGGTCGGTTTTGAAAGTTGCACCACTTTCGCAGAGCCTTCTGGGTTTCAGCCAGTCAGTACCGCGGGAAGTTTTCTGCTGAAGTCGGGTTCTCTGGTGTTTTGGCGTTAGGGACAGCGATATACGTACTCCGGTATGGCTGGAGCAAGGCCTGGAAGTGGATGCCTTCGGCTGATACAACCTCGGGCGCGAACAGGTTATGATTCCTCCTCTATTGCCTGAACTCAGTACGGAAAACGAAGGATTTATGAGCAAACAGCGCGTATTGACCGGTATCACGACCACCGGTACTCCCCATCTGGGTAACTATGTTGGTGCGATTCGCCCGGCCATCGCCGCAAGCCAGGACGAGAACAACCAGTCTTTTTATTTCCTGGCGGATTATCACGCGTTGATTAAGTGCCAGGACCCGGAACAGGTGCATCAGTCCACCTTGGAGATCGCGGCAACCTGGCTGGCGCTAGGATTGAATACAGATAATGTGGTTTTCTATCGTCAGTCGGATATCCATGAAATCCCCGAGTTGACCTGGCTGCTTACCTGTATGACTGGTAAAGGCTTGATGAATCGCGCCCATGCCTATAAGGCCGCCGTGGATTCCAACCGTGCAGATGGCGAAGACTCCGATTTTGGCGTCACCATGGGTCTCTATAGCTACCCGATCCTAATGGCTGCAGACATATTGATGTTCAATGCCAACAAGGTGCCGGTGGGTAAAGACCAGGTGCAGCATATTGAGATGGCCCGCGATATCGCTCAGCGCTTCAATCATCACTATGGTGAGCATTTTGCCCTACCCGAGGCGGTCGTGGATGACCACGTGGCTGTTCTGCAGGGACTGGATGGCCGCAAGATGAGCAAGAGCTACGGCAATACCATCCCCTTATTCCTGCCTGAGAAAAAACTGAAAAAGCATATCAACAAGATCAAGACCAATCTCTTGGAACCGGGCGAGCCCAAAGACCCAGAGACTTCCACGGTTTTTCAAATTTGGCAGGCATTTGCTACTCAGGAGCAAACTGCTGAAATGCGCAAGGCCTTTGCAGAGGGCATTGCCTGGGGTGAGGCCAAGAAGCAGCTATTCGAACTGGTCAATGGCCAGATTGGCGAGGCGCGTGAACGCTATAATGCTCTGCTTGAGAACCCTTCCCAAATTGAAGAGGAGCTGGAGAAAGGCGCAGCCAAGGCCCGTGCCTACTCGGCACCGTTTATCGAGAAGTTGCGTCACGCGGTGGGTATTCGCAAGATTGGCCAGTAGTCATTTTTACAACGTGGGAAGCTACGGTTAAGAAGTTCTTCCCACGCCTTTCACTCTAATAATAAATAACGAAAGTACAGGGTTTCGATATGGAAAACGTTCAGGCAAGCCCCACTGGGGGCGATGATGCCAATAACAAAAATGGTTGGATCAACCGGGCTCTAAATTTTATTGAGGTCGTGGGTAATAAACTGCCCGACCCCGCGGTGCTCTTCCTGGTATTGATGGTGGCCATTTGGGTGCTGTCCTGGCTGCTATCTGGTGTGAATTTTGATACTTTGCATCCAGCCACGGGAGAAGCGATTCAGGTAACCAATCTTCTCTCCAGTAGTGAGCTGGCCCGCTTTCTCTCTAGTATGGTGACAACCTTTACTGGCTTTGCGCCTCTCGGCGTCGTGTTGGTGGCTATGTTGGGTGTGGGTGTCGCGGAACAGAGTGGCTTTATCAATGCAGTGTTGAAAAAGCTGCTGGCGATAACGCCACAGATGCTGCTTACCCCCATGTTGATTCTGGTGGCGATTGTCAGTCACACTGCAGTGGATGCCGGCTATGTGCTGGTGATTCCCTTAGGTGGTGTGATTTTCTATGCGGCCGGTCGTCATCCACTGGCGGGAATTGCCGCCGCGTTTGCCGGCGTGTCAGGTGGTTTCTCGGCGAACTTTGTGCCCTCGGCCATTGATCCCTTACTCCAGGGCTTTACTCAAACCGCGGCACAGATCGTTGATCCGGAGATGCAGGTCAACCCGCTTAACAACTGGTTCTTCACCTCTGCGTCCTGCCTAGTGGTCACCATGTTGGGCTGGTGGCTGACCGATAAGGTGATCGAACCCCGCTTGAAGAATGTTGCCATTGATGGCGATAAAGAAGATATGCCGGTAATGCAGGAGCTGGGCGCCCGCGAGAAGAAGGCGATGTACCTGGCAGTTACCGTAATGGTTGCCGGTATTGTTGGCCTTATCGCCTGGATGTTGCCAGAGACCTCCGCATTGCGCGATTCCCAGGGGCAGCTCGCCTCCTTTGCTGCGCCGGTGATGAAGTCTATTGTGCCGCTGATCTTCCTGTTGTTCATTATCCCGGGAGTCGTTTTTGGCTTTGCCGCAGGGACTTTCCATAAGAGTAAGGATGTAATCGATGCGATGTCCAAGACCATGGGTTCCATGGCCTATTACATCGTGATGGCCTTTTTCTGTGCGCTGTTTATTTCCGAATTTGCCCGCTCAGGCCTAGGTACTCTGTTGTCGATTGAGGGGGGTGGTCTACTGGCGGCTATGAACCTGCCGGGCCCGATCACCCTGATGGGGATTATTGTACTGGTGGCGTTCATCAATCTGTTTGTAGGGTCTGCCTCCGCCAAGTGGGCGTTGCTCTCCCCGATTTTTGTGCCCATGCTGATGCAGATTGGATTCTCTCCGGATCTGACTCAGGCGGCTTACCGGGTTGGTGACTCCTCCACTAATATCATTACGCCATTGATGCCTTACTTCCCGCTGGTAGTGGTTTATTGTCAGCGCTATGTGAAGAGTACAGGTATAGGTACTCTGGTATCTATTATGCTGCCTTATTCGGTGGTGTTCCTGATCTGCTGGACCCTGTTCCTCGTTCTTTACTGGAACCTGGGTATGCCATTGGGGCTGCAGGCGAGCTATACCTATCCGACACCTTAATGAGTGGTTGGCCCCTGAGTGTGTTTACCCGCTTTGGAGCCAAAACAATTCTCTATAAGAGGCGCCCCAATTCTGGGTGCCTCTTATCCCTCTCAGCTGCGGTTGAAAATTAACCGAACACCTGCCAGCCTGCTCTGCACGCTCTCGCCAAAATATAAAAATATTGACTAATTTCTGCTCTTACAGATTGGCTGTATTAATCAGCTCCATCGTGCCTAAGGTTCTCAACTTATCATTTTTGGGGTGCCAGTTAAGTTTCTACCCCGGTTTAGTCCTGTCTGTTTACGAGTCTTTGTCTATTTGGTGAGTTGCACTAGTAAAAAAATGTTCTAATAATGTTGTAAGTGATAACGATTCCTATTAAGATCCGCGTCATCAAATGTCGGCAGCAGCAGCTGTGGCAATAAAAATCTTCCAATGATTGTTGAGGGATCCCCATGGGCACCGCTCGTTTCCAAGGTTTACGCCAAAACTCCTCTCCTGTTATCTCCGGCCTTAGCCGTTCTCTGTTGGCGCTGGCTGTTGCTGCAGGCAGTTCAGCAGCTTTTGCTGCCGAAGATAAAAATGAAATTCTTGAAGAGGTTAACGTAACCGGCGAGCTCAACCTGTCCCGCCAGACTTCTATTGGTAAGCAAGATATTCCGGTTGATGAGACACCGTTCTCTATCTCTCTGCGTGATAAAGACTTCTTCGATGTTACTGGCTCTAAAACTGTGCAGGATATCCTGCAGTACTCTGCTGGAGTGAATGGCGGCTTGTTTGGTGTTGATGCTCGCGGCGACTGGTCTACCGTGCGTGCTGTTGACCCAGTCATGTTTGTCGATGGACTAAAAACAACCTTCGGTAGCTATACCGGCTCACGTGCAAACCTCTACGCTTTTGAGCGCGTGGAAATTCTTAAAGGGCCGTCTTCAGTCCTTTATGGGCAGGGTTCTACTGGAGGTATCGTCAACTTGGTTTCCAAACGCCCCAAAGAGGAGTTTGGTGGTGAACTGATGGTGCAGGGCGGAGACTATGATCGTAAGGTAATTGCTGGCGATGTTACCGGAGCCCTGGATAGCGATGGAGAGTGGCTCTACCGCGTAGTGGGTTATGCTCGTGATGCCGATGCTCAGGTTGATCATGTCGATGACGACAGCATTCTGTTCATGCCTTCCATTTCCTGGCGTCCCAGTGCGGATACCGAAATTACTTTCTTGGTGAACCATCAAGAAGAAAACACAGGTACCACTGCGGCCTTCCTGCCCTGGGGCGGCACCATTGTTGATAATGTAAACGGTGAAATCCCGACCGATACCTTTATTAGTGAGCCAGGTTGGGATAAGTACGACACGGAACAAACCGCTTATAGCTTGTGGGTTGATCATCGCTTAAACGATAGCTGGGGCATCAATGCAGGCCTCCGTTATTCAAAAGGGGATGTCGACTACAACTCAATGTATGCTGACTACACTCATGATCTGCGCTTACAAAAAGATCTTCGTGAAGTGTCGCGTACTGTCTATATGAAAGATGCGAAAAGCGATCTTTTGATTTTTGACCTGCGCTTATCAGGCGAGTTGACTACTGGTGCTTTTGAGCATCAGATTTCTGCAGGTATTGATAGCCAGAATGCAGAAATCGATAACAGCATTCTGAGAGAGCGTGGCCTTGGTGGCGACATTGATATTTTTGACCCGGTTTATGGTTCTGTACCAGAAGGACTGGAAGAGCGGGATAGAGAAAATACCGATGTCAATGCTGAGCAGGTAGGTATTTATTTCCAAGACCAAGTTAGCCTTGGTAACTTTATTTTTAACTTGGGCTTGCGTGAAGATAGATTATCATCGAGAACACAAAGTAATGTTGCTAAAAATGTAAGTGGCAAACAGAGAGAGACGGAACTCACTAAAAGATTTGGCTTAATGTATGCCTTCGACAGTGGTGTATCGCCTTATGTTAGCTATTCAGAATCTTTTGAAGCTGTTTTAGCCGATCCGAATAGCCAGGGTGGTACCTACGAGCCTGTTAAAGGGGAGCAAGTTGAAGCCGGTATTAAATACCAGCCAGAAGGTACTAATATCCTGATGACTGCTTCTGCTTTTGAGATTAAGCAGAAAAATCGCTTAACTTACGGTCTTGACGGATCTTTCCGACAAATCGGTGAGGCGCAGATTGATGGATTTGAGCTTGAGGCCAGTGGACAGTGGGGCAATCTGGCGCTAGTGGCTAATTACAGCCAGATGGATACTGAAGTGCTAGAAAGCAGCAATCCATTTGAGGTTGGCACTGAGATCGAGACTGTACCTGAGGAGCAATTCTCTCTCTGGGGCAACTATGACTTTAGTGAGTGGGTTCCCGGTCTAAGCGTTGGGGCAGGTGCTCGTCATGTTGGTGAGAGTTATACCGGTATTGATAAAGTGCTTCCGCTGTACGCATTCTATTATGGCAGTCTTCCGGCTGGTGCAGAAGATTTCCCCACAGAAAATCCATCCTACACCTTATATGACGCAACCATCGGCTACACCCTGGAAAGCTGGAAATTCCAGCTGAATGTGAAAAACCTGACCGATGAAGTTCACACCACCTCTTGTTTGAGCCGTGGTGATTGCTTCTACGGCGAGCGTCGCTACGTGACTGCTGAGGCACGTTACACTTTCTAAGTTAGAGTAGACTGGGAGTTTGTCCGCAGGGGGAGTCTGTGGGCAAGCTCCCTTTTTTGCGTTTCACTATTGGGCGGGAGCCGAAATCTCCCAGTGTGATATTTATGCCGAGTTCCTTCTATTTGATTGCCGGACTGGCCACTATTTTTGCCACTGCCGGTATTTTTAGTCTCTATTCAGCCTGGCTGCGTAGCGGCTCCCAGCCGTTGCGCCGCTGGAGTGGCTGGGGCCTGTTGTTGTTATCGGCATTCGCTTGGAGTGCAGTGGTGGGGGGGGAATATGGTGTGAGTATTGCCACTCTCCTGGCCATGCTGGCCGCCCTGACCCTGCTCGCATTAAAAGGTGATTGGCCGAGCGGCCCCCCTCGGCAGGAAAAACAGAGATCGGGCGGGGCGGCATCCAATGAGGCCTTGCTGCAATTATGGCTTCGAGGTGTTTTACGTTTCCTGGCTATCGCATTGTTACCAACAGCCAGTGGTCTTTTGGCCGGCCTTCTTTATTTTGGCTTCACCGGGTTTGGTGAGAGTGCCCGTCTTGTAGGGGGCGCTTTTGTTGCCGTTATTGTTTGGACCCTGGCGATGGTTTGGTGTAGTGCGGATAAGAAACTGCTGCGCCCCAGTGCGGCGCTAGTAGTTTTTTCACTGGCGAGTGGCTTTGCCGTAATGCCAGCGGCGTAAGCTAATAACGATTTTGAGATCAAAGAGACCTCACTAGGAATTCAACGTGAAATTTTCTCTAAAGCCAACCCCTGCTTTTGTGCGTGATATGACTGATGGACATTCGGTTCTCGGTCTGGCCATCTCCACTCTGCTCTATATCGTTTGTGTCAGTGGAACACTTGCGGTTTTTTACAATGAATTTGAACGCTGGGAGCAGGCTTCAGAGCTGGAAAATCTCGATGTCAGTCCCTCTGTATATCAGCTTGCTACCGAACAGGCGGTTGCCCTGGCGAAAGAGCAAAACGAAGAATTTGAATCAGTAAAATTTACCATCCCCAACTCAGATATGCCCAGGTTGACTGTGGAAGTGGGTGATATTGAGCGTTATGTCGATGAGGATGGTTCTTTGCTGGGTGAGGTTCAGCACGAGTGGACGCACTTCCTCGCCTATTTGCATTTTGCACTAAATCTGCCCCTGGGGTTGGGGGTTCCTCTTGTAGGTTTGATCGGTGTATTGATGACCGCACTGATTATCTCTGGATTATTGGCACACCCGAAAATCATTAAGGATGCTTTCTCTTTGCGCCTGGCGGGTTCAAAGCGCTTGCAGCAAGTGGACTTGCACAACCGGCTGGGCGTCTGGGCTGCACCATTTCACTTGGCGATTGCTATTACCGGCGCTTTTATTGGACTTTCACAGGTTGCGGCTTTTGCAATTGCTGGTGTTTTCTTTGCTGGGGATACCGAGAAAGTTGAGCATATGTTGTATCGCGAGCACCCGGTGATGAAAGAGAATGCCGCACAGGTGCCTCTTCCAGATTTTCCTGCGATTCTTGCGCAAATGGAGCAGATCGCACCGGGTGAGGAACGTACTAAGCTAGAGGTTGCCTTCCCTGGACGCGAGGGGCAGGTAGTGGAGGTTTGGACGCGGGTTCCCGAAAAGCTGGTTTGGGGAGAGCGCTACCACTTTAATGGGGATGGCAGCCTGATAGAAAAAGAGGGATGGTCTGAAGGTGATGCGGCCAAGCAAGTATACCTCTCCACATTCCGTCTGCACTTCGGGCATTTCTCCGGTTTCCCAGTAAAAATTGCCTATTTCTTACTGGGCATTGGCATGTGTGTGCTGGTGGTTTCAGGTATTAATATCTGGTTGGTGCGCAAGCGCCAGCGGGGTCAGCCAGCGGTGCGCCTTGAGCGTATTTGGATGGCTCAGGTCTGGGGAATTCCTTTTGCTATTGCATTCAGTGCTGTGACTTACCTGGCCTTTGCTATTCCTGCCGCTCAGGTATTCTGGTTGACCACAATCGTTTTAAGTGTGATAGCTGCTTTTGTGGGGACTGTTGCCGGTTGGTCTATGTTGCTCCGCGGAGCTACCACCGCAGCCTGCATTCTGGCTGTGGTTGTTCACGCTTCCCTGTATGGGGCGGATTCCTTTGTGAGGGCCTCACTGGTTGCCAATGCTGTGTGGCTGCTGATTGCTGCAGGTATCGCGGCCTCCTGCCTCTATACCTGGGTGCGCCACCGGGATGGCGCCTTTGCTTCCACTGTTGGTGAGGCAGTTGGAAGTAACTAAGCTGGGTATAGCCCGGTATCTACTCCGATGCCGGGCGCAACATTTCGATATGAGGTATACCATCTTCCTCGTAAGGGGTGGAGACCTGCTCAAAGCCAAAATCTCCATAAAACTTACGTAGGTGCTCTTGGGCGGAAATACGAATCCCCAAACCTGGATATTCATTCAGGGTTTGTTCTACCGCGCGGCGGATCAGTTCTTTGCCCAGCCCTGTGCCACGGCTAGACTCTGCGGTAAGCACACGGCCTATTGAGGGCTCGGAATATTTTTTGCCCGGAAATACCACTCGTAGGTAAGCCATCAATCGTGGGGATTGGCTTTCCTTGTCCCAGCAGATTAGGTGCCAGGCTTCTTGATCTTTGCCATCTGCATCTTGATAAGGGCAATCTTGCTCTACCGTAAAAACTTCCTGGCGTGCCCGCAAGATTTCATAAAGCTGATCGATAGAGAGTTGTTGAAAGCTACACCATTGCCACTGCACTTGTATTGCCTCTTGGTTTACTAGGTTTGTATTTTTTATTAGGAGTAGATTGGATATTAAACCGGCAGGTAGGGTAAAAAAAGTCAGTATGTAGTGGGCCTCTGATTTTTTCACAAAGGCCCAGTGGCTGGTTGCTAATTTAATTGAGAGGGGCTTCCTGAGTCCCCCTTGCAAAGGAGCCATGCTCGAGATAATGGAGTACCTGCGCAATAACCTTTTTGTCCTTCATCATGAAGACATGGGTGACTGGCATTTCCAAGTGATCGTTCATGCCTTCCAGCTTGGTACTGGCAACCGAGACTTTTCCGTCATCAGTCTCAGGGATTAGTCGTGACAGTATCAGGTTGATACTGCGAGTACCCGCAATAATACCCACATCAAAATTAGCGCTGCCTAGTTTATTGGGGATACTCAGCTCGCCTGTACCTAGTTGTAGGCCGGCATCTCCAAAGGCAAATTCAAACCCTGGGAAACTACCGAGCTTATCCACCACCTCACTGCCCTTATTGGGAGGGCCCAGCATAACCACTCGGTTGAGATTCTCAATCTTAACTTGGCTCAGATACTGGCGAACCAATATGCCCCCCATGGAGTGGGTAACAAAATTGATTTCGGTCTGTCCTGCGCAATGATCCAGTGCCGGGGCTATGGCCCTGCCGGCCAGTTCCTCAATGGGGAAGCGGGTAGAGGGGTAATCTACATTGACGGTCTTGTAGCCGGCGGTGCTGATCGCTTGCTCCAGCTTTGCCATGGAACTATCCGATTTGGCCAGGCCGTGCAGCAATATTACACAGGCCGAGTGGGCGTTTACTGACGGTGCGCCCACGAATACAGACCCAAGGCATAGCGATAGGGTGAGAAAAAACTTCTTCATTGATTTTCTTTCAGCAGTGGCTCTCGTGGCCGCAGTATGCTGCGGGGCCTGTAAAAATCCAAGATGCTCGCTCAGTGAGGAGGGGAGCATCATTGAAGGGTACCGCTTGGTCATCTAATACGTTGGCGCAGTAATTCTGCCATGCGTTCGGGTTTGTCCGGGGTGATGACCAGAGTTTTACCGGGGAAATATAAAACAACAGCTTTCTCTTGATCCGTGACGAAGGCCCGATAACGACCCAGTTGCTGGTTTTGGAAGAGCCCGATGTAGCCAAAGAGGCCGGAGTTGCCAAAGATGCGGACCGATCCTTGCATGGCTGTTGGGTCGACTTTGACCTCCTGCAAGCCTTCTAGGGAGATGGAGGTTCTCCAGCCTGGCCTTAGTATCTGCAGGCAGTCGTTGGCGAGGGTATAACCGCGGATGGCAAACACGGCACCTAGTAGCAAAATGACCGGTGGCAGGGCAATAGCAACGCTATAGAGGAGGGAAGGGCTTTGCTGGGATTTTGCTATCAGCACGAAGGGTATTGCCAAAAGTAGAAAAGCACTCAGTGAGCTGATTATTTTCAGTTGGCGGCTCCAGGGGGCTTGAAAAACAACAAGAGGCATAAATTACTCAATAAGTAATGGACAGTTTGAATGTCTCAATCATAGTGCTGATGGAATCGGCTTGGCAAAGTCACAGTCTATGTAATTGGCCCTTTATAAAAGGAGAGGCTAAATAGATTTAGCGCGGCTTAGGTTTTCAAAAATAGATTTTGAGCAACATCGATTTTCACAATGGATTAACTATGGCGAATCGGATTGAAGAGCGAGATAGCACGTCAGCCCTTGTGGTAGAGGGTGGCGCTATGCGCGGAATTTTTGCAGCCGGAGTCTTGGATGCTTTTATCGAGGTGGATTTTTGCCCCTTTGACTTCGCCATTGGCGTTTCTGCGGGGTCAACCAACCTGATTGGTTACCTGGCGGGAGACCATGGTCGTAGCCGCCAGATTTTACTTGACCATGCCACACGCGCGGACTTTATTGACTGGCGGCGCTATTTGCGAGGGGGGCACTTTTGCGATATCAGTTGGTTATGGCATGCCTCTTACAATGATGTCCCTCTGAATATTGAGCGCTATACGGAAAATGGCGTGCCTCTCTATGCGGTGACAACTAGCATCAATAGCGGGCAGCCCCATTACGTATGCGTCACGCCCGAGAATATGCATGAAGTGTTTCCTGCATCCTGCGCTATCCCCATGGCTTACCGGGAGTTTCCTCCTGTTGCTGGGGAACCAATGACCGACGGTGGCCTGGCTGACTCAATCCCGGTTATTCGAGCATACGAGCAGGGGGCGCGGGATATTACTGTGATTCTGTCTCGCCCACTGGGTTATAGAAAACCAGTGGGTTCAGCTCCTAAGTTCATCAAGCAGTTTTTCCACGATCACGCCCGCCTGTTTGAAGCGGTCTTGGAGCGCGGAGAGCGCTACAACCGCGCTTTAGACTTTATCCAGGCGCCACCACCGGATTGCCGGGTGTCAGTGATAGCGCCTCCTGCGGACTTTCCCGTTAAGCGTTTTACTCAGGAGGTTGAGTTGCTGGAGAAGGGGTATCTGGTCGGCAGTGAGCTGGGTCGAAGCTTCCTAAGAAATTCAAGGGATTAGTTGCCGCCAATAGGACCTGACAGCCCGTAAAGGGCTGCGGGTGCTCACCACTAGGGTGGCAGCTGCATGTATGCCAGTAAGGCTGGGGGCGTGTTGGCTGGAGGCTTCACTGGAGTTTGCCCAGTATTGGCATTTACTTCTTCTTTGACCTGTAGGAGTCTTGTGTGAAGGGGGGATAATGTTGCTAACCTAAGGAACCTTTGAATTTTCATAGTGTTTCTGCCGGCTAGAAGGGTTGCCTGGCTCCGGCTCATTAAGTTGCCCCTTCTTGCCGTGATGGGATGAGTTGTAGGGCTATGGAGAATGGTTCTGTGACTCGTGGGATTCCAAGCAAAATTTTGAATAACAAACTTAAGGTAAAGGAGTAGATAATGAACGGAAAGTGCCTCTGCGGCGCTGTTGAGTTTCAGCTGGAAGAGCCGCTGCCCGGTCTCTATCAATGCCACTGCTCACTCTGCCGCAAGTTAAGTGGTTCCGCATCAGATACCGCATTGTTCATCAGTCGTGAACAGTTTCGCTGGGTGCGTGGATTGGACAAAATTTCCTCTTATCGAAAACCTACCGGTTTCCGTTCTGACTTTTGTAGTGAATGTGGTAGCTCTGTTCCTCACCTGATGAGTAATACTACGCACTTTTGGGTGCCGGCTGGACTACTAGACGGAGAGTTTCGCGGTAAGGTGATGGCCCACTTACACGTTGATTCTAAAGCGTACTGGGATGAGATTGGTGGTCAGGCCGAGCATTTTGCGGAGATGCCTGAAATGGATGAGCTGAGTAGACTGCTGCACGAAGTGATCGAAAGAGAAGAGGGTGAGTTACTGGAAAGTTGAGGCGCAGCAAACTCTAAAAAGCCTCTAGGCAATTCTACTTTCCTCAATCTCTGTTGATTATTGGCGCATACAAAAAAGCCCCGCTCTTGCGAGCAGGGCTTTTTTGTATATGGCGGACCGGACGGGACTCGAACCCGCGACCTCCGGCGTGACAGGCCGGCATTCTAACCAACTGAACTACCGGTCCGCATTCCTGCTTCTCTTGATGGCTCTTGCCTGGCAAGAGTAAGAGAAGTGGTGGGTGGTACAGGGGTCGAACCTGTGACCTACGGCTTGTAAGGCCGTCGCTCTCCCAACTGAGCTAACCACCCCGTGTCAGGAGCTGCGTATCTTAATGATTTTTTATCTGTGGTAAATAGCTTTAACGAAAAAAATTAAATAAAAATTTATTTAGATCGAAAAATCATCAATTCCCAATTATTTTTTTTAATTTACCTTTTAGCTGAATGTTTTTCCGGCAGATAAAGAGCTGTTTTGTCTTTGCTGGCCGTCAGCAAAAAATAAACCTAAAGAATATTTCGGTGTGGGCTGGCAGATAATTTTATCGGGTGAAGTGATTGTTTGGTGTGGTCCACAAAGGAAGCTTTTGGTAAGAATTTACTTCGATGAGGTTTTCTGTAGCAGGCTGGCGATCGCTCAGACTTGCGCCATCCCTTTAACGGGTTGCCGGGTATAGTTTCGAAATTTAATTAATTTTTTTAACAAAAATTTCTTTGAGCTTCTTATGGGATCGGAGCATATACAAAAAAGCCCCGCTCTTGCGAGCAGGGCTTTTTTGTATATGGCGGACCGGACGGGACTCGAACCCGCGACCTCCGGCGTGACAGGCCGGCATTCTAACCAACTGAACTACCGGTCCGCATTCCTGCTTCTCTTGATGGCTCTTGCCTGGCAAGAGTAAGAGAAGTGGTGGGTGGTACAGGGGTCGAACCTGTGACCTACGGCTTGTAAGGCCGTCGCTCTCCCAACTGAGCTAACCACCCCGTGTCAGGAGCTGCGTATCTTAATGATATTTTTTTAGCGGTCAACAACTATGACAAAAAAATTCTAAAAACTTGATTTAGGATAAAAAACATCAGTTAGGTGGTGGGTTTTCTTTCAGAGTTTTATCCGCTGAATTTATTTAACTTAAAAATAATTTGCTGGTTTTTTATCCTGCTGACAATTAAATGGTAGTGGAAGAAACCTGTTGGGGTTGGGAATTGTTGGTTGCCTTGTTACTGGCGATTAAAATTGTGTGCACGCGAGGCTGGTAATAATGGTTGTGCGGGGAGTGATTTTTTACTGCCGCTTATTGTTGTTAATTGCTTGAGTTGCTGCAGGTGGGTGTTGGGGGTGGCGCAGGAGCTTGGAGAAGGAGTTTTACAGGGTATTAATGTCTGCACATACAAAAAAGCCCCGCTCTTGCGAGCAGGGCTTTTTTGTATATGGCGGACCGGACGGGACTCGAACCCGCGACCTCCGGCGTGACAGGCCGGCATTCTAACCAACTGAACTACCGGTCCGCATTCCTGCTTCTCTTGATAATTCTTGCCTAGCAAGAGTAAGAGAAGTGGTGGGTGGTACAGGGGTCGAACCTGTGACCTACGGCTTGTAAGGCCGTCGCTCTCCCAACTGAGCTAACCACCCCGTGTCAGGAGCTGCGTATCTTAATGATATTCTTTGCGGCGTCAACGCCTTTTTTGAATTTTTTTTTGTCTTTCAATGAGTTAAGGCGTTTAAGAACGAGATGGTGGGCGTGTCCGGCAAGTGGCGACACTGTTATAATCGCGTAAATTTCCAGGGTGTGAGCGTGGAGTAAGCCGTGAAACAGATGAGCTGGTTGGGGCAATTTCTACTTGCGTTTGGCCTCTTGTGCCTATCCGTAGTGGCACAGGCGGTGGTGGAGACGGAGAAGTTGTCCTCTCCGGAACTGGAGGAGCGCTACCGGGTGCTGATCGAAGAAATGCGTTGTCCAAAATGCCAGAACCAGAACCTGGCCGACTCGGATGCGTCGATTTCCGCAGATTTGCGGCGGGAAATTCGCCGGCTACTGGAAGAGGGTTTTACAGACAAAGAAATTACCGACTACATGGTGGCCCGCTATGGGGACTTTGTTCTCTACAGGCCCCCGGTGCAGCGCAATACTCTGGCGCTTTGGCTGGCTCCAGGCATCTTTGCCTTGGTGGGTCTACTGGCTTTGATTGTGATTGTGGTGCGTTCTCGCAGTGGCACTGGTGCCAGTCAGGACGATGACTCTGGAGAATTGACTGCAGAAGAGAGGCGCCGTCTGAAAAAACTGCTAGGTGATGACCTGGACGATTTGACTGACCCTGGGAAGAAGAGCAAATGACTGATATTTGGTTTGGTTTAGCGATCCTGTTATTGCTGTTGGCATTTATCTTCCTTTTACCGGGATTGCGTGGAGCCGGTGCCCGGCGTTCCGGTGGAGATAAGCGTGAAGCCCTGGCGCAGCTGTATCGAGAGCGCACGCGGGAGCTTCGCGCAGCGGTGCAAAGTGGCGCTATGGATGAGCGGCAATTTGCCCAGCTGGAAGCGGAGATGGCACGCGAATTATTGAGTGCCAAAGAAGAAGCGAATGCCGTAACCCCCTCGAGTAAAGGCTCCGGGTTGCTGATTGGTCTGGCCGTTCTTGTGCCTGCGATTGCAGTGGGGGCCTATGTCTTTTCTGAGCGCCCCCAGGAAGTATCTCTGTACCGTGAAATGTTGGCCAGTCAGCAGGGGCAAACAGACTCCTCAGCTGAAGAACGCATCACTCAGCAGTTAAAGCAGCGGGCAGAAACTCACCCTGAGGACTTGAGTAGTCGCTTTGTTCTGGCTCAACGGCTTCTGGTCACTGGTGATATCGCCGGAGCGGTAGAGGCCTATCGCTATGTGCTGGCACGGGAACCCGAGGCAGTTATGGTCAAGGCCGAGCTGGCGCAAGCGTTATTTTTTGCGGGCGGCTCTAAAATAACGGATGAAATTCGCGCTCTGGTCGATCAGGTGCTAGAGGCCCAGCCCAGCAATGGGACAGCATTAGGCTTGGCGGGAATTGCAGCCTATGAGGACAAGGATTACCGCAAGGCGCGTGATCATTGGCAGGGTGCCCTTGCGCAGCTGGCTCCAGGGTCTGCGGCGGCAGAGGCATTGGCGGCGGGTGTTGCCCGCGCCGAAAAGGCCCTGGGCGAAGATGGTAAAGATGGTGCGGTTGAGATAGTACAAGCCGCTGTAGAGGAAAATGCTGGAGTTGAGGGTGAGGCCGCAGCGGAAATTCGAGTGCAAGTGAGCTTGGGTGACCAAGTTAAAGCAGATCCGTCAACGCCGGTGTTCATTTATGCCCGCAGCACTGATAGCCCAATGCCTTTGGCGATTGTTCGGCTAACCGCTGGCCAGTTACCAGCCGAAGTGGTGTTGGATGAATCCCGGGCTATGATGCCTGGGCGCTCCATTTCAACCGTAGATACGGTGCAATTGGTCGCACGCTTGGCTTTGCGTGGTGACGCGCGCCCCGCGGCGGGCGATTGGCAGGGCTCTATCAAGACCCTACCTAAATCCAGCTGGAGTGAGTCGCAGTCTATCGTTATTGACCGGGAGCTTTAGGCCCTATTCAAGCATCGCGTTGGCAGGCTGCAGTGTTCAGGAGAGTGCTGCGGCCTGAGAACTATTTGGCGCCTGGGCGGTCACAGCCGCACTGGTAGAAATAGATTTTGTTTTGCCACTGGTGATGATTTTGTGCCGCTTGAAATGTTGGCATTGGGTACCAGTTAAAGCCATTGCGCGATCTTGACTTGACCACTGGCCATTCCGGCCGATAATCCGCGTGAAAAGATACTGTGAAAAGCCGCGCTGAAAGCCCCGGTGGCGCCATGTACAATTGAGTGCTTGGTGATCGGGCCGGCAAAGATAAAAATACCGAGTTTAAGAATACATGCGTCTGAAGTGCATCAAGCTTGCGGGTTTCAAATCCTTTGTTGACCCCACCACTGTTTATTTCCCGACAAACCTCAACTCGGTGGTTGGCCCTAACGGCTGTGGTAAATCGAATACGATCGATGCTGTGCGCTGGGTAATGGGTGAGTCGTCTGCAAAAAATCTGCGCGGCGACTCTATGACAGACGTTATCTTTAATGGCTCCAGTGGTCGTAAACCTGTAGGCCAGGCCTCTATTGAACTGGTATTTGATAATTCTGCCGGCAAATTAACTGGCGCCTACGCGGCATTCTCCGAAGTTTCGGTAAAACGTAAGGTCACGCGCGAAGGCCAGAATAACTATTACCTAAATGGGGAGAAGTGCCGTCGCCGCGATGTAACTGATCTGTTCCTGGGGACCGGTCTCGGTCCGCGTAGTTATGCGATTATCGAACAGGGCATGATCTCCAAGCTGATTGAGGCCAAGCCCGAGGAACTCAGGGTCTATATCGAAGAGGCTGCAGGCATTTCCAAATACAAGGAGCGGCGGCGGGATACGGAAAACCGTATGCGCCGTACTTCTGAAAACCTGGAGCGTCTCACCGACATTCGCGATGAACTGGATCGGCAATTGTCTCGCCTGGAGCGACAGTCCGCCGCGGCAGAAAAATACAGTCGCTTTAAAGAGGAAGAGCGCAGCCACAAGGCAAATTTGCAAGCCCTAAAATACCGCGAACTCAATGAGCAGGCTGTCGCCAAGCAGCAACAGATTGGCGAACTGGAGCTTACCGTTGAGGAATTGGTAACCCGGCAGGTGAACTGTGATACCGGCATTGAGCAAAAGCGCGTTGGCTATCACGAGTTATCCGATGGTTTTAATGAAGTGCAGGGACGCTTCTATGCGGTGGGTGCGGACATTGCCCGCCTGGAGCAGAGTATCGCCCATGCCCGCGAGCGCTCCACTCGCCTGCATTCCGATTTGGCCCAGACCGAGCAGGAGTTCCGCGAAGCGGAGACCAACCTGGAAGTAGATCGCGAGAAGGCAGCCCAGTTTGAGGAAGAGCTAGAAGTAATTGTTCCAGATCTGGAAATGGTGCTCGCCGCAGAGGAGGATTCCGCCACCGGGCTACTCGAAGCCGAAGAGCAGATGCGCAACTGGCAAAACGAGTGGGATCAATTTAATCAGGGGGCTTCTGGCTCTCGCCAGAAAGCAGAGGTGCAGCAGTCTCGCATCCAACATCTGGAGACTTCCGGGCAGCGACTACTGGAGCGGATTAACAAGCTCACCGCAGAGCAGTCCGGCCTTCAGGTTTCCGAGGATGATGAGGAAACCCAGCAGCTAAATGAACAGCTTGCCGAGCTGGAGATGCAGGTACAGGAGCGTCGCGAGGAAGCTGCCGAACGCACAGAATCCCTGCAGGAAATACGCAATCGCGAGCGGGAGCTGGCGACAGAGCTGGACCAGCTGCGCCTGCAGTTGCAAACCAGCCGGGGTCGCCAAGCTTCTCTTGAGGCGCTGCAACAGGCTGCGTTGGGGCAGGGTAAGGCAGTGGAAAACTGGCTGCAGCAGCAATCCCTGAGCGATCGCCCACGCCTGGCTGACCAAATCCAGGCACAAGCGGGCTGGGAAACAGCGGTGGAAACCGTTCTCGGTCAACAGTTACAGGCGGTCTGCGTCGAGCAGTTGGAAAGTCTGACCGAGGGCTTGGAGCAGCTGCAAAATGGCCAGGCTGTCTTTATCGATAGCACCGTGGTGGGAGCAGCGACCGTTGGGCAGCTGCCCACGTTGGCAAGCGTTGTACAGGGGCCGTCCTCTCTTACCGGTCTGCTCGCCGGCATCTATACCGCGGACACTCTCAATGAAGCGCTGGCACAGCGCACTGGCCTGCAACCCCATGAGTCTATTGTGACGCGGGATGGGCTCTGGCTGGGTCCTAACTGGTTGCGAGTGAGCCGTGCCAGCGATGCCGAGACTGGGGTGCTCGCCCGCAAGCAGGATCTGGAAACACTGTCCGCAGAGATATCCCTGTGCGAAGAGCAGATTGAGCAGTGCAGTGAGCAGCGTGAATCTCTGCGCGAACAAGTGACCGGTGTTGAGCGGGCGATTGAACAAGCCCGCAACGACTCCGAGCAGCTCGGGCGGCGCGAAGCCGAATTGCGCAGCCAGCTCTCTGCTCACCGCGCCCGCGCAGAGCAGATGAGTGAGCGCCGCAATCGCATCGAGCAGGAAATTGCCGAGGTGCGTGAGCAGCAGGAAATTGAAGGTGAGTCGCTTTCCGAGGCGCGCCTGATGCTGCAGGAAGCCGTGGAGGCCATGAGCGATGACACCGATCGTCGCGAAATGCTGATGGAGCGGCGCGAAGCCCTGCGCGAAGCCCTGGATGCCGCCAGACAGCGTGCTCGCGAGGACAAGGATCGCGCCCACGAGCTGGCTATGCGTGAACAGTCGGTGCGCACTCAGATGGTTTCTCTGGAGCGCACATTGCAAGTGATGGGTGAGCAGCTGGAGCGCTTGCGTAGCCGCCGAGCCCAGCTGCAGGAGCAGATGGCTGAAACCCAGGACCCCTCCCAGGATTTCCAAATGGAGCTGGAGGAGAAGCTGGGCGAGCGTATTGAGGTGGAAACGGAGCTGGCTGAAGCCCGAAAAAAACTCGAAGAGGTGGAGACGGGGCTGCGTGAACAGGAACAGGAGCGGCACAAAGTAGAGGCGGCTTTACAAGGGGTGCGCGCCCAGCTGGAGCAGGAACGTCTCTCCGCACAAACCCTCGAAGTGCAGCGCAATGGCCTGGTAGAACAGCTGCGCGAAGACGAACAGGATTTGGATCAGCTGCTCGAACAGCTACCCGGGGACTTGACGATTCCCCAGGTGCAGGAAGATCTGGAGTTGGTAGCCGCGCGTATCTCACGCTTGGGTCCGATCAACCTCGCCGCTATTGATGAATACAAACAGGAGTCTGAGCGTAAACATTACTTGGATCGCCAGTATGGTGACCTGATGGAGGCGCTGGAGACTCTGGAAAATGCAATTAAGAAAATCGACAAAGAGACGAGAAGCCGCTTTAAGGAGACCTTCGATCAGGTCAATGCGGGCTTGCAGGAACTCTTCCCGAAAGTTTTTGGGGGCGGTAACGCCTACCTGGAGCTGACTGGCGAGGACCTGCTCGATACTGGGATTGCGATCATGGCGCGCCCGCCGGGCAAGCGCAACAGCACGATTCACTTACTCTCCGGTGGGGAAAAAGCGCTGACGGCAATCGCCCTGGTATTCTCTATTTTCCGCTTGAATCCAGCACCTTTCTGTATGCTGGACGAAGTGGATGCTCCTCTCGATGACGCTAACGTAGGTCGCTACGCACGAATGGTTAAAGAAATGTCAGAACACGTTCAGTTCATCTATATTACCCACAACAAGATTGCGATGGAGATGGCGGATCAGCTGTTGGGTGTAACCATGCATGAACCGGGTGTCTCTCGCCTGGTGTCGGTGAATGTGGAAGAAGCAGCTGAGCTGGCTTCTGCATAAGGCGTAAAAGGAGGAGCGCTTAAATGGATAACTGGCTGGTTACGATCCTCGTGGTAGTGCTGCTTGTAGTGGTGCTGGACGGCGTACGCCGCGCAATTTTACGGCAGAAAGCCGCGGTGAAGGTATCGCGGAATCTGTCCAAAGCGATGCAATCCGAAGTGGGGGGTGATGCGGACCCCCTTGTGCAGGAACCGGCTCGCCCGCCTGAAACAAGTGGTACCCCCGGAGATTCCCAGGAAGAGACAAAGCCGCGACCGGCAACCAGTGAATTGCCAGGTCAGGTGCGTGTTGTGCAGAGGCGTGCAATGGAAGATGCACTGCATGTGAACCGCCAAGTGCAGGAGAGCTTTATTTCCTCGCGCAAGCCCCTCGCAGGCAGTGCACCGCAGCGCAACTCGCATGAGCAGGGGGTGCTGGACCTGGAGGAGCAGGTGCCCACCTTGATGGATTCTGTGGGCGAGGAGCAGCGCTTTGAGCCGGCGCTGGATGAGTCTGAGAGCTTCAATGCGCTCACCGAAGAGCGGGTAGAGCCCATATCCCCGCGGGATGAGCCCCAAGCCCGCGAAGCCGATACGGTTGTGTCGCCAAGCAAAGAATCCGCTGTAGAGAAAAGCTCGGTCCGCGATGAAGTGCTGGTTATTAATGTGATGGCACCCGAAGGCGATTACTTTGAGGGCAACGATCTTCTGCGGGTAATGGTGGCCTCTGGTATGCGTTTCGGAGAGATGAATATCTTCCATTACCACGAGGGAGGCGGTGCCGATGGTGCAGTGATATTTAGCCTGGCCAATATTGTGGTGCCGGGTGTTTTTGACCTGGCACAAATGGAGGAGTTTGCCACCCCGGGGGTCAGTATGTTCCTGGCATTACCGGTTGAGGGCGAGGCGATCCAGGCATTCAATCAAATGCTTTCTACCGCTTACAAAATTGCCGAGTTGCTCGGGGGCGAGTTGAAAGATGAAAATCGCAGTGTTTTCACTGCCCAGACTGCTGAGCACTATCGTCAGCGTGTCGTGGAGTATCAGCGTCGCCGGGCCCTGAGTAAGGCGCAAGGCTGATAACCTGCAACACTATTTGTTCGCATAGTTTTACAATTCTTGCTTTGTTACAACGCGGCCCCAGGCCGCGGTTGAGCCTGAGGGCTTTTCCGCGAGCTGGGGCCGTTGTTGCATTTGAGTTTAATTTTTTTGATTTATTTTCACTCGAACTGTCGATGACCAAACAATCCATACCCCAGTCAATACGCGAGCGAGTAGAGGCTTTGCACGAGCTGCTCCTAAAAGCTAATTATCAATATTATGTGCTGGATAATCCGGAATTACCGGATGTGGAGTACGATCGCCGCCTAAGAGAGTTGCAGGATATAGAGCAACAATACCCAGAGTTGCTGAGCCCGGATTCGCCTACCCAGCGGGTCGGCGCAGAGCCGCTATCCTCCTTTTCGGAAGTGCGCCACGAAGTGCCCATGCTTTCTCTGGATAATGCCTTTAGCGACGAGGAGCTGCTGGAGTTTGATCGGCGGGTGAGAGACCGCCTGAATAGCAAGGGCGCAATCGAATATGCCTGTGAGCCCAAGCTGGATGGTATCGCTATCAGTCTGCTCTATCGCAATGGCATTTTGGAGCGTGCGGCGACCCGTGGTGATGGCACCACTGGCGAAGATATAACGCAGAATGTACGCACTGTGGGCTCGGTGCCACTGCGTCTGCGTCGAGAAAAGGGGGTCACTGCGTATCCGACAGTGCTGGAGGTGCGCGGTGAAATCTATATGCCCAAGGCGGGCTTTGCCGAGTTAAATCGCAAGGCTGCCGCCGCGGGCGAGAAGCTGTTCGTCAATCCTCGCAATGCGGCGGCGGGCAGTCTTAGACAGCTCGATTCCCGCATTACCGCGCAGCGCCCGCTTGAGCTTTGTGTCTATGGTACTGGGCTGGTCGAGGGGGCCTCTCTGCCGGAAGAGCATCTGGCAACGCTCGAGTTGCTGGGGCAGTGGGGATTTCGGGTGAATAGCGAAATGCGTTTGGCGGCGGATATTCAGGCCTGCATCGAATATCACCGCGAGCTCGGCGATAAACGCGAGGGCTTACCCTACGATATCGATGGCATTGTGTTTAAGGTCAATAGTATTCCCCTGCAGCGCCGTTTGGGTTTTGTTGCCAGGGCGCCGCGCTGGGCTATGGCCTATAAATTTCCCGCTCAGGAAGAAATGACCGAGCTTTTGGATGTGGAGTTTCAGGTGGGGCGCACTGGGGCGGTTACCCCAGTGGCGCGCCTTAAGCCGGTGTTTGTGGGTGGGGTAACCGTCTCCAATGCGACTTTGCACAATCGCGATGAAATCCAGCGCCTCGGTGTGATGATCGGCGATACCGTGGTAATTCGCCGTGCTGGGGATGTGATTCCCCAGGTGGTTTCGGTTGTGGAGAGTAAGCGCCCGAAAGATGCCCGTGTAATTGAATTTCCAGCGCACTGCCCAGTGTGTGATTCGCCGGTGGAATCCACTCCCGGGGAAGCCGTTGCCCGTTGCAGTGGTGGTTTGATTTGTAGCGCTCAGCGTAAGCAGGCGATCAAACACTTCGCTTCGCGCAAAGCGATGGATATCGATGGCCTGGGGGACAAATTAGTAGAGCAGTTGGTGGATGAGGGGCTGCTGCACTCGGTTTCCGGCCTCTACCACCTCGACCTCGAGCAGGTTGCCGGGCTCGAGCGCATGGGACAGAAATCTGCACAAAATCTACTCGATGCCTTGGAGCGCAGCAAAGATACAACCCTGCCCAAATTCCTTTATGCCCTGGGTATTCGCGAGGTGGGAGAGGCGACTGCGCGCAACCTAGCTCGTCATTTCGGCTCCTTGGAGGTATTGATGGCGGCCAGTGAAGAGGCACTACAGGAGGTGGAAGATGTGGGACCTGTTGTTGCCCATTTTGTTGCCGAGTTCTTCCAGCAATCCCACGCCCAGGAAGAGATCGAAGCCTTGCGCCAGGCGGGTGTGCACTGGGTGGTGGAAGAAGTCGCAGCCGAGGAGCAACCCCTAGCGGGCCAGACCTGGGTGCTGACTGGAAAATTGGAAACGCTGTCACGCAGCGAGGCCAAGGATTACCTGCAACGTCTTGGTGCCAAGGTGGCTGGTAGTGTCTCTGCAAAAACGCACCATGTAGTGGCGGGCCCCGGTGCCGGTTCAAAATTGAACAAGGCACGGGAGTTGGACATTCCGGTGATGGATGAAGAGGGTCTGATGGATATGTTGCGCCAACGGGGATTTGAAATTTAATCTGTCGCTGCGGGCACTGTGAATTGGTGCTCGCGCCTCCCGTTAAATCTCACAAGTAATTTATAAAAAAATTGGCGATGATTATGGTAATGCCAATGATCACCCGTGGAGTTATGGCTTTCTGGTCGCTTCGCCGTTAAAGTGCATCTCCGAGATCTTTTTTGCCCTGGGTACCTGATGTCCGGTGGCGCTGCGGTAAGGAAAGGAATTAATGCTTCAGGGCGATCAGGAATCCATAGTCTACGGTTGTATCAAAGACAGCAATAGCCTTGCCGGAGGTAGCGAACGCCGTCGTATTAACCGCAATGCGGTACTCGCTCTGCCGAGTGCCGACGAGTGGCCCTTTCTCTGTCGCGATATGTTTTCTATTCCCACCATTAAAATGAAGCAATCCCAATACCAAACGGATGTGATCCACTTTGGTGCCTCCTATCGTGCGGTAGAGTATGAATGGGATATGTGGATTCAGAAGTTTGAGGAATTGTTGAGAAGCATGTACTGGGTGTCCGCCACTGTACACTTGGAAACCGAGCTTTCCGGAGTGCACTCCTTTAGTTGGGAAGCTGCTGGCCTCTATCATGAACCCGGAAGTGGTGACATGCAGGTACGCTGTGAATGGACTCAGGAGGGGCGGGTGAGTGTCTAACTTGGCAAGCTCACTCCGCGCCTCAATCCCCGGTATCCTGGGTCTTTTTTTTTAGCTCTTAATACTCCTTCTTTACAGAGTCCTCCTCTGCCTAAGGCTTTTCGCGAGGTGTCAGTCACAGATTTTGGCGCTCGCCTTCGGTTCGGCAACTATATTCCCTGGAACCCCCTTTCAGTGGGACTTTGGTCTGGTAAAGTGCTGTTTGCCACCCCGCCGCAGAATGTGGGGTTGGTGGGCTGTTCAGCCAGATGATAAGAATTGGCGCCGTAGGCGCCTTATCAGGAAGCAAAGATTATGATCAAAGTGAACTCTCTACTTTTCGCCAGTGCCTTGATGTTGTCGCCGCTGTTACAAGCTGCGGAACACGGCAGCAAGACCGAAGCTGCGGAAAAGGCCCCGCAGCAAACCAAGCTCTATATTATCTCCCCGAAAGATGGCGAGAAGGTGCCACAGACTTTCACTGTAAAATTTGGCCTGTCCGGCATGGGTGTGGCTCCGGCGGGTGTAGAGCGTGAAAATACCGGCCACCACCACCTGCTGATTGATGTGGATGATATGCCGGACCTGAGTAAGCCCCTGCCCGCGACTGAAAATATCATTCACTTTGGTGGTGGTCAGACAGAGACACAAGTTACCTTGCCGCCCGGTAAACATACGCTACAACTGGTGCTGGGCAACTATATGCATGTGCCTCACAAGAATCCGGTGGTATCGAAAAAGATTACCGTTGTTGTCGAGTAGATCCCGGCCAATTCCACATTTCTGAACGGTGCACATAAGTGCACCCTGAGGGACACAAATGGGCGATAAATTCCGCATTGAAAAGGACAGTCTCGGCGAAATCCAAGTGCCACAGGAGGCGCTTTACGGAGCACAGACCCAGCGTGCCGTAGAGAACTTCCCTGTCAGTGGCAAGCCCCTACCCGCTGAATTTCTCCGGGCCATAGTGCTGATTAAAAAGTCTGCTGCCGAGGCCAACAGGGATCTGGGCTTGCTGGATAAGGCGAGGGCGACAGCGATTATCGACGCCTGTGATCGACTTGGCGATGAGGAGTTTGCGCGCCATTTTCCTGTGGATATTTACCAAACCGGTTCCGGCACCAGTTCAAATATGAATGTGAACGAGGTGCTGGCGCACCTTGCTGCAGAGGGCAATGGCCTGTTTATTAGCCCCAATGATCATGTCAATATGAGTCAAAGCAGTAATGATGTGATTCCTACGGCGATACATGTATCGGCTCTGCTGGCAGTGCGCGACAAGCTGCTGCCAGCGTTGCGTAATCTTCATACCGGGATATGCAATAAGAGCGTCGAGCTGGAGAGCGTGGTCAAGACAGGCCGAACCCATCTGATGGATGCTGTTCCTATCACTATGGCCCAGGAGCTGAGTGGTTGGGCGGCACAGGTGGAAGCTGGTCGAGAGCGCATCCGTGGCTGTATGCCGCGCCTGGCACAGTTGGCCCAAGGCGGCACGGCGGTGGGCACTGGTCTCAATGCCCACGCTGACTTTGCCGAGCTTTTTGCGCAAAAGTTGAGTGCACACACTTCTCAGCAATTCCGCCCAGCGGAGAATTTTTTTGAGGCGATTTCCAGCCAGGATACTTCAGTGGAGTTGTCTGGGCAGCTCAAGGTTTTGGCAGTATCCATGATGAAGATTGCCAATGACTTGCGTTGGATGAACAGTGGTCCCTTGGCAGGTCTCAAGGAGATTGAGCTCAAAGCCCTGCAGCCGGGCAGCAGTATTATGCCCGGCAAGGTGAACCCGGTGATTGCTGAGTCTGCCGCAATGGTGGCGGCAAGGGTGATGGGTAACGACGCAACCATCACAGTGGCCGGACAAAGTGGCAATTTCCAGTTAAATGTAATGCTGCCCCTGGTGGCCAGCACATTGTTGGAGAGCGTTCACTTGCTCGCCAATGCCGCGCAGTTGCTGGCGGATCGGGCTATCGCAAGCTTTACCGTGAATCGCGCCCATATTGACGAAACCCTGGGGCGGAACCCTATCTTGGTTACCGCCCTGAATCCGGTCATCGGGTATCTGAAGGCCGCTGAAATTGCTAAAGCGGCCTATAAAAGTGGTCGTCCGGTGATGGATGTGGCGCTGGAGATGACCGATTTGGATCGCAAAACTCTTGAGGGACTGCTGGACCCGGCACATCTGGCGAAGGGAGGATTGGTGGGGGAGTAGCGACTCTTTAAATAGGAGGGGGTTAGGCAAAGACCGCGATGCCCAGCATTATCAGGGTGACAATCAGTGTCATAAGTATCATCCAGCGGAAGAGGCGCAGCAGGGTAGCCTGATCTTCGGGTTCCAGCATTCTTCTGGGCATTTGCGCCTCCTGCGGCGTTGACAGATACCTGCCGATCCCTCACGATTCGACGCCGCGTCGGTAGCTGGGGAACATTTGATTAATTTCACAATGTTTCATGGGGGCTTTTTACAGGCTCTTAGGTGCCGACAATACAATGGTAGCGCCACAAGAAGTGGCTATCTCACCTGTTTTAAAAATCAATGTATCCAGATCACCATGGCCAATAAAAGTCGCCGCTCCTTTATTACCAGCGTGCTCGCCTGTGTCGCATTTGTTGCGGCGGCGATCTTTAGCTGGGACCTGCCTGTCAAGGATGTCCTTTATTACCTGGTCCTTTTGCTGTTAGCGCTGTTTGTCATTATTGCAGCTGCGTTGGGTTTTGGGGCCGTATTGAGCTGGTTACGCAGGCGAAAGTAGACAGATGGCGGCATCAGAAGAGGATATTCGTATACCCATTGCCTACCTGGAGCGATTGCTAGAGGAGGCGATACGCCACGGCTGCGACAAAGCCGAACTGCTCGAGTCGGTCGGTATTGATGAGCATGAGCTGGAGGGTGTGGCGGCATTTTCGGCGATAAAATACGGCCGTCTTTACCAGCGGGTTATGTGGCTGGCCCAAAATGAATGGTTTGGCATGCTCAGTGGCGGGCGAGTGCGTTCGGGCTCTTTCCGCTTGCTGTGTATGGCGGTGGTCAATTGCGCCACTCTGCGCCAGGCAATTACTTTGTGTGCCGAGTTTATGGAGATCTGTCGCGGCTTTAAAGTGAAGCCGGAGCTGCAGGATGGAGAAAATGGCCGCGTGCGGGTAGAAATCCACGGTATCAGCTCCCTGGAAAAAGGGGAGTTTGATCGGCTGTTGGCCGCCACTAGCCCCAGTGTGGTGCGCACTACCTTGGCAGTTTGGCACCGTTTCTACTGCTGGTTGGCAGGGCGTGAAATCCCGCTGGCACGTTTGCATTTTTCTTTCTCCTGTCCGGAAGAGTTTCGCAGCTTGGCTCAGAGCGAAGCGGGCGAACTGTCTTTTGAGCAGCCATTCAATGCCCTCGAGTACGATGCACGTTATCTCGATTACCCGGTGGTGCAGAGCCCCCAGATGGTGGAGGATTTTATCCGCACCGCGCCTTATCATCTGGTGATTAGCGACGGCAGCGCCAACAGCATCAAAACCAAGGTTAAAACCATCCTCAACAGGGATGTCAGCGAGTCCATGCCCGCCGCCGAAGCTGTGGCAGAGCGGCTCAATATGTCGGTGACAACTTTGCGCCGCCGCCTGCAGCAAGAGGGCACTTCTTACCAGAAACTGAAAGATGAGTGCCGTATGGAAGCGGCATTCCACTACCTGAGTTGCCCGGATCTCTCCAATGGACAGATTGCCGAGATGCTCGGGTTTGATGAATCCAGTGCTTTTTTCCGCGCCTTTAAGAAGTGGACTGGGATCACGCCAGGCGAATACCGCCGCGGGGGTCGAGCCGCTGCTGGCCTGGATATTTGACTGGCCTGGTCACATTTTTTCGAATTCCCGCCTCGATTTGTCACCGCTTTGGACGGATTTCGCCATAGAGAGGGCTGTAGCCTTACTACTATGATGAACCAATCTTATTAATTAGTCACAAATATGACCGGGCAGTTTCTGGCTGGTCTTAACATAACCGAATTGAGGGTATCAGGATGACCGATATCAAAGTGCCACTGCGTGAAATGCGTTTCGTAATGCGCGAGATGCTGGACTCAGATAAGCATTACGAGTCTCTGGGTTTTGAGGAGGCCACTCCTGATGTCGTGGATGCCATCCTGGAAGAGGGTGCTAAGTTCTGTGAAAACGTACTGGCTCCGCTGAATCAGATCGGCGACCAGCAGGGCTGTACCTGGAAAGACGGTGAAGTCACCACTCCAGAAGGCTTTAAAGAGGCCTATCAGCAGTTTGTAGAAGCCGGCTGGCCGGCGCTGCCCCACGATCCCGAATACGGCGGTCAGGGCCTGCCGCCCTCTCTGGGCACCATCATGAGTGAAATGGTGGGTATTGCTAACTGGTCTTGGGGTATGTACCCCGGTCTTTCCCATGGTGCCATGAACACCCTGGAAGAGCACGGTACCGACGAACAGAAGGCGGTTTATCTGACCAAGCTGGTTGAAGGCAGCTGGACCGGCACCATGTGTCTGACCGAGCCTCACTGTGGTACCGACCTGGGTATCCTGCGCACCAAGGCTGAGCCCAACGACGACGGTTCTTACGCGATTACAGGTACCAAGATCTTTATCTCCGCCGGTGAGCACGACATGACCGACAACATCGTGCATATCGTGCTGGCACGCCTCCCAGATGCGCCGGCTGGCACCAAGGGGATCTCCCTGTTCATCGTGCCCAAGTTTATGCCTAACGCTGATGGCTCTATCGGTGAGCGCAACGGTGTTGTATGTGGTTCTCTGGAACACAAGATGGGTATTCACGGTAATGCCACCGCAGTACTGAACTTTGACGGTGCTAAAGGCTTCCTGATTGGCGAGCCCAACAAAGGTCTGAACTACATGTTCACCTTTATGAATACTGCGCGTCTGGGTACCGCTTTGCAGGGCCTTGCCCACTCCGAAATCGGCTTCCAGAAGTCCTTGGCTTACGCTAAAGATCGCCTGCAAATGCGCTCCCTGTCTGGCGTTAAGAACCCAGAGGGTCCCGCTGACCCAATTATCGTGCACCCTGATGTACGTCGCATGCTGATGACCCAAAAGGCCATCTCTGAAGGCAGCCGTATGTTGGTTGTTACTTGTGCGCAACTGGTTGACATCACTCATAAAGGTGATGAGGAAGCGAAGAAAGAAGCGGAAGATCTGCTGGCATTCCTAACGCCGATCGCTAAAGCATTCATTACCGAAGCCGGTCTTGAGTCTGCCAACCTGGGCCTGCAGTGCTTCGGTGGCCACGGCTACATTGCCGAGTGGGGCATGGAGCAGAATGTACGCGATGCGCGTATCTCCACCATCTACGAAGGTACCACTGGCGTTCAAGCACTCGACCTGCTGGGTCGTAAGGTATTGATGAGTCAGGGTGAGCTGCTGCGCCACTTCACCAAGAAAGTGCACAAGTTCTGCCAGGCGGAAATTGATAATGAAGCGCTTGCGCCTTTTGTTACCAAGCTGCAAGAGCTGAACAAGCAGTGGGGCGACCTGACTCTGCACGTAGGCGGTAAGGCCATGGAGAATGCGGACGAAGTTGGTGCGGCTTCCGTGGATTACCTGATGTTCTCCGGCTACACCGTGCTGGGTTACCTGTGGGCGCGTGCTGCTAAAGTAGCTAACGAGAAGTTAGCTGAAGGCACTGCTGAAGTAGATTTCTATCAAGCCAAGCTGAAGACTGCCCGTTTCTATTTCGAGCGCATCCTTCCGCGTACCTCCAGCCATGCTGAAACCATGCTGAGCGGTGCGGCCAACCTGATGGATCTGGACGCAGAACATTTCGCGTTCTAAATCCAACCTCAATAAAAAACCGTCGGTCTTCACCGGCGGTTTTTTTTACCGGCGCCGAAGTGGCCAATGACGGAGACATTCCGATGCAATTGCCGGATTCAGTTCAGGAGCGCCTGCGGCGCATAGCTTGTTTGCACCCACTTGCTCGGGTACAGTTCCGCCTGCCGGATGCCTGTGACTTTTATGTTTACGTAAAAGGAGCTCCGAATGATCTCGAAGTGGTTTCTGAGTTCGGGCAAACGGAAGAACCGGCGCTAATATTGGAAATGGCTAATCACACTTTGAATGCGATTTTGGCTGGCCATTTAAACGCTAGACATGCTTTTTTGTTGGGAGATGTCCAATACTCTGGAGATAGAGAATTGGCCGCTGCGTTGGCAGGTTTGTTTCCTGCGCAGGGTAAAGAGGACGATGGGTTTGGAGAGGCATGAATAAGCCTCTTTTTTATTGTCTCGCAACATACTACAAACAATAAATAAATTCTCGCTGGCTCCGAAAAATGGCAGGTTTCGTCTATAAGGGCGAGAGATGTGAGCAAGCGATAACAACAATCAGGAATGGGAGAAGAGAGTTGGACATTGATCGCGGCATTCTCGATGTATTTAAAGGCGCTTGCGCCAAATTTGGTGACCGACCGGCTTTCACCTGCCTGGGGCGAACTCTGACTGTCGGTGATATCGACACCTTGAGCGCGAAGTTCGCATCTTATTTGCAAAATCACACCAATTTGAAACCCGGTGATCGCATCGCTATCCAGCTGCCCAATGTACTGCAGTACCCTGTAGTAGTATTTGGTGCTTTGCGAGCTGGACTTGTGGTCGTCAATACCAATCCGCTGTATACCCAGCGTGAATTAAAGCACCAGTTGAATGACTCCGGTGCCAAAGCATTGGTTGTACTGGCGAATATCGCTGATACCGCTTCGGCTGTTGTTGCTGAAACCAGTGTTGAGAAAGTGATCGTTACTGAGATCGCAGACCTGCACAGCCCTTTAAAGCGGGTTCTGATCAACGGCGTTGCCAAGCACATCAAAAAAATGGTGCCGGAATTCTCTTTTGCCCAGCAGGTAAATTTCCGTGAGGTACTGGCTCTCGGTGCACAGAAGGGCAATGAGGATGTTGAGCGCGCACCAGAAGATATTGCCGTGTTGCAATACACCGGTGGCACCACCGGTGTTGCCAAGGGTGCGATGCTGACCAACCGCAACCTGGTTGCCAATATGCAGCAGGTTCTTGAAGCGTTTGGTAGTGGTATGAAAGAGGGGGAGGAGTTCTATATTGCGCCGCTGCCGCTCTACCATATTTACGCTTTCACCATCCATTGCATGTGCCTGTTCTCCACCGGCAACCACTCTCTGCTGATTCCAAACCCGCGCGATATTCCCGGCTTTGTGAAAACCCTGAAAGGGCAGCGCTTTACCGGCTTTGTTGGCCTGAACACCCTGTTTAACGGCTTGATGCTGAATAAAGATTTTGCCGAATTGGATTTCAGTAAGCTGCACTCCACGGCTTCTGGTGGTATGGCTCTGACCAGAGACACTGCCAAGCGCTGGGAAGATATGACCGGCTGCGTGGTTATGGAGGGCTACGGTATGACCGAGACTTCTCCGGTTGTTTCTTTTAACCCCACCGAGGGCGTACAGCTGGGTACTGTGGGTATCCCGGTTCCGGGAACTGAAGTTAAAGTCGTGGATGAAAATGGCAACGATCTGCCGAATAATTCTCCCGGTGAGCTCTGTGTGCGTGGTCCCCAGGTAATGAAGGGATACTGGCAGCGCCCAGAAGCTACTGCCGATACCCTCGATAGTGAAGGTTGGTTGAACACCGGTGATATGGCGGTGATTCAGGATGATGGATACATCAAGATTGTGGATCGCAAGAAGGACATGATTATTGTGTCTGGCTTCAACGTATATCCCAACGAAATTGAAGATATCGTCAGTGCCCATCCAAAAGTGACCGAAGCCGCTGCAATTGGTATTCCCGATGAAAAAAGTGGTGAACAGGTGAAGCTTTTTGTTATCAAGGCTGACCCGTCTTTGACTGAGAAAGAAGTTATCGCTTTCTGTCGAGAGAATATGACGGCATACAAGGTGCCGAGAAAGGTTGAGTTCCGTGAAGATTTGCCAAAGACAAATGTCGGTAAAATCCTGCGTCGTGAACTGCGCGATGAAGAATTGAAGAAAAAGGATGCTATCGGCGCTTAGTTATAAGTTTATCCGGCAATTATTTGGCGGATAACTGCGACACAAGGATGTGTCGCCTGCGATAGCCGTTTCCTAAATCCCGCCCTCTAATAAGCCTGTTTAAATCTGCCATTCTCCGCTGGTCTCAACTGTTTCAATATATCTTCAGTTGCGACTAGAACACTTAAGTGCACACTTGAAAAAGTGCTCGGATCTTTCCGTTGTTAATACTTTCGTGACCAACTTTTTTTATTGTTAATTTCCTTATCTTTTTTTGGGAAAACCTAGTGAAGTTAAAGTGACCATTTATTAGTAGGCTGCCCTCACCCCGATGTGGTGTTGAAAAACATAGGTCTAATTGAAGGGGATCTCTATAACGCGTGACAATTATCTAGGATTTGCTTGGATATTTTTATCTTGTGTAGGGAGTGTTTAGCTTTTGTCCGATTGCCATGCCTCGCGATTAAAGTGACGGCAGGTGCTGCAAAACTGAATGAATCAATTTCCAAAGAGTTTATAGTGGTGGCAAGGTCGATGAGAAGGATATGGACTCTACGGCAGTAGTACTGATGGTATCACTGCCGTAGAGTGGCTGGAGAGAGGGTTACTTACGGGCTTCGGCACTCGCATCGCGAATTGCGCGGAACTCGTTGCCCTCATACCAGTTGGGCCAATCGCGGCTGTTGGCCAGTTTCAGGCCTAGTTTTAGGCCAAGCTGCAGGTCCATTGCCGAGCCCTTCAGATTCCAAGAGGGGTCGTACTCATCGCCAGGCTTGTGGTAGTGCTGGCTAACATACTCGGCACCCTTTGCCTGGGCCCACTCGCGGCCATGCTCAAAGTTGTCGCTGCCGGAGTCGAAATACAGCATGGGCACGCCTTTCTTCGCCAGGCTGAAATGATCTGAACGATAGAAGTAGCCGCGCTCCGGGTGCTCTTCCGGGGCTAAATAGCGGCCTTGTCCTTTGGCGGATACCTCCAGCATTTGCTCCAGCTCACTGCTGCCATAACCGATTACAGTAATGTCACGGGCTGGGCCCAATACGTTCATGGCATCAAAGTTAATGCCAGCAACGGTTTTCTCCAAAGGAGCGACAGGTTTTTCGGCGTAGTACTTGGAGCCGAGCAGGCCTGACTCTTCAGCCGTTACGGCAACGAACAGTAGCGAGCGCTCTGGGCGATCCAGCTTCACCGCCTCAGCGGCCATAGCGATTAAACCAGCGGTACCGGTGGCATTATCGACGGCCCCGTTAAAGATCTGGTCTTCACCATCTGCATTTTTGTTAACGCCCAGGTGGTCCCAGTGCGCGGTGTAGACAATCACCTCGTCGGGGTGCTTGTTGCCCGAAAGCTTGGCAACCACGTTGCGAGAATTAGACTTCTGCAGGCTGTTTTTCAGTTGTACGCTGGCGGTTATCCCCAGAGCCTTGGGTTTGAAGCCCTGAGTTTTGGCTGCGTCCATTTCCTTTTGCAGATCGAGACCGGCGGAGCGGAATAGCGTATTGGCGGCTTGATTGGTCATCCAAGCTTCAATAGCAACCCGGTCTGCATTCTTATTTTCGGCTTCGAGGCTGACTTGTGCACCGGACCAGGAGCCACTAACCACTTCCCATGGATAGCCCGCAGCACCGGTCTCGTGAATGATAATCGCACCGTCAGCCCCTTGGCGGGCGGCTTCCTCGAACTTGTAGCTCCAACGGCCGTAATAGGTCATGGCATTGCCATTAAACAAGGCCTTGTTCTGGGTCGCGTAACCGGGGTCATTCACCAAAATAACCGCAGTCTTGCCTTTCATATCCAATCCGGCGTAATCGTTCCAGTTATTTTCTGGAGCGACAATGCCGTAGCCCACAAATACCAACTCGCTGTTCTCCAGGGAAGAGCCTGCGGTCTGTCTTTGGGTGAAGGCCACCATATCGTCTATTGGTTGCAGGTTTTGCTCGAAACCATCGCCCTTGAATGTCAGGGGGGTGGTTTCAATTTCCATTTCCACGATAGGGACTTGCTGGAACCAGCTGGGTTTGCCGGCCGCATCCATAGCCCCAGGCTCCAGGCCCAGCGCCTTGAATTGCTCCGCCAGGTAATTCACGGTGAGCTCTTCACCCTTGGTAGCGGGAGCGCGCCCTTCAAACTTGTCGGAAGCAAGGATCGCAATGTGTTTGTGCAGGTCTGCAGCTATGGCATCGACCTGAGCCTGTTCGGCTTCACTGAGAGATAACTTGGCACTGTCAGCATGGTGGTGTTCGGCATGGGCTGCGTTGTGATCAGCCTCCGGCTTGGCCGCTTCAGTGGTGCTTTTGCCACAAGCGGTTAGTGCGCTGCCGACGGCAATGGTCAAACCGAGGCGACGCCAAAGAGTAGGGATTCGCATAATTATGTCCTGTGAGTCTTGCTCAGACACGGATTATGCACGATATAGAGCAAACTAACGACAATTCTTCGGTAGTCGGCTAGTCAAGCAGGCTGGTACCGCTGGAAGAGAAAAGGGAGAGCCCGCGCATACTAACGCGGGCTCTAAAGGATGTTTGTAAGTGAAGAGTTGGGCTGGGATTACTCGCTGCGCAGCCACTGGCCTTCAGTGGATTGGTCTTGATAGTTAATCCAGACCTTGTCGTAGCCCGTGGCTTCCTTCGCTGCTTTTAGGGCTTGGTTGTCTTTGCTGTTGGTGGGTACCTCAAAGACGTACTGGCTGCCAAGGGCTTGGCAGTTGGCGCTACCGTAAGCCCAGGGTCCGGTAGAGGCAGTGGCGACCCAGCTACCGTCGGTTACATTCTTGCAGGCGAAGCTGTATTGATTGCTGCAGTTGGCATCATTCCAACGCCCGTTGCCCCACTGCATTGCACAGTCTTCATTGTTGAGGTTATTGGGTTCGTTCTGATCCCAGGACCAGATTGCGGCGGCGATACGGCCGTCACTAGTATTCATATTGTCCAGGTTGATAATGTTATGCCCCTGGGCAAAGCCATTGCGTACATCGTTAGCGGTGATCCTCTCAATACCGCCATTGAAGATTTCTCCAATGGTGCCGATAGTGGTGCTGTCTTCCCAGACGCGACCAATCTCACCGAGGCCGGTAAATGCCATATTCTTCATGCTGTTATTACCCGAGCATCCGCCATCTTTCCATACGACAACCTGTTTTCCGGCAGCCAGTACCTGATTCTTGGTCAAGGTGCTTGGAATACTCTGGCAGCCGCCGCTGTAGTAGATTCTATTGCCAAAGCGGCTGGTAATCTGGTCGTAAAGATCCTGGTGGCGTCCGTCGGAGTGGTCTTCGATGTATAGGATAATAACCTCATCCTGGTTGGCGCTGTCCTCAAGCCAGGCTTTCACCTCATTAAAGCCCTCGGTAGCATACTTGTCATTCAGGCTGCACAGCCCATGGCAAAGCAGCAAGCGTTTGGGGTAGGAGAAGAGGTTCTCCATTTTTGCTGTCCAGTGGACGTCCAGTTCAATAAATCTTGCTCCCATTCGCAGTTGATCCTTAATGGAGTATTCCTGCTGGGGGTCTAGATAGCGGCAACCAACGGAGAAATTACAGGCTCGATAGACCTCTGAGTTGTAAGTGTTGTGGGTACCGAGAATATTATTCTCACTCATTGGGGTGTGGTTATCGATTTTACGTTGCAGGTCCAGGGCTCTGCCTGTCCAGCTATTTTGAAAGTCGGAAACTGTGTCTGCCCATAGTGGTGAACAGATAAGCAGCGACAAAACGGCTGTAATCTGGATTGATTGCATGATATTGAGTTTCATTATTATTCTCCGGGGGCTTTCTGGACGGATAGCCTTTTCGTTCGCTTGGGGTTTTAAGATAAATAGAGAGATTTTTTAATCTTTTATGTTCAATTATTTTGCGGAACCCTATTGGTACCTTTTTATTGTTTTCTTTTTTTACTACGGGCGGATTTTTCTGTCTAGAGAAAGTGGTGTGATTTAGCAGCTTTTGGGATATTGGTTTGGTTTTGTTGGGATTGCTTGGATAGAAAGTTCCAATATCCCATTGATAATGTTCTGTAGTGACCAGGCATTCCATTTTTGCGGGTTTTTTAATACAAAAATACTCCAGTTAAGGGTCGCTATTGATGCCATAGGGCAAAGTTGTTGGCATGATAAACCCCTTATACCCACTTGCCTCGGAAGCTGTGTGATGGGTTGGTGGGTTTTTTTTCTTTTTGGCTATTGCCATAAGCCATAGATGTTTGATCTGAACTTTTTGTTCCTTTTGCCTTTGGAAGGGGGTGGGAACTCAGGATTTGAAGTTGCGATACTATTTCATTCAATTTTAAGTGGATTTATGGGGTGCCAATATTGAGCTATTTTGAATTAATAAAATCTATATTTTTTTAAATTTTATATTGCTCTTTGGTCGCCCTCCAAGATAGCAGTACTTGCATATGATTAGTTGCTTTTGGGGGTGTTCTGCAAAGTGTACATCGGTTTGACTTGAGTTTAAGTGATTTCAGCTTTTATGCTTTTTTGTGTTCTTGTAAATGAGGTATAAAATTTTATGTGTTACAAGAGGGAAAAGTATATTGCTCTCTAATTTAATGTTGGATAATTGCTGGTGCTAAAAATGATAAAAATAAATTGTTTGTTGATAAGTTTATTCTTTGGTTTTTCTGTTGCTGTCAATGCGTATCAGTCAGCGTATTGTGCCGATCCCATCCTGGAAGTAGATTTTGATGGAGTTGTGATTGCTGGTTCCAAGCAGAGACTAGTGAATGTTGCCCTCAGTGGGGAGCCGATGCGGGTGGGTTGGGATTTGGATTTCGATGGAGATAAACAATCAGACCTCACGCATTGGTCAGATGCACAATTTACCAGTGTGGTATCGGGAGAGGTGGCGACCAAGGTCCAGTCTGTACACCGACAAATTCCCAGACTTGAGGATGAAAAAATAGAGCTTTCCACAGATTTTGGGCAGTGGCATGGTCTGCTGGATAGTCGTGGGATTCTACTCGGACGTTTTGAACACTCCAAAAGAATAAATGAAGATCGCGTCCATTCAATCTGGTGCTTTACCGAGCCCCCTCGTAAAACCTGGAAAATGGTGTTTCAACATGATCGCGCCGGTAGCACTATTGAAGGTGAAAAGTCTCAGTTAGTGGATGCTGTGGAAGGAGGGTGGGCGATACGGCTTGGTAGGCTAGATTTGACAAAGGAAAAATTAGAAAAAGAAATTGCTGCAAACAAAGTAGCGGAACTAGTACCTATCTCAGTGCAAATCTCACCTGAGGGAGAAGTCATTGCGCAATTACCGCAAAGTTTTCTTCCAAAGCATTTCCTGGATTCCAGTATTAACCAATATGCAAATAGTAAGGTTCTTTGGGGGGCTAAAGTTAGTACTGCAGGTGAGCTTGATTTAATTTGGGAGGATTTACACAGCGGGCAGATCTCTCGTCAACGGCGCAGCCAGATGGGGCTGGCCTGGTTTGTTGAGCGACCTGTAAAGTGAATTGCTGATAGGCTCAGTTTTATTTCGGAGTATGCCCCGGCTTATTGGGCCGGGGCTCAAGCTGATTTGAAATTACTTCAGGATTTTTAGGGTCTCGCGTATTGGGAACAAAATATCGCGGGCTAATTGCTGGCTGCGGGCTGGGGACCACCCCTCTACAGGGTCAGGCAGGTTGTCGTTATCCTTAAATGGCATTTCCAGGGTCAATGCCAGAGTGCGGAACTGATGACCGGCCCAGGCGGTGCCAATGGTAAGGTTGGCTTCGCCAGGTTTGTCCAGCTCATAACCGTGCTCGGTTTGAAAGTCGGGGCTGATAGCCTCGTAGGCCTGTTTAAAGGTTTCTTCCAGTTTTGAGTGGCGCTCGTCATAGCCGGGAATACCTTCACAGGCAGCAACGAAGTTATAGGGAAGTGCTTCGTCTCCATGAATATCTAAGAAGATATCCCCGCCGATTTCCAACATCTTTTCCCGAACGAGGAATACTTCCGGGCTGCGCTCCATGGTGGGATTGAGCCACTCGCGATTCAGGTTGGCACCAGCGGCATTGGTGCGCAGGTGGCCGCGAACGCTTCCGTCGGGGTTCATATTGGGGACTACGTAGAAAACGGTATCTGCCAGCAGTTTCTGGGCTTGAGAGTTGGCATCATCCAACAGCGCCTCAAGGAAGCCCTCTACAAACCACTCCGCCATGGTTTCTCCGGGGTGCTGGCGTGCAATCATCCATACCCGATGCTTGGCGGTTTCGGCATCTCCGATAGTGAGCATGGTCATATCGCGTTGGTCGAGGGTTTTGCCAAGGGTTTGGATTTTTACCCGCTCATTGCTCTGAGCCCAGGCCAGCAGATCCAGGTGGCGCTCCCAGGAGTAAGGTGCGAAGTAAGCCAGGTAAATACTGGGCTCATCCAGGGTTACGGTAAAGTCGAGAGTCTTGCCATCGTAATTGGCGCCGATGCGGAACCAATTCTGACGGTCATAGGAGGCGCACACCCGATAGTTTTCCCAGCCTTCCGGGTAGGCGGATTTACCTGCATTGACAATACTCAGTGGATAGCTTGCGCCCACCTCACCTTCTAGTCGAAAGTGAAACCACTGGTAGAAATCGGAGTTATTATCCTGGCGTATAGCCAGCTGAATAGGGCTGCTTTCAGCGTTGATCACTTCGATATTGCCGCTGTCAAAGGCACTGGTTATGTACATGTAGTGAGCTCCACTCTTGTTGTTGGGCGCAGGATACAGCTCTGGAGGGATTTTTTCAGGGGGAGAGTGGGGGATTTCGCCACTTGAGGGTGCAATTTTGCGCTTTCTGAAATTAAAAAAGCACGGTACCGAATTCGATACCGTGCTTTAGCCATTCCATGGCGGCACCCGCTACGACTACTGCTCCCTGAAATTTCCGGTGTCGGACCCCTGGCGACTGCTCACTGCCCGGCCTGATCACAAGTGCGTCAATCCACACTGTCAGAAATCGACTACATCTCCTTAACATCCCGCAACAAGTGCTGGTTAAAGTTTAGGCAGTTCGATTGGGCAATTGTTGTACGTTGGTGCAGATAGGCGTAAATTTGCTTATCTTTCACCCCGTCGATAATGAGTTGATTGAGAGCTGTAGGGGAGAAACTCGAAAGCTTGGCGGAGCCCATTACAGGGGAAGTACCCGCCTGGACAATATTATCAAAGTTAATAATAGAGGTAGGCCATGAATAGAAATCTAAAGCGTGGCATTGTATTCAGCGGTTTGCTGACCGTGGTGATCAATATGAGTGCTTGTGGTTACTTCCTGTATCCAGAGCGCAAAGGGCAAAGTGGTGGACGGGTTGACCCGGCTGTATTGATATTAGATGGGGCCGCACTGTTGTTTGGCATCATCCCCGGTATTGTGGCTTTTGCGGTAGATATCACCAATGGCACCATTTATTTACCGCCGGGGAGTAGCTCTGTAATCGACCGTCACGTCAGTAGCCTGGATGGAGGTGAAGTGCGTCAGGTAATCGACGAAGAGGGGCAGGCCTGGCTTGAGATGCCGATAGAAACTTTCACCTCGGAAGAGAAGACCCTGCAAAGCCTGGGGAAAACCTTATCTGATGTCACTGAAAGCCAGATCGATGCCAGTGATATCGTTTGGCTAGAGGACTCCGCAGCCTTGCGGGCTGCAACTGCCACCCAGACCGCATCGCGCTAAGTTTTTTCGCTTTCTTTCCTTGAGTTATGGGACTACAAGTTGGCACTTGTAGTCCCTTTTTCCTGCGTCTCTATGAGTGCTGGTTCAATACAGACCTTCTAGCGCCAAAGGAACCACGCTGGCTGCCAGTAAAAGGCCCATGGTGATATTAAACAGTCTCAGGTGGTTGGGTTTGGTCAGAAAGCGCTTTAGCCCTATACCAAAGAACAGCCAAACAGCGACACAGGGGCCGCCTATGGCTATAAAGGCTAGGGCGATCTGCAATATGTCTTTCCATACTTCGCCATTTGGGCTGGTGAATGCTGCTAGGGCACCTATGGCCATAATCCAGCCTTTGGGGTTGACCCACTGAAAGGCGATGGCCTGAAAAAATGAGAAGGGGTGGCGATCGCTGGCGGAGTCTATCTCGCGTGTTGAAGCGATCAGCCAGGCCAGATATAGCAGATAGCCAATGCCTACCCAGCGGATAATCTCGTGAAGTACTGGAAATTGGCTGAAGACTGAGCCGAGGCCCAACCCTACAGCAATGACCATTGCGGGAAACCCAAGCCAGATACCCAGCAAGTGTGGTAAGGAGCGGCTGGCGCCGTGATTTAACCCAGAGGACATGATCATTAAGTTATTGGGGCCAGGGGTGATACTGGTGGAAAAGACAAAAAGGGCAATGGGCAACAGCGTTTCTATCAAGGGGGCCTCAGGGTCCATTGTGGGCATCATGCTAAGATGCAGGCAAAACCAGAGAAGCACAAGTGAAATTGATCGACAGCCATTGTCATTTTGATTTTCAAATTTTCGAGACTGATCGGGCTCAGGTCTGGCAGCGCTGTGTCGCCAAGGGGATCAGTCAACTGATTATCCCCGGTGTTTGTAAATCCCAGTGGCAAAAGCTTGCGCTATTGGTTGACGGTCAGCCCCATTGGCATGCGGCTGCTGGAGTCCATCCTTGGTGGGTGTCAAAAAACTGCCAGGAAGATGAAGAGTGCATCAATGAGGTGCAACTGAACAGTGCACTAGCCGAGCATTTGCAGCAGTATCGCTGTATTGCTGTCGGAGAGTGTGGCCTGGATGCCGCTATAGCAACTCCGTTGGAAAAACAAATTACTGTATTTAAAACACAGCTGGAAGTTGCCAGCGACTTACAGCTGCCACTGATTTTACATGTGCATCGGGCGCACAACGAAGTACTTAAGCTATTGAAGCAATACCCTCTACCAAGGGGAGGAGTGGTACATGCATTTAGTGGTAGTGAGCAGATGGCTATGGACTACTGGAAAATGGGCTTTTATTTGGGCGTTGGAGGCACTATCACTTACAGTCGCGCGGCCAAAACCCGCAAGACCGTTACACGTATGCCGTTAGAGAGCCTGATACTGGAATCCGATGCACCCGATATGCCACTGTCAGGGCGGCAGGGGCAGCGAAATAGCCCTGAAAATCTGCCATTAATAGCCGCCGAATTAGCGGCGCTGCGCGGTATTTCTTTACAAGAAATTGCCAGCGCAACACGAAAAAATACTGAGATATTATTTGCCCTATGAGTTTTTCTGCAGAGCAATTCAAGAAGCAGTTTCCACTTTTTGCCCAGGAGGAAAATGCAGGATTAGTCTACCTGGATAATGCAGCTACCACGCAAAAACCGCTATTCGTTATTAATGCGATGCGGGATTACTATATTCACAGTAGTGCCAACACTCATAGATCTAGTCATCGATTAGCGCGCAGGTCTACTGAAATAGTCGAGCAGGTGCGCTATGAAACCAAGCAGTTTGTGAATGCCGCTAGTACCAAAGAAATCATTTTTTGTCGCGGTGCAACTGAGGCCCTGAATCTACTCGCCCATTGTCTTTGTAGTGAATTACAGCCTGGCGATGAGATAGTTATTTCCACCGCTGAACATCACGCGAATATCGTACCCTGGCAGATGATGGCCAAGCGCCATAATCTGATTCTGCGCTATGTGCCCCACTCTGCAGGAATTCCCCAGTTTGATCGACTGGGAGAGGTGTTGAACGATCGTACACGAGTGGTTTCTCTGACCGGTGGTTCCAACTCAATAGGTTTGCGTCCAGATCTCTCATTAATTCGAAGATTGTTACGGCCTTGGCAACTTATGTGGATCGTGGATGGCGCTCAGTTGGCCGCTCATGAAGAAATTGATGTACAAAAAATTGGTTGTGATTTCTTTGTTTGTTCCGCACATAAGTTTTACGGCCCCAGTGGGATCGGTTTTCTCTACGGGCGCGAAACCCTTTTGGAGTCAATGCCCCCTTGGCACGGTGGGGGTGAGATGATCGCGGAAGTGGAATTCCAGCAGAGCCACTACGCCGAATTACCTCATAAATTTGAGGCGGGCACATCACCACTGGCTGCAATAGCCGGGCTGGGGGCGTCACTGGATTTCCTCTCCCGACAGGATCGTATCGCTATGGCCGAACATGAACAAAGACTGACACACTGGCTGCACCGGGAACTAAATGCATCCCCAAACTTTCGTTTGATCAGTCAAGCTAGTCACAACCTCGGAATAATTTCATTTGTGCCGGTCGAAGGCAGTGCTACGGATTTAATGCACTGGTTGGATGAGCGGGATATCGCCGTGCGGGTGGGGCATCACTGTGCGCAAATACTGGGGCGAACCAGTGGGAATCAGGTTACGGTGCGCGCCTCTATAGCGGCTTATAACACCGACGATGATATCAGGGCATTTCTGCAGGCGTTAGAGGACTATTGCGAGGTCCAACAGCTGGTCACATCTGGGGTAGAGGTTCACTCCAAAAGCTGGGCAAGAGATGATTTTTCCCTGTTGCAACTTGAGCGTCTGGCCTCTCATCAAAATTGGCAGGGGCGTTATCGTGAGCTATTACAGTGGAGTAAAGTGGTTACCCGTAAGCCCGAGATCCGCAATCCGGAGAATCTCGTTCGTGGCTGTGAATCTGAGGCCTGGTTAGTACACAGGGAAATAGATGGGCGTCACTTCTTTGGACTCGACAGCGATAGCCGGGTGGTGAAGGGGCTCGGGGCACTGTTGCTTTCTCAGATAGATGGTTGCACTGCGGACGAGGTCCAAGCATTGGACCTGCCCCAACTATTTAATGAATTGGGGCTGAGTAAGCACTTGAGTCAGTCTCGCAGTAATGGGTTCTATGCTTTGATGCGCCGCGCATTACATCAGATAGAGAGCGGCGCAGAGCGGTCTTGATAGGGTTATACACCTTGGTTGGCAGGGCTGAGGCTTGGGGCTCTACCGGGCGTTTTAGCTTTCAGGCCGAACAGTAATCGCAGCAAGGACACCCGCCGAATGATAAATTCATGAATAGCGAGACACCCTATCACCGTTATTAAAAAGACCAGTAGGGGCTCGATAACCGGCCCCATGGAAAACTCTTTCAACTTAAAGAGCGCCGCAACGGTAATTGTCTGGTGCAGGATGTACCAGGGGTAAACTGCCTCTGTGGCATAGGGCAGCCATGTAAACGGGCGGTTGAGGCAGTAGTGTCCCCAAGCTAATACTGTAAGTAGCCAGAACCAACGATTGGCATAAATCACTATCAGTTGAATTAAAGACTGCCCAGGAATTATATCCTCTTCCAATACCCGATCGAACAGCAGGAATAGGCAAAAACAAAGCGGAGCTGCAATCAGCAGGAAGAAGCGCAGTCGCACTAGCAGTTTCCATGGAGCCTCATTGCTGACAAGCAGGTAGCCGAATAGAAAGAAAGTGAAAAATTGTGCATGGGTATACCAATCACCAACAACGGCGTAGTTAATTCCACCAAAAAGCGGGAAGAGATAGAGGCCGTATAAAGTCAGGGGTAGCAGCGGCATGAATAGAAGCTGCCAGGCTTTGAAGCGAGATAGCCAGTTTCCTAGCCCTGGCCCGTAGGTATGCAGAAAATAAGATACTGGAATAATGGCTAGCGTGTAGCAGAGCAGGTAGGGTAAATACCAGAGGTGATTCCAGGTGAAGCCAACATGGCTACCTGCAAAGCTCTCGGCCGGCCAGGGTTGAAACGTAAAGTATTGCCAGAGGAAGCTTAGGTAACCTGGCTCTATGACGCCGTTGGAGAGCGCCTCATAGTAAGCTTGTGGTGGCACTATAACCAGTATGCCGAAGAGAAGTGGGATAAGTAGCTGTCGCAATCGCCTCAGCAGAAACCGAGCGCTCCCAAGCTTAGCCAGCAGAAAGTATGTTGCGGCCCCAGAGATCAGGAACAGCAATGGCATTCGCCACTGGTTAACTGCCAGCATCAGGATCTGAAAAGGTTCACTCTGGTAAGTGCTCTTTACATGCCAGCCCCATTCAGCCACATAGGCCATCCCCAGGTGATACAGAATGAGTAGGGCAAAAGCGAGCACGCGCAGGGCATCAATGTCATGGCGGCGATGAATGTTTTTTTGCATGGCGTCCTTCATTTGGATTTGAAACAAGTTTCGCTATGTTCCTTGGGAAAAAGCCCTGTCTGCCATGCAAAGGACGTGAGATGCATTGCTAAAGGTGTGAATGGTGGTTTTCAGGGATGAGTTGAAGCTATGCTACCGGCAAAAATGCATGGGGATTGGAATAAATGACGGTACAAATGTACCTGGCGCGCAGGCGGCAATTTGAAATAGGGCTCTGCATTCTGTTCTTATTCGTACTATGGCTGGTGCAATTTACAGTAGTGTACCTGGAGCATCACGGAGCGGAGTCCAGATTCAAGCCTTGGGAGTTTTTGGTTTGGGAGGGCACCAGTATTCTGGTTGTGGGGCTGTTGTTCCCATTGATTCTGATCTGGGATCATCGCTTTCCCCTAAGTAAGGAAACACTTGCTCGACATTTATTTATACATCTACTGCTGACCCTGCCTTGGTCGCTTTTACATGTTGTTGCTATGGTGGCACTGCGTACGGCGATCTACTACTTCGAAGGTGGCTCCTACAATTTTGGACACTGGGGAATTGAATTTTTCTATGAGTACCTGAAAGATTTTCGTACTTATGGCTTTCTACTAGGGGCTGTTTATTTATATCGTTTTCTCCTACGCCGCATACAAGGTGAGTCACTAGAACTCCCGGGTGAAGGGCGACCGAAAGGCTCTATTGAGCGCCAGGAGCGCCTTTTAATAAAGAAGCTGGGCAAAGAATTTCTGGTGAATGTAAGAGATATCGAGTGGGTGGAAGCCGCAGGGAATTATGTAAACTTACACTTGGGAGATAGAATTTATCCCCTTCGCGATACCATGGCAAAGTTACTGGAACGTTTAGACCCAGATGACTTTGTGCGGGTGCATCGCTCTTATATTGTGCGTTTGGATTCCATTGCCGAGATAGTTCCCCTTGAAAGTGGGGATGCGCGTATTTGCTTAAAAGGCGGCCAACAAATCCCTGTAAGTCGTCGCTACAGGGATCTGCTCAGGACTCAGTTGAGGTCGGCTTAGCTTGTGCTTTTTGCCTGTAGAAGCCTTTCTATAGCTCGGGAAGCTGCCACAAAGCCAAAAGTGCCGGTAACCATGGTGGCTGCACCAAAGCCACCACTGCAATCTAATTTAACCCCATTCTGCATGGCGCTTTTCTGCTGGCAAACGTCACCATCGGGTTTCGGGTAAACCATCGACTCGCGGGAGAAAATGGCGTCCACACCGAACTGCCGTTTGCTGCTCTTTTGGAAATTGTGAAAACGGTAGAGATGCTGACGCACCTTGGCCAGCATAGGGTCGTTGATGGTGCGACCGAGATCCGCACACTCAATGGCCTGTGGAGAGCGCTTACCACCGGCGGAGCCAACGGTGATCAGGCGCAATTTTCGCGCTTTGCAGTAGGCAACCAGCGAAGCTTTAACTCGCGCATTATCGATGGCGTCAATAACAATATCCAGACAATCTCTATCGGGGTCGATCAGCTCGGCCAGATTGTCTGTGGCGATAAAGTCATCGATAGCGGTGACCTGAATCTCCGGGTTGATCTTCCTGAGTCGGTCGGCCATGACCTCGATCTTCATGTGTCCAACCGTTGAGGAGAGGGCGTGGCACTGGCGATTGGTGTTGGTGATACATATATCGTCGAGATCAATTAGTGTCAGGGCGCCTACACCACTTCGGGCAAGTGCCTCAGCGATCCAAGTACCCACACCGCCGATGCCGATAACTAATATATGGGCCCGATTCAATATCTCCAGGGCATGGTTACCATACAGGCGGCCGATACCGCCAAAGCGTTGTAGGTATTGTTCAGACAGACTCATTGGGACTCTTTTCCGATACTTCTTCCAGAAAGCGGTGCTTGTCTACTGCAGAGGGCAGTAAACAACTACTGCGCCGGCCAAACCAGCGGTAGCGATTGCGCGCTACCAAATCGTAGAGCCAATCCCGCACTGAGCGCGGAATGTAGCGCAAAACCACAAGATAACGCCAGTAGCCATCAAGGTTGGCTGAGATACGAAGGGCCGCCTCACTCTTATGGTATTGCTGGAAGCAATCTCCCTGTCGCTCTAATAGAATCACGCTCTCATAGGTTTTCAGGGGTAGCCCAAGCTTCCTCAAGTAGTGCTGGCCAGCCTGGGACTGTACTCGGCAGAGCGTGAAGCGACAATGAGGGTCGTACTTAATGAGCAGATGGCTCCAGCCGTTACAAAGGTTACACTGGCTGTCGAAGAGGACGATTTTTTCAGGAGGAGAGGGGGGCATGGGGAAAATAGCGGCCCGGAGGCCGCCAATATCTTTAGTGAACGTGGCCGTGATCGATTTCTTCCGCGGTTGCGTCGCGCACTGAGATAACTTCGATCTCAAAGTGCAGCTCCACTCCGGCCAGAGGGTGGTTGCCGTTAATAGTAACTTCATCGCCATCAATATCGATAATTTCGACTTCAATGGGGTGGCCATCGGTGCTCTGGGCGTGGAAAGCCATGCCAACTTCGAGCTCTTCTACACCGGAAAAGGCGCTGCGGGGCATAGTTTGGATCAGCTCTGGGTTTTGCACGCCGTAACCTTCCTCAGGAGAGATCACCGCAGTGAACTTGTCCCCTGGTGCTTTTTCCAGCATTTCCCGCTCAAGGCCAGGAATAATATTGCCCACGCCCTGTAAGTACTTAAGCGGCTCCCCATTTGCGGAGGAGTCGATGACCGTTCCGTCAGCATCTTTCAGGGTGTAGTTGATTTCCACAACTGTGTGGTTGGCAATCTTCATGGATAGTCTCTGATTGAAGAGTGAGTGAATTAGCGCTTACCGCTGCGCTGGAAAACGGGAGGTAAAGGCTGTGAGGATGCAATTGTATTGAGAGGTTACATACGCCGCAACTTGTGCGGCGCAAGTGGGGTTAACAAGCGATGGAAAGGTCTTGCTCACAGCCACCGTAAAGACTACTCGCTGTTTGTATAAGACTTGTACTAAGCTGCCATGGAAACCCCAGCTCTTCCAAGCGCGCTTCCAGATATTCGAGCAGGGCGTCAAACAGAGCTGGATTCAGGCCGCGAGCCAGGAAACTGGCACGACTACTGCGATCAGGCTCGGGCTGTTCAGAAAAGGCGTGGTTTAGGAATTGTGCTTGGCGACTTTGTTGTTTGCGATGATCACAGGTTTCGTAACTGGAAAGGTGGCGGCCTATGGTTTCGTAAAATTCATTGACTGTATGACAGACAAATTTAGCACCACCGACCTGTTCTAACAGGCTGTTCATATCTCTCCCCCCGGTGAGCAGTTGGTACTGAAATATAAAATTCCGCAGAGCCCAAAATATTGTGATAGAAAAAATGCACAGGATGCACTGGCTCATTAACGGTACAACATTAATTGCTCAGCAGCGTAAGTCATATTCTCTCGGACTGCCAACGTGCTTTAAGAAAATTGTCATTTTGTTCGACAGGTAGTAGTCCAGTTTGCCTTTATCTACGCCAAATAAAAAATTGCTTTTAAGATAGTGTTTTTTATCCCTTTATTCTGAGTTTTTTAGCGTAGATGTTAGACTGCACGCTTGAACTAAATAAAAAATTTGCAACTGATTGGATTAAATTATGGCAAGCATTTTTACTCAAATTTTGAATGGGGACTTACCGGGCCACTTTATCTGGAAGGATGAAAAAGCGATTGCAATCATGACCATTTCCCCCATCAAGCCGGGGCATTGCCTGGTAATCCCAGTTGAAGAAATTAATCACTGGGATGATGTGCCAGCCGAGCTTGCGGCACACTTAATGTTGGTTGCACAAAAAGTCGCCAAGGGACTAAAGGCAGTGTATTCACCCAAGCGTGTAGGTGTGATGATTGCAGGGCTGGAGGTACCGCACACCCATATACACCTGATTCCTGTCGATGAATTGACAGATTTTGATTTTTCCCTGCAAAAGAGTGCAACATCTGAGCAGTTGGCTATTGAGGCTGAGAAAATTCGTAGCGCACTCATTCAGCAGGGCTGTTCGGAGGCAGAGTGTGTCAGAGGTTAATTTCTGAACGCAATTTATAGACTATTTGGTCACCCACTTTGTGCCTTCATAAATTTTCTGGAGGCACTGCATCCAATTCGTATACTCGGGTAGTCAAGTAATACGTAACAGTGATAATTACGAGAATTTTGCAATGGCAACCATGAAAAAAGCTTTTTTAGCCCCGCTGTTTGCTCTTTTGGCCTTTTTTGTCCTCAGCAGCGCCCAGGCTGAGGGAGATAAAAAAGAAACTAAAAGCTTCGATGTCAATGGCTTTACCCGGGTATCTCTACGAGGCAGTTCTCACGTTGAAGTGATTCAGGGGGATCATTTTGCCGTGAATGCCAGTGGTCCGGCTGAAGTTATGCCCCATGTCAAAGCGGAGGTGAAGGGCAACACTCTGGAGCTGTATGTGGATGACAACACTCAACACTGGTTTGGTGTGATTACCATTACCCGTGATAGGGACCAGAAGGTGCACTTCACGGTCACCATGCCAAAGGTTGAGGCATTAGAGGTAGCTGGTTCCGGGCAGGCCGTGGCAGAAACCTTAGAAAGTGAAACCATTGACCTTGGAGTCACGGGTTCTGGTACTGTGCGTGTCGCCAAGGCTGCGGCAGAAAATCTCAGTGCTTACGTGACAGGCTCTGGGGACCTGATTCTGGATAAGGCACTATCGGTCAACAGCGAGATTGCCATCAGCGGTTCGGGCGATATTTTCCTCGGAGGCATCACAGGAGAGAAGCTCTCAGCGGAAATCAGGGGCTCCGGTGATATGCGAGTCGGTGGCCGTGTAGCAGATGTCAATATTCGTATCATGGGGTCTGGTGACTTTGTCGGCCGCAGCCTGCGCGCAGATAATGCCAGTGGCGCGGTCATGGGATCAGGGGATATCGTTCTAAAACGCCCGCAAAGTGATTCTTTTTCCGTTATGGGGTCTGGTGATGTTGCACTGGTAGACTAACCACTCTATTGATCTGCATAGTAGGCACTGCCACAGCGCAGTGCCCTCCTCATTAGGGCCAAACCTTCTTCGGCCCAGTTTTCTATTTTGGAAGTGAACTCCCCATGGAATCGCAGGCGACAGGGTCCGGGCAAGTGAGCCTGGAGTACCCTTTAGATCAAGCAGACAAACGCAGTAAGCGTCTCAAGGAAAAGTTGCGTCACTGGGGACGGGGTGCGCAGGAAAAATCTCATTGGTTGGCAGAGCGCCTCATGGACCGCCGTGTCTGTGTTGGAGTGACAGGTTTGAGTGGGGCTGGTAAATCGACTCTGCTTACCAGCCTTATCTACCAGTTGAGTCACCCGCAGAAAGCACAACTACCGGGTTTTGCCCCAGCGCTAAATGGAGACCTTTTGGGGGCGGAGTTAAAGCCCGCTCTCGATTCTGGCCTGCCAGTCTTTGACTATGAAGGCTGCTTGAGTGCTTTGATGTCCCATCCACCGAGATGGCCACAAAGTACCCGAGATGTATCGGCAATGGAATTGCACATTCACTTGCGACGGCATCGTCGTTTTGGGGGGGGCGATTATAAAACCTTGATCCTGGAGCTGCGGGACTACCCAGGTGAATGGTTGATGGACTTGCCGATGCTGAGAATGGATTTTCGTGACTGGTGTCGCCATCAAGCCCATATTATTGCGAGCGATACGCGCGCGGGGTTGGCCCCGGGGCTGCTGACACGCTTGGCAGCGCTCTCCCCCGAGGCTGAGGCAAAGGAGTCAGAACTGCAGGCATTGTGGCGGGAATATCGTCAATTTCTATTGGACTGCCGCGAAAAGCGAAAACTCAGCTATCTGCAGCCGGGACGAGCATTGTTGGATGACGAGGATTATCAGCTATTACCTCTGCTGGATCTCAGAGGCTTTAGTGCCGATCAATTGAAACAGTTGCCTGATGGTAGTAATTATCAGGTTCTGCGTCGCCTTTATGAAGCTTATGTGGAGGGGAAGGTGGCCCCTTTTCTCGAGAGCCATTTTAAACACCTCGATCGACAGCTGGTCCTGGTGGATATGATCGGCACCTTGTTTGCGGGTGAGCAGGCCTTGGAGGATATGCGTCTGGCTTTTACACATATTGCCGATACTTTCCGCTATGGAGAGTCTGGGTTCCTGAGTAAGTTATGGCGTCCTAAGGTGAATCGCTTGCTCTTTGCCGCGACTAAGGTTGATCAGGTGCTTGCGGCTGATCACGATGCCTTGCGTCAGCTGCTTGGCCAGCAACTGCAGCAAACTTTTACCGGAGCGCGCCACCGTGGCTTGCCGATCTTTAGTGAAGCCATTGCTGCTGTGCGTTGTTCCCGCGAGGATCAGCGTAATGGGCGGCGTATGCTGGTTGGATATGACCTGGATGGTCGCTATCTGGGTTTTGAGAATGCCGAGATTTTCTCGCGCCTGCCCAGTGAAGAGGGTGGCTGGGGTCATTATACCGGGGCTGCTCCACCCCAGTTGCGCCCCCCGCAAGGTATGGACTCAGGTTCCATTCCTCATATCCGCGTCGATGCGCTTTTGAATTTGTTGCTTGGAGATAAAGTTTGATGGGTGATGAGAATAAACAGGCTCCTCGCCGGGTAACGCGGATAGAGTCCCTGCAGGAACCAGAAAGTGAAGCCCCTCACCGGGATACTACGCGTGTAGAAACCCTGCAAGAGGAAGGGGAGGACATTCCGAGATCTATTACCACGGGAGAATCACTACCCGATAGGATTGCCTTTTCTGAGTTGCGCCTGCCTGTTTTTCGCCTGAAATGGTTAAAGCCGGCACTGCTTTCAAGCGTAGCATTAATAGTGGCTGTACTCGCTTGGGAATTACGCCAGATGTATACCTGGGCGGCAGATAAGCACTGGAGCCTTGGTATTCTCGCAGGAGTGGTGATAGCGAGCCTTGCAGCGGCAATAGTCAGTTCCCTGTGGGAATTTTTCCGTGCTGGTCGGCCACTGCGCAAGCTGCAAAAAACACAGGCAATGGCGGCCGACATGCGAGAGTGTCGCAGCCATGAAGAAGCGGAATCTCTCCGTCGACAGTTGCAGCTGCATTTTTCAGGAAAACCTCAGGGTGTACTGCTCAACCGGGTACTGGATGAGGCGCCGGATTATTATGACAGTAGTGAGTTACTGCAGCACTTGGAAGTGACTTTTCTCGATGCACTTGACCAGGAGGCACAACGCCGCGTAGTTCGTCACGCGACAGCAACTGGGGCATTGGTAGGTCTCAGTCCTTTTGCCAGTATTGACATCCTTGTTGCCCTGCGCCAATCGTTACGAATGATTGATGATGTTGCACAAATTTATGGCATTCAACCTTCGCTTGTAGTGCGTTGGCGCCTTTTCAAGAAAGTACTTGCGCTGGTGGCTTATAGCGGTGCCAGTGAATATGCGATCAGCGAGATATGGCCAGATTTGGTCGGCGACAGTGTTGTTAGTACAGTTTCTACTCGTTTGGGGCAAGGTGTGGGCGCAAGTTTTTTTGTGGCGCGTATTGGACTTTCTGCGATGCAGAGCTGTAGACCCATCCCTTTTACTGAAAAACAGCGTCCGCGCCTGGGCGCATTGGTTAAACGCATTGGAATCGGGTTGAAAGAGCGGATGCCGGATGTTTTTTCTATGGTCGGGCTTGGCAGTCGGGCTGGCAGCTCCCCCGCTAAGCCCGCGACGAAGTTCACCAGAAAAAGCTGATTTCGTCGCTGCGACAAGGCCCGCAAGATACTGCGGGCCGAATGTTTTCAGGATGTAGTGACGGCCCTACTGGAACTGCTTTTTCATCAGCAGGCGTGTGTGGTGGCGATCCACCAATTCTGCCAGGGTGGCAAAGCGTCGTTTGATAAAGGGGGCGGGGTTGTTATTTCCAGCATCGTCCCGATATTCAACGCCTGAGCGGACATGTTGCAGTTCTCGAGTTAACTCGTTTATCGCCGAAAAAATATTTTGAGTATCGTCCTGGCTATGGAAAACGTAAGCGTTATTGGTATCCACCAAGTAGGCGTTACATTCATTTAGCCACTCAAGCCGCTGCTCTAGAAATCGAATTGTATTGCGGATACCGCCTTTATATTCTGGGTTGAAGTGCTCGTTTACATATTTGTCTAGGCTGCGCATGCCTGCCCCGACAAACTGCTCTACCACACTGCTGCAGTATTCTTTTGTGAGATAACTAGGATGGGTATTGGCATTGCTAAGGGAGCTTGAAATCAGCAAAGACAAAAGCCCCAAGGTTCGAAGGATGGCTAAAGAAGGAGAGTTCATTGTCTTGCCCATGGGTTACTCTTTCTAGTGGCTGTTATTCTATCCGCCAAACCTGCTCAGTTGTTCTAACACTTTGTTTGGCGAAGTATTTTTTGTGATAGTTGTCACATGAATATAGAAGCGACAAATAGGTGTCAACGGTTATTAAGTGCGGAGTGACAGCTCTGGCTCGAAAGGTGTGTTGTGGGGAAGTATCCCTTGCGTTGTAAGTTAGGTAATAAATTAAAGACAGAGGTTTGCTTTGGCTGAATATGAATTTGATCTATTTGTGATTGGGGCGGGCTCTGGTGGTGTACGAGCTTCGCGTATGGCTGCCGCCCAGGGAATGAAGGTGGCGGTGGCTGAAGATCGCTACATGGGGGGGACCTGCGTAAACGTCGGGTGTGTTCCCAAAAAATTATTCGTCTATGCCAGTGGATTTAATGAGGACTTCACCGATGCTAGAGCCTATGGTTGGAACAGTTCGCCGGCTGAATTTCACTGGCCAACATTACGTGAAAATAATGCACGTGAAGTGTCCCGCCTCAACGATATTTATCGAAACCTATTAGCAAACTCAGATGTGACGGTCATTGACGGCCGTGCCAAAGTTACTGGCGCCAATCAGGTGATGGTGAATGGTCGCGAATACACGGCACAGAGAATTCTGGTAGCAACAGGAGGTTGGCCTTTTGTCCCAGATATTCCTGGGAAAGAATTCATCCTGACCTCCAACGAGGTGTTTTCTATGGAAGCCTTCCCCAATAGAGTACTGGTTGTTGGTGGGGGGTATATTGCCGTTGAGTTTGCTGGGATATTTGCTGGTTTAGGTGCTGAGACACACCTCTCTTACCGGCGTGATTTATTCCTACGTGGCTTTGATCGCGATATTCGCCATTTTGTCCGTGATGAGATGGTAAAAAAGAATATTGATTTGAAGTTTAACCATCAAGTGAGTGCCATTGAAAAGTTGCAAGATGGTAGTTTTTTAGTACATGTCGAGGACGGCTCCAGTTTAAATGTGGACATGGTCCTCTATGCAACAGGCAGAGTTGCCAATACTGAAGGACTCGGTTTGCAGGAGCAAGGGGTCGTGTTGCATCGCGATGGCACAATCTCAGTGGATGACAATTTCCGCACGAATGTCCATTCTATCTATGCCCTTGGGGATGTTACTGGTGAGCCACAGTTGACGCCTGTGGCCCTTGCGGAGGCGATGGCTCTAGTAAAGCACTGGCGCACTGGAACAACTGCGGAGATTGATTATAACAACATTCCCACCGCAGTATTTTGTCAGCCCAATATTGGAACTGTAGGGTTGTCAGAAGAAGAGGCCAGGGACTCCGGAGTTAGAGTTACCATTTACAAGTCAGAATTCAGACCAATGCGTCATACAGTAAGTGGGAATACCGAGCGCACCCTAATGAAGTTAGTGGTCGATGCCGATACCAATAAGGTGATTGGTGTTCATATGGTTGGTGATGATGCTGGTGAGATTATCCAGGGCTTGGCTGTTGCTTTGAAAGCGGGGGCTACCAAAAAAGTCTTTGATGAAACCATCGGAATTCACCCAACGGCAGCAGAAGAGTTCGTCACTATGCGTACACCAGTACAGTAAGGTGTTTATCTGGTAGTGGATACAATTTGTGGTGACTATCCTCGAGGCGCCTCTTGAGTATTTAGCTCTAAAATTGAGGGCTGCTAAAGAAAAATCTTAAAATCCCCCCGCTTTTAAAGCGGGGTTTAATGCAAAAACGGCGCTGGTGCGCCGTTTTTGCTCTCTTCTAGGATTCTTCCTCGACTTCATAAAGCGCCTGATGGCGCTGCGCTTTTTTGCGCTCGCTACGCTCTTTTAGGCAGCGTTCTGCGGAGGCAAATGTGTCATTCACCGCTCGGTGGATAGACTCATTTTCATTGCTGATGGTCACGGGATTGCCACTAATGGCAAGTTCAAGGGAGGCTTTGTATTGCTTGCCTTTGCTTTTGTGTTGGTGGGGAGCTTCCAGAACTACACGACTATGTATGATGTCGCCACAATAACGTTCCAGTTTGTGTAACTTCTTAGATACCGTATTTGACAGGGCAGCAGATTTGTCGATATCGCGGAACACAATGTTATCGTTAGGCGCTGATTTCATGGATAAATACCTCCGGTTATAGGAAACCATGCAGGCCGCTTGTGCGGTTTGCTATTCAAAGAAGGTAGGGCGCCCTAATGGGAGGGGTCGAGTCCGCAGTTGAATCGCCGAGTCGCCGGTAGCGCAACGAATAATTGCTGTCTGAGCAGCTCTGGGTGTTTTACGTCCGGGTCGGGTTTCCGCTGTGTTCAGCGATCGTCTCCCTGTTACCCATAATGCTTCCGCTAAAAAAAAAATCAAGCGCTATCGCTTGAAAATGTCACATAAAATTCGGTGAAGCGTCATTAAGACGACTTTAGCACTTAGGTTTAAGGGGATTATTTATCAAATGGGGGCAAAGGGTGGACGAGAGGTCATTGCTCGCGAGCTCAGGCCTGCGTAAAATTGACAATGCTGCGACAGAGTAGATGAAGTTTTGAACAAAATTTAACCTCTGCGCTTTTATCTTACGAGTGTCGAAAAATCGAGAAACAGGTTCTGGACAATGGCGGTAAAGCGGTATTGCTCGCTCTTCTTGGCGGGCTTAGTAGTTTTTAGCGGAATGGCAGCGCAGGCGCAGTCAAACCTCACTGTGGAAAAAAACCGACTGGCGCGCCTGGAGCAGTCCCTGGAAAACAGGCAGGTTGAGCTGGAAGATATTGAGAATGAACTGCTTTCTTATGAGTATAAGCTCGAGCGTGCGCAGGAATCTCTCAACGAGCTTCGCAAAGAGTATGAGGCGAGCCGTGTCGAGCTCGAGGAGGCGCGTAGGCTCCATGAATCCAATGGCACCTCAGATTCTGAGCGTCGCCTGACCAAAGCCAAGCACGGCTTTGCAATGGCCGAGCGAGGAGTGGATAGCCGCAGCCGACGTTTAGAGTTTATCAAGGTGAACCACCAAGAGCTTTTGGCTAGGCTCGACGAAGAGAAAAAAGGCATTGCCGAGACCAAGGCCAAGGTTTCTGCCCAGCAGGATAAGATTAGCCAGGTGGTGGATTCTATGCTGGCCAAGGCAGAGGCTTCTGAGAGGCGTGCCGCTTTGGCAAAAAGTGCTAAAGCTGAAGCAGCAAAGCCAAAGCCTCCTAAGCTGAAGACAGCGGCAATTGAGAAACCCCAGAAACGACAGGTGCAACCTGAGCCGGTTCCGACTGTTAAGAGAGATATTGATCCCGAGTTGCTTGCCTATGTCAAGCGGGAACAGAAACGTCTGAGTCTTTTACTTTCCGATAAAGAGGGGGAAAACAAACAGACTTTCCGCAATTTGCTTCTGAAGCCATCTAGTGGGGGGCGTCAACCTTTTGAGTTCCTGGGGAAGAACCAGTATCGTTTGGTGGCAACAGTTCATGCTGGTCGACAGACGTACAAAATCAACACTTGGAAGTTCCGTCGTACCATACCTGCAGAAGATGATGGCGAACGCTATGTTTTTATTTTTGATGCTCGGCGCCTTTCACGTCCCCGCCTAGTGATGTATCCAGAATATGTCTTAGACGCCCTCAAATAGGAAGTCTCAGCCTCTCAAGAGGATGCAAAAAGCCCGCTCAGTGCGGGCTTTTTTATTCTACGCTTTAGTCATTTAGTAAGGGTACTTTGAGTAAGGAGTGGTAGTGACTTTTCCCTGTCTGGGGAACGCTCTCATAAAGAATGACATTTTCGACTAACACAGATGAGTTTAGGTTGCGCGGTGTAATGTGCCGAAACCCCTCTTTATTGCGACTGCGCGCTAAGGTGATATGGGGTCGATATTCCTGGTTTTCTGGTTCCATTCCAAGCTCGCCAATAAATTGCCGGCATTCCTCATGGAGTTCAGTTAAATTAGGATTTAGGGCTAATTCTACCGCAAGAATTTTGGAGTGCTGTTTTGGGAAAGGAGTTAAAGAACAAATCCTACTTTGAAAACTTCTTTTGCAGTGTGCAAGCTCAATAAGCCCCTGCTTAAGCTGGGGAATTTTTTCTTTCGGAATGCTTCCAAGAAAAGCCAAGGTCAGGTGCCAGTTATTGGGGGTTGTCCAGCGTATATGGCTAGTAGATGTGCCTTTTAGCTGCTTTTGGCACAGAGTGGTTATCTCGTCTAGGAACGCTTGTGATGCCACATCAGGTTTAATACCAATAAATAACCTGCTAGTGGATTGATCTGACAAATTTTCTTCTCTTTGCATTTTTTCCCTTTGGGACCTTGAAATAAAACTTGTGGCCCATACTTATTGAGTACGGTTGGTAGCTTTGAGTGTGAAAGTGCCCCGTTAGCAATGCTCGTGCTTATTGGCGAGCAAAATTGAATATTGCTCTGAATTGAGGATATAACTATGCGTAATTTTGATTTTTCCCCTCTGTATCGATCTGCAATTGGTTTTGATCGTATGGCCAGTCTGCTGGATGCAATGAGCTCCAGTGAGCAAAAACAACCCTCATACCCTCCCTATGATATAGAACTTACTGGTGAAGATAGCTATAGAATTACTATGGCTGTGGCTGGGTTTGAGCAATCTGAACTCGATATTCAGGTTGAGCAAAATCGCTTAAGTGTGAGCGGTAAAAAACCAGAAGATATTGCACAAAGAAACTTTCTCCATCGAGGAATTGCTGCGAGAAATTTTGAGCGACGCTTCCAGCTAGCAGATCACGTCAAAGTGACTGATGCGAAGCTTGCCAACGGCCTGCTTCATATAGAGCTGGTTAGAGAAATACCTGAAGCGATGAAGCCTCGAAAAATCCAGATCAGTGAAGGCGCTTTACTGAATCATGAGCAGGCTGAAAACGTCACGGCGAAAAAAAAGCCTGACACGGTAGCTGCATAAGTTGACACTTTCTTGCCCCCTGTGCCGCCATCGCGCGGCACAACTCTATTATCGAGATAAATTTCGCAGTTATTACCAATGTAATAACTGCGAATTGGTGTTTGTGCCCGCAGAATATCATTTGACTCCAGTTGAAGAGCATGCCTATTACAATCTGCATGAAAACTCTATGGAGGATGAAGGGTATCGCCATTTCCTAAGCCGTTGCGCCAAGCCCTTATTGAAAGAGCTTTCTGTTACTAGTGTGGGGTTGGATTTTGGCTGTGGACCAGCGCCATTATTGGCGCGAATTTTAGAGGAGCAGGGCCATAAAGTTGAGTTGTTCGACCGTTATTACTTCCCTGAGCGTCGGGTGCAGGAAAAAAGCTACGACTTCATAGTGGCGACAGAAGTGGTGGAGCATTTGAGCGCGCCTGGCGATGAGTTGTCGGCTTTGTGGACACGATTACGAGTTGGCGGTGTGCTGGCACTGATGACCAAGTTGGTTATTTCTCGAGAACGCTTTGCCAGCTGGCATTATATTCGTGACCCAACACATATTTCCTTCTTTTGTGTTGAAACCTTTCAATGGCTGTCGCGAAAATTAGGTGCGGAACTACACTTTGCAGATAGTGATATTATCTTCCTGAAGAAATCAGGTATTGACCCGGAATAGCTTGGCTCTGACGGTGGCCCGATATTCGCTTGGTGTAGTAGCAAGGAATTTTTTGAACAGTGCAGTGAAGTGCCCCATATCCTGGTAGCCAACTTTTTCGGCAATTTCATTCACGGATAGATTACTGGATTGCAGCAGTTCCCGAGCCATATCTACGCGAACATTTTGCAAATATTGCAGCGGTGTCTGTCCTGTAGCTAATTTAAAGCGGCGGTTGAAGGAGCGCACACTCATGTCGAACATTTGTGCCACCTCACTGAGGCGCACCTCGGTATTACAGTGCTCTTTTAGCCATGCCTGGGCCTGTACAATATCCTCGTCTGGATGTAGATGCACCGAACCTTCTGAGTAAGCAATTTCCTCAAATGGTCGGCGAATTTCATGGGAGAAGTTACGCTCCACATGACTGGCTACAGCGGCTCCATAGAGCTGGCGAATCATATGAACCGTGACATCTGCCAAGGCATTTACGCTGGCAGCACAAAAAAGTTTGTCAGCCTGAGTGATAAAATACTGGCGCTTCAATTTGACTTTTGGGTAGTCCGCGCTGAACTGGTCGAAATAGTGCCAGTGTGTAGTGGCGGGTTTGCCATCAAGGAGGCCTGCCTCGGCTAGAAAGCAAACTCCAGTACCCACGGCGTTGATCGCAGCTCCACCTTCGGCCTGGCTCCTTAGCCATCTTAAAAGCTTTCCACTGCGCTTCAGGGCTGGGCGGGGATTGCGCCAAAGCGCAGGAATGTAGATCAAGTCGCTGTCTGGTGCCTCTTCTAAAGACACGTCAGGTTGAAAGGTAAAGCCGCAGCGGGTTTTTACCGCTTGTCCATCTATGCTGGCTGTTACTAGGCGCAAGGGCTCTGCCAGCCTTTCCACTCGGGCGCGGCTTTCGGCACCGCGCAGCATTTCTAAGGGCAGAACTGTGCCGGTGGCCAGCATTTGATCAATCAGAAGAAAGGTAACCGTTCGCATTACATACTCAGGCGGGGTTGCGCCATTGGCCAAAACACTCAATTTTGCTGGCCAGTATGCCCATAACTGGACGGAATCGCCAGCCCCTACACTCCCAAATATCAAATTTGTAGTGTTTAGCTTGGCTGGAGGTCAGGATGCAGCGCCTTCCCGTAATTACCGCGTTCGGTGGTTTTAACCCTGCAGGACGCAGCTCCTTTCACCGGGGCTATGCCCGCATGGTGCTCGACAAACTCGGACAGAGGGAGCGGAATGATACGCTTTCTGATCTCGCCGCATTGATGGGGTTGCGTACAGGCGTCGAGGCCAAAGGCCCCCTCGAGTCAGCGCTGGAGGAAAAGGTTCTCAAGGGCACCTTGGTGCGAGAATTGGAAGCGCGAATCTACGATTACCACAGGTGTCATTTTCACCAGGCGGCGAATCTTTCAAATCCCGCTGGTATTTCTTTTGAGATTTCTACGCGCCAATTACCCCATCCACTGCCAGAGGGATGGCAAGTGGAAACTATTGGTAGTGGTAGGGTTCGTGTGGCTACATCAAGTTTGTCAGTCATGCTGGATAGCTTTCGCGAGATCCCAGTGGGGGCGGCAGGACAGCTGCCCACAGGCTTTGAGCCTGGTGAGCTTTACAATTCCCGATTCCACCCGAGGGGATTGCAGTTGGCAGTGTTGGGTGCATCTGATGCTGTTCTCTCTATGGGGGTGGATTGGCAGGATGTTGTTGCTGCAGCTGGTCCCGGTAATATTTCTGTTTACGCCTCCTCAGCCATGAGCCAACTCGACCCTTATGGAAACGGAGGCTTGATGCAGTCCCGTTTGCGCGGCTCCAGGGTTAGCTCCAAGCAGTTGGCGCTTGGGCTGAATAGTATGCCGGCAGACTTTGTGAACGCCTATGTGCTGGGTAATGTTGGTTCTACTGGGGCGGTTACCGGAGCTTGTGCGAGCTATTTGTACAATTTGCGCGCAGGGGTAGAGGATATTCGCAGTGGTCGGGCCAGGGTGGCCGTTGTTGGTGCTACTGAAGCGCCATTGGTTCCCGAGATTGTTGATGGTTACTCAACCATGGGCGCGCTTGCTACCACTGAAAATCTGCGAAAGATCTCTTCGGGCGAAGTGGACTTCCGCCGCACTAGTCGCCCGTTTGGGGAGAATTGCGGTTTTACTTTGGGGGAGGGTACCCAGTGGGCCATCTTAATGGATGACGCTTTGGCCGTTGAACTGGGGGCGAGTGTCCACGGTGCGGTTACAGGGGTGTATATCAATGCTGATGGCTTCAAAAAGTCGATTTCCGCACCGGGGCCAGGTAATTATCTAACGATGGCCAGGGCGATGGCGGAGTCGAAAGCTATTGTCGGGGATGAAAGTCTGAAGAAGCGCAGTTTTGTTCAGGCCCATGGATCTAGCACACCGCAAAATCGCGTAACAGAGTCTGCGATCCTTGATCGTTTGGCTTCTGTTTTTGGTGTGCAGGAATGGCCGGTTTGTGCTGTTAAAGCTTATCTTGGGCACACGATAGCGGTGGCGAGTGGTGACCAGTTAATTTCGACCCTGGGAGTTTTTGATAGGGGAATTTTACCGGGTATCGTCACGATTGACAGAGTGGCAGATGATGTTCACCAGAATAACCTGCAGATCTCTTGTGAGCATGTGGAGAGAGATCCCGCTTCACTGGATCTCGCTTTCCTGAATTCTAAAGGTTTTGGGGGGAATAATGCGACTGCGGCTGTACTCTCTCCTCACTTGACCCGCTCAATGCTGGAAAAACGCTACGGGTCAAAAAAGATGCTTGTTCATCATAGAAAAAATGAGTCTGTCGTGGAGCATGCTGTAGCGTACGATGAAAAAGCAAGCAGAGGAGATTTACAAACTATCTACCGTTTTGGAGAGGGGCTGGTAGATGATGCTCAAATAGGTCTTTCTGTCGATAAGGTCTCATTTCCAGGGTTTCCTCCTGTAGAGCTCGATGTTGATAACCCCTTTACCGATATGGTTTAAAAGGCCCGTGCATCGGTAATGTATGATGCTTAAAATTTTTCCTGCCAATTAAGGGGGAAACCTCCTTTGGCAGTTGGCGGAGTGAGAGATTCAATGTCAGACATGGATGTTTGTAGTGAAGTTAGTGATGCCGGGGATCTTGGTGCCCGGCTGAAGCTGGTGCGAAAAATTTATGGGATTTCCCAGCGACAACTTGCGCGGCAAGCGGGCGTTACCAATGCCACTGTGTCTTTTATAGAGCAGGGTCGGGTCAGCCCATCTGTGGGATCGCTTGAGAAGATATTGAATAGTGTGCCCATGTCTCTGGCTGAGTTTTTCTCCCTGGAACTTGCCGAGCCAGAACAGATTTTTTTTCGCGCCAATGAAATGCCCGATATTGGTAATGGTCGGGTTTTCTGTCATTTGCTCGGCGGCTCCCGCCAGGTCCGCGCCATGACAATCCTCCGTAAAGTGTTTCCCGCTGGGCAGGATACCGGTTCAGGCCAATTGCTACTCAATGGGGAGGTGGGGGGGATTGTTATTGCTGGAGAGCTGGAGGTTACAGCAGGATCAGAGTTTGCCCTGCTAGAGGAGGGGGATGGTTATTACTTAAATGCACGGCGTCCACATCGCTTCCGCAACCCCGGAAGTGTTGACTGTGTGGTTTTCAGTGCCGTGGCTGCCACTCCCTCATCGAATATTCCCTGCGCTTCCCGTCCAAGCGAGCCTTTCTATAAAGGGTGATTTACGCCACCGTGCTGAAAAGGTGGATTGATCCGCGATAGACTGGCTCCGCCTGTGCGACCAGCCTGTGAGATATGGCTGGTTGTTTTCTGTACTTTGGCGCTCTTGGTGCCAGTTCTTTTGTAAGAAATAGTATTCAAACAATCGTTTGAATCTGGCTATACTACGGCTGACCATATTGGGCCAAAGTGTCACCGCACACTGCGGGGCGGCCCTTGGTTGCAAAAAAATTCCGACCCCGGGTCCAGGATTGCGGCCCAGAATAAAAGAGGTCAATCAATGTTATTTAGTGGCAAAGCGCTCACGGTTCAGATGCTGGATAACGGCATCGCCGAGCTTAAATTCGACCTGCAAGGCGAATCCGTCAACAAGTTCAACCGCCAAACGGTTTCCGAATTCTCTCAGGCTCTGGATGCAATTGAAGCAGCAGATGGCATCAAAGGTGTGCTGCTGACCAGTGGCAAGAGCGTCTTTATTGTCGGTGCTGATATCACTGAGTTTGGCGGTGCTTTTTCTGCTGGCGCAGAGGGCGTTGCTGATCTGATGAATCAGAACAACGAAAATATCAACCGTCTGGAAGATCTGCCGGTACCGACTGCGGTGGCAATTAATGGCTACGCGCTCGGTGGTGGTTTTGAAGTGTGTCTTGGCTGTGACTTCCGCCTGATGGGCGAAGAGGCCAAAGTTGGCCTTCCGGAAGTTAAACTGGGCTTGATCCCGGGCTGGGGCGGCACCGTTCGCCTGCCGCGTGTAGTGGGTGTTGATGTCGCTGCTGAGTGGATTGCAGCAGGTAAAGAGCAGAAGCCGGCTGCCGCTCTGGAGGCTCACGCTGTTGATGCGGTGATCCCCACTGACAAACTCAAAGATGCAGCGGTCAAGCTGCTTGAGCGCGCTATCAATGGCGAGCTGGACTACAAAGCCATTCGCGAACTCAAGAAATCTCCGATTCCCTTGAATGACACCGAAGCGCTGATGGCCTTCTTTACCACCAAGGCATTTGTGGGTCAGCAGGCGGGCAAAAACTACCCTTCTCCTGTAGCTGCGGTTGAGTCAATCGAGCAGGGCTACAAGCTGACTCGCGATGAAGCGCTGAAAATCGAGCAAGAGAAGTTTATTTTCTGCGCGCAGACTGGCACTGCGAAATCTTTGGTAGGGCTGTTCCTGGCTGACCAGGCAATCAGCAAGGTTGCCAAAGGTTGGGAGAAGAAAGCCGATAAGCCGATTGAGCGTGCGGCAGTATTGGGTGCTGGCATTATGGGTGGCGGTATCGCTTACCAGTCTGCCTACAAGGGCACTCCGATCAAGATGAAGGATATCGACCAGAAGGGTATCGACCTTGGTTTGAATGAGGCGAACAAGCTGCTGTCCAAGCTGGTTGATCGCAAGCGCCTGACCCCCGTTAAAATGGGTGAAGTGCTCAACCGTATCGAGCCTACCTTGAGCTACGACGGCTTCAACGATATCGATGTTGTTGTGGAAGCTGTGGTTGAAAATCCCAAGGTGAAGCACGCAGTATTGAAAGAAGTGGAAACCAAAGTAAGCGAAGACACTGTAATCGCTTCTAACACCTCCACTATTTCTATTAACCAGCTGGCTGAGCCGCTCTCCCGTCCGGAAAACTTCCTCGGCATGCACTTCTTCAACCCAGTGCACAAAATGCCGCTGGTTGAGGTAATTCGCGGAGAGAAAACTTCCGACACAGCTGTAGCTCGCGTTGTTGCCTACGCAAACAAGATGGGCAAGAAAGCTATTGTTGTACGCGACTGTCCTGGATTCCTGGTTAACCGCGTTCTCTTCCCTTACTTTGCCGGTTTCTCCATGCTGGTGCGCGATGGTGCTGACTTCCAGGCCGTTGACAAGGTGATGGAGCGCTGGGGTTGGCCGATGGGTCCCGCTTACTTGATGGACGTTGTCGGAATCGATACCGGTGTTCACGCGGAAAGCGTAATGGCTGAAGGCTTCCCCGATCGCATGGGTAAAACCTTTACCGCTGCTTCCGACGTTATGTATGAAGCGGGTCGTTACGGGCAGAAGAACAACAAGGGCTTCTACAACTACGAGCAGGACAAAAAAGGTCGCCCGAAGAAAGTGGCTACCGAAGAGTCCTACGCGCTGCTTAAGCCGCACGTGGCTGAGCGTCGCGAGTTTGAAAAAGACGAAATTATCGAGCGCATGATGGTGCCTATGGCCACCGAGCTGGCTCGCTGCCTGGAAGAGGGTATCGTTGATTCCCCGGCTGAAGCCGATATGGCGCTGATCTACGGCATTGGCTTCCCTCCATTCCGCGGTGGAATCTTCGCGTGGCTGGACAGTATTGGTCTGGATGAGTTCGTGAAGATTGCCGATAAGTACGCCGATCTGGGTGAGCTGTACAAGCCGACCGATCGCATGCGTGAAATGGCCGCAAGTGGCAAAACCTACTACGGCGACAAGTAAGGAGAATAGCGATGAGTTTAAATCCTAGAGATGCCGTAATCGTCGACTACGCGCGTACGGCCATGGGTCGCTCGAAGAATGGTGTATATCGCCATGTTCGCGCCGATGATATGTCCGCTGAGCTGCTGAAAAAGTTCATGCAGCGCAATGACAAGCTCGATCCCGCCGAGATCGATGACCTGATCTGGGGCTGTGTTATGCAGCGCGATGAGCAGGGCTTTAACGTAGCTCGCTTTATCCTGCTGCGCGCAGGTCTGCCACACACTATCCCGGCGCAAACCGTCAACCGCCTGTGCGGTTCCTCTATGTCCTCCCTGCATACTGCAGCTGCCAACATCCAGGCTGGCGTTGGCGATGTGTACGTTGTGGGTGGTGTTGAGCACATGGGTCACCTGAACATGATGGAGCATGTTAGCCCCAACCCAATGCTGGGTCGCTATATGGCTAAAGCTGCCGGCTCCATGGGTATGACGGCTGAATACCTGGCGATGATGCACGGTATCCAGCGTCAGCAGATGGATGAGTTCGGCGCACGCTCTCACCATCGCGCCGCTGAGGCTACCAAGGCTGGCAAATTCAATCGCGAAATTATCGCTATTGAAGGCCATGACGATGACGGCGTACCTTTCCTGGTTGAGGCGGACCAAACCATCCGTCCTGACACCACCGTGGAAGGTCTGGCTCAACTGAAGCCGGCATTCGACCCGAAGCACGGCCAGGTAACAGCTGGCACCTCCTCTCAGATCACCGACGGTGCTTCTGTGATGCTGGTAATGTCCGCTGAGCGTGCTCAGGCTTTGGGTATGACCCCTATTGCTCGCGTGAAGGAAATGGCGCTGGCCGGTGTTGATCCGTCTATTATGGGTTATGGCCCGGTGCCTTCCACCAAGAAGGCGCTCAAGAGAGCGGGTCTAACTGTCGGCGATATCGACAAGTTTGAGCTGAATGAGGCATTTGCAGCGCAGGCGCTGCCGGTGCTGAAGGACCTGGATCTGCTCGAGCAGATGGATGAGAAGGTCAACCTGTACGGTGGCGCTATCGCTCTTGGCCACCCCTTCGGTTGCTCAGGCGTTCGCATTACCGGTACCTTGTTGAGTGTTATGCAAAACGAGGGTGGAAACCTTGGTGTATCCACCATGTGTATCGGCTTGGGGCAGGGAATCACCACGATTGTTGAGCGAGTTTAATCTCCCGCACCCCACAAAAGGCGCCTTTCTGGCGCCTTTTTTATTTTTTTTCAGTAAAGTGTTGATGCCTTTAAAATGCTGTGGCACAATTTGCACCCCTTGTCGCGATGAGGTCTTAAAAAAGATCGAAACCCTATATATATCAATGGGTTAGCGGTAAGAGAGTTTCGGGGACGTGGTGAAATTGGTAGACACGCCAGATTTAGGTTCTGGTGCCGAAAGGTGTGGGAGTTCGAGTCTCCCCGTCCCCACCAAATCAAAAACCTTGAAGTCCGTGTGACTTACCCTGGAGGGGTGGGTGCGGGCTTCTTGTGTATTTGGCGGAAGCTCAAAATATTGTTTTGATGTTTCCCCATGAGGTTGCTGACTAAGTCTCGGTGACCCGGTATTCGTTGGCGCTGCGGCGCGATTAAAGAGATAGTCTCACGAGGATAAACATGCAGGTTTCCATCGAAACTACTTCCGGTCTGGAGCGTCGCTTAACGGTCAACTTGCCGGCGGAAGTCGTCGATAAAGAAGTGGACAAGCGCCTTCAGCAGGCGGCTAAGACTGTTCGTATAAACGGTTTCCGCAAAGGCAAGGTGCCGATGAAAGTTGTGCGTCAGCGCTTTGGTGCCGGCGTTCGCCAGGAAGTGCTCGGCGAGGTTATGAGCCGTTCCTTCTACGATGCGGTTCAGCAGGAAGAAGTTAAGCCTGCCGGTCAGCCAAGCATTGAGGCAAAGCAAACTGCAGCTGGCGAGAATCTGGAATACGTCGCCACTTTTGAAGTTTATCCAGAAGTAGAATTGGCCGACCTGGCTGAGGTTAGCGTTGAGCGTCCAGTTGCAGAAGTAACTGATGCGGATGTTAACAATATGGTTGATGTGCTGCGCAAACAGCAGTCTTCCTGGAAGGATACCAAGCGCAAGGCACAAAAAGGTGATCGTGTTGTGATCAACTTCTTGGGCCGTAAAGATGGCGAAGAGTTTGAAGGCGGTAAGGCCGAAGGTCACCAGTTGGTACTGGGCTCCGGCCAGATGATCCCCGGTTTTGAGGAAGGTATCCTCGGCATGAAGCCCGGTGAAGAGAAAGATCTGGACCTGACCTTCCCTGAAGACTACCAAGCTGAAGAGCTACGTGGTGCTGCTGTAACCTTCAATATTAAAGTTACCTCTTCTGAAAAGCCTGAGCTGCCCGAGCTGAATGAAGAATTCTTCGCGGCATATGGTGTTCAGGAGGGTGGAGAAGAGAAGTTCCGCGAAGAAGTTCGCGGTAACATGGAGCGTGAGCTGAAAAACGCAGCGCTGAACAAGGTTAAAACCCAGGTGATGGACCAGTTGTTTGAACAGCACCCGGTCGAATTGCCTTCTGCCCTAGTCGCAGGTGAGGTTAGCACTCTGCGTGGACAAATGGTTCAGCAGTTTGGTGGCCAGATCAAAGCCGAAGATGCTGAGCGTATGTTGCCGGACACTATGTTCGAAGAGCAGGCTAAGCGTCGTGTAGTTCTAGGTCTTGTTGTTGGTGAGATCGTTAAGAAAAACGAACTGTCTGTAGATGCTGACCTGGTAAAAGCTAAGGTTGAGGAGCTGGCTTCTACCTACCAGCAACCGGAAGAAGTGGTTGAATACTACTACAATAACCGCGAGCTGCTCTCTGGAGTTGAATCGGTAGTTCTGGAAGATCAGGTTGTGGATTTTGTACTGAAGTCTGCAAAAGTCGAAGAAGTTAAAAGTACTTATGACGACGTGATCAAGCCGCAGAAGCAGGGTTAATTATCCCTTTATCTCCGAATGCATTGGCGCCCGCTTCAGTCGGGCGTCGTTGCATCTCCTTCCTTTTTACCGGCTGGCTTTATCCTGCCTGACCGGTTAAGCTCTGAAAACCTAATTTTCAGCACGGGCGCCTAGCGCTTGCATGCTGGCCTGCCGAACACGCCACAAAAGGAAGCAATGGTACCTATGGCACGAATCGATTATCCCCAAGCCTCAATTGAGCCCTTAGCGACTGGTTTGGTGCCCATGGTGGTAGAACAAACTGCCAGGGGTGAGCGTTCCTTTGATATCTACTCACGTCTATTGAAGGAAAGGGTTATTTTCTTGGTTGGCCCCGTGGAAGACCACATGGCTAATCTGGTGGTTGCCCAGTTGCTGTTTCTCGAAGCAGAAAACCCTGATAAAGACATTCATCTGTATATCAACTCTCCCGGTGGATCTGTAACTGCAGGTATGTCCATTTATGACACCATGCAGTTTATCAAGCCTGATGTGAGCACCATGTGTATTGGTCAGGCTTGCAGCATGGGAGCCTTCTTGCTGACGGCGGGAGCGCCAGGTAAGCGGTTTGCCACCCCTAACTCCCGGGTGATGATCCATCAGCCCAGTGGTGGCGCTCAAGGGCAGGCTAGCGATATTCATATTCATGCTCAGGAAATCCTCAAAATTCGTCATCGCTTAAATGAGTTGATGGCCCACCATTCTGGCCGTCCGGTCAGTGATATTGAGAGAGATACTGAGCGTGACCACTTCCTGAGTGCCGATGAGGCGAAGGAGTATGGTCTAGTGGATGATGTACTTTCCCGCCGTCAGGCTCTTGAAAAGTAACACTATCAACAAAAATATTTTGCTAAAGGCGTGAAGAGAGAACCTGAGTTCTTTCAAAGTCATTTCTCAGGCAGAGGGGGCTTGAAAAAAACGCCAAGAGACAGCATCTTGCTGTAATAGCTGAATTAAAGGCCCTGGTAGGCCAGTGACCACGGAGTATTTTGATGACCGACAAAAGCAGCGGAGAAGATAGCGGCAAATTGCTGTACTGCTCCTTCTGTGGCAAAAGCCAGCAGGAGGTGCGGAAGCTGATTGCTGGGCCGTCAGTCTTTATCTGCGATGAGTGTGTCGAGCTCTGCACCGATATCATTCGCGAAGAGGTCCAGGAGACTGCGGAGGGCCCGGAGGGGCGCCTACCCACGCCGCGTGAAATCACCGAGATTTTGGATCAGTACGTGATTGGCCAGGAGAGGGCCAAGCGTGTCCTGGCGGTTGCGGTTTACAACCACTATAAGCGCCTACGTAGTAAAACTGGCGTTAAAGGCAAAGATGATGTTGAGCTGAGCAAGTCCAACATTCTTCTGGTGGGTCCAACTGGTAGCGGTAAAACCCTGCTGGCTGAAACCCTTGCGCGGCTGCTGAACGTGCCGTTTACCATCGCCGATGCCACCACTCTTACTGAGGCTGGCTATGTCGGTGAGGATGTAGAAAATATCATCCAAAAGCTGCTGCAAAAGTGTGATTACGATGTTGAGAAGGCCCAGCAGGGAATTGTCTACATCGATGAAATTGACAAAATTTCACGTAAATCCGATAACCCATCCATCACCCGGGACGTTTCTGGTGAGGGTGTGCAGCAGGCACTGCTAAAACTGATTGAAGGTACTGTGGCTTCTGTTCCCCCTCAGGGCGGTCGTAAGCACCCACAGCAGGAATTCCTGCAAGTGGATACCTCTAACATCCTGTTCATCTGTGGCGGTGCCTTTGCGGGCCTTGACAAGGTGATTCGCGATCGCTCAGAGAAGGGGGGGATTGGGTTTAGCGCTGAAGTGAAGTCTAAGGATGGAACCAGTAACTTTGGTGAAATTCTGCGTGACCTCGAACCAGAAGACCTGGTTCGCTATGGTCTTATACCAGAGTTTGTTGGGCGCCTGCCGGTTACCGCGACCCTGGAGGAGCTCGATCGCGAGGCTTTGGTGCAAATTCTCACTGAGCCGCGCAATGCTCTGACCAAGCAGTATGCAAAACTCTTCGAAATGGAAGATGTAGAGCTGGACTTCCGTCCAGACGCCTTGGATGCTGTGGCTACTAAGGCTATGGAGCGCAAAACTGGTGCTCGGGGACTTCGCTCTATCATGGAGTCGGTGTTACTGGAAACTATGTATGATATTCCATCTTCTGATGATGTCGCTAAGGTCGTTATCGATGAGGCGGTGATAAAGGGGGAGTCGGCACCGCTGTTGGTTTACGAAAGTGAAAGCCAGCCGCAAAAGGCGGCGCCAGAGGAGTAACTCCCCATATTAAAAAGCCCCACTTGTGGGGCTTTTTTTATAGCCAATTGTTATTCAAATCTATCTTTTCTACCTGTTTGACATGCTTAACTACCAGCGGCCAGCCAGTATTCAGTTGAATTCGGCACAAATTGGTCGCGAGATTAGACTTGTATTCCGGGCTCTCCCCCCCCATCTCTAGCAACTGACGGGCGGTGGCCCAAATTAAGCTGTCAATTTCAACAGCAGCATGATGCCGCGCCAAATACCCAGTGATAGGGCCGAGAGGAGTTCTATGGATCAGTCATCCGACACCAAGCTTGAATATCCGTTATTGCCATTGCGCGATGTTGTTGTTTACCCCCACATGGTGATTCCGCTGTTCGTCGGCAGGGAAAAATCCATTGAGGCTCTGGAAGAGGCCATGCGCAGGGATAAGCAAGTGCTACTCGTAGCCCAGAGGAGAGCATCGGAAGATGACCCTGGCGCCGAGGACATCTATCGCGTTGGTACTATTGCCAGTGTTCTGCAGCTTCTCAAGCTTCCAGATGGCACTGTGAAAGTGCTTGTGGAAGGGGGGGAGAGGGTCAATATCCTCGATGTTGCCGAGCACGATAATCACTTTGAGGCTACTGTCGAGCCTATAGAAACTACTGAGCTGTCCGAGGGAGAGGCTGAAGCCTTGGTGCGCTCGGTTATGTCTCAGTTCGAGCAGTATGTCTCCATCAGTAAGAAGGTCCCCAATGAGGTTATTACCTCGCTGTCTGGCATTGATGAGCCGGGGCGCTTGGCGGATACCATCTCCGCGCACATGTCCCTCGAGCTGGCTCAGAAACAAGAGCTGCTGGAAACCTCCAATGTCAAAGAGCGGCTGGAGCATTTGCTCGGTTTGATGGATTCCGAGATCGACCTGATACAGGTGGAGAAGCGTATTCGCGGCCGTGTTAAGAAGCAGATGGAAAAGAGCCAGCGTGAGTACTACCTCAATGAGCAGATGAAGGCGATTCAAAAAGAATTGGGCGAAATTACCGAAGAGCCCAATGAAATTGAGGAGCTGGAAAACAAGATTACAGATTCAGGAATGTCTGCAGAGGCGGAAAAGAAAACCCGTGCCGAGCTGGCCAAGCTGAAAATGATGTCGCCCATGTCGGCAGAAGCATCGGTATTGCGTAGCTACATTGATTGGATGTTGAGCCTTCCTTGGAAAAAAGCTAGCCGCGTACGGCATGACCTGAAGAAAGCCGAAGAGATTCTCGAGAAGGAGCACTATGGCCTAGAAGAGGTGAAAGAGCGTATCCTCGAATATCTTGCTGTGCAAAAACGTGTCAAGAAAGTGAAGGGGCCGATCCTTTGTCTGGTTGGGCCTCCCGGGGTTGGTAAGACCTCACTTGGGCAGTCTATCGCTCGTGCGACTAACCGCCAGTATGTGCGTATGGCCCTTGGTGGCGTTCGTGATGAAGCAGAAATCCGCGGACATAGACGCACTTACATAGGTTCTCTACCAGGTAAGCTGGTACAGAAAATATCCAAAGTCGGCGTTAAGAATCCGCTTTTCCTGCTCGATGAGGTCGACAAAATGGGTATGGATCAGCGTGGTGACCCCGCGTCGGCCCTGCTCGAAGTACTTGATCCAGAGCAAAACAAGACATTTAACGACCATTACCTGGAAGTGGATTACGACCTTTCCGATGTGATGTTTGTGTGCACCTCAAACTCCATGAACATCCCCGGTCCCTTGCTGGATCGCATGGAGGTTATTCGTATCCCCGGTTATACCGAGGATGAGAAGCTCAACATTGCCCAGCGCTACCTGGTACCCAAGCAGCGTAAAGCCAATGGGTTGAAAGAGGATGAGCTGGAGCTTTCTGACCAGTCAATCCGGGATATCGTTCGTTACTACACTCGTGAAGCGGGTGTGCGGGGGCTCGACCGGGAAATTGCCAAAGTTTGCCGCAAGATTGTAACGGAGCATGTCCGTAATCCTTCGGACAAAAAAGCGATAGTGCAGTCTGAGGAACTGGAAGAGTTGTTGGGTGTGCGCAAGTTTGACTTTGGTCGCGCCGAGGAAGAGAACAAGATCGGGATTGTTACCGGCCTAGCCTGGACAGAGGTGGGCGGTGAGCTTCTCAATATTGAGGCCTCTGCTGTTCCTGGTAAAGGGCGCATGATCAAGACCGGTTCTCTCGGCGATGTGATGCAGGAGTCTATTCAGGCTGCATTGACAGTGGTGCGCTCGCGCTCCCAGGCGCTCGGTATTGGTCCTGATTTCCATGAAACCCGGGATATCCATATTCATGTTCCGGAAGGTGCAACGCCAAAAGATGGGCCCTCTGCGGGTATCGCCATGTGCACGGCACTGGTTTCCGTACTGACCAATATTCCAGTTCGTTCGGATGTGGCCATGACCGGAGAAATCACCCTGAGGGGAGAAGTTTTACGAATTGGAGGTCTGAAGGAAAAGTTATTGGCAGCGCATCGGGGCGGTATAAAAACTGTGCTGATTCCTGCGGATAACGAGCGAGACTTGAAGGATATTCCCGACAATATTCTTCAGGATCTGGTGGTAAAACCGGTTAAATGGATTGATCAGGTTCTTGAGTTGGCGCTTGAGCACAAACCCGAGTCTCTTACTGATGAGGAATATTCTGCTTTGCAAAAGCAGGCTGAAGAGCGCTCACAGAGATCCGTTCAAACCCATTAATCGCATTCGGGGTGACAACTGTCACCCCGTAACAATTTACAAGACCAAAATCTAACCACAAAATTGATTTTTGTTGCCTGAGGTTTGTCTTACCGGCCGGAAACCCGCATGGTTCCTTGACCCGCTACCGGGCAGTTGGTATAAAACGGGCCTTATTTGGCCGGCGCTAAAATTGCCGGTGGTTAGAAAGTTACGAGTAGGGATGCCTTGCCTGAGGGCATGCCCTAAACATATTTAAAAGAACAGAGGGATTAAGCGTGAATAAGTCCGAACTGATTGAAGCTATTGCTGAGTCTGCAGATATTCCTAAAGCTGCAGCTGGCCGTGCTTTGGACGCAATGGTTGACAGCATTACTGATGCGCTTAAAAAAGGCGATCAGGTTGCCTTGGTGGGCTTTGGTACTTTTGCAGTAAAAGAGCGTGCAGCCCGCACTGGCCGCAACCCACGCACTGGCGACCCGATTGAAATTGCAGCGGCAAAAATTCCTAACTTCAAGGCCGGTAAAGCCCTGAAAGACGCCGTAAACTAAGTTTCGGTGAACTTCGAAACCTTGTAAAAGTCGAAGTGCAAAGAGGCGTGTCAATTTCGATACGCCTTTTTTGTATCTGCTAACAGTTGAACAATTAGAGTGAAAATTCGGAGCTGAGCATGCTTCAGTCCATGCGCGATAACCTGAAGGGAACGGCAGCCATTATTGTTGCGGCATTCTTTGGGTTCATTATGGTCATTGGGGGAATCGATTTTTTTACCGGTGCCAGTGGTGGTGCCACCGACGCGGTCGCCGAGGTCAATGGTGAAAAAATCACTAATATGGATTTGCAGCGGGCCATACAAAACCGCCGCAGTATGATCATGAGCCAATACGGAGAGGATGTTCCGGCGGACTTGATCAGTGATGAGCAGCTGCGTGAACCGGTTTTACGCCAATTGATTTCCACTTCAGTCATGCGCCAGGCTGCTCAGGAGAGTGGTATGGTGATGAGTACCGCTGCGGTTAATAAGGCGATTACCGATATTCCGGCCTTCCAGGTCAACGGTACCTTTAACACCCAGCTATATCGTGATGCTTTACGCCGTATGGGGTATAGCACTGCTAGTTTCCCGCAAATTGTTGAGGGCGATCTGTCTTTGCAACAATATGCGGATAGCGTTACTGCCAGTGCCTTTACCACCAAGGAAGACGCTGAGCAGATAGTTGCAGCCTCTATGGAAGAGCGCGACTTTTCCTACGTTGTGTTGCCTGTGCAGGAGTTATTGGCCTCTACAGACGTTAGTGATGCTGAAGTTGAGCAGTATTACCAAGCCAACCAGAGTCAATACCAGCGGCCTGAGCAGGTAGCGGTTGAATATATTGAGCTGACTCCGGAGGTTTTTGCCTCCAACATTGATATCTCTGAAGAGGATGTTCGCGCTCAATATGACCTGGAGCTTGCTAATTTTGGTTCTGATCTTCGCCGTCGTGCAGCGCATATTCTTTTAGAAGATGCAGATCAGGAAAAGTTGAATGAAATTCAGGTGAAACTTGACGCCGGTGAAGATTTTGCTGAACTGGCCAAAAGTTACTCGGAGGATATTGGTTCCCGTGATGAAGGGGGAGACCTCGGCTTCACTACTGGCGATGTATTCCCGCAAGCTTTTGAAGAGGCCCTTGCTTCTCTGGAAGTTGGGCAGGTATCTGCTCCAGTTACCACTGATAGTGGCACTCATTTTATTAAGCTCTTAGAAGTGGAAGAGAGTGAGCCGCCGGTTTTTGAAGAGCGTAAGAGCGCTATTGAAAATCAGTTGCGTACTGCGGCAGCGGAAAGAGAGTTTCTGGATGCTCTGAGTCGCTTGGCAGACCTGGCCTACAATGCTGAAAGCTTGGCAGGCCCGGCTGAGGAATTAGGGGTATCCTTACAAACCAGCGGTCTTTTCTCTCGCTCAAATGGTAGTGGGGTACTGGCTAATGGCCAGGTAGTAGAGGCTGCTTTTTCTCCAGAGGTGATGGAGGACGGCAATACCTCTGATGTGCTGAATCTCAATAATGAGCATTCTGTCGTTTTGCGAGTGACTGACTCCAAGCCTGCAGGTATTTACCCGCTGGAAGAGGTGCGCGAGCAGATTGTTGACGTTCTGAAGCGTGACAAGGCGAGTGCTCAGCTTGCCCAAAAGGCGGAAAGCTTGAAAGAAAGTTTGGCAGCTGGCGGTGATTTTGCTGAGCTGGCCCAGGAGCAGGGCTTGACCCTGGAGGCTAGTGATAAGACTCGTCGAGGTGGTTTCGGTGAGCGCGCTGAGATTAATAGCAAGGCTTTCTCTATGCCTGTGCCTACGGCAGGTTCTGAGGAGTTGGCTGTTTTTGCTGTGAGCAACGGCAACCAGATTGTTTTGGCATTGCGTGATGTGCGTCCAGGAGACCTCTCCCAGCAGAGTAAGGAGCAGCGCCGAGCGTTGATGCAGCAGTTAGCATCAGTGAATGGTGGTGCAGAATTGGCTGCAATTCGCCGTTACCTGTCTGATCAGGCCAAAGTGGAGCTTAGTTCTACAGGCGAATAGCAGGTAAGCATGTATAGGCTAGTCAATTTGGCCAATAAAAAACCCGGCTTTTGCCGGGTTTTTTATTGTGGTTAATACCGCTTGGAAAAAAGATTAGCTGTTATGTGCACTATCGACGAAGAGAGTTAAACGCTGGCCGGGTTGTAGATATTTCGACTTGGGAATTTTGTTCCATCGCAAAATATCGTCGATTTTGATACTGAACTTATTGGCAATTCGGTAGAGGGAGTCTCCACTTCTTACCTTGTATGAGAGTTTGCGAGTGGTACGGTTGCTGCTACCTGCCCCCCCATTGTAGGCAACCAGTGTCCGGCCTGGGCGAAGGGTGTCCCCTGGAGCCATGCTATTCCAATGAGCGAGCTCCTTGACGCTCACTTTCAGTTTGCGCGAGATGGCCCAAAGGCTGTCACCGGGTTGTACTGTGTAGCTCGACCTCTGCCCTTGGCCAGTAGCTTGGCGCTGTTTCACTCTCTGGTCTACGGTGTACGCATACTGGCCCTCTGGACCAGAGGCGCTAGGGATAAGTAGGGTTTTACCCGCGCGAATATTGTTATTTCGCAGCTTGTTGGCTTCACGAATGGCTGAGATGGTTGTCTGATAGCGCCGCGCGATGGTAGAAAGCGTATCTCCCCGGGCGATACTATAGCGCTCCCAGGTTACGCGTTGTTCTACGGGCAGTTCTTCCAAGGCCGACTCAAAGCGCTCTAGGCTTTCTACTGGAATAAGCAGGTGGTGATTGCCATTGGGGTCAGTGGCCCATCGGTTAAACCCGGGGTTGAGTAGATAAAGCTCATCCAACTCGATTTGAGCAAGTTCTGCGGCTTGGGAAAGATCTATCTGGCTGCCAACGTTGACGCGGGCATAGTAGGGTTCGTTAGCGACTTCGTGTAGAGGTACCTTGTAATGCTCTGGGCGGGATACTACCTCAGCAAGTGCTAGAAGCTGTGGTACATAGCGTTTTGTTTCGCGTGGTAACTTGATTTCCCAGAACGAAGTTCCTCGTCCTCTGCGGCGGTTGCGCTCTATTGCGCGACGCACAGTTCCTTCCCCAGCATTGTAAGCTGCTAGAGTAAGCTCCCAGTCGCCATCAAAACGCTCGAATAAGTATTTGAAGTATTTTACCGCTGCGCGGGTCGATTCATGTACATCTCGGCGTCCGTCATACCACCAATTTTGCTGGAGGCCGAAAGAGCGACCGGTGGCGGGGATAAATTGCCACATTCCGGAGGCTTGTGCATGAGAGTAAGCAAAGGGATCGTAGGCGCTCTCCACTATAGGTAATAAGGCGAGCTCAAGAGGCATATTTGCCTGCTCTAACTCCTCTGCAACATGAAAGATATAGCGGCGAGACCTCTCTGTAACCCGCGACATATAGCCTTCATTACGAGAGAAATAAGCGATGTAATCCTGCACCTTCGGATCTTCGGTGCGGTGATTGAGGCGAAATCCCCGGCGCAGGCGCTCCCAGATATCTGTAGGGGGCGGGGCTGCTTCCGTGGAAATAGGGGAAGATATCTCAAGGTTATTTGCAGGGCTGGTTTCTTGCGTCTGCTGACTTTCGCTATCGGGGGATGAGCCAGTCTCAGGTATTTGCGAGCAAGCTCCAACCGTAGCGGCCAGCAATGCTGCGGCAAAATTCTTGTGAACCATGTTTGATATCCGCGAGTAATTCTTTTAATTCCCACTCAGCTCGCGCGAAGGCGCTTATTTTTTGCTAACACTGAGCATTAGATCATAGCCTTCTGATTCTAATTAGTGGGAATAGTTTCGGTCAATGTAGATGGATAAAAAACAGACAGTATTTGAGGGCGCTAAGCTGCTGGTCGTGACTTATGGGGTTATGGCCACCTCTATTAGAAATGGTCTTTCCAGTCGCGAAGGCTGGAAAATATTTCAACTTCACTGAGCTCTTCGGGCGTTTCCCGCCCCAGATGATGGGCTCCACTTTGAGCAACCTCTGGAAATTGGCAGCGTAAGAATGGGTTTGTTGCCAGTTCCTCGGAAATGCTGCTAGGCAGGGTCGGCTCGCCGGATTGCCGCAAGGTTTGGGTGTGGGCTAGTCGTTTACTAACCGCAGTATTTCCAGGTTCTACAGTATGGGCAAACCGGAGGTTATTGAGCGTGTATTCATGGGCACAGTAAACAAGGGTATGTTTTGGTAGCTTGGTTAGCATTTGTAGGGAATTGAGCATCTGCTTTGGGGTTCCCTCAAATATGCGGCCACAGCCGGCGGCAAAAAGTGTATCACCACAAAATAGATGAGGCTGCCGACTGCCGCTGGCAGATTCCTCTTTCAGAATTATCGCTAAGTGGTCCAGGGTGTGGCCGGGAATACCCCGGACTTCAGTTGGTAGTCCTAACAGTAAAAATGTATCCCCGTCGGCAATTGGATTGGTTACTCCTTTGATGGATTCGGGGCCGAACACTGGGCATTCATAATGCTTGTGCAGTGTTTTGATGCCGCCTGTATGATCATAATGATGATGAGTAATTAAAATGCCACTTAGGGGGGCTTCCCCTAAGGTCTTGATTACCGGCTCGGCTTCACCGGGATCGACGACCCAGTGCTCACCATCCTTCTCAAGATGCCAGATATAGTTGTCATTCAATGCGGGAATGGGGGTTACGGAGAGCATATTTGTTCTGCCTGCCAACTCAATGCCGGAACGATATCATGGATATTAACCGAAAGGTGTAGAGGAGGGTGCTTACCTAGCAGCAAGCTTTCTATAGTGTCTCGTAAATGAATGATCGACATGATGTTAAACTGCATAGCATTTAGAGCTAACCACCGTAAAGGATGGCTGCGGGAGTGCAGGATAATCAATTTGATTTCTGCCTGGTTCTTAAGGAGAGTGAATGACTGATAAGTCCAGATCTCGTGAGTCGATAGAGTCATCGCTATTGCGCAAAGCCAGTCCGGCCCTTTCTCACTGGTTTTCAAGCAGTCTAGGGCAGGAGATTCTTTCTCAGCAATTGGCGCTGACCCAGCCTTTGGTTGAAGGATTCTTTGGTTACCATCTATTGCAGGCGGGGGTTACTGATGCCGTAGATTTTGCCGCTTCTAGCCGTATTAATCATTGCTTTCGCTTGGCGGTTTGCCCGGAGCAGCAAGGGGCGGCTATTGTAGAGATGGAACACCTGCCACTCCCCTCTGAGTCAATTGATGTGGTCCTTTTACATCATTTGCTGGACTTTTCCACTCATCCCCATCAAATTTTGCGTGAAGCGGCGCGAGTACTGATACCTGGCGGTCACATGCTGCTAATGGGATTCAATCCCTTTTCTTTGTTGGGTCTATCACGCCTGTTATTTTCACGTGGAGCCTATCAAAAAGGCAATCAATTGAGGGCAGCCAGGATTGCTGACTGGATGAATCTGCTGGATCTCCAGGCTGAACAGATGCATCGAGGCTTCTTCCGCCTGCCTTTACAGCAACGTGAGCTACTCGCTAAGTCGGCCTGGATGGAGAGGCTCGCTAATCGCCTGCGCTTGCCTTGGGGTGGCTTTTACATCATAGTCGCGCGCAAAGAAGTGGCGCGGGTGCGGACAATCAAGATAGATTGGCGCGCTGAGCGTAAGCCTGCCCTGGTAGCAACACCTACAAGTCCCCGTGTCGCTGCACGGGGAAAACATCAGAAGCGATAGCTCTGGGGGAGTCTCCAGAAGCTGATTTACTCCTATTTCTGGCACTGATTTTGAAGCAAATTACTATCTACACAGATGGCGCCTGTCGTGGCAACCCTGGTCCAGGTGGCTGGGGAGCTCTACTGGTTTACGGAGAGCATGAAAAAGAGTTATGTGGAGGGGAGTCCCATACCACAAATAACCGTATGGAGCTGATGGCTGCGATCAAGGCATTGGAAGCCCTGAAGCAGCCCTGTGAGGTTGAATTACATACCGATTCCCAATATCTAAGGCAGGGGATCACTGGTTGGATCAATAACTGGAAAAAGAATGGTTGGAAGACGGCGAGTAAAAAGCCAGTAAAAAATGCCGATCTCTGGCGTCAGTTGGATGAAGGTGTTGCCAGGCATCAGGTCGAGTGGCACTGGGTGAAGGGCCATGCTGGCCACCCTGGAAATGAGCGGGCTGACCAGTTAGCCAATCGTGGTATAGATGAGCTGTAATTCTGACGGGGAGTGAGTTATGCGCCAGGTTGTACTGGACACCGAAACTACCGGCCTAGATCCCAAGAATGGCCACCGAATTATTGAAATAGGCTGTGTGGAGCTTGAAAACCGTAAGCTTACAGGGCGTCATTATCATCAATATATCAACCCTCAGCGGCAGGTTGATGATGGGGCGATTGAAGTTCACGGTATCACCAACGAGTTCCTTGCGGATAAGCCCGTTTTTGCGCAGATCGCCGACGAGTTTATGGCTTTCTGCGAGGGCGCTGAGCTCGTTATTCACAACGCCCCGTTTGATGTTGGCTTTATTAATGCCGAGCTAAAGTTGTTGGGCGGTCCACGCTGGCAGCATGTGAATGCTCATTGCAGTGTGTTGGATACTCTGGCCCTTGCGCGAGAAAAGCATCCTGGTCAAAAGAACAACTTGGATGCGTTGTGTAAACGTTATTTCGTCGACAATTCACAGCGAGATCTGCATGGCGCTCTGCTAGATGCGGAGATACTTGCCGACGTCTACCTGATGATGACTGGAGGCCAAACCGATTTGGGGTTGGCTCAGGGGAGCGATGGGCAAAGCTCTGAGGAGAGTGAGCAGGCAAAGGGGGAGAGTGTCTCCTCGGTAATTCGCAGGCTTCCGCAGAATCGGCCCTCTCTCAGGGTAATCCAGGCTTCGGGACATGAGCAGGAAGCGCACCTGTCTATGCTTGAACTGTTGCAGAAATCTGCTGGGAAGCACTTCTGGTAAGCAATAAAAAAGCCCGCTTAGCGGGCTTTTTTATTGCTGGTTACTCTTCTTGTCATTGGGCCATAGCTTTGAGGCTGCCGGCTAATACTGGGTATTTGCCGGCGAACTATTCTCTAGAGAGTGTAAATCACACAAAACAGAGCTACAGCACTGAGTACTAATGTATAGGGTAGGGCCATAATCACCATGCGGCCGTAGGATAGGCGGATGAGGGGCGCAAGGGCCGACGTCAGAAGAAATAGGAATGCCGCCTGGCCATTAGGTGTGGCAACACTCGGTAAGTTGGTACCAGTATTGATGGCAATAGCTAGTTTGTCGAAGTGCTCCCGAGTTATATCGCCAGCAACGAGAGCCGATTTAACTTCATTGATATATACGGTGGCGACAAACACGTTATCACTGATCATGGATAGAATACCGTTGGCAACAAACAGTAAAGCCGGTTGTTGTTCAGGCTTTTGCGATAGTACGAAGTGAGTCACGGGTTCAAATAGATGTTGTTGATGAATGACTGCAACAATCGCGAAGAACACAACTAAAAGTGCAGTAAAAGGCAGCGCTTCTTCAAAAGCATGGCCGATACGAGCTTCTTGAACCACCCCATTAAAGGCCGTTAGCAATACAATAATCATCAGGCCAATCATGCCAACTTCTGCAACGTGGAAGGCCAGGGCGAATACTAGAACTAGTGCAACAATACCCTGTATCCAGAGCTCGGCAACCTGGGCGCTGGTACGTTTGCTTTCTTCTTCCTTGGAGAAGTTTACTAAAACTTCCCTAACCGCTAGGGGAAGCTGTACGCCGTAACCGAATACCTTGGTTTTTTCCAAGACTACGCAAGTTATTAGTCCGGCAAACAGGGTGGGGATGGTCACTGGAGCCATTTGTAGGAAAAACTGCACAAATTCCCATCCGGCTTTCTCGGCAATGAGGAGATTTTGCGGCTCGCCCACTAAGGTACACACTCCGCCGAGTGCGGTACCGACAGCGCCGTGCATGATCAGGCTGCGCAAGTAGGCCCGGAACTGATCTAAATCCTCACGGTGATACTCGACCACATGCTCATCGTTGGAGTGATCGTGACTGTGGTGGTGATGGGGTTGTTGTGATGCAACCCGGTGGTATACAGAATAAAAGCCAACAGCAACGGCAATCAAAACAGCTGTTACCGTAAGTGCATCCAAAAAGGCGGAAAGCACAGCTGCCACTGCACAGAATAATAGTGACAATAGGCTTTTAGAATTTACATGAATAAGGATCTTGGTGAAGACAAATAGTAACAGGCTCTTCATAAAGTAGATGCCTGCCACCATAAACATTAGCAACAAGATAACTTCTATATTCTCTACAACCTCGTGGTAAACCGCATCAGTACTGGTCATGCCCATCAACACTGCTTCGATTGCAAGTAGTCCGCCTGGTTGCAATGGGTAGCATTTTAAAGCCATGGCCAGGGTAAAAATAAATTCCCCGATTAGCACCCAGCCAGTGATGAAGGGGCCACTGACATAGAGTAGGAGAGGGTTTAAAAGTAGGAAGGCGGCGATGGTTAATTTGTACCAGTCCGGAGCCTCACCGAGAAAATTATCTGCAAAAGCCCGGCCAAAACCGCTTCCAGACGCGGTAATTGCATTGTTGTAGGTGTTCATCATTTACTTCCATGGTTTACCCAGTTAAGGGCCAAATTGGAGTGTTGGAATTGATTGGCGAATAGCAGTGATATGCCTACTCCCCTGTCTCTTCCCCTTGCGGCAAAGCTGTTAATTTTTGTACTGGTTGTTTTTTGTGCGCAAGAACAAAATGCGTACAGACGCAAATATCAAAATAGCAAACGCTACTGGGTTTTCCGGAAAATTCAAGTAATTTAGGACTGTCTGCCTTATTGCCGGGGGTTTTGTCGAATATTCGGTGGAATTTGTCTGCGGAAAGGTGGACTCTTTTCGCTATTGGTATAAATTGCCGTTTATTAGGCCTGCTCCATGGGAGTTGGTTGTTTTTTGTTCGGTTACAGGAAGAATGTAGTGGTGCAGGCAAAAAGTGAATTGCGCAAGATCAACATCACTTCTGTCAATGTAGTCAAGGACGAGCTGGTTGTTGCAATAGACAATGCCGCCGCTCACCTGGATAAATTTGCAGCAGATACCACCCAGAAACAGTCTTTGGAGCAGTGTGTCGCTGTTCTTAGGCAAGTGAGTGGAGTGCTGCAAATGGTGCAACTCCATGCGGGTGAATTGCTAGCGCAGGAAAAGATCGCCGCTTTGACCGAGGTGCTGGAGGGGCGCCAACAGCCTACAGAAGAGCTGATGGAAGCCTTGGGTACGGGTTTTTATGTGCTGGGTCGTTATCTTGACTTTGTGCAAAACCGAGCGATTGCGCGCCCAGAGCTGTTAATACCTTTTATTAACAATTTACGTGCGGCGCGTTCCGAGCCTCCTGTGCCAGAGAGTCACTTTTTTAGCTGTAATCTAAGTGCTTCGATACCTGGCCTGGGGGCTTCGGCGGTAATGTCCGAAGACCTTCGCAGTTTTGTGCGCAGATTTCGTCATATGTACCAAGTTGGTTTATTGGCGCTGTTGCGTGGAAAGCCTAGGGGCCCCGCTTTCACGATGATGGCGCGAGCACTAGAGCGTATTGCCAGTATTACCACAGGCCGCCCCAATGGGCGCCTATGGCTGGTAGCTGGAGCGGCACTTGGCGGCATGGCTGCGGCTGAAATGCGGATCAGCCGTTCGCGGGTGATGGTTTTCAGTATGTTTGACCGCTGGCTGCGTGCATTACAGAAAGAGTGTGATACGGCCCTGGATCAACCGGCTCCGCCAATTCTTTTAAAAGAATGTATCTATTGGCTGGCTCTTTCACGCCCTGATAAAAGTGGAGAGAAACTGCTTGAAGCTTTTTCTGCGGAGGAACTCGAATACACTGAGGATGAACTGGAAAGAGAGCGCGCAAGCCTCGGCGGCCCTGGTGCAACGGCTATTGCTGCAGTTGCGGGTGCCCTTGATGAAGAATTGTCTAGTGTGCGGAGAATGCTCGATGACATCGAGATGATTGGGGTATCGGGTATTGATGAGGATGATGGCCTGACTACTACCCTGCAAAAGGTTGCCGGCACCTTACAAATGCTCAATTTCAGACGGATTGGGGAGAGCCTGCGTAATGCCATAGCTGAATACCAGAGCGCAGCAAGTGCTGGTGGCTCCGTTGCGGATGCAGCGTTGCAAAAGCTCACAGGCCAAGTGCTAATGGTAGATAGTACTGTACGGGCGCTAAAGCAAAGCACCAGTATTGATCTTGATGAGTACGGTCATGCGGATATTGCATTTGAGTGCAGCCAGCTGGCCGAGGCCGAGGTGGCAGTACTTAAAGAGGCGGAAGCGGGCCTTGCCCTCATCAAGCGAGCGCTGGCTGCCTATGCAGACTCTGGTTTTGATCACGGGCATATCCGCAATGTTTCCACCACTTTAAATTCCGTTCGAGGGGGGCTGATTGTGCTCAACCTCCGCCGTGCCGCAGCCGTGGTTGAAGGTTTGCTGAACTTTGTTGAAAGCTCGGTGGATAGGCATGATGCGGCCCCTGAGGTGGAGCAGCTGCTGGATATTTTTGCCGATGCGATTATTAGTCTGGAATACTACCTAGGCGAAGTAAAGCTACATCGCCAGGCAGATGTTCAATCTCTGAATCTTGCAGTGGAGAGCTTGGCAGCGCTAGGTTGTCCTGTTGAAACGGCCTAACTTGAGAAAGGAGTCACTTTTTGGTTGATCGCTTTGAGCCTGCCGCAAATGTTTGGGAGGCTCCCGAGTTCTCCCAGCAAATTATTGTAGCGGAGGGCCTGGTTCTCTGTAGTGGAGACCGGTTCATTCACGAGGTGGATCAATTGCCACCTACTACTGCTATCTCAAGCCACTATCTCGGCGAGCTGGGAGGTCGCAGTTGCGGTGTTAGAGTACTTTCAGCTCAGTTTGAGATTCATGGGCATGACTGGCGTAACCTGCGTAGTCTGCTTACTTCGACAGAGGAGTATCTATTTGCTTTAGCTGGCCGAGCTCTGCAGGTGGCTTATTGGGATCGAGATCACCGCTTTTGCGGCCGCTGCGGCACAGAAACCCATTACCATTCTCTAGACCGGGCCAGGACCTGCCCAAATTGTCAGTTGACGGTTTACCCAAGAATTTCTCCTTGCGTAATCATGTTGGTTACCCGTGGGGAGGAGTGCCTACTCGCTCGCCATGCCAATCGAAGAAATATCACCTATACCGCGCTGGCTGGATTTATTGAACCAGGTGAAAGTGCAGAGCAGGCTTTAAGGCGAGAAGTCCGAGAGGAAGTTGGACTTGAGGTGGGAAAACTCAGGTACGTCGGTAGCCAACCCTGGCCTTTTCCGGGGCAGTTGATGTTGGGATATCTGGCAGAGTGGCAGGGGGGGGAGCTATGCCCCGATCCAAATGAGATTGAGGAGGCTCAGTGGTTCCACTATCGTTCGCTGCCAGCTATTCCGCCAGTGCAAACTTTATCTGGACAGTTGATTCATACGTTTTCCAATTTATTGGCAGGCGGATTGAAGCTGTAGATCTTCCGTTTTTAAGGAATTGGCAGAGAGGAGTTAAGTATCATCATGTATATCGTGATCACCTTCCTAATAGCGGTAGTGGCTCTGTTCCTCGTCTTTTGGGGAGCGAGGGTACTATTGAGTGGCTCTTGGGTGACGGGTTTTTTGCGCGGCTCTGTAGGGCTGGTTTTCTTTGGTTTGGCCCTTTGGATCGTTTTGGTTGCTGCGGATGTATACAGTTATCGAAATCTAGGTAATGAGCATAGCGTTGGCGTTGTGTCATTTAAAAAGATCGCGGAGCAGCAGTTTGAAGTGAAGTTTTCTGATGCCGATGGTATTTCGCAAAAATTTGAGCTGTATGGAGATCAGTGGCAATTGGATGCCCGTATGCTGAAGTGGCAAGGCCCATTGATACGCTGGGGTATCGAGCCAGCTTATCGCCTGGATCGCCTGAGCGGTCGTTATCTTACCTTGCAAGACGAAAGAGTACGCGAACGCTCTGTGCATCAAATTGATGGCACAAATTATGGGGTTGATATTTGGCAGTTTGTACGAGGGTTTGATAAAAATCTTCCTTTCGTTGATGCCGTCTACGGGAGCGCAACCTTTTTGCCCATGGAGGATGGTGCAGTTTATGAGGTGCGTATCAGTCACAGCGGCTTGTTGGCGCGACCATTAAATCAGCAGGCGACCACTGCCTTGGATGGTTGGCAGTAGGGCGGCTAAATAATTTTTAATTTGCATGGCAGCAATCTGGAGTATAAGTGGAATTTTTAATTGAATACGGCCTGTTCCTGGCAAAAATAGTAACTGTTATCGTTGCTCTGATGGTGTTGATAGGTTTTATTTTTGCTAATCGAGAGCAACTTAAAGAGAGGGTGCAGGGACACATCAGTGTTACTCGATTGAATGACCGCTACGAGCAGTTTAAAGAAACTCTGCTCGAAGCCGTTATGGAAAAACACGAGTTTAATCAGCGTAAAAAGCAGCTGGCAAAGGATAAGAAAGCTGAGGAAAAAGCCCTGGCTAAAAAGCATAAAGCGGCGGCCAAAGAGAAAACCTCCAAAGAAGGCAATCTAGGCGGTGAGACGAAAGAGCCACAAGCTGATGCCCGTGAGGCAGAGAAAATCTCGGATTCGACAGATGAGCGCAAGCGTATTTTTGTCACCCACTTTAATGGCGACATCAAAGCCAGTGAGCTTTCGCGTTTGCGGGAGGAAATTACTGCAATTCTTCAAGTTGCAGAGGCTGGTGATGAGGTGCTGCTCTGTTTGGAAAGCCCCGGAGGAATGGTGGCCAACTATGGTCTGGCCGCAAGCCAGTTGGCACGTGTACGCAGTGCGGGCATTCAGCTCACTATTGCAGTGGATAAAGTGGCGGCAAGTGGCGGTTATATGATGGCCTGCGTGGCAGACAGAATTCTTGCCGCACCTTTTGCAATGTTGGGCTCTATCGGTGTTTTGGCGCAGCTGCCTAACTTTAATCGCTTGCTAAAGCGTCACGATGTGGATTATGAGCTTTTCACTGCGGGTGAGTTCAAGCGCACAGTAACCATGTTCGGAGAAAATACTGAAGAGGGACGTGAGAAATTCCAGAGTGATCTGGAGGAAATACATGTACTTTTCCAGCACTTTATCAGTGAGTACCGCCCCAACTTGGATGTTGCCAAGGTTGCGACAGGAGAAGTTTGGTTTGGGCAAAAGGCTCTGACAATGGGCCTTGTGGATGAGTTGAAAACATCTGATGAGTACCTGACAGATTGTGCTAAACATGCTGACCTGTTTCAGGTGGAATACAAAGAGAAGAAAAATATCGCCAAGAAAATGGGGTTGGCTGCTGAGGCCGGGGTAGAGTCGGCCCTGACACGTCTATTCTCAAGATTGAGCGCATGGCGTCATCACGCCCAGTAAGAGATGTCGACAAGGGCAATTTATAGGGAAGTTTGTCATTAGGATAAAGCAGGCATGAATAGTTCTCAGGAAAGGGAGTTCCGGGCCATTAGGGTGGAAGAGGTGGCCGCTGGAAAATTTGATCAGCTACTGGTGAAGCGACATCTCCGAGATTTGCCCAGTAACCCCTTGTTGCTTAGAGTTTCCTATTCCTCTCTGAACTACAAGGATGCTATGTCTGCATTTGGAAACCGCAGTATTACCAGAGAGTACCCGCACACTCCAGGGATTGATGCCGTAGGCTCGGTGCTCGAAGACCAAAGTGGTAAATTCACGCCAGGAACTGAACTCTTAGTCACAGGTTATGATTTAGGCATGAATACCCCCGGTGGCTTGGCGGAGGTTACTGCTGTTCCCTCTGAGTGGGCTCTACCGCTTCCTGAGGGGCTCAGTGCCAGGGAATCTATGGCGCTTGGTACTGCTGGGTTAACCGCTGCCCTCTGTGTGGACCGGCTATTGGAGGCTGGAGCCATGCCAGAAGATGGTGAAGTATTGGTCAGCGGTGCTACTGGAGGAGTCGGGTCAATTGCGGTGGCGCTGCTGGCAAAGTTGGGCTTTCGAGTAGCTGCGGTGACCGGGAAACTTGAAGCGGCAGACTTTCTCGCTGAATTGGGTGCTTGGAAGGTACTTGATCGAGATACTTTAGCGCCATTTGCCAACAAGGCCATGGCTAAACCCTTATGGGCTTGGGCTGTAGATACAGTAGGCGGGGAAACCCTTTTTAATGTGGTTAAATCCCTAGCATACGGTGGTGGTGTAGCGGCATGTGGTATGGCTTCGGGCGCACAGTTTCATGCAAATGTATTCCCTTTTATTTTGCGAGGTATCAGTCTGCTGGGCGTTGATAGTGTAGAGCTGCCAGTAGAAAAGAAAGCCGCGGTTTGGCAAAAGCTAGCTGGCCCATGGTATATCGGCGATAAGCTAAAACTTATTGCGGAAGATATATCACTTGAACAGGCACCGGAATTTCTGGCACGGTTACACCGAGGCCATGGCATCGGCCGCTATGTCGTTAATATGGCACTTTAGATCTCTTGAGTATTTCAGAGTTTATTTGGAGAAAAAATTACAGCTGAACAGGCGAATGACAGTCATCTGCCTCTTTATATAAGTAATGGTGTTTGTCTGTGCCTGTGCTTTTCAATAGCCTTATAGCCAGTAGCGTGATTTATAGCCTGTTTCTGTTGGAAGATGACAGTGTCTCAAGGTAACGAAAAGTCCCTGATTCCGGTGCAGAACAGCGCGTTAGTACTCTCGGGTGGTGGCGCCCGTGCTGCTTATCAGGCCGGGGTTCTCAAAGCCCTAGCAGAAGTTGTGCCCGAAGATAACGCGCGCCCTTTTAAAATTATTTGCGGCACATCTGCTGGCGCTATGAATGCCATGATGCTGGCCGCTCACCCAGGTACATTTAAAGAAGCGATCGAGAGTATGTGCTCGGTGTGGATGAACCTGAGTGTGGAGCGGGTGTACCGCACTAGCTGGTTTAGCTTAATTAGTAATTTATTGTCTATTAGCCGTTCGCTGTTTAATCAGGGTGTTGGGAGAGAAAAACCTCTTGCACTTCTCGATAATTCCCCCTTGCGTCAGCTTTTACTGGATGTAATTAATTTCGATAATATCCAAAAAAATATCGACGCAGGCCATCTACACGCAACTTGCATTAATGCGCTTTCATATAGTGAGGGCGAGTCGGTGAGCTTTTATCAAGCTGCGGATGGTGTGAGAGGTTGGCAGCGCTTTCGCCGGTTTGGAGTTTCCACCCGCTTGACGGTGGATCACCTGCTCGCCTCATCTGCAATCCCCGCAATTTTTCCTGCAGTAAAAATCGACGATATTTACTACTGCGATGGTGCAATTCGTCAAATGGCTCCCATCAGCCCGGCCTTACACCTTGGAGCTAAGCGTGTCTTTATCGTAGGTGTTTCCGATAACCGCTCTCCAGTTCACTGGGGTAGTCGGCGTAGCAATAATCAGGTTCATTCTCCCTCAATGGCCCAGATTACTGCTCAGTGGTTCAATGCTGCTTTTATTGATAGCTTGGAAGGGGATTTGGAACATTTGGATAGGGTTAATACCTTACTGGATTCTGTGGAAGAAGATAAATTTGCCGATCTCTCTCCTCTTCGGCCAGTAGAATCCGTGGTTATTGAACCATCGCAGAGTCTCGCCAGATTGGGAGGGAGAAAATTAAAGTATCTACCGCCGGCGTTGCGTTGGTTATTTCGCTCCACAGGTGCGACGCGGTCTGGAGGCGGAGTCTCCGCGGCAAGTTACTTGCTTTTTGAGCGGCCCTATATTGAGGAGTTGATTGAGCTTGGCTACCAGGATGCAATGTGGGAGAAAGATAAATTGCGCTATTTCTTGAGGCCTCAGCCCAAACTTGAGGTGGAGCGAAGAGGCCTCTTTGGTTCACGTAAAAAGAGTATCGAGGATCAGCTTGGGCAGGGAGATGTTTCGTCGTAATTTGGATTACCTGCTAACGATTTGAATTAAGTGTGATTTCTATTTAGGATATCTCGCTCGAACACAGTGTTTCTTGGTTTTCTAATTTTATTCCCTTTGCTTCAGTGGTTGAGTGCATCAGACCAGCCAAATGTCTGCAGAAGCTTCATGAACTTTCCTCGTGGTTCGGCCTGTAATACTAATAATTTTTGACTAGCTGGGTGCTGTAATTCTAATTTTACGGCATGTAGTAACAGTCTCCCACAATTAAACTGCTGAGAAAAAAAATGGTTGTGGGAAGATTTTCCATATTTGGGGCAACCAATTAAGGGGTGGTGAATATGCTTGAAGTGTCTGCGGATTTGATGTCGGCGACCAGTTTTCAGCTGAATTTCTACCAGTGAATATCGGCTGGTGGGATAGCGATCCACCTCATAAGGTAGTTCTATGGTGGCGAGCCGCTGAAAGAGGGTGATGGCCTCCTGGCGGGGAAGCTCTGACTTGGGGCGTTTCCTCTGGTGTTTAAAGTCTGCTACCGGTGGGAGTGGGTAATCAATGGTCTCCTGTTCGGGGCAGTATCCGCGGCAAACAGCAAGATATTTCTTTAGGGAGCCCTTACCTTCCAGTTGATGTTGGAGCTGAGCGGCGACCGCACTGCTTTTGCCAAAAATAATAACTCCAGATGTAGGCTTATCTAGTCTGTGAACTGGGTATAAATGATAACCACTTAGATTGCGGAGGTGCTGTAGGAGGATACGTGTCTCGTGACGGTCTATCTCGGAACGGTGAACGAGCCAGCCTTCAGGCTTATAAGCGGCAAGCAGGTGTTCGTCCTCATAGATAATCTCTGGTTCACAACTCATGGTTTGATCTGATACAGGCTCATATGTCGGCTGCTTAGTGTATTGCCGAAACGTAGTGATTGCATATAAAAAATGCCTCAGTTAATTGGTTATTAATACCTGATAGTAACTTGTTGAGAAAAAATACTAAAAAGTAGTTTAAATTTAGGTTGACTTATTACGGCTAGGCAATAAAATTTGTCACATAGTTTGTTGCCGGCATGAGTTGCTTAAAGCTGGCATTTTTTATTAGTTATTTCTTGATTGACGTGGAACGCAGCCACGAAGGAGCCATGAAATGCGAAATGTGGATATTAACAACCTGTTTTTTTGATCGCTTTTCATGTGCATCTGCTTGAAAAGTGATTGAGCTTTTCAAGCCAGAATTCTCTAGAGCCCTGGCATTTGCCGGGGCTTTTTGTTTGGGGCTTTGGAGAGCTTTTAATGATTTATTGGATCAATCCAAGGACTCTATATGCCTGTAAAAATTGTGCTAAATAAAAATGCACAGCAAGGTAGTGTGCCGGTAAAAATATATACCGATGAAATCGAGCCGCAGGCCTTGCAGCAGCTAAAAAATATTGCTCAGTTACCAATCGTACACTCCCATATTGCGGCAATGCCGGATGTACATTTAGGAAAAGGGGCAACCGTTGGTTCTGTGATCCCAACAGTAGATGCGGTTATTCCATCAGCGGTAGGGGTGGATATTGGCTGCGGAATGAATGCAGTGCGAACTTCGTTACATGCCCATCAGTTGCCTGACAACCTGAAGGCATTGCGGGAGGCCATTGAGGTGAAAGTACCCATTGGACAGGGTCGTCACAAGATGATCAGTGCCAGGGAATCTGCCTGCAAACTTTTAGCTCCCGGTGTGGATAGGTTGTTTGAAAAACATCCTGGGCTACTAAAAAGGCTGCATCAGCCACAGAAAACTTGGGTTACCCAGATGGGGACCCTGGGTGGCGGCAATCATTTTATTGAAATTTGTCTGGATGAAAATAATGCGGTTTGGGTGATGCTGCACTCAGGCAGTCGAGGTGTTGGCAATGCTATTGGACAGCACTTTATCCAGTTGGCTCGAAAGGATATGGCAGGACATATACGTAATCTGCCAGATAAAGATTTGGCTTACTTTTCCGAAGGTAACCACCATCTTGATGATTACATCGAGGCGGTAAGCTGGGCCCAGGAGTACGCTAGAGTTAATCGGGAGGAAATGATGAAGTTGGTTTTGAATTGTCTCAAAAATCATCTGCCAAAATTTACGCTCACCAGTGAGGCAATCAATTGTCATCACAATTATGTAGTGCGCGAACGCCATTTTGAGCAGGATGTTTTTATTACCCGTAAAGGGGCGATCAGTGCGAAAAAAGATCAGCTGGGAATTATTCCAGGCTCAATGGGAGCCAAGTCCTATATTGTGCGTGGACGTGGTATTGCCGAATCATTCCACTCATGCGCTCATGGAGCTGGCCGCAAAATGAGTCGTAGCGCAGCGCGCCAGAGGTTTACCAGGCAGGATCTTGAAGAGCAGACTAGGGGTGTTCAATGCCGTAAAGATAAGGGAGTGATTGATGAAATTCCGGCGGCCTATAAAGATATAGATCAAGTTATGGATAATCAGTCAGACCTTGTCGAAGTGGAGCATACCCTGCGTCAGGTAATATGTATTAAGGGGTAGACTTCTAGTTTGTAGCAGTTTTGAAAAGGAGTTATTTGATGTGGCATAAGCCGGTTACTTGGCTGAGACTAGCAGGAAAATACCTTGACTGTTGGCACTTGGCTGCCAAAATTTTCGATAAAGGAGAATGTATATGAAAAAAAATCCACCTAAGGGGAGTGGGAGAATTCGCAATTATATCGCGCGTAATCCACTTATGGGGAAGGGTGGTGCGCACGTTAAAGCAAAGTCAGGAAAACGTTTTTTAAATAAACAAAAAATAAGGAAGGAGGTGCGGGAGTGGAGGGGCTCCCGCGATACTTACTCTCTTGTAGTTGCGATTCGTTTTATTTTGCCACTGACTCTTGCCGGTTTTTAGGTTCTGCCTTCTTCAGGCCATCCGGGGAGCGCTTCCAGGTACACCCACTTTTTTTTGTAGAGTTTGAACAGGGATACTTCATGAATTACATGTTCCTGCTCATTTTCTGAATACCACGCCTTAAACTCTACCACCGATCTCTTCAGGCCAGCTTTGCTTTTAATAACCTCCAGTCTCGTCCACTGGGTCTCCAGGTCCTCCTGGCAAAGATCTGGACAGGTGTCTGGATGCCAAGTTTTGCGCAGATAGGCCAGGTTTCCCATCGCATAAGCGCAATAACGGCTGCGCATCAGGTTCTCTGCAGTATTGGGATAGGCTTGCCCAGAGAGGAAGAGGTTGCAACAGCTCTGAAATTTCTTACCTGAGCCGCAGGGGCAGGCGTGATCCGTCATAAGTAACTCCGTAATCGGGGGCGCTCACTTTCACTGGTTCGGTCAGCGCGTTTCGTAAACACTTTTTAACCTTGCTTGACGGTGACAGAGGGTAGCATAGCTTGATCTTTTGCTGAGGAGCGTTAAGATACCGACCAGCCGGTTGGTTTGTTGGGTAATCCCGGGAGGTTATGTGTCCAGAGTCGATAAATCTGCCATTGTCCGTGCTGCCGAAGAGGTGGTGCGAGAGAAGGGGGCACGCAAGCTCACTCTCGATGCAGTGGCTACCCAGTGCGGGTTAAGTAAGGGTGGTTTAATTCATCACTTCAGAACCAAACAGTCTCTTCTCAAAGCGATGTTGGAGGCAGCGATTGCCAGGGAAGATGCCAGTGCTGAAGCTTGCATCAAAGCTGGCGGTGACTTGTTGACCTCTCGGCTGAGTTCCATTTTTGAACTAATGGAAGATGATGAAGGCTTGCCCCGTTCATTGATTGCAGCAGTAGCCGAAGATCCGGCGCTCCTGGAACCAGTTAAGGTTAAGGAGGCTGAATTGCGCAGTGAAATCTCCCAAACCTACAAAGACCCCGAGTTTGCACAGCTGTTGATTCTCGCAGCCCAAGGTATGTTCTTTGGGCGTGTGTTGGGTGTGGTGGAGCCAGAAGATCCGATGCTCACCCGTTTACGCGAACGTTTGTTGATGCTTTCTGCAGATCTCACCTGATTTTTTTCTTAAACACGCTTTTTGGATGACGAATATGAAATTGTCGGTAAGTTCTCGTGCCCCACTAGCCCTGCTTATGGCAGCGGTGGTCATTCTTGCGGGTTGCTCCGGCTCAGAGAAAGAAGAGCAACGTGCTGAGCGGTTGTGGCCGGTGAAAGTGGCCACCGTTCAGAGCACCAATAAAGTAGCAGATCGACAATTTGCAGGCAGGGTAAAAGCTGTGCAGAGCGTGGACCTTTCTTTTCAGGTTGGCGGTAAGCTCGATAAGCTAAATCTTCGAGAGGGCGAAATCATTCCTAAAGGCACTTTGATTGCCGAGCTTGACGATCGCGATTACCGACGCCGGGTAAAGGAAGCCCGGGTAAATGTAGAGCTTCTGGAGAAAACATTGAATCGACAGCGCTCACTGGCAAGTTCGAAAGTGATTTCCCAGCAGCAGCTTGATGAAACTGAGAGTAACTTTGACCTTGCCAAAGTAACTCTGGAAAGAGCGGAACAGGATTTAGCTTATACCAAGCTGACGGTCCCCTTTGATGCGTTGGCAACACGGCAGCTTGTCGAGAATTACACTAACGTTCAGCCCGGCCAACCCATTGTGCGCCTACAGAATATTTCTGAGGTGCGTATACAAATTTCTGTGCCGGAAAAAATGTTGGCTACTGTCAACGAAGAGCAAATAAGCTCAGTGTTAGCGGAGTTTGAATTTCTTCCGGGTGAGCAGTTTGCTTTGCAATACCGTGAACACCAAGCGGAAGCCGACAGTGTTACCCAGACCTACGCGGTGGAACTGGGGATGCCGCGACCGCAGAATGTTCAGATCCTTCCTGGTATGACTGCCCGAGTGACGGTCAAAATGAAAGAGAGCAGCGGAGATTTTTGGATTCCTCTGGCGGCGGTGCAGAGCAATAGTGAGGGGAAACCCTATGTCTGGCAAATTAATGAAGATCAATCGGTTTCCAAGGTTCAGGTGGCTCTTGGCCGTACCAATGGTGAAGCCGTACAGATCACTAAGGGCTTGTCAGCAGCGATGAAGTTGGTAGCCGCGGGCGGTCAGCATCTCTATGACGGTGCAAAAGTTCGCAATTATGTACAGCACTAATTTTTTGCTTGAGAGCTCTGGCCCTGTAAACAGGGGGGAAATGTTGTGAAGATTTCTGACACATTTATCGAAAAGCCGGTTTATAGCTGGCTACTGATGTTGATTTGCCTGATCGGCGGACTCTGGGGGCTTTCGGATATTGGCCGCCTTGAAGACCCTGCCTTTACCATTAAAGAAGCGCGAGTGTATACCTTCTATCCCGGCGCCAGTGCACAAAGGGTGGAAGAGGAGGTTACTGAAAAGCTTGAGGTCGCTATCCAGCAAATGGGACAGCTGGATAAGGTTTCCTCTACCTCTAGTCCGGGAATGTCAGAAATCCGTGTAGAAATTAAGGATCAATACGCCTCCGCAGAACTGGCTCAGGTATGGGATGAGCTGCGTCGCAAAGTTAATGATGCCCAAAGTGACCTTCCAAGTGGGGCATATCCCTCGGTGGTTAATGATGACTTCGGTGAAGTCTACGGTATTTATTATGCGATTACCGGTGAGGGTTTTTCCCTGACCGAAATGCGTGAAATCACCAAAGTGATTCGTCGTGAATTGCTCGGTGTTGAGGGGGTGGCGAAAGTTTCCCGTTCTGGAATCATTGATGAAGTCGCCTATTTGGATATTGATGAGTCCCGACTCGCTCAGTTTGGTTTCTCTCTCGATGATCTAGCCCAGGTTCTGCAATCGGAAAGCTCCACACAGAAAGTTGGAGAAATCGGTGGTCAGGATTTGCGCACCCGCATCGTAGTGGATAATCCTGCAAGTGACTTGGAAGCAATCCGTAATATTCTTGTGGGTGTACCTGGTTCAACGGCAATGTTGGCCATCAGAGATATCGCAGATATCTCCCTGGGTTATGATGAAAGCCCTAGCTTTATCGCCCGTTATGATGGAAATCAGGCGGTATTGCTTGGTATAGCGGGAGCTGAAAATACCAATATTGTTAATGTTGGTAAGGCTGTAGAGGCCAAGCTTGAGGAGATAAAACAGGCACTGCCGCTGGGGGTGGAAATTCACCCGGTTTATGCCCAGCACCAAGTGGTAGAAGAGAGTGTCGATGGCTTTCTGTTTAATCTCGTCTCTTCAGTTGTGATCGTTACCCTCGTACTCTGTGTATTTATGGGCTGGCGCTCTGGCGTGGTGGTGGGTACCGTGCTTGGTCTTACGGTTCTGGGTACCGTATTAATCATGAACCTGTTTGGTTTGAACCTGCAGAGGATTTCTCTTGGTGCCCTCATTATTGCCATGGGTATGTTGGTTGATAATGCTATCGTAGTTGCAGAAGGCATGTTGATGGGGGTTCAACGAAATGAGGAGCCCAAGAGCGCTGCCAGCCGGGTAGTGCGCCAAACATTCTGGCCGCTTTTGGGGGCCACTGTAATTGGTATTATGGCTTTCTCTGGTATTGGACTGTCTGATGATGCCACCGGTGAATTCCTCTTCTCGCTGTTTGCTGTGATTGGGATTTCATTGCTGCTCAGCTGGATTCTCGCTGTAACTGTAACGCCCTATTTGGGGTATCACCTGTTCAAACCCGGTAAGAATTCAGATTCTGAAGACCCCTATAATGGTCGTTTTTACAACATGTATTCCGGTGCCTTAGCAGGAGCATTAAGGCATCGTGGCCTTACCATCGGCTTACTTGTTGCCGTTACATTAGTAAGCTATTTTGCTTTTGGGTTTGTAAAGCAGGGATTCTTCCCCAACTCCAATGCACCGCTGTTCTATGTGAATTACTTCTTGCCACAGGGCAGTGATATCAACCGTACTGATAAGGCTCTTCAACAGGCAACAAAGTATTTTAAAGAGCAGGATGAGGTGGTTTCGGTAACGGCTGTAGCTGGTCGGGGAGCCGATCGCTTTATGCTCACTTATGCTCCTGAACCGCCCAACGCTTCCTATGGTCAGCTAATTGTTCGCACTGAGAATCGCGAGCAGATCGCTCAACTGATAGAGAGGGCAAAGGCGCAGTTACGTGAAGAGCAGCCTGAAGCATTGATTACCTTTAAGCGCCTGGTGTTTGGCCCTGGTGGTGGTGCCGATGTGGAAGTGCGAATTTCTGGTCAGGATTTTCAGACCTTGCGTGCGCTTGCCGTAGATGTTGAGCAACAGTTTCGCGAGAAGGGCCTGGAAGATATTCGCCATGATTGGCGCAGTAGAGAGCCGACTATCCATGCCCACCTTGATGATGAGCGGGCTCGCGTAGCTGGTGTCACGAATACCGATATTAGCCGGATGATTCAATTTGCCTCTGCCGGTTATACCGTGGGTGATTTTGAGAGCGGCGATCGTATTATCCCTATTATTGCGCGAATGCCGGAAGGGGATAGGAATCAAGTGGGTTCCCTGGAGGATCGTTTGGTCTGGAGCCCTAACGAGCAAGGGTATATTCCGGCGGGACAGTTGATCACGGATTTTGAGGTTACTGCGGACGAGGGCCTGATCCAAAGGCGCGATAGGGTTCCGACCATCACTATCAGTGCCGATGCTCCGGAAGGTGTTACTGCTATGGCCGCGTTTGGGAGAATTCGTCCCTGGGTAGAAAGTATGCAGTTGCCACCAGGCTTTAAAGTGGAATTTGGTGGTGAGTATGAAAGCTCTACCGATGCACAGAAGTCACTGGGTAAAGGCTTGCCGCTTGGCTTCCTAATCATGATCCTGGTATCGATCTTGTTGTTCGGTACTGTACGTGAACCCGTGATCATCTGGTTGGTAGTTCCCATGTGTTTGGTGGGCGTAGTTGTAGGCTTGTTGGCGACGGGGCTGCCTTTTGGATTTATGTCACTTCTTGGTGTATTGAGTTTATCCGGAATGCTGATTAAAAACGCTGTGGTTTTGGTCGATGAGATCGAAGTACAAACACATGCGGGCTTGCCAAGACTCACTGCTATTCAGCGTGCTAGCGTAAGTCGCTTGCGTCCGGTCTTCCTTGCAGCTGTGACCACTATTTTAGGAATGTCGCCACTGCTATTTGATGCTTTCTTTGCGGATATGGCCGTAACCATTATGGGGGGGCTAGGTTTTGCCACTGTGCTTACGCTGATTGCTATCCCTGTTTTCTACGCGGTCTTCCACAAGGTTAAACCTAATGAGGTGGAAGGTAATCTAGATGAGATGAATTTAAAGTCGCAGCCAGCCCCTGCTAAAGAGGTTGTCTCTGTATAGTGCGATGAGCCTGCGTTGATCGTGGGTAATTCGAGATCCTGCGCAATGCCTTTTTGAGTATTGCGTGGGATCATCCTTCCTTTCCCAGATACTAGTGGTTTCTAACTGCCTCCGTTGCGCCGGTTCATACACTTATCTTTTCCTTTCGCTGTTTGTAGGTAATTAATGGTTTCGTTTTTACCTCAGTTTGAACCGGTACATACAATCCCGATCAGTTTTCTAGTAATCTAAAGATCTGATTTGATTGGTAGTTGATGTATGAGTGTTCGGTCAATTTCAAGATTTTGTGTGTGCTTCTTTTTATTTTCTTTCAGCTTTTCTGCTCTGGCGATTAGTTATGAGAGATCAGAGTGGTTACCCAAGTGGTCTGATACAGATAGGGATTGCCAAGATACCCGACATGAGCTGTTGATACGGTACTCCCTTTCGCCAGTTACTTATACTCGCGCCAACGGCTGTAAGGTGGATACTGGGTTGTGGCTAGATCCTTATACCGGCAATTTTTACAGCAAAGCTTCTGATCTGGATGTGGAGCATATTGTGCCCCTTAAGTGGGCCCATGATCACGGAGGAGCTGGGTGGAGCCGTGCAAAGAAAAGGCGCTTTGCTGAGGATATCGATAATCTCTGGTTGGTGGATGATGGCCGCAATCAAAGTAAAGGGCACAAAGGGCCTGATGAGTGGATGCCACCCTATGCGCCCGTCGGTAAAATATATGTTCAGCGATTTATTTCTATCGTAGAGAAATATGGATTGAGCCTGAGTCGAGATGAATCTCGCAAACTACGCACAATAGCGAGTGAGGGCTAGCCAGTCTAAATGCCTACTGGCACATTGAGTGGGGAGTATCATCCCGGTGGTACAATTTCGGGCAGGGCTTTGCCTTTAATTGGAAATATGGATGGTTATGCGGGACTCCTCCAAATTGTTGGTCGAATATTTCAGACGCTGCTATCAGGCGGATAGTCATGATTTATCACTGAGTAATATTGCCCGGCTTGCGGGTAATCGCCGGGTATTTTTCAGAGAGCGGGACTTTTTAGCCAGTGGAGAGTTACCCAGAGTGCCATTGGTGGGAACCTCGGCTACTAAGCTCGTAGAGCTAACGGATGCTTACCGAAAAGAGCGCAGTTTAATCTATTCGGTGTTCTTGATCTCTGGTGAACTCCCGAGCCAGCTAGGGCTTAGTTCCAAGCGTCAATTGTGTGCCCCGCTACTGTATTTTCCTGCCCGTCTTTGTTCTGACGAAGAGTATTTTGTGGAGGTCAACTCGGCTGATCTCCATATCAACCTTCCACTGCTGCGCTTGATCCTTAAGCCGGATATAGACTCGAGAGTAACAGATAGCTTCCCTATACCGAGCTTTCCGCTGGATAGTCCCCAGGTGGCAGCTATGGGGCGCTGGCTGGAACAAAACAGTCGGTTAACCGGTATTGAAGAGATTAGTCGCTGGCCGAATCTACAGGCGGTTGATTGTGATGAGTTGGGTAGGGCTCCAGCTCTGGCAATAAGTAGTGCTTGCGCCCTCATTCTGGCTGATAGGTCGCGGGGATCGCGCGGTGTCCTTCATGAGCTGAAACTTCTAGGCCGAGAACGAAACTTTTCTGTTCCATTAAATTTGGCCCTCGGGGAGGAGGTTGTTGATTTCCGGCAAAGTGACAGTGAGCCGGAGATGTTGCCGGGACTTTTGAGTGAGGCTCAGGAAAGGGCATTGCAAAATGCTGCGAAGATGCCCTTGAGTCTGGTTTCCGGCCCGCCAGGCACCGGTAAGAGTTTTACCATTGCCGCAATGGCGATTGACCAAATGCTGCATGGCAATACTGTTTTGGTAGTTTCTAAAACTCCCCAGGCCATAGATGTTGTACGACAGAAGTTGCGTGAGGCCTATGACTTACAGGAAGGGTATGTACATGCGGGTGAAAAGGGTTTTATACCCAGCCTGAAATTTCATTTGGATTCTTTGCTCAAAGAGGGGGTTGCAGCTCCTGAGGTGAGCGCTGCCAACCAAAAGCGTGGTCTTAAAGTAATACTCAAATCAATGCGTAAAGCTGAGCGCCGTTTTAATGGGGCGTTAAGTGCCGCTCAGAAACTCGGTTCCGAAGGTTTTGGTGCTTGGTTGCTGGCATTGAGATTGCGCATTTTAGGTCGGCAACTGGATACGGAATCACTATGGGAATTCCAGGAGGTAATCGGGACCTTGCGTAAAAATTTTGAGCGGCATGCGTCTCAATTTATTAATGCTTATCGAAAAGAGGCCCTTCTTAATCTTTTAAAGCATGAAAGAAGGCATTTATCGGCTTTCAATCAGGCTCTCAGGGCTAGAACCTCCAAAACGCAAGCAGAGCGTTTTGCTCAAACGAATATGCAGGTTGTTTTACAGGCGTACCCAATTTGGCTTGTGAGCCTGGATGAGCTAAATGAAGTATTGCCTCTCTCCCGCGAGCTCTTTGATCTCGTTATCTTTGATGAGTCCACCCAGTGTGATATCGCCAGCGCCCTACCAGCATTACACCGAGCAAAACGTGCGGTTGTCGTCGGGGATGGCAAGCAGCTGCGTCACGTCTCCTTTTTATCTGTGGCGCAACAACAACAATTGTGGGAAGACCTAGGCAGCCCTGAAGAATTGCCTATGAAGTTGAGTTACCGGGACCAGTCCTTGTTGGATATTGTCTCTGACTCCCTGGGTAGTCAACAGGCCGTTACCTTACTGGATGAACACTATCGCAGTCAGCCGGAGTTAATTGCTTTTAGCAATAACGCTTTTTATACAGATCGACTCAAGGTAATGCAGGCTAGACCGGTAGCCTCCAGTGAAAGGACTTTAACTCTGCATTACTTGGAGGGAAAGCGAGCAAAAAATGGCAGAAATCGGCTGGAAAAGGATTGGATACTTGAACAGCTGCGTGAACATACTCATCGCTATGCCGACTCACCACTCAAGCCAACGGTTGGAATTCTTTCTCCTTTCAGGGAGCAGGCGGATTATCTGGCATCCGAAGTGGATAAGGCCTTCCCGACAGATGTGCTGCGCAGTTTCTCCGTCTTGGTTGCAACCCCTTACGGATTTCAGGGAGAGGAGCGGGACCTGATGCTCTTGTCTTTTTCTGTAGACAATCAGTCTCTGCGTGCAGCGACTTATCTTAATCGTGCCGACATGTTTAATGTTGCTGTGACCCGGGCTAAAGAGAGGCAGTTGGTGGCTTATTCCATCAGCCCAGAATCTCTGTCACCTGAGCACTTGCTGCGGCGCTATGTTGATTTTGAACATGAGGCGGGCCTAAGTACTCCACAAAAAGTCTTTCCCTGCGAGTTTGCTGAAGAGGTGAGTGCGAGCCTACGGATGGCGGAGGTCAGACATTGGGTTGCATTCCCTATCGCCGGCCAGCGTATTGATGTGGTCTGCGAATACCATGGCCGAGTCCTGGGGGTGGATTTGATCGGTTTTCCTGGGGAGTATCGGTATCACTTTACTACCCAGACTTATAAAGTGTTGCACAGGGCGGGGGTTACTGTTTTGCCATTACCCTATGCCAGCTGGAAGCGTGACCCAGAGAGCTGCCTTAGACGTATTCTTGCGGTTTTGAAGAGGGATCACCTTTAGGGTAGTGGGGGCTCACTCTTAGAAGTGGATACACAAAATGAAAGTTGCGCCGGGGCTGCTAGGCTTTATAGGAGTTCAGCTTGCAGTTTAGCCGAGTACGCCTATGAAATTGTGGTTATTAATACCCTGCTTTTGGGTGACTGCCGTAGCAGCTGTGGATGTGATATTTGTGGATGCCCAGCAGCAACAGGGGGTGCGAAGCCCGACCTTAAGCTTTTGTCAGGCGCGATTCTATGAGGAGGATGACGGCCGCCTTTACTGTAACTGGGCAGTCAATTTTCGCTATGCCTGTTTTGTATGGTGGCCAACCAATAAAATAATACCGGCAGGAGCCAAACTCTCTGAACCAGAGGTTGTCGGTAAATGTGGTAACGGTGAGCCGGTTTATAAGCTCCATCACTACTAGCTATTCAGCGGGCCTGGTTGCTAGATTTTATAGCATGCTCTGTCTTCGAGTTTAGCGATTTACTTCCTATTGGTACTGCGTGATAGAGCATGTTAGCTTCTCTATTGTTCGGTATTGAGTCCTTGATCTTGCAGTTCTCGCGCTTGCTTAAGGATTTCAGGCATGGCGCTGTCTTCCACCGATAAGGCATCAATGATGGCTGCCAGTAGATCTGCAGAAAACATGCATTTGCTCACCTTGCTACGCAGGTTTTCCGTGGTCATTGAAATCCCTCTTTCGGCCAGGGCCTGGGCGAGATCCCCGTAACGCATACCCCGCAAAGCCATAGATGCGCGCACATAGCGGGCGATAGCCTGTTTGTACGGAGCCAGTGCTTGCTGGTTGCTGAGGCTTTGCTTGTGGTCCATGGGCTCGACTCCGTTACAGTTGATGTCACTTATGTGGTAAATATTATCTTTGTGTGTATTATTTGCAACATAAGTTTGAAATAAGTTATTGACCGCCTTTTTTTTGATGCTATATTTGTGACTAATATTCCACAGCGAGGGAGTCGAGATGACCTGGAACCATGAGAATCTACGCCATTTGGCGGAAAGCCACACCGGATGGGTGGTGGAATCTGAGGGAGAGTGCCTCAGTATTTCCAATGACGAAGGAGTCGATGCATTCGTTTATGTCGGTGAGAAGCAGATCGTTGTCGAGAGCATCTTGTTCCCGGTCAGCCAGGTAGCCGACGTGGTCGCCCTTAATGAGTTGATTCTCCAGACTCATCAACTGGTTCCCTTGACGTCGATCGCCATCACCATGATTGGCGGTGAGCGTTACTATGTCGCTTTTGGCGCTTTGTCTGTGTCCAGTAAGGACGAAGTGGTAATTGAAGAAGTTGAAACCCTGTTCTCCAATGTGGGTGACTTCCTGGATTTATATGCTGATCATTTTGAAATGGAGGGTGTAGCATGAGCCTGAGAAAAATTTGGACTGCCTTGAAAGGCGCGGTCAATGAAGGAACTGAAGCCGTTGCGGACAGCCAGTCTATCCGTATCCTCGATCAAGAACTGCGGGAGGCAAAGGCCGAATTGAAAGCTTGTGATGAGAACCTGACTAAAATCATGGCCAAGCGCAAGCTGGCAGAAAGTAAGGTAGAGTCTCTAAAAGCCGATATTGAGACTTACAGCAACCACGCAATCAGTGCCAGCGAGAAAGGTGATGATAGCCTGGCTTTGGAGTGTGCCGAGCGTGTTACTGAGCTGGAAGCTCAACTCGAAACGGAACAGAGCCTCTTAGATGGCTTCATCAACTCTGAGCGTACCCTGAAAGGGAATATCTCCAAGGCGAAAATTAATGTCCGCCGTATGGAGCAGCAGATTGACCAGATCAAGGCCACCGAATCTGTACAAAAGGCCCAAGTAGCCGTTTCCTCCCGCCATATGGGGGCTAACAGCAAAATCAAAACGGCCCTGGACAGCCTTGATCGTATCAAGACCAAGCAACAGGAGCGTGCTGCGGAGCTGGAAGCTGCTGAAGAGCTGGCAACAGAGGAAAGCGGCTCTGGTCTGGACGCCAAGCTGAAGGCGGCGGGCATTAAGCCCGGAGGCCAGGTCAGCGGCAGCGACAAGCTGGCCCAGCTACTGGCGAGCCGCCAAAAGGCCTGATCCAGTGCTACTTTATCGAGTGCGGCGCCTTCTGGCGTCGCTTTTTGTTAAGGCCAATATACTAACCATTCTTGTCGGCGTGCTGGGTTATGTAATGGGGAGTTACCTATTACTCAGTGTTGCAGGGGAGCATGAGATAGTTGACCCCGCCAACTTTATATATTGGCTGATAGTGACTGCTTCCACAGTAGGCTATGGCGATTTCTCGCCGGTAACGCCCGCAGGTAAAGTGGTTGTGGCAACCTGGGTGATCCCCTTTGGATTGAGTCTATTCGCTTTGGTGCTTACCAAGGTGGGCTTTGTAATTTCAGAGTTTGTGCATAGAGGAAAGAGAGGGTTGCGCATGACAAACCATGTAAATCACACGGTTATAATTGGCTGGAATGGAACGCGAACCCTTCGTTTGATAGAGCTGCTGTTATCGAAAACCAATGGTACAGCAACAGATATCGTGCTTTGTGTCGAAGCCGATATCGAGAATCCCATGCCGGGTAAAATTGATTTTGTCCGGGTTGAATCCTTTTCCCATATTGAGAGCATGCAGCGCGCCGCACTTGTCGATGCCGCGCGAATCATTATCGATAATCCCCTGGATGATGTCACGCTCACCACAGCTTTGTTCTGTGACAAACTCAGTCCCAATAGTCATAAAACAGCCTATTTCCAGGATGAAAATGTCGGTGAGCTATTGCGCTCACACTGCCCGAATATTGAATGCATCCCCTCAGTAGCGGTGGAATTACTGGCTAAATCCTCCCTGGACCCCGGTTCTGCCAGATTACACCGGCAGCTACTGGATAGCACTTATGGAATGACTCAGTACAGTATTGAGTATCAGGGTGAACGGCCTTTGTTATTTTCTGCTCTCTTTGATCATTTCAAAAAGAATTTGTCCGCAACCTTGATTGCCGTGCGTCGTCAGGGAATAGTTAAAATTAATGTAAACCCCGCGTTGACCGATGAGGTGAACAGGGGGGATATGCTCTATTACATTTCTGCTAAGCGGCTTACAGAAAAGCGCTGCTTCGATATAAAAATGAATGAAGGAGAGGGGACAGGTACGTGTTTACCAAGCTGATTGACAAACTCAAAGGTAAAGATATTCCAAAGGTGAAAACCCCGGAAATTATGGGATTGCGACTCGGCGCAAGTTTTGAACTGGATCCATTGGCTATTCGCCTGATACTGGATGAACTCACGATTGAATCCTGTTCTCCAACGCAGATTATCAAAGCCGCCGGAATTGTAGAGCTCGATGGAGCTTGGGTTTATCGGTTTTATACCGATGACGATGCCTGGCTACAGGTTGTGGCAGAAGGCGGTCAAAGTGATGAGCATGTAGTAGACGTAAAGCTGTTTCACTTTTACGATACCCTCGATGTCGCCAATCAGCAGGTTTGGGACAGGCTTCTAAAGCAGGAAATCGGTGCAGCTAATTACCAATTGCAGGACCGTAACTATCAGAGAGTCTGGACTGCTACTGGTGATTATCACAACCCGGTGCATATGGCCGAGAAGACCTATGACGCCGATGGGGACTATTCCCTCACCGACCAATTCACCATGCTTTTTGAACGCGATTTGTCCGATCAGCGTACCGAATCCCTGTTCCTTTCAGCGGAAGAGAAAGAGGAGGACGCAGGTTACCTGAGTCGCAGTCTGGTGATTAGTACCGGTATAACTTTGACACCATCACAGCTGACTATTCACGGATAATAAGGAGATGTATTAATGGACCAGCCCTACGATTTGATGACTGGTATCCTTCATTTTGCGGCCTATTTTGGCCTGTCACTGGTATTTTTAATCGCGTTTAAATTTCTTTATGCACTAGTGACACCCCATGACGAATGGAAGTTGATCCGTGAAGACAAAAACGCAGCCGCTGCCATTGGATTTGGTGGTGCGGTGCTGGGTTTTGCCATTGCTGTTGGCGGCGCTGCCAGCAACTCTGTTTCCATTATTGACTTTGCCACTTGGGCAGTGGTTGCTCTAATCGCTCAGCTTATTGCCTTTGCGATTATTCGTTTTGGCTTTATGCCACGTATTGTTGAGCGTATTGAAGACGGTGAAGTTAGCGCGGGTATTATGCTGGCAGCTACCACTATTTCTGTTGGTGTCCTCAACGCGGCTTGCATGAGCTATTAAGCGGAGGTGAGGATGAAGCGTAGTAAAAATATTAATCTTGCGCGGATGCGCAAGGGCAGGGGGGCAAGTTTTGTTTTACGCCCCCTGGCTATGGGTATCACCGTGGCTCTGGTGGGCTGCTCCTCCGATGAAGAGGTTAAGGTGGTGTCCTCTGTCGAGGACTGTGTGAATAATACACAGCTCGATGAAGCCCAATGTGAGGCGGCTTACCAGAAGGCCCTCGCGGAAGCTGAGCGGACTGGGCCCAAATATGCCAATTTGTCCCAGTGTGAGACGGAGTTCGGTAGTTGTCGCGAGAGTAGCAGCGGTTTTTGGATGCCACTGATGACTGGTTTTATGGTCGCGTCCTTATTGAATGATAATGACCGGCGCTATCACTCCTACGGTCATTACAACCCGGTATACCGTTATTCTGCCTCCGGCTCCCGCTATTATGATCGCCTGATGACCGCTGATGGTCAGGTTATCGGTCGCTACGGTAAAAACTCCTATACCGTAGATAAGACTGCGATGGATCCCAAGCCCAAGGTTACCAAGACGGTTTCACGCGGGGGCTTTGGTGCAGTCGCTTCAGCCAAATCCAACTGGGGTGGCGGACGCTCTAGTAGCAGTCGCTCCCGAAGCTGGGGGGGCTGATTGGTGCTGAGGTTGCCGATCGGTGAACGCCCGCGCTGGAAAGAGCGGGCGCAGGAGTTTGGTTTCCATTTTCACACCATGTATGGGGAGCCATACTGGGATGAAACTGCTTACTATCAGTTCACTTTGGAACAGATAGAGCAGGATATTGAGGACCCCACCGAAGAAATCCACGCAATGTGCCTGGATGTTGTCGCTAAGGTGCTTGAGGATGAGGCGTTGTTAAGGCGCTTCCGCATACCGGAGCAGCACTGGGATTTTGTCCGCGATTCCTGGAAAAATGGTGACCCCAGCCTTTATTCTCGCTTGGATTTTGCCTATTCGGGGCAGGGTCCGGCCAAACTTTATGAGAATAACGCCGACACGCCTACCAGCCTATATGAAACGGGATTTTGGCAGTGGCTTTGGTTGCAGGATAATGTAGATAGGCGGGCACTTCCCCTACAGTCTGATCAATTTAACAGCCTGCAGGAAAAGCTGGTTAATCGCTTTCGCGATGTACAGTTCCTGACCCCTGGTCGAGAACTACATTTTGCCTGTTGCAAAGATACGGTAGAAGACCGCGGTACGGTTCAATATTTGCAAGATTGTGCCAGTGAAGCCGGCATCACTAATCATTTTGTATTTATCGAAGATATTGGTTGTGATGCGCAGGGAGATTTTACCGATTTAGACGATCAGGTAATTACCTGGATGTTCAAACTGTACCCTTGGGAGTTTATGTTCCGCGAGGAATTTGGCTCTCTGTTGGGGGGCAATAACGTACGTTGGTTGGAACCACCCTGGAAGGCGATATTATCCAATAAAGCACTCCTGCCCATGTTGTGGAAGTTGTTTCCTGGGCACCCCAACTTACTACCTTCATTTTTCGAAGATGAGCTGGATAAAGCTGAGGGCTATTCGGAGCTGGTTAAGAAGCCCATTTTCTCCCGTGAGGGAGCCAATATTTCAGTAGTACGCGGAGAAGATGTGCAATCGCTTTCGGATGGGCCCTATGGAGAAGAGGGCTTTATCTATCAGGCTATGCATCCACTGCCGAAGTTTGGTCAGAGTTTTACCCTGGTGGGTAGCTGGCTAGTGGATGATATGGCTGCGGGTATTTCAATTCGCGAGGATAGTAATCTTATAACTCAGGATATGAGTCGCTACCTTCCGCATATTATCCTTTAAAATACTTGCCAGAGTAATTTCTCTGGCAAGTATTCGTGTAAGTGTGCCATTTTCATAGAGTAAATGGCTTTTTTGCTTTAAGACACAAGTCATTTTAGATATTCAAAGCGCTGTTGTTATCAGTTGCCCGCTTAAAATCAATTCCTCAATTTTGTTGCTGAGCCTATCGTAAGTAAAAGGTTTTTGGATACAGTCGAGAACCCCATCTTTGATAACTTCCTGGACTTTGCTATCGACACTAAACCCGGTTGAAAGCAATGCTTTCACCTCCGGGTTGATGCGCTGCAGAAAGGCGAATAGTTCCTGGCCATCCATTCCGGGCATAATCATATCGAGAATCACCAGGTCTACCTGATCGTAATGCTGTCGGTAATAGGTGATCGCCTGTTCCGCCGAAGCGAAAGTGGTTACGCTGTGGCCATTCATTTCAAAGAGTGTTTTCGAATAGCTGCGGACAATGGCTTCATCGTCCACCACCATAATACGAAGTTGGCGTTTGGCAGATTGCGGTACAGTTTGTTTTTGCAGTCTACTTACTTTTGCTTCGGCAATCGGCAGGTACAAATTAAAGGTGCTGCCCTCTCCCTCAATGCTATGGCATTGTATGGCCCCCTTATGCAAATGGATGGTGCCATGCACTGCGGCGAGACCCAGTCCGGCACCCCGGCCGCATTCCTTAGTGGTGAAGAAAGGCTCAAAAATTCTGCGGCGCACTTCAGGGGGCATACCTGTACCATTATCGCGAATGGTGATTAACAGGTAATGACCAGGTTGCACTTCAAAATCTGCGATAGTAGTAATTTTTTCAAAGGTAATATTACTACTACTAAAACGCAGAGTGCCTCCACTCGGCATGGCATCCTTGGCGTTGATGCCGATATTTAATAATGCACTTTTCAACTGGGCGGGATCGCCGACTACATGAGGCCGGCCAGCTTCTAGTTGCTGTTCAACACGAATACGCCGATCAATGGTGCGCTCAAGCATGGCACAGACATCGCGGGTGATTTCATGGGTATTGCAATCTTTTAGTTGATAGTTACCTTTGCGAGCAAAGGTAAGCAGCTGCTTAGTCAGCTCGGCGGCATGGCGGGCAGTAGTGAGTATATGATTAGTGTATTCGCTGATACGGGGATCTTCCGCTATCTGCTGGATAACCTCGGCATAACCACTGATTCCATGAATCATATTGTTGAAGTCATGTGCGATGCCGCCGGCTAGCTCGCCAATAGCCTGCATTTTTTGCGCTTGGCGTAACTCCTCCTCCAGCAGGCGCTGTTTGGTGATATCGGTTCCAATACTGAGTATGCCCGTTGGGCAGCCACTTTCATCTGAAAGGATTTTATTAGTCCAGGCAATCCAAACCCTCTTGCCAGACTTGGTGATGTTCTCGTTAATGTTGTAGCGATGTTCTTGTGGATTATCGCAAACATGTTGAATGAGTTGACGTAGATCCCGGCCGCTGGACTCGCAGGCGGGCACTATGGTGCCGATCAGGTGCCGCCCAATAATTTCTGCTTCAGAGTAGCCAAAAAGTTGTTGAGCATACTCATTAAAAGAGGTGATTCGCCCGTGCCTGTCGCAGCGCATAATGATGGAATTCGCATGCTCAACCAGTTCGCGATAGCGCTCTTCACTTTTACGTAAAGCCTCATAGACTTGCTGGGAATCCCGGCTTTGGCTACTGGTGACATAAGTGGATGTGGGGAATACCGGCAAGCTGTTTTCCTTGATCACCTATTCTCCTCCGGAATAATTATTGAGTATTTTTTCACCAGAAACTGCATCATGTAGAAACAAAAAAGTATATAGGGAACGCGGGGCCTTTTAAGAGCTGGTTTGCAGTCTTTGCTGACATGCCGACATTTATAAACCCTTTTGTAATTGTGTGTTTATTCAAATGTGATGGGTATCCACTTGCAGAGCAGACGAGTTTCTCGTTAATTCTTTGGGGCTTTTCTTCTCAGAAGCGAACTTTTCTTCTCTAAGTAGTGGCTAAGGTCAGACAAACTGATAGCATTCACCGCCATCTTCAAAACCATTGGATGAATAACTATGCAGCTGCATTCTCGAGTTTTCGGGCGCGGCATCGCGGCTTTGCTTTGTGCCTCGCTGTTGGTGTCTGCCTGCGGAGAGAAGAAAGCCGGGAGTGAGCAGAGATCTCTGGATTTTGCTCGCCTGGATGCTTTCCCTTCAACTTATTCTGTTACTCAGTCCCGGCCGGTGCTGATTCAGGATGCCACTTTGCTTACTGGGACTGGGGAGCAATTAGAGAACACAGACCTATTATTGAAAGGCGGAAAGATTGCAAAGATCGGTCAAGATCTTGAGGCTCCCAAGGACGCACTGGTGGTCGATGGCAAAGGTAAGTGGGTGACCCCCGGAATTATCGATGTGCACTCTCACCTGGGAGATTATCCCGCCCCCTCTATTGAGTCCTCTCAGGATGGCAATGAGATGACATCCCCCAACACCGCGCAGGTATGGGCGGAACACTCTGTATGGACACAGGATCCCCAGTTCCCCTTAGCCCTGGCTGGCGGTGTGACCACATTGCAGATCCTACCGGGCTCTGCCAACTTGTTCGGTGGCCGCAGTGTAACCCTCAAAAATGTACCGGGTCGCAGCGTACAGGACATGAAATTTCCCGGTGCGCCCTATGGTCTGAAGATGGCCTGTGGCGAGAATCCGAAGCGTGTTTATGGTGGTAAAGGTACTTCCCCCTCAACCCGTATGGGTAATGTAGCTGGCTACCGCAACGCCTGGATTGAGGCCAGCAATTATAAGAAGAAGTGGGAAGAATATGTAGAGAAGGGTGGAGATGAACCAGAGCGAGACCTGGGCCTAGAGACCCTGGCAGGCGTTCTGAACGGCGATATCCTGGTACACAATCACTGCTATCGCGGAGAGGAAATGGCGGTGATGATGGATGTTGCCAAGGAGTTCGATTTCCAGATCTCTACGTTCCACCACGCAGTAGAAGCATACAAAGTCGCCGACCTGCTGGCGGAGAACAATGTATGTGCTGCGATGTGGGCTGACTGGTGGGGCTTTAAGCACGAAGCCTTCGATATGACAGAGGCAAATATTGCTATCGTCGATCAGGCCAAGGCCTGTGCGATGATTCACTCGGATTCCGGTGTGGGCGTTCAGCACCTGAATGAAGAAGTTGCTAAAGCGATGACTGCAGGTCAGCGCGCTGGTTTCGATATTCAGCCAAAGGATGCTGTGACCTGGATGACCATGAACCCCGCTAAGGCACTGGGTATCGATAAGCAAACCGGCAGCCTCGAGAAGGGTAAGATGGCCGATGTTGTTATTTGGTCTGGCAACCCGTTCAGTGTTTATACCCATGTTGATCAGGTCTTTATCGATGGGGAGTTGATGTACGATCGCTCCGATAAAAAGCGCCAACCGCGCAGTGATTTTGAGCTTGGTATTCTCAATGCAGAGGGAGAGCGACTGTGAAAAAAATAGCTGTATTCTATGCGCTGGCCCTGGGGGTTTTGACAGCAGGGGCTCAGGCGCAAAGTATCCTGATAAAGGGCGGCAAGGTACACACCCTAGCTGATATGGGCACACTGGAATCTGCCGATGTGCTGGTAGTGGACGGTAAAGTGGAGCAGGTGGCTCCCTCGCTGAATATGTCTGCCGATCGGGTAATTGATGCGAAAGGCAAGGTGGTGACTCCTGGAGTTATTGCACCCATTTCTGAATTGGGGCTGGTGGAGATCAGCGCAGCCAGTGGCACCAACGACCATGCGGTAACTGGTGAGAGTATCGGCAGCGCCTTCAATCCTGTACCCGCATACAACCCCAAATCTACATTGATCCCTTTTAACCGGGCTGGTGGTGTTACCAGCGCCGTGGTGTTTCCAGCTATCAGTACTTGGGATAGCGCTGCGGTAGAGGCCCAGAGAGTGTTTGCCGGACGCGGCTTTGCTATCAAACTCAATGGTGAGTTCGATAGTGTCGAGGCGGAAGATGTTGCCCAGAAGGCTTATTTGGGTGAGGCCGGTGCTCAACTGGCCGGTGGTAGCCGTGCAAACGCCTATGCAAAAATTGAGAATGCCTTGAATGAGGCTAAGGAGTACCGGGACAATCGTGCAGCGATTCGTCTGGGAGAGTGGCGAGAGCTGAATTATAGTCTTGCGGATCTCGAGGCCTTACAGCCGGTGATTAATGGAACGGAACCGCTATTAATTACAGCTAATCGTGCCAGCGATATCCTTGCGGCTATTGAGTTGGCTAAGACTTACAATGTAAAGCTGGTGCTGCTGGGGGCGGCTGAAGGTTGGATAGTGGCGGAGCAGCTGGCCCAAGCTCAGGTGCCTGTCGTGATTGATGCGATTAACAACCTGCCCATTTCTTTCTCCAGCCTTGGCGCCCGCCTGGATAATGCTGCTTTGTTAACCAAAGCTGGTGTGAAAGTTGCCATTAGTGGTCCCGACTACGCTTCTACTCACAATGTATACCTCTCACGTCAGTCTGCTGGTAATGCTGTTGCCCACGGGTTGTCCTACGAGGAGGCTCTGAAGTCTATCAGTACAAATGTGGCAGATATCTTTAGCCTTAGTGGCGGTACCCTGGAGAAAGGTGCCGATGCTGATATTGTAGTTTGGAGCGGTGATCCACTGGAAGTAACCAGCTACCCTGAACAGGTACTGATTGAGGGAGAGCCCCAATCTTTGGTTACTCGTTCAACCCGCCTGCGCGATCGTCATCTTAAGCCGAGCAAGGGGCACGACTTTGGCTATCGCAATTAACTAGTGCTTAGTTTGTGAGCAGATGAAGAGCGGGCAAAGCCCGCTCTTTTTTTGTGTGACGAAAAATGAACAAAAAGGTCCAGCCACTTGTTTAGCATTGGTGTGGTGGGCTGTGTGGTGATAGGGATATATTTACATCTCGTATTAATAAGAAAAAGGAAAATGCCATGGTAAATATTACAGCGCTATATGCCAGCCTCTGTGCAATCCTCATTATCTACTTGGCAGGCCGGGTCGTTCAGTTTCGTCGCACTAAGCGAGTAGGCATTGGCACTGGCGAGGATCGTCATAATGAGATTCGTGTGCGCGTGCACGCGAATGCGGTTGAATATACCCCCATCGCATTACTGCTCTTGTTGCTTGCGGAGCTAGGGGGCTTATCTGCACTGTGGTTGCATGTCTTTGGAGTCGCCTTTTTTCTATCCCGCATTTTCCACGCTTATGGCCTGACAGCGGGTAAGGGAGGTACCCATGCCGGACGCTTTTGGGGCACATTAATCAGTTGGCTGGTGATACTAATACTCGCAGTGATCAATATTGTGATATCGATAAGGTCTCTGTAAAAGCGTTTGTAGCAGTAAAGAATTTTTTAGGCGATCTGGAACGATTAACGATCTTTATGCGGTGAGAGGCTTCAGCTAAATACTGAAGCCCAGCAAAAAAGCCCGGTTGAACCGGGCAGAGTACAGGGATGAAACTTTAAATTACTACAAGAAAATTTCTTCTGGTAGTTTTACTGGTTTGCAGCAAAGGGAGTAACGGTCTCGTCGGAGGACTCTTCACCGCTCTCATCTTCTTCCAACAGAACTTCTGGTTTGCCTTTGCAGGCTTTGGCCAGGGCATCGCGACGCTTGGCCAGCAACAGGCCGATCTCTTCGCTCACCTGCTCATCAATACCTTCAATACTGCGCTCAATGAGCGTGGTAATGTTGGCTGCAAGCTCCAGCATCTTATCGTGTTCTTCAGCATCTTTTTTGTTGTCGAACATTGCTCCGTCTCGATCGCATTTCCAAACAGCTACTACGGCCATGATATGCCTCCCAATTGCCTTTAAGACATTCCAGTTTGCTTGTATGGCTATACGGTAACTGTATAAATATTCAGTGTCAATGGTGGTTGGAACTGAAATGGCGGCTGTTTCGTTGTGCTCAAGAGAGTTGCTATTGCGATAATTCGTCTTTAGGAAGCTGTCGTAACTGTCATAATGCGCCACTGCAGCCGGATGTACTCCCCCCAGGCATCCAGGCTGCAACCTCCGCACTGTGCAGGCCCGTTTGCGGGCCTGTTTTTTTGGAGTGCCTAATTATCATTCTTACGGGGGAAAGTTTCGATTTTGGCACGTCTGTACGGAGATGGTGCTTAGGTCCTACCCACTAAATAGTGAATACCAAACGTGCGGCCAAGCCAATCAGGAGCAGACCAAACAGCTGCTGGATGCGGTGGCCGAGGTGCTTGCTAACCAGTTGACGTTTGCGGCTGGCATGAACTGCCAGGGCAACGATGCAATACCATAGTGTATCGACTCCTGAAACCATGGCAGCCATTCCGAGCTTGGTTGTGAGAGCCTGCTGCTCAGATACGAACTGGCTGAATAGGGCAGTAAAGAATACCGCGATCTTGGGATTAAAGAAGGCCACCCCGAAACCTTGTACGATCGAGCGGCGAACACTCATGTGGGGGGCTTCCAACTGGGTCGTTCCTGAGCCGGGAGCCGGGGCTCGGAAGGCCTTCCAGCCCAGGTATACCAACATGGCTGCACCGGCCCATTGCAGAATACTGAATAGTAGTGGAGAGCTGGTAATCAGTACTGCGAGGCCAAAGGCTGTCAGCGCAGCGTAAACGGCAACGCCGGCGCCGTGCGCAATGGCGCTGGCGAGGCCCTGCCGAAGACCGGAGGCGGAACAGCGCATTACGATAAGCAGGCTAGGGCCTGGTGACATTGCGCCTAGGGCACAGATACCTGCAAGTGATAACCATCCGAGTAAATCCATTATTTAAAGCCGCCCCCTTGTGCCAGCCAGTGCTTTTCTTCTTCAGTGGAATTGCGGCCTAAGGCCGCATTGCGATGCGGATAGCGGCCAAACTGCTCGATAATCGCCTGGTGGGCCAGGGCGTATCGATAGTGGGTGGCGAGATAAGGGGCGATGGACTCATCATCCCCGTACTGCTTCTGCAACTGGGCGAAGTATGCCACGGAGCGCTGTTGGATAGCGGAGTTTTCACTGTGCTCAAGTGGCATGCCGACAAAAATCTGCTGAAACAGCCCAAGTTTTTGCTCATCTGCCCTCTGTAGAATCGACTCGGTGATATCGAGAGCCAGTGGGTCCCCCTCAAAGGCCAGAGGGTTACCGCGGTGGATATTGCGGGCGAATTGATCGCATAACAGCAACAGGGCCAGTTCGCCCTCCAGACTTTGGCGCCAGTGATCCAGCTCTCCCTCAAGGGCCATATTGGTGATTTCGGTAAAGTCTTCAGCCATTTGCTTGTCCAGCTTTGGGTCTGCCGAAAACCACCGCTTCTGCCGCTCAGGTGTAGGGCGGTAATTTAAAGCGGGATCACCAAACCAAAAGATCAGTATTTCCTTAATACCGGTCATCTACGAGCTCCCCAATGGTTACAGGCCGATTATTGCGACTTTTGTACTTATTGGTCCAGTAGCCATAGGAAGTAGTCCTTCTACAAAATGTTTAAAAAAATATTTTTGCGCCTGCATCCAAAATCGGTTCTGGCTCCGTCATAGAGGTGTACAAGGAAAAGCGATCTGGAGGTCACAATGTTTACTGCGGGATCATTTAAGAAGGTACAATTTTGCGCCGTACTGATTTTGGCGCTTGGCGGCATGCAGGCCGGAGCGGCGGAGCTGGGATTCTCGGTGGATGATATTCATCGTCAGCTTACTGAGAAAACAGACCAGCACTTTATGCAAAAGCTCAATGAATGTAAGTCAGGCAGTGAGGTTGAAGGCAGCGGGCTTCCCTACCCGGTGCGGATTGCCGAGGAGAGAGCTCCCCAAGGCGCCACCCCCGGACCTTACAGCCGAGGCCGCATGACAGTGATGTAGTGTGCAGGGCTTCCCCGGGCCGACGGTTAAACAGTACAAGAAAGACAACGATTAGAGAGTAACTAATGAGAGCGAGAGATTCACAACCCCTGCGGGTAGCTACCTACTGGTTGGCGGCGCTGGCAGCTACTTTTGCCGCGATGGGCAGCTGGGCACAGGATGACAGCAGCACAATACCCAACCCGCCAAAGCCGCCGGCAATGGAAAGTGAGGCATCTAAGCCAGATACGCGTGTACGCATCATGCGTGATGAGGAGGGGGTGCTCACCATCAAAACCCAGGGAGAGGACGGCGAGCGCAGTGAGGTCCAGGTGGACTTGGGAGCTGAGTTCGGAGGCCCTCTGAGCCAGCGCATTATCGAGAAACTGGAGCGCAAGGGGATTCTCGATGAGCGGGGACAGGTGGCTGAAGAGGCGCTAGATAGTGTGCCAGACAATGTGCAGATTGGCCTGTCAAAAAAATATGGCTCTTCACATGAGGGTTGGGAAGAGTCTCAATCAGATTCTGGTTTCCACCAAGTGGTGACTTTACCAATTCTGGCCTTACTTTGTGTGTTCGGTATGCCGGTGTTGATCGTGTGGCTGGTCACTCGCAATAGCTACAGGAAGAAACAGCTGGTGATGGAAAATATCAATAACATGGTGGCCGATGGTCGGGATGTGCCGCCTGAGATGTTGGATATGCTGGAAGATAGCAGCCCTAAGAATACTGGGGACAGAGGGATTACTCTAATCGCAGTGGGTGCTGCAGTGTTTATCTGGCTCACTTCCCTTGCAGGATTTGGGGTAGGTAGTCTGGGCTTGATCCCACTGTTTATCGGCCTGGCCCGCTTTATCAACTGGAAGCTCGATACTAAGCAGGCGTAGGGACCGAAATATGGACCTCAATGATGAGGATTTGATCAGGCGCACCGTCAAAGACAGGGACCAGCGGGCATATGCCCAGCTGGTGCGTCGCTATCAATCCCAGCTGCGATTCTCGCTCCGCAAGCTGTGTGATGGCGATCAGGGCCTGGCCGATGATATGGCGCAAGAGGCCTTTATTAAGGCCTATAAGGCGCTGCCGGCATTTCGGGGAGATGCCCGCTTTAGCACCTGGTTGTACCGGATCGCCTACAATCTCGTCATGAGCCACAAACGCAAGAACGCCCCAGAAGTGGATCAGGAGGCGGTCGATCGGGCCCAGGCGGAAGAGTCGGTTGAAGAGTCTCAGCGCCTGGGGATGGCCCGGGACCTGAACTCCGCAATGGACTCTTTAAGCGATGCCCAACGCCAGGCGATACACTTGTGCATGCAGCGGGGCTTCTCCCATGAGGAAGCGGCAAGTATTATGAAGTTGCCGCTAGGTACGGTAAAATCCCATGTCAACCGCGCGCGAGCAAAGCTACAGAGCTTGTTGCAGCCGTGGCGCGAGGAGGTGGTCAATGGTTAACTTTGAACAGCGCAACACAAAGGGTGGCGCCTTGGGCGATTTAACTATAGAGGGCAAAGACCCACAATTTGATGCTTGGCTGGCAGAGCAGCTGCAGTTCGATGAGCCCTACCTGGACGATGACGGTTTCTGCGAGAGCGTCATGGCAAAATTGCCAATGCCCTCCAAGAAGAACGAACGTCGCGCCAGTCGCGTTCAATACATCGCTGTGCTGGCAGCTTCGGGTATTGTTGCTTGGCAATTTCCTTTTGGCGAAGTGCTTAACGAAGCCGCGCGCCAGTCTATCAGTCTTTATAGTTTGGTTGGTGTGGGAATGCTCTCCTCGCTGGTAGTGATGGCCGGCGGTATCTTTGCCGCTCGTCGCTGATCATCTTGTAGCGGGGAAGCACACCACACAAAATCTGTGCCGCCTCTAATGATGAATTAGAGGCGGACTATTATACCTTATACCCCCAGGCTTCTATGGGCTTGGAGATTCCTCTCTTCAAAAGCCCGATGTCTTTTATAACTTAAGGCCCCGATTTACTGAGCAGCGCTAATGCATTCAGCATTGAGTTGACTTGAGCGCTATATTTTCTATGCACCTTGGTTGGCTGGTGTGGAGATATGGCGGTGCGCCACATGTCACGATTCTTCCAATTTGATAAAGCAGAAAATCGCTCGAACAGTATCACGAACTTCCTTGCCATCGAGAAGAGTGCCACCACACTTAATATGGCAGTGGGCAAAGCCTGTTTAACGCTCTGCGGTAATATTCAATTCTTCTAATTCAAACAGTGATGGAGCCTTAAAAGGTGGCTGCCATTCATCAAAGCTCTCCATAGGCTTTACTGGCCATTTTTCTTAAATTTTATGTTGGCTGGCATGGATGAATTAGGTTGGAACTTGTGGCTCTTAAAAGGCGGCAAGAGAAAGCTATGATTTTTCTCTGAATGGAAATGCTAGATTACATCTTTAAGGATTCTCTCTATTGAAGGCTATAGCTTCATCAAGTTTCAGTGTATTTCTGAGTCTTTATATTTAAATAAATTGCTCAGTACTATGTATGATAAATAGGATTCTTGTGGCGGGTGACGGTATGCGTTTTCCGTGAGATTATTCTGTCAGGAATATAATTGACTCGCTTTATTTGCAGAGCCATGGGCTTGGATCTTGGAGGCGGGCTCTGATAGTTATCCGATTAGCGCTGCTGACTTTAATTAATTATCAAGTATATATTCCAGTAGCCGCTGGATTGCGGACTTGTCAAGACAAGTCCGCTTTTAGATTCACTCAAATGGTTTTAGGCGCTCCATAAGAAGCTTGCGGATATCTTTCATTGATTTTTCTGCAGTATCACCAGCAGAGTTCATCGCGATTAGAAAAATTATGTTGTGCTTTGGCATGATACGTGCGTCGGTGAGCCAATAGCCGTTACTACCGGTGTGTGTAAGCAGCAATAACTCCGGATCGTACAATGCCCCCCAGCCCAGTGCGTAATGACCATTTACGGGTGAGTGTAGTTTGCGATAAGTTTCGGACTTCAATAATTTACCGCGGCGATGTACGCCATTGAGTTGGTCCTCTGCGAAGAGAATCCAATCTTTAAGAGAAATATTGATTGTGCCGGCAGGGCCGAGCGCTTGAGGATTATCACTTTGTATGTCAGCGGGATCGAGTGGTACGAGCTTGCCCCACCAGGTTTTTTTATGACCACGCGGTTGGTCCAACTTGCCAGAGGATCCGGGCGCTGCAAATCCTGCATTCTTTATGCCGAGCGGAGTAAAGATCTGTTCCTTGATGAGATCCTCCCAAGTCTTGCCTGTTCGTGCCTCGGCGATGGCTCCCGCGATAATGTAACCGAGATTGGAGTATTTAAATGAACCAGTTGCGGATGTAGGTGGCATTGCAAGGTAACTGCGTGCAATCGCAATACGTTGCGCCCGAATGCTGGGTACTGACTCGATTAAGTCTTCAAATTGAGGAAGTTCATTATCGTCGGTCAGAGATGGTAAGCCTGCGGTATGACTGAGCAATTGCGTGATCGTAATGTTGCGGTAAGCGGGGTCCATATTTTTTGCGAAAGCCGGAAAAGAATCAGCGAGTGTATCCTCAAATCGCATGATACCTTGCTCAACTAAGCGTGCGATCATTGTTGCAGTTAGCGCCTTGGTATTCGATCCAATATGCCAACGATCATCGATAGTGGCTGGTTCCATATGGCCATGCGCACGAAAACCGTCTGCAGCTATAGCAGCGGTCTTGCCATCGATTTGAATCAGCGCGGCGACGGCAGGAAGATCGTTTTTGTCACGTGCTGTGGTAAGTGTCTGTTCGAGAAATGTCTGCAGTGCTTCGTCCGCACGTACAGCAACGGTTACTGCTAAGAGTGCGATTGTAAGAAAAATCTTTGACAGAATTTTTGTGTGCCGACTATGCATCATGATAAGCCTGTATTAAAAGTAACTTGAAAACTGAGTCAGATCTTAGTTACCGCTAAAAGTGGTACGAAATTTCGAGGTTATTGGCGTACTACTTCGATTTCTGACTAGATCGTTTTGTTTAAGTTCCTAAAAAGCATGTAATTGTGAGGGGGAAATCCTATGCAGAAAATTTTTGGGGTAATTTATACAGAAATGATGATGTTAATAACCTTCTAATACCAAGAAGCTGCTTGTGCAAAGCTTATAAAAGAAGTTGAGAGTATAAATAGGATAAAAAGCATTTAATAGAGTGTCTATTAAAAATAAAATCAAATAATTTATTTAATTCATGCGTTTATAAGATTATTAGAAATGGTAAGTTGTGATGGTCTGCTATATCTAAATCAAATAAGCCGCAGTAGGAAATACCTGCGTACAACTTTAAGAATCTTCTAGAGTTTTTCTTCTTGATAGATTTTGAGAGTGAGGAAGCCGGATGTTTGTAAAAGCCAGCTGCCCGAAGGCAGCACTATGAAATAATTGCTCAGCCTAAGCCCAGTTCTTGCTCAATTTGGGCTTTGCGCCAAACGGAATAGTGAGAAGGGAGTTTTGCTTCTTTGGTGTTATCAGCAATGATGGCACGTTTCATACTGGGCCAGGATAAAACGGCTAAAATTTTCGGAGCGATCACCTGAAAGACCTTGGGCGGCCCCATCAGAGTTTTCAGTTTCTGGATCAGCGGAAGCCAAGAGGCGGGAACTACTTGCTCGGCGATTGCCCAGGATGCTTGGGGTTCACTACCCAACTGTTTGGTAAGGGATTCGTAGCGCAGGGTTGCTGCACGCAGCGCTGCTTGAGGGGGTGCCACTAATACAGTACGAGCTCTCCGCTCGGCGCAAAGAAGGCAAATTTCTCTGGGGAGACTACTGAGTTCAGCCAGCTTAGGGTTAATCGCCCAGCCGTTGGCATTAATATGGCACTGACAAATTGAGCAGGAATACCTCGGGGGTTCAGTGGTGAATAGTGCAGTCACTTTTTGTGGGCGTTCACCGTTGCGCCAGAAGAGTGGGTATTTTTCAAAAATTGCACCGGCAAAGTATCGTGCGTAAATTAACCAATCGATAGCGGTAACATTACCAAAGCGGTCTTTGTGCAGTAAATCTGGAATATCCAAACTATAAAGGTGGCGCAAGCAGTGCGGACAAGGCTTTAGGTTGTCTCGAGGAAAGGATTTTTGTACGGCGGCGAAGTCGCTGCTCGCCCAGAGGGGCCCTTGGTAATGACTTACCGAAGGGCATTTGGGAGAAATATGGACCTGCCCAAAAGAATCTTCCTGTGTTGAGGGTGAATACTCAAGACCAAATACAAATACTGGGATGCCCCGGTAGCGCCAACCGCAAGAAAGTATATCGAGGTCTGAATAGTCCAGCTGAATACCTAAACGAATGGCGCTCGCCAAGCTATTTCGACTCGGCTTGCAAATAGTTAAAGGCTTCTGTTCGGGATTGAGAAGATTTTGAGAGCTTTGCCTTTGACGCTTATGAATAGGCCGCAAGTCGGTTAGTTTCACAGGGCCTCCTCAAGAATCTGCAAAATGTGGCTTTCAGAGTCTCGCACTACTCGGAATGCAACGCGACGAGAGCGATCTGGATCCTCAATACCATTGTTGTTGAGGACCGGGCGGGCGGATGAATAACCTACGGCTGCAACTTTTGCGCGTACTAAAACGGTTTGATTTGGGGGTAGTAGCGAGTGGGCATATTGCATTACCGCCCGTGACCTCTGCTGAGAAAGACGTAAGTTATGAAAATACCCCTCCTCTGGCGCCGACTGCTCACCCCACTCAGAACTTGTGTGACCTTCAATTTGTATTGCAGCAATGGAATCCATATAGGGGGTGAGTGCAGCAATATAGCGGGGCACAAATGAGGACATAATTTCACGCGCATTGTCACTCAAAGTAAAATCACCAGTCTTGAACAGCGCATCGCTATTGTTAAAAGAGATAGCTAGGGTCTGTTTATCCAGAGAGGCTCCCCAGCGAGTAAGGTCGCGGGAGAATTCCTGTTGTAAAGTTTGATAAATTGCCAGCTGTGTATCGCGATAGGACTCGGCAAGTTCTCGAATTTTGGCTCGTTCATCTATTAGGGAACGCATCACGAAGACGGCAATACAGAGAAAGACCATCATTAGGCCGGCCATCATATCAGATAGGCTGATCCATTGGCTTTCACTGGATTCACTGTTGGAGTGAGCGCTCTCAAACATGCTCCTCTCCAGCGGCCTGCTTCACTTGATTGTCAATTCTTTTCATTTGCTGGATTAACTGGCGAAAATCCCGTGAAAACTCACCGCTCAAGGTACCTAGGGCATCACCCATCGCAGCCATTACACTCTCGACTTCGCTATGTAAGCGTTGATCCAGTAACTCATACTGGCGCTTGATGCTTACGTCTGCATTGGTCAAATCACGAGTGATCACTTGGGATAACTCAGTAATCATCTGTTGATGGGTCTTGGCAATAAGCTGCGCAAGCTCAACCATTGATTCACGATGGCTGTTTGCAGTCTCTTGTATAATGTTGGAAAAGTGGTTGGGGTCGATATTATTCAGGACATCGGCAAGAGCAACGACCTTATTCGTCCTCTGTTCAAAGACTTTCGCCTGGGTTTCACTCAGGGAGATTAGATGTTGAACTTGAGTGCCTAACTGCTGATTCGCTTTTTCGATTCCCTGGGTAATCGACTCAAACTTGGGCGCGATATCCGGAATAGATTTTTGTAGTATTTCAATGGATGCCTGCTGTTCATTAAGCATGACAGAGATTTGTTCGGAGTGAGTGCGCTGCTGTTCAACCAGCGAAGGAATAACGTTAAAGATTTTCGGTAATTCAGTAATACGTTGATGTAACTGCAGAAGATTCTCCTGCGCACCGTTAATTTCAATCAGTAGAGATGTAGTTTGCTCACGGTAGATTGCAGCAAGCTCGGCGTGTTGCTCATGCTGATCGATTAATGCTTGCAAGGCAGGGGATACGGCCTCCAGCTGCTGAATAAACTGCTGTAAGTTATCACCCATTTGTGCGTTCAGCCCTTGATTAAACTTCTCCACAACTGAAGTTAGTGACTGCAGAACCTCTTCACTAATACTGTGTTGAAACTTTTCCAAATCCTGGCGCTGGTGATTGATCGCTTGCAAAATATCATCTGCAGTGGCTTTGGCTGGCTGATCTTTGCTGAATATTTGGAAGATAGTGCGCAAGACCAATGAGAGGAAAAGGCCTAAGATGCTAGTCATAAAGGCGGTTTCCAGACCTTGCATAAGTTCTGAAATTGAGGTGTCGATATCAGCAAGGTCAAAACCATAGATACCAAGAATAATACCGATAAAGGTACCCAGAATTCCAAGAGCGGTCAGTAGAGAAGGCGTTTCTTTTACGAAGCGTGGAAACTTGCCAAATGGGTAAAGGGTCAAGGCTATAGTGCCAAGGGCAAGCATAACTATAAGAAAGGTGTCTGTTACCTGCTCAGGAGATAACTTAGTCAACCAGTGGTAGAAAAACTGGGTCATTATTGATCCTTTACAACTTTCTGCATTGTTATTTCGTGATAAAAGGGCCCGTTGGGTATTCTTCCAGTGCCCTGACTTAGAACTTTCATTTGTGGTAGTGCTTTCACTACATCGGTAATAGTGCGGAACTTTGCCTGCTTATTTCCAGCTGCTTGGATATAGGTTCCAACAAGGCCTGATGGCTGAATCTCGAAAACACCACAATTAACCGGAAGTCGCTCTTGCTTGAACAACAGAAAATGCATCACAGCGCCATTGCTGAGATACTGATATAGCGCATGCGTGATTAACTGAATTTGTTCAGTGGAAAAAAAATTCAGAAGATCCCAGAGTAAAATACAATCCAGGTTTTCAGGCAGGGTGGCCTGTCGTAATGCTGCCTGTACCGCGCTATCAAAGGGTACTTTGCGGCTACATTGCCAGAGAATTGCAGAATAGAGATCGGAAATAAATAGTTCACCCACTTCTCGCTGGAGGTGCTGCATATTCCTTCCAGCTTTTTTCCCTACATCCAGAGCTTTACTGACGGGAGAGCGCTTGGCGTGCATTAATGCTTTATCAAGTGCTGTCAAAGGGATTTCGGTAAGGCTTGTTTGTCTAAAAGCGGAAATTGCAGCTGAGGTTCCCCCCGCACGTATAGCGTTTTGTGACTTTACATTACCGTATTCAAACATCAGCTCAATAAGGTCTTTACGCATGCCTTTTCTATGCAGGAGAGAGGAGCGCAGAGAAAAGTTACCCATGGTTTTCATCAGATTGAGCGAAGAGTATCGGTATGTAGGTAATGGCTCCGGCAGTGCTAGGGGGGATGAGTTAAAAGTGAAGCCGGACAAACGCTTGAAGTCAGCGGGGGCTTTAGGCATTGTGCCGGTGTACAGCATTGTGTGGAAGACAGTTCCAGCTTTTAAGTGAGGTCGGATTTCCTCAATTAATTGGGCAATAAGCTCGGGTTCCATAAAGTTGAACAGGTCCCAGCAGAGCACGACATCAAGTTTTACCCGTTGCGGCTTTCTGGTCAGGTGTTCAGTTAACTTTATAGTTCGTGTCTGCAGGTCAAATGAGTGGATTTCAAGTAGCAGGCTACGTAAATCCTCAATAAATGTCTGGCAGGACAGTTCCAAAAAGGTTTGTGTAGTGCCAAATGAGAGGCACCCCAAATCCAATACTTTACCACCTGGTTGAACCACCTCGTCCACCAAGGCGGCAATACCAAACGAATGATGCTGCAACATACTTTCACACCAAAAGCTAGAGCCCCGGCAATAGCCGGGGCTCGTATGGAGGATTAACTGAGGAAGTTAACTCAGCTCTCCACTGTTTCCTCTTCAGTCTCCTTGGTACCGAACAGATAGTCGCTGGTATCGGATAGACGGGATGAATCACTCGCAGTTGAGCTGCTAGAAGTGTAGGAGGCGTTGTTCTGGGAGCGGTTTGCTGGCTTGTCTTCCGTTGCCGGCAGATCTGGGTGCACCAATCGGTCTGAGAATTCCTTGTGGCGTTCTTTCATTTCGGAGTCGGTATCTACCATATCCATAGAGCCACGGAACTTACCACCGTCGTCGAGTTTGATTCGAGGGGCAATCAGGTTGCCGTTTACCTGGGCAGTATTTCTGATCTCAATTAACTCATCGGCAAGTGCGTCGCCGTCCAGTGTGCCTTCAACAACAATATTTTTTGCATGGATGTTTGCAGTTACTGCACCGCCGGTACCAACAGAAAGGTTGTGACCAACCATAATTACAGTACCGTCTACGGTGCCTTCTACATGAAGATCTTCGGTGCCAATCAGCTCACCGCGAAAATTGATACCCTCACCAAGCACTGATTTGGCGCCTGAATTCGAGAGAGATGATTGCTGTTCACCAGCGCTCATGCCTGCTAGAAAAGGTGTGGAGTCATTACTTTTGTCAGTGCTCATCTAAATAAATCTCTTCGTTGTGGAAAAAGTCAGCGTTAAAACTCTTGTAGCCAGGCCCTCGGCTGAAGTCTTATCCGTAAGCTAGGTAATACATTGAGTCGAAAAATCACAAAAGCTCAATGCGTGAACCGTAATCTCTCGATGGCAAAAGATATATGTTCATTTTTTCACAGAAACATGGATATCATTACGCAAATATTTTCTACTATTAAACCATCTTTATCTCTTATCCATGCTCTCGGCATTGGAGAATTTGGCTGAATACACATTTTATTCAGCAAGAAAATTTACGTACTTATGGTTTCACCTGTACATAAATCTCTGGTAGATTTTTCATACCGCCTCTTAGTAGCTTCAACTTTTTCACAGGCGGTTTGTGCCAGGCTAGAAAATTAATTTAGGCCAGTATGGGAGCATGACAACAGTGAGCACACCAAGCAATTTACAAAACTGAACCCGCAACCTTTAACTGTACAAAAATAGTCCTACTACCTAATTCTAGTGACGATGAATTGCTGGGATTGCTCGACATAACGTCACATTCTTACTTTTACATTAAGGTGTAATTTGTAAGTAAATATTTACTTTTTGTTGTGGAGGGCATACTGCTTATTATCTGCTGATGGGTATTGAGTTCTACTGGGCATACATCAATATAGATTGAGTTGTTACTACCTTACAGCGCGAAAGCCACCGTAAAACGGCTCGGCAATCAATCAAGCTGACCTCGACTTGAATGGGCTGAATTTAGCACGGATTCCACGTTAAAAGTGTGACATGGAGCACTTTTTTCCAGCCCTGACTTGGCTCGCAGTTGCTTTGGTGTTCCAAGTGCAGCAGTGTCAGTGCCATATGCTATTAAGGAGTGTGTTGCTGGGTAGGTAATATGAAACGTGGAACAATTCCTCATGTATTATGAGCTGGCAAAGATGAACTTTAGAGTCTAAACCACAAAATAAGGATAGTGTCTATGCGTAAATGGGGAAAGCCTAAACGAAAGTTTCCGGAAATAAAAATTCCAGCTAGAAAGCACTTTCTGGCCGGTAATATTTCGCTCGTTGGGTGCGCTGTACATAAAATCCGGACTCTTTTTTGTGGTTATTAAATAATGATCGATTTGGAAAAAGGTTATTCCTTAATTAATGACATCTTTCCGGAAGGCCAGCTTGAGGTTCTTCAAAATGAGTTTGCAGATTTAAAGCTCGCTAGGGGGACGGGAGGCATGCGCAATGTAGAGAAAAAGTATAGCTCTATAGCAGTCTTGGCTATATCGGACTTGATTGTAAATTTAGCGCAGAAGTACTTAATTCAGCGCCCTCGATTGGTAAGGAGTATCCTATTTGATAAAAATGAAAAATGTAACTGGTTTGTTACTTGGCATCAGGATAAGACTGTAGCGGTCTCTTCAAAATTTACTAAGTCTGGATGGGGCCCCTGGAGTGTTAAGGATGGCGTTCACCATGTGCAGCCTCCACTACATGTTCTTAAGCAAATGATTACGATCCGTATTCATCTGGATGATACTGATGCTAATAATGGTTGCTTAAAGCTTATTCCTGGCAGCCATCAACATGGAATTTTGAAGAAAGATGAAATATATCAATATGTTAAAGAGCATGATCCAGTTGCCTGTGAGGCAAAATCCGGTTCTGCACTAATTATGTATCCTCATATGCTTCATGCTTCAGATAGAGCTTTATTTCCTAGGCGTCGCAGAGTGATACACTTGGAATATAGTTGCTATGAGTTGCCAGCTGGGGTTACTTGGGCATAGTGCAACTAGATTCAGTTTTCAGTAATGATGTACGAGTTAACGCCCATTACACTACCTTGCTATCAATTAAGATGTTCGTGCTGTATGTTACGATCGAAATTAAGGCATGAAAGGTCGTGTGGCGTTATCTGTCGGGCGCGGTCCACTGCTTCTGCTTTCTTCTTGAGATTGGGTAAAAAATATAATTATTTACATGATGTTCAGGTGTTCTGAAGGGTTGGTCGGCGATCATGTTTTCCTAGGAATTCATGGTTTCCTAAAGGAGTAGATGATTTTATGGATGTTTCGGCTAATTTAAGGGCGCTTTAAGTGTTGGAAATTACTGTTGGCTGCTTATCAATTTGTTGTTTAGGCCTTTCCTGTTGTTGTATTTTTTTGTCTTGGATTTGATCTTTTCTTATTTGAAAATTTAAGATTTGTTTTTTTATTGGTTTCTCTGTTTGGCGACATTTCGTCTGTTAAAATCATCTGCGGTCAGATAAGGGGTTAGTTTATTTGATTGGATGGAGGGTTTTACCTTCTAAATATAAGAATGATCATATTGAAAATGGTGAAAAATGAAAAATCAAATAATAAGGCTTTTAGCTTGCTGGGTGTTCCTTTTGGGCTCTATTCAGGCTAAGGCATTTGAGCCTAAATCAGATTTATCGGTGAGCTTGGAGCGTGTCCGCTACTGTCAAAACTTTTGGTGTACCCAGCAAGCTACTCAATCTGAGTATCTAGCTTGGGAGCAAGAAGGTGTCAGTAATACTTATCAATTATACACTCAGATTGCAAGAGTGCGGCAGCCAGAACGAGAAGATGTTCGAAATTTGGTGTTTATTGCAGCTGGGCAACAGCCTCCGGGATACGGTTCTGAAAGTGCGGTAACAGGCCAAGGGGATAACTTTAAAAGAAACTGTGGTATCTCAGAAGAATCCTGTTCCAGAAGCATAGATGGCCGCTCGCTTGCCCGGCAGGTTTTAGATTCAGAGTATTTTCCAGCAGATGACACCTTCTTTGCCGTAGCTTTTGATGCACAATTTAACTATATGGTGAATAGTAGTGAGAAATCGCGTATAGAAAGTGCCTACCTTAATTGGTTAAAGTCAAAAGCTTATGTATCAAACCTAGAAACCATCTACTTGGCGGGATCATCCAGAGGGGGCTGTTTAGCAATGCGCTTGGCAAAGGCTCTGCGTAATGATCCGGACTTTCGTAGCATTCGAACTATTGTTCATAGTTTTGATGGAGTCTGTAAATGGGATCAGAATGAAATGGGAGTAACTTCTTCTTTTTTCCGCAACCCCGAAAACTCAACTTATTTGAGCTACTATACTGATCTCAATGCTCAGTTCCCCTATAAAGACAATTTATATATCCGTCAACTGGCAGGCGGTGACGAAGTTATCGAATTTACAGGGGTGCACTCTTTTGTCTATGCAGCAGAAGATATCAATCTAGGTTGGTATGCTCAAAGTTGGGTCAATTTGGATCATATTACTATTGATCGAGATATGTACCCAGCTGTGAGAGATCAAACCGTGGTACCCTTTTTAAAGCATTTGGAAGAAGTTTTTTAATTCGTTACCTTGATTTTAATTAATCTAAAATTCAATATTTGCATGTCTAATTGATTGAGTGTGAGGGCTGCTGTTAAGCAGCCCTCATTAACTAGTTAAGCTTTTTTCTGTGGAGTTCTAATAAGTAAGTGATTAACTGTACTTACGCCGGGTAGTTGGTCAGTTGCTGAGCCAATAAATGATAGTTTAATATAGCCAGCCTGTTCTGAAGGAAATCCCTACGTATACGAATAGAACGGAGAGAAGTGTTACTGGAATTATATGATAAGCGAGAGGTTTTAGGTTTCTGGAGGAAAGATGCGGAATAATCCTGAGTCTTGCGTCAATAGCAAGAAGGAATGTACAGCCCAATATGATTAGCTTATATGAAATAAGTCTCGAAACCGGATTCGAGAAGTTAAACCACTGGGATATATCGGGCAAGAGATTGAAAGCTAGATAGATGCCAGAAATAATCTGTACAAGAAGGGCAGGGATACCAATTTTTTCATAGCTGCTTTCGAACCTTGAGATGAATTCTATATCCTGACTTCTTAGGGCGGAAGGGAGGATTGTACATGCCAGCACCAGGTGCCCCCCAGTCCAAATAGTTGCACCTAGCAAATGCAAAAAAAGTACTGCCTCGTACATCTTTATCCCTTTTTTGGTCCTTTTAAGCACTATATCTATAAATGCAATGGGTGCCCACTAATTTCTTGGGTGGACAATAATGAATATTGTTGAGGTATCGTTAGTGGGATTGTTTTATGTGGAAAATGAGGTGGAAATTGATGTTAATCAAGAAAGTAAGTTGGATTATGTAGTAAGAGCTTGATAACTAATAGTGCTGAGACATCATGTCCTTTGTATATTAGTATTTAACTTTTGTGCCCTACATTACTTCATTATATAACTACCTTTATCTATGAAACCTAGTCGCAGTTGACGGCACCTTCGGTGACTGGGGGCAGTGTGAAGCTGGCGAACTGAATTAATTACTGATTTAACTGGGCATGTTAAGAGATTTCTACATGCCCAGGTTAATAGGCATTTATACGGTAAGGGTGTCGATCTTTGATCAATCTTAAGACCGACGCCTTTACTAACTGCAACAATACTCTTCTTTATACTTGATTCCTGAGAGTCTGAATAAAAAGTAATACTTAAAAGCTTGTTTGTTTCCATTCATTCACAGCATTCAGGAAAAATTTCTGACCAGTGTCACTACTGTTGCACCTATAAATTTGAAGTTGTTCTCCATTGTCGGCACTTACCCCTGGTGTATCAATACAGTATTGCCAATCTTTGTCGCGATTTTGAATAATACCGCTTTCCTGTACCTGCCATTTTTCTGAATTGCCACCATCGCAATCCCACAGGTGCATTTTGTCACCATTATCTGCAGAGCCTGAGTTGTAGTCGACACAGTATTTATTGTTGCCTTTAGGTCTTAACTGTCCCTCTGCGGTGTAGACAAACTGCTGTTCGTTGCTCGAGTTGCAGTTGGCCAAAGTCAGGTTGGAGCCATTGCCATAGCCTTGAGAAACATTCATACAGAGATTTGGGTTTTGAATGGACTGGATACGAAAATAACCAGGTAGGCTTTTTCGCACACCGACCAAGGGAATAGCTTGGCCGGTATAGCTGGGCGTGTCATTGACGGTATTTGGGTCCATGCCAATAGCGCTAGCGCCGTGTGCAACCGCGATAAAGGAATAGCCAAAATCTGTATTGCTAAAATCGCCAGAGCTGCTCCACAAATGCATCAATTGTTTACTGTTCGCCGCTTCATTGGCTGTTATTTGGTAGTGATCACCGGCTCTTACATTACCGCAAAATATCTTCTGGGAGCTGCTGGAATCCATGGAATCTATATTTCCAGAAAACTCTTCAGGATCGGCAGTATCTACATCAGGGCAGAGGAAGGCATGTAATGGGTAGTTATCCAGTGCAGATTCCATACGATCATTGACGTTGCCACTCTGGCCACCGGTAAACATGACGAGGACTTTCTTATTCTGCGATTGCAGCTCGCCCAAAGTAGGCCAACCTATATTCTTTAGGGTGTTTCGATAGTCGGAGGAGGGGGAGCTTGCCTGTAGATGTGCTAGTAAGTCCTGGTAGCTGAATTGCAAATCTCCCAACTGTTGCTTGATATATTGATCCAACACATATATCTCATCGGCATACCAGGCAGCGAACCAATTACTGTCTGGCTTCATATCAATATATAGCATTAGCGGTGCATTGAGTTCGTTGTTGTCAAGCCATGCCTTGATGTCGTCAAGGCAATGAACCAGTCGATCATTGTCACCATTACTACGACACATATGATTGCCGATATCACTCTGGCCGTGGGCTACATAGGGCCCATGATTACTACCCTGCCAGGGACCGTGGTCAACGATATCCAGTTCCAACGAGCGAAAGCCCTTATCCAGCCAATCCGTAAGAGATTCTTCAGTTGCAAGGCGTTCATAACTGTTGTGAGGTTGGAGGTAGTAGAGTTGGTCGATACGGTGATCATCTTGAGGGGGTTCCGCTATTAATTTTGGTGTAGAAGCGATGCTTGCTTGTGGGTTTGCACAAAAAAAGAGGAGTAGGGAAAATAAAAATGAAAAACTGACTTTATTTGGCATAAGGATATCCATTTCGACTGTTATTATAAGGCTACCCTAATTGATAGGGCGGCAATATTAGTATGGGTGTGTGAAAATGATATGACATCTAATAAGGTGTTATGTTTTTATGAGGTTGACCATGATTTTCGATTTTTATTTAAAAGCATTATTCTAGAGCACAGACTGTGCGTTTGGATTCTTCAGCGACTAGTGGGTTAAATTTAGCAAGCCTGCTCTTTCGAGGCGTTAATAAATAAAGAGCGCCTGCACTGATTAAAATGGTTTGTAGATCTTTTACAAAGGTGTACACGGAGAAGAGTGTAACCAGGCTTGAAGCGGTAAGGCTGTGTCTTGACTTAAGGCTTCTTTTTTAATCTTTTCTCTACCTGCTTTTTCTCCCACTCAGGCCCAAACAATGTAAAAGGTTTAAAAGTTCGCACAGCGTGGGAGGCGATTCCGATGCCCCAACCAAGGACTGCCCAGAGAGACCAAAGGTACTCTGGGGTGAGGATCAAATTAGCTATTAAAAGTCCAGCAATCACTATCAAATAAGTAATTAGGTGCTGGTAAAAGCCTTTGAGCTTTCTTACATGCTCGATGGCTTCCTTCTCTCTTGCAGAAGTTGCTTGCTCAGGCTGCATTTTTTGATCTCAGTGATAGATACTGCGGTGTTATATTTTATTGCTTATGTGCAGAATATTAACCACTGCGCGCTGTGGTGGGCAAGTGTAAAGGCTGGGATAACAGTCGAGTTTTGTTAAGAATGTTATGACTGGATATTCATGTAAGCCAGAGCCCGGAGAAGCCGGGCTCTGGCTTATTTAAATAGACTATACAGTGCTATCGGGCTGTTTTTCGGGGTGAGCATCAATAAAGGCCGCTAATTCGTTACAGGCCTGGGTGATCTTTTGTATTTTGGGGTACTGATTCATATCCATACCAAAACGTTCGGCGTTATACACCTGCGGTAGTAAGCAGCACTCAAAAAGCCCGGGGGTGTCACCAGCGGCAAAAGGCGCGGGTTCTAGCTGCTTCTCCAGGGCGGCAAATCCCAAGTGAATCCAGTGCTGAATCCACTGAATTTTCTGCTCTTCAGTCACTTTGAATTCAGAAATCAGATATTTGAGCACGCGGAGGTTTTGCAGGGGTTGGATATCACTGGCAATGCTTTGTGCCAGGGCTCGAACATGGGCGCGGGCCTCGGCATCTCTGGGTAAGAGCGCTGGCTCTGGGTGAGTTTCTTCCAACCACTCCAAAATAGCCATAGATTGAGTGAGGCTGATGTCCCCGTCATTGAGCGTTGGCAGAAGCCCCTGGGGGTTTAGCTGGCGATACTGCTCGCTGTGTTGATCGCCTTTCACTAGATTGACTGGGAGATAGTTATAGCTCAGGCCTTTTAAATTAAGCCCAATTCGCACTCGGTAGCTTGCGGAGGAGCGGAAGTATCCGTAAAGGTCCATTCTCTTTCCTTTATTGTCAGTCATTATGGTGGCGGCTGGGAAAGCTGCCGATTAATTTATTAATTCTTTCCCCTGTTACTGTGGCGTTTTCCAGGAGTTCACGTAATCCTCAAACTCTATCGCCTCTGCATCCGGCAGTATATCCCATGGGGTGCGGCTATCGATCATGACCGCCACTTCATCGGTTGCCTTGCGAGCATGTTTTACGCCGGTAGCAAATGCCTTTGGGTGGGGCCCGTGGGTGAATCCCATGGGGTGCAATGTGAGCATACCGGGGTGAATATTATCCCGGCTGAAAAAATTGCCGCGGTGGTAAAAAATAAGCTCATCGTAATCGTCATTGCTGTGAAAAAACGGCACTTTTAGAGCGCCGGGATCACTCTCAATGGGGCGCGGCACAAAAGTGGCTACGACAAAGCCCGGGCCCACAAAAGTGGTGTGGGCAGAGGGGGGCAGATGGTAGCGATGACTCATTACTGGGCGAATATCTCTCCAATTGATTCTTACTGCGAGGTTGTCACCGGTCCAACCAGTGGCATCTAGTGGGTTAAATGGGTAGGTGATCTTGGAGAGTTGTTGGCGTGCCTTCACCACTACCTGCCACTGGGTGTCTCCCTGTTGGGCGAGAAAGGCTTCGTCGATGCTCGGCACATCCAGGATTGCCTCGTCAAAGATAGCATTGGGGCCGAGAATCCCCTTCTCTGGGAGCTGGAAATGCCCACCGCTTGCCTCGATCAGCAGTAATTCCAGGGGCTCGTTTTCAGTGGGGGAGAGTCTCCACATGGTCCCGCGCGGTAGGAGTATATAGTCACCATCGCGGATACTCAGCCGGCCAAAATCACAGAACAGCTTCCCACTGCCGTTGTGGACGAAGAGAAGTTGGTCGCCATCGGCATTGCGTATTAAATGGTCCATGGGTTCCCGGCAAATCCACAGGCCCACCAGGCTATTTTCATTGCGCAGAAGGGGTTTCTGGTCCCAGGGGCTATCGCCTGAATGTTGCAGTTTGGTGCTGTCGAAGGCGTGTGGTCGCAGTGGGCCTGTGAATTGGCTCCAGCCTGTGGGGGGGTGGCTATGGTAGAAATGCGTACAGGGGCCAAAAAAGCCCTCCTTGCCCATTTCCCTCTCAAAGGTATTGGCCGGGAAATCTGCATGGGCCTGTCGGCTGGTCTTCCCTTCAACGCGGGGAAAGCGAATCCACTTGTTCATGGGCGGCCTCGCATCTTGCTCGCAGGGCGGCTGGCGGAACATTGATCAACTCGATGGACATGCCACGCATGTTTTTTGCGTTTAACCGGCAGACTGGTAACAAAAATGGCGCTGAAAACCCTATACTGTGCGACCAATTTTGTCCGGTGCTCCAGGATGTTGCTGCGCAACATTCGCGCGCGCAGTGGTTACAATTGAAACCAATGTTAGTTAAATTGGACATCTGGTACAACCGGGGTTCGAAGATAGGCAGGTGTGAGAGCAGCCATGACCAATGACCACAATTCGCCGGATGCGGCGGTAAAGCAGGATGAGTTGCGCCTGGAGAAGTTCTTGCCATATCGCCTTTCGGTGCTCTCGAACCGCGTGAGTAACGCCATCTCTCAAGCGTATGGTGCGCGCTTCCATCTCACCATTCCCGCCTGGCGGGTGATGGCCATTCTCGGGCGCTTTCCCGATCTTTCCGCCGCTGAGCTGGTGGAGCAGACAGCCATGGATAAAGTGGCCATTAGCCGCGCTGTTTCCTCTCTACTGAAGAATGATTACATCACTCGCAGTGAAGACCCTGCGGATCGCCGTCGTCAGGTGTTGAACCTGTCTGAGCTGGGGAGTGAGGTGTATGCGCGCATAGTGCCGCTCGCGCAGCAGTATGAAAATGATTTGATCGCCTCGCTCTCCTCTGAGGAGCGGGAGCAACTGGATGGCATTATCGAAAAACTGATGGTTCGCGCTAAGGAGTGGTCCGAGCGCGGCTTGATAGACCAATAAATAGGATAAATAAAGGAGTTTTCAAATGTTTGAGCATTTAAGCAGCCTACCGCCAGACCCAATTCTCGGCCTGCTGGCCAGCTATCGTGCGGATGAAAACCCCAGCAAAATTGACCTTGGGGTAGGCGTCTACAAGGATGAGGCCGGCCACACTGCCGTTTTACAGGCGGTAAAAGAGGCAGAGACTCGCTTACTGCAAAGCGAAGAAACCAAAGCCTATATTGGCCCTGCGGGTACCCCAGGGTTCAATTCCGTGATGCAGGAGCTGATACTGGGCGCTGGCCATCCGGCCATGATTGGAGGCCGAGTGCGCTCAGCGCAAACCCCCGGTGGATGTGGAGCCCTGCGCGCTCTGGCAGAGCTGATCAATCGCGCCAAGGCCGGGGCCACGGTTTGGGTGAGCGATCCTACCTGGGCAAACCATGTTCCCCTTCTTGGTAACGCTGGCCTCAACATCAAGAGTTACCCTTATTACGATCGCGCTACCAGCAGCTTGCAGTTCGACAAAATGGTGGAGAGCCTAAAGAACGTGGGTGAGGGTGATGTGGTTCTGTTCCACGCCTGCTGCCACAACCCCTGCGGTGCGGATCTTTCTCGCGAGCAGTGGAAAGTACTGGCAGAAATGGCGCAAAAACAGGGCTTCACCCCGTTTATTGATATGGCCTACCAGGGCTTTGGCGAAAGCTTGGAAGACGATGCCTATGGTCTACGCCTGATGGCTGAATCTGTGCCCGAGATGTTAGTGGCAGCCTCCTGTTCTAAAAACTTCGGCCTCTACCGTGAGCGTGTAGGCCTGGCGATGGTGATCTATGCCAACGGTGAGAGCGCCGATAAAGGCCATAGCCAGATGCTGAGTGCCATTCGTGGGAACTATTCCATGCCACCTTCCCACGGTGCAGCGATTGTGGAATCTATCCTTACAGATGCAGGCCTTAAAGCGAACTGGGAAGCGGAATTGACCGAGATGCGTGAACGTATCAACGGGCTACGCGCCGGTTTGGTAGAAGGCCTGGCCGCTGCCGGAGCTGCTGGTGATTTCGGCTTTATCCGCCAGCAGAAAGGCATGTTCTCCTTCCTGGGCATTAGTCCAGAGCAGGTGCAGCAGCTGCAGAAGGACTATTCCATCTATATGGTGGACTCCAGCCGCATCAGTATTGCCGGTTTGAGCTCCAACAATATGGAATACTTCTGCAAGGCAGTTGCCAGCGTGCTGTAAATTCGGCACATTTGGGGGTGAGCGTATTGCTCACCCTTAAGTTTTACCTAAAGATGTAAGAGTGAAAGATGGAAGTTGAGCTAGGAGTCCCAGTGTCTGAATCCCCCACCCAAATCTGGACCCCGCAGAGCTGGCGAAACTTCACCGCACACCAACAGCCTAAATACACCTCCACCGACGATGTTGCCCAGGTTGCCAAACAGTTAGCTGGCCACCCACCTTTGGTATTTGCTGCTGAAGCGCGTGAGCTGCGCCGTCAATTGGCCCAGGTAGCGGAGGGTAAGGCGTTTTTGTTACAGGGCGGCGACTGTGCCGAATCTTTTGCCGATTTCAACGCAAACCGCATTCGCGATACATTTAAAGTGCTGCTGCAAATGGCTGTAGTACTGACATTTGCAGGTAATTTACCCGTAGTAAAAGTGGCACGGATGGCCGGCCAGTATGCTAAGCCCCGATCTGCCGATACTGAAACGATTAATGGTGTTGAGCTGCCAAGTTACCGTGGAGATATTATCAACGGTATCGACTTTACTGCGGAAGCTCGCCAGCCAGATCCTCAGCGTATGGTCACCGCTTATAACCAGTCGGCGGCCACTCTCAACCTGCTGCGCGCCTTCGCCCAGGGCGGCCTGGCAGATTTGCATCAGGTACATGGCTGGAATCTGAGCTTCCTGAAAAACAATCCCCAACGCGAAAAATATGCACTCTTGGCCGAGCGTCTGCAAGAAGCGCTGGAATTTATGGCGGTGTGCGGCGTTACCTCAGAAAATACTCCCGCAATTCGAGAGACGGTGCTTTACACCTCGCACGAAGCACTATTACTGGAATACGAGCAGGCGCTCACTCGCACCGATAGCCTCACCGGTAAATGGTATGACTGTTCTGCACATATGCTCTGGATTGGTGAGCGAACTCGCCAGCTGGATGGTGCCCATGTGGAATTCCTCTCCGGGGTTTGCAATCCTATCGGCGTAAAAGTCGGCCCCAATATGCAGCCTGATGAGCTGCTGCGCTTGATCGATAAGCTCAATCCTGAGAACGAAGCTGGCCGCCTTACCTTAATTACCCGTATGGGAGCCGATATCCTCGCCGATAAGCTGCCCTCACTGGTACGTGCAGTGCAGGCAGAGGGGCGCTCTGTGGTCTGGAGTACCGACCCCATGCATGGCAATACGGTAAAAGCTGGCAATGGCTACAAAACCCGCGATTTTGATAAAGTTTTACGAGAGATCCGCGACTTCTTCTCGGTACACTGGTCCGAAGGCAGCCACCCCGGAGGTATCCACCTGGAAATGACCGGTGAACATGTTACAGAGTGCACTGGTGGCGCCTGGAAAATTTCCGAAGCGGATCTTGCCAGCTGCTATCGCACCCAATGCGACCCAAGACTGAATGCCGACCAAGTGCTGGAGCTGGCTTTCTGCGTATCTGAATGGCTGCGTGCTGGGCGAATTGCCTAACGGCTTAATTTAAATACTAATACATTAAAACCCCTTGCTCTGAGATCGTTAATTGGGCAAGGGGTTTTTCTTTACTGGAAATAAAGCTGAGAGTTCAAAGCCGGGAGCTAAGAAATGGCCCCCAGCTTGAGTGCCAGTTAGTAGTTCCAGCGTTCAATAACTTCAAATTTGAAACCTACATCCATTTCGTGACCCAAACAGACCAGAGATTTCGGTCGTCGTGACCGTTATTTCTGAGTATTTGTAGATTGGTGATGAAAGCCTAATGAAATCAATGGGTTGGATACGGCAAGAAATCTGTGATAGTGGTCATGATGACCATTTTTCAATTTGTGAAGATGGTGCCACTTGATTGTATCTAGTTGATTTTTGAGGGGAAGTCAGAGCCATGGCGGGAATTTGCAACGGAAATAGTAATCAAGATAATAGTGGTCGTGATGATCACTATATAAATGTTAAAAATCGGTCTATGAACACAGGATATCTCTTCAAAATTGTTTGGCGCGGCTGGTTTACTAGCGTAAGTATTCTGGCATTCATAGCTATTTTACTTGGATACTTTTTTGGTCCAGAGCTAGGAAAACCTCTCATTTTGCTCTTGGCCCTGGTCCCCGTAATAGCCGCGCTCCAAGGGGTACTTGTGGCAGCATTGGTGTGTGCTGGAGTCAAAATATGGCCTTTGAAATAGCTCAGAAGGTAATCATTTTTAACAAGGCCAGGCTGTACGCTCCGGCGCTACGCGCCTCCGCGGGACGGCCCACGCTATGCGCTGAGCGCATAAACAGCGTAGGCCGCCCCAGCTGGCAACGTTATGTTTCGAATGAGAAATAAACGATGAATCTTGGGTCGAAAGTAAAGCTTGTATCCTTTAATGGTGATTCTTTATCACCGCAAGACTGTGATCCTGCTGAGAACTACTGGAGATTGATAGGAGCGCACGGAACAATCGAAGAGTTAGAAAACTCTCGTGGGCGAGTTCTTGTGAGGTTCGAAAGAAATTTAAGTGAAATGGGGTTGCACTGTCACAATCCCTCTCCAAATAGCTTGTATATATTGCCATCAGATCTTGAAGTGAGGTCGTAGTGGCGTGAAACATAACAAGCACCGGCACAAGCGCGCACTTCGTGCGCTGGACGCGCAACAAGTTGCTCGCCTGTGCGGTGAGCGTTATGAGTATCAGGGATATGAAAAGAGTAACGTGGATTGATCCTAGGGATAAACCGGGCCTGCTCCATGCAGTTATGGAGCAATGCACAGGAGCCTCCCTTATTTCATTTGAGGGCTCATTGGAGCATTTGTCATTTTATAAATGGCCGAATGCTTCCTATGAAGAAACGCCAGTGCTTAAACGACAAACTATATCCCCAAAACTAGATTTCGTGATTCTCCCCTTAGATGAAGAAAGTTCCAAAGGCATGTGGAAAGAACTAGCAGAAAAGGATCATCTGGTTAGAGAAGGCATCATTCATGTGCAGATAGCTATAGAGGGAGAGCTAGTATTTGGTGGTTATGATAATTTCGATAAAGAGTGCACTGTTGCATATAAAGGCTTGAGCGAAGGTTTTCTCCAAGACCTTAAAGAGCGAGGCATAATTCGTGGCTATGAACACAAATACTCATAACAAGATAAAAATATCTGGACACAGCTACGCTGCGCCGGTGTTTCGGGCGTTAGGCTCTAAAACATGAGAGAGATGATGAAATATTTTGCAGCCCTTTTGATCGCTATTATCTCGTTCGTATCGCAAGCATCTCAAGATAGTGCTGAATCATTGGCTCTTCGAAAGTCATATCCAATTCAACTTTATATGGGTGCCTGTGTCGTTACTCGTGCTCAGCCTGCCAAAGTAGAAAGCCAAGCCAAAGAAATGGGGTTCACCGAAGCTAAAAGGGAGCTCGCTAACCAATATCTACAAGGCCACAAAGGAAAAGCTTGGGTTTCCAAAAATGAGCATGGCAATTTCGCTATTGCTGCTCAAGATAGAGAGTTGTGTTCAGTCTTTATTCATCAAGGTAGCCCAGAGAAACTTATGGCCAGCATGGAGGCATGGTTACCGCCTGAAGGGTCAGGCTTCAGCTATAAAAAAGAAATCGTTTCTAAATCTGGCCCATTGGAAACCACTTCATACAAGATATTTCGTGGAGCCAAATTAATGGAGCAATGGGTTATAACTCTTTCTACCCAACCCAACTCTAAACTTGTAGCAATAATGTCTTATGATGCATCGCAAGCCTAACAAGTCGGTCAATGAACGCCTGCGGCTGGACCTCCGCACTGCGTGCTCCGGCCCATTACCGAGGCGTTATGTTTCAGAGAGTCATGAATAAAGTAGTAAATATAAGTGAGGTATTTAGCTGGCTGTTTCTACTTGTCTGGTTGTTATTGTCACTCAGGCAAGGCTGGGAAGGCATGCTTTTCGGCTTGCCGATGGCGTTTTATTTAGCAGCATTCTTACTATCTGTTGGCAGTGGAATGTATGAAGCTCTATCGGTACAAAGAGAAGTATCGTACAGTGTAGTGCTGCGGCGTTTTATACCAGGTATTTTTTGTGCCGTGTTCTTTGTTTGCATAATAGCTTTGGCCTTAAGCAAGTGAAAAAACATAACAAGCCTAGGCACGGGAAAAATTTTCCGATGCGCTCCAAATTTTCACGTGCTAAGGGCGTTATGTGCCAGTTGAGTAAAGACTAAGGTTTAAAGAAGTTAGTATGAAATGGATTGTAATCTCATTAAAACTGTTAGGGACGTTTTTATTAATACTTTCTATTCTTGCATTTGGGAGTGATTTTCTCCCAGTAGAAGGAATAAGGTTTCTATCTAATGGCGAGCATGGCTATTATAAAATTGTGCCTGCTGAACACGGAAATAATATTATTCTCAAAGGTTTTATTTTTTTAATACTTGGCGTTAGTTCAATAGTACTAGCAAAGTATTTAACTAAAAGGTTTCGTTAGTGCTATGTCACATAACAAGGCGATCAAGCCGGACTAACTTTCGTCGCTTCAAATGTGTACTTTAATAGCACACATTCAAACCAACAAAAATTAGCCGCTTATCACGGCGTTATGAGTAATGGGTAGTACGGAGTGGAAGAACCAAAAACAATGAAAATATTGCAGTTAATTACTGCAATATTACTAATGTTGATAGTTTTAGTGCTGGGTGCAGTGATGCTCGCAAATGGATACTTTTCTGGCGAGATGGGCAGTATAGGAAGGGGGGGCAGAGAGCAATATACATTAGCAGACAATCCTGGTGGATATTGGATGAACATGCTTGTGGGTATAGGGTTATGGTTGTTCATAGCTGGTGGGTTAATACATCATATAGTTAAAACAATACGCGGTATTAAAAACTCATAACAAAGCCAAGCATCTGACGGCTTTTCCGTTGCCTGGCTTATGCGCTTTCCACTACGCTAGCGCAATACCAATCAACTACAAAGCCGCAGCTGTTGGCGGCGTTATGGTGCCGATCGACTTTATTAAATTTTTGTGGTAACTAAAACTTTAGTACCCAAAATGGCATTCAGCTTTTTGCTAATTGCCAACTGATAGGCAAATAGTTTCGTTCCTAGCGTGTTCGCTTGGGTTTGCCAGAAAAGGGTAGTCCGCTGCAGTTTTGCGGAGTGCCAGTAAGATAGAGATTGGTTTGGGAAAGTGCGGTATTCTTTCCCCGTAAATTTTGGGCAGTGGCCAGCCACGCTGTGGTTGGCAAAGTGCAAGTAGGTGGTTCTGAGCGCGCCAGCCATAACCAGGCCAGTCAGTAAAGCTCCGGGCCTCCGGCCTTTCGCGGGACGCCTCAGTTTGTGCACTTTTTGCGCGGTCGCTCCGCGCCCATTTTCGCGCAAAAGCGCACAAACTAAGTCGCCCCTGCTGGCAGGCGTTATGTGTAAATCGAGACCCGAATGAGCAAGAAAGCCAGGCGTATTTTTATCGCAACATATTTTATTCTTGGGGCCGTTGGCATCCATTTTCTCGGCGAGGTACACGCGTCAAGAATGATGGAAGTATTGACTAAGAATCCGTCACCTGACTTGTATGCTAATAATCACGGGTTCCAATACGTAGCGTTCTGGTTTCCATGGGGTATAGCCTTATCATTTGCTCTAATATTTTCAACAGCATTACTCTACAGGGTTCTGAACAGGAAAAATGCCAAAAGCACATAACAAAACGCTTAACTACACTCGGAACCTAACCCGCTTTTGCACACACCTCCACCTAACTGGTAAGGAGGTGTCTTATGGCACGAAGAAAGCACTACAATCGTTACGATGACGATTTTAAAGCAACAGCGGTTTCGCTAACCGATATCCCCGGTGTACTAGCAAAACACGTGGCTGATGCTCTCGATATCCATGAAGTGATGCTTTATCGTTGGCGCATGGAAATGCGACGGGGGCAGATCATGGCAAAGAAGAAAAGCATCAACATAGATCCTGAGGTAAAGTCCGAGCTGAAGCGTCTCAGGAAACTGGAGCGGGAGCATAATCTGCTTCAGGAAGAGCACGCCCTTTTAAAAAAAGCCATCCGATTCTCTTTACAACAAAAAGGGAAATCTTCGAGTTCATAGATCAAAACCGGGAGAAGCACAGTATCGCAATGATGTGCCGGATCTATGACGTCACCCGTGATGGATACAATTCTTGGCGCCGCCGTGGCGTGTGTGAACGTCGACAAGAAGATAGTGAGCTGTTTGCACATATAAGATCAATTTTCAACCGACATGATGGCTGCTATGGTAGTCCCAAGATCACCCAGGAGCTGAAAAAGAGGGGTATAAAAGTTGGTCAAAAACGGGTGGCAAGGATCATGCGAAATCATGGTCTTAGGGCTGTAAAATCGAGGCTCTACACGGCGAGGCCGGGTACTTACAGACATGTTTACGGGATCACATGTAAGATAGAGGGAATCAAGCTAACTCGCCCGAACCAGCTGTGGGTGGGTGATGTTACTTATATAAAGCTCCGAGATGGCAGCTGGCAGTACTTGTCAGTAGTCATGGATCGCTTCAGCAGGAGGGTTGTCTCTTGGTCCCTGAGTGATAGAAGGGATGTCTCTTTGACACTGGCTAGTATCGATAGGGCGGTACGAAACCGTGGACATCATCCGGAGCTGATTTTTCACTCTGACCGTGGCAGCGAGTACTTATCGGGCCAATATCGCGAGCGATTGCGTCGATATGGGATCTGTCAGAGTATGAATCGCGTGAAGAATATGAATGACAATGCATTCATTGAGTCATTCTTTCACCAATTTAAAACGGAGCGTATTAAGCGCCAGGTATTCGATTCTGCACAACAACTAAGAACGACAGTGACTGAATATATGCGCTACTACAACAATCAGAGATCGCACTCGTCAATTGGGTATGTTTCACCTCAAGAATTTGAGTATAAAATCAAATGCTAACAACTAGGTGTGTGCAAAAGCGGGTTAAGTCCCTTCCGGGCGCACAAATCGCGCCCTCCACCGGACAGCCTACACTATGTTCCGGCTGCCGTTTAGTAAGACGTTATGTACTGAAATGAAATTCTTAGCACTGTCACTACTTCTAGCAATTTCGGTAACAGCTATTGCTGATGAAATGAGTCAATATCAGCCACTGGTGTATGAGAACGGCATTGGAATCAGGGCCGCTCCAGAACTTCTAAACAGAGAACATCTGGACAATGTCGTTCACGTGCTCAGCTACTATCGTGTTAAGTGCAGAAGGGTAGCCTCACTGAAATTGCTCATAGATAGTAGTATTACTCATGAAACGCAGTGGAACTTCACAACCAAAGCAAATGACGCACAGTGGTTGAAGGAGCATCCGATCGAGCTGGGTGCCAAGTGTACATAACAATCACGGGCAGTGAAGCTGGCCCTCCGGGCCTCCGCGGGACGGCTTACCTTATGCACGTTTTTCGCGGGTCGCTGCGCTCCCATTTTCGCGCAAACCGCACATAAGGTAAGCCGCCCCTGCCGTGGGCGTTAGTCAGAATAAAGCATGAAAGAAGTATTAATCTTAATATTGGTTTTTGTGTCGAGTACAGTTATGGCAGAGTCAATACCCGAGGGCGCAGATCTGGACGTCCGATCTGAAATCGATCACCCACCCTCTATAGAAAGCTTGCACTTTAATTTGCAGGGTGCAGGAGAAGAAGGTGTCTACATCCTTTCTGTTTATGAAGGTCTTGAATATTATCTTGGCTCTGAGTCATTTGATGGACTAGAAGAAAGGTTTTCCGCAATTGATGGCGTATCCGGTGCTGAGCACGCAGATCGAGAAATCTTCGTGGTTTATTCACAATCACTGCCATTAGACGATCTGCGTAGCAAGCTCTGGGCAGTGCTCCTGTCGGCAGCTAGCGAGTCATTCCCTGGTGCCTAACAAAGCAAAGCACGTTCGCAAGCATAGCTGGCTGGACCTACATTCCGCAGCTTCGCTGCTACATTTCGGCCCATGTTTGCGGCGTTATACATCATGAAGATTCTTGTCAGATCGATAGCGCTTACTTTTTTTGCTATGGCTACCAACCTAGCATGCGCATGTAATGAAATTGAACCATCGCTAGAAGACTTATATGCAAAAGATGGAGTAAAAATTATAGGCCCTATATTAGCTTCAGAGATTGAAGAGGATATGATAAAAAGACAGAAAAAGTTAGGTCTAGCAGTTGGCGGAGAAAATGAATCGCTTAAAGAATTCAAGGAAAAAATAGAGTTCGGAGACAAGGTCTATTACTTTGAAGAGTCTGGTGTCGGTTACTATTTGGATGGCTATATTCTTGAGAGAGGCGGCTGTGCTGTTGAGTTTCTTCCCGGAGCTGTTAGCTAATTATGTATAACAAACGCAAGCAGGACGCTCCGGTCCTTCGGACCTCCGCGGGACGTCCAACACTATGCACATTTTGTGCGGGTCGCTGCGCTCCCAGTTTCGAAAAAAATGTGCCTAGCATTGACCGCCCTTGTTGCGGGCGTTATGAGTATTGAGTGGGTCGATGTTAATCATTGCATTATTGTTTTTTCTGTTGGGCGTGGCACTTTTCTTCTGGGCAACAGCTTCTGGTAAAGCACTTATTACTTTGATAAAAAAAGAGCGGCCGAAAGTGTATGGGAAATATTTTTCAGCATTAAATGGTTCGTACTACTATTGGATCTTCATTTTCAGTAAGGCGAAGTTTGGCCAAGAAAATTTCTCTGATGAAATTCTGCGGTTACGTTCTAGCGTGGCTAAAAAATATAAGGCATCTATTTTATGTATTGTAATATTTGTGATGTTGCTGCTGGTCAGTGCACTCATAACCAGCCAATGAACTTCGCTTCAGCCCTTCGGGCTTCCACCGGACAGCCTACGCTACACTTCGGCTGCCGATTATTGGGGCGTTAAATGCTATGGCAATCTGGAAGGAAAAATATATTAACGGGCATCATGGTACTGCCATGTATGGCTGCGAAGCACCGGGCTTCGAACCTAGATCGGATTACGACAACATCCGAGATAATTGGGTGTATTTCGTTGAAGCATGTGGCTTCACTTTTCAATTTCTTAATGTCGCCCAGCTTTCAGAGTGTCTGGCATACTACGAAACAAAGTACCCTGGTAGCACAAGAGAAGAAATAGGCGCCGCAGACCACTGGGAGGTTCAGCGGTGGAATGAGCGTCTCCCCCTTTATCTTCGCGAGGAAACCAAGCGCGTAAAAGTAGTAAAGGCGCTCAAAAAGGCACAAGAACTCATAGTCAGTAACAAGGTAGTAGAGCGTGGCATTTAACAAGTGACTATGGTCCTTTGTCAAGTATTTAAGCCATTTTCTCATCCCAGTAAGTGTTGTTTTTTACCATCGTATTTAGAATGGTAAGTTGCTTCCTCATACATGCGATAAGGGCTACTTTCTTTGGTTTACCAGCAGCGACCAGGCGCTCATACATTGGCTTTAATTTAGGGTGGCATTGTATTGCCGACATCATAGAAACAAACAAAACCGTGCGTACACGATGTCGTCCACCTCGAATATAGCGCTTACCCTGGAAGCTGCCGCTATCACGATTCATCGGGGCGATACCCACAAGTGCCGCAATCTCTTTGCGGTTCAGCTTGCCCAGCTCAGGAAGTTCGCCCATTAGCGTGTAAGCCAGTACATTGCCGACTCCTTTAGCGCTTAATAAGAGATCTCGTTTTTGTCGCCACTCGGCAACGCTGTTAACAAGTTTATCAAGTTGCTTATCGACTCCTTCTAGCTCTTTTTTGATGGCCTTTAAGATAGCCTGAATGGGCTTGTGAACAGACTTAGGCATTCTCTTGAGGCGATTCTTTTGCATTGTGCTCATTTCTAAGCACTGGTTCCTGACCGTCAGCAAATCACTGATATTTCTTAGTTTTTCTGGTTTGATCGATGACAATCTTGGCTTCATTGCTTCACCAAAATGTGCGATATCAATTGCATCCAGCTTACCTGTTTTTGCGAGCCGCCCCGCTGACTTTGCAAAGTTTCTTACTTGTGAAGGATTGCAAACAACTATCGGCAGTCCCGCTTTATGAGCAGCACAGACAAATTCTAATTCTAGCCTTCCTGTGGACTCGATCAATACTCTTTCAGGTTTAAGAGGTTGTAGTTGTTTAATGGCATCCTTAATACCATTTTTATCATTGGTAACACTAAAGAATTGGCCATTAGATCTCACATAAATATCGAGTTGTTTACTGCTGGTATCGATACCGACATTGATCTCTTGAGGTTCCATAAGATAAGCTATCTCCGCCTTGCTATTCGGGCTCGAGGCCCACATGACTATTCGAGTTATGCCTAGTGAGTGTCTGTCACGTTCATACTTGTTAACGGTCTTTATGAACCGGCGCAGCAACGAACTGTGACAAACAAGGCCTTCGGTGGCCGCCGAAGGTGGGTCTCAATTTACCCGTTAGCGAAAAGGATTTTCAACATCAGAATCGGACAAGAACAACCATACAAGTGCAGCAAGCAACGCCCAAGCAAGCTTGGGCTGGACCTACATTCCGCAGCTTCGCTGCTACATTTCGGCCGCTTCTGCAGGCGTTATGCAAAAAGGTAAGTTTGAATAAATCACCATGAAAACTAGAACGGTTTTAGCCAGAGTTGCAGGCTCACTATACATACTACTCGGGGCAGTAAATCTATTAGGCTTACTAGTTCCAGAAGTACGTGAACAAGTTATTAGCATTGGAGCAACTGTCTTCAGGTATTGCGGGTTTGTCACTGTAGGTATTGGTCTTCTATTTCTGAGAAAATGGTCTGCATACCTATGGGGTGCATTAATGGTGACCAACGGCGTACTCGTATATACGGTTTACGGTGGTCAAACCCTAAATCTAAGTGGTGCTATATCGCTATTACCGTGGGTTGGTCTATTTCTTATTATTGCGTTCTTCTACTATATTTGGCCCGCGCTTAAACCAAGCTCCAGCCAGGTTCATGGCAATGTTGCATAACAAAAATGTCAATTTGACTTCGTTACGCGTTGCTTCACTCGGCAAATTACATTGGCGTTAAGTGTTATATGAACCCATGGAATACATAGTAATTTTGGTGTCCGCCATGTCAGGGATGATCAAGTTTACAATTCGTAAAAACGGCAATCAGCCTATTTATAGTGCTATGGTTTGGCTTAGTACCAAAAAGTGCACAAGGTAAGCTGCCCCTGCCGGCGGCGCTAAGTTTTATACACAAGTTTTTTCAGTTTTATTATAAAAATCAATGAGTTACAGTTTGTACGTTATAGGGGCTACAAATTTGGCTAGATAATTATGCAGGACTGGGTCAGGGACGAAGTGAAAAATCAGGTTATGGGTGATACACGATTGAATAAGCGCTTGTCCAATATTCTCAGTAATTTAAGTTCCGACCCAAAGGGTAGCATTCCCTGTGCAAACAAGTCTTGGGCAGAAACCTTTGCAGCCTATCGATTTATCGAAAATGATAAAGTCAGCTTTGACTCCATTATGAGTGGCCATAAATCAGCCACTCTTGAAAGAATCAAGGTTCAACCAGTTGTTCTTATCCCTCAGGATACCACTTTCCTAAATTTTGCTACCGATTTAGAAAGCAAAGAAATGGGAACACTCCGACGCAAAGAGACTAATCAGCAGCTCCTACATACCTCTATCGCTATAACACCATCCAGAGATAATCTGGGCATTATTGAGGGTAGCATGTGGCAGCGAGATAAAGAATCTAGTGCTAATTCTCGCTATACCAAGTCGATACAAGATAAAGAGAGTCGACGCTGGCTAGACCATTATGAATCAGCTTGTGAGATACAAGAGCGCTGCCCTGAAACCACGATTGTGAGCATCGCGGATAGAGAGGGGGATATTCATGAGTGGTTTCAATTAGCTGAAGATCAAAATGAACAGCGGCGTGCAAGCTATATTGTTCGAGCCAAGGCTAATCGTAGTTTAGAGATCGAAGGAGAAGATACGACTTTACTTTGGGACTATATGACCAAGCAGAAGTCCATCGGGAAATACTCAGTAGGTATCCCCAAAAGGAATGGACAGCCAGAAAGGGAAGCTAAGGTCAGTGTATCCATTGCAGAAGTAAGATTGCAGGGAAAAGGAAAATCAAAACGACCTCTTTCTCTCTACGCAGTCTTTGCTAAGGAATTAAGCCCACCAGAAGGGGGAAAAGGTATTGAATGGATGCTGCTGACCGATCTTGCAGTTGAGGACTTTAAGCAAGCGAGGATCATTATTGAGTGGTATCGAAGTCGATGGGAAATTGAAACCTATTTTCGAGTGCTGAAAGGCGGATGCCAGATAGAAAGTAATCGCTTTAGAACCGAGCAGCGAATGTTGAACTGTATTGCAATCTATATGATTATTGGGTGGCGTCTACACTTCATGACAACACGGGCACGAACGCTTCCTGATACGTCGTGTACGAAATTCTACTCTGAAAAAGAGTGGCGTATGATATGGATAATGCAAGCTAAAACCTCCCCACCCAATGAAGCTCCAAGTATGAGAGATATAACTCGTATGTTGGCAGGACTTGGAGGCTTTCTGGGGCGGAGCGGCGATGGTGAGCCTGGAGTTAAAACCGTTTGGCAGGGGTACACAAAGCTTCTCCATTATATGGAGGCAGCGGAGGCTTTAAATGGACTTGAATGATGTGTATAAAGCACAGCGGCGGCGTTAGGTACCAAGAGAATTATGAAAATGATGAATACAATTGCAGCACTATTACTTTTGCTTCTCCCACTTTCTGTGAAAGCTGAAATGCTATGGAAATCTGAAGAGATTACATTTGAAATGAAGGAAGTTCATCCACTACTGAGTGTCGGCTTAATTTTAGAGCTTAACCAGGCTCTAGAATCTGGAGAAACAGGCTGGAAGCAATCTAGAATTGATGTCCAAGAAAGCTGAAATAACGCAAAGCTAGAAATGAAGCAGGGCACAATATTTATCACTGTTGGTGAGCGCGTATAATATCTTAACTCAAGCAGCAAAGGTGAACTTAGTTTTGCAATCTTAGATGTTGGTAACAAAACAGACTCTCAGCTGGAGAGTATTTGGCTAATGTATGCAGTTAGCGCATAATAAATTAGAGCAGCACCGCCCACTGCGAGGACTGGGCAGTTTTCCGTAGCTTTGATGCTGTAAATCTGCCGCTGTTTGAGGCGTTATGTGTAAATGGACTTCATGGCATATTTGATTCTAGGCATATTCGTAGTAGTGGTCTTTGCACCATTAGTAATTCCATGGGGAAAGAAATTACTAGCCTATTGCTTGGCTGCATGGTTTTTCTTATGGATTATGTTCTTTATACAGATCGAGCGTGAAAGTGATCCTATCTATGATGCTGGTATTGTAAGTGATAACGTTGCACTGGGGCTGTCAGTATTAATATTTATCATAGTCATCGCTATTCGTAGCTTACTTCAATTTATTTGGTCAAAAATCCTTGCAAAACGTAATCATAAATAATAAGAAAGTGAACTTTGCGCTTACGGTGTCAGCCATTCAAAAGCGTGGCTTCGCCACTGGTTGCTGGTTATTTGGACGCTACGCTTGAGTTGAGAATGAAGAGAATTTTTTTATTAATCCTTGTTGGTATTTTAGGTACTTTATCTTCAGGAGTTATCACGTCATACTTGCGCTCATTTGAAAGTAACTCTGTAAAGTTTAAGGAAGTGCCTCAAAGTGGGGGTCCATTGGTCAAGTTAGTAGCTACTTTTCCATATGAAGTCGAAGGCTGGCCACTTAAATGGGTATCGTTTTCGTATTCCTTGGATACAGGAAGGCACCTTATTCGGACCAATCTAGAGTACAAGCCTCATAAAAACGGCTTAATTTCAACAGTAACGTACAGCCAGGAATATTCTGAAGCAGTAACGCTCTCAACTCTCTCTCAGGACCCGAAAGGTAATTGCGGAAAAAAGGCGGTGTACAGTGGTTCTAACCCAGCATAACAATTACAGGCAGCTAGGCTACGGCTCTTCGGGCCTCCGCGGGACGTCTTATCTCATGCATGTTTTACGTGGTCGTTTCGCTCCCATTTTCACACAAAAAGTGTATAAGGTAAGCCGCCCCTGCTTTGGGCGTTAAGCGTCAATTATGACTGAACAAGAATTTATAGAATCAATTGACTTTAGCTTTCCATACAATGACAAAGAGAAAGCTATTGAGCTGATCTTACAAGGAAGAACCATATCAGCAAATGCCACGTTTATGGTTCTTCACGAAATAGTTCGTTCGCCTAGTGAAGTCAATAAGGTGACTAAAGAGACACTTTTTAACCATTGGAGCAAAGGATTCTCTCATGAACTTCTGCCTCAGGTGAAAGAGGCTGCGTCAGCACTTCTAGCCAACGAAGAACTACCCGTTGAGCGTGCTATAGAGCTAATGGAAAAAATAAAGAATCATACGGGTGAGTATTGCGCTCTTAGTATTGTCTACTTTTCGTGCGATGATACAGAGGGTAAAGCAGACGAAAAATACAATCAGATAGTTGAACAATGGCAAAGCGCTTAACAGGCAAAGGCAGCATCGCCCTCCGGTCTGGACGCGCTAAAGCGCGTTGCTGCTTTGGGCGTTAGCTGCTATTTAGCATTTACTTTTTCTCGGAGAATTGAAATGGATTGGAACAATATTTTTACGTTTATTGCTGTGGCAACATTGCTCGTGATTTCTCCTGGGCCTAATGGATTCCTCATAACGAAAACGGTTCCTTTGTCAGGGCACCGAGCTGGTCTAGCCAATATCGCGGGGTTCGTGGCTGCTTTCTATGTACATGGTACGCTGTCCATATTTGGCATATCTATTCTCTTGGTGCAATCTGCAAACACCTTTCTTGTTTTTAAAATGCTGGGCGCAACATATTTAATTTGGTTGGGGTTAAAATCGCTTAGAAATGCTATAAGTAAAAGCATAGCTGAAAATAACTTAGAGGCAGTATTGCAAATAAAGCCAACATCTATAAAAGGGGCTTTTTTTGAAGGCTTTTTAACTAATACTCTTAACCCTAAAGTATCAATCTTCTATCTCGCTGCTTTTCCGCAATTTATTCCCGTAGATGGCAGTGCTTTCAGTGCATACTCTCTTGTTACTGCACACTCACTGGTTAATGTTGTATGGTTTTCGGCTATGGTCTTCACTTTAACCAAGGTAAAAAATACTACCAGCCACCCTAAATTCAAAACTTGGTTAAACTCTATTACGGGTGTTGTATTTATTGGATTTGGCACTAAATTGGCCTTGGCGAAGAGCAGCTAACAAACCAAGTAAGCGGGAAAATTATACGTGGGCTCCCGTCACTCCGCTCTGTATTATGGCCCACTTGTTATTGCCCCATCTTGGGGTGTTAGATATACATAAAATCATGGCGACTCTATCAAAAACTAAAGCAAGCTTGAGGGTTATCGGAGATGAATTATTACCTGAAGAAATCAGTGAGTTATTAGGCGGTGAGCCTACAGCGAAGATGATTAAAGGTGAGCCATTTTCGTGGATGCGTAGTGGAAAACCACGCATAGCAAGGTCTGGAATGTGGCGTATTGAAGCTAATGAAAAAGTGCCAGGTGATTTAGATTCTCAAATATTCGAAATTCTAAATAAGCTGACTCATGATTTAGAAGTTTGGAAAAAACTCTCAGAGAAATATAGGTTAGATTTATTTTGTGGTCTCTTCATGGAGCGTTCGATGGCGGGTATAAGTATAAGCTCTGAAGCGCTGCTTGCGTTGGGGCAGCGTGGAGTTGAAGTAGATTTTGATATGTATGGCCCGGATGATGAAAATGTATAACAAACGCAAGCACAACTGGCCACTTCGTATCTTGGACTTCCAAATCGCTGTGCAGCTTTCCCGCCTGTCCAGCAGGCGATAGGTGATCATGAGTACAGAAGGAATAGCCTTAGTCAGCTACATCTTATTTTTAATATCTGGTATCACCGCGTTGGCAGTTGGGTCCATTGCTTTTTTCTATAGCTTGGAGGTGAACAAGAACATGAAGGAAGGAAGGAAGAAGGTGGGGCGCGATGATGCCGTTTGCAGTTTTTATGCCTTCGTTTTTTCTTGTGCTGCGAGCGTTATGTATAAAACTTACCCATGGAAAAGAATCTTTACCTGATGAAATCCAATAAAGAAGATTGGAGAGCGATCACATTTGCTTTTTACTCCCTAGTACATAATGACCTAAGAGATTGGGGAAAACTTCCAGATGAATTGAAAAATAGTGAGATTGGAGGTTTATGTCAGAAATATATTGATACTAAAGATATCCGGTATTTAATAGAGGCAGGCGAAATGCTTGCAGGTAAAAACTGGTATACAGCTCTCGGAAGAACATTTTGAGTTTTAAAATAACATGAAAAAAGAGTTGATACTCAAGGATTGTTTAACATTGCAAAATCAAGTGTGATTGTGTCGCCTTATGTCTACACATAAAGAAAAAATGCTTACGATCTAGGTTGAGCTAAGTGTCTCAGGTGGAGGCATTTAATTTAAAACGGTCCATCTCAGTATTCTAGGGCAGACGTCGCTTTTCAAAGAGTATGTGTTAGGCTGTTTTATCAAGAGTGTAGTAAAAGCAAAGTGTCCCATTTGCACGAAAATAAGGGGGTTGAATTTTGTGATGCGCCAGTTCAGTAATTTCTCAAGTGAAAAACCAAAGAGTTTGGCCTTGGTAAAATTGCCTCTTTTACTGTTTAAAAGTTCGACAAAACTAATAAAATGCTGAGAGCTAGGATATGGTTTACTTGGGTTCAAAATTTGAGGTAATATGAAAAATTTCGTATAACCTGAGTAAAGGTGGTATCTACATTAAAATAGCTCTCCCTAAGCTTGCTAGGTGATCTGTTGATGTTTTAAGTTGGTGATCGCTAGATATAATTTTTAATACATTTTGTTCGTGACTTTCTTGGTGTAGTTTTAAAAGGTTGAAATTGTATGGGAGGGTGTTGGATGAAAGTGTTTTCTTTTGGGTATTAATTTTTATTGATGGATATAGAAAATTGAAGGTAAAAAGCAGTCGAGGAATACTTCTCAGTATTGCAGCTATGCTCTGTATAGCTGGTATGGATGCAACCGGTAAACTACTTGTTCAAACCTATCCTATTGTGCAAATTATGGCTGTTCGATTTGCAATTTTTTTTATTGTTGTAATGCTCATAGCTTCACTCAAAGGTGATCTTAAGCAAGTTCGAAGTAATATTTGGGGTACTCAAGTTTTAAGGTCGCTTTTACTTGTGGTTGAGGTTACGGTATTTATACTTGCCTTTAGCATGATGCCATTAGCTGATGTCCATGCTATCGCTGCAATGGCCCCATTGTTCGCCATACTAATGGCTGGATTGTTTCTTGGGGAGAAGGTAGACCGAAGAAGCTGGATTGCCGTTGTTATTGGCTTTATAGGTGCTTTGATTATCATTCGCCCTGGATTGGGTGTTATGAGCTGGTATGTTGTCATGCCGATCAGTGGAGCTATTTTATGGGCATCCTATCAAGTCCTTTCTCGCCGCGTCAGCCAATTTGATAGTTCCGCTACAACAGTCTTTTATACGGCCCTTATAGGTCTCATTGTATTTGGTGGACTTGCTCCCTTTAACTGGGTAGAGCCGACGTCGATTGGCTGGCAACTATTAATACTTAATGGGCTGCTTGGTGCAATGGGTCATTATTTGTTGATTAAAGCTCTTACCTATGCTCAGGCTTCAACTTTACAGCCTTTTAGCTATACTTCGTTGTTTTGGGCTATTGTAATAGGCTTTATTTTATTTGACGAGCTGCCAGATGAGCTCACACTGATTGGTGCAACTATTGTGTTGAGTGCGGGGATATATGCTTCAGATGCTGGACGGAAAATTAGTAAAATTTATTTGGTTGGATTTAAAAAGAGATTTCATAGTGCACGAACTACGCCAAAGATAATAGATTGACATTTTTTATTAAAAGATTGGTGCTGTTTTATATGTCGTAAGCAATGTTTATTGTGTATCCTAAAATTCATTTTTAATTTTACTGACTTGAAATTGATCTAAAAATTATTTGCTTAAGGTATAGTTTTACTTTTTTCAGCATTAGAGGAGGCTGAAATCAATGTATCTTCATATATCAAGTTTTGCTTGATTGTGAGGCTATAAAGTGTTCTATTTAAAATTTCAAATAATGAATGGGTATGTGTTGAAAGGTTAATCTTAATTATATTTGGAGGGTGGTAGTGCATATCCTTATCCCTGTCTACTTTATGGCGCCACTGGGTGGACTTCATTCTCATGTATATGCTCAAGCAAGAGCAATTGTCAATGAAGGGTGGCGCTGTACTATATTGTGCAAACCTGGCCCTTTCGCTCAACAATGTCGCAGTAATGGCATAGAAGTTATTGAAGACGATTTTAGAAGTCCTTTTGCATCGGCCGATCGAATTGCTGAGAATTATGATTTCGATCTTATACATACACATCCCTTTGCTTCTAGGGAGATCGGGCAGCGTATTGCTAAAATATTAGATATTCCCATAGTTCTAACAATTCACGGTAAGTATACCGATTCTTTGGAAGATGATTGTGAGGATTTTAGTCGTATTTACTGCGTTAGCCTTGGTGTAAGGGATCATCTTGTAAAAAAGCGAGTCGAAAATCTTCATAAAATATTGGTATATCCAAATGCAGTGAATACCGATATTTTTTATTGTGACCATATCAGTAAAGAGGATAAGGTAGGCCTTTTAAGGGATTTGATTTCTAGCCCAATCAGGAAGGATGATCGAATAATTGTTTTTACGTGTCGAATGGGGCCGGATAAAAAATTTATAATTAAATGCGTTATAGATGCCTGGAAGGATCAAGGTAAGAAGGGGTTGGATTCTTGGCAATGGATAGTAGCTGGTGATGGCTCGGAGAGAGATGAGTTGATATCTGCCGCAAATACTTTGAACAAAAATCTTGATCGTCAATGTATAACCTTTTTAGGATGGCAGTCGGAAGATAAGTTAAACACCCTTTATCAGTCGGCAGACTTAGTTATAGCTCCCGGAAGGAGTGCTCTAGACTGTATGGGAAGTAATAAGCCAGTAATTGCTATCGGTTCTAAGGGTTATATTGGCATTATAGATGAGGAAAACTGGTACAGGGGGGCCTATTCAAATTTTGGTGGTGTTGGTGAAAAAGATTATATTTCTGGCAGGTTATTTCAGGATATTAATACCATTATCAATGATGATGAGAGGCTTGCAGCGCTCGGTAGATTTGGTAGAAAACAAATTTTAAGCTTTTATAATCAAAAATATTGGGATAATTTTTTGCTAAACCAGTATCGTGAAGTTGTGACGCTACACAAAAAAGTTATCCCTCACCTTAGTCAATCAAAGAAAGATTTAATCTCGCTTGATGTTTGATTTAATTCTAGTAATGGTTTCTCGGCCAATTTTTAAATTGGCCTATTCTGGTTGATAGAATACTGTGTCGTATTTTGCCAAGTATATGTCGATTAGAATACTACTTTTTTGATGTTCTGATGTATACACCATTAGCTGACAATGAATTAGGTTGGGGATATGCGTGAGGTTAAATATATGAATGTTATGGAATACCTTAAGAGCAATTGGTGAGGTTGTAGCTACATTTGTAGTAGTTGCTATCTTGGTTTATCTCGCAGCTTTGATCAGGGCACAGAAAAAGGAGCTGAAAATAGCTCCTTCGTATGGAATATCTGTTGCAAATAGGGAGGTTATGACAGCCGTCTGTGAGTGAGATATGGCAGGTATCTATGCCAAAGTGGTGAAAGATTTTGCCTCCCTACCCAGAGCAGATACTTTACGACTTATGGGATTTGTATGTCGATTTCTTAAGATCTGGGTGGAAGTCTTTTTTCGGTATGGAAGTAATTAATTGGATGTTATCTCTTGGGGATCAAGGCGGTATAACAATTAGCAATGCCTGAGTCTAGACAGGTGGGAATATATTAAGGCTAATGTGAGATATCTGAAAATGAATGATATCTTTTATAGTTACCATAAGTTTCTAGTAGAAGATTCGTAGCAGCATAAACTCTATCAATCCGCTAAGGACACCTAAAGAAATTTTAGGGAGTCTGCTCTATGATTATATCTAAATCCTTCACACAGGGAAGGGGGGGTACCCCCCCAGGCTAGGCATCGACGATGATTACTTCGCCAGTTATAAATCCATCTACAGAACGCTCAAAAGCTTTTCCGACCAAGTGCCCCGGTACGGGCTCAAAGCCTGGCATCATGTCACCGTAGACATCCCAGGCTTCTTCCAATACCGTCGGATTAACCGCATTGATTCGAATCCCCCTGGGGAGTTCATAAGCAACGCATTTGACAAAGGTATCAATTGCTCCACTGGTTGTTGCATCGGCAATTGCCATGGGGATCGGCTTTATGTTTAGAATGCCGGATATTAGCGTAAAGGATCCTTTATCGGCGATATACTCTTGACCTATTCTTACAAGATTGATTTGCCCCATCATCTTGCTCATTACCGTTGTCATCCATTGCTGCTCAGTCATATCGACAAAGTCTGCGTATTCACAGAAACCAACGGTGTTTACGACAGCATCGAAGTCACCCACTGTCTCAAACAGTCGTCTGATAGACTCTTCATCAGTAATATCAACCTGATAGTCACATCCCTTGCCCGAGCGACTTGCTGTGATAACCCTGTGGCTGCTTAACCCTGTTAATGCGGCCTGTCCCATTTTACCTTGTGCGCCAATGAGGATAACATTTTTCACTCTAAGTACCTGTTTTATATGAAGAATTTGCTATTTGCTGCAATGCGATGCTGCTCAATTACTAGGAGAATGCTAGTTTTATTGTGATACAATGTTAAACAGTATTTATTTGTAAGAGATACAAGTGTGAACCAAATAAATCGATTGGAGGTCAAGCAACTCCGAATATTCCAGGCATTAATATCTGAAAGAAGTGTATCTCGTGTCGCAAGCCAGATCGGCCTTACTCAGCAAGCTGTCAGTGAACATTTAAAAAAATTGAGAGATATTTTTAGTGATGAACTTTTTCTCCGGAAAAGCAATGGACTAATTCCAACGCCGACAGCAATAAACTTAGGAGAAAAGGTTGATACGATCCTCCAAGGGTTAGATAAATTGCTGGAGCCATCAGTTTTTGACCCAGCTAAAATAGCGCAAACCTATACCATCGCTGCGACAGATTATTCCCAGCAAGTGGTGCTTCCCAGCTTATTGCCTAAACTCAGAGCGTTAGCTCCCAACTTGAAAGTGGTAATACGGGATATTGCTACAGACAGACTGGAAGAGTTAATGAGTGAAGCCAAGGTGGATTTAATCGTTGCAGATTCGGATATAAATTCTGAGCTGTACTCCTCTATCACGTTATTTACTGATTACTATGTCTGCGTTACGGCAAAGAGTTCGCCTCTGGTAAAGAAGAAGCTAGGTTTGGAGGAAATAGCTTCCGAGCCGCATCTTATGGCATCTCCGCTTAAGTCTGGTGCGGCAGGAATTATTGATGGTTGGTTTGCAAGGCACCGTTTGCGTAGAAATGTTGTTATGTCTACGCCATGTTTTACCACGGTTCCACAATATCTCAAGAAAACAGATATGCTTGCTTTTTTACCTAATCGGGTAGCAAGTGATTCAAACCTTGCCATTCTTAATCTGAAAAACAAGCCTGTAGAGTTTGATGTTATAGCCGCATGGCACCCTCGTTCAGATCATGATGCTTTACATAATTGGGTTGTAAACTTGTTGAGAGAGAGCGTCTAGTATACTTTAGTTGATATTAAAGTACATAAAGGTGCGAGAGGGGTGTAGGGGGTTCAGGAGGTGCTGAGTAAATGAGATCTTTAGAAACGCAATTTTATCAGAAAAATAAATGACTTTTGATTTTTGTTCGTGCAATAAGAAGTTGAATAGGAGAGGCACGTCGGAGAGGGTGGCGTAGAAATATATCAAGCCCTTAAATGCAGAGATTTTAATAGAGCATGAGATTTTGCTATTCCTGTTGTGATGCCGCGGTTTAGCTCTGTGGGTGAGCTTGCCCATTGTGATATTGAGGAGATGTATATCATTTTTAAAGCTAAAGGCACTTTGACTATCGAGGGCGAGAAGATGCGAGCTTCCGCTGAAGGTATAATTTTAAATAAAATAGCTGGAACCCATGGATTAGTTAATGACTTATCGAAAGAGGTGGAATTGTTAATTATTCAAGCCAGTTTGAAGTGATGCCAGCTTAGTAAGTCAGTTAATTTGACGGTAGAAAGTTACCAGGCTTTAATGCCCCAATTTTCATTGGGGTGACGATTTAACAACGTGATTGGGAGTGAGGAAGAGTATTGAAAATGCGAAACTTCTTAAGAATGGTCTTTATTGGGATTGGTTTATCTGTGGTTAATGTGGCTGCAGAAGAAGTCGAGATAGATAAAGACCTCACTATTTATTATGAACAATCGGGGAGTGGCGATACTGCCATTATTTTTATTCCTGGCTGGATGATGTCGGCAGACGTTTTTGAGCATCAACTTGCCCACTTTAAAGATTCTAAAAAGTACCGTGCGCTGGCATATGATCCCCGTGGGCAGGGCAAATCATCAAAGCCCGTCGAGGGGCACACCTATCAACAACATGCTAGAGACCTGGCTAAGTTAATAGAGACATTGGATATAGACAACGTGATCTTGGCAGGTTGGTCATATGGCGTAACAGAGCAATTGGCCTATTTGAATCAGTTTGGTTCCGATAAACTGAAAGCGATGATCATGATTGATACTGGACCAGATATAGCGGGAGCAAGCCGTGATGAGTGGGTTTGGTATCTAAATGATGATTCGGACGGCTATTCACGCTCATTTACTGAGGGCATTATAGAAGATCGAGATAATGTAATTAGTGAATTTGTGAAATGGATGCTTGAAAACCCTTCAAAGGAAAATATTGCCTGGGTTACCCAGATTGCTAATCAGACCTCTAGTAGTGTCGCTTCAATTACCAACGCGACCGGGTTTTACCTGGACTATAGTGATGATCTTGTAGCATTGGAAGGTAAATTGCCCCTATTGTATGTTGTGAGAGAGGAAGTTAAAAGTGTTGCGGATAAATGGATTAAGGCCAATACACCGTCTGCCACTGCTGTTTATATGGGAAAACACATGATGTTTTGGGAGAGACCCAGAGAGTTTAATCAGGTGATCGATCAGTTTCTTTCTGCCATGGAGAATGATAAATAATATATAAGCCCCTGCTTTACTTAACTTGTATTTAGAGTGGTTTCGTGTCGATAAACATAGAGGATCAGGAAAATCTGGTTCTCTGTATTTTTGTTTCAAAAGTTAAAGTGCTCCCCAATGGGGAATGATTTGTAAAGCGCATATTATGTCTAGAAAAATATTATCCTTAAAGGTAAAAAGAAATACGGAACCTAAAAAGGTTGATAAAAAGCAAGAAGATACTTCTGATACAAAGAAGCGGTTCTTAAATGGCGTAGCTATTAATCCATCTGAACCTATTCGCCTTGAGTCAGGTTCTCAGCAACTTACGGTGCGGGCGATGGATTTGATTGCGCCAATTGGCAAGGGGCAACGGGGCTTGATTGTGGCCCCACCGGGCTGTGGCAAAACAACTATCCTCAAGCATATCTGCCAAGCAGTGGGGAAGGCTTACCCCGAAATAAAGCTGTACGCTTTGCTTATTGATGAAAGGCCAGAGGAGGTTACTGACTTCAAGCGAAGTGTACCGGCGGAAGTTTATGCTTCCTCTTCTGATCATAGCTATAAAGAGCATGTGCGGGCAGCTAATGAACTCCTTGATAGGGCCTGTAAGGAAGCCGGTGAAGGCCAGGATGTAATGATTGTGGTTGACTCGTTGACAAGGCTATCACGGGTGCATAATGCGCAGCAGAGTGGTAGGGGACGTACAATGTCAGGTGGGATAGATGCCAGGGCTATGGAGATACCCAGAAAGCTGTTTGGCGCTGCGAGAAAGATTGAAGATGGTGGATCACTTACGATTCTGGCAACGATACTCGTGGATACCGGAAGCCGAATGGACCAGGTGATATTTGAGGAGTTTAAGGGTACGGGAAATATGGAGGTAGTATTGTCAAAGGAAGTTGCGAGACAGCGAATTTTCCCTGCCTTGGATATTGCTAAAAGCAGTACTCGCCGTGAGGAAGTCCTGCTCAACTCGAAAGATATTGCAACTATAAGAGCTTTACGAAGAACGCTTGCCAGCCTCAAGACTGTAGACGGCACTAAAAAACTTATTGAACTCCTTAAAAAGTACCCGACTAATGCGGAGTTACTTGGCCACTAATTTTGGTTAAGTTTAAGGGGAGTATTTAGCCGCTTAACATATTAGGGGTTAGTTACTGAAAACCCGAGACCTTATTATGACAGCTGTTAGTCAGTTGAGGGCTTCACACTTTAATTCTGTGGTGTGTTTTTGCAGGATGCTCTTCAATAGCTTCTCCCTCTAGTATTTCACTACCAGTTTGGTAGCGCATTGTCATCTGGCCAGTTGCAAGCAGGGTTCCTACACTGTCATAAACTTCGGTATAGGAATAAAAGATTTTATGCCCCGAGCTGGTCAACTTACCTATGGCGGTTAACTGGTTGGTTTTGGCTAGACCGGTGAAATTGGTTGTTAATGAAAGCGTGAGGGACTTACGCCGACGATTTGGGTATGGGCAGTAGAGACCACAGTAGGAACCGGCAATATCAATTAACGTTGTAATAAATCCCCCATGGGGTACTCCGTGGCTATTCAAATGCTCAGGAAGTACGGTTACGCTGATCACTACACGGCCTTCCTGCCACTCATCAATTTTCACACCCAAATGATCATTAAACGGTGGTTGTTTTTTATTTTGCCAGCTCATTTCGACTTACCTTTTGGGAAATTAGTTAGGAACAGGGTGCGTTCGGGCAGCCTGCTGGGTGGAGAAATACACTGTGAGCAGGCCTGCTGTGACCACTATACAAATTCCTATCATCGCAATTGTGTTAGGTAGATGTTGCCATATCAGCCAGCCAAAAATGCCCGCAATAACCACTCCAAAATAGCTGATTGGTGAAACTACACTGGGTTTTGCATAACTATAAGCTTTGGTATAGAGCCATATCGCTAATAAAACAGAAACCCCATTAAAAGCCAGGTAGGGAATAGTCCAGCTAGGTATTGATTGCCAGTAGTAGATACCCAGGGGAAGGCTGCACATAAATGAGATAAGGACATAGTAAAACAAAATAAGACTCGGCTTATCAGTGCGAGACAGAATACGTGTGCCCACCATAGAGGCAGCTAGAGTAATACCTGACAGTAAGCCGAAGGCGTGGCCACTACTGATACCATGGATATCAGGTTGAAGAATCAGTGCGATACCAAGTAGCCCAAGCACAATGGGTAGCCAGCTTGTGGCGGGAATCTGTGCACGCGCCCAAAGCCAGGCTACAAGCGGAACAAAAATAGGGGCGGCATTGCGCAGTAAGCCTGCCTCCATCAATGAAATACGGCTGAGTGCATAAAAGTAGGAAAAGAAGCAGAGCCAGCCTGCAAAGCCGCGCAGTAAATGGGTTTTCCAGTGTTGTGTTATGAGCTGTTGGGGTGACTGGCGCACCAGCCAGGGAATAAGTAATAGTAAGCAGATGCTGTATTGGCTGAGAACTATTAAAGGTACTGGTACCGCGGGTGATATCCATTTACTGGCTGCGGCGGCTGTACTGGCAACCATAGCGGTGGCCAGTGCGTAACCTATGCCTTTCCAATTGTTTCTCTTAACCCTGGCTTGGATCGCTTTGTGGTGATCTGGCGGTTCTGGTGACTGTTCGAGCTGCAGCTCATTAAGACGCATTTGGCTCGGTCGTAGTTTCGATTCTATTAACGTATCAGGCCTTATCATTGTGCTGCCAACTAAAAATCTCTCAACTTTGGCAAAAAGGGTAACCGGTACTTTTACCGGTTACCCTTGAGAAGCGAATACTATCGCTGATCGTCTGTCCAGTCCGTAAATGTTTTACCTTCTTTTGCCAGTTGGACGAGCAATGGTGCAGGAGTCCAGTTGGCTTCGCCATGTAGGTCACGGAATGTGCAAATAGTATCGTAGATCTTTTTCAAGCCTATGCTATCTGCGTAAAACATGGGGCCGCCACGATGGGGGGGGAAACCATAGCCATAAACATACACAACATCAATATCACTGGGACGTTGGGCTATTCCATCTTCCAGAATCCTGGCTCCCTCATTAATTAGAGAGAAAGTAAGGCGATTAAGAATTTCTTTATCAGAGATTTCTCGCCGCTCTATCCCGTACGCTTTGGCTTGAGCCTCTATCATTGCTTCGACTTCGGGGTCACTGGTACGAGCGCGAGTTTCTGGGTCATAGCGGTAATAACCGGCTCCACTCTTTTGGCCCAGGCGTCCCATCTCTACTAAAGCATCCGCAATGCAGTAGGTTTTGGGGTCGCCTTTTTCTGCTTCGCTCAGGCCCTCGCGGGCCTTGTGGCCAATATCGAGACCGGCCAAATCTCCAACCGCTATGGGCCCCATGGCCATGCCCCAGGATTGCATTACGGTATCTATTTGCTCCGGGGTGGCTCCTTCTATCAAACAGAGTTGCGCTTCACGGGCATAGGGCCGCAGCATCCGGTTGCCAATAAACCCATAACAGTTTCCGGCCAGCACGGGAACTTTCTTGATAGTTTTTGCCAACCGCATTGCGGTAGCAATAACATCGTCGGCGCTCTTTGAGCCACGAACGACTTCTAGAAGTTTCATAACATTGGCGGGGCTGAAAAAGTGTAAGCCGATAACATCTTCTGGCCGATTGGTAGCAGCGGCGATCTGGTCGATATTCTGGTAGGAAGTGTTTGTTGCGAGAATGGTGCCGGGTTTACAGTATTGGTCCAGCTTGGAAAAAATTTCCTTTTTAAGCGTTACATTCTCAAACACAGCTTCGATAACGAGGTCTACCTCTACCAGGTCGGAATAGTCAGTGGTGCCCTGGATTAGTGAGAGGCAGTGTGTTTTTTGGGGCTCTGTAATCTTCCCCTTTTTCATACTGATACTGTAGTTCTTGTCGATTACTGCTCGGCCACGTTCTACGGCAGCTTGATCGATATCTAGCAGTTTGACTGGGATACCGGCATTGGCAAAATTCATGGCGATACCTCCCCCCATCGTGCCGCCGCCAATAATGCCAATACTGTTTATTTCTCTGATAGGGGTATCTTTGGAGAGACCCTGAACTTTTGTCGCACGTCGCTCGGCAAAGAACATATGCCTCAGGGCGGCGGACTGACTTGAGAGTAGGCATTCGATGAATAGATCCAGCTCTTTAGCCAGCCCTTTATCGAATGGCAGCTTCACTGCTGCCTCCACACAGGAGACAATATTCTGTGGGGCCAGTTGACCAGGTGCTCTTTTTTCCAGTCGCTGGCGGAAATCCTCGAACAGGCCCTCTGGAATACTGGCAGGATCTATTGTGATGTCCCGGACTCTGCGTGGTGGGGCTTTCTGGTCAATTAGTTCGCGAGCAAAGGCGAGGGCCCCTTCGAATAGATCATCATCAACCACGTGATCGATCAGCTTCATGCTTTTGGCTTTCGCGGCCGGGATTGGGGCACCTTTGGTGATCATTTCTAATGCAGCCGCAACGCCGGCCAGACGTGGAGTGCGTTGAGTACCACCGGCCCCAGGCAATAACCCCAATTTAACTTCAGGCAGGCCGACTTTGGCAGATGCCAGGGCACAGCGATAGTGACAAGCCAGTGCCACCTCAAAGCCCCCGCCCAATGCGGTACCGTGAATAGCTGCAATCACCGGTTTACGAGAGTTTTCGATTTCGGTAATCACTTCAGATAAGGCAGGTGCCTGTGGAGGCTTACTAAATTCTGTGATGTCTGCACCAGCAATAAAAGTGCGGCCTTCACATATCAAAACCAGTGCCTGAGAGGCATCTTCCTGGGCACTCTTGATCGCTCCCCAAATGCCTTCGCGCAGCCCGTGGGAAAGCGCGTTGACAGGGGGGTTGTTAAGTCGAATAACACCAATATCGCCAATAAGTTCATAATTTACGGTAGACATTGTTATCTCCAGATCTTAAATGACTATTAGATGGTTTCTCCTAGAGGGTCTCGCCGGTTTTTATATACGCTCTATTATCACTGCGATTCCCTGGCCAATACCAATACACATGGTGGCTAACCCGTAGCGCCCGCCGCTACGCTCCAGCTGGCGTAATGCTGTGAGTAGAATGCGGGCTCCGCTGGCGCCGAGCGGATGCCCAACTGCAATTGCACCACCATTGGGGTTAACCCTGGAGTCCTCGTAATCAATCTCGAGCAATTTCAGGCAGCCCATGGCCTGTACAGCAAATGCCTCGTTAAACTCCATGACATCCATATCTCCCAGGCTCAAGCCTGCACGAGCCAATGCCTTACGGGTAGCCGGGACCGGGCCTAAACCCATTACTCTTGGCTCCACTCCCGCAATAGCACTGGCGAGAATACGTGCGCGGGGCTTGAGATCTACGGCCTGGCCGGCTTCCTGGCTGCCAATAATGAGTGCTGCGGCACCATCGTTGATTCCGGAAGCATTTCCGGCAGTCACTACGCCGTCTTCAAACAATGGGCGTAGTGTTTGCAGGCGCTCCAGGCTGGTATCGGGGCGGGGATGTTCATCAGTATCGATAAGGCGGGGTGGTTGCTTTCTGCCCTGTGGCACCTCGATAGGGATAATTTCATCAATAAAAAAGCCATCAATACGCGCGCTTTCATATTTTGCTTGTGAAGCTAGTGCAAAGATATCGCACTCTTCCCGCTGAATATTGAGGTCTACGGCGATATTGTCTGCAGTTTGCGGTATGGTATGGCTGCCAAATTCTGCAACAATATCGGGATTGGTGAAGCGCGGACCCAAAGTGGTATCCGCCAGTTGCTGGGTGCGATCGAAAGGGCTGCTTGCTTTGGAGAGGACCAAGGGGGCACGGCTCATGGATTCAACACCACCGGCAATGAACAAATCACCTTCCGAGGCCCTGATGCAACGTGCTGCATCGGCAACGGCAGATAAGCCTGAACCACATAGGCGGTTTACCGTAATACCACCGGTGGAGATCGGCAGACCTGCAATTAGCCCGGCAAAGCGAGCGATATTACGACTGTCCTCACCGGCCTGATTGGTATTTCCGGCAATCACATCCTCAAATTGCTTGTGATCGAAATTATTACGTTCAACCAGTGCTTTAATGACATGCGCGAGCATATTGTCTGGCCTGATACTGGAAAGGCTACCTCCATGGCGACCAAAAGCACTTCGGCCGCCATCATAGATATAAGCTTGTGGCATTGTCAGTTTTCCCAGTGACTGATTATTGTTTTGTGAGCAGTAGTAAATGTCCGCGCTTAATCAAACTCCAGCGCTACCGGAATGTTTTCCAATGCCTCCTCTGCTACCGTTTTAGCTGAAGGTTTTTCCAGACGAACTTTTGCAACCTGGCCCAGGGCACTATCAAAACGGGCAGAAAACTCTGCAGATATATTTTTTTCCTGAAGTGCCTGGCCAATAACATATTCGGTAGCGCGATTGCGCAATGCGGGTTTGAATACCTTGGCTACTGCGGTTAGGGGAATTTCATCAATAATCTCTACCCGCTTGGGTATCGCTGCACGTTCAGAAATCTGGGTGCGGCAGTAGTCGATAAGCTGCTCTTCTGTGGGTGGATTTTCGGACGGGTATAGAGTGACGTAGGCCACCGGAACCTCACCGGCATAGGCATCGGGCTGGCCAACGGCAACAGCCATAGCCACGGCGGGGTGACGGCTTAGTGGCTCTTCAATCAAGGCTGGATCTATATTGTGGCCGCCACGAATGATTAAATCCTTGGCTCGCCCGGTCAAATAAAGATTGCCATCGCCATCGACATATCCCATATCGCCAGTATTAAACCAACTGTGGTCAACCCAAGCCTTGGCGTTATCCTCTTCGGAGAGATAGCCTGAAAAAATATGTGGCCCCCGTGCAAGTACAATACCGACTTCACCGGTGTTACAGGTTCTCACTAGCCGGTTTCCATCCAGTTCGGCAATTTTCATTTCCATATAAGGGAGGCGGCGGCCGACGCTGCCCTCGGGTGCTTGCATATCTGTTGGGGGGCGGGCCAGCAGGCAGCTGGACTCTGTCATGCCATAGCCGTTACTTACCGTCACATTGAATTTTTCCTCAAACGCACTCTTAAGCGCTGCGGGTAAAGGCGAGGCCCCACAGCCAACATCTGTCAGGCAGCTGATGTCATTGTCGCCCACAGGGATTTGCATCAAGATGCCGAGAATAGTGGGCACGGCGCCAAAGCCCTGTACACGGAAGCGGGCGACGTGATGCCACCAGTTGGGGAGCACATTGGGGGAGCGAAAACCTGAGGGGGTCATTATAACAATCGTGCGGCCGGCGAGCAGAGTGCCAATGCCGGCGACCACAGTGCCGAAAATGTGAAACAGAGGAAGGCCACTGAGGGTAGCAAATCGCCCCTTACTCGATGTCGTGTCCACACTCAGCTGTGCGACAAACGCAATATTGCTGTGGGTCAGGCGTGCAATTTTAGGCCGCCCGGTTGTCCCTCCGGTGTGGAAGTAACTGGCAATTTCATCGCCTTGAATAGTTCTCCCACTAATTAAATGGTCATTTGGCTGTTGGGCAATAGCCAATACAAAATTCTCTACCTTAATGCCGGAAGGTATGGATAGGGTGCTAACCGGTTTTTTACTGATTAGCAGCAGTGCCTTCAAGGTTGGAACCTGCTTAATGACCTGCGCAACCTTTTCCCAAATCTCCTCACTGAGATCCTGCCCAAGGCTGACTAATACCTTAGCTTTGGTGGCATTCATGATCTCGGCGATATGCTCCGGTTCCAGCAACGGATTGATAGGGCTGGCGATTCCCGCGGCTTGTCCACCCCAGAGTGCAAAATGCGTTTCAGGAAGGTTGGGTAATAGCAATGAAACGGTATCTGTCGAATTAATACCGAGAGAATGGAGTAGATTGGCGGTTTGGTGAACTTTTTCGGATAGCTGCGAGTAGCTCACAGTCACACTTTCTTCATCTGGTACAGCGGTGGGAAGAAATTCGATGGCTGCATCTTGTTGGTAAAGACGGGCGGCCTGCCGAATTAAATCGTAGGTGTTTTCCCAGGGATAACGTTGTAACAAAGGTACTTTTTCATATTCCTGGATTTCTGCAAGAGATTGCAGCATGGGACTGCCAGTGGAAGTGGACGTGATAGACATGGGGGCTTCTCTCACTATGGTTATTATGTTGATGACAATATCAAAAGTGAAAAGAGCATTCCACTCTGCGGAATTCAATGGTAATGTTTTGTGCGTCGAGTGGTTATTTAAAAGCTAATTGGTGGGAATTGGCGGATAAATATTTACATCAGCTATATATAAACGCCACTAAGTAGAAAGTTGCGTCAATAGAGTTGGCTCGATAATTGAGGACCTACTTGCGTGAGTCGGAAAAAGTCAAAAAAGCGATGCTCAGATATCAATATCATCCTGAAATTGTTTGTAGATAGGTTTAATTAAGACAAAGAGTGGAGCTCGCCGAGCCAGATCGAAAGTGAATTTATTCCGCTTGTATAAGGGAACTTCCGAATTTAGTACATGTTGATTGTGCAAGTTGGTGAAGGAAGTTAGCTGAAAAATCTCTGCCAATTGCACCCATATAAACAGGAGCAAGCGAATGAATATAGATTTTTCCCCCGAAGAATTAGCTTTTCAGCAGGAAGTTAAGCAATTCCTGCAAGAGAAGCTTCCGGCGGATATCAGTGAGAGGACTCTGGATGAAATTCCCCTGGGAAAAGAGGACTATGAACGCTGGCAAAAGATCCTGTACGAACAGGGTTGGGCTGCGACTAACTGGCCAGTTGAATATGGGGGTACCGGTTGGACGCCAACACAAAAATACATATGGGCCAATGAGTGTGCCAACTTCGGCGCGCCAGATGTAATTCCTTTCGGCTTTAAAATGGTTGCACCGGTTATCTTCACTTATGGTAGTGAAGAGCAAAAACAGCGGTTTTTACCAGATATTTTGGCAAGTAATGTTTGGTGGTGCCAAGGGTATTCGGAGCCAAATGCGGGCTCTGATTTGGCGTCGTTAAAAACCACAGCAGTGCGAGACGGTGATGAGTATATCGTTAATGGCACCAAAACCTGGACTACTCTGGGACACTGGGCCGATTGGATTTTCTGCCTGGTTCGTACCGGAGGCCCCGAAGTCAAAAACCAGGCCGCAATCACTTTCCTATTAATTGAAATGAACCACCCGGGCATTACTGTATCGCCCATTATGACTTTGGGCGGTCATCATGAAGTGAATGAAGTGCATTTTGATAATGTACGGGTACCAGTGGCCAACCGTATTGGAGAGGAAGGTCACGGCTGGACCTATGCCAAGGTACTGTTGACCCATGAACGCACGGGCATTGCACGGGTTGCTACTTCCAAAAAACGTTTACAGACTTTAAAAAAACTGGCAGGTGATACTTGTGATGGTGACGTCAGCCTCCTGGAAAATCCAGCCTTTGCGCAAAAGCTCGCAGAAGTTGAAATAGATCTTTTAGCTTTGGAGTTTACTGAGCTAAGAGCACTCGCGGCAGTGAGTACCGGTAATGCACCGGGACCGGAATCCTCCATTTTAAAAATTAAAGGAACTGAAATCGCCCAACTTATTGATGAACTTTACATGGAAACTGCGGGTTACTACGGAATGCCATTTGTCCGAGAGCAATTTAAAAGCGGATTTGATGGCGAGCATGTAGGCCCTGGAGTTATTACCAGCAGCGTGCCCCGTTACTTAAATAACCGTAAATCCTCGATTTATGGTGGCAGTAACGAAATTCAAAAAAATATTATCAGCAAGTGGGTACTTGGTCTGTAAACGCGACGTTTAATGAGGATTGGAACGATGGATTTTTCCTATAGTGAAGAGCAGCAGATGCTACAAAGCAGTGTGAGCAAATTTATTCAACAGGATTATAACTTTGATCGTCGCAGTAAGTTAATAGATAGTGATACTGGGTTTAGTGAAGATAACTGGAAGTTATTTGCTGAGCTGGGCTGGCTAATGGTTCCATTTAGTGCAGAAGACGGTGGTTTGGGTGGCTCTGCTGTTGATCTGATGGTAGTGATGGAAGAGTTTGGTCGTGGCCTGGTAGTGGAACCCTTCCTGGCCAGTGCAGTTTTAAGTGGTGGACTAATAGCAAGCGGTGCCAATGAGGCGCAGAAGCGAGAGCTAATTAGCTTGTTGATGGAAGGCCAGCTGCAGCTGGCATTTGCATTTGCTGAGCCCCAGAGTCGTTTCAATCTGTCTGATATTGCCACTAAAGCTATAAGGAGCGGAGACAGCTATGTAGTGAATGGCCACAAAGCCGTTGTTTTGAACGGCTCAGCCGCAGATAAACTATTGGTGGCAGTACGTACTAGCGGCGGCCAACATGATTATGAAGGTATCACTTTATTATTGATAGATGCCAACTCTGAGGGTATTCATCGCCAGGGATATGCCACTGTGGATGGGCACCGTGCGGCTGAAGTAAAGTTTAATAACGTGATGGTCCCTGTGGCAAACCGAGTTGGGGAAGAGGGAGCAGCTTTACCTGTAATCGAACAGACAATTGACCGGGCCACACTGGCGCTGTGTGCCGAGGCAGTAGGAGCCATGGAGAAAATTTATAAAAAGACCGTGGAATATACAAAGACCCGGGAGCAGTTTGGCGTTCCCATTGGTAAGTTCCAGGCCTTGCAACACCGGATGGTGGATATGTTTACCGAATATGAACAGGCCCGCTCTATTCTATTAATGGCAGCGTTACAGTTGGATGTGAATAATGGCGTTGCCCCTAAGGCAATTTCTGCAGCAAAAAGCCGCATTGGAAAAGCTGCCCGGTTAGTAGGCCAGGAAGCAATTCAGTTACATGGCGGTATAGGGGTTACAGAGGAGTTGGATGTGAGCCATTATTTTAAACGCTTAACCACAATCCAGTATTTCTTCGGTAGTACAGATTATCATACTCGCCGATTTGCCGGGCACTAGCGAGGCAGGCAGCCGTGAGGTGATGAGTTATCCCCCAGGTTGGTCGCATTGCGCTACTAACCTGGGGTTAAGCTATCTAGTAGCGGATCAGCATGGCCTCTATATTGCCGACCATATTTTTCAATAAGGGGGCGACTTCTTCTTCCAGGAATTCTGGACTCAGGCGGTAAGCAGGTCCGCCCGCATTAAATGTATAAATGCGCCCCTGGCTTAATTGTAGGGGGACAGCAATACCATTAACATCGCGGTTCCAGTCGCCAAAGGAGCTACAAAAGCCGCGCTGCTTATAGCTTGCTACCGCTTCTTCAATTCCAACCTTGATTTTAGGCCAGCGCTCGCTATTTCTTTTCTCCAGGTGCCCATAAAAGTACTCGCGCTCCTCTTGAGGTAGCGCTGCCAGGAAAGCCCTTCCTGAACCACTGGTAGCTAAAGAAACACGGTTACCTATTTCGTAGCGAAAAGTCGTAACATTAGCGGCTGCACAAAACTCGACAAATATCATGTCGAGTCGATCACGGTCAGACAGCCCTACAGCAGTTCCTGTGGAGTTTGCAAGGTCTTGCATTAGGGGTTTGGCAACCTGCCGAATAGCCAGATTAGAGACGAAAGAGTAACCCAGCGCTAGTACGCCGCTACCTAATTGGTACTTTTCCAGTCGGTCTGAGTAGGTCAAATAGCCTAATTTTGTCAGAGTATAGGTTAACCGTGAAATACTGGAGCGAGGCAAGCCTGTGCGTTGGGCGATTTCAAGGTTACCCAGAAAGCCATCACCGGGCTGAAATGCCCGCAGAACATCCAGTCCTCGGGCGAGGGCTTCAATAAACTTGCGATCGGGTTCTGCGCTTTTCTTTCTTGGGAGATCACTCAGCGGAGCCATGGTCTTAAATCCTGCTTCTACAGTAGCAAGTATACAAATTTTACTCCTGGATCTGAAGTTAGATACTTAGCCTTAAAGAGAAATTTAGGCCTGTGAAGGGTGTTTGGAAAATAATGAGCAGTAACGTAAATTGTGGTTGTACTTGGAGGGCAACTGTGAGTCCCGGGCAAGAGTGTTCTTTAAAGCAGATATGGTTTAATTGTATTTTTTGCGGAATACCTATATATACATTCTATTTATCGTATTTTGCATAGTTGCTCCTTGTTTCAAAGATGAAATTAGTGTTTGAATCCGTTGCCAGTGAACTTTTCCAGGTTTGAGCTCATTTAAAAAAGAATTTTAGATATGATAATAAGGCTTCTCATTAGTATCACAATGGCTTTGATTGTCGTTAGTAACTGTTATGCCATAGATGATAATGTTGGAAAAGAAATAAAATCAGCTCTGGAAGAGCTGTCTAATAGCAACCGCTTAATTGGCTCACATTTTGTTGCGGTAGTTGATAAGAACGGGCTTGATTTCTTTTATGCCTATTCTGAAGGTGGCCCTCAAGTTACAGAGAACACGCCTTTCTTAATCGCAAGTCACACAAAGTCTTTTACCAGTACTTTGATGGCTATCCTGCATAACTCGGGCAAGTTAGATTTAGATAAACCCATATCATCTTATAAGCTCCAGCTGGGGCTTGAGGGAAAAGTTGACACCAATAAAATCAGTGTTAGGGATTTACTTACCCATACGTCTGGATTTACAAGTGTTCAACATACCTTCAAGTCAGCTTTTTTAGGTTATTCCGGTCAAGAGGAGCTGGTACATTCATTAAGTGAGAATCTACTTATAGCGCCAGATTACAACTTTAGGTATTCAAATACGGGCCCGATAGTCGCGTCGATGATTGCAGAGAATGTCACTGGAAAAGCTTGGGGAGAGCTTATAGAGAAGTATATAACTGAGCCTCTGGATATGAATTCGACTACGAATAAGGTATCCAAAGTGGATAATTTTCTTCCATCTATTATCACCTCCAGTGATGGTAATATCTTCACTTCAGGACATTTCAAGACTGATCTAACGATGCACCCCTCAGGAGGCTTGGTTTCTACTGTAAGTGATTTGGCGACATGGCTTCAGGTAAATATAAATAAAGATAGGTCAAATGTATCTAAGATTAATATTTTTTACGAGCTTCATGAAAAGCAGGTAGATCAATCAAAAACCTATTTCACCTATAAGAGAACAGGCTACACCTTGGGGTGGGATCTGGCAGAGTATAATGAAGAGACTCTTTTGACTCGGTTTGGGAATTATGGTGGATATAGCATCCATGTATCATTTATACCAGAAAGAGAGATAGGTGTAATTGCATTCACTAATCAGGATGCGGCTTATATGTTACCCCATGTAATAGCTAATTACACTTACAACTCAATTTTAAATAAAGCAAATAGGGATATGCTGTTTGAGCAGGAGATGAATCGACTGAAGAAATCTGTTCGAGGCGAGCTATTGGAAGCGCCAGATCCTGCCTTGGTTGTGAGCGCCGAAAATTTCCCAAGAAACTTGCTTGGTATCTATGTGAATAGTAATGGCTGGCCGGAGCAAAAACTCTATATTGAGGGTGATAAAATAATGGTTAGTTGGGGAGGGCTCAGTGGACCATTGCTAAAAACTGGGGACGTATATAAGGTGCATTTAGGAGCGCTCCAAAGAGATCTTTCATTTCATTTTCAGGGTAAGGGCGTTGTAATGTCTCAGAATGGATCAGTCAAGTTTATTAAAATATAAGCTGGGTGCTAAAGAGGTGTTCCATGAAAGAAAATACAGATTTTTTTGTCAGTAAATCCTTGGCCTCCTGGGATGAGGCTGGGCCTGTTCACTGGGAATTCAGCAAGCGGCTACTTGAGAAAGTCTCCGAGTCTAATTTTAATGCATTAGAACAAGACTTTGATGGCATGTTGGATGAGTTTGATCTTTCCGGAAAGTCAGTGGTTCAAATTTGCTGCAATAATGCGAAAGATTTAATCTCCATCAAAAAGAAAGGTGCCGGGCTCTGTGTGGGGATTGATGGATCCCAAGCTTTTGTTGATCAAGCTCGGCTTTTGGTAAATGCCTCAAGGTGTTCGGATGTAGAAATCGTATGTTCTAACATCTATGAGTTGCCTGATGAGTATATCGGCCGTTTTGACTTTGCGGTTATCACCATTGGCGTACTGAACTGGATGCCGGACCTGAAGCGGTTTATGAGTATCTGTGCTTCGCTGCTGAAGCCGGGTGGTTATCTTTTAATGGAAGAAATCCATCCGGTTTTAAATATGTATGAGGAAGGTAATCCCTCACACATTGCCATGTCTTATTTTAATCGCGAGCCACAAAGGGATGATCAAGGTTTGGGCTATTTGGATGGTAGAAAATATCAGGCTAAAGAAAATTATAATTTTCATCACACCTTGTCAGATATTTTGATGGCGGCAATTGAAAGTAATCTATCTCTACAGAAGTTTGTTGAACTCGGGAAGAATGTGGGTAATTGGTGTGGAGATTTGGAAAGCTCTGAATGTGTTCCGCCAATGGCAATGCTGGCTTGTTGGAAAAAGGACTTATAGATTTTGACGTTCACCAAGGTCCTAAGCTATAGAGCCAGTAGAAATAGGCTAAGAAAAGAGGCCTGCCATTAAAGTTGAGTCTTAAATTCCTTAATTTTTGTATTTATACGGACAATATTTCTTCCGGCAGTGATACCTCAATATTTTAGAGGGCGTGCCACTGTTGTCTACTTGATGTTCTGTAGATTTCTTGGGCAGCAGCATCCGTATTGAAATCGCTTAACTTGCTTTATTGAGAGGCTAAATGAGCCACATTGGCTAATTATTCGAATGATTTATAAATTCAAATGAAATCACTTAATAAATCGTTATCATGATAAAGTATACTCTTTGTGCCCATGGTGGCGCCGGTAGTCCAAAGGAGGAGGTTGTCGCACAAATCACTCACTTAGCCGCAGTTTCAGACTGCTGAGACGGTAGAATTGGCCGGCATAGGCCAAGAGAGGGTAGAATCCCGCTCTTAAAACTATTAAAAGACCCTTTTTTACGAGGAGATAGCAAATGCGTCAGACAATGATCGCACTAGCCGTAGCCGCATCCCTGGCGGTTGTGGGCGGTTGTGGTGAAAAGGCAAAACAGGCTGAGGTAGCTAAAGACACTGTGAAAGCCGAAGAGTCCATGGCTGTAACTCCAGAGCACGCCAGTAACATGCTGCTGGCAGAGTGGACTGGTCCCTTTGGTGGTGTACCTGCGTTTGACAAGATGAAGCTGGAAGATCTCAAGCCCGCAATTGAAAAAGGTATTGAGATAAGCCTTACCGAGCTAGGTGCGATCGCTTCAGATTCCGCTGAGCCAACCTTTGCTAACACCATTGTGCCGATGGAGCGCAGTGGCGCCGAGTTAAGCCGCGCAACGGCTTACTATGGAATCTGGGCTGCGAATATGTCTTCACCAGAGTTCCGCAAAGTTCAGCAAGAGCTGGCACCGATCTGGGCTGATTACGAGTCCAAAATTTATCAGAACAAAGACTTGTTTAAGCGCATCAAGGCGATTTACGACCAGCGCAACGCGATGGACCTGGATGCTGAACAGAAGCGTGTGGTTGAGCTGATCTATACCCAGTTCTCTACCAATGGTGCGACCCTGGAAGGTAAGGCCAAGGAGCGCTATGCGGAAATCAACAAGCGCCTGGCTGAACTTTATACCAAGTTCTCCAACAATGTACTGGCGGATGAGGAAGGCTACGATATCTTCCTGAGCAAAGATCAGTTGAGCGGCCTGCCGGAATCCTTCGTTGCAGCGGCGGCAGCACTGGCGGAAGAGAAGGGCGAGAAGGGTAAGTACGCAATAACCAATTCCCGCTCCTCTATGGATCCATTCCTGACTTACTCCGATGATCGCGAGCTGCGCAAGCAAGTATGGACCAACTACTACAGCCGTGGGGACAATGGCGATGAGCACGATAACAACGCCATCATCGCTGAAATCCTGAAGCTGCGTGATGAGCGCGTAGGCCTGCAGGGCTTCGATAACTACGCTGAATGGCGCCTGCAAGACCGTATGGCTAAAAATCCTGAGCGGGCCATGGACCTGATGGAAGCGGTATGGCCCGCAGCAGTTGCCCGCGTAAAAGAAGAAGTAGCTGATATGCAAGCGGTGGCGGATGCCGAGAAAGCCAATATCACTATTGAGCCCTGGGACTATCGTTACTACGCCGAGAAGGTTCGCAAGGCCAAGTACGACCTGAACTCCGATGAAGTGAAGCAGTACCTGCAGCTAGATAACCTGCGTGAAGCCATGTTCTACGTAGCTGGTGAGTTGTTCAACTTCAAATTCACCCCGGTGAAAGAAGGTTCCGTACCGGTATTCCACGAAGATGTTAAAGTCTGGGAAGTCACTGACAAGACCAGTGGCGACCATATCGGCCTCTGGTACCTGGACCCATTTGCCCGTGCTGGCAAGCGTTCCGGTGCCTGGGCAACCATGTATCGTGACCACTCCACCTTTGATGGCAAGAAGAACGTCTTGTCTTCTAACAACTCCAACTTTATCAAGGGCGCGCCGGGTGAGCCTGTGCTGGTGAGCTGGGACGATGCCGAAACCTTCTTCCACGAGTTTGGCCACGCGCTGCACTTCCTTGCTTCCAACGTGACTTACCCGACCCTGAACAGCGGTGTTCGCGACTACACCGAGTTCCAATCCCAGCTGCTGGAGCGTTGGTTGTCTACCGATGCGGTTATCGATAACTATCTGGTGCACTACAAGACTGGTGAGCCTATTCCTGCGGATCTGGTGAAGAAGATTAAGAAAGCCGCCAAGTTCAACTCTGGTTTTGCCACCACTGAGTACCTGGCCTCTGCGCTGATTGATATGAAGTTCCACACTGCTGATCCCGAGGGTATCGACCCAGATAAGTTTGAGCGTGAAACTCTGGATAAGCTGGGCATGCCGAAAGAGCTGGTCATGCGTCACCGCACCCCGCACTTTGGCCATATCTTCTCTGGTGAAGGTTATGCAGCTAGCTACTACGGTTACATGTGGGCCGACGTGCTGACTTCCGACGCCTCTGAGGCCTTCTCCGAGTCTAAAGGTGGCTTCTACGACAAAGAGGTAGCAGCCAAGTTGGTGAAACACCTGTTTGCACCGCGTAATGCTGTAGACCCCGCTGATGCTTATCGTGCTTTCCGTGGTCGTGATGCCAATATCGAAGCGTTGATGCGCGATCGTGGCTTCCCGATCCCGGAGAAGAAAGAGAGTACGGTTGCCTCCAAGAACTAGTTTATTGATTTAATAAATTGTTCATGAAAAAGCCGCATCTTTGAATGCGGCTTTTTTTGTTTAAGTGGTCTTTGAGTTAAGAAGTGCTCGAGAATAAAAATTTATTAACCATATGTTTGCGGCATATGCAATCTGCATTGTAAAAATTTCCTATTCAATATTGGTCTCGTGATCCCCTCATTGGCTGGTAAGTAGATACCCAGAAGTTATTTCTAGGACGAATTTTCAATACTGGGCAAGGTCTTCATTTATAAAAGTAAGTCCCTAGCTATATCTGCTGCCCTCTATTTTTAGCGGAATCAGATAGCTGGTTCTTATGTTCCATTTCTGATTGGTCGTTGTTTTTTTGTTTTGTTATTTGTTAAAAAAATTTAACTAAAAATATTAGGTTGCTTGTTGAAGTGTTCTTCTCTTTTTCTGCCCTTGTGCTTATAAATTAGCAATAAATATCCTATCGACCTTAAATTTCAACGGCTGTATTCTTGCCCGCGTCGACATGCCCATTGATATTTTATTATTTTGACTTATATCAATTGGTTTTGTCGCCTTTCAAAATCTTAAACACCAGATTAGGTTACAAATCCGTGAATTTTCAGAGAAGGAACATGAAAATGAAAAAGTTAACCGGTGCAGTGCTGGGGGTTACCACAAGCTTGGCCTTATTAAGTCAATTGACACTGGCATCAGGCCAGGCAGTGGCTAATAGCATTCCAAACTTTACCGAGAATGAATTTGCACAACTGGAAGAGCAATTCTCCTCAAGGAAGGTGATGGTTGATGGCAAACTCTATCAGTTAACTGGGGATATGCTGGAGCTGGTTCCACAGGAATCCGGGCAGGTCAGTATAATGTCAGCCTTTGAGTTGTCAGCAAATAAGTGGCCTGAAGGTGTTGTCTATTATGATTTTCATGAAGACGTAACAGAAGAAAACCGCCAGCGATTCGTTGATGCTACCAAGGTTTGGGAAGAGGTCGCAGATTTACATTTTAAATTGCGCAAAGACCAAACCAATTATATCTACGTGCGAAATGGCAGTGAAAATCGATCTATGGTTGGAATGTCTGGTGGCGGGCAGTTTTTCAGTATGAAAGACTGGAGTATGAAATATATTATTGTTCATGAGCTGGGTCATGCCATCGGCATGAGACATGAGCAGCAGCGTTCTGATCGGGATCAATATGTGATGATCCTGGAAGACAATATAAAGCCAGCGTATATCTACAATTTTGATGTTCGCCAATCACACAACTACAGCGAATACGACTTCCTGTCAGTCATGCACTATCCCTCCCGCGCATATAGTGCTAATGGGAGTGCGACAATTGTCCCCAAAAAAGGCTATGAGAAATATGATGGCATTGTAGGGCAGCGCGTCGACCTCGGAGCAGGTGATCAGGTAGGGGCGGCTTCTCACTATGGTACTGTGAATATCAACATTCCTGATTCGGCATTTAAATCTTATTTGCTTGCTTATTTTGATGCCGATAATAATGGTGAAATAAGTAGTTTAGAGGCGGCGAAGGTTGAGGAAATTCATACCCCTGGAAACGGTGAAATTCAATCTTTGCAAGGTATACATCTTTTTCGATATCTAAAACATCTTACTGTTGCCAGTGAAAATCTAACCGAGGTTCCTGAGTTACCCAAGCGCTTGGAGTCTATGAATTTCTCTGGCAACCATTTGGATTCCGTTCAATTTGAGTGGGTAATGGATAAGCCTTTCCTAAAAGAGGTAGATTTCACCAATAATTTATTGGATGTTTATTCCTGTGAAATGCTCACTTTTATCAATGGTGTGATCGAGGGCGGTAATATCCAATACAGCCCGGTTAAGGGTGGTGAAACATTTATTTGTGATGAAGAGGCGGAGCGAACACTTATTTCTGGCAAACCAAGGGTCGACTTACGGGGGAAAGATGGCAAGCTATTTCACATTGATGTCCCTGAAAATGCTCAAAAACTGACTATTCAAACAGAAGAGTCGGAAATAGGCGGTGAGATGAATGTATATGTGGCTCATAACCGCCTACCCGATACCACAGATTTTGACTACAAGTCTGAAAATGCCGGTAATATCGAAAACATACAGATCATCTCGCCTCAGTCAGGCCGTTGGCATGTATTGCTCACACCGGTAGAGCGTTCATTTGAAGGCGTGGATCTAACCGCGACTCTGGATTTGGGAGGTGAGCCTGGCAACCAGCTAGTCAACCTTCAGGAAATAGGTGAGTTGGCTGCCAGCAAGGGGGAGGCTTTGTATTTCACCATGAACGTTCCCCAAAATGCTAAAGATCTACAGTTTGCCATGAGTGGCGGCAGTGGTGATGCAGATCTCTATGTGCGTTTTGGTGAGAAGCCAACGGAATCTGTCTACGACTATCGTCCCTATATAGGTGGTAATGACGAAATTGCTTCAATTGCTAATCCGAAAGCCGGTGTGTGGCATATTATGCTATTGGGCTATGCGGATTTTGAGAAAGTCTCTTTAATGGGCTCCTTCAAAACGTTTACCCCAGAAGAATTCCTCGTAGCTGGTGAGACCATTGCAGATTTGGATGGCAAAGCGGGTGATGCGCTCACTTTTAAAGTTCAAGTGCCAGAGGGCGTAGCTAAACTCTCTATTGCCACTGGATCTTCATTTATCGGTTCTCTTGGTGATGTGGATTTGTATATAAGGTATGGTGAGGAGGCTTCTGTGAGCAATGCGGATTTCACTTCAGAAAACTGGACCAGTCATGAGTCTATTAATGTGAGTGCGCCTCAAGCAGGCGTCTGGTATGTCACCGTTTATGGCTATACTGATTTTGAAAATCTCTGGTTAAGTGTTGATTATTAACGGCTAGGTAATTTATTTATTTTGGGTGATGGGTTGATTTAAATTTAAATCAACCCATTGCCTGCTTTGCATTTAAAAAATTGATCAATTGCAATATTTTGTGTGTGTGCTTGATTCAGTGAAAGCTATTTAGGGAAGATTGGGTCATATTTTATTGGTGATATTGGTTGAAACTACTTAGGGCTTCATCCTAGGAGGGGTTAAAGCTCAGTTGATCTCTCACTTCCATAAGTGCAAAGCCCATAAGGTTAAGGCCTGCCCAGGTTCTTGGGTCTTGTATTGTCGAGCTATCCTGCGCTTGACCTACCCCCCAAATTTTATCAACGGGACTAGCCTCCACTAAAACCCTATCCTTTGTATTGAGCAAAAATTTCTTTAGGTCATTATTTTGGGAAAACTTAGCAAGGTTACCATTAACGACAATCTCAAATCGTTTTTTTATCCAGATGTCATGGCTAAAACCAACAACCTGCCGGCCTAACTCCTTGGCTTTACCGGGGTGATCTGAAGTTAGAATCTTTTCACAGGCCTTGTGGTCCTTAAAAAGTTTGGCCTTGTGGTACATCATGTAGTGTTCAGCAGTAATAAAATGATATCCATCTTCCTCGAATTTGGTGTCATACCACTGGCTAAGACAGCTCTTTGAGATCTGGTTATCTATTTCTTGATGCCCCCAAAAAAAGACATACTTAACTTTATTTCCTTTGTCTACGACGTCGATAAGTTGATCTCTTGACCTTATATTCATTTTTCATCCATTTAAAGATTGTTTTGGTGTAAAACTATTTGTTCGGAGAGTTTGTTACTGAAAAGCTATAGATCCACTTTTAATGTAACATTATAGATATAATTGGGGTCGCTGGAGCTCCAGATCACTTACTTTTAGTATGAGTTTAGACAAGTATCTGGGGATTTATGCAGAGAATATAACTCTTAGCTAATTATAATTATTGCTGAGATTCTTTATCTCCTTCAATCCAAGTTTGCAAAACCTATATCTGCCAGATTTCTTGTGAGTCAATTTCAACAATTCATAACTCGAAAGATAAAATCGGCAAACTTTCTGGGCGGTAGGTCGCCTATGATCTCTTCCTGATGGCTGGCATAGGCTACATTCAGGGGAAAAAGTCTCAGAGCCATTACTTCTATGGTACGCCAGCCTCTAGTGGGGGTACTCAGGTGGTCAAGACGGGTTACTATTGTATGGAGGCAATCAGGGGGAGCTGCAGGAAGCGGATAATATCTCCACCTCAACTACCTGCACTGGCGATATCCTTACTGACTTTTCTTTTTATCCAGGGTCTCAAGAACCCTGAGCACGATGTGGTTGGCTCTACAGCCAATTTCATGTTCGTTTGCCTGAAAATTGTTATCAATGGCCTGCTTTAGTAGCGATAACAGTTTTCTCTCTGGGTAGAGCTGCAACCCTTTCTCCTATCAGTAGTCGTGATAGTATTCCAGAAGCGCCGCGCCACGCCTGCCCAGGGCGCCATCGGTAGATAATTTAATACTGCGTATGTAGTGTCGCGCATCAAAGTTGATACTAAGAATTTTGTTCTCAAATAATATTTTTTATAAGATAGATTGCTAGAATAAATCTTAAATAGAGGAAAAGTTACTAAGGGGCAATTTTTTGACTTGGCTAGTAGTTTGTTTTGCCATTTGAGTGCAGCACAAAGCTAGTATGAGCGCTCAGATCCACTGAAGGTCAACATGGTTAGATGAAAGGAAATAAGCTCAGGTCTTTCGTGTCATTATTTTAAGTCCGAAATTATCATAATTACATCGCACTTCTTACTTGCATGTTACTTGCGGTTAAATGTTGACGCTTATTGTTATGTTGTGGCGTGACACATCATTAATGTTTTCAAGGTGGCTAACTAAGGTAGTTGTTCGCATCGAATTTTAGCACGCTGGGCGAGAATGTGTAAATAAGCTCCCTAATGTTGTGAATTTTTTGAGGATCTTACATTTTCTTATTTGGCATGGTTGAAAAGTATTTGTAAATGGCGACAATATTTTGTGATTGAAATAAAAATTTCTTTTAGATTAATATAAAGCCGAATAAAATGAAAAAAATAATTTACTTTCCCTTGCTGGCTCTTTCTCTGGCTGTAAATGCTGAATTCTATGATCCTATTGATGTGGATACTTTTATAGTATCAGATACCTATAAAAAATTGAGATTACAAAGAGGTTTCAATTTAAAGACTCCATTTTCGCAGCAAAGTTTTTGGGGGTCGCACAATACTTACAATACTTACTCTCATAATTACCCATGGCCTAACCAGGGTATCAGTATATATGATCAGTTGCGAATGGGGGCTCAATTCATTGAACTTGATTTGAGTTACGAAAGGAGTGGAATTCGACTATGCCATGCAGTTTGCGGGATTGTTGATCAGAGCTTGAGCGATGGCCTATTAGAAGTAAAAAACTTTCTTGATAACCCGTCTTTCAAGAATCAAGTTGTTATTATCTACTTGGAAGATAGAAATAATAATGTAGGTTATAGTGATAATGCAAGTGCTGAATTGTTGGATACAATTAACAATACGATTGGAAATTATGTCTATAAAAGCAATGGCATTGGTAGTATTTCGAAGAATTTAACTCCGCAAAATGTTTTGGCTCAAGGCAAACGCGTGGTTATTTATAAAGATCGTGATGTCAGTGTTAACGGTACATTAAATAACATGCTGTTTACTGGCTTGGGGCATATTGGTAGGAGTGCAGAATCAATTGCTAATGATTTTATTCCTCCCCAGAACCCATGGGAGAGTTTTAAGGATTTTGACTTCGATAAAATCCAAAATATTCACAGAAGTAACCAAGCTAATCTAGTTAATCTTGACCATATTGGTGGAGAGTACAATGACCTTGCCGCAATGGTTTGGAGTTGGGATCCGCTAATGAGAGGAAATGCAACTGGTGATAGTTACTTGAGGGCTATTGCTTCTGATGGTGTTTACCTCAATTCTGGCTGGAATGTCAGTGGTAATACATCTGAAAAGGCGCGATTTGCTTGTACAGATGGGAATACCTGGAGGATTACAGCTGGGGAGAACACATTTAATACAGGCGAGACGACCTGTCAGAATGAATTTAATGAGGGATATCACTTTGCGTATCCGAGAAACGCCTATGAAAATCAGCAATTAATAAATGCAATTACGGAATTGTTTCCCGATAGTACTTCTCTGATTGTTTATGACAACCAGCATAAGACTGGCGAGTCAAAGGTCATCAATGTTGAGGGTAGTTTTGGAGAAACCATAAATTTGAGTGAAGACTGGCATGACCGAATAAGCTCTCTGGTGGTTCCGAGTTGCTGTTACATAACAGCATGGACTGAAGAAGATCAAGGTGGGATTCCACAATTTTTCTACGGAGGAACATATAATACCATTTCGAATGGTTTTGATAATGCAATCAAGAGTTTTGCCATTTCTGAGAGGGGGCCTAGCGATCCCTACCGTCCACCGGTAAAAGTGTGGTTAGCATTGACTGTGGGGGACAATCAAGCTACCACTACTACCACACAGGCTTTTTGCGGCCAATCTGAATTGCCAGTATCAGATAGCCTGCCAGCAGAACATACAAATTTTTACAATGGTGAAACTCTGCTAGCCACTAATAAGGCTCGCCTTGAATTTAGTGGTGGGGAATTGAATTACTATGTGTGTGAAAAAAGAGTATGGACTTCTCCCAATTGGAGGCCTACTAATGACTCTCCAAGGGTGGTTTTCCAGGGGGACGGACACCTTGTAATTTATGGTTCAGTAGAGGGTGGATTCCATCATCCCGTTTGGGGGTCGGGGACACATGGTAAAGGTGTTACCGCGCTTCGTATAGACGAAAACTGTAAGCTTGTATTTGAGGATTCTAGCGGCGTAGTTAAAAAAATATTAGTTGATGGGTCATCTAACTGTTCCAAATGATCGGCAACGAGTCGCTCTTAATTGCAATGATAAGATTGAGGGTCCTTGTTGCTTCAATTTAATCGAATAAATCTTAGTGCAAGTATTTCTTCTATAAAGTTGAAACATATTTTCCTTGCTTTAGATAAAAGCTGATAAATCTGCAGCTTATCGATGCACAATTTAGATCGCTCAGACTAGTCTGAGCGATCTGTTTGTGAAAAAGTAAATAGGGAGCTAGCAAGTCCTTGTAACTATTTACTATGAACTAAGATCTGCCCTTTAATACGATATCTGTAGAGTCGCGCCTTTAAATTTACGGATCCGAATCCTGCAGTAGATATTAGTTGACCACTCAGGGCAGGAGAAGTGTAGACAAACCTATAAAAACGTATTCTGGTAAACCCTTTCCCCCTCAACCCAGGTCTCCATTACTTTTACTTTCCAGATTTCCTGAGGGTCAATCTTAAAGATATTTTTATCCAATAAAATAAAGTCCGCAAATTTCCCTGCTTCAAGGCTGCCAATCATTTTCTCCTGGTGGCCGGCATAGGCTGCATCCAGGGTAAATGCGCGTAGGGCTTGCTCCAGCGTCATTGCTTCTTTGGTGCGCCAGCCTTTGCTAGGGTTACCCTGGCGGTCGCGGCGGGTGGTTGCGGCATGAAGGCCAAACAAAGGGTTGGCGGGTTCAACCGGGAAGTCGGAGCCAGCGGCTATTGGAGTGCCCTGGTTGAGAAGTGTTTGCCAGGCGTAGGCGCCGATCAGGCGTTTATCACCAAGGCGGTCACCTGCCATATTTTTGTCGCTAGTGGCGTGGGTGGGCTGCATGGAGGCAATCAGGTTGAGCTGTGCGAAGCGGGGAATATCCTTCACCTCTATAACCTGTGCGTGCTCTACGCGGTGGCGATACTCTTGCTGACTTTTCTTTTTATCCAGGGCCTCAAGATGGTTGAGTACGATATGGTTGGCTCTATCGCCAATCGCATGTACGTTCACCTGGAAGTTGTTATCCGTGGCCAGTTTTAGTAGCGATAACATTTTGCTCTCTGGGTAGAGCAGCAACCCCTTCTCCTGTGGGCGGTCGTGATAGGGTTCCAGAAGCGCTGCGCCACGGCTGCCCAGGGCACCATCGGCAGATAATTTAATGCTGCGCATATAGAGTCGCGTTTCTGGGCTGCCGATATGGCCAGCCTTCAGCAACTTAACATAGTTGTGGCTGTCCACCGATAACATTGGATAAACCCGCATAGGAATGGCGTTTTCCTTGGCCAATTCTCGGTAGGCAGTGAGGGTTTGTTCGTTGATACCCGCATCGTGCACACTGGTCAATCCCAGAGAAAGCGCCGTAGTAAAGGCGTTTTGCAGGGACTTTTTTTCCTGGGCTAGGGTGGGGGAAGGTACTGCCTGTTGTAGCAGGCTCATGGCGTTGTCAATTAAGATCCCAGTGGGTTCCCCTTCGCTATCCCGCAAAATCTCTCCGCCCTCAGGGGCCTGCGTGCTCTTATCGATACCGGCAAGATGCAGGGCTTTGGAGTTTGCCCAGCCTGCGTGGCCATCTACCCGCCGCAACCAGATGGGATGATCAATCTCCAGAGCGTCCAGTTGCTCTCGACTGGGGAATTGTTTACCGGGCCAGGTGACTTGGTTCCAACCGCGGCCAAGCAGCCACTGGCCTGGTTCCAGTCTCTCGGCTTGGTGTTTTATCGCCGCAAGGGAATCCTCCAGAGAGTGGTCGCGCAGATCCAGTAACTCATTAAGTTGCCCAAGGCCCAGCATATGTCCGTGAGCATCAATCAGGCCGGGCAATAAGGTCTTGCCCTTGGCATCTATCCGTTCAGCATCTAAATACTTTTCATCCAGCTCAGTAAAATTACCAGTCTCCAGCACCTTGCCCTGGTCGAAGGCCATGGCATTGAACTGAATTAACGCTTTATCTGTGGTTTGGTATCCTGAAAAGTTATGGATGAGTGTCACTGCCTGGGAGCAGATAGAAGTGGCGGCAAGTAGTGTCGCCGCCAAAGTTTGGGCTAGACGCATATTGGAATGCCTTGTTGTTTTCGTTATTGGCCATTCTATGGTGGCTTCATGCCCCCTGAAAAGTAGATTAAATGGCTACTGGGTTAATGAGTGTGGGAGTAGGGGGCTTCTTACTGATCGGGTTCTATACGAAGTAAATGGCCCTGGGGTCCATCGGTGATGATGTAGAGATTGCCGTCTGCTCCGATTTCAGCGTCTCGAACCCGCTCACCGATGACAATTCTTTTCTCAATATTCAGCGGATCCCCTTGTGGATTGATTACCCTCAGGTCTTGGGTGACCAAACCAGCGGAAAGGAGGTGACCACGCCACTGTGGAAATGCTGTGCCGGTATAAATGGTGAGGCCGCCGGGGGCATGAGTATCAATCCAGGCAAGGAAAGGAGAGGTAAATTCCGGGCTGGCAATTTTGAAAGAGATGTTGGATCCATCCCGATAATCCCTACCAAAGGTCACTCTAGGCCAACCGTAGTTAGCGCCCTTTTGGACCTGGTTTAATTCGTCTCCAGCTGCAGGACCGTGCTCTGAGGACCAGATAACCTGGCTTTCAGGGTCGATAGCAAGCCCCTGAGGGTTGCGGTGGCCAAAACTCCAAATCTCTGGGAGGGCGCCTTTGGTATTTACAAAGGGGTTGTCATCAGGTACTGAGCCATCAGGGCCAATACGGATTATTGAGCCAAAGTGTGTTTGTAGATTTTGTCCCTGCTCACGGGCAAAGATGTCGAGAAAATCCTGTGGGGGATTGCCGCCGTCCCCAATACTGGCCAGCAGGGTACCGTCAGGGAGAAAGGCAAATCTCGAACCAAAATGTGCACTATTCTTTTTACCTTGAGCTGCCTTGAATATCTCTTGAAAGTCCACCAGCTGGCCACTTTGCCACCTTCCTTTACCAATAGTTAGGCGGTTACTTTCAGTATTGCCACTAGCGTAACTAAAATAAAGTAGCTGGTCTTTGTCAAAGTTTGGGCTGGCAATTACATCCAGAAGCCCTCCTTGCCCCTCAAAGAAAACCTGCGCTGGAAAATCAATAGCTTCGGAAAGGGTATTGTTGCTTATGGTGCGTAACTTACCATCTCGCTGAGTGATGATTAGAGTGCCATCAGGGAGCAAGGCTATACCCCATGGATATGGAATAGGGCCTGTCACCTTACTAATCTTAATTTTGTCTATCACGGGGATCGCGCCCCGGGAAAGAAAAGTATCAGCAGAGCTTACACCAGAGATGATTGTGCAAGTGAACGCTAATAATGTTGTATAAAAAGAAACCCTTCTCACTTTAGGCGACCCCTGGGGTAGGTGGGTGTGCCGAACAGTATAACAATAGGGCTATTGACAACAATATCGATTTGCCCAGTGCAATGAGCACTACGCATTGCATGAAGAGTCTCTTTCTTAGTGGTACCTAGTCTATACTGAACTATTTTTTATTTTGTAAAAATTCAATAGTGAAATAATCAACCATTTCAGCCTATCAGCTAAAAGTAGTAGGAGAATAGTTTACTCAAAATTTTTTAGGTTTTCCGCTTTCTACTTATATCGAGATTGTGATAATGGTAGTGAAATTAGCTGATGTGGCGCCAAAATACTTTTGACTTGTGGGAGTAGACGGGTGTCAATGAATAGCAGATAACGGGGGGGGAATAGCAGCTCTTTTGGTGAAAAAAATAGCTAAGGGGGGGAGTTGTTCAGGATATGTAATTGGAATTTATAGGCTTTATGGTTAAGCGATATTTTAATTGAGCGTGGTATGTAATACCTATGTTAATGCTATGGCCTTCATTTTAGGGTTTAAGATCTACATTGACAGGCCTTAATAGTCAAGCAGGCTATAGCAACTCTTAAAGAGTTCTTCTCAAGAAAATCTGATGGTTCAGCGGATTCTACCCCAGCCTCATTGAGGCTAAACAAAGAAGTTAACTCCCTTCTTTTTGAAAGCAAGCATACATGTACTCCATGTATCAACCAAGGAGAAATGGCTACCGGCACAGGCTAGAGTTAAAGAAAGCTTGTTGTTTTTCCTTTCATTGGTGAATAGCTGTTACTCAGGCGACTAATAATTTAGTTTTACGCAGGATAATAAGCCATATCTACTGGTTCGGATTGTTATTTGCTGAGATAGAAATAACGTGTTAAGCAGCTCTTTATATTTTTATTTCAAACAAAACTATTTTAATACTTTTGTCTTAGTGACGATTATTGTGTTTAGCAGTTGCTTTTATATTTGCCACTTGCCTTACCCCAAGCCCGAATCTTTTGGCAACTGCTGATCGAGATTCACCAAAGTGCAAAGCTTGTAAAATCTCACGATTACGTGCCTGAATGTCGATTTGTCGTGATGTGGGTAAGGTGAGATAGGTACCGCCATAGATGTCACTAAGGGTTTGCAAGGATTGGATGGGTAGTATATCTATCAGCTTGCTTCTCTCTGGATATTTAGGGATATAAACATCCTGCCCTCCAAAAGAAGCTATCAGTATAAGCATATCGCTATAGCCAATTAGCTCGATAAGCTCTTGCATCAGATCTGGTAGCTTCTTGTGATCAATCTCCACACTATAAAAGCGGTTTTGGTTCCCTTGCTGCATTTTGTCATCCTTGTCAGATATAACATGCAACGAGAGTACGATTAACGATATACCCTGGCGTAGAGTGAAATGGTTCCCAATGCGTTATGGTGTGGCTTTGTGCTCTTTTGATTTTTTTAGGGATGGATGAAAGTGAAAAAAGATTTTATGATGAAAGGAAAGGTAGTATTTACAAGTTGTGGGAAAAAGTAACACCGGAGTTTGCAGTATCCGGGGTTGAATTTTGATTTTTTGATCTTTGTAGATATTTAGGAAATATATGTGGGCCCAAAGGCATTGACCTGCTAGCCGATAGCCAAATACTTTAATTCATCGTTCTACGGTGGCTCGTTGTTAATGATGAATGTTGACATTTTCAATAAATGTCAATGATTTAATACTTCTTGGTTGGGTGGGATTAATCATTGGTTGATCTCTACTTGAACTTTTCTTCTTTTAAGGGGCGTTCTATGAAGCAAGCTATCTTGAAATGATTGTCTGGGAGAGGAGCTGATAAAAGTTAGTAGCCGTTTAAAATCAAGTTGATGCAGCTATCAGAGGAGTAATGTTTGCCCATACTCCTAGGAGTCAATCCTTTGGTGCTTTATGCTCTTTAGCTGTGATTTATAAGTAGGACGACTCTAAAAGATGAAAGAGAATGTTCACTTTAGAGAATAGTTGTTAGTTTATTGGGTGAGGGGTGGCATTCAAGAGTTGAATACACATGCCTCACGCCCTTCTATCATTCTATGGGAAGAGAAGTCTATATAGGTGCTTGAGGCTTCTTTGCTCCCTATCTTCTTTGCGGTACAGACTTTACTTTACAGCTTTTGAGGATGCTCTATTTGTCTTTATTTGATTAAAAGAGGTAAATAGAAAGTAAGAGTATAAAAATTTATTTTTGAATTGTGATGTAATTCACTTGCTGTGTAAGTGAATTACATTGATGTGTAGAGTTTAAGTATTAAAAATTGGTTCCATGTAGGACCGTAATAATGCTTGTGGGGTGTTGTTGCTCTAAGAATTTAGTAGTTTTTTCTTAGAGGAGTCAGTGTTTTTGAATAAGTTTTTTTAAACTGGCTGAAATTATTTTTAATTAGGAGGGTGGTTGTCTGGATATGATAGGTGGCACTGTATGGTAATGTTTGATGTAAGTGCGCCCAGCGGATGGCCAGGCGCTATTTTCCTACTGAGTGTCAGGTCTGTTGTACAAGGTGTCTTCAGGTTCTAGCAACTTTTCGCTGTTTGAATTCCTGGCTGCATTGGGGGCAAAAAATAACTCTGCGCAAACCCATATTGCTCCAATGCCTGGTATGGCAACGATCAACATACGACGGGGTAGCCCAGAACTGCGAAGGCGTTTGCTGCATACTGTTAGCGAAACCCAGATTATGCTTAGCTGAACCGGGACACTGACTACCGCCATAAATATTTCTGCAGTTTTCCAAATTCCATCGCTGAAATTAAAATTGCCATATTCCAATATTAGCCCAGTAATAAACTGAATGCAGAGCACCGGTATTATAAAAAGCAGCCAGAACTGTCGCCGCGTTACGTTACCATCAAAGTTGAAATAAAAATCCAGATAGTCTTGATCCCTCATGAGCATTTCCTCATCTGATTGTCAGAGCTTATATGGTGTGGTTCCGAGGTGATGTATTATCATCGGGAATTGCTTCACTGTTTTTCTTTAGGCTCTCAAGTTGGGATCTATAAGCGGCTTCTCTCTGAAATATTTTGCGCACATAATGGCGGGTTTCTGTGCCGCGGCAATAGCCATATTTTACCTCTGGACTATTGTAGAACTCTGCTTTTTGCAAGAGTACGATGTAATCTTCAACTCCTTTGCTGTTGCTGGTTGAGAACCATTGGTTAGGGTTCATCCCATCCTGCAGTGCTAGTCGGCGGGCATCTAAGACGTGTCCGGCACCTGCGTTATAGGAAGCAAAAGTAAAGGCCATGGCATCCCGTTTCGGTAAATTCATCCAACGTTGATATTGATTCAGATTGTACTTTGAGCCACCTTGGATATTTTGTGCCGGGTTAAAGTTATCCTTTACTCCCATTTCATTGGCAGTTTCAGGCATTAACTGCATTAGCCCCTGTGCCCCGGCGTGGGATATGGCATTAGGCCTAAAGTTGGATTCTGTAGATGCTTGTGCGGCAAGCCATACCCAATCGAAAGGTTCAATTGCATAGCGTTTAAAGAGCTTGTCCCAGGGGCTTAACGTGTTATTGGGTAGGATATATTCTTGTTGGTAGCCTACTCTTAGCTTGTTTGGTTGGCTCAGAAATTTCTGGAGTATTGTCTGGGCCTCTGCACTTTTCAGCCAACTGTTGAGATCGTCGAGGAGAGAGGTATCATTATCCTTGGTTAAAGCAAAAGCAACCTTTCGATTTTCCCCAAATACCAGCGAGGTATCTAAGTTATTTCTGTAACCATTACTTCCATTCACGATGTGTTCATCGGCGATAGTGAAATCTATTTCCCCCATGCTAACGGCATCAATGAGTTCAAGAATTGATACTGCTTTATCCGCAAAACCAATTCTGATTGCTGTCATGTTTTTTGCGCTTCCGGGATAGGTCAGGGGAATTTCTTGAGATAGGGCTTTCTCCTCTATCTCATCAAGATAGGCGCTATCTTGATGAATAATGAGTGTTTTTCCTTTTAGATCCTTGAATACTGCTAAGGCTTTTTTTTTGCGCTGTACGAGTACCTCCCGTGTTTCAAATAATGTGTGACTAAACGTTATTTGTTTTTCCCGCTTGCGGGTGTGGGTAAGATCTGCAGCTGCTATGTCTACGTTTCCTTCTTTCACTAAAGTTAAAATTTTGTTAATCGATGACGTTTTTTTGAATTCAATATTTACGCCCAGGTGCTCTGCATAAGCTTGTAGTAAATCGCATTCCAGCCCGGCAGGCTGACCACGATGATAATAACAGCCCACCCCATCCATTCGCGTGGCGACAGTTAACGTATCTATTGCCAGGATACTGTTGAGTCGATTCTTCGGGATCTTGCAGGCATAGATAATGACTCCTGAGAGGATCATTGCTGAGAGAAGGAAAATCCAACTTTTATTGAATGACTTCATGATAGCTCCTTAACTTGGTTTAAATCTTGGAGCCTATCGATGTCTCGCTAAGCCAAAAGGAGGAAGCAATTCCCGATTAACTGGTTATAAATCGCGGTTTAGAGTGATCGGGCTACATACCTAGCAACCCTCTAAGAGAAGGAAAAAACATGTCTGATGAAACTGATAGCAACTTGGAAGGAATTGATCCCTCGCCTTACCGGGATCGGCTCGACCCCAAAGTATCTGATGAAACCACTTCAAGTGCTGCGAAAAGCCTAAATCTAGATGGATTGCGCGATCTGTCTGCACTTTCCAAATTACAGGTACGTGAATTTACTCATACCAGTTCTACCCAGATGCAGGCCACATCCAATGCCATGACACAAATGGCTGCGGCTGGCGCCACTGCGGTAAATGCTATTTTGGGTAATGGTAGTAAAGGGGAGGGGCAAAAAGATACTGCACAGCTATCTAATCGCTGATGGAGAAAAGTTTCCCGATTATCAGTGATTGGGATTTTCCGTACAGTGATATAGCCCAATAACTGGGTTGATTAATTAACTGATTGAAAGGAAAAAATTATGTCTGATGAAACCAATACTGTAGACGGTATTCAACCTTCCCCTTATCGCGATCGTGTTGACCCTAAAGTCTCTGACCAGACAACCAGTTCTTCAGCACAAAGCCTGAATCTGGATGGTCTACGTGACCTGTCTGCGCTCTCCAAGCTGCAGGTTCGTGAGTTTACTCACACAGGTGCAACACAAATGCAAGCAACCTCCAATGCTATGACGCAAATGGCGGCGGCAGGTGCAAAGGCCGTAAATTACATCATGGATGGCGGTAAGTAAGGTTTTTGACCTTCAAGGGGTAGCGGTTTATCGCTACCCCTTAATAAAAGGAGCAAGTTATGAGAGATACTTTCCGAGATCGCCTGGCGACTAAAGTGGTTGATCAGATGGCAACTTCTTCAGCACTTAGCCTTCATCTAGATGGTCTGCGCGATTTGTCTGCACTATCTAAACTACAAGTACGTGAATTTACCCATACCGGCGCAACTCAAATGCAGGCAACAGCAAATTCAATCCTGCAAATGTCGGCAGTTGGGGCGCGCACATTTAGAGATACCTTCTAATTTACTGTCTGAAAGGATGAACAGATGGCAAAGGATGATGATACACCAACGCTTAGGGAGCTCTCCGCAGGGAAGGGGAGGCTGATTGATGTGATGTCTAGTGCTTACTTGCAGCGTTCCATCAATAGCGCTGTGGAAACTACGCTGCAAGATCAAGTCAATGCGCGCAACCAGCGTATGTTGTTGATGACTAAGCAGCTAAATAAAATAGTTGATTTGTAATTTTATGAAAGACGAGGGGGGGGCGGCAAAAGAAGGGAAGCGTATGTCTTCCTCTTTTTTAGTTCAAAGTGCAGCCGATCATGTAAGGGATACAGCCTTGCAAACCTCTACAGTTGCCGGGAAAGCTTTTCAGAAATGGTTGACCCAACCATTCAACCTCATCTTCCTGCTGATAATCATCGTTGCACATATACAGTTGATCGTGGCTGTGATTCAGAGTTTCTTGATGCTGTTGCTTTCAATGTTCATGCGTTAAGGATTTCAACTTATGCCTAATACAAAACCTACAAGAGAAAGTTACCTCCCTCCGGATTTTGAAGAGCAGCTGGATAAACTGATTAGCAGTCAAGGCACCGATGTTGACTTGGGTGAAGAGCTACAGCAGTCAATCATGGCTATCTGTCGAGAAGTTAACGATGCATTGACAAAATCCTTTTCGGATATATCAACTACAGGCTTTGAGATGGATGACCAAATAAAGGGGCAAGGTGAAGATAATGAGTAATCAGACTAAAAATACTTTTCAGCCGGATGTGAGTAATATTTCCAAGCAAATTGTGAGAAACGCGGTAGAGCTACAAGGAATTCACATTTTACAAGGAAAATCTGACTCGTTAAGGGATGAAAGACTTAGCAATATCATGTTAAAAAATAGTGTGATGATGAAGTGGCTTCAGAATCCATCCAATACCAGCTATAAGGAAGTATTAAGTGGTATAGGTGTCAACTCACTAAAAGACGATGTCAGAGAAGCTTATCAGTATGCTCTTGAAATGGTCCATCAAAAGAGTAATAAAAGTTAACATAGCGCTCCAGCTGACCTTTAGTGACTAGAGGGCAATAACTCGTGGGGTTTCCTGGAGAGACCGGGGAGAGAAAATACAGCAAGGAGCTTGCTGCAATGCAGCCAGATTATGATTTTGCGGTTTTTATCGGCCGCTTCCAGCCATTTCATTTCGGCCATTTGGCTGTGATTTAAGGTCGCTTACAAGAAACCAAATTTTTATGTATTGAGATAATTTTAGTTCTCTAGAAAAAATCTTCAGAAATTTAGATGAGCGACGATTGATTGGATAGAGGGCTTGGTTAATCTGTTTTTCTACACCGCTCGTTAGCGGCTTCTCCAATGCTTGATCTATTCACCATGAAATAAATGTATATGTAATCAAGCTAAGGATTAAGATACAAAGTAAATGCCAAGAGTATACAAAAAGGAGAAACATAAAGACAAAAAACCTTTCTAGTTAGCCCTAGACTTCTGCTAGCTATGTCAATGTAGCTTATTGAACACTCTGTAATTTTTTAAGATAGGAATTAATGATGCCAGTAACACAACTTAGCCAATTACCTAATGCTCGAGCAATTTGGAGTGCAATAGATCAGTACAATATTTATGTGGTCGCCACAATGAGCGATGCTTTCGCACAAATACCGGACACTGGAGCCGACTTTCAAATGCCACCTCCGATACTTATGTATCATGAGGGAGACATGTGTGCACTTCTCATAATGGGAGAAAGGCATGGCGCACAATCTCAGGATATAAGAGCAGCTGCAAAAAATACTGCAACTGCAATTTTAAATATTCCCGACACGATGATAGCAGTTGAAGAACCTATTGAAGTTAATGATAGACTCTATTCCAATGGTGGGGCCCAAAAACAATTATCATTAATTGGTGATCAAAACCTACTTACATACGACCCCTCTTTGAGAGGTGCAATTAGCGCCGAGCTTGCTGATCAAGGCTATCGTCTAAATACTGATGCTCAGCCCTATCGTTTTTCTGCAGAACAAGGAAGGCGTTATGATCCTAGATATGGACAAAATGGAAATGCGCCATTGATAAACAACCAAATGGCCACTTCTTTAAGCACCTATGCTAACACGGGGGCACTCATAGCTTATCCAGTTGGACCCGACCATCTAAGGTTTGGGCCCGATGCCTACGTCAGAAATGAGAATGAAACTTTACAAGGTCAACTCCTAGCAAAAAATTGGACGGTACTTGAAATTTCAGAACCTCCTCGTGGCGGTAACGGTAACGGTAACGGTAACGGTAACGCTCAAAATTAACAGATAAATAAACATATCAAATTATTAATCTGTTGTAGTTCAGACTTGATCTGACAGTCACCGGTTTTTCAGAAGGTGCTCTGTCAGGTCAAATTCAGTTTACGAGCTCCTCCTTCCAGATACTTTTACCCTCTTCAAGGGTTGCTATCGGTGTGCGACCACAACACTTTTTACCTTGATGAGTTCGATCATTATTGTAATATACGAGCCATTCGTCTAGATCCTTTTGTAGGTCTTCTATTGATCCATAGATCTTTCGTCGCAACGATGGTTGGTAGAACTCTTGTAATATAGTTTTATGGAAGCGCTCACGATGGCCAGTACCAAACGATTCGCGAGCAGCAGTTAGGAGAGTGTATCAATCAGCTTCGCTGGGTATTTCGCGATGACAAGCTGTTGGTCGATCAGGATTTTGAGGCCGTCCGCTTACTGGCAGAAATGCCGACACAGGAGGGGATGCTGGCAACAGCTATCTGAGCTCTTCTTATTACATCGCGTTCAAGAGCCGGCTTATACCGGCTTTACCATTCATTGGCGACTGATAGCCCAACCTTATAGAGATCTTCTGCCAAGGTGTGAATTTCTTCCGACAAAGAGATTTGCTGGGCCCATTCCTCAGGTATTCCAGAAACTCCGTAGTAAGCTCCGGCTATTTGTCCGCAAATGGCTGCTGTTGTATCAGCATCGTTGCCAATATTGGCTGCCAAAAGAATGGCTTCCCGAAAACTATTGGTATTGAAAAAACACCAAAGCGCCGATATTAGGGACTCGATAACGTAACCACTTCCGGTTAACTCTTCATAGTGCTGGTCTAGAAATTGCCCACTGGCAATGGTTTTTACTTTTTCAGTAGTTGGAGTTTGTTCGATAGAAGCGAGAAGCTCATTTTTATTGATGCCAATAAATATGGAAAGTATTAGATTACAGAGGAGTCGGCAGCTTTCGATGCATTCGTCCGAGCCATGAGTGGTTCTGGAGCTTTCCCCTGCGAAATAAATGGCATCCGAAGCTGTTGAAGAAAAAAATATGGGAATTGGCGCTAAGCGCATGAGTGAACCATTACCTGACGAGCGAGTAGATGTTGAACCACTAAAAGGATCACCTGTTTGCAGATATCGATTTAATGCGGATAAAACTGTTGAACCAATATCGAAGCACTCACCCGTAGAGCTCATATACCCATATTGGTACCAGTTACAGTAACGATTCATCTGATTAGTCGCACTGAAGCCTTTTTTCTGGAGTAAACTGTGGGCCAGGCAGAGCGCCATGGAGGTATCATCGGTCCATTGCCCCTTTTTTAATCCAAATGGGCCTCCACCTTCCATGTCTGATAAAGGAGTGAATTCCCCTTTGTACTTAAACTCCAACGTGGTGCCCACAGCATCACCGCATGCGAGTCCGACTAAACAGCCTTTTACCTTGTCTAGCGTTTCAATATTCACCTATAAAAACCTTCTTATACCTGCTTGAGAGTGATTGCTAAATAAAATTAGGGACAATGGGGCAGGGCTATTGCTCCAGATTCCGCACGAAAGTATGTTTCCCTGAACCTGGACGCAAACTGTACAACGCGGCCGGGCGACCTCGCTCAGTACGTTTTTCACCGGTATCTATCAGAAGATCTGCCTGCTCAATCCTTCTGCGAAAGGACTTTTTCTGCAGTGGCTTGCCGATAATGACTTCGTGCACCTGTTGAAGCTCGGGTAGAGTGAATTTCTTTGGCAGTGCGTAGGCTGGGATAATACTGTAAAGAGCCTTTTGAATAAGACGCTCATGTGCCTTATTAATAATTTTGAGATGATCAAAGGCCAAGTTCATTTTCTTAACTTTTTCGATAGGCAGCCAGGCGACATCGGAGATGGTTTCTAATTCGCTTTCACAGGCCTGATTAGCGATCAGAGCCGTGTAACAAATGGTTACAGACCAGCCCCGTTGATCTCTGGAGGCGCCACCAAAGGTAGCTAGTTGCTCAACATAAGGGGGAACAACTCCGGTTTTCTCTTTGAGCTTTCGGGTGACCGTATCCTCTAGGGTCTTATCTTCGCTCTCGGAAATGAAACCTCCCGGCAGCGCCCATTTTCCCTGTTCGGGATGATTGGAGCGCTCTACCAGCAAAACTTTGAATTGACTATCTTGATAAGTAAACAAGACGGCATCTACGGTAACTAGAGGGGCTTCAAAGTTGCCCTTGTCGTAGGCGGCAAGGAATTCTTTCTCGTTCATTGCCTCACTAAGTGTCAGTTGGTCACTTATGGTAGCTGCCTAATCTTGCGTGCTCAAGGGGGTTAGAGGGGTAAACAAATTCTTCTTGTCAATTGAATAGAGCAAAATGAGAGGAGAGATATGTCACGCTGGTTGATTATTACTGGATTGGTCCTGATAGTCGTTGGTATAGCGCTGCATTTTGCCCCCTGGCTATTTAACTGGTTTGGCCGGTTGCCGGGGGATATTCGTATTGAATCTAGCCGCACTCGTTTTTATTTTCCAATTGTCTCGATGATTATTGTCAGCCTGATATTAAGCCTCTTAGTTAATTTTTTCCGCAGATAAATATTCTATTGATGCAGCAGAATAAAAAAAGGCCGCATGGGGGCGGCCGCAAGGGACTTATAGGAGAGTATGAGAAAAGGAGGGTGCGTTCTCCGCTAGTCAAAAAAGGTCGTCCGTGACCTACCTGATTCAGCCTCTGAAATTGCGCAAAAGCGCAGAGTGATTTGTATTTCAGGGGCTTTGCTGGCCGTGACCAGCGACGACGCTTCCTTGCGTCGTATCAATCCGGCTATCCACAAATTAGCCGGATTAATAACTTAGAAATCGTACTTAATGGATGCAGAGAAAGTACGGCCCGGAGCAGAGTTTACGTAGATATCACTGTCTTCATCCCAGCCAGCAACATTTAGGTAGGGCACAAACTCCTTGTCGAGCAAGTTGTTGACTGCCAGATTGAGAGACATCTGCTCCATCAGCTGGTAGCCCAGAGTCCAATCTACAGAGCCATAGCCTGGAGTTCCTGTTTCGCCTTCATTGACATGTTCCATGCGGTCTGCCCAGCGCACTAGTACTTGGCTGGAAAGTTGTGCGCCTGTGTAGCTGGCACCAACGACACCGGAAAGTGGGCTGATACTGGTGAGGTATTCGCCGGTGGTATCGTTTTCACCGCGTTGATAGCTGGCATTAGCAAATAGCTCGAACGCTGGAGATAGGTACCAATTTGCGCTCAGCTCCACTCCTTTGATCGTCACTGAGTCTATGTTTTGGTATTGGTATTGCTCAAACACGTGCGAGAAACTGCCATCGTTGTTGAAGAAAGTTTCGCTGTCTATGAGTTCAGTTTGGAGGAAGTCATCATACTCGGTAGTGAAGGCGGCAGCGCTGAAGGCGATGGGGCCCAGGTGTCCACGCAGGCCGAGTTCGAAGGAATCGCTGGTTTCTGGAGACAGATCATCAGCTGGTAATACCTCGTAAGCATAAGTAGAAGTTGGCTGTTTATAGTGCTCGATATATGCCAGATCGTAGGCTGGTACTTTGAAACCCTGGCCGTATTGGATGAAGGCAGACAAGCGAGAGTTGATTTTGTAGAGGGCTCCTAGATTGAAGGAGAGGTTGCTCTCCTCAATCGTGGCAAAAGGAGTACCGTCAGCTTTTTCTGCACCATCGGGGTCCATTTCGTACCAATCGTAGCGTACCCCTGGGGTTACAATCAGCTGTCCATTGGCAAAAGTCATTTCATCGTTCAGGAATAATCCCGCACGGGAGACTGCATTTTCTGGGAACTTTTCTGTTGGGATATTCATTGTGGATGTACCAGCCACTTCGCGGTACTGGAGTAGGGTACGGCGGCTTTCGGTTTTTTCCAGGTCTAGGCCGTATCCCAGCGTGTGGGTTTCGCTCAGAGTCTTGCTGGCATTGGAGAGGAAGCCAATAGTATCTTGGCTATAAAGGCCAGTTTCCCACATATCACGGATTTCAAGAACTCCAAACATAGGGGCATTGATGTCCAGCTGGCCATACTGTTCGTCTTGCTGTTCGGATTCATTTTTATACAGGCTGATACTCAGCTGGTCATAGACTGCACTGGGAGTTTCGCTGTGGTAACGCAGTTGGTAAGCGCGGACCTCTTTATCGGAGATTGATTTTTCCTTGACGACGTTGTAGCCGTAATCGGCCAGCCCGCGGAAGTAGTGAAGCAGGCCGTCGGCGCTGTCGCCGGTACTTTCCTGATTCCAATGATCTATGCTGAAACTGACAAAGTCCTCACCGCCAAGGTCGTACTTGGCCTTGTAAAGCAGGCTTTTTGACTCGATTTCGAAGGGGGCTTGGCTCTCGTCGAAATTTTGTTGCTCTTCTCCATCGCGGAAGGTGGTATGCAGTAGTTGTTCAAAGTTGCCGGTGCGCAGAGCCAGGGTAGGGGAGATGTGTGATTGATTGGTAATACCGGTGTATCCGGTTTTGATCGCACCGCCGAATTGCTCTCCGTCCTCTAAGTAGTCGCTGGCATCTTTGGTGGTGAATACCACGATGCCGGCAAGCGCGTCAGAACCGTATAAAGAAGACGCAGCGCCCTTGGCCACCTCTACCTGTTTCAGGGTATCTATTTCAATAAAGCCGCGGCCCACGATGTCATTTTTACCATTGGCTCCATAGCCCTCGTTAACCCGCATACCGTCTTTGATAATCAGTACCCGGTCGCCACCCATGCCGCGTACCAGGATATTTTGTGCACTGCCGGCGGCGCCGGTTACTTCAACTCCGGGCTCGTATTGGAACAGCTGATTCATATCGTTCAGCTGAAGCTGTTCGATGTCCTCATTGGTGACAACAGAAACACTTCCTGCGACATCTTTCAGCGGCTTTTCCGCGCGGCCGCTGACCACAATCAGTTCCAGGTCGCTGTTGGCTTCTGAACCTGAAGTTTCGGCATGCAGGTTAGCGACGGAAGCCAGGCCCAGTATGGCCGCTGCAATTGGGCGAAGTTTCATGGTGTTGTCCTTGAGGTAATTTCTGTACTTCTGCTCTTGTTGGTCGGCAGTGGTTGGTTGCTCACCACTGGCGCCGATTGAGGGGGGATTATAGGGATAATTTTCTTAATGTAAAGCTAAATGCGAATCACTATCAATTAGATTAAATTTGACGTTGATAGGGAGTTCCGTTAGTTTCCGCGGCCATTAATACAGAACGAAAGTGCTGGGCTGAGGAGACTTGCAATGAATATTTCGATAATTGAGAACCTGATGGCCGATGTGGCTGATTTGTTTATGGCCCCAGTATTACTGGCGATTCTGGTTCTTTTTATCTACGCACTTTACGCAACGGGACGCTTTATCTCCCTATGGCTGCTGCGACGCCGCAATGCTGGCACCTACAGCTTGGCCTTAAAGCAAGGTCGGAAAGAGGAGCTGCCAGGCTTTCAGGTGCACAACTATTACGTGCGACACCCTTTGGCATGTGATGACGAGTTGGAAGTTTTTGCACTGAAAAAGTTGGAGATGCTGCGTATGGCTACACGCATTGCCCCCATGTTGGGCTTGATCGCCACCATGATCCCGATGGGGCCGGCGTTGCGAGCCTTGGCCGATGGCAATATCCAGGGGATCAGTGAAAACCTGATTATCGCTTTTGCTGCTGTGATCTGGGGCCTCGCAATTTCTACCCTGACCTTCTGGCCGGCCTCGGTAAAGAAGCGTTGGTTTGCTGCTGAGCTAATTAACATTCGCAAATTGAAGGAGGCTGTTTAATGCGCTTCCTGGATGAAGATGAAGAGCTCAACCCGATTTTGAGTGCGGTTAACTTGATTGATGTTTTTCTGGTGATTATTGCCGCACTGCTTATCGCTATCGCACAAAACCCGCTAAACGTGTTTTCCAATGAAAAGGTCACAGTCATCAAAAATGCCGGTGAGCCCAATATGGAAGTCATCGTAAAAGATGGGGAAGAAATTAAGCAGTACAAATCCACTGGTGAAATTGGTTCCGGAGAGGGCACTCGCGCTGGTGTTGCTTACCAGATGGCAGACGGCAGCCTGGTCTATGTACCGGAAGGAAAAGAAGAGTCTGCAAAAGACAAGGCTGTAGGGGGTAAATAGTCATGTTGAAGAAGGTTTGTATGCAATTGGCATGCTTCGTCGTAATAGCCTTCACTACGATGATGGTGCAGGCTAACGATAAACCCAAAGTTTTGCTGATGATGTCCAGCCATACCGCGAAAGCCAAGGGGGAGCTGTTATCTGATTTGGCTGCGGACCAGCCGTTTACCCTGGAGATATTTAACAGCAAAGGGAAGAGTGAAGAGCAAATAGCGCAGGCCTGGGGTTCCTCCAGCCTGGTGATGCTTGACGGTATCAATCCGGCACTCTCCCAATTTATGTTTGGAAAATACCAGCCGCTGTTAACCCAGTTCTCCAACGTGCCTGTGCTTTCCCTGGGAGATGCCGATAACGCCTCCATGAACCAGGGGCTGACTGTTGAACAGCACCAATCCATCGCTGCGTATTTCAATAATGCTGGGCGTCAGAACTACCGGCACTTAATGCAGTTCCTCTCCTCCAAAGTCTTTGGCCTCTCTGAGCAGCCTGTAGTCGACCCAATTATTGTGCCTAAAGTGGGTTTTTATCATCCGCGTCTGCCAAACCTGGTGACTGAAAGCGAAGGGGATTTCTTTAATTGGCTGCAGGTATCCGCAGAGCAGCCGGTTATAGGTTTGGCTATCCATCGCTCAGTCGTGGATTACGAGCAGCAGCAGGTTGTAGATGCCATCTTGGCTGGCCTGGAAGAAAAAGGTGCTAAGGCTTTTGCCTTTTTCTTTGAAGGTGAGGATCTGCCGCTTTCCTATCCGGATTTACTGCAAGACGAAGCGGGGCAAACACGTGTTGATCTGATGATCAATTACCGCTCTCTCCATTATGTGAGTAAACGTCGCGCGGAGTTCGAAAAGTTGGGTGTCCCGGTGATTCATGCCCTGAACTATACCGAGGGCAGTGAAGCGGATTATCTTGCCGATAATAGTGGGGTCTCTCCTTCGTTAACTCCATTCTTCCTGGTGATGCCTGAAGACACCGGTAGTATCGATCCGGTAATTGTTGCCGCAAGTGAAGGTGGCAATAAGGTTGTAATGACAGACCAGCTCGATGCGTTGGTGGAACGCGCCTGGAGTCATGCCTCTCTTGGCTACAAAAAAAACAACCAGAAAAAAGTGGCTACCTTTATCTGGAACTACCCTCCCGGTGAGAAGAATATTGGTGCGGCCTTCCTCGATGTCCCTTCTTCTATTGAGTCTATCGCCAAAGCCATGGCGGAGCGTGGCTATCAAATAGAACAGCAGAACTCCAAGACCCTGATCGCCTGGGCAGGCCAATTGCTGCGCCCTTATTATCGCCGTGAAGACAGCGTGGCACTGATTGATAAAGGTTTGGCGGACTGGATGCCACTTTCCACCTATGTCGATTGGTTTAATCGTTTGCCGGCCTCTGTGCGTGATCCCATTGTGGAGCGGTGGGGTAAGCCGGAAGATAACGCTATGTTGGCAGATTATGATGGTGAGCTGGCTTTCGTTATCCCACGCATGACATTGGGTAACCTGATTGTCCTGCCACAGGGGGTGCGCGCGGATAATGCTAAAGATCACGCCTCCCTCTATCACGATATGAAAACGCCGGTAAACCATGCCTACCTGGCGGTTTATCTCTACGCGCGCAAAACTTTCGGGGCTGATGCCTATATTCACTTGGGAACACATGGTTCCCAGGAGTGGCTAACCGGTAAGGAGCGCGGGCTCTCTGTGTACGACGCCCCAAATTTGGCTCTGGGTAATATCCCGGTATTTTATCCCTACATTATTGATAATGTAGGCGAAGCTATGCAGGCCAAGCGTCGCGGACGTGCGACGATGATCAGCCATTTAACACCGGGCTTCGCTAAAGCGGGTCTTTATGCCGAAGTGGCCGAACTCTCTGAGTTGATTGGTAATTACCTGATACTGGAAGAAGGGCAAACCCGGCTGAATACCCAGGAGCGTATTATCGCCCTGGCGGACAAGCTGAATATGCTCAAGGATTTAGAAATCAACGCTGAAACCTTGCAGGCTGATTTCGATGGCCAGCTCAGTCGTCTTCAGGACCACTTGGCCCAACTGGCTGAAATGAGCCAGCCACTGGGTATCCATCGTTTTGGTCAGCTGCCCAAGTCAGAGCATCTCACCAGCACCATGCTGCAAATGCTGGGTGAAAACTTTATCTCCGCCGCCGGCCAATATGAGAGCGACCAGGGCCTGAGTTTGCCGCAGGATCAGGTGCTGGATGAACGCAATGTAGTCGCCTTGGAAGCACAGCCGGGTTATCAGCTGTTAAATGCCTCCCTGGCTGGCCGCAAGTTGCCAGAACTTTCTGAAGAGCTGCAAAATCACCTGCAGCAGGGCCGGGAGTATGCCGATAACTTTGCCGGTATCGCTGAGCTACAAAACCTGATGCTGGCGCTCGACGGTGAGTACATTCCGGTGAGCTATGGGGGTGACCCTATTCGCAACCCGCAGGCAGTGCCTACCGGTCGCAACCTGATTGGATTCAACCCGGCTAAGGTGCCGTCCAAGGAGGCTTATGAGGCCGGCGTTCAACTGATGGAACAAACTATTGCCGACTATCGGGAAAAACACGGCCGTTTCCCGGATAAGCTGGCATTTTCCCTTTGGTCCCTGGAGACGATGCGTCACCAGGGTGCGTTGGAAGCGCAAATACTGCATGCGCTGGGTCTCAAGCCCAAATGGAATCAGCAGGGCAATGTTACTGGAACTGAGGTGATTCCCTATTCAGAGCTAAAGCGCCCTCGTATCGATGTGGTGATCTCTGCTACGGGCCTTTACCGCGATGCTTTCCCTAATGTGATGCTGTGGCTGGCGGAAGCCATCGATAAAGTGGCGCAGATGAAGGAGGAGAACAACTTTGTTTATCGCCACAGCCAGGCCTTATTAAAGCAACTAAAGGAAGAAGGCAGTTCCGAAGAAGATGCCCGCTATCTTTCCTCTGTACGCATTTTCTCCAATGAAAGTGGCAATTACGGTACCGGCTTGAATGGTGCCAGCCTGGCTTCCGACAGCTGGGAGACAGACGACAAGCTGGCCGATCTGTATATGCGCCGCATGGGGTTTGCCTATGGCAAGGATGAGTCCCGTTGGAGCGAGGACCAGCGCAATGTTGCACTTTATAGCAAGGTGCTTTCCGGTACCGATGGAGTGATATTCTCGCGCTCCACCAATCTCTACGCAATGATGACTAATGACGACCCTTTCCAGTATTTTGGTGGTATGGGGCTTGCGGTGCGCAATCTCGACGGTAAGACACCCGAAATGTATGTCTCCAACTTGCGTCGCAAGGACAACATTAAAACCCAGACCCTGGGAGAATTTGTCAATCAGGAAATGCGTAGCCGTTATTTCCATCCCCGTTGGATTGAGGCGATGCAGGAATCCGGCTATGCCGGCGCAACGGCAATCCTGGATCGCGTGAACAACATGTGGGGCTGGGAGGTGATGACTCCGGAAACCATCCGCGACGACCAATGGCAGGAGATGTTTGAGGTCTACGTGGAGGATAAATACCAAATGGATATGCGAGAGTTCTTTGAGGAGCACAATGCGGAAGCCCTGGCACAAATGCTGGAGCGTATGCTGGAGGCTGTACGCAAAGGCTACTGGCCTGCCGATGCAGAAACGCTAAGGGAAATGGTGGAGACTTACACTGAACTTGCCAATCAGTACGATGTAGCAACAGACAATGAGAAATTTACTGACTTTGTGAATCAGCAGGCCCTTGGATTTGGTCTTGCCCCGCTTGTGAGTGGCCAGACGGTAGATAATGTCGCTGCCAGCGCTCCCGCGTCTCAGCAAGTTAGTGGGCAGAAACTAGAAGAAGTAAAAGAGCCCGCAGCTCAGGATAAGCCCCGGGACTTCTTGTGGTTATTACTGTTGGCAATTGTTATCACTGGATTTATTAGCGTATTTTTTGAGCGCTTTTTTGAGGGGGGAGGGCTGCGAGTGACCCATGTCTAGGCATTGGGGGTTACCCGTGGCGATAAAAGCCAATCCTAAAGTCACTTTTTGATCAGTTAAGGCCAGCAATTCTTACCAGCGTTGCTGGCTTTTTCTTTTTTGGCAGAAAAAATTTTAAGCTAATGTTGCTGTCATTTTTCAGGAACCTGTCGATATTTTTTCGTATCCAGCAGGTAAAGTCAGAGAACACTCACAGGCTACCCATTCAGGGATGACATTTTTGTGAAATAATTCTGAAAAATTAATTGCGTGGAAATTAGCATTAAGCGTCTCAGCATAGTGGTCCATGTTAGGAAAGGTTAAGTCTCGGTTTTGCTGTAGCTCATTAAGTAATCAGCACCATTGAGATTTTTTCTGAACTAGCATAAATATTTTGCAGTGAGAAGCTAATGAGAAAAATAATTCCACTGATTGCTCTCCTTTGTGCGGGAGGGTATTTTTTCTGGGCAAAGAGTCAAACAGATAGCCCACAACCGATTACTGAAAAACCAGTCTCACCTCCCTCCAATAAAATTGTTCCAACTGAAACTAAATTTACAGAAGAAGTGGTAGAGATGCCTTCCGCCCAAGAGCAAGAGGCGAACCCTGATAGTGCCTTGATGTGGGCAGAATCGGATGTCGCAAGGCAGGTTTTACATGAGTCAGGACGCTTGCCGCTTGATTTAAATGGAGAGACATATCTTGAGATTGATGTAGAGGCTCTGAAGAATTTATCTATTGGAGACTATGTTGATATAGAAATGCCTGGGGTGAAGGGAAATTACGATGCTCAGGTGGATAAAGTCCAGGAGCATGCCAGTGGGAATAAAAGTGTACAAATGAACCTGCCTGGTTACGGTAGCGTGTATTTTGTAAATTTCACAATTGGCAAAAACTCGGTATATGGTAATTTAACATTGCCTTCAGGCTCATACTCCCTAGAGGCGCAGGGAAATTATGCTTGGGTGGCTTCGAAAAAAGATTTAACCAGGAGTCACTTGGAGGAAGAGGTAAAATTAAAGTAAGAATTTATCTAATGTTGGGGTAGGAGTTATCTCACCTGGCTAGCAGCAAAGGGAGTGCTGCTTGAAGTGCCTGTTACTGCCAGAAGCGATTGCTTTTACAGGTGGAAAAGAGAGTAGGGAGTAATCGATTTTCCAGTTAAGGCGAGTGCATTTTGTGATTTGATCAGTTTGACCAAAGATGTAACCGGTTTCATTGATTGGATCACAAAGATTGGGGTAAATAATTTAATAATAAAAGGAACTGCTATGAAGCTAAGAAACAGTTTGGCTGCCGCAATAACGGCTCTTACCATCTCTGGGGCGGCAAGTGCGGAGACGATAAAAATTGCGGTTTGGTATACCGACCCTGCGGCTCAGTATACTGGTGATATTTCCGTAATGGTTGATAATCTGATCAGTACTTCTAACCGTATCTACGAAAATAATGGCCTGGATATTCAGCTGGAATTGGTAGACTCAAGAGAGTATTCCAAGGAGGACCTCCTCATTAATGGAGACAACCTCAATGAATTTTCTGGCTTAACTGAGTACTTTGCCGAGGATAGTACGCCGACCTACGCTGAAATCACGCAAGTTGCTCCCGGCCCAGTTGGCGTGCAGCGTCAACTTTTTGAAGCCGACATGGTTGCTCTGTTAGGCAAGGGTGAAGAAGTTTGGGAAGATGGACGCTTTCTTGGTACCCGCTGTGGAGTAGCCTGGGGTGGAATAGGTAGTAACGGTGTAATGGATCCTAGTGCCAAGCGCTTGGCCTATAGTTTGACCGCAGTTGATTGTGGGGGTACTGATCTTACATTTATTCATGAGCTGGGCCACAACATGGGGCTGACTCATTCTCGCCAACAAGGTGATACCAGTGGTTATGTTTACCGTTGGGGACTTGGTTACGGTGTAAATAACAGTTTCTCCACTATTATGGCGTATCCATCTGCATTTGGAAGCGCTGAAAGACTAGATACATTTTCTGATCCAGGCAAAATCTGCAACGGGTTACCGTGTGGCGAGAGAAATCGGGCTGATGCTCATAGAGCATTGGAGCCGATTATTGATGATGTAGCTGGCTATTATTAATCTACTTTTACTCTCTTGATCTATTGAGAAGTTATTGACCGTTAACTCCATTGTTTTGGGGAGGGCTTTGCCCTCCCTTTTTTTGTTCTTTAACTTTTTGGTTGACTTGTTCTACAGGTGTCTTTTTTATCTTTTGGTGTAATTTATCGCATCCTTTTTTTTGGTTATAGCTTTATAACCATTTAAGCTCTTCAAGTGGATGAACTTCTCAATATTTTTAAGGACTTATACTTGTTGGTTGCGATGAGGTTTGCAGTTTTTTATGATTTTGTTGTCGGCTGCAGTTGCGATCATTTTTTATTTTTCTTATCTGTGAAGTGTTTTCAAAAAAATATTTTGAGGTCCTGATACCATTCTTCGTCTGAGTCTGGGCGATAGCGAGAATGTCTGGAAGTAACCTTTTCTGGTTGATATTGCGAGAAAAAAATTTTCTTCTGAAGCTTTGGGGGTTTCGGGAGTGTTGTTTTAATAAATGAATGTTGGGGTGCTGAGCTGTGAAGAAGTTGATATTTCCTATTTTGGTGATCTTGCTAGGGGCTGGATATTATTTTTGGTCTAAAGGGCAGTCTAATACTGAAAGACAGGTCGCAAAAATTCCAGAGCCTAAACTGGCTATTGATAGGTTTCCTGTAGAAGACTCTTTGGATGAAGTTGTTGAAGGTGAGGCATCTGCAGTGGATGAGCCTCTGGAAGAAGTTGAAAATATTCTTTGGGAAGAGTCAGAGTTAGCTAAGCAGGTACTTCATGAAAATGGTCGCCTACCAAAAGATCTCAAGGGTGAAACTTATCTTGAGCTTAATGTGGATATGTTAAGGAATTTAGAGATAGGCGAATATGTTGATATGGATCTTCCTGGAGTGGAAGGTGACTACGATGCTCAAGTTGGAAGTATTCAACAGCACGCGAGTGGAAACAAAAGCTTGGAATTAAACTTTCCGGGGCATGCACGCCTCTTTGGGGCCACAATAACGCTAGGAAAGGATGTGGTTTATGCTCAGCTGAACCTGCCATCGGGCTCTTACACTATGGAGGCACAAGATGGTTTTGCATGGATTGCGCCTAATGGGGCTTTAATTCAGGGTCATGTAGAAAACGGTGATCTACGTAGAAAGCCATCGTCCCAAGGTAAGAAGTTAGAAGGCGGCGATCTTTTAGTTGAAGATGAGCTGTAAAGAATCTAAAGATGAGAGATGCATAGTTTCAAATCTTTAGGTCGACAAGGGATGTGTCTATATGTAACCCGTAAATATTAAGAGTTTATTTTCTCGATAGGTTGGAAAAAAAGGATAGTTTCTTTGCGGGTTAGGGTGCAAAAGCATGTCATGTTGGCAGTTGATCAATTTTTGCAGCTGCCAAAAAAGTACATGCATTAATTATATAAAAAAGGAAGACTACAATGAGTCTCAAAAAAAGTTTAGCTGCTGCCGTTGCAGCTGCTGCAGTTTCCGGTTTTGCACAGGCTGAAACTGTTGATGTAGGCATCGTATATACAGATCAAGCGGCAGCTTATACTGGTGATATTTCTGCAAAAATTGATCAGTATATTGCTTATGCCAATAATTCTTTTAAAAATAACCTTGTTGATATTCAGCTAAACTTGGTAGGTACAGCGAGAACCTCCACAGATCGCCGCCCTACAGAAAGTGACATCGATACTATCACCGCGAGTAGCAGCTACCAGAACTGGCGTGCTTCAAAAAAAGCGGACATGATCATTTTGTTGGGCATGGCCGAAACTGATGGTCGTTATACCACTTGTGGTATCGCCTGGGTTGGTCAAGGTAGCAATGGCACAATGTATGCTTCTACCCGTGATCAAGCTTATAGCATCACTGCCGTAGACTGTGGCTACAACACTTTCGTCCATGAGCTTGGCCACAATATGGGCCTGAGTCACTCTACTGCTCAGCAAGGTACTCCTGGCGTGTACTCCTATGGCTATGGCCATGGTGTACAAAATAGGTTTACCACGATTATGGCTTATCCGCATGTATTCGGTACTACAACCCAGTTTGATATTTTCTCAGATCCGGATTGGGTAGCCTGTGATGGTTTACCTTGTGGTGAAAGAAGAAATGGTGTTGACATCTCAAACGCGTACCGCGCAATTGGCCCGATCGTAGATGATATTGCAGGTTATTACTAATAACTCGCTGTATCTATATGATCAAAGCAAGCCGTCATTTTATATTTAGTGGCAGAAGCTTGCACCTCTAGTCTTCGACTAGAAAAAAGCCGGGGTTTTCCCCGGCTTTTTTCTTTGACGACTGTTAGTCGCTAGAATTACGCGGATACAACTTAAGCTATGTATGTCCGAGCCAGGCGAGCTTATAACTTATTGAAAAAAGCGAATACTGAGCGGGTAGCGCCAAAAAACGCCCTCATTGGCTCGGATGGCCCCAATAAGAATAAAAGCTACATTGATTAAAGCGAGCACGATCAACCCCAAAAGACCTACGCCGAGAACGATAAGAATAGTGCTCACAATAGAGTAAATAAACAGGCTGATCATCCAGTTGAAGATCATCTTTCCATGCCTGTCAATCTCTGGAACCTGATCTTTTGTGGTTGCCCACATAATGACTGGTAATACAAAGCCTGCACCAGGAATAATAATCCAGGCCAGTTGACTCAGGTGTAGGAGCATTAGAAACGTATTTCTATCTAGTCCCCATGGTTTATAACTATCCATTAATGCCTTCTCTTGAAATTTTACGTTTCATGTAAACTTTAATATGGCTGAATTTCACCCGGCTAGCGTTCAGTTGCTAAGCGAGCGGCAAGGCCGAGGAAAATAGCCCCCAGGATGCCCTCCGAATGTCGAGTAAATGCGGCGGGCTGTTTAAATACGTGTCCCAACTGGCTAAATGAAAGAGAAAATATTGTATTGACTATGAGGGCTGTGGTACTGAGCAGAATGCCAAGAAGTAATATTTGGGGCATAAGGGGCTCTGTACTTGTGGTGAACTGCGGTAAGAACAAGCTAAAAAATAAAAGCGCCTTCGGATTTATTAAGTTATTAATCAGGCCTCTACTGAGGAGCTGCCAAGGAGTTAGCCTTTCTGTTACAGGTTGAGTGTTCTGAACCGAGAGGTTGGCGCGCCAGCTACGCAACAGATTGTATCCAAGCCAGGCAAGATAGAGGGCTCCGATAGTCTTTACTACTATGGCGACCAATGGCATGGCCTGCATTATTTGGCCGAGGCCAAATGCGACGAGTAGCGTTTGAATAAGTCCTGCAATGAAAACCCCCAAACCGATTAAAAATCCAGCTAAAAAACCTCTTGTGGCGGAGTAGGTCGATATCAACACTAAATCTGGACCTGGTGAGATGGCCAATAGGGCAGATGCCCCAAGGAAGGCGGTTAAAATATGAATTTCGGGCACAAAGAAAACTCCTAGGGGACTTGTAGTTGGGGATTATAACCCTGGGATCAGTACTTCCCCTGAAAAGTAATGTCATGTTATGAGGAAATGCAAATTGTACTTTTGCTTTAGATGATGCAGCGTAGTTATCTGGAGAGGAAGGTTATTGGGGAGATAATCGGAGTCTTGGGCTTAAGTCAGAAAATGGGCCTTTACTAAGAGTATTTATTTGTGGGTCTCTTGGTTGTAAAGGAATATTTACCTTTTTCGAATGCAGGCTAGGGTTGATAGTGTAACCTTAAGTTTGTTTGGCTCTTCGCACAATCAACCCCGCCTCTGCTTCTCAGTAGGCTCCTACTGCTCCTGTATCATTTCCACTGGGCCATGATCATCACAGTGATCACCGTGTACATGATGCAGGTGTCCATCTACCAGGTAATCGAAGTGATCTCCATGGGGAATACGTTCGTGTCCGCAGTTTTCCCCATGGACATGAGTGGCGTGTGTGCTGGTAGTGATAGGATTGCAGCTAGCGGGATTTTTGCTGCTGACTTCCAGCACGTGCTCATCATAGTGGCCATGGTGGGGATGGTGTAGATGGCCGTTGTGCAAATAACAAACATGGTCTCCATGCCGTATAGCGGCATGCCCGCAATGGGGGCCGTGCTTATGGGAGTGATTGTCCGCCTGATGACATGAAGAACTGGTCATTTTGAGCTCTCAATGGTGGCACTGAACTTCTAAATACATCCTTGTCAGCTACAACAAGGACTCCTTCCATGCATTCGCATAATTCTACTTTAGAAACGCATTGACCCCTTTCAAAGCAATAAATACGTCTTAGGGTCTGTGGCAGCGTCTGCTCACTTCAGCGGGAGGATGTCTGGCGGAATCTTACTTCCTTAGCAAATATGACCAAATACAGGAAATGGCCACAAATTACCCCGTTACCCGCATTGCAATCGATTGCAATTCTGCTTTATAGTTGTTCCAAAGTGTCGTCTCACAGGACGGGTACATAAATTGCAATCGTTTGCATTGAGGTGTACCAGACACATCTCAAAATCCAATAAGAATGACGATGAGAGGGAAGTTTTAATGAAGAAGAATCCTCTAGCGCTGGCTATACCTCTTGGGGCCATGCAGCTGGGCTTCTGGGGTTATGTCACAGCTCAGGAAGCCGCTTCACCATTGGCGTCTGAAGATAGGGTGATTGAGGAAGTGATCACCACGGGAACCCCAGGTGGTGCCGGTATAAAAAAGCTGGATGCGAGCTTTTCAATCACAACCCTGAGTGACGATGAAATCGGTAAAGCTTCCCCGTCTAGTACTGCAGATTTGCTGAAGTCTATCCCAGGTCTTTGGGTTGAAAGCTCTGGCGGGGTATCTGGCGCAAACATTGATGTACGGGGATTTCCGGGCGGCAGTGACGCTCCGTTTGTTACGGTCGCTATGAGTGGCTTGCCACTTTACCCGGCACCGACTCTTTCTTTCATGGAAAACTCTTCTCTATTCCGAGTGGATGAGACTATCCAGCGCGTAGAAGGCCTGCGCGGTGGCCCTAACCCTGTTTACTCTAACGGCCAGCCGGGTCTCACGACCAATTTCATTTTGAAAGAGGGGACCGAAGAGACCGAGGGTCGCTTTAAATACACCACTTCGGACTATGACCTTCAAAGGGCTGATGCCCTTCTGACCGGGAAGCTCAGCGAAGATGTGTACTACATGATGGGTGGGTATGTGAGTTCTTCTCCCGGTATTCGCGATGCCGGTTTTGATGCGGAAGAAGGTCACCAGTTCACCTTGCATCTGACTAAAGAGATGGACAATGGCAAGGCCGGTTTCTACGTACGAGATACTAAAGATACTGGCACCTGGTATCTGCCAAATGCTTCCTTCCTGGCAACTGACTACACCCAAGTGGGTCCCAGCAATCGCAAGGTTTCAGTACCCATTTCCCAGGCCGACGGAAATGGTGGCTCTGAAACGCGCTGGGAAACTTTTGATATGGGAGAAGGCCGTGGTTGGGACGGCAGCGTAGCTGGTGCCTACCTTGAGCTGGACCTGGGCAATGGTTGGAGTCTTACTGAGCGTTTTGGTTTGACCAGCGGTAATGCCGATACTTTAGGCTTTGTTCCCAATGGTCGTCCAGTATTACCCAGTGAGTTGCGATACGACGATGGTACCAGCGTGACTTCAGCTACTACCGTGTCTGGGGCTGAGGTCAGTAATGATACTTTGTTGCAGCAATTCGGTGCTTGGGTAGTACGAAAAGATATTGAGGCAACGACCAACGATATTAGCTTAGCCAAAGAGTGGGATGACTTTAAGGTAACCGCAGGCTATTACACCTCTAGTTGGGAAGTTGATGAGTGGTGGAGTCTTGGAAACCAAGCGTACTATGTGCTTGGTCATGATGGTGAGCAAGTTGCTGGCGATATTTCTTGTGATGATAAAGAACTCGACCCAGTTCTTTGTTGGAGCCATGATCTTGAAGCGGTAGGTGATGCCCGAGAAAACGCATTCTACATTGCAGGTGAGTTTTACCTGGGCGATTTCACTTTTGATTTGGGTGTGCGCTCTGCAAATCGTGAAACAAACTACTCAGTAGATGAAGGTGTTCGTGATGGTATTTTTAACACCTATAAGGCGGATGAAGAGGGTACTGCCTATACAGCTGCAGTAGATTGGGCCTTCGCTGAGAATATGGGGGCTTTCTTCCGTATAAATTCAGGCTTCAAATTTGCGGACTTTGATAATTATCGCGAGTTTGGCGAGAGCTTCCGCGCGGGTTCCGATCTGATTATCGATATCGACCAATATGAGCTGGGCTACAAGCTGCAGGATCAAGACTACTCGCTGTTTGCCACCCTTTTCTACAATGAAACCCAGGGAATGCCTGATTGCATTATTGGTAGCACCACATGCGCCCGCCTGGAAACAGAGGCGTTGGGTCTTGAGCTGGATGGCAAGGCCCACTGGGGTGACTTCACTTTGGGCCTGAATGCAACTTTGCAGAAGCCAGAAATCACCAGTGGTGACTTTAAAGGCAATCAAGTGATGCGCCAGCCCGAGTACCAAGTACGCCTAAGCCAGAACTACGATTTCACGATCAACAATATTGATATGGCAGTGTTTGGTGGAGTAAGCCGAGTAGGTGATCGTTTCAATGACAGTAAAAACTCGGTGACGCTGCCGGGTTATACCAAGGTTGATTTTGGAGCAGTGGCTTACTTAAACGATATTACCGTTCAGCTTGCACTGGATAACCTCACCGATGAGGAGGGCATTACCGAGGGAGATCCAAGGGATCCTCAGGCAACCAATGTTCGTTATATCCTGCCGCGTAATATCAAGTTAAGCATCGCTTACGACTTCTAGTTTAACTCAAACCTCTCCCGCAGGTTTTCTGAGCTTTGCCGCACAATTTCTATTGTGCGGCTTTTTTATGCCTGCCTTCTTGCCACTTGTCTATAAAATGCCAGGTTTGGTCGAATTTTCAGCATTATTAAGGTTGATTATTGTCCCTAGCAATTAATGAGACTCTTATAAAGTAAATATTATAGTGATTTCCCTGGCAAAGGTTTTCTGGGATAGTGCCTGTAGATGTTGCTGGATAAATGGGTACGTTGTACGAGTTGTTCTTTCGGCAGGTTTATTGTTCAGTTAAATATGCAGCATTAAGAACTACGTCTGTGTCGGGTAAATAGTGTTATTTGATTTAGGTGAATGAGGGATGGGAGTTACTGGTTTGACAATGGTTTGGGTGCCGATACTCACCGTAGATATTATGTAAGCTATAAACTCCGAGGAAGATTATGAAAATTTATACCGCATTTTTTCTCAGTGTTCTTTGTTGCTCAGTTTGGGCGCAAGATGAGCATAAATATGAGTTTGTTACCATTGGGGGGAATACAATATCCTATCTTTGTAAAGAGGAGGGTGAGGGTAAAAAAGTAGTATTGATGGTTTCAGGTATGGGGTTAGATGCGCATAGTACCTATAAAAATACCTTTCATAAATTCTCTTCTGAGGATTTTATGCTTTGTATCTACGATCGGCCTGGAGCTGGAAAAAGTGCGCATGCTGTTCCAAAAGTTAGATCGATGGATGCGCTTTCTGCTGAGCTTGAGGCCTTCGTGGAGTTTAAAAAATGGGATTCCGTAGTTCTTGTGGCCCACTCATTTGGTGGTTTAGTAGCAAGGGCATTTGCAAGTGAAAACCCCAGTAGGGTGTCTGCCCTTCTATTTGTGGATGCAGCCCATGAATCCTGGTACGGAAACCTGAAGTCTTCTTTATCCAAGGAGGGCTGGGCAACGATGCAGTGGATTATGGCGTGGGAAAAGGAAAAGCATTCCTTCGAAGATTTTGCAGAGTCTGCATCAAAACCAGAGCGTTATAAGTTAAAGAAAGAGATTCCAATCACGGTAATGAGTAGAGGGTTGCCACATACCGCAATTCGTCAGACTAAAATGAGTTATGCAGATGTAGATGCTTACAACAGGACTTGGGATCAGTCGCAAATTGAACTCACCAAGATTAGTGACAGCGCCAAGCATGTAATTATGAAATACTCCTCGCATCTGTACGATGAAACCGATCCGTGGATTGTACTTGAAGAGCTGAATCAACTTTTATCTAAAGTTAAGCCTTCCCCTGAAGAAGGCCAGGGACGTAGGACATCAAACTAAAGTTTGATGAAACTAAAGAATCCCGGCCTCAACTTTGGTGAGAGTTTTTATTTTTATAAATGTGTTCAGGGTTGATCTGGTAATGTGCTGCCCCTAAATAGGGTAATTGTCAAATTAAGCCTGAACCAATAGGTGGGACGGTTTTCATGGTGCGGACTTAATAAGTAGTGCCCACTTGCAATGACCTGCCAAAGAGTACCTGTGGTCAAGATGTAAACTGGGTCAAAATAATGTGAATCGCGACTCAGTCCTAAAGAGTTAAGCCTGTATTCCTCTGTTGGCACTTCCTGTCTCAGGTGAATGGTTTAGTTGTACGTCAACTTTTCTTGGCTATTAAATCCAATTGCCTCGGTTTAATTAAAAAAGAAGCCTAGTCATCAACTTAGATTACACTTCTATAGCACCAGAACACTATTTCTGTAAAGATCCCAATTTCAGTTCAATAAGAGGGTTGCATGTCTATTGACCTTATCGATGCACAGGTTTCATCTACAGGGCAGTTTGAGATCCTATCCAAGTATGAAATTAATCGGCTTAGTAGCGAGAGCCGTGGTTCACAATACCAAACCTTTAGAAACTGCTCACTAGCGGTGCTAAATAGTGGCGGTTTTATGGATGATGGTAAGGAGCTTCTGGAAACCTTTGCTAATTTTGATATCTCTGTTGTCCCCACAGAGCGCAGTATAAAACTACAGCTTAGAAACGCCCCGGCCAGTGCTTTTGTTGATGGAAAAATTATCAGTGGTATTGCAGAGCATTTGTTTGCGGTATTGAGAGATATTATTTATGTAAATAGTGAAATTACCGGCAGTAAGTTACATGACTTAACATCTTCTCAGGGCATTACTGATGCGGTTTTTCATATTATGAGAAATGCCGGTACCTTCGATAGAGTCCGCACACCTAGGCTAGTAGTATGCTGGGGAGGGCACTCAATCTTATCTGAAGAGTACGATTATACTAAGCAGGTCGGTTATGAATTGGCTCTGCGCCACCTTGATATTTGTACCGGTTGTGGGCCGGGAGCAATGAAGGGGCCAATGAAAGGTGCCACTATTGGACATGCCAAGCAGCGCGATCGCCATGGACAGTATCTTGGTGTTACCGAACCCGGTATTATCGCTGCAGAAGCACCAAATGCAATCGTCAATCAACTGGTTATTCTCCCAGATATTGAAAAACGCTTAGAAGCTTTTGTACGCACAGGCCATGGCATTGTAGTTTTCCCAGGGGGGGCGGGTACTGCTGAGGAGATCATCTATCTCCTGGGGATACTCCTACACGAAGAAAATAAGGATCAACCATTCCCTGTTATCTTCACCGGCCCACCTAGTGCAACGGAATATTTTGTTCGTATTGATGAATTTATCGCCTCTACTTTAGGTAAGGAAGCTCGTTCAAGATACCAAATTATTATTGATAACCCACAGGAAGTTGCTAGACAAATGTCGGTAGGCATACAAGAGGTCAAGTCCTTCCGCAAAGCAACGGATGACGCCTATTATTTTAACTGGAAGTTAAAAGTCGCTAACGAATTTCAGCAGCCGTTTATACCAACTCATGAAAGTATGCTGAACCTCGCCTTACATAAAAGCCAAGAACCCTATCTATTAGCCGCCAACCTGCGACGTGCATTCTCTGGCGTCGTATCTGGTAATGTGAAAAATGAAGGGATTCGGATGGTTGAGGAGTATGGACCTTATGAGCTGCGTGGTGATTCGAGCATTATGCGCAGCATTGATATTATGCTGGAGTCTTTTGTGAAACAGCAGAGAATGAAGCTGCCGGGTAAAGAGTATGTTCCCTGCTATAAGGTAATTTCCAAGTAGTTTCAGAATTTTCTATCATAAATAGTAATGTGCAAGGGAATGCTAGGTGGGGTAGGGCTCTTTACAATGCTGCCCTCTATTTGAGAAGGCCTCTGGAAAAATAATTATTATGTACAGTAAAAATTACACTCCTTTGTGAGTTTGCTGTGTAACCTAGATATAAAAAGATGTTTAGTGGGACTAAAGAAAAATCTCTGCTTTAATTGGCTTGTTATTATGACCGGTTAGTTGTTAATAAGGATTTATATGAAAGACCATAACTATTACAACAAGATTTGCGAAGGTAAACTTCCAGGGCTTCTCGGGATTGAGCTTGTGAAAGTTGCTGAGGGCGAGATCCATGCAGAGATGAGAATTTTGGAGTCTCATCTGGCACCTAATGGCTACTTGCATGCTGGTAGCGTCGTTTCTTTGGCCGATACGGCCTGTGGCATTGGTTGCTTGGCAAACTTACCAGAAAAGGCTTCTGGCTTTACTACTGTTGAACTGAAGTCGAATCATCTGGGAACAGTTCGTGATGGGGTTGTTCTTTGTGCTGCAACACCTGTTCATAAGGGGCGGACCACTCAGGTATGGGATGCTTCCGTAGTTTGTAAGAGTACGGGTAAAAAGCTGGCTTTATTCCGCTGTACGCAATTGATTTTATACCCGTGACCGATGATTGTCCCCAGCTTGAACAGCTGTACTTATTTGCAGGGGCTCCTTCTGGAAGTTATATTCTTACCATATTGGGAGGATGATCGATCAGAGTCACTCTCCCCCTTGCCTTATAAGAATAATCCGCTGGTGCTTTTCAAATGCTTCGTCCATTTCTACTTGCTCTAATATTTCTCTCTTTCGTTTTTCCCGTTCTCGCAGAAGAAAAGCCATCTGGCCAGCTAGATAGTTGGCGATTGGTGAGCTTTAAAAATGAGCCGTTATTGAATTTACATCTATATTTGTATGAATTGGCAAGAGATAAAAATCTATATGCGGCTCTAAAGAAGGAGGAAGGCATTGTTGCTGATCAGTTGTACCTCTTCGAGAGGGCGATCAATGATTATATTACACATGGGGCTGAAGAAAATATTAATATTATTCGGTCTAGCGGGGAAGTGGCAGATCTAACAGCGATGCTTTTATCAGGCACTCCTGTCGATCCTGAATCAGTTAATAATAACTTATATGCTCATTTGCAGGAGCTTTCCACTCTTTATAATGAGCAAATGTGGGGTCTGCATAGAGAAAGTAACTTTAGGTGGTATCTAAGCTTACGGGAAAAGCTGGATGTGTATGGTGACCCAATTACTAGCCTGCTTGAAGACCTCTTTGGTGAAAAACTGCTAGTAAATGCGCATACAGTGAATATTGTCTATAAGCCTGGTATGCGACAGGGAGCTACCACTTCAGGAAGAAGTTCTCAAACTATTATCAATAGTACCTATTCAGATTACTCAGGCTGGCTTGCATTAGAAATGTTTTTTCATGAGTTAACACATGCTAACAGTGTAAATCGCAAAAGCAAACTTCAAGGGATAATCAGCAGTGAGTTTGATAAATATGACTTAAAGGCTCATAAACATATTTGGCATCCAATTCATTTTTATACAGTTGGTGAAGTTGTTAGAAGAGTTATTTCAAAGGAAGAGCCAAATTTCACAGATTACGCAACACTGAACGGTTTATATGTTGGGCGCTGGAATTATAAATCCCTTCTTGATAAGTATTGGATACCTTACTTGAATGGTTTGGTTTCAATGGAAGAGGCGATAGCTAATATTGCCAAAAATCTGTCAAAAGAAAAACGTGAGAATTAAGTGCCTCTTTGGTTGGGATCAATTTTAAGGTTATTGTTAATTTCATTATAGGTCTTAAAGGAATAGTCATGCAGCCTATCAAATTATCTGAACACCCTGAAGGGGGGAGATTTCTTGAAGTGTTCAGGTCCAATACAGTGGTGACCAATAACAAAGGGCAGAGAAGGTCAGCGCTCACTCACATTTATTTTTCATTAGATAAAGGCGAGGTAAGCCGATTTCATAAAGTGCAATCGGATGAGGTGTGGAATCTATATCAAGGCGCAGGACTCTATCTTTATACTTGGAATGACTTGGATAAGAATGTTCAGAGGATGGAAATTTCATCCAAAAATAATACGTTTTGTCAGGTTGTTCCAGCTGGAACTTGGCAGGCAGCTGAACCTATTGGAAAGACAGTTCTGGTAGGCTGCTCCGTAGGGCCAGGATTTGAATTTGCTGATTTTAGTCTGATCGATCCACAATCGATTGAGGCTAAAAAGTTAATCTCCATAAATTCCGACATGTTGAAGTTTATTTAGTTTTAGATGGGTGATTGTTCTCCTGAAAATGAAGGGGTAAAAGGGTATCTGTAGCATTGTAGGCCATATATTCCTTACTATATTTTGGGGTTGATTGTTGGTTTGGGGTTTGTAAGTCTGGGGAAATGGGGCTGGTAATTTTGCTCAATCACACAGTGAATTCTTAGGAAAGGTCAGATACTTATTCTGGTTTTTATTTCTTCGAGTACACGTATTTTCCAAATATGCGATATAGGGTGATTTCTCCTTTACAATATTAGAAAGCAAGTAACACTGAATAGAAGGAGAGCAATCTTTCTATTCAGCTTGAATATTGATTTTGCAACAGCTCTTACATTTAACTGATTGAAGCTGCGTGGATAGCAGAAAGAAAAAAGTCTTTAGGGACAAACTCCGACAGGCTGCCGACAATAAAATCAGCTTCTCTCAGGAAATTTTCACCCCCCACCCCAACAGCAGTCATTCCCTTGGCGGCTTTGATCGCAGCGACTCCAGCGGCAGCATCCTCAAAGGCAACACAGAGTTCAGGTTCAACTTGTAGGCCTTGCGCTGCTGCGAGGAAAATATCCGGGAAGGGTTTAGGTGCGGACTGTTCTGGATCGGCAATTGTTGAGAAGTAATGTGATATCTCCAATGCTTGCAAAACGGCCTGCGCATTCTTACTGGCTGAGGCCAGGGCAATGGGGATTTGTTTCTCGTTTAACCAGGCGAGAAGCTCCCCAGCACCGGGCAGTAGATCTTTTGGAGATAAGCTGCGAATCAGTTTCTGATAATAACTATTCTTTCTGCTGGCTAGATCGATCTTTTCCTTTTCACTAAACCGATCGCTCTCTTCCCCAAGAATCACTTCTAATGAGGCCATACGCTCCAGTCCCTTAAGCCTTTCACCGGTATCTTCAGCCCATGGGCGCTTGAGTTCTTGGGCCAGTTGGTGCCAGGCTTTCAGGTGCAGTCGTGCGGTATCTGCGAGTACACCATCCAGATCAAAAATTGCAGCACGATAGATCACTGTGTTACCTCCACTGGCGGTGCTATCTCAAATGTTTGGGTTTCGCCTACTGCGAGAAATACGGGTTCATGAATGTGATGAAGGTTGATGGGCTCGCCAGTTATCAGGGTATAGCTGGCATTACTGCAATTGATGTCCACTTCCAGGGTGCGACCACGGAATTGCAGACGGAAGCGATAACCTTCCATACCCTCGGGTACAAACGGGGCGAAGCTCAATTCGGTACCATGCAGGCGCATACCGGCAAAGCCCTGGACCATGCACATCCAGGTGCCGCCCATACAGGCGGTATGGATACCGTGCTGGGTATTATTGTGGTGATTGTCCAGGTCCATTCGTGCTACTTGCTGGAAGTAGTCGAGCGCTTTTTCATGGTATCCCACCTCGCTGGCAATAATGCTGTGGATGCAGGCGGATAGGGTGGAATCGTGTGTAGTGAGCGGTTCGTAAAAGTCGAAGTCGCGGCGTTTTTGTTCGATGGAAAACTCGGAACTTTCGAGCAATAGTCCCAAGACTACATCTGCCTGCTTGCAAACCTGATGTCGATAAATTACCAGTGGATGGTAGTGCAGTAGCAGGGGGTAATGATTTGCCGGTGTTTGCTCAAAGTCCCACACTGGCTTGTCGAGGAAGCCATCATCCTGCGGGTGGATACCTTGGGATTGGTCGTAGGGAAGGTACATGGCCTTTGCGGCTTTTGCCCAAAGCATGGGCTCCTGTGGGCCCAACTCTATACGCTGGGCCAAGGCCAGGCACGCTTCTGGATCAAAGGATTGCAACCATTGGTATACCTCTGCAGCATACTCCAAATGCGCACGGGCCATCAGGTTGGTATAGAAGTTGTTATCTACCAACGCAGTATATTCATCCGGGCCAGTGACTTCATTAATACAAAATTGGTTGTTTCGGCGAGGGTTGAAGTGGCCAATTTCCATCCATAGGCGGGCCCCCTCAATAACCAGCTCCGCCCCTTTTGCCCGCAGAAACTCTGTATCGCCAGTGACTCGGCTGTAGTGGCGCACCGCATAAGCGATATCCGCATTGATATGAAACTGGGCGGTGCCGGCAGGGTAGTAGGCAGAGCACTCCTCCCCGCCAATGGTGCGCCAGGGAAAGAGGGCGCCCTTGCTGATCGCCAGCTCTCGGGCACGGGCACGGGCCGCATCCAGGATCGAGTGGCGATACTCCAGCAGGTGGCGGGCCATATTGGGCTGGGTGTAGAGAAAAAACGGTAATATATAGATTTCTGTATCCCAGAAGTAATGGCCGTCGTAACCATCTCCCGAGAGCCCTTTAGCAGCGATATTCGTACGTCCATCCCTGCCCAGGGATTGGAATAGGTGGAAAAGATTAAATCGAATACCTTGCTGTAGGCTGTCGTTGCCAAGTACCTGGATATCGGATTCTTGCCAGAATTTATCAATCTCTATGCGTTGGGCCTTGGCATATTCAGCAAAACTTTTATTGGCGTTGAGTTCAAGGTATTGGCGAAGTGATCCAGCTTCAATCGGCTCAGCCCTTTGCTCTGCGAAGTAGGCTAGGTATTTGGTCAGTCCTATGGGTTTACCCCGTTGGGCAACACATCGGTATTCGGTGGCTACTCGGTTTTCATGGCACAGATTAGTCATTGTGTGGCCCGCACTGGCCTGCAGCCGGTGTGTGGCGGCACAGCGAATCTCATAGCCACTGCTTCTAACTGAGAGTGCCAGTGCCAAGTAGTCACCATCGGCGACGTTATTCAGCCATTGGATATCCCCTTGGTCAATGGGGGAAGCCAGGCGTGGATCGTCACTGCGCTCGGCTTGGTCGAGATTGCCATCCAGCCCCGTTAACAAGCGTATCTCCCCACCAAAATCCAGTGGAGTGATTTCAACATGGATGAGCACTAGGTGTTTTTCAGTTAGGCAGATTTGGCGCTGGGTTTTGAGCCTGAGGGTTTTTCCAAGAGGTGAGCGCCAGGTGAGGCTGCGCGCAAGGGTTGCGTTGGCCATATCCAGATGGCGCTCATACTCGAGTATTTCACCCTCAGCGAGGTTGAAGCGCTCTCCATCAACCCAGATTTGAATACCCTTGCCGTCCGGTACTGTTAACATGCGCTGATTATTGCGGGCGTAGCCGTAAGCAGCTTCGCCGTAGCGAATAGGTTCACTGGCATAGACCCCATTGAGGTAACAGCCATCAGAAAAGGGCTCGGGATCAAAGCCTTCCTCAAAGGTGCCTCTCAGGCCAATAAAACCATTGCCCAGGGAGAATAGGGTGGCGTTAAGAGGGTAGTCATCCGCTTGAAACTCTCTTTCCAGCAGGCCCCAGGGGTGAATTTCAAGCTTATGTTGTTGTTCTTTCTTCATACCACTTACACAGAAACTGATGGTCAGGTGCTTTGCCAAAGTGATTAGTGCTCGGGCAACTGCCTGCAGTCTATCGCTTGTACACATTGAAATGCAATCGATTGCAAATCGAAGATAAAAAATCTCCCTGTACGGTAACTATGTGATAACTGTGAGTGTAAATATTCATTAACTTATTGATAATAAAGAATTTATTGGCATTGTTGTTATCTAGCAACCCGCTAGTCTGACCGGCGATTGCTGAATGGTCTCTATTTGGCAGCTTGAAATATTGCAAACGATTGCAATTCTTTTATGGTAAGTCATACTGCTGAGTTCTGGGGGCGTGAAAATTTACAGTCATCAACCCACACTTAGAGATCAAAAAATGTACAATAACAGGCTGGTACGGCTGTACGCCTGAGCCATAGACCGATAAAGATTTCCTTATGAACAATCAGCGTATACTGCTTTCCCTATTCGCCATCTACTTTGTGTTCGCCATTCTCTTGAACAGTGTCGGCACTGTGATACTGCAGGTGATTAATACTTACGGCGTGAGTAAATCTGCAGCCAGTGTATTGGAGGGCTTTAAGGATATCCCCATCGGCATCGTATCTTTTCTGGTGGCTTCGCAACTGCCGCGTTTCGGATTTAAGCGGGCCATGCTGATGGGGCTCGCTATTGTTACCGGGGCTTGTATTGCCATGCCCCTACTGCCAGGTTTCTGGACTGCAAAACTACTGTTCCTTTCGGTGGGAGTCGCATTTGCCTTGGTGAAGGTCGCGGTTTATTCAACTGTGGGCCTGTTAACCCGTGGTCCAAATGAACATGCGAGTATGGTGAATACCCTGGAGGGGGTATTTATGGTGGGGGTTCTTGGTGGGTATTGGCTGTTTAGTGCCTTTATCGACTCTGCCAATCCAGGTTCCACAGCTTGGCTGAGTGTCTATTGGGTGCTGGCTGCGATTTGTCTGTTTGCCTTTATTTTATTGTCGCTGACAAAAATGGATGAGTCGGGTACCCGGGTTGAGGGCACCAGTCCACGGCAGGATTTCTGGGCAATGATAAAATTGATGGCCAAGCCCCTGGTTTATATTTATGTAATTTCCGTTTTTATCTATGTGTTGATCGAACAGGGTATCGGCAGCTGGCTGCCCACGTTTAACAATGAAATTTTGAAGTTACCAGCGGCGATGAGCGTCCAGGCTGCCAGTATTTTTGCTGCAGGGCTCGCCTTGGGCCGTTTGGGGGCTGGGGCTATTATGCGACGTTTACACTGGTATCCGGTGCTGAATGTCTGCTTGCTGGCAATGGCACTATTGGTAGTGCTGACTCTGCCGCTATCGAGTGATGTGCAGGCCAACCCGGATATTAACTGGTTCAATGCGCCGATTGCGGCCTTTATTCTGCCACTGATTGGCCTGTTTATGGCGCCCATTTATCCGGCAATCAACTCGGTGATGCTGAGCTCACTACCGACCCATCAACATTCGGCAATGACCGGGCTTCTGGTGATTTTTTCTGCGCTGGGGGGCACTACTGGTTCCCTGATTACGGGTTCGGTTTTTGAAGCCTTTGATGGTCAGGTGGCCTTTTACTTATCACTGGTGCCGATCTCGGTAATTCTAGTCAGCTTGTTCTTTTTCCGTAGGGCAGTGGAAGGGCGAGAAATTGGGGCCTCAGCCAGGCTGGCGGTTTGAGCTATCAGAGTTCATTTTACAAACTCTTGTAGCACGCCTAAGATGGCGTATTTCCCGCGAACAAGGTGAAGTACGCATGCCTAAGGATTCCTCCTCTCCCGTCTCCATGTCCGATATTGCACGGCTGGCGGGAGTTTCTGAATCCACTGTTTCCCGCGCGCTAAATAACAACCCGCTGATCAATGAAAAGACTCGGGAGCGTATTCAGCAAATCGCGCGTAGTATGAATTACAAAATCAACGAGAGTGCACGCAATCTGCGTTTAAAACGCAGCCATACCATTTCTGTCGTCATCAATACCGGCAGCGCCGGAGGCCAGACTTTTTCCGACCCCTTTATGTTGGACATGATTGGCGCGATTGCCGATCGCTTGGCCGAGCACCGATATGATCTACTGTTTTCAAATCGTATCGTTACAAGTGACGATTGGCATGCCTACTTAATGGGGTCTCGCCGCGCCGATGGGGTAATTGTGATTGGCCAAGGGGTGGACGACAGCCCCCTGCGTGAACTACAACGCCAGGGCGATCCGTTGGTAGTATGGGGAGGTACTACCAAACCAGATCTCGATTACTGCATTGTAAGTAGTGACAATCAGATGGGAGGGCGCCAGGCCACCGAGCACCTACTCAAGCTGGGCCGTCGTAACATCCTCTTTCTTGGTGATACTGCGCACCCCGAGATTTACGGTCGCTACGAGGGTTATAGGGCCGCGCTTACCGCAGAGGGGCTGGGTAATAGCGAGCGTCAAATTCAGGTTTCTTTCTCCAGTGAAAGCGGTTATCAATCCATTGCAGACTTGCTAAAAACCGAGGGGTTGAGCTTCGATGCGATTTTCGCCGCAAGTGACAGCATTGCAATGGGAGCCATCAAGGCTTTGCAGAGCCAGGGTTACAAGGTTCCCGACGATATTGCAGTAGTTGGATTTGATGATATCCCCATCGCGCCTTTCTATACGCCCCCACTAACGACTGTGCGACAGAATATCCAGCGCGGCGGTGAGCTGATGGTGGAGAAGATGATGCAGTTGATCGGTGATAAGACAGCAGAGCCAGCAGTGCTGCCAACCGAACTGGTGGTACGCTCTTCCTGTGGCGCTAACCCTGATTTCCAACCGATCCAGGAATATAGTCAGTAATCAATCTTGGCAGCTCCCCCTGGAGTTGCCTGATGCGTTCTTGGACTTCTTCTGGTTTCTCCAGGCACGCCAATCTTCTACCGAGTCCGTTGCTCTACGACCTAATAAGCCAAACTGTCAAAGCAATGGTCTTTGCTCTGATGAAAGAGCGCGCTCGGTAGAACTCAATGGCAGATTCCAATACTTCCAAAAGTAAAGAGAGGTTGTTGGCGCTGATTGGCCTCAGCTTCGCTGTATTTTTGGTGGCAAATGATCTAACCATATTCCCCGCCGCCATCCCCACCATTGAGCAAGAGTTTAATTCTGACATTACAAGAGCCCAGTGGATTATCAACGGCTACATCCTCGTATTTGGTGTTCTGATTATCACGGGTGGACGCTTGGCTGATATTTATGGGCGACGACGCATTTTTTTTATAGGTGCAGGTTTTTTTGCCTTCTTTTCGCTGCTTGCCGCTTTATCCATGGATATTTGGATGCTGCTAGTGTCCAGAGCCTTGATGGGAATTGGTGGGGCGTTGATGTGGCCGGCAATATTGGGGATGGTCTATGAACTCATACCAAAAGAGCGCGCGGGCCTGGCCGGCGGTCTAATCATGTGTGTGTGTGGAATCTCTGACTCCTTTGCCCCAATGTTAGGAGGCTTTTTAACCGAGTTTGCGAGTTGGCGATGGATATTTCTTCTCGATGTTATAGTCGCTGCATTAGTGTGTTTAGGGTGCTGGAAAACGGTCGCTGATGATAAACCAGAGAAGATTGAAGAGCATATTGACTACTTGGGAGTGACGACACTCTCTATTTCTTTGTTTAGCTTGTTAATGGCCTTGGATCTTGTCGTAGAGCTGGGCTTTAAAAGTCCGATAGTTGTCCTCTTATTTATCATTAGCGTGTTTTTTCTAGGGGGCTTTACTGCTGTTGAGCGTAATGCCGGTAGTGATGCATTAATTCCCAAAGATGTTATGAGTAACAGGCGTTTCTTTGCGGCATGTGTAGTGACCTTATTGCTTTCTGTAGTCTTCTTTTCTGCGCTTGTATATATTCCACAGTTTCTCACCAAAGTGCGAGGTTATTCACCTACATTGGCCGGTATTGGGCTGATGCCGATGATGATGGCTTACGGCTTGGTTTCCTATATATCCGGTAGGCTTTACGAAAAAATAGGAGCCAAGGTGATCATAGCGATAGGCTCGGTATTTATCAGTGCAGCAATGTTTATGCTCTCCCATATACAAGTAAATACCAGCTTCCGAGAGTTGATACCAGGACTATTGGTGCTTGGTGCCGGGGTTGGTTTTTTCTTTTCGACGGTGACTACAGTTGCAGTGACCATTGTTGCCCGCAACCGATCGAGTCTGGCTGGTGGGATTATCTATATGTTCCAGATTGCCGGCGGTGCATTGGGCTTGGGAATGAATACCACCATAATTGCCTTAGCCCCAGATCTGTCAACCGGTATAGACCGAGCTTTCACGATTAATGCCTACTTAGCACTCATCGGTCTGGTGGTATCAGTTTTGTTTATTGAGGGGGAGCCTTGTAGGGTAGGGAGTACAAAATAAAATTTCTAAAAGGGTAGTAACTCCATTTATTATCAGAAAACCTAAAAACTCCTTTTTTTCTAACAATCAATATTGTCTGGATATTTATACCAGCATTAATCTTTTTTGGGGACAATATGTCTCTAGGTGGAATCACTCTTAGGTAAGTAGTCTTTATAGAGTTGGTTGTGTAGGGTGAGAGTGTACGAAGGGTTGATATGGAGGGAAATTGCTAAATTTTAGAGCTTGTTTCTAAGGATATTTTAAATCTTAGTCCGTATTATTTACTTTGTAACTACCAAGAGTTCGCCCACCATGCGGTAATCAGTCAACATTATAATTCCTCTAAATGTTTCCTGTTTAGTCAGGAAGTGGCAAGAAGCACAGAGGGCGGATTAGTCTATGAGTATAGGGATGTTACAGAATTATTCCCAGGAAACCTTGGGAGCTAAGATCTGTATCGATAATAGTTGGCCTTTTTTTCTGCGCGCCTTGGATTCTATACCAAATAAAAAATTTTGTAACACTATCGATTATGGCGCTGCAGATGGTGGTACTTCTATGGAGTTATGGGGGCGAGTATTTAAAAAACTCGGTGATAAAACGATATGCCATATCGCTAATGATTTACCATCCAGTAATCTGTTAACACTCGCTGATAATCTAAACGAATTAAGAGCTAAGTTTGAAAATCTAGTGGTCTTTATACAACCCAGTAGCTTTTATAGTCATGTGGCACTCCAGGCTTCAATCAATATTGCTCTGGCGGCTACCACAATGCACTGGCTATCTAAAATACCTGGCACTTTTAAAGAGCACATACACGCAAACAAGGTGCGTGGCTTGCGGCGCGAACCCTTTAGAGCGCAGTCCGTGAATGATTTTGATTCACTGCTTGAGGCGAGAGCCTGGGAGTTTGAAGTGGGTGGTCAGTTTGTCCTTGTGGATTTGGCTCAGGATGATAGCGGCCATTTGCTGGGCAATAACGCAAAAGATAAAGACATGTTCGACACGCTGTATGATATTTGGTTGCAGCTATATAAAGCTGGAGAAGTATCGAAAAGTGCCTTTGAAGGGGCAGTCTTTCAAAATTATTATCGCACAGATGAAGATATTTGGCAGGTTTTAAATATGCCTCATCATAAGAAAAACTGGATCGTGCATGAAGTGTCAATACAAATGACACCATGCCCATATCGCAGTCAGTTTGATTTGGATGGAAATGCTTCAGCCTTTTCCGAGGGACTGATGAAAACTATACGGAGTTGGAGTGAGCGAACATTTCATACATCAATTGTTGAGCATGGAGGAAGTTCAACTGCGATTAAAAAGTTATATGATGAGTTGCAAGAACGTATTTTTAATAGCCCTGATAAATATAGTATGGATTATGTTCATCACTATATTCGTTTGGAGCGCCGCTAATACGGTGGATCTATCATGAGCGTAGATTTACTTTCGATTGAAATGTCATGCGGAACACTCCACTTCGCTTGCGCTAAAAGAAGTTCGCTGCCAGCGAATGGTGGCTTGAGAGTATTAGAGTATCAGAAGGATGAATATGCTGCTGATGAAGCTTGTCAATTAGCAGAGCGAATGCAGATTAAGCACCAAACTTATCATACAGGATTTAGGGGTGGGAAAATTGTTGCAAATGTCAACAGCATATGGCAAGGATCCTTTGATGAAATTATTACCATAGCAGCATCAGAGCTCAATAAAAGAAAAGGGGATATGTTCACCGGCGCAGACCTTAACTTTGGGAACACGCAAGTGATGCGTCTAGCTGCGAAAACCCAATATGTGTTAGCGGCATTAGGTTCGAAGATGCATTATGCAGAAGCTACGGCATCAGGTGCTTTAGGTGCTATTGCAGCGGGAAAATCTGCACTCAATATCCCAAGGGCAAGGGTTCTAGTGCATGGCGCAGGAGCTGTTGGGAGCAGAATCATTAAAAGGTTGGTAAAAATGGGAGAGCTGGTATCTGTTTATGATCATATCTTGGAGCGGGGGAATATTTCAGGTGCCGTAAATTCTGAAAATATAGAAAATTGGATTTTACAGGACTGGGATATTATTGTTCTCGCCTCAGCTTCCCGGATAATTGATGTGGCTTTGGCCAGGAATCTAAAAGCTAGAGTGTTAGTTTGTGTGGCTAACTTACCTTTTGCATCTGGCGCTCAACAAATATTGGAAGAAAAAGGCACGATAGTATTTGATGAAGGGCTTTCTAGTGCCGGTGCAGTGATGGCTGATTCTATTGAGTTTTACAATCCAGAGGTTTGGCGATCTGTGAGTCCACGGCAAGTGTATCATTTTATATTTAGTAGAATTTCTGAAGCTTGCTTTAAAAAATTGGAATCCGGGTACCCCCATCTTAGTTATTTAGGAAGACAGTTTGTTGGCTACGGTTAGAGCGTTAAGATGATAAGCTACTATGATGTGATAATCATTGGTGCGGGTATGGCAGGGCTGAGTTCGGCTTATGCGCTACGTAAATCTGTGGATTCTATTCTAATTTGTGACCAATTCCAGATTGGAAATACTTTTGGTAGTAGCTCCGGTAGTACGAGAATGTTCAGAGCGATGTACTCCAATCCATATTACTGCCAAGCTGCAAAATATTCTAATGTACTTTGGGAATCTCAGGAAAAACATTATGGTAAAAAACTTAGAGTATCCCATGGCCTGTTATTTTATGGTGAAGACTGGGGGGAGGAAACCATTGAAGGGAGTATCTGTGCGGCTAAAAAAGTCATGCAGAAGCAATCAATACCTTTTGATGAGTTGACTGCAAAGGAAATTAGTGCGCGCTGGCCACTGCGCACCAAGCCCGGCTGGCAAGGGCTATTTGAGCCAGCAGCAGGCGCTGTGTTATCCGGCGAGTCCTTAAATTTTTGGAAAAATGAAGTGATTCGTTGCGGCCATAAAATTAGATTAGGAACCAAAGTGGTTTCGGTCTCTGATGGTACTGATGTAAATGTCCTACTTGAGGATGGTACTAAAGCTTCATCCAAGCGTTGTATTATAGCAGCAGGCCCTTGGTCTAGATATTTCCTTGAACTATTGGGGTATCAGGTACAGCTTCAGATTTGGCCAATGTTATGGGCGTACTATACGATTGAAAGCGATCGTATGAATACCTATCCACAGTGGTTCTGTTTTCAGGAAAAAGCAAAGAATGATCCTGATCAAGGGCTTTACTATGGGTTTCCTTGTATGGGGGATAAGAAGAACGGCACAGGTTTGATCAAAATAGGTATTGATTGGGCACCAGATAAGTTAAAAAGGTCAGATTACACTCCCTCTGCGAATATGACGATTCCTACAGAGTTACTGCAAATTCTAGACGATTTTGTATTTTCTTATATAGAAGGTGTTAGGTCCCGCTCAGAGGCGCACTTATGTCCTTATACAATGAGTACAGACGCAGGGTTTGTATTAGATCGCTTGAGCAAAAATATTTTTATCTTTAGCCATGGTTCAGGTCAAGCCTTTAAGTTTGCCCCAGTGATTGGGGAAAATTTAAAGCGCCTAGTATTGGATGAGACACCTTTGTTTGATTTGTCACCCTGGTCTGTAAAAAGAGCCGCTTTGCAAGTTTGAAGTGTTAAGGGGGTATGAGAATCAATTAAGATATATTCTAAGTGTTCGTGTAAATGTTTTTATTTTTAATTGCCGATTGATTTTTTGATTGATTGGTTATGCGTCCGTAATTTTTTCGTTAAAATCCAAGACCATTTGTGGTTTGTCAGTAAATACTCCATCCACACCCTGTGAGGCAAGTAGTGCTAAGTCGTCAGGATTATTTACAGTGAAAATATAGTTTTTTAACCCTCGATATTTGGCATCATTAAGTAAATCTTTGTGGAGGAAGTCCAAAGCAGTATGTAGTGAATAGGCTTTTAAAGGGGCTGTACATGCGGCTAGATCGAGGGGAACCCCAACTATTATTACACCGCGGCGAACTTCTGGTAGTAGGCGTAGGCATTCATATAATTGTAATTGATCAAATGAAGATACTATATATTGATCAAAAGTAGCCCCCCTATCTGTAACAAATGTACGAATCTCTTGTGCCAATAGTGTCGCACAATTAGGGCCTTTGAGTTCTATGTTTAATTGAGCCTTGTCACCTATTAAGTCTAAGACTTCTTGTAGCGTTGGAATCTTACTGCCACAGGGTAGAGGCATAGCTCTAAGAGTTTCTGGTTGCATGTCTGTAATAATTGAATTCCCAGGTTGTAAGCGACCTAGGCGCCTGTCATGAGTAACAAGAAGTTGACCGCCAATATTCCATATATCAATTTCCACTCCTCCAACCTTTAAATCCAGTGCTTCGCCTATTGCCTGTAAGGTGTTTTCACTATACGAGTCTTGGTAACCTCGGTGAGCAAAGCAGAAGAGAGTGCCTAATGCCATTTTCAGAAAGTCCAAGTAGTTGATATAAATAAATGATTTATAAGGTGTATTCTAGAAGATTGTATTGTTATTAATGCTAATCGATAGTGGCTTGTAAGTGTTAATGGGTAGTTCTCTCAAATAGTAATGTGTTTCCTTAGCTAATTTGGCTGAGACTTAATAGGTCACTGTTATGGGTTGAATTATGAATCCTTGTGGGGCTTACCATTTAACAGTGGCGTGAAATATTGTGATACAATTATCTTTATGGCATAAATAATAAGTGGCTATATTTAACTCTATCTTAAAGATAGTGTATTTGATAGGTTTTATGGATTGGGTGTGTTATTCGCTTCTATGATTTATAGGTTTGGTGTTTTAAATGTGGAATTATAATGTCACGAATATTGGTTGCAGGTGGCGCCGGCTTCTTAGGGGCTCATCTATGTGAAAAATTATTGGGAGAGGGGCATGATGTCTACTGCGCTGATAATTTACACACGGGGGTAAAGCACAATATAAAACATCTGTTATCGAATTCATGTTTCAATTTTATTCAGCATGATGTAACAAACGCATTATATGTTGATGTTGATGAAATTTATAATCTGGCTTGCCCAGCTTCGCCAATTCATTACCAGGTTGATCCAGTACAGACGCTAAAGATTAATATTAATGGCGCAATTAACATGCTTGACCTTTCAAAGCGAGTTAACGCCAAAATACTCCAGGCTTCATCAAGCGAAGTCTATGGAGACCCTGAAGTGCATCCGCAGTCTGAGCAGTACTGGGGAAAGGTAGATCCGGTGTGTATGCGTTCATGTTATATTGAAGGGAAACGGTGTGTTGAAACCCTGTTTTTCAGTTACTTCCGTCAATATGGATTACAAATTAAAGTAGGTAGGATTTTCAATACATACGGACCAAGAATGCACCCAAATGATGGGCGTGTAATAAGTAACTTCATCGTTCAGGCGCTTAAGGGTGATGATATAACCATATATGGTACGGGCCAACAAACACGAAGCTTTTGCTACGTTGATGACTTAGTTGAAGGATTGATTCGCTTGATGGGGGCTCCAGCAAACATAACGGGACCCATCAATCTGGGAAATCCATCTGAGATTACTATCAGTCAGCTGGCTCAGCGTATACTTTCATTAACGGGGTCATCTTCAAAATTGATCTATCTGCCATTACCTAGAGATGATCCTCGTCAGCGTAAACCAGTTATTGATCAGGCAAAATTTTTACTTAATTGGGAGCCCAAAGTAAAGCTAAACGATGGACTTAAACAAACCATTATTTACTTTGAGAAGCTGCTTTGTATAAGAGGGAGCTCTGGGTTATTGAAAAATTAATTTCAAAGCCTTAAACATTGAAGTTGGCAATATTGATTGATAGATAAATACACATTAACTTCCTATCCGTTCATTCTGGTGAAAATAAAATGCTTTAGCATTTTGCCAAAGAACTTGGTTGGCTCCCGTTTCATCCAGAGCATTTTTAATTAATGTGACATCCTCATCTCGAAAAGGACGCGGTGCTCTAGTAGACGGTAAATCTGAACCGAACATAAGGCAGCTAGGGTTAGCCTGATAAAGATCCTTAATGGCGTTAGATGGATTGAAGTCCAGGCGCCCAAATCCTGTTGCTTTCACTCGTACACCTTTTTCGGCAAGAGATAGCAGCAACTTGAGCCCAGATTGACTCAATCCCAGGTGATCAATAGACACGCTGGGTAGGGTTAGTAAGGTGTTTTCTAGAGGGGCCAAATTGGCTGAATCTACATAGAGTTCTACATGCCAATTGGCCAGGTCATAGACTCTTTGTGCGAAATCCTTGATAGTTGCTGCAGAGATTGAACCCCCACGCTTTAGATTGAACCTTACAGCACGGACGCCATGTTCATTGAGCGCCAATATCTTTTCATCACTGGTATCTGGCGGAAGCTGGATCACTCCTACAAAATTCTTCCCTAGGTTTTTTAGGGCATCCATTAGGTAGGTATGATCATTTCGCTGAAAAGACCCAGAAATAACTGCACCACCGAGAAGGTCGTAATTTTTTACCCGGTCTAAATAGTCGCTGGTGGTAAAGAAATCAGGCGTAAATCCTTGATTTGAAAAAAGAGGAAAACCAGGGGTAATAATGTGAAAATGACTGTCGAAAATAGCAGTTTTATCTGTAGGCATAATAAATAACATCTAAAGACTTTGGGTTGAGTGACTTTCTAAAAGTAATGCGCTCACAAAAAATTAATACTAAAAGGGTCAGATAGGCCAAACTTTCTAGAACAATTTTTTAGTTCGTGCTGTAAAAATAAGTGCCGGGAAGGATACCATGACAGAAACTAGGACTCCCCTGACAAAAACCCAATTTTGGGGTTTGGTAGCACTCAGTCTAGCGGTATTTCTTATTGCAAATGACTTCACAGCTTTCTCTGTAGCGATTCCTGCAATGGAGAAGGAGTTTAACTCTGATATCACTACGGCTCAGTGGGTTATAAATGGATATACCCTGGTTTTTGGCGTTCTAATCATCTCTGGAGGGCGCTTGGCCGATATGTTTGGGCGCCGACGTATCTTCTTTATCGGCACTGCAATCTTTGTCTTTTTTTCTCTTCTTGGTGGACTTGCTGTAGACATGTGGATGCTCCTAATATCTCGGGCACTAATGGGTATTGGAGGCGCAATGATGTGGCCGGCCATTCTGGGGATGATCTATGGATTAATGCCGGAGGATCGTTCAGGCTTGGCGGGTGGCCTAATTATGACAGTCTGCGGAGCATCCAATGCCATTGGGCCAATGTTGGGAGGAATACTAACTGATTTAGCTAGTTGGCGCTGGATCTTTTTTATTAACATCCCCATTGCGATTCTGGCTTGCCTAGTTTGTTGGAAGGTGATCGCCGATGACAGTCCGGATAAAGTTGATGAAAAAATAGATTATGCAGGAGTAACGACTCTGTCTATCTCTTTGTTTGGTTTGCTCGTTGCGTTGGATTTGGCGGTAGACTTTGGCTTTAAAAGCCCCTGGATAGTCTCTTTATTTGCAGTTTTCTTGATATTTTTGGGGCTTTTTATCATCGTAGAACGCAATGCTGGCAAGAATGCCTTAATCCCTGAAGATGTAGCCACAAATAATAAGTTCTTTGCGGCGGGCATGGCAACATTACTACTCTCTGTGGTCTTTTTTGCAGCATTGCTCTATATCCCTCAGTTTCTTACCAAAGTTAGGGGTTACTCAGCAGCATTTTCTGGAATAGGGTTGTTACCAATGATGGCGGTATTTGGCATAGTTTCCTATATATCTGGCAGTTTGTATGAAAAGCTTGGAGCTAAAGTGATTGTTTCTGCCGGTACCATTTGTATGTGTATCGGAATGTTTATGCTTTCGCACATGACTGCCAATACCACCTATCCGGTGCTTATTCCCGGCTTGATGATTCTGGGTGCTGGGGTTGGACTCTTCTATTCCACAATAACGACTGCGGCGATAACGGTAGTCGATCCATCCCGATCAAGTCTAGCTGGAGCAATACTTTATATGTATCAAATAGCCGGTGGGGCATTAGGATTAGGAATGAATACCACCATCGTTGCTATGGCTCCAGATCTTCCCACAGGTATTGATAGAGCTTTTACAGTCAATGCCTACCTTGCCTTGGCAGGCTTTGTAGTGTGTGTTTTATTTGTAACAGGTAAAGATGTGAAAGTAGATTATGAAGAAGAGGGGATTTTGTGAAGCTCTTCAGAGAATTTATAAGGTGCTCTAACTTAAGTTATTAGGGAGGCCATAGATTCTCAGTGATCACTCTTCAATGATTGAAAACTATTTAATCAATAGAAACATCTTTGGTAAATAAAAAGCATGTAAAACCAGATCTAAATTAAGCCATTCAATGATGTTTAATAGTCTACAATCATCTAGGCACTTTTTAAATGCCCAATAGAAAAACAATTTTTCAGTCAAATCGATTGTATTAATGCTGAGAATAATTTGCTGATGTTGAGAGAATGCCTATGAATTATACTTTTATACAAAAGTTATCTGCAGAATTGATTGGTACTTTCATTCTCGCTGCAGCGGTATTAACCTCACTAACCCCAAGCAACCCTTTTCCCATAGCGACACCTATTGCTGCGGGGCTTGCATTGGGCTTATGCGTATATCTCCTTGGGGGTATTTCTGGCTGTCATATCAACCCAGCAATTTCTTTTTCCATGTTAATTTCCAAGAAGATTAGCTTTAGAGACTTTCTGGGTTATGTAATTGTTCAAGTTTGTGGAGGAGTTTTGGCGTTACTGATGGTAACCATGTATGTGCCATTGGGTCAGGAAGGTTGGCTGGTTTCTCATAAAGCCTCTGTTTTTAGTGGTATTGGTGAAGCATTGGGAACTGCTTTCTTTAGTTTTGGGGTTATGTCTACGACATATAATAAAGATATAAGTAAGGCCACCTCAGGGATTGTTGTGGGTGGCTCACTACTGCTAGGGTTGATTGTATCCCATAACGCTTCATACGGAATTTTAAACCCGGCTGTGGCTTTGGCAACAAAGGCCTGGAGCTGGGATTATTTATTCATGCCCTTTGTTGGTGGAACTGTAGGAGCATTGATTAGTTATTTACTATTTAGGTCCAGTAAACATACTTAGTAGCATTGTAGAATCACCCTTTTTAAGTATAAGTTTGATTTTTACTGTAAATAGATTTCTTCCCTTGGAAGGATTCATAAAATTTCAAATGTGAGTCGTAAGAAAAGGTATCTAGCCTTGTTTTATAATCCTTTATCCAATTAACCAGCATATTTAGATTTGAATCTTGAGCTTCTTTAGAGTCATACTTATGCGGTTCCCATGGCCTAGACTTGGCATTGTGTATACATTGCTCAATGTTAAGATCCATAAATATGATTTCAGTGACTTGGTCAGCCAGAATTTCTAATAAATCTGTATAACACCCCTCTACCACCCAGTTTTCATGTTTCTCAAGAAAGTCAATGACCTTCAATTGAGATTTATCTAGAGGCATTCTTTGAGGGGGAGAGGTTGGCAGCCATGCCAAAGTGTCTAAATCTAAATGTGCAAGTCCTAACTTCTGGGAAAGATGCTTTGCTAGAGTGGATTTTCCTGAGGCTGAACTGCCAAATATTAACACCTTGCTCAATGATGTATCCTATAAAATAGTTGAAGAGAATTAGTTAATAACTCTTCCTATTGATTTTAAGAGCAGAAATAGTAGCAAAGAACGATGTATGTGCCTAGCTTGTCTTGATACTAAGGTTGACCAATATTACTATTTCTGCGCGTTGAATAGATATTTTCTTGTGATGTAAAATAGCCGGTAGTTATATTCTACCCCATAATAACTTTCGCCATATTCAGATGCGGATGCTGTGGATTATACTTAATTCCGTTGTTCGGTGAAAAACCGTAATGCTCTGCCAGCGCTGTTACAAGCACGTAAGTATAGAAGTCGCCTATGGATGTATCGCCACTGAATTTGCCAGCAGCATCTAAGAGTTTCTGCTTGTTTTCTGATAATTCTAGAGCGGTTTTATTAAAATTTTTAAGGTCTCGTATATCGCTATACATCCACGCGACAATAATTGTATTTCCTACTGCTGTAGGTGCAAAAAGACCAATGATATTTGAAGCAATAGCCAGAAAATCACGACGGACAGCTCTATAGTGTTCGCTCCAACTGGTATCCACCGCCCCAAGGTTTTGTTTTAGACTTTTAAGTGCAAGTATAGTGGCCACAATTCCATTGATCTTTGAGGGGATATCATGGATGGATGAGGCTAAAGAAGAAGTTGAAATGCCAAGGTTAATTTTTCTGTCTTTTTTGAGAGAATTATTTTTCTCAATTTTCTTGTCAATATTGTTTGTAAGGTGTGCTGTGGAACAAAGTCTTTGATAATCTACAACCGTTAACAAAAAGCTGTTTTTCATCGAGTCAAGCTGTGAGATTTCACTAGCTGGCACTTTAGAAGTTAAGTATTCCCTGAGAAAGGAGTGAATAGCCAAAATACAACTAACTTCACTGTTAAGGTGATTCCAATATATCTGACCTTCTATAGAACGATCGCGACCAGCAACGTAGTTGTTGCTGATATCTCTCTTGATAATTTTACCCCATACATCATAGCCAGTAGAGCAAAATTTAATCATTTGCTGGATTTTTAAGTCGGTGAAAATATCTGGAGTCATATGCAATCCCTTGATGAAATTAAATGTTCAGTATTTTCTCATTATTATTAGTTCTTCAAGCGTAAGAAAATTACTTAACCAAAAGGTATAGGAATAGCTAGACAGGTTGTGAGTAAAATTTGATATAAACCATATTTTGAAGAGGCTGTATACCAAATGCCTTTACCTATAGCTACCCGTTACAAACCGAGCGAATACTAGCATACTCACTTCCCAAGCAAATTACCTCTTGGCACACTGACTTTAAGGGCTGGATTACTGGCTTGAGATGAAAGAATCTGAAAAGAGCCAGCTATGAACACTTACACCTAATTGGCACCAATGTGCACACTGCAGCGGGACTTCAATATCTGTACTGACGTTTTAGTTAGTCTCTTTATGAGGCAATGATGAAGTGGAATGTACCAGATATGGAAAGTTTGGCACCTTATGAATCTTATCATATGTCGGTCTGATACCCGTGTAGGGTGTGATTTGAACGATGTTTCATTGAGTTGCAGCACTGCAAGCGCAGCATTCTTTTCATAGCGATAGTACAAATAATACGATAAGTCTGAGCCTTTTGGATCTTTCAGGGTACGAAATGCTTTATTGGATTAATATCGGTTTAACCTACAGTTAACGGTTTAGTTAACTTAGTAAATCAAACCCAGAGCTCTGTCGATTGACCAATATGCACTAACTACTCCAACTGGATAAATAATGTACCCTGACTGTGCCAAGATATGTTTATAAAAAAATGAAACGCTCCACCTTGAAAAGGTCCACTTGATCAGGAAAATTGAAGCAATCAAGACTAAAACAAAGAGTATCTGCCCAAGCTCTACACCTATATTAAAGCTAAACAAAGCGATGATTTTCTGACTTTGTGGAAGACCTAATTCTGTTAATGCACTGGCAAACCCGAATCCATGTAACAACCCAAATCCACCAGCTACAATAGCAGGATAACGCCAGGTCAAAGTATTTTTATTATCCCGCTCAATGGCGTATACAATTTCTGCGGCTAGAAACATAATGCTTAATGGGATCAAAACTTCCACAACATCAATTCTAATGGAGAATAGATTTAAACTTGCGAGCCCCAATGTGAGGGAGTGTCCTAATGTAAATCCACTAATAGCGACTAAAATACTCTTAAGGCCTTGGGCAATAAATACTAAACATAATACAAAAAGCAAGTGATCATAGCCCTCTAGTATATGTAGAAATCCAGCTTCGATATACTGTTTAACGCACTCCCAAATGGTTAATTTGTAAGGTAAGTCTATTACTAAGATCTTTGGGCCATTAAAGATGTTGATTGTATCACCCTTAAGTTTTTTATATTGAATTAAGCTTGATAAGGCAGGGTTAGCAATTGGGTATGAGATTTTTAATTTAAGGGTGTTCTCTGCTCCTTTAAAATCATGCAGGTGGGAGGCTTGACATAGATAGCTCTTAACATGACGTCCAGAAAAATCTAATGTAGTTGAGTGCCTTTGGCAAAAATTTCCTGTCAAACTTACTTCAGGCTCAGTACCTGGTTGCATAACTGGCGGTGTTTTCCAGCGAAGGATGTATCTGTTTTCCGAGATCTCTTTTAATTCAATGTAAAGCGGTCTTCCATCATGCGCAAAACTTAGATTATTAAAGATTGTAACTAGTAAAGAAATTATAATGGTTGTAATGGTCTTGTAGAGACTTCTATTTAGCATAGGTTGTGTCCATAGGCACATAAGGTAAGGAGTTGTCCCACTCAACTCTATACTCAGCCAGCAATTCTTTAAATTTCATTTTTTTATTCACTTCCAATTTTTCTCGTCGATAATCCTCTAGAACTAAGGGGTAGGCCTCGCTAAGGCTGGGTAGGCGACTTTTTTTGTGATCGCTAACCAATATCAGGTGTAGACCATAGGGGGACTCAAGCGGGCCAGACCAGGTGTTTAAGGGCAGGCGGAAAACATTCTGCGCCAAAGTATTTCCGAGATGGCTAGCTACTAGTTGAGAAGTTCGTTCTACATAGTTTCGATGGAAAAGAAACCTATCTCCATAGAGGGAAGATTTTTCAAAAGGGATTGATTGTTTTAAAAGTTGATCCAAAGTCTGCTTGGCGGTCTCCTCTAAATTCTCTTTAGAGTAATGCCTCGCATCAAAGAAAACATGGGTGAAAGTAATTGATGCTTCGATGCGATATTTTTCTTGATTAAGTTGAAAGTAATTTTTCAAATCTTCATCAGTAATACTTATCTTACTAGAAAAGCCTCCAGTTACGTAGTCCAGCTTTTGAATAAGTCGTCTTCGTATAATTTGATCATGTTCCTGTAAACCTAGATTGATCGCTTCTCTATAAAGTATTTCTTCCCTAATGTAATCATCAATAAAGTTGAATTTTTCAGTTTGAGTTAGGCTTTGCCAATAACGCCTAGCAAATGTTTGGTTGAATGTTTTTTTCTGAAATTGGAGGTGCTCAATGATCTTGTCTTCGTTTATAAGTAGGGTGTATTCTTGATTGAATCTATTATCTTTGTTTAGAAATTCTGCAACGATGAATAGTATTAATGCGATAATGAAAAAGTGTAGCAGGGGTTCTTTTCTTAGTTCTTCAAACTTCCACTGCATTTAATGTCCTCCATTGATATTTATAGAGAGTTTCTATTCTTCATCAGAATGGATTAACGAAATTAATCATCAGGCTTCTTTAGTTATCGGGTTTATTAAAGATATTAGGGGGTATACCAGATAGGAGAGGTGTAAGCACGCTCCTGGAGAACCGCGGGCCCTTCAGGTGGTATCTGAATACTTCCATCATTAACTTCTTTTGAGGCTACGGCATCGTAGAGTGAATGGCGTGGAGTAGGGATCTGCAATACTCGAACATAGTAAAAAGCGCGTGCATTTACATCAAAATCTGGGTCTTGCCATAAAGTGGATAATTCAATAGAACCAATCTTATTGGTATATTGTCCTGTTTCTCGATTTACTGTATCACCCACAGAATCTAATTTTCCTTGGTTGTTAAGAGTACGTTCCCCAGACCAAGCAACATTGAATATTTTTTCATGGCTTTTTCCTGTCGTATCTAACCAGGATTTAACAACTTGGATTCTATCCAGATTTGCTCCTTTGGGATCTTTAACCGCACGTATGAGCAGCTGAATTGGTTTGTTAGCTTCTTGTGGTTTGGTCAAATCTCCTCCCATAGGTACGCCATGGATGTATCCCAATTCGGCGATATTTTCAGCATCTATGGCGTGCTTAGGGAAGTTCCAGCCGGCAAAGACACGTACCTGTATTCTAGGTCCGGTAGTGGCATAGACTTCACGGCGTTTAAACGCAGCGAAAAGGCTCTCTCTTGTATTTTCTTCTGCCCAAGCGGCAGCGAGTCCAGAAGCAGACATATTCCAGCCAGTAGCCTTGGTCCCGCCAATGACAGTATTGGTGCGCTTGCTAGTTGGTATGGAATCATGGGCAAACTTACCCCAGAAATTGTTCTCCTCTGCAGTAGACATACCAGTATGTGAATCCGTGGACCCTATAAAACCCAACTTATAAGGGTTTACACCAATCTTATCCTGTATCTCAAGGCCAGTACGCAAGGCGGATCTAATGAAGTCACCTTTAGCAATACGGTAAGCCTCTGGATCAGCTTGTAAGTAAAATGGATAATTTTCGAAGTCGGCGAAGGGATCTTGCGGCGAAAGTTTTGAATGGGTTTCTGAATCCCCCTTAATTTGTGTTATTTCGACTAAGGGCTCCCAGCGCATACGTGTGCGCGCATACTGTGCATCAATTGGCTCACCGCGCAGTGTGGTTTCTGCGAACATGTAGCCTTTGGAAACATTGGAGTTATGGGGAATGGCAATAAATTCACTGCCAGTTCGTTGAGAAGTCTCATCTAACCAGTACCATAAATCCTCTGGATATTGGCTCTGGTCAGACCCAAAAGGAAGATACTGCTTAGCCTTTTCTGCACCATCTGGGGACACCACGACCCGGTGTAAATTAGCCCCGGTTGGTGTTGAACTCCATTCCCAGCCTATAAAGCTGGTGAAGGTACCTGGGTTATTGTGACGCTCTGCGGCGTCGATTATATCGTTCCAGGCGCTTGTCCGGGTTTTATTCAAATCTCCAAGCACTGGTTCCGGGGGCTGGTTAGCTGGATCCTGGACAGGATCAAGGTAGGTTTCCGAGTCTAGTGCTTTAGCTGGCAGCAGCTGATTGAAAATATCCATACCCTCATTGATCGATACCTTATAGCGAATATGCTGCTTGGCAAACCAGCGCATCATCGACTGATAAAAGGACATCTCGCTATCGAGCTCATCTGTTTCATTAACCACTGCTCTCATAACACCCAATCCTTCAGCGTGATCCGATACCACTAGAAAATCCAGAGGTGTATCGATACGTACTTTTGCATGGGTATAAGGGTGAATGACCGGTTGCCCCTTTGCCCAGCGGTAAGCGGTATCCGGGGTTGCCGAATAATTTTGGCTTAAGAAGGCATCAAATGAGTATGAGGTATGAAGGTGCATATCTCCCCAAAAAAGCTGAGTCGGCTCATTGGCAATAGCAACATGATGCACAGTGACTACTGCCAGCCCGGTAAGATACACAACTTTTTTTATAAGACTTTTCATGTTTTTAATCGTTATAGTTGTTTAGCTTTTTTAAAGCATAGACTCACTTAACATGCCAAGATTGTTAGGATAATCTTGACAGGCAAGGAAATGAGTCAGTGGATGCTAATCGATTGGCTTATAGGTTTCTTTGCCGATAAGGCCAATCTCTTGACTAATTAGGACATATGTGTAAATGGCTGAGTATGGACACACGACCATTGCAACCTGGGTATTACCCATTATTGAGACCTTGAAACCATATTGTTCTGCCCAAGAAATCCTACGGTTTGCAGAAATTGACCCAAAATGTATTGAGGATGCAAATCAAAGAATACCTCTAGATAATATGAAAAAACTATGGGAATTCGCTGAAGCTATCTCAGGTGATGATTGTATTGGATTGCAAGTTACTAAGTATGTCAAACATACAAATCTTCACGCTCTAAGTTATGCTCACTTGTCGAGTAGCTCAATTAGAGAAAGTTTATTGAGGTCAGCACGATTTTCAGAGGTGGTCACCACCGCAATGAGAATTAATATACATGATGAAAAGAAGCAAGTTATAGTATCTTGGAAAAAAGTCGATGACTTTATTTATGAGCCAAGTATTCATGCTATAGATGCCTTTATGGCATTGCTAATAAAGTCCATTGGGAAGATATGCCCAGATGTCCATCAACACTTAATATCTATTAATCTACAGAGACCGAGACCTTCCGTTCTTAAATACCATCAACGGATGTATCGGTGTCCAATCAATTTTTCGGCTAATACTTGTGAGATTAGATTTAAGCAAGAGTTTGTTGACCGGAAGCTCTCTTCAGGAAACAATGAGTTAGTTAGCATTAATGAACAGGCCTTGATAAGTTATTTAGAGCGATTGCGGAAGAGTGACATAGTCAGCATGACTAATAGAGTGCTTATTGACCTGATGCCCTCAGGAGATTTTTCACAAGAAGCAGTGGCCAGGGAGCTTGCTATTAGTTGTCGTAGCCTACATAGAAAACTCAAAGAAAAAAATTCCGGTTATCAGATCATCCTGGATAAAATACGTAAATATCAAGCGGTTCAATACCTTAAACAACTTGAGCTTCCTATCACTTTAATTGCCTATAAACTAGGTTTTTGTGATACTAGTAGTTTCTCTCGAAGCTTCAAAAAATGGACTGGACAATCACCGCGCGAATTCCGGAATAATTGTAGTGAAAGTGTCTCGATTGAAATTGGTATAGACTGAGTGCGAGTATGATCTTCCAAAGAGACAGCGGCTATATTTGAATTTTTTATATGTGAGACTAATTGAGTCCAGATATTTCTTTGTTTGGTGTCGGTGACCCTGACCTTCTTGAGGCTCCTATAGATAGGCCTTTGCATATTGAGCTATTCAGGCCAACCCATTCTCTACGACCTTTGTTGTGCGAATATAGTGTGAAGATCTATTACCATATGGGCAGCTAGTCGGTTATCTAGAATATTAAGCTCGTATTTCTTGTCGCCTATTACCGTATCCTTGGTAGTTCGATGGTCTTCTTAGTTTTAGTGTTTACGTCCTGGGCGATCCAATATGTAGGATGGTGTAGCACTGACAGGCTCTGTGGAGAATAGATGGAATCATATCATCTACTATTTACTAGGGTAGGGTGGCTAAATTTATGGCCATAAAATTTTAGGCTTATATATGATTTAATACTGTGCTAACAATCAGTAGCATACAGTAACTATGATGAAGTATGCCCCATAGTGTTGTCTCAGCCGTTAGAGGCTAATTGTCAAGGGTCGGTCTTAGTAACGTGCTATTTGTGGATACTTTACGCTGGCTATAGATAGCCTCTATACATCTTAGAATTTGTCTATTTTCTATATATCGAATACTCTCATCACTGTTAAGCCGCTTATAAAAACTTGAGGTGTAATATTCAAATTTCTACACAGGTTCCTGACACTAAAGGCTCCCCGATTATAAGCAGCGAATACAAATCTTTTAGTTTTTGATCTTTCAGGTGCGCTCTCCACTTTTTTAGGAGACTATTATCCTTCTGTAACTTTTTAATCTGTTTTATTAGACGTTTTATTTCTTTATCATCAGTATAAGATTAAGATTTCGTTGTTATCGTTATATTTATTCTACAATTGAGCTTCTCGATCAGCTTGCTTTCTCTGCTCTCCTATCGCCATCTATACATCCTACTGGATGCAGGCCAATGATATTGGTGATAGTAGTCGTTTCTACTTTCAGTTGATTAGTGAAAGCTACTGCTCTAACTTTGAACTCTGTTGAGTATTCAATAATACTTTTTCGCTCAGTATTTTCGGCATTTTCGCCTACCTCAACTAAATGATAGATCTCTACTCAATAAGAGATAGTTTCAAGCATTCTGTGCAGCGTAGTCGAGTGATTTTCAAAGTGCCTGTTATATGTTTTACTCATTAATTACACAGAACCCATTACCAAAAGGGTCTGAACAATACGCAATGGAACCCCATTCACCACTTTCACCGCCTTCATGCTTCCCGCCTAGCTTAAGAACTCGATCAACTATTTCATCTATGTTCTCTGTTAGAAAGTCAATATGGACGGGGGTCCAATGGCGAGAATAATTTCGCTTGGCTGTCTCCGTGGGGGCTGAAATTGATCCCGCTTCTTTCTCTTGCAGATAAATATCACAATTTTCAACAGAAATTACTGACATACTACCTTGGTCTCTTAGTTTTTTACAGCCAAGAGCTTCAATATAAAAATTTTCAGCTTGTTTAAGGTTAGAAACATCAATACTCACAGAAAGCTTTATCATAATATATCCTCAAAAATTAATTTTGGACAAATAACACTAAGAAAAAAGGCATAAAGGCTGTGCGAAAATGGCGGAGCTGCACCACGTTTGAATCCCAGCCCCAAAGGAGCGGCGTGAACATCATTACTTTGCTATGCACCATTATCTCTAAGCTGATTACGAACAACCATCAACGCAAAACCAAGGAGGTTTAATCCTCTCCATTCATTAGGGTTCTGGCATCTGTCATCATCTTCTGCCAGACCTATCCCCCAGATCTTATCTACTGGACTCGCCTCAACAAGAATTTTATCGCCAGTATTCAGAAGAAATTCCTTGAGTTTATCATTATCCTTGAACTTGGCGAAATTCACACGAACAACAATATCAAAGCGTTCTTTGTCCCATATATCTTGATTAAATCCAACTACTTTGCGACCTATCGCCTTTGCTGCACCTGGTTCTTTGACTTCAAGAAGTTCTGCTGCTGCAGAGTTGTCTCCAAACAACCTTGCTTTTTCATACATCATGAAATGCTCTGCCGTAAGAAACTCGTTGCCTTCTGAGCTGAATGGGGAGTCATACCACTGACTGAAACAAGACTTTGATACGCCGTTTTTAGGTTTCCTATGTCCCCAAAAGAAAACGTATTTAACCCCATTTCCATCGTTAAGGTAGTTGATAAGCTCTTCTGTATTCTCGATATTCACGTCTTATCCGATATGTTGTTTTGATGAATAACACTTCAAACACACGTATGGTGAAGCTAGTAATTTTTGGAACAAAAAATCTGATAACTTTACCATGTCCAGGTGCTTTGACTGTTAACTATTTTTGCAAACGTAGTAAAGGTGCCATGTGACTAATATTGGAACTACAAAGTAGATTGGAATTAGATAATTCACACCTATGAAACCAATACTGGCTATAACCAGAGAGATACAACCAACTAAAAGATGTATTCGGTATTTCTGGATAGGATAATTTATATCTCTCCATATAAGCTTCTTAAGTAATTGAATAATACCCCACATTCCAACACTCCCAAGTAAAAGGGATGAAAACAGCAGAAACCCTACTGGCTCTCCTTCAGCCATGCTAGCAATACTATACGGAAGTCCCATACCAATACCTATGAGCCAGAATGTTATTACTGGTCCATAGCCTATTAAAACTTCAACTGAATAAAGTATCAATCTCATAAATTACTTATAGTGGTCTTGCCCACAAAAAGTAGACACTCTAGCATCATATTGCACACCCCTGTCAGAGTGAACTATTAGTCCAGGCTTTATTTGTCGTCGCTCTAGAGCCATTTTCAACGCTCGACGTGTCAATTTACCGGTCATCTGGGAGTCGAATGCCCAACCTACAATACGTCGAGAGTACAGATCCATAACTACCGCGAGGTACAACCACCGCTCCAGAACCCAGATATACGTAATATCACTGGTCCAGCGGCAATTTGGTCGATCCACATCGAAGCAATGCTTAAGTAGGTTGGCAGCGACATTGATATTCCCCTCTACGGGCTGACTATATCGAAAGCCTTTGCCGTTTCTCGCTTTAATATGTTCCTGTTGCATAAGCTTAGCGACATAGTTCCTTGAGCATGGCTCACCTAACTCTCGAAGCTCGCAAGCGATTCTAGGTGCTCCATAACGACCTTTAAATTTAGCAAATGTCTCCCGAATTTTCTCGATTGATCGTATCTTTCTAATCGTGCGAGGAGGTGGCAACTGCCCCCGCCATCGATAATAACCCGATCTTAAGACTTCTAAACACCGACACATCAAGCTAACCGGAAATGACCCTACATGCTATTGTATCAGTGCGTACTTTACACTTAATGGTTCGCAAAGTACGCAGCTGCCTTTTTTAGAAACTCAACCTCCTGACGAGCTTCATGCAGCTCCTTCTTGAGCTTACGAACTTCAGCACTTTCCTATTTGGAATAGTCGACGCCGTCTAAACTATTAAACTGTTTATCAGACAGTCTATTAAATTGACGACGCCAGTTGTAGATCTGCTGTGCGCTGACGTCTAGCTCTCGTGCCACAGAAGCCGTTATTGCTCCAGGCTTTTCCGCTCTCTTAACTGCTTCTCTACGGAACTCCTCCGTATACGCCTGAGTTCTTTTCTTACCCATGATACACCTCCGTGTTAGGCCTAAACCTAACTATACAGGGTGTCTACTAAACGTGGGTAAGTCTTAAGCTTAACGCTGCAATAACCGGCCGGAGGTCCCGCGGAAGCCACAAAGTGGCTGGAGAGAAGTTCATTGCCTTGTTAGATTTTACATTAGCCTCGATCAAAAAGGTCATCAATTTGATTAGCTGAAGAATCAACACTATCTTTTTGCTCAGCATACGCCGCATAATCCCTTTGACTTTCAATACTCGCTTCGCGGTTATAGTCGATTACATGATGAACATCGAAGTTATCACAAACAGCCTGAACTTCTATGTCTTTAAATTCAAATTCTAATGTGGAAAGCTTATCACTCACATAATCTAACAACATAAATTCTGAATAGTCTTCGAAGTTATAAATATCTTCGAACAATCCATTTGATATGATTTCATCTGTAATTTCCGATGAGCACATGTCAATGAAATCCGCTTTGATTTTCTGAATATACTCTTCATGATTTGAATCTACGAGCTTGAGTATTTTAGAAATCACTATCATTTCTTCTTCACCTTTCTCATACTCGAAAATCCAGTATTCCAGTCTCTTGGTGAATTGCGCCGATGATATATTTACCATTCTTTTCGAAATGAGGAAGTGCATAAAGTTGAAATAGTCTATTCCGTATAGACCAACATTGTCATCAACTGCATTTCTTCCTAAGTCTGATAGGTATTCGATATTTCTGTGTTCGACTTCAAAGCCGTTAGAAAGGTAAGATACGACCTTTAGCTTGTAGCTACTCACAATCTTTGCGTCGGTACTTATAGAAAATCGGTGTATTTGACTATTTACTAACTTAGTAAAGTAATCAGCATCAACACCCCCTGATTTGTGAAAACTATAGATATTTTCTACTGCCTCTGCTGCATTCAAACAGGTTAGTAGTGTATCTATATATTCGAAGTCTGACATATAGCTCGCCATCACATAATCAGCGATAGATGGATTGAACAAGCTATGTTTCACACTACCATCATCTAAAACAATTCTGTTTGTCAATGCTCCTGTCATTAGTCTTACTGCAGCTTCGTAGCTTATTGAACCACATGGAATATACTTGTGTGAAACGAGACGGCTATAAACATCTCTCAATTCAGTGTCTCTAATCTCCTTTCCTTGAATAGCAATTGCAATAGTCATGTGCTTGCTAGATTCATTTACTGAATTTTCAAACACATGCCTCCATATATCTTTAGGGTTTGAAAGAGTCTCCTCAATATAACGCCAGTATTTGCTTGGCGGTATTTTAGAGACGCGATGATAATCTGTTATGAATGCAATAAGTCGCGGATTAAAGTTTCTATGCCTAATTATGCGAGAATATCGGCGATCCCTATAGATCTCTTCAATATACTCATTTTCGAGATCTCCAAACCATATATGGTTATATAAGATTTTCGCCTTATCCATTTCCCCCATTGAAGAAATGTTGATCTCGTATTCATTTCTGTCTACATGTCTTACTTCGAAAAAGTCACTCAAACGTTTCCCTTGGTTTAAAATGTTAGACCTTGAAGTAAGAACAAATCGTTTATTTTCACACTTTTCGACTCTCTTAATAAAATTTACGACGTGTGAATCTTGATGCATGTCAAGAGCAAGAATATAGCTTCGACCTAGAAAGTCATCGAAAAAGAAAATCTGCTTAGCATCTTCATTGAAAATATTTTCTGCTTCATTTAGAGAGTTCTCTATATAGCAAAATTCGAACCCATTAGCGGCATAGAAGCTGCATAGCTGATCGGCTAAGGTAGTCTTACCAATTCCGGGCTCGCCAGTTATTATTACAGAATGAAGGTCTTCAAGCTTTTTCAAAGCCCCTTCATGGTTAGATGTAACAACGTATCGATTTGATTCCGCGATAATTTCTTCTAATTTATGCTTACTTCGACCAAATATTCCCGCATTCAATATTGTACTGAGTATATTGGTACTTGTTATCCATAACTTATAATGCCGCCTCTCTACATCAGCATACTTCGACAAAAGGTCGTTCAGGTCCTCATTACCAAAAATATCGGTGTCGAGCCTAATGTAAGGAGAAAACTTATTCTTCAGCTGTATCTTATTTGCTCTCGAAAGCTTTAGGGACGTGACAAATATGTATCTCTCTGGATTTAATTTTTCAACCTTGGCACGCTCTTTTGCTTCAACTGTTCTCAACAATGCCTGAAGCCCAGTATTTAACCAATGCTTACACTGAATTATTACTTCATTGCCACTTGATGCGAAAAATCGCCCATCAACTCCACCATCTCGCCCGCCTTTGAATCTCTCAATACGTTTGGAAAAATGCTGACTTAACAGATCAACTGCCAATGCTTCAAATTCCTTGTCATTCAAGCTGCTGAAGTCATATTCCAACATGAAACATCCTATGGGTAGTATTTAAAAATCTAACAGGTATTCAAAAGCAGCTGCATTATATCCCCACTTATATATCCCAACACCATAAGCCACTGGCCAGGCGAAAAAAACCAGAAAATTCAGCCTTTTAGACATAATTAGTACAAACGTCAGAATGTAGATATAAGAAGCCCCTTATATATCTTGTTATTTCGTGGCTTTTGATCCTACTGGTAATACTTTAGAGGTCAATGAGTTGGCTGGTTGCTCCGGTGGATATGTGCAGCTGCTTTTCATCTTGGATAAATCTAGAGAACAGCGCCGTAGCTACATTGTTTTAAGCATTATTGCCATTTAACAGTGACATTTGTGGATTTGGCTAAATAGGGTGGGGCTGTGAGGTGGGGAGGGGGTGGTAGGTGATTGTGATTTTGAAGTAAAAAGAGCGGGCTTGGCCCGCTCTCTCAGCTCTGAAGGCTTACTGCCCCAAGCTAAACAGCTGTGTATTACCACCAGTGGCAACGGTATTAATGGTTTTGGTTTTCTCGGTGGCAAAGCGGAACAGGTAGTGGGGGCCGCCGGCTTTGAAGCCGGTGCCGGATAGGCCCTGGCCGCCGAAGGGGTTTACACCTACTACTGCGCCGACCATATCGCGGTTTACGTAGCAGTTGCCCACGTTCACACGCTTGAATACCGCGTCGGCGCGGCCTTCGATGCGGGAGTGCAGGCCGAAGGTGAGGCCGTAGCCGGTGGCGTTGATGCGGCGGATCACGTCCTCCAGTTCTTCGGCTTTAAAGCGCACCACGTGCAGGAAGGGGCCGAAGACTTCGCGCTTGAGCAGGGAGAAATCTTCAATTTCTACCACTTGCGGGCCGAAGAAGGTGCCTTGGCCGGGTTTTTTGTTTTCGTCGAAGGCAAATAGCGGTTTTGCTTCTTTGGCCATACGTTCCCGGTGGGTTTCCAGCAAGCCCAGGGCTTTCTCGTCGATCACTGGGCCGATATCGGTTTCCAGTTTACTGGGGTCGCCAAGGGTCAATTCTTCGCAGGCACCTTTGAGCATATTGAGCAGGTTATCTGCAATCACGTCCTGCACACACAAAATACGCAGGGCGGAGCAGCGTTGGCCGGCACTCAGGAAGGCAGATTGAATCACGTCGTCCACTACCTGCTCGGGCAGGGCAGTGGAGTCTACGACCATGACATTCTGGCCGCCGGTTTCGGCGATCAGCGGCACGATCGGGCCCTCTTTAGCGGCCAACTGTTGGTTGATCAGACGCGCAGTTTCGGTGGAGCCGGTAAAGGCTACGCCGCCCAGGCGCGGATCTTCGATCAGCAGTTTACCCACGGCGGCGCCGGTACCGGTTATCAGGTGCAGTACCTTGGGGGGAACGCCGGCGTCGAGCATGATACGCACGGCGTGCGCGGCGATGATGGGGGTTTGCTCGGCGGGCTTGGCCAGTACGGCATTACCGGCGGCGAGGGCGGCAACCACTTGGCCGGTAAAGATGGCCAGGGGGAAGTTCCAGGGGCTAATGGCCACAAATACGCCGCGGCCGCCAAGGAACAGTTGGTTCTTTTCACCGGTAGGGCCGGGCAGCTCGGTGGGCTCAGCAAAGTGTTGGCGCGCGGCATTGGCGTAATAGCGGCAGAAGTCTACCGCTTCGCGCACTTCACTAATGCCGTCGTTGAGAGTTCGGCCCGCTTCCAGGCAGATAATGGCTGCCAGTTCGTTGGTTTTCTTCTCATAGAAGTCGGCGATACGATCGAGAATCTCAGCGCGGCTGTTGCCACCCTGTCGGTCCCAGTCGATCTGCGCTTCGGTGGCGGAGGCGTAGGCCCGCTCAATTAAATGTTTGTCGGTATTGGCGGTATGGCCGATTACTTCGCCGCTGGCTGGGTTGTAAACCGGCTCTTCAGACTTGCCCATTACGCCATCAACAATAGGGCCACCGAGGAAGTGCTTGCCCTGTTGTTTTTGTACTTCTTCCAACAGGGGTTCTACTGCGAGTGGGTCGGTCAGTTCTATGCCGTGTGAATTTTTCCGTGGCAGGGCCTCTGCGCCCATATAAATATTCTCCGGTACAGGAATTTGCGGGTGGCGGAGTGGGTTGCAGGCTTCGCTTAAATCGAGGGTATCCTGCACCAGTGCTTCAATGGGTGTGTCTTCATCCATAAAGCGGTTCACAAAGGAGCTGTTGGCGCCGTTCTCCAACAGGCGACGCACCAGGTAGGGCAGCAGGTCGCGGTGGGCACCCACGGGGGCGTAAACCCGCACGGGTACACGCTTGCCGTGTACGGCTTCGATCTGTGCGTAGAGCAGGTGACCCATGCCGTGCAGGCGTTGGAATTCGAAATTGGTGCGCTCGCCGGCCATTTCCAAAATCAGGCCCACGGTATAGGCGTTGTGGGTGGCGAACTGCGGGTAAATCGCTTCTTCCGCGTCCAGCAGTTTTTTTGCACACACTTGGTAGGACAAGTCGGTGTGGCATTTGCGCGTGTACACCGGGTAATCGCTCAAGCCCATTTGTTGGGCGTGCTTGATTTCGCTATCCCAGTAAGCACCTTTAACGAGGCGCACCATCAGCTTGCGGCCGGTGTCGCGGCCCAGGGCAATCAGCCAGTCGGCCACATGGGGGGCACGCTTCTGGTAGGCCTGCAAAACAAAGCCGAGGCCCTGCCAATCTTTCAGTTCCGGGTCGCGGGCCAGGGCTTCAAAAATATCCAGGGAAATATCTAGGCGCTCGGCCTCTTCCGCATCGATATTCAGGCCCATATCGTATTTGGCGGCGGCCACACACAGGCGTTTAACCTGCGGCAGCAGTTCGCCCATTACACGCTCGCGCTGCAATACGCTGTAGCGGGGGTGCAGGGCGGAGAGTTTGATAGAGATGCCGTTAGCTTCGACGACATCGCGTTTACTGTTGTCTTTGCCGATGGCTTCGATGGCCATCATATAGGCGTCGTAATAGCGCTGGGCGTCGGCCATGGTGCGCGCACCTTCGCCGAGCATGTCGAAGGAGAAGCGGGTGCCGGGCAGGTTTTCCTTGGGGCCGCGCTTCAGGGCTTCTTCGATGGTGCGGCCCAATACATATTGGCCGCCCATAATTTTCATGGCCTGCATCATAGAGGTGCGCACCATGGGTTCGCCGATGCGGCTGATCAGGCGCTTCATCCAGTGAGAGGGGCGCTCGGTAATATCCGGGTCCAGCTCGACCACGCTGCCGGTGAGCATCAGCCCCCAGGTAGATGCGTTCACAAACAGAGAATCTGACTGGCCACGATGGCTGGACCAGTTGCCGGAATGCACTTTCTCGGCAATCAGTTTGTCGGCAGTATCAGCATCGGGAACCCTGAGGAGGGATTCCGCTAAGCACATCAGTGCCACGCCTTCTTTATTGGAAAGGCCGAACTGCTGCAGGAAGGCATCGAGAGTACCGCGCTTGCTGCGCTGCTGGCGCGAGTGGCGCACCAGCTCGCGCGAGGTGTTCAGAATTTTCTTGCGCAGGGCGTCACTGGGGCGGGGGGCGGCCAGGAGCTCGCTAACACATTGGTTTTCGTCGGCGTGCAAATACTCGTGTGCCCGCTCTCGGGCATTCTGGAGATCTCCGGCGAAGTTTGTCGACATATCGTCTCCCAAGCTCTATATCTAGGGTCAGAATAAAAGACCGGATTATGTGCGAAAGTGCTTAGAATTAATCGCCATTTTGGCGACGGTTGTGGTTAAATATCACGCCTAAATGCGTGATTGCCAGTAGGGTATTTTGTAATGTCTCGACAGTTGGAAGATCTGGATCGTATCGATCGCCAAATACTGCGGATTCTTCAACGGCATGGCCGCCTGCCAAACGTAGAGTTGGCGCGCCGTGTGAACCTCAGTCCCACCCCCTGCCTGGAGCGGGTCAAGCGCCTCGAGCGAGAGGGCTTTATCCGTGATTATGTGGCGTTGCTGGACCCTCTCAAGGTTCATGCCGGCTTGGTGGTATACATCCAGGTGACGTTGAATAACACCGCTACCGAGGCCCTGGAGGCCTTTAACCAGCATGTGGCAGGCCTTGAGGAAGTGCAGGAATGTCATATGGTGGCCGGCGGCTTTGATTATCTTGTGAAGATTCGCATTAAGGATATGCTGGGTTACCGCCGTTTTCTCGGTGAGAAGCTGGCCTCGGTACCGGGTGTACGGGAAACCCACACCTATGTGGTGATGGAGGAAGTAAAAACAGATACTGCCGTGGCGGTACCTGATCCAGAGCCTAAAGGTAAAACTACCAGGCGCTAGGCCTGCGTTTGAACGGTCAAGGATGGCCGAAACGCTCACCACTTGGCAGATAATAAACAAACAAGGTTGCCGAGACGGTGGGGGAGAGAGCACTCTTAGGTATCTTTCCGGGATAAGCTCGAACAGGGCTACACACCTAAACACTTCCCAGCACCGCAAACCTTTCTATTGATTGCAGATTTCCCAGGGGAAAATGGCGAATTGACAACCAATGTCTGCCAGGATTTTATTATCCTCAACATTATGAGTGAGCGGTGCCCTGTGCCGCCCATCCAACCGCGATAACGATAAAGTAGGTACTGTATGGATTTTTCACTGAGCGAAGAGCAGCAGATGATTCAGGATGCGGCGCGTCAGTTTGCCGAGAGCGAACTGAAGCCCATCGCCGCAGAGCTCGATAAAACCGGTAACCGCGAGTTGATGCTGGCCAAGCTGAAAGCCTTGGCTGAACTGGGTTTTATGGGGATCAATATCGATCCCAACTACGGTGGCACCGGTGCCGGCACCATAGCTTTCAGCCTGGCGATTACCGAGCTCGCCCGCGGCTGCAGTTCCACGGCTACGACCACTTCTGTTACCAATATGGTGGCCGAGGTCATCCAGGCCGTCGGCAATGAAGAGCATCGACAAAAGTATTTACCCAAGATTTGCAGCGGTGAATATGCCGCGGGTTCTTTTTGCCTGACAGAGCCGGGGTCAGGTTCCGATGCCGCAGCCATGCGCACCCGCGCCGTGAAAGACGGTGACGAATATGTGCTCAGTGGCAGCAAACTGTTTATCAGCAGTGCTGAGTTCGCTGGCATTTTTGTAGTTTGGGCAGTAACCGATCCCGAGGCGGCCAAAGGCAAAGGCATTAGTTGCTTCCTGGTGGAGGCTGGCACACCGGGTCTGATTATCGGTAAGGCCGAGGAGAAGATGGGGCAGAAGGCATCTGTCACCAATGAAGTCTCCTTCGACAATTGCAGAATCCCCGCCGCCAATCTGTTGGGTGCAGAGAACCGCGGTTTCCGCATTGCCGCCGGCGAGTTGGCCGGTGGGCGCATTGGTATCGGCTCACTAGCGCTGGGCATCGGTCTTGAGGCATTGGACTGCGCTCGCAGTTATATGCACGAGCGCGAGCAATTCGGCAAGAAGTTGGCGCAATTCCAGGGTTTGCAGTGGCAACTGGCTGATAAATATACCGAGTTGGAAGGTGCTCGTTTGCTGTTGTTACAAGCCGCATGGCAAAAAGATGCCGGTCAGGCATTCGGCCCTGCGGCCTCTATGGGCAAGCTGTTTGCCAGTGAAAAAGCCAATGAAGCCTGCTACCTGGCCCTACAAATTCACGGTGGGGTGGGTTATACCCGCGAGTATCCGCTGGAGCGTATGAGCCGCGATGTACGCATTACCACTATTTACGAGGGAACCAGCGAAATACAACGCCTGATTATCGCCCGGCATCTACTCGATGTGCGTTGATGGATTTATGTAGCCAGTGACTTGTGGCCCTGGGGAGGTGGACTATTTCCGACTTGCCCAGTGCCCCCGGAGCCGCACCTTATAGTGTCCCAGCCAGGACACCCTGGCTGGCCCCGCCCTTCATAGCGGGGCTAGTGACTAACGACCTTCCTCTGCCAGCCTATAATCCTTCCTATTCTCTACAGAAGAGCCTCTTCTTCCACTTTGCTCTCAACCATTATTTTTTACTAATCGGCAGATCCACTACAGGGTTTGGCGCAATTTAATATCGGGTGAGAAAAATGAAAAAAAACCGAGGTGCTATTGCTAGAAATGGCGCTCTGATCTTATTTTTTTTGTTATTCATTCCCAGTTTACTGTTGGCGTACGAGCCAAAGCCTGCCAGCGTGATTACAAAAAAAGCAAATCAGGCAGTGCTGAAAGAGCTGCCCTTTGCCAATCGAGAGGATTTTGCCGATGTAAAAAGGGGATTTATTGCCCCGCTTTTGAATGACGGTATTATCAACAATGAAAAAGGCAATCAAGTATGGAATCTGCAGGCCTTCCAATTCGCGAATGACCAGCAAGCCCCAGCCACCGCTAATCCAAGCCTCTGGCGCCAGCTCCAGTTAATTTCCCAGGGCGGTCTCTATGAAGTGATTCCGCGTATTTATCAGGTACGCAGTGCAGATCTTTCCAATATCACTTTTATTGAAGGGGATACTGGGGTCATTGTTATGGATCCCTTAATCTCTACGGAAACCGCAAAAGCCGGCTTGGATTTATATCGTGAGCACCGGGGAAATAAACCGATAGTGGCAGTGATTTATACTCACAGCCATGTCGATCATTACGGCGGTGTACGTGGGGTAGTTAATGAGGAGGAAGTAAACTCTGGCAAGGTGAAAGTGATCGCGCCCAAAGATTTTTTAATTGAGGCGGTCAGTGAAAATGTGTTTGCCGGTAATCATATGGCACGCCGTGCCAGTTTTATGTATGGCAACCTTATACCCAAAGGCCCGATGGGTACTTTGGGGTCGGGGTTGGGGCTGGAAACCTCCACAGGTACCGTCACTCTGATTGAGCCTACCGATACGATCAGTAAAACTGGTGAAACCAGAAAAATTGATGGCCTCACTTTTGAGTTTTTGATGGCACCGGGCTCCGAAGCCCCAGCGGAGATGCATTTTTATATTCCCGAATTGAAGGCGCTTACTGCTGCTGAGAATGCCACTCACACTCTGCATAACCTTTACACCCTGCGCGGTGCCAAGGTGCGCAATGCCCGAGCCTGGTCTCGCTATCTCAATGAAACACTTCAGCGTTGGGGAGGACAGGCTGAGGTGCTCTTTGCTCCGCATCACTGGCCCACCTGGGGGCAGGAGAAGGTTGTCAATCATTTGAAAAAGCAGCGCGACCTGTATAAGTACCTCAATGACCAGACCCTGCGATTGGCTAATCATGGCTATAACATGGTCCAGACTGCTGAGTTAATGCAACTGCCCCCAGAGCTTTCCCAATACTGGGCCAATCGTGGATATTACGGCAGTGTCAATCACGATACCCGCGCGGTATGGAACTATTACCTTGGGTTTTTCGATGGAAATCCAGCGCGTCTCTACCCGATGCCACCCACTGCTGCGGGTAAAAAATACGTCCAATATATGGGTGGGGCCGCTAATGTCATAAAACAAGCCAAAAAGGACTATGAGGCTGGAGAATACCGCTGGGTGGCGGAGGTGTTGGATAAGCTCGTTTCTGCTGAGCCTAATAACCGCGCCGCACGTGATCTGCTGGCGAATGCGCTGGAGCAGATGGGTTACCAACAAGAAAATGGAACCTGGAGAAACTTTTTTTTAAGTGGCGCCAGGGAGTTGCGCGATGGTATAGAGCGATTGCCAGTACCATTAACAGCAAGCGCCGATACAATCCGCAGTATGCCTACCGTACTTATTTTTGATTACCTGGGGATTCGATTAAATGGTCCCAAGGCCACCGGGAAGCAGATTGCTATTAATATTAGTTTGCCGGACATACAGGAAGCTTACTCTCTTGTGCTTGAGAATGCTGTGCTCAACTACGGCCCCCCAATAGAAAAGCCCCAAAGCTTCGTTACTCTTAATCGCAATGATCTCAACGATATTATCCTGGGCGCATCCTCTATAGAGGAAAAAATGAATGAAGGTGCGGTGAAAATTGATGGGGATGTGGGGCAATTAAAGGTATTGCTTTCCCTTATGGATAAGTTTGATTTTTGGTGGAATCTGGTTACTCCAGAACCTATGAATATAAATGCTCCAGCGGAACAGCCGTAATGCCATTTCTTATACTTCTTGTTGGAGATGGTTTAGTGTTATGTAGATCTTTGTGTTTTCAATCTTCCGGGCTTCATTCGGAGTGTTTATGGATGAAGCACCTGGGTAGAAATGCTTGAAGGTAATGGTGCTCTGGAAGAGATTGCGAACTTTAGAGTTTCTTGGAGATAAAATATAAAGATTTAATTCATGGTGATTTTTACTCTGACTGTTTATGTGTGGGCTTGTAAGGCCACATTATCTAATTTCTATAGCGAAGGTGTATTAAAAAAGATGTGTGGCCCATGATGAAAAGTTGATTTTTAATATTTGTAAGTGAGGTTCAATGAGTAGCGATTTCCTCTGTTTGATTGCTTGTTAATCGTGTTGTTTCTGGCTCTATAGCATTTTTTCCCTTCTGAAAGGTAAGGATTCCATCCGCAATAGATCCCTGTAGTAAAATTTTGCAATCCTGTTCGTAATTGTTCAGTAGGCGCCACGGATATTTATTGCCCTGGCGGGGAAGGGCATGATTTCCTCTTCTGACATAACCGGAACTCAGGCTGCTCATCACAGAGTTGATTTCAGCACAGGCCTCGTTATCTTCCGCCAAACAAATCTCATACTGATGTTCATCCATATAATTGATTAAACGGCAGATGTAGCGGGCAGAGATATCTGCTTTTAGGGTCCAGGGGGCATTAGTATATCCAAACACCCAAGACATATTGGGGACACCTTCCAAGAGCACAGCTTTGTAAGTGAGCTTCTCACTGATGGGTACTTTCTTGCCATCAATACTCAGCTGCATGCCTCCGAGCACTTGGATATTTAATCCGGTAGCTGTGATAATGATATCCGCATCGATCTGTTGCCCTGATTCCAACTCGATACCCTGTTTGTCAATGGCTTTTATCTCCCCAGTTTCTACTGAGGCTTTGCCTGATTTTATTGCTGCAAAGAAATCATCATCGGGCACTGCGCAAATACGTTGATCCCAGGGACTGTAGCTCGGTGTGAAGTGACGCATATCAAAGTCGTTGGGTAGGTTTTTGCGAACACCCCGCAGGAACAGTTTGCGCATAAAATGTGGCCAGCGTTTAGAAGCCTTAAAGAGCCAGCGTTGTATTTTTATATTTCGCCAGCGCGCAAAATTAAACACCCAGGATTTTGGTAGAAACTTTAGTAACAGTGCCGAGAGTTTATCAAACGCGGGTACGGAAATAACATAACTAGGGGATCGCTGTAACATGGTGACATGCTTGGCTTGATCAGCCAGGGCGGGTACCAGGGTAATAGCGGTGGCACCACTGCCAATCACAACAATTTTTTTGTTTTGGTAATCCAGTTCTTCCGGCCAGTGCTGGGGGTGGATGTAGTCACCCTGAAACTGTCCGGCACCAGGAATTTTTGGGAGATATCCCTGGGAATGATCGTAATACCCGGTACATGAGATTAAAAACTTGCAGCTGTAGTAACAGGGTTTGCCGCCCTGAGTATTGCTTCCCTGCAGAATCCATAGTTCTTTTTGGCTATCCCAGTTGGCGCTGAGGAGGTCGACATTAAAGTGAATATCTCTACTAACTGTATACTCGTCTGCAGTATCAATGAGGTATTGGCGGATAGAGGGTCCATCAGCCAGTACTTTCAGTCCCGGCCATGGGCGGAAGTCAAAGCCAAAGGTGAACATATCTGAATCCGAACGAATACCTGGGTAGCGGAATAAATCCCAGGTGCCTCCGATTTGAGAGCGACGCTCTAGGATGGCAATTTTCTTGGAGGGGCATTCGCGGCGCAGGTGGCAGGCGGCTCCGATACCGGAAAGCCCGGCTCCAATAATTAGCACATCAAAGTGAAGTGGTTGCAAAATCATCATCCTTCTTGTGTCTTTAGACGCAATAGACTGCGTAGATGTGGAGCCTTTTTATTGCTACATTGCGACAAAAAATTATCTTGAGGCGTCAGCTGGCGCCTGGAGGAGCAATGGGTAGTTTGATACGAGCCAGTGTGCTTACGGGGTATAGCGAACTGGCATCGGAGCTTGGAGGAGATGCCCGCACATTTCTTACGGAATTTAGTCTTCCTGAGGATATTGTCATATCGGATAGCCGCTTGCTGTCACACTTGGATGTAGCGCGCTTGCTGGAGCTAACCGCCGAGCGGTTACAGTGCGCTGACTTTGCCCTTCGTCTGGCAGTAAGACAGGGTGTCGATCGATTGGGGGGGATTGCGGTGATAGCCTGCAACTCCACTTCGGCCAGAGAGGCGATTCTGGCGGTGGCTAGGTTTATGTCATTACACAGCCCCGCTATTCACTTGCGGATTGAATCGGTCCCTGGTGGTACTTTAGAGCGCCTGGTATTCGATCAACTTGATCCGGCTTTATCGTGCTTTCACCAGATCCATGAGCAAACCTTGGGGAATGCGCTGGTGATGTTGCAAATGCTGATGGGCGCGAATGTGGCACCGCAGCGAGTTCTGTTGCCACATGCCGCTCTGACCGATCCCGCCGATTACTTTGAATACTTTTCCTGCCCGGTGGAATTCCTTTCCGGTTACTGCGCCATGGAGTACCCGGCACAGCAGCTGGATACTCCGCTCGCTTGTGCCGATCCGGTTACCAAACGGTTGGCCATCAATTATTTAGAGCAGCAGTCTGTTTCTGCCGATGCCTCTTTGAGTACACAGGTTAGGGACTTGATGCGGCAATTGCTGCCTATCGGCCAGTATCAGGTGGGGGTGGTCGCGGCCCACTTAAGCCTGCACCCACGTACTCTGCAGAGACGTCTGGCAGGTGAGGGTTTGCGCTTTGATGCCTTGTTGGACCTGGTGCGCAGGGAGATGGCTGCGGAGTACTTGGCAAATACCGGGCTGGCTCTGGGACAGATTACCGGGCTGCTGGGATATGCGGAGCAGAGCACTTTTCAGCGCGCTTGTCGGCGGTGGTTTTCGGATACGCCGCGTAACTACCGTCGCCGGCTGGCCCCTGCCGATCAATAGTCTGTGGGCTCAACCTCTCCTGGGCGCCAGGTCTTCTCCAGCCAGGGCCCCAGGGGGCCATAGAGTCGCAATATCACAAAAAACCCCTTGCCCGGCACTGTCTCCAGCCAGTTGTGTTCGAAGCCCTTGGGGGCTTGGGGACCAAAGTAGATATCGTAAGAGCCGTCGGAATTTTGTTTGATCCCTTTGCTCTGGCTGCTTACCGAGGGGAATTTCTGGCTTGTCTTGAGCTGTGAGCGGGTCTGGCTGTCGTAGATATTAACGGCCCAGAAAGCGTTGACAGGCACCTCCGGCGGTAAGTGCAGTTTGTACTTCTTGGCGCCATCGAAGGGCTCCTTATTTTCATCGACAAAGGCGATGGCGTAATCAGAGCCCTTGCCGGGCTCAAGAGCAATCATTGCCGGACTTACCCCAGTGTAGGGGTAGAAATAGCTGACCCGTGCATCGCTATTGATGGTTTTGCCATCGGGGCCATTAAAGAAAATATTCTTGCCGGGAAATGCCATTACCCAGGCGCTGTCGGTGCCGGGGTAGATCTTGATATCGGCAAGGGATTTGTCGGTGCGGGGATACCAGACGATAGAGCGGGCGATGCCATTGCCGATGGCAACGGCATCGGTAAGGATCTTGGTCATGCGTTCATCGGGGCTAAACGCTTTGCCTTTTTCGATACCAATAGAGGCAAACAGGCCGCGAGTTTCCGGGTTCAGCATGCCAATCCATTCGTACTGAATGACTTCATTGAGGTGTTTATAAAATTTGTAGTTGTTGGGATGAATGGTATTGAAGGCCTTGCCCGAAGCGCTAATGAACACCATCGGCGGGGGGGTTCCCTTTCTAGAGAGGGGGTAAATCCTGAGGTGGTCTTTGACACTTTGGGCGGCGGCTTCCAATGGCTGTTCCCCAGGTGAGCGCATAAATACCCATACTCGAAAAGAGCGAGGGTAGACGGGAAAATACCCAAAGGGCAGATTGCCTTTGTAGTCTGGCGGAAGAACCAGATATTTACCGCCGCGCCCTTTATCTGGCCCGGAGCGACCAATGTCCTCCACATAGCGGAACCAGGCATCATTAAATGCTCCCGAAACCCCTGGTGGTGAATGCAGCACAGTGGGGCCATCGCGCTTGAGATCCAGAAAGGCGAGGGTGTAAATCGTCGATGTGTTTCCGGTTAGAAATAGAGATTCAGAATTCATCAGCCGATCAAAGATTAAAACCTCATTGGCGGCTTTAGCTCCCAGCTCACGAGCGCCTTTCATTAATCCGTGCACCGAGGCCCCTTGAATGCCTTTTAAGAAGCTATCTACTGCACGCATATGATCCAGGTAGTCGTAGAGTTTCTCTGCCGTATCGGGATAAGGGGCGCCATCGCGAAACTTGAGCAGCCCAATGCTGCTTTCTACTTTATCTGGTGTACTGATGGATTCTACAGACTCCCTACTCACATCAGCGCTTAGGTTAGGATGCAATAGCGCAGTGAGGATTAATGGAGTGAGAAAAATCATCCGCGAGGTTATGTTGGATTTTTGCGGCTGGTGGGTGAGCGGCAATGGCCAACTGTTCAATCTCAATTCCTCTTTGATTTTCTATGACAGCTCATAAGACTGATGCAGTAAAAACTCGGGCTGCAAATCACATAAATCATCTTTATCGTTTACAACTTCTGTAGCGAGATGCATTGACCGGAATGCGGTTCAAAAAACTATCGACGCAAGCACATCCTGGGAAACATTTAGTGACTGATGGTTCAGGTTTTTGCGTCGGCTAGAAGCCAATAAATCGGCTTCTGCTTTGCCTATATTGTTTCCAGTGAAACTATTTGTGCCGCATGAAATTAAAAGCCAAGTGAATCCCGCAAGACTCTTCATGATCAAAACCAAGCGTTGGTCTGATTATATTAGCCGCTACTTCTAAAAGCCTTTTTTGGCTTAATTTTCCACCAATTCTTGTTGAGGGTTTGGCCATTAGCCTGATGGAAGTGTCGCCAATAACTCCTCAAAGAACGCACTGGAATGGTTGTGTTGGTTTTGAGCTCGTGGTACCTGATGTATTTAATGCCGAGAAGCACAGTAAATAATTTTTTTGTTAGATGTTTAATGTAACAAAAGGTCAACAACTTAAAGATATAATGTCAATTTTAAAGGTTTAGGTTGTTCATGTGGCTATTGGGAGTGGCGAGATACTTTAGAGATAAACCCCATTAATAATGGAAATAATTTGCACATTAATAACTGATTTGCGGAATTCAAGGTGTCACTAAAAAATAGTTTTCCTTTGCTGCTCACCAATAAAATTATTTTTCTGCTGAATGTCCTGTTCAATAATAATCAAAAGTCAACATAAAAAAAATTTAGGAAATTATGACTTTCCTGAACTGCATGAGCCGGAATGAAAACTTCATCACAGGATTTCAAGATAATGCTTGTCATTATGGAGAGCTCACTTTATAAAATGATCGTGCCATCTAGGTAGCTCCAGTTTCTTTTTTGGGGGGAAGTCGGGAGCTATAGAATAATTTTTAAAAAAAATATTTGGACTAATGATGTTCTCGCTTGCCGACCTGTTCGATAGGGTTATTAGTGGCTTCTGGAGTGGAAGCCTTGAAAATCTGACTGGGGAAAACTTATCAAATCAATGCTGTGAGATGGCTCTGTCTCTTTTGCAGTTGGCCGATACTCCGTTGGTCCATGGAGACAGGCTGGTAATCAGAGCGCAAAACGATATTCCTACAGTGGCAACAATGTTGGCGGCCTGGCACCTCGGTTTGGTGGTGGTTCCCGTCAAGGGTGATGCCTCACAATCCGCAGTGAGTGCAATAGCAAGCGACTGCAATGCCAAGGCCATTGTGGAAGATGAAAAAGTTATTTCGCTGGCTACTTATCGACCGCAGCAGCGATTATTTGAACTCAGCACACCTGTCAGGGTGACAGGTGTTGACCTGGCCCTCATTATCTATACCTCGGGAAGTACCGGTAAGCCAAAGGGCATAATGCTCACCCACCAGAATGTGCTTACTTCTCTGGATTCACTCTCGCAGTATCTTCGCTTGGCTGAGACGGATCGCATACTCTGCCTTTCACCATTGTCATTTGATTACGGTTTATACCAGGTGTTGTTTGCCCTCAAAACGGGGTGCTCAACAATTCTTTACGATAAAACCTTCAACCCTCTTCATGCTTTGAAAGTAATATCTGATCAGAAAATTTCAGTGTTACCCATTGTTCCGGCGATGGGGGCTGCCTTGGCGAAACTTTTGACACTGGTAAAACCTGATCTTTCTGTACTTCGCGCTTTAACCAATACTGGTGGGCACCTACCTGAGTATGTCATTCGCACTTGGAAAGAATATTGTCCGGCGCTCGATGTTTTCTCAATGTATGGTCTCACTGAGTGTAAAAGGGCCCTTTATCTGGAACCGGAGCTTTGGGAGCAGAAGATGGGGTCTGTGGGTAAGCCTATTCCCGGCCTAGATGCTCGAATTTTTCTAATGGATGCCGGTACCAACGCCTATAAAGAGGCCGAGGTCAATGAAATTGGTGAGCTTTTCGTGCGTGGCTCCGGAGTTATGCAGGCATATTACGATCCCTGTGCTCAAGGGGGGGCACAAATCTTTAATGGTCTGTACCGGGATGATAACTGGCTTGCTACTGGCGATTTATTTAGTCGGGACCAGGAGGGTTTCTATTACTTCAGGGGGCGCTCCAAGGATCTGATCAAGCAAGCAGGTTTTTGCCTTTTCCCCAAAGATTTGGAAGCCGTAATTGATACATGCCCGTTGGTACACCTCAGTGTAGTGCTCGGTTCTTTAGATAAGTTTCAAAATGAGGTTGCGGTTTGTGTAGTTGAACTGCAGGAAAACACGCCCGAAAATCAACAGCAGCTCAAAGTGTGGTTGAAAGAGAATCTGGATGCTGATTACACTCCGAGGGAAGTGCGATTTGTTGAATCAATCGACCTAACAGCAAACGGCAAAATTGATAAGAAAAAACTTGAACAAGAGCTTCAAGCATAAGTTTTCTCAGTTGGAAATACTGAGACTATTTGGTCGGCGGGCAGCGTACTAGCTTATTAATAAATAATATTTCAGACCGGTAAGTCGTAAATACGGCTGAAATATTTGTGCCCTATATAAGAATGAATTTAAATTTATCCTGGTGATATCATGAAAGCTTCATTGGAAAAGCTCGTTGCCCAGCTGAGCCAGCAAAGGCAACACTTTTCAACACCGTGCTATGTCTACTCCCTAAAAGATATTGCCGATAACTACCAAAAACTGAAAGGCCGCCTGGGAACATCTCTCATATATTCCCTAAAGGCGAATAGCTGCCTTGATCTTGTCGTACGTAGTGGTCATGTTTTTGAAGATGGAGTTGAAATTGCCTCTGTGGGGGAGTTGAATCTTCTCCCTCGAGGTGAAAGCCCTCGCTATATCAATAACCCTTCCGCAGATAAAAGTTTCCTCAGAGCGGCAATTGCAAGTAAGTGCACACTGGTGATCGATAATCTATCCCAGTTAGAAATCGTTAAGGAGTTTCAGGGGAAGCGTCCGATTAATCCGCTGATACTTCGTTTGAACCCCAGTACCTTGGATCAATTTGAGAAGGCTCCGGTAACCACGAGAAGAGACCACTTTGGCTTTGGTTGGAGTGATGTTGAAACAGCCTTGGCATTCTGTAAAAAACATGAGTTGAAAGTTGCTGGATTCCATGTGTTCCGAGGATCCTATAATTTCGCAAAGCTCGCTTTTAATACTGCACAAGCAGCTTTGCAAATAGTTGAGAAATTTGAGAGGCAGCTCGGCTATGCCATTGATTTAGTTAACCTTGGCGGTGGCTTTGATCTGGATTGGGAAAGTATTGATTTTAATTTTGAACAATATAGGGAATTACTTGGTGAATTTCCCTCTCACATAAAAATCGCCCACGAAAGTGGGCGTGCTCTGGTTGCCAGTGCGGGATATTTTGTAACTCAGATTCGCTACGTGAAATCGATAGAAGGGCAGCAGTACGGAATCTGTGATGGCGGCATGGCGCAGAACTTTCTTTTAGCGAAAACGGAAAGTACTTTTAAACGCTTCAGTCAGCCACTGATATTGCGTGGCGATGAAATATTGGAATTTGAGAGCAGTACAGAGAGCTGTTTGCTGGTAGGTACTTCCTGTAACAAGGAAGATGTGATCGGTGAAATAAAAGGCGGGCCTGTACAGCCTGGCGACTTGGCTGTTTTCAGCAATTGTGGAGCCTATAACGCGAGCTATACCGTTGCTCCATTCCTGAGTTTACCTTCTGCTAAATCCTACCTCATGGAGTAACTTATGGAACTGCAATCTATTGCCGGCAGCTTTGTAATCAATCAGCTTTCTTCCGTTTCTCCAGTGCCAGCTTCACTGCAAGGGCTTCTTGAGGAGGCCTGTGTGCGTCTGTTCGACGCTTCAATGATCATTGAAGACCCTCTGACAGAGCCTGCCCCTCTTCGAGAGCCATCGGTCAAGCAGCCACTAGAACAATTTGAACAAACTTTTGTTATTGATCAAATTATTGACAAGGTGCGTGATGAGGGGTTGGCCCACCATTTCCATGAAATGATAGGACTGTTTGGTTCCATCATGATGAGTCTGACGGCGACTGAAGATCAGCTGGCTCAAGTGAATAACTGGGTGGAGCAGGGGATTTTTGGTCACTTCTTGATGACAGACCCCGGTGGCCCAAGCCTGCAGAGCTGGAAGACTGAGATACAGGATGATGATGGTGTTTTGCAGCTTAATATCAATAAAATTCATGGTATAGAGGCACAAAAGCTAGGGTTTGCCATGGTTGTTGCCAAACAGGCAGCAAGGCCATTCCCAGTTACATTGATGCTGCCTCCTGAACTCTGTGCCGAATTGAAGCAGTCATCTGTTGGTGAGCCCTTCCTGGATGGCAAGCTGCAACTGGGGAACTGCCGTGGTCGTGTCCCAGTTACTAAAGAGATGCTGCTTAGCAAAGGTGGTCTAGGGAGTGTTAATCGCTTCCTGACACTTGTGCGTCCCCGTTTTGTGAAGTCTCTGATGCACTTTGTGCTTTGGTTACGAGATCAAGGGGAGGTTGAGTTGTCTGTTGCGGATCAGGAGATTGTCGAGTATCTGATTTATCTCTGTAATGAGCAAACCTCGGCCACCATCTTCTCAATGCATAGTGTGAATAGAGTGCTGGCAACAAAATTTGCCAGTAACGAATTACTTTTGCACTTGGTATCTTCGGGTAAGGTACAAAGCAAAACTCGCCAGCGGGATTTGCTGGCGTTTACCAAGATGGAAGGAAGTTCCTACCGCTGCTTTTTCGAGATTTATAGTAAGGCGAAAGGGCATCGGCTATGAGCTTATACCTGAAGTCAGCGGCATTTACCCCCATAGAAAATATTACTTTTGCAGAGAGTGGAGGCTTGCAAGAAGCCTTCGCACAAATCGGTGAAATTATATCTGAACAGAGTGCTCGTGTAACAGAGGTTATTCCAGAGGAGGTAAGGGCTGAGATTAACCGACACTTTCTTTGTTCAACCATGATTGAGCTACCTTTTACGACTGGGGCCGTTAATACGGACGATTTAAACTCTCTGAAAAATCGACCAAGTATTCCTGTGACCAGTTTTGTGAACACTTATGAGTGTGCATCCTGGGGTTATAGCCTGCGCTATTACTTGCGACAAAATCCAGCTGTACGTTATGTACTAGTCAGTATTCTGGATGCCAATGTGCTGGATTTAAGCTTTTGGCAGAGTAATGAAAATTGGGGCAAGAGCGGCTTTGGTTTATGCACATTGCTCTTGGAAGTCGACTCATTCAGAGTGGAAGATATTACAGCCGGTTGTGCGGTTACCTATAACACAACACCAGAGTTTGCAACAATTATCAGAAAGATGGCCAGTGCTGGGAAGGATCTAACTTTATCTTTGCCATTTTTCCCAGAAAACATACGACAAATATTTACCCGTTTACTCAGTAGTTTCCAGCAGCTTCCCGATCTTCATGAAAGGTGGGGGCACTGTTTTGGTAGTGATCCCTGGTTAAACATTATTAGCCACGGAGTTGAGGGTAGATTCCAAGAGGAAGAGAAGCTATTGGTATGTTCTATTGCTCTCAATGGCTATTACTGTACGGCTGAAGTTAGGGTTGACCAGGGTAGCACTTTTTACTTGGCGGAGGCGGTATGAGTAAAGTGATAGAGCTTTCCAGTAGGTTACTGCGCAATCCCTATCCGCAAACCCCTAAACTCTGCGCAGCCCAGACATTGCCCTTGAAAGGTGAATCTGATTTTCTAGCAATTTCTCAGTTACCGGTGGGTACAACTCCAGTACTTTTAAGCTTTGCTGAGCACTATCAACTCTTGGTTGAGCTATTGGAGTGCTTGGATCAATCTGGGGTTTTGATCGAAACAATCTTGATGAGAATGCAGATGCCTGCTGGTGGAAGAATGCCAAAAGTATTTCTACATGAGCGGGTCTTAATGTTGCAGGATATTCAGGCTGAGGAATATATCTTACAAAGGGAGGGCAAACCGTATCTGGTTATTGAGGATAACTTGGTACGACACCCTCTGGAAGCAGGCAATAATAGTATTCACATCAGGATATCTGCTACAGAGAACTGTGAAAAATTAGTTTCTTTATACTCTGAAAAATTATTGGAATTAGGTTTTGGTGCCATTGAAAAAATGGCCAGGGAAGGAACCGCATAAAATGTATATAAGAAGCCTCTGGGTTGATCATAAAGGGGAAACAGAGCAACTGTTGAACTCCCTAAACCATTACCTTTCGGGATTGGATTATATCCCAGAGCTTGTATATATCGTTTCAGCCGGCGAGGCTAATGTGTTACTGGAGCGGCCGGTTGTTGAGTTTCTAGTTCAGCTGGAAGAGGCTGGGCATAACATTCAATTTGTAGGTAGTGCATGTACCAGTTTTCATGCTGCGCTTTTAAGTTATTCCAAACGTCATGAAGAAGACGCCCTAGTTATAAATTTAGAGCTGGGTAAAGAGCGGCAGCAGGAATGCCTGGATGCCCTGGGTATAGGAATAAAGCCTGGGCAGGACGGTTTGGATGTGATTACAGGAGTGGCAGTTTCCTGGTTATGTAGGCATTACCACGAACGGAGTTTATGCCAAATTTCCAGTTGTGATATTTTATCGCAAGCGCCATCACTCAATGGGGCGCCTGAGCTGGTGCAAAACCTCAAGAAATTAATGGCGACTGATCTGGACAATTCCTGCCGTGTAGTGTCCTTTGATATTCAATCTCGCTGGGCGAAAGGATTGCTGAAAGGCTTTTCTCATGAGGATAAAACTCATTGGCTGCCTAGTGTTGAGCTTGATGGGCTTCACTATCTTAGTATTAAGCCTCTTGCGGAGATTGATAAATATTGTTTGAGAGACGAAATTGAAGGTCTCTGGATAATCACTCTTGGTGGCGGTGGTAGGGCTGGTTGCCTCCGGGTACACAGAACCCCACAAGCAAATGGACAGCTGCTTTCCCGTCTGGTGAACACAGAGACCGTTTCTCTTGAAGAGGCTTATCAGGGTTTTAATGCAGCACAAAGTCTCGAAGATGCATACGGCCAGGATCACCTTCCTCATGTTCGCGGCGCCATGATTTATCCCCAGAAAAAATACCGGGGAAGACATAATCAAATATTTCACTGGGTGCTGGGTTCCGGCAGCTGGCGGTCACTCTTGGAAAATCAAGGAGCCAAACATGGGTAGAAATATCTATAAGTCTGATTTGCGGGAATTTAAATTTCTTATTGAAGACCAGTTTCATCAGGCCAAAACACTATTTGAGCACCCACGCTATAGTGATTGCTCTGCTGAAATCGTAGATGATGTTCTGCAGCGTGCGAAAAAATTTGCTACTGAGGTATTGGGACCAGGTTATCAAGAGGCTGATGAACAAAGTTGCCACTTGGTTGATGGCAAGGTACAGCTGCCTTCCTCTTTTCCGGAGATGTGGAGTCGTTTTAAAGAGGAATGGGGAGACTTATCTTCTAGCAGTGGCGGTCAGGTAACCGATCTTCCGCCCTTTATAATGCAAATGCTGTTAGAAATGTTTATGGGGGCCAACCCCAGCTTTATGACCTATGGTGGTTTTTGTTTGCCATCTTCTACCCTGGTAGAAAAATATGGTTCAGAAATTCAAAAAGCACTATTTAAGGACAAATTGGCTACTTCTGAGTGGACTTCTTGCCTTTGTTTGACTGAGCCACAGGCTGGCAGTGATGTTTCCCTGGTCGATACCAAGGCCGCGCGGCAAGCAGACGGTACCTATTTACTCACCGGCGAAAAGTACCTAATCAGTGCTGGTATGCACGACCTAACAGATAATACCTTGTACTTTGTGATGGGTAGAGGGGAGAAGAGTGGCTCGGGAACCTATGGCTTGTCTTGCTTTATCGTACCCAAATACTGGGTTGAAGAAGATGGCAGCCTAGGAGAGTTTAATCATGTTGAATGTATCTCCCTTGCTGACAAAATGGGTTTTAAAGGTTGTGCCAATACTCACCTTACCTTCGGCAAGAATGGCCAATGCCGTGCATATTTACTAGGTGATCGGGAAAATGTTGGATTATTGCAGTTCTTGACCCTGATGAATCAGGCAAGAATTAGCACAGGGGTTTATGCCCTGGGAATGGCTTCCTCGGCTTACTACAACGCTCTAGCCTATGCCAGTAAACGCATTCAGGGTAAACGTTTTCATGAAAGCTTCAGCGCTACGGCAAGCAGGGTCAATATTGTTGAGCATGTAGATGTGCAGCGCATGTTACTGGAAATGAAATCCAAGGTTGAGGGCTGCAGGGCCTTGATTGCCAAGCTGACCCTATCTGAAAGCTTACTCAAGACATTCGAGGGGGATGAGGCTAAGAAAACTGAGGCTACCTATCATCAGGGGCTGGTAAACCTGCTGACTCCTGTGGTGAAAGCCTATATCAGTGATCAGGCATGGCGCATTTGTGAACTGGCCATTCAGACCTGTGGTGGCCAGGGTTACCTGAAAGAATTGGGTATTGAGCAGTATGCTCGGGATATCAAGGTACTCGCCATTTGGGAAGGAACTAATTATATCCAGAGCCAGGATCTTATCCGAGATAAGTTAGGGCTGGGCAACTCCAGCAAGCTGTTTCAAATTTATAAGAGTGAGTTTGAATCATTTATTAGTAGAGAGGGTGATTTCCCCAATTTCAAAATCGAATTTAGCCGCCTTCAAGAATCCTTTAAGCACTTGGAGACTGTCCTGAAAACCGTACATGTGTGGGTCAGGACCAAAGAGATGTTCAAAATTCCGGCTTACAGTACTCGTATTCTGCACATGATGGGGGACATTACTCTTGCCTGGTTGTTGTTAGAAGCTGCCTGTAGTGCATCCAGTCGCCTGAGTAAAGGAGAGGGGGATAAAGCTTTCTACGAGTCCAAGGTCACTAGCGCTAAATTCTTTATCAGGAATGAATTACCCAGAACCAAGATGGTGATGGACATTATTCAGGATCATGATTCATTTTGTCAGGTTGACTCTCCCGTATGGGACTCTCTTCTCACTGGGGTGGAATCGCTGTGATGAATGCTTTCGATCAAATACAAAAAGAATATGACGTTGTCATCATTGGCGGTGGCTGGGCCGGGTTGACTCTGGCTCGGCAAATTAGACGCGGTGACCAGGATGTTTCCATTTTGGTTGTAGAAGCCAGTGATAGTTTCCGTGCAAAAGTGGGGGAAGCTACTGTTGAGATGACCGGCCATTACTTTATGAAGCAGTTGGGCTTGGTTAATTATCTCTATAGGAACCACCTTCCGAAAAACGGTTTGCGCTTTTTCTTTGATAAACCTGATCACAGCTTGTCTCTAACCGAAATGAGTGAGCACGGAACTACTAGTATTCCGCCTCATCCAGCTTTCCAGCTGGATAGAGCTCGCTTGGAGGCGGACCTGGTTGAAATGAACCGGGAAGATGGTATTCAAGTTCTGATGGGTGTGAAAGCCAAGGGCCTCAGTATTGAGTCTGACGATAACCGTCATTCCGTTCAGCTGTCTGTGGCTGATTGCAAGACTGAGATTGCAGCCCGCTGGTTGGTGGATTGTAGTGGGCGCAATCGCTTTGCAAAGAAACATAAAAAGTTAACACGCCAGGAGAATGTACCCGAGCACTTCTCTTCCTGGGGACGCTTCAAGAATATCCGGGATATTGACTCCATGGGAGATGAATCTTGGAGAAAACGGGCTTTTGGCCGCTTCTTATCTACCAATCATTTTTCCGGAGATGGCTATTGGGTGTGGTTTATTCCACTGAGTGGTGGCTATACCAGTGTCGGAATTGTCGGTGAAAAGGATAAGTTTGAAAAACCACCCACCAAGCGTGAAAGCTTCCTGGATTTCCTGATGAATTATCAGGCAATTTCAGAATTGTTAGATGGCGCTGAGCTGGTGGATTTTGAAGCTTGGGGGCAGCTTGCCTATCGTGCGGATGAATTTATTTTCCCCGATCGTTGGGCCACCTCTGGTTTTGCCTCCATGTTTCTTGATCCCCTGTTCAGTGGTGGTGGCGATATGATCGCTTTATTTAATGATCATATCTGTAAATATATCCTGATGGATCTCGCTGAACCTGATAGAGACAAAGCCCAGAATATACTGAATCAGGAGCTAGCCATTGCGAACCAGACCGTAAAAGAGTTTTATCAAGGCCTCTATGCTCATGTGGCCAATGTATACCCGGTTATTGATTCTGCTGAGCTCTGCTCACCTCTGTTGGCATACAACACTGCTGCTTATTTTCTTGAAATCGCCTGGGACTATATGTCAGGCAGCTACCTGGATCAGGAGTACTGGCAGCGTAAAAGTTACCTGCGCCGAGGTTATATGGCATTGGAGCTTATATTACAGAGGCAGTTGATAGATACCGCGAAAGTTCTTAAATCGGAAGATCGTTATTACCGTAGGAATGATGAAGGATTTTTTGAGTCTGGAGCGGATCATTACAAGTATTTTGTCTACCTGATGGGCACTGCTGGTCGGGATGGTTGGCGCATTGATTTAAGGGTAAAGCTGTGGGTTGAGATATTTCTCAAGGTGATTGAGGCCAAATTGGATTTCCCTGGGCTAGCTAACAAAATGGTAGTTCAGCAAAGTATATTGTTGCCGGATTTATTGGGGAGGCCCAATTTAAGCACTGCCGATAAGGGGTGGTTGCTGGAGAAAATTTCTGAAAAATTCTCAGAAATACTCTCAGATGAGGCGGAGCGCCCTGTTCAAGTTAGAGTGACGGAAGACTCTTTCCATACGGAAGCGCTGGAAATTAAGGATTCTTCGGGAGAGCTAACTATAGATGAGCTTGACAAGCTCGCTAAAAAAGCCAAATCGCTCTGGTCTCAAAATCAGGAATACATTGCGATGCCAGGTATGGTACCGGTTTTCTTGGCGTTTGCACGTAGCCAACCCGACAGTATTATGGATTCTGTAATTGATCAGAGAAAAGCTATGGGAATGGATCAACAAGCCTCAGAAAGTCCTGTAGTGGAGGCGGTGTGATTCAAGAGTTTTTCAAAGCGCGTGATAGTAAGAATCTGGCATTTCGCTGGCTGCCAGCAGAAGATACAGAGACCGCGCTCATATGTATGCACGGCAGCACTTTTAGCAGTCAGTGGTATTTAATGTTTGGGCGAATGCTACACAAACAGGGAATGTCCATTTGCTTACCGGATTGGCGAGGGCATGGGAAAAGTGAGGGGCGTCCTGGAGATCTGGATTATCCGAACCAATTGCAGGATGATCTGCAGGATCTGATAGCGCACCTCAAGGAGAGAGGAGTTCGCCGTTTTGTACTCGGTGGGCATAGCGCCGGCTCCCTTGCCTCTCTGAGATACCTCGGAATATATGGTACCAAGGACATCGTGGGTTTTTTTGCTATAGCACCACCGCTAACCCAGGCAGAAGAAACTCGAAAGTATGATATTGCCACTTCAGGACTTGAGTACTTTATCCGCTATTTTCGTAAACGGCGACACAGCAGACCAATGGCGGGCCCAGAGCAGCAAAATTTGCCCAAAATAAATCTTTGGAAATATTGGCTGGCGATGCTTATTCCTGCATTCAGGCGGATGCCTGTTTTAAGCTTCCCTCCAGTAGGTTCAGCTGCTGGTAATCAGGGTAGGGTACTTGATTGTAGCTTCAACTTACTTAGTGCTTACACTATTAAGAGATATACCGATCTATTCGCCAGTATTGATATCCCGTGTCATATCACCGTGGGCCAGTACGATGAAGTAGTCGATGCACATACCTTATATACGGTAATGAATTGGTATATCTCACCTAAAGTAGAATCCTATTTAACTGAGATTCCGAATGCTACCCATATGTCAGCTATCTCAGCTTCGGCTAAACCGATCTCCAGCTGGCTCGATAAGGTGGTAGAGAGGCGATTGGAGGCTGCTTTGTGAAACAAATGGTTTATGATATTTCTGGGGTAAAGCCTGTAACACTAGCAGTGGGTGCGGAGTTCTCTGTGTTGGACTTATACCCCGATAAATATAAAAAATTATTGAGTACATCAGGGGTTAAGCATAAGGGTGTTATCCAGAGAAGTGATCGCAATTGCTTTCACATTAAAGTTGCAGATTTGTTCAATTTGCCCCTGTATTACTTTACCCTGAATGAGCAACTGTTCATCAGTGCGAAATTGTCTTCATTTTTGGCCGTAGGTGCAGATAAAGTCGATCTGAACTATTTGGTTGAGCTTGAATATTTCGGTTTTCCTACTGAAAGAAAAAGCCTGCTGGAAAATGTCAGAATGATTTTTCCGGGTGATGAGGTGACAATCACAGCTGAGTCATTAATCTGGCTGGATGATACTCTTGCTACAGAACCTAATTTGAAAGCTGCTTTGGTAAAGCCTCAAAGTAGAGGGGAGGCCTTATACAATCTTCTCCCCAAGGTGGCTTCACAATTATTTACACCTTTCGATCATGTGTTCTTTGCTCAAGTGTTTGAGCAAGTAGAAGCTTGTGAAGAGCTTTTGTGCGAAATTAGTAAAAATAGCCTGCCGCGAAAATTTGGGTTTAATCGTCAAAGGTCAGATATCTTTAAAGCGGCGCACAAGTCCAGAAAGGTTGAAGGTATTGATCTGAAAAACTATGTTAGAGAGATTAATGATCAGCTTGAATCGAGCTGGGAAGCTTCTGGTAAGGAACAGGATAGGGATGTCTACCTGGCAGAGTATTTGTATCATCCTTTTATTCTTTTTCACCTGAATATTCTGGCTGCAGAGTTAGGTAAGGAGGTCAGGCTTGTCGACGAGAGTAATTTGAAAGAAAAGGGTGGCCTGAATCAAATTTTCTCTTTGGATGACAACCCTATAGTTAATGTTTATGAGTCTTTTCAGAGGGTGTTTTTTTACGGAAACCGATGGCTTTCACGTATCTGGTTTTTTATACCCCCTATGATTAGCGCCAAGATTATTAAGCGGCAACAGAAATACTCTGAAGGTGAGCAGCATGTATGTATATATGCTTTGACCCTAGATTATTTGTTGCGATTCTATCCCTTGAAAGTTGGTAATGTAACTGGAGATTAGGTATGTCTACAGCAGTCGTAGAGAGCAAAGTACAGGAACTCTGTGAGCAGATCGCTCTTATGCTGAATGTTGATTCTGTTGATGCGGATACCCCTATTGCTGAGTTGGGTGTGGATTCACTCAATATTGTTGAAGTGATATTGATTTGTGAACAGCTTTATCCTGGTGTGATGAGCCCAGAAAATCTGGTTTTTGATGAGCACACTACCCTAAAGGAAATGGATACACAGTTGCTCGAAAATTCAGCTGAGATTTAAATCTTTTTTAGGGGGTAGCCCATGTTTAAGAAAATGCTAACAATATTAATAAGTAGTCTTCTGATTGGTAACATTATTGCCTGGTTTTCAGGGGCTGCTCCCATTGACTTCAAAAAGATAGACTATAGCAAAACTGAATTTGAACAATTGGAGTTTCTGACAGCTGAGCTGGATCAGAATCAATCTGACCCTGAATTAATGTTGCAACTTGGGCAGCTGTACAGCTACCACAATGAAATAGATAGAGCGGATAATTTACTGGCTACCGCCTACCAACAAGATCCTGAAAATATGCTGATTAAAGCAGCCTATTTTTCCAATGAAGGTAAGTTGGCTGGTGCCATGTTCGATCCGGCCATGGGGTTGTATAAACTTTATCGTCTGCGTCAAGCGATGAATCAAGTGGATGAAGCGGCGCTACAAGCTAGCTCTGACTTTAATGTGCGACTGGTTCGGCTGCTCACTTTTTCTTTTGTTGGTGAAGTTAGCGGTCACTTTGACAGAGTGTTTGAAGATGAAGACTGGTTCATAGCTCTGATAGAAAAAGATAATGATGCTTTACCTGGGGAAGTCAAACAACTTGTGTATCTGGCTCTCGCTAATGCCTACAGGATTAAAGGGTTGGATAATAGTAATGAACTTAATATAGCTCTGGATTATTACCAGAAAGCAGAAAGTTTGGCTGAATGTCCTTCTACCATGCTGGATGCCTGTGAGCAGTTGAGTCAAATGGTTATTACTTTGGGCGAAGCCTAATGTTGGTTGAATTGCGCAATGTATCCAAACGCTATGCTATGGGTGATATCTGGGTAGACGCCCTAAAAGATATCACTCTTTCCTTGGGAAAAGGCGAATTTCTCGCTGTGAAGGGGCCTAGCGGTAGTGGTAAGAGTACTTTGCTTAATATTTTGTCGGCTCTTGATCAGTGCGATTCCGGCACTGTTCAGGTTGGCGGTGTCAATATCGGTAAATTGGGAGAGCACAAGCGTTCAAAATTCCGAAACCGGCACATTGGCATTGTATTTCAGTCCTTTAATTTGATACCAGTGCTTACTGCCCTGGAAAATGTGATGTATCCACTGACTCTCAGGGGAGTGAAGGATGCCAAAGCAAGGGCTCTGCAGGCACTGAAAGATGTAGGCCTTGAAAAACAGGTTGGGCAAAGACCAACCCAGTTATCGGGGGGGCAGATGCAGCGGGTAGCTATAGCCAGGGCGATTGTCACACGGCCTGATATTGTATTAGCAGATGAGCCTACGGCAAATCTGGACTCGAAAACCTCAGAAACGATCATGGCGCTGATACAGAAGTTGAATAGAGAGCAGGGCATAACCTTTGTTATTTCAACACATGACGATTATGTAACTAGCCTGGCATCCAGAGTGATTACTATTTTGGATGGAGAGTTAGTGAGTGATCGCCTTAGTGGTGACGTTCTGGCCAGTGGGTATGATAGATCCAGTATTACAAGTTCGGGGGTTGAGGTATGAAAATACTTAACACACAGGATTTTCTGAAGGTACTTACAGTTTTCTTTTTTCTGTTTGTCAGCCTTCCAAAGGTGATTGCCGAGGAGTACATACCCCCTTCAGAGATCCCCTCTTCTAACCTCGAGAGAGTTCGCCTGGTTGAAGATTTAAATGAAGAATCCACACCAGAACAAAAGAAAATTGCGTATTTGGCCGAATTGGCATTGCTGACTTCCTCAGGGGATACACGAGTTGAACAAGTGGAATCCCTGGAACAAAAAATGACCAAATTGAAGAGCACGCTGAACAATGATCCAGAGTTGAGTGCCGCTCTAGGATCGGCAATTTCCTTTCGATCTAGTTTCTATCTCGATCAATTGGCAAAGCTATCCTTATTTTCAAGGCGGGGAAATCGCATGATGGATAGGGCAGTAAAGCAGGCCCCTTTCAATCTTGGGGCAAGATTGCAGAGGGGCATCAGCTGCGCAAATATGCCGGCCTTCTTGAAACGGGCCCGCTATGCAGTAGAAGACCTGGAGTTAGTTCAACAAAAAATTGGTGGTAAGTACGGTGATGAGTTCCAGGCATTTGTCGACTACTACCTTGCACAGGCCTATGAACGTAATGATCAGGCAGATAAAGCCAGAGAACTCTGGACAAGGTTGACAGCTTCAGAAACCGAGTGGGCGAAAAAATCTCGCCTGGCCCTGGAGAAACTTTAGTTATGACTCTGGGTTGGAAGGTAGCGCTGTTAAATATTCTTAGAAACGGTCGACGCAGTATAATCACCCTTGCGGCGGTTATTTTTGGCTGTACCAGCTTGATTGTGTTCGGTGGTTTTGTTCAGTCCATGTACGATGGCATGCGTGAAAGCATGATTCGCTCGCAGCTAGGGCATATCCAGATTTATGCCGATGGCTACAACCAATATGGTAAAGCCGAGCCAGAAAAGTACCTGATTCCCTCTGCCAGCTTAGAGCAGATTACCCAGCTAATTGAAGAGAAGAGCCAGGCTTTGGTTGTTGCACCGCGACTGAATTTTAATGGTCTTCTGAGTGATGGGAAGCAGTCAATTGCAATATCGGGTATTGGTATCGATGCTGAAAAAGAGGTACTACTTTCCTCTGCAATCCATATTGTAGAAGGTGAAGATCTATTTCCTGAGGATGTTGCTGCTGCGCATTTGGGAGAGGGGTTGTTCAACTCCCTGGACGCTCAGGTAGGGGACTACCTAACATTGCTTGCAAGCACCCAGGATGGAGCAATAAATGCGGTAGACATTCAGATAGCCGGTGTGGTGACCACTGGCGTGAAGGAATTAGATGATCGCTTACTCAGAGTCAATTTGCCACTTGCGCAGGAATTACTTTATACCTCGGATCTAACCCGGCTGGTTGTATTGCTTGAAGAAACTGAACAAACCGATCTGGCTGTAGACGCCTTGCGTAAGGCATTTAAGCAACAGAATCTAGGGCTGGAATTAAGAAGCTGGTGGGACTTGGCGGCTTATTATCATCAGGTTGTTGGCCTATTTAATGGAGTGTTTGGTTTTATCACCGTAATTGTCCTGGTGATTGTAGCTCTAAGCATATCCAATACCATGTTGATGGCTGTGATGGAGCGCACCCGAGAGATCGGGACTATTCGAGCCATGGGCGGGACACCTACGCAGGTAGTTGGCTTAATTCTTTTAGAGTCTGTGTTTTTAGGTATTATCGGTAGCGTCTTAGGATTGCTTATCGGAATTCTTGCGGCAAAGGGCATTACTTATGCCGAATGGATGATGCCGCGGCCGCCGGGCAGTACTCAGGATTACCCGATAAGGGTATTTGTGGTTAATGAAATTCTTATCAAAACCTTTGCCTTGGGTTTTTTGGTCTCCTTAATTTCTAGTGTTTATCCAGCAGTAAAGGCTTCCAGAATACCGGTAGTGAATGCGTTGAGATTCACTTGATGGTAATGCAATAGGTTTATAGGTGTAGGGTAAAAAGATGAAAAGAAGCCGTTTTATTTTTTTTGTTGGGTTTTTATTCTCCCTAGTCGTGCCAGCAGTGGCTGAGGTAACGGCTGAATCCCTGGTGAATCGATTAGATGAAGTTAGGGGGTATAAGGATCAAGGATTTATTTTTAATATTACTAATATCAGCTATAAGAAAGATAAAGAACCTCGAACTAATACGCTCAGTGTTAAAGTGTTTAACGATAAATCTTTGATTCACTTTGAATCTCCCGCCCGTGAAAAGGGGAGGGCCATGTTAAAGGAAGGTAACAATATGTGGCTCTATATTCCCGGAACTCGCCGAGTTATTCGTATTGCACCGTCTCAGCGGCTGATCGGGGAAACCAGTAATGGAGATGTTGTTGGGACTAATTTCTCCAGAGACTATCGTGCAGAAATTATTGGAGAAGAAACCCTCGAAGGGCAGGATTACTGGTTGTTGGAGTTAACTTCAACGGCTTCCGGTGTGGCTTATGCAAAAGTGAAAGTGTGGATGGAAAAGACAGAAGGAAACCCACCCTTTAAGAGTGAATTCTATTCCCGGTCAGATCGCCTACTGAAAACAGCTTTTTACAAAGAATATAAAACCTTTGGCGATGAATTGAAATTACATAAGCTCCTTCTCGTGGATGCCTTGTTGCAGGAAAACTACACCTGGATGAAATTCGATGATTACCATCTCAAGGAATTGGATCAGGCTATTTTCCAGAAGGCTTCATTGGGTAAGCTGAATTAATATAGAAAGACCATGGCGATGCCAAATTTAACCCAGCATAAACTGGCCATAATCTTAAGTGTCTCTGCCTCAGCTGCTTTAGCTAGTGCACAAGAGTATAAAGACCCTTTCTCTAATGAGCTCTCTGAAAGTTCTAAATCACAAGATCTTTCATCCAGTAATAGGGAAAGTGGTTATTATTGGAATTATGATATTTCCGCTATTGCCTATCAGCAGCAGAATAGCGTGCGGGAAGACCAGTATTTTAACCCTGGAAATCTACAATTTGGTGAAAGAGAATCTTTGCTAGCACTGGATTTCAGTAGTCAGTTTTTATCGGGGCCACACTTTTCTACTTTTACTCGCCTAGCCTTTATTCAAGACTATAAGGTGGATGACGGTGGCGCCTCTTCAGAAGAGTTCAATGCCTACTTATTGGAGGGCTACTTATCTTCGTACACATCTAACCGGAGACTGGGTATTAATATTGGCAGGATCAAACCTCAGTGGAGTAATGGTTACAATTGGTCCCCTGCCAACTTACTCAAGCCTGTCTATGACCGACCAAATCTGGATACAGATGATCTGACTCAACAACAGGGTTGGGATATGGCGCATCTGGATCTTCGCTACGGTGACTGGAACGCGGGTATCTACATTGCTGAAGTGGAAGATAATCTGGATCGGAAGCTGGACCATCCGTTTGCTGACCACGAGTATCAATATGCATTGGTTCTGAATAGGGAGGGAGATCTGGATACCAGGTTAGTAGTACACCAGTTGGACGGTGGAGAACTGAATACGGCCCTGGGTTTGAGTGCATTGGCACGTGATAATATTACTCTACGATTTGAGGGGGCTTGGGAACATCAGCGCGAGCTGCCAGTGGCTAGTGATATCTCCTATGGAGGTCTACAGGATCACGGTTACCTAAAAGCAGTGCTAGGTGCTCAGATAAGCCTTAAAGGCGGCTGGGATATTACGGCAGAATATCTATACAACGAACATGGGTATGAGTCAGAAGAGTGGGACCAGGTTATCGAACAAGTGGATCTTGCCAAGCAAGGTTTACTGTCTGTTCAGGCGCCAGCTGCCTTTAATTTCCTGATTGATAGCTATGAGCTGTTATCGGTGGGGCAGTTGCGCCGGGAGTATTTGTTTTTTATGTGGGGTAACACCCGGATTGAACGCAAGTTTCAGTATCGTCAGAGTATTCAATATAACATTGATGATCAGAGCCAGTATCATAACTTGGAATTAATCCAAAATTGGACAGAGCATTTCAGCACTAGACTTCAGGCCCAAGTGTTTAGTGGCTGTGAGAGCTGTGAGTTTGGCCTAATTCCGAATGAGCACTTGCTCCGCTTAAGTTTATATTACGATTTTTAGTAATCTACTAATTGTTTAGCTTCAACTAAAACAATAGAAGGCTTTTGGGACTACTGATCGCTTCCAGCAAGGAAGTTTTCATATTTTTTTGCTCTCTCCAGGTTGCCGGATTCCCGATTAATGGAGATTAAAGCCCGAAGGATATCTATTGAGGAAGGGAATTGCTCAAGCCCCTTCTCAAGCGTTGCCAGGGCTTGTGTAGAGTTGCCGGCGGAGTGTAGTGCGATCGCATAAACATATATATAGCGGCTATCAGTCTGTTTAGCCTCAGAGGCTTGTTTGAGATAACCGATAGCCTCTGAGTGGCGTTTCTGTCGTATTAATGATAGCCCTAAGGAGTATTGTATTGCTGCCTTTCTCTCTGCTTTATCCAGAGCGTTTCGCAGCACTTCTTCTGCACTTTTCTCTTTTCCCTTTATTCGATAAAGGTCTGCCAGATTAATGTATGCAGCTGTGTAATAGGGCGCTTTACTTATAGCTCGATGATAGAATACTTCTGCTTGCTGAGAGTTATCACTCTGTTGATGTAGACCCGCCAAGTTGGATAAGGATTCTGGTCGATCACTGTTAAACAATTCTGAGGTTATATATTCCTGAAGTGCCAGAGAAAATTGCTGGCGAACCTGAGCAGGGTAATTTCCCAGGGGTAAGGTTGCTAGAGCATTGGCGGCCAAAGAGCGGGTGACGCGTTCTCGCTCGTAGAGTAGAGGTATTCCCAGGGCAGGTCGTAATTGCTCCGGTATTCTATCTAATGACTGTGCCAGTGCCAGACTGAGTAGTGGTTCATCGCTTTGTGCTATGGATTGCAATAATTGAACAGAATTGCGGGTGAGGTTTTCCGTCAGTAAGGTTATAGCGGTTGCTCTGGCGATTGCTGGCTGTTCTCGGTCATGGATCAATTTACTTAGTTTCTTCTCTGCATCCCATGCTCCTGTGAGGCCTGCGTATAAAGCCTCGCCAAAGTGTTTTGTCTCTGCTGGACCAAATCGCTTGCGCAGAACTTCAGCAGCCCACTGATTGCTTTGATTCTTATGGCAATTGATACAGGCATTTGGTGTTTTTAATTGATCTGAAAGGTCTGGACGGGGGATGCGAAAACTGTGATCGCGGCGGCTATCTACCTGCATAAAGTTCTTTGCTGGCATATGACAATTGATACATCGCGATCCGGGGCTGTTTATTGGGTGAAGATGATGATCGGTTTGAGCGAACTTCTCAGATAGATGGCACTGGGCACAAACCCCGTCGCCACTGCTACGTAACTGTAAACTATGGGGCTCATGACAATTGCTACAGGTGACGCCTGCGCTATACATTTTACTTTGTAAAAAAGAGCCATAGACATAGACCTCTTCGTTAATTTGACCATCCGCATGATAGAGAGGTGGTTGTAGCAGGGCGAGGTTATAGTGATCCAAAAATTTACTCCCAGCAGTTGCGCCAGGTGAGAATGTCGCGCGCCTGGAATGGCATTGTGCACAAGTTTGTACTTCTTTGGCGACCTTGGTTGATTTGCTTGAGGCTATTCCAGTTTCAAGGTTCATTTTCCACTGGTTTGTATTTATCCTCTGTAATTCATGAGTAAAGCCAAAATTTTGAAGGCTCTGTTGTTGATTCTGAGCCCATTCAAGATGCTTGGAGGCGGGCCCATGACAGGATTCACAAGCGATATTTATCTCAGACCAACTGGTTTGAAATGTATCAGTTTGAAGATCGTAATTTTTTTGTAGATTAGTAGAGTGGCAATCCGCACACATAAAGTTCCAGTTTTGATTAATACCACTCCAGTGTAGGTAGTCTGTATGTTCGATCTTTTCATTCGGGTATAAATGGAACCAGCGTTGACCACCATCTACTGCTGGGCGGTTATCCCAAGCGATACTGAGCGCCTGTAGCCTCCCGCCGGGAAATTGAATCAAGTATTGCTGGAGAGGAGTTACCCCAAAAGTGTATGAAATGGGGAATTTTTCTAGAACACCTTCAGTTCCTTCGGTCTCGACAAAAAAATTTCCTTTGCGCTTGTAAAAGGTTGTAGTTACTCCGCCGTGGTCAAAGGTGGTTCCATCGAAGTTGCCGAGGACAGTGTCTTCACTGGCTGGCATCATGGCTTGCGCGTGATGGGAGTCTTTCCAGGCAGTGCTTTCTTTTTGGTGGCAGTTTTGGCAGGATGCTGAACCGGTATATGTTACGTGCTCTTTCTTCGAATGATTTATCTGATGGGTAGTGGTTAAGATAGATTCGTTTTCATCAGTTTTACCCATTTCGGATTTTTCATTCTTATGCCCGCCACATCCAGCTAGTGGTAATAGAACGAGAACAATGAAAATTATGTAAATTTTTCCAGCTATATTTATCATATATTTAGTTTTATTGACTTTTCTGTTGGATTGATCTGGCTTTGACAAGCCAAGATTAGTTCATTGTGTGCCACTTCAAGCAATCCATGTTTACTTGAGTCTCTTAACCTAATGGCTTTCTCTCAAAGAAAATTGACAGTTTTTTGCTTGCTGCTTCTGATAAATATTTTTTTTTCCAGCACGGGTGTGAGTGCAGATCTTCCATCATGGAATAATACGTCAACAAAATCTGACATCATAAGTTTTGTAAAAAAAGTGACGCAAGAAGGCAGTTCCGACTTTGTTCCTCCAGAGCTACGTATCGCTGTATTCGATAACGATGGCACTTTGTGGGCGGAAAAGCCTGCTTACGTTCAGTTACTTTTTGCGATAGACGAGATTATGCGATTGGCACCTGAGCACCCGAAGTGGCAGAAGGAGCAACCTTTTGCCTCCATTCTAAAAGAAGATTTTCACAGCTTATTGACCCTCAGCAAAGCGGATAGGTTAAAAATAATCAGTGCGACTCAAACAGGTATGACAGATACGGAATTTAATAAGGTTGTAAATTCCTGGCTTACTGCCGCCAAAAACCCCCTTACGGGAAAGCCTTATCGAAATATGGTTTATCAGCCGATGCATGAATTGCTGGAGTACCTGCGTGCAAATGGCTTTAAAACCTATATATCTTCAGGTGGTGGAGTTGATTTCATTAGGGCACTCTCAGTGAGCTTCTACGGTATCCCGCCGGAACAGGTTATTGGTAGCCGTTTTAAATTACGGTATGAAGATAATAATGGTCATCCTCAAATCATTACAATGGATAAACTTGACTTCGTGAATGATGGTGTAGGTAAGCCTATTGGCATAAGCCAGGTTATAGGGTTCCGCCCAATTTTTGTTGCTGGAAATTCAGACGGTGATTTGCAGATGTTGGAGTGGTCTACTTCCGGTAAAGGGCCTCGTTTTGGCATGTTAGTTCACCATACCGACAGTAAGAGGGAGTGGTCTTATGATAGTGGCTCTAAGGTAGGGCACCTGGATAAGGCTTTAAAAGCTGCCAAACTCTATGGGTGGACGGTTGTAGATATGGCAAAAGATTGGGCAGTGGTTTTTCCTCAGTCTAAAGTCACCACACCTGAAAAGGAAATATCTGAAACACCGGTTGAAGATGGTGGTTAACATCCATCTTTCATGCCTTTAAATTCATTGCCGCAAAACCTTCTCTAATGAACGCTTTAAACAAGTTTGTCTAATCTTGTTGTATTGCCCTTCCTAAAAAGCGTGAATTTACACCTATTGGCACCAGTAATTATTAAAAGGTTTTTGTTGTCAATAGAGGTTTATTTGTCGCTATATGCACTCTCTATAGATGTTAAATGATTTATGAGATCCAATATGTTTTCATCCACTCTGGTATTCCGTCGATTGTTCATGGGTGCAATTGTATTGTGTTTTTTGCAATGGCACGTTATTGCTCAGCCTCAGCCTCAGCCTCAGCCTCAGCCTCAGCCTCAGCCTCAGCCTCATCCTCAGTTGGAGGAGCAGGGGCAAACTCAAGCCCCACCGGAGCTTCAAGTTCAAGACACCCCGCTTACAAAGCCCAATATCCTGGTGATTTGGGGGGATGATATCGGTATTTGGAATATCAGTTTTAATAGCCGAGGCATGATGGGTTATGCAACGCCCAACATTGATCGATTGGCTGTTGAGGGGCTGTCATTTACCGATTACTACGGCCAGCAATCTTGTACGGCCGGAAGGGCCGCTTTCCTGGCAGGTAATGTGCCAGTGCGTACTGGAATGACCAAAGTAGGGCTCCCAGGAGCCAAGGAAGGCTGGCAAAAGAGTGATGCGACAATTGCCACAGTTATGAAAAGCCTCGGTTATGTTACTGGTCAGTTTGGTAAGAATCACCAGGGTGACCGGAATGAACATCTGCCCACTAACCATGGGTTTGATGAGTTTTTCGGAAATCTCTACCATCTCAATGCTGAAGAAGAGCCAGAGAATCGCGATTACCCCAAAAATCCTGAATTCCGCAAAAAATTTGGCCCACGCGGAGTGATCAAGTCTTATGCGGGTGGCTCCATTGAGGACACAGGCCCGCTCACTAAAAAACGCATGGAGACAATTGATGATGAAACTCTAGCTGCAGCTATTGACTTTATAGAGCGTGCTCATCAGGCCGGAAAGCCTTTCTTTGTCTGGTGGAATGCTACTCGGATGCATTTTCGTACTCATGTGCGAGAGGAGCATAAAAATCTGGCTGGACCGAACAGCAACGAGTATATGGATGGCATGGTAGAGCATGACATCCTGGTGGGAAAATTACTGAGTTTACTCGATCGTCTAAAAATTGCTGACAATACGATTGTATTTTATTCCACCGATAATGGACCACACTTCAATACCTGGCCTGACGCGGCCACAACTCCCTTTCGCAGTGAAAAGAACTCCAACTGGGAGGGGGCTTATCGGGTACCAGCTTTTGTTCGCTGGCCTGGAAAATTCCCAGCTGGCACTACCCTGACGGGCATCGTTTCCCATGAAGACTGGCTGCCAACACTGGCTGCCGCCGGCGGAAACCCTAATATCAAAGAGCAACTAAAGCAGGGGGTAGAATTGAACGGTCGCCGCTACCGCAACTATGTCGACGGTTATAACATGTTGGATTACTTTTCTGGTAAGGCCAAGTTGTCACCACGAAAGGAATTTATATATGTTAATGATGATGGTCAAATAGTCGCTATGCGTTACGAGCCATGGAAAGCCATTTTCTTGGAGAATCGTGGTAAAGGTTTTGAAGTCTGGCGCGAACCTTTTACTGAACTACGTATTCCTTTACTGTTTAATTTACGTCAGGATCCTTTCGAAAAAGCACAACATAGCTCCAATACCTATAATGATTGGTTTATTGATCGTGCATTTGTATTGGTTCCTATGCAGCAGCTCGCTGCCAAGTTCCTGAGCACCATGAAGGAATACCCCCCCAGTCAAGTTCCCGGCTCTTTCAATTTGGAAAAAGTACAAAAACAGCTAGAGGCTGGAGCTTCGGGTAGTAACTGAATTTTCATAGGGCGCTAAATTAGGTCACAGGGCATGAAAAGGTGATGAATTACTCTCTTAATAGAGAAGGAGGGTCGGAAGCTCAGGTCTATAGTAATCGCTTTAAGTCAAGTAAAGCACATAGATGATTTTTCCTGGATGCACTTTGATGCGTAGCAACAAGCTGTTGTAATTAACAACGCTCTGGTTTGATACAAATTGTCATTCAGGTTTAGGGGGGGCAAGTATAGTTGCTGTGGTTTTAAAGGTAACCTAATGATTTTGCCCTTAATCTAAAACAAGGCGTTTCCCCAAAGTTTGAATAGTGTTCAATTCTTAAAGTTAAAAAGTTATTTTAAGTTATCTTTCCCCTTGTTTTCGGTTCTATCGTACCTTATCTGCCTGATCAAAAGTTAAATTAGCTTACTTCCTTTATATGCCTGTATAGTGTCTCAGGTGCCTTATGGGCGTCTCTGTATATGAAATTTACAAATGGAATTTGGTGATATGTATAAATTTATAATATTGATCGCTTCAGCGGCTCTATGGTTGCCCCTACAATCAAAGGGTGCTGATAGTGCTCCACAGCAAGCAAAACTTTTGTTTGAACAGGCCGTTTCCTCAGATACTGTTCCTGGTATTAGCGTGGCCGTTGGCGATACTAACGGCATTCAGTGGGCTAAAGGGTTTGGGTATTCAGATCTTGAGTCTAAAGTTCCTATGACCAAAAAAACAAAACTCCGTATTGGAAGCGTTTCTAAGGTGATTACTGCGGCTGCTTTGATGCGTCTGGTAGAGCAGGGAGTTTTAAATTTGGATTCAGAGGTAAGACTTTTGGTGCCAGACTGGCCTGAAACCCACCCAGCGATAAGCTTGCGCCAGTTAACCAATCACACCTCTGGAATTCGTGACTACATTATTCCGCATGAATTTCTCTCGAATGTACAATACAACAACACTTTAGAAGCTTTGAATATTTTTAAAAATGACCCTTTGCTTTTTGTTCCCGGTTCGGATCAGAGTTATTCTACTTATAATTGGACTCTTCTGAGTGCGGCAATGGAGTCAGCAAAAGGGGAAACCTTTAAGGAGATAGTTAGCACTGAAGTTTTTGAACCTCTAGGATTGAAGAGAACTACCTTTGATGATGCGGCACCAATTATTCCAAGTAGACAGGGCGCTTATTCTTTTTTTACAGGTGTGCTTATAAATTCTCCAGAGGTGAATAGTAGCTATAAGTATGCTGGCGGTGGAATATTATCTACGCCAAAAGATGTGGTTAAATTTGCGCTTTCTCATCTGAAGCCTGGTTTTCTGCAGGAGGAATCCATTTCTGAGCTATTTACTAACTCTAAACTTTCAGATGGAACAGAAACCAATATTGGTATTGGTTGGTTTCTTGGGGGGCAAGATTTCTTAGCTGGATATAACTCGGAAGAGTATGCGGATATAAGGCGTATTCTCCAAGTACACCCTAATTTGCTATACCACACGGGGCTAAGTATAGGAAGTACAAGTGTGCTTATACTTTGTCCTGAACACCAGCGGGCAGTGACTGTTATAAAGAATGTGGACTTAGAATCCAGTGCGGATCTGGTTGCTCTTGCTCTAAAGACCTTAGATCTCTTTCATAGTAATGAGCAAGTAAAATAGAAGACTCAACTCTCTGCGTGTACCTTAAGCCGGCCTCGTAGTCTCTGGATTGCGAGGTATCCCCGATCCTGAGTTGAAATTAATTGCTGTTTACCCAGTGTTGTATTTATATACAGTATTTGATGGGTTTGTAGTAGATGGAGTGCTGACCTGTGGAGAGTTTGAGTTTAAGAATGAATTTTTAGTCATTGCTACCATGCATCTTTTAGCTCTGCAGTTATTGCATTCCATTGAGAGATGGTTCTATCTAATGCCTTTTTGTCTTCTGAAGAGTTGTTTTAAGTTTGATTGATTTTCTAAATTTCACTTAGTACCAATTGGAGGGTTTTATGCCACATGTAACAATTACAACAGTTAAAGAGCTAGTTGATGAGCGTGTGAAGAGGGAGTTGCTGCAAAAAATCAGTGATATTATGGTGGAGGTCGAAGGCGGCGGAGATGAGAGTTTTAGGCAGCATGTGTGGGTTTCTTTAGACTTGGTTGAGGCAGAAAACTGGTCGTTAGGTGGGCAAATCTTAACGAAAGAGATTGCCTTGCAAATCAAAAAGAAAGCAGATTCCTGTAGAGCGTTGTAGAGTATTTCCTCCTGATACTTTTATCCTGCGCTTAAAATAAGCTTAATGTGATAAATAGGATGGTGCTGTCCACAGCATATTATTAATTCCTGACTGTAGATTATTGGAAATGGGATTAACGAGATGATCAAAGCGATAGATATCGGTATTCCTAATGCCCTCGCTTTCAGGGTATCTGATTCAATTACAGAAAGTGATGTTTCTGAGACTTTGGCTCAAGCAAAGTTGCTTGGTGAGAAGTATAAGAGGATCACTATCTATGAGGAAATTGAGTCATTTAAGGGGCTTGAGTTCTCGGCAGTGCTAGAAAAATTGAAATACATGGTTAATGTTGGTATTTCTAATATCTCTGCGGCAGTCATTCTGACGGATAAGCAATGGCTACAAAAGATTGTGAAGGCTGAAGATAAGATATTTTGGAATATAGATATCCAGTGCTTCTCTTTGGAACAGCGTGACGAGGCGGTTCAATTTCTCAACCGTTACAGGCCAGAAAAACTCGATTAACTCAGCAAGAGGTAGTTGTGGAATTTTTCTTCGGTTTGGGGCTCAAAGCAAGGAAATTACTACAGGGAAGGAGCTACCCTTAGCTTTAAGGTGAACCCCTTTAGTTGTTCATCCATGCACTTAGCTGTGTATTGGAATACAAGTAACATCAATAATTGATAAAAATGAGGTAGTTATGGTCGTTGAACAAATTCCCGGCTTTGATCTGGTGGGGCTCTGCGCAAGAACAAAGAATGAGAATGAGGCGGATGCCTCTACTGCGCAAATAGCTCCCCTGTGGGAGAAGTTTAGTACCGAGGCAGCTCCCAAGTTTACGGGGGCTCCCCAGATTTATGGGGTTTATACCAACTATGAGTCAGACCATAGCGGGTTGTTTGATATCTATGCTTGCTCAGATCTGCTTTCAACAGATATGTCCGAAGATTTCAAGCCGATACATGTGCAATCGGGTAAGTATCTAGTGTTTTCCGCCCAGGGGGAAATGCCGCAGACGGTTATCGACATATGGGGTGAGATATGGAATTACTTTTCTTCACCGGATTGTCCTCACCAAAGAGCCTACACCACAGACTTTGAACATTACCTGAGCCCAAATGAGATAAGAGTTGCCATTTCAATCAAATAGTGGCCTTGGGGGTTCCTAAGAAGACTGTGCCTACAGGTTTAGGGCCCCTCTATCTTGCTTCGCTTCTACAAAGAGCTTTTGCCGAAAGGCTTTCTGATGGTTGAAAAATGATCGCCTGCTTTACCAAAACTTCATGACGCCCAGATAGACAGCATGGTCACTATGGACATGTCCCAGCGCCAAAATAGACAGTACTACTATTGCTGTTTCTGTTTGCTTGTGAGCTAGGTGCTGGTTGGTGACATCCTATTTCCCACCTCTTCGATACTTTGTCTTTGTAGGTACCGATTCTTCCTCCCTCAAGCTTTCTAACCACATTTTCCTAACTTCCCCCTGAGAATTCCCATGAAACTATGGGGCTTGGAGGGAAATACAGATGGGTAGCACACTTCTCCTCACAGGCTTTGCAGTTGTTTATTTCTTACTCTCTTTGCCCCTGGAGTCGTTTAGTCTCTCCCCTGAGAGCATCGGTAAAAAGCAAGCTAGCATGATTAAAAGGCACTTATCTTGATCCCAAGGTACAGAGGGTAGGCCTTGTTAAAGTCCATAACACTAGATAGTCTTTAAGCCCCCTTGGACTGGCGGGTCTGTGCAAATTAGTGGCTCCCTTTGCATTATTCAGTAAGGTTGGAAGCTTTTTTGCGCAATATGTCTCGTCTATCACCGCATTGAAAAAGCAGGTTTATGAGCAACAACGAAAAGCGTCCCTTATATATCCCGCATGCTGGCCCCTCTCTACTGGAAATGCCACTGCTAAACAAAGGCAGTGCATTTACCCTAGAGGAGAGGCTCGAGTTTAATCTGGCGGGTCTCTTGCCGACCAATGTAGAGACTATTGAGGAACAGGCTCGACGGGCCTATTACCAGTACCAACAGTGTAAGACTGGCCTGGATAAGCATATCTTTTTGCGTGGTATACAGGACGATAATGAAACGTTGTTCTTTTACCTGATTGAGCATCATATTGATGAAATGCTGCCGATCATCTATACGCCTACCGTTGGGGCGGCCTGTGAGGAATTCTCTAATATTTATCGCAACCATCGAGGTCTGTTTGTTTCCTACCCAGACCGAGAATACATAGATGATATCTTGCGCAGTGCCACTAAGGAAAACGTCAAGGTTATCGTCGTTACCGATGGTGAGCGTATCCTCGGTCTTGGCGACCAGGGTATTGGCGGCATGGGGATTCCCATTGGTAAATTATCTCTATACACCGCCTGTGGTGGTATCAGCCCAGCTTACACACTTCCGGTCACTTTGGATGTTGGCACCAATAACCGCACTCTGCTCAGCGATCCTATGTATATGGGTTGGCGCCATGAGCGTATCTCTCAGAAGGAGTACGATGAGTTTTTAGAGCAGTTTATCGAGGCGGTGAAGCGTCGCTGGCCCAAGGTTTTGGTGCAGTTTGAAGATTTTGCTCAAACAAATGCCATGCCGTTACTGCAGCGCTATAGGGATCAAATCTGCTGTTTCAATGACGATATCCAGGGTACCGCCGCTGTTACCCTGGGCACTATTTTGGCTGCTTGTAAAACCTGGCAGGAGCCCTTAACAGCCCAGCGGGTTTTGATTGTGGGTGCTGGTTCTGCCGGTTGCGGAATTGCTGAACAGGTGGTGTCCGCCATGGTACAGGCGGGGCTCAGTGATACGGATGCGCGCTCGCGTATTTTTATGTTTGATCGCTATGGATTGGTCACCTCGGATATGAAGGGGCTGCACGACTTCCAGGCTGCACTGGCTCAGTCACCGGATATCTTCGATGGGGCGCCAGAGTCAGACCTGCAAAGTCTGATCAGTAAGGTGAAACCAAGTATTCTTATTGGCGTATCCGGGCAAGGTGGGTTGTTTAACCAACAAGTAATTGAGGCGTTACAAGCTGGTCATGAGCGCCCACTGGTGATGCCGCTTTCAAACCCCACCTCCCGCGCGGAGGCGACTCCTACGGAAATATATACCTGGACTAAGGGAGAGGCGCTGGTGGCTACCGGTAGTCCTTTTGCTGCCGTGGAAATTGATGGGCGCCACCACCCGGTTGCTCAGTGCAACAATGTGTATATCTTTCCTGGTATCGGTCTTGGGGTGATCGCAGCCAACGCCACACGGGTTACCGATGGCATGTTGATGGCAGCTTCCAACGCCCTGGCGGAGCAGGCACCAGTGGTGAAGCAGGGGGAGGGCGCGCTGCTGCCGCACTTGGATGATATTCGTGAGGTGAGCATTGATATCGCCAGAGCTGTAGCTGCTCAGGCACAGCTCGATGGAGTTGCCCCCAAAGTGAGCCACGAGCAGTTAGAGAGGTCTCTCAAGCGCAACTTCTGGCACGCAAACTATCGCAGTTATCGACGCCGTTCCTTCTAATCACCCTTAAAAAAATTTAAGCCGGGTACTTTTTACCCGGCTTTCTTTCCTTAAGCCAACTGCTCCCCAGAGTAGAAAACTTCCGGCCGGCGCAGCACAAGATAATCCTCCCATTGAAATCCGTTGCTTAGGAACTCGATCGCCGCTCTTACGCCGGACAGGAACAGGTGTTCGCAGTGTTCTCCTGGCATGGCGAAATCCAACCAGTGGGGATGCTCACCGTTGGTCATAGGTTCTATAGCGATCTCTTTCACCAGCGTGTGGTATTCCGCATTTAGGCTGGCCCGCACATGGTTGTCGAGCATGTTACGGCAGGTATTGATTAGCCCCATGGCAAAGCGCCCCACCTTGTCAGACTTGGGTTGATAGTGGTCCACTTCCAACTTAATACCAAAAGTGGGTAGTTTGGGGGTACCGACTGGCTTGTGGAAGATATCAAAGGGGAAGTTGGATACCAGGCCACCATCCACAAACTGAATTTCTTTAGGAAAACCATTTTTAAAGAACAGCCTGGGATCACCAATTCCCTTGATACTGCGCCAGTTCTCGGCCACTGAACTGCATTCATCCAGCTGGGGAATATTCTTCACTGTATAGGGTTTGAAAAAACCCGGCACAGACATAGAAGCCCGTACGAATTCGGCGGGATTTATCGCATCCGGGTTGCTAAAGTAGAGAGGGGCTTTTGCCGGAAAAACAGCTCGTGTCTCAGTGGTAATATCTGCTGCTACCAGCGCCACTTCTGCAGCGCCCACCTGATGATCGGGTACTCCCCGATAATGGAGAGTGGGAAACTGGTTGATACGCTGCTTAAGTTGTGCGGTATTGGTAATGCCCAGCTGGCGTAACTCTTCTTGTAACCATTGGCTAAAAGTGTCGCCAGGATTGAGACCCTTATCTCGCAATAGCTGTTTGCAGGTACGCAGGGAGTCGAATGGGTGTAGGGCCAGGCTACTAAAAAGCCCTTTGCCTTTGAGCAAGCGCTGCACCGTTTTACGCGCAAAGCGCTCACCATCTTCAAAGCTGGCAAAGTCCGCCTTAGCCATAATATCCAGTAACTTTGCACTCTTAAGTGAGCTCGGCGTACCGGCAGCGGCTAAAAATAGTGCATTGATGGCACCTGCAGAAGTACCTGCAACCTTGCGAAAGCGAATACCGGCCTTCTCAAGGATGTAGGTGTAGCCCACCAGGGCAATCCCTAGCATGCCACCGCCTTCCATCACCAGGTCGACATACTGGAGGCCGTTAGAGTCCTGCACATCACTAAATGACTTGCCTTCGATCGATGTACGCGAATTTTGCCAAAGGGTATCGGCTTCGGAGATGGCGCTGGTCACCCACGCTGTGTTACTCATATGATTTTTCCCTGAGGTGGCAGTAGGTTCCATACGAAAGTTGAAATTAGTATCGGCTAAAAGAATGGGGCAGGGTATCATCCAGAATCAAATTCGCCATAGCATCCAGTTTGATTTCGTGTCTTCCCACTTGGGCATCACTAGATCCAGTAAGCGGTAAAATCTCTAAGGTAGTGCTTTTACTAAATGAGGATACAAAGGTGGGCGTGCACGGATACGGTTTTCGTTGCTACGGTGGCCTTCATCGATAGGCGCAATCAGGTCTGCACTGAAGGTGAAGTAATCCGGTGATTCGATTTGAGATCCGGCTGGAAGCTCAGCGCCTTGTCCCTTGCCTGTAGTACCATAGTCAAGGGCTTGCCAAAATCTGCGGTATGCCAATGTATGCCACCCACCTTCGCTGCCAAGCTGCGCAATAAGCTCTATTAGCCGTACAGTGCCAAATACCTGCCAGTAACGTACAGCGATCCTACTGTTTTTATTGTTGAGTCGAGTACGGTAGCGGGATCACCTTCAGCAGCTGTTGGAGCGACGGTTAGCTGATCAACAGTAGATCATTGGATCATTGTCACCCAGGACCAGCTCTCTGCAGGCAGTGCTTTGTTCCGTGCTGGGCTGCACACTATGTCAGTTAAGTGGTCTATAGATTTTTGTGAAAGCGGCCAATTTTCACCAGCAAAATGAAAGGTCCACTGGCGCGAGCTCTTGGTGCAGTATTTACGAGAGCACACCCGGCTCAGATTTCTATTGCGGGCTTCGTGGCTTGGGAGTGAGACAGAAACTTAATCCTGATTGCATAGTATGGCCAGCGCGGGGATCTTCACTGCGTATTCTTTTCGTAGTTTCGGTACGGCTATGTAATCAATTCCACGATAATAGATATCTCCAAAGGGAAATCTGTTTCTTATTGAGATAAAATTTTTTCCGGGCTGTTGAGAAGCTGAGAAAGCGCTATTGCCAGTCCGCTACTAACGAGCTTGTGTTACAGGTGATATAGGTTAGAGGCCTGTGAGGTTGCAGGCTTGTTTAAAGTAGTGGGCAAGTTGTTGTTTCTACTATCCGGTGGTTTTGGGGCTGGGTAGACTTTGGTGTGAGTGACTGTGCGTAGTTTCCGAGTACTAATGTCACGGCTAGAGCGTTAAACATGTTATTAATGCGCCACACCTTAAAAACGCGAGAGGTTCACTTTTTGAGTTGGGCTGCCAAATAGCTAGTGAATAATTAATATTATCCACTAGCTGAAATTACTGACTACTAAATTGATACACCCATATTGTCTTTAGTGCCGACACAATATCCAAATATTTCGTGGAAATAGAGGCTTTTACATTCAAAGTTGGATGCGATATGGAAAGTGTCATTTGGGAATTTAGGATCGTAGAGTCCCAGGTTGCTTTCGGTTCCCACGCAGTAGATATCACCTCTTGGGTCACCGGGCCTAAAGGCAATCCAGTCCAGTTTCCAGCCGCCCAGATCACCCTGATCATCCCACTTGTTGTCAATGGGGTTCCATTTGCCTACGTTACCTTTTTCACCAACACACCACATTTCTCCGGAGTTATCGAAGGCAATCATTTTTAGGTCCCAGGGCTTTTCAATGTCCGGTTCCTCCCATGCTCCAGTGGTGGTATTCCACTTGGCAAGATTACCTTTAGTTCCAACGCTCCACATTGCATTTGACTTGTCAAATGCAATCATTTTGGAATCCCAGGATTGGTTGTACTCTTTTTTGTCAACGAGGCCAAAAGTTCTTGAATTCCACTTTCCGATGTTATTCGAAGTTCCCACACACCACAGGTTATCTTCTCTATCAAAAGTGACCATATTTAAGTGCCACGTTGAGAGGAATCCTCTGTCTTTAAAGTTCATTTCCATGATTAATCTCCTTTGGGTTTTTGGATCGGGGCTTTCTAGTGCTTCGGGGTACCAAAATCTGAAGACTTAAAGTGAATTCATTGAATAATTAATAAACCAGCTGGAGCCTTGGTAACATTTTTGTTGGCAGTTTTCAGGAAAAAGTATGCGTAGCCTTTTGAAAGGATAAGTTTTTTATTTACGCTTAGTACTTTCCAGTAAAGACTTACCATGTGCCGGCTTATTTATTTTCTATTCGCCGGGTACGGTCTATTCAATGGCGGCTATTGCTGCAAAAAGTGAGATTGAGGCCTTGTGGCTGGTTATATTTCTGTCCACTAAAGGGCAGAACTGAAGGGTAGAACTGGCCACTCGGCTTGATAAAAACCTCCTAATCAGTTGTTTCAAGCGATCTTAAAGCAAAGGTCTGAAATTTAATATCCTCCCCCGCTAAAAGGGCGGGGATTCCTACAGGTGGTTGGTGTCATCTTGGAAATGGTCTTCCAATAGAAGAAAAGTTAGAAAAATAAAATAATTTCGGGATCCCTAGATGTCGGGGATGGTGATTCAGCTGCCGGATGGCGTCAAGGGCATTTATACCCTTCTATCCTGAGCGTGATGCAGCGGCTTAGGTAGTGGAAGTCACTGCCGGATAATTCGTGTTGGCGACAGTCTCTCATTGATTGTTTTTTGCGCTGCTGTGGTGGGCCTTCGGTATGCCTGGGCTGGCTAATCTATAGAGAGCCCTGTTCGCGGAAGGACTGTTGAGGCGCTAATGGCGCCAGAGCAGTGGCTGGGGCTTGTTAGCAGCGAGAAGAGGCCAAATATGATTCGGCATATTTCATGTATCTTGGCATGCCTGATTCTGGGGCTTTGTGGGAGTTTGGGCCTGGCAGAGACGGAGCAAAATAAAGGAAGGTATCTTGGGGCCTTTAATGACCCCGTGGCTTATTGCCGAGTTGTGGTCAATGCCGATAGCCCGCAAGAACCCTATATCGGCCCGGCAAAACCGCAGGTAGTGTTATCGGGTATTTACCAGGCGGCTGGTATTTCTGCCGGTGCTCCGAGGGATTGGGTTGCGGGGGGTACTTTTTGGCGTTGTATGCATGGCGGAGTCTATGCGTGTTTTGTCGGCGCCAATCTTCCCTGTGAAGAAAAGGCGGACACTTCGAAGGAGCCCAGTGAGGCAATTGCCGCTTACTGTAAGAGCAACCCTGCGTCGGAATCTATACCAGCCGTTGTGACTGGACGGGTGACTATCTATGCATGGCACTGTGAGAATGGCGTTCCAGAAATTACCCGCCAGGCGCTACAGGTAGATGAACGGGGTTATATTGCTAATTATTGGTATCGGATGGATCGATCAGGATAAAGAGTAATTTTCGCGAAAGTGGTTTGCCTTATAGTAATGGAGGGCTTCTGCTACTGAGGTGTGGAAACATAACGCCGCTGTGAAATGCGGGCAAACTATTATGGGTTTAGCGTACTTAGTGTTAGTGCCTGAAAGGCCCTAGGGGAGGGGGTTACTCCCCCGCTGCTTTTGTGGCCTCTAAAATCTGCAAATTTTCCCCTTTAGGCCTGCTCGTTATCCAGTTTTTTCGCGAGCTTGTGCCCTTCATCAGAGTCCCCAAGTTTCCAGTAGCTGGAAATGTAAATATGGGTTTTGGGGATTTCTTTATCCTGTTTAAAAAATTTCCGTAACTGCCGCATGCTACTAAATTCGCAGGCGGCCCAAATGGCGGCTTGGCCTGGAAGCCAGGGCAGTGCCTGAATCTTAGGAAGCAGTAGTTCGCCGGTGGGGAAGGAATTTACCACCCAGTACAGTTGCAGGTTTTTTGGGTGTTTCAGTGGCTGAATATCCGATTCGCTTGAAACTTCTATCACAGCATATCCGCTGGCCTCCTCGGGTAGTTGGGCCAGGTTAACGCTGATGGCGGGTAGGGCGGTCATATCGCCAGCGAGTAAAAACCAGTCGGCCTCGGGGTTAACCAGCTTCTTGGGGCCAGGCCCTCCTATCAGAATAGAGTCTCCGGGTTGTGCATTGGCCGCCCAATTTGAGGCAGGCCCTTCATGTTCATGCAAAGCGAAGTCGATATCGATTTCTGTCTGCCGTTGGTGCCTGATGGTATAGCTTCTCATCAGTGGGCGTTCACCTTCATCCTGAGGGAAAACCAGTTTTATATAGGCGCTTTCCTGGTCGCAGGGAAAGGATTCCAACCCTTCGCCACCCAGAGTGATACGTAACATGTGCTCTGAGACTTTGGTGGAGCGCAAAACGACCAGCTCTCGTGTGCGTTTTTCAGCCATGTATTGAGGCTCCTTAATCTGAAGTAGGATGTTCGGTCAGGCTCTCGATCATAACGCTAGCGATATGGGCAAACGCCTTGAGTTCTTTTTCGCTCAGGTTGTGAGTCATTACAGCGATAACCTTTGTTTCCAGGTTTTGCACTTTTTCAAGAATCTTTTTTCCTGATGCTGTGGGAGCAAGGAACTGACTGCGGCGGTCATTAGGGTTGTCTGTTTTTTTGATAAGTTTGGATTGAACCAACTCATTAAGTACCCGTGTAATCTGGGCCTTATCTTGATTCATTCGCAGTGCAATTGACCGTGCGGTGCTCTGCGGATACTTGCAAATTCCCTTGAGCACGCGAATATGATTTACCGGAAGGTCTATTCTTTGCTCCTGAATGCTGATCCGCAGCTGCTTTTTGTAAGCGTGGATCAGCTGGTGCAGGGTTTCGTTGACTGAGTAGCTCACAGGGTTGCCGCGTTAACTTGATTGATATTATCAACTTTATTTTAGGTGGTTGATTGTGTCAACTAAATCGAAGGGTATTGTTTTGGGGCGAAAGAAGCTTTTCGGCGGGGGAGAAATTAGGGTGTGAGCTTTGCAAAAACTTTCGCCTTTGGGCGCAGAGTATTGAAAGCTAAAAAGCCGATTAAAGGGGAGGGGGAGCCCCTCCCCAAGAGCGAAAGGAGTCGCGCTTACCAGGTTAAGCTGATATCGGTTCCATCAAACTTTACGTCTGAGTCATACACATATTTCAATGTGCCCTTCCAGAAGGAGCCATGCCACTCCCAGTCGGCATCGTAGCTGACCTCATTGAGCACCTTTTGACTAAAGGCTTCAAAGCTGCCATAGCGCTCCTCGCTACCCATAATCACTACCCAGGTTTGTTCGTTCCAGTCGCAGCTAACGGTATTGGAATCGCCGTTACCGCAGGGATAGCGCACGGCGATATAGCCGTCGTCTTCCTTGCCGAATTTCCAGTTACCGCTGCGCTTCTCCTCCTCAAAGCCTTCTGGCCATTGCAATGCCACGTTGGAGCCGCCGGAATGGAACAGTTCAATTGCCGGATAGGGGTTGTATTGGATTACGGCAACATTATTCACCTGCTTAATCTTGGGATGGTGATCGTTTTGCATGGTGCTGTTGCCATCGCCAACCTTCGCCCAGACCGATTGGGTGCCGGTAGTGGCGATCCAGGGAGTTTGCTGATAGCCCTGGCGACCACCCCAGTAATTCTGAATGGAGTGCATCATCACACCGCCATCCTTATACATGGAAAAGTTAGCGCCAGAAAGCACGGAGCTGCGGCTGAATACCGCTCCGGCCTTGGCGGCAGCAGGGGCGGCAGCTTCTGAAAGCCCCAGGAACTGGTCGAAGGCTTTCAGTCCTTCATAGCCTTCAAGCTGATATTTACTGACGAACCAAGCGGTATCGGCAGCTACATCCGGGTGGAAATAAGCCCCTTGACTCCAATAGAAGGGCACACGCTCTTCGCGGGGGAAGTCAGCATAAATATCGTTTTTGGCATCGCCGAGAGAGTGGCCTACCGAGTAATTCATATTCAGGTCTTTACCGAAATACTTGAAGATCTCATCGGTAATTTCCAAGCCTGAGGTGGCCAGCATTACACCTGCGGGGCTCGGTGTTCTCACTGATTCCTTACCGAGACCCGTTAGCAGGTAGATGATGCGGTTGATGTTGCCGCCGGAACCGTTCCTGCGGTAGCCATCATTACTGCGGCCTGCGGCTGAGAAAAGGATGCCCTGGTCGTTGGTGACCAGCAATATGTCCTGCAGCAAGCGTTGCGCAGCGCCCGTAGCCAGCTCGCGAATTTCTGCATCTTCAGAAAAATCGACGAGGTTAAGTAGCGCAGATAGGGTGTAGGGGTAATAGACCGGGGAGTAAAACTCATAGAAACCATACTGGTTTTTTACTTCCAGGTATCGCTTTAAGCGCTTGTAAGTTCTGTCGTCCTCAAATGCACCGTACTTTTCCTGTAGAAGATACTGGGCAGAAGTGTACATGATCATATGGTTTTCAGAGGCGAAGACGTGATCCCCAGTGCCGCCTTCCTTAAACCAGAATTGATACCCGTCCAAAGCAGCAAAGAGTTCATCTTTGATTTCTGGGCGGAAAAACAGGATACGGATGAGTCTGGTAAGGGTGAAGTCTGAATTCTTCTTGCCGCCATTACGCAGGACATCCAAATTCTTATTCAGCGCCTCCCAATTGAGCTCATCGCCGGTGTATGCCTGTAAGACGACAGCGGTATCATTAGTGGAAGAAACGCCCTCTTCAATATATTGCAGCTGCCTATCTTGATAGGCGCTCTCATCAAAAGATTGCGCATTGACACTGGCTGAATGTATCGCCAATCCTAAAAAAATCGGGTACAGCATTCCTACTACTGGTACTTTCATCAGTACTTGTTCCTATATTGATTTTGATTTCTGGTGTTAAACACCATAAATGTACCACTTATGTATTACAGGAATTTATTGGATTAAACGATAGGTATTTTCTCTCGCTGAAGGTTGCCGATTCGATCAGTTGGGTCCCTTGGTTCTCACTTTTAAAATATATTTTTGTTCAGGTTTCTTTTGGGTCTGATTGTTTATTTTTTATGTCTTAAAAGTGAATTTTAGTGTTTGTTAATTGGTACGGTATGGTATTAAAAATAAGTTTGCTATTTGCTTAGGGAGTAGATGGTCTATTACAGATTGGTGGGTTTTGTAGTCTTTTGAGGGCTGTGCAGAAGGGCTCGAATAAAAGGCGTTGAACGGTTGCTGCTTTTTGCTGCCGTAAAAATTTGTAGTGGTGGTGTTGGTCTGTTGATAAGGAGATTGGCTTGGAGGTCTCTAATTTATTCAGGCGTGAAATCTTGGCGCGGATTTAAGTTTGCTACTTTAAAGTCAGCGTTTAAGGTTTAGGCTTCTACAGGTTCTGGGGCAAAAAATGAAAAAACTACTAATTTTCTTTGCGGCCGGCTGTTTGGGTGCTGTGGCAAATAGCGTTGTGGTCTGGTTGTTTGGGGATTTTGGAATAACCCCATCTCTCGGTGTATCTATCACCCCTACATTATCTGTTGAATGGCTATATCCCAGAGTGGTATGGGGTGGCATTTGGGGTCTGTTTTTTATTCTTCCTTTCCTACCATCAAAGCTGTTGTTGAAAGGAAGCATCTTGAGCCTACTCCCCACGGCGTTCCAGCTTTTTGTTGTTTTTCCTGTGATGGCCGGTAAAGGTATGGCAGGGTTTGAGCTGGGGGCGCTTACCCCAATTTTTGTAGTATTTTTTAATTGGATCTGGGGGATTGTTACCGCGCTCACCATAAAGTGGGCTGAGTAATTCCGCTTGGTTCCTTTTTTGATCGGTTTACATTAACAGGATTCTTTTGGCGGCTTTCAAGCCCCGGCTGGTCGTTGTTGAAGGCCCCTCAAGCCAGTGATCAATAATACGGTAAGCAAGTTCGTGTCTTTGCGGGCCGCTTCTACTCTCAGTTAATTCCCCCAGAACCCAGTGATTGTGTGCTATCCAGGTATCCCGAGCGATAGACCGAATTTGTGGGTCTGCCTCGCAGAATAGGGGCAGTGCCGTGCTGAGATTGCTGGGTTGTTGTAAGGCCTCCCTGCTAATAGGTGGTTGCCCTTGGGCTTTCCACCAGTCTCGGGCGGCTTCGGGGTCGTGTCCAAAACGTTGTTTGAAAGTTTGGGTGAATGGGCTCAGGAAGGGCCAGTTGCCCCCTTTTACTATTCGCTCAACGATTTCTCTGGTGGTTGCCCGGTCGCCAAAATTCTCCGGATCGTAGAGCACACGGTCTTTAGCTGCGGCATGTATTGGGCTGGTGGCATCGGCAGTAATCTGGGTATTTGCCGGCAGGGCAGCTGCGGCAATCGGCAGTAGCGATGGAGCACCGAGTCCTAGGCAGTGGAATCTTTGCAAGGGTATGTTGTGATCCTTGTAGCCATCTGTGATGCCTTTAAGAACCTGTGCCAGGCGCACATAACGGCGGGGTACAGGTCTATCCAGTTTGAAAGAGGCTCGGTTGAGCACAAAGAAGTCTGTCGCATTTAAATCCCCGCAAATACTGGCCAGTCCTAGGGCGGCTGAATGCACCCCGCTTTGTGCGGCCAGCCGACCGGCGTCCCGGCCGGTGTTGTAATCCATTGCGCTCAGTACTGCATAAACAGTCAAGCCTTGGCTTAGTGGGTGTTCAGCGATTTTTTCCCATAGTCTCAGGCTCTGACGATTGCGCGCGGCGATACGCTCTGGTCGCCAGCCGGTAATTTCCCGCTCCAGGTCCAAAGCCACCAGGCAGGTAGTGGCAAAGTCCTCCTGAGCGATCAGGTGGGTGGGGTGCATTAATAGCTGGCGTTGCAGCAGGAGATTGGTATCAATGCTATTTGAACGCTCATTACAGTTGGCCAGCACTCTTTCCGCCAGTGTATCTGCCAATATGCGCAAATCTTTTGGGACTTCATTGCCGCGGGGCAGTTGACCCAGTTGACGGCGCAGAGCTTTTACCCGCAGGGTTACTTGTCGAGCTTCTTCAGAGAACTGCGAGATGACCGCATCAATCAGTTGTTTGGTGCCGTTATCGGCAAACAGGGGCAACCCTCTGCGGCGCACTTCTGCCGCCATTTGCAGATTGGGATTGGTAATCCGGTGGGCAGATAGCAGGTAGCCTTCGGCGGTAATCATATGGTTGGCAAAGGCATCCAGTGTCTGCCGGCGTAAATTGGCGATAAATCGCATGCTGGTCATTAGCCAGTAAAAGTCTCCTCAAATCAGTGCGTGGGAGCAGGCTTTGTATTCATCGAGTAGTGCGTGGGCTACTTCCAGCTCAATTTCGAGCTCCAGGGCTATCTGTTCGAACAGGTCCCAGGCAGCGAGCACGTCTGGGTGAGTTTCAATGCACTCGGATACTGCGTGATCCATTGGCTCTATGGGAAAATCCATTTCATCCTTTTGATGTAAGTTGGGCAGGCTGGGTATCGCTGTCTCCAGGCATTCGCTGCGCACAGCCTCTTTGGCGGCGTGCCACTCCGCTTTTGCCAGCTGTGCCATCGCCAGAAGTACATCTAATTCCGCAATCTGGTCGTGGACTCTGTCCAGTTCTGTCATGCATCCATCACCTGGTGGCATAGTAGCCCTCCTAAGGACGAATTAGGGGCGTAAATAGTAGCTCTCCGGCCCCCAAAGTGGCCTCAGAGTGCTCATCAACTTGGTGGGCACCAAGAGACCAGTAGAGATTGGCGTTGCTACGCCAGGGCTGGAACCAACGGTTGGCGAGCCTTATAAAGCTCACTTCGAAGCTGGACTTACCAATCTCGGCCAGGGCCAGGGAATCGACCTCAACGGCGGGTTTACCATCGAACAGGCTTGAGTGATGTCTATAAGTGCCACTGAGTCGGCAGAAAGCGCCTGGACAAATACCGGCATGTGGTAGGTGAGCAAAGCGCACCACGGCATTTGCCTCGGCATTACTGGAGGGATCTTTCAACATCAGGTGGCTTAATAGCATGCCGCCCTCCTGAGGTGGGGAGGTGACCTCTTCGACAAAGCCCCTGATTTCAACAAACTCTCCCTCTGGACTGGCTTCTAGCTTCGACAGTTCTATATTTTTACCGTTGGGTAGTGTTGCTGAAAAAGGCATGGTGTAGATATTTTTCTGAAGGTTTTTGATGTCTCTATCGGAATTAAGCCCCTCGCAACCCAGCGCAAGTCGATAACAGGCAGCCTGGCTAGCGATGGCAATGCGGGTGAGAAAGTGCGCATCCACCGCGAGATCGCCAAGCCTCTCCGCCAGGCCGCCACTACCACGGCGCAATAATTCGGTGATTGTGTTGTGTATTACAGCTTGAGCGCTTGTGAACTGGGGGAGCTTGCTCTCAATATCTCCGGCCAGAAACAAGCACGCCTGTTTGATCTCCACTGATTCTCCAAGAAGTAGGGCGCTGTAAATACGCTTGTGACCACTTTTAAGTAGGTTGGAAAATACTTTTATAATCGTTTTAATGGAATGTATATTGCGCTTGGAAAAGTCGGTACTAGCTGCTTCAGTATCTAGAGCAATATTGAATTGAGCATGTGTTAGCGCGAGTAGCCCTCGACTTAGGCACATGATGACAGCATCTGCGGCACTGTTTAATCTCAGGGCCATTGAAGATGTATTTTCTGGAAAATAAGCCTTTAACAAGTCTATATTTTTTATCTCCCCATTAGCTAATCTGGCCATGGATTCCTGCAGGTTAATTCTCTCTTCCAGGCCTGCAATTTTTTTGCGTAAACGCGTGAGAGTCTGTTCTGAGAGCTTATTACCGGCTAATTCTTCTGCTTTAACGAGAATCTTATTTAACCGATCTTCGGGGTCCATGCTGCGAATTCGCTGCTCAAGGTTTTCAGACCATTGGTTTCGACTCTCACCAATAGCAATGCCACGCAGCACAAACAGAAACTCTAAACCCATACGGTGATGCAGAGTGTGCAGATAGTTGGTGCTTTCTAAGTGGCCTTGAAGATTGCGATACTCACCATAGCCCAACCCTATACAGAGCCGTGCCTGTTGATCTAGTTCTTTCCATGAGTGAGATAATATCGATTGTTGAAGAGTCAGGGCCTCGCGAAAGAGTTTCAATAATTCAGTAGGCTGTTTGTTAAAGGCAGGGAGTAAATCAAACCGGGCACGCTTTAAAGTATCTTTGAGTGGGTAAGGGCTTTTATTGGCCATTGGCATCGGTGTCTCCTGGATGCGATGGGTGGCTCAATATTTACTATTGGCGGGATTGCAACCTTTTCTATTTGGCATGTTATTAAGCATAGTAAATTATTGAGCGGACATACTTTCGGCGGCTTATTTGCTTTGATGCTTACTTGGGGTTGGGGCTTATATAAAGATAGGTCGGTCTAATTAAGTTTAAAATTTTAGGTTTTCAGGGGATATTTTAAACACCCTTTAATTCAACGATTTTATTGGATTGAAAAATGGGTGCGGTATTTATAGTTCTATAGGTCTGAGCATATGAGCTTCCCGTCAGGCATACTGTTGAGAAATCTATCCCTTATTTCAATTTTCACTGGTTATTGAGGTGCTCATTGCGCTGGGTTTGGCGCTCTTTATTTGAGATGTGAATATAAATATATTTCTATTTCCGATTCATTATAAGGGGTGGCATATTGGTTACAGTTAAAGCTTGCTATATTGGGCTGCGCCTAAATCAAGGTGTTTCTTGGAGATCTCAGGTTTCATCTTAAATATTCATTAAGAGAGAAATAAATATGTCACAGGTAAGTGATGACGTAGATTTGGTGGCGGAGAAAAGTTCCAGCCCAGTGGTGGTGAAACTTTCATTAGCAAAAGCTTTCCAGCATAGTGCTCAATCTATTCGCGAAACTCAGAATACGTACAAGCAGAATGTAGTTGCAATAAACACTCTGGTGACTAGCGTTTTGTCCTCAAGCTTGCCTACCTTAAATCAAAATCCACCGGATTGGAGTGAGTTTGTAGCGGCCTATACTCAGGCCAATACCGATGCGCTTGATTGGGTGAATAATGTACTGGCCAGGCTTCTGGATGTGCCCAGTGAGGTGCAAAGCTACAACGGTATTATCAGTCAGTTGTTGCAGGATGCTTTAACCCAGGCGAATACACTCAATAGTGACCCAGGTAATACATCGGCTCTTAATATATTGAAGAACGACCTGGATTCAATCACCTCTCAACTGGGTATTGTTTCGACCTTTATCAGCGGCGCAGTTCAGGCAATTCAAGGGTTTCAGGATAAATTGCCTGATATGGCGACTCAATTGCAGTCAATTGCCGATAAGTCTGTTCAGGATGCGCAGGCCGATGAACAGCAAATTGCTGATTTAAAGAAAGAAATAAAAAATCTTCAGGCAGATATAAAATCACTGACAACAAGCATTGTTGCTCTTGGTATTGCGGATGCTACGGCTATTTCTTTGGGTACTGTCGCTTCTATAGTAGCCTTCCCTGAAGGTCTGTTAACCTGGTTCGTTATGGGGCCAGTGGCTGCAGTGGCAAGCACCTTTATTGCATTGGATGCTGCCAAAATTGTTGCAGACCAAAAGAGCATCAAGGCTAAGCAAGCAGAAATGAATCTGGTAACTGCAGATGTGTCAACTCTCCAGATGTTGTCGCAAAGCTTTGGGCAGCTCGCTGAGGAGACCCAGCAGGTAGAAGATAATTTGCAGGCTGTATTGCAAGAGTGGCAAACTCTTGAAAGTGATGTATCTGGGGCCATTAGTGACATTCAGACAGCCATTTCTGACGAGGAGGGCGCTAACTTCTCGGTCGTGATCAATGACCTCAATGATGCGATCACTGAATGGGATGATGCCTATTCCCAGGCGGGCAGCTTGTATCTTGAGCTTAATGTGAATGATGCAGATCTAACAATTGGCATGAGCTCAGATCAGGTTCAGTCTGCTTTTGCCAGTGGCAATGCGGTTGGAGTAATTCAGTACTACAACAGCCTCTAGAAATAGATAACACAATATTGACTCAAAGGCTTATTTCGAGGGAAATAAGCCTTTTTTATTTATCAATTAAAAAATCTATCTATTTTTCCTGCTGTTATGCTTAGGGTTATGAGGAGTTGGCCTCTACTCTTCGTAACGGATTTCAGTAATAAAATAGGTCTGCCATTTTTCCCCCTGACGAATATCTATCTCATCGTCGAGTCTGCGCCCTAGCAATGAACGAGCTACGGGAGAATCCATAGAGATCAGGCCAGCTTTTACGTCAAACTCATCTGGGCCAACGATTCTGTAGCTTATGACTACACCTTCTTCATCTTCCAATGTGACCCAGGCACCGAAGAAGACTTTTTCACGGTCTTCAGGCACTTGATCTACTACGGTGATTTCCTCCAGGCGTTTGGTCAAAAAACGCACACGGCTGTCTATTTCACGCAGGCGCTTTTTACCGTAGATATAGTCGGCATTTTCCGAGCGATCGCCCAGCTTAGCGGCATCACTTACCGCCTGGGTGACTCTGGGGCGCTCCTCCTCCCATAGATGCTTAACTTCGGCGCGCATACGTTGCGCGCCCTCCGCAGTGATATAGCGGGAGCCGCGCGGGCGCGGTGGTCTCCATCTTCCCATGGTATTAATGGCTTCCTCTAAAGGTTTGGGATGATTGATTACAGATTCTCAATGGTAATTCCGGGGCCGGCTTCAGCCAGGGGAAAATTGAAAATACGGCTGTAAAATTCCAGCTCTCCCTCCAGGGCCATTTTGATGCTGTCTCCACTACGGAAGCCGTGCCCTTCATTGGCAAAGGTGATATGGGAAACCGGAATACCGCGCTCTTTCAGGGCTCTCACCATAGTTTCCGCCTGGTTTGGTGGTACTACCTTGTCTTCCAAACCTTGGAAGAAAATCACCGGACAGCTCAGTTGCTCCACATGATGAATAGGAGAGCGCTGCTGATAGATTGCTTCGGCGGATGGCCAGGGGCCGACTAATTTGTCCAGGTAGCGGGATTCAAACTTGTGAGTGTCTTTAGCGAGACTGCTCAATTCACCGATTCCATAATGACTGGCCCCGGCTTTGAAAGTGTTGTGAAAAGTCAGTGCTGCTAACACGGTATAACCGCCTGCGCTGCCACCCTTGATCAGCAGCCGCTCTGGATCGGCCAAACCCTGATTGACCAGGTATTCGGCGCCTGCACAGACATCTTCCACATCATAGATGCCCCACTTATCGGTAAGGCGGTCACGGTACTCGCGGCCATAACCGGTGCTACCAGAATAATTCACATCCAGAATGGCGAAGCCGCGGCTGGTCCAGTACTGTACTTTCAAATTGAGGCCGGCAGAGGTGGCACCAGTGGGGCCGCCATGGCTAAAAACAATAAGTGGAGGTTTTTCGCCCTCTGGTGCCTTGAAGTCCGGGTTGTGCGGGGGATAGTAAAATCCGTGTACCTCTCGCTCATCGACATTGAAAGTAATGGCCTGGGCGCTGGAGAAGAGTTCGGCAGCCAGTGAGCGTTTGTTACTGCTGGCGATTGTCTCAAGGGCCTCACTTGCCAGATCAAAAGAGATTATTGCAGGAAAGCTGTCTCTTGCGGCGGCAATCATTATCGCTTTGCCATTTTCGCAGCGCAGGCTCTCTATATCACAGTAGGGCTGCTGGATCAGCTGGTGTTCACCAGTAAGGGTATTTACGCTGGCCAAATACCAAAGACCATTCTCGGTGTAAGTACAGAGAATTTCCTCAGTACTGATAAAGCCATAAGTGGACATTCCAAACACCCACTGCGGTGTGGCGAATTCAGCCTCTTTTTTCCAAAGCGGAGTATCTTGTCCCAGCTTGTATAAATTCCACCAGTTATTGCGGTCGGAGACATAGTAAAGCTCCCCCAATGGCGACCACTGGGGTTGGAAGATGGATTCGTTATCTCCGCCGGCCACTTGAGTGATCTCAATGGCCTCTCCTTGCTCACTTAGAGTGGCCAGGCACAGTTCGGTGCCATCCCAAGGCAGGTTGGGGTGATGCCAGCGCAAGAAGCTCAACTGGTCTCTGCTGGAGTTCAAGGTGGGGTTTGAGTAGAAGTCTGCGCCTTCAACCAAAACCCTTGGAGGGGTAGTCAGCGGAGACTGTAGGTCGATGGCGATAATTCGTGCACGTGCTTCCTGTCCCTGAGCATGGCCGCTGTCGTCTTCTTCAATACATATCAGACGATTTCTTTCTGTGTCGAGGTGCAGGTCCGCATAGCGGGATTCACTTTCTGGAGTAATAGCCTCAGGCAGGTCGCTGCCGATCTCCATCCGGTAAATACGCTGATCTTCCGCAAGTACAAAGTACAGGGTGTCGCCGTGGACAAGGTAGCTACCACCGCCATATTCGTGCGCCTTGGAGCGAATACTCAGCGGGGTGGGGGTGAGATCGCGCCGGCCATTTTGCGGGCAATACTGCACCAGAACATTACGCCCCTTTTCTGAAGGACGCGACTCTAACCAGTAGTAACGCCCATCCACCAAGCTGGCTTCCGCCAGGCGAACACTGCCTTCAACCAATAATTCTGCGTTGATTGCAGATTTCCAGCTGCCATAAGGGGTGGAGTTTGTTATGGAGTGATCACTCATCGGATACCGGTTTCCTAAATTAGATTTTTTTGCATTCTGCCGGGCCTGTTTTAGCGATACAAGGTGCCTTTTTACGGGTTAAAGCCTGTGTTAGTCTTTGATGACCAAGCAAGCGCTTGGTGGTGGGGTTTGATTCCTCCTTCATTAACCCCAAAGTATGGATGCGGCTCAGGGTATTTCGCGCACGGATGAGGCGCAGGTACTGAGAGCATGGCAATCAGCGGAATTCGGCAAAGCCTAGTGTGCCGAACCTAAAGCGGCCCAAATAAAGATAATTCAGGAGAGCCTGCGATGTCCGATGAAGTGGTAATCACCTGCGCCCTAACCGGGGTGCTCACCAATCCGCAACAACACCCGGTTCCGGTAACGCCGGAACAAATGGCAAACTCAGCCAGCGAAGCCTTTGATGCCGGGGCTTCGGTAATGCACGTACATTTTCGAGCTCAAGAGCCGGGCAAGGGGCATCTTCCCAGCTGGGAACCGCAAGTGGCGTTGGAAATTGCCGATGCAATCCGGGCTAAGTGCCCCGGAGTTATTTTAAATTTTTCCACCGGCACTATCGGTCGGGACCAGCGCGGACCTCTCGAGTGTGTGCGCGCAGGTAAGCCGGAAATCGCCGCCTGCAATGCGGGCAGCTTGAATTACTTAAAAGCCCGTTCCAACGGCACCTGGGCCTGGCCGCCGATGGTGTTCGATAATCCGGTAGACAAGGTGGAAGAACTGCTGGCGGTATGTCGTGAAACGGGTACCAGGCCTGAGTTTGAGTGCTTTGATGTAGGTATTGTCCGCTCCGTTGGTATGTATGCCGATGTGGGTATGGTAGATAAGCCCAACTATAACCTGGTGATGGGGGTGGCTTCTGGTATGCCAGCGGATCCCGAGCTGTTGGAGTTGCTGCCTAAATATATGCGTACAGATAGCTTGTGGCAGAGTACTGTGATTGGGCGTGAGGAAATCTGGCCGGTGCACCGCAAGACCGCAGAGCTGGGCGGCCATTTACGCTCTGGAGTGGAGGACACGTTCTATTTGCCCGGTGGCGAGCGCACCTCTGGTAATGGCCAGTTGATTGAGGCTTTGGCTGTGATCGCAGAAGAGAGTGGTCGTAAGGTGGTGTCTCCAGAGCGGGCGCGGGAAATCTTCTGCTAATTCTTTTCAGTGCATAGACCAGTGGGCCCTCCGTGTCACTGGTCTACCTCTCAGAGCCCACCTTCTGTCGATTTTTCCCCATTTTATGCCTGCTCTATCTTGCTTGGGTGCCAAGAGCCGAGAATCCTTTTCGCCTCCCTTTCCAGCTGGTCTGGATTTTTTAAGCGCCGTAGAACCAAGTGATTCTTACTTTTCCTGCAAAAGGTCCGCTTGGTTACCTACCCGTTAGCACTGTAGCGGCTGCTAGTCTTTAGTGGGGATAGCCGTTTCCAGCGGTTGATCTATGCATAAATATAGGCTGTGCTAGGGAGCGGTGGATGCAAGAGTTGTTGGACCGAATAATCAAGGCGATTGATTGGGCCAACCGGCTTTTGTGGGGGGGGATTGAAGGGCAGTGGTGGCTCGGTGTCCTGATTATCGCTTTGTTGCCTATTGGCCTTTACTTTTCCATTCGCAGTCGCTTTATTCAATTCCGCCACTTTGGTCATATGGCGATGGTAATGGTGCGCGGTATTCATAAGGATCATCCGGGCTCAATTTCCGCGTTTCAGGCGTTTGCCACCAGTGCCGCAGCACGGATTGGCACCGGTAGTTTGGCGGGTGTTGCCGTGGCAATTACTGCTGGGGGTCCTGGGTCGGTTTTTTGGATGTGGATGGTGGCTTGGCTCGGTATGGCCACCAGCATGGTCGAAAATACCCTCGCGCAAGTTTATAAAGAGAAAGGTGAGCAACCTGGGACCTTCCGTGGAGGACCGGCTTACTACATCAAAAAAGGCCTAGGCCCTAACTGGAAGTGGCTTTCAGTAAGTTTTTCCATCTTCTTACTGATGTGCTACGGCTTTGTCTTCAACTCCATTCAATCGAACGCTATGGCCACGGCCCTAAACGACGCCTGGGAAATCAACCCCATGCTGGTCGGGATTGTGGTAGCCGTGATTGCGGGCATTATTGTGTTTGGTGGTATCCGCTCTATCGCGCGTTTTGCCGGAGTGGTGGTGCCTTTTATGGCTATCGCCTATTTAACAGTGGCGTTTATGGTTTTGCTGATGAACCTGGGGGAGTTGCCCAAGATTCTGGGTATGATATTAAGGAATGCTTTTGGACTGGAACAGGCTGGCGCAGGAGCCCTGGGGGCGGTAGTTTCCAATGGAATAAAGCGTGGGCTATTTGCCAATGAGGCGGGGCTTGGCTCTTCACCGAATGTGGGTGCAGCAGCGGATGTTAAGCATCCACTAGTGCAGGGCTATGTGCAAATGGCTTCCGTTTTTCTGGATACCATTGTTATCTGTACCTGTACCGCGGCAATTATTTTAGTTGCCGATGTGTATATGGTGGGCAATGTGGAGGGGGTTAAATTAGCTCAGGACTCTCTGTCTAGCGTGGTGGGTTCCTGGGGAAGTGGTTTCGTGGCGTTTGCACTGCTGTTTTTTGCCTTTACTTCAATTATTGGTAATTACTATTACGGTGAAACCAATATTTTTTATCTTTACCATACTCCCACTTCTATATTTTGTTATCGGATAATTTTTTTAATTTTTATCCTGTTTGGTGCCTGGGTTTCTTACAGTGGAAGTACTGAGAATTTTACCTTACTCTGGCGCATGGCAGATGTGGCGATGGGATTTATGGCCTCTACCAATATATTGGCTATTACCTTGCTCTCCGGTGTCGCTTTCAAAGTGCTGGGAGACTATGAAGCACAGCTTAATCAAGGAATTAAGGAGCCGGTGTTTGATGCGAGAAAATACGATATTAAAGGGATAGATCACACAGTATGGGATCGGAATTGAGCTCGCTGCCCACTGAGTTGTGAGCACTGGCTTTGTGGGCAAATTGAATAAAAAAATGTATTAGAGAGTAGGCTTTTGAATTGCCAGATAAAAAATAAAGCCAATCTGCACCATGGCCAAAAGAGCCGCGATGATGCGTGTACGTTGAGGCATGGATTGGCGCAGTGCGAAGAATCCGGCAATCACATAACCGAATACCAGTGCAACCTTTACCGCAAGCCAATGAAAGACAGCCGGATTCCAGCTGCCGATAACAACCAGCGCTACAGCCGCAGATAACAGCAGGGTATCATTGGCATGGGGCATCCAGCGAAGGAAGGTTTTTCTCCAGTGAGGCTTTCCTGAGAACTCCAACCCCATTCGCAACAGAAAAAGAGAGAGGCTAAGTACTGCGGCTGTGATATGGGTATGCTTAATCAGTGTGTAGGTAAACATCTATAAAGCTAAAGGGTTGTTTCAAATTAAATTTCTTAGTCATGGTGTAAAAGTCACCAAGTTTGCTAAGAGTGCAACTAGAGCCGCTGCTGATAATAGCGGCTCATCGCGATTCTGTACATCAAAAAGATAGAAGGGTACTTTTCTGCGTAAGTAATTGAACCCTATCCATATTCAATATTTATCAGTTAGCGGTGAAGGGGCAAGCGGCTCCATGTTGACATTTGGATAAGTTGCTGGTGATTTGCACTCCGGTGATGTTCTCTAAGGCTTACCTCTATTTCTTTTTAATCTTGGAGTGTTTGTTGCGTTGCTGATGCAGGATAGTGTGAGAGTCTGAGGAGATAAGGAGTAAAGAGGTAACAGGCTTTTATTAAGTTTGAAAAAAATCAACCGAGTAGATGCTGGGTGTCAAAGATATTTGTTTGAGTGACCAGTGAGCTTTTGTAAAGCAACTTGCTTTCAATAGATACTTTGACTTTACGATTCAGTCCTGTTTCTATCGCACGATTACAGTTAGCCTACATCCGTTTGGTGGATATTCTTGAACTCTCTCTCATGGTGAGTAGACTGAACAATTCGAAATGGCCGGTAAATACGAGTGTTACTCGAGAGGCAGTGAGAGAAATTGTTTACGGCTTAGTGAAAGCTATTTTTCTTAAAGGATATGTCGATATGCTAAAGGCAGAGTATCGTGAGCGCGGCCCTGTGCCGCAGGATGTGATTGAGGCGGTTCCGTTTAATGAGCCGGAACTGGAAGAGGGGCAGGTATTACTGGAAATGCTGGCTACACCTATCAACCCCTCAGATGTACTCACGCTGACCGGTGAATATGGCATGTTACCGCCTCTGCCTGCCATTGGCGGGAACGAAGGTGTTGCCAAGTTAGTTAAGCAGGGTCCGAATGTGTCAGGCCTTGATATTGGCCAAACTGTTCTGTTGCCCGTTGGCAGTGGCACCTGGGCCACGCACATGGTGGCAAATGCTAAGGGACTTATTCCTCTGCCAAATGAGGTAGATCCCATACAACTATCCATGATTACCATTAATCCCCCAACGGCCTACCTCCTGCTCAGTGAGTTCGTCGATCTGAAAGAGGGAGACTGGGTGATTCAAAACGCAGCAAACTCTGCGGTAGGAACTTATCTGACAAGTTTGGCAAAAATTCGTGGTCTGAAGGTAGTCAATGTAGTTCGCAGATCCTCGCTGATTGAGCCAATGCTGGAAGCCGGTGCCGATGTGGTGCTGGTAGATGGTGATCAGGAAGGGGAGAGCCTAGCCAAGAGGGTTAAAGCTGCAACCGCAGGTGCTGAGATTCGCTTGGGTATAGATGCCGTTGGGGGAATGGCTACTGCTAGGCTGGGTGAAGCCCTTAGTGAGGGTGCCACACTAGTCAACTATGGTGCCCTGAGCGGTGAACCATGTCTGCTCGCTCCAGGGGTGATTATCTTTAAGGATATTACTGTACGTGGGTTCTGGCTGGCTAAGTGGTTTGCTAATGCTTCACCTGAGCGGCAGCAGGAAGTGTTTGGAACCATTACGAGCCTCGTTGCCCAGGGTAAGCTTTCTGCACCAATTCATGCAACTTATCCCCTTAGCGATGTGAAGGAAGCCGTTAAAGTTGCTGCGGCAGGTGAGCGTAACGGTAAGGTTCTTCTAATTGGTGAGTCGCTACACGTTTAACTTACAAGACATCTTCTGGTAAGAAAAACGTCACACTGACTTATAGGTGCCCTTTGAGGGCACCCTATAGTAGGAGTTGCGGGGGTAGCTTATTAACTTCAGGCTATCTTTATTTTACACCCTAATCAGCTGGTTAATTTTTCTACGGAGAAAATGAGAATCTGTAATTTATAGTTTTCGCAATTAATAATGTGTAAATATGTAATCTGCTCTAGGTAAGCCCGCTAATTAAAATACTTTACCAGCCGCTCAGATCTTCTGTATCTTCTCCCCAGGAGCTTGTAGTCTCTCGCTCTATGGTACCAGTAACGACCTGGCTGCCTTCTTCCATTTTGGAAAGCTCCAGGTTATCCATAAAGTCCCACAATGGAGATTTGCTAATGTGCAGGGCTTTTTTGCTGGGAATATGAAATGGAGGCCAGAATTGGCTGGGGGTGTATGCAATATGTAGAAGATGCTTGTCTGATATGTGGGTATACAGGTTGAAGCACCAATTTAGACTTCGGTTACCGTCAATAATTTCGTACCAGTTTCTGCCCTTGAATTTGTATTCTTTAATTTCTTCTATGCTCCAGGCGCTAAAAGCGTAATTAAATCCAGAGTCAAGGAAATGGCCTAGATTATCTTTGTGCTTATTAAATATAAATTGCTTTAACTGGTTGTGGTCAGAGAGATCGAAGACTCCAGATTTGGATGGTTCCCTTATCTGGATCACTCGAATTTCGAAGCAAGCAGTGCCAACAATCCAGGCATCATCCGATCCCACATCTACACTGCAGCCGACATTGATTGAGTGAAGTTCAAACCAAATATAGGGACTCTTATTGCCCCAAAGTGGCCGTCCACCATAAAATCTTGGATAGCTATCTTCTTGGTTGATTGGCGTAGTGTATGGGGCATAATGATTGCCTCCATAAATATGCTTTACTAACTTTCCTGTAAAAGACAGGTGCCAGCCGCCTAAGTCGTAATGGTGTACGGGTAGCGCATCGAAGGGCAACCAGTAAATATCATTGAGTTGCTCAATAATAGGGTGGCCTAGATCCAGTGAGTCTACCTTAGCCATACTTAACCCCATCCATCTTTGAAGTTTCTTACAAATCTTATAGCTGCGTCTGAGAAAGTGCGATTATTGTCAATGCTATTCATATATTTATTTTGATAATAATTGCTGCCCCCCTGTATCATTTTGTCGAACTCAGACCAGGGCGCATCCATTTTCTGGAGGCCAATCACCGCGTTATCTCCATCCTTTACTTGGTGCACCTTACTGGCTATATCATCCAGGCTATGCCTGTAACTGGTCTTTTTCGTCTGTGCACCTACGGCTTCAACTTCCCGCATCAAAAGCCCAATATTTTCTCGTGGGTTAACAAAATAAAAACAATACTGTTGTAGCTTTTTTCCTCCGGCTATCTGGCTAAACTCCTTCAAAGTACGGTGAAGCATCTTGGCACCCTCTCCGAAAACATACCAATGATGCTTTAAAGTTTGATCTCTCTCATCCCAAGGTAGCGATTTATATAACAGGCGGGCAAGCTCTCGAGGTCCGGCGTCTGGCCCAGAGAGTTTCTGAGTCGCCGTTTTCCAGACTCCAAGCTCATCGACGAGATAGCTTGGAGCATAGTAGAGTGAAAAACAGTCGTTTAGTTGCTTTTGGTTTGAATTTCCTGTGGTCTTTAGGTAGGCACCATATTCTTTTGCGGTAGATAACGCATCATATTTAGTACCATCAAAGAAAGCGCCAATTGCTCCAATTACGGTGGGAATAGTGTCATCTTCAATGGATTCAACTCCCCATCCTCCCCTTCCTAATTTCGAGAGATAAAATCCTGCTGGCAGAGACTCCCCTCCGGAAATTCCATTGGCTCGCTTAAGCTCTGTGATATAAACACCAGGACCTCTATTATGACTCTTGCCCTCTTGATACACGGTATAGCTAACCTGTACAGCCCCTATATTTTCGCGGTGTTGAAAGCCATTAGTTTGATTACTTTCGGAGGTGATTCCAGCAGCGGTACTGCTGAGCTGATTCATTTGGTTTGCTGTTTTTCTGCCCGTCTCCGAGTTGATGTCGATCAAATCAATAAACCGAGGAAGCAGTTTCGGATCAATAAAGACAGGCTTTCCATTTTGTCCTTTAGTGTTTTCGTGGAAAAAGATAAAGCCTGTGTAGTCAATATTGTGAGGGTTAGTCATATACTCTCATCCCTGATAATCATTCACCATAGCGCTAAGGCGCTAAATCCATTGCGCGATCATATCATGGAGTGACTTGAAATCTGCCAGTCTTGACTACTGCCCATAAGGGTTTTTATGTGATTTATTTCACATAGAGAAAATGTGGTACGTGTGTAATATTTTGGGGTTGTGGGTGATGAGTTGAGAGCCTTGCTTAGGTGTAATTGGCTGTAATTTTTTGTGCTGAGAATAACCTTGACATAGTCGCCTGAGAGGAGGGTGGGTGTGTCCTTTTTGGTTGTGGCTGTTGTTGGATCACTTGATTTTCTGCTGTCTTAGCGATTTTTTTGTGTTTTGCGATACGTATTATTGCGATCCATAAATGATTTTCTAGTGTTTTTCTTTCAGAGAAGATTTTCTGTAAGCCCTATTCTTTTCTCGCTTTATAGCGGTTGGGAGGGAGTAACTGAGGCGATGCTCTTCAGTGAAGTTGTTGGTCTGAATTTTATGGTTGGCTCTCAAATCCAATTGTTTGAGTTCATTATTTAGGTAAGAAATACAGCCCTCTTTTGTATGGTTTTATTTCGCTTTTTGGTTGGTGATTTCAATAAAATATAAATTATTTTAGCTGTGTTGAGAGAGGGGCTTGGCCTGCTTTCCAGGTGCGGATATAAGTATGGGTTTATATGCGGGTCAGCTGTATGCTTTATAAGGGTTGGCACTATTAGCATGAACATGGCGCCTTTAAAGTCTAATTAATTTTATTTTGGGGGGGCTTTCCTGTTAGGTAAAAATAGAAGCTTTTGTTCCTTATATGCCTAGCCAGTCAATCAGGTTTGGTTTCATTCTATGATTTGATTATTTGTTTGATTAATATCTAGAGGTTCCGACTTGGAATGTATGCCTTTCGCAAGGCAAAATAACAATAAAGTCACTATAGTGACACAGGTACATCATGGCAATAAAAAAACAAATGATCAAATTATCCCTTTATGGGCGGCTAGTAATTCTTATGGTGGGCCTTTTTCTAGTTCCGGGCGTCAAGTCGACAACAGCTCAGGGTGTTATACAACTGTCCCTGCAAGAACAGTTAGATAAAGATGTGCCTTTCAACCATTCGCAATGGGTGGGTACTCACAACTCTTATAATGCGCGGGAGTGGGATAGTGCCTACTGGGCGGATCCCAATCAGGATATTTCAATCTATGATCAGTTAAACTCTGGTGTGCGTGAGCTTACTTTAGATGTCGGCGATTACGGAACATTTTTTGGGGAGAATCAGCTGCGGTTATGTCATGGTGTCTGCTTTGGTGGTGAAAAAAAGTTTCGCCGTGGGCTGGAAAGTATTGTTCGTTGGTTGGAAGAGGGGAATGTTGAGTCAGTCATATTGTTGAAACTTGAAATAAATTCTAATCATTATGGCCAGATAGCCAGTCAGTTGAGAGCTGAGTTAGGAAGCTATCTTTATGAGGCGAGTTTCTCTGGAGGGGGATCTAATCGTTGTGCCGGCCTGCCGGTGGATTCCTTGAGTAAGCAGAATGTGTTGGATTCTGGAAAAAATATAGTCGTTGTAAATACGGATTTAATCTGTCCACAATCAGGGAGCTTTAGGTCTGTGGTACATCTCGGTCTGCAATATCAGGGGTTCCACAAAGACAAATTTAGTAAACCTGCAGACCCCAATACTTGTGAGTTAATGACAACCTCGGCAAGCAAGCAAATGACGCGGTTACACGATCCAAGCACTCTTTATGGCATTGGTAGTGGTGGTAAAGGGCCGCAAGACAAAGAAATCACTGAGTCTAATGTAAAAAGCTATCTTTCCTGTGGGCTCAATATATTTGAAATGTTCTGGTTCAATGGTGATAGTAGTGCGGGGCATCTTGAGCCCGAAGACCTACTCTGGTCTTGGGAAAGTACGGAGCCGAACAACTGGAATGGCAATGAGCATTGCGCTATTTCAAAGGCGAACGGTCGTTTTAATGATGTGGTGTGCTCCAAAAGCTATCGCTTTGCTTGCCGTGATGAAGGTGACTGGAAGATTACTGCTGCGGATGCGGACTGGTCTCAAGGAGAAGTGGCTTGTAAATATGAGTATCCGGGATCAGTTTTTGATGTTCCATTCAATGGCTATGACAATGCACGCCTTATGAGCGCCAAGATCGGAGCTGGGGCTTCCACAGTTTGGCTAGCGTATCACGATCTAAATCAGGAAGGCCTTTGGCAAAAGGGTGTGAACAAACAATAGAATAATACTGCTGCTTCACATAGGAGGAAGTCAAGGAGAGAGGTGGCCTTAATGATGAAGTAATATTTACCAAGTTTTCTCGCAATTGTTGGGAGCTGGGTTTATCGCTTGTTCTTTGCCGAGAAAAGTGCAACACAGCCCCGAATTTCTATTGAATATTCTGAGAATCTACTTTGCAGGAAATTCTCCAGATCTTTCTGGCTGTCTAGGGTGTTAGAGAATATTCCTTTCTTGTTGTAGAAGGTCATTAATCGTTTGGCGATTGCACTTTTGTAAACACCTTCATGTAAAATTGTAGAGCCAAAGATAGTGCCATGACCTGAGAGTAGTTTATTAAGATAATCTATGGCAATAAGCTTTTCTGATAGTCTCCCCGGTAAGCAGTGGAATAAATAATTAACAGAAATGGAATCAAATGGCTCTATATCATTAGGCATTTCACTCAGTACGTTTGTGTGAAATAGAATAGGTTTGTATCTTGCAACACGCTTTGCTGAGATATCCAAGCAGTTCTGGTTTAAATCCATAAGTGCCAATCTGATATGAGCTGAGGGGAAATGACATTTATCCATAAAATAGCCAGTGCCGACACCCACGTCCAAGTGGTTGACGCTTACATTTTCATCAAATTTCTGAAGAATTATTGGTGTAGGGCAGCGCCAAATAAAGCGATTTGATAAAAATAACACCCAAAAATCATATAGCCATAACAGTGTTTTGGAATATGCGGCTTGGCCCTTCCAGACTTCTTTACTTATTCTCATGATACTCTCCAAGCTACTGGGGTGGCCGATAGCTGATAAGGTTGCTCCTGATTGAGGATGTAAGCGTTTATCGTGGGAAACCCGCCAGAACCTTTTGATTGATCTCCTGAGTTTAATTATATGAATCGTACATTTGTGGCCTTTAAGGTCAGTATCCTTGCCTCGGTTTATGTCTGCGCCATCTATTGATGGATTGGTTGAACACAGTGGGATATAGCAAAACATGAAGATGTTGGTATGAAATGCTAATGGATAAATAGGTCATATCAAGGGAAAACCGATCAGTTACTCCAGGCATAAGTAGCTACAGATTAAAAAGAGTGGGGAAAATGAAGGTGAGCGATTATACGACAAACCACGCCGGTTATTGGCCGGCGCTGGTGACATATGGCGTTAAGCCTGGGTAGTGAGGTATTTCAGAATATCGATAACTTGTGCAGGGCTCTGGGCCCAGGCTTGGGCTGAACCATCGACTTCTTTCAAGGCGTGAACCAGGGATTCATCGTGTAGGGTGATGTAAGGCTTTCCCAGAGCTGCGCAGTAACCGGCATCGAATGCGGCGTTCCACTGCTTATATTTTTCTCCAAAGCGAATGATCGCCAGGTCGCAGTTCTCAATAGAGTGTTTGATTCGGACGGCATTAACCTTGGCCGATTTATGATCACGCCAAAAAGAGTTGGACTCTTCACCAAGGCCATCACCCGCCGCATCACTGGCATCGTGATCAGTCACTGCGGATGAAAAGGTGATATCTAACCCTAGATTCTTGCAACCCTCTATAATTTGGGTTCTCCAGTTAGAATGAATTTCACCGGAAAGGTACACTTTTAGCTTCATGGGGCCGCCTCTTGGGATAATAAGCACTATGTATCGTATAGTTCGGCTTATTTTACATGATGCTGCAGTGGATAGGAAAAGACACGGTATTGGCTGCAGCCTCTACAGTGAATGTAGGGCTGGCCCTAAGACCAGCACATTGAGCTTAACTTTAAAGTTAGAGTTTTTGCTTGATAAAGGTTACTTCATCGGGCGTTTTACCAGCTGGTAGTCGGGTAGAATGCATTTGGCGGAGTAACCAGTTCCCATCTACCTTGGCTAGGACGGCACTCTCCAGCCAGATAACATCCTCGCTTTTGTTTTTCTGGGTAAAGTTGGCTTTGTTCCAATAATTGACAGTCAGTAATTCGCCTTGCTGCTCGTAGTTGATGATGCTGAAGTAATTCGTTCGGGTGTAACCAGCGGGCTTAACAACATTAACAAGATCCTCTATGGTCCAGATCTCCCCATGCTCTAAAAGGATGAATGAATCAGTAACCGTACTTCTCATTGCCTGATGATCAAAATTTGACATGGCGGCAAAAAGTTTGTCGATGGTGTTAAAAGCTTCAGGCCTCTTGTCGGCATAGCAGCTGGCGGTGACGAAGAGGAGTAGCAAGCCGAAGAAAGTTCTGGTCATAATGTGTATCTCCCTATACTCGTGCATTTTGATGTAAACCTGTGCAGGTCTGCAGTGATTATATCTTTGCAAAGCAATGGCCGGTCAATACTGATCTTATGTGGTTGGTATCTTGAGCTGTATTGTTTAGGAAGGCTTCACCCATATAGGATCCCCTTTAATTCCTGTTATGTTCATTTGGGGGCTCGGCAGGGCTTTCGTCGGGTTGATGAGGTGGGTTTACTAAGGGGCTACTAAGCCGGCCGGGATACAGCTAACTCCAATATCGCCTGGCATTGAGATTCGATGGTGCTTGAGTCACCGGGGATTTTTTTTGCACTCCATTGCAGTGCATGCCAAAGTACACATAGATATTTATAGATTAGCCGCCAATGGTACAGGCGCTGCCTGTCATCTCCATTTGGTGGGCGATGGAGATAATTGACCAGTAGCTGTTGTTGCTCAGCAGGGGACAGTTGGTGCTCTTCAATCAAAGCAGCAAGGTCATAAAATCGATCTCCCATGGAAGCATATTCCCAGTCGATTGCGATTAGCTCCCCGCTGGTACTTTCGATCAGGTTTTCTTTGGTTAGGTCATTATGACAGAGACCGGGAGTATCACTTACAGCCTTTAAAGCGCTAATACTGCTGGATAGTTCACGGTGTAATTGTTTAAGACGTGGGTAGAAATTTGCTTGAGTATTAATCGATGACCAATAGCGGTCTATTTTCTGCTCAATATCCAGTTGGTTCTTAACCGGCGGGAGAGAGTGAATACTATTAAGCCGTTTGGCAAGTCGCTCCAAAGCGCTGGGGCCCTCTTTGTGCCAGGGCTGGCCTTGGATAAACCTTGTTACCAAATAGTGATATTGAGGGTCACAATAGACAAGGGGAGCACAGAGCCCGGCGCGAGTGGCCTGGTTGAGGACTTGGGCCTCTGTTACTCGGTCGAGATCCAGCGCTTGGCTAAGTGGGGAGTTATGGCGAATAACCAGGAGCTCTTCCCCTGATGAAACTAAATAGGTTCGATTGGTCTGCCCACCTGCCAAGGTCCGTATAAACCTAGGCCTGGACTGGCTCCACTGATGCCAGTCGCAGGGAATGATGTCGCTTAGGCTTTGGCGCATAGGTATAGAGAGGGCGAATTGCTACTGTAAAGCGGCGGAGGCTTGTTTTCCCGTTAAAGAGGTTAGCCCGGGCTGCTCGGCCTGATTTTGCTTATTGTAGATGGATCTCCACTGGAAAAAACCAATAACAACCAATACCACGTAGAGCAAAAAGAGGAACGCAGTCAGGTAGAGCCCTCTATCCAGGTAAAGGTAGATGGAGGCCCCATCCACTACAATCCAGTAGATCCAGTTCTCCAAAACTTTGCGGGTCACCATGTAGGTGGTCACCACAGCTCCCAAAGTGGTGAAAGAATCGAGATAGGGTAGGGCGGCACTGGTAAAGTTATCTAGCAGATAACCGAATACCAGGGTTAGCAGGAAAACACCACTAATCACTATCAAGTGGGTTTGCAGTGACCAGCGATGAATTCTTAAATCTTTGTTTTTATCCTCGTGATGACGCCATTGCCACCAGCCAAAAATCGCCATGCCCAGGTAGAACACTTGCAGTGCTGATTCCATTAGCAGGCTGACATCCCAAAATAAAACTAAATAGATTGCCGTGCTGATAAAGGCAGCATACCAGCAGCTGATTTTCTCGCGCATCGCCAATAACAGGTAAGCAAGGGCGAGAACAACAGCTGCCACTTCCCAAAGAGACATGGCTGCAATTGAGGTGCGCAGAATTTCTAGGAACTCTGAGTTAAGCATGGGGTTTTGCCGGGGCTAGGTCGCCATCAATAAATTTACAAACAAAAATAGCGCGTCCAAACTGCTCATAGGATTTGCGCATTTCTATTTTGAGAACATCCATTAGCAAATCATATTCGCCAAATACCTGAGTGCTCATAGTGTTAGTGATTACTCTCAGGCCTGAATGGCTATTCAGGCGTTCAATAAAGGCTCGAATACTGGGTATGTACTCATCTTTGAGGGGGTACATGCTGATTTCTGCGGAGAGCTGCATAGCTTTTCTCATTATTCACCGAGATCCAGGGGGTAACTATCCTTGGCTCCTATCTATCCAACCCGATTAAGTCCGTGAATTATCAGATAGCTATGTATCTGATAATTCACGGGCGTTAACCATTGGCTATTTGCTAAATTACAAGGTGTCCTATTAGAAAGTATAAGTACCGGTTACACCGGCAATGCGGGGCTCACCCTGTTGATAGTAAGGTTCAGGAGCGTAGAAATTGGCTGGATTGTTGCCATAATCATTACTGAAATAGAAACCTCTGGTGTAATAGTCTTCATTAGCCAGATTTCTCCCCCAAAGAGAGACTTCCCAGTTATCAGCCCGATAAGTGAGGCGGGCGTTGAGCAACTCGTATGCAGTGGATTTTTCATTGTGGCTATTGGAGAAATAAAACTCATCCTTGCCCTCCAATTCCAGACGCAGTACCCAGTGAGCACTAAGATCAATCTCGGTGCCAGTGAAGAACTGATAGCTTGGCGCATGAGCTACATCACGTCCATCCAGATTTACCGGAGATAGTACCGTGCCGGTTTCTTCATCCTTTTCTGTATCCACGTGGGTGCTGCTTATAAAGTTAACAAACTCGGCGTTTAGCCAGCCTGCAGAAGCGAAGAGGCGCACAGTATCCGTGGCCTGGAAATTTATTTCCGCCTCAAAGCCGAAAGTTTCACCACCTGCTGCATTGCCCAGGTATTCCCTAAACTTTTTACTTTCTGGATTAAAGAGTGATTGTTTGGCTTGAACATCGCTGCGGTCTTGGTAGAAAGCCGCTAGCTGCGCCTGTAGGCGGTTATCCAGCCAGTTGCCTTTAGCGCCGAGTTCGTAGTTAAGCAAATGCTCTGTATCGAACTCGAACATTTCCCTGTAAGTGTCTTCATTACCCGCGAACTCTGCGATGATCGCACCGTTCACACCCCCTGCCTTATAGCCGCGTGAAACGGTGGCGTACAGTAGCGTGTCTTCAGAATAATGATATTCCAGGGTTATATTTCCACCCCATAAATCCTCATTGCTATCTGCCTTAGTGGAATAGGAATCAGAATAATCCGCGCTGCGTTTTTCCAGGCGAAGCCCGGTAATCAGGTTGAGAGTGTCGGTTAGTGTGGTGCTCAGCTGTCCGTAAACAGCGCTGTTTTTGGTATCAAACTCACTGCTAAAAAAACTGTATTCCGTGATTGTGCCTTCAGTTTTTCCTGAAGTCTGCAGGAGGTCTTCTTGCTCATGACGATGATAAACCCCCAGTACCCAGCTAGTGCGCCTCGCAAAGAGTTTGGAGCTTTCAGTGGAGAGCAGGCGTAAATCCAGGCTGGTGTTGTCTTTGTCCCGCTGGTAATTGTCAGTTTGGCTGTATTCCCAAGGGTGAAATCCGATATAGCTCCAGTCCTCATCGTATCCGTATTCGGTATCGGAATTGGCATGGCTTAGGGTGGCTTCAAGAGTGAAATTCTCGTTACCAGACCACTGCCCAGTTAAAGCGCCAGCCCAGCTTTCCTGCTGGTCCCGACCGGGCTTGTCGGAGAGGGTCTTGCGGGTATTGTATAGAGAGAAGGCATCGTAGCCGTTATCGGCGTCAAGGTAGAAAAGGGTGAGGCCGAGTTTTAAATCGTCACTGGGAGAATAGGCCAGCTTACCGCGCAGTACGGATTCATCAATATTGTTGGTGTCATCACGGCCCAGGTACTGATTTTCCATATAGCCGTCGGACTTTCGCTCGCTGGCGGCTATACGGTAGCCAAGCTGCTCAGTCAGGCTGCCGCTGCCAATGGCGGTTAGGCTACGACCACCGTATTCGCTCAACTCGGCGGAGACTTTGCCCGTTGTTTCTGAAGTGGGCGCGGCACTGCGCATATTGACCAGGCCTGCTAGGGCATTGGCGCCATACAAGGTGCCTTGCGGGCCTCGTAGAATCTCGACTTGTTCTATGTCCAGGGTGTTGGCGGCCAGGCCAAGGCCTGTGAAGTCGATACCATCAATAACCAAGCCGACTGAAGGGTTTACTGGGTCGATAAATTGGCTGCGTTCACCGATACCGCGAACCTGGATAAAGCGCCCCCGTGAGGCGCCCGTAGAAAAATTGACATTAGGTGCCATGTTCAGGAGTTGGTCCAGGTTGCCAGCTCCGCGCGCCTCAATACTGCTGGTGCCGATTACACTGACACTGCCGGGTAGATCTAGCAGGTTGGTATCACGTAATTGAGCTGTCACTACCACTTCCTCAAGCCCGCCCTCCATGGGCTTAGCGGCCATTGCTAGCCCAGCGGACAGGCCAGCCACAAGGCCGATAGATTGAGCAATCGGGCGGATTGTGAACAGTTTTTTCATGGTTCTCTCTCGAATCAACACTAATGAAAGAGACCCGGAGAGCGACGAGGGGAGGGCTTTGGCACGCCTACCTATTCCTACGCCGGTATTAACCGGATCAGGTTCAAGGGTTTGCTTAAGGTGATCTTCTTGATCCCTTTGCATCTCAGGCCTTGGCCACCCCTTAGGTTTTTGCGGGCGCGATGATAGCAGATGTTTCGCCTTTTATGGGCAGGAAGGCGTTTTTGATTGAGATTAGGCCGCCTGGCTATGGGGGGCAGAAGTATTGGTATTGAAGGATATCCAATATAATTTTAGTTTTCGGTTGCCAGGCTATGGCTAGATTTAGGTGTTGGAGTAACAGTGAAAAATTGTCCCGATTGTAATGAGAAGCCTATCTCTCTGATTGGCTGGTGTAGTGGTCTCAACTCGATAAAATGTGTCTGTAAAAGCTGCGGTTTGAATTTGTCAGCAAATTTTGTCACTTGGCTTGTAATGTTTGTCATTGTTGTAATGATGGGTGCAGTTGCTTATACCGCATTAGTTCACTTTGATGTGCATTTTAAGCAGGACCGCTGATTACTGATTGGTTTGATCTCTATCCCAGTGCTTATCGGATAGTTGCTGGGGTATTTGGTTGGTGGCTACAAGGTGCAGAAAAGGGGCGGTAAGTAGAGTAGGGTATATGCAAGTATTCATCGTGTGGTGACTTCCTACGTTGAAGGGGCTAATAGTGGCATTTCAAAGGCAGTGTCACTCTCTTGAATAGTAACTTTTGTCCATTGCCCATGGTAGATTGGTAGAGAGAAATTGATGGAATTGGTAGTACAAGAAAAGTTAAAAGCACTTGAAGCTGAGAAAGGTATAGAAATTTTATATGCCTGTGAGTCTGGTAGTCGGGCGTGGGGCTTTGAGTCGCCGGATAGTGATTGGGATGTACGTTTTATTTACAAGCGAGATCTTAACCACTATTTGACACTTGGGACTCCAAGAGATGTCGTAGAAGTGCCTTTCGATAAGACCTTGGGGGATGAGCTTGACCTTGTTGGCTGGGATATCAATAAAACCCTGGGACTGTTAAGGGGCAGCAATCCGACATTAATCGAGTGGCTGTTTTCACCAAAAGTGTATTTCAAACGGCAAGAGGTTTTGGATGAACTTCGGAGCCTGGCACTCAAGTGTTGGCAGCCGCGGGCCTTAGCGCATCACTATATCAGCATGGGGTTTAACTGTTATACAAAATTTGTGCAAGAAAAGGACGCAGGGGTTAAGGAAATTAAGGTTAAAAAGCTGTTATATGTAATACGCTCAATTCTGAATGTACTTTATATAAAAAGATTTCTGTCAATCCCTCCAGTCAACTTTATGCAAATGTGCGAAGAATTACTAGAGGATGATCAAGAGGAATGGCTATTCAAGCTGATACTCAATTTGATTGAGCAGAAAAAAGGGTTGGATGAAGGCAGTTTTGTGATTCTGGATGCTCAACTTGATGATTGGATTAATGCCAAGCTGGATCGCGGAGTGGCTAACTCAATTGAAGAACGACCTAAATTAGATTTGCAAAGTTTTGATAAGGTTTTTCATTGGGTGCTTGGTGTAAATCTTAAGTGATATTTCTTTAAAGTTTGGGGCCTGGCTGATTCAGCTTGGATAGTGGGTATTTTATTCTCGGCTTTTCAGTTCTATTTTTTTCGAGCTTAAGTTAGTTCATTTTCCAAAAAATCAACAAAGACTTTTGTTTTGGTTGGCATAGCTCTACCGCTTGGAATTAGGGCGCTTACCGGTGGTCCTGGCGCTACTTTTTCAGGGGACAGTTGAACAATTTCACCATTCCGGATGGATGTAAATGGTTTGGTTAAGCATCCTGTAGTTTTCTCAGTAGATATTGCTTGTATTGTAAATGCAACTCAAGCATCAAGTTTTCTTCTTTCTATTTCATGGGAGGCCAGCTTTTATCATGACTCTCTTTTAAATAATGGTTTAAAAATTTCTGGCTGCCATTACATGGTCTTACAGGTGAAGGGTAATTTCCACATTGAGACATTTTAAAACTCATAGTGTTCATTAGTTGTTCATGCTGCTTTCCATATTCTTTCAGTGAACTTTAGGGAGATCCCCTGTTTCAACTTTATTCACCGGATGGAAGGAAGCATCTTATGACTGAGGCAGAGAAAAGACAGAGAGCAAGAAGTCGCTGGAGACATTTGCGTTCTACATTGAAAACGCTGGGGCTTTTAGGTCGCTCAAGGGGGGCAAAAATGGTAGCCACTCCTTATTGGCCGGAAGTTCATCATCCCAACCACCAGGCGACCCATGGCCGTAATGGCAATGTCCGCTATCTCTCCGACCGGGATAGGCAGAAACATCTGGCCACATTTACAGGAAACATGCTGGTTATTCCTCCGCAAAGAAGGTTTGAGCTGGGTATCCTGCAAAACACTGCGGGCAACATAATTTATGTTGTGGATTCACAGCGTAATTTCTATGTCGGAAGAAAAAATTTAGGTCATTTCCATCATTCCTCATTTCTGGCTGGTGGGTCGGTGTTGGGGGCGGGGACCATTGTGCTGGGTGCTGGTTATCAAATACTTGAGGTCAATAACCACAGTGGCCACTACAGGCCAGGTGCCCGGGAATTGAAGCGGGTGGCGCTTGCTATTAGTACGCTCGGTGGGGATTTGAATCAGATACCATTTCGTGTATCGGGGGCTGGGCCCGATGTTGTTTATGGTAATGGGTTGGCACTTCTCGACGCGGCGATCTAGTTGGTTTGGTTGGTGCTTAATAGGAGGGAAGCTGGAAAGGGCTTGGGTCGACCTCGGTTTTCTGTATATGAGATTTGTGAGGGGGTTCAGGCAAGGTATTTAATTGGGGAAATAGAAGAGGACAATGCCGGGGTAGAAGCAGTGTGCCCTTGCCAATGTGGACAGGGGCACACTCAGTCGAGTATCGACCTTAGAAGCGTCTGCGGAACATTGGCAGAGGTTGATCTACACCGGACTGATAGCTGTCCCCAAAATCCTGTAGGGATTCTTTCAGGCTGGTGAGGGATTGGTTGCCTTCAAAGGCGTAGGCGTTAAAGCCACAGCGCTGCAGGTAAGTGAGCTGGTCGCGCATAAAGCCACCCACCGCACGCAGCTCCCCTTTAAAGCCAAAGCGCTCGCGCAGCATACGGCCGGCGGTAAAGCCACGGCCATCGGCAAATGCCGGGAAGTTAACTGCGATCAACGGAAAATTATTCGCCTCGTTGCCGATAAGCTCAGCACCTTCGTCGCTGTCTATCCAGACCCCTACTTCTGCACTGCGTTCTGCCAGGGCCTCCCGATGGGCTAACCACTGGCGCAGCGGTAGGATCAGCTTGCCGGAGGGCAGGGTATTTGGATCAATGGTTCCCTCTTCCTCCAGTTGCGGTAGTAGCTGCCAATCATTGGCGCTGACCTCACCATTGAGAATTAGCTCGGAGGGGTTGCCCGGCTGTGGGCCCAGCTTAACTGGCTTTGGCATAGACTCTCTCCTTGAAGGGCTGCAGGCCGATGCGGTTATAGGTGTCGATAAAGGGCTCTTCTGTCTGGCGCTGTTCGATGTAGAGATCGAGGATCTTGCCGATCACCCCGGTAACTTCTGCACGAGAGAAGCTGGGGCCCAGTACCTTGGCCAGACTGGCTTCGTTGGAAGCACTGCCGCCTAGTTGTATCTGGTAGAACTCCTCGCCTTTCTTGTCCACACCGAGGATGCCGATATGGCCCACATGGTGGTGACCACAGGCATTCATACAGCCGGAAATGTTCAGATTCAGATCGCCCAGGTCGTAGAGGTAATCCATATCGTCGAATTGGCGCTGAATGGCTTCGGCGACTGGGATCGACTTGGCGTTGGCCAGGGAGCAGTAGTCGCCGCCGGGACAGCAAATCATATCGGTGAGAGTGCCAATATTGGGTGTGGCGAAGCCGTGTTTGCGCGCCTGTTGCCACAGTTCGTACAGTTGGCCCTGTTCCACATCGGCCAATACCACGTTTTGGTCGTGGGTGGCACGGGCTTCGCCGAAACTGTAAGCATCGGCCAGATCGGCGATGGCCTCAAGCTGGCGGTCGGTGACATCACCAGGGGGCACACCCGTTGGCTTGGTGGAGAGCTTGATAGCACGGTAACCCGGTACTCGGTGAGGGTAAGTATTGCGCTCCAGCCAGCGCGCAAAAGCCTTGTCGCTATCAGCCTGCTGCTGCAGGGCTGCCTCGCTGGCTGTACCATCAAAGCTCTTGTAGTCAGGCTCGGTAAAGAAGGACTTGGCCCACTGCAGAGCTTCTGGGGTCAATTTCTCTACCCCGTCTTTAATGTGCTGCCACTCTTCTTCCACGCGGCGGCCAAATTCTTCGGGGCCTAGGGCTTTCACCAGAATCTTGATGCGCGCCTTGTATTTGTTATCACGACGGCCCAGCTGGTTGTATACCCGTACAATCGCCTCCAGATAGGAGAGCAGATCTTCCTCCGGCAGGAAATCGCGGATGGTTTCGGCGATAACCGGCGTGCGGCCCTGACCGCCGCCGACAAGCACCTGGAAGCCAATCTCTTCGCCGCGCTTCACAATCTGCACACCGATATCGTGTACACGAATCGCAGCGCGGTCCTGCTCGGAACCGCTAACCGCGATTTTGAACTTGCGCGGCAGGAAGGCGAATTCCGGGTGGAAGGTGGACCATTGGCGGATTAGCTCGCAGTAGGGGCGGGGGTCGGCAATCTCGTCGAGAGCGATGCCCGCATAGGGGTCAGAAGTCGTGTTGCGGATACAGTTACCGCTGGTCTGTACAGCGTGCATCTCCACTTCAGCCAATTCGGCCAGAATAGCTGGGACATCTTCCAGCTGGGGCCAGTTGTACTGCAGGTTCTGGCGCGTGGTGAAGTGAGCGTACCCTTTATCGTAGTCTCGGCTGACGCGGGCGAGACGGCGCAGCTGGCTGCTATTGAGCAGGCCGTAGGGCACGGCGATGCGCAACATGGGGGCCAGTCGCTGAATATAGAGGCCATTTTGCAGGCGCAGTGGCAGGAATTGTTCCTCACTCAACTCGCCGGCGAGGTAACGTTCCGTCTGGCCGCGGAACTGGGCAACGCGATCATTGATGATGGCGCGATCCCGGTCGTCGTATCGATACATAACAGCTTGATTCCATTGCCTTTGTGCGCGGATGGTGGAGAGAGGGGCAAGCCCCGGATGGTTCTCCGCTGGCGCCTAACATACCAGTACGCTTATGCAATAAATAACAATATTTTCCGCTATGTCTGTAACCAACAGTTATAAGACAGTACCGCTGGCTTAGGAGAACCGGCAATTAAGCGTTTTCTGTTCCCGTTGATCATATTTGATTGCGGTTGTACCTGTGGAGTATAGCGACAACGCTTTTCTGAGGGTTAGTCAGGGTAACTCGTGTGAAGCCAAGGAGCACCAATGGAGGGGGTTTCTGCGTTGTCCACCTTACGGACTTCGATAATGGTCATGAGCTGGTTATGGAGGTTGCTGGTTTAAGAATCTCTGGGGGAGATGCTCAGGTATGTCGGTTCTGGATTGCTGTAAGTCTGATTTTATTGGCCGGGTGGCTATAGCGGCTCTCGCAGGATTGCATTCCTAGGAGTCCCCTCGTGTATTCTCTGCGAAAGTAACGCATCCTCAATAGCAATAAGGGAATTGATATGAAGTAGATTGTGGGCACACCTTTGTCTCTTATCAGAGCTTTCGGTACACACGATGCTTTTAGCGATGTGCGCCAAAATGAGGTGCTGCATGAGTGTAGTGCAAGAGATTCTTACAAGATGGCCTACCGATTATGATCGCTCACTATACCTGTGGCCCAATTAATGCCCCAAATTCTGTTGATATTTTCAAAGCATAGTAATCAATATTTAGTGAAGGCTTCAGGGGTAAGGGGTGTGGACTTCAACCTAGCCGGCATTGAGGCTCCTCCCGGTATCTGGCCGGAAAGGGAGGGCTGTGAATAGCCCAGTAGAACTCCATCGGCCTGGTTTCCCGATTTCGTCGCTCCCTTTATTATCTCCAATGCTTCATTCTTGAAATCTCGTTTGCGTTATCGGTACCTTCGTTTTGATTATTGTATCCATTAATTTTTTAGGAGGGGTAGGGCTGTTACGGATAGTCGTTTTGTAAATCTAGCTTGAAAAGTTTGAAATATTTGGCTTTCGACAGTTTTTCTTGTTGAGCTTTCTTCACATTTTTTCGATTCTTTCATTTCATGAAGTCCCAAAAAATTTTTAACAGGTTGGACTATAAAAAATTGCTTATAAATGTTGGTCCGCTAATCCAGGTGAGTTGTATGCAAGGCTGAAGCGGGTGGGGGTGATCGGTACTCTCTATTGAGTGCATTTTTCGGCTGCAGCCCTAGAAGATATGGAGAAGAAAGGTCAAATGCTTGATGGGCTATCTTCGGGAGGTTTTAAGGTGTATTACATTCGGGATTATACGGTTTTCAAGATATCGTAGGGGGTGGCCAAGCTCCAGTAAAAATGTAAATGCAACTTGTGGGTGTATGAATACCCTGACAACTTGTAGTAATGCCGTCACCGGGCAAATCTAACAACCTTAATACCAGCCTGACAATTGGATAAATTCATACATTTTTTATAACTTTTATCTCTTTTTTTTGTAGTGATTTAAGTTAAGCTAGCCACAATTTCGTGTGTTTCATTTTTAGTCTTTTTGTGGGGTTGATGTGTCCAAGGATTGGAAGTTATTTTTTGCTGTATTTTTCTTCTACTTGTTTTCTTTGTTGACGACCTCGCTGGCTTATGCTGGGATCTCTGGGCCTTCATCCAGTTCTACAGGAAAGGTTGTTATCTCGTACACAGATATTTCACGAGCATCAGAAGCCGAATTTAGAGTATACAGGGATGGGGCTTATGATGGCACTTATTCAACAAGTCCCCGCGGAGGTACAAAAACATTCACCCTTTCAAGTGGTAAGTACACGATTAAACTCTACGGGGGTAGAGCCTGCTTACAGCCTGGGCGCAATGGTGAATGTTTTGAACCCGGTGATATGATTTTTCGCGGCTCTCATAATGTTAATGTCAATATTGTGAAGCCTGGCGTTGTTTCCTTACCGGCTACTAATACCTCAGGAAGTTTCACTGTTAGCTGGAAGTCACCAACAACAAAACCAAGTCGATATATCTTGTGGGAGCGCAAGGATGGGGGTTCTTGGAGCAGTCCCTACCATGGGAGCTCAAATTCGAAGGCGCTGACTGGGCGCACAACAGGAAAATATGAGTATCGGGTTCAAGCGTGTTTTAGCGGTTGTAGTTATTATACTTATTCCAGCGCGATCACAGTTGTAAGAACACCTGCGTCTATTAGCACTCCTTCATCTAGCACTAACGGAAGTGTAAAAATCTCCTGGCAAGCAGTTTCCGGTGCCGCTAAATATGTTTTACAGGAACAGAAAAATGGCGGCTCGTGGAGCGGAATTTACACTGGTACGCTCACTAGTAAAACCTTTAGTGGGCGTGGAACAGGCACCTACAGGTATCGAGTAGCAGCCGTTGAGGGCAGCTTGACAGGCTCGTTTAAAAGTTCTGGTGATGTCATTGTTTCCCGTGCACCAGCAGTACCGTCGAATTTTGTAGTGCCAGGTGCTAGCTCTAATGGAAACTATAGGGTTAGTTGGGGTGCCGTTTCAGGGGCAACAAAGTACTTATTGGAGCAGACAGGCAGTACTTCTGGAAGTTGGAGTCTTTCATCGACCAGTAAGACATTCACTTATAGTAAAAACAGTAGTTACTCTTACCGGGTAAAGGCTTGCAGTACTTATAAGAATGTCGATTCCTGTAGTGCTTGGACGAGTAAAAAAGACATTACTGTACGATTTTCTGAGCTAGTTGTTCAGTCTGTTTCTAAGACTGGTGTAGTTACTTTGCTATTTAACACTGACTGGCCAAAAGCGCAGCGGTGTACTTTAAGGCGAGGTTTTGCAGTTGTTAGCAATACAAACTATGGTCCAGGTGAGGTTTTTCGTGAAACGTTAAATGTCAGTGGTACTTACCACTATCAATACAATTGCGATGTTTGCTTGCAGGGGGCATTTCCTAACTGCTCTGAGCCTGATGAGGCAGGGTCTGCCTCGGTGTCAGCTACTGTAGTGATTGCACCCAACCAGACCACGCTCTCTATAGGGAGTTCACAATCTTATGATGGCACCGTAAGTCTGACTTCCAATAGCTCTGGCCCCATTGAGAAAGTGCATTGGCAGAAACGTAAAGCCGGTAGCAGCTGGCCTGCGGATAATAGTTACAGCACAGCAACTAGCAGTACCTTTTTTGTCACCAGCCTCGCCGATGGCAGCTGGGAGCTTCGTAGTAAAAACTGCAATTCTTCCGGCTGCAGTGCCAGCTGGAGCTCCCCTGTCGCTGTTACTGTCCGGAACCAACCGGTACCCACAGCCCCGGCGCTGGATGCCATAGGCAATAGTGTTACCGGTTCACTTAAACTGAACTGGAGTGATCGTTCCAGCCAGCAGGTTTACAAGTACAAACTTTACGAGAACGGTAAGTTCCTTAAAGAGCTCAAAACCAGCTCTGCCAAGCCCGCGCCTCTCACCGGTACCACGCTCAAGCGCGATGACGGCAGCTACAGCTACTACTTGATAGCTTGTAATTTGCGTACCTGTTCCGCGGCCGGCAGTGCCCAATCTGTCATCGTCGCCAAAACCCCAGGTGCGCCCAAATCTCCTAACCTATCGGCAAGTTTCTCGCGTTCCGGTGAGGTTGATCTCACTTGGGGGAGTGCCAGCGGTACGGTCGTGCGCTATGAAATTATTGCCGGTACCGCATCTTCTGCAGAGGGGCCGGTAAGTTGGGGTAAAGCCGCCCCAATTAAGCACACAGATCTCAAGCATTTGAGCAAAACGCTGTCGCTGGATAACGGCTTTTTTGCCTATCAGGTCCGTGCCTGCAACCAGGTATCGAGTTTCAGTAGCTGCTCAAATACGGTTGCCACAGATATTGTTCAGGTTGACCAAACTCCGCCACCGGTAACGGTGGAGGTGCCTCCCTATAAGGCCACAACACTGTCTACTACCGACCCTCGTGTGTTGGCTTCCGATCGTGTCGGCATATTGCCGGGGGAGTTCCGCGTGACTGAATCTGGCGCGGCGACTTATACCATTCCGCTCCAGGTGGGTCCTTCATCCGGTGGCAGTACACCGGCGCTCAGTGTGACATACAGCAGTTCCGGTAATAACGGCCCTCTAGGAGTTGGCTGGGGTATCAGTGGGCTGTCCGTTATCACTGCCTGTCGCAGAACGTTTGAAGAAGACGGTGCTAATGGCAGTGCCTTCGATCGGTTCTGTTTGGATGGCCAGCGTTTGAAGCTCGTGTCTGGTCAGTATGGCAGCCTCGGCAGTGAGTACCGTACAAGTGTGGATAGCTTCGTGCGTGTACGGTTGGTCTCGAGTGCCACTGGCAGTGGCCAAGGCTTTGAAGTGTACCGTAAGGATGGCTCTGTCTCTTATTACGGTATGAACGCAGATGCGCAGCAGGAGAAGACCTGGTATTTAAATACCCAAGAGGACAGTGTTGGTAACCGTATCGAATACAGCTACCTGAAAGACACCGCACTCGGTGAACACCTGATTGAAGCGGTCGATTACTCCGCGAATGGTCACTATACAGCGCTGAATCGGATTCAGTTCCACTACGATACAAATCGTAGCGATAAACGCTATGGCTACCTCTTCGGGCAGAAGACCGCAGCAACCCGCCGACTCACCGCCATTACTTCCAGTGCGGACTCGGTGGAATTACGCCGCTACAACTTCAGTTACCAGAAAAGCGCTACAGGACGTTTGCTCCTGGAAGAGGTTGAGGAGTGTGTCCAGGGTAACTGTCGCAGACCCACGATATTTACCTATGCCCAGTCCGCTGGGGCAGGCATGGTGAGCGCTGCAGCCAACCCCAATATCTTCCACTCAGGTTATGAGGGCGGTAAATATGGGGATATCAATGGCGACGGTCTCACAGACCTGGTGTTTATCCGTTACGACGGCAGTCATGGAAAACGGTATATTCGCGTTGCCTTGGGCACTGTCGGGGGTGAGTTGTCGCTGCAATCTGGACAGATGCGCATTCGCGCCAATGAGCGTAGGGAATGGCACCTGCTAGATTACAACAATGATGGCAAAGACGACCTACTACATGCGCCGATAGACGACACCGGCACTCACTGGGCCGTGAATTTATCCAATGGCAGCGGGTTTAGTAGCACCGATATCCCCACAGCAATTAGCTATCAAAAGGATCAGTTGGGCCAAATGCACGACTTTAATGCCGACGGCCTACCCGACTTTGTGCGCTTTACACGGGGCTTTTCCACCCACTCTAGCAGCCAGTCCCCTCAAATAATGATCCGGGAGTTGCAGCGCAGTAATAGTAGTGGAGCATTATCATTTGTGAGCAAAGATTCTACGCGATCTTTGTTCCTTCCTACCGTTACCCCGCCCGGGGGAATTGATGGTCTATACAATAAAAGCACCGCTATAAAACTCCGCGGTGAAGATATCGTTGCTGATTTTAATGGCGATGGTATTGCAGACCTGACCGCGATTATGTCAACGAACTGGGTATGCACAGAACTTCCTATAGATTGCTATAACGGCATTAGGTCAAGAACAGACTATCACTTTGTTGTGCTTATGTCGGATAGTGGAGGGCGGCATAGGAGTGTTTTCTCGAGCAGACTACCCGATGGGAACGAGGGTGACTCTGTGCAACATAGGGTGGGGGACCTCAATGGTGACGGTCTGCCTGATTTACTTTTCCGCTTAAATGCAAATATAGCCTGGGGTGCGCACTATTTTAACGGAGAAAAATTTGTCTCCGCAGGTTTCCTGCCTAAGCAAGTAGATGAAGATATCCAGTTGTATGACTGGGATATGGATGGCCTGGTGGACATTCTCTACCCCAATGCCAACGACAAAGAAAACAACGAATACCAGTATCTCTATGTACTGCCCAATCAATCCAATGGCTTTGGTAGTCCTATCGATACTGGCCTGTTGTTAGGCGCCGATGCGAATGATCACAGTCACTTGGTGATGGATGTGACCGGTGATGGTCGCCCTGAAATTGTTGAGAACTGCGCGAACCGCGATGAGCAGGAAAACCACTGTGATGATATGCGCACCCGCTCAGGCTTCTTTAGTGGTTCGGGCCTTACAGACAAGTATGTACGTGTGTTTAAGCCCAAGCATACTGATAAACCGGTGGATGTGCTTGAGTCTGTTGAGAATGGCTTCGGGGTAAAAACAGAAATCCGTTACGCGCGCCTGAATGATGACAGTGCGAATGTTTACACCCGTAAGAAGGGCTCCTTTAAGCTAAACTTCGGACGCGGCTCGCCGGTATTTGATTTGTACTCACCGATGTACGTGGTGAAAAAAGTAATCTCCGATGCACCGGCGGCTAATGACAGTAACAATACGGTCGAGGCCCATTACCACTACGCCGGCGCGCGTATGCAGAGTGGTGGGCGAGGTTTCCTCGGTTTTGAGTCGGTCACTACTTATGACCCGCAAAATGAGGTGAAGACCACTACCCACTACCGTCAGGATTATCCCTTCATCGGTATGCCCTCACAGACGGCCAAGGTGATTGAGTCCAATGCCAGTAATATCAAAACCCCGGCTACCTGTGAGGGTAGTGGGCTCACCCTGATCAGCTGCTCTATTAACACCTTGGAATCCATAGCACCGGTATCGGGCAAAACGGTAATGCTCTATATCAGTCAGGCAGAGGATAAATCCTACAGCCTGAGCGGGAGTTATCTGGGTAAGGTGGTAACAACCACCAACTACACCGCAGCCAATGATATTAAATATGGCAATGTCAGCTCGGTAACGGTGAAGCACTATGATGCTTCTAACAACTTAGTGCAGAGCAAAACCACAAGTAATACCTACGACAATGTGGTGAACAGTGATCGCTGGCACTTGGCGCGCTTGCGTGAGAGTAGTGTTACTACCCAGAGGTATGGAGCCCTGGCGGCACCGCAAATCCAGCGAACCGCGCATTTCGATTACGATAACCTGACTGGCCTATTAACCGATGAGTGGGTAGCTAAAGGTGGCGCACAAGAGTTACATACCCATTATGAACACGACCGCTTCGGCAATCGTATTACATCCACGGTAACCAATGCACAGGGCGAAAGCCGTACCGGTCGCACGGGTTTTGACGGCTATGGCCGCTACGCATTAAATCGGGTGAACGGACTTAAACAGACCGCCGAACAAGCTCTGGAGATGGACCCCTTCGGCCAGCCACAGCGCGTGCTGGATATCAGCGGTGTGGAAACGCATTACGCCTATTCCCCATTCGGCAATCGCTATTTTGAACACCACGAGACCGGCAGCCATGCTACTACCTTGAGCACACTCTGTGCTGATAGCGGCGGCTGCCCTACAATAGCCGGAGTGCCGTCTCACTTTAAAGTGACCACTAGCGGGATAGAGCAGGCCAAGAGCGTAACGTACCACGATCGCCTGGGCCGAGAGATTCGTAAACAAACTCAGGATTTTCTGGGTAATTCAGTGTTTGTCGATACCCAGTACGATGAGCAGTCTCGCGTTAAAAGGGTCTCCGAACCTTATAGCAGCGGCGGCTCTCCACGATGGACTACATACTCCTACGATATTTTTGGGCGCACCACCAACGTGGATGCTCCCAGTGGCCAGTGCGATAGTACGATTACCTTTAATGGTCTGACGGAAACTATTAAGAACTGTGCTCAGCATGCCAAGGTAACCCAGAAGAATGTCCTCGGTGAGTTGGTTCAGGTTACCGATAATATCGGCGGTAAACTGCAATACAGCTACTATGCCGATGGCAATCTCAAACAGGTGCGCACCCTAAACAGCGGCGGCGGTGAAACATCGGCAACTTTTGTTGAGTACGATAATCTCGGCCGCAAGACCCGTATGGTAGATCCGGATAAGGGCACCTGGACTTACGGTTACACAGGATTTGGTGAGCTGGCCTGGCAGAAGGACGCCAAGGGGCAGGGCACCGCCATGAGCTATGATGCCCTCGGCCGCATGGTAACTCGCGCCGACTACACCAGCTTCGACAGTAACAGCCAAACGGGCACCCTGCAGAACTTCAGCCGCTGGTACTATGACCAGGACCCCGGTTGTGATTCCAAATACCGTTTCGATGGAAAGCTGGTCGCTGTAGCCCAGGCACCTGTCGCTATTGCTGCAGGCTGCAATGCCAATATGGAGGATGTCAGCTACCTCAAGTTGCTGCACTACGATATCTACGGTCGTCTGGGCGAGACCACCACTGTGCTCGGCGTACTGGATGGCGAAGGGGACTTTTATGAAAAAGTTACCTACGACCAATACAGCCGCGTCAGCCGCAGCTTCGATGCCAGTAACCAGCAAGTAGGTAAGGATAATAAAGACTATTTGCGCGGTGTGGAAACGGTATACAACCCATTTGGTTTTAAAGTGGGTGTGCGTGATGTAACTGCCCCCGCAGATAGTGGTTATTATTACCGGGTTAAGCGCATGAACCTGCGCGGCCAGGTGGAAGAAGTATTGCTCGGCAATGGCCTCACCACCACCTATGCCTACGATCCACAACATCACCGCCTCACCAGTATCCTCACGGATATCAATCCCGGTGTTGGTCAAGTGCAGAATCTGCATTACGACTGGAATGCCATCGGCAACCTGCTCTCTAAAACCGACCTCAGTGGCGATGGTAGCTATCGCAAGGACCTGCAGGAACGTTTTGAGTACGACGGCCTCAACCGCCTGCGCTATGCGCGCCTCTATCAAGCAGGCAGTCAAGCTGCCACCCAGGAGGTTCGCTATGATGATGCCGGTAATATCACCTATAAAACCGGCATTGGTAGCTATGAGTACAATGGCCCACGCCCCCATGCGGTAACCAAAGCCGGTAATACCAGCTATCACTACGATAACAACGGCAACATGAGTAGCGACTCGGGCAGCCGTACGCTGGACTACACCGTCTTTGATAAACCCAGCCTAGCGACTAAAGGCAGCCACGATACACGCTTCACCTACGGCCCGGACCGCAGCCGTTACAAGCGCGTAGACGACAATGGCAAAGGCACTGTGACCACCCTGCAAATCGGCAGCGTTGAGAAAGTGATCGAGCGCAGCACCTCCGGTGCCACTATCAAGAGCTTCTATCGCCGCAATATCGCAGGCATTGCTATCGAGCGTGTCGAGCTGAATGCATCGGATGAAATCACCAGCACCAACACCCAGTATTTACACAAAGACCTCCAGGGTTCCCTGGATGTGATTACCGATAGCACCGGTCAGGTTGCCAAAGATACTGCAGGCAACAAGCTGGTTTACAGCTTTGATGCCTGGGGTAAACGCCGCAATGCCCTAAGCTGGGAGCAGATTGCCGGTGCGCCTGCGAATACAGTTAGCGCCCTCAGTGTGGGAGCCTTTAATCACCTGAGTAGCAACCGCGGTTATACCGGTCATGAAATGCTGGATGAGGTGGGCCTAATCCATATGAATGGACGGGTCTACGACCCAACCCTGGCCCGCTTTGTCTCCGCAGATCCAATGATTGATGGAATCACCTCGGTTCAGGGCTACAACCGCTACGCCTATGTGCACAATAATCCGCTGACTTATACGGATCCATCTGGGTATAGTTCTTGGAATAAGTGGAGAGATTCGGTAGTAAAACCGGTAGTTGCGGTAGTAATTGCCATTTATACCGGGGGGCAGGCTTTTGCCGCGCTGCAAGCTGGAAACAGTGCTGCAGCCGTGGGTTGGGCCGCTGCCGGCGGTGCTGCTGGTGGAGCAGTCCAAAGTGGTTCGGTTAAAGGGGCCTTTTTTGGTGCCTTCAGCGCAGTGGCATTTATGGGAATTGGTAATGCCTTCCAGGGAGCGGGCTGGGCAACTAAAGGCGTAGTTGGTAAAGGTATTATGGGTACCGGTTTAAATGGGTATGGTTATGCTGCAAAAGTCTTCGCCCACTCGGTAGCCGGTGGTCTGTTGTCTGAAGCCCAGGGAGGAAAGTTTAAGCATGGCTTTGCTGCAGCGGGAGTTACCCAGGCCTTTGCAGGAGGAATCGACTCAATAGATGCAGGCAATACTGGTTTTAGTGTGGCGAGGGTGATCGCAGCCGCGATCGTTGGTGGCACAGCCTCTGTGGTATCAGGTGGTAAGTTTGCCAATGGGGCTATAACTGCTGCTTTTTCTAGGGCTTTAAATGATGAGGTTCATAGCCCTACAAAAAAGAAAATTGGCCATGCGGGAAGAATTGCTCGACGCTTTGAAAAACGTATGCAAAAGATGCTCGCAAATGGTCATGCGGGAGTTGGGCATGAGTTATCTTATAAGGAAGCTCGCTGGTGGTGGAGAAATGCAGGAGGTAAAACATTGATTGTTGATGGTAGAGAGTTATCAACGGTTGATATAGGTGGTGAATTTGTTGTTCCTTGGCCGTTAGATGATTTAAAAGTTCATGGGCATGTTACAACAAACCCGCAAAATGGAAGGATTTATGATGGTATGTATGATTTTGATGTTAAGCCAAATCCTAATGGGCAGATAAAAATGTATATAAGAAACCTGTTAAATGAGATTGCGATAGATCAACATGGCCAAGGAACTCCTTTTGAAATTGAGTATAGATATGAAGATGAATATTTCTATTAGATTTTATTTGATGATAACTCTGACCATTTTTATGTTGGGGTGTTCAAGAAATGAGCTGGGAAGTGGTTATCAATATATTGCAAGTAGAGTAGACGATACTTATATCGTTAGCGGCAATGAAATTATTGTAGGGCCTACAATTGTAGATATTGTGTCTGATGGTAGAGTTGCTGTTGGTATTACATTGGGCGTTGAAAAGCTTGCGTGTGATGGTGGGTATAAAATAAAGCTCAATGATTCAGTGAATTATTTTATTTTGAATATGGAAGAGGGGAACTTTAGGGAGTTTAAAAATAAAGAAAGCTTTCTTCTGGAAGTTGAAAGCTTGGAGGGTGTCAATGCTGCTGAAATTGACTTTTCTAAGCCGGATGAAATTTTTGATAAATATAGTGAATACTATACACGGATAGATTATTCCGGTTGTCGTCCAGTAGATTGATAAAGATGTTTTTATAGATTTAGGTCTCCACTAGAGATCTTTCAAATAATTAGAAATAATTAGGGTTAGTGTGAATTTTTGACGTCAAGATGAATCATTCAATTTGGTTGAGCAGTTATTCAATAACCCCGCCAGAGTAATTTGCCTGGGTTTTGTTATTAGTGCATATCACCCTGACCGAATTCAGCGCCAGGTCTTGTACTTGAGGAATATCATAATACTTTTGAAAACTGACCTCAGTAGTGATGGTAGTTACCGCAAGGATCTAAAGGAAAGCTTTGAGTACGATGGCCTCAACCGCCTGCGCTACGCTCGCCTCTATCAGGCCGACAGTCAAGCTGCCATTTAAGAGGTTCGCTACGATGATGCCGGTAATATCACCTATAAAACGGGCGTTGGTAGCTGTGAGTACAGTGGGCCACGCCCCCATGCGGTAACCAAAGCCGGTAATACCAGTGGAGAACTAAGATTGTGTCACTATCGAAAACTAAATCAATTTTCTTGTGCTACCTCTTTCTAGCTTCTTGCATGTCACTAAATGTGATGCCTGTCAGCGAAAAGCCAAATATACAAATGCTGAATAGGGGAGTTGAGTGGAAGATTCGAAGAACTATTTCACCGAAAATGCTTTACCCTAAAACTGAGTTTGATAAAGGCCAAGAAGGTTGGGTGCTTGTTCGAGGAGATATAAGTAAGCAAGGAATTGCGAATAATCTTAATGTGGTAGATTTCAGCCCGAGCGCTGCATTTAATTCAGCTGCAATAAGATATCTAAGGCGCTCCCAGTTTGAACCTTATAAGCAGAAAGGTAAGGCCTCTATTCTTAAGGATTATTACTTTCTAATAATTTTTGAGTTAGGTGAAGAGCATCCTAGATATAAAGGATAGAGAGGAAAGCTAGATCTTTATTTTGTCCCTAGTGATAAAGAGGAGATTGAATTCCCTACGCTTAAATAATACTTTCTATCTAACGGAACCACTACTTAATAGCCTCGGCAAAGTACTTGTTGGGGCTCTGCTTTTAAGATATATCCCTCTTTTCGAACTCAGTAATAAGTTTTGAGTTTCATAATTTTGCCAAGAACCGATCTTTGTGGCGATCACAGCTATAGCTAGGACTTGCTAAAGAGCATTGAATAGAATGGCTTCAATTGCCTGTGCCAAGCATGCCTCTATCAGACTTGTATTCAAACTGTTACCCAAGAGATGCACTACTATGATACCGGCAATACCAGCTATCAGTGCGACAACAACTGAAACATAAGTAGTGACTTGGACAGCCGTAAGCGGTACACCGTCGTTGATAAACCCAGCCTAGTCACTTAGGGCAGCTACGATACGCGCTTCACCTACGGCCCGGACCGCAGCCGTTACAAGCGCGTGGACGACAATGGCAAAGGCACTGTGACCACCTTGTAGATCGGCAGTGTAGAGAAAGTGATTGAGCGTAGTACCTCCTGTGCAACTATCAAGAGTTTCTTTCGCCGTAATATCACAGGGATTGCTATCAAGTGTATCGAGCTGAATGCATCCGATGAAGCCGCCAGTAAACAGGATGAATGCAAAGATCTCCAAGGCTCTTTGAATCTCATCAGCGATAGTAATGGACTGGTAGACAAAGATACTGCTGGTAACAAACTAGTTTAAAGATTTGATGGCCCAAACGGGTACCAGAATACACTGATTAGGAAATTGAAAAGATTTAATTTCCGTGTTTATGAAGATGAACAGCTTCACTCTGTATAACAACTTCCTTATCTCCCATATTGAGATTGCTCATGTTTGTTTGAGAAAAGATTACACATAAGAAACAAAGCTGTGTAATTTGGATTGAAGCGAAAACTTAAATTAACTTCATAAAAGGAAATGTTATGTCATTACCAAAAGATATAGAGGAGATGGGAGCTGCCGTTCACCCTGTTGGTGATTTTGATTTGCACTATCAAAATCCAAAGCCCCATGAAAATGGTAGCCGTTCTATTTTGACGATGAATGTATCGGTATATCTTGAGCTCGGTTATCAGTCTAAGCATGATAAAATAGTGCATGGATATTGCAGTAAAAACGATATACAACAAAGAAATACTGATGGAAGCCAGATTTATTATAAGGATAACCCCAGTGCGGATACGGTGCTGAGTACCTTTTACAAGGCACGTGCAGAGACTGCTGCAGTGATAGCAAAAGATTACTTTGTTGATCAGTGGTTAAAAGGAAAGACACTTCAAGAAAATAAGAAGATGTTCCCCTCTGTGCAAAAAGATGAGCAAGACGATGGTTATCACTATGATGTTACATGTTACTACACTCCGGATACCACCTATGTAGTATTTCATTGTCATCCGCCGAAAGATATCAAAGTGAAGCTTTAGTTAGAGTTTAGGTGAATTACTGATTTAGGTAATGAAGCTTTATGATTAACCTTCCAGGTTAGATAATTTGGTCTTCAAGGGAACATTTGCTTCTCTTGGAGACTAAAACATAGTTTTTACTAAAAGAATTGCATAGTATTTTTCAGGGTTCTATTTGTCAGCAATGTTTATCTTTTGGTTATGCGCAGCATTGCCGATTTAGATAATTTTCGATTGAGTATGGAAATTGCCGGCGCGTTGGCGAATATAGTTAGCGCCCTCTGCGTGGGAGCCTGTAATCACCCAAATTGCAATCGTAGTAATATCGGTCATTAAATGCTGGATAAGATCGGCCCTGTCCCTATAAATGGACGGATCTAGGATCCAACCCCGGGCTACCTTGCAACTGCAGACTCAATTTGCTCTACTTGTTATGCCGCTGCCTGCGGCTCACCTACTTTGAATAACAATAATTTGTAATCGGAGAAATTCGATGAAGGAAGAAGTAGCTGTTACCCCGGAAGAAGACAATTTCGCAGATGCTATCGCCGCTGTAGCTCTGGTCGCTATCTTTGTTGCCACCTGTATTTTCTGGGTTGCTACCCGCTGACCCATTTGTTGTCCCGACCCGGAGCCAGGCCGTACCGGGTGCTTCTCCGTAAATTCCTCTTTATAACCCACAGCAATGGGGCTATCTGCTAGGGCTGAAATCTATTTATGCAGAAATTTGAGTGATCAAGCGGGCGAGCTGCCCGCTTTTGCTGAGAGAATTCTAGCTGGAAGAGAGCGTCAGCCCATATTGCCCAGCACGGTCTTTACGATCAGTATTAGGGTTAAGACAAACAAAATGGTGAAGACAATTCCGGCGACAACAAAGTGCATCATGCTGCCGCTTTGAAAGTCCTTCTCTCGGTTCTTGTTGCTCTGAACTCCTATGGCCCCTGCCAAAGTGCTTAGTACAATCTGGCCTAGTCCGGGCTTCCTTGCTCGTTTCTTATTATTTTCCTGCATGGGGGGATCCTCACTCTTCGAGATTTGGGCGCAGCCAGCGCTCCAGTTCCTGTTCACTAATTCCTTTGCGCTTGGCCAGGCTTTGCAGCTGGTCCCGACCGATTTTACCGACATTAAAGTATTTGGCCTGCGGGTGGGCGAAGTACCAGCCGCTGACTGCGGCCGCTGGCATCATGGCGAAATGCTCGGTCAGGCTGACCCCGGCATTTTCTTCGGCGTTCAATAAACTGAACAAAGTCGCCTTTTCTGAGTGGTCCGGGCAGGCGGGATAGCCGGGCGCCGGGCGGATACCCTGATAGGCTTCTTTGATTAGCTGCTCATTGCTCAACTCTTCATCTGCCGCATAGCCCCAGTATTCCTTGCGTACTTGGCGGTGCAGGGTTTCAGCAAAGGATTCTGCCAGTCGGTCCGCCAGGGCCTTCACCATAATTGCGTTATAGTCATCGTGCTTGGCTTCGTAGCTCTGTGCCAGTTCGTCGGCGCCGATGCCAGTGGTAACTGCGAAGCCGCCGACATAATCGATATAGCCGGAATCCAGAGGCGCGACAAAGTCTGCCAGTGAACGGCACAGACCATCGCCGCCCATCTTTTGTACCTGTTGGCGAATATGATGTAAACGCGCCAGTTCATCATTGCGCGCTTCATCTTTGTACACAATGATATCGTCGCCGACGCTATTGGCGGGCCACAAACCGAACACGGCGCGGGCGCGCAGCTGCTTTTTGGCAATCATCTCTTTCAGCAGGCGCTGAGCATTGTGGTAGAGATCGCTGGCAGCCTCGCCGACCACTTCATCCTTGAGGATAGCCGGATACTTGCCCGCCAGATCCCAGGATAAAAAGAAGGGTGTCCAATCAAGCGTATCGAGGAGGTTTTCCAGGGGAAAATCTTCGATAACGGTAATTCCCAATTTTTTGGGTTTTACGGGTTGGTAATTTTGCCAGTCGAATTCAGGGGCGTTATCGCGGGCTTCCGCATAGGTCAGCCGGGTGTCGTTGCGCTTTCTATTCGCGGTGCGGGTGCGCACCTTTTCATATTCCGCGCGGACCTTTTCAACAAAGGCGGGGCGCAGTTCATCGGAAATCAAGCTGCTGGCCACCCCCACAGCGCGCGAGGCATCGGCCACATACACCACCTGATTGCGATTGAATTGGGGATCAATCTTTACTGCGGTGTGGGCCTTGGAAGTGGTGGCACCGCCAATCAGCAGAGGAATATCGAACTTCTGGCGTTCCATTTCTGCGGCGACATGCACCATCTCATCAAGGGAGGGGGTGATTAAACCGGACAGGCCGATAATGTCACAATTCTTTTCCCGGGCGGTTTGCAGAATAGTTTCTGCGGCTACCATCACGCCGAGGTCGATTACCTCGTAATTGTTACAGGCCAGCACCACCCCGACGATATTCTTGCCGATATCGTGCACATCGCCTTTTACCGTGGCCATAAGGATACGGCCGTTGGGCCGGCTGTCCACGGTTTTTTCCGCTTCGATAAACGGTTGTAAATAGGCGACGGCCTGCTTCATCACCCGTGCCGATTTCACCACCTGGGGCAGGAACATCTTGCCCTCGCCAAACAGGTCGCCAACGATATTCATACCGTCCATCAGCGGACCTTCGATCACATCCAGGGGGCGGCTGCTATTGGCGCGGGCCTCTTCGGTGTCTGCCTCGATATAGTTGTTGATGCCTTTTACTAAGGAGTGCGCCAGACGTTCTTTGACCGGCAGCTCACGCCAGCTGAGGTCTTCCTTGCGCGCAGTGCCGCCGCCTTCACCCATATATTTGGGAGCGATATCCAACAGGGCTTCGGTGGCTTCGTCATTGCGATTGAGGATGACGTCTTCCACCTTTTCCCGCAGTTCTTCAGGCAGCTCGTCATAAACTGCCAGCTGACCGGCGTTGACGATACCCATATTCAGGCCGGCTTTGATGGCGTGGAATAGGAATACAGAGTGGATCGCTTCGCGCACTGGGTTGTTGCCGCGGAAGGAGAAAGAAACGTTGGAGACGCCCCCACTGATCTGAGCACCCGGCAGATTCTCACGAATCCAACGGCAGGCCTCAATAAAGTCCACCGCGTAGTTGTTGTGCTCCTCAATACCAGTGGCGACAGCGAAAATATTAGGATCGAAAATAATATCGGTGGGATCGAAACCAACTTCTTCTACCAATACCTCATAACTGCGCTTACAGATTTCGATTTTGCGCTCAAAGGTATCCGCCTGACCCTGCTCATCAAAGGCCATCACCACTACGGCGGCACCATAGCGCAGGCACAGTTGCGCCTTCTCAATAAACTCCTCTTTGCCTTCCTTGAGGCTGATGGAGTTCACGATGGGTTTACCTTGGATGCACTGCAACCCGGCCTCAATCACCTCCCATTTGGAGGAGTCCACCATAAAGGGCACCTTAGCGATGTCGGGCTCGGTGGCGGCCAGGTTGAGAAAACGGCGCATGGCGGCGTGTGCATCGAGCATCGCCTCATCCATATTGAAATCAATCACCTGCGCGCCATCTTCCACCTGTGCGGCGGCGACCTGCAGGGCGGTATCGTAATCCTCTTCCAGAATCAGTCGCTTGAAACGGGCGGAGCCGGTCACATTACAGCGCTCGCCCACATTGACGAAGAGGGCGCTTTCGTCGGCCACAAAAGGCTCCAAACCGGAAAGGCGTAAAGCCGGTTTGATCTCGGGCAACTGGCGTGGAGGGATATCGGATACCGCCTCTGCAATGGCGCGGATGTGTTCTGGCGTGGTGCCGCAGCAACCGCCGAGAATATTGATAAAACCACTGCGGGCAAATTCTGCCACGATCGCCGCGGTTTGCTCCGGGGTTTCGTCGTATTCGCCAAACTCATTGGGCAGGCCGGCATTGGGGTGCGCGGAAACATAAGTGGCACAGGCGCCAGATAAAGCCTCTACATAGGGGCGCAGTTCGGTGGCCCCTAGGGCACAGTTAAGGCCAACGGAGATGGGCTTGGCGTGTGCGATGGAGTAGTAAAACGCCTCGGTAGTCTGGCCGGAGAGGGTGCGGCCGGAGGCGTCAGTAATGGTGCCGGAGATCATAATTGGCAATTCGAAGCCCAGCTCCTCAAACAGCTTCTGCATGGCGTAAATGGCCGCCTTGGCATTGAGCGTGTCGAAGATGGTTTCAATCAGGATCAGGTCACTGCCGCCCTCGATCAGGGCGCGGCCGGCTTCCACATAATTGTGTACCAGCTCATTGAAAGTCACATTGCGCGCACCCGGGTCGTTGACATCCGGGGAAATACTGGCGGTACGTGAGGTAGGGCCAATCACTCCGGCCACCCAGCGGGGGCGCTCTGGGGTGGAGAGGGCATCCGCCGCGCGGCGGGCCACTTCTGCTGAGGTTCGATTCAGCTCTACTACAAGATGTTCCATGTCGTAATCAGACTGGGACAGCTCAGTCGCATTAAAAGTATTGGTCTCGATAATGTCGGCGCCAGCTTCCAGGTATTGCCGGTGGATCTGTTCGATCAGGTAGGGACGAGTAATGCTTAAAAGGTCGTTATTACCTTTCAGATCCTTATGGAAGTCAGCAAAGCGGGCGCCGCGGTAATCTTCTTCCTGTAATTTTTCCCGCTGAATCATGGTTCCCATAGCGCCGTCGAGAATCAGGATGCGCTGAGCGAGCGCGGCTTTGAGTTGCTCCAGGCGTTGATTACGGGAAAGCGCAGACATTGACCAATCCTTAATTGTCTATGGCGGGAAAGGCATCAATCTTAGCACACGGATACTTGTCAACAGGGGCTAAATTGATGGGCAAAAAATACCACGACACAATAACCGGTAAATTTTTACTAACGGCGTGCAATTTCTATCTATAGTTTGGCCTTCAGTAGACATAAAAACTCAGGAGAGGGCCTGGCTCGCCAATGGTACAAAAGGTTGTGCCAAGCGAAAGTCTGGCTCAGTGAAGGAGATACATCGTGCAATCAATGGATAAGAACCGCCGGGTTGTATTGGCTTCCCGGCCCGAAGGGGCACCGAGCGAAGACAATTTTAGTATTGAGGAGTTAGGGGTGCCCGAACCCGCTCGGGGTGAGGTGTTGTTACGAACGGTTTTTCTTTCCCTGGACCCCTATATGCGCGGCCGCATGAGTGATGCCAAATCGTACGCAGAGCCGGTACCCCTGGGGGGCGTTATGGTGGGTGGCACAGTAAGTCGGGTGCTTGTGTCACACCTGGATGATTTCGAAGAGGGAGACTGGGTACTGGGTTATTGCGGATGGCAGGATTATGCAATCTCAGATGGTGAAGGGTTGGTGAATCTTGGTAAAAATCCCAGCCATCCCTCCTATGCACTCGGTGTTTTGGGTATGCCGGGTATTACCGCCTATTACGGGCTGCTGGAAATTGGCCAGCCAAAAGCAGGGGATACTCTGGTTGTCGCTGCAGCTACTGGCCCTGTGGGCTCCACTGTAGGGCAGATTGGTAAAATTCAGGGATGCCGGGTAGTTGGTATTGCCGGTGGAGCAGAAAAATGCCGCTACGCGGTAGAGGAGTTGGGCTTTGATATCTGTCTCAACCACCGAGCAGAGGAGTTTCCCGAGCAGTTGGAGGAGGCCTGTCCAGACGGTGTGGATGTGTATTTCGAAAATGTGGGCGGAGATGTATTTGATGCGGTTTTACCGCTTCTCAATGACTTTGCCCGGGTTCCCGTGTGTGGGCTGGTTGCTCACTACAACGCTACGTCATTGCCTGAGGGTCCGGATCGCCTGAGCTTGTTGATGCGTGAAATCCTTACCAAGCGCCTTAAAATCCAAGGATTTATTATTTTTGATCAATATGAGCGCTTCGGCGATTTTATTATTGGTTTGAGTCACTGGGTTGGCGAGGGTCGCATCAAATACCGTGAGGATCTGGTTGAGGGGTTGGAAAAAGCGCCCCGCGCCCTGATGGGGTTATTGCGGGGGGAGAATTTTGGCAAAGTCGTGGTGCGCTTGGGTACCGACGATTAATTGCAGAACTGAATCAATAACAGGCACCAGGGAGGTCGCCGATGAAAATTTTAATAGTTTTGACTTCACACGATAAGCTGGGTAATACCGGTAAGAAGACTGGTTTTTGGCTGGAGGAATTTGCCGCGCCTTACTACGTCTTCAAAGATGCCGGGGCGCAAGTCACACTGGTTTCCCCCAAGGGCGGGCAACCACCGCTAGACCCCAAAAGTGATGAACCAGATTTCCAGACCGATGCCACCCTGCGTTTCCGCCAGGATCCGGCAGCCCAGCAAGCGCTTGCCAATACGGGCAAGCTTGCCAATGTGCAGGAGGCGGATTTCGATGCTGTTTTTTACCCCGGTGGTCACGGCCCCCTTTGGGATCTGGCAGAGGATAAGGATTCCATCTCCCTGATTGAGGCGTTCTATGGGGCTGATAAGCCGGTGGGTGCTGTGTGTCATGCACCGGCCATTTTTCGCCATACCCGGCGCAAAGGCGACCATCCCCTGGTTTCCGGCAAGAGTGTCACCGGCTTTAGTAACTCCGAGGAGGAGGCGGTGGGATTGGTGGATGTTGTGCCCTTTCTGGTGGAGGATATGCTTAAAGATCGTGGAGGTAACTACTCCAGCGAAGATGATTGGGCACCCTATGTGGTCGTGGATGGCAAGCTGGTCACTGGTCAGAACCCTGCTTCTTCGGAGGATGTGGCACAAACCCTGATGGGAATGATCCCCGTTTGAGCCATTTTCGGGGGGGCTACTCGCGGCCGTTACCCTCCCGAAAAACACACCGGTTTCACTTGGGCGTTTCTGAGAGTAAAATACCCGACAAAGAAGCTCGGTTATTTGAGAAGGCTTATGTCAGAACTGAATGTCACCATCACTGAATCCGCGCAGGAGTACCTGAAGGAACTGCTGGCCAAGCAGGACTGCGAGGGAATCGCGATTCGTATGTTTGTCTCCAATCCAGGTACTCCCAGTGCCGAAACTTGCATTGCCTACTGTCGCCCCGGCGAGGAGGAGGCCGAAGATGTGGTGATGGAGATGAACGGCCTCAAGGCCTACTTTGAAGGCCGCAGTGTGCCTTACCTGGACGATGCCAGGGTTGACTACTCCTCCGATAAAATGGGTGGCCAGCTCACCATTCGCGCGCCCAACTCGCGAATGCCGAAGATCACCGATGACAGCCCAATAGAAGACCGTATTAACTATGTACTCTTCAATGAGGTAAACCCCGGGCTGGCGGCTCACGGGGGCCAGGTGAGCCTGGTGGAGGTCACAGAGGATAAATTTGCCGTGTTGAAGTTTGGCGGCGGCTGCCAGGGTTGTGGCATGGTGGATATGACCTTGAAAGAAGGTGTTGAGAAAACTCTAAAAGAGAAAATCCCCGAACTGGCCGGTGTTAAAGATATTACCGATCACACTGATAAGTCTCAGGCTTATTACTAATAGTTGGGTCCGTATGCTCTTCCCGGAGAGCATTAAAAGGCGAAGTAATACTTCGCCTTTTTTCTTGCTTATCTGAACTGGTTAGTTCCTTTCTTATGATTTTGCCTCCCTTCTTACCTGTCGCTGCACTCCTTATTAACTTCTGAAGGCGCCTGGGCCGCCCCGGACTTTGCCTGCCCCGTATATATTTTAAAGACCTCTTGGATTTGTAGCTGGGGTGGCATCCACGCTCAAAAGGGGTGTATGGCGCCTTGTGGGCGCTCTGACTTCAGTGGCTATAGCGGGCAGGCCGGGATAGAGTTCTATGTTCGATCAGGTGGTATTCGCCGGTGGAGGAGTGCGCTGTACCTGGCAGATTGGGTTTTGGCAGTCTGTTGCAGACAGGATTCAACTTAGACCCAAGGTGGTGAGTGCCGTCTCAGCCGGCGCCCTGGTTTCCAGCCTGATATTGATGGGCAAGTCCTTGGATGCAGTAGAGTATTTTGCCGAGGCCTTCGAGGAAAATCCCAGTAATGTTCACTGGGGCAATCTCTTTCGTAAAGACCCGCTATTTCCCCATCACCACATCTACCGTAATGGTATGAGCCGACTGTTTGAGGGCGGTTTTGAACGCCTGCGAGAGGCTGCAGAAATGCGAATAGCAGTTAGCCATTCGCCGGGCTGGTTAAATGGCTCTTTAGCACTAATTATCGGAGTTGGTATTGATTACTCCGATACCTTTCTCACTCGTTCTCTGCACCCAAACACCGCCAAGCGCCTTGGTTATCGACAGTCCTTTTACTCGGTACGAGACTGTAACAATGTGGGAGATCTGCAAAAACTGATCCTCTCCTCCTCTTGCACGCCACCTTTTACGCCCAGACAACAGGACGGGGGTAGAGAGGTTCTGGATGGCGGTATCGTAGATAGCGTGCCGGTAGGTGGGCTTAAGCCGGGGCCAGGCCAGGTACTGATTCTGTTAACCCGCAATTACCCTCAGTACCCAAATCATTTCAGTTGCCAAAAGGGTGAGCAACTCTGGACCTATGTGCAGCCGAGCCGGCCTTTGCCGGTGAGCGTCTGGGATTTTTCCAATCCACAGAGTGTGTGGCAGGCCTTTGATGCGGGTTATGCTGATGGGGAGGCATTCCTGGCGGCATACTCTCCAGAGGGGAGCGCCAAGTGAAGAATTGGGTTATTGCTAGGTGGAGCAATTAAAGGGTGTTTGATCAGGTGGTATTTGCCGGTGGGGGTGGCCGCTGTACCTGGCAAATTGGGTTTTGGGAAGTGATTGCCGACCAGATAAAGCTCAAACCGAGAGTGCTCACAGGGGTTTCTGCTGGGGCCATGATTGCAGGTTTGATATTGATTGGCAGAGCAACTGCTTCGGTGGATTATTTCTCATCGGTATTCAATGCGAATCCTCGCAATGTGTATTGGAGAAACCTTTTGGGCAAGGCGCCAGTGTTTCCCCATTATGAAATCTATAGGGAAGGTATCCAAGAGCTATTTAGCGACCGCTTTAAAGACTTGAAATCCGCCGCGGAACTCAGGGTTGCTGTTTCCCGGCCACCCAATTGGCTGCCAGCATCAGTGGCATTGGCTGTTGGAGGGGCAATTTATTATTCCAACAAATATTTGCACCGCAAAATGCATCCAAAAGCGGCACGGCGGTTGGGTTACAAACAGGATTTTTTCTGCGCTCAGGAATGTACTGATATCGGAGAATTTACGCAGCTGATCCTGAGTTCATCGTGCACACCACCATTTACGCCAAGGCTGAGCTTGGCGGGGAAAAAAGTTTTGGATGGCGGGGTAGTGGACAATGTACCGGTTGAGGGTATTGATCCTGGTGAAGGGCGAGTCCTTATTTTACTGACCCGTCGCTATCGGGGCTTTCCCGATTGGTTTACCCAGTCTCAAGGCAGGCAATTGTGGACTTATGTGCAGCCATCACAGTCGCCCCCTATTAGTGTTTGGGACTTCACTAATCCTGAAGGCTTGATCAATGCTTATGAAATAGGGCGCCGCGATGGACGTATATTTATGCAGAACATGTTGGCTGAGCGGGGTTTTTATACGGGCTCGCAGAAAAAGTAACCCGGTATTTTAACCGGCATAAACAGTTGCCAAGAGATGATTGCTACAGATTAGATTTATTCAGCGGGGGAAGTTCGGTAAGTGCCGGCTCAGGAAGAGCGGTACAGTGGTAATAGGGAGCTTTTCAATGTTTGATCAGGTAGTTTTTGCTGGCGGTGGCGGCCGTTGTATCTGGCAGATTGGTTTTTGGGAATCTGTATCTGGTGAAATCAATCTATCTCCCAGAGTGGTGAGTGCTGTGTCGGCGGGTGGTCTTGTGGCGGGCTTACTGCTGATCGACAGGGGCCCGGAGGCGGTGGAGTATGTTCGCTCAGTTTTTAGTACCAATCGCAAAAATATCTATTGGGGTAATTTATTTAGGCAGGAGGCGGTTTTTCCCCAATACGCTATCTGCCGCGATGGGATTCGACAGCTGTTCGAACACGGCCCTCAGGCCCTGCAGAGTGTGGCTGAGCTGCGTCTGGCGGTTAGCCACCCGCCCGCCTGGATGTACGGTCCTTTGGCGCTAACTTTTGGCGCAGTGATTTATTATGCCGACAAGGGATTTACCCGCAATCTGCACTCCACGGCAGCCACCAAACTTGGGTTCCGCCAGAATTTTTACCGCGCTCAAGATTGTAAGAATATGGAGGAACTGGAACATCTAATTCTGAGTTCCTCTTGCACCCCCCCATTTACTCCAAGGCTCCATCTGAATGGCAGGGAAATTCTGGATGGCGGAATCGTGGACAATGTGCCGGTTGGCGGATTGGATAGCAAAGAAGGCAGGGTGTTAATTCTGCTAACCAATCGCTTCCGTGATTTCCCTGACTGTTTCACCCAGCGTCAAGGTGAACAGCTATGGACCTATGTGCAGCCCTCCAAAACGTTGCCGATTAAAGTGTGGGATTTCACTAACCCGGAAGCGGTTAACAAGACTTTGGAGATAGGTCGAGCTGATGGTAAGGCCGTATTGAGAAGGCTTAGAGAGGGCTCACCCCTTAGTGATGACCTAATCGCGCTTTAAGTTAATTTTGCTGATTAATTTTAAAAGTTGGGTGGCTCCGCGTGGGAGTAAAGGGGGCTGCTTTCTTGGTGGAAATGCCTGGGATGGCAGTGCTGAGGCCTCTGGTTGCACTAGCCTGCTGAATCCATTAGCTTATGCAATTAGTTGCATATAAGCTTTGTGCGGCGGTGCCCTAAGTGGAGAGCGGCTTTAGGCTTTACAAGGGCAGTTTGCCCATTGAACAGGAAAGGATGCATGTTTGATCAGGTTGTATTTGCAGGTGGCGGCGGTCGCTGTACCTGGCAGATTGGCTTTTGGGAGTCTGTTGCCGCAGAAATCGGGCTTTCTCCAAGGCGGGTAACCGCAGTTTCTGCTGGGGGGCTAATGGCAAGCCTGATCCTGATGGGGCGTATTGAGGCGGGTAGGGAGCACTTCTGGTCGGCTTTTGCCGCCAACCGCAAGAACGCTTATTGGGGCAACGTGCTAAAGAAAGAGCGGGTGTTTCCCCAGTACGGAATTTACCGCAATGCCATGCTGGAGTTATTTCGCGATGGCCTTGCGCCCCTGAGTGCGGCCGCAGATTTGCAGATTGGTGTTGTACACCCGCCGCGCCTTTTGCCTGCTGGGTTGGCGTTTGGGGTGGGGGCTTTGGCCTATTACACCGATAAGCACTTATTGCGCAGTCTTCATCCAAAAATAGCTCTGGGCCTGGGTTTCAAGCAGAACTTTTACCGCGCACAGGATTGCCAGAGCGTGGAAGAGTTGGTGGAGCTCATTCTTTGCTCATCCTGTACGCCGCCTTTTACACCGCGTTTGCGTCGTGCAGGAGATCCCGTGCTCGATGGTGGAGTCGTGGACAATATCCCCGTGGCTGGGCTGGATAGTGAGGCGGGACGGGTGTTGATTCTGCTCAGCCGCTGCTACCCCCGTTACCCAAACCGCTTTACCAGGCGCCGCGGAGAGCAGCTTTGGACCTATGTGCAGCCCTCGCGGCCGCCTTATCTCAGCGTTTGGGACTACACCAACCCTGAGTTGGCACAAAAGACTTACGAGCTCGGCCGTACCGATGGTCGGGAGTTTTTACAAAAACATATGCTTGAACAGGAGATGCTCGATGAGCAATACCAATAACCCAATAGCGGAGTCAATCGCCCTGTGGCACGAGATGGTTGCGGAGCGGGACCTCAGTCGCCTGCCCACTATCGTTGCGGAGGATGCGGTATTCCGCTCACCGGCGTTCTTTAAGCCTTACCACAGTTCTGCGGCGGTCTGCCTGATCCTCAATACAGTGATGCAGGTATTTGAAAGCTTTGAATATGATCGCAGCTTCACCACCGAGTCAGGCCGCGATTTGGCTTTGGAGTTTAAGGCCAGCATCGGTGACAAGAGCCTTAAAGGGCTGGATATCATTCGCTTTGATGAGAATGGCAAGATCGTGGAGTTTGAGGTGATGATACGTCCCCTCAATGCCCTGCAGAAGCTGGCGGAAGAGATGTCCGGCCGCCTGTCCCAGTATGTGACTCAGTACAAGGATTCCCAGCCGGCCTGATTCCCAATCTCCACCCATCCAGTTGGTGATGGGTGGGGTTTTAGGCGCTATGAAAGCGAGGTTTGCTCTTATTCCTCGGTTTCGAGGGAATCGAAATATTCAAAAACGTCGATGCCATCCATATAAGCACCATCGAAGCCTGCATCTACGATCCTGAAGATATAGGAGCTGTTGTTGCCATAGATAATGTCCTGCCAGCCGGCTTTCCAGTACTCCACGTAATAGTTGCCCGATTCATTGGGGACTTCGTCCAGTAGCCAGGCCGGCGGATTGGCGGACCAAGAGTTTTGCCAGTAGTAGCGGTTGCTCTGGGCCATGCCAATATTGACATAGGCCATCAACAGGCGGTCCCCGCCATTGTTCTTCTTTTTTAACTGCTTGATCTGCTCTTCGGTATAGGGCTCGCCATCAAAGAAGAAGTCGATAATCAGCAGGTCGTAGTCAGTTTTGGATAACTCGTCAACAAAAACTTCAGGCGAGGAGTAGTTCGAAGTATTTGTGATATTGAGGAAATTTTTGACATCTTCCAGCTTATCAATGTCGTCATTGTTCACATTGAAAGGTTTTTCCGGGTAGGGAGGAATATTGTTCAGAAGCGTATTGTCGGCTGCGAAGGAGATGTAGCCGGCTTTCTCGTTCTCCTCGTAAGACTCGTCAATATTGCGTTCGCTATAGGCGTAATCGGTCACCAGGATTTCACGGCCTTTCTCCTTGGCCAGGTTGAGATAGTCCTGCAGGCGCTTGCTTTCAGTTTCGCTGGTGGGTTGGTCTACATTACCGTTCTGCCCAAAGAAGACCGCCTCCTGGGCGATACCATCGGTAGAGTTCACATAGGCGTCATCTACCGGGCCATTGGTCCTGGTATTGGTGGTGATCAGCTCAATACCGTTTTGCGGAACGATAATAAAGTCTCGCTCAAGGCCCTTTGCATACTTGCTGATATCCTCCACAAACAGGCGCATTTCTTCATCGTAATCGATATTTACGGGAATAATGATGTCGGGTAAATCATCACTACAGCCAAGAAAGAGTAGTGGGCTGAAAAATAGCGCTAGCTTCCTATGCAAGGTCGTTCTCCAACTAGATGTAATAGTTAAGCTTAGATGTTTTGTCTGTTAGTAATCTATTGGCAGAAAAGTACAGATATTGTTCCCCATTGGCAAACGCCAACTTAAATTGCTGCAATCTAGTGGGGGATTGCTGAATGTGGACTTAACATGGCTGAAAAACTTGATTTGGGGCTCTTAGGAGCCCCTGGGGTTATCCATTCTCTTTTTAGTCTTGTTGGTGGCGACCGCGGTACGGGGGTCATCTGGCCAGTAGTGCTTCTGATATTTGATACGCAACTCCTTTTTGACCTCTTCGTAGGTGTTTGCCCAAAAATTAGCCAGATCGCGAGTGATCTGTACCGGGCGACGAGCAGGGGAGAGCAGGTGAATCATTAGCGGGTATCCCCCACGCAAAACTGCGGGGGTTTGTGCCAGGCCGAAGAGTTCCTGTAAGCGCACAGCCAGGATTGGTGGGGATGCTTCGTAATCGATAGCAATGCGTGAGCCGCTGGGTACGGTGTAGTGGCTGGGAGCCAGCTCATCAACCTGCTGAATATGGGCCCAGTCGAGTTGTGCGCGCAGAATATTGAGCAGGTCCAGCTGCTTGAGCTGCTCAAATTTATGGAAGCCATGTAGATGCGGTAATAGCCAGCGCTCAAGGGCCTGCAACAGCGTATCATCACTCCAGTCGGGCAGCGGAGTGCCTTCCAGTGGTGACTTGCCACTTTCCTCCTTTCGCAAAAACGCCACCCGCGCACGAAATTGTAGGGCTTCTTTACTCCAAGGCAGTAGAGAAAGCCCTTTTTGGCGAATGGCATCGAGTAGTGCCCGGCTCAATAACTCTGATGGAACATCTCTGGCGACTTGCTGCTGCAGCACCAGTTTGCCCAGTGTGACCTGCTCCAGGGCTTCGGCACGCCCGGCGGTATCATCCCAGCGAATAGTGGTATTTTGCTCGATTTGGTCGGCAAAACAGCGCTGTAAGGCGTTTTTTGAAATTGGAGCGGCCAGCTGTATTCTCGCATCGCGCCCCAGTCCATCCAGTTCGGCAACCACAAGGAAGTCGCTGAGAGTCAGGGCGTCTTCGTGCGAGAAATGTGCGCCTCGGCCGCTGCAAAGCAGGTAGCGGCGTGCACTATCTTGGCGGCTTTTGGCAATTCTATCCGGATAGGCGAGCCCCAATAGCACCCCGATTCTATCGGCCTGGTCAATGCTATCGCTGTTACGAGGTTCTTGCGGCTTGAAATCCTTTAATTGCCCTTGCCAAGTGTTGGCCTGCTGGCAAATACGTTGCACCGCACCGCGGTCGATATTTTGCCCCTTAGAATGGGCCTGTAGTGCTTCGATACGTTTGCTGATGTCTCTATCCCAGCGTGCTTCTCCCCGGAAGATATCCCTCTCTGACAGTAGCGCCGCGAGTAGGCAGGCCTGTTGTGATAGATGCCAGTCGAGGCTGCGAAGCATCATATGGGCGAGGCGTGGATGGCAACCCAGGGTGAGCATGGCGCTGCCGTGTGGAGTGATGCGCAAGTCTTGGTCTAGTGCGCCCAGTTGCTTTAATAGTGCCTGGGCTTGGGCTAGAGGACCTGTGGGGGGAAGGTCCAGCCAGCTCAGGTCGGTGGGATCACTGACTCCCCACTGAGCTAATTCCAGCGCCAGGGGGGCCAAATCGCTGCGTATTATTTCGGGGGTGTTTTTACTGCTGAGGCTGCGTTGGCGGCCCTCGCTCCACAGTCGCAGGCAAAATCCAGCGCTGAGGCGCCCGGCGCGGCCGCTGCGCTGGGTGGCAGAGGCTTGTGAGATTCGACAGGTCTCCAGCCGATTCATACCGCTGTTAGGATCGAAGCGAGACTCTCGCATTAAGCCGGAATCCACAACTATGCGGATTCCCTCAATCGTCAGGCTGGTTTCTGCCACATTGGTTGCTAGTACCACTTTGCGTTGATCAGGAGCGGCCGGAGCGATGGCCTGATCCTGCTGCTCGCGGGTCAAGTCGCCATAGAGTGGAGCGAGAATAATGCTATCTGGTTTGAGATCATCCGCAGAGGCGAGTTGTTCGCGCAGTAACTCCTCTACCTTGCGAATCTCTGAAACTCCCGGAAGAAATGCGAGTACACTGCCTGACTCTTTGCGAAGTGCTTCGAAAATCTTGCGACTCATGAGCGCGGGCATAGAGCGGTGATCTTCCGGCTCCTCCCGCTGACCAAGGTAATCGATATGTACGGGGAAGCTGCGTCCCTCACTACTGACCACTGGCGCACCGCCGAGCACCCTGGCTACCGCCTCGGTTTCCAGGGTTGCAGACATTACCAATAGTTTCAGGTCTTCGCGCAGATATTCCTGGGATTGCAGGCACAGTGCCAGGGATAGGTCGGCTTGCAGACTGCGCTCGTGAAACTCATCAAAAATAACCAGCGAGGTTTCTGACAGTTCCGGATCAGACTGCAGCAGCCGGGTAAGAATACCTTCGGTAACAACCAGGATACGGGTTTTCGCACTTCGCCGCCGTTCCCCGCGTACCTGGTAACCCACAGTCTCGCCTAGCTTCTCTCCGAGCTGGGCAGCCATACGTGCCGCAGCCGTGCGCGCAGCCAGGCGACGAGGCTCCAACATAATGATATTGCGTTGCCCCAACCAATCGGTTTCGAGCAGGGCCAAGGGAACAACGGTAGTCTTGCCTGCGCCAGGAGGAGCTTGCAGTACCACATTGTTGTGTGTTTCCAGTGCTTTGAATAACTCTGGTAGGGCGGAATAAATTGGTAACTCTGGCATAGCAGAGAATTATAGAGGATTAAGGGGTGTGAGTGTATGGGGCTATTGTACTCCTACAAAGTAGTAATTATTTGGCACTGAGTACTATTTGTAACTGATGACTACTTATAATGCCCCATCTTTGCTAAGAAACTGAGTGGTATTTCTGAAAAGTAAACTAGTCAGTAACCCAGTGAGAGATAAGCAGAGAAAAGCGATCATTAACGCATGAAATCCAGAGTGAAATGATGCTTGCCCCCACTCCAAAACTTGAGAATGTAGCGAAGAATCTGGGAAAATTCTTGTTATTTTTTTAAGAGGTTGAGCTCCAGTTATAAAGGGGAGAACATCCAGCATATTAACTTGGTGCTCATTGGAGAGAGTTTCTTTTGAGAGCATTGTGAAAGTTCGGACACTGACAGTGCTTACTATTATTCCTGTGAATGATATTCCTGCAGCATACCAGAGGTAGGTGTTAGAGATGAACAGCCCATAAGCTGCTCCCTTTTCATTTTTTGGGGCACTTTGAACTGCTGCAAGATTGGTTGAGGAGTACATTATTCCGGCAGTAATACCCATAAAAACCATGCCGAATATGAGGTAATGCCAGGACAGTTTATCTGGCATCAGTATTAGTGATAGAGCAGCTGTTAGACAGGTAAATTGGGCAAAGACGATGGAGGGGATGGGGTTGAATTTATTATTGAATATTCCAGCTGCAATTGAGGAAAAGCATAAGAATATTGTCATTGTGAGAATGATGAGGCCAACCTTGGCAGCTTCATAGCCAAGTATATTCTCTAGGTATAAAGGTAAAATAAATAGGAAAGAGCCAAATATCATTTGAAAGCATGCGCGAGTTATAAGTAATCCTTGGAAAAGTTTGCTTTGGAGTAGGTTCAGGTTTATCAATGGTTGGGGTAGGGTTCTCTGCCAAAGGAAAACAAAAATTAAGATAACTAAAGAGGATGCAAGAGGTAGAATAAACTGAAAGCTGGCTATTCCTTTGTGAGGTTCAAGGTTAAGTGAAAGTAATATTAGGAGGTAGGCCGCTAGAATAAGAAATCCTGATTTGTAATGAATATAAATTTTTTTGTTTTGAATGTCTCTTTTTGCGAAAATTTGCAAGATGGTGAGACATAGCAAGCATACAGGAATATTGATTAAAAAGGCCCATCTCCAACCCAGGTGGGTGACAATAAAGCCGCCTAGAATCGGGCCTATTGACTGAGCTGTAGCGGTAAAGATCACCAGTAGGCCAACGGCTAGGCCTTGTTCAGACTTTTGAAAGTGGCTTTCCGCTAGAACAAAAATCATGCCGAAAGAGGCTGCCATGCCAGATCCTTGTATAAGCCTGCCGGCGATTATGGTCTCAAGGTTGGGGGCTGCACTGGCAATTACTGATCCTAGAAGAAAAATGGTTATGCCCAGCATGAGGGTGTTTTTATGACCAAATCGATCACCAAACTTACCCGTAGTAATGATTAGTCCGCCCATGGCAATAAGATAAATATTGTTAACCCACTGCAGCTGATATATTTTTGCGGAAAAATTTTCTCCTATAGTAGGGATCGCAAGGTTGATCACGGTGACATCAATATTGATGATCATTAGGCCAAGTCCAAGGCCGCTTAGTACCCACCATCGATGTTGATAAGGAAGTTCCGTTTGGTTACTCATGCCGTCCAATTAATCATGATTTTAGGGAAAGTGAGGGGATCTTTTTAGCTTGTAAGTAAAATATCTCAATAAATGAATATGTATCTGCTATCAGAATTTTGGAGTGTCTTTAGTTTCTCTAGAATCTCATTATGTATGGTAATTGAATGCTTGATATTAAAAGTTATAGCTTTGTTATAGGGGAGCTACTACTTATTGGATTGGACTGTAACAATATATGACAGTGATGTTCATTATTTGGTTGTCTACTTGAACCTATAAAATTTTAGGGGGCATCTATTGTTGATTAAGTTGATCTGAAATCTGAGTGGAGAAAGGTATGGGGCTAAATTTAAGGCGTGTAGTAACAGGGCATGATAATTCTGGTAGACCTATTGTGGTTCTAGATGACAGCGGTGAACATATATCTAGCTGGCGCTCGCATATGGAACAGCAACAATTCTGGACGACAGTTGAGCTGCCCGTAGAGATTGACTCAGAGAATAGTGATAAGGGCGCACGTGAGGTTGGCACTGTGATACCTGGTGGCTCAATCTTCAAGGTGGTGGAGTTTGGTCCTGGGGTAACTCCTCGTATACACCGCACAGATAGCCTGGATTATGCAATTGTACTCTCCGGAGAGATCGACATGGAGATGGGGGAGGATACGGTAATCCACTTATCCGAAGGTGATGCTTTAATTCAGCGAGCTACCGTTCATAACTGGGTCAATCGGGGAGATAAACCCTGCAGAATTGCGTTCGTATTAATCAGTGCCCAGGGCGATACTGCTATCGGTTAGCGACGGGCTATTAAAAGATAGTGGGGAAGGATACGCCACCCATGAGTTAAGTGAAGAATTATTGATTGTGAGCCTATCGGAGCAGGCTTGCTATTCATTAGAAAGACATCTCTCTGGGCATCAGGCGGTGTAAATATACAACGCTGAAACCGGGCTAAATTTGGGGCTTGGAGAGAATAGGTTCATCAATATCCTCAGTGTGCCCCAGTGCAGCTTCAATTCCGGCATGCACTCCGAGAGCCGCTGTCTCTCTCGACATGCTGGGAGTGCCGATGTTTTCTGCCAGCGCGGCTACTTGAGGTAATTGAGGAAGGTGTATCCAGCCTGCGCGAATATCCAGCTGATTGGTAATAATATAGTGAAGTACCCCGTACATCAGGTGGTTACAGCAGAAGGTGGCGGCAGTGTCGGAAATATCTGCGGGAGCGCCGGCATTGCGCATGGCTTTCACCATGGCGCGAAGCGGTAGATTACTGCGATAGGCCACCGGGCCATTGGGTATGGTGGGCTCATCCTGCATCTCCACCCCGCGGTTATCTTTAAGGCGGTAGCGTGTTGAGTCATTATAGTTTTGTGCGATTCTCTCTACAGTGATAACAGCACGGCCGGCATATTCACCGAGCATCATCACTATTTGTGGGCGAAGTTCGTTAATAGCCCTTGTGACGATCTCGATACATTCGAAAAAATTGTTTGGCACAAGTAGACCGCAGACTTCAGCGCTGCCAATACGGGTGCCATCCAGTACACGCATCACGGATTCGGCCGGGTTGATTGGTGTATGGCCAAAGGGTTCAAATCCAGTAACAAGAACTTTTGTCATGGCAGTTTATTGTTGATAGTAATTCGATGAGATCCGTATCTAACTAAATCCCCGAATTCACATTTGCCAGATCCGGGGTTTTAGCTCCTGGGGTTTACTGGATCAGCCCCAGCTCCTCAAGGAAAGAGTATTTATCCCAATCCACCCAACTTTCTACCATCTTTCCACCTTCGTAGCGATCGGTATGGGTGCCTGTCCAGTTGCTGGTTTTATTGGTGGCCTCATACTGCATGAATTTACCTGTGTGAGTGGCCGTTACGCGCCAACGGGTACATACATAATCACCCTCTGCAACTTGCAGTAAAATCTCCATTTTTACGTCGGAGAAGCTATTGTGAAACTCCTTCACTAAGTCTTGCCACTCTTCTAGCGTTTCTGTTGAGGTACCTCCAGAGGCATCTGGCATTTGGTGATTTTTGTAATTGGCAGATAAATAATCTGAGGCTTCATGTGGGGTATTGTCCCCCCAAAGCTCAAGTAACTTTTTGGAAGTTGCTTTATGGTTGGCGGACATAGTGCTCTCCAGGATTGTGGATGGCGACATTTGTGTTGTCAGGCAGGGCAAGCATAGTGTAGAGAAGGAAAAATGCCCTATTGAGGCTGCTAGAAATTGTCCTTTTACACGGCTATTCGATCAGTCTTCCGATTGTGTATCGTTTTGATATTCTTCGACAAAGTTTTCAGAAAGGTTCAACCAACAAGAAAGGGGCCTTGCGGCCCCTTTAGTTTGCTTCGCAAACTCTATTGATAGGTCATCAGTTACTCATACTGTTAGCGGTAGTTACTGATGCACTGATTGTATTCGCGGATGTAGATCTTACCACCATTCGCATGGTTACGGTTCGCCTTGTCTGCCGCGAAATTCATGCAGCCTCTTACTTGGTCTTGAGTCAGACCGTAGTAGCGAGGCGTAGGCGCACGCCAATAGTAGTTAGGTCGAGAACCGCGCCAGTAATAACGAGGCTGAGAACCGCGCCAGTAGTAACGGGGCTGAGAACCACGCCAATACATATTTCTGGGCTGCTCATATTGACGGATAGCAGTGGGCGGATTTACTGGGTAAAAATAACGGCCTTGTTCATTAAAGGCATAAAAGGTATTTCCGCTTTGATAGTAAGTCTTGCCGAGTATTTGTACTGGTGAAGAGCCGGCAGGTAGCTGAGCGAGACGCTCTTGGGCTACACCGTACCCTGCAAGAGAGAACAGTAAGATCATTGAAAATAAATAGCGCATAACGTTTTCTCCTTCTCCCAACTTGGCAACAAGTCTACTCAAATGTGTGTTGTGTCCCAATGCGCTCTATTGGAAGTTTCGGTTGCTTCACCACTAGTTTTAAAGACTACAACGAAATAAAGGAAAATAAACCAATAGTAAAGTTTTCTGATATTTTCTTGGGGTGCAAAAATTGCTCTAATTGATGATGTTTTTAGGGAATTTAAATTCTACTCCATGGCAAAGATAACAACAGGGCAGGTAAAACTGTTTTTCAGTTGGGGGGGAGATGAAGTTGATTATCTTTTGGTCGTCTAGCACTGAAAAGGGCTTTGCCATGAGATGAATGTATTTTTTTATTTTCAGTTGCGTGGTTGTGGGGGGGAATTCTGTGAGTATTAATGATACCTGTTGTGTTTAATCTATATAAGGACACTAGTGGGGCCTACTTTGCTGGAGCTGCGGATGTCTTCCAGGGAGTGATGTTTGCCATGCAGAGCAGGGTTGGCTAGTGGCCTGGATAGGGTATTTACTAGGTTTTATTGCTACATCGGTTGACTTGGTGGGATTGTTGCTTTGTATTTGGCTGGTTTTGATCGTTCTTAATCTTTTAACGTAGTGTATCAAAGCGTATTGTTGAGCGCAGATGAAAAGTCACCCAGTCTAGCTATTGGTCGCACGCAAAAGATGGAAAGGTTTAAAAAGTTTTCTGAATTAAGCTCCTTATTTGCTATGGGTTTGGTAATAGCCTACGGGTGTTCTCTAAACACATATTGTATTCGCGTATATAGACTTTGCCGCCCTTAGCAGGATTGGCATTAGCCTTGTCTGCTGCCATATTCATACAGCCTGCAATTTGTCCTCGAGTCAGCGGCGGCCCTGGTTCCGGACGAGTAGAACGAAAAGATAGGTTTCTTGGGCGTTCATATTGGCGAATAGCGGTAGGAGGATCTACCGGATAGTAGTAACGTCCCTTTTCACTAAATGCATAGAAGTTATTGCCACTTTGGTAGTAAGTTTTTCCGAGAATTTGTAGTGGCTGGGCGTCAGATGGAAGTTGTGCGAGTCGCTCTTGAGCAGTGCTGAAATTGGCAATGGAGAATAACAATAGTACCAAAAATAAAAAATGCATTCTGCGATCTCCCTCGCGCAACCTAGCAGAATTTTACTTTAGTTAAATGTAAGCCCCAATGTGCGTTTTAGGGATCCTATCTACTGTGAGAAAGATAATTTTAATGTGATTAATAAAGACATTTTCACTTTTCCAAAAAAATGAGCAAATTAATCTATAGGCGGTTGTATAAAGGGGGTAAAGGTCTAAATTCGGAAGCTTTTGGTTTCATAATCTGTCTGCTAGCGCTTCACCCTGAGTATTACTAAGCCAGCTGGGTTTATGTAAAAGGTATAGGTTTGTCGTTTAGATAAAGAGAGGTTGTGACAGGTGTGGCTTTGGCTACCGTTTGTAGCGACATACAGGCTTGCCGGCAGCAGTGGGCAAACTCCACGAGTTTTTCCTCCGTCTCATCACTTTCTATAATCAAGTGAATCTCCACCCGGTCACCCTGGCCAAATACCTTTTCGGGTTGAATTCCACCAAAGTTAAGAGTGGTTGAAAATTCGGTCTTTTGTTCAAGCCTTACCTGCTTAAGTTGAATATTAGAGAGTTGTGCCAGCATCTCTACATGAGACATCATGCAGAGTGCCAACCCTGCAGAAAAGTACATGATGGGTGATGGAGCGCTACCCCGGCCTCCAACCGCAGTTCCTTCATCACATATCAGCTCCCAAGTTCCTCCATTAGGTACATTCGAGAAAATAGTTGCCTTCTTTAGGTGATGTCCTTGGGGCATTTGTTCCACATTGATATGGGCATGAAATCTTAAAAGCTCCCCCTGTTTCACTTTGTCCAGGTGAGGTGGGGGAAATGTATTTTGCTCAGCGTCATCATTAAGCTTACGAACAATGGTTGTCGAGGACATATCCCATTCTACGGACTCCATAGTGGGTACCTCTTAATGGTTGTGGGTTGGCTTTGAAAGTGCCAGATACTCAAAAGAACATAGAAATGTCGGTAGTTTAGAGTTTCTGCTGAGGGCTCCCCAATTGCAGGGGGAAAATCAGGGTGTGTAAATGTGAGGCTTTTCGCAGAGCCTTTAGGAGTTATGGTATTTGTCTATTGATCTTAGGCAAGCAGTGCTAGGCCTGTCCGTTGTTCTAACTCATAAGCATAGCGTTGAGCTTCTTTTAATTGCTGGTAGGACCTTGCCGTAATGCCCTCATTAAAAGTCGCGTATTTGAAAATAAGCACTACCTGATAGCTGGTATGGCCACTTCTGCTCTCTTTAGAGTGGTTAGAGTAGGAAACTATTTTAATACCTTTGAAAATCGTGAGGGGCTTTTCTTCTGTCCAGTTGTGCCAGAGAATTCGATTTTGAGACACGTACTGCCTAGTTTCAAAATCAATATAGTGATCTTTCTTGAACGAAAAAGTGATTACGGCGAGAAGGCAAAGTAGGGTGGTGGCAATCCAGGAGAATACAGAGCCAGTATCTAGGGCAAAGCTAAGGCTCACAAAGAGCCATATCAGAACAAAACCACCCAGTATATAGGTAAGTATTTTATTAGACTGCAGTTCCATTTAGCTGCTTCTATTCTAAAAGATTTATTCTTGATCAATATTTGTACAGGTTTGATTCCCTGCCTATCTGGAAAACCGCTTCCTATGCCCTGTTTACTGTGGGGAGGGTACTCCTACGGCGTCCCATTGTCAGCCTTTCTGAGGCTTTTGGTGGTTAGGAGATATCTAAGCTCGCCATGAGGGCGCTTGGGAGGGGCTGGCAGCCAGTATTAGAAATAAATAGCTGCCAGTTAGGGAAAAGGGGGACGCAGCCCCCTATAAAGTTACATACTTAGAAAGTTCTACTCTTCAGTGGCTCTCGCAATTGTTCGGCCATACCCAGTAATAGGGACTCGGTAGTTTCCCAATCGATACACTTGTCGGTAACAGAGACGCCGTATTCCAGGTCATTCAGATTGGCGGGAATCTTCTGATTACCGGCTTTCAGATTACTCTCCACCATAATGCCAATAATTGATTGATTACCATCAAGAATCTGGTGAGTCACGTTATCTACCACCAGGGGCTGTAATTCATGATTTTTATTGGAGTTGGCGTGGCTGCAGTCGACCATGATATTGGGGGTAATACCGGCGCTGCGTAGTTCCTGTTCACACATGGCAACGCTGACCGAATCGTAATTTGGTTTGTCGTTACCGCCGCGAAGCACAACATGGCCATAAGGGTTGCCGGAGGTATGAATAATGGCAACCTGACCGCGCTTGTTGATACCGAGGAATCTGTGGGGATTAGCGACAGATTGCAAGGCATTAATCGCTACTTCTAATCCGCCATCGGTACCATTCTTAAAGCCCACAGCAGAGGAGAGGCCGCTGGCCATTTCCCGATGAGTTTGGGATTCGGTAGTGCGTGCGCCAATGGCTGACCAGGAAATCAGATCTTGCAGGTATTGGGGAGAGATTGGATCCAGTGCTTCTGTCGCGGTGGGCAGCCCCAGTTCGGCGACATCTAAAAGTAGCTTGCGGCCGATATGAAGGCCTTCCTCAATCTTGAAGGAATCATTCAAGTGGGGATCGTTGATCAGGCCCTTCCAACCAACTGTGGTGCGGGGCTTTTCGAAATAGACTCGCATTACTATCAGCAGGGTATCGGAAACCTTATCTGCCACCGCTTTCAGGCGCTTGGCATAATCCATTGCAGCGTCCACATCGTGGACGGAGCAAGGTCCGATAACCACCATCAAGCGGTGGTCTTTACGATCGAGGATATCACGCACGGCGCTGCGCCCTTTGGCGACGGTCGCTTCGGCTGCATCGCTAATGGGGAGTTCTGCTTTCAGCATCTCCGGGCTGATCAGGACTTCCTGGGAGACGACATTCAGGTCGTCGAACTGCTGTGTAGTCATAGCGTCTTCTGATTACTCTGTTCCTTAGTGCCGCTCTGCACCTGCAGGCGGATGACTTATCCTACTGTGCCGCAAAGAATAGGGCGAGGGTTTCATTTGCAACCAAATATTTGGCCTGATTTTGGGATGTGCATTTGTATTTTTCCTATGACAGTTTGGCACTTCAGGAGCGTTTAGAGGAAGTCGCTTAGGAGAGTTTTGGCGTGGAAGAAGTGATGATTTGGAGCTTCATCAGTTGAGTACAAGCCTACTTATGAGTACCCAGTGATTAAGAGGTGATCAATGGGCCTTCCTTTCAGAGTTGTTCATGCTGAAAGGAGCTAGCTTATGATGAGCCACTCATTATGTGAGAAGTTCAGTTTTACAGAGATAGGAATAGCAATCCAAGTAACCACCTTGATAGATCTAATGCCAACTGCTTAGATGGCTTAACTCAGGGTAAAAAATTGAGTCTGTAGCTGAAACTACTGATATAACCTGTGCGGGAGAGTTCAGAAGTACCCCTGAATATGAGGGGCAGTATTCATGAAGTAAGCTGATTTCCTCGGACTGCACCTTGTGTCAACAAAGTACTAGGAAAGCTGAAGATGAAGAGGGGTTGATCTCTAAGGCTTAGATGACCTTATATATTGCGCTCATCCCTGAGCTTTACATTTCTAGACTTTTCAAGTCTGTTGATGTTGCAAAGAAATCGTTAGTTACTCAAGAAGCGCCAATAAATAAAGTAAAAGCTAAAACCTATCATTAAGCACAGGCAGGCATAAGTGTAAACTAAGTACCACCCTTTTAAGTGATACTCTCTTGGTACCCATTTCCCGTTCATAACAAGAATGTTGAGTAAAGCAAAGATTGGAGCACAAACGAAAGATAAAGTAGTTACAAAGTCGATAAGGTTTTTTAACTGATCAGCAAATAGGGAGATAATAAACCAGCTTATAAGGCTTAGTATAACAAGGGTGGATACGTAGACTCTATTTTCTGGAATCTTGATACTATTCGATGATCTCAAGGCACTTCGCCAAACTTGAGGAAAGCCATCGGAGACTGCAAAGGTGGTTGAGAAAAGCGCGACAAAACAGATAATACTGATTGTTAAATGGCTCCAGTCACCAAGGGATTCGGTATAAATATTGATTAGCTGACCAGCAAATATGCCTGCAGATTGGGATAATTCAATATCTTTCCCAAACATTACTAGTGCACCTAACCATACAAATACAATCGCTAATAACAAACTGGTGAAATAGCCAACCTTAAAGTCAAATATGAGAGATTTCCTGGCAAACCCTCTATCTGGTTTTTCCTTTATCCTTCGTTCCGACCAAATAGAGTGCCAAACAGAAACTTCAATCGAAGTTGGCATCCAGCCGACTAAGGCGACAACAAATGCGATGCTCACAGCTGGTGCTATATCGGCTGTTAAATGGGATTTAGAGGGAAGAAGTCCATATTGACTTATTGCAGCAATGAGTGTGATCAAGCTGGCAATAGCCAGTATGAGGACCATCCACTTTAAGCTTTCATTCAGCCATTTAAATTGGCCAGCAATCAATATTGCACAGGTAATGACCAGAATGATGGCAGACCACTCTGAAACATTTAGGATATCGCCAAATAAATTGAGCGCTAAAGCAGCTGTGACAATCGTAACTGCAGCTTGAACAAAGAACATTGTTAGAAATGTGAGAGCCATATAACTATAAAAACCCACTCGACTGTGTTTTTTATAGCCTTCCAATAAACTCTCGCCGGTGACAGCTGCATACTCTGGACCGATTTTGAAAAAAGGGTATTTGACTAAATGAGCTAGGAAAATAAAACCAATCAAAGCGAAAGCGTAATCTGCTCCTGCGCGAGTAGACTGCACGATATGAGACACGCCAATACTGCTTGCGGCCCAAATAATTCCAGGGCCTAGGTTTGAGAAAGTGCGTTTAAATACATCCATTAAATCAGAACTGCTCGGAATGATGTTGCTCAAAATAGCTCTTAGCCACATCGATAAAGGTTTTAACCTTCAAGGAAAGCTCGCAGCGATGAGGGTAGAGCGCAAAAATAGTCAGTGGCTTTATTGTGAATTTAGGTAAAATCTCAGTGAGTTGGCCAGAGTCGACATAAGATTTGACAGAGTAAAAAGGCGCTTGGATTACTCCTTGTCCTTCAGCTGCTGCCTCATTCAATAGCCTCCCATTGTTAGATTGCCAGGCCCAGGGGAGTTTGATTTTTTTTATTTCTTCTTTGTCTTGAAATAGCCAGTGATCCCCTCGTATGCTGTGGTTAAAGAAAAGTAATTGATGCTTCTTTAATGAATCCATGTTTTCAGGGAGCCCATTCTTCTCAATGTAAGAATCACTTGCCCAGAGTGCTAGCTTAGTTTTCGCGATAGATTGGACGATATAGCTAGAGTCGGGTAATTCTGGTGCGATTCTAAAAACGAGATCGATTTTATTGTCGAGTAAATCGAGTGGGTCATTGCTGAGGTGAAAATCCAGGAATACCTGAGGGTATAGCCTGCGGTAATTGGCAATCAATCCTGAAAAATATTGACTGCCTAGCTCTATGCTGGTCGATATCGATAGCCTGCCTCTGGGCTCTTGATTATATTCTGACATCGTCTGGTCGACGGAGTGGAGTTTTTTTAGTATTGGTGAAATTTGCTTATAGTAATCATCGCCCGCTTCGGTTATTGATACTTTGCGTGTATTGCGCATCACCAACAGGCAGCCCAGTTCCTCTTCTAACTGCTTAATGTACTTACCAACCATTGCTGCGGAAATGCCGAGTTCGCGAGCAGCAGCTGCAAAGTTTTGTTTTTCGCATACCAAACAGTATGCCTCAAGGGCGTGTAACTTGTTCATTGACTCCCCTGATGGCTAGTCTTCTTCTCTTCTTACGGTGGGCGTAAACTGGAGTATACCGATAAGTATAATAAACCAATAGTTTATACACTATAAACTTAAATGATATTTAAAGTGCATCCCAAATGACGCAAAATTTTGCTATTAGGTTAAAATTCCCCACAGTCTTCTTTTAGATAAGTACATGAAAATAAAACAAATTTTTATTCTAGTGGCTCTATACATTGCTACCAACGGCGTTGTTTTCGCAGAGGAAAGTAAGCTAGAGCAAGTCTTGCTCATTAACGCCAATATAGTGGACGTTAAATCACTCAAAATTGATGAAAGACAGTCGATTCTTATTGAAGGCGATAAGATCAAGAGAATTTCTTCAACGAATAAGCTCTCCAAAGTGAGGGGGGCCAGTGTTGTCGATTTAAAAGGGAAGTTTGTGATCCCCGGCCTGATAGATGCGCATGTCCACCATGCAACAGATCCGGATAGCTGGGATAAATTGTCAATCACTACTGAGCGACTTCGATACCTGCTTCGTGGTGGTGTCACTTCTGTGAGAGATATGGGCGGTGATGCGCGAGCCTTGGCCTACTTAAGACGTCAAGCAGAGGTCGACGCCATCGCTTCGCCAGACATCTACTTTTCAGTCATTATTGGTGGGGAATCCTTCTTCTCGGATCCGAGAACCATTGCCTCAGCTAAAGGGCGTACACCAGGCCACACAACATGGATGAGAGCGGTAGATCATAATTCAGATATGGACTCAGTAATGCTCCAGGCCATAGGCGCTGGTGCAACAGGCATCAAGATATATGCAGATGTTGAGGCCGAGACAGTGCCATTGCTTGCAAATGCAGCCAAAAGACATGGTTTAAAAGTCTGGTCGCATGCTTATATTGGCCCCTCCAAACCTTTGGATATTGTCAATGCTGGTGTTGAGACTATTTCACATGCCTCTGATATGTCCGCTCAGTTAGTTGATAACTTCAAGGCGTGGCGCAGGAAAACTGCTGAATTCGATGATTCAACTTGGGAAAAAATGCTGCAAAAAGATAGCTATTTAGATCTTTTTGGCGCGATGAAAGAGAAAGGGACAATATTAGATGCGACGCTTACAGTATTTGAAAGAAGAAATGACTTAAACGAAAAATACAGGCAGCTTGATCAGCTCAGTACACAAATGACACAATTTGCCTATCAAAGCGGCATTACCATTGCCGCTGGCACGGATGCATTTAGTGACCTTGAAAATGACACTACACCGATGATTCATCATGAGCTAAAGCTGCTTGTAGATGAAATCGGCATGACACCACTCGAGGCAATTCAGGCTGCAACTTTAAATGCTGCGAAAGTGATAGGGATAGAAGGTTCTGTCGGTAGTATTGAAGAGGGAAAGAAAGCAAACATGGTTGTGCTTTCAGAAAGTCCCGAAACAAATATTGAAAATAGCCAGGCGATAGCTCATGTAGTAAAGAACGGTCGTTTTATTTTTATTGGTGACGACCCACAGTTGCCTTTCTCTTCTTCACGTGAAATGAATGGAACCATTTGGTTATCCGGGCAAATAGGTAATCATCCTTCAACTTTAACCTTGGCAGGTGAAAGTCTGGAAGCTCAGATGCATCAAACAATGAAGAATATTGGCCAAGTTCTTGAGAGCAAAAACCTGGGCTTTGACGATGTAGTTAAGTGTACTTTGATGCTCGCTGATATTGATGATTGGCCAGCGGCGAACAACGTCTACATCCAGTACTTCAGTGGGAAAAAACCAGCGAGGAGTGCTTTTGCAGCGAACGGCCTGGCACTTGATGCCAAAGCTGAAGTGGAATGTATTGCTTCACGAAGCACTGATTAATTCTGGAGTGGGGATCTTATGAGCGATATAAATAGAAGAGCACTAATTAAATCTCTAGTATCAGGTGGCGTTGGTTCATATTTGGCTATTAACTCGGGTATATTAAATGCTTTTTCTGGGGGTAATGCAGGAAAATCAACGTGGAATTCATACGGTTCATCGATAGTAATTGATGGTCTCAGCGGAGCATTCTCGCTCAGGGAGCCAGTCTCTGAAGAAGCTCTGGGAATATTCAAGAGCTCGGGGATTAGTGCCTTGAATATGACAGTTCCCTATCCAGGTGATGACTATTCGGAGACTTTAAAGAAGGTTGAAAAAGCCAAGTCCATCATCGAGCAGAACTCAAACCACTTGAGCTTAATTCAATCCGCATCAGATATCCTGAAAGCGAAGCAGGAGAGTAAGCTCGGTATCATAATGGGATTCCAATCAACTGAAATGTTTGATGAGTCACTTTCAGGTATTTCAGAATTCGCCAAAATGGGCGTTAAGATAATGCAGGTATCCTATAATGGTCCTTCTATCCTTGGCAGCGGTGGTCTCGTTAAGGAGGATTCAGGGATAACTTCCCTTGGCAAGAAAGCCATAGAAATAATGGAGGCGGAGAAAGTCCTGATCGACCTCTCGCATTCAGGAAAGAAGACAGTTTCCAGTGCTATCCGTCAATCAAAAAGACCGGTTGTGATCTCTCATACTGGCTGCAACGCAATTTACGACCACCCTAGGAATAATGACGATACCGAATTAAAAGCTGCTGCAGACACCGGTGGCTTGGTTGGAGTCTACTTAATGCCATTTTTGGAAGGTGGCGAGCATGAAATAAAGGCCGATGTGGTAATAGAACATATACTGCATGCCTATAAAGTATGCGGTGAAGATCATGTTGCCATAGGTAGTGACCAAGGCGTAGTGCCGGTCAATGATGGTCCTGAGTATCGAGAAAGTATTCGTAAGGAAGTTGAGCGTCGTATTGCGGCTGGAATTTCGGCGCCCGGCGAAACACCAAATCGTCCACCGTTTATTCCGGAATTAAACTCCGAGAGACGGATGGAGCTTATTGCCTATAAGTTAAGCCAAAAAGGAATTCCTGATCGAGTGGTAGAAAAAATAATTGGTAAAAACTGGTTGCGTGTTTTTGCTACCGTATGGAATTAAAGGAAGGTGAGATTCAATGGTTAAATATATAAAGTTTGATGATGTTCTATCTCGACTGGTTGTTTGTGTTACGCTTCTCTTTTCACCTTTGCTTTTTGCTGAAGAGCTTAGCACTTACTCAGAATTTCCAAAAGATTCAAAGACGGAAGTAATTTCTTTTCCTATCGAATTTGCCTCAGATATCACCTTGAATGGTATTGAAGAGCTTGTGTTTCTGCCTGGCATGTATAAACAAGAAAAAGAAGATTTTTTTAGCTATGCTTTTTCTTGGACCCACAAGCCAGAGAAGAATCAAGTTTTTGGAAAGTTAGAAATTCAAGATTTTATAGCCGCCTACTATAGGGGGTTGTACAAAGCTGTCACTGAAGGCAAAGAGTATGAGCCTGCTATTACAATGGAGTGGGTTGATCGCAAGTATACTGGCCAGATAAAGTGGATTGAGCCATTTGTAACTAAAAAAGAACAGACCCTCTACTTTAAAGGGGATCAAGTTAACTGTAAAAAAACGAGTGAGCTTCGGTGGTACTTTATTGTTTCTCCACAGAATTCCTCTCACCCTGTATGGAGAGAACTTCAGTCGATAAAACCCAAAAGCTGCTAGTGATAAAAATCAAATGTTATCAATCCCTATAAAGTATTTTATTTTGGGGGATCATAGAAAGCGCACAGCTTATACTCATCTGATTTTCAGAAATTTTTTTGGTCTTTTAGGTGAATAGGCCCTAAGTGTTTCTCTGCTTTGGGCCAGCTCCGTTCGTCATACGCAATGACTTGGCTGTCTGGGGTAGCAACCTAGTAGGCAATTTATTAGTATCCGGCTATCAGAAAATTCTTTTTTATGTAAAGTATCCCTTATCTTTAAAGAATCTACACTACTACCAGTATTCAAAGGCTGGGGGATGGCTATCTATCTCTTTACGAGAAACACACCTGGTTGGGCTCATAACATGGTTCGTTTGTCCTAACAGCAATAATCGAGTAGATTTTTTTCTCCAGGTCTTAATGCAAAAGCTAAAGTAATAGTTAGGCGTTGATTTCAAAGCCCTTTTGATTGCTATTCTTAGCAAGTCGATATGGTTAAAAGACCATTTGAAGCGCGGGGAAAAGAACGAGATGAATATTATTGTTATGGGCGCAGGAGCCCTCGGAAGCTACTTTGGCGGCCACCTGGCGAGGGCAGGACACAAAGTGCTTTTTATTGCTCGAGGGAGGCAGCTTAAGGCACTTAAAGAGCGTGGTTTAACGGTGCTGCCACTTGAAGAAGAGCCCTTTACTATCCAGGTTGATGCTGCGGAGACTACGACTTCGGTGGGGGGAGTGGATCTAATCCTATTCTGCGTTAAGACCTACGATACCAAAGCAGCCATAAAGCTTATCGCCCGTGCTGTAGGTGAAGACACAAAGGTGCTTACCCTGCAGAATGGTGTCGACTCCTTGGATTCCCTGAACGAAGCCTTTGGGCGAAAAGCTATTCTGGGCGGTATCTCATGGACTAATGTGGCGATCGAAGAGCCTGGAGTTGTGCGGCACAGATATCCCGGCCCACTTGTCTTTGGTGATCCAAATGCAACTGGCTCAAAGCGCACCCAAGTGCTTAAAGATACATTTCTACAAGCTGGGGTTGTCGCTGAGGTCAGTGATGATATCACTCGGGCTATTTGGGAGAAGTTCCTGTTCATCTGTGCGGTGAATGGAATGACAGCACTCACACGATTGCCTGTGGGTACGCTTCTAGCCTGCCATGCCTCTCGCGAGTTATTTGTTGACATTATTTGTGAGGTTTATTCCTTAGCACGGCGAAGTGGAATAGATCTTTCGGAGGATACGGTTGAGCGTACAATTAGGCATATGGAGAAGGAGTTGCCTCCTGGAGTACTCAATAAGACTCTTGGTTCGATGTACTTCGACATAGCATCTGGAAGGCGCCTAGAGCTTGAGTCTCTAAATGGTGCTGTTGTGCAAAGAGGGAAGCAGCTGAAGGTAGCAACACCGGTTAACAGTTTTGTCTACGGGGCATTGAAGCCCTGGGCCAATGGCGAGCCTATGCGCAATGGGGTATAACAAGTTGAGTAAACACCCCGTATATAGCGCTTGATTCAAACGTTTTGCTCCCATTTCCTTGATCAGTGTACAAAAATAAGCCGTTGCTGAGTCGGATTCGGGGTTACTTCATAAAAACACAATCATGGAGTTCTTGGGTTAATGGTTTGGAGTAGTTGATAACTCCCGTTTAACCAGATTCCGCTAATGTGGTCATGTAGTGACCTATCTCGCCCTCCCCATTACAACCATGCCTCAATGGTCTCGCGTATCCGGAATCCCCTGGAGCTACCGGATCAGTGTGATGTCATTATCGAAAACGATTGTTATAGTAATAATATTAGCTGGAGGGGCCTGTGACTGTGTTCCTCACCTAGAAGGTGGCTTCAGAACGGACCATAGGCAGCAGGCAGCAGGCAGCAGGCAGCAGGCAGCAGGCAGCAGGCAGCAGGCAGCAGGTAAATGAAGGGGAGGCATCCCCACTGAGTAAAGGCACGCTCGTAACAACTAGAGGGCTAGGTTCTGAGAACTAGAGAAGAAGCATTTCAACTATTGGACAATCTGGATGCGCCCCAGCATCTCATTAATCACGTTACATTAGTTGGTGAGGCGGCCGATCTCCTGATTAAAAAGTTTATCGAAATGAAAGTGAATTTCGATCCGGACTTTGTCCGTGTTGGTGTAGTGATACATGATATTGGGAAAATTATACATACCAATGAAATGTATGGCCCAGGATCACAGCATGAACCTGAAGGTGAAAGGATATTACTATCAAAAGGTTTTACACCAGCAATCGCTCGATGCTGTCTTTCTCATGCCCGTTGGAGTGATATGGAATGTACGATAGAAGAGCTAGCGATAGCACTCTCAGACAAGTTGTGGAAAGGTAAGCGCGTAGAGGAGCTTGAGCTCCAAATAATAGACCGAATATCACATATCTTAGATGTGGAACGTTGGGATATCTTCTCCGAATTAGATTTATGCTTTGAGAGTATTGCTAGTGAAGGCCTTAAGCGGTTACAGCGGAGTGTCACTAGTGGATAGATTATTCGAGATTCCTCTGAGTAAAATGGTACGTTTTTTCTAATAAAAAGCATTCAAAATTGACGTCACTTTATTAAGAAGCTCCAAGATTATAAATTAACAGCCAATTGATATATCTCTTTCCTTAAATCCTGATATGGTTACTGGGAAAAATGATGCACGTGTTGGCAGAAGCCAGTGATTATCTACTGCTTGATCTGCTTTTGTAGGATGTGGAAACCGAAGCTAACAGATCAAGGGGGTATTGTCGACTTGATTGTTTTGAGTAGTCTTAAGCCTTGATAGCCGAATTACTGTGAACCTTACTCAAGACATAGAAGTTTTTGGGTTTATTTTTGGTTGGGATTTGAACTCATTTTTAATTGGCGCCGTAATCTTTAGATTCGATAGTGAGTTGAAATATAACTTGCATCAGGTTTGAGGGTGAAATGATACTTGTATTAAAGAAAGATTATAAATAAGGTGCTGGGCACCAAGGGAAGATTGTAATGTGCAGCAAAGGAAAGTTGGCTGGTTGGGCGTTATCAATATATGCTTTTCTGTCACTTATAATATATATTTTTGGTTTTGTTGTTTTCTATTTTTTCTTTTTTAGTGAATTTCCTGAGTTGTTATCGTGGGCATTCATAGTTCTTTTAGTGTTATTGATATCTATCAATTCTATTGGTCTGGCAGCAGGTATAAAGTTGATCCAAGAGGATAGAGGGGCATACAAAATAGCTATCCCTTATTCAATATTCTGCTTACTCAATTTCCCTGTCGGTACAGTGGTCGGCTTTTTCTGTCTGTGGGTATATTATGAGAAGGACGGTTAAGTCATGGTGGGTAGATATTTCGTAACCAGCCTCTCTGTGGTGAAGAGTCTATGTATTCTTATGTTGAGAGCTTAATATTGTTGGCCACATTTATGGAGTCATGATATGAAGATGAACTATGTGGTTCTCGGTAGTAATGATCTGGAGGCATCAATAAGGTTTTACAATTCAATTTTTGAAGATACGGGATTTGAATAACTATTCTCTAATGAAAGGATGATTTTTTGGCGGTACAAAGAGTTTACATTTTCGGTGGCAGAGCCCTTTGATGGGGAAGAAGCTACGAATGGAGATGGAACAATGATTGGATTTAATACTGAATCAAAGAAAAAGGTGATAAGACTATATGATAAATCGTTTGAATTGGGTGGCATTTGTGCGGGTAAACCAGCTCAGCGGGGCTTGAAATTTGCCGCATATGTAAGAGATTTAGATGGGAACAAAATATGTTTTTTTGAATAGGATATTTCAATGAGGTGGGTGATTTTTAACTTTAGGTTGTCTGCTTTTGGTGTAATAGTTTATAGAGTTATAACTATCAATTGATAGAGTTTGATAGGAAGCGTCTTAAAAAGAAGAGTAATGCACAGTGGCCTGATGGCAGCTTTTGTTAAAGCTTAAGTCTACTTAAATTGTTTTGTATTGCCACCAAAAGGGAATGTAGGCAAGTTCTATGCTATTGAAATTTAGAATGTCATGGAAAGAGCTGTATGAATAACTTCAGGGTTTCCGAGCTGGATTGGTTGAGAGTCATATTGATTTTGGCGGTATTCCTACACCATGCATTAATGCCATTTAATGGGGATGAATGGCATATCATGAATGCGGAGTCTAGCAAGCTGCTCGATGATGTTATGGTATATTTTGAGCAATTCAGGCTGCCAACACTATTTTTTATTGCTGGTGTAGGAAGTGTATTGCTGCTCCGTAAAGTCTATCCATCTCAGTTTTTACGAGATAAATTTTTTAGATTGTTTATTCCTTTGCTTGTAGGGGTGTTACTTGTTGTGCCGCCTCAGAATTATATTGAGGATATTGATCAATATGGTTCATTTTTGCAGGCCTTCCCTCAGCTTACACTTAAGTTTGATTCAAACCATCTATGGTTTATTGAATACTTGGTCTTCTTTTCATTGCTTGCAGTACCGTTTTATTTTTTTCTAAGGTCACAATGGTCAAGTTCATTTAAAGGATTTGTAGAGTGGTTGTCAGATACATCAAGTGGTCTATTTGGATTAGTTTTGGTATTGATTGTAATCAGAGTGGGGCTGAAATTATATTTTCCTGATAATGGTCATGGCATAGGCAATCTGTCTTCTACTTTGTTTTATCTTTATTTCTTTTTTGTCGGTATGTTTTTCATACAATCCCGGAAGATTTGGGCATCATTAAAGAAGTATCGGAAGGTAAACTTTGTGTGGTTACTGGTCAGCTCATTAATTTTTTATGCTTGTTACTATTCTCCGGACTTAAGCGAGTATTTGTCGTTGCAAGCTCGTTGGTCAATTTGGTGGTTTGTAGGTTGTTTAGTCGCCTGGTCAGCGTTATTGACCCTGTTAGGTTATGCTCAACACCACCTAGCAAGCACCCCTAAATGGCTAAAATTCAGTAATGAATTGATATATCCATTTTACATTTTTCACCAAACAGTCATCGTTGTGCTTGGTTACTTTGTAATTAGCTTGTCAATGTCTTTGACGTATAAAGCTATGGTGCTAGCTGTTGGTTCTTTTTTGATAACTACAGCTATATGCTTGTTAGTTGTATATCCATTCAATGTAACACGTAGACTCTTTGGGCTTAAGTCTAGAAGGAGTAACGTAATTGATAATATTGCTTGTAATAAAACAATTCACGGGACTGTCAGGTAATCGTAGTGTAAGTATGAGAATTGCAGTTTCTAACTGATAAGGCATGGTTGTTATAAAGAGTAGATGGAGTACCGTGATGAGCTTTTCTAACTTTATTAGGCGAGTGGTCACATAATAATTTATAGGGCTACTTTGTTTGAGGGCTCCTGTCTCTAGTCAGCAACCTTTAGCACCTGATATTGCAGGTGAGACGTATGTTTTAATTTTTTGGATGTCACTGGTTCTGAGAGTTAGTATTAAAATCTTAACTTCCCACTGATGACAAAGCTTTAAGTGGGCTCTGCGATGAGGGGGCTTACTGGAGGAGCGTGGTGGTCCCTTAGACGGTAGATTACTTAAATGGAAAAGAGTAGCAAAGAAACTCTTGCAAGTTTAATTGGACTACGGAGCTTACCTGGCCATGAATGGTAATCCCCACTACAGCAGAACAGCTCAATATATCTGGTACAAAAATCTAACCTAGAAGATGGCAAGTAAGACCATAGTATCAATTTTACTTCAGAATAAACCTGGACTACTCAACGTCTCACCCTATCATATATTGATTCGGAAAATTTCTCTTCTTAAGTTGATAGTTTTGATTAAGTAAACTGTAAAGATAGCAGTTACTTAAAGTAAAAATTGGAATAATTTTTTAATAAAAATTAAAATCAATGTTATATTCGATTTTTGAGAAGCTTCTTTGTACAAATTTTTTACAAAAGGATAGGGGTAAAATGAAAAGATTAATACTTGGCATATTTCTGCTGATGTTGAATTTAAATGTGTCTTTTGCTGATGTGATAGAGGATAGGCAGAGGCGTTACAAAGAAATTTTGGTGGAAAACGTTAAAATAGGTGAGCCTGGTGTCGCCGTTATTGTCAGTAAAAAAGGAAAGGTGATTTTCCGGGGGGCTCATGGCCTCGCAAATCTAGAGCACAATATACCTTTGACAGCTAATAGTGTATTTCGCTTGGGTTCTATCACTAAACAGTTTACTGCAGCGGCAATAATGATGTTGCAGGAGCAAGGTAAGCTTTCATTAACGGATAATATTCATAAATATGCACCTGATTTTCCAACTGAAGGGAGTGATGTAACCATTGAGCATCTTTTAACTCACACTTCTGGTATTGCTAATTACACTGAAGATGAGGAGATTTTTTCTAAAGAAATACAGTTGCCGACAACTATTGACGATATGCTAATTCGATTTGCCGAGCACCCGATGAAATTTAAACCAGGCGAGCAGATGCGTTATTCGAATACGGGTTATGTTCTTTTGGGGAAAATTATTGAGGTTGCTAGTGGGCAATCATATGCTGATTTTATCGATGAAAATATTTTTAAGAAAGTCGGCATGAAATCTAGCTACTATGGTGGTTCCAAAGTTATCCCAAATAGGGCTAATGGTTATGATACATCACCTGATGGCGTAGTTAATGCTATGTATATCGATATGATGTGGCCTCATGCTGCTGGAGCACTTTTATCTACTGTGACAGATCTGGATATATGGTTCAAAGCTTTACGAGACGGCGAGGTACTCTCCAAAGAAAGTTATCAGAAAATGATAGAACCGTTCAAGTTGAATGATGATTCTATGTCAAATTATGGCTATGGGTTGGGCATCGGAAAACTTAATGAATATGACATGGTAGCACACAGTGGTGGTATACCAGGTTTTGCTACTGATGCATTTTATATTCCATCTGAAGATTTGTACATTGCCGTCTTAAGTAATCTAAGTAACCGCAACCCAAGTTTAATTAGTAAGTTATTAGCAGCTGAAGTTCTTGATATACCTGTACCGAAGTTTAAATCAGTCGAATTAGATGAAAGTAAAGTTAAAGGGCTTCTGGGTAGCTATAAGATTGATGAAAATTCCGTTAGGACATTATCTTTGGAAGGTGGAATTTTTTATTCTCAACGAAGTGGTGGTCCAAAATACGAAATCATTCCAATGTCTGAGAATAGTTTCTATTTCGAGAACACTTTGACCTATATGGTTATTGAGCAGGATAAAAATGGTAAGCAGGTCATGAGTTTCTATAATGATCTCGCCGTAAAGCCTCAGCAGGCAGTCAAGCTGTAGAAATATTTTACCCCCTCCTAAAAGGAGGATGGAGAGGGGGTAAATAGTCGTCAACACGTATAAGGATAATATGAAAGTTGACTTGATCTTTCTTTATCGTATTCATTTGCAATCAAATATGGGAAAACTACTTATGGATAACACTCTCACTGCTACGATAGGTATATTCTTAATGCCTATTCTAATAACAGGAGGGTTAATGCCAGAAACTCATGAAGATTCCTGTAGTTTTGTTTCGCACAGTAGAATTAAAGTAGAAGGCTCGACAGAAGTCGCTTGGGCAATCAACTGAAATGACTTGGATAAATTAAAAGAAATGTCGGAATCACCCTGTAAAAAAATCAAAGAGTAATATCATCATATTCAGTAACCATATCTGAAGAATTTTTAATTAAATTTACCAATTGAGAATTATGAAAATACACTATTTAGAAATTGTTACTCTAGACGTAGATAAAGTATGTGCAGCATGCGAAACTGCTCATAATGTCCGATTTGATGATGCCGATGAACTTCTCGGTGGAGCTCGAACATGTAGCTTAAAAGATGGCAGTATCGTCGGTGTGCGTCGACCTTTACGAGAGTCGGAAGAACCCGTAGTCCGCCCATATTGGCTTGTTGAGGACATAGAAAAAGCCATAAGCCTTGTTAAAGCTCAAGGGGCAAAGATTGCGGTTCCACCATTAGAGATACCTGGTAAAGGGGTATTCGCTATTTATATCAATGGCGCTGTTGATCATGGCTTTTGGCAAGTTTGACAAGGGTAATTTTATTGCGATGATTGAAGCTAGGTTCATTCTCTACAAGCCCTACAATCGATCAATTTTTGATTACCATATAAATCATCTTTGTGGTAGTTGAGAAGGAATTTAGGGGACGTGGATTCTCCCTCTAACAATTAGTTTAAATCTTATCTTAACACAATAATCTATATGTAAGTATTCCGCTAGAGAATGATTTAAGTATCTCTGGCTCAGCTGGCTCCAGATTTAAGCATGTGATCAAAGCATTGGGTCGACGGTTCGGTACTTAATCTAATTATGAAGCCTGGTCTGAGTAGAATAATTTTTACAAAATCGCCATATATCCCTGCTTAGACAAGTAATACAGTTAAATACGCATTTTGGATACATGTAAACTTTAATAAGGAAGCCTTTAACTACAGTTTAATCTGGCAAATTTGGGGTGACTAAAAGACCTTGGTTTCAAATGATTCTCGTTTATATGTTATGATGGATTTAGATTTTAGGCTTAAATTTGCGCCAGTTTATGGGTTTTACGTTTTACGTTGGGCTTTTCATTGTTCTGAGTATTTTTCATTAAAACATTATATTTTAAGGCTAAATCTATGTCGAAAATTAAAATGGAGTGGAAGGTTATTTTAGTCTCCGCTTTCGCTGGGGCTTTCTTAACGGGTGTATCTCAATATTTACTTTTAAATGCTTCATATGATAATGATATAAAAAAGGCAAAATTATTGGTAAGGCAAGAGCTCCTTATGAAAGAGCTAGAAGAGCGTAAAAAAGCATATAAAGGTATAAGGAAAGCTGTCCTGGAGTTTCATAACGCCAGGTCTGAAAGAGATATGCTGGTTGCTGGAGTTAAAATAAATGCTCTTAAGCCATATTTTGAAAGGGTATATAGAACTCAAGCAAGTGTTGAAGCTTGGCGGGAAAAAATGATGGAAAAAATTAAAAATAAGGATAAAGAAGCCTCTGACGATTTTTTTGAAGAGATGGAGGCGGCTTTTCATGCAGATTTAAAAAGAATTGAAAGTCAAATACTTGAATAACCTTTAATTAGCACATCTGTCAATTAAATTCCCTATGCTTCTGAACCCTGATTTTGAAGAAGTAAGCTAATGATCTAGCTTAAGGTGTTATTTTAATGATAGATTTAACTTAAACCTGTAACTCTAAATTAAATGTAAAATGTGATTAGTAAAATACTGATTTATACCCCCTTAAATGAGCATGGCTTTTCATACTTCATTTCGACGGCTTTTTGTTCACGATATTGACCGAGTAGTGAGATTCCTATTCCGGCCATGATAATAATTCCTCCAATAATTTGAGCAAAGTTTGGAATCTCTTGAAGGATAACGAAGGCGAAGAAAGTGCCTGCTACGGGGGTGATGGCGGTAGCGATAGAGATGTCGGCAGAGCTGGCCCCTCCTTGGAGCCCTTTAAACCAGGTGATCTGCCCAAAAACAATAATGACCGCTCCATATACAAGCATCCACACCCAGAGGAATGGGGAAAGGAGGTCGTTAAAGTGGTTGGCTCCAAATACAGAGAGGACAATGACCGAGAAGAGGATCACACCCGCAAGCATGCGGAAAACTGAAAAGACGCCAATAGGGACGCGATCAAGCAGTTTCCGACTGACCTGAACGGCAATGACGCCTAAGAGTGTTGCTACAGCGGTTAAAATTTCTCCAGCTTTGGGGAGGGTTTCTAGGAATTGGTTCATTGCTGGATTTCCAAGATTCAGCATTTTCATGCTCATTGGATCTTCCATCGGAGGTTGATGTAGCACAAAAATTGCAATAACACCAACCGTTACCACAAGGGCACCCACTATTGAGAACCCTGTTGGTTTCTCCCGGAACATTAAAAAAGCAAATAAGAGTCCTAAGGGAGCATCTAAAGTTGCGATTAAAACGACATTAGTCACCTCTGTGATCATTAGAGCAATAAAAAAGAAAGCTGGGGCAAGAACACCAGACATCAAGATGAGCACAAACATGTAAAACCAGTCCTTGAAAGGGTACTGTTTTAAGATGCTGAGGCGCCAATCTTTCCTATAGATTATCAAAAGGGTGATACCCGCCAAGAGATTTCCTGCGAACAAGAGATTGCAAAAAGAGATGGGATTGTTTCCATTAATGAGATGATGGGCACCGAGCTCCCCGATTTTCGCAACAACAGAGTTGGAAGCAGCAAAGATAAGAATCGAAATCCATAGCCAAAATCGGGTACTTTTTACGGTATGCTGATTTTCCATTTTGAATCCCCTGAGTGCTATGGCAGGCTTAAGCGGATTTACCTCGCCCTTTGCCAACTACGACTTATCTGATAGTGAAGGTGGGCCATTCTAATCTGGATTAGTTTAGACTAAATCTCATAATCGGCTGCCTAAAAGCAGTTAAAATTAATCTATATATCCACGTCAGAGTGATTTTTCTGGTCAATGTTTGAGGCAATGTTACACACTTTCTACCTGCGCTCAGTAAAATATTCGAATTTAGTTCGGAAAATATGATCGTGAAATCTGATTAAGCGGATGGATTTTATAGGCGTAATTTCATCTCTTATGCTGCATCGTCAAACAGTCCAGAGATGGATATTTTCTACGAGCCGAAAGTTTTGTGACGCCAATGGATGAAACTGGATGTTCGACTGCCTAAGGTGGTAGATCTCTTCTCGGTGGATAGGGTGAGGCCTAGGGCTTGGAAGTTCATAACTACTTGATCGTTTTTCACTTCCTGCACTGTGACTGAGACACTGTAAATAATTCTTAGTTTTGGACGGTTGAGCGCTAATGGTTAATCGGCTCGTTTTCTGCTGACACTCAAGATCAAGGTAAGTATTCTGAGCTGGGGAAGCTTGGTAATAAGTGGTGCCTGTAGTTTCAGTTTGGTGAACATAAGGGTAGAGAGTCTCGACTTGTTAAAGGTGGGTGTTAGGTCCCAGTGATTAGGGATTTTTTCCAGAGTAATGAATATATTTTACTCTTTTATCTCGAACTAACTTGGTTAGCTGTTCTTTATGCTTCGTTTAACTTTCTTCTTCAGTCAATAGTCTTGGTAGTTTATACTTTTCTGGTGGGTAGCCAATGGTTGCTTCGACTGTATCTTTGTGAAAGGAGTGCTAGATATCAAGCCGTTTCATCTATCGTTCGTTGTTCCAGACCTAGAAAAGGCAAGGGAGTTCTACGTAAATCTACTTGGCTGTACTGTAGGCCGAGATACAGGGGAATGGATTGATGTAATATTCTATGGCATCAGATTACTATACATCAAGAAAAGGATGGAATGGTAGCCAAGCCTATAGATCACTTTGGCCCATTACTTGAAAAAAAACAGTGGAGTGAAGTATTAGCTTTACTCAAAGACAGTTCGATTCCATTTGTACTGGAACCACTAGTGAGAGGCGAGGACTCTGAAAATGAAGCTGGTAAATTTGTAGTTAAAGATCCGGCGGGCAATTTACTTGAGTTTAAGTACTACAATAATTTTTCAGGCACTATAGCTGGTAATGATAAATAAAAAAGACAGATAGTAGCTATAGCTGTATATTACTTAGCAAGTTAGTTCGACAATCCAAGCTTGATGCATCTTGCAGTCTAATCAAGTTCAACCTATTTATCTATACTGAAAATCAATTCGGGGTGTTTCCCGACCGGGAAGCATTGTGAGCGATGCCTGGTGCCTGGCGGCGGAGTAGGTGATGGGCTTTTAATGGGGAAGGTGGGCAATAGGCTTTTAAAGCTTGGGGTCTCTTCAATTTATTCAGGGTGCTCGAATTTCATATTAAAGGATGTAAATTTGGCTGGCTGATTTTCAACTTTTCTAAGTATTCTTTTTAACTGTTAGTCTAGATGAATTGTACTTCTGTTTTGTAGGTGTCTAGGTGTCTAGGTGTCTAGGTGTCTAGGTGTCTAGGTGTCTAGGTGTCTAGGTGTCTAGGTGTCTAGGTGTCTAGGTGTCTAGGTGTATATGTTTTCAATAGGGTTGCCAAAATCGGATTAAGATTGAAGAAATAACTGTACTAACTATGACAGCAGTCCAACTTCTTTAATTGTGGTTATTAATGCCTAGCTTATCAGCGATTAGGTAATCTAAGCTAAATCGACCAGGACCTGTAGTTATTAACCATACAAATAAAATAATATATAAAACTTGTGGTAGGTAAATAAACCAGCTTAGCCAATCCAATGGCCCTAGGCCTTTGGGGATGACATGCTCAATTTCAACAGTGGTGATAGCAACAATCATTACGATAATTAGTATAATTGCAACAATTGTAGAAAAAAGCCCTGCTATTAATAGTAAGCCACCAAAAAATTCTACAGAAGCTAAAAATATAGCCATAAGTTCATGAAAGGGCACTCCTATTTCTTTCATTAAATTTATCAAGTCTGCATGCCTCTCAGGAATAAATAGCTTGTTATACCCAGATACTGAGAAGAATATCCCCAATGACACACGTGCTACCAAGATAGGTATCCATTCCCAGCTATGAGCACCAACAAGTAATTTCTTCGTCAGTGGAGAATCTTGTGTAAACATAAGCGCCTTCTTATATGGCTGTATTCTATCTGTCAGTTTTAATTTCAAATGCTTCGTATGTTTTTAAAGTCTTCCTTACAGTCGGTACCAAATATTGGAATATTTTTATTCTCACCTTTCTTATTCGCACCTATAGGTGCATACATTTAAACGATATTTTTTTATTGGGGCTTTTTGAGAAAAAGTAACCAGCTCAGTCATTAATATTGTGCCAACAATAAATTATTTTATTAAGGTGCTAAGCGCAGCTAAAATAGCTGACGCAGACGCAAATTGCCTTACTCCTTATACATCGATTCAGCGTGATTGCGCATATCCTAAATGCAAGCAATTTATCTTGACTGTGTACTCACTGTCGGGCACGAAAGCTAGAGAGATATTAAAAAACACGACAGGCGTGGTACAATTCGCTATGCCTCCACCATCTTAGCCTATTCAAACGACAGGGCAAATCAAATCGACGATTGACCTTTGCTGCGCCATATGACGTGTTTGTGATTAGGAAGCCCGCAGTATTCCTCGCCCAATAGAAGCTTTAGAGCTATTTCTGATCCTCACCGGTCCCACTTATGGTTTAACGCTGGAGGTGGATCACAACGTCTTTCAGTCCTTTTATAAGCATGGTGAATTTAAATTCTGGATCTAAACAGAGATAAATTTGGAAGGTATGACGTAATCTGCTTATTTAGAAAAATTTTATGTACGTCTTGGTTTCGGATAATCAGTGCGATTGGAAAGTGAAAACAGTGAAAGGAAGTAGCTGCGGCTGTCCGATCAATATTGGTACTGTAGTTAGAGTTGTCATCCACTCTGATAGAATCGTTTAGAAATTAGCATGCCGAAGCCCGCGATGTTTTAATAATAACAGGCGCTAGTCATTAGAACGTCGCGGGCTATTCAGCCATCAATGTTTAGCTAATTTTGCTTAACAATTATTCACTTAGATCTGCAGTTACAATCGCATCTGAGAATCCTTGATAGGCTGCCTCAAACATTTTAGCCATAGGGTCAGGGAATAGGTGAAAGTTCCCGCTTGCAAGGGATTCAACAATACCTTTGGCTACAGTATCGGGAGCTTCTCCCTCTTCCAATCCTGCCTGTCTGCCCATATCGGTTTCTATTGGGCCTGGATGCACGCTTAGTACTTGTACTCCACGCTCTCCAAGTGTTTCTCGAAGGGCTTGAGTTATTGCGTAGCTTGCGGCCTTGGAGGCGGAATAGGTGCTCACCTGAGCGAAGGCACGCAGGGATACGACAGAATTCAATTGGACCAGTGCGCCGCGGTTCTTTTCCAGTTGAGGTGCAAAAGCTTTGGCAATCCTTATTAGCCCGAAGAGGTTTACATTCAACTCGTGCTCCAGAGACTCTTCAACTTGCTCCCCGAGGGGTTCCGTAGGAGCTAGTACCCCGGCATTGTTGACAAGGATATCCAAGTCCTGGATTTCTTTTGCTTGTGCTTTTATTCCTTTGCTATCCGTAATATCCAGTTGCATGGGGACTACCTTAGCTCCGTACTTCCTAGTGAGTTCTGCGGTGGTCTCGGGGTTTCGCACCGCCAGATAGACTTTTTTTGCTCCCTGCTCAATAAAGGTTTCCACAATGGATTTGCCAATGCCGCGATTTGCTCCGGTGACCAGTGCAACTTTGCCTTGAACGGAAATGCCCATCCTGATTCTCCTCTGAGTGGTTACTAGCTTTAAATTGTACCGATCGGTACGATTTGAATTGAAGTGTACTGATCGGTACAATATTGTCAAATGGTTTTTGAAGAGACTTCACAATGGCGGGGCGTAAACTTGAGTTTGATAAGCCGAGTGCTCTGGATGCTGCGATGCGAGTGTTCTGGAAGAAGGGATATGTGGGAACATCTTTAGCGGATTTAACCGGGGCTATGGGGATCAATAAGCCCAGTCTTTATTCTGCTTTTGGAAATAAAGAAGCACTATTTGTGCGGGCTTTACATCAATATTTAGAAAAACATGCCAAAGATCGCTTGGCTTATTTAAATGACGATAATCTGAAACTGACTCAGCGGATCTCTGGTTTCCTACTTGCATCCGTCAGAGGGCAGTTGGCAGATGAGACGCCAAAAGGCTGCTATTTAGCCCAGGGCCTTTCGGAGACCGCTGGAGAAGGGCTTCCCGAGGCTGCAATACAAGCCTTAAAAGCGGCTGATGAGGAGAATATGCGTTTGCTAGTACGTTTCTTTCAGAGTGATGCTGAGTCCCAACGCTTTGGGTTAGATCGGCAGGCGGAAAAGGTGGCTTTATACCTGGTGACTCTGCTTCACGGCACTGCATCTCTGTCCCGGTCGGGCAGGAGCAAGACTGAGTTGGAGGGGGTTCTGGAATTTGCGTTGCGGGGCCTGGGAATCAATGAGGATGAGGAGGGGTGATAAGCCCCACTCAGGATGGCAGGGGCATATCTCATAAAATATTGCCTAAGCAGCGTCTACGAAACATTGGCAGGGATTGATCTGTTCCTGTTTGGTAGCTGCTACTGAAATCACTTAAGGAGTCTTTTAAGCTGGCAAGTAGCAGCTTACCCTCAATAGCATAGGCGCTAAAGCCGCAGCGCTGAAGATAGGTAAGCTGATCCCCCATAAAATCACCTACGGCTCGCAATTCGCCTCTAAAGCCAAACCGCTCGCCAGCACAAAAATCTAGGTTATACATCCCGTTCCCGAATAGGAAAAGCTAGAAGTTAGGCTCAGAGCTTTGGGAGTCGCCCCAATCTGATATATGTACTTCACCTTAAAGTGTCAACATCGATTTAATTAGCTGGCTTTTAGTGTTTTGTTTACTCTCTTCTTCAGTCAACAGTCCAGAAGGCTTGTAAATTTGTCTAGTGAGTGCCCAAATTTGTTGCGGCACTTGAATTCAGGAATCGTGAACCTTTACAGCCAAATCCGCGCAAAAAGTCCACGATCATCAGCCCGATTAACCTTAGATCCGTGGCAACCACATGCCCATCGTAGCGGCAAAAATTCCAATGGCCATAAACACAGTCAGAGGTACCAGGGCACTGACAAAAGCAATCTGGGTACCTTGTGCGGTTCCACGCTTTTGACAGTGAAAATACCATTCCAGCATGGCCAGTGGGAGCAGGTATTGGCCGAAACCCAGTGCATACAGGAATGGCCCGGTAAAAGATTCCCAGTCGACCCCCCAGCCGCCGGTGAGCATTGCCCAGCCCATCAAGGCTACACGAAAGAACCACACCGCACTGGCAGCCATAAATAGGCGTAAGGCCCAGCGACGGTGCTCAGCAAAGCGTCTGGCCATCGCGGTACGCACCGCCAGAAAGGCAAACACCAAAATTAGTATGCCGTCCATGGTGATACTGATCTGTGATACCAGATTACCAATAGTGTGCCGCGTCCAGGTCATGTAGAGCCCCGCAACACTGGCGATGACGGCAGTCAGCAGATAGCTGCGTCCCAACCAGCGATGGAAGTTGGGGGCATGCCGTCGCACCGAAGGGATCAGCTGCAGGGGCCCACCGCCGATTACAATTGCGGCCAATAGCACGTGGCTCACCGAAGCCAGGTTGCCCCATGTATCTCCCTCGCGGAAGCCTGCCGGAAGGTGCAGTCCTTTCAAGCCATGCACCCCCGATTCAGCAATGGGTGGGTAGAAGACGGCCAGGATATAGGCAAAGAAGATCGCATGGCCGATGGCCGCGATGCAGAACCAGGTTTTTACCGACAGGTAAACGGCCCGCCGGGTGTCGAATGATCGCGGCAGTGTTTGGCTGAGTACAGCGTCGTTCATGGGGTTTCTCCAGGCGTTTATGGTGCGTGCTTGGGCTGAATGTGCCTGCCGAGCATGTTCGGTTTTTTCAGGCACACGCACATCGGCCACAGGCAGGAATCTGACCTCCCCCAAAAGGTGGAGATGCGACTGCTCCCGCCTCCCTCGAAAGCCCCATGACAGCTGGTTGCGCCTGGTTTAGCATGCGGAAATGAAATCCTCGTCCCTAAATACACCTGCGCCGAATCCGCTCAACACCAGCTCGGAACTACCCAAGCTTCCGGTGTGGCAGCCCTTCCGCGGGCCATTCGAACGCTGGCCGCACCTGACTGATCTGCTCATCGCCTTGCTCATGTTTTTGCTGACGCTACTGATGTGGTCGCGCGACGAGGCGCGGGAAGTGCTGGCCATGCAAAATCTGGGGGATGTTATTGCTTTCCAGTGTGCGTTCATTGGCTCCTTCGCTCTGTTGTGGCGTCGCACACACCCCTGGCAGGTACAGGCCGTTATTCTCGGCGCAACAATATTGCTGGAACTGGGTTTACCGGCGGATGGCATCGTTGCCATGGCGGTTTCGCTGTATAGCCTTGGCCGCTACGAGGCCAATACCCGAGCCAGCTTTATCGGAGTCATCGCAACGCTGGTTTTTGTGGCGTTTGATCAGGGGATTCCGGTTCAGCCAACTGCGGCAGGCACGGTAACGGTGATGCTGGTATGGGCGTTGTGGTATATCGGTCGCCGGCTGCGTTTTCGCGGCGAATATCTGCGCTTGTTGGAAGAGAGGGCCAAGTATTTGGAGCGCGAACGCAATGCCGAATCCGAGCGTGCGGTAGCGGCCGAGCGCTCCCGAATCGCCCGCGAGATGCATGATGTGGTGGCACATCAGGTGAGCCTTATGACCGTGCAAGCCGGTGCCGCCAGGGCCATCAGCCGCAATAACCCGCAAGCCGCCAGTGAGGCCATGGCTTCGGTGGAGGCTGCTGGCCGTCAGGCCATGACAGAAATGCGCCATTTACTTGGCGTACTGCGCCCGGCCAATAGCGACACCGCGCTCACGCCGCAACCGGGTCTCAATGATTTACCAGCTCTGATTGAAAAGGTCCGGCAGGTGTTAAGCGAGGTCGACTACGAAACCCACGGCGTGCTGGAGAATGTACCGACCAGCGTCGGTCTCACCGCCTATCGTATCGTTCAGGAATCTCTCACTAATGTCATCAAGCACGTTGGAGCCGCTGCGCGGGTTCAAGTGAGCCTGCGCGTAGACCATGAGACTCTAGTGATTCGTGTAGCCGATGATGGCAACACCACTGGCGACCGGCCCATGGTGGAAACAACTATTGACGAGCAGCCTGGCGGTGGGCACGGCATTGCAGGCATGCGCGAGCGCGCGGAATTGCTCGGCGGCCATCTGTATGCGGGCGCGGTCGATGGTGGTGGTTTTGAGGTATATGCACAACTACCCACAGGAATGGTGAAAACATAATGTTGCGAGTGATGGTGGTGGATGACCAGGCTTTGGTACGGTGTGGTTTTGCGCTGATCCTGAACAATGAGCCCGATATTGAGGTGGTCGCCGAGGCGGGTACCGGCATTGAGGCAGTTGAAGCCGCACGAGCGCATCAGCCGGATATCATCCTGATGGATATCCGCATGCCGGAGATGGACGGGCTGGAAGCCACGGCGCGCATCCTGGAAGCTAGTGATGCAACTTGCCGTGTCATTATTTTGACTACGTTCGATCCCGATGAATACGTGTTTCGTGCGTTGAGGGCAGGGGCCAGTGGCTTTGTGCTCAAGGATATTCCCCCGGAGGCACTGGTGCAGGCAGTACGCACCGTAGCAGAGGGCGGTGCCATGCTTGCACCGGGCATCACTCAACGCCTGATCAGCCAATTCGCACAGAAATTGGGGGCAGGGCGCAACCTGTCAGAACGCCTGGAGCGCCTCACTACTCGGGAGCGCGAAGTACTTGAGGCCATCGCCGCCGGCAAGAGCAATGCCGAAATTGCCGAAGTCCTGTTTATCGGCCCCGCCACCGTGAAAACCCACGTTTCAAGCTTGCTCTCCAAACTGGGGCTACGCGATCGTGCTCAGGCGGTAGTGTTCGCTTACGAATGTGGTTTGGCCACAGTAGGGGAGCGCGATGTCGGTTTCTAGATCAACACGTGTTTTGCAACGCAATGCACTGTATCGGCTTGCCGCCATCGGCGCAGTAATTTTGGGTCTGTTCCTCACCCTCGGAGCTCAAGGTCACTTTACTGCCGTTTGGCCACTGGTAACCAGCGACGGAATGGGTTTATCCCGTCGCTTGCTGTTGATGTTGCCCGGCGTGATACTCGCTGGAACCGCGGTGTTGAACTTCCTGCTCTGCAAACCACTCTGGCAAGAACGTGGTTACGTCCTTAACGTTACGCTTGCGGGTAATCTACTTACTATGAGCTACTTGCTCTACCTGTTGTTACGCGGCGTACCCAATCACCCTATTGGCGTTTTCCTCGCATTGGAGATGTCTTTTGTATTGCTGCTCGTAGTAACAAGGGCGGGGCTGGTCTGGTCTGCGGTAGCAGAAGCGCCGGTTGAGAAGGGCATGCAGTAATGTATACGCTCGGGGATTGCACTAGCTACCCGGCACCTTAAACCTCAAGCTTGTTATTAACTTGCTAGCTTCTTTCTGAAGTCAGACAAATCGATTTCTCTTTGTACTTTTGAAGCCCTGACAGGGTCGTTTTTGGAAAACAACTTCACCCGTCAAAATGATTTTGATCACCACCAAAACTTTCAAAGTAAAACACCTGTCCGCTAGTATTATCACGAAGTGACTCGAAAAGAATCTTCCCGGTAAGTGCATTGCTTTTTCTCCGAAGCTCGATCGATAGCTTCCCGAATAAACTTTGCTGAAACAAAATTTACCTGCTTGATGATTAATGTTTAGACCAGCAGATCCTTGTTCAGGCTTCTATCAAAATCTTTCCCTAAATATGTATACCCGTTAAAGAAGGCTTCTTGATCAACTGTATCTTTTTGTGTGATCTGGGTGATGAGCTTTGGAGTTAGGGAGTAGCATGATATATAGATGTTACTTTTGAGTTAACAGTTATGTGCCTTAGGTAAATTACGAGTATGGGTTTAAGAGCGACTCTTTATCAGATCACGAAGGAACAATATCGAGAGACCGGTCAAGGTAAGAGCTATGTTGATGGAATAGATGAGTCTGTTACGCCTCTATCACTTGGTAGGTCTTGGGGCTGCATCAGTTATCTGATAACCCAAGATGAAAATGCATCATTTCTAAATGCCGGCAGGCAATGTGAAGATGTGTGTGAACATTGTGAAGCTCACTCACCTGAAGCTATTAGTGAGCTTGCAACGTATTTAGACGAATGTGAGTCGTCAGCCATTATGCAGCGTTATGATTCACACACTTTGCGGCACTTAGGTGTATATAAAGCTGATTACCCCAAAATAGATATTAGTAACTACCTAGTTCAGTTTACCGATTTTGTTCGGTCCGCAAAAAACGTGGGTAACGGAATATTGGTGGTAATATGCTAGCAGAACACAACAAATTTATCTTAGTGTCTTTTGTTACTAAGCTTCATTTTTAGGTGGTCACGCCATAGTACCTCAAACTACATTTCATAACAAAAGGTCTATATAACCACGTCAAATGACCTATGGAGAGTAGATGAAATCATTCCTCATTAATCTAATCGGCTTAGTTGGATCATGGTATTTGATTGATCTTGCTTCCAAGAACCCGCTTAATTCTACTTTTGCCCCGTTTGTATTTGCAGCTTTTCTAATATCCAGTTTGCAATGGTTTATTGTGAGGTTTGGAGTGACTCAGCGCTCTGGCTTTGCTGGTGACTCCGGAGGTGGTGATTCTGGTGGCTTTAATGGTGGGGATGGAGGGAGTGGTGATGGTGGGTGTTAAATCAATTAACAAGCCTATATTGTTCGTCGCTATCGAAGTCGGAGTGTTTAACCACCGCAAATATGAACGTTATGTATCAATAGTAGAGAATTATGAGTACTCATAAATTTGTTTGTTATGAATATTTGCAAGAACTCAAGTGAGATCTAACAGATAATTCAATGGTTTTGTGCTCCTCATGTGGCGCTGAGTGCATGTACCTTGGAATAAAAATACCTACTCCCCCAAAATCCAAACCTAAAAATGGGAAGAGCTTAGGGTTCAATTTCTGAGTATAATGTTAAAAGGCGCGTTTACTCGGCCTTCGGCGGATACGTGCTTGGGTTTTATTTTTAGGTGAGTTGTGATAGAGGTAATAATTTCAAATTTTCGGTATTTTTATATAAGCCAAGTTATTTGCAATCCTTTGTACGTTTGCCATGTTTTGTAAATCAAACGTAAGTTATGCCAAGTATCAAGTCAATACATTTGTTCTCTTAATTCGGTTCATGGTGACAACTCTCCCTATTGGGTGGATGTTGCTCTGGCTCAATTACTCTGTGTCTGGCAGAAATGGGGAGCCAGGATTATCATTATTTTTTTATTAACTGGTATAAAATATAATAAGAAAAGGAAAAATGACAGATAAGTAGGCATTTGCTTTTGACGTAGTGTATTTTAATTGGTGTCAACATTTGACCTAAAACAGACTGCTGAGCAGATCTTCAGCGTTTGTGTTCAGTAACTTGAAACGAGCTATGCAGCTTATCGAACCAATAGTTGAATACATAGGTATATATCACGATGTAAATGACCATGACTATCTCAAGCATAAATGCTTCTAGGATAGTCAGATTAAAGCTCCAGGCGATTACTGGCAACGTCAGTACCAACATACCCCCCTCAAACAATAACGCATGTATGGCTCTAACGATAAATGTCTTTTCTGGGTTTTTACGTATATTCAATAAGTACCAGTCAAAGGCGTGATTGAAAATCATATTCCAGACCAACGCAAATAGTGATAGTCCAGCTGCAATTGCCAACGACTGGTGTACCTCCAAATCAAACATTGGTACCACTAGTAAGCCACCCGTGAGCAGCAGGAAAAACTCGTAGGAAACTGCCTGCACTAAACGATTCTTCAATGAATAAGTCATCAACCATACTCACTCTGCTTGAGAAAATATGCTTGAATGATATATAGTTAATTTAGATGGAAAAAGTTAGATACCATACGTTAAACAGATAGATTGAGTGAATGGCAGTTTCTATTGAACAACTGGAAGCATTTGTAGCTACTGAGCAGGCTGGCTCGTTCTCAGCGGCTGCACGTAAATGTGGAAAGGCACAGTCGGTAATCAGCTCACTGGTATCGAACCTGGAAGTTGACTTGGGAGTCAATCTATTTGATCGAAGTCAACGATACCCGCGATTGACGGACGCTGGTGAGTCACTGCTGGAACGCGCACGGAATCTTATCGAGCAACGCGAGCGTTTGATGGCGATCGCACAGGGGTTGTCTCTGGATGTCGAGGCCCGGTTGACGTTGGCTATTGCCCAGCATGTTCGTATTAAAAACCTGGGTGGACTCTTTCAAGAGTTTGAGACCAAATATCCGCATGTTCAAATTACGCTCAGAGCGGGAAGTGTTCAGGATGTACAGACCTGGGTTGAAGGGGATATAGCCCAACTCGGGATTATCACACAACTGGATGAAGTGCCCGCTGGATGCGATTTCAGAGCCCTGGGCCATCTGAAGCTTACAGGTATCGCCTGCGTTGATCACCCGATTGCGAGACTCACTGAAGTTACCTGGGAAGACCTGAAACAATACCGACAAATCTTATTGCAGGAGTTTGAGATATCCAGCCAAACTCGCTGGCTGGTGTCTCCCGACGTGTGGAGTGTGTCACGGGTTGATGATGCACTTGACCTTGTTGAGGCAAATTTGGGCTGGGCAGTATTGCCACTACACGTGGTTGTAAAGGGGATAGCGGCGAAAAAACTTATACAGCTTCCCCTAGTATTTGAGCAGGAGAAAGAGCTGTCACACGGTGTAGATATTATCTGGTCCAGTAAGCGTCCACTGGGTCCCGCAGCCACTGACTTGATGAAGCGGCTGAGCACAGAGGACGCAATACTGAACAAGGATCAGTCGCTATGAAGCGTTTGACAGATCTCGGGCAAAATCTGTGATAGTTGTATCTGGTTTACCTAACACCTGCCAGGTTTTTTGACTCACTGGTTGCTCCTTTAGCTGTTCTACGTAAGTCAGCATATGCTCCATGAATACTGCCTGTTCTTCGGGCAGTCCCATTTCTGCAATGGCGGCGATAGGGAGGAGGACAATTTCTGTTCCCGGAGAATAGCCCTCGACAAACTTCTTGGCTGCTTCAGGCAAAGACATCCCCTCAGTACCCTGAACCGAAAAACTCTGGTTGTAAGCCATCTCATTCCCGATAGCATTACCGATCATCTCTGCCAGATCTGTTGTATTGGTGTAATAGATAGGGTGAACATGATTACCGATGATAGCAAATTGATCGTTCTCAATGAATGTAGGAAAAGTATCTAGGAAGAACGAACAGAAGAAGAAAGTGTAATCAATGCCAGAATTTTTAATGGCCTCTATGCCTGGTTTACGGATTATATTGGTCTCATACTCTAGGCCCTTATCTGCTAATTCCGGATGTAGATAATCAATACCTGCAATCTGCATAATGTGCTGCACACCAGTGACCTTTGCAGCCTCAACGATATTAATCACTCCTTCACGTTCAGTGTGAAAGGGTAAGCTAGGGTCAAGTGACGTAGTATTCAGGGTAATATAAAGCGTTTTGGTACCAACCAGTGCCGAGACCAAGCTCTCTTTGTCCGAGACATCTGCTTCGAGAAGCTGGATACCCTCCGGGAGGATAGTGCGGGCGCTAATTACGTCCCTCACGATCGCAGTTACCTTTACACCTTTTTGATCCAGTTTTCGTGCTACCTGACGACCTAAATGACCTGTGGCGCCAATAATCGTAATATTTTTCTGCATGATTCAACCTTTAAAGTAATGAATGAAGTAGCCCATACATTGCCTAAGGTCTAAAAAATCTTACAGTTATGTACCATCTATCAAACAGATACTACAGCAGTTTTCACTGCATCAACGTATCTAAGCGACCGACAGGTTTTAGGGGGTAATTAACTTAAAGTCGGCCATGACTGACTACTCTTTAGTCTAAATACTAAAATATCGTCTGCATCAAATTTGAAATTTACGATTTCGCCTTCTGATTAAATGATCACCTAATTTGGGTGGCGGGTGTCATCGGGTATTGGTATTCAGTTTATTTTGCTCATCCATTTATTATTCATGTATAGCAAGTATTCCATTCGCTATAGGTTTCTTTACCACATAGCAAGTCTCTTAGAATAACTAGCGTCCATTTATCGCCAAATACATCCAGTCCGTTCACGATAGGGCAATCGGAACGCATAAATTGATCGTCAGGGCTCGTACACACACTTATACATAAAAAATGAAATGGTAGATTAGTGATTTCAATTTCGTAGGTAATGGTAGAAATTCATGCCCAAAACATCAGGAGAGTGTTTGTACCGTTTTATTAGTTATAATTGCTCCGAAGAGACTGTAATGGCTGGACACGGCCATTGTACAGATTGTCAGAAAGTTAGTGCCGCAGGACACATTGCCGATATTGCTGTTCCTCACGGAATTTAATCATCAACGGTGATATTGCGATTCATGAGAAGCAGGCGGATAGTAGAAATACAGTAAGGAGGGGGTTTTGTCCTCGCTGTGGTTCGCATAATTATGCAGAAAACAGCGGTATGCCGTGGTTAGAATTTGTCCATGCCGGAAGTCTTCATGATTTGGAGCAATTCAACCCTACGATAATCGTATATGAAAGTAGCGACGAACCTTGGGATAATCTGGACCCAGATTTACAAAAGATTGAAAAAGTGCCAAAAATGTAATTGTAGCCACTCGGGCCAGAGGCCTACAGGACAGTTCGAGCTATGTCTAGTGGGTGCTTATTACGTTCCTGCCTGTTTGAGATTGTTATTAAGTGGCGTTTTTTTATACAACGTTTGAAGATTTGTATTTCTACGAGTAAGCCTGCATAAGATGCCATAAATGATTTACCCCTCGAGAGAATCAGCCAATGAGAAATTTAGCCATATTGATATTTCAAACTCTTGACGGTGTAATGCAAGCACCCAGTATACCTGAGGAAGATTTTTCAGGCGGCTTTCGTCATGGAGGTTGGGCAAAGGATTGTTGGAATGATGTTATGGAACAAGTTATAAAGGAGGCAATGTCGGAACAGTATGACCTGCTATTAGGCCGTAATACATATAATTTATTTGCCTCAAATTTTGTCAGTGCTGAACCTGATAACCCAGTAGCAGACAAGCTAAATCGGGCAAAAAAATATGTGGTGACATCAGGTACTGATGACCTAGCATGGAATAATTCCTTCAAACTAAAGGGCTCTAATGCAGCTGTAGAGGTCGCCAAAATTAAAGAAATGGATGGCCCCCTGTTACAGGTACACGGTAGTTGGCAATTAGTGCAGTTACTTCTTAAGTATAACTTGGTAGATGAGCTTAGACTTTGGACCTTTCCAGTAGTTGTTGGTGAAGGAAAACGCTTATTTGAAAGCGGTGAAATTTCGGCGAAATACAAGCTCACAAAATTTGCGACGTGTTCTTCAGGAGCCTTTATGCACTTCTATCAACCACTAGATCGCAGTGCAGTATGAAATTTTACTTAGATAGACACTCACTCGTATGGTCTCTGATGCAAGGCAATATATTTCTTTTCGGGTTGAGTAATTTTCGCAGTTAACGCAAAAGTGAATCCACAGAGTGACCAGTGATGCAAATGGCACTCGACGAGATTAAAGAGCATATTGAGCTATTTACAAACCAAATGCAAAATGATGGTTTAATCGACGATGAAGATTTTAGGTAGAATACTTCATAGCATATCTCATCTGAATAGATTGTAAATGGCAGAAATCAGACTGGTAAAATCGATCAAGATTTGCACAATGAGTTGTCTGAAACCTCAATCGATTTCATCCCTTTAGGTTAAAAGACATAACCGGTCAATACATCAGCCGGTAAATAATGCAGTTACTGACTTAGGTGTTTGTGCGATATCGGTATCTTACTATCTAATACAGTTTAATCTTCTATTGATAAGACTCGACTGGAGTTTCCTTCCTTGAAGAGTTTGTTCTCAACACCTTCCAGTGTCTAGCTCTTGTTCTTTTTTACGCTCACGTAGATCTCTTCTTAATGGACAGGGAGAGATTTGCGGTGTGTATGTGTACCAGTACCCATGCTGTAAGAGTGAAGCCTTTAGAAGAGAGGCCTGGGAATTTGTTCTTTGGGGAGAAATAAAAGAGTGTGTAGGGATGGAAAGTGGCTTCTTGGTCCTCTTTATTTTAGTGTATGACCAGGCTGATAAGCTTTGGAGTGATAGAAAAGCGTGATATATAGATATAGTTTCTGAATTAATTGAAAAGGTATTTGATAGTGTGGCTCTAAAATTGTTGCCTGGTAAGCGCAAAGCCATACGGATCTTCAAAAGGGATTTAAGACGTAAATTATCAAATAATTGGGGTAATAAAAGAAAGTATTTAGCCTCTGAGGTAGCTAATGGTGTTCAAAGCCACTGTCCCAAATTATCTAAGTATCAAATGTACACAATGAACAAGCAGCTGTTATTCCCTTGCCAGACAAAGAGCTGGGAGAACAAGTTGGAGCGGCCATCGTATGTGTAGACAAGGCGCCAAGCCTACAAGGATTGCGCAACTTCTTAACCGAGAGGGGCCTGGCCAACCTTAAGCTGCCAGAGTAGCTTTATGTGTTACCGGTTACCGCAGTCGGTAAAGTTGACAAAAGAAGCTTCTGGAATTCAACTCTTAGCGCCTGTTTTAATAGTCAAGTTGTCGATTTTAATTGGCTAAAAATTAGTAATTGTATTCATCAGAGGTTCAGAAAATAGTGAAAATAATACTATCGATATAGAACTGTACGGCAGACTTTTACTCAGTCAAGTAACATTCAAGAAAGGAAGCTTTGGCATGGAATATCGTCATAGAAAATCAGTATTTGCTCAACCTCTCCTCTTATTCACGCTATTAATCTCCAACAATGGAAATGCTGTAGATACTAATGATTCAGCGATTTATCTTGATAGTCCGGGAGTATACAAAGAGGTATTTAAGCCAGGTAAGAAGCATACTATTGATCGTATGATTAAAAAGTATATGCTGGACCACAGTATTCCAGGCATGGCGGTAGCTATAGTTACCAATCCAGAAAAGCCTGTTATATGGTCTAAAGGCTACGGTGTAAAAAGCCTTGAAAATAATGAAAGGGTTACCAGAAATACTTCATTTTGGCTGGCATCCATCAGTAAGGTAGTTATGGGTACTGCTATGGCCATAGCGCAGGAGGACGGATATCTCTATTTAGATCAGGAAATTCAAAACTTACTGGGTGAAGATGACTTTAACATTGACAATCCAGACTCCTTACCTATCACCATCCGAGACCTCGTAACTCACAGTTCGGGAATTAAAGATAGCGTGGCTTACCGGTGCAGCTACTATATCGATCATGGTGACGGCACTCATACAAAGTTGTTCAACTTAATAGAGCCTGGGTTCTGTCCAGATAGCAGCCCAATTACACTGGATGGATTTCTCGGTGCCTATTTGGACAGTGAGGGGGAGTTTTACGATTCCAGTAGTAACTTCACGGGCTTACCACCCGGGCAGGACTACAAATACTCAAATATCGCCGCAGCATTAGCAGGCTACTCAGTGGAACTTAGCACAGGCTTAACTCTGGCTGATTATGCAGAGCAAGAGATTTTTACCCCTCTTGGTATGCGCAATACCAGCTGGAATTTCTCCAAGTTAAACCAGAGCAACCTGGCAAGCCCTCATACCACAGTTGATAACACCCTATCTTCAATTCCATTTTATGAACTCGCAACCTGGCCAGATGGTGGCCTACGGAGTAGTGCATTTGATATGGCGAGATTTTTAGCCGCAGTAATGAACGAAGGAGTGTTAGCTTCACGAAAATCTGGCATCAAGATCCTAGAGGCAGAATCAGTTAATCAAATGCTGACGCCTTACCAGAATGGTTTTGGGGTCTTCTGGTATTCTGACTGGCTTTGGAATTATGGGGGTAAAGACCATATTCTAATTGGTCACAACGGAGCTGAGCTTGGATATTTTTCCTACCTAGTGTTCAATCCAAAGGATAACGTCGGAGTAATCTTATTGGCTAACACTGATCGTGGAGATAAGACAGAGAGTATTGAAAAATTAATTAAAGACCTCTTTGAGGCGACTCAAGGACGGTAACAACCTGTTTCGGGGCTCTAAATATTTCTAAGGGGGAATAAAATCCTCCCTTAGAAATACGACGTTGACTTATGTCATTGCAAAGTGCATGGCGCTTAAAAGTGTAGGAAACACCTGCCTGCCAGATATTATGATTTTTAAGTCAAACTTAACATGTTTAAACACGTTTACATCGTAATCGCCCATCTTGCCAATATTGTGCAGTCTATATTCAGCACTCCTATACAGGGAGTCCGTAAGATAATAGCGAAAGCCCGCGCCTACGTGAAAATAACTTTTACTGAGCTTTTTCGACCTTTGGAAACTACCACCCGAATAAGCCTTATCAATAGTGTAAGACCAATCCAGCTGACCGAAGCTATAGCCAGCGAGCAATTACATACAAGCTCTGTTACAGTTTCTGGACAACTCTAATACTCCTGTACTAGAGAAACTCTTGAGTGACATTGTACAGTTCTACAACTAAAACCTCTCCGCTAGTAAGGGATCTTACAAGATCGTAGGTAAGGGTTGTATTTAGAGTACTTTGATGGCATCGCTGAATGCCAAGTCATGGAAGGCTCAAAGGGCTGTGTCATCATATCAAACAAAGATGGAATAATTTTAGGCTCTAGAGAGTATGAGATTGCTTCAGAGGGTATTAAGGAAACCTGTCAAAATGGTTATAGTTTCTATAGCTGGGCAGTGGTTGAGCGAGTTGAGGAAGTTAATGGGGCAGTTTAAATTTTTGTGGATCAAGCATTAGCTTAAATTATTACAGCTGAATCATTGGAGCTAATAAAGTTAAATTTTTAGATGCAATAAACAAGCATATGTAACATGCCCAAGATACATTTGGGTCAGAATATGATCTCTGTTTTTTTCAATAAAGATCTCTTTTTCCATCAATATAGCGTTTGAAAAGCGTCTTTGGCCTGAGTTCCCCAATGGTGGAGTAGAGCGAAGGAGAAGAAAGTTAGGTATTAACCTCGGTAAACGGCCTAGTCCACATGCATTGAAACCTTGGAGCTATCGCTGGCCCGTGCCCAACCTCGTGCGTCATTACCAGATACGTTGAGCGCGCGCTCGCATTGGGTGAGGGGCTGGGGAGAGGTTTAGCTGCCAAATAATCTAGATAAGTCAGAGAATCTTATAAATCTCATATCTCTGCTTGGGGTAATATTTCTAGAATAAACGAAATACCGTTACTATAAAGGGTGCTGCTGGAGCAAAAGTAAAGAAAATAGGCCTCTTGTGGCACATTTTGAATACATCCCTGTAGACTTGCAGTCGGGAGTTTGCGTTATAAGGCTTTGCGTGGGGCCTATTCAGCCAAACCGGCTATTCACTAAGCCCAATAATACTATCAGTATCAACCTGCATCTTTATCTCGCAATACTATTGAGTAGCCCTTTAATCGGTGTATTTACACTGGTGACTTGGTGATTAATTTATCGTAGTCTTGACTGACAACTGATTAGCACTAAATTCACTCTGAGCTAATCAGAAGTTCCCTAGGATTTGAAATGGAACTATTGCCAAACGAAACTGCGACATATAATAATTAAGGCGGTGACAACCCTATGTTAAGTTTTGAATTTAATACTACAAAATCGATTATAAACGGCCCTGGCGGGTTAAATAAAATTAGTGAGATATGTGACCAACTAAATATCACTAAGTTGTTAGTGGTCACTGATCAAGGTATTGTAAATTGTGGTTTGGTTGAGAAACTGAAGGAGCAATTACATAGTAAATTTGCGACCATTATCTTTGATGGAGTTAGTGCTGATCCTAAAGAGCAGATCGTATTGTCGGCAGTAGCCTTAGCAAAGCAGCATAATGTTGATGGTGTAATAGGATTTGGTGGTGGCAGTTCAATGGATACCGCTAAAGTGGTTGCTGTAATGATGGATTCTCACCAACCTTTAGAACAGCTATATGGGCTTGAACGAGTTCAAGGAGGTCGCGTACCTTTGGTTTTAATACCTACCACTGCTGGCACAGGTTCAGAAGTAACACCCATCGCGGTTTTAACAACAGGAGAAACCACCAAAGATGGCATCGTCTCTAAACAATTATTACCAGATGTTGCCTTATTAGATGCACAATTAACTCTAGGGTTGCCAGCTCATGTGACTGCTGCAACTGGCATTGATGCTATGGTGCATGCCATAGAGGCATATACGTCTAAGCATAAAAAAAATGCCTATTCAGATATGCTAGCTAAGCAGGCGTTGCTATTGCTATCAAGAAATATAGAACAGGCCACACATCATGGCGAGGACATAGATGCAAGACAAAATATGTTATTGGGTGCCTGCCTTGCAGGTCAAGCTTTTGCCAATGCACCAGTTGCCGCTGTACATGCTCTAGCTTACCCATTAGGGGGGCATTTTCATGTACCTCATGGATTGGGCAACTCGTTAGTATTACCACATGTAATGCGCTTTAATCAGAGTGATACAGCCAAGCTCTATAGTGAATTGGCGCCATATATTTGTGAACACATAAATACGTCCCAGTCAGATCAAAAAGTGTGTTCTGATCTCATTGTCTTTATTGAGCGGCTAATTGAACGATTAAAATTACCCCGGACCTTAAAGCAATTAGATATTGGCGAGCATCATTTAGAGATGCTCGCCACCGATGCAATGCTACAAACTCGCTTACTAATCAATAATCCGAAACCGCTGTCTCATGATGATGCACTCCTGATTTATCAGGCTGCTTATGAGGAGGCTTTGTGAGTAAGCAGGCTGTGTTACGTACAGATTATATTTATTTTGAAGAGTTAACTACCAGATGGATGGATAATGATGTGTATGGGCATGTAAATAATGTAGTTTACTATTCATATTTTGACACCATCGTGAACAGCTTTTTGATTAATAAGGCTGAATTAGATATTAAAACCAGTGAGAATATTGGCTACATAGTCAAATCTGATTGTAATTATTTGGCCAGTATTTCTTACCCTGAAAAAATCCTTGGTGCTTTTAGGGTTAATAGAATAGGCAATTCTTCGGTGGAATATGGTGTTGCGATTTTTAAAGAAAATCAAGAAAATCAAGAAAATGCATGTGCGCATGGTTCTATGACGCATGTCTTTGTTAATCGGCATACCGAACAGCCGACAAAAATTTCTGGTCAATTGCTCAAGGCATTACAAGGTGCATCATTTGGTGCTGGTTAACTTTTTAGTCGATAGGGTTGGGGGTTATACTTTTTAATTGGTTGGTGTCCAGGATTACTCTTTACACTGATGGCCTATTTTCATTCAGCCGGTTATGAAGATGAATGGGAAAAGGTAACTGATAAAATTAGAGTATACAGATTGCAGTAACGCTAACTATTTATTGAACTCAGTTGATCGTCCCAGCTAGTGTTGGTTTTTCACTTATAGAGGGGGCTGCTTTCTGATACATATGAAGGTAACTATAGAGCTGCGACATTGGCTATCTTTGAGATAGTGTGCCCTCAGAGATACCACTATGAGGATAATGGGGAGGAGGTTTGGATGGGGCCTCTCCATCGTGAATCTGCTCCCACAGCCTTTCAGTGCCTACTTTTTGTTTTACTTTCATACGCGTATAGATCTTTTCACGATAGGCGGGAAGGGATTTGGGGGGCGCGGATGCCTATCTTTACTTGATTTCCTTTCACTTCCAGCACTATTGCTGAGACGTATGTCCCAGCTTGTAGATTTTCGTCGGTTTGGGGCTGTGGACGTGATCAGTAAAAGGCGGGGGGCTAGGCACTCGGTAATTGGGGGTTCGTTTCAAGCTACTGAGTTATCTAATTGGATTCGCTATGACTCTAATGGTAAAGGGGATTGGGTTTGCGGCTGGCTATGGCTCGTCGTTAAGCATTGACGTAATATCGCTTACCAACATGGGATTGATACTTATGGAGTGAGTCAATGGGTCTAAATGTTTTGAGCTTTACACAGGATGATGCCATAGGGCACGCAAAACTACACAAACGTGCCAATCAAGTCTATATGAAGAGATTTGATGTGGATGTGGTGCTTAGGAAAGGAAAGCTTGATAATCCGCAGATTGATAAGATTAGGTATCGTGAGGACCATCGGCCAATGATGGTGAAAAATAACAGAACGGGTGAAGAAAGGCCTAAACGAAACGATATCGTAACCTATCGGATGCCAGGCTCTTCAGAGCCATATATTTTAGCTAAATCGGGTGGGGTATCACTTTTCGATGGTATCAGTAGTAAAGTTCCATTTAGAGAGGGAAAGGATGCTTGGTGGATAATTACCAAAGATGCGAGATTGGAACCAGGGTTGATTATTGCAAAAGATATGTTTCCCGATGCAGAAGGCAATACCCACTACTCGATTGAAGCGGAAATCGACATGCCTGTTTCCGAGTATTTTGAAAAGCTTGCCGCCTTAAAAAAATATATGAGAGTTAAGTGATGTCTTATAACTACAAAGATTTGAACTATATACGAGAAGCCCTTGCTTGCTACGAAGAAAAATTATGTGATGTTGATATTAATGAATGTGATGATGAAGAAGCTGAAGAGCTTCAAGAAGATATTCTATACATGGGGCGTTTGAGGGCACTGACCGAAAGAATGATTGATGAATGGGAGAATAAGGGCCCCACTTTAACCTCAGTCTGAAGGTAAAGGTTAAAGTAGTTAAGACCTCCCTTATGTAGGGAGGTCGTATTGAGCTAATTATTTAGACAAATATAGGTACAGGTTGCATCTGCCTTCAACTGCCTAACCTAGGTTTTTGTTTCATGAAGAGATTTATACTCCTGGCATGCAAACTTCTATTGATAACCGCTGTATTTATACTGCTGCTGTTAGTGTGATTTCTAACTACTACGCTATTGGTGCAAGGAGATCAACACCCAGAAAGCTGGGTGATAAATGTCTATGATATTTCTGCTATGGCGATAGTAATTGCCCTTTATATTGCCGTAATGGTATATACGTTCAGAAGATTTATTAAGACAGAAAAGCGCCTCAGGGAGTAGAAGTATAGTGATGTGATTAGCTTTCGCTGTGTGTCCAAAAAATTCACGCTTGGGCTTAAGATAGATTGACCTTTATATATGATGTAGATTGTGGAGATTCGTTTGAAACTTAAAGTAGTAACCTCTAAAGCTGACCATAATAATTTTTGTGACTATGTGGTATGTAGTCGTTTGAAATCTCATACATGGATATCGATTCTTAAGATCTTAGTTGTTTGGTTGGCTATCGGTTTAATTTTTATGTCTTGTGTTCAGTTTAAGGCTGGGAAAATTGAGCTGAGTCCGTTCATATTAGTTATGGTAATATCACTTGCGTTTCTTTTTTATGTTGCTCTTAGTAGGTTGTTGGCTGTAAGAATAGGCGAGTGCTTTACACCAAACAAAGATGGAATAATATTAGGCTCTAAAGAGTATGAGATTACTCCAGAGGGTATTAAAGAAACTTGTCAACATGGCCATAGTTTCTATAGTTGGGCATTGGTTGAGCAGGTAGAGGAAGTTAATGGGGCAGTTTATGTTTTTGTGGATCAAGCATTAGCTTTGATTTTTACAGCTGAATCATTAGAGCAAATTGATTTTAAAGATGATCTTTTAGATACATTGAAAATGCATACATAATACACCCAAGATACATTTGGGCCAGAATGCGGCATCTGGCCTTTTTAAGAAAAATACTATTTCCAGTCTAACAACTTATCATGTGAAAAAGTATAGATTATGAGCCGAATAATAGTTTAGGATATCTGTGCCCCTATAAAAGTGTTAGGAATATTTGTTTCTGAATTTTCAGGGGGGAGAGAGATGCTTGATCCATTTAATTCTGAGATATGCTTGCTTCCTGGTGATTCTTAAGGCGTGAGTGGGTATCCCTGTTGGAGGAGTTTGGTAAGGGTGCTTTGCTGGTGGGGAACGATCGCCGTGGGGCAGAACACGGAAGTGTGGTTGCTAATCATCCTGAGTCGGTGTTTAACTATAGCTCGTTGAAGTTACATCTTTTTATATAGTTGCTGTGCCAATTTTCTAACCTGGCTATTGTTGCTCTGCCAGGTACTCTATTTACTGGGTGTCCAGAGTTGTTTGTTCTTGATATTGTCTCGCGACTGACAATATTTAACAGGGGGAAGTATGATGCTCTGGACTCTTCGCTTCTCTGTGAGAATTATATATTTAAACGAGATAGATCGTGAGAAAAGTTCTTAAAAGTTTGTTAATGTCAACGGCACTGGTGACCACAGGCTTTTTCCTGGGGTGGTGGGCAAATTCTCCAAGTTATGACCTGCTCTGTTCTACCCCCTCCGTTTATGTTTTGAGTCAGGATGTCACGGCTCAAGGTATTAGCATAGCAGCCGGTACGGAGGTCGATCTTCGCTCATGTGAGTATGCAAACAGGTTTATGGTTAGTTTGTATGCGGAAAAGGGCTCTAGAGAAGAATTGTTTCAATTTAAAAATAGCGCTCCAAATATAGGTAACCACGGTGCCAGCCAATATCCTATTGAAGAGCATTAGTAAAATGTATAATCAGGCATAGCTTTGTATACATTTTACACGATCGCTACGCTCCTATCTTCATACGAAAAATCCACAAAGCAAGCTCCGACTGATGTCTACGTTAGTACTATTTTCAAAACTTGATACATCCCTATCTGATAGAGGATGGTCTCGAAAAAGATAGGGGTATTGTAGGCTCCTTCCTTGAAGAATCTGCTCTCGATACCTTCCATTGCCTATTTTTCGATACGCACGTGGATCTCTTTACGATGGGCTGAAAGTGATTTGGGGGCGTGGATGCCTGCTTTTCACTTCCAGTACAGTAGCTAGGACGTTTGTTCTAGTTTGAAGGCTTTCGAGGTTCGGTGCTTTATGGTCAACCTATTTAATTCCAGCTAATACGCAAGCCGAGAATGGGCATTCCTCGGTTGGGGAGTTTAGTAATTGGTTCTTTACGAACCGGAGTGGCCGTGGTGGTACAGAATAGGGCATGGTGGGCTCTATTCTTCCCAAGTTGGTATTTCTATATAACTTATTGAATTTACATAATTTTTTTAGTTTTAATACTAATGCCCCGTCTGGTTTCTGCTGTCCAGCTCGCGATTTTATTTTATGGGTGCCAAGGATGAAGCTATTGGTTAGGTTTCATTTTTACATAAGATGCATATAGAATTTATTGGCATGGCCATGGATACTAAGTGTAAGGACAGTTATGAGCAGCTATACAAAAAAACAAGTATTATTTTATATAACTTTAGCCGGAAGTTTATCTTCCATTATTACGTATTTTTCACCTGGCGTTTACGACAAGTATATATCGCAAGGAGATAATAGTCCTGTAGTTAAGTCAGAAGGTGGATCTGTAAGTATAACTTATGATCAGAAAGCAAATTTAATTGATTCTATTAGATCGTCTAAGCCGGATATTTCTCTCTCTCAATTTAAGATGTTAAGAAAAGGGATGACTTACAAAGAAGTGGAGCGTATTTTAGGTAAAAAAAGCGATGTATATTACAATGGTCAATTCTCCGAAATGCACGGTTGGGGGAGTGAGGCATTTCTTTACATAACGACAACATATGAAAATGGTAGATTGATTGCGATGTCCCAAAGTGGATTGTGACTGTTGAATACGTGATCAATTATTTTAATTTAATTTAATTTTTAGGGCTTTAGCTCCCTATAAAGTTACTTCTTATTCCCCGGCCATTGTTGAATACTTGACTTCAAAAAGGTGTGAAGAATTTTGTTAGATAGCACTTTTAGATAGATGGGAGCATGAAAATTATATGTTGAGGCTCAAGGTGAGCCTCTGTTCTTTGATAGTCCCTTCGTAGCGGCTTTCATTGACTATTTATCATCCCGATTTAGTGTGTATATAAATCTCTTCACGATATATGGAAAGAATCTGGGGTGTGGACGTCAATCTTTACTTAATTACCATTCACTTTCAGTACTGTGGTTGAAACAATGGTCCCAATTCTGGGCTTTCACTGGTTTGGTGATTCATGGTCAATCTGTATGCTTCTTGCTGATATTCAAGCAGTGGGTGGGTATTCCTTGATGGGGGAGTTTGGTAAGTAATGCTTTCCAGGTCGGGAGCGACCGTGGAGGGTTAGATTGGGAGGTATGGACACTAGCCCTATAACTTGTTGAACTTACACCGTATTTGTATCTACAATGGATACCACTTACGTTTGTACTTGTTAACTGAATAATTTTCAGTAAAACGATTCATGCACTGACTTATATTTTTTCGTTGTATTCTAATCAAGAAACTCAGCCTTCCATTGAGTAACTAATATTCCCTTTGGTGTAAATTTTCAGTTAATAGCCTCGGTAGTTTATATTTTTGTCGTAGTCATAGCTATAGGATGAAAGATCTATTTACGTTACTCTAGAACGTGATAAGAAGAACTGGAGACAAGTATGTCAAATAGATTGCAGCTTCCCATTATAGAGATCCTTAAAGATGGAAAATATTATAGGCTGGATTGGGATGATCATAATTCAGAGGCTGATAGGGTCTTATACGAAAAAAAGGATTCATTAGAAGGTTATATTGAAGGATATTTTGATGCATTAGAAAATAATAAAGGGCGGATTGTTTGCCTTGCTAGTAATACTGGGACGATCAAAAAGCTTACAAAAGAAAATGCAGAAAAGCTGAAAAGTATGCTTGAAAACATCCTCTACCCTATTGTGACAGCTAGATATAAAAAAATTCAATATCTTAACAACCTTCCTGAAGTAAAGGTTCAGAGAAAACGGGAAGGTTCCTAATAAAAGAGTGAAGCTTATACCTGCTTTTTTTAGAGGGCTGGTTGGCATACGTCTTCATACTATCAGTCTTATACTCATGATATCAAGCATGATAAGAGGCCCACATGAAAAAATTACTTTTAGATAAAGATCTTTCTAAGGATTTTCTTCAGAGTATTGGCTATTACATGTTATTGGCGAGAATTGCTAGGTTTTGCATTCCTTCTGTTAAAGCAGCGACTTTTTTTCCTAAGTTAGGATTTGTAATTTTTTTTATTGGATTGTCATGATTTATCAGTGTATATATTTTTATTCATGTGGTGCATCCAATTGTGAAAATTTATCATCCAGAATTTTCATTGCCTGAAGTAGATCCAGAGAACGAGTGTAAAATAGGCTGGAGAGAAATTGTCTATACAAGGTCATTTATATTAATGATGGTTTTGTATTTAACAACACTATATCTAGGTTTCGTGATTGTTGGCTGGGCGCTCCCTAAGTAATTACTCAAAATTTTAGGTAGAAGTTAATGTCATTTTTGTTTATATAGCATGCTTTTAGGGGTATATGTATAATTAGTGAAGAATATTCTGTTTACTGGATAAGATTGCATAATCATAAAGATATTTATAAGAAAGGAAATATAGGCATGACTAATAATATTGAGCGTTGTTGGAATCGACATAAAAGCCAAATTTTAGAAACTGACAAGAAAGTTAACAGGCGCCCCTATATTGTGCTTTCGTAAGCTTGGTTTGGAAAGTTTCGATTTTAGTGTGGTGGAGGGAGGGTTAGATAAGTGGACTGCGCACAACCTCGAGTTATTTTAGAGGCTCAAAGGTAAAGGCATGGGTTTTAAAAGAGGCTTCTGGTCAATGTGAATGTTGCGGATCTGATGCTCCTTTCATTACTGCTGAAGGGGAGCCGTTTCTTGAGGTCCATCATCTGCGTCGATTAGCTGACAATGGCTCAGTCACTATAACTAATGCGGTGGCACTATGCCCGAACTGTCATAGAGAGTTCCATTATGGAGAAAATAAGAAAGTGTTAGTTGCAAAGATGTATGAAAGCGTTGGCAGGCTTCGGCGTGAATAGAAATGAAGAAATTTGGTCAAACTCTTTTTAGCACCTCCTGAGTCTCTGTTGGATTGCCCCTTAGCGATCTGAGCTTGCCGTTTAGTCAGCGTCAGTACGATAATCATGGATTAATACGTCGTTGTTTTTGCTCTAAAGAAAGTGGAGTTCAGGTTGATCTCCTTCCATGGAGAAGCTTTCCTCAACGCCTTCCATTGCCTAGTTTTTGTTCATTTTTATGCGCATATAGATCTCTTCACGATGGATGGGAAGGGATTTGGGGGCGCGGATGCCTATCTTTACTTGATTTCCCTTCACTTCCAACACGGTGATCGAGACATTCGTTCCAATTCTTAGGTTTTCGCCTGTTCGGCGCTTTAGGATCAGCATGTTTGTTTCCTAGCGATACTCAAGCTGTGGGTGGGCATTCCTTGGTGGGGAAGTTTGGTTAAGTGATACTTGGTGGAAGAGTGGGGCGGGGCGCGGGGGCGGTGGGCACAGAATAGGAAAAGGCGGGCGCTAGGCTCCCAGAGCTTGGGGAATTGCTCCAAGCTGATGATTGTGCTCCACTTTATTGAAGACGAGTGGGTTTCTAGCGTAGTATGCATATAGCCATCTTGATACTGTCGTTATCAATTTGGTTAGCTGGCCCTTGGTGTTGCAGCACCTTGGGTCAGCGCCTTTTCTCTATTCTTACTTCACGCTACCGTTCTCCTGTTGAGGGAGTAAATCGCTTAGAAAACTCTTGGGGCATCTCTTATTTGTGGACTTTGAGAAAGTTATTTAACTACAGTCCACAATGCTGACAGATGTTTATCGATTTTACGTGGCTTTGATTTAGTAGAAAACCCAATAAGTTCCAATAAGATTAATGATGCGCCTATATTTTACTTTCGAAATCTTCGTTTTATGATTAGATGTGTTACGAGAAGAGCTGCATTGAAATTGATAAGGCCTAATTTAAGGAACCTTGAGAGTTTTTAAGTAAATTAAGGGTGCTATTCAAGAGAGAATTTGTAGTGAGACTTGAACTGTGATCAAGAGCTTAGATAGAAATTTCTGAAAAACACGGAGGCTTGGTGCGATAAAAATAATTTATATAATTTCGCTGTTATCTATTCTTTGTGGCTGTTCGACTCAGGCTACTATGGTCATTTTTTCTCATTCTCAAGGTGCTTATATAACGGAAATAGACACGGAGACGCCCTATGGGATGCCCCCTATTTCTGTTATTTACAATCCTGATACTTTGGAAAGACATGTAGACATCCGAGGGCGTTATCTTGTTAAGGGATTTCGGGCTCAATGGGTTAGTGGGGGTAATCTCGATTTTTGACCCTATTAAGCTATGTGGTAATGCAATAGGAGCATATAATATATCCATAAATCGACAATCATCGCATGCTAATTTAGATAAAGACTTGCAGTTTGCACTCCAATTACAAACAATTAGAACTCAACAGCAACAAGCTAATGTAGCACAAAATTCTGCTATAGCAGTTCTTTGGTCTGTGTGGGCTCAAAGTCAGGATGACAGTGTTAATTGTATAGTGAAGCCGGTAGGGAATTCTGTGTATACAAATTGAAATTAGATTGTATAAAACTACATAAGTTTGAAAGACGTACTTATCTGCGTCGAGATAGATATTTAGTTGACAGGGGAAATAAAAGCGGAGAGAAAAATCTGTGTTGCCAAAAGAAAATGCCATTTGGTTTAAGGATTTTTCGATCAAGTCTGTTTTGGCCATAAAGAGGGATCGATTAAATTCGCTAGGGGTTTTGGTGGCCTTAAACTATATGAATTTTGTTAGAGTTTCGATGAAGTTTGATTGATGGGAAAATATATAGGAAAAGAAGTTATTTTTATCAAAGCTGTCGGCTTATCAATATTGCCGTTCATGTTTTGTATGTTGCTTGTAAATGAAGAGGCCCTATATATAAAATTTCCTGTTCTAATTGCAGGTCTATTTGTAAGCAATTTCTTGGCTAGTAAGTTTAAGCTAACTCAACAGAAATATAATATTGAGTCATTAATTTTCACGGCTTCTTTGGTTTTGGTTGCCGTTATTTTCTATTCTCTTGAAAAGCATTTGCCAATCTATATTGATAGTTTTGGCATAACTATGGGAGAAAGGCATATTTTTGTAGCAGTATTTTTCATCCCATTTCTTGCTTTAAAGATTTATCGATATTTTTCCAGCAGGAGTGAGGAAGATTGATAAAGTTTGCAGATACTATATGGCTTATCTGCCAGGGCTATTAGGCTAGCCAGGTAACTCAGGTTTCTCTGGGCCACGATTCGAGTCAAATCTAATAGGCGTAGTTTTGGGGATAGCTTATCTCTTGTCACTTTATTGAAGGTGCAGGTACCAGCCCTGCACCATGACTAGCGTACCCTAATCCAACTCAACTAACCTCTGCATCAACGGAAAATACAAAGCACACCGTATATTCCGCTCCCCCCGCGCATAAAAAAGCTTGCGGTAATTCTCCAACTGATTCCGGTACTGCTCCAGCTGAGCCGCAATAAACTCTTCCTGGCTTTCTTCACCACTGGGCTCTGCGGTTTTGTAGTCGACAATCCAGCGGGTGCCTTCGTTATCGATAAAAGTGCGGTCGACAATGGAACGTCTTAATTGTCGGCCACCGCTGTGGAGTTCCAGTTCGCAGGCGGATTCCCTTAGTGATCCATCTAAGAGCCAGCGGCCGGTGGGGCAGTTGAGGCTGTTGCGTACGGCGACCTCCACTTTCTCGGCGGCGCGGTCCAGGCTGGTGGCCGATAGCCCCAATTGTTTCAGGCGCAGTTGCCATAGGGGGCGTTGGGCTTCCAGTTTGCTGGGTGTCCAGTCGTTGATATTGGTCTCGGCAATGGTGGCGAGGGTTTCGTGGGCTACGGTGCCGGCGTGTTTGAGCCAGCGCAGGGCTACCTGGCCCAGCTCGGGAATATTATCCTCTTCCTCAGTTTTGGGTTGGTAGTCTGGCATGCGGTACTGGGACAACCATTCCTGCTGGGGCATGGTTTGGGGTTGCCATTGATTGGGCAGGCGCAGCAGGTAGTCGTGATCTCTGCTGGTTTCTTCCTGGTTTAGCTGGGGTTCTTCCGCTTCGAGCCAGTGACACCAATCGCTTTCCTGATGGTGCAAAACGCTGGGCCAGATGCCGGCGAGTAGGGCGGCGCTGCCCGGGGGTTTAAGGTGGCCCTTTTTTTCATCCCGGTTGATGCAGGCTAAAAGATGCAGTGAGCGGATGGCGCGGGTGCAACCTACATACAACAGGCGGGTGCCTTCCAGGCGCTCGCGCTCGCTGTTGTCGTGTTTCAGGTATTCAAATACCGGGTCGCGGCCGCCGCGTGCATTTTTGGGGGCGAGCAGGAAGCGGCTTTCGCCTTCGCGACTAAGCCATTCGCTCCAGCGCAGCAGTTGATCACTGCCGGGTTTACCGCCTTGGTCCAGGCCTGGGATCAGTACGTGTTCGAACTCCAGCCCTTTGGATTTGTGAATGGTCATCACCTGGACTTTGGCATCCTGGGCGGGGCGGGCGTAGAGCTGTTCCAGGGCCAGGGTAAACTGTTGCCAGTCGGTAATGGCTCCGCCGGTATCGAAGGCTTCTAATAATTGCAGAAAATCCTGCACATTATTCAGGTCGGATTTTTGCGCTACCGTGGCGGGGCCGCCCAGTTCCAGCCAGAGACCTTCAATCCAGGTGCGCAGGGGTTTGCGGCCGCGCTGTTGCCAGGCGTGCAGCAGTTTGGGGGCCACTTGGGCCAGGCGCGTGCGCCCTTCGTCGCTGAGCAGGGCGATATCTTCCACTTCCTGCAAGGCCATTAATAGTGGGCGTGCGCTGGTATCGGTTACGGTGATATCCCCATTGCCCCAGTTGGCCAGGGTGTAAAGGTCTGGCAGTTGGAGTCCACACCAGGGGGCGCGGAGTACGGCCAGCCAGCTGATTCGGTCGCTGGGGTCGAGTAGGGCGCGGGTGAGACTGAGTAAATCCAACACCACCATTTTACTGGCGAGCGGCGCCAGCTCTGGGGCCTGGAAGGCGATATTGGCAGTACTTAGGGCCGGCAAAATCTTTTGTAGATGTTTTTTCTTGCGCACCAGAATAGCGATGCGGCTCTCCGGATCTTGCGCTTGTAATTGCTGTACCAGTTCAACCGCTTGGGTGGCTTCGCGGTTGCGGTCTTCGTCATCAATGCAGCCATAAAAATTGACCGAGGGCTCAGCCCATTTGCTGCCTTTAAACGCTTCGGATTGCAGATAGCGCACGGCGCCGCGACCGATATTGTCCGCTTGCGGAAAAGCTCTCTGGAAAGTCTCGTTGACCCAGTTCACTACCGCACTTTCGGAGCGGAAATTTACTTGTAGGTCGAGGGCTTCCAGGGGGACTTCACCGATACCGCGTTTGCGTGCATCCAGGAAAATACCCACGTTGGCATTGCGGAAGCCGTAACAGGATTGCATGCCGTCGCCGACAATAAATAGGGTGCGGCCGTCTCCCTGCTGCCAGCCGGCAGTGAGTTTTTCCAGCAGTTGTAGCTGGGTGTGGGAGGTATCCTGGAATTCGTCCACCAGAATATGCTGGGTTTGCAGGTCCAGTTTTAGGGCCAGGTCTGTGGGGTTGTCGCTATCGCCCAGGGCGATCAGTGCGGCTTGGGCCACTTCGGTATAGTCGGTGGCACCCAGCTGTTGGAAGACCAACTTTAATTCGGCGACCAACTTGGGCAGTACCTGGGCGAGCCCTTGCAGCAGTTGCCATTGGCTCTGTTGTAGTCCGCTGGGGAGCTTACCCACTTCCCGTAGGGCGGAGAGCAGCGGTTCGTTGCCGGCCAGTTCTGCCAGCAGGTCTTTCATGCGCTGTTTGTATTCTTCGGCGATGGGGCGTTCGGGATCTTTTTTATCCGGCAGGCCAAAGCCGAGTTTTTTATTGATGCCGCCGCCTTTGCGCAGATCACCGGTGGTGGTGAGGAGCAGGCTGCCGAGGGCGAGCCAGGCGGGCAGGCCGCTGCTGTCTGTGCTGGGGAAATCGTCCAGTTCGGCGAAGAGGCACAGGCCGTGGCTGGGGTTTTCCTTTTGTAAATTGCCGCCGGCATAACTGGCCAGCTCCAGCAGTTCCCCGGCGACACTGCCGAGGGCTGTGGTGAGGCCTTGCAGCTTTTCTGCCACCAGTTCGTCGATAACAAAATGGAAATAGTCCTGGGCGCCATCGAAGTTAACGCTTAAAAGTGGGCCGAGCCATTGCTCGCGCTTGTCCAACAAAATACGCAGCAGTTTATTGAGTTGGCCCAGGTCGTTGTCCAGGTGGAGCAGTAGTTGCTGTAGGTCTGTGTCTGGGGTTTCGCCATCGAGGTGTTTGAGCAGGTTCACCACAGCTAGCTCAAAGGCGATTTGGGTGCGCTCCAGGGGTTCACCCGGTGCGCCCAGGCCGCTTTCGATGGGCAGTTGGCTGGCGAGGCTGCGGCAGAGGCCGTCGATGGTTTGAATACGCAGGCGCTGGGGTGTTTGCAGCAGTTCCCATTCCAGTTCGCGATCCCGCTCCAGCAGGGCGCGGGCTAAATCCCAGGTGATGGCGTCGTGGGGGTTATCTGGCCGGGCTTGGTCACGGGCGCTGTGCAGGGCGTCGATCAGGCGCTCGCGCATTTCACCGGCGGCTTTGCGGGTGAAGGTAATGGCCAGTACTTCTTCCGGTTGCTGGCAGGCGGCGAGCAACTTTAATACGCGCTGGGTGAGCAAGCCGGTTTTACCGGAGCCCGCCGGGGCAGAAACGGCAAAGCTACGGCTGATATCCAGGGCTTGGCTGCGGGCTTCGGCATCGATGGGGCGGCGCAGGGCGGGAGTGGTCACAACTTCGTTCATTCGCTTACTTGCTCCCTTTCCGGCCAGCGGTTTAGGGGCCAGAGTTCACTGTTGTTATCGGTGGGGCGATCAAAGGCGAAGGTGGCTACACCACTGCGATATTCCGTGGCGAGGGATTCCAGGCTGTAGCGCCAGTGCTCCACCAGATTGCTCCAGGTGCCGTAGGGGGATTCTTTTTCGGTATCGCCCACGGCTTTAATGCCGGTGATGGGGTGCTCCAAATCTCCGCAGCCATTCCATTTGCAGTCGCCGTTACGCACCTGGCCGAAGGCGATAGCGTGGGCGTCTGGCTGGAATAGGGCGTAGAGCGGCAGCTGGGGTTCGCGGATGCGCTGGGTAAGCCAGTCGCGAATACTGGGAATACCGGTTTTGTAATCGATTACCAGTTGCTCGCCGCTGGCGAGTTGATCCAGCCGGTCCAGGCGCAAGTTAAAGTGCAGTCCTCCGATTTCCACGGCTTGTTCCCATTCGACTTTTTCTACGGAGAAATTGGGCCTGTCCAGTTCGACGGACAGCCATTGTTGCAGCAGGCGCTCCAGGCGCTGCTTTTCCATGGCCCAAAATCCGATCGGCAGGTGATTGTATTTTTTGCGCACACTGCCGAGGGAGCGCTCCACTGCGCGTTCGATTTGCGCTTGGCGTTGCTCGTCGTCCATGGCTTGCAGTTGTGTGAGGGTGCCGCACTGTTGCCAGAATTCCGCCAGTACCTGGTGCACCACATTACCGCGCTCGGCGGGGCCGAGGCCGATATCCGGTTGGGTAAAACTGCTGGCGCCAAGGCGGAAGCGCAACTGCGCATTTAAAGGGGACAGGGCTTGGGCCTTGAGCACCGAAGCTCCACCGCGCACCCGTTCGCATTCGGCGGGGGTGAGAGGCGGTAGCTTTTTGTCTTCGATTTTTTCCAGCTGACAGGCTTGCGCCAGTTGGCTGTAGTGATTGTGCAGGGCGCCTTCGACAAAGTGCTGGGCTTGTTGCGGGCTTTCAAACAAGCTGCTCAGGCCTTGCTGCACGCCATCTTCTTCGCAGGTGTAACTCACGACGATATCGCCGCTGGCATTCTGCAGGTCGGCGGTGAGTTCGCGGGCCAGTTCCAATTCCCGCTCGGCGCTGGCACGGGGCATTTTCCAGTGTTTTTGCCATTGAATCGGCAGCAGCGGATTGGGTGCCGGTGTCGGCGGCCACTGTTGTTGGCCGAAGCCGACCAAGCGCAGGTGATCGAAGGCGAGGCCGCCAGCTTCCAGCACCCCGAGAATTTGTAGGGGGCCATCGCGGGTTTCCGCCTGGAAGGGGGTGCGGCTGGCAATCTGACGCAGCAATTGCAGGGCCTGGGTGAGGGTAAGGTTGCCACCGCAGGCGCTGAGTGCGGCGAACTCTTCCAGGTTGGATTCCCATTGCATCAGCTGCTGGTATTCCTGGCTGTCCGGGTTGCGGCTGCCGGGCCAATTTAATGCGCTAAGTGTTTCGGAAAAACGCGCTGCCCAAACTTCTGCAGGGGCTCGCTGCCAGCGCCGGGCGCGTTCGGCCATTTGTTCCAGCTGGCGGGGCAGTTGCGGTGATTCCAAGTGGAGGACTTCTGCTGTGCGCTCGGCCCAATAGCGCAGGGTTGCGCCGTCGATGCGGCGCAGCTCCAGTTTTTGTAAGCGGCGGAATAGAGCACTGCGCAGCCAGGTTTCACTGTTGTCACCCCAGAAAGGGCTGAACAGGATATTTTGCAATTGGGGGTAATCCCATTCGTCTTGCAGCAGTGATAGCAATTGCAGGGCGGCGCTGCCGACTGGTGTTTGTGCCAGTGGCGTACCGGCGGAGAAGTTAAACGGCAGTGTGTAGCGCGGTTGCTGCGGGTCCAGGTATTGGGGTTCGAGTACGCGGGAAAATACCGCTTCCACCTGGGCGCGGCACTGGCCCAGATTGTTTACCACTATACCGACGCTGTGGCCGGGGTTTTCGGCGAGTTTCTGCCCGGCCCAAAGGGCTGCCTGATAGAGTTCTTCATCCAAATCGGCGCAGGCGGCTACGGATAATTCACTCTGCTGGGTGAGTCCCGGCCTTTCATTAACGGCTGTTGCACCTGCGTGAATCAGGGCATTGGCGAGGGGCGAAATCTGGGCAAAGCCGGCGGTATCAATTTGTGCGACGGGTTCAAGAATGCCTTCCTGGAATGCGCGCAGGATCAATTGATCGCGCTGGTCTGGCGTGATGGCGCTGTGGGCCTGAAGCTCAGTGGCAAAGGCCTTGATCATGGCGCACAGCGGCAGTTCGTCGCTGCGCATAGAGAGTGCGAACTGTTCCAGTAGGGGAGTTAGCGCTTCATCTATTTGCGAGAGATCGGAGATCAGCTGCCATTGGAGCAGCTGCGCCAGGGCGCTATCGGCATCCCGGCACAACTGCTGGCTGTTGAGCAGTTGCCGATCCAGGGATTCGTCCAGGGCGCGCTGCCAGAGTAATTGCCGTTGCTCGCGATTCATTACCTGCTGCAAGGCGGGCTGCCAGTTGCGCTGTTGCAGCTGGAACCAGAGCTTGTCCAGCCAGCTGCGCAGGGACTCCACCGGCGGCGGCATCCAGCAGGCACCGGGCGACTGCTGCGCGGCAAACACTTGTTGGCAGCGGTTGCGCAAGCGGTTGTTGGGGGTGAGCAGCAGTCCTCCGGGAGGCAGCTGCGCAAATATTTCGAGAGCGGGAAATGCCGGCTTCAGCATGAATTCGGGTACCGGTTAGGGCTTGTTATTCGGGGAACGGTCGCGGTTTGTGACGGAGCTGTCAACCTTGACGAGCAGTTGTCACTATTTTGATGATCCTAGGGGTTGGATTCGAGGGGTTCGGCAACTGGGGCGAACTCGCGGAAGGCCCGTTCTATATTGCCGGTTAAGTCCACCGTGCTGGTGATCAGGCGGCCAGTATTTGGGGCATCCGGCAGCATCAGCTCAAGTTCTTCCAGCCACCAGCGTACGCGCCGGGCGATGGCTTCGCCGGAATCCAGCCATTGGATTGAGCGGGGGGCGAACTGGTCCAGTTCTTCCCGCAGCAGGGGAAAGTGGGTGCAGGCCAATACGGCAATATCCACTTGGTCACCGCCGGCGGTGTGGAATACGCGGTGCAAGACCGGCTCCAAATCCTCTGCGGTGATAGCTTCGCCGCGCAATTTGCTTTCCGCCAGATGCACCAACTCCGGTGCGGGCACATTAATTACCCGGTTGCCGTTGGCAAATTGCTCAATCAGCTCGCGGGTATAGCGGCGGTTTACGGTGCCTTCGGTGGCAATCAGGGCAATAGTGCGAGAACGGCTGGCGGCAGCGGCGGGTTTCACTGCGGGCACTACGCCCACTACGGGTTTCTGTAGGGATTCGCGCAGCTGGGGTAGGGCCAGGGTGCTGGCGGTGTTGCAGCCCACCACTAAAATATCGGCACCGCAGTGCTCCATCATGGCCTGGGCCTGCTGGACGATGCGGGGGCGCAGCTCCTCTTCGCTTTTGTTGCCGTAGGGGTAAAAGCCGTTATCCACGCCCAGGTGTAAGGTTAGGCCCGGCATCAGGCGGCGGATCTCTCGCGCAATGCTGATGGCGCCCACGCCGGAATCAAAGATCAGGGCGCTGGGGGCTGGGCTATCTGGGTGGGCGCTGTGTGTGTGCATGCGTTCTGGAGTACCAACATCGAAACCAATCCTCAAAGAATACCCTAAAACCCTTTGTAAGTTACTGCTGCGCCACGCATCCTCGGTAGGCTTCATTGGGGTTAAGAGTACTTTCCCTGGCCAAGCTGTTAGAATGGCCGCCTCACCCACGGCTAGTAGTGGGTATGTCGATTGCGGGCGCTTGGTCTGAGCAGAAGCCTGCTTCACACTTCTATTCCGGGTCTGGGAGTACCTCTATATGCCAGCGTTCCCGCTGCAATTAAACGCCGATCACGCGCTATTGGCGGTTGTCGCCTTGTTGATTTTGCTGGGACTCGCCTTCTGGATGGGCCGTTCTGCTGGGCGCAGAAGAATCCTGCAAGTGCAAGCAGCGCAGCAGGAGGCGGTAGCAGCTCAGAGAGAAACCTTAGCGGCGCAGCAAGTCATACAGGCACACTTGGATACCAGCCGTGAGCGGGAAACCCAGTTGGGTGAAGAGGTGGATACTTTGCGCGGTGAGCTGGCGGCTAAGTTACAACAGCTCACCCGCAGCCAGGTACTGGTAGAAAAAGGAGAGCAGGCCCTGGCGGAGCAGCGCAAGCTGATGGAGCAGATGCGCGTTGCTATGGGGGAACAGTTCGAGAATCTGGCCAACCGGATTTTTGAGGAGAAGCAGCAGAGCTTCGTGCGCCGCAGTGAAGACAGCCTGCGCAAAAGTCTCGATCCGCTGGAGCGCCAGCTGGGGGATTTCCGCAAACGAGTAGAGCATGTCTACGATCGCGAAAATGCCGAGCGCAACAGCCTGCTGGGGCAGATCAAAGCCCTGCGCGAGCAAACCCAGCGCATCAGTGATGAGGCCCTGAACCTGACTTCGGCCCTGAAGGGAGATCGCAAGATCCAGGGTAACTGGGGTGAAGTGGTGTTGGAGCGCTTGCTGGAGGAATCCGGCTTGCAGAAGGGGCGCGAATACGAAACGCAAGTAACGCTGACGAGTGATGGCCGAAGGCGCCAGCCGGATGTGATTGTGCGCCTGCCGGAAAACAAAGATTTGATTATCGATTCCAAGGTCTCTCTGGTGGACTACGAGCGCTATAGCTCGGCGGAAACCGATGAGGAGCGCACCCAAGCCCTGAAACAGCATGTGAATTCCCTGCGCGCCCATATCACCGGCCTTAACAAGAAAGCCTACGAGCAGCTGGAGGGTGTGCGCACCCTGGATTTCGTTTTTATTTTCGTGCCTATTGAGGCTGCGTATATGTTGGCGATGCAGGCGGACCCGGACTTGTTCCGTTTCGCTTATGAGAAGCAAATTGTCCTGGTGAGCCCCACTAGTCTGATGGCGACCCTGCGCACCGTCGAGAATATCTGGCGCTACGAGAAACAAAACAAGAACGCGGAAAAAATCGCCGACGAAGCCGGCAAGCTGCACGACCAGTTTGCTATGGTGCTGGAGTCACTGGATGCTTTGGGTGACCGCCTGCGCCAGGCCGATGACGCTTATCAACAGACTTACAAGCGACTGGCGACAGGCCGCGGTAATGCGGTGAAACGTATTGATAGTCTGCGTAAGCTGGGTGCCAAGACCCGCAAACAAATTTCTGCAGACTTGCGCGATAAAGCCGAAGAGTCAGCGCTCAAGGCACTTCCCCAGGCTGAACTGGCACTGGACGAATAAATAACGATGGAAAATCTGGCTTTTGCTCTGCTGGTTACCGGCCCGATCTTTTTAATGATCGTCGGTGGTTATCTGCTCACACGGCAGGGTATGCTGCATCAGCCATTTATTAATGATGCTACTGCATTGGTTTTCAATGTAATGCTGCCGACGCTGCTTTTTAACAGTATTTATAGTTCCACCGTGCAGCCATCCAAAGAAATCCCCTTGATCACCGCAGCAGTTTTGGGGACTTTCGCCATATTGCCGTTCTCCTGGTTACTGGCTAGACCAATAGCAGTGAAAGATAGAAGCGCGTTTATCCAGGGCGCCTTCCGCGGCAACGTAGCTATTGTCGGTCTCGCTTGGGTGGAAAAAGCCTTTGGCACTGTTGGGGTTTCTCACTCGGCCGTGCTGGTGGCAGCACTCACCATCCAATTCAATGTATTCGCGGTGATCCTGTTCGTTTTTTACGATAAGGACAAAAAGTTTGGCCTGGGTATGTTACTGGCTGAGCTGGGTAAGAATCCGCTCATCATCGCTGTAATTCTGGCCATTCTTTTTAGAGTAGCGAATATTCAGTTGCCAGAAGTGGTGCTCGATACGATTCAAATTCTGGCCTCTGCCAGTCTGCCTATGGGGCTAATTTGTATAGGCGCCAGCATGAAGTTTGGCCAGCTGTTGCGCAGTTCCCCAACGGCCTTAATGTCTTCATTTCTGAAACTAGTGGCTGTGCCGGCGCTCACAGTAGCTATTGGTTGGGGTATGGGGCTGAGCCCACAGTATCTCGGCTACCTGCTGCTGATTACCGGCTCACCCTGTGCGATATCGGCATTTGTTATGGCCCACTCCATGGGTGGTAACAGCCAGCTGGCGGCCAATATTGTTGGTCTCAGCACTTTGCTTTCTGTTGTATCTGCCAGCATTGGGCTGGCTTTGCTTAAGGTGTATATCTAATGACGGAATTTCCCATCTGGTTGCTGGTTATTGCGGCTTTAATTATCTTCACCCTCGCCGTTATTGCCGGCTACTATCTGCGCAAGCTCTCCGCAGCGCAAAAAAAACAGGCCGAACAACTAGCTGAATTGGAGCAGGCCGCACAAGAGCAGCGCCAAAGAGTGAACGATAGCATTCAGATTATTGCGCGTTCACTACTGGATGATGGAGTAGGGCTTACTGAAGCTTCCATTCGCATCCGCGTACTTCTGGATGCGCTTCAGGTGGAAGATAGTGTGCGAGAAGAGTTTGTTGCTTTCTACACCATTGCAGAAAAAACCAGCCATATTCCAATTCTAAAAGAATGGAAAGCACTCCCTCGCAAAGAGCAATTCCAGTATGAGTTGGAGATGGCGCAGGTGGAAGCGGACTATAAAGATTTCGCCCTAGATGCAGCTAAGCGTATTTTGGGTCGTACTTTTTGAACTCAAAAACTGACAAGTGATTCATTATTTAAAAGTACTCAGCGAGCAGAAATCTGCTCGTTGAGATTAGGCGAAGCCTTCCTCTTCAAGCTATTCTGAATTTCCTCTCGGGCTAATTTTTTATTAAATCTCATATTTGTGAAAATATATCCCAATTAACTCACCTGCTATTAAGTGTAAACGCCAGCTTAGATATGTTTCCTTGTTTTTATAAGTTGACATATAGCCTGCTTTTTAGCCTAATCCGCTCAAGGTATCTAAAGCCAAAACCAGCTTCGTCTGTTTGCCGCACTTGGGAGTGGGCTAACTCATTGATTTTTAATGAAATTAGCAGTTTTATCTAAAGTAAAGAAAGCGAATATGTAAAGAGCCGGTGTTATCTGTCTGCCAGGTGACTTTATCGTCGATAGCTTTCATTTACTGAAGGGGTTTCCTTTTTAGTTTCTATGTATCTTCCGGTCCAGGAATGCAAAGGAGAGTGATTTTTTAAATTTACCAATAGAGCATTGATATGAGCAGGTTGTGTGTATTTATATTGGTTTTATTTGGGGGTAGCCCAGTCTTACTTTCCGCAAAAGAGAGTTGTGAAGAAAAGCTGGAGATTGCGTCAAAAGTTTGCGTGCAAGTGGCAGAAAATGCTTATAGTGAAATGCTTGAAATAACGCTAACCCCTGGTTTTGATGCGCTAAATAATTTGGAGGTTTATCATGCGGGGGCGTAGAATCCCTTTTAAATAGCTATGATTTGCGTATTGATTTCGCCGTGATAGGTGCTAGTAAAATGCTGAAGATGAAAATTTCTGAGGATGATAAATATCATTTGCACACTTTTCTATCACGAGCAAAAGATTATCGAGAAAAATACCCTAGCACTGCAGTTGATACAAAGTACTCACTAGAGGCAAAGGAGGTTCTTGGTAAATATATTCCTCCAGAAAAGGATTTGGATAAAGAAAGGCAGAAAAAAATTATTCTTGATAGACTCCGCGAGTTGATCGGTAGGGATCGTGTTGAGTAACGTTAACTATTGCCGACAGTTAAGTAGAGGCTCCGATATTTTTGCTGGAAACCTTATATATGTTTTGTGGTAGGTCCACTCCTATTTGCACGCATGAAGTATCCAGGGCTGGCTGCTGTTGCCAACGACTCTAGGGGTATAAATTGATGGTTTTTAAATTTGTACAGCTACTTATTCCGGTGCTCATGATTTTGTTTGGGTTTTTCCAGACATTCATTTATCTGAAGCTACGTAAAACATTCAGTAATTGGCCTGTGGTAGTTGGAGAAATAACGCACTCCAGATTATTGAATCAATTGGATCTCAATGGAAAGAATGTAACTGAAGCAATAATTGCATTCAATTATAAATTTAAAGGGAAGGTGTACAGATCTGAAATGCCAGTCTTGCGGGGTTATGATCTGTTTCCAAGTTTAGAGTATGAAACCTACCTTACCAAGAAATACCGACCAGGGGATGTTGTTGAGGTTAGGGTGAATCCAAAGGTAAATGAGTTTGCATGCTTAGAGGTGGCGCCATTCAGCCGGCTAAGTGCCATTTTGGTGCCGTTAATGCCAATTCTGGGTATTGCTTTAATTGTTTTATTGAAAAATAATTATTTTTCAGAGTTATATGAGTATTTGTTATTGCAGTATGATCTGGCTATGTATAAAGCACAAAATATCTAAAAAGACATTGCATCATGACTTCCTTGGCGGAAATCTTTTTTGGATGCTGCGTTTAGACCTCAACGGCTGTTGAATTTTAGCGGTGCCTGGGATTGGTGTTATGCGTAAATTGATATGAGTGCTCTATTTTATCTGAGATAGGAGGTTTTCTTGAAATTTTTAAATCAGTGGAGTGTGCATCCCATTGAATGGGAATCTGAAGATATTGTAAAGAGTGTTCTAGGAAGCTTATTGTGCAATATTTGTTGTCCAGCGGGTGTCTTCAGCAATAGAGTTTAAGTTGCTCAAAACATTCTGGCCGCCCTTTATTAGTGTATTATGATTGCTGCAGAATTAACAATGAAAGAAGTTGAAAATTACACCATTCAAGAATTACAAGAAGCCATCGATGGAATGGATCAGGAAAAGTATCCGGAAAAATATATTGAGATTCAATCTGAACTATCCAGGAAAAAGGTGAAGGTTCAAGAGCTGAATGATCGGATAGTGAAATTGTCTGGGGTAACGCCTTTGCAAAGAGCGATGGATGAAGGTCAAAACACATTTACTTTCAAACGTTGCTTTTTAGCATGCTGTTGCAGTATTGGGCTGTTATGGTTGCTTCTTGGCATTCTAGGATTTTTTGGTTTTGGAGCAATCATCGCAAATGGTGAGCAAGTACACGGTATTAGTGCATTGGTTTCCGCAGTGCTTGGTGGTGGTATTAGCTGCCTAATCTTTGGTTTTATGGTTTGGCTGGGTGAGAAGGTCCTTCGAATTTTCGAAGGCGCATGATGTAATTCGCAAGTGAAATGATTTATCATTAAGTTCGAATAATAAAGACCAAAGTGGAAATGAAAAATACATTTTACCTGGCTGCCATTTTTGTGATGGAAGGCGCTGGTAAACTATATTGGGTTCAGTTTCCCTTATATAAGCGGCTATCTTGATTAATCTTCACTGAGTTAGAAGTTCTGGGTAAGTTATCCAAAATCGGAATATCAATATTTGTTGTTGATATTATCTGGTGCGCAGACCTACTGGGGCCGGGCAGTCAAGTTCTGGTTAACGTTTATAATTTATTTGGGTGAAAAGTAGTGAAGATAGAAGCAAGACAAATGTTTCAGTCAAATGGGTTGATTGATGATCTTGTCCTATATGCGAATTCAGAGGATTACTTACGGCTCGCTGATATTGTTGGAATAGCTATTGGTTCAAATAAGCCAATGCTCATGATGTCTGAGTCAGAAATATCAATCGAGATTATTTGTGATGAAACAAAAGAGGAGCTTTTTACGGCTCTTCAGAACAAGGCTAACGACTACTTCTCAATGGATGATTGGAATAGCCGGAACATTTTAAGAGTATACGGAAGTGGTGATATCCTTGCTAACTTTCAGCAGTTTCTGGTCAAACTATCTGGGCGAGGTCCCGGGTACAGTTATATCAGTGAATACTCAGAAGACTATAGTTACTCGCGCTATTCACCTGAGTGGAGGCTTCATGTTGAATCCTGCTGATAAGTTAATAAATATCGTCACCCGATAGCATACACTCTAGGTTGTTAGTTTCCAGCTATGGGCGTCTGAGGTTTTAAGTACAAATTAGATTATGAATGATATTTTGCTTGGGGTGATTACATTTGGTATCTTTGCTCTCTGTTTGCTCGCGATCTTATTGTTGATTCCAGTGTGGGTAAAGAATTTAACGGAGTCGGATAGAGATCCCAATCATATCTACAATATTTTTTGGGAGGAAGCTGGCTATAGAGGAGATAAGATAACATCGGTATTAGGGGGTCTTCTTCTGTTCATTGCTTTTTCATATCCTGATGCCGATATTGAGGTGCTGATTTTATGTGCCGTCTTTTCTGTGGTTTGCGGGCTATATCACTCTTCTGTTTATAGAGGTTATGCGATAATTACCGGAAAAATGAAAGTGGCTGGTGTGGCAGCTTTATGTATGCTTACTGCCGTTAGCTTTTTGGTAAGGTATCAAGCGTTATCAAGCTTTTATATTATCTTCTGAGTCGCTTCAATTGGTGCTACTTGGGGTAGTTATGCTGTCTACAGACGCGCTTACCTAATTTGATTAGAAAGGCTGGTATGGAGAGTAAAAAACCAGACTAAGCCGCCTCTTGTAAGCTGAGCCCCATATGAATTCTACTAATAGGCGAAGTGGTGCAACCTATATCTGGCTAAGAGGCCGCAGGAGTACAATATAGACAGCTAAAGCGACTGTCATTACATCTCTATTAGGCTGAGTGGTTACCATTTCTGATGCAGAGGTCTATAAATGGTGATGTTTCACGTTTCATAAAGGTCTGCCCTATATGAGCATAAAACCGTCAAAGATTTTACTGATAAATATATTGATTACTGGCGCATTTTATGTGGCTGGTTTTGTCGCATTAGGCAGCTCGTATCCAACTATCGATTCTAGTGGTGAGCAAATAGTCCATTGGTTTTTAAATAATGGATCGAATGCTCGATTTTATGCTTGGACAGCCGCTTTCTTTTCTCTTGGCCTCGCTATCTTTGGTGGGCAGGTTTCAGCTCTGTTACCAAAGCCGAGTAGGTATATCTTTCTGGCAGGTGTACTAGGGTTTGCTATCACAGCCCAGGTACAGGCTTGGCTATGGGCAGGATTGGCACTGCATCCTGAAGGATTAGAGCCTGTAGTTGCTCGCACACTCTTTGACATATCTTCTTATTGGGGACCTTTGGTGAATGGGTCAACAACTGCGATGGCGGTAGCTTTCCTTGTTGTAGGGTTTGATAAATATGTTGAGATCCCGCGTTGGCTTACATGGCTCAGTATCATTTTCTTTGTAGAGCAGGCAATTGAGACGATTACTGTGTTCGGTCACAAAGGCTTTATAGCCCCGGGGGGAACTATGAATGTCTATTTAGGGGGCCTTATAGGGTTTCTATGGATTGCAGGGGTTGTACGTTGGGCGATACCACGCATCAATCAGTCCTCTTAATATAAAATTAGTAATCGCAGTTTTATTTCGCTTATGTGCTGCACTAGGAATACCTGATGCGAATTTTCAGCATTGGGCTGTATGAAATTTTAGGTAATGTAAGGGCTGAATCTAAAAGATTAGGAAAGAAACTTAGCGGGGGGTTCCTTTGGTATCTATGAAAACCTTCTCAGCCGTAAAAATTCTACTCTAAACTCATCGGTCAGGGTTCTATAGATTTCTTCATATTTACATTATCAGATTTCGATTGCTGCATTCGTTTGAGAGCTGCAATCTGTTATGGTGGCTAATTGATAAGGTATGGCAAGGCATAAACACTAATAGGTTGTAGCAGACCTTTGGTTTTCAATGAGATAGTAATGCTACTTGCCAGTCGCCCAGTTACGGATATTAGAGGCTCAAGTGTAAAATGACACCAGCAATTTCTATGGCCAAGAAGGCTAAAATCTCTCATAAAGTACATGAATACACGCATGATTCATCGAGTGAATCATACGGATTGGAGGCTGCTGAAAAATTAGGGGTGCCCGAGTCTAGGGTCTTCAAAACACTAGTTGTTAGCCTGGAAAACAAAGAGCTGGCCGTTGGGATAATTCCTGTTTCATCAATGCTCAGTATGAAGCTCTTAGCAAAATCTGCTGGCGCTAAGAAAGCCACAATGGCTCCAAAATCAGATGTAGAAAGATCAACTGGTTATGTGTTAGGAGGTGTTAGCCCATTGGGTCAAAAAAGGCGACTTAAAACCATCATTGATTCTTCGGCTAGAAATAACGCTACGATTTATATTAGTGCGGGCCGCAGGGGGCTTGAAATAGAGCTGGCTCCTGATGACTTGGCAAGTCTTGTCAGCGGAGTTTTTTCTGAAATATGTCAGTAATTCGATATCTAATTGTATTGAGTGATTAAACTAGTAGGGGAGTGATTATGATCAAAATACAAACTTTCAAGGGCTAAACTTAGCAATTCCATACGTTTCAAACTACAGAAGGGGTGTGCTGGTAATGGGGGTTGATACACCATTGCGAACAATAAAGCTGAAAATACTATGAAAGCTATCGAATATCTAAAATTTAGCGAGGTTAATCCGCACAAATTTCTGCCTATATTAAATGGCCATAAGACAAGAAAGCATTTGATTGAGCATAAGATGTTTACGCTTAAAACAGTAACAGAATGGATGCATTCAAAAATAGAGGTAGATAAAGAGGCAGGTTGTAGAGTTAGAGCCATTATTGTTGATGATGAATTAGCTGGTTGGTGTGGGATTCAACAAGAATGTGGAAAGTATGAGATCGCGATTGTCATTGATGGCCAGTTTTGGGGGGTAGGTAGAATAGTGTTTCAAGATCTAATGAGGTGGGCGCGGGAGCTTAATCATGATGAGGTATTAGTCAACTTCCATCACACTCGTCCTATTTATAAGTTCTTGGAGAAAATCGCTGAGGATATTCATGAGTCTGAAATATATGGCAGTAAATTTACAACGTATAAAATTAAGTTGAAATAACATTGTTCAAAAAACAATGTTGATAGACACTAGAAAATTTAGTATTCAGGATGATTCGAACGTTCATTGCTACAGACTTTCCAAGAATCTTGGAGATCTATACTCTCTCTAAGTTAGATGAGCTTAGATTTGAAGCTGTGGAATTTGAGTTTCTACCGTTGAAAAAAGATGCGAAGAGGCTGTCAGCGCTAAGGGAGTCAGATATTTACGTCTACGAAGATGAAACAATTCTTGGCTATGGCGCAATGTTCCAGCAAGAAATTCGAGCTCTGTTTGTATGTCCGAGTGCCAGAGGGGAAGGGGTAGGGAAGTCGATACTTGAGTTTCTGCTAACAAAGATCAGTGGCCAAGCTAAGTTGTTCGTTGCAAAATCTAATTGGCCTGCAATCAAGTGTTATCAAAAGGTTGGATTTGAAACAACTAAAGAGTTCACTGCTGAATACAATGGTACGCCGGTGCAGGCTATCGAAATGGTTTGTTCAAATAAGAAATGTTAGCATCTCGATGCTTAATACTCTGACCCTACAGGGCTCCCAGAGGTTGCCCTAGCTTTACCAGGCGCTGGGCTAGCTCTTTCTAAGGAATTAAATATGGCTGGTAGACTTAATTATTTGGAATTGGCGGGAATGCTTACTCTGATCGTTACAGGGTTGCATGTTGGTTGTATTCTGTTTGGTGCGGAATGGTATCGATTTTTAGGTGCCGGAGAGGCAATGGCTCAAATGGCTGAAGCTGGAGATTCTTATCCTACAATAGTTACAGGGATTATTGTGAGTGTTTTGCTAGTTTGGTCTGCGTATGCTTTTTCCGGGGCTGGCCATATACTCAGACTCCCATTTTTACGCACGGGGCTGACACTTATATCTCTAGTGTTGCTTGTGAGGGCGCTCGGTTTTTACTTTTTAATGCCGGCTTTTCCAGATAACTCATTAACCTTTTGGCTTGTTAGTTCAGCATTGTGTTTTACTTTAGGTGTAACCTACTTGCTAGGCTTGCATCAGTCATGGGAGCGTTTATCCAGCGAGGCCTTACCAAGCTGTTAAGAATTGTCACTAAAAAATACAACAGTAAGAACCTAAAGCATCGCTTAATTTGCATGATCCTTTTGTTCAAAATAGAAGTAGTTTCTAAAAGCTTTACATTAATATCTGATGTAGCCAACATAACTTTGCCATCTCAAAGTAGAGGGCATATGAAGTTGGGTGTATCTCTAAAAGAGCAACTCATACCCTGATTTTTTAAGTTCTTTGTTAACGAGTCTACGTAATTTGGCTGTGCACCTGCGGTTAGCCCTCTGGTTATATAAGCGGGATATCGTTCGTAGAGAAGGGAGTCTGCGGCTACCAATGCCGTCGATAACCACAAAATGGCTATTGATCTCATCCCATACAATATTAACTGTACGTAAGTCACGAACGACAATAAAGGTCTGCTCTAACCATTTTAGTAGGTCAATAAGGCCGTCGATATGCTTCTGGTTGAACTCCTGACTAGTGATCAATTTATGAAGAGTATCAGCTAACTCTCCAGTATGTTTTTTAACGGCTCTTACAGTAATCCCCAGCCCTAAGTTAGTATCCACAAATCCTTTAAATTCTTGTACAAAGTGCGTATCTTTCACCTTACCTTCGCGCAAATAGATGTGCTCGGAAACCTCCTTTATGTATGGCCAATAGTAAGTAAGTCGGCGCAACCGAGTGGAAATGGAAAACTTGTAATCCATTGTTCTTCTAAACTGATCACTGATTACTTTAATAAGGAGATCATCTGATTCCGGGTGAGGAAATACTAGCTTCTCATTTCCCTTTGCGATGGCTTGGTCTAACCTTAACTGCATATCCATAGTGCTTGCTCAAGAAAACTAGTCTTTTTTATTTTGTATTCCACTTTGAGGCTTGGTAGCTGATCAAAGGGAATGACTACTTAATTATAGTTAATATTTTCTTTTTCTCTTGCGAAATGTTAGTTGAGAGAAAATGGGTTTAGCTGCTGTGCTGATACTGGCTGTAAACTCTAGTGGACTTTATTTGTATAGGTACGGTGGTTTAGCAATTGGTAGTTAGGGAGTAAGTAGATGTATGTTTCTGAAGACTAAGAGAGTCTCTGAATAATTTCGTGATGCCTCTGACTTTAAATAAAGACGTGGCTTTGCTGGAGTGTCTAGACTTTTCAAACAGTCGCAATGCTGAGTATGAATGGCTCTGCAAGCACCGTAAGGGCTGGCCATGGAGGCCACTGATGCTGCGTGCACGAAAAATAATCGAAAAATCTGAGTTGAGAAAGTAATAGAGTGTGCTAAGCAACACGTTTGAAGGAATATGTTTTTATAAATTGAATAGAGGTTATATGTGTGCTGATGGTGCTATTTGTGGAAAGTTGTCGTTAATGGCTATGTGGGCTTACTTATTGCCGGTGAAGAATAGCAGTATTTTCTTTAGGTTTAATGAAATCAGATAATGCTCGATTTTTGTAAAGATTAACTTATTCTCTTAATTATCCACTACGATGATTTTCTATCTTAAATTTGCAAACATGTGAAACAGTCTAACCGAAGCCTAATGACTATTTCTCACCATTGTTGACTCTATCAGCTAAAAGAGTCATACACTTTATCTTTGGGGTTTATCTATCAATACCCTCGCTTCGCCGATACTTCGCATTTGGGGTGTTGAAACTCATTTTATTTCAGTGCTTACTATAAAACAGAAAATTGAAGTTTTCTTTTTAGAAGCCTTTTTAGTTAATTTTATGTTGCGGTCTTATAAGAATGATTAATGTAAAGAGAGCGGGTTTAAGTGCATTGGTAGTTTCATCGGTTCTTATGGGGTGCTCTGTTGCCGATAATAAGATTGGTGTGACTGATAAGAAAGCCGTTGACGATTCGGTGTTACTCCATAGCTTAGCGGATCAGTATGCCGAAGTATATTTAGAAAATTTCCAACCATATGCTTACTTCTCAGATATGGAGCTGGACAGGCACAACCTTTTCTTAAGTAACTCCCCCGCGAACTCTGCCTCTCTAGCGGCCTCTGAGGACAAAATTCTCAGTAAATTGGCTGAAATAGATCTGAATGGGCTAAAAAGTGATCAAGAGAAAGTGTTCTACTTCAAGCTGAAAGAGCGATTGGAGTCGAATGTTGGTTTAAGGGTCTGTAAGACTGAACTCTGGTCTGTTGATCATATGTTCGGTCCCCATATTATACTTGGCTTTTTGACGGAGGTTCAGCCAGTTGAAACTGCCCAAGACAGGGCAGACGCGATTGAGCGTTGGCTTGATGCGGCTCGTTACTATGAACAAGAAATAGCCAATCTTCGCCATGGGTTGGAGCAAGGCTACTCCGCACCTCAGAGTGTGGTTAAGCGAGTCATTCAGCAAGTTGATGGTTTGACCCAAGTACCCATTGATGAGCATCCTTTCCTGGCTTTAGCGAAGAAAGCTAAGGACCCGGAATTTGAGGCAGCATTTAAACAGGTACTTTCAGATCACGTTATCCCCTCAATGGTGAATTATAAGAATTTTCTAGAATCCACCTATTTACCTGAAGCCAGAGCCGAGCTTGGTATCCATGCGATTCCTAATGGCCGTGAATGCTATATGGCTCAGTATCGCTCTTATACGACATTGCAGAGAACACCAGAAGAAGTTTTTGAGTTGGGTTTAAGTGCTGTCAACGCAAACAAGAGCGAAGTGGTTCGCTTAGGCAAGGATTTCTATCAAGTAGATTCCTATTCTGAGGCAGTGGCAAGGGCCAGTGAGGATAAAACTCAGAAATTTAACAGCGCTGATGAAATGCATCAGTTTTTTGAGCGCTTGGTAGATAAGTCTAGAGATTTAACCGTAGACTTTTTCCATGAAATGCCTTTGATCGAAATGGAAGTGAAGGCCATCCCTGAACATGAGCAGGGTTCTGGTCGCAGTGCACACTATATTCCTGGCACTAAGGAGCGAAAGGCGAGATTTGGATATGATCCGACAACTTACAAGGATGAGTCATACGCTTCTGCAGAGAAGGTAACTATCCATGAAGGATACCCGGGCCATCATATGCAAATTGCTCTCGTACAAGAGCAAGAAAAGTTCCACAAAATAGAAGATGCTTTGTCTAACTCTGCTTTTGCCGAAGGTTGGGGCAGGTACTCTGAACATTTAGCGGAAGAAGCGGGGATGTATCAGTACGGATCAACCAAGATCTTAAGGCGAGCATGGCCTGCGCGAGGTATGGTAGCGGATACCGCAATGCATGTACTCGGTTGGAGTGATGAAAAAGTTGCGGAGTTTTTGCAGGATTCTGGCGCTTCATTTGCGAAAGGCCCGAGGACTCTAATGGACCGAATGGCAGTAATGCCCGCCCAGCTTACCTCTTATGATTCTGGTGCCCTCGAGATTTTCGCCTTGCGAGAACTGATGCAGAATGAACTGGGTGAAGACTTCGATATTAAGGACTTCCATGAGATTATTCTGAGAAATGGCAATGTCCCTATGGCCGTACTGAGTGAGCAGGTAAGGGACTTTATCGAAAAAAAGAAGAAAGGTTAATTTAGGATCTTTACTAACTCAGTCCCACACCCATGCGGGACTGAGTTATAAATAGGCTTAGCAAGAGGCTTTTATCCTGCTCCTCTAAATTCCCATCTGCCTGGAAGCCAGATCCCGCATTATTTCTTCAGATCCGCCACCAATCGCATTCACCCGCACTTCACGATAGATACGCTCAATCCGACTGCCACGCATATAGCCTGCGCCACCTAACACCTGCATCGCTTCCCGGGCGCAGAATTCAAGGGTTTCTGTGGCTTGGACTTTGAGTAGAGCGATATCGGCTACCTTGAGCTGATGCTGTTGCTCCGCCCAGGCGCAGAGGTCCAGATAGGCTTGGGTGGCATTGATGCGTTGAAGCATCTGGGCAAACTTGTGTCGAATCACCTGGTGATTGGCGAGGCGCTTTCCGAAAGTTTGGCGCTCTTGGGCCCACTCAATGGCATCTTGCAAACAGACCCGGCTGAATTCTACACAAGAGGCGGCAATGCCCAGGCGCTCGCGATTGAAGTTGTGCACTATGGGTAAGAAACCTTGGTTCTCACCGCCAATTAGATTGCTCGCGGGCACGCGCACCTGATCAAAAAAGATACTGGCCGTATCAGAGCACCACCAGCCCTGCTTTTTATCGAGTAGCTGCCGGCTAACGCCTTCGGCATCCGCAGGGATTAAGAGCAGGGAGATACCGCCGAAGCCTTCTTCACCAGTGCGCACGGCAGCAGTAAACCAGTTAGCGCGCATGCCGCCGGTGATATAGGTCTTTTCGCCGGTAACGATATAGTCATCCCCATCACGCTCTGCGCGGCACTGGAGATTGGCTACATCGGAGCCTGCGCCGGGTTCGGTAATTGCCAGGGAAATATGCTTATCACCACGTAATACCGAGGGAATAACCTGATCTTTTAGGGCCTCACTGCCATAGTGCAGTAATGGGGGCAGGGCAATGCCGTGGACCATCAGGCTGGCGTAGAGGCCACCAGCGCCGGGGCGGGCTAACTCCTCTGCGGCAACAATCATATGGAAGACATCGGTTTCGATGCCGCCGTAGTTTTCCGGATAACTCATCTGCAGAAGGCCAACTTCCGCCGCTTTTTTCCAAAGCTCGGCGGGCAGTTGGCCGTCTTCGTCCCATTGAGTGATGTAGGGAGTAATCTCACGGTCGACAAAGCGGCGCAACTGGGTGCGCCATTCCTGATGGCCTTCGTCATAAAAGGGGCTTGCCATACGGGAGGCATCAATATCGTACATTTTGATCTCCTTTAGGAAGTAGCGTCACTGGGAATTTTGGCGGTTTCCGTGGGAGCAGCTTCGATTTGAACTAACAGCTGGCCACCGCGTACCTGGTCTCCTTCACAGGCGCCCAGTTTAATTACGGTACCGTCGCGGTCTGCGCGCAGAGCGTGCTCCATTTTCATGGCTTCCATTAAGGCGATAGTGTCTCCCCGCTGAACGCTTTGATTGGGCTCAACCAATACCTGCACCAGGCAACCGTCCATAGGAGCCGTGATGCGGCCACTGCCTTCGTTAAGGCTCGATTTGGCGGGGGCGTGGGTGATATCGACAAAATGAAATTGCCTGCCGTCTAACAGGAGATGCAGATTGCTTGGGTTGGCTAGGAACAATCTCTTTTGGCTAACGCCATCCAGCAGGAGTTCAGCACTGTAAAGTCCACTTTCTTTTTGTGATTTCTCAAAATGGACCCACTGAATCAGGAACTGCTGTTCGCCTACCAAGATTTGGTAAGAATGATCTACTAACACCAGCAGCTCACAGTTTAGGGTTTGTCCTGAAATTTCCAATCGATAGTTGATTGGCACACTGTTGTCGCCACTGCGCCAGTCGCTGCGGCCGCTACGCCGATCTTGAGGGTTGGCTTGGTGCAAGTGATTCAGTAATGCGGCTTGGGCTGCAATTACTGCTGGAACTGGTTCTGCGGATGTCAGTGTACTGTTTTGGTCGAGAAAACTGGTATCGGCATCGCCAGCGATAAACTGTGATTCGGCCAGGATCTTCTGCAGGAAATGGATATTGTTTTTGGGGCCGATAAATTCCAGCTGGCTTAGGGCTTGGGTTAGCTTGCGCCGAGCTTCTTCTCGATTCTGCCCCCAGGCAATTAATTTGCCGAGCATGGGGTCGTAAAATGGCGTAATTTCGCAGCCACTTTTCAAGGCGTGGTCGATACGGATTCCTTGTCCCTTTGGCGCCTTCCAGTGGAGCACTTTTCCGGCCTGGGGTAGGAATTGTTGTTCCGGGTCTTCGGCATACAGGCGGACTTCAATGGCGTGGCCATGCTGGGTGACTTGCTGCTGGGAAACGCATAGGGCTTCGCCGCGTGCTACTGCCAGTTGCCAAGCTACCAGGTCAAAACCGGTTACCATTTCTGTTACCGGGTGCTCTACTTGCAACCGGGTGTTCATTTCCAGGAAATAGAATTCGCCGTTGGGGCAGAGTAGAAACTCTACGGTGCCCGCGCCTAGATAACCGCAGGCTCGCGCGGCGTCGACTGCGGCTTGCCCCATTCTTTCCCGCAGCTGGGTGTCGACCGCAGGGGAAGGGCACTCTTCGACCACTTTTTGATGGCGTCGTTGTACGGAGCAATCTCGCTCCCCCAGGTGAATACAGTTGCCATGACGATCCGCAAATACCTGAATTTCGATATGGCGAGCGTTGACCAGTGCCTTTTCCAGAATTAATTCGTCGCTGCCGAATGCACTCATGGATTCACTGCGGGCGGCGCGCAACTGGGAGGCCAGTTCGCTGTCTCCGTGAGCCAGGCGCATGCCGCGCCCACCACCGCCTGCGGCGGCTTTGATCATTAACGGGAAGCCAATGCGCCGCGCCTCGGCGATCAGGGTGTCGTCGTCCTGGGCACCCTGGAAGCCGGGAATACAGGGTACGCCGGCAGCGGCAACAAACTCCTTGGCTTTGCGTTTGTTGCCCATTAGTTCTATGACTTCGGCACTCGGCCCAACAAAACGCAGTCCATTTTCTTCGCAGGCGCTGGCAAATTCCGCATTCTCAGCGAGAAAGCCGTAGCCGGGGTGGACGGCGGTGGCTCCGGATTTTTTAGCCGCGTCGAGAATTTTCTGGATATCCAGATAGGACTCCGCCGAAGTCTGCCCTCCAATGGCGACGGCGATATCGGCAGTCTGTGCGTGAAGTGCATCGCAGTCTGCATCGCTGTAGACGGCGACCGTGCGATAGCCCTCCGCCCGGGCAGTACGCATAATTCGCAGTGCGATCTCGCCGCGGTTGGCGATTAACAGGGTCTCTGTTGTCGACATCAGTGCTGCCACTCCGGTGATCGTTTTTCCAGAAATGCACGGGCGCCTTCGCGCCCTTCATGGCCTTGAATTGCGCGGGAAAACTGTTGTGCGGCGCCGTCGAGTAGTTGGCCGAGTGCAGTTTCATCACTCACCCGTGCTGCATCCAGCAAGATCTGCTTGGTCGTTGCCAGGGCGCCGGGAGCGCAGGCATTGATCGCACCCAGGTGTTCCTGCAGCGCGCCTTCGAGGGCTTCGGAATTATCGAGTAGCTGATGGATTAACCCAATTTCCAAGGCCTGCTGTGCGTTGACTTTTGCTCCGCTGAGGGCCAGGCGTCGGGCCTGGGAGAGGCCGACCCGTGCCACGACAAAGGGAGCAATTTGTGCAGGCGGTAAACCCAGGCGGGTTTCCGGCAGGGCAAAGCGGCAACTGCGATCGGCGATGGCAATATCGGCACTGCAAGCGAGCCCGAAACCACCGCCCATTACGGCACCTTCCAATACCGCAATGACTACCAGGGGAGTGCGATTAAATCGCTCCATCAATTCGCCGAAGCGGCGGTTGAGGTGGAAGAACGCATCGCTATTACCATTACTCGCGCCCTGCTGAGCATTGAGCATATCGGCAATATCACCACCGGCGCAGAAATGGTGTTCTGCGCCCCGCAGCACCAGTGCTCGCACCTGCGGATCTTCTTCCGCTTCTGCGAGCTTTTGCAGAAGCTCATCTACCATTTGCAAACTGATGGCGTTGCGCTGTTGTGGCCGGTTTAGCGTGAGGTGGCAGGCGATGCCGATGGTTTCATCAATGATTGTCTGCATGGCCTGACCTTATGCGTTGGGTTTACGCTTGCCGGGCAGTATGCCCATCAGCTTACAGATAATGCCGAGCATTACTTCATCGGCGCCGCCGCCGATAGCGGTGAGGCGGCTATCCCGATAAGCGCGGTTGATAACGGTTTCCTCGATATAGCCCATGCCACCCCAGAACTGCAGGCACTGATCGGGGATAGAGCGGGACAGGCGGCCAGCCTTGAGCTTGGCCATTGAAGCAAGGGTAGTGACATCTTCACCAGCTACATAAGCTTCCACCGCACGCCAGGTTAATGAGCGCAGGCACTCCACTTCGGTCTGCATTTCCGCGAGGGCAAAGTGAATGGTTTGATTGTCGATCAATGGTGCTTTAAAGGCCTGACGTTCGCGCACATAGTCGATGGTGGTACTTACGCAGTTCTCCAGTCCTTTTAAGTTCAGCGCGGCGCCGGCGAGGCGCTCTTCCTGGAATTGCAGCATTTGCAACAGGAAACCGGCACCTTCATCGCCAATACGGAAATGTTTGGGTACCCGCACATTGTCAAAAAAGATAGGGGCGGTTTCTGATGAGCGCATGCCCAGTTTGTCGAGCTTTTCGCCGATGCGTACCCCTGGCGTTTTTGCCGGAATAATGATCAGGGATTTGTTGCTATGGGCTTTGCCCTCACTGGTATTCACCAGGGTGCAGAAAAAGTCTGCGCAGGGGGCGTTGGTGATCCACATCTTGCTGCCGTTGATCACATAGTCGTCGCCATCGCTTTTGGCAGTGGTTTTAATTGAGGCAACATCGGAACCGGCGCCGGGTTCGGATACGGCGATTGCGCCGATCATCTCTCCGTTCACGGCGGGAATCAGGAACTGCTCTTTGAGATCCTGGCTGCCGAAGTTGGCTAGGGCAGGGGTACACATGGAAGTCTGTACCGAAATCGACAGAGGCACGCCGCCACAGTGGGCACCACCCAGCTCCTCCAGGAAAACGGTTTCATAACTGAAGTCGAGACCTAGGCCACCGAAGTCTGTGGACTTGCTGATACCTAGCAGGCCCAGACCGGCCAGTTGTTGGAAAATTTCGCGGATGGGAAAGCGGCCGGCCTTTTCCCATTCGGCCACGTTGGGATTGATTTCCTGCTGTACAAAGTTTTGTACGGTGCGCTGCAGTTCCCGGTGTTGATCGCTAAATATCATTATTATTTTCCCTGCCTTGAAGTGTGAACCCGGTGATGGTGTAAATGAGCAACTGCACTTCCTTGTTGCCCAGTTTTTTCGAATTAAAACCTAGCTACGCCAAAGGTATTTTTGTTGAGTTTGCTCTGTTCGGCCTCATTGCAAACTTCTAACAACATACCTAAAAGTTTGCGCGTATCGCGGGGATCGATAATGCCGTCATCCCAGAGGCGCGCACTGCAGGCGAGAGCATCGGAATTGCCCTGCATAAATGCGCTGGTGTCGTTTTCCAATTTGTCTAATACCGCCTCATTCACATTGCCGCTGCGTTGCATTTTTTGCTCGGTGACGATGCGCATTACCTTGCCGGCTTGGGCTGCGCCCATAACGGCGGTGCGGGAATTGGGCCAGGCAAAAATAAAGCGGGGATCGAATCCGCGACCGCACATGGCGTAGTTGCCGGCCCCATAGGAGCCGCCTACGACAATGCTGAGTTTTGGTACGCTGGCATTGGCCACGGCCTGAATCATTTTGGCGCCGTGCTTGATGATGCCGTTGCTCTCCACCTCGGTACCCACCATAAACCCGGTGGTGTTATGCAAAAACAGCAGTGGCGTGCCACTCTGTTCGCACAACTGAATAAACTGCGCGGCCTTGTTGGCGCCCTTGGGGGTGATCGGGCCGTTATTCCCAATAATTCCCACAGGGAAGCCTTCGATACGAATATGGCCGCACACGGTTTGTCGATCGAATTCCGGCTTGAAATCCAGCATGGCGGAGCCGTCGGCGATACGAGCCAGTATTTCGCGCACGTCGTAAGGCTTTTTACTGTCTGCTGGAATCAGGCCGAGCAGGTCATCGATAGGGTGCAGTGGGTCCCGGTAATCTTTATCTACTGAGTTTTTAATGGGTGAGGGTAGGGCGGCAACAATCTCTCTTGCTATGCGAATACCATCGGCGTCGTTCTCTGCTAAGTAATCGCCACTGCCGGACTCGGTACAGTGCATTTCCGCTCCGCCGAGGCTTTCCGCATCGGCAATTTCACCGGTGGCAGCTTTCAGCAGCGGCGGCCCAGCCAGGTACATGCCGGTTTGCCCGCGCACCATAACGACATAATCTGACAGGCCCGGCTGGTAGGCGCCGCCGGCAGTAGCGCCGCCGTGTACCACAGTAACTTGCGGAATACCGGCGGCGGACATTCGCGCCTGGTTGGCAAAACCCCGCCCACCGGGAGCAAAAGTGTCGCTGGCGTACATCAGGTTGGCGCCACCACTTTGCGCCAGAGTGACTACCGGCAAATGATTTTCCAGAGCGATCCGCTGCATTCTCAGGGCTTTATCCATCCCGGCTGGTGAGATGGTGCCGCCTTTTACGGCATAGTTATCAACCCGAACCATACAGCGTCGACCACTGATTTGACCGATGCCGCAAATGGCACCGCCACCCGCACCGGTACCGTCCTGGTCGTCAAACAATTTATAGCCGGCGAGGGAGCACAGTTCAACAAAAGGGGCGCCGGGGTCGAGGAGCAAATTGAGGCGCTCCCGTGGCAGCAGCCAGCCCCGTTCACGATAGCGGGCCGCCTTACTTTTTTCAGCTTGAACCGGGCGTTGCTCAGCTTCACGAAACTGGTTGATCTGCTCCAGCATGGCAGCCTGGTTGTCATTGAATTCTGCCGAGCGGTTGTCGAGCTGGGAATCAATCGGCTGCATTAGAGCTTGCCCTCCGCTTCCAACTCTTCCACAACTTGCGGCCGGCGTTTGCGATGGAATCCGTTAAAGCGTTTAGAGTTGTTCGCGGCTTGTGGCTGCCAAAGAGGAGAGTGGTGTTTGAGGCTGGAGCCACCATCGATACGCAGGGTTTGCCCGGTAATATAGTTGGCCGCATCGGAAAGTAGGAAGCACACGGCCCCGCTAACTTCCGCTTCTTCTCCCAATCGGTAGAGGGGAATGCTGTCGCGGAAGCCCGGTAGTAGCTCGCGCAGGAATTTGGGGTCGTAAGTATCAAAACCGCTGGAAAGAATATAGCCTGGCGCCACAGCATTAACTCGAACCCCAAAAGGTGCCCACTCTAAGGCGGAAGTTTCGGTAATATTTTCCATGCCTGCTCGAGCGGCACCGGAATGGCCCATCATTGGCATACCGCCGGCGTTATCTGCGGTGATATTTACGATACTGCCGCCGTGCTGTTTCATAGATTGAACAAAAACTTCTCGGGACATTAAAAAGCCACCGAGCAGGTTACTGCGTACAACAGCATCGAACCCTTTTGTGTTGATCTGCTCAAGGGGGGAGGGGAACTGGCCACCGGCATTGTTCACCAACCCATGAATCTGGCCTTGGGCCTGGACAATTTGCCCAACCGTTTCCTGAACACCCTCTTCATCGCGAATATCCAGGCTGAACAAACTGCACTCGCCACCATCGTTATTGATTTCACCGGCTACCCTTTCCAGCTTGTCCAGTTTGCGCCCAATCAATACAACATGGGCGCCGAGGCTGGCCAGTTCGTGGGCGATACAGCGGCCAATACCACTGCCGCCGCCGGTGACGATATAGGTTTGCTCGCTAAAGCTGCCTGAGCGCAGCTGGCTTTGATAGCGCATGAAAGTTTCCTTTTCTTGGGCCTTTAAGGCCTATTCAGTTTTTATTGTTCTTGTTGGCGCTTGCGCCTGCGTGTGGGAAAACGCAGAATAGCTTAACGCTACCAAGCAAGCGCTTGGTATTCAAGGGTTGGCGCCTTTTTGATTGTGTGATTGTTAGGTTGCCGATTAGTCTGCAAAACAAAGCAAAAAAGAAAGCAAAGAATTGGGAGTGTTTCGTGCAAGAGGGCGCACAAGTGGTGGTAGAGGTGCAAGGTGCTATGTCGCCACAGCAACTTATTGGAACCCTGGTAAAGGCAGGAGAGCTTACAGACCCGGCCTCCCCGCGGGGGCGTTTGCTCAATGCTGCCGCGCGCCTGTTTGAGCAAAAGGGCTTTTCACGTACTACTGTGCGAGACCTGGCGGCGGAAGTGGGCATTCTGTCTGGCAGTATTTTTCATCACTTCTCCAGCAAAGAGCAGATTCTCTGCGAGGTGATGAAAGAGGTAACTATTTTCGCCAGTGCTCGTATGCGTAGTGCGGTGGAGCAGGCCGCGTCACCTCAGGAAAGACTGCGGGCCTGTATTCAGTCTGAGCTTGAGGCGATTCACGAGCGTGCGGTGCCGGGCTTTTCCATCTTGGTAATGGAGTGGCGTAGTCTGTCAGATAAAAGCCAGAAAGAGGTGTTGTTGCTGCGCGATGAGTACGAGCAAATATGGCTGGATGCGATCAATTCCGCCCGTTGCCCAGGTGGGGATGCCACAGTGGTGCGCCGACTTATGGTTGGTGCATTGAGCCATACCTACAGCTGGTTTAAAGCTAGGGAAAATGGATTGACCATTCCCGAGCTCGCCGATCGGACCTATCAAATCTTCGCGCCCAAATCCTAAGCGTTAACAATACGAGGTACTGGCAAGGTGCCGATAAAACTGTGCACTTTGCCACCTTTCCTGCCAATTTCTCTCTTTTGAAGAGTTTCCTGAGAACTGGTGCGCACCTGTTTTTCTCCGAATCTTTTACCCTGCGCGCAAGATGATAAGAATGTGACAATAAGTGTCACTTGGTGACAGGAGAAGGGAATGGCGGGCCAGGATTTATACCAGGTGGTTTCCACGGGAAGGACACTCCACGCCAAAGAAGCAGGGGCTGTGACTCGGGATATTGCCAAACTATTTTCGGTTCCAGAGGCCCAGGCTCGCAGATTACTGTTAAAAGGCTGGGTGATTAAAGACAGCCTGGCATCGTCACAGGCCCTGGAGTACAGGGCCAAGCTGCACAAGATCGGTCTTCGTGCCGAGGTTTGTCCTGCGGGAAAGTTCGATAACCAACAGCTGATTGCAAAAATCAAAGTGGCCCAACGGCGCAAGGCCAATGCAGCAGAAAAGATACCGACAAGTACGGCCTCGAGAGATGCATCCAAGGCTGGGACTGCACGAGAGCAAGAGGTAGAGAAACCGCTTTCGGTGAGCAATACCAAAGGAAGCGTTGCCCCCCCTCTGGATTCCGAAAAGATCAAACCCCAGGCAACAGAGCCTGAAGCCAATGAAAAGAGGCCGCTCTTCGGCAATAGAAAAGCGCAGCTGGCTACAATGGGTTGGCGAGTGCTTTTCGGATTACTCCCTGCTTTAACGGTACCTACAATTTTTATCGGCTTGGCAGCTCTGTGTCTCTATGCTGCCGGTGCACTGCTCTGGCAAACACCCTTGGCAGTTTGGCAGGGGGAGTTAACTGGTGGCACTTTACTCATCAGTCTAGGGGGGGCGGCAGTCTTTATTTTTTTATTGTTGCTGGTCGCTTTGCCTTATTTTTGCTTCCCTCGAGAAATGCGTCCAAGGCCTGGCGAAGTCCCTCTGAAGCAAGCGGACAACAAAGATTTATTGCCCTTACTTGAGCAATTGTCTAGTGCAACAAAACTGCCCAGGGTGCAGGGGCTGATAGTCAGCCCAGACGCTCGTATTTATTGCGAGCCCAGGTTTTCTGAGGTGATGCGTCAGCAATTGCGGTTAAACCTGGGCCTGGCCAGTGTGGCTTCCCTTAGTGGCCGCGATACCCTGGCGTTAGTGGCACGCAGCCTTGGCCTTTATCAGGGAAAACTCAATGGGCTATTGGCCTGGCTGGTGTTAGATGGCGTTAGGCGCTTGGAGCTGATGCAGTGGGCACTGGAAAATGATCGAAGTGTGTTGTACCGAAGCGGGGAACCGGGTCCGCTGAAATCCTTGCATCAATTACTGGCAACTTGTGGCCACTTTCTGTTGCCATTGATCGAGCGGCTAGAAAATCTGCACCGTATTGTCACTCGGGGTAGCGCACGTTATCTGGAATGCCGGGCTGATCTCTGGGCTGCCGACTTGATTGGCAGTGGGGCTTTTGCCGAATTTGCCGGGAGCTGGCATCGCCTGGTGCATGCCGACCTAATGGTTGCCGAGACTGCCCGCGAGGCCTCGGCAGTGGGACAGTGCTTTGAGAACATCCCTGCCGCTGTAGCCTGGACACTGAACAATCTGGATGAGGAAACCAGTAATACCATTGAGCTTGCAATGGCTCAGGCCAGTGATCCCTGGGATGTTTTTGAGGCGGCGGATCTACAGCGTATTGAGGTGGTTCAAAAGCGCAATATTAGTGGGCGTCTACAACGGGAGCTTGGCTGCACGGAGCTTTTTGCCGATTTTCCCAAGTTGGCCAGTGAGGTCAGCGGGGAGGCTGGCGCGTCGGACTGTCAGGTTGTGGAGAATCGCCGATTACTTTGTGCCAGTCGCGAAGCGGAGGAGGCGTTACAGATCCTGGATGTTTATTTTAACCGTCTGCCGCCGCTCAACCTGCTGCCACTATGCAGGCCTGCGACTCAGGAAATGCAGGCGATGGATTTACAGGCCAGTATCAATTGGCTAAGGAGCAAGCTCATTGAGCTGCGTGAACTCCGAGAACAACGTGAGAGCACACGTCAGCTTATGGTGTCGGTGCAACTTGGCGCGGCGCTGATTCGGGCCAAGGTGCGTATCGAGCCACAGGAATACTCTCTGAATAGCGCAAGCCTCGCAGCGGCGCAGGAAGCATCGGCGTTAAAGCGATCTGAGTTGGAGGAAATCGAGCGTCAGCTGCAGAAGATCTACTCGGTGTTTTACCAACGGTTGTGTTTGGCTTTAGTCGCTATGCCGGCACGGGAGCGCCAGCAGGCAAGGGGAATGCTTAGCCAGTTGGCTGCCTACGACGCTTTGGCTACACACCTTGAGCGCCTTGCGGGGTACAGCACCAGTCTCTCTGTATTCTCACGCCGCTTATCCCCAGGTCTTGCCGAGCGGGAATTGGTACAGAAATACCTGGCCCTCTCTGCTCGGGAGCTGGATGCGACCTTTGCCACAGTGGAGTCTTCTGAGCTATTAAAAGCCCAGGGTTTGGATAGCGCACTTTGTATCAAGGCAAAACGCGAGCCATTGCAACAGCTACCGCAGCGCCACCAGGAGGCGTTGGCCGTGGTGCATACTATGGAGTCCCGCTGTAACTATGTAAGTACGGTAATTCTGGAGCGCTATCAAATCCAGCTGGCGGCCCTGCTGCAACGTTGTCTGCATAGAGAAGGGCAGCTGGAAGTGAATCCTTTACGTCTCCTGCAAGCGGTTTAGTGCCTGTTGGTATTCAATGAGTTGTCGCCAGGCTCTATCCGCCGGCAAGCTTCACTTTATAGTTTTTGGATTCCAATAACGCTTTGATTTCCGCGCGCTTGTCGCCCTGGATTTCGATCACACCGTCTTTCAGGGCACCACCGCAGCCACAGCGTTTTTTCAATTCCGCCAGTAGTAACTTTAGCTCACCATCGGTGCCGTCCACGCCACGCACACAGGTAACCCCTTTGCCCTTGCGCCCTTTAGTCTCTCTTTGGATGCGCACAATCCCATCACCCTGGTGACGCTTCTCTGCTGCGGGCTCTTCTTTGATACGACCGCGGTCGGTGGAATAAACGAGACGGTTCTCCTTGGCCATGGTTGGGCGCTCTCCAAAAAATTGTTGCACAGGGTAACTGGGGCGCGATTGTGCCCGAGGCGTGGGGGAAGTCAAAGAGGTCGCGGCTGAATATCTGGATGAGAATGGAATAGGGGGCGACCCACCAGCCCCCAGCAGGTAAAATTTGAGCGCAAATCCTTGGTAGCTGGTAGAAGAGGTTGATCCATGGCGTTGACTGGACGTCGCAAACTGCTCAATGAAGTGATCTTTGGCACCGAGACGCCCGCAGGGCGCAACTTTGATGTGTTTTTGATCTGGGCAATTTTAATTAGTGTGGGACTGGTACTGCTGGCTTCAATTGGACCAATAGCTGACCGCTACGGCACGCTCCTGATCACATTGGAATGGCTTTTTACCGGGCTGTTTACCCTGGAATATGCCGCCCGTATCTATTGTTCAGTAAACAGGCGCAAGTATATTTTCAGTTTCTACGGTGTTGTTGATCTGCTGGCAATTCTGCCCAGCTATCTGGCTCTTCTGTATACCGGTGCAACCTACCTGTTGGTAATCCGTTTGCTGCGGGTGTTGAGAATCTTCAGGATATTGAAGCTGGTGCGTTATTTACAGGATGCCAACCTGCTACTGCGGGCCCTGGGTTTGGCTCGGCGAAAGATCCTGGTGTTTTATTCCAGCGTACTAGTGATGTGCGTCATCTTCGGCTCATTGATGTTTGTGGTAGAGGGGCCGGAAAATGGATTTACCAGCATCCCCACCAGTGTTTACTGGGCCATTGTAACGATTACCACGGTTGGCTACGGGGATATCTCTCCGCATACGCCACTGGGTCAGGCGATAGCGGCCATGACCATGTTGATTGGTTATTCAATTATCGCTGTACCCACCGGAATTTTGACTGCAGAGCTGGCCGGTGAGATGCATCGCGAACGCAAGCATCACCGCTGCAACAACTGTGGGCGCAGTGTCCATGATCCAGATGCTGAGTTTTGCAAGTTTTGTGGTTACCGGCTCGAGCCGTCTTTACAAGTGGAAGAGGTTTGATTTGATTGCGGGTGCCTCACAGAGGCTCCCGCTAACCCTAATTTTTGCGGATTACCATTCGTCGGGTACACGTACCGCGACTACGTCGGCCTTAGCGCAGAGGCGCCCGTCACTGCTGAGTTCACAGTGCAGGATAGTTTTCTTGGGGCCGCGCTCGACAATGGTGGCTTCTAAGAGTACTGGTTGATCAATAGCGGCGGGAGCCAGGTATTTTATGTCCAGCTTGCCGGTGGCGAACCAGATCTTGTCTCCGCTACCCACCTTGCGGCCAGCCTGCAGATAGCCATCGGCGATAGCGGTACACACAGTGTGGCAATCGATGACTGTGGCGATAATGCCACCGTTCAAATATTGAGCGGGCCCTGCATTGTGGTAAGGGCTGGGAGTGAATAGACAGCGGGACTTATCCGGCTCTACCCAATAGCTTTTAATACGCAGGCCTTGATCATTGTCCGGCCCGCAGCCAAAACAGTGGTTGCCTTGAATCTGATCCTGAATGGCGATTTGCTCAGTCATAACTATCCCTCGCTGTGGACGCGCATAGTAACGATTTGCGCCAGGGAGGGGAAGAAACTAACCTTGCGGACCTGCAATAGAGTTACCCAAATTATTTGGACCTAGATACATGGAAATATACGGCTTTTGCGCCCCCGGTTTTGAAGCCCTTTTAGAGGCTTTCGCAAAGAATTTTCGCGAGTGTGGAGATACCGGTGCCGCCTTCGCGGTGCGCCAGCATGGCGAGTTGATCTGCTCCCTGTGGGCGGGCAGCGCCGATCGGGATGGGGAGCAACCCTTTACCGAAGAGACTCTGGTCAATGTGTTTTCATCCAGCAAAGGTGTACTGGCACTGCTAGCTATGCAGCAAGTACAGGTTGGCAAACTGGATCTGGATCGCCCGGTTGCAGACTATTGGCCGGAATTTGCACAGCACAAAGAATCTGTCACCGCGCGACAATTACTTAGCCATCGCAGTGGTTTGGTCGCTTTTCGCGAGCGGGTTAAAGACAACCTTATTTACGATTGGCAAGCGGCCTGCGATGCGGTTGCCGAAACAGCCCCCTGGTGGGAGCCGGGTAGTGAACAGGGATATGCGCCTTTTCTCTACGGCTGGAGCCTGGGCGGCCTGATCGAACGGGTTGCTGAAAAACCTCTGTTGGAACTTTATCGGGAAATGCTAGCCAAACCCCTCAATCTCGATGGTGGCTTTGGTGCGCTGGGGCATAGTTCAAGCCGAATTGCCGATGTGAGCCCATTGAAACAGTCATTGCCGGAGTTGCGTGAGAATGCTATTGGCCGGGCAATTAAAGAGGATCGCAAAGGTCCCGTGGCCATGGCGTTTAGCAACCCCGTTAGCTTGATGATGGGCACCAATAGCCCCGAGTGGCGCGGTGCCCTGATTCCTGCAGCCAATGGCCATTTCAGTGCGCGGGATCTTGCCGCAGTTTACGGAGACCTGGCGGGGGGAAATCCAATTACCCTGGGGCAAAAATGGGTCGATGAGGCTTCCCGAGAGCAGAGCCGTGGGCGGGATAAAGTATTGCAGGCCGAGGTGAGTTTTGGCTGTGGCTTTATCCGTAGTACTCAGGCGGCCGATCTGCGTTTTGGTGGAAAGCAAGGTTTTGGTCACCCTGGTGCTGGGGGTAGCGTCGGCTTTGCCGATCCGGAGCAGGGACTGGGGGTGGGTTATATCACTACACGACTGGGACAGAGCCTGTTTATGGATCGGCGCGCAGTTAGCTTGGTTGAGACTCTGTACGGATTATTGAAATGACAGAAGACGTTTTAAAGCTGATGGAGCGAATTGACGAGCTGGAGACTCGCTTGGCTTTTCAGGAAGATACGATTTCTCAATTGAATGATGTCATTGCGCGCCAAGATGCGGATATTCGCTCTGTAGTAGCAAGAATGCGTGAGCTTGGAGAGAAGTACAGCGCGCTGACCTTTGAAATGCAGGCTGGCGGCAAACAAGTTGATGAAAAGCCCCCTCATTACTGAGGAACATTAAAAGTAGGGCAATAAAGTAGGCGGGCACGCCACTTGATTGCCTTAATAATATGCTGGCGCAGAAATACAAATTTGCCGACTTTGATGAAATTTATGTCGACAGGCATCGCCAAAATTTATTGAAAATAACTCGATGTCACTTCGGCGCTGCCTTAAGTATTAAAGCGTCTAAAAAAGTTTGTATTGTATCGTCTTTGCTATTGACAAACTTTTCCACACTCAATAGTGGGCTAACTGGCGCTCTAGTATTTATCGGCCCAGCTGGTACATAATTTCTTGCGTCGCCTATAACTTGTTGTTTTTAAAGAGAAAACTAGAGAGTTTAAAAAATAAACAAATCGCTGTAAGCGAGAGTCAATGCCGCCTGGCGGGGACCTTCGTTTATTAATGCACAAAGTTATCCACAGAAGCTGTGGAAGAAGTTTGCAGCGTTTACTTTTTGTGCAGCAACTTAGTGCGAAAGTGCCGCAAGCTGGAAATTCGATGCTTGCAATGGGGACTGGTCAATAGAACTGGTAATGGCTTCGCCGTAATCTTCACATAATTTGGTTGGGTTGATTCAGCCGCCGGTCAGCTTTTAGCTGGATAATGCCGGCACTGTGATGGAGCACTGGGTTCAGTGCGTCCCGATACCCATTTATTAAAAGTGCGTTAGGAGAACCAATAATGAAACATTGGGTAGCAATTCTCGCTATGGGCTCACTGGTAGGCTGTTCCACCCTGGATCCCTACACCGGTGAAAGCAAAACCAGTAATGCCGCCAAGGGGGCCGGAATAGGCGCCGTAGCGGGTGCTATTGTCGGCGTGGCAACAGCGAGTAAGAAAGACCGCAAGAAGGGAGCTCTGACTGGTGCTCTGGGCGGTGCCGCGATTGGTGGCGGTATCGGTTACTACATGGATCGCCAGGAAATGGCTTTGCGCCAGCGTCTGGAAGGCAGTGGTGTACGAGTCCAACGTGAAGGGGACAACATTCGCCTGATCATGCCGGGCAACATCACTTTTGGTTCCAATCGCTCAGATATTCGCACGGATTTTTATGACACGCTCGAATCCGTAACGGTAGTTTTGCAGGAGTTTAATAAGACCGCCATCCGCGTGAGTGGCCATACCGACAGTACTGGTTCCGACGTGTATAACCAGTCCCTGAGTGAACAGCGGGCTAACTCTGTGGCGAGCTTCTTCAGCCATAACGGCGTTTCTTCCGGCCGCGTACAGGCTGTTGGTTATGGTGAGCGCTATCCGCTGGCCAGCAATAGTTCTGAGTCTGGCCGTCAAGCCAACCGTCGTGTTGAGTTGGAGTTACTGCCTCTGTAAACACTTTGTGCAGCGTATAAACGGCTGCACTGTCAATCACTGCGTCTCGATAACCCCAAGCCCAGGTGGAAGTCTTGTACGCAGTGAAGTTACTTTTCTTTTTCCGCTAATAAAATTCCAGTTGAAACCTTTCTCTCTGTATAAATTCTCTCCTTTCGATTTCTATTAGGCACTGAGTTGCACAAGGTTCTAGCGGACACCCCGGACGTTTTTTGCACCCATATAAGTTTTGCTCCGACAAATGATTCCGGTGCATAGCTGAAGGTTAAAAAACCCGGCGATTGGCTGGTTGGCTGTGCTATCTCTACATCTACTAATAAGTAAATAGTGGAGCAAAGCCGTGAGTCATCGCCTGTTCAAATGGAAATCCATATGGGTCTTTGCCTTGGTGCTAGTGGCCATCCAGGTTTTTGCCTGGCAGGAGCAAATGGCGGAATCCAGCACTAACCTGGAGGTCCGATTTGGCGCGGCTGCCGTAGTGGCACAGGTGGAGGTCATAGGTATTCACCGGGATGTAGACAGCGCGCTGTCGGAGCCGGGTGTCACGGCGATTTCAGGTTATGTCTATTCCGCGGTGCCAGGCCAGGTCTGGAAAGGTATTGTGGCGGACCAAATTACCTTTCGCCTGGGATTGGAATATTGCGACAAGAAGCTTGAAAAGGGCGAGCGCTATCTGATTTTTGCCAGGCTCGATAGCTACGGCAGGTTGCAGTTGCAGAGCTGTGATTCCGCGGTTGTTGAATCGGAGGCTGAGGCACTGTTGGCTGAGCTCAATGAATTCAGCTCCCAAGGCTGATTTCTCCAAAAGGCCACACTCATTAGAATATTCGGTTGTAAGTCGCGGGCCAGTTACAGCAATCCAGACTCTTCTGTGTAACCCCCGTGCCTTGAAGAACCCTCATGCCGGGTTATTCTTATCATTATTGGCGCCACCTTCTTTGGCCGATTGAAGTTGAACTTCCTTTGCTTCGGCGTCAAGAGGCTGCAAGGCCAGCGATTATCGCGCGGAAGTAGGTTCCCAGAACCCTGGGGGCTGGCCAAGCAAGAGCGCAATTCTTGTAACTGCCTGGGGTCGAGAGGTCGATATATGAAGAAGCTATTGATTCCACTGATCATCCTGCTGCTGATCATCGGATATTTTATGTCGCGTAGCGGCGAACATAAGGCCAAGGAAGCCTACGATTCGATGAACACTCCCAATAGTGAGCAGATGAATGACAGTTCCAAGCCACCTGGCAGCGGAAGTGATTCAACTACTCCCAATAGTACTACCACGCCACCAGACGGTATGGGTAACCCCGATGCACAGATGCCACAGGGCTCTGGGCAGACAGATCCAACACCGCCTGGGGGGAGTGGCTCCAGCAGTGGGGAAGGCCCGGATACTATGGGGGCTGGATCGACAGGGGATGCTGGGGATGTTGGCGCCGAGGGTGCTCTTCGTGGGCGTCCTGGTGAGCCTGGCGCAGAAGGGGACTCTGCAGATACGCCTAATGCAGATTCAGATACCCCAGCGGGCAGCGTAGCGGAAGATGCCGCCAATGAGGCCCAGAAAGCTGTGGAAGGTGCAGACAATATGGATAGCACTACACCGGATGGCGATAGTGAGATGGATCAGGGCGTGGACAACAACGAAGACCAGCCCTAGTAAAAGGATTATTAGATACTCAGTTAATAAGGAGATATTGCGGGCCACCTATTGAGGCGGCCCGCAACCTGTGCAAAATGATCGAACATAAATGGCTACAGGGACATACCGTTTTACAGGTTCGGCCGCGTGGAAAATTTACCGCAGAGGATTTTCATCAGCTGGCAGAAAAAATAGATCCGATTATTCGCGAGCAGGGCAGGATAGAGGGTTTACTGATTGACGCTGAAGATTTTGCCGGCTGGGAAAATTTTGTCGCGATGGTCTCGCATTTTCGCTTCGTACATAATCACGAGAAGCATATCCAGAGGATTGCGGTGGTGTCAGACAATCCGGTTCTGAAATTTATGCCGCACCTGGTTTGCCATTTTATCAGTGCGGAGGTTCGGCCTTTCCCCCTTAATGATTATCCTGAAGCCCTGGCATGGTTAAAAAATCCGGGTTAGCATCGCGCACCGTTTAACTGTTATATGGAGTGCCGGTGAGCCCAGTCTTGGCCATTATTGCGACGACTTCCGCAGACCTGCCCAACGCCCAGGAATTATCCAGTCAACTCAACCTTCCCTGTTTGGGTGTTACTTCCCCCACCGAAATTAATGAGGTTCCCCAAGTATTAGCTTGTGGAGAGCAGTTGCAACTCTGTGCGACCGGGCGCAAAGCACCGGGGCCAGTTTCTGTTGATTTCGTTGGTGGGGCTTTGGCGCACCGACGCAAATATGGTGGGGGTAAAGCCCAGCCGGTTGCCAAGGCCGTGGGTTTGCGCCCTGGTTTTTACCCTCGCGTATTGGATGCCACTGCCGGGTTGGGCCGTGATGCTTTTGTGTTGGCGACCCTGGGCTGCGAAGTGAAGATGCTTGAGCGCAATCCGGTTGTACGCTTGCTCCTTCAGGATGGTTTGCGGCGATTGCAGGAGGCTGCCACTGCCGACCCGGAATTGGCCGCCATTGCTGGGCTTTTATCACTGGCCGATGATGTTACACCGGCCGCAGACTGGTTGGCCCAGCAGGCTGAGGAATCTTGGCCGGTTGTTTATCTAGACCCCATGTTCCCGCCCCGGGGCAAAAGTGCCAAGGTAAAAAAAGAGATGGTGGCTTTTCATCATCTGGTTGGAGAGGACCTGGACGCGGATGATCTGCTAGAGCCAGCGCTCAGGGCCTGTTATTACCGCACCGTGGTCAAACGTCCCAAGCTGGCACCATATCTTGCAAATAAAAAGCCAATGCTTTCTTTTGAAGGGAAGTCAGGGCGTTTCGATATTTACACCAAGCACGGTGTGCCGGGGTAATAGGCGGATTTTAAATAGAGTTGGTATCTACTAGTATTTTTGGATTTTCTACATCTTAAGTCATTGCCTAACTTATCTACACTGGCAGATAGTCATTCGCTAAGTACCTAATCCGATAGAGTGGGGGGGGTAGCTGTGAGGCGTAACATCGACGAATCGCAGCGGCCAGATATATCCAACCGTAAAATATTCTCTGCCAGCGCTCTAGGCTTTCTCACCGCGGCAACGATCGTAACCAGCCTTCGCAATTTGCCCATGATGGCGCAGGAGGAGATGACGATGTTTTTCTACATCGGCATTTCCGCTCTTTTATTTTTGATTCCGGCAGGACTGGTGGCAGCCGAACTGGGCAGTGCTTTCTCCGACCGCACCGGCGGTGTTTATACCTGGGTGGGGGAGGCTTTTACGCCCAAGATGGGTTTTGTCGCTATTTGGTTGCAATGGGTGGAGTGTGTGGTCTGGTATCCCACCGAGTTGGGGTTTGCCGCAGCCGCTATTGCTTATGCGCTCGGAGAGCAGAATCTCGCCAGTAATACCTACTATATCGGCGGCTTCTGTATCGTTGCCTACCTTATCGCCACTGCTGTCGCCCTTTCCGGAACCAAGTTTCTGGTGGTAGTCACCAAGTATGGATTCCTGGTGGGCACACTAATGCCTTGTTTGATTCTTATTGCTTTGGCAGTGGGCTGGGTGGTGATGGGAAACCCCTTGGGCTGGGAAACCGCTACCGACCCGGCTGTAGCCGTAAGGGAAGATGGGCAAGTACATCCGCGCTGGTTTCCCCATATTACCGGCCTCGGTGCAGTAGCCTTTCTTGGAGGGATACTGCTCTCTTTCGCTGGAATTGAGGCCCAGGCCAGCCATGTCTCAGAAATGCCCAACGCCCGCCGTGGTTATCCGGTTGTTATTGGTATTGCCGCTGCCGTTTCTTTTCTGATCTTTACGCTTGGGGCGCTCGCCATTTCTGCCATCCTTCCCTATCAACAGATATCTATAGAGACGGGGTTATTCACAGCGTTTGGTCAGGGGTTTTCCCAGTTGCTGGGTATTGGTTGGCCGGTTCAGATTCTGGCGGGATTGATTGCTTACGGTGCCCTCGGGGGAGCCCTGGCTTGGTTGGCCGGTCCCAGCAGAGGGCTATTGGCCACCGCCCAGGATGGCATGCTGCCCCCCTGGTTTCAGCGGGAAAATGCTCGCGGCGTACAGAAAAATATCCTTTACGCCCAATGCTTGATTGTCTTGCTCATCTCATCGATTTATATCCTGGTGGATAATGTGTCGACCGCCTTTGTTTTGATCTCGGTTATGGCGATAAGCCTGTATATCATTATGTACTTAATGATGTTTGCTGCGGTTATTCGTTTGCGCTACACCCAGCCAGACCTTCCCAGGGGTTTTAAAATTCCCGGTGGAATCACCGGCGTTTGGATTACTGCAGGCACTGGCATGGCCGCAGTTTCTTTTGCGCTGTTGGTGTCCTTTTTTCCTCCTCAGCAGCTGTCAGTGAGTGACCCCAGACTGTATGTAGCTTTGGTCTTTTCCGGGATTGTTATTACGGTGACTATTCCGCTATTTATTTTCTACTGGCGTAAGCCTTCCTGGCGTAAAGAGGGTGGGCATAAGCAGCAATCTTTTTCAGACATTAACGAGTGACAAGGAGGTCGGTCGTGAAGCAAAAGTCGCCATTCGATATGTTTTTCGATGAATACAATGAGGATATCCCTGAGGATCATTTCCCCAAGGGGAGTATCTCTGCGCATGCGGCGGAAGCGATTGTTACCAGTGAGACCTGGTCTGATGCCAAGCCGGCCATGAATCTTTCTTCTTTTGTCACTACATTTACCGAGCCAGAAGCTTTCGATGTCGCTAAAAAACATTACCTGAAAAATTATATCGACCACGATATGTATCCGCAGTTATTTGCTATGGAAGCGCGTATGGTGCGCTGGCTGCATCAACTGTGGAATGGGCCTAAAGGAGTGGAGCCCTATGGTGCTGCAACTATAGGATCCTCTGAGGCCTGTATGTTGGCGGGATTGGCCCATAAATGGAACTGGCGCAAAAAGAGAGAGAAGGCCGGCAGGGATGCTTCCAAGCCAAACCTGGTTACCGGGGCCAATGTTCAAATTGTCTGGGAAAAATTTATGCGCTATTTCGATGTGGAATCGCGCATAGCAGCCCTAAAGCCCGGGCATTACCGCTTTAATAGCGAACATCTGGATGATCTGGTAGACGAAAATACCATCGCGGTGGTGGCGATTGCCGGGCAGACTTTCACAGGAGAAGACGACGCTTTTCGCGCTATCCATAACTGGTTAGACCGCTACCAGCAGAAAACAGGTCATGATATCCCAATGCATATTGATGGCGCCTCTGGAGGATTTGTAAACCCGTTTTTATACCCTAACTATCAATGGGATTTTCGCCTGCCGCGGGTGAAATCTATTAATGCGTCGGGGCATAAGTTTGGCTTGGTGCCACCGGGGCTAGGCTGGGTGATTTTTCGAGAGCGTTCCGTTTTTGATGAAGATCTGATGTTTTATGTCAATTACCTGGGTGGAGAGATGCCCACGGCAACTTTGAACTTCAGCCGGAATGCATCACCGGTTGCCTATCAATACTACAACTTTATTCGTCTCGGTTTCGAAGGTTATAGAGATATTATGCAGCACACTTTGGCGAATGCGCAGCAATTACGCCATCGTCTGGTAGAAAGCGGCTACTTCGAAATTATGAATAAAACCCAGCGTATTCCTGTAGTGTCGATGACCCTGAATTCTAAATATACCAATTTCAATGAATACGATATATCTGACAAGGTACGTGAACGCGGCTGGGTATTATCCGCCTATTCAATGCCGCCTAATGCTCAATCGGTAAATTGCTTGCGTATTGTAGTGCGCCCACACCTTAATCTGAATGCGATTGAAGGCCTTGCTGACGATATTATCCATGCGTGTGAGTGGCTAGAGCAGCATGGGGGTAATGCCACTCCACCAAAATTGCATGATCCTCATAAGGTAGCGGCGAGTAAGTGTTAAGAATTTGAGATACCTCTGTAATGATTATTTAAATAATCGATGAGTAAAAAAGTAGAGCGACTTAAATTGTTCTGCAGAGAAGATCGAATTCAACGGTAAATCCTATGGAAAGGTGTGTGCTGAACAGTGACTTGCAGGAGCCGGAAGGTCCGGTCTGCCTACCTGACGGCCAGATATTTGTTGCTGAAATGTCGAGCGCACGGAATTGTGTTAGTCGCATTGATATACGAGGAGGATATCATCAGGTCGGCCATCCCGGCTGGCGCCCCAATGGTATGGCGATCGATGGCGATGGCAATTTTTGGATAGCGGGAGGCGGGGGGAAAAAGCTGGTACACATGAGGCCCGATGGGACAGTCCTCAATACTTATGAGGGACCTGCAGAACGCCCCTATCTTTGGCCCAATGACCTGGTATTTGGTCGAAATGGTTTGCTGTATATGACAGACTCCGGCATTGATCCGGATAGCTTTGTTGAGGGGCAGGCAATCCGCCCTGACTTCCGAAAGTGTGATTATGATGGGCGGGTATTTGAAATTGACCCTCGTAATGGCCGCGTATTACGCTTAGTAGATACGGGTTTGTTATTCCCAAATGGCATTGCATTTGATGCCGATGACTTACTGCATGTGGCAGAAACCCTAACAGGAAATATCTACCGCTACGATCTCAGCTCCTCAGTCCCCGGTGAATCTGAGCTATTTGGAAATGTTAACCTGGGATCACCAGAAGAATTTATTGGGCCTGATGGAATGGCTTTTGGTGATGATGGCCGGCTTTACTGTGCCGTATTTGGTCAGGGTGATGTGAGTGTTTTAGATCACGATGGCAGGGTGGCTGAGCGCATTTCGACTTGCGGGAAGCGCCCTACCAATATCGCTTTTTGTGAAGATCAAAAGGGTGGGGCAGTGGTGACAGTTTTAGATGCTGGTTGCCTGGAGTGGTTCGGCCTGTCCTGCAGAGGTAGAGACCTTTATCGCCCTAAGATACTAGATTTATCTAGGGGACAATAAATTTTAATAATGAAACAGTGGGGTTGATTGGTCTTAGCTGCTAAATTTCCTTGATCAATTTGACTGCCCTTCACATTTGAGTCTTGCTCAGGGTCAATAGCCTGTGATTCTCTCATTTCTTCTCGAAGGTTATCGATTTACCTGAGTGGGCTTTGTATAACTATTTCAAAATTTTATTTTCTTATTTTTAATTGGTGTGCTGTTTTCTGTTGTCCCCATTATTTAGTTTCTTGTTGCTTGTTTGGAGGATGCAGGATGTGCAGGTTATTAAAAACATGACTGTCTAGTATTTGTGAGTTGTAATTTATTTGAGTGAGGCTGTATAAAAATTTGAACTTTTCTTGCATATTTTGATACCTGATTTTTAAAACTTTTTTCTTTTTTATTGCGTTGATTTGGTTTTTTTTATCTTAAACATCATTTTAATGAAACTGCATCCCGATTTTTATTGGCCGGGAAGTCAGAATAAATTTCAGGTCAGGTTTTTGGTTTGTTTAAAAAATATGCGCCTATTATACTCCGCGCTCCCTCGGGAGCAGTGTATTTAAAGGGGTTTGCTGTGATCCGAGGATGCTTATTTTTAAGAAGTTTTAGTTAGAAAATAATACTTCTAAAGCGTAGGTATAAGGTATAAATCTCCATTTTTTTGCCTTGATAGATTGAATCCCCGTTGATGTCTTTGCAGAGATATTTATGCGTATTTCGTTGTTTTTTCTGTTGGCTTTTTGTGCCGCTTTCTCTTCTACAGTAGTTGCAGCTACGGGGATTCAAAAAAATGGATATGCCATTTATCAGGGTGATATCGACGATGATGGCCGTGAAGACTTATACTTTGAGTATAATCGTCCATTAGTTCTTTTACATGGAGACATTGTTACCCCTCTGGTAATGCCTCAGTTACCTAATTTTGTCTTGTACTTAAACAAGGACAAGGAAAGTTATGACGATCCGTTAGAGACGACTCTTACCGATTTGGAAGTTGCCAATCTTCAAAAATTAGAAAAAAACCTTTCCTTATTTGGCGATTTTAATGGTGACGGTGCAACAGATTTGCTCCTTCTTGCCTCTATGCCTCTGGTTATTCATGCACAGGGAAATGGCTTGCCAGCGCTTATTCAAACTCTCTCCACCGATAACAGTGATGACACAATAGCTTATGCGGCAGCAATCCTCGCCAGTGTAGGTGTCGACTCTATTGTGATACAGGATAAGAATGAAGATGGCAGAGAGGATATCACTGCGGGGGACTTTGTTTTTCATGCAGACGAATCCGGCGCTTTTGGTGAATATTCCACTCCAGCCACTATCCAATCGCCCAATATGGCTGGGGCTTCTGGTGGGCAATTCCGAGTCAATGAATCCGGCGCGGCAACCTACTCCTTCCCAATCGCAACAGCTGCAGGTACAGCAGGAGTTGTACCAGAAATTTCTCTGAACTATAGCAGTAGTGGTGGCAACGGCCTGGTTGGTAAAGGTTGGGCTATTGGTGGCCTTTCTGGAATTTCCCGCTGCCGTCAGACATTATCAATTGATGGTAATGCTCGGCCTATTAGCTGGACCGAATCAGATCGATTCTGCTTAGATGGTCAGCGCCTAATACAAGTTAGTGGCTCTCAATATGGCGCAGTTGGTGCGGTATATAAAACTGAGATGGATTCTTTTGCCACAGTCACATCAATAGGTGGCAGCCTTGGTAAGCCGTCTTATTTTAAAGTGGAACGTAAAGATGGATCGATCAGTTACTACGGGAATAGTAGTGATTCCAAGCAACTTGCAGGGAGCAATGTACTCACTTGGGCACAGAATCGTTTTGAGGATAGTGTTGGTAATCCAATCGAGTTTTTGTATGAGGGTGATTCGGAGTCAGGGCACCGAGTTCGGTCTATCCGCTATGCCTATGGTTCGGGCTCCTATGAAGCGGAAGTAAGATTTTTCTATGAAGACCGCCCAGAGCACCTTCGGGGCTATACCGCAGGCTATGAACTTAAAACCACTCAGCGCCTGGAAAAAATCACCTCCAGCTCTAATGGTAAAGTAATTCGTGAGTACAATCTGGGGTATAACCCAGTTCTGCCCTTCATTCCCAAGGAAAATTATAATGATCGAACTTCCTTGCTGACATCCATACAGGAGTGCGTAGGTTCTAGTTGCCTCCCTGCGATCAGTTTCGAATGGCTACAGGCGCCATGGCACCAATTTGGAGAGAAGTGGGAAGCTATCGATTTCTCGCCCACTAAGCACCGTTTCCTATCTGATTACAAGTACGCCGATTTTAACGGTGATGGTAAGCAGGATATCGTCTGGATCGAAGGGTACGATGATGATGGGAACGATACGGATATTCGCGTTAAATATGCGATTTCATATGGTTCAGTTTTTGTAAAGCAGGACTTTACCGGCGGCGTGTTCACTTCTGAGTACTTTACCGGCGCTAATGTTGGTGAAGACTTCGCTATCCGGGTATTGGATTTTAATGGTGACGGTCGCCATGATCTGGCCATATATGACCCACGCTCCAATTATGGTGGTCTCCCTGCGAACACTTGGCTTGTTTATCTAAGTCGTTACGATACCGCGAGCAAGCGCTGGAAATTGGATTCCAGGCCAATTACTACCCGTAGAACCAATAAAGATGTCATTTTTGCCGACTTTAACGGTGATGGCCTGGCCGATTATATTTCTATTAGCTACAGCAGCAGTTCTGGAGCGAAAGTTGTTGTACGCCTTTTAGAGTCGGCAGGGAGAGAGGTGTCAATTAAAAATTACTATAAATTTAGTGATGAATACACCAGTTACCCATTGAATATTTCTGGCGCTGCCAGTATGAAGTCCAGCGGACGTCTGCCCGATACCTTGGGCGATTTTAATGGTGATGGCGCTATGGATATTCTGGTGGCCACTTCCGCTGGATTCGAAGCCGCCGTATTTGATCAAGAAGCGAAGGAATTCCGCTCTATCGGCGTGCTCTCGACGACGAATACTTCAAAAAGCCCAATTGCTATAGATATAAATGGCGATGGCCTCACGGATATTGCCTACCCTGGAAATTCCGGCAGCTTTTATAGCAAAATCAGCACTGGCACAGGCTTTAAGGATTTGGGATACCTTGGAAGTAGCAGGGGCTCCTTTGTAGACCTGAATAACGATGGTTATCAGGATTTCGTCTGGCCGGTTTCTTCTCCTTGGAATGATGTGAAAGTTCGCTACTTTGATCAAAATACCGGCGAATTTATTGACTCTTCCGATAGCAGACTTTTTGATCATCTCTCTGATTGCTCGGGCAGTGCTACCTATTGTGGCACTATAGCTTCAAATGACATGATATGGTTTGCGGACACGAATGGCGATGGAGAAGCCGATTATCACCGCTATGATGCTTCTAGTGGTATCGTTTACACCCGCCTGGATAATACCCGCGATTCTCAATATAAAAATATTCCGCGCAATGTAATTAATAAGATAGATAATGGCCTTGGTAATATTACCAATATTACTTATCAGAACATGCGCTACGACGAGCTTTACACTCGTTTGGATGTAGCAACGGAAGGCAGCATTGATGCTTTCTATACTGCACTGAATGGCGATTGGGATTTACCTGCGGATAGTCACACCTTAGGTAAAGATAAGCCGGTATTGGATATTCTGAGCCCCATGTACCTGGTTGCTAAGGTGGAAAGTTCTGCCCCTGCCGCCGCTGCCGCACCGGGTTCTGTTAACCAGTCTGCCCTCAGTTCGGTTTCCTACCACTACCATCAGATGAAACTCCAGGCCGCTGGGCGGGGTATGCTGGGTTTCCAGAAAATCAGCACTACCGATAACCAAACTGGCGTAGTGACGGAAACTACCTACCGCCAGGACTTCCCATTTGTGGGCAGGCCGCTAAAGACCGAAACCCGCACTGCCGATGGGCAGCTGCTAAGCCGGGCGAGCAACAATTGGCGTCTACAGGGCTGGAATGGTAGCGGAAAACCACTGCCGCCTTATCAACCTTTTATTTATCAAGCGGTGGAAGAAACTTTTGACCTGAAGGATGCCGGTAGCACCCAGGGAGAACTGCTGCAAAGTGTTACCACCACAAACAGCTACGATGCCTATGGCAATGCGCTCAGTATCGACGTTGTCACAAAAGACGGCATCTCCGGCGATCAGTTTGTTAAGAAAACGGAAAATACCTATGGCAGCAGTGTCTGGGAAAAAGAAAAGGGCCGCCTAACTGCAACAAAAGTGACCAGTACTCGCCCGGGTATGCCCAGCCATATCCGCGAGTCAGCCTTTACTTATTATGCATCGGGCGTGCTCAACGGCCTTTTAAAAACCGAGGTTATTGAGCCTAATAAGCCAGAATACAAGCAGACTACCGCTTATGAATATGACAATTTTGGCAACGTTAATAAGAAGACGGTAACTGCTCCCGGCGAAGCCGCTCGTAGTGCAAGAACGGTGTATGACCTTTCCGGCCGCTATGTGTTTGAAAGCTACAATGCCCTCGATCACCTAACCGAAAGGGTGGTTTCCCGAAATCACTTTGGCGCACCGCTGGAAGTGAAGGGGATGAATGGGCTGGAAACCGGGTTTGCCTACGATAAGTTCGGCCGTGAAACCATCAGTCAGAGTAATACCGGCGCGGATAAACTGACGGACTATGAGCGCTGTGTTATCGCCTGTCCGGCCGGTGCACAATATATGGTGACCACTCATAGCAGTACCGGTAGCTGGAGTAGGGAATACTTCGACGCACTGGGGCGCTCTATAAGAACTGAAACCAAGGGCTTCAACAGTAAAATCTATACCGATAAAGAATACGATAATCTGGGCCGCGTGAAGTTTGCCAGTGAGCCTTATTTCTCTGGTGATACCCGCCTATGGTCCAAAATGGAGTATGACCTGCTCGGCCGCCCAAGCCGTGTCACTGCGCCTGATGACTCTGTGTCCAGTATGACTTATAGCGGCCTAAAGACGATCACCACCAATGATAAAGGCCAGCAAAAAACTGAGATCAAAAATGTGGCTGGTGAGTTGGTAGAAGTCATCGATGCGATCGATGGCCGCCTCACCTACGAATATGACAGTCAGGGTAATCTGCATAAAGCCAAATCCTGGGGTAAAACCAATGCTTCCGGTGCTCATATCGACGAAGGCGATGGTCTTAGTTATCCCATTGTGGTCACAATCGAATATGACGACCTTGGCCGCAAAGTCCGTATGGACGATCCCGATAAGGGAGAGTGGCACTACGAATATACCGGCTTTGGTGAGCTGAAAAAGCAAACCAATGCAAATGGCCACACCGTAGAGTTAACCTACGACCAATTGGGCAGACAGTCCACGCGTATCGAAAAGTCTAAAGGCGCTAGTGCCCCCACTAGCGATGTTATCTGGTTGTATGACACTGCCACTAATGGTTTAGGCCAAGTGGAAATGATAACGGACAGTGTCTCCGGTTATGAGGCCTTGTATCAGTATGACCAGGTAGGCCGAAATCATATCCAGGCGGTGGATTTTGATGGGGTTGGTGCGCAACCTTCTTATATCACCACTACAAAATTTGATGGCCATGGCCGTGTTGAATACAACTACGATGCTTTAGCCAAAATGCTCGATGACAATAAGTCTGGTACTCAGAATTTCTACAATACCTATGGATATCTCTACAAGGTAGTAGATCTGGCCACCGGGGACCTGATTCAAGAGGTTAAAGCCCAGACCGCTCGCGGCCAACTGAAAGAGCAGCTATTGGGTAACGGCGCAACGTCTAATTTTACTTACGAAGCTGCCAGCGGCCGCCTAACAAAGCAGACCTCTACGGTATTGGGAGCCTTTGGTATCCAAGATATCAGCTACCAGTGGGATACCCTCGGCAATCTCACCAGCCGTCACAACCAGAGCGGAAGCAAGGATCTGCGCGAGAGCTTCTGCTATGACAAACTCAACCGTCTGATTAAAACCCACATAGGTAGTAGCAACTTCAGCTGTAGTGGCCTCAGCGTCTCCGAGCAGGATATCCGCTACAACGCCATCGGTAATATTACTTACAAAGCCGGCGTAGGGGATTATGTTTATGGTGAGAAGGGTGTAGGCCCCCATGCGGTAACAACCGCCGGAGGTGTTAGCTATAACTATGACCTCAATGGCAATATGACCTCCGATGGTTTCGACGGTGGACGTACCATCAGTTACACCACCTTCGATAAAGCCTCCGTAATCAAGAAGGGAAATAACACCACCGAGTTCCTCTATGGCCCCAGCCATAGCCGTTACTACCGCAAGGACACCAATAGTAGTAACGGGGAAGTGACAGAGACCTGGTATATCGGCGGTATTGAGCGTATCCAGAAGTCCAGTAAGCCCAATGAGATCGAGTGGAAGCGTCACCTGGTGGGCACGGCAGTCTATACCGTAAAAACCGACAAGGAATTCAAGGTTCTCTCGACCGATAAGCTATTCCTCTACAAGGACCACCTGGGTTCCATGGACCTGATTACCGATAAAGCCGGTAAGGTGGTGCAGGAAATGTCCTTCGATGCCTGGGGGCAGCGCCGCAACAGCGCCAATTGGAATGCGTTATCCCTGACTGCACTTTCAAACTTCGATCACAGCCGTACCACCCGTGGTTACACCGGCCATGAAATGCTGGATGAGGTGGGGCTGATTCATATGAATGGTCGTATCTATGATCCGCGTTTGGGGCGCTTTATGCAGGCGGACCCATTTATCCAGGCGGCTACCGATACGCAGATGTATAACCGCTATAGCTATGTGCGCAATAATCCGCTGAATGCTAGTGATCCTAGTGGTTATTTCTTAGATAAGCTGTGGAAGGGAGTCAAACCGTATATTGGTGCGATTGTTGGTATTGCACTAACAATTTGGCAGCCATGGTTAGGTCCAGGTTTGTGGCAGAGCTTTGTGTATGGCGCTATTGCTGGCGGTATAGGTGCTGGAGTCAATGGAGGTAATGTTTTTAAGGGAGCGCTAATGGGCGGGGTCAGTGCTATGGCCTTCTATGGGGTAGCAAAAGGCTTTGAACAGATGCAAGTTGCTGAAGGGGCGCAACATGCGATAAAAGCTGGTAAAAACCTTTACCTCTCACCGAGCAACTTTGCCAAACTGGTTGTCGCCCAAGGCTCAGTGGGCGGTGTGATGTCTATCCTTCAAGGGGGCAAATTTGGGCATGGCTTTGCCAGTGCTGGACTGACAAAACTGACAACCCCTGGGATTCTAAGCTTTGATAATATTGCTGCGGAAAGTATTGCTTCTGGTGTTGTTAGTGGAACGGTTTCTGAAATAACCGGTGGAAAATTTGCCAATGGAGCGACATCGGGGGCATTCCTGTATGCATTTAATGCATTAAGTTCAGATAATGCACAAAAGAAATGGGTTGGTCTGAAAACTAATGCAGATGGTGACCTTATTCTTTGTCTTGGCTCAAGTGCTTGCTCTGCACCTTCAAATATTGCAAATGCTACTGCTGAAGATATTGGTTTAGAAGGAGGCGCACTAGCTGTAAGTGCAATTCCTGGTGTTGGAAAGGTAATCAAACCTTCCGTTACAAAGGCAACCTTAAAAAGAATTAAGCGATTAATTACGAATTTGTCGGATAATAGCCGGCAAGGTAATGGTTTGTCACAGGAAAAAGTTGAACAACTTCAGAGAATTGTTAATAAGGCTGGTGGTACTTTGCGTAATGACGGCGCTCAAGGAATAAGAGGTTCTTCCGCGGGTATTCCACATGTTCAAGTTGAGGGTCTAGGAAGATCAATAAAGAACCGCCACATATGGACTCAAAATGACATTGATATCTAATAACAGGGTTGAACATCATGATTAATGTCGTGAGATTGTTTAGGTTTATGCTTCAATTTGAAATCGATAGATTCCAAATCCTTGAAGTAACGGAAAATAAAATACGAGCTATTGTTGGCTGGCCTAGTGAAGGGCAGCTAGATTATGATCCAAATGAAGAAATCCAAGAAATTGTTTGGAATATACAGAGGCTAGAGAATATCGATGATGCATTAGAGATTTTAGAAATGGCATCTTCAGAGGGTTTCTTTGATTCAGATAAGTTAATTCTCTCTATAGACGAACTCTGGCACTTGACTTCTTGGGAAAGAGAGCGGTTCGATAATGCAATACAGGACTTACTTGAGATTAGAGTTGACATGGTTGATGACGGAAGGAAGACTGATTATTTTTTTGTGCATTTTTGATGCTCACTTGCACAAAAGGATCCAATTCTTGAAAAAAGCTAATAGCTTGGAGGCTGATGGGCAATGTCGGTTTGCACGAAGCTCTGCTAGTTCTAACGCAAGAAGTTTGTGGTAGCGCATGAAAATGGCTATGGAAAATAATTGAGGCCAAGGTAAAGTATTGACGTTATATGGATCTTTGTGAAAATAATAGGGTTGGGAGTAAATTGCCGGTGCTGATTTGGCCTTCGAGAATGTCTTTTTATAGGGTGTTTTGATGGCTAGGTCTTTAATAGTTTTAATAGTGCTTCTCTGCGGCTGTTCTCAGGCACAATCAGATGCTGGGAATTCAGGTTTGAATGGAAAGGTATCTGGTTTTATGGATGGGGCAGAATCAACGTTAATACAATTGATTCCGGAGATGCGTAATTATTCGAATGGTGAGCCTGTCTATACTGATAAGTTTTTATGTTCTATAGATCCTGATACAAGTGAGAGGGAAAAGTATTTGTTTATAAAAAATTCTTTGCTCTTGATGACAGGAGAGGAGTTTCCTTGTGAGCGAGGTATAGATGCTTATAGGCGATACTTTACATTAGAAGATGAAGCTCTTTACTGGGTATCGTTGGCGTCAGGAAGTGAGAGGTTTCTCAATTATTTTGAGAGATTAAACGGTGTTTGCAAGTTGAGTGAGCGGCACCCTGAGTCCTTAGAGTTTCTAAAGTACCGTGGTCATACAGATATAGCTGAAAGGCTTGAGATTAAGTGGCTGGGTTGTGATCGGCAATAGCTAGCTTTTACTGGGGTAAGAATAAAGTATTAGCGTTATATGGCTCTCTGTGGATAGATTGACTCTTAGGGTGCAGGCTCGGCTGTCGGGGTGAGAGTCGGATTGAGTGCAATTAGTCTGTTATCTCGGTCGCTACAGCTGATTTTATTGTTTGAATAATGGTGTAAGGTGTTGATAGTGAGTGGACTGAAGAAGTATTGAATTTTAGGGGTGATTTTTTTAAGCGTTTCGGCGGTCGCTTATGAGGGTCCATTTATTTCTGATGGCTCTCCTTGGTCTAGGCTGGCATCTAACGGTACTTTTGCAATTTACCCTATGCCTACTGCCGCTAGCTGTCTTTACAATAAAGTCAGTGTTGTCAATACAGAGGACCCGGAGATGAAGGGTATGGTGATGCCTTTGGTGTTTGCTGTATGAAGCTCTGGCAGGGTGGAGAACGTTTGAGTGGGGAACTTATATCAGCATATTGTAGCGATATAAGTAGGTGTTTATCGTAATTGAATTTTCACCTAAAAATAAAATGGATTTTTGCATGTGAGCCTCAGGCTATTGATGGGGTGCGCAGGTGAAAGTTGATTGGTTTATTGTTTGGTGTTTCTGAGGTTGGTATGAAAAAATCATCCATTTTATTGTTTCTTCTTATTCTCTCGGCAAAGTCGTTTGCTGTGACTAATGTGGGCCTGGTTGATAGAATTTACCCCAGTGGTGAATCTGTAAAGTTCCGGTTAAAAGAAGATTCGTGTAATGGCTCTCTTAATGAGTACTATGAATTTACACTCGATTCTGAAGTCAAAAAAGCATGGTTCTCTATATTGCTGTCAGCGGCAGCTACAGGTGCAGAGGTTGCAGTGAGGGTTGAGGTTTGTGAAGGTAGTAGGAAGCCAATAGACTATCTTTATCAGAATTTCTAACCTCTTGAATTTTCAAGTGAATTTTGTGATTTTTTATCGGCTAAAGTTTTAATGCTTGGTAATAAGGTTTTGAGGCTACTCTGGTAGCTTTTGGTAAGGTAGTAATCAGCATGTCAGGTCTTACCTGTTAGGTGCTGTAAATATGGTTTGCGGAGTTTTTTTATGAAAAAAATTATTTGTGTCTTTTTGTTGTCTTTTATTGCTCAGGCTTCTTTGGCGGATACTTCCACTCCGTTAATTACTATTAAAGCTATTGGTACCGGCTGGGGGTCAAGTGACCTTTTTATTGAGTCCCATGAAAATGTCATTGTAGAAGATTGTTCAAATGTAAGATTGAAGGTAAGTTCAACTAACCCCATGTTTAACCATATCCTCTCCATAGCACTCTCCGCTTATCACACCAAATCGAAAGTAACCCTTAGGGTGAAAGGCTGTGATGGAACCGATATGAATGCAGTGGCGATCAAGATTACAGATTAATCCTTTAAGCTCTTAGGCTTATGAGTGTGGGCCAAATAGAATCCTGCGTGGTTAGGATTTGTTGTTGAGTCGAATGATAGTATCGGAAGTTTTTGTGAAAAAGTTTATTTGCGTTTTTTTGTTGTTTTTGATTTCTCAAGTTGCTATGGCGGATACAACTACGCCTCCAATTACCATTAAAAGTGTTGGGATAGGTTGGGGCTTGGCCGAGCTCTATATCGAGTCTAATGAAAATATCATAGTGGAAGACTGTGCTTCTGCAAGATTAAAGGTCGGTGTAACTAACCCAATGTTTGATCATATCTTATCAATAGCACTCTCCGCTTATCATACTAACTCGAAGGTGACCCTTAGGGTGAAAGGCTGTGATGGCAGCGATATGAATGCTGTCTCTATTAGAGTGTCCGAAGACGTATAAGGTTTGCGGTAATAATAGATGCAAAGGCAGTGGTAAAGACTAGCTCTTTTACCGGCTGCCTATAAGCTAGGTAAGTCAATAAATTCTAATGACCTGATCAAGTTTATTAAGAATTTATAATGTGGTTTTCTCTATAAACGCTAGGCGTTACTCCATCCCAACGCTTAAAAGCTTTTCCAAACGCACTCTCATCCGTGTACCCAAGTGCTACGGCAATTTCTAGGTTGGTTTTTTCGCCCTCTCTTAACCACTGCTTCGCATAATAGCTGCGTACCTCATCCTGTAGTACACGGAAGTTAAGTTGTTCTTCTTGTAATTTTCGCGCTAGGTGCCTTGGGCTAAGGCAAAGGCGCTGTGCGACTTGCTCACGTGTTAAGTTTGGAGCTTGCTGCAGCAATAGGGTTACTTTCCGGTGCAGGGATTTCTTTGTAAGCGCCTGTAGGAGGACTTCTGCCTTTGGCTTTAAGCAGGCCTCCACTTCTTTATCTGCGGCGATTAATGGCAGCGACAGATCTTTAGTGGGAAATTGGATTGCCGACACCTCTGCATTGAACTCTACGGGTATTTGTAACAGTGCCTGATAGCGTTGCTGCAGGGCAAGGCTAGGCGCAGGGTAGGCGAGCAGTAGTTTGAGGGGCTGAAACCGTCCACCGGTTAAAATTCGGGTTTGCGCAATACAGGCAGCGAGCACTGTTTCTACCCGGATTTGCGCAAAATTCAGGAAGTTGGGGTGATAGCAGAGGTTTACCGAGAATGCATCGCGTCGCAGTTCAAAGTGCCCACCTTCGCCTAGCAATGGTTGATAGCTAATCAATTGCTCTATCGCCTCTCCCAAATCTTTTTGCGTCATCAGCAGGTAACCCACTAGGCCGATTTGGTTGGCCTGCATGGCAAGCCCGAGCTTAATGCCTAGTAGAGTGTCGGGGTAGCTATTGATTACCGACTCCCACAGCTGCTCCTGCAGATGAATAGAGATACGTTCCTTCTGGTGTATTTGGGACAGGATTTTATTGGTTTCCCCCGGTATAGGGAGATCCATGCTGGCTAAAGCCTCTAGTAAAGCTTTGGTATAGCTCAGGTTAACGCTTCTGGTGTCGGTCAAATCCATTGTGAATGTCTCAAAATAACCAGTACCTGCCCGATAATGACGATCCTTAGGGTGTTTGTCACGATATATTCCTTCTGACTCGGCTCTTAAATAAGTCAACAGGGAGGGGCAACTACCGTGAAACCTTACGCCGTAATTGGTGCCGGTCCTATGGGGCTTTGCACCGTTCGAAATTTACTCAAATGCGGTATTCCCTGTATTGGCTTTGAGTCGCACAGTGATGTGGGTGGCTTATGGGATATTGATAACCCCACTAGTACCATGTATGAGTCGGCCCACCTTATTTCCTCCAAGAAAATGACTGAATTCGCTGAGTTTCCAATGGGGGAGAGTGTTGCTGACTACCCAAGCCATCGGGAGATGCGGGATTATTTTTGCTCCTATGCGAGAGAATTTGGCCTTTACGGCCATTACGAGTTCGACACAGAAGTTTTGAGATGCGAGCGCAGTGGAGAAAACTGGCTGATTACCACTCGTAGAAAGTGGCAGGAAAGAACTCGGGAGTTTAGCGGATTACTCATTGCCAGCGGCACTTTGCACCACCCCAATCAGCCTGCACTTCCAGGCCAATTTAGCGGGGAGTTGTTACATTCTGCGCAATACCAATCCTCTGAAATTTTTGCTGGAAAAAGAGTCCTGTTGATTGGTTGTGGCAACAGTGGAGCGGATATTGCTGTAGACGCAGTCCATAAAGCGAAAAGCGTTGATATCAGTCTGCGCCGAGGCTATTACTTTCTGCCGAAGTACATAGCCGGTAAGCCTATCGATCAGCTGGGCGGCAAGCTTCGGTTGCCTCTCTTTGTTAAGCGGCGCCTTACAAAAGCGCTGGTCAAATTCTCTTTAGGCAGCCCATCTCAATATGGTTTGCCAGAGCCCAATTACCGACTCTTTGAATCCCACCCAGTAGTCAATTCCTTACTGCTGCACCATATTGGCCATGGCGATATCAACCCCAGGTCTGATATTAAATCGGTGCATGGGAATAAGGTGAAATTCTCAGAGGGTGGATGCGGAGAATATGACCTGATTGTACAGGCCACCGGCTATAAGTTGCACTATCCGTTTATCGATAACAGTGAGCTGAACTGGAGTGGTTATGCACCGAGCCTGTATCTGAATGTATTCCATCCAGAGACGGATAACCTATTTATGATGGGTATGGTGGAAGCGGCTGGATTGGGATGGGAAGGGCGTAACAAGCAAGCAGAGCTTGTTGCCCTTTATATTCGCCAGTTAATTTCTGGTGCACCGTCTGCTAGTAGATTTAGGAAAATCATCCAGCAGAGATCGGCAAATCGTGTAAGCGGCGGTATGCATTATCTGGACCTTGAGCGCATGGCGTATTACGTACACAAAGATGCCTATTTAAAGGCACTCAGAACGCATAAGGCAGATTTACAAAGAGACCTGCTACCGCGAGAGGAGGTTTTTCATACAAATAGATCAGAAGCGACTTCCTGACAGGAGCCTCAGAATGAACAAGCGGGTTTTAATTACCGGGGCGGCGGGATATATCGGTCATCAGCTTGGGGAGCAATTGAGTATGACTTTCCCTGTGATCGGGGTGGATATTCGAACTAGAGCCGCAAGTTTTCCCATTCTGGCGCGGGATATTTGTGATAAAGACCTTGGCCAGTTTATTCAGGCGGAATCTATAACTCATGTGATTCATCTAGCGTCGGTAATGGCTGCGGGTCGTGATCATGCCGCTGAATACCGTATAGATGTGGAAGGCACAAGGAATGTATTAGAGGGCTGTCTCTACGCTGGGGTTGAACATATCACTGTGACAAGTAGCGGCGCCGCCTATGGTTATTATCCAGATAATCCACCCAGGCTCGAAGAGCATCATCCCTTGAGGGGGAATCCTGAATTTGGCTACTCCAATAACAAGCGTAAAGTAGAGGAGTTGCTGGCTGAATATCGTGAGCGGTATCCGTATCTCAAACAGCTGGTTTTTCGCGTGTCCTCTGTATTGGGTGCAAAGACCAATAACAAAATCAGTGCACTCTTTAGCCGAAAAGTGCTTCTGGATCCCGGTGGGTGTAATTCCCCCTTTGTTTTTATTTGGGACCAGGATGTGATCCGCGCACTTACGTTTGGTGTGAGTACTGGGGCGAGTGGCATATTCAATCTAACCGGTGATGGCAGTCTTAGCCCCAGGGAAATAGCTCAGACTCTGTCTAAGCCACTGATAAGACCGCCAGTCTGGCTGATAAAAGCAGCTCTCTGGCTGGGTTACAGCCTCCACTTAACAGATACCCACCCAGACCATGTAGCCTTTTTGCAATACAGGCCGGTACTGGATAACCGCCGCTTGCAAGAAGAGTTGGGCTTTATTCCGGAGAAGACTTCCAGAGAAGTCTTCCGCCTGTTTGCAGAAAAATCTCTCGGCATTGTAGCGCTCTCCAGTAAATCGCCCTTGCTTGTGGAGGACAGTTGAAATGGTCACAAGTCAGTCGGAAAATTTACAGAAGACTTTTGTGATTACTGGGGCCGCTGGAGGTTTGGGCTGGGCGATTACCCTGTGCCTTGCAAAAAAATATAGAGCTGAATTTGTTCTGGTCGATATTTCAACTGAAAAACTTCGCCAAAGAGAGGCCCAGCTTAGGGATCTAGATGTTCGAGTCAGAATATATACCGTTGATCTATCAAATTATTTGGCCGTAGAGGAGCTGGTTGAATCCTTACGGAATGAGTACTCGAGAGTTGACCTGTTGGTAAACAATGCCGGCATTACACACCGAAGCCTCTCTTCACAAACATCCAGCGCGGTTATTCGCAAGGTGATGGTGGTGAATTACCATGCACCGGTAGAGCTTACTCAAGGCTTGTTTGCGGAGCTTAAAGCGGCCTCTGGCTGTGTGGTAAATATCAGTTCAATGGCTGGATGGATGCCGGTATTGGGGCGCGCGGGCTATTGCGCAGCCAAGAGTGCATTGCACCAGTATTTCGAGGTATTCCGTGAGGAAGTGCGGAACGATGGAGTTAGTGTATTAATGGTTTACCCAAGTTTCCTGGCTACAACGATTGAGCAAAACGCTTTAGCTGGAGATGGTGGGCAGGCCAGGCACCAAAGGAGCACCGTGGGAGCGGTGCGTAGCCCTGAGTGGATGGCCAATCAGATTATGACGGCATTGGAAAAGGGCAGGGAGCGTTGGTTTCCAAAAGATATAAGCCTGATTGGAGCCTACTTGTACAGGCTGGCCCCGACGACCTTTCTCAAACAATTAAGAAGGCGCTTTCGTATGGAGCTAGGTACCACTCCCTAAGGTACAACTCCCTAGTGGGAGCCCTCTAGGACGCTGAGTGAACTTTAGTTTGAGAGGAAAATCTTTAAAATAGGCTATTTATAATACAGCTATTGAGTTATCTGCTTCATTCCTACCCTTAATTTCTATTTTTATAGACACGAGTTAGCTTTAGGTGCTACTATCCTGATAGCTGGTATAAACGCCCAGTTTTTATTTTAGTTCAACTCGTAGTTTTAGTCATAATCCTTCGTTCTGTCTCTTTTAAATTCTCAGTTTTTGCCCGCTCGACCAATAGGTCAACTATGATCAATTTATTTTCTCAGGATATTTATTATGTCTAACACAACGACTGGTACTGTTAAGTGGTTCGATGAAGCCAAAGGTTTTGGTTTTATTGCACAAAAATCCGGCCCCGATGTTTTTGCACACTTCAGCAATATTGCCAGCAGTGGCTTTAAAACATTGCAGGAAGGGCAAGCTGTAGAATTTACAGTGACCCAGGGTGCCAAGGGCCCTCAGGCAGAAAATATTATTTGCCTTTAATTTTAAAGTCTTATTGCTTTTTAGTGATGGCTTGTTTGTCGCCCTTTCGAGTTTTGCTCGTAAGGGCGATATCGTATAAATTGTATATATAGTTTATGCTATTTCTTCAAGTAGCCAATCAAGAAACACACTAACCTGCTCGTTTTTTATATTACGGCCTGGGATTACTGCGTAGTATGAAAGCCCTTCAGCCTTTTGCTTTATAGCTGCGCTTTTATACGGCACCAACCATTCGTTCTGTAAGGCATTCTGAATCAGTAGGGAGCTGACTAATGCAATCCCCTGGCTCGCTAGTGCGGCTTGTATGACATGATACTCCTGATCATATTGACGAATGGTAAGGTTTTTATTGAAGTCGCCAAGTAAGGATTTCCAGCTGAAAGGGGTTAAAGATCGGTTGATCCACTTGGTTTCTAATAGCTGCGCCTGCTCGAGATTGGTTATGTTTGATAAGTAGTTCCGCGTAGCATACATACCCACTGATTCAGTAATAAGTTTTGTGGTATTTTTGGCTTTTGGATCAAATTCACCGTAGCGAATAGCTATATCAATGTGTCGGTCGCGCTCAATATCATCTACCTGTTCACCGGTCGAAATGGATACCTCGATACCAGGATGCTTCTGATAAAAGCATTCCAGGTGGGGAACCAGCCACAGTGCAGCAAAAGATGAAGTTGTACTGACAGCAATCACACGATTTGAGTTAGCGATTTCACCTATTGCTGCGGCAAGTTGCTGAAAAACTCGTGAAGTTGTTTCTGCGAGTAGCCTTCCTTCTTCTGTTAATTGTATTGCGCGGGTTTTACGCTCAAACAGCTGGCTGCCTAGCGTTTCTTCCAGGCTTTTTATCTGGTGGGATACTGCTGTAGGAGTGATAAAGAGTTCCTCTGCAGCTTTCTTGAAGCTACCGAGCCTCGCAGCTGCATCAAAAACCTTTAAGGAATTGAGGGAGGGTAGGTTTGGATACATGGGCTACTCTTCCTTATAGATGAAATTAATTCATCTATAAGGAAAAATATCTCATTTGTCAAGAATGCTTATAGACTGCACTATCGCTGGACCAAATGATGAATTTTTCGAGGTCTAGTAAATGAAAACCCTTCTTCATATTGAAGCCAGCGCCCAGATTTTCGGGACTATTCAGGTACCGGAGGAGTATAGGGACATACCAAAATACTCCTCTATCTCCAAGGCCGTTGCCGCAAGTTTTGTGAAGCGTTGGTTTGGGCTTAGACAAAAAGATAAACTCATCTATAGGGATGTTGGCCAGACCCCGCCAGGATTCATTACCCAGGATTGGATTGCCTCTGTATTCACTCCAGAGGATCAGCGTAGTGAAGAGCAAAAATTGTTGGTTACATTATCGGATACTTTGATTAATGAGCTTGATCAGGCGGATGTCATAGTCATGTCTTCCCCAATGTACAACTACGGTATGCCGGCGGCTTTAAAAGCCTGGTTCGACCAGGTGATACGCATCAACAAGACCTTTACCTTTGACTTGGCCCGTGGAGACTATCCGCTTGAGCCCATTATGTCAGGGAAGGTTCTGGTGCTAATTACTTCTGCTGGAGAGTTTGGCTTTGCAGAGGGGGGAATACGCGAGAACATGAATCACTTGGGTCCTCATATCAGGACATTGAGCCATTACCTGGGGGTCGATCAAGTATATGAAATCAATGCGGAATTCCAGGAATTTGCGGATGAACGGCATCGAAATTCGGTAAACCAGGCTTTATTGCAAAGTCAGTCATTGGCCGAAGAGCTTGCTACTAAACTTAAAAGCCAACTTACTCACTCTCATTCAACTCAGCCCAAAGCGCTCGCCCTAAGAAAGCAAAGTATTGCTTAAATGCAAGATTGAACTGCTGGCGCTGGTGTCCTATCGGGAAGAGGCCAAGCTAGGCCTCTTTACTGACCTTTAAGCCCGCCATCAGAAGAGTCATAAAAAGAAGATGTCCTTGGCCGACCATCGATTCTATTTCGTCCCCCAAACTTTTTAGCTCTATGAAATAAACTTCAGAGTTTGGTCGATCGCTTGCTCAGTATTACAACGCTGCACCTCTAAATGATGAACACCGCAATTGCGAAGCTTCTCCTGAATTTGAACTAGCTCCTCATCGCTGGTGAGGCGAGGATGCCTGGTAAGGCGTACTTGCAGAGATGTTCCCGCCTCGACGAGTAGCTCTACACATTGCCAGGGTGCTGTACCGCTACCATCTACCCCGGTAATGGCAGGGTAATTTTCCGGCAACGCTTTTATATCCAGCCCAACCCAGTCCAAACTGGGGATCAAGCGACTCAGTTTCCGAGGGTAGATCCCGGCAGTATGTAAACCTATCTTAAACCCCAGGCTCCGGGCTTGGGCAATGGCTGCTTCCAGTGCCCCCTGGGCAGTTGGCTCTCCGCCAGAAAATACCACCGCATCCAGCAGTCCTTGCCGGCTGGCGAGGAACCCCAATATCTGGCCCCAGTCGTAGGCACTGGGCGCGCGGGCCGGCAACAGATCACCATTATGGCAGTAGCGGCAACGCCAGGGGCATCCCTGGCAAAAGACCACCGCGGCCAATTCACCAGGGAAGTCGATAGCGGTAAATGGTGTAAAACCGCCAATGCGCAGCTTTTCAGCCATAGCTATTTGCCATTACCTGCAACAAAAAAGCGGCGCTCCCTGTGTTCCGATTGTTTGCCTGGATTCCAGAAGGAGACAGGGCGGTGATAGCCCATCACCCGGCTCCAGACTTCACAGCGGGTACGGTCTTCATTTTTGAGTGGTGAGGTTGGTTTATTCATGATGTCTCTCCTTGGTGGTTGGTTTTAATCGCTGCAGCAAGATTGCTCACGAGCGAGCAGAGCCTCATCGCAGCGGGGACAGAATTCGTGTTCGCCGCTCAGGTAGCCGTGTACTGGGCATATAGAAAAGCTGGGAGTTACTGTGATATAGGGCAGCCGATAATTTTTCAGGGCGCGCTGTAATAAGCGGCGGCAGCTATCGGCATCTGGTAGTTGTTCACCCAGGTATAGGTGCAGCACAGTGCCGCCCGTATAACGGGATTGTAGGGATTCCTGCCGGGCCAACGCTTCGAAAGGGTCATCGGTAAAGCCGACTGGTAGCTGGGATGAGTTGGTATAGTAAGGTGCTTCCGTGCTGCCAGCCTGAATAATATCTTCATAGCGCTTTTGGTCTTCGCGGGCAAAACGGTAAGTAGTTCCCTCAGCCGGTGTGGCTTCGAGATTATACAGGTGGCCAGTTTGTTCCTGGAACTCTGTCATTCGCAAACGAATATGGTCGAGCAACTGCTCGGCCAGTTGTTTACCAGGCTCTGTGACGATACTTTCACGGTCGTCGCTAAAGTTTCGTAGCATTTCATTAATGCCGTTAACGCCAATGGTAGAGAAGTGGTTACGCAGAGTGCCAAGATATCGACGCGTGTAGGGAAACAGGCCGGCGTCCATATGCCGCTGAATCACTTTGCGTTTCACTTCCAGGGAATCCCGTGCAAGTAGCAGTAGTTTATCTAACTGGGCGAGCAGGAGGTCCCAGTCCCCCTTATACAAATAGCCCAGACGTGCACAGTTGATCGTTACTACACCGAGAGAGCCGGTCTGTTCCGCGGAGCCAAATAATCCATTGCCACGTTTAAGCAGCTCTCGAAGGTCCAGTTGTAGGCGGCAGCACATGGAGCGCACCATGTTTGGACTGAGGTCTGAGTTAATAAAGTTTTGGAAGTAGGGCAGTCCATAGCGGGCAGTCATGGCAAATAGCCGCTCGGCATTTTCGCTCTCCCAGGGAAAGTCCTCACTGATATTGTAAGTTGGAATTGGGAAAGTAAAGACTCTGCCGCGCGCGTCCCCTTTACTCATCACCTCAATATAGGCGCGGTTAATCAGGTCCATTTCCACCTGCAAGTCACCATAAGTGAATGGCATTTCTTTGCCGGCAATCACCGGCACCTGGTCTTGCAAGTCTTGAGGGCAAACCCAATCGAAAGTGAGGTTGGTAAAGGGAGTCTGGGTGCCCCAGCGGGATGGCACGTTCAGGTTAAAAATCAGCTCTTGCATGCACTGGCGCACACTGGCGTAATCCAGCTGATCCTTTCGTACAAAGGGTGCGAGATAAGTATCGAAGGAGCTAAATGCCTGGGCTCCAGCCCATTCGTTTTGCAATGTGCCAAGAAAGTTAACGATCTGCCCAACTGCGCTGGTCAAGTGGGCGGGCGGTGCCGACTCAACCTTGCCGGGAACCCCATTCAGCCCTTCGTGCAGTAAGGTACGCAGTGACCAACCGGCGCAATAGCCGGCCAACATATCCAGGTCATGGATGTGTAAATCACCATCCCGGTGGGCTGCACCAATCTCCGGGGAATAGACATGATTTAGCCAGTAATTGGCAATCATTTTACCGGCACTATTTAAAATCAGGCCGCCAAGAGAGTAGCCCTGGTTGGCATTGGCAGCGACACGCCAGTCCGCCTGCTCCAGATATTCTTCAATGGAAGCCCCAACATCTACCAGTGTTTGGCGATCACTACGTATGCGCGCATGTCGCTCCCGATAGGCGATGTAGGCCCGTGCTGTATCTATGTAATCGCAATTGATTAATATTTGCTCGGCGATATTTTGGATTTCCTCAATATCGACTGGTGTCACAGCATCAAAGCGATGATTAATCACTTTCAGGATGCCCTGGGTTAGCCAATCAACTTCATCCTCACCAAATTCACCAGTAGCCTGCCCGGCCCGCACAAGTGCCGAAGTAATACGTTGAGGATCAAAAGCCACAGCGCGACCATCCCGCTTTCGTACCAGTAAGCTGCCTAGGTCTTGAGCAGGAGATGTGGCACTGTCAATTTCTGGAGTAGAGGTATTTGTCATGGGCCTTCCTTCACAGATTGTGCGGGAAGATTATAAAAGAGCAAGGTAGAAGCACTTGATCTGGATCACTATATATAGTGCTGGTCGATAACTTTTGGCACACTATATTGTATCTATTGGCTGGAGTGTCTAGCTGAAAAATATTGAGCTTTCAAGATGTCGGCACAGGGGTAATGGGGGTAGGAGCATAGGATTTTCAGGTACTTCGTATAAGAAATAATCTATTTAGTACTTTGCGCCAGATATCAATATGTCATTGATATTTTCATATCAAGTGATTGGCACTATTAGAAAATGATTAGAATGCAGAGCCCTTGCTCTTTCTGAGGGGCTTTAAGGATGTTATTTTTATGTCAATATTTTATTTGGCTTCATTTTTTCAAAAACCAAATATGATAATTATGCGAGTTTTCTTGGAGGGGGTAGTAGATATGCCTGGTTGTGATTTGGGGAGTGTCAGTGAAATTTGGTGATGCGGTTAGACGTGTGGCTTTAGCCTTCATTCGAGAAAAACAGTTACCCGAAAGTGTTTGGTATGGAGATCGTATCGATTTCACATTTACCTCATTGTTTTGGGGGGCGCTTTTGCTTTCAGCCTCAATTGTACTTTCCCCATTAATTTGGTTGCTTCTCCAGCCCGTGCTTTATTTTATGTCCCAGGATATATCTAATCCTGTGGAGAGATGGCTCTGGCTTTTTCTGCTAGTTGTATTTATGGGTATTGTTAGGGTGCTTGATAGCTTTATTCAGAAGGCAGATAAGAAGCTTAGGATTTTATATGATGACTTGGATTTGGGAGAAAAATTGATCTATTGGTTGGTTTCATTAGCTGTATTTAGATGGATGTTTTCTCCTGGATTGGTAACAACTATTGATAGATTTTTTTCGGGGCTTTTAGCTATTTGGTATGTTTTCTTTTGTGCATTTCTTGCCGGCATGTATTAATAAAATTAAATCTGGACGCGCAGTACGCCGAGCTAAATCGATAAAAGATTGGAGGTGAAAGCCCTCTGTCCGGTAAGGTTTAGCAAGCCGCTGGGAACCCGAGTTATGGGCGTTGTTCGGAAACGGCCAACGTTAAGTGTTGACAGAGAGCGGTACAGGCTCAAGGTCCTCAATCTGGGACATCCATAGATGAGAAAGAGGCGATATCCAGCGTTACTGGCGCTAGTTTCGGTACGATTTCTTTCTACTTTATAGTTAAGGGGAAGTGAAATTATGAATATCTATGCTTGGGCTTAGAAAACTGTGACTTTGGAGAAAAAGTGGAAGGTAGTATCGAGAGAATGGGTGGGAACTAGCAGGGTGTGGCAGAAAGGTAGTGTCGACAGTCGCTTATGCCGTGCACCCAGCGTTTGTCGAGTTGGAAACAGGTATGTCGTACAGCCGCCGCTTACTCCTCCAAGCCTTTAAAGCGACTTTTAAATTTTCGCCTGAGATAAAACCAGTCTTTGGGTGAGTCGCTCAGCCTTATAGAATAGGGGAGGTGGCTTCGGCAATAAAACCTCACCTTCCGAGCCCCAAATACCGGCCACCCTGGCCCTCTAACTCCAAAATGATGAATTCCAACAAAAAAGATCTTACTCCGGCTCTATTGGATATCTCTTTTCTGTTACTGATAGTAAATAGAAAAGTAAACAGGAATGATGGCCAGTAACCAAAATTGAACCGTATTTAAAAACGATCAAAAAACACCCAGTATCAACTGACCAACCCTAGCTAGAAAGCAAAAGGCAAAAAAGAAAGCCTCGATAAGGATACAGCCAATACCACCCCTGACGTATGTAAACTCACAAACAGATCAAAGCCATCACCTTCGTTAACCCCAGTAGCTGTCTAAGGCAGATTTCACTGCTGAGAAAGAGTTAATATCCAAAGGTAAATCCCTTTACATTAGGTTCATTTTTGGATGCCCAGTGATTGGAGAGTAGAAATTCAATCAGATTTTTGCATATGCCTTCATGGAACCGATCGTGAGGAGAAAGAGGAGGCCAATTGTCTCCTTTCCCTTATGAGCCAATCCGATTTGAAATTTCCTTCAAACGAATAACCTGCTGAACATAGAGTGGCAATGCAGATACCTTCCCAATAAAGTCGAAGACGTACATTAACAGGGCAACGATCAATCCATAGTTAACCAGGCCCCCATCGATTGCTGCTATGGGAGCGTAAACAAACAAAGCGACTATGCCAGCCCACAATATAAAGTAGGTGCCTGTTTCCAGGTCGCTCAATTCAATATTCCATCGCATAAGACGCCGGAAGTGTGCTTTTGCATGCTCAACATTAGGTTGTTTAAGGGCATCAACCTGATATTCCAGCTCATTATTATAAGATTCATTCAGCTGGTAATTGGTATTTCCGATTACGCAATAGATCAGGGTAATCAAAGCTAGGAGAGCCAGGCAAGCGAGAAAGATATTGAAGTTGATGGCGCTAATAATAATGAGTAACCCCACCGTGCCAATAGTAACGGTAATAATTTCCGGTAGGCTGTTTTCAAAAAACTCGACAATTTCAGTTAACAAACTGGAGCGCGCAGTAATAGTCGATACAGACTGTTTCTTTGCTTTTTCACGGGCTACCATTTCCGAAGTAACTACTTGATAAATATGTGCGTAGACTCTGGTATCGTAAAATCTTCGGGCGCTTCCTATAAGAATAGAAATGCTACCTAAGGTTGCCAAAAGATAGATGCCATTGTAGGACTGTTCTAATAGACTATTGATAGCCCAGCCGATGGCAAGTGGAAAAAGTAGTTCGAGGAGTGTTTCAATAACGACTAGCGATAGGGTCAAGGATACTCGCCACTTAAATCGGGTAAAAATCGAAAGTAAAGAATGTTTGTGCTTGCCTTTCGTATAATCATCATCTGTTGATTTTGAAACAGTGGTAACTGGCTGAGTCATTTAACAACTCTCTCAATGCTTAACGAGCAACGCCATTGCAAAATGTGTGAAACGCTAAATCGGCCAGCGTATCGTGATCTATGGATTCTGCATTTTTTGTTAGCCAGGATGTATACAGCAAGCCCTCTACCAGGTTTACCACCCAGGAAGTAGGAAGTTTCTTGGACAGGCTGCCTTCAGATTTTGCGTATTCCACCAATGTCGCGATTTCACTCTCTTGTTTCTCATAGATAGCGGTGAGCTCTGGGTCATCTTCATCAAAGTCTCCCAACTTCATTAAAAACTCCATTTCGGCCGACAGCGGAAAAATCGCTTTAAACATCAGGTGGAAGGCTTGCAGAGCCGATTCAGCCTCGCTTTCCAAGTGTTCGGTGGCTTTATCAAATGCCTCCAGGCAGTGAATCGCAACCGCCTTAATCAGCTTTTCTCTCGTGTCATAAAGACGGTAAAGGGTAGTGCGCCCAACTCCGGCCGCCCGGGCAATATCGCTAAAGGATGCCTCCCTATTTTTGCTAAGGAGTTCCATACCCGCCTTCATGATCGCAGTTTGTGACTTCTGAATACGCGCATCTAGGTGATCAGCCATGGAATTATTACCTGAACTTTATGGAACATACTTGTATCATAATCTGCTATTAGTTATGGTTCAAGTGTGTTCCATAAAATGTAAGTTGCCTAGGCATGATGAAAATGGCGGGAATCTGGTTAAAGCGGCGGGCTGCAGGTATTGTTGCCACCAGCTTGCTGGTCTTGGTAGGGCTGTGGCTTATGGATGAGCAGCAGCCTACAGCCATGGTGGAGAAGCCCAAAGAGTCTGGCCTTACTGTTACTGTCGTGGAGGCAGTACCGACGGATGCTCAGCTTGAAGTCAAAACAACAGGCATAACACAACCCCGCTGGGCTACTGAGGTTATCGCATCAGTGAGCGGGCGTGTCACCCATATTGCTAACCACGCAATACCGGGCAGTCTCATTAGGAAGGGAGAAATACTGGCGTCTCTACAGGATACTTTTTACCAGGCTGAAATCCGTGCTGCTCAAGCCAGAGTGTCAGAGGCTGAACTCAACTTGGCCGAAATACTCATGCGTCAATACGTGGCAAAACGCGGGGATAAAGCGAAGTCATCATTTGGCCGACTAGAGCCGCATGTCAAAGCCGCAGAGGCAAATCGAGAAGCGGCGAGGGGAGCTCTCGCCTCCTCCCAGCAGAGGCTGGCTGATACACAAATTAAAGCACCTTTTGACTCGGTGGTTATTGCCGAATTAATCCATCCTGGCCAATGGATAAATGAGGGGGATGTACTCTTTCGAGTAGCAGCCAGTGACTACCTGGATGTCAAAGTTGAGCTTTCCGAGCAGACTTGGCAGCGCTTAAACGGCCTTCAGCAAGGCCCCTACAAAATCACAATAGAGGCGCCTGATGGACAACAATGGAAGGCCTCGGTCCGTTACCTAAGCCCAATCATGGATGCGGCCACCCGCCAGCGCAGCCTTATGTTGCAGGTGGCTAGCCCCTTTCAGCGCGAGACCCCTTTGCTTGGTGATCAACAGGTAGATGTAGTGTTTGCAGGCAACACTCAGAGCTATGTTGTCAGTGCACCAGCATCGGTTCTTACAGAAGATGGGAAAGTATGGAGCGTTTCTGAACAATCCCTACTTTTGGAAGAGATAGAGCTACTGGATATGCGGCCGGATTCGGTTCTATTTCGTTACAAGAATCGGCCCCACCAGAATCGTCAGCTTGTTCGCTTTCCTTTGACCAACTTTTTAGAAGGTCAAGCGGTTGCAATGACTATCCACTAAGGCCTGCATATGAAAACACTCTCACGCTGGTTGCTGGATAACCCAGTTGCCGCTAACCTTCTCATGGCGTTCATTCTGGTTGCAGGCACGCTGACCTTTCAAAATCTGCGGGTGGAAAGCTTTCCACAAATTCCACCTACGGAAGTCGAAATCTCCGTTGTCTACCCCGGCGGCACTGCCCGCCAGGTCGATGAGAGCATTACACAGCATATTGAGGAGGCTATTAGTGGTGTTGCAGGAATAAAGCGCATAACCAGCCAATCAAGCCAAGGTTACGCTTTATTGGTAGTGAAAAAAAATACTAATGTGAACCTGGACCATTTGATTGAAGATATTCGCAATCAAGTTGAAAGTATCGAAGGCTTTCCCGCATTGGCGGAGCGGCCGCGTATTTATCGCAGTGAATATACGAATCTTGCGGCGTTTGTCATGGTCTACGGTGGTGACAATAATGATTCGCTTCAGCAGGTATCCTCACGAGTGGAGCGAGCGCTTAAGAAATATCCTGCTATTTCCAAAGTGACAAACCTGGGTAAAAGAAAGCAGCTATTGGCTATAGAGCCAGACCCCAGGAAACTTCAACGCTACGGTTTATCTCTTGAAAACCTAACGGAACGTATTCGCCAGTGGTCAGTGGAATATCGCAGTGGTGAATTAAGAACGGCCAATGGCAATATTGTGCTGCAGGGCAGTTCCCTGGCTGACAACTTGGCGGAGCTTAGGAATATTCCCATTATCACTAAATCGACGGCACGAGTGAGACTCAGTGATATCGCTACGGTTAAGCGAGATTATGAGCAAACCGACAGTATTGTTCGATATCAGGGGCAACCAGCAATCGCACTGATGGTATCCACCAGCCAAAAAGACAACCTGTTTCATATCCATGAAGCCACACAATCAGTATTAGAATCATTGGAATCGACATTACCCAAGAACCTGCAGTTGGATGTAATGGCTGATATGTCTCCCTATATTTCCGAGCAATTAGACTTGCTAAGTTCCAACGCCTTGCAGGGATTATTAATCGTCTTATTGCTATTGGTGCTTTTTTTAGATACGCGGCTGGCCTTTTGGGTTGCCTTAGGTATTCCCATATCCCTGGCTGGTGCGATTACATTGATGGGTTTTCCTTCCCTGGATTACAGCATCAACGATATCACTATATTCGGTATGATTTTGGTACTGGGGATATTGGTAGATGATGCCGTTGTGGTCGGTGAAAGTATTCACCAGGCGAGACAAAATACAACTGACACGAAAGAGGCTGCCTGGAAAGGGGTTGAAGCCGTAGCCGTGCCCACAGTTTTTGGCGTATTGACTACAATTGCGGCCTTCTCACCGATGTTATGGATTGAAAATGAATTGGCAAAAGTCTTATCAGGATTCTCTGCTGTAGTGATATTTGCATTGATATTTTCATTAATTGAGAGCAAATTTATATTACCCGTGCATTTAAGCTATCCAAAAACGCATACTCAAACTAGTGGCACAATAAAACGATGGATTGAGATTGCCAGAGAGAAATGTAACCGTTTATTAAATCAATTTTCGGATAAGATATATACTCCGCTTTTGTCATTGAGCCTGGCAAACCGGAAAACAAGTATCAGTCTATTTGTCACCTTTTTGCTGCTGGCCTATGGCGCTATGTTCAAGGGACATATCGCTTCAGTATTCTTTCCCGAAATTCCAGGACGCTATGCCACGGTTAAAGTCACTATGCAGCATGGAGTTGCAAATACTTTAGCGGAACGTAATACCGATCAACTTGAACAGGCCATCAAGCGCACCGCAAATAGATTGCAACAGGAGTATGAACTTCCGGAGTCACCTGTTAGCAAGTATATCGTGTCAAAGGAAGATGCTAAGACCATAGAGTTGACAGCGGAATTAACACATGACGCCTTGGCTAGAGTAGAGAGCAACCGCTTTTTGCAGGAGCTACAGCTGCAAACAGGTATTTTGGAGGGGAGCTATGCAGTGAAGTTTAGCCTTACCGAAGAGCCGGCGGGCGATACTGTCATTGCGGTTTCTGCCAGCAATCGGGATCAGGCGAAACAAGTGGCCGACCGCCTCAAGGCTTCACTGGCAGAGTTACCTGGCGTGAACGATGTCTACGATGATAGCCAACTAGCCAAAAGACAGCTGAAAATTATGGTCAATGAGCGGGGAGCCAGTCTGGGAATTGATCAAAGTCATCTGGCTTCTGTGATTGGAGGTGCATTCGGCCAGATTGAGATACACAGGCTGTTGGATAAAGGGGAAGAGACATTGGTATTGGCTCGCTTACCTCAAATGCAGACTAAAACAATCGAGCAGTTAAAAGCCACTCCTATTAACCTGGGCAACAACAGCTACGTAAGCTTAGGTGAAATAGCGCAGCTGAAGTATGAGCGGGAACCGGAGGTAATTTATCGGCGAGATCGCGATGAAGTGGTCAGCATCTACTGGCGTCAGAATCGTTCTGTCAGTTCACCGGAAAAAAACTGGGAGCTGCTAAAGGAAGAGCTGGTGCCAGAACTGGAGCGCCTTTACCCGGGTGTCCAAATTAAAGCCGTTGGTGAATTTGCCGAAATAGTAGAAGTACAGGCTGGATTTAAAAAGTCCATGTTGCTGACGCTTTTACTTATCTATGTTTTGTTGGCGATACCATTAAAATCCTATTGGCAACCAGTGATTATTATGTCGGTGATTCCAATGGGCTTTGCGGGGGCAATTATTGGACACGGCCTACTGGGCTTCCCAGTAAGCTTATTATCCTTATTTGGAATGATGGCAATGACTGGGGTAGTGATTAACGATTCCCTAGTATTAATGAGCCGATTTAATCAGCTCTACGCGCAGGGTGTGCCAGTAAAAACAGCGCTACTTCAAGCTGGGAAAAGTCGCGTAAGGGCAATTTTCTTAACTACGGTGACTACTATCTGTGGGTTGCTACCCTTATTAGCCGAAACCAGCGAGCAAGCCCAATATTTAAAGCCAGCGGCTATATCCTTAGTGTTCGGGGAGCTATTTGCTACACCGATTACTCTAATCCTGATCCCTTTGTTACTTTCTTTTAAGCAGAGCAAAATTGCTTTGAAAAGCGATAGTGCTTCTTATCCTGGGCAAGTCTCGCTTAGGTGACTTAAGCTGTAAAGTTAAGCTGATGAGTGAACGTTTAGGAGCGAGCACCGGCTAGACGTTCATTTATTTGCTGCTAAAGCCTGCAGTACTTTTGCGGAAACAGGCGCTCGGCTGTCATCAAGAAGCAATTCGTGAGTGCTCATACTGAATAATATCCCCCATTTTTAATAGAGCTTTATGAGTGTAGAGAACGCTTCTAACGTAATTTGTATATAGGTGACAAATTACGTCAGAAAGGCACCGATATAGGCAGGCTTTAGTTTCTTCATTTTTTTAAATGCGACACAGAAAATTATTCACGAAAAAATAAAATTATTTTCGTATTTTCATTTCGTGACTCATTGGAACTTAACTCTTAATCCTTACCTAACACACAAATCAAAAAATAAGATTTCAGGCGATTATGGACAAGTTATTTAGCAAAAATTTACTGGTGCTGGCATTAACTGCAGCTTTGGCTGCGTGTAGCGGCGGAGGGGGCGGTTCTTCAGACTCTGAACCTGAGACACCAGCTGTGGGTGATGGTGGCAGTAATAATGGTGGTGATCAGGGTGGCGATAACCAAGGAGGTGATAGTGGTTCCGGCGATACTGGGAGCGATACGCCCCTTCCCGATAATGATCCCTCAACGGTAACGGTTGGAGATGTTTCTACTTCCGATCTGGGGTTTGCCACTATAACTGCTACAGATATCACCCTGCCTGATGCAATGGTAAACGCCCAAGAAGTTTACCAGCTTGCACACTATATTGGCCGAACAGATAGTGAGCAAGATGAAGAAAATATCGACATCCCTATTCGTAGCTATACGGCAACTTGCGCTACGGATACTGATAAGCCGCGGATGTTCGTGTCCACTACATTATCAGAAGGGTTAAAAGCTTCTGATCCAACATACGGTTCTGTTTACGAGCTGCAGTATAACCCTGAAACCTCAAGTTTCGATCAAACGGGTAATACCACGATCCTTAAGCAGTGCTATGAAACCCATGGTATTACTGCAAGTGCAGACTGCTCTAGAGTCGCTGTTTTATGCAACACCGAATATAAAGCAAGTGAGCGTTACGATGTTCAGAAAGACCTTGTAGAGGAGTATGGTACTACTTGGATGAAGATTGAGGACAATCTCGACGCTGTTGCTGGTACTGATAATGAGAAAAAGTACAATGATCAGATTTGGTTAATGGAGTGGGATAATAAGCCCTTATCTGAGAAGCCTGATGCTTACGTAGTTAATAAAATGCACGGTGGCACTCACTTAGGTGCTCAAGAGCTACTGTATGTTGAAAATGATAGTAAAGGGCGTACAAATTATGCATTCTCAGTCACTGCACGAGTACTTGTCAGTGGCTCTCACTATTCAGCTGGACTGACTGTTATTGAGCGAGATGATTGGTCTTTGAACATGTCCGGAAGTGATAATAGGGGTTGGGACTGGGCATGTGGACATGGGCATGTGCTTAATATCCGGGCTTTCTATAATCCTGGGAATGAAATGTTTGGAGCGCTTTGTACCAGTGACGGAAATAAATACCATCCCTCACCTGGTTTGAAAGCGATCGCTATTAAAATGGAAGATAGCGACTCTTTTGAGGGTACTTATAATCACGTAGTCCCTACTACAAGTGCGATGATCTCCAATGGGGGAGGGCACACAGTTGTTCCAGTGGATGCGAACACGAATCTCTCAGTGGTTGTTTCGCCGAAGTACATCGAAGATGAGAATATGAATATGTTCTTACAGGATGTACTTGGTATAGATACTAGTGGCGATGGCCCCTTTGATGACCAATGTGCGGCTGAAGATTATAAAAATTGCTTCTTTGCATATCTTGAAGATAACTACTATGGTGGCGATTACCCGCTGATTGCTAGGCAAGGGCTCTATTCTGGCGGCGCCTTGGATAAATCATCCTTAACTCGCGTAGGCATTGCAAAAGTTGATGGCCGAGGCGATATAGAGGGAAATGGGATCAATTGGTTGGCGGAAGATTCCGACTGCCAAATTAGTGACCCCCAGCTCGTCGACTTGAAGAATGGCCGCTACTTGTTTGGTTATGCACAGTTCCAGTGTATTTCCGATAACCTTCCATACAACCGCAGCTCCAACAAGAAGGGTGAGGCTTTGCGTATGTTGGTGCCTAAAGCCTACTATGTGATGGAGATTGACGCAGACCTCAATGTACTTGAAGGGCCAGTAAAGCTCACCGATTATGGATGGGGTGGATTGGATGAGCCGATGTATCTAGGTAACGGCAAAGTGGCCTGGAACTATATCAAGAATCCTACCTTTGAGAATTATATCGGCGGTCAGCAAAACGTGTGGCAAGCGATTGTTTACCACTCTAAAAGTGTGAACTAATCCAGCTATTCATCTTTATACGGGGGTAGGCTTGCCTACCCTCGCAATTTCTGATGCTCATATTTGCACCGCTTTAGTGAGTTTAAAATAATTAAAGGCTCAAGCCTTATCTATTCAATGTGATTTTAACTTTCCACTGCAGTCTTAGTATTACATCTTTCAACTACATCATAGATTTTTTTAGATAGCTCTTTAAGCATATTAATCTGAGGTCTTTCTGCATTCCTGTTGGTGAGAATGACAAGTGCAAGCCCTGTTTCAGGAGCAACATAAGCGGCCGTGTATACCCCAATATTGCCACCCCAATGGCTTAAATAGGAGCGCTTTTTGTAGTTATAGCTATTCCATGCAACAAGTTGACTTTCCAGATGGTCTGGAATGCCACTCATGGAGCGCTCAGAAAACATCTCATGAAGCACCTTTTGGGAGGAAATAGTCTCCCTCATAAATACACCTGAATTAGCAACCGCACCAAAGAATTTTGTCAAATCTGATACTGTTGAGCGCAACATTCCTGCCGGATATCCGGGAGTACTACTTTGTGCAACTGCGACTAGCTGGCCATCAGAAAGGGTTTGATAAGGCGTTGCGACTTCTAACCCAGACGTATCTGCTATAGTCCAGAAGGTATGATCCATTCCCAATGGCTCAAAGAAGTTTTTCTGAGTCCAATCTTTTAAATTCAATCCAGATTGTTGCTCGGCCCAGTTGCCCAACAAGTTATAGCCCATATTGCTGTAGCTCCATTGCTCCCCGGGCGGGGATTTCAGGAAAGACTTATCAGCTGAATAATATTTGCCATTCTCTAGAAGGATATCTTCCAGCAGCTCGGAAAGCTTCATTGCTGAATCTTGCCCGGGTGTTCTGAAATCCACCTCATAATACATACCATCCTGTATGCTGGATGTATGTGTAAGCAGTTGGAGTAGGGTGATTTCCTTTGAGGGGTGATGGGGGTTCACTAGGAGAGAGCCTGGTTCAAGAGTCACAGAACTTTCTAGTTCGACCAAGTGCTTATCAGCAATCTCCATTACCGCCAAAGCTGTGATTGGCTTGGTTACTGAGGCAATCTGGAAAATAGTGGAGGGAGTAACCGGTGTTTTGTGTAACTTGTCAGCAAAGCCAAAACCTTCTTCATACACCAATTCTCCGTCTAACGCTGCTCCTATCGCTATCCCCGGTATATCGGCCTCAACTCTAAGAGCTTCAATATCCTTTGAAAGGTCTTGTAACTGAACAGAGCAGTTTGTTTGAGCTAGCGCTCCCCAAGACTGTAAGAAAAGAGTGAAGATGATCCATTTTGTCCGCATTGCTATCCTCCATAAATATATTTATAAACATATTTATAAATATATTTGAAGGTTATGGTAGAATCAAGCATCAATACTCTGCTGATGAGCCCCAAATTAATTTGAAAGATGGATGAGAGTTGTCTTTTATGAGCCCTGAGAATTACTTTATTGGCAAGACTGCGGAGACTATCTCTACTCTTATCACCAAGCAGTGCGAGATAATTCTCACGAGAAATGGTGTGCAAGTTCCGGTTAAATCTTGCTCAATCATCGTGACTTTGCATCGATTGGATGGATTGTCATTGAATGAAATTGCTCGTGAGACAGACTCCTCCCCTCAGCTTATTAAGCAGAAACTTCCGAAGTTACTTAAGCTCTCACTCATTAAGCATGAAGATGACTCAAGTGATAAGCGAAGGAGGCTTTTCTTTCTGACAGATAAAGGAAAGCTGCAGGTAGAGAAAATACTTGAAACATTTCAGGAGTTAGAGCGTTCACTGGATAGGCTCAATAAACATCTGGGGTTCAGCCTTCCCGAAAAGCTCGAGGAAATAAAACGGGCACTTACTGAAGTTCCACTTCATTCAGATGGCGAGCATTCTATTAAACAATAATTTGCCTTTGAGGAAGGTGAATTATGGAGTAATAACACCTTTTCTCAATAATGTTCATGGTTTATGAAGCTACTAAGAGAGTGCGGAGTAAACAATTGATAGAGGACATGAGACATTCCAACAATACCGTGGTTCTAAGGTTCCAATTGAATAGTTCTCGATAGTGATCCTGCCTTAATGACAAGAGATGAGCATGTTTAGGGTGTGCATTTTTGAAAGGGCAAGCTTGCCGAGGCCAAACCCAGCCCCGGCATAAAGAAACCCATCAGCAGTTAACGGCGTTAACGGCCAACCCGCCCAGAGAAGTCTCTTTGTATTTGCTCTGCATATCGATACCGGTCTGGCGCATGGTTTCGATCACGCTATCTAGCGGTACGATATGGGAGCCGTCACCGCGTAGGGCCAGGCGTGCGCCGTTGATGGCTTTTACCGCGCCCATGGTGTTGCGTTCGATACAGGGCACTTGCACCAGGCCGCCGATGGGATCGCAGGTGAGGCCCAGGTTGTGCTCCATGCCAATCTCTGCAGCGTTTTCGATTTGCTGATTACTGCCGCCTTCCACGGCGGCTAGGCCTGCGGAGGCCATTGAGCAGGCTACGCCGATCTCACCCTGGCAGCCCACTTCGGCGGCGGAGATAGAAGCATTTTTCTTAAAAAGCATGCCGATGGCGCCGGCAGTGAGCATGAATTTCACCACCTGCTCTTTGAGTTCTCCGTGCACTTTCGGGTCGTGCACAAATTCCACGTAATAGGCGATCACTGCGGGAATAACACCGGCGGCCCCATTGGTTGGGGCGGTAACGATACGTCCCCGAGCAGCATTTTCTTCATTGACGGCAAGCGCGAACAAACTCACCCAGTCGAGGATGGCGAGGCCGCGATTGCGCTCTTCCGCTGTTTGTTTGCTCAACTCCTGATAGAGCTCGGCGGCTCGGCGGCGTACCTTCAGGCCGCCGGGCAGAATCCCTTTTTGTTGGCAGCCCCGCTCTATGGAGGCTTTCATCACTTTCCAGATATTCCACAGGCGGTCCTTGACTTCCTGCTCGCTGCGAAATGCTTTTTCGTTTTCCATGGCCAACTGGGCAATGGTCCAGTCGTGCTGATCGCAGATCTTCATCAGCTGTTCGGCACTACTGAAATCGTAGGGCAGCAGCGTGGCAATTTCTTCTTTGTGAGCGAAGTCTTCCTCTGAGAGAACAAAGCCGCCGCCGATGGAAAAATAACTGCGCTCGAATAGTAGTTCTTCGCCGCAATAGGCTTGGCAGGTCATGCCGTTGGAGTGTTGCGGTAGGAACTCTTCCATATGGAAGAGCAGGTCGCGATCGCGAACAAATTCTATTTTGTGGTCACCATTAAGTGTCAGCGCTTTTTCGCTGTGAATGGCGGCCATCTTCTCATCGATACTATCGACATTGATGGTATCGGGGGTTTGGCCAAGCAGTCCCATCAGTACCGCCATATCGGTGCCGTGGCCGATACCGGTCAGGGCCAGGGAACCGTAAAGGTGTACTTGAATGCGGTCGGTTTTTGCGAGTTGGTCGCGGTCGCGCAGGTCCTGAACAAATTGGCGGGCGGCGACCATTGGGCCCACCGTATGGGAGCTGGAGGGGCCTACGCCAATTTTAAACAGTTCAAATACGCTAATACTCATATAAATTCTCTGCGCTGGGCCGCAGATAGTCGCGGCCTTCCCTTAAGGATATAGTTGCACCATTTGGGGGCGCACTTTGCCCTACAAGGCGCAACAATCAAGATGGCAGTCGCTATTCCGTACAAAATTCTATTTGTTACGGCTTTTGCGGAATTTATGAGTTTCCAGATTGTGGCTGTGAAACAAGCTATGGCGCTTCCGCGACCAAAACAGCCCGTTTGGGCGCGGGGTGACCTTCTACTGTTTTGTCCGGTGATTGCGGATCGAGAAAGTCGGCCAGTGATTCAAAGTGCATCCAGTCGGTGCGCCGCTGTTCCTCCAGGCTGGTGATATTCAAGTCTACTGTCCTAGGATTGCGAAAACCGCATTTTCGTAGCCAACTTTCCAGGGTGGCGCAGCTGGGAAAGAACCATACATTGCGCATTTTAGCGTAGCGGCCCTCTGGTACCAGGCAATCCCCGAGCCCGCCATCAATCACTAAGGTCTCCAGCACCAGTTGTCCACCAGAGCGCAGGGTCTCACGCAACTCGCGCAGGTGGTCCATCGGCGAGCGGCGGTGGTAGAGCACACCCATTGAAAAGGTGGTATCGAAGGCGCGCAGATTTGCGGGCAGGGCTTCGATGCCGAGTGGCAGCAGGTCTACCGGCTGTTCGTCGCCGAGATATTTTTTCAGGGCGTAAAACTGCGCGACGAATTTTGCCGAGGGGTCGATGCCGATCACCCGCCGGGCCCCAGCGCCATAGGCGCGCCAACAGTGGTAGCCGTTGCCGCAGCCAACATCCAGTACCAGTCTGTTTTTCATAGGCGCGAGGTGCGGCAGCACCCGGTCCCACTTCCAATCGGAGCGCCACTCGGTATCGATAGGCAGGCCGAATATTTCCCAGGGGCCTTTGCGCCAGGGGTGTAGTTTTCTCAGTTCCTGTTCTAGTCGCTGCAATTGCTGAGGCGAGGCGTCGCTGGCCTTGCCGATACGCACGCTATTGCTGAGCTCGATGCTGGAGGGAGCGATATTCGGTAGGGCTTCGACAGCTGCGCGCCAGTCGGGCAGGTCGCCCCAGCGATGCGGGCTCAGGTTTTCGGCTACCTGTTTAGGAAGCTGGGCCAGCCAGCTGCGCAGCTCTGGGATATGTTGTAAGCCTTGGTAGAGTTGGGTGTAGTCAATCACGGGTAGTTACTTATCGGGGCTGCCTTTGATGGCGATCAGGGAGGCAAAGTTAAAACATTGGAACCAGACATCGACGCTAGTGAAGCCGACGCTCTTAAGGCGAGAGCGGTGGGTGTCTAAGGTCTCTGGAATCAGCACATTTTCTAAAGCGGAACGTTTCTGTGCAATTTCCAGTGCGCTGTAGCCATTGGCGGCCTTGAAAGAGTGGTGTAACTCAATCATCAGTTCATTGTGGTCTCTATCGGCGAAGTCCACTTTCTCGGAAATAATCAGGATGCCGCCGGGGCGCAGTCCCTGCTGAATTTTGCGCAGGATTTCCTCGCGCTCCTCAACCGGAATAAATTGCAGTGTGAAATTCAGTACCACAACGGAGGCGTTTTCAATCGCCACGTTTTGCAGGTTGTCGCAAATGAGTTGCACGGGTACTTCACCGCTATCCGCTTCGAGTACCGTGCGCGCCTGGGATACCATCGCTTCGGAATTATCTACGGCAATAATTTCGCAGTCTGCTGCGGGAATACGGTGGCGCATGGCCAGGGTGGCGGCACACAGTGAGCTGCCCAGGTCATAACAACGGCTGCCCGCCTGGGCATAGCGCTCCGCGAGGGTGCCGATCATGGCCACGATGGTGGTGTAGCCGGGCACGGAGCGCTTGATCATGTCTGGGAAGACTTGCACCACCTGCTGATCAAATTCAAAGCCGGCCACCTGGCCCAGTGGGTTTGCGTAGATATTATCTTGTTTGCTCATCGGGACTTCGCTTAGGGATCACGGCATGGATCCAGGAGGAATGATTTCTGCCGAGTACTATTTGTCTGCAAACGGGTAAAACCGGCGCCCCGGCAGCTAATACTGCCGGGGGCCTGCCTCACTTACAGTTTTTCTTCTTGCAGGTTGAGCTTCGCAGCCGCTTCACTGCCCTGGGGGCCGGTGACAATCGCGGTGCTGGCTTTGGACGGTTCCAGGTAAGTGGCACCAACGCGTTGCAGGTCTTGCAAAGTAACTTCGGTTACCCGCTTGCGGAACTGTTGACGAACTTCGTGGCTGCGTCCATAGAGGCCTGAGTGGAAATTCTTTTTGGCTTCACCGGCGGGGGAGCCGGGTTTATCCAGGCCGCCGATTACACCGAGGATCGATTCCTCTACTTGCTCTTCTTTGTGCTTGCCTTCGGCCAACCACTGCAGAGAGGCATCGAAGTCCTCTAGGGTTTCTCCCATACGCGGATCGCGATAAGAGTAAAAGCGGAACACCCCGATATTACTGTCGTGCCCGGCACCACCACCGTAGGCCCCGCCCTGTTCGCGAATCGTGCGGTGCAGGAAGCCATTGCGCAGGAAACCGCTCAATACGGACAGCGGCGCGGCATCCGGGTGCGACATGGGTACGGTGGCGTAGGCTTTGGAGCAGAAATTCACCTGGCTGTTAGCCACCCAGAGTTCCTGTACCCGTCTGCGCTCGAAAGGCGCGTCCGGATTGGCCGCAGCCGTGCTGGATGAAGAGATAAGTGGTGCCAGTGCTTGGCTGAAGTCACTGAGTTTTTCCTCTTCGCCAATGAGCAAGAACTGGCGCGGGGCGGCGAGGATTTTGTTGTGGATTGCCTGGAAGTGCGCAGAAAGTTGCTGCAGGCCATCTTTCTCATCGAGCCCTTTGACCATGGTTCTCAGGTTGCGCAGGCCGAGCAGTCCGCCGCTGGCGTGGCTCTCCCAGGCTGCGCGATTGTAACCGGCACTTGCCGCCGCCATGGCGAGAGCATGGCCGTTGCCGACAACACCCTGTTCGCGGCGCGCCAGGGTCTGTTGCAATAACTCTTTGATACGGGCGTGCTCATCGAAGCGCACCTGTGCCATAGTGGCCTGCATCAGTTCGGTCAGTTCACTCTGGTTTCGAGAGAGTGCCTTGCCGGAGAGAATAAAGTGGCCAGACAAGTGATCGAGGTTGTCGATGGCGGTGCGGCTGCTGGTGAAACCGTGCAGAGCACCAGCGACACGGGTCTGCCACTGCTGGACTTCCAGGTAGTCTTTATCGGCGAGGCCAACCTCACTCAATACCTGGCAGTAGTAGGGCAGTAGCGCCTTTTCTTCTTCGCTAAATTCGGGCAGGGCGCACACCATTTGTTGGTAAACCAGACCATTGGTGCCAGCGCTGTAGCGGGTGAGTTTTTGTTCGCCGATCTCAGTGATTTCACCCTCGACATCGGGCATTTCTGCGGGAATATCTTCTACCCCCACTTTAGGCAGGATGGAGGCATCGTCTTCGCGATTCTGGCGGTCCGTGAGGGCCTTGGCAGTTTCGACTATTTGCGCTTTTTTCTGCTCGCTGAGGTTTGCTTTGATCTGTGCCAGCTGTTCCTTTTCTGCCTGTTCTTTGCGCCCGGCCAGTTTATCGTCCGGGCTCATCACCAGGCGCACGCGGTGCTGGTTTTCCAGTAATAGTTCGCGCGCTTTATTGGCGATAAACATTGGGTCCTTGATCTGATCGCGCAATTTTTCCAGGGTAGTGTCGATATTCAGTAGGCCAACCGCATCACCGCGGTGAGTGGCGCCGGTGAGTGCGGTAAGGATCAGCTGCAGGCCATAGGGGTAGCCATCGCCTCCAATTTCGCGCTGCTGCAGTTCCAACTGATGCAGACTGGCAGCTACTTGCTCGTAGGGGATGCCTTTCTCGGCAACATCTTCCAATACGGCGAGCACTTGTTTTTCCAGCTCGTCGGCGCGCTCGCGCTCGCTGCCTTCAATGCCACAGACAAATACCAGCTCCCGCTGGGAATCGTCCAGCCCGATAAGGGGGGAGGGGGAGGTGCCGAGGTCAGTAGTCTCGAGCAGTTTCATCAGTGGGGAGGCGCTGTTATCCAGCAGCACGCCGGCGAGCAGGTGTGCAGTGAGGGCCTCTTCCAGATCGGTAACGTCGCCGAGTAGCCAGCTCAGAACGATATGGGTTTTTTCTTCCAGTGCTTCACCACTAAGCGGGTAGTGCTCTTCCACCTTGAGCGGGGCGTGATAGCGGTCTTCACGGCCCACTTCGATCGTCTTGTCCAGCTTCTCAAATTTGTGCAGCGCTTTTTCTTCGAAAGCTGCCTGGTGTTCGGCGGCGGAAATATCGCCAAAAGTCATAAAAATGGCGTTGCTGGGGTGGTAGTGACTGCGGTAGAAATCTACCAATTCTTCATAACTGAGTTTGGGGATATCTGTAGGCTCGCCACCGGAGTTGAAGTGGTAAGTCGTGGTGGGGAACAGATATTTACTCAGGGTGTGCCAAAGCTGCGAGCTGACCGAGCTCATGGCGCCCTTCATCTCATTGAACACCACGCCTTTGTAAACCAGCTCACTGCTGGTGTTTTCGGTTTCGGCAAATTCCAGGCGGTGTCCTTCCTGGGCAAAATCCAGCGGGTCCAGTGTGGCGAAAAATACCGCATCCAGGTAGACATCGAGAAGGTTATTGAAATCCTTGCGGTTCTGGCTGGCAAAGGGGTAGGCGGTCCAGTCTGAGCTGGTGAAGGCATTCATAAAGGTGTTGAGTGAACGCCGAATCATCATAAAGAAAGGGTCGCGCACCGGGTATTTGTCACTGCCGCACAGTGCGGTGTGCTCGAGAATATGGGCCACACCGGTGGAATCGTGGGGCACAGTGCGCAGTGCCACCAGGAAAACATTTTCCGCGTTGTCTGCGGCAATGTGCAGGTGTTGGGCACCGGTGGTGGTGTGGCGGTATTCCTCGACACGCACGCCGAGGGAATCGATATCTGCGCTGGTAACCAGTTCAAATGCAGGATGTGAGTTGTTCAAAAGACAGCTCCCTGGAGTTATAGAAAATTTTCTGGCCGACCTCTGCTGCCGGCGAAAGGGCGCTATTCTACCGCTTGCACACACCGGAAAGACAGTGTTGACAAGGATGTCAGCAAGGCGAAGACTTCACCTACCGAAGCCCCGGCATAAATGTAGACGAACAGGGAGATAGAGGTTGTCCTGGTTGGATATTGCCAGCGTCACTGGCTTTTTAATCACATGGGTCGGTTACACCGTCTTTGCACGCAAGAAAGCCAAAGAGACTTGGTGTCTCACATCATCATTACAGTGGTACCGAGTGGAGTGGATGCTGCGCATGCTCGATCGGGATATGCGCATGGCAGATACCGCAATCCTCAGTAACCTTGAGCGGGTGATTGGTTTTTTTGCCTCCACTAGTATTCTAATTTTGGCGGGCCTGGTGACGGCCTTGACGGCTAACAAAGCTGCCATCGAAGTACTCACCAGCTTGCCTTTTGCCGAGCCCACCACGGTTGAGCAGTTCGAACTAAAAGTGATGCTGCTTATCCTGATTTTTATTTTCGCCTTTTTCAATTTCACCTGGTCTTTGCGTCAATACTCGTTTGCCAATGTGTTGATTGGAGCCGCACCTCCGCCGGAAGCGGGTGAACTGTCGGAGGATGAGCGCCTTCGTTTTGCTATCAGCACCGCTAAGGTGATCGACCACGCCGGGCACAGTTATAACTACGGCCTGCGCTCCTATTACTTTTCCATGTCGGTGCTGGGCTGGTTTATCCATCCGCTGCTGTTTATTGCCGGTTACCTTTTTGTGGTTTGTGTCTTGTATCGGCGGGAATTTATGTCCCGCGCACTCAACTCGATTTTGGCGGCGCGGGAGGGCGGCCTGGAGCGACAGCAGAGGAAGAAGTTCAGTGGAAAATAGTGAAATTGTGGCGGCTTTTGACAAGGTAGCCAAGCTGCGGGGCTGGGAGCACCTACACACTGCAAAGAATCTGGGGGTGGCACTTTCGGTAGAGGTGGCCGAGTTGAATCGGCATTTTCAATGGTGCGAAGACGCGGATATTCATTCGCTGATGCAGAGTGAGAATGCTAGAGAAGTTGCTGCAGAGCTGGCGGATATCCAAATGTACTTGTGTAAGTTGGCAGAGGTGCTGGGGGTGAATATGGATTTAGCGCTGCGCGATAAGATTGCGGAAAATGAGCGCCGAGCGAGAGAAGTTGTAAATGGTGGGGCTCCATGAGTGAGGCAGGTTTCAGCGACAGGAACTTTGACGACCTGGCGCATCGATTTCGCGATCGTATTTATGGCGGCCTCAAGGGGGATATCCGTCTGGCGGTGCTGAATCGGGATTTAGCAGCGATCGTCAGCCGGGAATCGCGCACCTTAAAAATCGTGGATGCAGGTGGTGGCCAGGGGCACTTTGCCATGGACCTGGCGGCTGCGGGGCATCAGGTGTACTTGGCAGATATTTCGGCGCAAATGCTGGAGCACGCTGCCGCTGAAGTTGAGGCGAGACATTTACAAAAGCGGGTAACCCTTTTGCATAAGCCCCTACAGGCGTTGGCACAGATGAAAGCGTTGCAGGGCGCGGACCTTGTGATTTGCCATGCAGTGCTTGAATGGCTGGAGGAGCCACGCTTGGCCTTACAGCAGCTACACCGTTTGCTCAAGCCGGGTGGCCATTTGTCCCTCACTTTTTACAACCGGCGCGCGCTAGAGTTTCGCTTGTTGCAGCGTGGCAGTTTTCGCCAGCTGGAGCGCAATATCGATGAAGACTATTGGGGTGGGCACCCGGGGAGCCTGACACCACAAAACCCACTGCTATTGGAGTGGGTGAGTGATTGGCTGCAGGAGGCCGGTTTTGAGGTGACCTGCTACAGCGGTATTCGTTGCTTTCACGATTTTATGACGCCTGCTATTCGTGACAAGTTACCCGCTGCGGCAATTGTACAAAAAGAATTGGAGTATTCTCAGACCGACCCTTATCGCCAGTTGGCGCGCTATGTTCACCTCTTGTGTCGTGTACCAGAATAACCTAGCCCTGATAAATAGTCGCGATCAGAGCGTATTCAGCAGCAGTTCTTTGGCGGCATTTACTCTTGAAGCTAGATAGTCGTTGCCGCCACGATCCGGGTGTAGTTTTTGAATAAGCTTGCGGTGAGCGCCGATAATTTCATCGCGTCCGGCATTGGCGCCAACCCCTAGAATTCGTCGCGCTTCGTGTTCACTCAGAGGCGGCCCTTGGTCGGCCTGGGCGGCTTTTTGTTCCTGATGGGGTTCCTGTTCTTGTTGTTGGCTTTGATTTTGTCGATTGCGCGCATAACGCTCGAACAAGGGGGCCAGCCAGGGCATTAAACGAGTGAGTTGATTGAGCAGGCGGCCCAGCACCGGTAGGATCAGCAGAACCATGGCACCGACCCAGTGCAGCCTTCCGCTGACGGCTAGTAACACTACGATGACTGCTGCACCCAGTAGGGTGATAAAGAAAATCTGTTTGCGCCTATCGCCTTTAGAGCTGGACTTGATTTTTTGCCAGGCATACCAGATGCCGAGTAAGATCAGTATTAGAAGAATTAAACGTGCCAATGGCGGCTCCTTAGGTTCTGCACTTGCCAAGTTTGTGCCCAGGGCTTAAATATCTTTTCGATCCCATGGATTGTCAGGTTAACATGGCTCGCCTCAAGCCTTTCCAATCTCTGGGCGGAATGAGGGCTTGTGGCTATCCTGTTTGAAGAAAATTTCAGCACTTGAGATAACAGTATGCAATACGACAAATTCCAGATCCCGGATGCGGATCAGATTTTGCCCGGCCGACCACAGCCGATGGAAATCACCGGTATCCATCATGTCAACGGCAACTCAATCCAGGAACCATTCCCCGAAGGCATGGAAGTCGCAATCTTTGGCATGGGGTGTTTCTGGGGTGCGGAGAAACAGTTTTGGGACATTGACGGTGTCTATGCCACTGCGGTGGGTTACTCGGATGGTGCCACCGAGAATCCAAATTACGATGAGGTATGTAGTGGACGTACCGGGCATGCCGAAGTCGTTAAGGTAGTGTTTGACCCCAACAAGGTCAGCTACTCGGAATTACTAAAAACTTTTTGGGATATGCATGATCCCACCCAGGGAATGCGCCAGGGCAATGATATCGGTTCCCAATACCGCTCCTGTATTTTCTGCACTCACGAGGGGCAAAAGAAAGAAGCGGAAGCGAGTAAAGAAGCGGTGCAAGCAGCCTTGAACGAAAAGCAGCGCGGTGAGATTACTACCGAAATCAGCATGGCCCAGCCATTTTATTACGCCGAGGAATATCACCAGCAGTATATGGCGAAAAATAAAGAGGCTATCTGTCCAATATTACGCAACCCCATGTACGATTGAGTCAGATCCGTTTGGCCAGAGGGGCGGTAACCACCGCCCCTTAATCCTGCCTGCCCAGTAATCTCATTTTATTTCTTACTCAGCTTTTTCATGGCCTGTCATGTCAGCTCATGGTGCGTTTATTGAGGGTGCTGCTTTCCGCTTTATTTCCCTTGTCGCTGATGCGCGCACCAGTCACTCCAGCTGCCGGGATAGAGCAGGGAGTCCCGGCGTCCGGCAAGTTGTTGGGCAAAATAGTTCACACAAGCTGTCACCCCGGAGCCGCAGTAATTCAGAATCGGGCGTCCATCGGAGCGAGCGTCCCATAGTGCTTGGAGTGCTGCAGTTGACTTCACTTTACCTGCATCATCGGTCATTTCGCGCCAGGGTTGGTTAATCGCACTGGGAATATGGCCGGCAATAGGGTCTATGGGTTCGTGTTTTCCGGCGAAGCGATCCTCATCGCGGGCATCGATCAGCTGCCAGGGTGCATTGCCCAGGGAGGCCTTGAGGGTTTCGTAGTGCACCAGCAGGTTATCTTTGGGGTTTGCTTTGAAATTACCCTCTGGTGTGGTGGCGGGTTCACGGGTCTCTAGCGATAGGCCGGCATCGAGCCAAGCCCGCAGGCCCCCATTAAGAACCTTAATATTGGTGTGGCCAAAGAAGAAAAACAGGAACCAAGCCCGTGCGGCAAAGCCCAGGCGATTATCATCGTAGACAACGACTGGCGTATCGGCGTTGATCCCCAGTTTGCGGGCGAACTGTTGGAACTGGGCGTTGCTGGGCATAGGATGGCGCCCACCTAATTGATGGGTAGGGGCCGATAAGTCCCTATGCAGGCTGGCATAGTGGGCTCCGGGAATATGCCCCGCTGCATACGCCAGGGCGCCACTCTCCTTATCGGCGAGGTCATAGCGACAATCCAGAATCCCTACGGTTTTGTTAGCGATTAATTCCTGTAAGTCTTCCACCTCAATAAGCGAAGCGCTGCGAACTCTGTCCATGCTGTTTCCTGCTGTCGTTCAAAGACACCAATTGATTAAGGGCTGCTTTCTGGGGCCTGTACTCCGCTGGAAGGAGCCTCTGTCTGTTCATCTTGGTTCTGCCCCTGCTGTTCTTCCTGGATCTGATCGGCCAGCTCCTGCTGGCGGCAGGTTTTGGTGGGCTCGGTCTGGTCGCTTGTCGGGTTATCGAGAAAGCGTGCTGCCGCTTTTTCGGCACAGCTGCTGGCGGAAATAATATCGTGAGCTAATTGAGGGAAGAGCAGCCACTGGTGATTGGGTAGTGCCTTGCGCGCTACATCTACATCTTCGGCTGATAAAACAGGATCTAGGCCGCCGTGTAACACCATAACCGGCGCGGGAGTGGCGATGGGTTGTGATTCCAGCAGTGGTGCGGCGGGGATCGCCCAGATTCGGCATTGTAGTTGCAGCAGCTTCAGGTCTGAGCGCACGGCGCCACCGAGAATGCCGGTGTCCTCGGCGCTTTCGCGGGCCTCGTCGAAATCGACAAAGGGGGCTTCCTCATAGCAGAAATGGCTGACTCCGGCGGCATCGCCGAAGTATGGGTCCAATACGATCTCCATAAAGTGCCCTATGGCCTTTTGCGCGGGCTTCAGACCTTCATCGCCACTGTTTTCCAGGCCCTCAATGAGTTTTGGCAATTCACTGTAAAAGTTCTCGTTGTATAGGGCTTGGAACAGTACCCGTAGCAAGCGTTGGCCAGTGAGTACAAAGGGATAGGGCTGGTTGGAATAGCGGTGTTTGATGGAGATCGTGCGCGGTTCTTCATCCAGGGTTTGCACCAGATTTTCCAGGCGGCGGCGCAAGTCTGGGTAGCGGCTGTTGCATTTCGCATCTTCAATACAGTGCTTGAGGCCGCGCTCGTAAGCTGCCAGTGAATCTTGTGCCAACTGTTGGGTGTAGACAATATTAGGAAAGACGGCGCTGTTGAGTACCAAGGCGCGGGTTGAATCGGGAAAATCCCGCGCATAGGTGAGGGCATAGCGAGAGGAGTAGGAAACGCCGTAGAGGTCGAGTTTATCGATTTTTAACCGCTTGCGTAGTTCATCTACATCCCGCGCAATCACCGAGCTGTTGTATTGCGCCATATCTGCGCCCTTGCTCAGGCGGCTATAGCAGCGCTCCATACTGAAGGCGAAGACTCGCGCTTCTTCTTCCGGGGAGAGGTTGCGTTGGAAAGCTGTCTGCGCATCTTCAATAAATTCGCTGCAGGTAAGGCGCGGCCTTGCCATGCCGGTGCCGCGCGGGTCTATCACAATCAGGTCGCGCCCATCCTCTACAGTCATGGCGGCGTAATTCAGCCACAGCCAATCGCTGGCGTTTTCTGGTTCCAGGCCCATGCTGGCACCGGGGCCACCCGCCCCGAGATGCAGCAGCGGGGCCTTGTTTGGCGCTGGATTCTTGGCGCGAAAGCGTATAACCGGGAAGCGGATTTTGCGCCTTTCTGGATGGGCGTAATCCTCCGGTACTTCCATCATGAAGCACTGAGTGGCGGGCCAGCTGTCGTCTGTTTTGAACCAGCAGGATCTGGGGTATAGGTGGGTATAACTTCTGGGCTTTTTCGCTGCGGGGGAAGTTGTCCCCTGTTCAGACCGATCACAGGCACTCATCAGCAGGCCGATCAAAATGATGGAGGCGGTCAGTGGGCGGAAGTTTCGCACTAAGAGTATTCCTGTGGGCCGAAAAAGTTCTGGGTTTTGTAAATTGAGTCGCTCAATGATTGCCAAATCGGGCAATGGGAGCGGATAGATTCCATCGCAAGGCCGCTAAGCGAATTGACAAGGTCACCACTACAGCGATGGCAATCACCAGATCCCCCGGCAACTTGCCACTGGCATCCAAGGCAACTAATACAGCGGCGCCGGTAAGAGCTGCTGTGGCATAGATCTCCCGGCGCAAGAGCAATGGGATATCGCCGGAAAGTACATCGCGAATTACTCCTCCGAAGGTGGCGGTCATCATGCCCATTACGATCGCAATAGTGGCGGAATAGCCAAGTTCTAAACCTTTCTGCGTGCCGATTACTACAAACACCGAGAGGCCGATAGCGTCTGCCACCATCAGCAGGCGCATGGGTACCTGTAGATAGCGTATCAGGTAAAAACTAATTACACCGGTCGCGACAGCAATCCACAAATAGTAGGTGTCCTGCAGCCAAAATACGGGGATATTGAGGATGATGTCCCGGATGGTGCCCCCTCCCGTAGAGGTAACACAGGCGAGTACTACTGCGCCAAATAAATCCATCTGCTTGTGACCTGCAGCGAGTACGCCACTAAAGGCAAAGACTGCGATACCGATCATATCGAACCAATGCAGCAGCTCATCCATATCATCATTACATCCTGGAATTGGCGGGCAGGGGAGAATAGCACTTCTATTTAAGCAAAGGGAATCGTCTACTTTGCCGCTGGAGAGAAGTGTGAGGTCGTGCAGAGTGAGGCATTAGAGCAATTCCGTTAGCGGTTGCTATGTTTGGCAAAGCGGGGAGTTGTTTTCTTCCGCTCCAAAAATTTTTACCCCCCCATAAACGCTAAAAAGAGAGCCTGCTGAAGTGGCAGCGAAACGGGCAGAAGCACAGGATGGATAACTCTTAACATGCCAATTCATAGCATTTTAAAAGCACTGGCTTGTGTATTCATCATTGGTATGGCCTATCCGATTGTTAAGTTGGCTCTCAGTGATATTCCCCCTTTGATGCTCACGGCGATGAGATATGCCTTGGCGTCTATTCCATTTGTTTGGTTTTTCCCTTTTCCAAAAACCTCAGTATGGAATGTTGTCCTGATCGGCGTATTTTTACAGCTTCTCACTACGGGACTGGTTTACTTGGCGATGCGCACTGATGCGCAGGCAGGAATTGCCTCGCTGCTGGTGCAGTCACAAGTGATTTTCACCTTAATTTTCAGTATCTGCTTTTTTGCGGAAAAAATAAGTTGGCAGCAGCTTGTGGGTCTGTTGATAGCAGCTGCTGGCTTTACATTGTTTTTCATTGATGCCGATAAGGGAGGGGCCACAACACAGAAAGGATTTTTGCTCTTGATGGGCTCGGGTATGGCTTGGGCCATTGCTAATCTGGCTTTGAAAAGAATGCGGGGAGTAAATTTATTCCATCTGATGGTCTGGGCATCGCTGGTGCCGCCAATTCCTCTATTCGTATTGTCCTATTTCTTGGAAACTCGAAAGCCCGTTCAGCATTTACTGGAGGCCTCGCCAATAGCCTGGGGTGCGATCCTCTATCAAAGCTTATTCCTTACGTTGCTCGCTTATGTTTGGTGGGGAGACTTGATTAGGCGTTATTCCGCTGCATTTGTTGCCCCTTTTGGGCTGCTGGTACCGGTATTTGGTTTGATGGGATCCTGGGTGATTTTAGGCGAATCGATGGATGCCATGGAGTGGGGTGCATCTCTATTGGTATTTATCGGAATTGCTTTTTGTGTGATTAATGTGCAGGCGATAGAGGCACAGGCCAGGCAATAGCAGTGCGCTAAAAGGGAGAAAAGTTTACTGTGAGCGCGCCACCCGCGTATGCCACGGGTGGCGCCCGGTGAGGCGTTAGACGAACGCCTGTAGGCCGGTTTGGGCACGGCCCAGAATCAGAGCGTGAACATCGTGGGTGCCCTCGTAGGTATTTACCGCTTCCAGGTTCATCACATGGCGAATCACGTGGAACTCGTCGGAGATACCATTGCCGCCGTGCATATCGCGGGAAATGCGGGCGATATCCAGGGCCTTGCCGCAGTTATTGCGTTTCACTAGGGAGATCATGGTGGGGTCGAACTGCTTGTTCTCATCCATGATGCGGCCAACGCGCAGGGAAGCCTGCAGACCCAGGGTGATTTCGGTTTGCATGTCGGCCAGCTTCTTCTGGAACAGCTGGGTTTGAGCCAGTGGGCGGTTGAACTGCTTGCGGTCCAGGCCGTACTGGCGCGCTGCGTGCCAGCAGAACTCACCGGCACCCATGGCGCCCCAGGAAATACCGTAGCGGGCGCGATTCAGACAGCCGAAGGGGCCGCGCAGTCCGCCAATTTCGGGGAACTTGTTTTCTTCGGGTACGAAGACATTGTCCATCACGATCTCGCCGGTGATGGAGGCGCGCAGGGAGAACTTGCCCTCAATCTTCGGCGCGCTCAGGCCTTCCATACCCTTCTCTAGTACGAAACCGCGAATGATGTCTTCGTCATCTTTGGCCCAAACCACGAATACATCGGCAATGGGGCTGTTGGTGATCCACATCTTGGCGCCGCTGATACGGTAGCCGCCGTCTACTTTTTTGGCGCGGGTTTTCATACCGCCGGGATCGGAACCTGCATCCGGCTCGGTCAGACCAAAACAGCCAACCCACTCACCGCTGGCCAGTTTGGGCAGGTACTTCTGCTTCTGCTCTTCGCTGCCGTAGGCGTAGATCGGGTGCATTACCAAGCTGGATTGCACGCTCATTGCGGAGCGGTAGCCAGAGTCCACCCGCTCGACTTCGCGGGCTACCAGGCCGTAGGAAACGTAGTTGAGACCGGCACAGCCGTAGCCTTCGATAGTGGAGCCCAGCAGGCCCAGCTCGCCCATTTCGCTCATGATTTCACGGTCGAAAATCTCGTGGCGGTTGGCCTCCAAGACCCTCGGCATCAGCTTGTTCTGACAGTATTCGCGTGCGGCATCGCGCACCATGCGTTCTTCGTCGGTCAACTGCTGGTCCAGCAGCAGGATGTCGTCCCAGTGGGCGAGTGGCTGATGTTTACTCATGGCTAGTCTCTTCTACTTCTTCCGTTATTAATCGGCACCGGGGTTTGTCGCCAATCCGACAAAAGTTGCCGAATCTTGAAAGGGACATTGGCAAGCATCCCGCGGCAAAACCCAGTGACCATTCAGTTTATTGTGGCGCATCATACCTAAGTAGCTGCGATGGGGCACTCCTAACGGCAGCAAAATTTAGACTGGTTTGAGCATGGCTGTGTAAACAAGGGTAAAACGCCTTGCGAGCTATTTTTGTCGGAAGATAATGGGCGCAATAATTCTCTGTTTTTCCTGTTTTTAAATACTTTTCCGGTGATTTTTCTTGGGCTTTTACCGTGTTTTGGCAATTTGTGTTCCACTGCTGGCCAGCTGTTCCTCTCAGCCCCTTGAGACTGTCGAGCCGCAGGATATTTTGTCTCTGCCGCAGACATTCAGCGCCTCGGGTACTGAGGCGGCCGATGTCCGGTGGTGGCGAGGGTTTGAAGACCCACAGCTCGACCAGTTGGTAGAGCTGTCTCTGCGGGATAATCCCAGCTTGCAGGCCAGCTATTGGCGCCTGCGCCAAGCTGTGGCGGCGGCCCGTGGAGCCCGTTCAGGGCTGTTCCCCCGAGTGACTGCCCAGATAGAAAATACCGAGCAGCGCTACTCCTCTGGGGAATTTACCGACCCTTCCAACGAGGGTAACAGCTGGAGTACCCGTATCGCTGCCAGTTATGAGCTGGATCTCTGGGGACGCGTGCGCGCAGGAGCCAGCGCGGCTGAGGCAGGGCTTCAGGCCCAGCAGCAAAATCTACAGACCGCCGCTCTGAGCCTCGCGGCGGAAGTCTCCTCAACCTGGTTGCAGCTGTGCGAACAGTGGGGTCAGCACAACTTACTGCTGCAGCAGCTGGAAATTAATCGGAAGTCTCTCAGGGTGCTGGAGTCGCGTTTTGCACGCGGGGTCAGCGATGCCGCCGATGTGCTGCAGCAGCGCCAGTTGGTGCAGCGCTCTGAGCAGGAGCTGGAACAGACAGGCGCCGATATTGAAGTGCTCAAGGTGCAACTGGCCACTTTACTGGGCATCAATCTGGATCAGTTGACTGGATATATCCACAAAGAGGCGAGCCTACCGTTTTTGCCGGCCCTGCCTGATACGGGCATCCCATCACAACTGTTGCTACGGCGCCCAGATGTACGGGAAGCCCAGCGCAAGCTGGTGCAGGATTACCACCTGGCGGATCAGGCCTGGGCGGATAGGCTGCCCGTACTGAGTCTATCCGCTGTGGCCAGTAACGGTACCAGCCTCATCAGTGATATTACCGAGAACTGGCTGTTGGCTATCGCCGCCTCCCTGGAAGGGGTGATCTTCGATGGCGGTGCGCTCAGTTCCGCACGGCAGCAACAGGATGCGGCTTTGCAGGAACGTTGGGCGCTATATCGAGAAACCGTGAACCAGGCACTGTCAGAAGTCGAGCAGGCCCTGATTCGTGAAGGTGCCTTGAATCGGGAACTCGAACACCTGCGAGAACGAAAGCGTTTATCCGACCTGATCGTGCAGCGGCGCAACCGTGCCTATACACGCGGTGCTGTCGATTTTCTCAATCTGCTGACGGCTACCACCGAACAGCAGAGCCTGGCTCGTGAGGTGTTGTCTGCCGAACGCCAGCTGCTGCAAAACCGAGTCACATTATATCGCGCACTGTCCGGGGGGCTGCCGCAGCAAGACCTGCCCGAACCGGAGCCCGCAGACCTGGAGTTGTACTTGGAGGGAAATAGTTGATGTTAAAGAAGTTCAATCCGCGCTCGCTCATACCTGTGGCTTTACTGGTGTTGGCAGCTGTGATTGCCGCCTGGATGCTGCGGGAGAAACCCACAGTCTCTCGCGGTGAGCGCAAGATGCCACCGCCGGCTGTGGATGTGGCGGTGGCGGAGCAAGGGAGTTTCCCCATGACTTTAAGCGCCCTGGGAAAAGTGACCGCGCGCGAATTGGCGGAGTTGCAGCCTTTGGTAGACGGACAGGTGGAGTGGCTCGACTACGATCTGGGGCCGGGCGCGGTTCTACCCAAAGGTAAAGTGCTGCTGCGTATTGATTCTGAGCCCTACCAATTGGCCCTGAAATCCGCTCAGAGCACCCTCGCCGGCCGGCGTGCGGAGTTACAGCAGGAGTTGGGGCAGCAGCAGGTGGCACAGGAAGAGTACGAGCTGCTCGGCACTGCTCTGGGAGAAGCCGACCGCGCACTGGTATTGCGTGAACCCCAGAAAGCTGCGGCCGAAGCAGCCGTGCAGTCGGCGGAGGTCGAGGTGGCTCTGGCGCAGCGCAATCTGCGCCTGACCGAAGTGCGTGCTCCTTTTGACGCATTGGTGGTGGTGCGTAATGTGGATGTGGGGGATCGAGTATCCCCCGGGATTAATCTCTACAGTTTGGCCAGCGCTAGCCGCTTCCAGATTGCTGTTGAGGTACCTGCTAGCCAATTACACCGTCTGGATAGTGGCGATGTGGAAGTCCGCATTTATGGCAGTCAGTGGCCCGCCGGCAGTTTCCGCCATGGAGAGTTTGTTCGGGTGATACCAGTGCTTGAGGAGCAGGGACGGCTGGCACGCGTACTGGTGGAATTGAAAGATCCTCTCTCTGTATTGGACCCCTCTCAGCCGCAGCTTTTGCTGAATGATTTGGCCAGGGTGGAAATTGTCTCACGGGCTGAGGAAGCGCTGGTGCGAATCCCCCTCACGGCTCTGCAAGATGACAATCTGGTCTGGGTAGTGCGCGACAATCGTACCAGTATTCAGCCGGTTGAGGTTGCCTATACCAGCGGAGATTTTGCAGTGCTCGATAAGGGGCTAAATGGTGGCGAAACCCTGGTTACGACTCGTCTGATCACCGTTACTGAAGGTATGCCGGTGCGGATTGCCGCAGGCCCCCGTTCGGTCAAAGAGCTGCCCGCCGATGCTGCCGCTTCAGCCAGTGAGGCCCCAGGTGCCGGAGCGCGGCGCCGTAAAACTGGGGGTGACAATGACTGAGCGCAAAAGAAGTGATGCGACTATTGATACCCGCCAGGGCGCTATCGCCTGGATGGCGCGCAACCATGTAACCGCCAACCTGTTAATGCTGGTCCTGATTGTGGGCGGGCTGGTTTTCTCCCTGGTGGTGAAGAAAGAGGTTTTTCCTGAGTTCAGTCTGGATAGGGTGACGGTTTCCATTTCTTATCCCGGCGCCAGTCCGGAAGAGGTGGAGCGTGGTGTATTGGTGGCCGCCGAACAGGCGGTACAGGGTATTGTCGGCATTAAAGAGATGCGCGGTGCGGCCAACGAGGGTAGCGCTTCACTGATTCTGGAACTTGAGGGCGATGCGGATGCCAATCTGGTTTTTCAGAATATTCAGCAGGCCATTGATTCGGTGACCACGTTCCCCGGTGACATTGAGCGCCCACAGGTGAGTCTGGCCGAGCGCAGGCGCGATGTATTGGACCTGGTCCTGCATGGCAATCTGGATGATCGCAGTTTGCGCGCCCTGGCCATGCAGGTGTACGACAAACTGGAGGCGCACAGCGGTATCACCCAGTTGGAGGCCCAGGGCGTTCGAGATCTGGAAGTGGCCGTTGAGATACGTCGCGACGATTTGCGGCGCTATGGCCTGACTCTGACAGAAGTTGCCCAGGTGGTAAAAAACGCGGCGGTGGATATTCCCTCCGGCAGTGTTAAATCCAATGCCGGCGAAATCCTGGTTCGGGTTACCGAGCGGCGTGATTGGGCGCGGGAGTTCGGCAATGTGGTGGTCACCCGTGGCAGTGGCGGCGGCCCGGTGTATCTGCGTGATATCGCCAATATCAGCGATGCCCTCGAGGACGAGGCGCGTAATATGGTGTTTAACGGGGAGCCCGCCGTCAGTATCAAAATTTACCGCGTAGGTGAGCAGACACCGATGAGTGTCAGCGAGGCGGCGCGGGAAGTGATCGAAGAGGTCAGAGCCAGCCTGCCGCCAGGAGTGACGCTGACCATTCGCGATGACGACTCGGAGATCTTTAAAGAGCGCCTCTCTCTGCTATTGAAGAACGGATTTATCGGCCTGCTGCTGGTATTTGTGGTACTCGGTGCCTTCCTGGAATTGCGTCTGGCATTTTGGGTGACCCTCGGTATTCCCACCAGTTTCCTCGGTTCACTGCTGTTTCTGCCTGGGCTGGATATCTCCATCAGTATGGTGAGTATGTTCGCCTTTATTATCGCCCTGGGTATTGTGGTGGATGATGCCATTATCGCCGGGGAAAATATTCACGAATGGCGGCAGAAAGGTTATAGCAATTTAGAGGCGGCTATTGCCGGTGCTCGCCAGGTAGCGGTACCACTGACCTTTGCCATCCTTACCAATATCGTCGCCTTCATTCCCTTAATGGAATTGCCCGGCTTTATGGGCAAGATTTTTGGCGTAATTCCTTTCGTGGTGGGCTCGGTATTTATCATCTCCTGGGTGGAGGCGCTGTTTATTTTGCCGGCGCACCTGGCCCATTCACGTCGGGGTTATAAGAGCCGGCGGGCCCGCCGCTTCGCCGCTCGACAAAAATTGTTGGCTCGTGGTCTGGACCGTTTTGTGCAGAGGCGTTTCCGTCCCTTTTTGAACCTTTGTGTAGCGCACCGCTACAGCACCATTGCCATCGCTATTGCCATCTTGTTGGTAATGGCGGGCTATGCGGCCAGCGGGCGTATGGGCTTTACCTTAATGCCGCGAGTGGAGCGGGATTCCGGACGCTTCGCGGTAACTTTCCCTACCGGTACCCCTCAACAGCAGTTGGAAAAAGCCAGGACGCAGATTATTGATGCGGCCGATAGAGTGCTCGAACAATACGATCGGGATCGGGTTTTCCTCGGTAGTCGTGGCCTGATCGGGGATGATGCGATTCAGGTGGATACCTATTTTGTTGCGGCGGATCAGCGCAGTTTTTCTACCGGGGAGTTTGTACGTCAGTGGCGAAGGGAGGTAGGGCCGATAGCCGGTTCTCTCAGCGCAATTACTGCATCCGATCGCGGTGGGCCCGGTGCCGGTTCCTCTCTCACTGTAGAGCTCCGCCACACGGATACGGACATACTGGAACAGGCCGCATTACGCTTGGCTGGTGAGCTGGAGAAATTCCCTAATGTCAGCGACATCGATGCAGGTATTTCTCTTGGTAAAACCCAGCTCGACTTGACCCTGACGGAAACGGCCAAGAGCTTGGGCGTTTCTGCGGAGGAAATTGGCCGCCAGCTGCGTGCCTCCCTCTATGGGGCCGAAGCCTTGCGTCAACAACGCGGACGGGACCAGGTGAAGGTGATGGTGCGCCTGCCGGAAACTGAGCGGGTTACGATGGACGATATACACAATATGATGATCCGCGCCGGCAATGGCCAGTGGCTGCCACTTCTCGACCTGGTCGAAATTGAGCAGGGGCGGGCCTATGCCAAAATCAACCGTCGCGAAGGGCGTAGGGTGACCACGGTTACTGCTAATGTGGAGCCCAGCGATCAGGCGGCACTGGTGATTAACGAGCTGAATATCAGTGTGATGCCGCAACTGAAAGCGGAATTTCCCGGTCTTAATATCTCCTATGAGGGACGTCAGGCGGATGAGCGTGAGGGACTCGCCTCATTGGGGATGACATTTATGCTGGCGATGGCGGTGCTTTACCTGTTGCTGGCGATTCCTCTGAAGAGCTATATACAGCCATTAATTGTGATGATTGCCATTCCCTTCGGTGTGATCGGCGCATTGCTCGGCCATTTGGGGATGGGCTATGGCCTCAGTATGGTGAGTCTGCTGGGTATGGTGGCGCTCGCCGGGGTGGTTATTAACGATACCCTGGTGATGATCGAATACAGCAACCGCTTGCGCAATGAGGGTGCTGATCTGGAAACTGCAATTAAGCGCGCAGCGGCGCGCCGTTTTCGCCCAATTGTGCTGACTACGGTTACCACTTTCTGCGGCCTGATGCCGATGATTTTTGAAACCTCGGTGCAGGCGCGCTTTATGATTCCTATGGCAATTTCCCTCGGCTACGGAATTCTCGCAGCTACGGCTATTTCTCTTTTGTTGGTTCCCTGCCTTTACCTGATGTTCGGAAAGGATATTCCCTTGTTGTTGGAGAAGGCGAAAGTAGCGATTAAGTCCCTAGTCAGGCCAGCGCAGGTTTAATCCCTGCGCAGTTCGTCTTTGGTGGCGATAGGGTTGGGAAAATTCATCACCACGATATAAGAGGACACCAGGAAGGTCAGAATGGCGGTGGCCTGTATCAGGTGCGAGGCTTCGCTGCCGATTAGGTTCTGGCTAAAGGCCAGTAGGGCGATCAGTAGGGAGAATTCACTGATTTGCCCCAGGCGGAAGCCGATATCCCAGGCCAATATTTTGAGTTCACTGTGGCCACCGAGTAGATAGCGGAATACCACTGGCTTGGCTAGCAGCACCACCACGGCAGTTACCAGTGCAGGAACCAGAATTTCCGGCAGCATTGACAGTTTGAACTGGGCGCCAAGGCTGAAGAAAAACAGGATCAAAAAGAAATCCCGCAGGGGCTTCAAGTTGAGGGCTATGTACTGGGAAATCCGGCTGGCGGCGAGGGTGATGCCGGCGATAAATGCGCCGATCTCCCGCGACAGTCCCAGCGTTTCTGCCAGTTCCGCCATGCCCATGCACCAGCCCAGCGCCATCAAAAACACATACTCGTGAAAGCGGTCGAAACGGCTAAACAGTGGCAGCAACAGGTATTTCACCACTACCCAAGCAAACGCTACTAATAAGGGCAAGGCTCCGAAAGATAGGGCTACTTGTCCCAGATGCATATCCCCACTGCTGTCACTGAGCAGAATCATCAAGCAGACGATGGCGACAAAATCCTGAAACAGTAACAGGCCCACCATCAACTCCCCCAGCTTCTTGTGGTGTAGTACCGTGGTAGGCAATAACTTGATACCGATAATGGTGCTGGAAAACATCAAGGCCATACCGATCACCCAGCTCTCCATGGTGGTAAAGCCAAACAGCTGACCGATAGAAAAACCAATACCCAGGAAGATGGCGCAACTGATAATGCCAACAAAAGTGGCTTTGCGCAGCACCGAGACCAATGCCTGGGGCTGCATATCCAGCCCCAGCAGGAACAGCAGGAAAATGATGCCCACGTTGGACATATCTGAGAGCAGGCGCAGATTATCGATGACCGCAAGCCCAGATGGTCCCAGCAGTACACCCAGGGCGATATAGGCAACTAATAAGGGCTGGCGGCCGAAGAGTGCCAGGGTGGCAACTATCGCGGCGCCACTAAAAATGAGAAAGAAGGATTGGAAGAGGGAGCTGTCCGCCACAAGTCATCCTTGAAAGTGAGCGAGGTCTCATCATTATCCACAGATGGGCGAACAGCTAAACCCTTATCACTCCTGGTTTTCTGAGGGAATGGGCAGCTCAGTGGTGCTTTTGATCTGCTCCAGGGCGAAATTCGAAATGATATCGCTGATGCCTACGTGCCTGATCAACTCCTTGTAAAAGCGGTCATAGGCAGAAATATCGCTCACTACCACTCGCAGCAGGTAGTCGTAGTCCCCGGCCATTCGGTAACAATCCACCACCTCCGGTAGTTGTCCTACATGCTTTGAGAAGGCTTCTGCCCACTCCGGGGTATGCTGGTCGGTTTTTACCTGGGCGAACACCGAAACTGGCAGGCCCAGAATTTCCGCATTGAGCAGGGCGACCTTGCGGCGGATGATGCCGCTTTTTTCCAGCTTCTGCACCCGGCGCCAGCAAGGGGTCTTTGTGAGTCCCACACGCTCCGCCAGCTCCTCAATAGAAAGGCTGACGTCCGATTGCAGAATAGCGAGCAGGTGTCTATCAATCGCGTCAAGTGAGGACATAGTGCTACAGCGCTCCCTTGGCCTAGGGCCTTGTGTCCCTGTATCGAAGTAGAAGCCCTCACTGGCATTGCCCTGGCGGTGGTTTGATGTTCTGGGTGGTTAGAAGGCTGGCAGGTAGTTTGCCTCTTCCTTTTCCACCTGACGTAACGATAGGCTCATGGGAATTGCGCCGGTAGTGGAATTTTCCCCAAGTGCAACTTCAATGAGAGCACTTTGTGCAAATAGGAAGTGGATGCGGGTATTGAAAGGATATGGGAGAGAGAGTGCCGGGCGCTGTGGGAGCGCCTGGCAGATAACTTTTAGGCGGCATTCTTCGGCGGGAAGCGGGGCTCGAACAAACCAAGCTCAATGGCTTCGCGCACCATGGCCATCAGGTCAATTTCGGTAAGCTCCTGCAGCTGCTGCAAATTGTTCAGTACATAATAAACCGGCTGCACAATATCGATACGATAAGGCGTGCGCAGTGCGTCGATGGCGCTGAAGTCGAAGCGCTCTGGTTCATTACTCAGTGCATAGAGGGTTTCCTTGGGAGAGGAAAGGATACCGCCTCCGTAAATACGCAGGCCGTCTTCAGTGCTGAGCAGACCGAACTCCACGGTGAACCAGTAGAGTCTCGCCAGATAAGCACGCTCTTTAGGGGAGGCTTTTAGACCTAACTGGCCATATTTCTCAGTAAAGTTGGCGAAGGCCGGGTTGGTGAGCATGGCGCAGTGGCCAAAAATTTCGTGGAAGATATCCGGTTCCTGTAGGTAGTCGAATTCCTCAGGGGTGCGAATAAAAGTGGCAACAGGGAATTTGCGATCGGCGAGCAGGCCAAAAAAGGTTTCAAAGCCGATCAGAGCGGGTACACGTGCCACTTCCCAGCCAGTTTCCCGGCGCAGTACAGAGGAGATTTCCTCAAGCTGGGGGATGCGATCGCGGGGCAGGTCGAGCAGCTCAAGGCCGTGCATATACTCATCACAAGCGCGACCGGGCAATACCTCCAGCTGGCGCTCTATCAGGCGCTGCCAGGTTTGATGTTCCAGCTCGGTGTACTCAATAAAGCCCTCGGCGTTGGGCTCTCGGGCCACGTACTGGGTGCTCTTCTTGGCTGCTTCTTTTTTCATGATTTTGTCTCCTGCGGCCTGCCAGTCTCTCCAAGTGTTGAAGGCTAGTGGCCCTGCCGCTGAATCCTTGTTGTTATGTGTCTCCTCTATTTTTAGTCAGAGGCCTGCCTTTAGGGGAGGCTTAGCGTGGAGGTATTGCGCCCTCCAATACAAACCTCTTACACTTTTTGTAAAGAAAACTTTACAGGTGGGCTGGTGAGAGTCGAAATAACCTGCGCTAATCGTGTCGGTATTTTGCATGAAATTATGCAAATATTCGGCGAATATCGGATCAATGTAACCTCTGGGGAGCTGGGGGGGGACAGTGGAGATAAGGTCTACCTGTTGGCGCCAGGTATGCTCACAACCCAGTACCAGGCTATTGAGAAGTCTCTCTACCGTGTTCCCGGTGTCCAAAGGGTCAGGCGCATCTCGTTGCTACCCTTGGAACGGCGATATTTTGAACTGGATACCCTCTTACAGCATGTGACCGATCCAGTGCTCAGCGTGGACCATGCCGGCCGGGTTATTGCTGCTAACGTTGCTGCTGCGCGCGCCTTCGGGGTCAGTCTCGATCGGGTACCGGGTTTACAGTTACAGCGTTTTCTACCGTTGATGCAAGTGGCCGAGCTGCTGAGAGATTTTGCGGTGCCCCGTTTTGGGCTCCCAGTTGTGGTGCGGGGTCAAAATTTCCGAGTGGACTGGTCACCGATAGCCTTAGATAACACTGGTGATGTGGACTCTTTGGCCGGTGCCGTGTTGCGTATGCAACCTGCGGAGAAAAGTGAGTTTGCTGCAGGACTTCCACGCCCTGTGGCGCTGTGGGATTTTGATTTACGCCGGGAGACTTGCCTGCAACTGCAGGACCTCTCTGAATTGAATTCTCCTTTGCTGGTTTGTGGCGAGGCGGGGACCGGTAAAACTACTTTTGCCTGTGCGGTGCATTATTTATCACCCGCTGCTGCCCGTGCAGATTGCCACCGAATTGTGCCCCAGAATGGGAAAATGGAAATCCCCAGGCATCTGCGCTCAACTGGAACCTTAATTTTGGAGGATCTTCATCAGCTGGATGGCGAGGCCCAGCTGACAATCGCCCGCCGTTTGCGCTGCCTGCCACCTTCAATACGCTTAGTGGCCACTTGTTCCGAGCCTCGGTCATTGGTGCCGGCTCTAGCTCAGCACTTTAGTGCGCTCTCCTTGGTCTTGCCTCCTTTGCGCAATATGCGACCGGGGCTACCACGATTTGCTGAAACGCTCTTGCGACAGGAGTTCCCCGATCAGGAGGCGCCTGTTTTGGCGTTGGAGGTGCTCGAACTGATTCGCCGTCATGACTGGCCGCAAAACTTTAATGGTTTACGTGACTACCTGGCAGCTGCCCTGGGCAGCTGTAAACGTCGTGGCGCCAGCACAATAGATATTGAGGACCTTCCGGACTTAACCGTGCCGGCGAGTTTACCCTGGCGGGAATGGGGCAGGGGGCTCAGCTACAAAGAGATGATGGAGCAGCTGGAGCGATCATTACTCAGTGAATTGTTGGTGGGGCGCTCCTCTACTAGAGAGCTAGCCAAGGAGTTGGGCATTTCCCATACCGCTGTGGCCAACAAGCTGCGTAAATACGGCCTGTCGGCCCACAAAAAATAGGCGAGTTCAGCGTTCAATACGCCCCAACAGCATATCCTTAAACATCACAAAGTCCCCCATAAAACTATAAAAGGGGTACTTAAAGGTGGCAGGTCGATTGTGTTCAAAGAAGAAATGCCCAATCCAGGCAAAACCATAACCAGCCAGCGGTGTAGCGGCAAACCACAGCATATTGCCTGTGCTGATCGCTGCGATCACGGTGGCAAATACGAGGCTGGTACCAATAAAGTGCAATCGTCGGCAGGTTAGATTGCTGTGCTCTTGCAGGTAGAATGGGTAAAAGTCGCGGAAAGATTCGAATTTTTGGGCTTCTATAGCAGCCATGCTATGCCTCCTTATTTTTATTGCTCCCGCAGTGTAAGGCCAATTCAATAGTCTTCCAAGCTGGGCGCATATCGGGAATATCTGTTAGTCTGCCGCAAAAATTTTCGGGGATGCACCCCGTATTAGTGAAACGAGGAAGTTATGGCAGGACCGCTCGCGCATCTCAAAGTACTCGATCTCAGTCGTATTCTTGCAGGCCCCTGGGCCGGACAGGTTTTCGCCGATTTTGGCGCCGAAGTGATTAAGGTGGAGCGCCCTGAGCGCGGTGATGACACTCGTCACTGGGGCCCTCCCTACCTCAAAGACGCCGAGGGCAATGACACCGCCGATGCTGCGTATTACCTGAGCGCCAACCGCGGCAAGAAATCGGTCACGGTGGATATCACCACTGAAGCCGGCCAGGACTTGATTAAACAACTGGCTGCCCGCTGCGATATTCTTCTGGAGAACTACAAGGTAGGTGGCCTAAAAAAATACGGCCTGGATTATGACGCTATCAAGGCCATTAATCCTGGAGTGATTTATTGTTCCATTACCGGCTTCGGTCAAACCGGCCCCTATAAAAACCGCGCCGGCTACGATGCCATGATTCAGGGGATGGGCGGATTGATGAGTATCACTGGTGTGCCCGAAGGGCAGCCAGGTGCCGGGCCGCAAAAAGTGGGGGTGGCCGTTGCCGACCTGATGACTGGCATGTATGCGGTTTCCTCGGTGCTTGCTGCTGTAGTGCACCGCCAGCAGACGGGAGTGGGGCAGCATATCGATCTGGCCCTGCTGGATACCCAAGTGTCTTGGCTTGCTAATCAGGCCCAGAACTACCTCACCTCGGGCAAAAGTCCCGAGCGCCAGGGCACAGGCCACCCCAATATCGTGCCTTACCAAGCTGTGCCCTCGCAAGACGGCTATTTTATGTTGGCCGTTGGCAACGACGACCAGTTCAAGCGTTTTTGTAAGATCGCGGGTATAGAACAGCTTGCAGAAAATCCCGCTTATATCAGTAATTCCTCACGGGTAATAGCCCGCGATGAGCTGATCCCTCAAATTGAGAATGCCACCCGCAAGCAGAACTCTGCCTGGTGGTTGGAAAAACTCAGCGAAGCCCATGTGCCTTGCGGACCGATCAATACTCTCGAAGAGGTCTTTGCCGATCCACAGGTGCAAGCGCGAGGTATGGTGGTGGAGCAGGATCACCCGCAAGCCGGCAAAGTAAAAACTGTTCGCAACCCGGTACTCTTTTCCGAATCTGCCCTCGATTACCAGCAGGCTCCACCGGTATTGGGTGAGCACACCGAAGAAGTACTGCGCGAGTTACTGGGAAAAGATGAGCAGCAAATTAACCAACTGCGCCGCAACGGCGTCGTGTAGTTAATACCTGGGCCCGGCAAACATATTTTACTGGGCTTAAATCACAATATTGAGTCAGATTTAACTGGGGAGGCAAGGAAGCCCGGCTCTTAAGGCATGCTGTGAATAGATCGTGATTGGCTCGTAAACGGTTTATTTTTTGCCTATATCTTATAAAGGAAATAGCACAGGGAAGCGTTATGCAATTGGACCATTTCAATATCACTGCACCTTGGAGTCAACTGCTGCAGGTGCGGGACTTCTATACAAATGTTCTTGGTCTTATAGAGGGAGAGCGACCAAACCTTAAAAGCAACGGATTTTGGCTTTACGGTAATGGCAAACCGATTGTCCATCTCATGGAGGGAGAAGTCTCTGAGCAACAAGCTACAAAGCCCTATTTGGACCATATGGCTTTCCTCACCGAGGATCTTCAACCGATAAAACAACAGTTGGATTCGATGGGTGTTGCCAGCGAGCAAAGGGATGTACCGGGCCGTAATCTAAGGCAGTTGGTATTTTTTGATCCGGTGGGGATCAAGGTGGAAGTGAATGCGCTGGTTTAGGTGGTTAAAGACCCGCTAAAAGGCTTTATGTTACTGATCTGAGATGTTCAACCTGACATTGGAAGAGCTTATCAGTAGTTATCATCAGTCGGCTGGGAGCAACAGGTTTGTCAACGTTGTTGTCGCTCAGCATGATCAATTGGAAATTTATAGAGCTGTTGGTTTTAGACTTTTCCATTTCTGGATAAAGAGTATAGATATGGAAGTGACTTTGAAGGAGTATTGTAAAATAAATCCAGCAAAGCCACTCATTTCCACTTTTAGAGTATTAGGGTTTAACTAAAACTATTGGTGGTTACGGTAAGCTTCCTCGAGCAGATGCTGGAGGGGGAATTCCGCGGTGGGGAATTCGTTGCCGCGCTCGTCTTTTGCGAGTACATGAATGAAGTGTTCATCCCCTTCAGGACCAGAAGTTGTAGATATGTTGAGTTTGTATGGCGCAGCAAATTTAGCTTCATTGTTAGCCATAGGGATCGGGATATATAGCTTTGCTTCCCCGTTTCCAAACCATAGTGAATCAATAACGATGACACTCTCATGGTTGTTGTTTGGGTTCGCCGCTATCTTGTCGTTTAGTGATAATCTGAGCCTGTTCCCGTCGAGAGTAAGAATTTTAATATCAGTGACTTTTCCTGGGGTTACATCAACCAAGCGACCTCCGACATGAAATAATGGTTGTCCTTGGTTTCCTGGTTGATTTGCACCGATAAAACTCTCTGCTTCAGATACAAAGCCGTCAATGTAAATATTCTGATCGCTAGAATTTTGAAAATCTACACCATGCACTTCAATGTTGAGTTGGCGGTATACCCAGGTGTTGCCAACTGTGGCCCGGTGTAATCCATCAGTGGAGTTGAAATTCCTTACGGATAATTTGGACGCATTGGGGAAGTTTACATCTAGCGAGGTTATCACAGCGGGAGATGAAGGATCTGCTTGATCAATGATCAATGATCAGTGTTGCAGAGTTGGCTCCATTTAAGTCGAGGCCTGGATACTGTAATGAGGCATTAGATGAAGTAATATCTTGAATTTCGTATTTGAAGGTTTTTGCTTGTGCTTCAAAGGCAATGAAGGCTGCAGAAATAGCTGCTGTTACTAAGGCATATTTAGGAAACATATCAATCTACTGCTTAATAATTGTATTTTTTCACCAAGTGATGCTGAAGGTCTAAATAGTGAGGTTATTGGCCTGCCCACTTGATGTGTTAAATGTCACACTTTGAAATAGTGTCTCTTGAAAAAAAGAGCCTTAAATCTTGAAGTGTGAAAGAAGTTGTGAGAATTTTCAGTTTTTTCAAGCGATTGATCGCTTGAGGCAAAATATCTGAATTAATTTATCCCTCCGTGATTAAAATTATCCGATAATTTTTGGTGAGCTTACAGTACGGTTTTAAATAAGTAAATAAAGCTGGCTTCAAGGTGTGCACTGTATTTGGTACTGTAATTCCATATTTGTTAGTCTTTTGCTCTTTTAAGGTTCAATTATAATTAGATGAGCTTGAGTGAATGTGCTTCGTTATTTTGGCAGAGTAGAAACGTGTATGAATATTCATGCGAGTGAGTATGCTTTTACGGTGAGTGGGTTTAGGTAGGGCCTAGCAATGTGGCTACGATGAGCCCCGTCCGTGTTGGTTCGCTTTTGGGTTTACGCTGTTTCGATGGACCTTCCATTACTCAGAGAGGCTTTGAAGAAATGGCCGAGATGGATCCAGTTAGAATGTTAAAAGTTGGCGCACCTGGCTACCCAGAAGTTGATTTTTAAATCACTGGCGGCGTTATTACTTTGGCAGGGTAAGTAGCTAAGATTTTTCTTTGCAACTGTTCTATCACCAGCAATCTTTTTCATGTTTGGTATAGATGCCTATAAAAAATCGTCAAAACCATATATGTAGGGTTAGTCAACGCTACTAGTATCTTGATACCCTCTATGCCCTTCACAGGTAAGGCAATCCTACTTCCAATCACTTCTCATTCGCACATTTACCACTTCATCTGTACTATATCCGCGTTAAAAACAGCATGCAGTGTGACTGAGTCAATAATTCAGTTCACGCTGTCAGGATTGATAAGGAAAATAATGATGAAGCGTATTCCTGAGCCATTCCGGATTAAGATGGTTGAGCCGATCAAAATGACCACTTTGGCCGATAGAGAGAAGGCTCTGGCGGAAGCTGGTTTGAACCCTTTCTTGCTGCGCAGTGATGATGTCTATATTGATCTGCTAACAGATTCTGGCACTGGGGCCATGAGCGATAACCAGTGGGCCGGTTTGATGTTGGGGGATGAGTCTTACGCAGGTAGCCGCAACTATTACAACTTGTGCCAAGCAGTGGAGCACTTTTTTGGTTATAAATTAACCGTTCCCGCCCACCAGGGCCGTGGTGCTGAACAGATCCTGTTTCCCGCTCTGATTGAGCGTATGCGCCAGGTACGTGGTGGTACGACACCAGTCTTTATCTCCAACTATCACTTCGATACCACCGCGGGCCATATTGAGTTGAATGGTGGCAAAGCGGTTAATGTGTTGGACAAGCGGGCCTTTGATACCTTAACGGCTTATGACTGGAAAGGTAATTTTGACCTGGATCTTTTGGTCGAGACCATTAAGGAGCATGGGGCGAATAATATTTGTGCAATTATCACCACGGTAACTTGCAATAGCTCGGGTGGCCAGCCAGTTTCCATGGCGAATATGCGCGCAGTATATGAGATAGCCGCGAAATACGATATTCCAGTAGTGATCGATTCGGCACGTTACTGTGAGAACGCCTACTTTATCAAGCAGCGCGAAGAAGGTTATCAGGACAAGTCGATCCTGGAGATTATTCGCGAGATGTATCAATACGGCGATATGCTGACCATGTCTGCCAAGAAAGATCCGATGGTGAATATTGGTGGCCTATGTTGTATCCGTGATCATGAGGAGCTTTTCCAGGCGGTGCGTACCCGCTGCGTACCTATGGAGGGCTTTGTAACCTACGGGGGCATGGCGGGGCGTGATATGGAAGCATTGGCGCGGGGTCTCTATGAGGCCGCCGATGAAAATTTTCTGCAATACCGCATCAGCCAAGTAGCCTACTTAGGTGAGCGTTTGCGCGAGGGTGGGGTGCCCATTCAGTCTCCAACAGGTGGCCATGCGGTGTTTGTCGATGCGGCTAAGATTCTGCCGCATATCCCACCAGAGCAATTCCCCGCACAAGTTTTAACTAACGCGCTGTATCTGGAAGCGGGTATCCGTGCGGTGGAAATTGGCTCCTTATTGTTGGGGCGTGACCCGGAAACCGGTGAGCAGAAGAAGGCGGATTTGGAATTGATGCGCCTGACGATTCCGCGTCGTGTATATACCAATGATCATATGGACTATATTGCTGATGCGATTATAGAGCTGCAGAATCGAGCACATGAATTGAAGGGGCTGACCTTTGAATATGAGCCGCCAGTGTTGCGACACTTTACGGCTAGATTTAAGTCTCTGTAAGTAATGGATGGCTCAGGAAATTTCTTTAGGTTTTTTCTGCTGAGTCATTTACCTCCCTAAGAGGGCCCTTCGTGGGCCTTTTTTTGTTTTTGCCTGAAGTTCTGACCTGCTACCACGCGCTGGCTTTTTCTTTCCCTGTCCGTTGGCGATAAATGTACCCAGGTGCTAAAGGCTGCTCCCCAGTTTTCTAATGAGCCAAGGGCTCCTGGAGTGACGGGGCAGTCTGGCAGTACTGTTTGTGTGAGTGCCTCGGAGAGCCTCTTTGTTTTGTGACTTATTAGTCTGCTTTTCATCTTGTATTCCCGGCAAATATCCAATTTAATTAATCATGTGATTAATTAAATTGGATATCAAGTTGACTAACACCACACCCAGTCGTGGCCGTGGACGGCCCAGGGACCCGGAGCGTGAAAGGCAGGTACGCGAGTCCCTGATGCAATCTGCCCATAGACTTCTTCGTGAGAAAGCGTTTCGTGATATCTCAATTCGTGAGATCGCTCAAGGTGCTGGGGTAAATTCCGCCATGATCAGCTATCACTTTGACGGTAAAGAAGGGCTGATTATCGAGGTTATACGCGGTCAGTTTATGCAGAGTGGCCCGGCATTTCTCACTATGAGTCTGGGGGATAAGGAGCCCAGTCTAGAAACCCTAAGGGATGCAATGGCTCGTATTATCCGCCTTTATATCCGTGAGCCCTGGATACCTCGTTTTATTGTGGGGGAGGTGGCCTCCAAGCCTGGTCGAATGCGCGATTTATTCACCGATAGGCTGGCATCTGTACTGGGCCCTATGTTGCGGGAGCTCTTACAAGCGCTTCAATGCGCCGGCCACCTACGTCCAGATTTAGATATTAATCTTATGCCGATTTCTTTTGTCAGTTTGGTTGCATTCCCCTTTATTGCGGGGGATCCCTTCAAGGAGATTTTCTCTTTTAGGTTGGATGAAGAAACCAGCGATAAGTGGATTGACCACACCGTTAAGTTGCTGCTCCATGGAGTGGCCAATAACGCTATAGCCGAGTAACAGTCGAATATTGGGAGATTGGTGGTGATGAAAAAGGTCCAACTACAGAAACTGATGAATCGCCGCCTGGCGCTTCCTATTCTTGTTGCCGTTGGTATTTCTCTTTCAATGGCATTGGTCATGAGTAAGAGCCCGCCCAACCACGATGTGCAGGATGCACTGATCACCCCGGTAAATGTTGTGTTGGTGCAAGAGCTGCCGCTACGTGCCCAAGCAGTAGCTTACGGTGAAGTGAAACCCAGCACCTTTCTTGAAGCCAATGCTGAGGTGAGTGGTCGGATAGTCTACACGGCGCCGGAGTTAGAGAGTGGAAATATTATTCCTGCCGGCACCCTGGTATTGAAAATTGATGATACTAGCTACCAATTAGCCTTGGCGAGGGCTGAAAGTGATTTGGCAGCTAACCGTGCTAATTTGCAGGAACTCAAGGTGGAGGAGGTCAATAGCCAACGCTCTTTGGAGATTGCCGAACGTACGTTGAAGCTGGGTGAGAAAGAGTTAGAGCGCAAGCAAACGTTAGTGGCCAAGGGCACGGTTTCTCGCTCAAGTGTGGATGTCGAAGAGCAAAATGTGCTGCGCCTGCGTCAGGAAGTGCAAAACCAAACCAGTCAGCTCTCCTTATTTCCAACGCGCCGCAAGGTAATCGAGGCCCAGATTGCGCGCTCTGAGGCTCAAGTGCGGGATAGTAAATACAGTCTGGAGCGTACCCAGGTAACCTTACCCTTCGATGCGCGTATTGGTGAGGTCCATGTAGAGGAAAATCAATATGTGGCAGGCAATGCGCGCTTATTCGATGCCAGTGGTCTGGATCAGGTGGAAATTGCCGCTGAGCTTCCCATGCTTCATGTGGCGCCACTGTTGCGTAATCTCAGGCCAGGCAGTGACCTTGTGCCAGCGCCAGAAGAGCTTCCCAAAATACTATTGGGCTTGGAGGCGCGGATCACTCTGGTTGGTGGGCCTGGAGACAATGAGTGGAAGGGCCAGGTCGTACGTTTGGGAGGGGCCCTCGATAGTACCAGTCGTACGCTTTCAGTAGTGGTTGCCGTAGACGATCCCTATGGCGAAGCCCTCGCCGGAAAAAAGCCGCCGCTGTTTCGAGGCATGTATGCTCGTGTTGAATTAATAGCACCCTCCGCTCCAGCCCTAGCCATTCCCCGCCGGGCCTTGCATGAGGGTAGGGTGTATCTGGTGGAGAATGGCAAGTTACGCCTGCGGCAGGTGCAGGTGGATTACCATCAGGGCGATACTACGGTAATTCGTGCAGGCCTGTTGCCCGGTGAGCAGGTTATTGTCACCGATGTGATACCGGCGATTGATGGTATGGACGTGTCTGTGAGCAGCGGCCAGCAGGCCGTGGTGGTGAATACTGGAGGTACACTGCAGTGATTCGTTTTTTTGCCGCACACCCCACCGCAGCGAACCTGTTAATGGTTGCACTCATGTTGAGCGGACTGTTTGTCCTACCCAGTATGAAGCGCGAAACCATGCCGGAAATCGATAAATTCGAAGTGCAGGTTTCCGTCCCCTATGCCGGTGCCGCCGCTGCTGAGGTCGAAGACAGTATTTGCCTTCCTTTGGAGGAGGCCACTGACGGTATCAGCTTTATTGATGAGCGCCTGTGTGAAGCTAAGGATAATCTCGGGCTGATGACCCTGAAAATGCAGGAAGCTGGAGATATGAACCAGTTTGTTGCGGATGTGGAGTCTTCGGTTGATAGCATTGATTCGCTGCCAGCAGAGAGCGAGCGCCCGGTAGTCAAGGAAATGGGGCGCACTCAAGGCGTTGTCAGTATTGCTATCAGTGCCGATCTGCCATTGCCACAATTGAATCAATTGGCGGAACACTATCGCCGCGAATTACTGCGTGACCCAGCCATCCCTATAGTGCGTATCTCGGGCTTCTCAGATCATCAGCTGCAGATCGAAATATCCGATTACAACCTGCGCCAGTACGGGCTCAGTGTGATGGAGTTGGCCAATATTATTGATCAGCAAGCCATTGATATGCCTGCCGGCAAGGTATCCACACCTGATCGTGAATATCAGCTGCGTTTTACTGAAGAGCGCCGTAACGTAGAAGAGTTGGAAAATCTTGTAGTCCTTAAAGGCGAAGATGGTGCCGAAGTGCGCCTTGGCGATATCGCGAAAATTTATGATGGCTTTGAGCTGGCGGAGGACAAGATTATTTTCGATGGTCATCGCGCAGCCTTGCTCAATGTAGAAAAAAACAGTGTGGATGATAGCCTGCGTGTACTGGAAGCTGTGCGTGCTTTTGTCGATCGTGAAAGTGCGAAGTTGCCCGAGGGGATCAAACTAACCCTTACCCAAGACAGCGCCTCCATCGTTGCCGATCGATTGCAAATGATTATCTCCAATGCCTGGCAGGGCCTGATTCTGGTCGCCCTAGCGCTGTATCTTTTCTTTAGTGGTCGCTATGTATTCTGGGTGGTGATGGGACTGCCGGTATCCTTTCTAGGCTCCTTTGCCCTGATCACCGCCATGGGCGTATCCATCAATATGATCAGCTTGGTAGGTTTACTGATAGCTATCGGTATTTTGATGGACGATGCCATAGTACTTTCAGAAAGTATTGCCAGCGAACATCGCGATGGCCGCTCCCCATTAGAGGCTGTAGTGAAGGGGACCAAGCGCGTTGCCCGTGGAGTCCTGTCTTCTTTTGCAACCACAGTGATGGTATTTGGTGGGCTGATCTTCATTAAAGGGGATATGGGGCAGGTGCTTAAAGTGCTGCCGATTGTCCTGATTTCAGTATTAATTGTTAGCTTGTTAGAAGCCTTCTTAATTTTGCCTGCACACTTGCGCCATGCGCTTGAACACAAAAGCCGAACACCCGCTTGGAAGAAGGCTTTTGCCAAACGCTTTGAGGGCTGGCGTGAGAGTGTGGGGCGTGCGGCAGATTGGGCCGTTAAATACCGTTACGCCTTTGTTGGTGGGGTGCTCGGTCTATTCTTCTTGACTGTAAGTTTGTTGCCGGCTGGGATTGTGAAGTTTCAGGGGTTTCCAACTTTGGAGGGCGATTTGCTGCAAGCTCGCATCCTAATGCCTCAGGGTACCTCCTTGCAGGATATGGAAAAACTGGTCGATAAACAGTTAGATGCTCTTGATTTAGTAGCCGCTGAATTTTCTGAAAGGGAAAGCGCTCCTCTCGTCAATCACGCAAGTGTAACCTTTGGTGTCAATGGTGATGCCTTTGAAACTGGACCCCATGTGGCAACGATTAATGTCGACTTACTGGCTGCGGAAGGGCGTAAAACCAGTTTGGATGAATTGCGCCATGCTTGGCGTGAGGCTGCAGGTGAAACCCCTGGTGCGATCGCGATTCTTTATAAAGAACCAGCCTTAGGTCCCGCGGGCCGTGCTATTCACATACGCCTCAGCGGACTGGAGCTGGATCAGCTGAAAGAGGTTTCTATTCGCTTGCAGAATTGGCTGCGAGGATACGACGGTGTAGTGAATGTGGTGGATGACCTACGTCCAGGCAAGCCGCAATTAAACATAAAAATGCGTGAGGGTGCCTACGCATCTGGCCTGGATGCCAGTAATGTTGCCAACCAGTTACGCGCGGCTTATCAAGGAATGGAGATTGATGAGATTCAGTACCGGGGAGAAACCTATGAGATCCAAGTGCGTATGGATGCGGATTCCCGTGGAGCCCTGAGCCGTTTTGATGAACTGGTCATTATCCATCCTGTTACCAAGCAGCGCGTCCCTTTGATTGCCATTGCCGATGTTGAGATGAATCGCGATTACGCACGGATTCAGAGAATAGATGGTGAACGAGTAGTAAGTGTATTTGCCGACGTCTTCACTGAGAAAGCTAATGCGGGCCAGGTGCTTGGGGATACCCAAGAGAAATTCCTCGCTGAACTTAAAAAAGAATTTCCCGGTCTTCGTGTCGATATGCAGGGAGAGATTAAGAACAGTGAAGTCACAGGTAAGTCCATCGGCAGCGCCTTGTTGGTCGGTGCTATTGGTATCTACCTGATATTATCTTTACAATTTCGCAGCTATGTAGAGCCCTTAATTGTATTGGTCGCCATTCCACTAGCGTTGATCGGCGTTATCTGGGGCCATCTAATTATGGGACAGAATATGTCTATGCCAAGTATGATGGGCTTTGTCTCTCTTGCCGGTATTGTGGTGAATGACTCCATCCTATTGGTGGAATTTGTAAAACGGCGTGTACGCGAGGGTATGGATGTTCATAGTGCTGCAAGCCAAGCCAGTCGCGACCGCTTCCGCGCAATCTTCTTGACCTCCCTTACAACCATCGCTGGTCTTTTGCCCCTACTGTTTGAAACAAGCTTGCAAGCCCAGGTTTTGGTACCCCTGGTAACCAGTATTGTATTTGGAATCAGTAGCTCAACGGTGTTGATCCTTTTGGTGCTGCCGGCGCTTTATGGAATTTTGGAGGACTTTGGGTTTACGGAAAACCTGGAGGAGGGAGACACGGCAGGTTCGCATCAGAAAGAAACACTTGTTGTGGCCTAGTTAATCCTAGACTTGAAGAAAGTCGTATGATCTTTCATGCGGCTTTCTTAATCAACTTTGTGCTTGGTGGGTCTAGGCGTTCGACCAGTTTTATTATTTTTACCGCTTGAACCCATATTGAAGTGTAGTGAGCAGTCTCGGTATGAGTCATGCTGACCTATTCAGCTTGATAAGAAGATGCATTGGATTGTCAGTGAAGCTGTCGTTGGAGTGGCTGGAAAGCAGAATATGAATATAAGTACCTATACACTCTCTGCAGGTTCTGCAGCGGTTTTCTGATTGAATTTGAATCCGGACTCCCTGGCAAAGTGGTTAACTAAGGTTTATCCAAAAATTCCTGTGCGTTTTTGCTAATGTTTGATTTATAGCTAGGCCTCCCAGACTATCCACTCTTTCTAGCCTAATTCCACTTAATTACTAGATGACGGCTTACGAATCTTCGTACTTGGTTGTTATCAATTTTGGTTTAGTTCCCACCATTTATTGCTGAGCAAAAAATCATCGGGGGATGAAGACCGGTAGAGCCATCTACTATTTGACGGCGTGCGACTCTTGTCGCATACTTGCCCTAGGTGTAGCGAAAATGCGATTAACGTCACGAGAAGAAAATAAATGAGAGAAGCCAAACCCTCCCCCTCAGAGCTTACTTTGCTAAAGGCACTCTGGAAGCAGAGTCCACTAAGTGCAAGAGAATTGCATGAAGAGGTGAAATCAGAACTCTGCTGGTCCTATTCATCCACCAGGAAAACGTTGGATAGAATGCGGGATAAGTCTTTTGTGATTCAGTCTGAAGTACACGGCATTCAAGTCTATAAGGCAGCTCTTGAAAAGGTCGAAACACTTGCACAATATGCCACAGACTTCGCCTCGCGGGTTCTTGAGCTGGATGGTCCGCTTCCTATAGCTATGTTTGCTAACAGTAAATTAATGGATGACCAAGACCTGGAAGAGCTACAGGAAATGTTGAATGCTTGGCCTGAAGCAGACTGAATCGGGGAGGCTGTGAGATTATATGCAGGAATTACTATCCTCGTTGTCATTCTTTACGCCCAATCTTTTTGTTACATCCATATTTTCCGTAATTTGGGCATGCTTCATTTATATCACTGTAAGAGCAATAACCTCTCTGGCCAGTTTTAAGTCTAGGCGTGTTACTAGCTGGCGTAGCTTTTGGGTGTGTGTTTTATGTGTGATTAGTCTGCCATTTTTTCTTGCGCAATTATTGGGTTTCTTTTCAACGGGCTTGGTGCCTGAATTTAGATATGATCTTACGCCTCCAGAGGCGGCTTTTAGTTATACAGTAATTGAAAGTGCTCAGCTGGAGAATAAAACACTAACTTTGAATTATATCGACATTCTAACGGGCTCCTGGATGATTTTGTATCTTGGCGGGGTATTACTAAGCCTGATAATGATGTTTAGAAGGCATAGTCGATTGGTTAAAATGCTGGATATTGCTAATGAGGTGGACCTCAAGCGACAAGTTGCCAGTAATCTGCTAACCAGTAAGCAGTCTGATTACCTGTCTAAAAATAATGTAAAACTAATTGTTACAAAGGCTCAGTGCTCACCCTTCGTTTTTGGTTTGCTTAACTTGAGGCTCGTTTTGCCTGGTTATCTAATATCGATGGATGCCAAGGAAAGGCAATTAATTATGGAGCACGAATTAACCCATATAAGAAGGCGAGACCCCTTGCTTATTATGGTTGCCCATGTTTTGGTGAGTTTTTTATGGTTCATTCCATTTGTTAGGTGGGCTAAAGAGCAATTGTTATGGGCTATTGAGCTATCCTGCGACCGAGAAGTATTAAAATCCTCCGAAATAGGAAGTGGAAGAGTATATGCCCAGGCAATGCTGCGAACATTACAGCTGTGCTCTGGGCAAACCAGCTGTAAGGGTGTTGCTGCCTTTTCAGTATTTGAAGAGGCTAATCAGTTAACTTTTTTTAAAAAGAGAGTGGTGAATATCAGGGAGGCTGCTTGTGAAAGTTCTGAGCTTAATAGATTGGTTTCAGGGATCTTTAGGGGAGCACTTGTATTTTTTACCATATTTCTAATATTTTTTGGAGTTTTTGTAAATTCTAGCTTTTCAATCGCTAGCTCTAAAAAAGAAACATGGATAGCCCCGGTTGAAGGTGCACGTATAAGCAGTCAATTTGGAGGTTTAGAGGAGTTCAGAAGGAAACCTCACCTTGGTACGGATTTCGCAGCTCCGCTGGGTTCGCCAATAGTTTCTGTTGCTAGTGGAATTGTTGTTGTTTCAACTGATCAGTACAAACATAGAAATTACGGAAAGATAATTATTGTTGATCATGGAGATAATACACAGACACTTTACTCGCATTTAGATTCTCGGGAGGTGAGGGTTGGTGAAAATGTGAAAGCCGGACAAAAGATTGGAACAGTTGGTGTTACCGGGAAAGTAACAGGTCCTCATCTTCATTTTGAGTTGATTGAGCAAGGTGAAAGAGTTGATCCGGAACATTTGCTTGCATTGTGGCTTGGTTGAGATATGAAAAAGTGTCTAGTTGGAAATGCTGATTCTGAAAGAATACCGTTTTCTTTTGGCAGAATTACTCTTAAATTGATTTATATTCTAATGATGGTACTGCTATACCCAAAGGTACTTCAGGCAAAGTCATTTGATCAGAAAGAGAGTGTCTTTAAGCTTAATGAAGATGTTCTGTCTATATTTTATTTGGCAAAAACGGATAGGTTCTATTTGAGGGTGGAAAATACTCAAATTGATGAGTCTGAAATGGGTGGTGTACCCCTTGTTACCAATAAATATGACCGAATAAAGTCCGTATCGCTTGCTAAAAATCAGGGTTTGTTATCCTTGCTTATTGAAAACTCCGTTGGTAATAAAGATGCATATAGAGTCATACAGCTTTTATCTGAGCACTTTGATGTCAATGCAATACCAGTGGGGAAGGTTTTTCAATTAACTTTTGATGAGCAATCACAGTTTCAAAGTATTGGGGTGAAATTGGCATTTGCTGAGAGTCTAGAGATTAAGAAATCTAGTCAAAAACTCATCGTTTTCAAGAAGAAAAACCCAACTACTTTGCAAAAACATTATGTGGAAGGTGAGATTGCAGGTAGCTTATATAAGTCTGGTCTACAGCTTGGTCTGAATAATGCGATACTGACTAAGCTGAATGAAATTTTAAGTTACGAGATAGATTTTCAGCGTGAGATTCGTTCAGGTGATCGCTTTTCCATCTTTTATAGTACTTTGCGGGATGATATAGAGGGTGATGAAGTTTTCAATGCAATACATGTTGCTAAGATTTCTCTAGAAAGTGATTCCGTTTCCCTTTATCGCTATCAAGATCGTGAGTCAGGCGTTGTTGATTACTTGGATCCTAGTGGAAAAAGCTCAAGAAGCTTCCTCATGAAGACTCCGCTAAAGAATGCACGTCTATCATCATATTACGGCAGACGTAAACATCCAGTATTGGGGTATACAAGAATGCATAATGGCCTTGATTTTGGTGCTCCATCAGGTACACCAATACTTGCTGCTGGAGATGGCACTATAGAAAGGGCCTCTTACTTTGGTAGCTTTGGAAATTATATTCGCATTGCCCATAAATCGGGCATTCAAACTATTTATGCGCACCTTAAAGGTTATGCCAAGGGTATCAAGGCCGGTATGAAAGTGAAGCAAGGGCAGGTGATAGGTTATCTCGGGGCTACAGGTAGGGTTAAGGGGCGGCATTTACATTATGAAATTCATAAAAATGGTAAAGCAATAGATCCACTTAGATTAGATCTTCCTACTTCTGATCGTTTAACAGGAAAAAGTTTGGAGCGTTTTTATGAATTTGTTGAGGCGGTAGATGAAACCTTAAGGGTCTACAAGGCACTTAAAAGCTGAAAAATTATTTATTTGTTTGAGCTAGGGGCCCAGTATAAATGATAGAGCATTTTTTCTATCTTATGTGGGCGGCAGAGCTTGAGCTTAGCTGTACTGCATGTTTGGTTCCGGTAGTGATCGTTTATTAATAATGAGAGTAGGAAAGCAGAGGCCTGAGATTTACCTTTGAGTGAGATAATGGTCTCGGTTGGATATAAAAATCTAAACTCCTTACTTGTTGCCAGGTAATTTCTTATTTTCGCTTCTATGCCGCATGTCTCTCATATACCTGTGGTAATTAATGCTTTTATGATCTGATTGCTATTTGGGTAGGTAAAGGTTTTTGGGGTATAAAAGTAAACTCTGAGGAGTAGGGTGTGTATAAGTTAAAATGTATTGTAGTCGTGTTATTCCTATATTCCGTTCCTGTGCTGGCTGAAGAGCTTGTTGTTCCCAAGCCTGGAGCTTTTGAGCTAGATAGTTCTGAGGTTTTTACAATTCATTCAAAAATATTAGGGCGAACATATGATTTATACATTAAAACGCCTGCTGGGTATTATGATGATTCTCAGAGTGATCGAACTTATCCCACCCTTTATCTAAATGATGGCCCTTATACTTTCAAAGTCGCTGCAGGTGTGACACATCTGAAAAGTATGAATAAGGCGATTGTAATCGGTATCTCTTTTGCGCAAGGGGAGCTGGGACAGTTTAGTCGAGTGCGGGATCTTACCCCGGTGGTTGATAAAAGTTGGAGGCGCTACAAGACCGGCGGTGCTCCAGAATATCTTAGGTTTATTGAGGGAGAGGTTATCCCGTTTGTAGAGAAAAATTATCGTGCAAATCCTGTAAAAAGAATCTTGGCTGGTCATTCTTTAGGCGGGTCATTTGGAGCCTGGGTATTGTTGAATAAGCCGGATCTGTTTTCCAGTTATATTCTCACTAGTCCATCGCTTTGGTATAAAAATGAAATGATTTTTGATATTGAGGAGGCGTATTCAAAAAGGAATAAATCATTAAGTGCAAATATTTACCTTGCAACTGGTGCTCTGGAGACTAAAGAAAACGGGGGGATGAATCATGACATGGTGGGCGGTCACAAGGCCTTTGTTGGGCGTTTGCGTTCACGAAATTATCAGGGTATGTCTCTCAATGATGAGGTGGTAAGCGGGGCTGATCACTATTCAACCTTTCCAATTGGCTTGGCAAAAGGTTTAAGGTGGCTTTATCAGGATCAGTGGAAGATGCACTAATGCATCACGACATTGAATTTAGGTAAGTTCTTTGATCATCTGCTCATAGTAAATAGGTGAAACCTAAGTAGTGGAGGGTACCTTGGTGTGTATATGAAGCTAGTCTTTTTATAGCATTTCGGTATACCAAATCTTAGGTGTACCTATGACTTCAGCCTCTTTTCGGGAGTCATGTAACTCGTTACTGTTCACGAATGCTTCAGCTTTCTCCTTGGAGGTGAATTCATGAATCACGGTCACATTATTGGGGCTGCCTATTTCTTGATACACTGATGTATTTGTACTGCCCATTCGCTTTAAAATTGGCATGAAGTCTATAAGGACTCCCTGCCATTTATCAAAATCTTTCACTGAGGCCTGCATAAAGAGGTAAACCATTAGATATTCCTCAAGCAGTGGTTATTAGGGGGCGTCTGGACTAACTATAGCATCGAACACTTCTCTTCGATGTGGTCAGTTAGAGGCCCGGCAAAAGAGAACAGAACTTGCCTAACTCTTCGCCGGGTTATAGATGCAGGTGCCTTGATAAAGAATTTATCTTATAGCCAGATATTAGTTCATCACACCAAGCTTACAGCCCTTGTTTTTAATCTTAACCCATTTACTCATAAAGTTAACTGGTGATGTGTAGGCTTCATAGATTACCGCTTGTCCCCAGGGAGTTACTGCACCTTGCATAGGTTTTGAATAGGAGAAGGCCCCCATTACCCAGGCACTCTTGGTAACGCAGTCTCCACTTGTGGGAAAGCTGGAGGTAAGAGTTGGGTTGTGGTTATAAACAAGATTGGTGGCGTTCAAGAGCTGTTGGGCTCTATTTACAACAGTTGCTACTTCGGTATTTGTAGCAGGGTGTACATAGATAGTGATGTCATTTGCTGAGCTTGGGTAGAACATAACATCATTTACAGTCCCATGGGTTTCACCAGTGGCAGAGTTTTGTGCCCAGGTTTGCCAGCTGCTGTCGCAGACTTCGTCCCAGCTCTGTAATCCGTTGGCGTCCACAACAAATGGTGATACATGTCCACCGCCTATGGTCTTCTTAAAATTACTAAATGACGTTAGGGTTTTACCTGCTTGTATCATAACACCTATACAACGCATATTGGCTTGAGGTACTCCCAGAGCGGTGCTCAGATCGGCGAGCATGTCATTGCAACTGGTAGCAGTAGTGCGACTCCGGACTTGATTGGGCATAGCGTATTCTCCTTCAATATAGGGGGTTGTTTCTATTGGGTTCTTTTTAAGGTGGTTTTTTAAGGCAAAACGAATTGATGTTGATTTAAATCCGTAGTTATTTTCAAAAGGAACGTTTAAGTGGCCACTTCTTTAGTATTACTTACAGTTAAGGTAAATTAAAAGAGAGTGGATTAAATAAAATCTTCAGGGAAAAGCCTTTTTTAATTTTTGCCTACAGTATTATTTAGTAAGTCTGTAGGCTGTAAAGACCTTCGATTGTTATTGGTTTGCTTGCTTGTGTTTAATAGCACTAAATGGCTTTATCGGCTCTTTTGAAAAGAGTTATTGCTTTCAGAGACATTTCTTTCAGCAGTTCGATAAAACGTGTTGCTGTCATATTTCTTTCAGGGGAAATGTAATATTGCCCAGGGCCTTGTTCAGTAATTCTTAGGCCGTTTGGAGGGGTTGTTCCGGCAGGGAAGCGACAGACCCATCCGATGAGCGTTGATTGATTAATGCTCTCTTGGTCGAAGATTCTTATTCCTTTTCCGTTTGCAATAACGATGCTGATATTATTTAGAAAGGTAGTATCCAGATTAGATGTCAGCATATTGACATCCTGCTCTCTGGAATAACCAAATTTTGGTAAGGAATTGGAGTCAATATAGATTTCTCTGAGGGACATCTCTTTCTCCCTTTTAAAACCAATTTGGCCATTGGTCAATAGCTGTTGATAGTTGCTAATTCAGAAGCTTTTTATCTTCTCTACTTTTTTGAAAGCAGAAGTGTTTTTTTTAATTTTTTTGCTTCTTGACTTGAATCATAACTGTGGCTTGGTGTTTGGCGCAACAAGTACGATTGTTTAACTGTTATATTTTATAAAATTCGATAATTGGCGAGTGTAAAGTTCACACTAGTTCACATTTTGTCGCCTTTTGTAACTCCGGGGGAGTTCAACTCGTAAGTTAATCAAAAATTCCAGTTTATGAGGGTAATGGCTTTGATAGAGACGTTGTTGGAGAAGGTTCTCTTGGGGTTGGGGTTGGGGTTGGGGTTGGGGTTGGAGTTCTGGGTGGTGAAAAGGCTTAGTTTGTTATAACTCATTGTGCTGACATTTTGCGATGCTCGTTTTAAAACGAGATTTTACTGGTTGCTTAAAAATATGTTCTAGATAGGCTTGAAAAGCTTTAGAGTTAAATAATTAGTATTGGTTTTTTAGATTGTATCTGTTTCATCCCTTAGCGTGCGTCGTGCAGCCTTTAAAACATTAGAGCGAATAACTAATATGGATAAGAAGAAAACGCCGGAGAAAAAAAATCATCTAGCAGGCATTGACCGAAGAACTTTTACCAAGCGCGCCCTTCAAATGGGCTTGGCAGCAGGTGCTGTTGCTTCTGGGTTTGGCTCTGCATTTTCGGGTAGTTCAAATCAGTTTTATGATGTTTATGATTACGTAATTGTTGGTTCTGGTGCGGGAGGGGGTCCATTAGCGGCAAACCTGGCAAAGGCGGGCTTTTCGGTATTGGTGCTTGAGGCGGGGGCCAATGACCCTAGTGATGACACACATAATATTCCCGCTTGGCACCCTTTTGCGTCAGAAGACCGCAAGCTGAGCTGGGATTTCTTTATTAAGCATTACGCGGATTTTAATCAACAACAGCTGGATGATAAGTATATTCCAGGTAAAGGTGTTTTATATCCGCGGGCTAGTACTATAGGGGGCTGTACGACACACCATGCGCTGATTACTGTCTATCCCCACAACAATGACTTTGACCGTATTGCTCAAGCGACAGGAGATAGTTCTTGGGGCAGCAGCAATATGCGGCGATATTTTGAGCGGCTTGAGCGATGCCAATATGTTTCCCGTCCAATTTTTTCGAACCCCTCTCGCCATGGTTTTGATGGATGGCTTCCTACTAACAGAGGTAATCCGGCTTTGCTGTTGGAAGACCCGGCAATATTAAAAATCGTCAAGGCAGCATTGGCGAAATACGGACTGGAGGGGGCCCTTGAACAGATTATTTCTGGAAACCTACGCTTAGATATCAATCACTGGGATGTGGCCTCAGGAGAGGAGGGGCCTTTTATTGCCCCGATGGCTGCAGATAGCAGAAGTCGTCGCAAGAGCGTACGGGAGCACCTTTTGGATACCCAGAGTCGCTATCCAAACCTGTTACATATTCGCACCAATGCGCTGGCAACAAGGGTGATGTTTGAAGGTAAAACGGCTATTGGGGTGGAGTTTATGGAGGGGGCGAACCTCTATAAGGCTGACCCTTATCACGATGATGCCAGCTCCATTGGTACTATGCGGCAGGTGAGGGCGAGTAGGGAGGTGATTCTTTCGGGAGGGGCATTCAATAGTCCTCAGCTGCTGAAATTATCCGGAGTGGGTCCAAGCCAAGAGCTTTTTCAGCACGGAATTGATCAGATAGTTGACTTGCCGGGTGTAGGTGAAAACCTGCAGGATCGCTACGAAGTCGGCATTGTTAGTGAGATGACCGAGGATTTGGCCCTTCTCAAGGATTGTACCTGGGGCGAGCAGGGTGACCCCTGTCTGAATCGATATCGCTACGGTTGGCTGAATAAAGGCCCCTACAGTGGCAATGGTCCAGTACTGTCTTTGGTGAAGCGCTCCCACCCCGACCTACCAGATCCTGATTTGTTTATTTTTGGAGCGCCCTCTGATTTCCACGGTTATTACCCCGGTTATTCTCAGGCGCTAAGGGATTACAAAGATCGCTTCTCCTGGATCGTACTTAAAGGTCATGCTAACAATACGGCTGGGCGGGTAACTTTGCGCTCTGCCAATCCGCAGGACACCCCAGAGATTAACTTTCACTATTTTGATGAGGGTAGTGGTGATTATGAAAAAGACTTACAGGCCGTAGTCGAGGGTGTAAAAATATCCCGGGATATTATGTCGGCCCCTATCGTTGGCCAGCAGGTAGCCAGGGAGTTATTGCCCGGTGGAGATGTGCAGACCGATGAGCAAATCGGCCAGTTTGTTAAAAATCAGGCATGGGGTCACCACGCTTCGTGTTCCAATAAAATGGGGCCAGCCAGTGATCCAATGGCAGTAGTGGATAGTAAATTCCGGGTACATGGCACCAATAATTTACGAGTGGTGGATGCTTCGGTATTTCCACGTATTCCGGGCTTCTTTATCGTGGTGCCGGTGTATATGATTAGTGAAAAAGCTAGCGATGATATTATTGCGGCGGCAACGGGCCAGATTGCCTGATAGGACCTTGCTAAACCCAGGTTGATAAAGAAAAAGCCCCGCAGAGCGGGGCTTTTTAATTAGAACGAGATGTTCTTTGGTGTGCGCGGGAAGGGGATAACATCGCGGATGTTACCCATGCCAGTTACGTAAGACACGATGCGATCGAAGCCCAGACCAAAGCCTGCGTGAGGCACTGTGCCGTAGCGGCGCAGGTCGCGATACCAGTCGAGGTGATCTTTGGGGATGTTCATTTCATCCATGCGTTCGTCGAGCTTCTCAAGGCGTTCTTCACGCTGGGCACCGCCGATAATTTCACCGATACCCGGTGCCAGTACATCCATGGCGGCTACAGTTTTACCGTCATCGTTCATACGCATATAGAAGGCTTTGATATCCTTCGGATAGTTCAGAACAATCACTGGCTTCTTGAAGTGTTTCTCAGCCAGGTAGCGTTCGTGCTCAGAGGCCAAGTCTATGCCCCAAGAGACGGGGAATTCGAACTTCTCTTTACAGTTTTCCAGGATTTCGATGGCATCGGAGTAGTTGATGCGAGCGAAATCATTCTCGATGATGTTCTCCAGGCGGCTGATGGCCTCTTTATCGATGCGCTGGGCGAAGAAGGCCATATCGTCGGCACGTTCCTCCAGTACGGCTTTGAAGATGTACTTCAGCATTTGCTCAGATAGATCAGCAACATCGGCCAGATCGGCAAAAGCCACTTCCGGCTCTACCATCCAGAACTCAGCTAGGTGGCGAGTGGTGTTGGAGTTCTCCGCACGGAAGGTGGGGCCAAAGGTGTAAACCTTGGATAGGGCCAGACAGTAGCTCTCAACATTCAGCTGGCCAGATACGGTGAGGAAGCTCTCCTCGCCAAAAAAGTCCTTGCTGTAATCGATAGCGCCTTGCTCATTGCGTGGCAGGTTTTCCATATCCAGAGTGCTGACCCGGAACATTTCGCCGGCGCCTTCACAGTCAGAGGCGGTGAGAATGGGCGTGTGTACGTAGTTAAAGCCGTTCTCGTGGTAGAAGCGATGAATCGCCTGAGCGATACAGTTGCGAACTCGAGCCACCGCGCCGCTGACATTAGTACGGACGCGTAGATGTGCGTGTTCGCGCAGGTGCTCCATGGTGTGGCGTTTGGGGGACATTGGGTAGGTGTCCGGGTCTTCTACCCAGCCGACCACTTGAACTTCAGAAGCTAACAATTCGATCGATTGGCCCTTGCCTTCTGAAGGCTTGACGGTTCCAACAATATCCACTGCACAGCCTGTGGTCAGGCGCTGTACTTCAGACTGGTAATTGTGCAGATGATTCTCGGCAATGACCTGAATAGGGTCAAAGCAACTGCCGTCGTGTACTGCCAGGAAAGAAAGACCGGCTTTGGAGTCGCGACGGGTTCTGATCCAGCCCTGTACGCGAACTTCTTCGCCCTCACGGCCGGTGGATTTTAATAGGCTATCTACGGATTCGACTTTTACTGTCATTTTCTATCGGTTTCTCGCTAGTCCTGAAGGTGGTGTTCTGCCGGCTTGCCTAAAAGCTGACCACGCCACCAAGGTGAAGTTACGGCGGGCATATTGACCTGTTGCTGAGGGGAAATCCAGTCCCTTGGCAATTTGGAAGCTTGCCGGGAGAGCGGGCCTATTTGGGTGGCGCCATTGAAAAGCATCAGGATTGTGTGGGTAAAGCGCTTGGCGGCTTGCGGAAAGAGGGAGTGGGGCCTGGATTCGATACCTGCCCCAAAATCGCACGGGCCTAGCCGCGCGGCTTCTTCACCGTGTGCAGTACTGTGTCTCGCTCAAAGAAGACATAGAAGTCGTTGTATTCCCAGCGGGTGATAGCGGGCTCGCCGACGGGGCCCATAATACTGAGGGGCTCACCAAGGCGTGTGCTGATATCGTTTTTCTTCATGCCGCGAGCTTCACCAAAGGACAGCTCTGCGCCCTGGGAGCCCACAGGAATCTCCAGGGTTTTTGCCTGGGCGCCAAATGCCAAAAGAAGTGCCACGGTACCAGCGATCTGGGCCACTCCGTTGCGATTTCTGCTGAACATTTATTGTTCTCCGATTTAGGTGTTCGAATACGCCGGGCCATTAAAACAGAAAAAATGCCAAAACACTTGGACTTCTTCACGTTTTTATACCGAAGAAGGCGCCTTGTAGGGGAAAAAGGTCCGGGGAAGGAGAGTATGTGTGTGCTAGGCTGACCATTGGGCTTAGTCCTGTGGGCGGGCATGGATGCGACTCTCAAAAACCTTCTCAGTTCTGGGGCTATTGCTTGGCGCTATTCTCTTTGCTCTCTCTCTTACGCCCTCTCTGATTCCACGCACTGCCCTCATGCAAGGTGTTCTCGCCGGAACCTCCTTCACTTTTGGCTATGTGATCGGCTTGTTTATGCACTGGCTGTGGAATTACTTTGAGCTTCCCGACATTCCTCTCAGTCCTGGGGTGCGCAGAGTGCTTAAACGCTTAGCGCTGGTTGCCTGCATATGCCTGATCATTATTTTTCTTTGGCAGGGGGCGCACTGGCAGAACTCGGTGCGGGCCTTGATGGGTATGCAGCCGGTTACCGGGATCGGGCCCTTTACCGTGGGGTCCGTGGCCCTGCTGGTCTTTCTCACATTCTGGGTGATGGGTAAAGGGTTTCGCCGAGTCATTCATGCTGTTACCAAGTATCTATCCGTGCATATTCCTGAAAGGGTGGCTTTGCTCATTGGGTTGCTGGTGGCAGTGGCACTTTACTGGGGCATTCTAAATGGGGTGCTCCTGAAGGTAGGGGTGCATATTGTCTCAGTCATTTGGGAAAAACATGATCAGGCAATTGCAGAAGGGCTGAAGGCACCTGAGGACCCCAACAAGGTTGGCGGTGCGGACTCTCTATTAACTTGGAAAAGTGTCGGGCATCAGGGGCGTCGCTTTTTAACCCTTGGCCCCTCTGTGGAGGATATCCGTGAGGTTGCCGGGTTAGGCAAAGAGCCGATAAGGGTCTTTGTGGGTTTGCGGGCTGCAGAAACTCCATTGCAAAGAGCCTTCCTGGCACTTGCTGAACTAAAGCGCCTCAATGCATTCGATAGAGAGATATTGCTAATTGCGACACCCACTGGCGAAGGCTGGTTAGATCCTGGGGCTATAAACTCCCTGGAATTTCTTTATCGAGGGGATGTGGCTACCGTTGCTACCCAATACTCCTTTTTGCCAAGCCCGATTGCATTATTAACAGATAATCAATATGGGCTGGATTCCGCCAGGGCTTTGTTTAAGGTGATCTACGAATACTGGGAGGAACTGCCAGTTGAAACTCGCCCAAGGCTGTACCTCTTTGGCTTGAGTCTCGGTGCTCAGTTATCAGAAGCCTCCTTTGATTTTTATGACATTATTGATGATCCTATCGATGGCGTACTCTGGGCAGGGCCGCCATTTGGCACAGGCATCTGGCGCATCATCACGGATAGTCGCGACCCCGGAACCCCAGCCTGGTTACCGCAGTTTAAGGGGGGAGAGGTTGTTCGTTTTGGTAATCAATATGGCGGTTATTTAGGGCAGGAACCCTGGGGAAGCTTTCGAATCGCCTTTTTGCAGCACGCCAGTGATCCAATAGTCTTTTTTGATCTGCGTTGGATGTTTCAAATGCCGGATTGGTTGGAGCGCCCACGAGGGCCGGATGTCTCTCCAGACCTCTACTGGTTTCCTATAGTGACCATGCTGCAACTACTGGCAGATCTAAACTTGGGGGTTGCGCCACTGGGGTTCGGGCACCGCTATGCACCTGAAGGGTATGTCCTCGCCTGGATGGCGTTAACGGAGCCGCCCGACTGGAGTGACGAGGAGTTAAAGCGCCTACGGGAAAAGCTCAGAACTTATCCAGTGCGTTGAGTGCGGTCTGCCGTAAGAAGGTACTCTTTCAAGATCAAAAACATTTCTGGCTGTTTATTGGGTTACATGGGGCTGTTCAGTGAGAAGTTGGCGCAAGCCATTTTGATCTGGGGCTCAAGCTTATCGGCGGCATGAATGCAAAAATTAACCGCTTTCTCAATTTCAGGTTTACTGTTGGGCGCGATATGCTTCGCTCTGAGCCTCACTCCTTCTCTGATTCCTCGCAATGCCTATGTGCAGGGTATTCTTTCCGGTTTTTCATTCACCGTTGGATATTCACTGTCTGTGCTGGTCCGCTATGTTTGGAAGTATTTGGGGGTTCCCGATATCCCGCTAGACCATCGGCAGCGACAAATACTGAGGGGGCTGATAATTATTTTGGGTGTCAGCCTTATTTTAGTTTTTCTTAGGCAGGGGACGGAGTGGCAGAATTCAGTGCGCTCATTGATGGGCATGCCGGCAATTTCTGGCGTCGCCCCAATTACGATTGGTGTTGTTGCGCTCTGCGTATTCCTGCTCTTTAGATGGGCAGGCAAAGGCTTTCTCAGGGTGGTTTTGCGCGTATCTGCCCGTTTAGAAAAGACCATCCCTCCAAGGGTGGCAGCCCTTACTGGGCTGCTTGTCGCGTTGTTGCTTTATTGGAGTGTGTTGAATGGAGTGTTGTTGCAGTCGGGCCTCTATGCAGTCTCACTTATCTATGAAAAGCTGGATCTGATTGTTGTTGCGAACTTGCCGCCTCCGCAAGATCCCAGCAAGTCAGGTGGAGCGAACTCGCTACTTGCCTGGGATAGGTTGGGACATGAGGGGCGCCGATTTTTGTCTCTTGGGCCATCTGCGGAGGATATTCGGGAGGTTGCAGGGGAGGGCATGGACCCCATTCGAGTTTATGTGGGAGTGCACTCAGCAGACACGCCACAGCAGCGTGCACTATTGGCACTTGAAGAGTTGAAGCGCGTAAAGGCGTTTGAGCGAGAAATTTTGCTGATTGCAACCCCGGTTGGGGATGGCTGGATCGACCCAGGGGCAGTGAATTCTCTTGAATTTCTGTACCGAGGAGATGTAGCTACAGTGGCCGTACAGTACTCGTATTTACCGGGCCCCATCGTATTGTTTACAGATGCTCAGTCGATCAGAACATCCGCTCGCATACTGTTCAAGGTGATTTACGATTACTGGGAGGAGCTACCGGTAAACACTCGCCCCAGACTTTATCTATACGGGCTAAGTTTAGGAGCCAAGCTCTCTGAAGACTCCTTTCAGTTCTACGATGTGATTGATAGCCCCATTAATGGTGCTCTTTGGGCTGGCCCTCCGTTTAGTATGCGGTCCTGGAGAATGATTACCGATAATCGTGATCCCGGCACCCCCGCTTGGCTCCCCCAGTTTAAAGGGGGAGAGGTGGTGCGCTTTGGAAATCAGTACGGTGGTTATTTGGGGCAGAAGCCCTGGGGTAGATTCCGTATCGCCTTCCTGCAGCATGCTAGTGATCCGATTGTCTTTTTTGACTTTCGCTGGGCGTTTCGCAGACCTGACTGGCTGGAGTGCCCCAGAGGGCCCGATGTGTCTCCGGACCTTCGCTGGTTCCCTGTTGTCACTATGTTGCAGCTGTTAGCGGACTTTAATGTAGGGGTCACACCACGGGATTTCGGACACCGCTATTCGGCAGCAGGATACACGCTCGCCTGGATTGCCCTGACCGAGCCTCCGGATTGGAGCGAGGCAGAGCTGCAGCGCCTGCGGGCTAAGCTAAAAATTTTTCCCAAGCGCTGAAGTTGTCTAAATCCTTGGATTTCTTGACTATTTTCCGTTTAAATCGGCTCTATGTTAAAACCTGTCCCCCTTTTTATTGGCCTGAGATATGTGGCTGCCCGCCGCAGGCAGCAGTTCATTTCCTTTATTAATGGCTTCTCCCTGATTGGCATGGCGTTAGGCGTTCTTGCCTTGATCGTCGTGACTTCTGTGATGAACGGCTTCGATCGTGAGTTGAAAACACGAATATTGAGCGTGGTTCCCCACGGCTTTATCGAGCGCGAAGGCGGCTTGCAAGAGTGGCAGGGCGTGGCTCAGAAGCTTGAACAGCAGCCCCATGTGGAGGCGGTGAGTCCCTTTGTAAAAGGGTTTGCCCTGTTGAGCGCCTACGGCGATAGCCACGGGGTCGAGTTCCAAGGTGTAGACCCCAAGGCCCTACGCGACGTCTCTGAAGTTGGCGAGCATATGGTGATGGGTAGCCTGGATGAGTTGCAGCCCCGCAGTTACCAAATAGTGCTCGGCCGTATTCTCGCTCAGCAGCTCAATGTGCTGCCCGGCGAGTCCGTCACTCTGACCCTGCCCGAGGTGGCGGTAACTCCCGCTGGTATCTTCCCACGCACCAAACGCTTTACCGTCGCCGGAGTTTTCTCGGTAGGCGCTCAGGTGGACCAAAATGTGGCATTGATGAATGTAGAGGATGCAGCCCGATTAATGCGCATGTCCGGCAGGGTGCAGGGATTACAGCTGCGTTTTGACGATATGGATAATGCCCTGGGTAGGGTTGAGCCCTACGCTGCGGCCCTCGGAGAGGGTTTTAGTGGTGAGGATTGGAGCCATTCCCAGGGAAGCCTGTTTCAGGCGGTGAAGATGGAGAAGACGGTGGTCACTTTAATGTTGATGATCATCGTAGCCGTAGCGGCTTTTAATATTGTCTCGGCCCTGGTGCTGATGGTGGCGGACAAGCGCTCCGATATCGCCGTGCTCAGAACCCTGGGGCTCACTTCACGCCAAATAATGGCAGTGTTCGTTGTGCAGGGCAGCGCGATCGGGCTGATAGGCGCATTTACTGGCGCCTTGCTGGGCATCCTAATCGCGCTCAATCTCACCGAGATGGTGAGCTGGGTGGAAAACCTTTTGGGCGCCAAGATTTTTGATCCGCGGGTATTTTTCGTGAGCTATTTGCCATCGGAGTTTCGTGTTGGCGATGCAGTGGTAGTCTTATCCGCCGCTATCTGTATGAGTTTATTAGCGACACTGCTGCCCGCATGGCGGGCGGCCCAAATCGAGCCAGCGGAAGCTTTGCGTTACGAATAATTGTCATATAAATCATATAGATACGATCAGTATCTAAAGTGGTTTCTCAGAATTTGGAAGCGGCAAATATTGATGAATAGTCGAGTGGAAATAGACACTGAGAAGGCGAGGCCGGCAACGGCTCCCGGTGATGCTGTCCTGGCCTGCCGCCAGCTGCGCAAGAGCTATCGCCAGGGCGGCAGAGATCTTGAGGTTCTGCGTGGTGTGGAGTTGCAAGTAGAGCGGGGTGAGAAGCTTGCCATCGTGGGGGCCTCGGGCTCCGGCAAATCGACCTTGCTCAACTTACTCGGCGGGTTGGATACGCCGAGTAGTGGAGAGGTTTGGGTGGCCGCTCAGAACCTGGCGACACTCAATGCCAATGAGCGCGGCTGGTTGCGTAATAGCAGTCTCGGTTTTGTCTACCAGTTTCACCACCTGCTCAATGAATTCAGTGCCCTGGAAAATGTGGCAATGCCACTGCTGATCGGTAAGCACAGTGTGGCCAATGCCCGAACCGAGGCCAAATCCATGCTAGAAGCGGTAGGCCTGGGTGAGAGGGTTGATCATAAGCCTTCGCAGCTCTCCGGGGGAGAACGCCAGCGTGTAGCGATTGCGAGGGCGCTGGTGACTCGCCCTGCCTGTGTGCTGATGGATGAGCCCACTGGCAACCTGGATAGAACCACGGCAGGGGAGATTCACAAATTGATGGACCGACTCAATCAGGAGATGGGTATCAGCTTTGTGATTGTCACCCATGACCCGGACCTTGCCGCGGCCCTGGATCGGTGCTTGCACCTAGTGGATGGCGAGCTTCTTAGTAATTGGCACCAAGGTGATCATGTTTAAGCCACTCCCAGCCTTTATCGGCCTGCGCTATGCCGGAGCCCAGCGCCGCAGCGATGACTCCGTAGGCCTGGTGTCATTTATTTCCGGCCTGTCGATGATTGGTCTGATTCTCGGCGTTGCCTTGATGATCGTGGTGATGTCGGTAATGAATGGCTTCGATCGCGAGCTGCGTGAGCGTATTCTTGGCATCATGCCCCACGCGACTATCTATAACGCCACTGTGGCGGTGGATTGGCCTGCTCTGCGCGATCAATTGGCGGCGGATGCTGAGGTGGAGTCCGCGGCGGAAGTTTGGCAGGTGAACGCACTGGCTCGTCGTGGCAGTGAGGTTACACCACTGTTGGTGCAGGGCGTAAATCCGGACACCATCGTCAATGTATCGAATATTAATGATTTCCTCAGCCCTAATGCTTTCTCAGCCATGCTTGATGATTCCGAGCCGGGAGTAATTCTCGGGCGCGGAATCGCAGAAAAACTGGGGGTGGAGCAGGGCGATTACCTGTCTTTGATAGTGCCCAATAACGATGCGGCCTCGGGTAGCCGTCGCGCCGCACGTGTGGCCGGTTTCAAGGTGGCGGAGGTCTTTCATTCTGGGACAGTTCTGGATCAATCGTTGGCCCTGGTTTCCTGGGAGCAGGCCCAGGGCCTGGCTGGCCAAAAGGGTGGCGCAGGCATCCAGTTACGTATGACCGAAATGCTGGAAGCCAACTGGATTATGCGGCGGCTGTTGAAAGACCTGCCTCGCGATGGCTATTACGGAACTGATTGGAGTCGCACCCACGGTAATCTCTACCAAGCGATCCAGATGTCCCGCAATCTGGTGGGGTTGCTGGTGCTGCTGATCATTGCCATTGCCGCTTTTAATGTGGTCTCGACTTTGGTGATGGTGGTAATCGACAAGCACTCGGATATCGCCATTCTGCGCACAATGGGCGCTAGCACGCGGCAGATTCTCCTCACCTTTGTCAGTCAGGGGGCGTTAGTGGGACTAGTTGGCGCACTCGTTGGCGGTGTATTGGGGGTCCTGGCTTCACTGGCGGTCACCGACCTGGTGGCGGGCCTTGAATCCACATTAGGCATTCAGTTCCTTAAGTCCGATGTGTATCCGGTGGATTATCTGCCATCAGAACTATCTTGGGCAGATGTGGCTTTAGTAGTTGGTGCGGGCTTCCTGCTCAGTCTGCTGGCCACGCTCTATCCTGCGTTCCAGGCCAGTCGTGTGCAGCCTGCCGCTGCGCTGCGAAACGAATAGGCGGTTTTGATTGGTGCCGAGCAAGGCTTTCCATGTTTTGCGCAAGCTGCTGCCGCTACCGGCGGCACTTACTGCCTGGGTCCTCGTTCTTGTGGCGAGCCTGAAATTTGAAAACTGGCGGGTAATGACCTTCTGCCCGGATGGTATGCGCGAAGGATCTGTGTGCTATGCCGCAGGTTGGCAGGTTTTACCTCTATGGTTGATCTGCCTGGGTGCCATGATCTCTTCCTTGGTGGTGGTTTGGGTGGTGGCCTTAACCGCCGCAGGAAGTCGGGTTAAGGCTGCATCCATATCTTTTTTGCTGGGTACTTTTGTAGCCCTGGCATTGGGGGCTGTCACCGATTATGCCCTGCCAGCACTGCTGGCCATAGCAGCAGGCGCTGCGGCTTTGGGTTGGGTCGACAAGTGTTTTGGAAGTGAGGCTAGCTGCTGACCGCAGAGCGGCGCTCAATACGTAGCTTCCAGCGTTTTACTACATGCCAGCGCCATAGGGCGCGCATAGAAAAATAGGCAACAGTGGCAAAGAAAACCCCCGCCAGCACTGAGCCAAAAAACAGCGGCATCCAGATTTTCCCTACTTCTTCCGTCAACCACTCCCACGAGAGCTCGATATCAAAGTCTACCGGGGGCGTGCCCAGAATCCATGCGCCCAGTTTGTAGGTGCTATAGAAGATTGCCGGCATGGTCACCGGATTGCTGATCCACACCAAAATAATCGACAGTGGAAGATTGCAGCGCAGCCATAGAGCGAGCAGTGCGGCAATAATCATCTGCCCTGGCAAGGGCAGGAAGCTGGTGAACACGCCAACGGCAAAGGCGACTGAAACTGAGTGTCGGTTCAGGTGAAATAGGTTGGGATCGTGGAGAAGAGTCCCCAGAAACTTGAGCCCATTCTTGGCTCGGATTTCTTCGGGGCTTGGCAGCCATCGCCTGATAATACTCTTCGGCATAACTCTATCTGAAACCTGGGTGCTGGCAGCCTTGTTAATGAGTGCTGTACCGGGGTTTGGAAAATTCGTTCGTCGGGATTTTTTCCCTACCCCAGATAAGCATAGAGCGCCCAGGGTGGTAGGGCATGCCGTATCTGGCGCGGGCGCTATTATGCCCACTTAGTGATGGCAAAACTACCACCGTGATAGAAGTCATTTTGCGCCATTAATTGTCAACAATTAGTCATGTGGATTCGAGTTGACGCCCAGGTCGCACTCATTTATGGTCTGCAATCCCAAAGAATTGTCGACAATGTTAAAGTCATATGGGTGTCACTGGAGCCAATAGCCCCTTGCGGGAGCCACATCAGAGCCTGGCTGAGCGCCTGTTTTTGACCTTGCGCGGTGAAATTGTGGAAGGTCGCATACCTGCAGGCAGCAAGATTAGTGAGCCGGAATTGGCCCGCCGCTTCAATGCCAGTCGCGGCAGTTTGCGTGAAGCCCTGATGCGTTTGGAGTCTCTGGGTTTGCTGGAGCGCCGGGTAAACATAGGTGCCCGTGTGGTGGAGCTGAGTGAGCGTGGTCTGCTGGAACTCTACGAAGTGCGCGAAGCTTTGGAGGGTATGGCCTGCCGCCTTGCCGCCGAGCAGCGCAGCGAGGAAGACCTGTTGGAACTGCGCCAGATGTTGTCGCGCCACGAACAGCAGGAAGAGCTGCAAGCCGGTAAGGCGTATTTTCAGCCGGAGGGAGACTTCGACTTCCATTTCCGTATTGTGCAGGCCTCGAAGAATGATCTGCTGATCGACACCCTGTGCAACCGTCTGTATTACCGTGTTCGTATGTATCGCTACCAGCTGGGCATGGCCAGCCCCAGGGCACAGCGCGCTTTTCGCGAACACAGCCACATTATCGAAGCCATAGAAGCGGGGGATGGTGAATTGGCGGAGCTGTTGATGCGCCGACATATCCGTGCTTCCAGGCAGAATATTGAAAATAAACTGAGGTAGAGCATGAGCCAAAAGCCTTCCGCCGGCGCGCGTTTCCGCAGCGCCCTTGCCGAGAACCAACCGCTTCAAGTGGTTGGCACCATAAACGCCTATTCCGCCATTATGGCCGAGCGTATTGGCCACAAGGCGATTTACCTTTCCGGTGCTGGTGTTGCCAATGCCTCCTACGGCCTGCCGGATCTGGGTATGACCAGCCTAGACAATGTGCTAGAGGATGTGCGTCGTATTACTGCAGCCAGTGAGCTGCCGTTGCTGGTGGATATCGATACCGGCTGGGGTGGCGCTTTTAACATCGCCCGTACTGTCAAAGAAATGATTCGCGCCGGTGCCGCAGCGGTGCATATCGAAGATCAGGTGGCACAGAAACGCTGTGGTCACCGCCCAAATAAAGAGATTGTTTCCAAGCAGGAGATGGTGGATCGCATCAAAGCTGCCGTGGATGCACGCACCGATGATGACTTCTTTATCATGGCCCGCACTGATGCCTTCGCTCAAGAAGGTTTGGATGCCGCTGTAGAGCGCGCTCAGGCCTGTATCGAAGCCGGCGCAGACGGTATTTTTGCGGAAGCCGTCACCAAGTTGGAGCACTATCGCGCATTTAAAGACGCGCTGAACGTGCCGATTCTGGCGAATATCACCGAATTTGGTAAAACCGAGCTCTATAACGCCAAAGAGTTGGGCGAAGCCGGCGCAGATATCGTACTGTATCCGCTGTCGGCGTTCCGAGCTATGAACCGTGCGGCGGAGAATGTGTATACCAGCATTCTGCAAAATGGTGACCAGAAAGCGGTAGTGGATACCATGCAGACCCGCGAGGAGCTTTACGACTACCTCAATTATCACGTATTCGAGCAGAAGCTCGATGAGCTGTTCAAGAAGTAATTCACTTTATAAACCGTGTGAGATGCCGGGTTAGGTTGCTTGCATGGCGGTTTTCGGACGAACACAGAAACTGTGCCTACAAAGGGGAGATAAGGAAGATGGCAGAAAAAGCATTGAGTGGCGCCGGCTTGCGTGGCCAGGTAGCGGGTAAAACTGCGTTGTCCACGGTAGGTAAATCCGGCTCTGGCCTCACTTACCGCGGTTACGATATCAAAGACCTGGCCCAACACTGCGAGTTTGAAGAAGTTGCCTACCTGATTTTCTACGGAGAGCTGCCCACCAGCGACCAGTTGGCGGAATACAAGGCCTTATTAAAAGGTATGCGCGGTTTGCCGCAAGCACTGAAAGAAGTGCTGGAGCGTATTCCTGCCGATGCCCATCCGATGGACGTAATGCGTACTGGATGCTCCATGCTGGGCAACCTGGAAGGGGAAGAGTCCTTCGCGCAGCAGCTGGAAAAAGCCAACCGCTTACTGGCTGCTTTTCCCTCCATCATTTGCTACTGGTATCGTTTCACCCACGACAACGTGCGCATTGAAACGGATACCGACGATGACAGCATCGGCGGCCACTTCCTGCATATGCTGCGCGGTGAGAAACCCAATGCCCTGCATGAGCAGGTGATGAATGTTTCCCTGATCCTCTACGCAGAGCACGAGTTTAACGCGTCCACTTTCACTGCGCGTGTTTGTGCCTCTACTCTGTCTGATCTGTTTAGCTGCATTACCGGTGCCATCGGCACTCTGCGTGGCCCGTTGCATGGCGGCGCCAACGAGGCGGCAATGGAAATGATCGAGCGTTTTGCCAACCCGGATGAAGCAGAGAAAGAACTGCTGGGTATGCTGGAGCGCAAAGAGAAAATCATGGGCTTCGGCCACGCGATTTATCGCGAATCCGATCCGCGCAACGAGATCATCAAAGCCTGGTCTGAGAAACTGTCTGAAGATGTGGGCGATAAGGTCTTGTACCCGGTTTCCGTACGCTGCGAAGAAGTCATGTGGCGCGAGAAAAAGTTGTTCTGTAATGCCGACTTTTTCCATGCATCCGCTTATCACTTTATGGGAATTCCCACCAAATTGTTCACGCCGATTTTTGTAATGTCGCGTGTTACTGGTTGGGCTGCCCACGTATTTGAACAGCGTGCAGACAACCGCATTATTCGCCCGAGCGCTGAATATGTAGGTGTTGAGCCGCGCGAAGTACCGCCTATCGCCGAGCGCGGTTAATTTTCATTTCACTATTGAAATGAGGCACACCCAGTGTGCCGGCTTCAGGTTGCCTTTTGGGGTGATCTGGAGCCTCTCTCAGAAGAGACACGATTTTAAAAAGATTCGACTGAACTGATTTACCTAGCTATGAATACTGATTACCGCAAATCACTGCCCGGTACCGACCTCGATTATTTCGATACCCGCGCCGCCGTTGACGCGATCCAGCCCGGAGCCTATGCCAAACTGCCGTATACCTCACGTATTCTGGCGGAAAACCTGGTGCGTCGCTGTGAGCCGGAAAAACTGACCGACTCCCTGAAGCAGATTATCGAGCGTAAACGCGAGCTGGATTTTCCCTGGTTCCCGGCGCGAGTGGTGTGCCATGATATCCTCGGTCAAACCGCATTGGTAGACCTGGCCGGTCTGCGCGATGCCATTGCCGATAAAGGCGGTGATCCCGCCAAGGTAAATCCAGTTGTTCCCACCCAGTTGATTGTGGATCACTCCCTCGCGGTAGAGCACCCCGGGTTTGAGAAGGATGCTTTTGAAAAAAATCGTGCGGTAGAGGAGCGTCGTAACGAAGATCGCTTCCACTTTATCAACTGGACCAAAACCGCATTTGAAAACGTCGATGTGATTCCCCCCGGTAACGGCATCATGCACCAGATCAATCTGGAGAAAATGTCTCCGGTGGTGCAGGTGCGCGAGGGCGTGGCCTTCCCGGATACCTGTGTCGGTACCGATAGCCACACGCCGATGGTGGACGCTCTGGGTGTGATTTCTGTGGGTGTTGGCGGCCTGGAAGCTGAGAGCGTGATGCTTGGCCGCGCCTCTTATATGCGTCTGCCGCATATTGTTGGAGTGGAACTCACCGGAAAGTTGCAGCCGGGTATTACTGGTACCGACTTGGTATTGGCTCTCACTGAATTCCTGCGCCGCGAGCGCGTGGTCGGAGCCTACCTGGAGTTTTATGGTGAGGGGGCTTCCAACCTGACCCTGGGCGATCGCGCCACTATTTCCAATATGACTCCAGAGTATGGCGCTACTGCGGCCATGTTCTCCGTCGATGAGCAAACCATCGACTACCTCAAACTCACCGGCCGCGATGATGAGCAGGTAGCTTTGGTAGAGAAGTTTGCCAAGGAAACGGGCCTCTGGTCCGATACCTTGAAGGATGCCGAATACGAGCGCGTACTGAAGTTCGATCTGGACACAGTAGGTCGTAACCTTGCTGGCCCCTCCAACCCTCACGCGCTGCTGCCGGCCTCGGAACTGGCCAATCGCGGTATCGCCAAGGCCTGGGAAGAGAAAGCTGGTGAGATGCCCGATGGTGCTGTGATTATCGCGGCGATTACCAGCTGCACCAATACCAGTAACCCACGCAATATGATTGCCGCAGGCCTGATTGCCCGTAATGCGAACAAGCTCGGCCTGACCCGCAAGCCCTGGGTGAAATCCTCCCTGGCGCCGGGCTCCAAAACGGTAAAAATGTATCTGGAAGAGGCCGACCTGCTACCGGATCTGGAGCAGATGGGCTTCGGCGTAGTGGCTTTCGCCTGTACCACCTGTAATGGCATGAGCGGCGCCCTGGATCCGAAAATCCAGCAGGAAGTGATCGACCGCGATCTGTATGCTACTGCAGTCCTGTCCGGAAACCGCAACTTCGATGGTCGTATCCACCCCTATGCCAAGCAGGCTTTCCTGGCTTCACCGCCGCTGGTCGTTGCCTACGCTATTGCCGGTACCATCCGTTTCGACATCGAAAAAGATGCGCTGGGATACGATGCCGATGGCAACCCGATTACCCTGAAAGACATCTGGCCCAGCGACGAAGAGATTGATGCGATTGTACGTCAGAGCGTGAAGCCGCAGCAGTTCCGCGATGTGTATATTCCCATGTTCGAAGAGCGGGATGCCGCAGAAGAGCAAGGTCACGCACTCTACGACTGGCGCCCGATGAGTACCTATATCCGCCGCCCACCTTATTGGGAAGGTGCCCTGGCAGGCGAGCGCAGCTTGAAGGGCATGCGCCCGCTGGCGGTGCTGGGTGACAATATCACTACCGACCACTTGTCGCCGTCCAATGCCATTCTGGCCAGCAGTGCTGCCGGTGAATACCTGGCGAAGATGGGATTGCCGGAAGAGGACTTTAACTCCTACGCAACCCACCGTGGTGACCACCTCACTGCCCAGCGTGCAACTTTCGCCAACCCGAAGCTGCTCAACGAAATGGTATGCGATGATAAGGGCGAGATTCGCCAGGGCTCTCTGGCTCGTGTCGAGCCGGAAGGGCAGGTTACCCGTATGTGGGAGGCGATCGAGACTTATATGGATCGCAAGCAGCCGCTGATTATCATTGCTGGTGCCGACTATGGGCAGGGCTCTTCCCGTGATTGGGCCGCGAAAGGTGTGCGCCTGGCCGGCGTAGAAGCGATTGTGGCCGAAGGCTTTGAACGTATTCACCGCACTAACCTGATCGGTATGGGCGTGTTGCCGCTAGAGTTTAAGCCGGGAACTACTCGCGAAACCCTGGGTATCGACGGTACCGAAAGTTTCGACGTAATCGGTGAGCGTACCCCCCATGCCACGCTGACTCTACTGATCCACCGCGCCAACGGTGAGACAGTTGAAGCGCCGGTAACCTGCCGCTTGGATACTGCAGAAGAGGTTTCCATTTATGAGGCTGGGGGTGTTTTGCAGCGCTTTGCGAAAGACTTCCTCGAAGCAGAGGCGACGGCTTAAATGTTGAAATTTGCTCCTCAAGTCAAAATCCCCGCGACTTATATGCGCGGGGGCACCAGTAAGGGCGTTTTCTTCCGTTTACAGGATCTACCCGAAGTTGCGCAGGTTCCAGGAGAGGCCCGTGATAATTTGCTGTTGCGGGTAATTGGCAGCCCGGACCCTTACGGAAAGCATACCGATGGGATGGGTGGAGCCACTTCGAGCACCAGCAAAACGGTGATCCTGTCTGCCTGTGATAAGTCCGATCACGATGTGAACTACCTGTTTGGCCAGGTTTCCATCGATAAGCCCATGGTCGATTGGAGTGGTAACTGCGGTAATCTCACTGCGGCTGTTGGAGCCTTTGCGATTAATAGCGGTTTTGTGGATGCTGCGCGGATTCCAGAAAATGGTATTTGTACAGTGCGCATTTGGCAGGCCAATATTGGCCAAACCATTATTGCCCGTGTGCCTATTACCAACGGTGAAGTGCAGGAAATCGGAGATTTCGAGCTGGATGGTGTAACTTTCCCGGCAGCCGAAGTGGAAATTGAGTTTATGGACCCCTCGGACGGCGAGGGTGCCATGCTTCCCACCGGTAATCCAGTCGATGATCTCGAAGTGCCCGGGATTGGTGTGCTGAAGGCGACCATGATCAATGCCGGTATCCCCACGATCTTCGTCAATGCGGAAGATATTGGCTATACCGGCACCGAGCTGCAGGATGCCATTAATGGCGATAGCAAGGCGCTCGCCATGTTCGAGACCATCCGTGCCTACGGTGCGGTGAAGATGGGCCTGATTTCCTCTGTGGAGGAAGCCGCTTCCCGGCAGCACACGCCGAAGATTGCCTTTGTCGCCAAGCCGCAGGACTACATTGCCTCCAGTGGAAAAAAGGTAGCGGCGCAAGATATTGATTTGCTCGTGCGAGCCCTCTCCATGGGTAAGCTGCACCACGCCATGATGGGTACTGCCGCCGTGGCTATAGGAACTGCAGCGGCTATTCCTGGCACCCTGGTAAACCTTGCCGCCGGTGGGGGTGATCGCAATTCCATCTGCTTTGGCCACCCTTCAGGCACATTGCGGGTTGGAGCCCATGCGAAAGTGGTTGATGGCCAGTGGGTTGCCACCAAAGCCATTATGAGCCGTAGTGCGCGCATCCTGATGGAAGGCTGGGTGCGAGTGCCAGGCGATAGTTTCTAGTCTTGGTATAATCACATCTTTAGGGGCGTGATACGCCCCTTTTTAGTGGTCGGCTTGTACTCTTGAAGGGTTTCTATTTTATTAGCCGGCTCACACAATACTTTCGTAGACTCTCATACAGCTTTGGGCTACCTTTCCCTGCACCCCGAGCCACCCATTCCAGTCCCTGGCTTATCCTCGGCCGCAATCTCACTCGGGTCTTACGCTGTTTCTATAAGAATACAGTTTGATTATTAGGTAGTGCTCTTGGCGAAATTACACATCGCCGTGCCTCTTATTGTTAGCAGGAAATAAACTTGGTAGCAGCCAAATCGTTAATGTCGCTCGGTGGCGATAACACTATCGATGAAACTCTATTTGCACACATCGCTAGGGATCTTACCGAGCAGGGCTATAGTATTCGCCATGCCGCACTACCCGAATCACTCTCCAGTGCGCTTTTTACCTATCAGCAGGAAATGAACGGAGAGAAATTTATTGATGCAGGGGTCGGGCGAGGTGACGATTACCTACGGAATGAATTCGTGCGAACGGATGAAATTTGTTGGATTACCGGGGAATCTGCTACAGGAAGAGATTGGCTCAGCTGGGCGGGCCAGCTTCAGGTTTATCTCAACAGGCATCTTTTTCTGGGGCTCTTCTCATTTGAAAGCCATTTTGCCCATTACCGGCCTGGGGACTACTACAAAAGGCACTACGATGCATTTCGCGGAGAGGCGAACCGGGTGCTCTCATTGGTCGTCTATCTTAATCCAGGCTGGAGCACTGCGGATGCTGGTGAGCTTGTGCTCTACAAAGATGAGCAGGATAGGATCGGCACCAAAGTAACGCCGTTAATGGGAACGGTAGTGACTTTCTTAAGTGAGGAGTTTCCCCACGAAGTTCTACCAGCTAATCGGGATCGCTACTCCATTGCAGGCTGGTTTCGGGTAAATACTTCAGTAACCGATCGGGTTGATCCGCCCCGTTAAATTAATGAGTTACCCGCTTAAAATTAACCTCTAGTGAGCCACCTACCTAGGTAAACCTATTAGTGCCCTGCGGTAACCGCAGGGTTTATAGGGTACTAAATCACCTTTCGATTGATTTAGAGATCCGATTGATCCTAATCGCGATCCGCCCCATCGTATCTCAGTTTCACAGAACTCTCCTTTTTGAGATTTTAACCTAGCCGACATACAGCCGACGGCCCGTAGGTAAGCCACGCATAACAATCAAACCGGCTTTCCTGTTGCAGCAGATTGGAGAGACATCAATGACAATTAAAAAACCACTTACCCTTGCGATTGCAATGGTCAATATAGCGGTAGCCTCAGCCTGGGCACAGGAAGCTAGTAATCAAGAAGATGACTGGGCGTTGGAAGAAGTCACTGTTACTGCGACGAAGCGCGAAACCAACCTGATGGAAACTCCAGTGGCCATTTCCGCTTTCACCCAGGAAGAGTTAGATCGTCAGGGTATTAAGAATGTAAAAGATCTGGGCAGTACAATTCCCAATGTGGATATCGGCTATGATGTTTCTCAGTCTTCACCAGTGATTTCTATGCGTGGTGTTCGCTCTACCAATACTACCGAGTTTGGTGATCCAGCTGTTGGCTTACACTTCGACGGTATTTATTCTTCGCGCCCCCAGTCTGCTATGGCAATGATGTTTGACTCTGAAAGGGTAGAAGCCATGCGTGGGCCGCAGGGTACCCTTTATGGACGTAACTCTACCGTTGGTGCCATTAATGTTATCTCCAAGAGGCCGGTAATTGACGAGTTTGAAGGTTCCGTGGGCGTTGAGTTTGGTCGCTGGAATCAAGAGCTGGTCAAAGGCGTTATCAATATTCCGGTTTCAGATACCTTTGCTCTGCGTGCGTCCTTTATGGATGAGACACGGGATTCCTACCTTATCGGGTTTTATGACGTTAACCAGTGGGATAATCGCTATATTGATGCTGACTCTGTAGGTGCGAGTGTTTTATCTGATGACGCTTCCAGAACCTTTATTCAAGCGAATAACGCTGAAGGAGCCACAGACTATCAGCTGGTTAGGGCGGATGCTGAAGATTTTTATGGGAATGTTGATCAGCAAGCGGTGCGTATAGGTGCGTTATGGGAGCCGACTGTCGATATTTCTTGGTATACCGTAGCGGAACACTATCAGGATAGTAGTGCAGGCGGCATCAACACTATTGACTGTGAAAAGGCTGAGCAGCGCGAAGATGGAACAACTTGTGAAACCTACTACGGCTCCGGTGCTGATGAGTACACCGTAGCGGTGAATGTACCAGGTGAACTTGATCTCACCATGACTTCATTCCGTTCTAACTTCCGCTGGGATTTCAGCGATACCATGGCGTTTGTGTATAACACCGGGTATGCAGTTCAGGAACGAAGCAACCTGATTGATATTGATGCTGGTCGCAATACCTGGGATATGAGTATGAGCATTACAGACTCAGAAAATGTCTCTTACTCCCATGAGTTACAGTTGCAATCTACAGGTGATGGTCCCCTACAGTGGATTACAGGTTTGTTTTATTTCCATGAGACCACTGATCTGAATGGTTACTTCCTGGCCTCATTAGATAATGCCGTATTCTGGAGGCAGCCAGATAGAACTATAGAAGCCAGCGCAGTATTTGCTCAGGCTACCTATGACCTTACTGATACCCTCCACCTAACTGTTGGTGGTCGATATACGGAAGATGAGAAGAGTGATGTAGGTGGTAACAACCTGAGTTGCACTCGAGACTGGTCTACTGAATCAGATGAAGAGTATGGCTGCTTCCCTGCCTATTTACAGGGCACCTTTAATAGCTTCTCTACCAACCACTTTGCTGACAGCTCAATTTATACAATTGATACTTACAATGATGCCAGCAAGAGCTGGGATTCATCCGACTTTAGAATTGGTCTCGATTATGACCTGACAGATGAAGTCATGCTGTATGCATATGTTGCAAGTGGATTTAAGTCCGGTGGTTTGGGTGATGTTGTCATCCAATATGAGCAAGACCCGGACACGGCTGAGTACATCTACGATGATGAGGGCAATCGGGTTGTTCAACAGGTAATTGACACTAGCTATGATGAGGAGAAGGTCATTACTTGGGAGCTAGGAGCAAAAGGTACCTTCTTGGATGGTCGACTAAATCTGGCTAGTACCTTCTTTTTCTCCGACTATAAAGATATGCAGCTAGCTGCACCTGATACTGCATACTCGTACTATGCGGTAGAGCGAGAAGGTGAGAACGCAGGTGAAATTACAACCGAGCCCGTCGTCATTTACCTTACTAAGAATGCTGCTAGCGCAGAGATTATGGGGCTAGAGTTAGAGTTTGACTGGGCCCCCTATCCGAATGGCCGAATCAGTGGTTTTGCTACCTGGATGCAAACAGAAATCACCTCTGATTTTCAGAACCGCTGGAATTTCAATAACCAAGCGTTATTCGAAATTTCGGATTACGGTTTAGCTCATGACAATACTAATGAAGAGCTCTTCCGAAATTTGAAGGGTAATGAGCTGCCTGTATCACCTGAATTCAGCTTCACAATCAATTATGATCACACCTTTGAGTTGGTCCACGGCGGTGCAATTATTCCGTTTATAGGCATCCACTGGGAAGATGAGTCTTATCTGACCTACTGGAATGTTGACAAGCACGACTTCCCCACTGGTGATACTTCTGCTTTTGATGACAGTCGTGATTCCTTCTGGATGGTAAATGCTTCCGTGAAGTATGTAAGCCCGGACGATCAGTGGAACGTTGAAGCCTTTGGTAATAACCTGACTGATGAGATTGTTCCCTACTACGCTGATGGAAGTGATGGCCTCGTATCTGGGCCATTCTCCACTCCAATGAGCTACGGTGTACGCTTTAACTACAACTTCTAAGTAGCTACTGTTACTCCATAGTAAAAAGCCGGGTCAATTTAGATGGTCCGGCTTTTTTTATGGCTTGTGAGTGAAGTCAAAACTTCTCACGAGTACTTTAGCCCATATCAAGACATGCGTGTATCTTGGGGCTATGTAAACTGCTAGGTTCTGGTTTTACGCCAAATTATGCGAATCAGATAAAATACAAATAGGGCGATAAGCATCCAGGGTAAAAGGTAGGCGATTGCAGTGATTGCTTCAGATAGCCCATCAGACAAATTTTCACCAAAATGAGATAGGGAGTCTAATATGGGACTCCAGAAAGAAGTATAAGATTTTGAGTGTAACTCAATTTCAACCACATCCATCTGAGTTCGCTTGAGCAGTTTAGCTTTTTTACCTTGTGAATACTCAATATCAGATTGTACCGATGCTAACTTTTCAGCAACCTTTATTAGAGTATCAATGTCACTCGCAGATTTTTGTTCCAGTTCTATAAGTCTCGATTGATACTGGAGTAACATTTCAAGTCGTTTTTGGCCGTCGATAATGACATCCTGTAAATCTTCTGCTTTGGTTTCCCGCTGTATCACTCCTCCTTGCTTTGATGCCAGATCAATGATTTTATCGACTCCGGTGGGGTGTATTCTAAGGTGAATCCTTCCGTAGGGCTTTTCATCATTGCGGAGACTAGAATGCAATATAGTGCATTTTTTCTCCATCTCCTGTTGGCAAAGTAATTGGAGTCTGTGGAATACAGGTTCAACTTCTTCAGCAGGTAGTTCAGCTGTCAGGAAATGTTCGTAAGCAATATACTGATCTTGTCCACCTCGATTGCCCTCTGTGATAGGTTCCGGGAACCGGATATCTGCAACCCTGTTGCTGGTGGTATGGGCATTGGGACTATATGAAGTTGTTGATCTATCACTGCTTGATTCTGAGCAGCCAGAGCTACTGCCCAATATAAGCAGGGCAAAGACGTAGTTAAAGAGTCTCATTTTGATCCCGTTTTTTAGTTAATCCGAATAGATTCGAATCTAACATTGTCCGGTTTGCTTATAAAGATATGCGTCGCTGTACATGTTGTTTACTTGGAGTCATGCATTTGGGATTCATTAAGGGTCTCAACATTTGTGTTATTCTCATATGGGGCTGAGTGTTTGTTCTAAATTTGTGTATTGATGGAAAATAGGTGATGTCGACAATAGAACTGGAAGAAAGGCGAAAGTTAGAGCTAATCGAAAAGATTAGGGGGTATTTATCTAAAGAATTTGAGTTGGAGATTGGCAGTTTTGAAGCGGAGTTCTTTATTGATTTTCTTGCAAAGGAGATGGGGGCAGGGTTTTATAATCAAGGTCTACATGATGCTCAGGTAATAGTGTCCTCTAAGTTGGAAGATATTTCTGATGCAATTTATGAAATAGAAAAGACTGTCGACTAGAAATATTGCCCCTATTGATGGCAATTTGATTCTATTGTTCTTGAGTTGTTCAGGGGTGTTTTTTCTTGGGTTTTTCTGCCTGGATAAATAACATGGCTGCAAATACTAAGATTATTCCAGGTATAAAGTTGATAGAGAATTTCGTCATTTCCAATGCTGTAGCCAATGCCAGCACAAATACCGGATTCAAGAAGCTGTATGCTGCAACTTTGGTCGCCCCGATTCTTATTGTGCTAAATTGCAGTAGGAAAAAACTGATTAATGTTGTGAATAAGGCTAAATAGAATAGCCCTCCGTAAGTTTCGACAGGTATATTCCGCCATTCTATTTGGCTTAAACTTGGGAATGAAAGCAGTAATAACCAGAGGGCGCCAAATAGAATAACCCAGAATGTCATAACCTCTGTAGGCTCCCCTGAGTGGACTCTCTTGATCAGTGGATTATACAAGCTGAGCGATATAGCACCTAAGGTGAATATCCAATCCCCTCTATTTAGATCCAGCGTTATCGCTGTTGTAATACTCCCTTCAAATACAATCCAGGCCGCACCCAATGTTCCAAGGGTAAGACCGATGACTTTGCGGGCGCTGCTACGCTCACCATTGATGATCAAGGCAAAGACGGCAGTCATTGCAGGAACGGTTGTAAAAAGGGCGCCGGTATTTACTGCTGTGGTGTATTTGAGCGCTTCAAACATACACCAGAAAAAGATAACCAATGGGATGCTGAGTAGCGCATAACCCAGTAGCTTTTTGGGGTGTGGAAGCTGAAATCCATGCTTTAAGAATATGAAGGGCGCAAATAGCCCTGTTGCAATTAAGAACCGAATCATCATCAAGCAATCTGCCGGTAACGAATCGGCGATTAACGCACCAACAGGAAATGAGCCAGCGACAAGTAATGTGCAGGCTATCATCAAGCCGTGAACCCACCACAATGATGTGCCGCTGCTTGCCGTTGCTGTAGGGTTGATACCCCTTGAAAGTTCACGCATGACTCTTCCCTCAATAAAAGCGAGATCAGAGTAACTCGTTTCTGATAAACTGATAATCCATCAATTAAGATACATACTGTTGAGAAAAAGGAAACAGTAGTTTATGGAAAGTTTTGCAGCCATACCGGTATTTGTCACAGTGGCCGAAACCGGTGGCTTTTCCCCGGCCGCCAAGTTGCTGGGGATATCCAAGTCTGCAGTTAGTAAACGGGTCAGTCAGCTGGAAGAGCAACTTGGGGTAAAACTATTGCATCGCACCACCCGCAAGCTGAGCTTGACAGAGGCGGGCGAGCATTTTTTTCAGCATGCCCGAATCGCTTATCAGGCCGCACAGGACGCTCAGGATGCAGTGACTCAGCTTCAAGGTGAGCCTCAGGGGCGCTTGCGAATCAATGCCCCAATGTCCTTTGGCAGGTTGCATTTGGCACCGCTTATCCCAGTGTTTCTCAAGCGCTATCCAAAAATCACGATTGATCTGGTGATGGACGATAAGGTGGTAGACCTGATTGGAGAGGGGTTTGATATCGCTATCCGTGGTGGTGACCTGCCTGATACCAGTTTGATTGCCCGCAAGCTGGCGCCTCTGCAAAGCGTGCTCTGTGCCTCTCCCGCGTACTTGGAAGAGTTCGGCAAACCGATCGAGCTTGAGCAGTTAACAGAGCACAATTGTTTGATGTTTACTTATTCCAGGGATGTAAAAGAGTGGAATTTTATTCAGGATAACCATCTGCACACCATAGAAGTCAGGGGTAACTACCAGGTCAATAACAGTGAAGCGCTGCGGGAAGCCATTCTCCAGGGGCTTGGCATCGGCCGCCTGCCGACTTTTGTCGCAGGAGCGGATATCAAGAGTGGTCTCCTGGTGCCTTTGTTTGAAGAATATCAAATGCCGGCCAAGACTATTTATGCCGTATTTCCGGAGCGGCAGTATATGCCTGCCAAAGTACGGGCCTTTATAGACTTTGCCATTGAGTACTTTGGTGGCGACATTCCCTATTGGGATTGTTAGTTTGTAAACTTTTTCTCAACAATCTTTTAACAAAAGAGCCCATTATCAAGCCAGGAGAAACCCAATAAGCTTTCTCTCATCGACATTCACAAGATGATTAATTGTCAGAGGGAAATTATGGACCTGTTCACTGCTGTTGAAACTCGCCGTTCGGTAAAGCATTACGATGTATCTGAAAAGATGACATCAAGTGAGTTTAACCAGCTTATCCAAGCCACAATGTTATCGCCAACATCCTATAACATTCAGCATTGGAGATTCCTGCGAGTAACAGATTCCAGGCTTCGAAGCAGACTTAAGGATGCTGCCTGGGGTCAACAGCAAGTGGAAGATGCGTCTGAGCTGATTATTCTTTGTGCAGATATAAACGCTTGGAAAGATCGACCAGAACGCTATTGGGCTGATGCGCCCAGAGAGGCGAGGAAACTTTTAGTCCCGATGCTAACTGACTTCTATAGAGATAAACCCCAATTACAGCGAGATGAAGCAATAAGGAGTTGTGGCTTAGCGGCGCAAACCATGATGCTTGCGGCAAAAGCACTGGGCTATGACACCGGCGCACTGGTTGGGTTTGACTCAGATAAAGTGGCCGAGCTTATAAACCTGCCAGAAGGTTATCTGATCGGAATGATGATAGTCGTGGGTAAGGCTAGCAAGGCAGCGAATGGACGTGGTGGCCAGTTAGCATTGGGTGAAGTGTTATTTGAAAACCAATTTTGAGCATAACTTACATACCGTAGTTTAGTATTTATGCTTGCAATCTGTAGGGCTGTTCTTGTGATCAATTATCCATATCTCCGCTAGTGGGATAATTGATCACAAGTGGATTAGAGCACAAAGTCAATTGGCGGTTATTGGGTGGGTAAAAAATGAATCGGGTAGTGAATTGTTGTTCTTCGTGTGTCGCTGGCACCGAAGTTAAATTCCTGAATCTTTGCCATTAACTGATCGGTAAACGGCTTGGAATCGAGGCTGGAGCTGGCCAATGCGATATTGGCGACTTCGCCACTAGGTTCAATATCGATAATAAATTCCGCGCCGCCTTCAAGGTCAGGGTCTTGTTTGCGCGCACTCAAGTATAAACGATAAAGCTGGCCCTTGTGTTTATCAAATACCTGCTGAATTTCTACTCTGCTACGCTCTCGCTTTTTCTTAACGGTTTTTTTAAGGGTGGCATCTGCTATGGCTGGTGGTTTTTTATCAGAGGAGCTGGCGTTTCCGCTTTGATCGACCCACTGATAAATTTCCGCGCTTGCAAGATTACTGGAGAGTGTGAGACTGATACAGAATAAGCTTTGATAAGTAAATCGGTTCATTTTTCCATTTATACTTCGATAATCTTGACCAAGTACTTAGTCTACTTTAAGTGCTACCTCTAGGGGGAGATTAGCGTATTGATTGGTTAAACCTAAGGTTCGTGAATTTTCTGTAACAATTAATCGCCAGGCTTTACAAGGTATCTTTGTACAATTTTCTCATCTGCTTCGATCTCAGAATCCAATAATCCACCACATGCCTTAATTGTATTGGCAGAGGCGGGGTTGTCTTTGTGACAGTGAATGTGAATTGTCCCGGCTTTCATTTCCTGAAGCCACTGGATCGAGAGATCCATCAGGCGTTTACCGTACCCTTTACCTCTATACTTGGGTCTGATCCCCAAACCAATGTGCCCACCGCAGTGGGTAATTCTATCGTTCAGGTAGTGGCGAATATTGGTGACACCTACGATTTCAGTTTCATCAATAAGCCATAGTGTAGAACTTGGGACAAAGCCTTCCGGTAGGTTTTTACCCTGTGCAAAGTTAATGAGCTTTTGGATGAGAGCTTCGAAGTCCGCATGATCAAAATCCATAGGAAAGGGATAGCGCTCTTCATCACCCAGCTCTTCTATATATTGCTGATAACTACCCTCATAGATTGCTGAAGGAGGTACTAATTTCAAAGCAATGCCTGGGAATTCGAGTAATGAATAGGGTGAAAGCAAAATTTAGCCTATAAAAATTAGCTGTGTAATCTCTAAAGAATTGTTAAAACATTTGAGTTGGCAGAAGGAGATAAAGGGACGGCTGTAAATGACTGCATCTTGGGCGCCCTATGCCAGGAATAGGACCCCAAGACGGTAGGAAAATATTAAGCTGCCTGAAATTTCAACAAGACAGTACATCCTGTTTCTGACTGGGGAATATGTGCTGAGCCAATGGGGTTGTGAATAAATGATCCCTCGGGATGATCGTCTCTGCCATCATTAAAGATCCCTGAAATCACAAAAATTTGTTCTGCACCGTCAATATGTGTTTCCACACCTGGGTATCTGGCTCCAGGTAGAAACTCGAAGACAGACACCCAGCTTCCTGCTTCCTCTCTCCAAAGACTTCTCTCGAATATGCCGGGAGCAACCTCCCTGGCTTCAATCTTCTTCCAGTGACTAGACGTGATGCCAGAAAAATTCACTTGATTCATAGCAGTACTCTTCCATCTTAAACAACAATATTTTGCGCGCAAAGTATTGTTGTTTAAGTTCGGGTTTACCGTCAAGTACTTTGCGCGCATAATATATAGATCTGTTCAGTGAGTAATCAAGATGACTCCAAAAGAGTTCAATCTCCAAGAGTTGGTGTGTTTTGCCTTATATTCGACAGCGAACTCTATGGTGCGTGAATACAGGCCGGAGCTTGATCAGTTTGATCTTACCTACCCGCAGTTTCTGGTGATGATGAGCCTTTGGAATGAAGACTCTGTTTTTATCAAAGAGCTAAGCCATCAGACTTACCTGGATGCAGGCACCTTGACTCAAGTTCTGAAACGCCTAGAGGCTAAAGGGTTTATCGAGAGGCAAAAGTCCAGCATGGACGAGCGGGCAAAAGTGATTGTCCTCACCCGAAAAGGGCGCGATCTAAAGCAGAAAACCTCTCATATACTTGAAGATATGGCCTGCAAGGTCAGATTAACGGCTGAAGAGCAACAGGACTTGACCGCACTGTGTCATAAAATCCAAACCCGATTACAAAAATAACTATTTATATTTTGTTAGTTATAAGAATATTCTCTTATGGTTAAAGCCCTTATTGATTGTCAGGGAGTAGGGAGAATAGGCTGCATATCATTTATATTAGCAATTTAGCCTTGTACATAAGCAACTCAATCGCCAACTCAGAAGGTCAGCCAGCTAGAGGAGCAGTTTGGGGTAAAACTATTGTATCAAACCACCCACAAGTTGAGTCTGATCAAGACTGGGAAGCATCTTTATTACCACGCTGGTATTGCCCATAAAACGGACAAAGATGTTTAAGGCGCAGTTATGGTGTTACTGGGCGGTGGCAATCGAACGATTATAGATAAACGCTCCTATGTTTTTGGGCTGAAAGCTTTGGGCTTTATAATCCCTGTACTCCTGAAGCGTTACGCTGAATTCAGTATTGATATGGCCCTTCGCGGTCAGCTTAAAGAAGCAGCTTGGAGGCATAAGAAAGAGAGCACACCTCTAAGTTGATCATACTTTGTGCAGACGTTAATGCTTGGTGTGACCGGCCGGAGCGGGACTGGGCTGATGCGCTGAAAGAGGGTTGGGGTTTACTCATGCCAATGCTGGCTGAGTTTTACAAGGGTAAACACCATCTAAAGTGGGATGTGGCCATTTTGGCGGCCAAACTATGATTTAGCTGCAAAATCTCAGGGTATGGCACTGGTGCAATGGTTGGATTTGATTCAGAGAGCGTCACTGAGTTAATCAATTTACCCGATGGTTACTTAATCGGGATGATGATAGTGATTGGAAAAACGATGAAGGTTGCGAATGAGCGTGGTCGACAGCTGCCGATAGATGAGATCTTCTTTGAGAATAGCTCTTAAGGAAGTATTAAATGGGGTTGGATTGGGATAGCGAGATCCTTAAAAATTTTAAGGATTAATCGGATGAAGCGTAATGGCAATTACAGCGCTATTTACTGGCGCTTTAGAAATTTCATTTTTCACGTCTGCCCGAAATAATAGATGCGAGATATAGCAATATTACGCCACTTATTGAAAGTCCCCAAATTTAAGAGTCAGTTTTCCATTAATATTGGATACATAAAGGACGGATCATGCCTACAATTTGCCTGTATCAATGAGAGGAATTTGATGTGAGCGTTTATTACTACAAGTTAATTATACCCTTCATCACAGCTGCTACTTTAGTCTCATCACCATTAGCTGTGGCTGTTGATTGTGGTGATGTTATTACATCACCTGAAACTTTATCTGAGACACTGAACTGTGAACTGAGCCAGGCGAATCCCTATGCGGTGAAGGTTACAGGCCCCAATGGGAGCCTTACGATGGTAGAGGGCGGGGAAATTGTTTGTGATAACCCGAACCAAGAGGGTATAGCTGGGATTTTGGTTAATGGGTTTTCCGGTGCCGTCTACGATGGGGTGATAACTGACTGCCCAGATGGTTTAAATCTTGAGGGAGATGGATTTCATACTATTGTTGGAATTATGATTTTAGACTCCCCACGAGAGGGAATTGTTATTGACAGTGACTCCAATAATATTATTGGAAATAAAATCATAGATACTGGAAATGATGATGGTATAGATGTTAGAGGAGATCGAAATCAAATTGTAAACAACTATATTGAATCAGCTGGTGATCAAGGGATTACAGTAAATGGCATGTTTACATTTGTTCATCTGAATACAGTTGTCGGTAGTAGTGATGGAGATAATGGCATTGATGTTAATGAAAGCAATACAACAGTTATTGCGAACTTTGTCACTGGTAACGCTGCTAATGGGATTGAGCTCAGTGTGGGTGTATCGAGTACTTCTGTAATGCAAAATTTAGTAATGGGGAATGGGACAAATGGCGCGCCGGATGTAGCCGGTATCAATATCGCTGGATTCAATAATGAGAATAATGTGGTCGTAGGGAATACTTCCCTTAATAATTCTGCATTCGATTTACGCGATCCTACCGATCCAACTTGTAGTGGAAGTAATATTTGGATTGGTAATACACACGTTACAGCAGAGCCTGCCTGTTTGGACTGAGACCGGGGACGCTTTTAAGTTGGGGGGAAGCTTTATAGTTTTCTGTTAAACTTTATATATTATTTCTACTTCGTTCAGGCTTGTACATGTTGATGTGTTAAAAAGACATGTCTTTTATCACTATTCCCTTAGAACTTGCCTTGGTCTCTAAAATATAGCTCCCAGTTTAAGGGTATCTGATTCACTATTAGAAAAAGTTCTCTCTTCAATCATTTGCTCCTACATATATTTCAATCCGATCCACATTCCCGCTCTCATCCAACACTGCAATTTGATGCTGCCCACTCTGTGGTGAGAGTGCAAAATTTTGAGTGCCCAATGTTTCATCCTTGGGTTCGCCGTTGATAAACCAGTAGCGTTTCCCTTGTCCTCCTATCGCGCTGAGATTTATACGTGGTAAAGGAGCGCTGTTACCGGTAGGAAGGTATTGGTTACCATTGCTGGCACCGACAATTTTCAGTGGGGTACCCGTAGTTGCGGTTGGGGCGTTACATTCGGGCGCTGTCGGTGGGATTTGTTGGTTCCGAGTTTGGTTGGTGGGCAACCAGGACTCCAGCTCCTTTGGCCACAGGGCAAGGCTTCTCTTTGTAGCAGAGGAGTCCATACAACTGGGTTTTACCCGCAAGCCCTGTTGGTTGGCAAAGAAGTGATAAGTTTGTGCAGCACGTAAAGGTTCTCCTTTTGGGGGGAGGGTTCGGGGCGCCCGGCCCTGGATAAGCCAGGCATTGCGCTGTTGGTGGCAGAGTTCATCTTCGGTTAACGACTTCTGGCCTCCTAACGGCCAGCAGATTTCTGTTTGGATTATTGATTCGGGTCTTGCCAGGTGTTGCTGCTTGTTACCTGGTAGAGATGAAATCACTGCATTTAACAATGGCGTTGCACTGATGGAGCCATAGTAGCCGGGGAGGGGGGTGCCGTCTGGGCGACCTACCCAAATTCCTACGGTATAGCTGGGGGTTACACCGATCGCCCAAGCATCGCGGTAGCCGTAACTAGTGCCTGTTTTCCAGGCAATATCTGCTTTGCTTTGCCTTACCAGATTGCGCCAGCGTCGTGAGCCACCACTGTTGGAAGCCAGCATTTCGAATGTGATCCAGGCGGCCTCTGCAGACATCAGGTACCGCTCTCGCAGTGGAGTTTCGGGTAAATAGCGGGGTGCTGCGGATAGCCCACCGCGCGCTAGGGCTGCATAAAGTCCGGTGAGTTGGTCCAGGCGGGTGCCTACGCCACCTAAAATCATGGCTAGATTAGGTTTGCCGCCGCTGGGGAATTGCAGTGAGAGGCCGGCATTTTCCAGTGTTGCTGCGAATCGGCCGGGGCCGTAGTGCTCCAGCAATTGTACGGCTGGGACATTGAGAGAGCGCTGCAAAGCGGCGGTAGCACTGACCGGGCCGGAAAAACCACGGTGGAAATTCTCTGGGCGGTAATCTCCATAAATGCGCGGTGCATCACTGAGTAAGGAAGCGCTGTGGATCAGGTCTCCATCGATTGCCAGCCCATACAGAAATGGTTTGAGAGTGGAACCGGGCGAGCGCGTGGCTCTCGCCATATCTACATAGCCATATCGACGTTTGTCACCGAAATGGGAGGCTCCCACATAGGCGCGTACAGATAAGTCGGAATTCTCCAGTACTATAACGGCGGCAGAAGTTTTCTGCGGATAGCTCTCCATATAATCGCGCAGATAGTCCTCCAGTCCACGCTGAATATTGCCGTCAATGGTGGTGATAATCACCTCTTGATCACCGATGCTTTCTACCAGCCAGCGGGATAAATGAGGGGCATTCTGTGGAAATTCCAGACGCTCCGCATAGACGTTTTCTAGCCGCGCGCGCTCGACTTCGTCTTTGCTCCAAACGCCGTAGGCCTGTAACCGGGTCAGAACTTTGTCCCGAGCTTTTTGTGCTCGATTTGGGTACCTGTCCGGTCGCAAGCGACTGGGCGCTTGGGGTAATACTGCCAGGAGTGCCGCTTCGGCGTGGGTGAGATCGGCGGAGGATTTACGCAGGTATAAACGGCTGGCGGCTTCCACGCCTTCAATATTGCCGCCGTAAGGTGCCAGATTGAGGTAGAGATCGAGAATTTCCTGCTTGCTGAAATGCCTTTCCAATTGCAGGGCGCGCAACATTTGTTTGGCCTTACCGATTAAAGTCCTGTGATGTGGATCTAGCAGGCGCGCTACCTGCATGGTCAGGGTGGAGCCACCGGAGACCACATGTCCATTGCGAAGGTATTGGCTGGCCGCCCGAACGAGCGCAAAGGGATTGATACCTGGGTGCTGATAAAAATGGCGATCCTCATAGGTGAGTAGTGCCTCGATAAATCGTGGCGCTACTTCATCTTGCGTGATGGGGTAACGCCACACGCCGCGATTATCAGCGAAGAAACGCAGTGGCTTACCATGGCGATCAGCCACTACCCGCGCAAAACCATGTGTTTCAGGCAAAGGTGGGGGGAAAATAGTATCCAGGGCCAACAATGTGACTAAAAGAAAGAAAGGTGAGATCAGCAGCACGCGAAACATACGGCTGCTGTTTTTCCATCGAGCTATCAGTGTGGCTAACAGTTTCAATGCTTGCCGATTACCCGTACTTGCGCCATTGGGTTCTTGCCAATGGAAAAGCGTTCAGGGTTATACATATCCTCCACAAAGGGAGGTGGTACCTGGTAGTGACCGGGAGTTACTGCTCGGGCGATATAAAAGAGGTTGGTGGGTTTCCACTCAGATTGATCCAAGGCTGCCACAAATCGATCATCGCGGAATTCCATGTGTTGTATATTGTCCTGGTCGTCCTGCCATTGGGCGATACTCTTACCGTCGAATTCAAGCTCATCCACTTTGACACTATCGGCGAGGTTCTGGTTTTCCAGCTCAAACCCTGCGGGTAGCAGGTCTACTGCGAGAAGATCGGGCAGGCGTCGGTCCGAGTCGATTTGCAGGCGCACCAGATAGAGTTCACCTTCCCGCACCTGAGTTGGTACTACACTTGAACCATCCAGATTATGGTAGCTGCGCGTGATTTTAACGCCTTTATCCATCACCGCTGTAGGTGCCTGTTTGCTGTAGCCATTAATGGTAATAGCAGCGAAGAGTTTTTCTATTTGACTGGTTACCTCAAATACCTCTGCAGCTTCACGACCACGGAAGAGAGTATTGTGCGGATTATCATCATTCACTTCCCGTAAACCATCAATGGTTTTTAGTAAAGCAGACCAATTTTCACCGCCATTAAGCTGTAACTGAACGCCGGCCATAAATATACTGCCTCGTTCCTGCGTGCTTAGGTACTCCCGTTCACGGAGCAGATTCACCATTTCAAACAGCATCTCTTCGGCTTTGTCGGTAGCCAAATTATGCTCCAGCAATAGGGAGATCATCTGTGCAGTATCGCGCAGGTTAGAGCCATAATCGCCGTAGTAACTAAGGCGCTTGCGCTCAGTGGAAAGGGCTTTTTGTAAGGCCTCTTGAGACAGGGTGTTATCGCCCATGGCCTGGAGAGCAATTGCCATATGTAACTGTGGTAGAGGGGATCGGGTTAAGTCAGCACCGCTTTCGTAAAGGCTGCGTAATTGGCCGAGCGAGATTTTTTGCACACGGGATAGCACATAGGCGGCATAGGAGCGGGCAGCATAAGCGTAAAAGTCAGGGTCACTACTGTAGCGCTGTTGATAAAAGCTACCACGCTCGCGGGCATATTCCTGCAGACGCTTGAGGGTGGACTCCAGGCGTGTGTTATCGAACACAATACCTTGATCACGAGCGCGCAGAAGTAAGTCGGCCACATAAGCGGTGAGCCATTGGTTCTCTGCTGATTCCGCACTCCACAGGCCAAAACCGCCGTTGCTTTTTTGCATGCTGAAGATACGTTCGATACCTGCATCGATACGTCTCGCACGCTCGATTTCGTCCAGGGGTTCGATGCCCAATTTTTGTTGCTGTAGTGGCGTTGCCATCACCAGTGGATAAACACGGCTGGAAGTTTGCTCCAGGCAGCCATAGGGATAGCGAAGCAAATTTGCTAGGTGGTCCTGAAGTTGCAATTGCGGGCGGCTATCCAGGGATACTAATGTTTGTACCGTGTCCGGCATCAGGGAATCCAGAAAAGCCTTATCCGGGCTGAAACTCTCATCCTGCTCTAGAAGACGGCGCTGGGTATGCGTGGTGGCGGGCCAGGCTGGGCGAACACCCAGGCGCCACTGGCGTTCGATGGTGATATCCTGGCTATCTTCATCTAACGCACCATTTACTCTCAGTTGGAATTCGGCTTCACCAGTGGCCTCTTTTGCGGTAATGGGGAAGCGCAAAGTCTTGCGCTCGCCATCGGCCAGCTCTAACAGACGCTCTCCCATTTCCATATCCACAGCGCCCACAGACCGCATTTCCACAGTCAGTTTCTGCGTGCGGCCGCTCAGGTTATTCAGGTCAAGCGCCAGTGTGCTGCGATCTCCGGGAGACATAAAACGGGGTAGGGCAGCTTGGGTGACTAATGGGGAGGCTACTATCAGTTCTCCTTCAGTACTGCCAAACCCCTCTTTACTGAATGACACCGCCATTAGGCGCAGGCTGCCATTGAATTCCGGCAGCTGAAGGGAAATTTTGGCTTTGCCTTGCTGATCGAATTCCACTGGCCCGGAAAATAGCGAAACGATCTGCACATCGGAATTGGGTTCTTCTCCACCACGCGCCAGTTCAGCATCTCCACCGAAACGTTGCTCCAACAGCTTGCCATTACCAGACTCAATAATTCGGTGATAGATATCGCGGACATCAACACTGTAGCGGCGCTGGCCGAAAAAGGCTTCAAAGGGATCTGGTGTTTCAAAGCGGGTGATATTGAGCACGCCCACATCTACCGCTGCCAAGGTGGTCCAGGCTGCGCCGCCATTTTTACCGATGGAGTCCAGGTCCGTGATTACGGTGGCTTCTATCTCTGAGCCGGGCAGGGCGCGTGCCGGGGCTTCCAGGCGCACAGGCAAGCGTCGGGCTTCCCGGTCCAGTGGCAAATGAGCCAGTCCGAAAGCGCGATTAGGGGCGATACGCTCATTCTTATCGGCCGGGCGCAGTGCGGTTACGGAAATATAAGTATCGTGACTGTCCCAGTCTGCTGAAATGGGAATTTCAACTTTGGTGCCCGATTTCTCTACCGATACACGCTCGGACCACAGCAATCGATCGCTCTCTACCAACACCAGCGCTTCACCGTCTGCCGGCGGCACTATAGTGAGTTGTGCTAAATCTCCAGGTGAGTATTTGGGTTTATCTAAAGATAAAGCCACGGTATCCGGGCGGGCCGCCTGGCCTTTCGCTACTTGGTCCTTACGCCACCAGTAATACCAGTCGCGCCCAGCATGGAAGCGCAGGCTGCTGGTGGCTCCGCTATTAGTATCGGTAATTTCCAAACGGTAGTGGCCATATTCCACAGGCACCGTGAGTTTCAGGGGAGTCTCTTCATTAAATTGCAGTTGGCGGCTGAAAGATTCGAACTCGGCAGTGGAGTATTCATAGTGCCAACCCTGGCTAGCGGAGTACTCCCAAAAATATTGGCGATCCTCTGAGATTAATACCGCACTGAGATTGCGGCCTGTGACCGGTTCACCTAGTGCATCGGCTACAACAATTTCGAATTCCGGTCGGCTATTGGCCGAGGGATTCTCCTTGCCAAAGTTAGGGCGAATGCCGACTACTGGATGCTCGGGCCAAACCAGAACGGGGTGTTGCCGGGTTACGGGGCGGCCGCCGGACTCGAACAGGCTCGAAACCAGATTAATTTTCAGCGGGCTCTTCGCGTGATTCCAACGGGATCGCAGCGGTAATTTGCCAAGCCCTTCAGCATCCAGCTCAATGGTGGACGCATTAAACTGGCGCGCGGGCAATCGCTCAGTGGCGTCCCCAAACAAAAACCCTTCCCATTGAGGGAAGGGTTCCCGGTAGTGGCTGACTTGTACCAGAGTTTCCAAGCGGTTGTTGGCGGCCGGAGCACCGTACAGATAGCTACCTTCAACTTCCAGTTCCAAGGCTTTATCGTGCCCCTGAACCAGGCTGCGCTCTTCACCATCCTGTAATACCAGCTTCATACGTTCCGGTAGAAACTCCTCCACCTTGAATGGGTAGCGCACTTTGCGTCCATCGGCCAATTCGACTTCCAGGCGCCAGTCACCCGTCGGAGCATTTTGAGGTAGGGGAAGCAGCTTCTCGTAGTATCCCGGCGCGCTGGCGTGCCAAGTGAAAGTACGGGCACTGGTGTTATCGGGTTTAATCAAGTCCGCCTTGATCGGTAAGTCTTTTAAATAGCGCCCGTCGTAATTGCGTAGCAGGCCGCTAACTTGTATGGATTCTGTGGGACGGTACAAATCCCGGGGACCGTACATAAAGAACTCCATCGGCCTGGAAGGGCGTTGGCCCAGCTTGAAGTCCGATAGGTCCAGCGCCGGTTCGCGCAAATCTAACAGAGAGAAATGGCCTGTATCTGGGTCTCGCGCAACAAAGAAGCGCTGGGAGTCCTCCTGCTCCTGGCTGAGCAGAAAACGAACATGCCCTTCTTTGGAGGTCGTCTGCTGCTTGATCAGTCCTCCTTTGCTATCCAGTAGCTCCACCTGGATGCCTTTCAATGCTTGACCCTCATCCAGAGAGGAAACATAGAGGTCAATGCTTTCCGGGTAGTAACGGGCATGTAAGCCCAAGTTGGAAATAGAAAAGTGGGTGACATCGAAAAGATTGGTGTTGTATACACCGGCCGGCTGCATGACAGCAACATAAATGCCTGGCTGCTTTAATGGTTCAATATGGCCTATGGAGAGATCGAAGTCTCGCTGAACATATTTTTCTTGGGTTAGATCAAAATGTGCACTGTAGACTAACTCAGCAACATTGTTCAGTGCTCTTAGCTGGTAGTAGTACCTCAGGGACTGATTGTTGACCAGACTAAGGAAGGCGGAATAGTGTTCAGGCTTCACTCTGTGAAAATGGATTTGCACCGCTTCAATGCTGACGGCAGTCACTGGTAAGCCAGGTGTTACCGTAACTGGAAATATACTGCCATTACTGGAGAAACTGATACTGGGTTCGATACGCCGAGTGTGAACTGTGTCCTTCTTTAACTTTCGTAACTCGAATCCATCCTTACTGGGCAGGCCGGGGTATATCGCTACACTGTAGCGTGTATTCGGCTTGATGTTGGTGAAGTAAAGGATCTTCTGGTTGTCAGATAAAACCCAGCCCCCATCGACATCTTCACCATTTTCCTGGGTGAGGGTTAGGTAGGAACCAAAATGGGCATTCCCCAGCAGTGGCTCAGAAAAGATCACCGCAATAGCTCGCGCATCTTTGTAGACCCGCTCACCTATATGGAGCACCGTAAGAGCACTTTCCGTTGAATCCGCAACCAGCGGCATCGTGTCGTTGTTGGAAGTAGCAGCCTGCGAAGGAGCTTCTTCACTGGACTTCCTTAGGGGTTTGGTATCGGAAGTTGTTGATCCAGTCTCACTACTAGCCTCTTTAACACTAGCCCTTGGGGCAGAGACTAATGGGGGTGTTTCTTCCTTTGAATTTTCATCACCGCTTTTGAGTGCCCCATGGGTAGATGCCTTTTCAGTAGAGGGCTCGCTCAGCTTTTCTGGCCTCTCAGGCGTGCAGGCTATAGCAACAAGACAGAGAAGAATGACCGCAATCCAACACGGTAAGCGGTGAGGGAACATGGATATTTCCTAGTTGGTGAAGAAAGTGGCGGACAATTTAGTTGGTCTTGAACGTTGTCTCAAGCTTTCGTATTGCTCAATGTGAGTTAGTAAGGGTATTGAGCTTGGTAATGAGTATTAGCGAAGGTTGGGTAAGGAGCCAAGGAGATATCGGCAATAGGAGAATATGGTTCGTTATTGCTAAAAGAAGGCGCGCAAGTAGGGTCGCTTAGGCTCGACTAAACTGCCAACACGTCTTTGCCTAGGTAGAAATAACAAGATACTAATTATTAGGCTGACTTTCTCTTGCGTTTGAACAGTTTTACCCAAAAGATCCCCTCAAAAACAACACCCAAAGCGAGAAAAAAGGCCCCGCCAACAGGCACACCAAATACATAGCAGGCAATGGCTGCTAGTAAGAATAGTAGGGCGACGGTGATCCTCTTCAATTTGGTGCTCCTTTTTGTTTTGTGTGTGGGCACAGGCTCAAGCTTGGCACACTTCAAAGACTATACTGAATGCCAGACCGAAACCCAACATAAATAATGCTTAAGCATAGAACTACAGAGCAGAATGCTAAAGGTAGATAGAGTTTGTAGGAACCATGTTTGATTCTATTAACCGTGGCCAATAAGAATGAGCCTAAGGCCAGGAGAGTCGATAGACACAGCGCCATGAAGATGACTCGAACTTCTGTAATACTGCCATTGCCAGCAACTAAAGTCGGTTCTGGATAAATTAGGTTACTCTGCCCGACAGATACCATAGCTGAAACACTTCTGGCTAGAAACAACTCGTTACCATCTAGGCCTAGCCAGTATTCCATAGTGGCAATAAGAATTGATATTGAGCTTGCTATAAGGCAAAGACAGATTTTTGAAACAGTCATCATTTTTTATGGTATTCGCTGCTACTTTTTCTAGCACTTAGCCTGTTAAACTTATGGGGATATTTTTTTATAAATAAGAACTTCTTAAGAAATAGTATCTATTTGTGTGGGAAGCCCACAAGGTATTTTTAATATCTAGTTCATTTCTTGTTAATATGTCTTTTCGTATCATGGTACTGCCAGAGAACGTTAATGATTTTCCAGTTATTTTTATAATTCTTATATAAGTGCATATAATCAATCCAATCATCGACTGTAAGCTTTACCGAGGCTACCCGGTTATCAATATCAAGTATGTTGATATCAACCCTGGGGGACTCTGTAAATTTATCGCCTTCCTTATTGTAGTTTTCGGCCAACCAAACCATGGTTTCATAGTCTGTCATCCATGATGAATTCTGAGCCGTCTTTGGATTTCCAGTAGGTTCGCTTGGCTAGTTTCGTATCTAAACCTCTTTCCATTAGGCTTGGTTCAACTTTTTGTTGTGACTCAATGTAATCGAGTACGGCTCTGCGTATTTTGGTGTTGTCCTCAGCGGAATTGGCATATACATATGAATTTAAAAAAGTTAACAGGATTAAAGGTATTAATTTGTACATCATATTTCCTTGGATAACTCTTGTTGTGGGGTTTGTAGAATAACGGTTTATTGGTTAGTTAATGAGCTATCAGATTCTGCTTTGACAGATTGCTGAATAGATGAGTGATTAGAAATCATTGAGTCAATCCAGCTTGCATAATGACTTAAGCGAATGGAATAGGAAGTCTGGCCATAGGTGCCAGGGCGGAAGGTTCGTATATCAACATTTTCCGCGTGCTTCCAGGATGTGAGACCTGCGAGTAACCACTGGCCATCAATTTCAATTAGTACCGGGCCGCCACTGTCGCCATTCGTAGACATGCCTTCAAGTGGCAACGCATTCGGGGCTTGATCAAAGTCATAGCCAAGCCAACGATTTTGAGTTGATGAGATTATGTTAAATGCTCTGCGGAGTTCTGTTCGATTGGGGCCTTTGGGGTCATGGCCGAGGTCAGCTGTACCCGTTGCTCCTTTTCCGATCAGTTTTACTATTTTTCCTTGCTCATCACTTTCACGGTAAATTCCTACCGGATTAACACCAATCATAGGCTGAGAGAGTTTAATTAAGGCAATATCATCGGATGTGGCCAATAATGCTTCAATTTCACTGGCATCTCCCGTTTCTAGTGCCTCATCAATCATCCTTTGAGGTATCTTCTTGTAGCCGGGGTGTATCACCAGCTTATCGATCCTTCTGGAAGTGCCTTTAATGGTGACCTCTTCAATACAGTGTTGCCAAGTAACGGCATGCGCAGCTGTCGCAATCCACTCTGGGGAGATAAGTACACCGTGTCCTTCTCCCGGTAAATCTACAAGTGCGGGGAGTTCAGAGGCATCGATACGGTATCTTGAGTCACTCACATCATCGCGAATGGTTATTGCTATTACCACAGGTGTTAATACTAATTGGAAGGAAAGAAAAAGATATTTAATTGTGCGTATCATGAGCGATCTTTCTGTAAGTTATTGGTTATATAGATCATTGATGTCTGAAAAAAATAGATCTGACGTAGAGGCCTTGGCCTAGTTGCCACCAGTGAATCCTATCGCCAGATATTGGGCTGTAAATTAGAGGCTCCATTGAATTTAATTTCGGAACCTCGTATCCCTGAATTGAAGCTAACTAGCAGTAAAAGCTATATTTTACGGAATCTTTCAAAATAGGCACTAATTGTAGGTTAGGGGATATCACTTCCTTAGTTTGACGGCAGTCCCAAAGACCATCATTTCACAAGACCCTTCCATAATGGCACTTGTTGAAAATCGGATACCTACTACGGCATCGGCTCCTTTCTGCTGGGCACTATCAATCAACCGTTGAAGGGCCTTATTTCTGGCTTCGGATAGCATTTCTGTATAGCCTCTTATCTCACCGCCAACGATACTCTTTAAGCCCGCCATAACATCACGACCAATATGCTTGGATTGAACAACGTTACCGGTAACCACTCCGAGTATCTCTTTGATTTCATATCCTGGTACGGTTTCAGTGGTTGAGTAGATCATGATACATTTCTTAATGTTGCTTGGTATGGTTCTTACTATGATTGCATGGGACATGCCTTGAAAAGAAGAAAGTATTACATTTTGATGAAACTAAAAATACGCCTTATTATTGGGGATGCTTGGAATTAGACTGGGATTTTGACACCCAGCTTCTTGCCATCATGATCGCAATAGAGAACTATCTAGGATATTCAAGAAAGCATTAAATGCTCTTTTTTCTCCGCCTCTACGAAATTTAAGTACGCACTTACCACATGATCAGGCGCCTCCCAATGCGGATAGTGCCCAATCTTTCCCAGCTCAATAATGTCTGCTGCCCGATCTATCAATTGACGAAATCGATCCACCATATGCTTCCCTGAAACTGGGTCCAACGAGCCATTGATTAGCAGTAGGGGGCCAGGGTATTGGTTTAGCGCGTCGATCCAACGCTGACGATGTTTGCGCCTGTCGTACATGTAGGTGATCAGTTTATAGAGGAGCCGGTTGCCATTCTTATATTGGAGAATTTGCCACAAGTCTCGCAATTCTCTGTCGGAGGGTTTTGTCTCTGGTCCGAAAATGGCACTGAAGCTGCGGCAAAACTGCTGGTAGCGCATGAGTTTATTGATTAGAGAGCCAATAGGAGAAAGCAGGAGTTTCTGCACGAGGCGAGCTTGATGAGTTTCTGGGAATAGACCGCCATTCAGCAGGCACACCGAGATATACCCTGTAGTGCCGCCGTTGTTGGCTCTGGCGAGTAACTCCTGTGCTACGGAATCCCCATAGTCATGGGCCAACAGGTGGACCTTATTGATGTTTAAATATTGTAGAAGAGCTTCATGTAAATCAGCTTGCTGGTGGATACTGTAGTTATGCTGTTTGGGTTTGTCTGAATAGCCAAAGCCCAGCATATCCATAGCAATACAGCGATAGTGTTCTGTCAGTTGGGTCCATACCTTTTGCCAGTCATAACTACTGGTTGGAAAACCGTGAATCAAAAGCAGTACTGGTTTATGTCGACAGCTTGGGTTGCTATCGACATAGAAGAGTTGGTGGTTTTGATAATCAAATATCTTTCCATTTGATAACCATTGCTGAGGTTGCATTGGCTGCTCCATTTCTTATTGTTGTACTTGCTGTAAAGATTGCACGATGAGCGCGCAACCTCAAGCAGCGGCTATCAGATGGAAAGTATTTATCTTGTTCCTTGCAATGCGTAAATCGCGGGCTTGTTGATTATTTTCCATACAGAAAGCAGGGTAACCGAGGCCGTCAGGCCGATAATAAACAGTGGTGGCAGCAGCCAGCCCCAGAGGCTGGTTTCAATGCTGAACTCGCTTTGCTCAAGCCAAAGTGCTAGTGGGACCACTACCAAAGTTGCTACAGCGATACCGATAATTACGGGAGTCAAGCTATCGATCAGCGTGTGATAGAAAATCGTCGCTGGGCGGGCGCCGATTGCCATGCGCACGCCAAGCTCAGTGCGCCGCAGTTGTACACTGTAACTGAGCACTCCAAAGATACCGATGGCAGCGAGGCTGAGTGCCAGTAATGTTAGGGCGGTGGTTACCCAAATTGAGACCCGGTCATTGCTTAGGAGTAGGTCTCGCGCCTGCTCCAGGGAGAATAGCTCGGAAACTTTGTACTGCCTGTTTACTCCGGCAAATTCCCGATTGATTTCTGTGGTGCTGAGTGGTTGGTGAGGCTTATGTCTGAGTACGAGTAGGGGATAGCTCACATTGATACCGCGCACAAATAAGCGGGCGGGTTCCTTTTTGCCGGGCAGGCTTGCGTTGCGCACTATGCCGACCACTTGGTAGGGCAAATCACCTCGCCAGTAGTAGCGCTTACCTAATACTTCTCCATCCGGTTCCAGCTGCTGGGCCAGGGTTTCGTTAACGAGCATCATGCGATTGTTATCGGAAAACTCAGCCGCACTGATATGGCGGCCAGCTACCAGTGGCATACGCAAAATGGAAAGGTAGTTTTCGTCGACGACTGTGGTCTTGGCCATCACCGGGTTTTGTCGGCTGGCATCCTGACTCAGGGATGTGGTCCAGAGTGGCCGGCTGATAGAGATAGGAGTGTTTAAGCTCAGGCTGGCATTTTGTACTTTAGGGTGCTCCAGCAATCTTTGCCTGATGGCCTTCAGATAACTCTCTCGCTCGGTAGTGGGGGCGCTCCTAAGATTGCCGATATTCAGAGTCATTACCTGAACGTTGTCCAAAGGGAAACCAAATGGTTGGTTAATCAGGCGATTGGCTTGCAGGAATATCTGTAAACTGGCGACTATGAGTAAGCTGGTCATTGCCACTTGGCTACTGATGAGTACCTTGCGGATTAGAGGCGAGATCTGTACGCCGGAACCTTTGCCGCTGCTCTGCAGCATTTGATTCAGTGCGCGGTAATTAACCTGGCGACTGACTATGGCTGAGAAGAACAGGGCGAGAAGTAAGGCACACAACAGTGCAAAAACCAGTGTCTGCCAGTTTAAGGTGAGCTCTTGAATGCGAGGAATTTGTTCCGTAGCCATCACCTTTAATACTTCCGTCGACCCCAGGGCTAAAAGTAGAGAAAGCAATGCAGCCCCTAACATAAGTAGGCCGATTTCACACAGCAGGGCCAAAAAGATATGTTTTTTGTGTGCGCCCAACGCGACCTGTATCGCCATATTGCGTTGTTGTTTGGCTGCGCGAGAAAGAATCAGGTTGGTAACATTGGCGCAGGCAATTAACAGAAGCACCAGTGTACCGCCCATTACCATTAGAGTTCGCGTGGCACTGTCGCCAAGTATTTTATTGGCGAAGGGGGTGAGTCGGTATTCAACGGACCTTTCTACCGAAGAGGATCTTCCCGCTAGGGCCGCTTGATACTGGGCATCCATTAATGTGCTTAATTCATGCCCCGCACTGGCGGGGTCAATGCCCGGCTTCAGCTTTCCTGTGAGCATGCGAAAAGGCAGGAAGCCTCTCCAATTATTTCTGCGCTCTACTTGTGTATCGTTAAAGTCCCAGGGCAGCCAGACCGCCGTTTGTCGGCCCTGCTTATAGATCTGGGGTTCAATGAAGTCTTTGGCGGTGACGCCGACAATACGAAAGTCCACCTCCCCAAATTGCAGGCTTTGCTCCAAGACATTTGGGCTGCGCCGGAACATCTGCTCCCAGGTTTGATAGCTGATAACCGCCACGGGAACCCGGCTGTCGAGCCCTTCATCGGTATTGAATTGTCTGCCCAAGGCCAGGGGTGCTCCAGCCAGCTGGAGATATTCCGGAGAGACATAGGAAACATTAACCCGTGGTGATCCGGATAAGTTGCGAACCACATCTTCCCAGAAGTACACCAGGGCGCTGGATTCGAAGAAACTGTCGTTCTTATAGATTTCAACCAGGGCGGGGTATTGGCTGTTGTTTTCCAGCCGCAGCTGCTTGTTCTGGTAGAGATTACCATTCACGACATACAGCCGATCTTCGTCCGGGTAGGGTAGGGGCGCGGCTAGCAGTTGGTAGTTGAGATTAAATAGCGTTACCAGGGCGCCGAGGGTGATACCCAGGGTCAGAATAATAGTGGTGGCGTAGCTCCGTGCCCGATTGAGGGACTGGAGGGCAATGGACAGGTCCTTTGTGGTGATCATAGGGCCATCTCGTGAGGCTCTTTTATGGGCTGCGGCGTTGAGATTTTTCCATCCAGCAGATGCAATTGGCGGCTGGCCATGTCTGCATAACGAGGGTCATGGGTCACCATGCACAGGGTGGTCCCTTCATTGTTGAGCTGCCGCAGCATTTCCATTACCGCATCGCCATTGTGGGAATCCAAATTGCCGGTGGGCTCGTCTACCAGCAGCAGGGACGGATTGCCAACTAGCGCCCGGGCTATGGCGATTCGCTGCTGTTGGCCACCGGACAACTGGTTAGGTTTGTGAGAGGCCCTGTGACCCATCCCTACCTTCTCCAGGCAATGTTTTACTTTTTTGTCGGCTTCAGACTTGGCAATTGGATTGCGTCGGTATCGCAGGGGCAGGGCGATATTGTCGTAGACTGAGAGTTCGTCAATCAGGTTAAAGGACTGGAAGATAAAGCCTACTTTCTCGTTGCGAATTGTCGCCGCCTCACTTAGCGTCAATTGAGCGACTTCAGTGCCTTCAATCTGATAGCTGCCGCTGGTGGGGAGGTCCAGCAGGCCGAGAATCGAGAGAAGTGTGGATTTACCGCAACCCGAGGGGCCGCAGATAGAAACAAATTCCCCCGAGTAAATACTCAGGTCAACGCCCCGCAGAGCGTGAGTTTCCATTTCTTCGGTGCTGAACACCTTAGTGATCCCGGCCATATGAAGGATTGGCTTGGACATAGCGAACTCCCTGTTCTCGCTTTGGGTTTCAGGCTTTAGTCAACAATCTGGATATGCTCAGCTTCATTAAAATTGGCCATATCCGAGAGGATGATGCGGTCCGCTTCATTGAGGCCTTGGGTGATCTGGATATATCGACCTGACTCCTCACCGAAGCTGATGGGTTGGAGTGCCGCTTCCTCCCCATTTTCGTTAATCAGGAAGAGGTTGGTCTCACTGTGCCTCTGTACATTGATAGGTCTCTCGACGAACAGTGTATCTTCCATCGTGGCGGTGAAGATCCGGGCATCGACGTTGAGTTGTGGCCTGGCAGACTCCGGGGCGCCCGCGCTAAAAGCAATTTCCACTTCAATATTGCCGTCCCGAACCTCAGGAGTAATACGGGTTACCACACCCTCGACTTTTTCCCTGCGGGTATCAATTTCAGCGGGCTGGCCAACCTCCAGTTGCTCTGCTTTGGATTGTGGTACTTGAACCAGAGCGAGTAGATCTGTCTCGCTGCCGATCAGAGCCAGCTCCTGGCCGGGATCGACACCTTGCCCCAGCTCTACTGGCAGCCGTTGTAGTATGCCGTCCAGGCCGGCGCGTACTGTGAGGCGATCTGTCCGCTGTTGGATACTCTGTAGTTGGGTCTGGGCCTGGTTGATTTGCTCGCGCTGGATTAACTCTGATTCGACGGCGACTTTGCGCAGGTGATTGATACGCTGTTTTTGCAGGTCTACGCGTTTTTTCATCTGTTCCTGGCGTAAGACGGTTGTTTGGTAGGTGAGCTGGGAAACCACTCCACTTTTTACCAGCTCGTCCTCAGCTTCGCGACGCAACTTGATCACTTGGTAATTGGAGTTCAGTTCCGCGAGTATGGCTTCCTCCGCGAGCACATCGCGCTGGTTGTTCAGAACAAGCCGGCGCAAATTAGCTTCCTCTTGTTCCAGGGAGGTTTCGGCTGCATCCAGATCGCGCATTAACTCTGGATTGCTCAGTTGCATAATGACGCTATCACTTTGTACTTCTGCACCGGGACGCAACATGATTTTTTCAACATTCGCTGCGGTTAGGGCGGTAATTAAAGTCTGCTTGTCTGAACGCAGCCTACCGTAGCCATCTACCACAACCTGCAGGTCTCCCCGTTGGACGGTACCTAGCATCAGCTGTTCCCGCTCAACTTTGTAGGCGCTGTCAGGAAGTAACAGGAGGGTGCTGGTAAATGCCACAAAAGCTAGGGCAGCACCACCCAGCATTAAAGGGTGCTTAATCAGGGGGCGTTTCTTAGGTTTAATAATATCCATATTGCGGCATTTCCTTGGTTAAGCAATCGTTACACGCTTTTCTGCTGTGAAACCTTGATGCGGAGGCGAGTTAGAGGTGGAAAATCATAACTATTTAAAACGGGTGTATTCCTGTTGGAACTCCGAGGGAGAGCGGGTTCTTATCTTGTAATTAGTACTGTCGAGCATATTTTTGTGATCAAAACTCAGGGCTGTATAAGGGTTTTAGGTGAGGCTGAAAATGCAGGAAAATTGGCACAAGAACCAGTTGCTTGCGGTGAATGGTGGGGAAATACAGGACGGTTTGAATATTGTGAGGCGGGCAGTCACTTGAGAAGTTTAACGATTACCCAATACATTTTGAGGATAGGTTCACAAGTAAAATTGTGGAGATGTAGTGGGAATAAAGGTGTCGTGGCTTAGTGAATCCGGTAGATTTTGTAAACCACTACACCTTTAACAAAATATGTTTGCAAAACGAGAGGCTTGATCAGCCTTAGTGCAAATTACAAACCCAGGGTTATCCCAGAGCTTTGACTAATAGCGCCTGTTGAAGCTGATCGTCATCGACTCCTTCTGGTCGAGGTATTTGCACGATATGCCCGGATCCCGGAGCTACATCGATCGCTTTGCCTTCCGTATTCTCCATTTGCTCCAAGGGGAAGAACAAGCTACCGCTGGGAGTCATTAACTCCAATTGATCACCGCGTTCAAAGCGATTTTTAACATCAATCGTCAAATACTCAGGACTGCCGTCAATAAGCTCGCCTACGAACTGTTGGCCCGGAGTTGATATCAACCCCTTTTCATATTGCTGGTATTCTGCTGGTGGATGGCGACGGTAGAAACCTTCCGTGTAGCCCCTGTTCGAGAGGGTTTCCAATTCGTCCATCATCTTCATGTCGAAGTCTTTTCCTGCCGCAGCGTCGTCTATGGCGCGACGATAGATCTGAGCAGTACGAGCCACATAATAGTGGGACTTGGTGCGACCTTCGATTTTTAAAGAGTGGACCCCCATTTCCGTGAGGCGCTTGACGTGCTGTACGGCCCGCAGATCTTTGGAGTTCATGATGTAGGTACCGTGCTCATCTTCGTAAGCCGGCATATATTCTCCAGGGCGACCTTCTTCCTGTAGTAAAAAGGCTTGGGAAGTACTGTCACTGGCGGAGGTGGGTTGCTGGATAGATTCCTGATTTTGCACATGAATCAATTCGCCAACTTCATTCTCTTTGGCTTCATGAGCTTGGTATTGCCAGCGGCAGGAGTTGGTGCAGGCGCCCTGGTTGGCATCTCTATGGGTCATATAACCGGATAGCAAGCAGCGCCCGGAATAGGCGATACAGAGTGCACCGTGGACAAAGACTTCCAGCTCCATCTCAGGCACTTTCTGGCGAATTTCCTCAATCTCATCCAGGGACAGTTCTCGAGAAAGTATCACCCGAGATAACCCCTGGCGATGCCAGAACTTTACGGTCGCGTAGTTTACCGCATTGGCCTGTACGGATAGGTGGACTGGCAGATCAGGCCAACGCTCCCTTACCATCATTATCAGGCCTGGGTCGGACATAATCAGGGCGTCAGGTCCCATTTCAACAATTTCTTCCAGGTCCCGCAGGTAACTGCGAACTTTATCGTTGTGGGCGGCGATATTGGAAGCGATATAGAACTGTTTTCCTTGCTGGTGTGCTTCTTCTATACCTAGGCGCAGGGTTTCAATATTTTTAAATTCATTATTGCGCACACGCAAGCTGTAGCGGGGCTGGCCTGCATAAACGGCATCGGCACCATAGGCAAACGCATATCGCATATTTTTTAAAGTCCCTGCGGGGGACAGTAACTCAGGTTTAAACACGGAAAAACTCATAGTGGAATAGTCGGACGCGGCCGTATGTTAACGGCATTCAAGATCGCGCTAATTGATATAAATCAATTAGCGCTGGGGTGGGGGTGATAAGCTGATCTGGAGGGAATCTATGCCTGTTACTCTAGCCGAATAAAAGACCTCTAACCTCTAATTTTTGCTGTTTACTTTTTAGTTCTGTAGGACCTGTTGATAGCCTTGTGTATAGACCCAGTCATTATTCTTGGCTGGTAAGTGGCATCCAAAACAGTTGTTAAGCCCGCTGCCCTTCCAGGTTTTGGTTTCACTTTTTGCTACCCCTGGCTTGAATAAAGCCCATCCCCAACCTTCTGCCCAGGCCTCATTCTTAGGAAATCTCCCTTCTGTGTCCTTTACCATCATAAAGGTGAACTGGAGATCAGTAGAGTAGTAAGCCAAGCCTGTGGTTAATGGTTCTGATTTGGTGCTGTTGACATCTTTTACCAGGACTGCGCCATCCGGGAATTTTCCATTTTTGCGAAAGGCTTTAACTGCTTCAGGTTGAGTGTAAACAATGTGAGTATCCCAGCCCTTGCCACTGGATGACTTTACTTGGTAGGAGCCGAGAAATGTCCATTCTTGGCGGTAATCCTTGGGTAATGTGATGTTTCCCTGTGCGTCAACGAAATGACTGAAAGTGGACTTTAGATTCTCTTGAGCTATGGCCTGTAGGCTAAACAGTATTCCCAGTGTAACTAAGCAGATTGTGCGCATAATGCCTCTTCCTATGTTGATTCCATGGAGGTGGGGACTAGGTCTAGCCCTCATTTTTTGGAAGTATAGGGAGGAGAGGGGCGATCAACTGTCAGCTAGCTGACACTAAAGCCAAATTTAGCCTTGCGCTAAGCCTTCGAGGGCGCCTTTGTTTAGTAGGCAAATATGTTGGCGTGTGTAATCAATAATGCCTTTGTGTTTCCAGGTGCTAAGTAGTTGGCTAACGGTTTGTCTACTGCCGCCGGCCATAGCCGCTAGCTCAGATTGGGAAAGCTTTACATCTAATTCATGCCCGTGAGCGCAAGGTTGCCCCTGAAAATGAAAGAGTTGGGATAATAAACTTGCCAATCTAACAGCTAGGGGCGCGGTTATATGCTGAAATATACGCTGTTGTAATAAAGACTCCCTGTTGGCTAGATGCTCTATAAGGTCTTGCTGGGTTTGTGACAGTGAGTGTAACAGGTCATTGAGGTTTTCTGGAAAAGCGACTTCTAGCTCACAACCTATTTTGGCAATTGCTTCTATTTCTTGTGAATTTCCGCCAAGACCTGGGCCAAACCAGGAGCCTGGCCCATGCAGGTCTACAAGTCCCCGGTTGCCATTAAAGTCCACTTTATGGATAAGAACATAACCGGCATGTATAAAATAAATATTTCGGGAGGCCACTCCCTGACGAAATAACACTGTTTCTGTGGTACAGCATACTCTTTTTGTTTTAGTCGCTATTGTTTGCAATTTAGTATTTTCTTATTGGAGGTTGGAGTGTATAGACTAGTCACAAACCCTCTTACCTTTTCAATCTTGGTCGAATATTAGTGAAATTCACAGGATGACAATATACACAAAAAAGCAAGCCATCAATGTCGTAGCGCTCAAATCTTGTTATCCATTTACAAAGTGAAAGATACAGCTAAAAAATTACTAGGCTTATTTAATTTCTTCACAGTACCATCAGGCCTTCTGCTATGCGCACCGACTCAGACCAAACTGGCCATCTAATTTATGATCAGGTAATCCAGGATATTGCCGATTACGTTCTCAATTTTGAAGTTTATTCCAATGAGGCCTGGCAAACAGCGCGCTACTGCCTGATGGATTCCTTGGGCTGTGCTTTTCTTTCACTGCGTTTTCCCGAGTGTACGAAACTATTAGGCCCTCTAGTTGAGGGGACGGTGGTGCCCAATGGGGCCCGTGTGCCGGGTACCCAATTTTGCATGGATCCGGTTAAAGCTGCCTGGGATATAGGCTGTACTATCCGCTGGCTGGATTTCAATGATACTTGGCTGGCCGAAGAGTGGGGGCATCCATCTGACAATCTGGGCGCTATCTTGGCGGTGTGCGATTTCCTTTCTCAGAAGCGGCTGAGTGCAGGGGAAGAGCCCCTGACAATGGGAAAGGTGATGGAGGCGATGATCAAGGCTTATGAGATCCAAGGTGTACTGGCATTACAAAACAGCTTTAACCGCGTCGGCTTGGACCATGTATTGTTGGTTCGCGTGGCTTCTACAGCGATTGCTACTTGGTTGATGGGGGGAGGCAGGGAAGAATTACTGGCGGCGATTTCCCAGGCCTGGGTAGATGGTAGCGCCCTGCGTGCCTACAGGCACTTCCCCAATACGGGTTCGCGTAAATCTTGGGCGGCAGGAGATGCCACGGCAAGGGGAGTTCGCCTGGCGGATATGGCCATGCGTGGTGAGATGGGTATACCAACCGTACTTACTGCGAAGCAGTGGGGCTTTTATGACGTGGCTTTCAGTAAAACCAATGCTGATCAGGTAATAAAACCGTTGGAGGAGCGGCAGTTCCGGTTTCCGCGTCGATTCGGCACCTATGTAATGGAGAATATCCTTTTCAAGATTTCCTTCCCGGCAGAATTCCATGGCCAGACAGCCTGTGAAGCCGCGATAGTTTTACATCCATTGGTGAGGGGTAGGGTGCAAGACATAGAGAGAATTGTCGTGACTACTCACGAATCTGCAATACGAATTATTAGTAAAACCGGTCCCCTCTACAATCCGGCGGACCGCGATCACTGCCTGCAATATATCGTGGCTGTGGCTCTTTTATTTGGGGATTTGCAGGCTAGTTTTTATGAGGATGAATTCCATCAGTCCCATCCGGAAATTGATGAGCTGCGCGGGAAAATTACCGTTGTTGAGGATGGCTGCTACTCGAAGGATTACCTTGATCCGGATAAGCGTTCAATTGCGAATGGTGTGCAGGTTTTTTTTAAGGGGGGCAAGGCAACAGAGAATGTAGTGGTGGAATACCCGCTCGGTCATCGTCGACGCCGTAAAGAGGGGATACCGCTTTTGTTGAAGAAATTCCATTCCAATCTGGCTGCACGTTTCCCTTCAGGCCAAGCAGAGAAAATATTAGCTTTATTTGCTGATCAACAACAGTTACAGGCAATGCCAGTACATCTTTTTATGGATAAGTTGGTTATTTGATGGACTGCCGTATTGCGGCTTTGGAACTTCCAATAAAAAAGGCGACCATAGGCCGCCTAATTCAAGCTCTCAAATCATACGACGGTCAAACAGCTCTTCCCAATTCGGATGATCGTCGTTAAAAGCGCTCTTAGAACTTGTATTCAGCACCGATACCGGCATAGCTGCGGTCGTAATCGCCATCAGCTGTTTCATCGGTGTAGAAGCCGAATACTTTAGCGGCGCTGTTGAACTTGTAGTCAACACCCAGGCTGTAAGTTTCGCCGTCTTCTTTCTTAATGTCAGACTGACCGTACTGTGCTTTCAGAGTCCACTGCTCGATTTTGTAAGCTACAGAGCTCATCCAGCCGTCAGCGTTTTCACCGTCAGCGTTTTCCTGGTCTTCAAACAGGGCACCAACCTGTACAGGGCCGATGTTGTACTGGGCTACAAAGCGCTGAACGTCAACGTCCTGGCCTTCAACGTCTTGGTCGAAAGCGTAGGCCATGTAAACGCCGTTGTTATCGTAAGCAATAGAAGTGGAGATGCCGTTATTGCGCTTGATTTCTTTGCCTAAGATGTCACTGCCATCATCATTTTGGCCAATGATCTCGTAACCAATTACCTCATCTTTATTGCTGATATAAGCAGCAGAAGCTTTGAAGCCCGCGAAAGACGGGGTAGTGTACTGCAGAGCGTCTTCTTCGCGGTTGTCGCTGCTGGTGATCAGGCTTTTAATATCGCCTTCCAGGTCGTTGAACAGGTCAACTTTCTTCTGGGCAACTTTCAACGGGGTGTCGAACTTACCCGCGATTACCTGACCGAAGCCGCCTTCCAGTCCAGCGTAGATATTGCGTTGAGAGAAAGTGTCATCAGCGTCGCCGTCCATATCTACTTCGTATTCCATACGGTAGATACCTTTGATGCCGTCGGTCAGGGCGATCTCACCCTTAACGCCCAGGCGGGAAGCGTTGCTTTGAACATCGGTTACAGAGCCGTCACCTTCGTCAGCAGACTGGAAGGTAACATTGGCTTTGCCGTAAAAGTCGAGGACATCGCCTTCTTCTTGGGCGTTGGCCAGAGTCGGGATCATGGCAACAATGGCCAGAGAGAGAGCGGTCTTATTCATAGTCGTCTCGCACAGTTTATGGTTGTGGGTTGAGGGGAAGCCTTCCGTTCAGTCTGTTGGTTGCCCCTCGATTTGGTGCGGATTCTGCGACCTGAATATTACAAACATGTTAAACATGGCATTTTTCTTAAAAAAATATGACCAGCGGGTGCCATGTATAGCAGTTAAGGCAGTCACTATGCGGCATGGCGCGCCGGTTATAGACATGTTTTGGTTCTATGGTGCCTGTTTTGTGTGCGGTGTCAAATTTTCTGATCTATTGCTATCACGGGGCTTCGGACAAGGATGAGAACCATAAACCCTGTACAAAAAAAGTGCAGGCTGGATGTGGATTGGGACCCTAAGACTACTCTGTGGCTATGGAGCCCTACGCTGGCCCTTTGGGTCTTCTCTCTATCAGTTGCTGCTATTGGTTTGTTGCCGTCTCTACCAGAAATAGGGGGAGTACTGTGGGTATCTATTATTGCCTTCCTATTGTTGGTTTCCCTCCCTCAAACACGCGCTCTCTGCCTATTACTTGTCATCTCGTTGCTCGGTGCTCTCTGGGCTTTATCGAGCAATAAAGCCGCGCTTGAGCAGCGTTTACCTGAATCGGCTCATGGCATTGATCAACGCCTAAGGGTTGAGGTTGTATCCCCCCCCGAGGTCAGGAGTAATCCAGCGTCACAGAGGGGCGCTACCCGGGATATACGCTTCCAGGCGAGAATACTGGAGGCGGGGCCGGGGGAAGTTCATTCAGGTAGCCTTCTTTATCTCACCTGGTACCGCGCAGATGTTGAGGTGCAAAAGCTGCTGCGAGGTAATAGCCACTGGGATTTGCCGGTGCGGTTAAAGCGTCCACGCGGTAGTGTAAATCCCCATACCTTTGACTATGAGGGCTGGCTCTTACGGCGGGGTGTTTATGCAACGGGGTATGTGCGCCCGCAAAATGGCGACCCACAGTGGTTGAGTCAGGGCATGGGGCTATCCGCCCTGCGAGATGCTTTTAGGCAGAAGCTTCAAAGGCTACCGATAAACCAAAGCGCCCTGGTTACAGCACTGTTACTAGGGGATCGCAGCGGCCTTTCCCGTGCCGACAGTGATTTGTTAAAGCAGACAGGGACGGCACACCTTTTGGCAATATCGGGCCTGCATGTGGGCATGGTGGCTGGGTTTTTACTGCTGTTGGGGCAGGTATTGGCGAGGGCTCTCGGGGTATTGATGGGGACCTGTCCCAGGTGGATTCCGATGTTGTTGGCGCTCATTGGCACTCTAACCTATACCTTGTTGGCTGGCGCTCCTCTCTCCGCCCAAAGGGCCCTGGTGATGACCTGGGTATTGCTGCTGGCTTGGCATTGGCGGCGACGGGTAGGCGCTGGCTTGGCTTTCTCTCTCGCTTTGGCATTAGTGCTATTTATCCAGCCATTGGCTTTCTTCGGAGCCGGGTTTTGGCTGTCATTCGCCGCTGTGGGTGCGCTTCTCTTGGGGTTTTCTGGACGTAGCTCTGTTAGGCAAGAGAGGACAACGGAGAACGGTGTGGAGGGAAGTGAGACGAGTGCTCATGTGGGGATGAAAAGGCACGTGGAAGCTTGGTTTTTACGCTGGTTCTCCACCTTTGTACAATTATTGCGCAGCCAATGGCTGGTGGCGCTGGGTTTGATTTTACCCTCGGTAGTGTATTTTTCTGGGTACAGCTCTGGCGGAATGCTGCTGAACCTGATGGCAATTCCCTGGCTTGGTTTGCTAATACTGCCGGCCTTGATGCTTGGCACCTTACTGTTAGGGACTGGCCTTGGAATCTGGTGCTTTAAATTTGCCGACTGGCAACTGACTCTTCTCATGGAAATGCTGAAGTATGCCCGGGATTTTGTTCCTACCTGGCAGCCTTTGATAACGCCTCAAAGCACAACCCTGCTTGTCTTATCCGCACTGGGCGCCCTGTTATTAATCTTACCCAGGGGGGTGCCGGGACGATATCTGGGCTGCTTGTTTCTGCTTCCTTTGCTCCAATCTATGCTGCCTGTTTCGACACCAGGTCGTCAGGGGCTTACTTTCACCGCTTTGGATGTTGGCCAGGGTCTGGCTCTCTCGGTCCGCTCCCAAGAAGCGCGCCTTGTCTTTGACACCGGACCTCTCTCGTCATCGGGTTGGAGTGCTGGAGGGGCCATTGTTGCTCCTTATTTGAGTGGAGTCGGGGTGAGAGAACTCGATGTGTTGGTTGTCAGCCATGGTGACAGTGATCATGCGGGTGGGGTGGCGGCGCTATTGCAGTCACTGCCTGTCAATAATTTCTATGCTCCAGGGCAACTGGGAAAAAAACTGGTGGGGGATTTTGATATACGAGCAGACTCCTGTGTCGCGGGTGAAAGGCTTTATTTCGGTGAGCTCTCTGTACGTTGGTTATGGCCACTGCAAAAAAAAATTGATGGAGAGGAAAATGATCAAAGTTGTGTGGCTCTAATTGAATGGCAACAAGTGCGTATTTTACTTACTGGGGATATCACAAGCTCCGTAGAACGCCGTCTTGTGGAGCTTTATCCAATGGGAAAGCCAGTAGATTTATTGGTGGCGCCTCATCATGGTTCTAAGACTTCTTCATCCCAGACTTTACTGAGCTGGGCAAGGCCTGAGCGAGTGATATTCAGCGCAGGCTATCGTCATCATTTTGGCCATCCCCATGCGAATGTAGTCGCACGTTATCGTGCGATGGATACGCAAATTTTTAATACAGCACAAAGTGGAGCTGTCGAGCTTTCTTGGCAAAGAGGCACCTCGGAGCCTGTGATCAGCTGGGGTCGTTCAGCGCCACGGTTTTGGTATGCGGATCACAATGGTGAGGCTGAGCCTAGTGGAAGACTTAGCCGCCGAGAGCAGCTGTGATAAAGTGCGACTCCTGCGTCTAAGATGCAGAAGAAATTCCTGAAATCCCTCTCGCTGTTTAGGGCCAAGAAAAGTGTTTGAAATAATAAAATCTGGCGGCTGGTTGATGTTGCCGATCCTGTTGTGTTCCGTTGCTGTTATTGCTATCAGCATTGAGCGTTTTTGGACGCTGAATCCCCAGCGTATTGCACCGCGCACTTTACTTGGAGAAGTGTGGGGGTGGCTAAAAAGCAACCAGGTCAATAGTGAGAAACTTAAGGAGCTGCGTGATTCCAGCCCACTCGGACGAATTTTTGCCGCAGGACTTTCCAATTCCCGCCACGGCCGTGAAGTAATGAGAGACAGTATTGAGGAAACTGCAAGCCAGGTAGTACACGAGCTGGAGCGTTTCCTCAATGCCCTCGGCACCATCGCCGCGATTGCGCCATTGATCGGTTTGCTTGGGACTGTCATCGGTATGATCCAGGTTTTCACGGCAATTATGCTGGAGGGCACCGGCAATGCGGGTATTTTGGCCGGTGGTATCAGCCAGGCTCTGATTACTACGGCGGCGGGTTTGACTGTGGCGATTCCAGCGCTAATGGCGCACAGATACTTCCAGCGCCGAGTGGATACTATTGTGGTAACCATGGAACAGGAAGCCGTGAAGCTGGTAGATGCCTTACACAGTGACCGCAAAATTGAAAAAGCGGCCTGAGTGAGGTAGCAATCGATGCAATTTCGCCGCCAAACCAAAGAGCAGGATGGGGTAAACCTTACGCCATTAATCGATGTGGTCTTTCTTCTGCTGATTTTCTTTATGGTGTCGACCACATTCACCAAAGAGAGCCATTTAAAGTTGAATTTGCCCGAGGCCGCTGGGCCTCAGGCAGAAGAGCAGCCACGTTCTGTTGAAATTCTGATCAGTGCCGATGGTTCTTATTCGATAAATGGCCAGGGGTTGATCAACAAAAAGTTGACCACTTTGAAATCTGCGCTGTCGGAAGTTTCTGCAGGCGAGTACAATCGCCCGCTTGTGATAACCGCCGACGCTACAGCTCACCATCAGGCTGTGGTGCGGGCAATGGATGCCGCTGGACAGCTAGGCTTTGTCAACCTAAGCATTACTACACGGCAACCAGAAGAGAACTAGCGCGCTGGGCTTTGCTTTAATGCCAGGGATGGACGATTAGCCTTGCGAGCGTACTCGCCCCACTGCCTTAGGGTTTGGGGCGAGTCCAGTCATTGGTCTGTATGAAGAAAGTAACCATGCCCCCCCGTAAACCACAGCACGGGGCGCACACCTATCGTCGTTTACTCGCGTACGCTCGGCCGCACCTAGCGATTTTTGCTGTTGCAGTGCTGGGATTTTTCCTGTTTTCCACCATGGGCGTCAGCTTAATTGCCGTTACGGAGCTGCTTTTAGATGCGGTGGGCGCTGGCATCCAAGAAAGCAGAGGTTTTCTCTCGAAATACGTAGCCTCCTATTATCCCGATGGGGTAATGCCACAGGAGACTGCGCGTTGGCTGGTACCTCTGGCCATGCTCATCATTATTCTGCTGCGTGCGATTGGTAATTTTGTTGGCAGTTATGGTCTCGCCTATGTTGGGCGCGCAATTATTCACCAGTTGCGCTCGCAGTTGTTTGAGAAGATTGGCCAGCTGCCTAGTGCCTATTTTGATCGTTACACGGGTGCCTACCTGATTTCCAAAGTCTCATACAATGTTGAGCAGGTTACCAATTCCATTACCAAGGCGGTTAAGGTTTTATTTCGCGAGACTTTTACTACCGTTGCGCTGCTGGCTTACTTGTTGTTGGTGAACTGGAAGCTGACATTGACCTTTTTCCTTTTTGCCCCCTTGATTGCTCTAATCGTGCGTACTGTGGGCAAACGATTCCGTAAACTGAGCCATCGCATCCAAAACTCCATGGGTGATGTCACTCATGTTACCCAGGAGGCGATTAATGGCTATCAAGTAGTACGGATGTATGGTGGCCAAGAATATGAGAATTCACGTTTTGAATCTGCCAGTGATAATAACCGCCGACAATTTATGAAGCTGGTGGTGGCCAACAATGCCAGCGTGTCGGTGATTCAGATTCTGGTTGGCCTATCTACTGCCACTATTGTGTGGTTTGCCCTGGCTCCGGGTATGGTGGAATCCATGACCGCGGGGGTCTTTGCCGCTTATATTGGTGCCGCAGCTTCTCTGGCCAAGCCGGTTCGCAGCCTTTCAGAAGTTTTTGCAGATATTCAGAAGGGAATTGCCGCCGCGGAAAGTATTTTCGAAGTAATGGATACCCCCAGTGAGCCAGAGGGCGGCCGCGAGGTGTTGCCCAAGCCGGTGCGTGGTGCGGTTACCTTTGAGTCTCTCGATTTTAGTTACGATGAGGCCGCTCCCCAGGTGCTGTCGAATATTAGCTTCTCGGTGGAGCCGGGCGAAACAGTTGCGCTGGTAGGGGCGTCGGGTTCCGGTAAAACAACGCTTGCCAGTCTGCTGGCGCGTTTTTACGAGCCTACTGGCGGGCGCATCCTTCTTGATGGAGTCGATATTTCAACGGTTCCCCTACAAGATTTACGCCGACATATCAGCATGGTGTCCCAAAATATCGTCCTATTTAACGACAGCGTCTATCGCAACATCGCCTATGGCGATTTGGAAGGGGCACCGAAAGAGAATGTCTTGCGGGCTATCGAGTTGGCGCATGCGGCTAACTTTATTGAGGAGCTACCTCAAGGTTTGGAAACTGTGTTGGGAGACAATGCCCAGATGCTTTCCGGTGGCCAAAGACAGCGATTGTCTATTGCGCGGGCGCTATTAAAAGATGCACCGGTATTGATTCTCGATGAGGCAACTTCAGCACTGGACAATGAATCAGAGCGCCATATCCAGTCGGCTCTGACAGAAGTTATGAAAAATCGCACCACCTTTGTGATAGCCCACCGTCTCAGTACGATTGAAAGTGCCGATCGAATCCTGGTTATGGAGAAAGGGCGTATCGTAGAGAGCGGCAAGCACAGCGAACTGCTCGCCCGCGGTGGGCGCTATGCCACATTATTACAACAGCAGACAATGGGTTAGGGCACTGGATGTCACTGGAAGACTGGTTCAACAAGCGCTGGTACAAGAAGGACGGTACAAGCCCTGCCTTATCTCTTCTTACGCCTTTGGAGTTGCTCTATAGCGGAGTGAGTAATCGGCGCAGGGTGATCAGTTCCCGCACCCCACCGGAACCACTATCGGTACCTGTTATTGTTGTAGGCAATATCACCGTCGGTGGTGCCGGTAAGACGCCATTGGTGGCAGAGTTGGCTCGCTGGCTAAAAGAGCGGGGTAAAAATCCCGGGATTGTTAGCCGTGGCTATGGCGGTCGTGCAGAGCAATATCCCTACCAGGTAACTGCTCAGTCTCACCCTCTGGAATCCGGTGATGAGCCGCTGATGTTGCATTTGATCACCGGGGTACCGGTGATGGTTTCCCCCAATCGCAGCGAAGCGGCGAGGGCGTTAGTTGATTACCACCAGTGTGATGTGATCCTCTCCGATGATGGTTTACAGCATTACAGCCTCTGGCGAAGCTTTGAGATCTGCGTGGTGGATGGCAGTCGCGGTCTCGGTAATGAGCATATGCTCCCTCGTGGCCCTTTGCGGGAACCCATTAGTCGTTTACAAAGTGTCGATTTGGTGGTGAGTAATGGCGAGCCTGAAGCCAGTGTGAAACAGCAGTGCGGTGCGCTACTGGAATACCAGATGACTCTGGAGCCTGCCTGCTGGCACCAGTTTAACCTTGATCAGACCTCTACGCTGCGCCTGACCTCAGGACCTGAGCCAGGCCCCTGCCATGGGGTGGCAGCGATAGGAAACCCCAAACGTTTTTTCCGCGCACTGCAACGTATGGGCTACAAGGTGATGGAGCAGCCCTTTGCGGATCATCACCAGTTCAGCCCCCAGGAGCTGCATTTCGATGGCGAGACGCCAGTGATTATGACGATGAAAGACGCGGTGAAGTGTCGCGATTTCTGGGAGAGTCACTGGTGGGCGCTGGAAGTGCGTGCCAAGTTGCCAGATCTTTTTTATCAGAAGGTGCACCAGCACCTGCAACAGTTCTCCAAAGATGAAAAATAAACACTCATTTGATGTCATTATTCCCGCCCGCTTTGGCTCCAGTCGTTTACCGGGCAAGCCCTTGGCAGATATTGCCGGCAAACCCATGGTTCAGCATGTCTTTGAGAGGGCTTGCGAGAGTGATGCAGAGAGCGTCATCGTCGCCACCGACGATATGCGAGTAGCGGAGGCAGTTCGAGGCTTTGGCGGTGAGGTGTGTATGACCTCTGCGGATCACGCATCGGGCACTGACCGCCTACAGGAAGTCGCTGTTAACCTGGGTTTAGCCGATGACCGTATTCTGGTGAATGTACAGGGGGATGAACCCTTAATTCCCGCTCAGGTAATTAATCAGGTAGCCGCTAACCTTGCGGAAAATACCCGCGCCGGTGTGGCTACCCTGTGCGAACCTATTCTTGCGGTGGAAGATTTCCGCAACCCTAATATTGTTAAGGTGGTTGCTGCACAATCCGGGTTAGCCCGCTATTTCTCCCGTGCGCCGATACCTTGGCCGCGCGATGCCTTTGCTGTGCACGCAAATGAGTTGCCGCAGGGGTTGGAACCGCGCCGTCATATCGGTATCTATGCTTATCGTGTAGCGCTGCTGCAAAGTTTTGTTACTTGGCCAGTGGCGCCGCTGGAGCAGTTTGAAGCCCTAGAGCAGCTGCGTTTTTTGTATCACGATGAGAATATTCATGTGGCTGTTGCCTGCGCGGAGGTGCCCGGTGGTGTAGACACCGAGCAGGATCTCCAGCGAATGCGTGAGCTTCTCGGTTAAAGTTACCTGCATGATAGAAACTGATATTGATCTGCAGCCCCACAACACCTTGGCAATTTCGGCTCGTAGCGCCCACTTTGCCAGGGTGCAAAACCTGGATCAGCTGCGAGAGGCATTGACCTTTGCCAGAACACAGAAACTACCAATCTTACCCTTGGGGGGTGGTAGCAATGTTGTGTTGACCGATGATTTCCCAGGTCTTGTTATCCAGGTCGACTTGCGAGGACTTTTAATAGAGCCCAATAGTCAGGGGCATACTATTGAAGCTGCGGCTGGGGAAAATTGGCACCAGCTGGTTATGGCTACTGTCAACAGTGGCATAGGTGGACTTGAAAATCTTGCACTGATTCCCGGTAAGATTGGTGCGGCACCGATCCAAAATATAGGTGCCTACGGTATCGAGTTGTGTGATCGCTTTACAAGCTTGCAGGCCATGGAAGTGGCCACAGGTGAGCTGCACGACTTTACTAAAGACGATTGTGGTTTTGCCTATCGGGATAGTGTTTTTAAAGGGCGTCTGCGCGACCAGTATATTATTACCCAGGTGAATTTGCAGTTGCCACAAGACTGGCAGCCGCGCGTTGACTACCCGGCACTGCGCCAATATATTTCGCAGCACAATTGGGATGCAAACCACCCGACACCTACTCAGATTGCTCAAGCAGTTATTGATATCCGGAGTAACAAACTGCCTTTGCCTACTGAGATCCCCAATGCTGGGAGTTTTTTCAAAAACCCGGTGGTAGATACGGATCTCTATCAGAGTCTAAAAGCAGAGCATCCCGATCTAGTTGCTTTCGCGGCCGGCGAGGATTGGAAGCTTGCCGCTGGTTGGTTAATAGATCGCGCTGGCTGGCGTGGTTTACGACGCAGTGCGGTTGGAGTCCATGAGCGCCAGGCACTGGTGCTGATTAATCCTGGTAGGGGAGCAGGCCGTGAATTAGTACAGCTTGCTCAGGATATTGCTGCCGATATACATTCAAAATTTGGTGTTTCCCTCGAGCCGGAGCCACGCTTTTACCCTTAAAACTCAGTAAATAACCTGCCTTTCGAGTATTCGCAAAGTGCGAGCCCCAAGTCCTGTCTGGTTTTGATGACAGGACTTTATACTGGTTTCTATAAAGAATTCTGCTATAGCTGTTAGAAATATAAAATCTATTGACTATTGCAAAGTACAAAATTTTTTTTTATTTCTTGAATTTTCGTTTCCTCAAGTCATGGGGCAAAGGCCGGCTTGAGTGCAGAATGATTAGCTGTTACGTTTCTAGGTTATAATTAATCGCTATATACAAGCCAAGATCCTGCGGCGAAACATCAGTTAAACAGCATTTGAGACGGTTGTGGCGCTTTGCAGTAGCGTTTTTGTCTGGTATGTTGCGACTGGATTCTTGGGGAGGATCTGCGCGGAGTAGTTTCTCCGTGAGTAAAAAGAAGAACGCAGTTCAAGAGCACGCGCGAGGGGATTGTACGCCGCGTAGCCACTGCACTTATCCGTAGTTGGGGATAGCTTGATCAAAGTCTTAGTGGTGGATGATCACGACCTTGTGCGAATGGGGATTTCGCGCATGTTGAGTGACGTCGAGGATATTGAAGTTGTTGGCGATGCGAATTGTGGCGAAGAAGCGCTGGAATTCGTGCGTGAGACTGCGGTTGATGTCATCTTGATGGATGTAAAAATGCCAGGAATGGGTGGCTTGGAGGCGACCCGCAAGCTGTTAAACCGCTGTCCTGAAGTCAAAGTAGTGGCTGTTAGCGCCCTGGATGACGACCTGTTTCCTGGCCGCCTAATGCAAGCCGGTGCTATGGGCTATGTGACCAAGGGGGCAGATCTTGAAGAGATGGTGCGTGCAATTCATACAGTAATGAATGGTGGAGTTTTTATCAGCAACTCCATGGCTACCAAAATGGCTCTGCGCAATGTCTCAGGTCAATCGGATAACCTTTCTCCCTTTGAAAAACTTTCTAAACGTGAGTTGCAAACTGCGGACATGATTGTGAATGGAGCCAAGGTTGCTGAGATTGCCAAGTCCCTTTCGGTCAGCCCTAAAACCGTAAATAGCTACCGTTATCGGATATTTGAAAAGCTGAATATTAACAGCGATGTGGAATTGACCTTGCTTGCCGTCAAGTACCAGATACTCGACCCCGAAGCAGCGCTCTAATATCCGTGTATTTACTGAAGCGGCAAGACCGGTTGTCAGATGTTCGATAGCAAGCGTTTTCTCTCTACAGTTACCCGTAAGCCTGGCGTCTATCAAATGTTCGATGCCAGTAACCATATACTTTATGTGGGTAAGGCGAAAAATTTACGCAATCGGCTTGCCAGTTATTTTCGCAGCTCTGGGCTCACAGCCAAGACCATGGCGCTGGTGCAGAAGATCGGCAACATCGAAGTAACTGTTACTCGTAGTGAAACCGAGGCATTAGTACTCGAACAGAGCCTGATTAAATCCCAGAGTCCGCCTTACAATGTGATGCTGAAAGATGATAAGGGCTATCCTTACATCTTTCTTTCCAGTGTTGACACTTTTCCCCGTATAGCACTCCATCGTGGAGCTAAGCGAAAGAAAGGCCGCTATTTTGGTCCTTTTCCCAACGCCTCTTCTGTGCGTGATAGCCTGAATTTTTTGCAAAAGACCTTTCGTATTCGCTCCTGTGAAGACAGTGTGTTTCGCAATCGATCCAGGCCCTGCCTGCAATATCAGATTGAGCGCTGTACGGCACCCTGTGTAGACTTCATCAGTCCCGAGGAGTATCGCCAGGATGTACGCCACGCAGAAATGTTTCTCACTGGCAAGAGCGATAATATTATTCGTGAACTGGCCGATGAAATGGATGAAGCCTCAAGAGCGTTGGAGTTTGAAAAGGCCGCGCGCTTCAGGGATCAAATATCCGCACTACGGCGTCTTCAAGCGGATCAAGTGGCAGAGGGTGATACGGGGGATGTTGATGTCCATGGTGTTGCCACCGAGGGTGGTAGCTGCTGTGTGCATGTACTCTTTATCCGACAGGGGAGGATTCTTGGTAGTCGCAGCTTTTTTCCCAGTGAGCGATTGGGCTTAAGCCACCCTGAATTACTTTCGGCCTTTGTGGCTCAATTTTATCTCGGTAGTCCAAGAGAAATTCCCCGTGAAATTCTAGCCTCGGAATCTATAGAAGATGTGGTTCCGCTGCAGCAGGCACTCGGTGCTCAGGCAGGGCGAGACATTTCAGTTACCCATAAACTGCGAGGCAAGCGCGCTACCTGGGTGGAAATGGCCCAGCAAGCGGCTCAGCAGAATTTAAGTAGCCGCACTGCAGCGCAGCAGAAGTTGTTTAGTCGTTTTGAGGCCCTTCAAGAAGTGCTTGGACTGGAACAGTTGCCTGAGCGGCTGGAATGTTTCGACATCAGCCACTCCTCGGGTGAGGCCACGGTTGCTTCTTGTGTGGTTTTTGATTCAGGCGGTCCAGTTAAGTCAGATTATCGTCTCTTTAATATTGATGGCATTCAGGCTGGTGATGATTACGCTGCAATGGGGCAGGCACTTAAGCGTCGCTATACGCGCCTATCAGGAGGTGAGGGGAAGTTCCCTAATATCCTGTTAATTGACGGTGGCAAGGGGCAGGTCAGTCAGGCGGTGGATACCCTCAATGGCCTGGGCGTTGTAGGTGTTCAGATAATCGGAGTGGCCAAGGGCACTACCCGTAAAGCAGGTTTTGAGACCTTACATATCGTTTCCAGTAATCAGGAACTGGTACTTTCGGCGGACTCCCCGGCATTGCACCTGATTCAACAGGTTAGAGATGAGGCCCATCGATTTGCAATTACCGGGCACCGCGCGCGGCGTGACAAAAAACGAAGGGAGTCCCCTCTGGAGGGTATTGCTGGCGTGGGCCCTGCACGTAGACGCGCATTGCTTCGCCATTTTGGCGGTCTTCAGGAAATTAAGAAGGCTACAGTGACAGAAATTGCTAGTGTAGATGGCATCAGTCGCAAGCTTGCGCAGGATATATACTCGGCACTACATCACGAGTAAAAATGCAGGGCACAGGCGGCGGATTTTTTCTCCGGGTTTCTCATTGAGCGTTTCAATTTGTCCCACAGCTTGATAACGTACGCCCTCCGCAAGAACAGAGAAAAGTATGACACTCGCCAACCAACTTACACTGCTTCGCGTCGCACTGATACCTGTCCTGGTTTTGGTTTTCTATTTACCTTATAAGTGGAGTTACATTGCTTCTGCAGTTATTTTTTCAGCTGCCGCGGTTACCGACTGGCTTGATGGCTACCTGGCAAGGAAACTTAATCAGAGCACTGCCTTTGGCGCCTTTCTTGACCCTGTTGCAGATAAGTTAATGGTGGCTACTGCGCTTGTATTACTTGTGGGCCTGCACAAAAGTGCCTGGTTCACGGTGGCTGCAGCCATTATTATCTGCCGTGAGATCGCGGTCTCAGGTTTGCGCGAGTGGATGGCAGAACTGGGGCAGCGCAGTAGTGTTGCTGTGTCCTATGTCGGGAAGATAAAAACAACTGCACAAATGGCGGCAATCATAGTTCTTCTCGCTTTTGATGTCCGCGACTTTCCTGTAATGGAAACTCTGGGCTATCTACTGCTGTATATTGCCGCGGCTCTGACCCTTTGGACCATGGTGATGTACTTACGCGCAGCCTGGCCTGTATTGATGGCAGATAATCATAAGTCTCTGTAACCTAGATCCCTGTTATTGCCGATCTCGTTATTTTAGGTGTCCTTCTGTATGCTGTGGGGCACCTATCCCTCCATGACTTAAATTCTTTCCTTCCTGTCGGAACCACTGGGCCTTTGTAGGGCCTGGCCACTCATAAAAACTTTCTAGTTGTCGCCACTTATAGCGCTCCCATGACACCTTTCTTCTAGAGTGATGCATTGGGGTTGTAACACAGTTAATAAAAGTATTGCACTTCCAGCCACACTTACTGAGGGAGGATGGACTGTGACAGTGAGGCAAATCTTGATCGGGTTGCTGGTGTTTCTGAGCTGGATGCCTGTGCAGGCACAGATAGTACATGACGCTGAATACTATGTGTTGAAAATGCAAAATGGTGAGCGCTGGCAGCAAGAAGACTCAGAAATAACCAGGCGGTTACAGGCTCTACGGGATAAATATGGGCAGCCCCCCAATATTGTTTTCCTTCTCTGGGATGACACGGCCTTTGGTGCTGTTGGATTTCCTGCATTACAAAAAAATTTCGGTTACTCAACACCAAACTTAAATAAGATGGCCGCAGAGGGTATCAACTTTACTCGCATGTACTCTGAACCTTCCTGTACTCCAACCCGCGCTGCTGTGCTTACCGGTCGCCATCCGGTGCGCTTTGGCATGGGGGCTGTGGGGATGCCCCATGAATTTTCTGGGCTTCGTGCTGAGGAAGTAACCATTGCGGAGGTGCTGTCCAGAGCCGGGTATGCCACTGGGTTCTTTGGGAAAGGCCACTTAGGAGATATTGAGGAGAGCTACTTGCACAACCAGGGGTTTGATGAGGCGTTATTTACCCCAATGAACCAGATAACCTCTCTTTTTAACCCTCAAGCTAATGCCGTAAATGCGGTGCTGGGTATGTTTCCTGAGATATACCCTCCAGACCCTTATCGCCTGGATAACCCCGGTTTGGTTCCCACCGGTTGGGTCATGAATATTGAAGGTGAAAAAGGACAGCCTGGTAGGGAGTGGTGCGGGACTTCCAATGAGTGTTTCAGCAAGTTCGACCCCGAGGCGGAGCGTCGTACCATAGCGTTCATTCGTAAGAACGCTGAAGCCAACAAGCCTTTCTTTGTGGCCTACTGGCCTAATTTTTTGAATTTTATGGCCGCCTTTATGCCCAAGCCATCCGTTTCTGGTCTGATGGTGGCGGATTCATTTCCCGCAGTGGATGACTTCGCCGGCCAGTTAATGGCGGAGCTACAAGCGCTGGGTATCGCAGAAAACACTCTCTTTGTAGCCATGGCAGACAATGGTCCCATGGTGCACAGTCCCCCTGCGGGTTGGGGTATGCTCCCCATGTTATATCGGGGAGGCAAAGGGGATTTCACTGAAGGAGGGGTAAGAGTCCCAGCCTTTGCCTGGTGGCCAGGTATGGTTCAACCCGGCCAGGTAGTGGGAGATATTATTCATATCGCCGACCTGTACACCACATTTGCCAGGCTTGCTGGCGCCTCTGAGTATATTCCAACCGACAGAGTGGTGGATGGTTTGGATCAGACTGCACTGCTGCTAAATGGCGATACCCATAGTCGTCGGGATTATGTCTTTATCTATACCGGCAACCAACTAGGAGCTACGGTAAAAGGGCGCTATAAGCGTCACTGGATAGGCGCTGGTGAGGTTGCGTCTTCAGGGATGCCAGAGGCCTACTACGATCTTTACATGGACCCGCGTGAGGAATATCCGCAATTAGTGCCTTTGATATACACCCAAGGGCAGTTCAATCATATGGTTGCACGGCATCGGCTCTTTAAGAAAAAGTATCCTGATGTGCCAAGCGGAAAGGGTATCCCCTACACCGGGCTTGCCAATGCGCGCCCTGAGACCAAAGCCATTGGCCAACGAGTTCGAGCAGTCGTGGAAGAAATGCCATTTAGCATTGAGGAATACCTGGAGTTTCAAATCCCTGGGGCCGATAAGGTTGGGGATTGGGGGCATTAATCACCGGATTTTGATCTGGACAAACTGGTTCAATCATTCGAGAGGGCAGGTTAAGGGTGCTTATTAATAGAAAAAAACTTTCAGCTTCTATTGTCGGTTTGCTGTCTGTCTGCCACGCCTCAATGCTTTGTGCGGATGACTCACCAAAAGGGAAGTTACAGCTTGAACTAGTAAATGATGCACTTTTCCAGACAGACAGAGACTATACAGGCGGTTTCTTTGTTCGTTGGAGCCCTATAGGAAAGCCCTACACCTTGAGGTTTGGTCAGGAGATTTATACTCCAGATCATCTTGGTAGATCTGAACCCATTAATGAAGAGCATCCCTATGCAGGTTGGAGCTATTTAGGCATAAGATACAAATATCAAATTTTAAATCAGTGGATGATTGATTTAACACTTGATGCCGGAACAGTCGGCTCTAGAGCGGGCGCTCGCCAAACACAGAAATTTATGCACTGGATTGTCTCGTCTTCTCCCCCCAAAGGATGGGATTCCCAGGTCTTCAATGAATGGGGACTGATGCCTGAGCTTAAGTTAGATTATCACTTACTCCAGAATGTCATATGGGGCACAAGCTATCGACTAGTGCCTTACCTTCGTTGGAAAACAGGTAATATCGTCAGGGACTTTGGTGCAGGGGTGCGAGTTTTATTGGGAAGCTCTTTACCCGCCTTTAGTGCCGCGTCCTCCCCCCTTGAGGGTGGGCGTTACTGGTATTTACAGGCTGGGTTAGAGCATAGAACTGTGCAAAGGAATGTATTGATGGAGGGCAATTCAAAGACTAAGGGAGGAGTAAAAATCTTCAGCTACGGTGTCACCCCTGAGAAGGAGGTGACGTTTGCGAATATCGGCGCTTTCTTTGGTCGAAACTCTTACGAATTCGGCTTGAAGATCATGTATAACACAAAAATTTATGAGTCCCAGTCCCACCCTGACGAGGGGTTCCTCAGTCATAACAGTGCACCAATGGGTAACTTTGTAATGTCCCTGATCCTTACCAAGCAAATTTAGCGGGTGAGTAATGAGGAGGGCAAGCAGGCCGCCCTCCACAGACCGACAAGTAGTAAATCAAGCTAAAGAGTTACCGATATTGGTTCAAGTGAATGACCCCACTTCTATTCACCTTAATTGAGGGAAGTAGTGATCTACGCAAGCCTATTTTTGCTTCTAGTTCATAGGGTATTGAGTGCTGATTTAAGTTAATGAGGTTTACAGCGGCAAAGATTGAGCCGACTATGCTGGCTGTTGCATCCACAGCGATATCATCCTGGCCGTAGGGGGCGATGGGCATCAGGTTATTTGAGGTTCCCGTCAAAACCTTATGCCCACCTAGCCGCAGAGTGTAGAAAAGACCGGAGAGTGTCAATTCACTATTGTTTGGGTTGAAAACACGAAGGTGGATTCGGAATCTGAGATTATTGCCATCTCTTGCAGGAAGAGGTTCCACGGCAACCACTTCTACTTCAGGTTTTTGGAAGCTCGGTGAAAGTGCCGCACAGCCACTAAATAGTACTGCAATCAATAATATCAGAATAAATCGATAATAATTTGTCACTATGATTCCTTGGTTTTCCTAATTATTGGCCTGGACATCAGATTAAGGTGATATTGTGCATATATTTTGAACGTATTGATTTTTAATTGATCGTTGAGTGTTTCCAAACCTAGCTGGCTCCTGACATGCCGCAACGTCTCAGGTTATAACCCCAATCGTGTACAAGACTACTGGCATCAGGAAATCATAATGAAGACTTGGCTTATAAGTTTGACAGCAGTGGCATTAATATTGTTCGCGAGCTGGAAATGGCTTTTGCTGCCAGGAATTGAGCGAAGTTTAAACAAGATTAGTGTTGGTGAGCCCCCTAAAATTCCCGAACAAGCTGAAGCTTTGCATAGATCACTCATTGTTGGTGATTTGCATGCAGATAGCTTCCTCTGGTCTCGTGATTTGTCAAAGGAGGTAAACTATGGCCATCTGGATCTACCCAGGGCACGGCGTGGTAATTTGGGAATGCAGGTTTTTACCTCTGTCACTAAGTCTCCCCGGGGCATGAACTTAAATGAAAACTCTGCTAGTGCTGGTGACAATATAACCTTACTGGCAATTGCTCAAGGTTGGCCGCCGCGAACATGGAATAGCTTGTTGGAGCGGGCACTTTTTCACTCTGAAAGGGCCACTAAGCTACAGGAATCTTCTCCCGAGAAATTTCGCATTGTGCGTAATGCGGAAGATCTGAGGCAAGTCCTCCAGGCCCGGCAACAAGGCGCTAGCACCCTCGCAGCAATTCTTGGTATTGAAGGGGCCCACCCATTAGAGGGTGAGTTATCCAATATTGACCGCCTTTATGAGGCCGGTTTTCGAGTGATGGGATTACAGCACTTTTTTGACAATGAACTGGGTGGATCTTTGCATGGGCAAAGTGGGGCTGGTTTAACAGAGTTTGGTCGGTCAGCTGTGCAGGAGATGGATAAACGTTCAATTGTTATCGACGTAGCCCACTCCTCAGAGCCTGTTGTGAGGGATGTGTTGGCTCTGACCAAAAGGCCTGTAATTATTTCTCATACTGGCCTGAAAGGTATGTGTGATTCACCGCGGAATATTAGCGATGACCTAATGAAGGAGATTGCCGATCAAGGGGGCTTGATCGGCATTGGATTTTGGGAAGAAGCGGTATGTGATAATAGCCCTCACAATATTGTTAAAACAATCCGCTATGCCATAGATCTATTAGGGGTTGATCATGTTGCCCTTGGTTCAGATTATGATGGCACTGTTGAAGTTTCTTTTGATGCTGGTGATTTGGGGATTTTGACCGCAGAAATGCTAAGTCAAGGGTTCACTGAAGAGGAAATTCGAAAGGTCATGGGTGAAAATATGCGAGACTTTTTCCTGAAGAACTTACCCCAAGGGGATTGAAATTTACTTTCTGAGGTTATTCGAGAGAGAGTTGTCATTCCAACCTGTAAGAACTGGATCAGAGTTATTGGGATGTATTCGGGAGATGGTGATTCTTGAAGGGCATGTGAATCACTATCCATTTGTTCCGAGCCTGACAATCTCCTAACAATTTAACTTCATCTAGATATTAATCCAGACATCTAGAAATATCTGATCTCGCATAACATTGTAACATCAAGGGTAAATAGGGTTGCTTTGACTTGTTGACTACTATGAGCTCCGAAGTAGTTGCAGTGAATAAAATGACAAGGACTAATGATTTATTCGAGTTATGTAGTATGTTTGTGCTGGGTAAATTGAGACGCTTTCTCTTAGTACGCCCCTCTTTCAAGGGGCGTGCGGTAGAGAAAATTAGCAGCAACTCCCATTGGCGCAAGAGTTATCTAGATTGTGGGTGCTTGCCTTGTTACCTCCAAGAAAAGTATTTTCTGATAGGTAGAAATCTGTAAAGAGCTTTTCAAAATCTTCAGGTACTGATTTTTCTGGCAATCCAGTATTCAGAATGGCAGTTTGCCATGCCTTTACTTTTGGGTAGTCGACAATGAAGTCGTACCCGGAACGTGCTTTGATAATGGCAGCTCGGTGAAGAAGTGGTAGCCAGGCAATATCGACATTACTTAGCGTCGCGCCTTTAAAATATGGCCCCTGTCCTAAAGCCTTTTCAGCTCGCTCAAAAACTTTGCTCAGTTTTTCGCTGCGCTCAGCCAGTGTTTGCTCATCTTTACTACGTTGAGCAGAGCACTGTAGCAAATAGTTCTTTGCTGCCTGGTAACTCCAGGCTCGGTCGCGCGCACGTTGTTCTGGAGTGAGCCCTGACTCTAGAGGTGGGGCTATTTCATTTAAGTACTCAACAATCGCATCGGACTCAAAGAGGGCCTCCCCAGAATCGGTGATCAGAACTGGTACCTGGCCAGTGGGCGAGATATCCAGGAACCACTGAGGTTTATCATTCAAGCTAATGTATTCAATTTCATAGGGAATCTCTTTTGCTTCAAGAAGGGCGGTTACTCGCTGAACAAAAGGGCATATTTTAAAGCTGACAACCTTGATCATAATTCGTCCTCGTCATTGGTTTGTATTTATATGACGGAGGCTTTTTGAAAAAGACGAAACTATTTAACAATTTTTATGGTGTTTTGATTTCGGCACATAATCGATCACTGTTCCATGGCTGTCGTGAGTGAAATGGCAGCAGTCCTCAAATAGTTTGCGCAGTTGGCTTCTACCTTTTTGTACTCTGGATTTTAAGGTGGAGTAGGGGATTTTATGCTCTGTCGCATAAGATTTTTGTGACTGACCTTCCAGTTCAATAGCCTTTAGTAGAGCAGCTGACTCCTGTGGGAGCGCGTTAACAAAAGGCTCTATACAGGCTGATAACCTACGCTGCGTTTCTGAATCCTCTTCAGGTAACAACAAGTTGTCTTCGAGTTCTACTTCCTTGAGCCTTCCATTTTCACGGTAGAAATCAATAACTGTCCTGTTGGCTATCTGAAATAGCCAAGATTTGATACTTTTTTGATCCCTTACTGTATGGAGATTCCTGTGAATCTTTATCAGGATCTCTTGGAGCAGATCATCAATTGCATCGGCAGATGAAACCTTTGAGCTGAGAAAAGCTCGCAGGGCTGAACGATATTCTTTCCAAACAGAATCAATAGTCATATTTTTTATCGCTCTTGCGTTATGCATTTTTTTGACCAGCTGGTTTCAGCCACCTGTTCGAAATTAGATGAGAAGAACCCTTTCGCTTTCATCTAAGTTTAGCGGCGGTGCAAGACACTAATCAAATCCAGTAGATAAGAGTCGGTTAGAGGGTAGGGCCAGGTGTGTAGAGAAATCACTAGAGGAAGGTGGAGTAACTGGATACTTCTCGGGGGTCGAGCTTTGTCTAGAAGTTGCCTTTTTTAATAGTCGCTAATGACACATACTTAACCGTTGATGATTAAAGCCCCGGCCAGTGTGAGGAGGCTACCTGGGGCGCAGCCGAACCTTTTCACTGACCGGTGAACTGCGACGCCCCAAACTCTGGTCAGACAGCTTCTAATGCTCTTCCGGCAAGAGTGATACGGTGCATTAGGCGGAACTGTCCCTGATAATCATTTTCGGCAGAATGCCAGGTAGAGCGGTTATCCCAAAATGCGACTGAGCCCGGCTCCCAATTGAAGCGGCATGTATAGCCATTAGTGAGCACGTGGGCAAATAGGAAGTTCAATAGAGGTCTACTTTCCTCAGGTGTCCATCCCTCAAAGCGCAGTGTGAACCCTGGATTTACATAGAGAATCTTGCGCCCGTTATCGGGGTGCTGGATTACCACCGGATGAATCGCTTCTCCAACTTCGTTGACGCCCCCAAGTTGTGATGACAAATCTGTTGATTGGTAGTAACCATCCTCACCATATACGTGGACATTGGAATGTACGGCCCTAAGTGTTTCCAGTGTTTGCTTTAGCCCATTGGAAAGACTTTCGTACGCCTTTTGTAGGTTGGCGAAGTGGGTATCGCCTCCGGATTTGGGTAATTCTCTGGCAACCAGAATCGAGCCGAGGGCTGGTTCCTGATCATAAGAATGATCAGTATGCCATCCACCGCCTACATTGGTTTCCTGATCTTTCTCCTTGCGTACTTCAGCGATGCCTGGATATTCCTGAGTGTGGGTAAAAAACTTATTGATGACAATTTCGCCCCAGCGGCGGGCAAAGGTCAGGTGCTCCTCAGGGGATAGAGACTGGTTGCGAAAAAATAGCACGCCATGATCAGCGAAAGCTTGGCGTAGGTCGCTTAGCTCGGTACTAGATAAATTAGCTAGCTGTATGCCTTCCACGAGCGCACCACAGCCTGTTGAGAACTGAGAGATATGCATGATAGGTGTCGCATCAAATGAATGTCATCGCATAATAAGATATTCGTAAAGAGGTTCAACCTTTTGTAATTCACTTTTCCCATTGATTTTGGCTCTATCAAAATAAAAGGAAATAAAATTAATGAGTTACAAAAATTGATATATTTTGCGTCATATTTCTATAGATCTATAGCAACTATCTCATAACGCAACTTTGATGCTAAGCAAAAAAATCTCAATATTTAATAACTTGATGTACTTCCTGAGTTCCGTGCTGGTTGCACATTCATCTGGTGCGACCTTCTCTAGAAATTACTCTGAATGGCCATATCTCCCACAGAGTAATGGCTATCCTGCGGGTATTAGGTGCCAAAGTGGAGGTTTACAGTCTTACATGTATTCCTACATGCCTTACCCCATGAGCCCAATTACTACAGTCGCAGCGCCGTAGTGCAGACCCCATACTCCACCGATGCGACGGGGTGATCGTGCGGCTGGTAAGAGAAACCATTGCGGATTGATAGCCTCCCGGCTGCCGCTTTATGAAAGCAGCAGCCGGGCTAGAAGTAATAATCCCCCGTGCCCTGAGTCGGGGCAATGGGGCAGGGAAGGGGAGATCATGCAGGCGATGGACTGGATTAATGAAAAGTTTAGGCGCGGGAATTTGTTTTTAGGGGCCGAGGGTATCTAGAAAAAGTGGAAGATACGTCAGGTGTTTACATCGCCTGCCTATACGACTCTATGGGGAGATTTGCAGAGGGAAGTAACTTAAGGGGTGGTATAGCATTAGCTTTATGGATAAGTGTTTCACTAGATATTGGCTTTGAATAGCGAAGATGAAAAGATATAACCACTGGTTGTACGTTTAGCTGCCGATATTTAAAACTACATTTTTGTGCGGCGAATATACAGAAAGTGAGTCCTCTTTTTCGCCGATAGTAACTTCAATCCAATGAAATCCAGAAGATTCAATATTGATTGAGTGCTTGACTTTTTTATTGTTGAGATTCACAAATCCAGAAAGGGTGCAAGGCCTATCGAAATACACCAGCATAAGGTAATTGCCGCTTTCAGAAAGTGCACTAGCCTCCACGTTCTGTTTTGTTTTGCTGAAATAACCGTAAATACTTATTCTCGCCAATTGTGTGTCAGCAGGCTTAATACTTAAATTAGAGTTTTCGTTTGGTTTAGCGAGTTTCGCTATGAAAGGCAAAAATTCATGTTTTTCTCGTTTCGTGGGCCAGGCTACGCTTTTTGAATCATCAATTTTTACAAGCCACAGTGGACTGTTAAGAGGCTGCCCGAAAATAGCTCCAGGGATCACCCCGAATTCTATAGATAGCTCGTTTTCTAAATTTATTACAGAAGATAGCTGAGGATGGACTTTTGTGTAAACTGAAATACCTTCTATTGCATGCAATGTGGCTGGATAGAAGAAAATGAAGATGAAAAATCTTAAAAATCGCACTTTATCTCCTTGCGTATAATGCCTCGTATAGGGGTGGAAAAATAAGCGCAGCGTTTTGGCTGTCCCAGCATCCATCGGGAGCGATTGTGGCGGTTTGTTAGGCGCTAGCAGCGACCTCGCTATAGACAATTTTTAATGAGTCTGGTGATATGAGGCTTGGAGCTCGGTGATTCTCTGAATCTGGGCTACTCATGCGAACACTAAAACCGTGCTGAGACAAAATGGCGAGTTCCCGGAGTGATTCAACTCGAACGTAGTCTTTTTTAAAGCGAGACATGCTGGCAACATATCTACCGCACTTATGTTTATGCGGTTCAAGTACCGTTCCAGCTTCATTACCTCTAGACACGATGTAATTGATTGTAACTACTTCTGACATCGATATTTCCTTATGGGCCCCTAACGTCTCTAGCAATGGCAAATTACGGAGCCAAAGGCAGAGTAATTTGTCCGTTTGTCTAAATCTATTAGGCCTCTCATAGTACGATCTCATTGGCTTTGATTGCAGTTGCTCTTGCGCTATAGCTGGTAATATTCTCCCAAGTGCAGTTATGATGCTTGGATATCGTATTTGCAGGAATAATATCGTTACCGACAGTTGTGTGGCCATCCGCTATGACGGTGACAGTGTAGCCAAGCGATAGGGCACACCTTAACGTACTATCTACGCAAAACTCACTTTGCATGCCGCATATAATTAGCTCCTGAATATCTAATCTATCCAGGTGGTCTTTGAGATCGGTGTCCTTGAAAGAGTCTGAGGCCTGCTTTCTTACGTAAATATCTGAGTCTGAGTTCTCTAGCTCTTTTGGAAGTTGCCAGCTCTCTGTTTGATACCTTAAAGCATCTGACTCAGTATCATGCTGAATATAAATGACCGGGGCACCAGCCTGTCTTGCTCGCGACGCAACTAGATTGATGTTATCGATTACCCCAAGTGCATTATATGTAGCTCCTTTACCGTGACAAAGAGCGTTTTGAACATCGATAACTAAAAGGGCTTTGCTTTGGGACATTAAGATTCCATATGTTGTTGGTCTGACAGTTACATTGTGACCTTATCACAACGACTATTATTTCATTTGCAAATATACGCCAACTAGCTTCTTCCTGCAGCTAAATTAATAGGCTGCAGCTACTTGGTACTGTAGAGACAAATGGAAAGTGGCCATCATGACCGCTATCAACTTTTCTAGTGATCACGTGGCTCATTGGTTAGAAGGGGGGACATTTGATTTTTAAGAGTCTCCCAGAAATAACAGCGCGATGATCGAAAATTTAATTGAGTATGATTATAAATGGCCCGGTATCAGGTCAGTCCAGGATGATTTCTGGTGGTAATTTAAGAGGATAAAATATGTTCAAGGCTCATGACTAACTCATCGATATACACAGAATAAAATAGGCTTTTTTCTTAGGCTGCGATTCCCCAGAAAGCTAGCAACTAAGGGGTTTGAGGGCTTCTCTATTAACTACAGGTGCAGTATGTGAGTATCTCAACGGGGTAATGTTGAGCAATGATGACCGTAAGCAAGCTGGGGCGATAAGCGCGTGGTGAGAAAATGCTATTGTAAGAGTTAATCTGGGTCGCCCGTGAATGACTTCTCCTGGCGATGGGCGGAAAGTGTCGGCTGAGGTTTGTTTAGCAAGAGTCAACTCAGATTAAAGAATCTCTTAGGCTGAGCCCATCACCCTATTGAAAATTTAGGCAATTACCTCTTTTCACTCTTTGTAAATCATGGGTGGGGAGACAGAGTCCGCATTTATTTCTGCTGTATACAATGCTAAGAAGTAGCGTAGCTCCCCTATTTTTCGGGAGCAAGGGATGCCGGCTGGCAAAAAAGATAGCTGAAATCTATCAGGCAAATTATGGTAGTTTGAAAATCTGGCCCATGGTTCCTTAAAGCTTACTTCAGTCAAGTGCCTTACCACCTTGTGGGATCGACGAACCATTAACCTAGGTGGTATTGATGTCTAGGGGCTTGACTATTTTACAGCTGGGATTATAAGGGCGGGCTGAATTTAAATAGAGTGATTAGGGGAGTAGGAGCACTTTTGAATCAAGAAAACGATTTCTACTCTCTCTACCTTAAGTTTTGAGAAAGAGTTTAGAGGTTCTGAAGGGGTGCACAAAATTTGTGCCAAGAGATATTTCGTTTTTTGATTCTAACAAAATGTGTGGTGCCCGGGGCCGGACATTTTCACAATTTTGCAGAGAGATTCACCCAGCCTCCATCCCTTGCAAATTATTGATTTTAAAAGAAATATTTACTTTACTTATCCTTAGTGATTGTCAGCGGTTTGCGAATGGGTGCAAAATAGTGCACCAAATTTGCACCAAGGATAGGGGATAGTAGTGGCAACATTTACCCGGCGTGGTAAAGCATGGCGCGCCCAGGTAAGACTCCAAGGCCATTCTGTTGGAGCGTCCTTTGATACTAAAAGGCAAGCTCAGCAGTGGGCGCAGGATACGGAATACCAGATAAGGCAGGGAGAATTCGGAAAGCCCCAGGCGGGTACATTTGGTGACCTAATGAAGCGTTTTTCCGAGACAGTTTCCCCGGGGAGGGCCGGTGCAAGGTGGGAGATTGTCAGGCTTAATAAACTTCTATCCGATCCAATATCGCAGACCCCGCTATCGGAGCTTAAGACACAGAATTTCGCTGAATTTAGGGACCGTCGGCTGACTTTTGTATCTCCCGGTTCGGTGAATCGTGAGATTAACTTACTGGGCGCTGTATGCCGTTATGCACTTCGAGAATGGCATCTGTTGGACCACCACCCAATACAAGGCCTGGAGCGCCCCAAAGATCCCCGCCCAAGAGACCGCCGGATAAGTGAAGATGAGATAGAGCGTATCTGTAGAGCCCTAAATTGGAGGGGGGTTGCACCACAGTCAACGTACCAGGAAATCGCTTGGGCTTTTCTGGTCGCCCTTGAGACTGCGATGAGGCTCGGTGAGATACTGGCGCTGACCAGTGCCGACTTAAACTTAAGGGGGCGTTTTGTCACGATACAAATATCGAAGAATGGTGATAAGAGGCAGGTGCCACTCTCCCGCAGGGCTGTTGAGTTATTCCGATTGGTTGCCGACAGGGAGGGGAAACTCCTGAAAGTGGGCCGCGATGTTGCGAGCGTGCTGTTTCGGCGAGCGCGGATAGATGCAGAGATTGAAGATTTACGCTTTCACGATACTAGACATGAGGCCCTAACACGATTGGCGCAAAAGCTTGAAGTGCTAGACCTTGCACGGATGGTAGGGCACAGAGACCCGCGTTCATTGATGATTTACTATAACGCCACTGCAACAGAAATTGCATCGCGCTTAGATTGACTAGGGGCTAAGAGCGATGCTTTCTGATTATCCAATAACACGAGGGCGTCCCGGACCACTGATCCTGGAGGCCCTTTGCTTTTTGGCCCACTCTAGCACCTCTTCAGAGACCCACCTGCGGCCATTCAGCCCCTTAATTTTGACTGGCTCAGGAAAATGAGGCCTTGCGGACAGCCTGTATACTGTCGCCTCACTACAGCTCAGGTAGCTGGCTATATCTTCGCTGGTCCAAAGCCTTGGACTGGCTCCCCGGAGCGCAGCGGTGATTGTGTTAACAACTTGTTCCAAATCGCTCATTATTTATACCTTGTCTTCTTTACCTTGGTTTAGGGCGACCTTTAGCTGATAGTTCGCAGCATTATGCTGCTCTCCCTTTCTCCTGTTTTCGATTCGGCAGAATCTCCGCCTGCCAGCCGTGGTCTTTGTAGTGGTTGGGGTTGGCTTGGTTTTGGATATTGTCTAGCTCTGGGCGCACCAGTTCGGCCAAGTCGTTTAGGCGGACTCCGCGTGATTTGAACTCGGTGGAGTCCGTATAGAATTCGCCCTCTGGGGTTTTGCACTCGACAAAAACCGTTACCAGCCAGTGGTGTTGCCAGTTGAGGATTTCGTGCTGCAGCTTGGCTCGGGCTATATCACCAACAGCGCCGCTTTGGCGTCGATGGCTGATAGCCAGAATGGGGTCGCCATCTGTATCCAGGCCGGTGCTGCTGCGGGCGGTGAGGACCAAGCCGGGCACCCAGCGGTTTACCAGACGGGCGTGTTGGGCCTGCTTGCTCATGGGTTTGCGGGGTTTACGCTTGGACACTGGAGCTTTCCTCTGCTAATTGCCGCGCTTGGATTTTTATTCTTTCAAGCGCAACTCCACCAGCTTTGTCTTCAATTTTTACAACCGGGGTGCCGCATACATCCCAAGCAATTGATCGAGTGTGTGTACGTGTTTCTTTGCCAAAATCATCAACATAAATTACGGGGGTGCCGGGTGGGTATTGGCTGTTGAATTCAGTGGTGTTCATTGCTAGATACTCTCACTATGCTTTTCTACCCACTTAGCCCGCACTGGGCGGGCTTGGGTCAGTATTTAATTTTCAGCAGGTCAGGGGCTGGGCGGTTTCGAATAACCCTGAAGGGCAAGTCTTATCTTTCCGTTCTTTCAACTTTCCATCCACCACGCTGTAAATCTTTGCTGTGTCTGTTTTCTTGTCGAATATCTGAACCCAGCTGGTGAAAATAGCGTTTTTGGCAATTTGTGTTGCCACTTCAAAGGCTTCTTTTTCTGTTTGGTATGACTGCTTGAAATCTATTACGCCACCCATCTCAAGGTTGTAGGCGCCGTAAAATAGGGCGTATGGTTTCATTGGATCTTGGTCCTGTATTGGGGCCCAGTACCTGCGGCCCGGTTGGCTATTGTGGACAGTCCTAAACTACGCGGCGAAATCACCGATATAAGTTTTCATTTGGGATTGAACCAGCACTGAGCTGAGGGATTGCTGTAGTTCTCGGCCCATGGCTTCCTGTATGGCTTCTAGTCGTTTAATGCGGGCCGTAAGGCGTGGAGCGTCTCCGCCGGTAAGGATGGATAGGCGCAGATCAAAGTGGCGGGATTCCAAGCCGTTGTAGGGGATACATTCAAATTTAAACCCGGCCGGGAGAACCTCTTCACTGCGGGCTTCGATATTTTCCAAGGCACTGCGGCTAGATTTAAAGTCATCAACGGAGTGATCCTCTTTGCGTGAGGATTCGATAGTGAGGCGGCGCACGGCGGCAATGGCTGTGCTGGTGTTGATCGGCTCCCCATCGGAGGTATAGCAGAGGATGTTTTCGGCGTAATCCTCCATAAATTCCGCCATGGCTTTTTGTGAACATCTATCGCCATTAAGTTGTAATAGCGCTCTATATTCAGCGGTTCTAATCAGGCGAAGTTTTGCAGAGAAGTCGGCGTGGCCGGGTTCTTGGGTGGTTCCCAAATTGAAAATGGTTTGTGCGGTCATGCTTTCGGGATCGACAAAACATTTGGCACTCTCATTACCGAAGTCCATGCAGTATTGCTCGAAATCTTCTAGAGATGTAGTTTCCATTTTCCCGCGATAGCGTGTGCGGCCCTGCTGATATTTTTCCAGATTTAGAATCTGGAAATCTTTTGGGGCTGCCATTGCTGGAGTGGAAAGCTTGGCCTGCTCAATCACAGACGCCAACTCTGCGGTAGTTTGTGATTCCTTAATTTCCTGAATTGCACTTCGATCCATAGTCATCGATAAATCCTTCTTTTCTTGATTGGGTTTGAAATGAGTTGAGTGTTTAAGGCTTAGCCGTTGCTTTTAAGTTTGGCGACGTTGCCTTTACTATCTTGGTCAAACAGTGGTGGCTGCTTCTCAGGGTAGAAACTCAGGGCGCCTTTGCTGCCGACATACATCGGGGTAGAAGTGGCATCATCCTGAACAATAGAGCCGCGCATAGTTGGTTTTTTGAACTTGACGGTGTGTTCAATTTGAACCTGATCGCTATTCTGGATTTTGGACATTTTCAGGTTGATGTTTACCTCACCTTTTTTCTCGTGGTCGGTGACTGCACCGGCTACATCGCTGAGGGTGTGGGCTAGTTTCTCTAAAAATACTCCGCCGTCTAAGTCGGCGAAAAGCTGGGTGACGTTTGTGCTCATGGGATGCTCCAAGTTTTTTTAAAATTGGGCTCCATACCGGCAGCCCTAACTGTTACAGCTGACTGATGCGCCTGGGCGCGGTTAAATTTTTAGCTGGCTTTAGGTGCCGCATTTTGTTCAACGATGTCACGTATCCAGGCCATGCCTTTAGTGGTAACAAGTGCGGTGATGTGCTGCACTTTTACTGGTCCTACTTGATATTCACTTTCTTTTTGTTTTAAGAGTTTTTGTTCTAGAGCCCACTTTGTGGGTGAATTACGCATGGGTTCACGGCTGTATAAAAAGCCATTGTTGCGCAGAAGCTTCAGCAGATTATTCCTGCCCATTCCCAGCATTCGGGCGGCCTGGGTGACGGAATAGGGTTTTGTCTGGTTCACGCTGCCTCCTGTTTTTTTGGTTTTATTTGTGGGGTTTGAGCTTGTTGAGCTGCGAATTTGCGCAGTTGATTTATTTGGATTTGTTGTAGCTGTACTGTGCGTACTAGCTCTTCGTAAAGTTCTAAAATCCGGCTAAATTCACTCATGGCTTAACCCCGTTGTTTTTTTGAACTTTCTTTCTCTGCCGATGGCGGGTTCCCAGTATCGACAGGGTTGGCAGCTCCAGCCGCGTAGTTGCAATTGCCCGTTAAATGCTGGTTCTGCGGGTTTCCCGCATTGGCGGCAAGGCATTTGCGGAAGCGGCTGGGTTTGATTCACGCTGCTTCCTTCCTCTGTATTTCCAGGTGGTTCCATTCGCGGTAGAGGGCGTGGAATTTTTTCTCGCCGTCTGCAATTACGCTTTGCGGTGCTCTGCCGTGGTAGCGCAGATTCATCACGTTGAGGGCGTGTTGGTAGTTGTCGCCATCTAGCAGGGAGAGGCTGGCAACGGGGACTGCGAAATCACTGCTATTCCAGGCTGAAAGCAAAACCTGTGCGGCTATTTCACTTGCGCCGGAGTATCCGTTGGCAACGCGGAGCAGGGTTTCCACACTCACGGTTGGGCTGAAAGTATTCATGCGGCATCACCTCCAAATGGGGGCCAGTTATTGTTTTGTGTTGGCCGTGCAAAAGTGGGTTTTGGTTGCACTAAACGGATGTGGGCTTTGTGGTCGATGTTGGCGATATCGATGCGGCGTTTAAGCTGGAGGATATGGTTTTTGCTCATGGCCGTTGGATGTACAAACACGGTGGCGGTCATGCGATTCCCTCCCGGTTGTTGCGGATGCGAATGGTTCGAACTGTGGGGCGGCGTTGGAAGCGGGTGCGTAATTGGTCTTGCGCATCAGCACCGATGCCGCTGAGTACGCAGGCGAGCAGTGCGAATTGAATTAATCCGTGCTTTACCGCTTTGGCCACTGCGTCTGTGCTGTTGCGGGCGTGGAGTTTGAAAAAACACTCGGTCAACAGGTTGCTTACGTTCGTGACTGAGCACTGCATGGCTTGGGCCGTCTCGCGATTGGAGAGTCCACGGGCGCGATGGGTTAGGGCTTCGGCCTGGCGTGGGGCCAGTGGTCTGTAAATAGACGCCAGTTCTTGTCGTGAGGCCATTTTGTGTAACCCACATGGTTATTTGATGATGCAAGAATAAACATGTGGGTTATTTGTTGTCAACAGGTGGGTTATATAAGTTTTGATAATTTATGTTTAATCTCATGCTAGAAAAACAAAGGAGTGTTTTTATGGGATTTCAAGAGTTTCTTATTCTGGGTGGGGTGCTGTTCGCTGTTTGGTTACGTTACCGTTTTGTTCGGGCTCGGGCTGAACATGAAGAAAACTTTCGACGTGAAAATGAGCGTCTTGAAGGTAGCTATCAGCGAACGGTGGAAACTTCTTCTGAGGAGCAAATAGATTCTGGTGAAGATTATGATGCCTGGGAAGGCGGTTTTTGGGGTGCTACTGCGCCAATAAAGGTCAATGCTCATTTGCAGATTGACTATAAAGATGGCGACGGGAACAGTACGACTCGATCCGTTAAGGTAAAAAAATTCGATGAGTTGCTATCTGGCGGTATGGTCATAGGTTTCTGTGAATTACGAAGAGCTACTCGTACTTTCCGGATTGATCGCATCTCAGAGTGTATGGATTTGGAAACCGGAGAGTGTATTTCTAATGTTAGAGACTATCTGATCGATAAATTTGAGTTGTCCCCAGAAAGGGTTATTGACACTCTTGAGTTGGAGTTTTTAGATGTCTTAAAAATCCTTTACTTTGTTGCAAAGGCTGACGGTCAGTTTAAAAAAGGGGAGGCAATTGTCATAGCAGAGTACTTACGAAAGCTTGTCTCTGATGATCGGGTTAACTTTGAAATGGTTGATAAAGTACTTCGTAGCTATGACGTTCCGTCACTGCAATCATTCAAATTGGCAGTTGGCCGAGTGATGAAAGCCCAGGAAATTGATATCGATCTTTTGATTGACTGTTGTAAAAAGATTGTGGATACACAAAAAACAGTTCATCCAGCTGAGAAGGCTGCATTAGAGTATATGGTTAAAAGGCAATCCATGAGTCTCAAAGCTGAAGTATAGAGTATTTGCTATTTGACCATGAGGAGCAGGTTGCTTTTAAGTACAGCAGCGTGCTCCGCAGTAAAGGACCCTTCCTTGGATTTTTCTTTGATCAATAGGATCAACTCTTGGATCTCTTCTGGCAGCTGCTCTTTGTCTGCTTTATCATACTTTGGTGAGGTTTCCAGAATCTTTTGGACTTGGGGGTAATCCAGAGCCCCTTGAGGCAGCTTGAGAGCAGTTTCAATTTTACGTGCAGCACGAGAGCTAAGATGCTCATACTGTCGCATGATGCTAAGTGCTGTGCCTCGATCTATAACAGACAATTTATCTTCAAGTGCAGATTCCCCATAGCGCTCTATGAGGTAATCAAAATTTGCGGCACGGATACCTTGTATCGTGGAGTCTGCGATAGATTCTGCTACCCAGCTGATATCTGTTGGCTTGCAGTTCAGTAGCTGAGCAACCCGAACAGAGTGCGGGGCTGAAACCCCTCGCTTCCGCCAGTGGGTTATTGACTGCGGATTCACGCCCAGTTCACGCGCAAGGTCAGCCCATTTGATGCCTGCATTTCGTGCAAGGCGCTCAAATTCGGCCCCTTTTATCTTTGATTCTTCTGAACGTTTCTTTTCCATAACCACGAAGTTTACACGCGCACCTATTGCACGGACAGAACCCACATGTTTATACTCTGAGTGTAAACAAGTGGGTTCTAAGCATGTCTGAAGCAATCAATGATGCAATCAAGTTCTTTGGTTCCGCTCGGGTGCTGGCCGGGCAGGTTGGAGTTACTTCTATGGCCGTTAGCCACTGGAAAAACCGAGGTGTACCCGTTACTCGGGCTTTACAGATTGATGTTCTGACAAATGGTGTTGTCTCCAAGGAGAGCCTTCGCCCTGACATTTTCTCGCCTTTGGATTCTGAGAATGATTCTGAAGTACCTACAGAAGTCCAGCAGGCAAGTTAAGCCCATGAGGATTGGTCGTTGAAACCAGAATAACGATCATTTTCAAATCCCCATTTTATTGTCCTGCCATTCTGCGGTGAATGAAGGTTGGGATTAATTCATTGCGGTATATGGGGATTTGTACAGGGTTATCTCAAATAACCACAGGAAGGGCCGGTGAGGGACGCTAAGCCGGCCCGCTTTGAGGACGGCGGGAAAGACCGCTGACAGCCGGGAAAGACCGGCTCTCAATTCTCTGCGCCTTTGGTGCTTCTGTTGGGTGTAGTTCGCTATGCACGAATAGTGAAATCAAGGATAGGTAAAAACAAAATGACCCATTCATTTTTCTTCGGGGGGGCTGCTGCATGATTCGTCGAAGTGCTCGGCCGTCTTCAAATTATTTGGTGGTTGCTAATTCCGTTGTCTGCGATCGCCGTATTTCTTTTGCTGCAGGCGGCTTGCTGCTGCATCTGTTATCAAAGCCTGATCATTGGGAGGTTTCTCCTTCGGCACTAGCCAAAGAGGCTCAGGAGGGCAGGGGGAAAATCTATAAGCTATTGGGCGAGTTGATTGAGGTCGGTTATTGCGAGCGTATTACCCTGCGTGATGAGAAGGGTAAAATAATCGGCACTGATTATGAAATTTCGGATTCACCCAGAAGTTTCGAAGGGGGCTCTGATCCATTTCCTGATAACCCAGATACGGATAACCCAGATACGGATAACCCAGATACGGATAATCCAGATACGGATTTTCGAACACAAGAAAGTAAAGATACTAAGAAAGTAACCACTCTAGAAAATAACCAGAGAGAGGGTGAGCAGAGGGGAGCGGTTGCTGTTTGCCAGGAGCAAGCCCCGCGATCCAAGCGTGGGACACGTCTTCCCGATGATTGGCAGCTAACCAGGGAATTTTACGATGAGGCGGCCAAGGTGCGCCCTGAGGTGATACACCAGATCTACGATATCGCGGCCAGCTTTGGTGATTACTGGAAATCTCAGTCGGGCAAGCAGGGGGTGCGGTGCGATTGGTTGGCGGTGTGGCGCAATTGGGTGAGGCGAGAAAGGTTTATTCCTCCACAGCGCTCAGCGCCCCAGCTGCGAACACGAGACCGTCCAATCGGAGAAATCTTGTCAGACACCAGCTGGTAAACACGAAACATCAAGGAGCGATAGCTATGACCGTTGTGACTATCACAGAAGCCAAAGAGCGAATTTTAACTACTGCAGCTAGCAGGCCATTAGCGGCATTCCGCACGGATAATCCGCGCCAGGTGGATTTGGTGTTTGCTCATACGGTGGTGACTCAAAATAAAATCCGAGAGGTGCATGAGGATTATTTGGGGACTTTCCACCGGGATAATTTGCATGTGGCGAGGAAGGTTTTTCAGGAGCACTTCGATAGTTTTCAGGTGGCTGCGTGATAGGGATTGGTTGGTGAGTTAGTTGGTCGAGAAGAGGGTATTCGTAATGTCAGAATTAGGTATTCGTGAACTGCTGTGGGAATGGGCTAGGGCATACCCTGAGAGAGCGGGGGATTCTGTGTCTTGGCCTCGTATGGCGGCATTTCACAAGGGGATGGTTTGTGAGGGACAAGGGACATCCGCATTAATTGATTGGAATAGGGCGGACAGAATGGATGCGGTGGTACTGGCCTATTTGAATACAATTACTCGACGCCGGGACAAGGAGAAGGCGGAATTGGAGGGGCTGGTTTTTTGGTTGAGATATTATTATCGGTGGGAAATGCCTGATGTGTGTAAAAAGCTCGGTCAAGGTAAAACCTGGGTGGTAAATATGTGTCGAGTTATTGAGGGGACGATTGAGGCATTTTATTTGGCGCGTGATGCTGCATAACTGTTTTTTAATTCAGTAGATGGCTGTTGACATTGCGCACGTGCGCACACTAATATCTGCAACGCTGCCGAGTTTTGTGATTCGGCGAACAGAATACCTTCCTAAACCGGCCCCTTGAGCCGGTTTTTTTGTGCCCGAAACCCGGGAGCTAATACCTCATGTTTGAATTAACGCGATTCGCCTATGGGCCAGATGCCACATTGGGGCGGCTGAGAGTGCGCGACTGTGTGTTTTATACGGTAGAGCGCCCGTGGTTGGGGAATCGTCCGTTCGAGAGCTGTATTCCTGAAGGGGTTTATTCCTGTAATCCCTATAACTCACTTAGGTTCCCCAATGTGTGGGAGCTGCAGGAAGTCCCTGGCCGAACAAAAATATTGATCCACACCGCTAATTATTCGGCGGATGTGCAGGGCTGTATTGGTATTGGTTCTGGCCTGGCTCCCGGTGGCTGGTGGGTGATGCAATCCCGCAAGGCAATGCAGCAGTTGCGAGAGCTGTTGCCGCCTGAGTTTTATCTGACAATTACGCACTATGTGCCGGAGTATCCGTGATGGGTATTTGGTCTGGAGTTAAGGGTTTATTTGCTGGCCCCGAGTCTGCGGGCAAGGTGCTGGATGCCACGGTAAATGCCGTGGATGCGGTGTGGTTTACCAATGAGGAAAAATCCCGTTGGTATCTCAAATACCTGGAAGCCACGCAGCCGCAGAACCGGGCACGACGATTAATTGCCTTTCTGGTGACCTTGGTTTGGGCGCTGTTGGTTTTATTTATTGCGGCGGCCATGGCTTTCAAAGCGCCTTTTGTAGCAGACCTAAAGGGCCTGCTGGTTGATGTGGTTGTGCAGCCTTACAGCATCATCATCGGTTTCTATTTCGTGAAGTCGTGGGTAAGTGAGGTCAAGCGGTGAACACTGTAGCTCAAGAGGCAGCGAGGGAAGCGATGGTTCAGAAAGTCGCCAGTGCAACCACTACGGTTGCTGCGGGTACTGCTGTAGTTGGTGGATATGCAGCACAAGAGATATTGGCGGTAGGTGGTTTTTTGATTGCTTTGGGTGGGTTCATTGTGAATTGGTATTACAACCACAAGCGCTTGAAGCTGCAGGAAAGGCAGCAGGAGGAACCCTGATGCAGGTTAGTGTAAAGCTGGATACTTCAAAGTTCGATCGAGCATCTGCTGAATTAAAAAAGCAATTACCTTATGCCAGTTCGGTTGCCCTAAATAACGTGGCCTTTCGTATACGGGGAGAAGAGCGCTCTGCGATGGGGCGTGTATTTACAAACCCGGCAAAGTTAACGCTGAACTCTGTATTGGTAAAGAAAGCCACGAAGCGTTCAGGTATTGCCAAAGTCTTTATCCGTGATCAGGTTTTCAACGGAACTGCACCGAGTAAATATCTGGCCCCGTCGGTCATGGATGTGAACCGAAACGACAAGCGCTTTGAGCGTGCCTTACGGTACATGGGTGTCCTACCTGCTGGTATGTATGTGGTACATGGCGAGGCGGCGAGATTAAACAAGCATGGGAATATCTCGGTCGGAACCTATAAAAAAATCCTGGCTGAATTACGGGGCAACCCTGGCTCTACAAGTGTGGGAGGCAGTGCGCAGGGTAAAAAGGGGAAATATTTCGTTGGCAAAGTTAATGGTGTCTTAGGCGTTTGGAAGAGGGCAGGCGGCAAACGCCGGCCAACGGTTAAGCCCATCCTGATTTTCCTCAAGGGAAAGCCTGACTACCGCAAGCGATTCCCTTTCCTCCGTATTGCTGAAGGTATAGCGCGGCGTCACTTGCCGATTGAACTGGATAAGGCCATGGACCATGCGATTGCGACCGCAAAAAGACGTTGAACGGGTCCTCCTGAGGGGGCCAACACACGGGTAATTCGGACCGTGTTTTTTTAACAGATATCTGAAATTTCCTAGGGGGTTATACCTTGGCTGGTGATATCTCTCTTGATGATCAGGCCACTCAGTCGGGCTTTGCTCGCCTAGTTGGCGCTTCGCAACCTGCTATTGCCAAACACTACAAGGCAGAGGTTTTTACCGTAGGTGCCAGTTACAAAGTTTGGCTTCATGAATACTGCGAGCGACTGCGAACCGAGGCCGCAGGCCGCCAGGCGAATGAGGCCCGAAACCGTCGCGATATGGCCCAAGCGATTGAGTCTGAAGTTAATGCAAAACTAAAAATGCGCGAGCTGTATCGAGACGATCAATTAATCCTTGATGTCGAATCAACGCGCAAAGCGATGGTGGAGTGGTCCACTATTGGAAAGAATGAATTTATAGGAGCGGTAGAAAGCATCATTATTGCTATCGAAAGTCAGTATGCCATTACCGTCAACAGAGAACCCTTACAGCCAAACATTGACGCTGCCCTCAGAACTATTGGCGGTTACGAGATTGAATCTAAAGAGGCTCGTGAAGGAGGTACGCCAGACCTGGATACCGCAGCCTAAGATTCCGCTGATCGAGTGGTTGCCAGAAAATATCAAGTTGCCATCCGAAGATAGCGATAACGCTGGCTATTACCGAGTAGATTTTGTGCCCTATTTCTGGGGTGTAATGCACGCGCTCGATAGCCAAGTCTCCTGGATGGTTGTAATGCAAAAAGCGGCGCAGATTGGCTGGACGGTATTGCTAGCGGCAGATATCTGTAAGGTGGCGGTGACTGATCCCGCACGGGTATTGATGCTCTTTCCGAAGGATTCAAAAGGCCAGAACTTCATGGACGAAAAGTTTGTGAAGATTGTTGAGGGCTCGCCGAATGTAGCGCGTGTGATAGATGTCTCCACTAGTCGCAAGCTAGGCAACAGATCTACTAGAAAAGTATTCCCTGGCGGGGAAGTGCGTACTGTCGGTTCTAATTCCGTCTCTAATGTTAAATCCACCACTGCCAAGCGTGGCTATGTGGAAGAGCCGGACGATACCAACAAAGACGTCGGTGATCAGGGCGATTCCATTCGCCACCTGCGTGAACGTCTAAAACGGATGCGCAATAAGAAATTGATTATTGGTGGCACGCCGGCAGTTGCTGATCTTTCCCAAGTGGAGCACTACACCAAGCTCGGCACCATGCGAGTGCTACCGGTGACCTGTCACGACTGCGGTGAGTCCCATGTGCTGGACTGGGAAAACGTCAGTTGGTTGGAGAAAGAGGGCGGCACACCGCACCCGGTATTCGGCCTGAATCAGCCAGAAACCGCCGTTTATACCTGTCCTAAATGTGGCAGTGCTTGGGATGACTACCGCCGCCAGGCCAATATTCTACAGACCTGTAAAACCGCGCGGGAAAATGGCGATGACTTTGCCGGCTGGGTCAAAACCCAATGCGGCGAGGACTTTGCAGAAGATGAAATCGAATCGATAGAAACCTTTATGGAGCTATCAGAGCTTTATGTGTGTATCCCTGGTACTGGCTTGGCGGAGGTCGTCAGGGATTTCTTGGAAGCCGAACACGAAGCCAAAAGCGGCGATGAATCTGCGCGCATCGTATTCCAAAACAACAAGTTAGGCAGGCCCTATAAATATGCGGCCAACCGGTTGCTGGATCATGAAAAACTGCAAGAAACTGCGGAAGACTATCCAGAACTATTTTGTCCGGCTGGTGGGTTACTGGTAACTGTCGGTATTGATGTTCAGCATGACCGGCTTGCCATCACCATCCGCGCATTTGGTCGTAATGAAGAGAGCTGGCAAATGTACTGGGGCGAAATCGATGGCGACACGGTAGATAAGCGCGATAGCTGCTGGGATGCCTTGGACAAGTTAGTTTTCCAAGGCTTCAAGCATGAGCGCTTTGGTGAGATTTACGCATCTGCAGTCAGTATCGATTCCTCTGATGGTACTACCAGCGGCGCGGTGTATGAATGGGTAAGAACTAGAGAAAAAAAATATCGCCGCGTCCTGGTGATGGCAATTAAAGGCGATAGTAGAGACTTTGGCAGCAAAGAAATATTTTCACATCCTAGGAAAGCTGAGGTTAGTAATCCAACACGCACGACTAAAGCAGATCGCCATCAAGTGAAGTTGTACATGGTGGGCACCCACAAGGCTAAGGATCTAATTGCTAGGCGATTGTTAGGCACCAGCGCCTATATGCATAGCTGCAAGCATGTGCGTCAGGATTACTGGGAGCAGGTCACCGCTGAAGTAAAAGCTCCAAGCAAAAAATATTCAGGAAGGGAAGTTTGGCAGAAAAGACCTGGAAAGAGTAATGAAGGGCTAGATACTGAGGTCTATGCCCTACACGCGGCCTATGCCATGGAAGTGCAAAAAAAGACTGAGAAAAAATGGTCAATTCTTGAGGCACGTCTAGGCCAGCGCACGTTGTTTAGTGAACCTGACCAACCCCCAGCATCCAAGCAATCTGCTAGAAAACCACCCCGGCCAGCACAGCCTGTTGGCTCCTTACTGGATAGTTAAATGTCTAAAACCGCACAAGCCATGGTCGGCCTCTATATTGAGGCCGAAATAGACGTGCTCGCCGGTAAAACCACGGTGATAAACGGTCGCCAATTTACGGCAGAGAACCTGCAGGAAATCCGCGCAGGCCGTCAGGAGTGGGAGCGCCGCGCATATCAAGAAAAACTCAAGGCTGCAGGTAAACGCTGCGGGCCCGCCTACGCGAATTTCTACTAATGAACAAACTGGATTCTGTTATCGGGTTTTTTGCGCCCGAGGCAGCCTTGCGCCGTGTGCAGGCTCGCCGGGCATTAGAAGTGGTTGCTGCCTACGAGGCCACACGCCCCAGCCGCACAAGAAAAAACCCTGGTGATAACCGCAGCGGGGATCTGGTGGTTGAGGGGGACCTTGAAGCCCTAAGAGGTCAAGCCCGGCACCTGGAGCAAAATCATGATTTTGCCTGTGGCATTCTCACCACTCTGGTAAACAACATTGTCGGCCCGCGTGGGATCGATGTGGAATTCCAACCCAAAACTTGGGAAGGCGATATCCATGACGGTCTAGCTAGCCAAATGAATGATGCCCATAAAGAATGGGCGCGGCGCCCGGAATGTACCCGTCAGTTCAGCTGGGGCAAATCTCAACGGCTTTTATGTAATACCTGGCTGAGGGACGGGGAAACCCTACTTAGGCACCTGCAGGGCACAGTACCTGGCTTAAAGCACCGCACCAATGTGCCTTACACCATCGAGTGCCTGGAGCCGGATTTCTTACCGGTCGGTTACAGCGACCCCAGTAAGCGTATTGTTCAGGGCATACAAAAGTCTGCCTGGGGCGAGCCCGCGGGCTTTTGGTTGTACGACGAGCACCCTGGTGCCTCTTTGAACTGGCGTATGAAGCGCAGGTTCCATAGTGCCAAAAATATTGAGCACCTTAAGTTTGTACGCAGGCTACATCAAACCCGAGGGGTTTCCATCTTTGCTGCGGTGATGAATCGCCTTAACGATATTAAAGACTATGAAGAAAACGAGCGCGTCGCCGCTAAGATCGCCTCGGCTATGGTTGGATTTATTCAAAAAGGTGGCCCTGAAGATTACAAGCCAGATGACAGAGACGATGAAGGAAATCGCACCTTGGCTATTCGCGCTGGTGCTATCTACGACGATCTACGCCCTGGGGAATCTGTCGGCACCATCCAGAGCAATCGCCCAAGCGGTCTGCTAACCCCGTTTTTGGAAACCATGCACCGTATGACTGCCGCCGGCACCATGGCCAGCTTTAGCAGTATCAGCAAAAACTACAACGGCACTTACAGCGCACAGCGTCAGGAGCTGGTAGAGCAATGGGTTAATTACGAAACCCTCAGCTTGGAATTCTGCGAAGAAGTTGTGGAGCCGGTAACCCGGCGTTGGGTTCAGATGGGTTTACTGGCTGACGCCTTTCAGGTGCCGGCTGATGTTGATCCGGCAACTCTGATGAATGTCGATTTTATTACCCCGGTAATGCCCTGGATTAATCCAGCCCATGAAGCCAGCGCTGATGAAACCCTGCTGGAAAATCTTCTGGCCAGCCCGCAGCAGACCATCCGTCGCCGAGGCAAAAAACCCGATGACGTTGTTAAACAAACCGCTGCTTGGCAGAGGAAATTGGAAGAGAACGGAATCACCACCCCAAGCAAACGCACTGCGGTCCCCGTACAAGAAACTGAATCCGAGAAGGAATGACTTATGCCTGATCAATCCTGGTACGACATGAAGGCCCTGTCTAATGGCGTAGCTGAAGTTTTTATTTATGACGAGATCGGAGCCTGGGGAATCCCTGCAAGTGTATTTGCTAGGGATCTACGCACACTGGGCAATATCAGCAAGATTAATCTACGTTTCAATTCGCCCGGTGGTAGCGTGTATGACGGTACTGCCATGTATACCTTACTGAAGGAACATCCAGCCGAAATTGAATGCTGGATTGATGGGCTCTGTGCAAGCATGGCAACCATTCTGTTCCTCACAGCAAAGCCTGAAAAAAGGCACATTGCCGCAAACGGCTACTTCATGATCCATAACCCAGCCCGTAGTGCGTCGGGAGATTATCGGGCTATGGAAAAGGCCCGCGATTTACTGGCCAGAGTACGCGATGTGATGGCTCGTGAATATTCTGATGCAACCGGGTTAGATACTGAACAGCTCTTACCATTAATGGATGAGGAGACTTGGTATATCGGCGAGGAAGCGGTAGCTGCAGGTTTTGCCAGTGACACCACCGAAGCAATAGAGATGCAGGCCTGCGCTAGTAAATCCTTGGTATCGGCTTTCAAAAACACACCTGAAGCGATCCGCACTCAAAGCGCTGCGGAAGTAACCCATAGCATATTGGTGAACGGTTCAGGGGATTCCTCTGAGCTTACCGCTGCTATCACAAAATATATTTCAGCTTCCAATAATTCATCTACTCAGTCTGCGGTTGCAGACAACCCACACCAGACCAAGGAGGCGCAAGCCATGACTACACCTACCTCCACCACGCCAGCTGCAACCGCTGCGACCGAGGTTACCCCAGAAATGAAAGCGCAGATTGCCGCCGATGCCAGAGCACAATTCGCAGCGGATGAGCAAAAGCGCAAAGACACTATCAGAGCCGTTTTTAAGGGCTTCGAAGCACACAGCACCGTAATGCAATCCTGCCTGGATGATATGGACTGCACCGCGGAAAAGGCCAAAGATAAACTACTCACATCTCTGGGAAATCAAACCCCAACTCCAGTGCAAAGCTACAGCGTGGTAGTACAGGAAGGTGAGGGCATTAAACGCCTCAAGGCGGATGCTGAAAATGCCATTGCCGTGCGTGCACTCGGTGAAAAGCATACAGAGGGCAATGAACTCAGCGGCTACACCATGATGGAGATTGCTCGCATTTTGATGCAGGCCCACGGGCAGAGCTTATCCGGCCTGGATCGGATGGGCGTGGTTGCCGCAGCGTTTACCCATAGCTCTGGCGACTTCGCGACTGTCCTCGGCAATATCGCCAATAAATCTATGCTCAAAGGCTATGAAGAAGCACAAGAGATCTTCCCGCGCTTTACCAGCGTCGGCAACCTCAGTGACTTTAAACTGACCACCCGCACGGACCTGGGCAGTTTCCCCTCACTCCGCCGAGTGGCACCGGGGGCAGAATTTAAATATGTGAGTATCGGAGAGCGTGCCGAGACAGCCGCACTGGCTACTTACGGTGAACTCTTTTCTATTACCCGCCAAGCCATCATTAACGATGATCTCAGCGCATTTACCCGTATTCCACAAAAGATGGGCCTCGCTGCCGTGCGCACGGTGGGGGATCTTGTATTCAGCATCCTGCTCAATAATCCCAATATGGCCGATGGCAAGGCCTTATTCCATACCGACCATGGCAACCTAGCTACTAAGGCAGGTATCAATACAGCTAGTATCGATGCCGCACGGGTCTTGATGGGTAAACAGAAGGACGGTACCGCTTTCCTAAATATCCGCCCCAAATTCCTGCTGTGTGATATTGCTGATGAGGGTAGCGCAAAGGTTGCCCTGGAATCTGAGTACGAAGTGGGTGCATCCACCAAAAACAACACCACGCCGAACAGCGTACGCAATATTGCTGAAGTGCTCTCTGATGCACGCCTCAGTGGCCACAATGGCTGGTACCTCAAAGCAGATCCGGTAGTGCATGACACTATCGAAGTACTCTACCTGGACGGCCAGCAAGCCCCAGTCCTAGAAGAGCAAAATGGCTGGAGTATTGATGGGGTGGAATTCAAAGTCCGCCTCGATGCCGCTGCGAAAGCCTGGGATGCGAAAGGCATGGTGAAAACACCTAAGACCTAATACCCAGCTCAAACCGAAGCAAACCTTAGAGAATCCGAACAGGGCCGCACATCGCGGCCTTTTTGCTTTAAGTAACTTACTCAATTGGGAGAAAGAGAATGGCTACTAATTTTGTAAAAGACGGGCGCATGCTGGATTTCACCAACAGCACCAGTGCATTGATTACCTCTGGCCAAGTGTTAGCAGTAGGTGCAGTACTGGGTGTGGCGATGGATGATATCGCTGTGGGTGAGTCTGGTGTGATCGCTATTGAAGGTGTGTTTAGTGTACCCAAGGTATCCGCCGCAGAGATCAGTCAGGGGGAAACCCTCACCTGGGATATCTCTGCAGCAGCCTTTGACGATAGCGCCACAACAGCCGCAACCGGTGATATTACCGGCCCCACCGCCTTTGCCGCAGAGGCTGCCGGTAATGGCGTTACCAGCCTAGCGGTCAAGTTTACCGGCGTACCAGGCACCGTGAAGGCCTAGGTGAAGCATGGATCTGGACCAACGAGCCGCAGAGCGGGCGTTCCGCAAATGGGGCAAGCCCGCTACTTATTCAGAGGGTAGCGGTGCTGAGCCAATTGCTTGCAGCGTGATTAAAGATCAGGAGATCGACGAGTTCGAAGATGATGAGCGAGTACGGGTGCCACGTATCGAGTTGAGCCTGCTGGTGAGTGAGGTAGGGGCTTACAGCTCAGCAGCGGTGATTACCCTTGGTGGCGTGGAATATAGGGTGCGCAAGCGACTGTCAGATGATGGGGTTGTTTGGAGGGTATTGATTTTGAAGTAGAAAAAGACGCTGAGTAATTTAGGAATTATGATCAGTCTGCTCGTTATTATCTTTAGCCCATAAAATTTCAGTAAAAATTACTTTTGAGTGAATAGGTTTAAAGAAAAATAAAGATTCTGGACAGTGGTTATGAGGAACGCTATATAAATTCTATATTGCAATTGAGGATCTTTTCTTGATGTCACGGAGAGCGGTGAATAAATGAACTGGGATGCTATTGGAGCAATTGCACAGTGTCTTGGGATCGTCATACTGGTAATAACTCTGGTACTTCTTTCTATTGAGGTCAGAGAGGCAAAAAATCAGTTTAAACGTTCTCTTCAGCAAGCTCGCTATGCCTTTCTCCGAGAGATTTATTTGGTCCCAGTGCAAACTCCCGAGCTTGCGTCTGTCCTAAGTAAATCCGAATCTGTTTGTGCAATTGATGGTGGAATTGAAACTGAAGAAGAGCTTTTTGAGGCTGCCAAATTCACCACTGAAGAAGTATTTATCTGGCAGTCTTATCAGAGGGCATGTTGGGTATATTGGAGAGAAGTTATAAACAATCGAAATCAGCTCACAAAATCACAGATGGATGAGGTTAACGAGGGAATTTTGAAGATCTTTATTAAAGGGTCGAGTCGGATCTACTTAAACTCCATGCGGAATATAAACTCTCCAACTATTCATTATATTAAGGAGCTATTGGCAAAAGCTGCATGCTAGGCATGCGTAGTTCCTTGGCGCACCGTGCACTTTAAAGTATGCCGATACGCTTGCGTGCGTATATGCTTGAAGCGTAAGTGTATCAAGATAAATTTGTTACTTCTTGTAGGATAAGATCTAAGCAGCTATTTGTATCAAGTGTTGCGTGTAGGGCAGAACAGAATAGAAAATCATTTTTCCCTCTACTTACAGCCTATGTAACGTATATACAGTGGACCCTATAGGTCATGTATCTTCTGTATAGATAGTTTTAAAAGTGTATAACAAACGCAGGTATAGTGACGGCTTTTGTTTCGGCGTCGATTTTACTACATAGCTGCGCATGCTGCGACCGTTAAGGCTTTACCATAAAACGCCATTTTATTTTTTTTGCATGACCGTTTTAATCGTAGATAGTGATTAAAAAGGCGGTCAATAAAAACTCATAGTTGTTATCCAAGCCTTCATTAGCGGGCTTTTTTATGCCCAATATTCCCCGGAGATTCTCCGATGAGCCAACGCATGGCAATCCGTGATGCCGTTTTAAGCAAGTTGCAAACTTTATCCAGCTACACATTTCCACCACCTGGCACCACAGAAGAAATCGATCCAAAAAAGCTACCGGCGATTGTGGTGGGTTTTGCAACCGAAAACACAGAACACGAAATGCATGGCGGCACCAGTCGGCAATTAGATCTCACTATTGCCGCTGTGGTGAAGAGCAGCGGAGACATTTATGTCGCACTGGATCAGGCGGCTGCGGATATTGAGAGCACATTGCAGGATGCCTCTATGGGTGGCAGCTGTGACTTATTCCTACTCAGCCAAACCCAGTTTGCCTTGGATCAGGATCACCCACTGGGCGAGGTTCGATTGACCTACAGGGCCCAGTATTCCACCGAACCCTCAGCCCTTTAACTCAACAACCCAATAAGGTCTTAGCTATGGCACAAGGTTATAAAACAAAATTTTCCCGCAGTGATGATGGCAGCTCCTATACGCCAGTAGCGGGCATGTTGGATATTGATCCCGGTGAGGAGTCGCGCGGTTCAGTTGAAATGACGCCGATTGATGGCACCAGTGGCTATATGGACTATGACCCATCAGGGCTACGTGATGCCGGCGAGGTTTCAATTACTTTGATCTGGAAAGAGACAGATAGCGGCCAGCAGGCTCTGCGTGCTGATTACGACTCCGATACCAATAAGTATTACCAGATTGAATATCCTGAAGGTACCACGGTGAAAATCACCGGCCATATTACCGGCTGGGGTAAGGCTGTGCCCAAGGATGACAAGATTACCCGCACCGTGAAGTTCAAAATCTCTGGTAAACCCACAGTAACCGCAGGCAGCTAACAATGAATTTAGTTCCTACCCCTATTTTAGAATCCGAAACCGTTGTATTTGGCCAACAGGAAGTAGAGTTGTTTGAGCTGAGCGCTTACCACCGCTGTGAATATCTGCAGAAAACTACCGAAGATATTCCGCTACCACAGGGGGAGGAGTTGCCTGAAACTGAGCTGGAAAACTTTGGCCAGCTTTGGGCGTTTCGTGCAGGGGAGGTGAGCAAAAAATTGCTGTTGGTAGCCTATGCCATCTGGATGAAGCCGGATTGCCAGGCATCACTGGAGCAGATCCATCAGGGCTTAATCCGCAGCGTTACTCCTAAGTTGATTGACCGGCTCTATATCCCTGCTGCCAAGCTGTCCGGGCTTTTCGTCGATGTCCAAACTGAAAAAGCGGATAGTGAAACAGAAAGCGAGGAAGCCGAAAAAAAAGGCTAGTGCCGGGTTTTCACTTTGCCCGGCAGCTCGCACGGGATTTTAATCGTCCCGACTATTTCAATATGTTGCGCTCTATGAGCTCGACTGAGTTTGACCACTGGTATGAATATCACTCGGAGCGACCACTCTACGCCGAAGTCCAGCAGTGGCAGCTAGCCCACATTGCCGCCGGCACCCTGGGAGGCAAAGTCTCTAACTTCCTACCTCAGCCGCACAAGCCCAAAACCGTGCAGCAGCAAATCGCAATCTGGAATTCCATGAGCTGAGCAATGGCAAAACAAACTTCCATGGCCACCATGGTGGCGAACCTGGAGCTACGCTCCACCCAGTACAAGCGGGAGATGGCCCAAGCGGCCGAGCGCAATAAACAACTCACCCGTGAAATAAAATCCACCAGTGCCGCTGGGGATGTGTTCGGCCGCTCCATGCGTGGCGCCGCCCAAGGGGTCGCCACTATCGATGGTCCTTTGGGCGGTGTTTCTGGTCGAGTCGGTGCGCTTAATGGCCTGTTGACCAGCGGTGCCAGCAGCTGGGCATTGTTTGGGGCAGGGGTTGCCGGTGTGACTGCGGTGTTCTATCAGAGCATTCGCGCTGGCGAGGAGATGGAGCGGCAGCAGCTCAAAATCGAAGCGCTCCTTAAAGCCACGGGAAGTGCTAGCGGCCGCACTGCACAGCAACTGGATGATCAGGCTCGATCGGTTGCCCGCGCTACCCTGGCCAGTGTCACCGGCATTCGTGAAGCCCAAGGTGTGCTCATAACCTTTAAGGGCGTGCAGGGGCCTGTCTTCGATGATGCTATCCGGCTGAGTCAGGATTTATCGGCTGTGATGGGTGGCGATACCAAGAGTGCAGCGTTGCAGCTCGGTAAGGCCTTAGAGGAGCCATCAACTGGCTTGACCGCCCTGAAGCGCGCCGGGGTTAGTTTTACCGAGCAAGAAAAAGAGCAGATTAAAACCCTGGAGCAGTCTGGCCGTGTGGCGGAAGCCCAGCGCATGATATTGCTCAAGCTGGAGCAGCAGGTGGGTGGCGCGGGTGCGGCTGAAGCCGGTGGTCTCACCGGTGCTACTGATTCTTTGGGGCAGGCCTGGCAGGAGTTTTTGGAAGGCCTCAGTGAAACCAGCGGCTCTACCAGTGTCGCCACGGCAGGCATTCAGAAGCTCACCGGGGTAGTGAATACCCTGCGCCGAGGGCTTGCCCCCACTGAGGAAGAAGAGCAGCGCAATCAATTTGCCAAGCTGCACAGCCAATATGTTTCGCATCAGCATCTTCTGGCCAAGGCAGAAGCCGAAGGTGTTCAGGTCCAGATAGAAATCCATCGCTACAAATCGGAGCAAATACGGCGCCAGCTCGACGAACTGCAGAATGCACAAATAGCCGCACAGAAAAAGCGGCAGGAGGAAGAGCGGAGAGCCGAGGAGGCTGCCGCAGCGGCCAGGGAGCAGGCGGACCGCGATCGTATCGCCCAACAGCGTGCCATGGCGGAAGAGGCCGGTGGTGCTCAGTTAATCCAGCTGGATCAATTCCTGGCTGACCAACAAGGAAAAATCCAACTCGACCACGAGCAGAGGCTACAGCAAATCGCCGCGCTTCAGGTTGCCGAGGAGGAACTGACAAAGCGGGGATTCGAATCCATTGAAGCGCTAAGGGCGGAATATTCTGAGCGTGAGAAGGCCCGCTATCAAATGGCGCTGGCAGAAGAGCAGTCACGGTCAGCCAATGATGGCGGGGAAGGCAGTCAAGTCGGGGCTGACGGCCTAACCGATGCGGAGCGCCAGCGAATCACTGCACGCTTAGAAACGCTCCAGCTTTCCTGGCTCACCGAAATGGAACAGCTGCAGGTTCAGCAGGATGAAGAAATGGCCCTGCTGGATCAGGCCTACGCCAAAAAACTTATCAATCATGATGACTATGAGCGCAAGCTTACTCTGCTGGAAGGTAAGCACGCTAAGCAGCGGGAAAAGCTCGAACAGGCCAGCAGCAAGAACCGTTGGCAGGCGTTCGGCGGTGCGATGGATATGATGCTGGGTATCTCCAATACCGGCAGTAAAAAACTCTTCAAGATTCAGAAAGCGCTCAGTCTGGCCAAAGCTGCCGCAACCCTCCCGAGTGCAATAATCGAATCCTATAACAACAGCGGTGGTTACCCATGGGGTATTCCTGCAGCGGTCGCAATGGCTGCAGCTGGCGCGGCTCAAATTGCTCAAATCAAAAGTGCTTCCTTTGATGGTGGCGCTAGCGCTTCCAGTGTGAGTACTGGAGGTGCGGTAGCGAGCACACCATCGGAGAGCTTTGCCGCTTCTAATGATGACGGTTTTGTAGAGGGCGATTCACAACAGCCTGGCACGGTTGTGAACCTGACGATACAAGGCGATTTAATCGGAGATAACGCACAAACCATTGCCGATAAATTAACAACGATGTTTGCAGAGCAGGATTTAGTGGCAATCCCCGAGGATAGTCGCCAAGCGCAAATACTCAGGGGTTGACCATGCTTATTGAATACACACCTACACGCTTATTGGTGGGTGATGGCAGTAATTACAAAATTGAAGCCAAGCTAAAACGTTATGACTGCAACGACCGACCGGAGGGAAAGGAACACAAGGCGCTCAGTGGTAGAACGGAATACACAATCTACCGCCTCGAAGAGGAATATTCTTGTCAGACAGTACCGCTAAGCCTCACCCATACAGAGTTAGCGCGTTGGCGAGAGTTCAAAAGAAGCTGTGCCTTTGGTGAATTCTTCAGCTTCGATGCTTACGGCACTGCTGACACGCCTGATTTTCCCCAACAAGTTCAACTGAAATACAAATCCTTCAAAGAAAAGCGCGAGAAAGACGGCCGCTTTATTTTTTCTTTTACTACCGTTCAAGTCATGGCTTAACTATGCGCAATAACTCAGAAACTTTTGACCTGCACAACCAGGCAGCACAGCGGGAGCTGCGCCTGGTGATTGAGATTGGTTTTGATCTGCCGCTGTATATCACCAGTCACAACGATATTCCCAGTCTTCCTGCCAATGCCGTGCTTGGTGCACTGAAAAAATGCAGTGCCACCAGCCAGAGAATAATTCCCGAGCAGGGCCGCGCAGAGATTGGGGCTATCTCCTTTGAGGTGGTGGATCTCGGTGCGCAACTTTCTTATGTGCTCCGTGATGAGTTGGAACAAGGGAACGGTATCAAGGGCCGCACAGTACGTTTGTACCAAGGCTTTGCTGGGCTCGACTGGGATGATTTCCGTTTGGAGCAAACCCAGATTGCCGAGGAATCCATTAGCTACGCCGAGGGTGTTTACCGAGTGCGCTGCCGGGATATTCAGCGAGAGATGCGCCGCGATATTTTTGTGCCCAATAGCACACGCCTGGCTGCCAATTTCCCTAAATCGAGTAGCACCCTGTGGGTATTCGATACCAGTTATTTTGAACCTAATCCCCATACCGCGGCTTATGGTGATGCCCCTAACCAATCGGTCTACTACCTGAAGATTAAATATCAGGACGGTTTCGAGATTGTGCGAGCCACCGGGAAAACAGGGAATAGTTTCACCGGCTGTACTCGTGGATTGTTCGGCACCTTTGCCCGAGACCATGCCTTGCCAGAAGACAGCGGCGATGAGAGTGGCGTTGAAGTGGAGGAGTTTGTCTATCTGGAAGGCCCTGGCCCCCAGCTTGCCTATGCACTGCTGACCGGGAAGATTCTCGGCACCAATAACGTACTGCCCAGCAACTGGCACCTGGGCATAGATCCCGCCTTTGTGGTGTTGGATGAGTTCGAAAATATTGGCGCCGACTGGTACAAGCCCAGTGACCACCGCAAAGGCAAGATCCTGCGCTTTGATGGCCTGGAAAAAACCGACGGCAAAAAGTTTATCGAGGCCGAAATCAATTTATTGCTCGGTGCCTTTATGCCAGTCAATGCCGCCGGCCAGCTGGGGTTTCGCCGTATGGCTGGAGTGCTGGCTGAATCCGGTACAGTGGCCACCATCAGTCCTGTTGATGTCAGTAGCCTGGGCGAACTCAAATACAACTTAGCCGGGGTAAAGAATGCCTTCTCGGTGCAGTGGAGTTGGTTTGAGCAGCCGGGATTCGATGGCAAATTCCTGCGCTCCAACAACCTCATTGATGCGGACTCTATTGCGACCCATGGCGAGGCCAAGCCGCTCGCTCTGAAATTTCGGGGACTGCACAATTCCCGGCATACCTATACCACCCTTAAAAATACCTTTGATGCCCTGCGCGATCGGTTCGCCGGGCCTCCCCTTACTCTGCGCCTGGGATTATTACCTAGCAAAAACGATCTGGAAGTGGGCGATATCGTGCGGGTCAGCCTGCCGCAATTGCGCGATCACAGTATTCGCGGAGATCGGCCGCTGCAGTGGAATTTCAGCAGCGGAAAAGAGGGGTGGTCTGGCATTGGTGAGGGTTCCAAAATCCAGACCAGCACTGCCGGCGGTGTGCTCTCTGTTACTTGCAAGGCTCAAGACCCGTACTTTGTTCGCGGCATTCCTGTTGCTGAGCAGTTTACTGGCGCAGATGTTCCCTATGTAAAAATTCGCCTACGCCGCACCAGTGCCGAGCCTATTCCTGCGGGATCTAATTTTTTCTGGCGCGATGCCGCCACTAGCACCTATCACAATGTGGATATTAGGGGTGAAGTTGATCGGCTGAACACACTGCCGGTGAATACTTGGTATGAAATAGCCCTTGATCTGTCGGGTAACACCAGCTGGACCGGTAATACGATCGAATATATTCGCTGGGATATTGGTAGCAACTGGGTAGCTGACTGGTCCTTTGACGTGGACTATATCCGCCTACTGCCTACTTTGGGCCTCGATGGATACAGTCTTGATCGCGCCATGGAAGTACAGCGCTTCAATGTCGATCAGGTCAGCGGAGCAGTGTCGGTCGATTTATTTGGCAGCTACCAGCCTGCATCAGCGGTGCCCGACCAGCCCAGCGGCAGCAGCTCCAGCGGAGAGCTTCCCGACAGCTGGTATAGCGCAGAGGGCACCGAGATGACCGCCGCCGGCCTCGCTATCGATACCAGTGGCTTCCTCACCGCTAACGGCACTCTATACGGTGCGGATAACAGCCGCACGATATTTTATTACCTGGGAGACTTAACCATCCCCGCAGGCCGCACACTTTTTGTTAGTGACAATGTTGAATTACATGTGCGCGGCGTTCTGCAAATAGACGGTACTTTGCGCGGGGTTCCCAGTAATGGGGGGCGTGGTTTTCTGGGCTCTTGTCGCGGTGGTGGTGGGCGGGTATCTGGAATTGGCGCCACCAACCGCACTATGTACAACCGTATTCGCGGCCAAATTGTGGTCGGTCGCAATTCCGTCATGCCACCGCTCAATATTGAGAATAATGGCGGAGAGCTGCAAGGTATCCCCGAGGATATGCGCGGTACCGGCGGCGCCCGTGGCGGAAATAGTTATTACTACCTGCGCGGCGATCAGAGCTATGAAAATAGCGGCTACGGTGGTTCCGGCGGGCAAGGTGGGGCGAGTCTGGTAATCGTCGCACGGGGTATCGCCCTGGGTGTGAGTGGAACCATTAATACCTCTGGGGGAAATGGCAGTGGCGGCAGTCTGGGAACTGGTATCCAGAAGATTCCCGGCGGTAGTGGTGGCGGTGGTGCGCCTGGCGGTATTGTTTTATTAGTGGACGGTACCCAAAACCCCATGCCGGTGCTGACCAATAGCCGCATAGTGGCCTGCTATGGCAGCAGCCCGAGCAGCCCCGGTACTGCCGGCCAGGGGGGCACCTGCTTAGGCACAGCGGCCGCACGCGTATTATTTGTGCCCAAATCCCGCACACCCTATCCAGATCCAGAAGATCCCGCGCTAGACCCAGACTTACAGGCTGCGCTTGAGATTGCAGAGGAAGCCAAGGTCGATGCACAAGAGGCCCTTGAAGATCTCGGCAATATCTCTGCAGACGGCGTTCTTCATATCAATGAAAAACTGCAGCTGATCCGCGAATACAACCAGTTAATAAACGATCAAGTGAAGCTGGATGCGCTGGCCAGCAATTTCGGCACTGCACTCGATGCCAAACGGGCGGCGTTTACGAATGCTTTGACCGCGCTGACAAGCTATCTGCAAGGGTTAACCCCGGCCTGGGATAACCGCCAGGAAAATACCCCGGTAAGCCGCACCCTATTTGATAGCAATTGGACCTACGCCTACGACCAGAAAACAGCGCTGTATAGTGCCGTAGCGGAGGCGACGCGCACCAAAGCCTTTGACGCTACCCGCAATATCATTGGCTATGACGAGGCCAGCGGACAATTCACCGATGACGGTATCTTAATCGGCAATATGCAAAGCGTACGCAAGGCACAGTTGCGCGCGCAGCAGGCTTCGGGCTCTGTATTTTTTGAGGCGTTTACCGATACCACGGCTGCCGATGATTGGGTGGTCTATACCGGTTCGCCGGCTGGCTATACCTATCAAGTACATTCAAGTTCTGATGCACACGTGACTGGTGGCAATGTGTTGCGCATTGGACAGGATGACAAGGCCTCTAATGCTTGGCTTGAGTATAAAGAGCGATTCCCTTTTGATGCTGACAAGCTTTATCGAATTAAATTTCGAGTATTAATGGGACCTGGTGGCGATGCAGACCGCTCTCTGTATCTGGGTATTAATTGCTTTGATAAAGATGGCAAGCGGGTCAATGCCAGCGGCAGTGAGACGCATTCGGGCTCCCATTATATCGCTGCGCCTGGTGTAAAGGCGTCTGGTGTGGGCTGGAAAGAATACACCGCATACTTTCAGGGCCGAACAAGCGGCAATGCCAGCTACCAATCCACAGTGGGGCACAACACCATAGCCCAGCCGGCCCAGCTGCAGGCGAACGTTCGGCAGTTCACGCCGATGATTATTGCCAACTACGACGCGACCAAGAAAGGGGCGACCCTGATTGATTATGTGCGCATCGATACGGTTGAGCCCACCGGCAACGGCCTTTATTTAAAGATCAATAGCAATTCGAGCCTGGGCGATAATGCCAGTCCGGGGGAAGCGCGGTTGTGTGGCTTTGATGCCAATGGCAACCCCGTTGGCACTCTGCCGAGCTGGTTTTACTGGGGTGGCAAGCGGATAAAAATTCCACCGGTGGAATTAAATCCAAGTCTTGGAGGCCTGTTTTATATCGTCACCGATACGGATGGAGTTTGGATCTCAGCGGGTTCGGCCTTGTCGGTATCCATTGAGCGCGGAGCCTATAGATACCACTATTACGATGGCGCCAGCTCAACAACCAAGCGCGGCTATTTCTCATCAATAGAGAACAAGCTGATTATCGGAGAGATTTTCCTTTCTGGATCGGAAGTCGTTAAAAGCGGTGGTATTTACCAAAATCCGCGGCCATTGGGTGGGTTCTCTGCATATCTCAGTGGCCTTAATGAAAAAGGCGCTATCAATGAACAGCGTAGCCTTCCTCATATCCAGTCCGGTATCTCTTCCATCACTAGCGGGGGCGCGCCGCTTACCGCGAGAGATGACGGCTCTACTGCGAAAATTACGGTTGCCTCGCATACCGTGCAGTATGGATTTGGGGCGGTCTCCTATAACAGCGGCAGCATTACCGGCCTGTCATTTTCCAGAAAATATTATGTGTATTGCGATGATGAAGGTTATGAAGGCGGCGCAGTAACTTATAAGGCCACCACAAGTTTTACCGTCCTGGCTGCAAATACCCACCGACGCTATGTAGGGACAATCACGACCCCATCGAATGGCGGCGGCGGGACCATACCGACAGATCCCTGGTGCGTAGACTATGACACCTTGCTGCCGGATGGCCGCTACGTGCGAGACCTACAGCCGGGGGATTTAGTCGAGTGTATCGATGTTGTTACTGGTGAACGTGGAATGTTCCCGCTACGCGCAATGGGTTCCGGTAAGGAGATGTGTTACAGCCTGCGCACCCCTGAAGGTGCGGAAATCTGGCAATCGGAATCCACACCCATGGACCTGCCGGACGGCTCAATCGTGCGCACCCCGCACATGCTAGGCAAGCCGGCGTATGTGCTGTGCCATGGCGCTTCTCAATTATCGACGGTTACAGAAATCCGCAAACTTGGCCCGCGGCGCGTGCTAAAGCCTGATTTTGGCGATCGCATGTTTTTCGCCGGCCGCCAGGCAGAGCTAACCATTGCAACCCACAACGCAAGACAAAAACCTTAGGAGGCACCATGCCCAGCTTTTCCCCGAAAACCGTGCCAGGTCTTGAAGCCTGGCAGTTCCCCTTCACCATCGACGACGGCCACAGCGCCGGCACTATTGTGCGCGCAACGGTAACGCAAACTACCGAACCGGCCTCCACTGAGGCCAAAGCCGCCGCGGTTTTAAAATGCACCATTGCGGTTATTGATGACCAGAATAAAGTGCAGATTGACGGCGCTGGGGACGAAATGACTAGCGTGTATGTAACGACCAAAACCCTGCAGACTGATGCCGGGCAGGCCATCAATGTTGCCGACCATGCTGCCGATCTTGTAGCCGACTGTATTGTTGAAGTGGCGAACCGCCTAGCCGTACATAGTTCTATTGCGGCTATGGCGATTCCTAGCGGGTGATACTGGCTTCGGTTTTCAGTAGTGGAGAGAGCGTGTCGCCGGTGCGAAGGCCCGAATTATAGAGCCATGGCTTACATCTACAGAAAGGTCCCCCTAACTTATTGATTTAATTATGGGTAAAATGTGTTCAAGAGCGGGAAGTTGAACCAGGCGTCTTGAGCCAGTGGCTCACTATTCCTGGTTACTATTTAGACAGTGGTTTATAACCTGCTGTAAATAAGGACTTTTTTGTGGAGCTTGAAGGCTCCATCCCAGAAATAGTAGCCAAATGGATAGTGAGCCACTGGCTCTTTAATAAACTGTTATGTGTCCTAAGTATGAATGACGAAGAAATTAATAAGTTGCTTGATGCAGATAAGAAATATTCTTTGCCACAAGTGGTTATGGATAGAGAGTTCGCTCTTGGCCTTGTTAGCTCAAATGACCCAAGCTTTTTGAGCAAAATTCCACAGCCTTACCGGGATGGCGTTATCGATATGGGCGTCACCTTAGAAGGAGAGTGGTTAGAGTTTTCTAGCAATGGGTGTGTTGACTACTCGGAGCATTTGCCGGCATTAAAGTCCCTGGTGAAACAATATTTAGAATCGGTGCCTTTAGGGGAGTATATAAATTTCAAGCATGCTAAAAACACATAACAAGGTGGTGTTGTGCGCACCACATAAAACGCGGTGCGGGACGGCTACGCTATCGCTCCGCCGCCCCAAACCATGGCGTTATGTTTTCTGAGTGGCTGAAACATGGATCAAAAGGATGCCCAAATAAAGATTCTTGCTCAGGCTGTTTATGAGATGCGCTTGCTGCTTAGTGATCATCTTGGTAGCACTGATGAAAATATGCTCTGTGAGAGTGTATCTGCGCATTTAGCTTATGCATTACATAATGAAGCCTTGGCAATAATTGAGGATCGCCCTGAAGATTTCGATATAAATAAAGCAATCGAAAGTATCAAAAAGGTCGATGAAAGATATGGGGAGCAATTCGGGAATAGATTTGAGGAGCTTGTAAGTGCGACCAAAACATAACAAGCGCAGGTTGCCTGACTGGTTTTCCGCTGCGCTCCAAACCAGCCGCAACTGCGGGCGTTAGGCACTAGTCATGGTCATGAAGATCTATCACGAAACAAATTCTTTTCTAGAAGAGTGTTTTCATACGCTGGAAGCGCCAGTGCCACCTCCTTCGGCTATAAAGCAAGGGAAGGGCTGGGTTCTTCGATATGATGAAAAGTACCATTGTCTTGAGCTAGCAATTGTTCAAAAACTTGCCCGATATATTAGTGGTTTAAATGCGTCGTTATTGTTGCTTGAATCTGGTTATACGCAAGAGCTTGGAGCTATCTTTCGAACACTGGACGAATTCCAAGAAGATATAGTGTTTCTTGCCTTACCTATTGTAGGTGGTATTGAAATAACGGAAACACACAAAAAGTACCTTGAACAGTTTTTTCAGGAGGAGTTTGATAACCCAGGGAATGCAATTCTCTCTACACAAAAGAGGGATACAATCCCAAGGAAGAAAATTTGGGCTGTCATAGCTAATTCTGGCCAAAGTGGCCTTAACCCTCACGATCAGCGAGAGGTGTCGCGAACCATTAGTCAGATATATAGTGGCTATGTCCACGGGGCCTCTTGCCATATATGCGACATGATCGGTGGTGATCCATTACATTACTTTCTGTCAGGTATGGCTGGCACACCTCGTCAAGCAGAATTTGCGTATAACTACTGGGACTACACATATCGCGGTCTTATTTCAGTCGTGTTCGCGGCCAAAGCACTAGGTGAGGCAGAGATCGTTGAACGGGGCTACAAATTTATTGAGTACTTTGAAGCAACAACGGACGATACTGGGAGCGGCGATCCTGAGAAACTCATGAAAAAGGTCAAACGTAAAAATGCCTAACAAAGCCATCAACCATCGCCAGCAGAACTGGCTGGACCTCCGCACTGCGTGCTCCGGCCGGTTATGGCGGCGTTAAGGCAAATAATGAATAAAGTCTTCCTCTTTATGCTGATGCTTAGTTGGTCTGTAATTGCAAAGGCAACAGATCAGAGTAGTTTCAACGGCTATTTAGTTTACGATGAAGAGTGGGTCGGGTTTTATCACTGTGGAGGTGATGTATACGGCTTAGATGACAGTAGCGATCTCGATATTTACTCTATGTACCAAAAAGAGAAGTCAGGTTTTAGGAAGCTTCTATATGTCGAGCTAATAGCAGAAGTCACGAATAATGGGATCTATACTTTTGGGCTATCCTCACCGCCGAGAGACATAAATCTCCGTATTACTAAAATTATAAAAACTGAAAACCACGACTCTCCAAAGTGTAGTATTGCTTCTGAAGCAACGATAATTACTATTTATGATGAAGCGCCAGATGCCTAGTTTCTTGTGGCAAAGTATAACGGGTACTGAAGCCGGGGCCAGGGTCCTTGTCGTCTTAACAAGGTGCGGCAGACCGACGTCTTATTTTGTGCATTTTTTGCCCAGTTGCTACGCTCCTATTTTCGTGCAAAAAATGCACAAAGTAAGCCGCCGCTGCGCACGGCGTTATGTGTTCCTAAAAAATTAGAAAGAGAAATATTCAATGAACGTGGTATTTAGGGTAGTACTCATTGTCGCTTGCTTCTTTGCAGCAATAGCTTGCTATGTCTTCGGTGTTCCCGTAGGAGGCATACTCTTTGTCATTCTCGGGATAACTTTCGAGGGCCTATTCTGGGCAGGAATATTTGGAAAAAAGAAGAAAGTATCAAACCCGGAATCAAAATAGATAACGCCAGACCGATGCAAAGATCTTTAGCGTCAATGCTATAAACTGAAAATGGGTAGTTCCAATGGAAAGCCAAGCACATAACCAGGCCCAGCAAAAGGATACGCTGAAAAGCGCCCGCCTTTGTGGGCAGCGTTAAAGAGAAAATCTATGCGTACTCTGAAATTGTTATTGCTACTTGTGTCCCTACCATGCATGGCAGAAACTTATCTATGTACTTCAGAAAATGAAACTGGATATTTTTACAGCGGCAAGACAGAAAAATGGGAGCAAGGTATATTTAAAGGAAATCAATTTCTTTTAAAGCCATTAGAAAAAGAAGATAAGAAAGGAGGTGAAGAATATGGAGTGTACGAAACGAATGAGGGGACACTCATATTCCGCTGTCAATATTGGTTTCCTGAAATAGGCATGGCACATTGTGGAAACAAAAATGACTACCATTTCAAGTTTGCCAGGAAGTCAAAAAACAAAGGAACATTTATCTCAGCCGATTTAGGTGTTCAATTTCTGGCAGGCAATACTGCAGCCGCACCAAGGGTAGGAATTGGTGAGTGCATCAAGCTTTAATAAGGCCAAGCACTACAGCCCTGCTTTTCAGGGCTCGGACCTCCGTTCAGGCGCTTCGCGCCTCCACTGCGGCCCGTGTTGGCGGCGTTAGATTTAAGTGCGGGAAATTTATGAGACGCATATCTTTGAAACCGATATTCATTTACCTGACTTTGTTATTGTTGGTTCCAGCTACCTCTTCAGCTTCCTTTATTGACAGAAACACTTTTGAAAACCATATCAAATCAGATAGTACTAGTACTGATATATACCTCAATTCGGTGATGGAGGGCTTACTTTGGTCCAACGCAGCGCTAGAGGGCAGAGGCGAGAAAAAGCTATTCTGCCTGGCTATTAAGCTTAATACTCAAAACTACTTAAATCTTATAGACGACGAGTATGCTTTTCGAGAAAAATTGAATGGTAGTAGAGTAGAAATGCCGCCAGGATTTGCCCTACTAAGAGCACTTCAAAGGAAATTCCCCTGTGATTAACGCAGAATTCAAATTTAACAAGTCACTGCAACGGAACGCTGGCGCGTCTGTTGAGTGAGGCGTTAGGGCGCCAGTCAAGAATGAAGCAGGACTATAAGGATTGAGATGTACGAATTTTCGGTTGAGCAAGCGGCTAATAATATTCATGATCACCGGACGAAAGAGTATTTTCGTGAGGTGATGAATAACTATTTTAATGGAAACCACAGGTCTGCACTTGTAATGCTGTGGACCGTAGTTATTTGTGACCTTGTCTATAAGCTGCAATATTTAAAAGATATTCATGGTGATGAAAAAGCAGAGTCGATCCTTAATGAGATGTCAGAGTTTCAAGAGAAAAATCCTGCAAACCCTAAATGGGAAGAGAATCTCTTAAAAGAGATATTTTCACGAACAAGTTTGTTAGAAGCGCATGAGCTTGATTCTTTGCAAGCATTGCATCGGCACAGGCATTTGTCAGCTCATCCAGTGATTAGTAAAGCCGACATTTTGTTTCGACCCAATAGAGAGATGGTTCTTTCAGATATAAGAGTTGCACTGGACTCTGTATTAACTAAACCCCCGATTCTAACTAAGCAGGTTTTTACCGAGCTAGCCGAAGATCTGGAGAAAGTAAAAGATCTGTTCGCAGAAAATAGCCAACTCAAAAGGTATCTAGAGTCCAAATATTTTAAGAATTTAAATGAAGAAGTTTCAGCTCAAATATTTAAGTCCTTATGGCGAGTAACCTTCAAGATTGAAGACGAACGGTGCAATGAAAATAGAATCATTAATTCCCGAGCCGTAAGAATACTTTTTGACCGAAATCGTGAAACATTAACCGAATATATCAGAAACAATTCCCCATACTTCAGTGAAATATCTGACGGCGGGCCATTGCGGCAGGCAGTGTTCTTCTTGGGTGATTACCCTCACTTGTTTAATCTTCTGAGTGAGGCGACCAGGGAGGTGGTTTCTGCTAAAGCAAAATCGGATGTAGATTTGCTAGCCGTTTCATATTTTCTCAGCAAAAATATCTCTGAACACATAGACATGCTCATTAATTTGATAAAAGCGAATCACGCATGTTCTTTTGGCGGGACACATAAAATACACATCAACCACATTCATGATCTCATGAGGCATGCTGAATCAGCTGGTATAAAAAGTCGCATTAACAAACTACTGGTAGTAATGTATGTAAATGCGACAAACTTCGACGCTGCTGATTCGCTCTTTTCTCAATTTATTAAGCCTCATATCAGTAAATTCGATAAAGCTGATATCGAACTTTTGATCGAAGGTATTGGAAATAATAACCAGACGCACTGGCGCGGCCGAGCTGACAGTGATCATGAACTCGTTGTAGAGCGAGCTATGAAGGTGATCGATGAATTTGATGTTTCGGAGTACCAATTCCTTCCAGAACCAGAAGAGCCCTAACAAAGTGCTGCTAGGGATAAACCTACGCTCCGCTCCGGTTTGCCCCAGAGCACGGCGTTATTGCCTCCCTTTCCAAAGCTGATAACTACTCTCAATCACTCGGTGAATATGCCGACGAAACTCCTGCGGCAGCTGCGCATATAGACGAGCTATAAGTGGCGGAAAGGGAATCTGTGCAAAGTGGTGCAGGTTCTCGGCTCCGTACACCTCGGCCAAAGTAATCCCCACCGCCTCACACCAGGCCGGCAGTAGCTCCGCCAGTATCTTCTGCTTGCCTGTTTCCATTTTCGAAACTTGAGATGGCCCCAGCCCCAGCTGCCTGGCCAACTGTGTGATCGTCATCCCCTTCAATTTCCGTGCGTTGCGCAGGCGTTTGCCCAGTGTCCCGGCCTCAAACATCTAGCCGTTTCAGCTACTCCTGTAATAACAAATTTTTGATTTTCGAAATAAAACCGCATTTTGCATTGCTAAATTAGAAATAATCCAGAATATCCGTTTATAAGCTGAGAAATAGTTAGTAGTGTCCCGGTGTTTGTCGCCAAAAGCCCGAATAAAGTGCTGAATTCGTTCGGCGGCATTAGTGAGGATTTGTAGTTCCTACAGGAGGTGGACCATGCCAATGACTGCTCACATTCAACAACTTCACCACGTCAACAATCTATGTGCCGGCCTGGAATGGGTCGCGGATTGTCCCAATCAGAGTGCGCGCACCGCCTTGCTGCAGCTGATTGGTGAGGAGGTGGGGTTCGTGCTTCAAGGCGTTATCTGCGCTTATGAGCAAAAGATCCCAGGGGGAAGACCTGCAGTTGAAGAGCCTGCCTGATTGCTTTGTAGAGCCGGTGCCGTGAGTGGTACCGGCCTCATAGTCATCCATTGCCCTTGCCGGTTGCTACCCTCTAGCAATAAACTGTATGTATATACAGTATCTAGGGTTTCCAGAATGAAGCTTTCCCCACTCTACGGCCACGGCATTGCCTGTGGCTTTCCCTCTCCCGCCGATGACCACAAGGAGGCGGCCCTCAGCCTGGATGAGCACTTGATCAGCAAGCCGGCGGCGACCTTTATGGCGCGAGCGAATGGGGATTCCATGATGGGGCTCGGTATCTTCGATAAGGATTTATTGATTGTCGATCGCTCGCTAAAGCCTACCCATGGCGATGTGGTGGTGGTGGCCCTGGATGGCCAGCTCACCTGCAAGGTGCTGGACCAGCAGCAGGGGCGGCTGCTCTCTGCCAATGATGACTACGCCCCGATCCCAATTTGGGAAGGGCAGGAATTGATTGTGGAGGGGGTGGTAAAGGCTTCGGTGCGTTACCACCGGCCGCGCTGAATGCTAGTACTGGTGGATTGCAACAGCTGCTACGCCAGCTGCGAGCAGATATTCCGGCCGGACCTGCGCGGGCGCCCAGTGGTGGTGCTCTCCAATAACGACGGCTTTGTAGTGGCGCGCTCCAAGGAAGCAAAGCTATTGGGCATCGGCGACCTGGAACCTTTCTTTAAGGTTCAGCACCTGCTGCGCGCACACCGGGTGGCGATCTTCTCCAGCAACTACCCACTGTATGGCGATATTTCCCACAGGGTAATGACTACTCTGCGCGAGTTCGGCCCCAATGTGGAGGTCTATAGCATTGATGAGATGTTCTTGGACCTGCACGGGCTGCAAGAGGATTGGCAGGACTACGGCCGCAAGATCCGTAACACGCTCTGGCGCAATATCCGTATGCCTGTTGGTGTGGGTATCGCCCCCAGTAAGACACTGGCCAAGCTCGCCAACCGCGCGGCCAAGAAAATCCTCAAGTGCGATGGTGTCTGTGCGCTGGACACGCCGGAGAAGTGGCAGTGGATGCAGCGCCGTACCGCTGTGAATGATGTGTGGGGCATAGGTCGCCGCCTTACCAAGCGCCTAGCAGATTTCGGCATAGAGACGGCCTATGACCTGGCACAGGCCAACCCAAAAATCTTGCGCCGCCGTATCAATGTGAATATTGAGCGCACTATTGAAGAATTGAACGGGATTGCCTGTCTGGGCCTGGAGGAAGAGCCCCCAGCGAAGAAACAGATCTATTGCACCCGCTCTTTTGGTGAAAAGCTCACCGAGCTAGCGCCGATACTACAGGCCGCCACCCTCTACGCCAGCAGGGCCGCAGAGAAACTGCGCGCGCAGAAGTCGCTGGTAAAGTCGATCCATCTATTCCTGCACACCTCACCCCATGAGCCCAACTACTACAGCCGCAGCGCCGTAGTGCAGACCCCATACCCCACCGACGACACGCGGGTAATTGTGCGGCTGGTGAGAGAAACTATTGCCGATTTATACCGCCCCGGCTGCCGCTTTATGAAAGCAGGGGTTGGGCTAATCGAGATAATCCCCTGCGCGCTCGGTCAGGGTGATTTGTTCACCCCTGGGCAATCGCTTAGGGCAGGGCAGACCATGCAAGCGATGGACCGAATCAATAAAAAGTTTGGTCGCGGGACTTTGTTTCTAGGGGCCGAAGGCATCCAGAAAAAATGGAAGATGCGGCAGGCGTTTACATCGCCTGCCTATACCACTCGGTGGGGGGATTTGCCCAAAGTGACAACATGAGATGATTGTACCAATTAGATCCCGAGAGCTTTGATACTTTGCAAAGCCTCAACAGGTTGAGTTTAGGGTGCCTGTATAAATATACATGAATTATTTAAGCGCCAAAAAATGTCTAAGATTTGCTCCTAACTCATTGATTTATATAGAGCAAAATTGAGTAAAAACAGGTAGTTTTCTTAGACAGCGATTTCCCGGAAAGCTAGCAACCACGGGGGCTGGAGGTTGTTTTATAAACTACTGCTGCAGTATGTTGGTGTCTCAATAGGGCATCTCTAATTTATGATTGGTTTCGGCCGCACCAGATTAAGGGCGATATGCGCCCAGGTGAGCTGGAGCTACTGTATGAACCAGTCCATAGATGTTCAGGGTGGTAGTGGAGAAATACGGGCTGAAGTTCTAGTAGGAAGAGTTAGCTCAGCTACCAGTACTTTTAGGAAAGCAGGGCAATTACAGCTCTAGGAGATCGTAGTCAGCCTTAGTTCTTAGGGGTGTTGCCTTTCCTTCATTGATGAGCTTCATTGGGCCCTGGCAGTTTAGACCTAGAGAATTCTCAGGGTTGTGAGGGGCAATGGCAAAGAGTCGGTGGCGGGCTTGCAGGCAGAAGTCTACATGCTTCATAGTCCCGCTCGATGCCGCAGACTCTACTATGACAGAGGATTGAGACAGGCCAACTTGAATCCTGTTTCTTGCTACAAAGAAGTGCCTTTGGGGAGATACACCTTCAGGGTGCTCGGATACCCATAGGCCACCAGCCTCAAGTATTCTCATCGCCAACTTATAGTTTGCCCGAGGGTTTGCAGTGTGCAGGCCATGAGCAAGAACTGCGATGGTGTCTCCCCCAGCTGCCAGTGCGCCCTCATGGGCTGCGGCATCAATCCCCAGGGCTAGCCCGCTAATGACAACATTACCCTTAGAAGTGACGTAACCCGCGATTCTTCGAGCAATCTCTAGGCCGTTTGGAGAAGCGTCTCGAGATCCAACAATCGCAACGCCTGGCCGACTTAGTAGGCTGACATTACCTCGGGCATACAGTGTTGCCGGCGGATTGGGTGCATCTTCCAGGCCGACTGGATACTCTGGATTGCCGCGTTGAATCTCAACTATTTCCATTATGAAACCGTTTTGCAGAGAGCTAGTGTTAAAACTACATTCGCACCAGCTTGTTGGAGTAGCTTTTCAGCCACTTGCAATGAATTTCCGGTGGTAGTCACATCATCTAATAATACCACCTTTTCACCTGACACTATCGAATCGGCGGCTACTAAGGACTTCTGGTGGACACTTGGTGCACGATTCCCACCTTTATGAAGAGAGGGGATGCTAGATATTCTTTGAAGCAGGTTTCCACTGTTTCTAATTTCTGGAAACCTCCCTTTTAGAAGCCTAATCATTGATCCAAAGCCTTTGTGAGCTTTGGCAGCGGTTGAGGATGGTACTGTTGCAATACTGAACCCGGTGCCAGCCGGTAAAGTCGTTTTCAGTTTAGCTTCTACATGGTCAGTGAAGAAGGTTATAGCTTTAAGATCACCATTTTTGAAGTTAAGTAATTGTACGCTCGCCCCAATATGCTTAGGGTTATTACCCCCGCGATATGGATGGTACTCAAAAAGATATTCTACTGGCATGCCAAAATCCTTGTAATGCTTTACTTCCCAGTTAAATTTAATCGCAAATATACAGAGATTCTTTTGCCCATAAAAATTGGATTTAATTCGAGTATTATTCCTGTGCCCACTGCTTGGATTTTTGGAGAGTTGTTAATTTATAAGCCTGTAATATGATTGAATTCTAAGTTGTCAATGGAGTTGGCGGGTTATTGCAATGCAAAAAAAGATAATACCGAAAAGTATTTACGCAGAGGTTCTGATTTTTGTTGTTCTTCTAGTGTGTGGTGCACTTGTTGTTATGACGGAACCTGATGTTAGTTACTCAAGTCGAACTATAAGAAATTTTAATGTTGTAGGGCTTTGGTGTCAGTTGTTCGGAGTAATTATATTATCCTTTGAGTTTCTGAGAGGGCCATTGGCTTTAGAGCAGAAGGGTGATTACGTGAGGCAGTGTGCGAAGCGCAAAGAAGATTTCAAAAAAATTATATCCCTCAAGGATAATCAAGAAAAGGTACGGAAAATTGATTTACATATGAGGCAGGGGTTTCAGTTGGAGCATGTATATTTTTCGGTGATAAATTTCAATGTCACGGTAAAAATAATGTATTGGCTCGGACTGTTTTTTGTCTGCCTTGGGTATGTGTTGCAGTTGGCCGTCACTTAGTTTTGGGTGTTGGGTTTGTAATTTTAGTTTGGTAAGGCCTATATGCTTTATAAATATTTGTCTACAAGTTCTCTATCTTTTGAGTCGATACTTAATGATAGAAAGGTTTTCTTTTCGCCTCCATCTCTCTTTAATGATCCGTTCGAGTTTAGGCCTAATTATGTACAGCCTTGTAAGTCGGAGATCAAATCTCATTTAATCAATATTGGGGCAAAAAAGAACCAGTTAACATCATTAACCAAAATGCTAAGGAAAAAATTGAAAGATGATGTGGGGATTGTACTCGAGTCAACGGATGGGATGGCAAAAAAGACAGGCGTTTTCTGTGTAACCCCACATTTTGACAATCTACTAATGTGGTCACACTATGGTGATTCTCATCGTGGAGTATGCATAGGGTTCGATATTTCTCTCCCTAATGATTCGGTTTTCGGTGCAGGATACCCAGTAGAATACAGGAAGTCCTACCCAGTTATTTCCATGTTGGAAGTTGAAAAGATGATGCATGCTTATAGTTTCAATCGTAAGATTCTTCCTGAATTTGACGACATTATAACTCGTAGGTGCTATGTAAAAGCGATTGAATGGTCATATGAAAATGAAGTTAGGTTTTGCAATACCAATCCAAAAATTGATCCGGGCCTTGTTGATTTTCCGGCAGGTAGGTTAAAGGAGGTCATACTTGGTGCAAACGTAAGTGATGAATCACGAAATAGGGTGATTAAATATATCGAGAAAAATTTCCCGCATGCCATTTTAAAGCAGGCGCAGTTATCACCAGATATGTATAAGCTAGACTTTCTTGTTATGAGAGAGAAAGCTGAACTTAATCTTTAAGTGTTTTTGAGCTTAACTAGATACTCCTCTTGTAGTCTAAATATGACTCCTTAATTAAAGGAGCGTCTCTAAGTTTATTCCCCCATGTTTAGAATAAGAAGATGGTTTAAAGACCCTAAAATAAGGTGCTAGCTTGTGAGTTGCTTATATTTCATCTATCTAGAGAGGTAAGCGCTCGATTCATGTAGGGAAGAGTCAGTCCGGATATTGGTTCCGTTGGTGGTTAAGAATTTTTAGGGTTTTCTTGGGTTAATATTAAAAAGTTTACCAAGTCTCATTCATATTATGTGGAGGGATTCCATGTGCTACTCCTTTGCTGTTCCCGGCGATAAATTACTTGCCGAACTACCAATTGTTTTCCAGAGTGATAGCTTGTCTTGGGACCAGTTACGCTTAGATCAAGAGTGGGAGAAGTCCTCTAGTAAGGAAGAGATTAAACATGTACTGGGCTTGAAGGGACAGCCCCGTGTGAGTCAATTCCGGCTGGTAGGGCCTGGCCAGCGAGTATACCCTCGTTACTTCGCTCCAGGTATCGTGTGCGATGAGGGCAAGAATTGGCTGCGCCCTTTACGCTATTCGATCCGCCCATCAAATTCAGCTTGGGACTTATCAACCAAATACAGCCTTTATAACGCCCGCCTGGATAGATTACTGGAGGCAAAGACTTGGCGACCTCTGATAGGTCATCGTCATGGCATCCTACCATTCACCAGCTTCTTCGAATGGGTAGAACGTAAGGGTAAGAAAATCCAAATACAGTTCATACCAGAAGGAAGGAGCTTGATGTGGGCGCCAATTCTATGGGATTTTTGGATGTCTCCGGGTAAAGAGGTTGGCTACTTCTCATGCACCTTGATTACCGATGACCCAGCTCCTGAAGTTAAAGCAGCTGGACATGACCGCAGTCCAATTTTCCTTGATGCTGATTTCATGGAAGCTTGGCTTGATGCGGAGTCAAACAGCGCAGAGGGGTGGCAGGAATTTCTGAAGGGGCATCGTGAGACAGTAGCTTATCGCCACTCTTTAGCTGCATGAGTAATGAAAGCTTACTGCTCAACCATTTCCCTTGGTTGTCGACAAGCTACATTCGCAATTTGTATATTTGTACATGGTTTTGACGGATTGCCTCGATTTAAGATCTAAACGTTCTCAGGAGGATGCAAGAATAGCTTCGAGAAACATTGAGGTGAGCGAATAAGAACAGATTAAGAATAAAGGCTGAAGCTCTCGCCAGAGGGGGAGGGGCGATGCGGTAAAAACCTACACTTGAAATTAATTAAATCTGAATTTTATTCAGGAGAAAATAATAAATTTAGAGTTGTGCACCAAGAATGCACCAAAAGGGTTCTAACTTATTGATTCTGAAGGGTTGTGTGGTGCCCGGGGCCGGACTTGAACCGGCACGGCCGTGAAGCCGGGAGATTTTAAGTCTCCTGTGTCTACCAATTCCACCACCCGGGCAGCTCCTTTGCGAGGCGGGAGTTTAGCACTTTTGCTCTTCCCTGGATCCTCACGTTCAATGCAGTTCACAGGATTCTGCAATGAAAAGGAAAAATGGAGGCTAGGGTCGGAATCGAACCGGCGTACACGGAGTTGCAGTCCGCTGCATGACCACTCTGCCACCTAGCCTTTGTTCCACATCGTGTGTGGATGAGAACGCTGCGAATTCTATCTGATAAATCTGAAAAATCCTAGCGTTTTCTTATACTTACGTGCCCTTGGCTGCGTAAGTGGGCGCTATTCTATGGACTATTAGAGATTAGTCAAGCGTTGTTTTCAACAAATTGTAAAACTTGAGGAAAAAAGTCTGGAAAGTTCACGGATGACCTTATGGCAATAGACTTAATAACTTTTAGTACGGTTGCCAATGAAGCTATTTCCATTTGTTCTTAATTTATTGGAAGGGTTGCTGGCAATCCATTGAGGGTGTTCGATACTGTCTTTATCTGGCTAACATGTCTCCCCCCAAACGTGTTATGCAATGCCGGTAGGGCACACCAGGATGGTATTTGCCCGTAGTGTAGCAAGGATGAAATCCTCCAAGTTTCACTCCTAATGGTCTTGGCCCTGACGCTCTCCCCCCCCGTCGTCAGGGCTTTTTTTTATCTGTTGTTTGATGTCCTTAGAATTTTTCTCGGTGAGGTTTTCTAAGGCCAGTGCTTTTACGGGTCTACCAGCTGCTTGTTCTGACAGCTTTCGAAAGCGTTCCAAAGTCACTTCGCCACGGGTACTCGCGAGTGCTTTCGCAACCTCATCAATACTGGCTTTACCGTCGCTTGCTTCACGAATCTCTTTATCGAGTTCTAGCATAACTCCCGCTGCCCGCGCTGTAACTGGCCCTGAGGAGCGTTTCACCAATAGGGTGGGGGCCTTTTTTCCCCAATTAATCAGTTTATCCATTGCCTCTTGGTAGCGGTCATCACTGATGCCACCAGTTCTTCTTAAAATTTCAAGGGAGTAAAATTCTGCAAGGCCCTCCACAATCCAGTCACTCTGGTCATCTCCATGGATACCTGTTCCAACATGTACTAACTCGTGAATCATGCTACTGGTGCGGTTTCCACTGATCAAAGGCCGATCGGCATGCATAAATAATGAGCGCGTCCCGGATAATCCCCCTCGCCACATAGGGTCATCAGCGGTAACGATCAATAAATGGTCTGGAAATAGAGGGAAGATTTTTTTAAGTTCTGGCAGGTTCCAATTGAGAAATGCAAGAATGTCCTGTCGACGGATGTTTTGCCCCTTAGGGCCGGAAATTCTGGTATCTGTGTTGGCAATCAAATCCTGGCGGCTGCCGATCTTACCAACAATCATCCATCCCTTTGGTCTGACAAAACGTCGCTTTTTGTCGGATATTTGATAGAGATTTTCTTCGATTTGAGGGTAGGGCAGAGCGGAAGACCAACCTTCTGGCATCTCTAACTTCAGGTGGGTATCCGTGGCCCGTCCTCGGCTGGTAGCAGAAATTGGCGGAATTAATTTATCGCTGCGTAGAATTGCCCAGTCTTTGGTAATGCGTGAATCATAACCACCGTTTTTCCTTTGGTTATTGATAACAAAACTATATCGGAGTTTTGCCTCGTTGCCGGCGGTGTGCCATATAGCCTTTCCTTCCTTTTCTTCCAAAGGCTGCTCGCTCTTCAGGTCCTTATAACGGCCTGAAGCCAGGTTCAGGGTTAGCTTACTGGGTACGTCTTCACCGCTCAGAGCTACCTCAACCAAGGCCCTCTTACTCTCAGGGTCGATTTTTGCCGTGTATAAGAGCTCATATGCCCTAGAAACCGGTGAAAGGATAAGAACAATCAAAGACAAAGAGAGAAGTTGTTTACGCATCATTATCTGGCAGAAAATCCAACAAGTTCCAATTTGGACAATGAGCAAGCCTACAGGTGCCGACATGTCGCCATCAAGCAAATGAGTCACGGCACCTGGGTTTAATCATTCGTTCCGGTGCGTCTAGTTAGTGCATGTAGAAGCAGCTTTTACTATCAAGTCAGATTAAAGAATACACTTATAAAGGCGTTATCAATGTAAATGGTATATCTAAGCACAACCCAATATGTCACTAGAGGTTGTGTTATGTAGAAAAGCGCCGCCGAAAAATGTTGATAGGGGAAAGGGTGGTTGATTTTTATTCAAGCTGTGTATAGGGAAAATGGTCCATGCGCAAGCATTGAGGAATGACGTAGATACAGAGGCCACAGGTTCCCGTGGCCTCTGTGGATGTCTCTACCAATAACGAATGGAGCGTGGATCCATAAAGGGCATTCCATAGGCAAAGGCGAAGCCGTCTGGGAAAGTACCCATCACTGGTTGTTGGGGGGGCATTCCGCTAACCTCTGCCCCGTAATAGGCCGGGACAAACTGATGGCCGGACCAGTTTGCTCCAGCCCCCGCATACCCTTGCATTGGCGGCACGCTATATCCGGTATAAGGAGAAGCGGGTGGGCTTGTGGGCTGGGCGGCAGATACACCAACACCTTCGGTTTTTGCCATTTCTTTGGCTGACTCGAATAGAGAATCAATACCAAATAGCCTGGGAACACCGGCTCCTACTCTATCTGCCCCAAGATTCATTGGTGATGTTAGTGTTCGGATCAGTTGGAAGAGGCCGGTTGTACGCGAAATATCACGCTGTCTGAAAGTGGTTTTAAATAATGGGTGGTGGGCGAGTAGCAGGGCAGCAAGACCAGTGATATGAGGTGCTGCCATGGACGTGCCTGACTGTACATCAAATCCTTTATCTGGCACCGATGACACAATACCCACTCCCGGAGCCGCTACTGATACCTCTGGTCCATGGCAACTAAAGGTGGGTAAGAAAACACCATCTGCAGTAACGGTTGATGGAATAACGGTTTGAGCATCCCAGGAGTCTCTTGGAAATTCATTGAGCATTCCTATTGCCCCTACAGCCATAACATTGGGGGATCTTGCAGGATACTGAACAGGGCCGCCAGAATTGCCAGCGGCAACAACGCAGGCGATACCATGTTGCACGGCATCTTCAATTTGCTGCTCAACGGCTTCTGATGAATCTGTGCTCCCCAGGCTCATATTGATCACATCAATACCTATTTCAATGCAGTGAGCGATTGCATCAATCAGGCTACTAAATTGGCCGCCAGGGAAGACTTTAAATACATAAATTTCGGCTTCTGGTGCAAAGCCACGTATAGCATCAGTCCCAGAGGGTTGACCGGCAATGATACCTGCGCAATGGGTTCCATGTCCGACAATGTCTTCTGCCCAGCTTTTGCTGTCGTAATTATTGGTGACATCAATGCCATTTTTTAGATGCGAGAGTATTGGATGTTGGTTATCGGCCCCCGAGTCAATGATGGCGATCTTAATACCTTTACCGGTATATTCATCGGGAAGTTGATCTAAGCCCATGTACTTTTGCCCCCAGCCATAGGGAGCGTTATTTGGAAAGCTGGGGATTGCCTCGCTTAGTGAGTGCAATTTGACCAGGTTTACTCCTGTCAGAGAAAGTGAGGGACAACGAATATATTTATTCCAGAAATCTTTAGAGGGGCGGATAAGAAGGGATTTGATCTGGGCACCGCCACTCTGGGCGAAAATATTGATTGCCACCTCCCCTTTGTTGTTGGTTACGCCCTCTTGTGGGAAGCCCGCACTTTCTACAATTACTTGAGCATCCCGAATCGGTTCACCCTTTGAGCCGACCACTCGGAGCCGGACTTGTTGGGCCTTAGCATGATATTCACGTAAGAGACCGGGTTGCTGGGCAAAAATTGCAGTAAAGCTTGGTGCAAAATTAGCTTGCCCATAAGAAAGTAATGAATCCAGTTCAACCGCAATATTGGGAGGGGCCGTTTGGTAGAGAGTAGCGGCAGCATCAACATCCATACGCACTTTGTAGATGTTTGTTGCTTCATCTGCAGTTGAAAGTGTTTTTAGCTTTCTACCTGGCCTAATTTCGCGAAGCACTTCACAACCGGGCTGCCTGGCAATAGTTGAAATTATATTGTGCATTGAGCCAGCGTTTAATAGCTGGACTCCCATAGACTTGGCCACTTGGCTCCGGCGGGGAGAAATAAGTAACTCGACCTTCTCTGCAACCTCGACCGAAGGTTCTCCTGCGGCCTTTTCTTGTCGGGATTCAGTCATGTTTGTGTTCCTTCGCTTTCAGTGCGGTGCTGACTTTTAGCGTGTACTTAACGTCCGAAAGTAATGAATCGAGAGGGTATTCAATATTAGCCGATTGGCTGAATAGGTCTGTCTGGATCTATGATCACTTTCCCGCCTAATTTCCTTCTTAAGTTTTCAACTGCATCTGGTGTAGCTCGTAGTGTGACATTGCTTTTGCGCAAGACGACTTCTTTCACATCTGGGCAATTTTTTGCCTCGCGTGCCAGCTCCTCCAATTCTATGGCGGTAGCTAATAACTTGCGGTTAGGGACAGCCACATACTGCTCAAATTTTTTCATTATTTTTCTCTGATAACGATCAACTTAAAGAATGCCGGGGCAAGTTATATAAAACTGGTGGCGGAAAATCCGCCACCAAGAATCAGTGTTTTATTAGTGTAAATAGGATTGCTGCTGTAGGGGTGAGTTAGGCTGCTGCATGGCCTGGAATGGGTATGCCTGGCCGATACCACTTAAATTTTGCAATCCTTGATATGGAGTCTGTGGTATTACCTGAAATGGCAATGTATGGCCGATACCCGTCATTGGGTTCATCATTTGAGCAGGGAGGGTCCCCAGCTGCTCTTGAATCTGGGGAACAGGGGTAAACTGATTTAAATAGGGCTGTGTCGTTAATTGTGGGACGAACTGAGGCATGGCCTGGAATGGCAGTAGCTGACCTAGTCGCGCAACATTGTTGAGAAGTTGGCCCTGTGGGCCACCAATGTAGTTGCCAATTACCGGAGCAGCGCGGTTTATCAGTTCTCCCAGGAAACCCTGGGGCGTATATTGTGGCGCAGCCTGGAAAGGCAGCAACTGACTGAGGTTATTCACAGCATTCACAAATTGGTTTTGGGGTGCCCCCAAATAGCCCCCAAATTGTTGCGCTGCCCGGTTGATTAATTCTCCAATATATCCCTGAGGAATGAATGGCTGGGTAAGTTGAGGCTGAATTTGTGGTAATGCTTGGAAGGGAAGCAATTGACCAAGACCGCCGAGGGAATTGATCAGCTGGCCTTGAGGTCCACCAACAATACCGCCAATTAATGGCGCCGCCCGATTCACCAAATCACCCAGGAAACCTTGGGGGCTCAGTTGTGGTACAGCATGATGAGGGAATATATTGGTGAATCCTGCGACTGTGCTGATTGGAGGAATAGCGTAGTTAAGTGGCTGTCCAAAAGTCCCTTGAGCGTATGCATATGGCTGGTACATGAACGTACTCCTTGAGTAGGCCTTTATCGATATAAAAATCTATCGTCCAGGTATTTCATGGTTTCTGGGTTGAGAGTATTGAGACTTGATAAAGCCCCATTAACAATTTGACCAGCTAGAAGTAAATCAGGTGCCAATAATAGGGGGAATGCTTTAAGTGTCGGGTATCCAGCTGGCTGAGCAGAGTATAGAGAAGCTTTCGCAGTGTGCTGGAAAAGTTTAAGAATTTTTTGTGGCTAAAATCGGTTGAATATAAAGGCGTGAAAAATGTTTGTACCTTTTTAAAAATGTAACGATTTTTAGCCGATAATTCACTCAATTTTCTATAAGATGCAGGCCGTGTTGATTCTAAACTTATAAATTGTATTGTTTGGAGGAGGCGATGTATTCATCCCCGCTCAAAAATTTCAGGGTGTGACTTCAAATAGACAATCTTATTTAAATTTCGCCTAAATAATATTCATAAAGCATTTCTTCTTTTCTGAGTTGTTTTATGTGTAAGCTAAAAATTCTTCTCTATGGAATCAATGCGGGGTAGGGCGGGGGCGGAGGGCTTTTTTATTCTGCATGTTTCACATGGATCTTTATCAATCTATTGGCTTCGCCGGGTTTAATAGCAATAGGTAGTGCTGAATGAAACTCTATGTGTGCTGTGAAAAATCTTGGTGCAGTTAAAAAGGCGTAATATCCAGGATCAAGGTAGAGGTCACCTGGTATCAGGCTACGAATAATGTGATGGCCACCCATTAACTTGGAAGGCACTTAAATAGCGGTTAAAAGAATGCACTTATAAAGCCGTTAACATGATGTTAGTTTCAAGCAAGTATCATGTATTTCTGGTAGCCAGTGTTGAGGTAAGTGGTATCTACGAAGCAGATGATGCCCTGCAATTGAAGGAGTCCATTGCTCACCAAGTGCACCGTATGCAGTATTTGCCGAAATGAAGGAGCGAAATCAGCAGGAGTACACTATTGATTGAAATATATCCAAAATAAGACTCCCGAATAGGCAAGCCGGTTATTTCAAAGGGGGAGATAACATAAAGCCAAAGATGTTCGTATAGCGGAGAGATAAAGCCTTCAAAAGCCATAAAGTAAGGTGGTTGAATGCAAAATGTACGAAGATGATATTTGCGTCGAAAATACTTGACCGATAAAAAGTGGGCGCGTAGTATTCGCGACCTCGGTGAGTAGCGCAGCCTGGTAGCGCACTTCGTTCGGGACGAAGGGGTCGGAGGTTCGAATCCTCTCTCACCGACCATTATTTAAAAAGCCCGCATGCTGCGGGCTTTTTTGTGTCTGTCAGCTTGCTTCTTTTCTCCTGAGTATTTCTAGCACCAACTTTCCACATGGTTCAAAAGCCTTATTAATAAACTCCGGTTATTGTGCTTGAGAATGGTCTGTACTTTTCCATTTTTTGCTCTTATGAGGCAGGGGTTAAGAGGGTGCCCCACATGTAGATGAAGGTATTTTCGCGAGCCCCTAAAGCGAAATGGCTCCATACTTCTCGCGCTTCAAAAATGCAGAGTGGCCTGTTGGGTATCCTAAGAAGAAAACTGCCAGCTTATGTCGGCGAGATCGCCAAATAGGTAGCGATTGTCTTTGTGGATTAGAAGGGACTATTCACCCGTGGAGATCCTGAAGCTATTTATTAGATTTTCAGGTAAAAAGGTTACGCCGCTCATTCCCGGCTGGGCTATCTCTACCGATACAATGAGTGGCGCTTTCTTGTCTGGCTTTCGTTATAACCTTTCGACTTAGCTTTTAATTTGTCGAATGAGGCCTTCTTGTGCGGTAGAGGCTACCAACACGCCATCGCGGGTATAGATCTGGCCGCGGGTAAATCCACGTGCACCACCGGCAGACGGGCTATCAGTGACGTACAAAAGCCATTGATCGAGACGGAAGTTGCGATGAAACCACATGGCATGGTCAACGCTGGCTGGCATCAGGTGTGGATCGAATAGGGAAATATCATGTGGCTGCAGAGAGGTGCCCAGTAGTCCCATATCAGAGGCATAGCAGAGTGCTGCTCGGTGCTCGATAGGGTCATCAGACATTTCGCCCTCTGCACGCAACCAGAACATACACTTGGCTTCTCGAGTTTCGGCACCAAAGTAGCTTTGTGGATCTACTGGGCGGAAGTCGATCATATAGCGGCGCTGGTCATACTGCGGGCTAACGAGGCCAGCCTCCAGAGCCAGTTCCTGAGTGTTTTTTAAGCTTTCTGGGTCAGGTATGTCCACAGCAGGCATGTCGGCCTGATGGTCGAAACCAGGCTCCTGGATCTGGAAAGAGGCCGACATGTTAAAGATCGCGCGGCCGCGCTGTTTGGCCACAACGCGGCGGGTGGTAAAGCTGCCCCCGTCACGTATTGGGTCCACCTCATAGATTACCGGTAGCTCGCTTGATCCAGGGCGTAAGAAATAGGCATGTAGGGAGTGTGGCAGGCGATCCTCGACGGTACGGGCGGCGGCCATCAGGGCTTGGCCAAGCACCTGGCCCCCAAAGAGTACTTTTCGATAATTTTCGACGTGATGGCGACTGCGAAAGAGGTGGCGATCCAGCTCTTCGACGTCGAGAAGTTTGCTCAGCTTTTCCAACATGGACGACTCTACCTGTTACCTATAAGTGATAGTCGGGTTTGCCTGGGCTGGCATTGGAGGTCTGCCCAGAAGAGCGATAATAACAGTAGATGACGTAAAGGCCATTATTAGTCATTAATTTTGCATCAAGTTTCATTGGTGGCTGATGGTTCACTTAGTTGGGCGCTTTGCGTTAGCAATGTGATGTCATTCATGGCGAAAATGATGGCTAACTTGGACCTTAAATGTCGTATTAGGACAAAATTTAGGCGGGCTGCTCTCTCTTTGGGCGTATTTTCTAGGCTAATTTCCCGATTCTCTTTTCCAAGCGACTCGAATTGCCTATCATTCATGAATGAATAGTCAATTTCAGTCCCCAACATTACGGGCAGAGAAGGTCGGAAGTATGGATAAGGCAAAAGAGAAGGTTCAGAGGTTTCGCGCGCGTGAGCAGCGCATCCTGGATGCGGCTCTGGAGCTTCTGCTGGAGCATGGTGAAGAGAAAGTCACGGTTGAGCAGATTGCTGAGCGTGTAGATATAGGCAAAGGCACCATCTACAAGCACTTTATCTCTAAAACAGAAATCTATATGCGGCTGCTGATGGACTATGAAAAGTCCCTGGCAGAGCGCCTGAAGATCGCAGTAGAGAATGCAGAGAAAGGCGACATTACCGCGCCCGCCCGTGCCTACTTTGAGTCCCGTATGGCTGATCCTGGTAAGGATCGCCTCTTTCAGCGCTTGGAAGAAAAGATTATCTCTCTCAATTTGGCGCCTGAGATGATCTCCGAATTACACGCTATCCGTAACTCCAACACCTCGGCTTTAAACCGAGTATTTGAGCGCAGGATAGAGCAGGGGATGCTGAAAAAAGTGCCTGCCTATTTCTATTACTCCACTTACTGGGCCCTAGTGCAGGGCGCAGTAGAGCTCTATCACTCCAAATCCTTTGCCGATGTGATCGAGGATCGTGAGGGATTGATGGAGTTTATTATGGATGTGGGTGTACACATTGGTGATACCTCACAGCGTAAACCCATGGAGAGCGGCCATTCTGGCGACACGGCGGGGTCCTCCTTTGGCTGAGCCACTTTTTCAGCAACTGCAAAAGTTGCAAAAGGAGTTCCACGGGCACCCACCGGTTGACCGGTGGGACCCGGATTTCTGTGGCGATATGGATATGGTGATCAAGAGTGATGGTCGCTGGATTCATGAAGGAACCGAAATCCGCCGCCAGCCACTGGTGAAGTTGTTTGCTAGCATTCTGAAGAGGGAAGGGGATGAGTACTTTCTGGTCACTCCTATCGAAAAGCTGCGAATACAGGTTGAGGATGTCCCCTTTGTAGCTACCCAAGTTGCGCGTAGCGCCTCAGAGGGTGAAGATCAGCGGCTATTATTCACTACGAGTGTGGGCGATGTTATCGAGCTGAATCAAGGTAGCAATTGGCAGCTTCAAGAATTCGGCACACCTGCGCAGCCAGTCCCCTACGTAGAAGCCCGAAATGGCCTAATGGCCAGGGTGTCCCGTGATGTCTTCTACCAGCTAGTAGATTGGGCAGAAGAGAGAAGGCTTGGCGAAAATGGCTCTGGGCAGCTGTTTATACGCAGTGCGGGTGGCGAATTTCTTTTGGGATCTTATTAGCAAGCGCCCTTTTCTAAACCTGGGGTTGTTTTCTATTCCCCAGGTTTATCCAACAATTTAGTTAAGCCCCTCTTGAAATCGCCTCTAGCGTAAGTTCTCCCTAGATTCATAACTTTCCATATTTTTTTGTAGTCTTGTGCAAATTGGCAAGATTTAATGGTTTTTATATTTCTTTCATTTTTCTGAAAGCGTATGTAAATCCAAGGGAAATAAAAAATACCATTAAATGTAAAGTTCAAGTCTCTAGTGCAAAAATTACTGAAAACATATAAAAAGTTAACAAATTCGCAACACGCCGTTTCTACACTCCCCTCCGTCCTACGTAAAAATTAACATAGTGTTCAGGCAGTCAATTATTTGATTTCAAGTTTTTATCTATAAGTAAAATCTGAGGTCAATATTCATAGGCTGCTCATATTTTGGATATTAATTCCTTTAGGGGGGGAGTATGAAGCGTATACAAAATCGAGTTGTCCTGGCTGCCGTAATTGCGGCTTTATTGGCGGGTTGTGATGGTAGTGGTGTCAGTGTTGAGCCTAAGACCGTAGATAATTCAGTAGATAACTCTGTTGATAATTCTGGAGGCGGTTCTTCAGAAAACCCCTGTGCAATTGTCGAAAGCTCTGGTGTGCAAGGTACCTATGAGAGTGGTAACTGCCGATATGGAACCGATTTTGTTTCTGCATCAAATCCTTTAACTGAAGATTTGTACCTCCCGGCGCTTTCAGAAGGTGGAGCCCATATTTTTGATGGTAGTCTTTTTGTTGGTGAAAATTTCTCTAGCGATGCCGACTTGCAGGCCGCTGGTATCACCAAGGGTGGAGATAGCGTAAAGCTGGAGATACAGGCTGGGACAACCGTTGCGTTCAAGGATAACTCGGCTTTTATGGTCGTGAATCGTGGCTCGCAAGTTTTTGCCCGTGGTACTGAATCCGCACCAATTACCTTCACTTCTGAAACTGATGTTCGCGGCACTGTGACTGCTGATGCAGTATCCCAGTGGGGTGGAATGGTTATCAATGGTTTTGGTGTTACCAATAAATGTAAATATAAAGGCTCTATTGGCAGCGGAGATTTGGTCTTGGATGGAGAGTGTCATGTTGCTGCCGAGGGGTCTACTGATGATAACACTTCATACTACGGCGGCGACAACAATGCGGACAACTCTGGTGAGCTTTCCTATGTCGTCGTAAAACATACTGGAGCCTTGGTCGCTAGTGGCGATGAGCTCAATGGTATCTCATTTGATGCGGTTGGAAATGGGACTGTGGTAAACAATTTGCAGGCTTATTCCACTTTTGATGATGGGATTGAGTTCTTTGGTGGTGCGGTAGATATTAATAATTATGTTGCTCTTTATGTGCGAGATGACTCAATCGATATTGACGAAGGTTACCGCGGAAGTATCACCAATGCCCTGGTGATTCAGAGTGAAAATGATGGCAACCACTGTATTGAGGCAGATGGAATCGGTTCTTATAAAGACACGATTGATTACACCGCACTGATTAATCAAGGGCTTAACAGTCGCCCTATGATTGATGGTCTGACTTGTATCGTTTCTGCTCAAAAAGAAGGTACGCATGATCCGGGTGCTGGGTGGCGCTTGCGTGAGGGTATTTACCCAATGATTACTAACTCAATAATCGTTGCCTCATTTAAAGCTGACGAAACGGCTGATGATGGTAGCAACTACTGTTTACGTATGGAGAGTGCTCAAACCCGTAACGAAGCGACCTCCGGAACAGAGCTAGCCCTGACCTCAAACATTTTCGCTTGTGAAGATCGCACTAAAACCGACGAAGCTTCATTCGATTTAGTGGCCTGGGCTGAAGATAACGGTAACCAGTTTGCCCCGATTTCTGGTGCGGTGAGCCCAACCATCGGTATTGATACCAATTTTATTTTGCTAGACGGAACCCCTGCAATTTATACGGTGGCTGCTGATCAACAGCGCATCAATGATGCCGTGCCTACTGTAACTGCGTTTGAACGCGCATACTTGGGTGCCCTCGATATAAATGGCACTGACTGGACTCAAGGTTGGACTTACGGCCTTCACCAGGGCAACCGTGCACAGCCTCTCTGGTTTGAATAATTAGCTTTAGGGATTGTTAGGAGTATTTCTCCTGAACCTGCAGGGCGCCGCCTTCGCTGATGGGGTTGGCGCCCTGTTTGGTTTTGATACCCCAAAATAGGAATGATAAGAGGCCCGTGTAATGGCTAAATATGAAAATTTCCAGAGACTGCCGTTGGTAATGGCTATTACCGCGGCCTCTGCTATGGCTCCTGGTGTATTTGCCCAGGATGCGGATCTGGTGGAAGAAAGCACTGGTAAAGCACGAGGGATTGAAGAAGTGGTAGTTCAGGGGCGTTTGCGGGACTCCGCGGAGGCCCTGGTCAGTGAGCGCCTGGAAGAAGAAGTGGTCACCGATATCCTTGGTACCGAGATGATCGGTCGGGTAGGGGATTCTACAGTGGCGGCTGCGTTGCGTAGGGTGTCGGGACTATCGCTCGTGAGTGATAAGTTCGTCTATGTGCGTGGATTGGGTGAGCGTTACTCAAGTACCACGCTAAATGGTGCGATAGTACCCTCACCGGACCTGACTCGAAATGTGATTCCTCTCGATTTATTCCCTACTTCCATAGTGGATTCCCTGGCTGTTCAGAAGAGTTACTCTGCTGATCAGGCTGCTAGCTTTGGCGGTGGCAATGTGGATATTCGCACAAAGGGAATTCCCGATGATCTGACTTATTCTGTAGAGTTCGGCACAGGAAGCAATACGGAAACCAGTGACGAGGTTCTGAGTTATCAGGGTGGAGATGATGACATCTTCGGAACTGATGATGGTACCAGGGCACTCCCAGGAGAAATATCCGCAGCGCTAAAACGTTTCAGGGGGGGCTTGGGTATCTCCGATATCAGAAAAGTTCTGGTTGAGGAGGGAAATCAGTATGCCAGTGAGCATGAAGCCGATGATGCAGCCCAAGCACTAAATCGTGAACTGGCCTTAAATCTCAATCGTGATATTTCTATCGAAATGGATTCCAGTGATCTGGATAGGGATATGAAAGCGAGTGTAGGCAACCGTTTTTCCTTCAATGATCTTTGGGAGTTGGGATTTCTGGCTGGAGCCTCTTATAAAAGTAAGTGGAGGGAGTCTGAGAGAACCCTGCGCAACTTTGGTGCCCCCAAAGAGCAATTGAATAATCGCAACAAGTCAACTTATTCAGTGGATATCAGTGGGAATTTAAATTTAGGTATACGCTTTGCTGATGAGCATGTGATTGAAACTACGAGTATATTCCTGCGCAATACTGATGATGAAACCTCTATTACGGATTACTTTAATGAGAACCGGCAGGTATCAGACGGTTCAGGCTATCGTGAGTATTTGTTGAAGTATGAAGAAAGAGAGCTAAACCTAAATCAGGTCAAGGGCAATCACTCTCTGGGGCCTGAGACCAAAACTCTTATGCCCATTGATCTCCTCAATTGGGTTCCGGAAGAGGTGGTTGTCGATTGGTTTTATTCGGATGCAACAGCGACCACAGATATACCCAATCAGGTCGACGTCATTTCCGATACAGTTACTGATCCTACGACGGGTGAAGTGCTTAACTCTAAGGTCAGTACGGGTTCTCGAAGTGCAGGTTTCCGATTTACAGAGCTTGAAGACGAAGTCAAAAATTACGGTTGGTCAGTCAACTTGCCTCTAGAATTTTCATTTTCAAGTTTGGAGTTGACGGGTGGCTTCGCGAGGATGGAGAAGGGGCGCTCATACAAGCAAACTGAACTGCGCCTAGATATCTTCAGTGTGGCTACTGAAGATGTACTCGTTGGCCCGCTGGGCGAGGTATTTGGTGATGAAAATATCACCAACAATGGAAATGACTACGTTTTCGACTTGGCGGGAAGTAACAAGCAAAGCTATTTAGCAGCTACGGCTACAGATGCAGTATTTGGTAAATTCGATTGGACATTATTTGAAACCTGGCGAATTTCGGCTGGGGCGCGCTGGGAGGATTACAGTCAAGTGGCACTTGAGTGGAATCCTTATGGCTACACCATAGATGACCCTCAAGTAATAACTGACCTGAAAGAACTGCTGGAAGCCGTATATTCTGAAGATGACATTTACCCATCTTTCTCACTGACTTATATGGGAGAGTTTTGGGCGGAGACTTTTCAGCTTCGTTTTGGAGTCTCAAAGACAGCTGTACGGCCGGATCTTCGTGAAATTACCGATGCGTATTATATCGATCCTATTACTGGAGAGCAGGTCAAAGGTAACCCCAGTGTTCGTCCCTCTGAAATCCATAATTATGATCTGCGTGCCGAATGGTTCTTCGATAGTGGGGACAACTTAACGGTTTCCGCTTTTTATAAGGATGTTATTGACCCCATAGAATTTTTTGAAGCGGCTTCCAGTGATACCAATGTAGCCAGGGAAATTATTAATGCCGAGTCTGGAGAAATTACCGGTATTGAAATCGAGGGCATGAAGCAGCTCGGCTTCCTGGGTGACTCTATGGAGAGTTTCTTTGTGCAGGGCAACGTCACTTTGCAGGAGACGGAATTGGTTGCGGGGGGTGAGGCTGATGCGCCTACGAATCCTGAGCGGGAAATGACGGGGGCTTCGGAGTTTGTCGTGAATATGCTTTTGGGCTTTGATAGTCCTGATGGCAACCATTCGGCAACATTGGGGTATAACGTATTTGGTGAGAGGTTGCATCTCGCCGGCCGTAAACTCGATCCAGACTCATATGAACAACCTTTTCATTCTTTGGATTTGACTTACTCCTGGTATCCCATCGAAGAAGTGACAATAAAAGCCAAGATGCAAAATTTGTTGGATGAGTCTATCGAGATTGAGCGTGATGGCGTCATCGTATTCGAAGAGAAGCTTGGCCAATTCTTTGCCTTAAGTGCTCAGTATAAATTCTGATTTTCTGCCTGCTAAATCCTGCTTCTGACTTCTGGGAGCAGGAGTTCATCTGGTTTTGCGTTCTTAGAAGAGCGCTGACTAATAACGCGGATACAAAAATGGCGCCCGAAGGCGCCAGAAAGCAAACTGCTTACATATTTGGGTAGTTGGGGCCGCCGCCACCTTCTGGAGTAACCCAGACAATATTCTGGGTTGGGTCTTTGATGTCACAGGTCTTACAGTGCACACAGTTCTGTGCATTTATCTGGAAACGTTTGCCGTTGGTATCTTCAACCACTTCATAAACGCCTGCAGGGCAGTAGCGTTGAGCAGGTTCATCATAGATTGGCAGATTGTGGTTCAGCGGAATCTCCGGATCCTTTAGGGTCAGGTGACAGGGCTGGTCTTCCTCGTGGTTGGTGTTAGAAATAAACACAGAGGAGAGCTTGTCAAAGCTGAGTACGCCATCGGGCTTGGGGTAATCAATTTTTGCGCAGTCCGCAGCCGGTTTCAGTTGTGCATGGTCAGCTTTGGTGTCGCGCAGGGTCCAGGGCAGCTTGCCTTTGAAGATATTGATATCGACAAATGCGTAAGCTGAACCGAGGATGTTGCCCCACTTGTGTTGTGCCGGGCCGAAGTTGCGCTGCATATGCAGCTCTTTCCAGGCCCAACTATCACGATACTTGGTGGTGTAGTCGGTCAGCTCTTCACTGTTGCGCTCTGCGGCAAGGGCTTCCACTACGGACTCAGCGGCGATCATGCCGGACTTCATCGCGGTATGATTGCCCTTGATCTTGGCGAAGTTCAGGGTGCCGGCGTTGTCGCCGATCAGCAGGCCGCCAGGGAAGGTCATCTTCGGCTGAGATTGCAGTCCACCTTTAACAATGGCACGTGCACCGTAAGCGACACGCTGACCACCGTCCAAGTATTGTTTGATTACCGGATGATGTTTGTAGCGCTGAAATTCGTCAAAGGGGCTTACGTGTGGATTGCTGTAAGCGAGATCGGTAATTAGGCCAACCACAACCTGGTTGTCTTCCAGGTGATAAAGGAAACCACCACCGTGGGTGCCGCTTTGCTCCAAAGGCCAGCCTGCTGTGTGAACTACCAGGCCTTGCTGGTGTTTGTCCGCAGGAACTTTCCAGATTTCCTTAACGCCAATGCCGTAATGTTGCGGATCGGCATCTGTATCCAGCTTGAAGCGCTCGATCAGTTGCTTGCCCAGATGGCCGCGACAGCCTTCGGCAAAAAGAGTGTACTTGGCGTGCAGCTCCATGCCTGGCATATAGGAGTCTTTCTGCTCACCATTTAAGCCAATGCCCATATCGCCGGTGGCAATACCTTTTACAGAGCCATCTTCGTTGTACAGAACTTCTGCAGCGGCGAAGCCGGGGAAAATCTCCACCCCCAGGTTCTCTGCCTGCTCGGCCAACCAGCGGCAAAGATTACCGAGGCTGATAATGTAGTTGCCCTCATTGTGCATGGTGCTTGGCACAAACATGTTGGGCACTTTGATGGAATTCTCATCGCTGCGCAGAACGTAGATATCGTCGCCCTTGACCTCTGTGTTCAGCGGGGCGCCGCGCTCTTTCCAGTCTGGGAATAGCTCATTCAGAGCAGTTGGCTCAAAAACTGCGCCGGAGAGAATGTGGGCGCCGACCTCGGAACCTTTCTCCACAACGCATACTGAGACATCTTCATTGAGCTGGCGAATACGGCAGGCCGCTGCCAATCCGGCCGGACCGGCACCCACGATCACTACATCGTATTCCATTGATTCGCGTTCCACGGCACTCTCCTCAGCAGTTGTATTCAACTTTTTGCGGCCATTCCGGCCTTATCATTTATATAGAGGGCGGATTATATAGGCGTTTATTCAACCCTACCAATTGCATGACTATTCATTTGCTATGGCAAATGTGCTGTATTTCAACAGGTTAGGGAAGCTGAATAGATGGTCTCTATTTCCTGAAATAGATTGCATGAATGGCAGAAGTCACTTCTATTTGGCTATTGATTTTGCGGTATAGAACCGCCACCATACACGCCGTTCAAACACCTGTTTGACCAGAACACCGTATCCGTTCGCGATGAGAATCGTCAGTCGCGGCTGTTAAAAAGCATATTTGAGACGGGATTTCCATGAAAGTTCTTGTAGCTGTGAAACGCGTTGTCGACTACAACGTCAAGGTTCGCCCCAAGGCGGACGGCACTGACGTTGATACTGCCAACGTCAAAATGTCTATCAACCCCTTCTGCGAAATTGCAGTAGAAGAGGCGGTTCGCTTGAAGGAAAAAGGCGTTGTTAGTGAGATAGTCGCCGTTTCCATGGGTCCCAAGCAGAGCCAGGAGCAAATTCGCACAGCACTGGCGCTGGGAGCCGACCGAGGCATTCTGGTTGAGACCGATGCCGAACTGCAGCCTCTGGCTGTGGCTAAGTGCCTGAAGGCGATTGTCGATAAAGAAGAGCCGCAAATGGTTATTCTCGGCAAGCAGTCTATCGATGGCGACAACAACCAAACTGGCCAGATGCTGGGCGCATTGACTGGTATGGGGCAGGGCACCTTTGCTTCCGAAGTGGTTGTAGAAGGCGACGCTGTGAAGGTAACCCGTGAAATCGATGGTGGCCTGCAGACTGTTGAGCTGAAGCTGCCGGCTATCGTGACTACCGACCTGCGTTTGAATGAGCCACGATATGCATCTTTGCCGAATATCATGAAGGCCAAGAAGAAGCCTCTCGATACTACTACTCCCGATGAGTTGGGTGTAGACATCGCTCCTCGCACTAAAACCCTGAAAGTCGAGCCACCAGCAGAGCGTCAGGCTGGCGTTAAAGTTGCCGACGTGGCGGAACTGGTAGAGAAACTGAAAAACGAGGCGAAGGTAATCTGATGAGCATCCTGGTTATTGCTGAACACGACAACGCCGAACTGAAGGGCGCTACGCTCAACACTATCGCCGCAGCTAAGGCTATCGGTGGCGACATCGCCGTCCTAGTCGCTGGCGCAGGCTGTTCTGCTGTTGCAGACGCCGCTGCTAAAGTTGATGGCGTAAGCAAAGTATTGCTGGCTGACAACGCTGCTTACGAGCACCAGTTGGCTGAAAACGTTGCCAAGCTGGTTGCCGATCTGGGTAAAGATTACGGCCATATCCTGGCGCCAGCCACTACCACCGGTAAAAACATGCTGCCGCGTGCCGCTGCGCTGCTGGATGTTCAACCGATCTCTGACATTATCTCTGTAGAGAGTGCCGATACTTTCAAGCGTCCAATCTACGCTGGCAACGTTATCGCGACCGTGCAGAGCTCTGACGCCATTAAGGTGATTTCCGTTCGTACTACTGCTTTCGACGCAGTGGCTGCAGAAGGTGGAAGTGCAGCTGTTGAGGCTGTAGATATTGCCGATGACGCCGGTGTTTCTTCTTTCGTAGGAGAAGAGCTTGCTAAATCCGACCGCCCTGAGCTTACCGCCGCTAGCGTGGTAGTTTCCGGTGGTCGCGGTATGCAGAATGGCGACAACTTCGAGATGCTGTACAAGTTGGCAGATAAGCTGGGTGCGGCGGTTGGCGCCTCACGCGCTGCAGTAGATGCTGGATTTGTGCCCAATGATATGCAAGTTGGCCAAACCGGTAAGATCGTTGCTCCAGACTTGTACATTGCCGTTGGTATTTCCGGCGCCATCCAACATTTGGCTGGTATGAAGGATTCCAAGGTTATTGTGGCTATCAACAAAGATGAGGAGGCTCCAATCTTCTCCGTTGCTGACTACGGCTTGGTGGCAGATTTGTTTGAAGCAGTCCCCGAGCTGGAAGCAAAGCTGTAATTCCTGATTAGTATACTGATCAGTACTGGAAAAGGCGGCGTATTGCCGCCTTTTCTCATTTTTGGCTTCTGGACTACGGAACTAGTGTGCAAATTCGGGGACGAAGTGTTGGTTTGCAACGTTTAACTGGGCAGGAGCGTTGCCTTTCGAAGGCGAAGGCAACAAAATAGGCGTCAAAAACCAATAACCTAAGAAAGTTGAACTTGTATGTGGGTATGTTCATGTCCCCATTAAAGCGAGCCATTGGCTCAGTCGGTAAAGGCTTTAGCCAGGGCGATTCACGCAGATCGCTCTCTCGTGGCACCATGGCGGCATCTGCGGTGGGGTTGCTGTGGGTATCTGGCAATCTACTCGCCTATGGCTCTTTACTGATTCCTGCAGAGCCGGAAGAGTCTCTGCTGGCCGAGCGCAATGATAGTCGTGTGAGTGCCCCCCAGGCAGCTTCAATACCGAACACTCCCTTCTTTGGTTATGCCGAAGCCAAGAAACAAGAAGCTGTTCCCGAAGTTGATCTCTCCAACCTCCCTATAACCCAGCTGAACATCGTCCTCTCTGGCGTTTTGGATAATTCGGACAAGAGTAAAGCCAGCGCCCTGGTTGCCGAAAAAGGCAAGCCTGCAAAGCGTTTGTATGTGGGGGATTCCCTTCCTGGTGGCGCAGAACTTTATTCTGTTGAGGTAGACCATGTAGTTCTTCGTCGTAATGGCAGGATGGAAAAGCTGACATATCCCGAGATGGATGGCCGCCCCAATGTCCCGCTGAAAAACTACTCAAGCCTGTCACGCAAATCTAGGCAAAGTAGTAGTGCGGGAAGTTCCTCAAGACGTGAGGCGAGCCAGGAAAGTATTCGAGAGCGGATGGAAAAGCTGCGTGAACTGGCCCGTGAGCGTCGTGCTCAGCGCCAGCCCCAATAAAAACTGTCTAACTAGATTGTTTTGAGTTTTTTGAACATTTACTAGAGCCAGATAAATAATGATGAAGATGTTTTATCGACGGCTGATTGCGGTCGGGTTTAGTTTTTTTGTGTCTACTGCAACGCTGGCTCAGGGCCCGGAGAGAGTTACCCTTTCTCTCGACAATGCCGATGTTCGCGACCTGATTAACTGGGCAGCGGATTTCACCGGAAAAAATATAATTGTCCACCCCAATGTAAAGGGAAAAGTCACCGTTGTTGCCGGTGACCCTATGACACATGACGAAGCCTTCGATGTTTTTATGTCGGTGCTTCAAGTAAATGGTTTCAGCCTGGTAGAGCAGGGTGGTACCTGGAAAGTGGTACCCGATGCCCTTGCCAAGCAGCAGGCGATTCCGGTTGCTGATGAAAATACCCGTGCGCCGGCCGAATCATTAGTCGTTCGTACTGTTCGAGTTGAGAATATCTCAGCTTCCCAGTTGATCGCTATGTTGCGCCCGCTGATTCCTCAGACTGGCCACCTGGCAGCTTATGCTGATACCAATACCCTGATTATTGCTGATCGTGCGGCGAATATTGACCAGATTGTTCTCTTGGTAAAACAGCTCGATCGTGCAGGTGCCATTGACATTGAAGTGGTTCCACTGATGTTTGCTTCCGCCAAAGAAGTGAAGCAAATTCTCAATGACTTGTTGCAGGCGTCTGGTGGCAAGGGCGCTGGCCGGGAAGTTCAACCGTTGCGAATCGCAGTGGACGAGCGTTCCAATAGCGTTCTTTTGACTGGTGACCCAGTAACACGCCAGCAGATCAGAACCGTTATTGCCCGCTTGGACCAGCCGCTGGATGGTGATGGCAATACGGCTGTGGTTTATGTTCAGTATGCCAATGCCGCCGACCTGAAACCAATTCTGGAAGGCATGAGCGGTAGTATTCAGAATACAGAAAAAGACCAGCAGGCTGCGAACGTTGAAGTCAGCATTCAGGTCAACGAATCCCTCAATGCGCTGGTTCTCACCGCGCCCCCGGCACTACTGGAAACAATGAAAGGCGTGATCGCACGCCTGGATGTACGTCGTGCTCAGGTGCTGATTGAGGCCATTATTGTCGAGGTTAAAGAGGATACCAATAATAACCTTGGTATCAGCTGGATCACGGGTGATGAAAACCTTGTTGCCGGCTGGAACAACCTACCGGCTGAAGACGGAGATGGGAATATCAATCCGTTCTCCCTTCCTTTCACGAGTATCACTGGCGCGAATGCATTACATTTAGGCTATTTGAGTGGAAGTGATATCCGAGTTGCAGTGAATGCGCTTGCCACTGCAGGCAATACCAATATTCTGTCTACGCCGACCATTATGGCTTTGGATAACGAAGAGGCTGAAATCCTCGTCGGGCAGAATGTACCCTTTATTACTGGTGAGCAATTGTTGTCCGGTAGCAATGACGACCCTTTCACCACTATTCAGCGGGAAGATATTGGTACCACCCTCAAAGTCACTCCACGTGTAAATAACAATAACTCGGTAACTTTGGAAATTGAGCAGAAGGTTGAAAACCTGCTTTCCGCTGCAGCTGATGCCGCTGTGGGTGCCTCGGACATCGTTACTAGTAAACGTGAAATTCGCACCAAGGTATTGATTGATGATGGTGCGATTTTGGTTTTGGGTGGGCTGATAGAAGATAATGTTACTGACTCCGTGCAGAAAGTGCCTCTATTGGGGGATATTCCAGGAATAGGGCGTCTGTTCCGAAACAATACCAAGAAAGTCGTAAAAACTAATTTGATGGTGTTCCTGAAGCCCAAGATCCTGAGCACCCAGTTGGCTGGCTATGAAGAAACCCGCAAACGCTACATGGATATGCAGCAGAAGCAGATCTTCTTGAAAGACAGAACGAGCCTGCTGTGGGATTGGCACCGCGGTGATGCGCTACCTGACCTGATGCCGCCAACAGGAACTTATAACGAAAGCCCAGCGCCGGTAGATGGTTCTATCAATGCCGTTGACAACCTGGAAGACGCCCTAGAGGGAGTACCTGGCGAGGTTGAAGTGTTGGATGGTGAGGTTGAGGTGCTGGAGGTAGAAGAATCTAAATGACGGTTGATACAGGAACAGGGACTCCAGCAATTCGTCGCCTTCCATATGCTTTCGCTAAGCGCCATAAGGTCCTGCTACTGGAGCAGGAGGGGCGCCCGCTGTGCCAATACGTTGCACCGCTGAGCCCCTCTGCGATTGCCGAGGTGCAACGTATCAATGGTGGTGCGGTAAGCCTGGAGTCGGTGGAAGATGAAATTTTCCAGGTAGCCTTGCAGCGCCTCTACGAAAACCGTGAGGGGGGCAACCTCTCCGAAGTCGAGGGGCTGGGTGATGACTTGGATTTGGCCGCAGTTGTAGATTCGCTGCCGGAAACAGAAGATCTACTCGAGCAGGAAGACGATGCGCCCATCGTTAAGCTGATCAATGCGATTTTTGCGGAGTCCCTGAAACAGGGGGCTTCGGATATTCACATTGAGACCTTTGAAAAACGCTTGATTGTGCGTTTTAGGGTAGACGGTGTGCTGCGCGAGGTGTTGCAGCCTCGGCGCGCCCTGGCTCCGCTATTGGTGTCCCGTATCAAGGTAATGGCCAAGCTGGATATCGCTGAAAAGCGTATTCCGCAGGATGGCCGTATTTCGCTGCTGATGGCCGGGCGTGAAGTCGATGTACGTGTTTCCACCATGCCGTCCTCGGCCGGTGAACGGGTGGTGATGCGTCTGCTGGACAAGCAGGCGGGTAAAATGGACTTGTCCAAACTTGGCATGTCCGAGCGGGACCACAATGTCATGACTGAGCTATTGGCTCACCCCCACGGCATTATTCTGGTTACGGGCCCGACGGGCTCAGGTAAAACGACCACCCTCTATGCCGGCCTCGGCAGCATTAACAGCCGCGAAAAAAATATCCTGACAGTGGAAGACCCGGTCGAATACAACCTGGAAGGGGTTGGACAGACCCAGGTCAACACCAAGGCAGATATGACTTTTGCACGGGGCTTGCGCGCAATTTTGCGTCAGGACCCGGATGTGGTGATGATTGGTGAGATTCGAGATCTTGAAACTATGCAGATCGCCATCCAGGCGAGTTTGACTGGTCACTTGGTACTCTCAACCCTGCATACCAATACTGCACTTGGTGCTGTTACCCGTCTGATGGATATGGGCATCGAACCTTTCTTGCTGTCCTCCAGTTTGATTGGAGTTCTGGCACAGCGCCTGGTCAGGGTGCTTTGCCCTACCTGTAAGCAGCCCCATGTTCCCGATGAAGGGGAGAGGCTAGTGCTCGGCGTCGCTCCCGCTGAGGATGCTCTCATCTACCGCCCCAATGGTTGTGATGAATGTAACCATAGCGGCTATGTGGGCCGAATCGGTATTTATGAGTTGGTGCCGCTCAATGAAATCATGCGCCAGCTGATCCACGATCGAGCCTCCGAGAGCAAGCTGGTGGCAGAAGCACGTAAATTGGGGCCGAGTATCCGTGATGACGGTATTGCCAAGGTCCTGGCCGGCAGGACTTCCCTTGAAGAAGTCATGCGGGTAACCCAGGAGTCTTAATCGTGGCAGCGTTTGAGTACACAGCCCTCGCGGCATCCGGTCGAAAAAGCAAGGGAACCCTAGAGGCCGATAGTGCCCGTTCGGCGCGGCAGCAATTGCGTGCTAAAGGCATGGTGCCTCTGGATGTTACCCCTGCCGCCGAGCAATCTGAGAAGAGTGCTGGCGGTTTTATGTCCGGAAGTCCCGGGCTCAGCATTAAAAATCTGGCCCTGCTTACCCGCCAAATTGCCACTTTGTTGCGCGCCGGTATTCCGTTGGAGGAGACCCTAGGGGCAATTGCCAACCAGACTCGCAACCAGAAAATCCGGCGGGTAGTGCTGGCGGTGCGCGGAAAGATTTTGGAGGGCCACAGTTTTGCCCAGGCCCTTGGGTGTTTCCCCAAGGCTTTCCCCAAGCTCTACCGGGCTACCGTGGAGGCCGGTGAGCACTCCGGACACTTGGATGCGGTGCTGGAACGTTTGGGAGATTACACCGAGGGGCAGCAGCAGTTTCGTCAGAAAGTGCAATTGGCACTTATTTACCCCATGGTATTGGTCTTTATCTGTGTCCTCGTGGTTACTGGCCTGATGGTTTATGTGGTGCCGGATGTCATTGAGGTCTTCACCGGCACCGGACAAATTTTGCCGCTGCCCACTCGGATACTGGTCTCAATGAGTGACTTTATTGCCGCCTGGGGCTGGCTGGTGCCTCCAGCGCTAGGGGCCATTATTGCGGGTGTGGTCATTATGCTGCGCCGCCCGGCGATCAAATATAAGTTTCACCATCGCCTATTGGACCTGCCGGTAATTGGTTGGATGGTTCGCGGTGCGCAGAGTGCCCGTTATGTGGGAACCTTGGCAATCCTTACCGGTAGTAGTGTCCCACTGGTGCAGGCAATGGGTATTGCTCGCGGGGTAATGACCAATGAGTTCTTAAAGGATCGTCTGGAAACTGCACAGAAGACGGTACGTGAGGGCGGTAGTTTGCACCGAGCCATGGAAGATATTGGGTATTTCCCGCCAATGATGATCTACATGATCGCCAGTGGTGAGTCTTCTGGCACCCTGGACGAAATGCTGCAGAGGGCTGCGGAGTCCCAGGAGCAAGACCTTCAGGGGGCGGTGACTGCTTTTGTGAGCTTGTTCGAACCGCTGATGTTGCTTGTTATGGCCGCTATCGTACTATTTATCGTGATGGCCATCATGATGCCAATTATGAGCATGAACGAACTGGCTATGTAGAGTTCAAAGTAGTGAAGTCCACAGAATCAGGATGCAGGTTATTTAGGAGGGGAAGATGAAATCCTTACTAAACAGCCGTGGCTTTACCCTACGCGAGGCCTCAAGGGTACTTATTGGACTCGGCTTAGTAGGGGTGCTCGGCTTCTTACTGCTTTGAGAGTGTAGATAGATCTCTTTTTACAAAAACTGAATATTTTTAAATTGGGGCCACGATTCCCTTCGTGGCCCTGGGGGTTCCCAGCTTTCAGCTGAACTTGGAGAAAAAAATGCGAAACCTACGCAGAAGTGGTGGCTTCACCTTGATTGAAGTCATGGTGGTGATTGTGATCCTCGGTGTTCTCGGCGCCATGGTGGTTCCCAGTGTTTTGGGCAAAACTGGTGAAGCCCGTATGAAGGCCGCTCGCGTTGACCTTCGTGCTATCGAGACTGCCCTCGACATGTACCGCATGGACAACTTTGTTTACCCAAGTTCTGACCAGGGTCTGGAAGCTCTAGTTTCCCGTCCCTCCGGTTTTCCCGAAGCTAAAAACTGGACTGAACCTTACTTAAAGAAAGCACCCAAGGACCCTTGGGGTAATCACTACCAGTACATCAGCCCCGGCAGTGCCGGCGCATTTGATCTGTTCTCCCTGGGTGCGGATGGTAAGCCTGGTGGAGAGGGTGAAGCCGCCGATATTTTTGCTGCTGACCTGTAACTCGGTTCAATCAGCAATCGATGTATAGGCGATCAGCCCGCAGTAGGCTCAAGCGTAATCAGGGTTTCACGCTGGTCGAGATTCTGGTGGTGATTGTTATCATCGCCAGCTTGGCTGGCATGGCCATGATGTCCCTGGGCAGTTCCGGGGTGCGTGTTTGGGAAGGGGAGACTCAACGTCTCTCCGCCTTGTTGCAGCTTGTCGCGGACCGTGCCCTAATTGATAAAGCTCATTACGGCGTAGTGCTTGAACCCGAGTCTTATACGGTAGTGCGATTTGATCCCACTTCAATGACTTGGCAGGCTCCCGATGTGGCTGCTGCCGGTCGACGCAGCCAGCGATTTGCGGCTCATGAGCTTCCCACTATCGTTCGTTTGGAGGTGCTTGAAGAGGCGGAACTGCCTTCCACCCAATCCACAGAGTTTGCTGAAGAGCAGAGCGATGAGGAGAAGATCAAGCCGCAGTTTGTCGCTTTATCGAGTGGTGAAGTTCTCCCGATCAAACTAGCCGTTTTTCTGGTCGAGGATGGTGACTTCTCTCGTGGCGCGACAATTTCTTACAGCAGCCTCTATGGCTTGCAGCTAGAGTGGCAAGCCGATGACCTTTAAACGCAATTCCCTGGCCCGACAGGGCGGTTTTACCCTGGTTGAGGTTTTGATCGCCCTGGTCATCTTTGGGGTTATTGCCGCCAGCGTATTGCGCACTATGCAGAGCAGCGTGCAGCGCCAAAGAGTTATGGAGGAGCGGCTCGCAGCTAACTGGGTCGCTCAACAGGTACTCTCGCAAATTAGGGTACAAACTCCCTGGCCTCCGATTGGTGAGAAAAAAGAGGAAATGTCCTTTGCGGAGAGAGACTGGGAAGTGACCGCAAAGGTAGAGGCAACCAGCGAAGAGCGCCTTCGCCATATCGTGATTCAAGTGGGTTACCCCGATGCCGAAAACCCAACTTTGACACTGGATGCCTGGGCGGCGCAGGAGTAGCTTCTATGCAGATTTCTCCAATAAAGGGCCAGTCAGGCTTTACTCTGGTTGAAGTGCTCGTCGTACTGGTGCTGGTGGCGATTATCAGTGTTGGTTCGTTTTCCCTTCTAGAAGTTTTCCATAATTCCGACAGTGTTGTTGAGCGTCGTGCAGAAGAGTTGCGCCGTTTTTCCATGGCTCTCTATCGTCTGGAGGAGGACCTGCGCCAGGTAACAGCGCGACCGATTAAAAATGCCTATACGGGCTATGAACCTGCTTTGCGCGGTGATCAGGACGAATTCGAATTTACCCGCCTTGGGGCGGCAAACCTTATTGGTGAGCCCCGGGGTGAACTTCAGCGGCTGGGTTACAGTATCGGCTACCCAGAAGACGATGAGAGAAGCAGCTCCTTTACTGATGAGGAAGATCCTGGGGCTTTGTTATTGCGCAGTCGCTGGCAAGTTTTAGACCGAGGCCCTGATTCCGAGCCAATTGTTGAACCTCTGCTCGCCGGTGTGGAGAGCCTGACTTTACAGTATTTTGACCCTAGCTCAGATGCCTGGGTTGCCCAATGGCCGCCAGCCGGTACTACAGCATCTACTACCAGTGCAGATAGCCGCCTGCCAAAGGCTATCGAGTTCGTGTTAATGACCCGTCAGTACGGTGAAATACGCCGCGTATTCTCCTTTTCAACTGTAGAGTTCAGTCCTCCTGGAGCTAATTCCGGCAACGGTGGTAATGGAGGTGGGAACAACTCTGGAGGTGGGAACAACTCAGACGACGGCAATTCAGGTCGGGATAATTCCGGCGGAGGTGGTAACGATGAGCGGCTCTAAGTCGATAAAGACTTTTCGCCGCCAGCGGGGCGTGGCTTTAATTACCGTTTTACTTGTAATGGTGATTGCAATTGCCCTGGTCTCGCACGCCATTACCCGCGATCAGATTTCCATCACCCGAAGCGGTGCTCTTTTGGCCAATTCGCAATTAGCCGAGTTTGTCGCTGGGGCTGAGGCCTGGAGTAGGGTGGCGCTTCTCAAGGATTACGAAGAGGATAAAGACGCTGCCCAACCTGCCGATCACGCTCTTGAGGCCTGGGCAGCACCGGCGTTGCAGTTCAATCCTGATAACGGAAAAATACGCATAAATATCAAAGACTTAAACTCTTGCTTTAATGTAAATAATCTTGTCGATAGCGGTAACGGCACCGATCAGTTTGATATTTTTCGCCGGCTGGTGAGCAATGTCACAGGAAAATCAGAGTTAGCCGGGACTATTGCCGACTGGATGGATGACAACGACACACCGCGTTCTTCAGCAACCGAGGATGATGGCTATCTCGGTAGGGATCTTGCCCATCGCACCCCAGATACCTTAATCAGTGATATATCGGAACTGTCTTCTGTACAGGGTATGGAGCCGGAAGACTGGCAGAAGCTGGCTCCATTCCTGTGTGCGCTGCCGGAGACTGGAAGCAAGATCAATATCAATCTGGCTTCTCAGGAGCTTTTGGAAGCGGTGGACCCCTCTGCTAGCGTGAGTAAGTTGCTGCTGTTCCGAGAGTCTGGCGGCATCCTTAGCCAGTCGGGGGATCTGTCCTCTCATGGCTTCAACAACACCAACCAGTTTGTGTTTCATAGCCAGCACTTTCTGGCGCGTATTGCTGTCCAACTGGGAGATAGTGAAGACTACCGCCAGTATTGGGAGACGTCTCTATGGCTCGATGAGGCCGGGGACGGTGAAGTCAAAGTTGTACAGCGCCAGCGGCGCACTTTTTCTGGTGCAATGATGCAGGAATTACTCGACTACAAGGCACCGTAGCGAGTCTAGATAGTAGATAGCCAATAAGATTGTATGTTTAAAAAGAAAAGCGTAAATGAAATCGGCATGCCTGCAGTGCCACCCAAGCCAGCTTTGGTCTTGCTGCGGCTCTCTGAAACTGGCGCCGGTGGGCTCACCTTACATCAGTGGGAGAATGGCTCTTGGTGTGAAGCTGCTCTGGATGATGAATTCCTTTCAGCCTTCAATCCAGAGTTTGAGGCATCGGCTGTACCCGACATCCAGCCAGCGTTGAACTTGCCAGAGGGCAGCAAGGCGCTGCTACTTCTGCCTGGTAACTGGGTTTGGAGTGGCGTTGAATCTATCCCCAAAGCAGCTAGACGTCAGGCCAACGCTATTGGCTATATGGTCGAAGAGCAGCTTGCGGAGGATGTAGAAGATCTGCATTTTGTCTGTGTGCCTCGCAATGGTGATATCTGTAGCATTTACGCGATTTCCAAAGACAAGATGGAAATTTTGCACAGCCAGGTGGAGCGACTCGGCTGGCCTTTGACTGCGGCATTACCAGAATATTTACTATTGGATCTACTCGATATTGACCTCTCCCTTTGGTTGGATGGAGAGCAGGCTCATTTTTGGCAGTCGACGGGGCAGGGATTGTCGATCCGCCGCGAATACCTCCAGCCTCTGTTAGGCTCCCTTCTTGGCGTAGATAATGCTTCTGAAGAAGGTGCTGATGAGGAGGAAGGGGAAGAGGGCAAAGAACTCCTGTTACTGGGTGGCGGTGAAGAGGACGGTCTTGTTGTTGCCGAGCTGGAATCACTTTTTGCCGATCGCCTACAAGTCAATCAGCGCCCACCTGAAGAAGTTTTTCTTGAGCGTTATAAGCCCGGCAAACTTAGTAATTTGCTCAGTGGCGATTATCAACTAGCCAGCGGCAAAACTGAGTCGGTATGGTGGCTAAAGCCGGCCAAAGTAGCCGCCTTCTGTTTTGCCGCACAACTTCTGTTTTTTGTCGGTGCTGGGGCCTACTACCACTGGCAGGCTGAGCAGGCAGAAGAGCAGGCTAGAGCCATGTTCACAGAGATGTTCCCCAATGTACGTCCCTCGGCCCAGATGCGTAGGCAGCTAAATGGCTTCTTAAAAAATGCGGGGAATCAGGGCGGCGCCTTTACCACCCATATGCAGCAGCTCAGTAAGGTGTGGACTCAACAGCGAGGTAAAGAGTTGCAACTTCAATCACTTCGCTTTGATGGCCAGCGCGGTGAAATGGTATTGCAGCTTAAGGCACAGAACCTCTCAGATTTGGACACTTTTGTCAGCAAGCTGTCTGGCAATGGTTTGCGTGCAGATTTACTTGGTGCCAATGAGTTGAAGAAGGGCGTATCCGGGCGGGTGCGTGTGCGCTAGAGGCGCAAGGTATAAGGCGAAAGAATTCGGTATTTAAAGCAGAATGAAAGAACAAATCGAGCAGTGGAAACAGAAGTGGCAGGCGATGTCACCCAGTGATCAACGCGCCTTGAGCATCCTTAGTCTTTTTGCCGGGGCGCTTTTTATTGTCTATGGCCTTTACAGTCCGGCCAAAGGTTTTTTCGATGAGTCTCGCGCGCGAGCAGAGGAGTCACAGGAGCTGGTTCAGTGGATGGAGTCCCAGCGACCCGTGCTCTCCCGTGTTAAACCCAATGGTGGGGGCGGCCAGGCTTCCGGCACTTTGTTGCAGCGGGTAACTAATGCGGCCAAGCAAAACCGGGTCACGATTAAACGATTTGAGCCCGAAGGGGAAAATCGTATTCGTCTATGGGTTGAGGAGGTGCGCTATCAGGATCTTCAGCCATGGTTAAACCAGTTGATGAAAGAACAATTGGGTGTTCGCACCATCAACCTTGATGCCTTGCCGGAGCAGGGTATGGTTTCCGCTCGCCTGACTATTGAGGGCTAAAGGAGCCCTATCATTTTCTATAGAATTTGGAGAAGTCCGGATAAGATTAGGCTTCTCCTTATCAATCCATATGTGTTCTGCAGATCACAAGCTCTTTACAATTATGTGCTCCTCCTTGCCCTGTAGCTGCATTTCTTTTTTACATCTTTTCAATAAACCCTAATTTAGCCAGAATTGTCGCCAAAAGCCCTATACTGAAGATGGGAAGTGGAAAAAGGTGCCACTATGCTTTTTAAAGATGTAACCACCAAGCACTTGGTTGAGGTGGCAGATGTTGTCACACTCTCGAATCCCTATGAGCTCACGGTAGTTGGCCGCTATCTGTGGGGGGAAGAGGTACAAGATCCAGAAGTTTTCGATAAAACAGACTTATGTTTTCTGTCTGGTGAGCCACTACCAAGATGTTGGCACGATAGCCGCTATCGTGAGAAGGAAGTGCGTCGTTTGCGCTGTGGAACCCACGCGCAGGAAGATGGTGACTATTATCAGGGTGCTTGAACTGCCAGTCATGTTAATGGGTGAGCTGACCGACTGTATTCGGCCAAGTCTTACCTGTAGCTGTTAAGCGCTGTACAATGCGCGCCAATTTTTACAAGCGAAGATTTGCATGACTTTTGAGCAGTTTGAAGAGTATTCCCTGTGGTTGGGAATTGGCGCACTAATCTTATTTATGGTGTTTATCGTCTGGAACCTGGCCAAGGATTCTAAAGCGGGTAGGTTTGGCACCTTTATCCTGTTTCTGGCACTCGGTCTTGGACTGCTCGGCTTTATTATAAAAACAGTACTGGTTGAAGTACTTGGGATAGGCTAGGGACCTCTATGTCACCGGATACCCAATGCTCCAGGGAAGGTCGCTATGACATTATTTGATCGCCCTGAACTCAAGGTGCAGAAGGATCGGCGTATTTGCCGAGCCACCGATATGCGTATCGCCAAATATAGTCGGCGAGGCATGGTGCTCTCATTCTGTGCATTTTTGATCGCAGCCACCATCGGTGATATGCGCCTGGAAGCTCCGCGCTTATTGCTGATTCTAGGGGCTGGGTTAGTGGTTCTCACGCTGATCCGCGGTTACTACGTTTTTCGTTTTGGTCATTTGTATAGTTCGGGACCCAATCGCTGGCGTAATCATTACTTTTTTGTATCGATTCTTGGCTCTATCTGGTGGGGCCTGACTTTATTCTATTTTGTTTACTATATGGGCTTTGCCCCAGAGACCCACTTTCTGTGGATCTATACCGTCATCTTTTGCTCCAGCGTGACTACGGTATTCTCGCCTTATCACCGTTTTCTCACTTGGTTTACGGTTACTTCTCTACTGCCAGCGGCATTGATGGCTCTTTTCTCTGGCATGATCCTCGGCACTATTTACGGGACGCTCACTCTGGCCTTTATCTGGCTGACCGCTCACCAGGGGCGGCGAGAGTCGGAGAATTATTGGGAACGTCTGTCGGCTATGCAGGAGTTGCAGCAGCGTGCGAGCAGCCTGGCTGCAGCACGAAAGCACTCTGAAGCGGCCGTTGAATTGACGAATGAATTTATTGTTAATATTGGTCAGGAATTCCGCAGCCAGCTTTCTGATGCCTTGGGGGCCTTGTCTCTTTTGGAGGCAGAACCGCTCAGCGAGCGTCAAAAAGAGTGGGTGGGGCTGGCCAAAAATGCCAGCAGCCAACAGCTTAAGCTAGTGGACAATGTGGGGCTCTTTACCCGCGTTGCTCGCAAAGATATCCGTATGCGCCAGGGGCCATTTAACCTGGTCAAAACCATTGAAAAGTCCTTCAAGTTCGCTGCGCGAGCAGCCCATAGTCAGTCTTTGGAATTTAACTTTCAGATTGATGACAGCCTGCCGGTGATGGTCACTGGCGATAATCGCAAAACAGCTCAGTTGATTCGCAATCTGGTGGATTCGGCTACGGGTATTGCCCAACGGGGAGAGCTTTGGGGCGAAGTGAGTTTTACCCCGATCACCTCTGTAGAAGGGCAGTTGAATATTACTCTGAAAGATGACGGCCGCGGTGAAATCCTGCCCGATGAGAGCGAGCTGTTTGGTGCTTTTTCCAGAATGGATACCAATCAGGTAACTACAGGTTTAGGGCTGTCTATCGCCAAGGGTCTGGCGGAAGCTATGGGGGGGTATCTACAACTGCACTCCAATCAAGACGGTAACCGCTACCAGGTCGTAGTCAAATTTACTATTGAACCTAATCAGCGTACCTACTTAACCCCGGACCGCCGTTTGCAGGATAGTGAGGTTTTACTGATACACCAAAAGGGCCTGTTTATTTCCGGCTTGATGCAGATGCTGCGCTCCTTTGGTATGGACGTAAAGTCCCAGCGCTGGTGTGAAGGTTGCGAGTGTGAAGTACAGCAGCTCCTTCAGCAGGCTTTGGAGCGAGGGCAACTGATCATGTTGGTGCCCGCCATGGGCGATGAGATACTCTTTGAATCAGTTACACCATTCTTTGAAAAGACTCATGCTGAGGACCGTGATTGCCCATTGATATGCCTGGGCGGCTTTGGTCAAAAGTCCTCTTTTGCGGAATTGCAAAGACTCGTACCTTCAGCTCTCTACCTGGGACGACCGGTAACCCGTAAGGAGTTACACGATACTCTGGTGGAGAGAATCTTTGGCGGCGCCAAGCGAACTACTCGGCGTGTAGTAAAAGGTGGTGCCGACCAGCCGCGGCAATATTCCTTGCTGTTGGTGGAGGACTCCCGTCCACATCAGTGGGTAACGGAAGAGATGTTGCAGGCACTCGGTTACCAGGTGGATATCGCCAGCAATGGAGAGGAGGCCTTGCTGCGTTTATCAGAGGGGCATTACGACCTGGCCCTGGTAGATTGTCAGCAAAATACCGATCACAGTGCCGAGATAATCGAGATACTGCGCCGATGGGAAACAGAGCACAGGCCTGATGATCGATTACCAATCGTTGCTTTAACCAGTACCACAGAAGAACAATTCGAAGGGCGTTGTTTAGCGGCAGGAATGGATGATTATCTAACCAAGCCCCTGAGCAAGGATCTGTTACGGGAAACCTTGGCCCGTTGGTTGGGTAGCGCCTAGAGTTGCTGAACTAGGATTATTTAATAATTGGATAATAGAAAGCCGCGGCAATTGCCGCGGCTTTCTTATGGTTAGAATTCGTAGCGTACGCCTATACGAGCGCTCCAATAAGATGGTTCAGCAACCCGTGTCTGGCCTGATGGCTCTAAGAATTTATTGAATACGTAGCGGCCTTGATCATCGATATCAGCCTCTACAGCGGCCTGATAGCGCGGGAAGTCTCCTTCATACATCACGCCCCAATCATCGTTAATCAAGTTCCCCAGATTTTCTACGATAAAGTAGGCGTTGATCCTGTCATCCGCGCGCCAACCGGGTAATTCCTGGTCAATTCGTAGGTCGAACTTGGTCCACCAATCACTATAGATTTCATTTCGCTCCATAATCTGACCGCGATCAAGATCTTCAGAATCAACAAAAGCGAAAAAGGCTTCGGTATCGAAGTCTTCAGCAAATACTACATTTGCGTCATCGCTACCGGTTGGGATGTACAGTAGGCTGCGGCCGGAGCCTGCATCGCCAAATAAGCCGCCGCCAAAGGTATAGCTATAGGGTAGCCCTTCATTTGCACTGCCAAACAAGGTAAAGCGCGTTTCATAGCCTGCAAAAAACTCGTGAGCGTAGTCCATTTTGAGAGTGAAGCGGTGGGGCACTACATAGTTGGAGGTAGCGGCCCCCGGATTCTCAGCATCGATAGTTGCAATTTTGGTGTAGTTAGACCAAGCCACAGAACTGGTCATTGGATTCACATCCTCGGCTTCTGTGTAGGCATAGCCCAAGGCTACATTGAGACCAAAGTCGAAGGATTTGCTTAGACCCAGGGATAGAACGCTGGAAAAACCGGAATCTCCTTTTACGTTAGTGAGCATAAAGTCTCCGCTACGACCATTGGCGCTTTCATAAATTGGGCGCCCATCCACAGCAGTATCCACTTGTTGCAGGGATATATTGCGGACAATGGCAGCATCTCTATAGTCGCTATAGAGGTAGTCAGCAGAAAGCAAATAGCCGGATTCAAACTCGTAACTAGCGCCGATGGCATACTTCCAAACTGAAGGGATTTCGAAATCCGGGTCCATTAGATTGACGCCACCGGATCTTCCCTCTCCATTGGCAACCTGGTCATATAGATTTTGCGGTATGTCATAGATGGGGCGGCCACTGCCAGTCCAGTCCATATCGAAGAGCGGGGTTCCACTACTATCGGTGGTTTCTATCTGCAATACCCCGTTGTTGGAATAATTGTTGGAAATCCAAACGTTGGGATTGCCACCAGAATATAGGCCCAGGCCACCGTGTAGCTCCAGGCTGTCATTGACATTCCAGTTTAGACCGAGACGTGGCTGTAAAAGGTCTATGCCATCCATATTATGCTGGTTACTGAAACCGTACGTTTCTGTGATATCCAGATTCTTCACCGGCCTATCGTCGCTGCTGTAGCGGTCATAGCGCAAGCCTGCTACGACTGTGAGATCAACTTCGGCAAAAGTGTATTCATCCTGCAGGTAGAAAGTATCGATGTCATAAGCAAACTCTGCTGCAGCATCCAAGGGATTATTGGTGAAGGCAGCATTTTCATAGATAATTTTGCTGGCAACGCCGTTTTCAAAATCTTCGATGCTAGCAAACCGGTACTCCCCCTGTGCTTCCTGAATAAACAGGTTAAATACATCGAAACTTTCATGTTCGTAGCCGGCGGTGAGATTGTGCTCACCCAGCAATAAGCGCCCGGCGAGTTTTATGCTCAGATTATCGTAACTCAGCTTATTGGCATGGCGGGAGTCATCAGATCCCAAGTAAACCGTTGCGCTCTTTAGGCCTTCTTCGTCCTTACTGGTGACCTGGACTTCACCAAATTCAGTACCACCGAGAGAGAGTTGCCAGTTATCCAACTCTGAATAACCGATCTTCATTTCTGTAGAAAAGATATCGCTCCAATCGGAAAACAGCTGAACAATATAAGAATTCAGTTCGGCACCGCGCTCATAATAATGATTGGATAGCTCTAGCTCATTGTAGTCGTCGTCGGATTCGGCAATAGAGTAGCCATCGTTGTAGTTATAGGTAAGAGAGGCTCGATGATTATCGCTGATATTCCAGTCTAGCTTGATCAGCAATTTCTCATCTTCTTCTGGCAGGCTTGAGGGGAGTCCGCCAGGGTTATAATCGTAGACATCATTCGCGATGCGCACGATTTCCTGCAGCTGCTCCTGAGATACGCCCTCAACCTCAGAGGGAGAATTACTGCCTGTTGGTCCCCGGTCAAAAGTAGCGACACCTTCTAGCTTTTCGTAAGCGGTGAAGAAGAACAGTTTGTCCTGGATAATGGCTCCACCTAAGGTAGCGTTGTAGCGCTTTTCATCAAAACTGGCTACAGGGAAGTCTTCACCCTCAAGAGAGTCTCCACGGAAACCATCATCGGTATAGTCATAAAAGAATGAACCATGCCACTCATTGCTGCCGGATTTGGTCACTGCATTGATGTTACAGGCGCTGAATCCGCCGTACTGCACATCGAATGGAGCCAGCTCTACAGCAACTTGCTCGATTGCATCGTATGAGAAGGGCATGCGCTCTGTTGGATAGCCATTGCTATTCAAGCCAAAGTTGTCATTCATGCGCACCCCGTCAACAGTAAGGCTGTTGAAGCGCGGGTTGGCGCCAGTACATTGAATAGAGTCATAGCTGGCTTCGTCGATGTAAACTCGTGGGTCCAGACGTAGCAAGTCCTTGATATCGCGGTTTACTGCGGGTGCACTGGCTAAGTCATCGCTATTGAAGTGAGATGCCGGGCCTACCGCCAGTCGGGAAGTAGTGATAGCTTGGCCAAGCACGCTGACTTCCTCAAGGTTACTTGTGTCGAGGGATATCATCAGGGGCAGGGTATCGCCTACTGAGAGATAAATATCTTCAAAGGTACGATCCCCCTGTTCGGTTTCAATTGTGACGGTATAAGGGCCTCCTACACGCAAACCACTGAGATTAAACTGTCCTGATTCTCCTACCTCGGCCACTCGCCGACTATTAGATGGCGCGTGCACTACAGTAATTTTTGCATCGCTGATGGCTTCGCCTGCGCTACCAGTAATAGAGCCGCGAATGGCTGCGGCAGTTTCCTGAGCGTAAGAGATATGTGTTGAACCAATCGCGGAGATAATCGCGGCGGATAAGCACATGCGCCGGAAGATAGAAGGTTTCATAACTAAATCCTGGTCTTTAAGTGGGCCAACAGCGTGGCTTTGAGAGAACTGGTTGTAATCGGCTCCCGAGACTCATCCCCAGGTCTCGGCCAGAGTGCTTTTTAGCGGGTGAAATTGAAGGGCTGGTTAACGATTTGTTGCAATTTTGTAACAGGTTCGTGAGATGGCATTGATGCATACCAATTTGTCACAAATGTTTATTAAGCTTGCCGCAAATTTCTGCAGTGGATGATTGAGATGATTAACCTAAAAAAAATAATTTGTATAAATATTCTATTTGTTGGGCTGCTCAGCACCTTAAAAGCCCATGCTTGGGGAGATGATGGCCATAGAGTGGTTGGAGAAATCGCTTGGTATTATTTGGCACCTAATGTAGCCGCAGAAGTTGAATTGTTACTTGATGAGGTTGGGGAACCACATCTGGCAGAGTCAGCCACCTGGGCGGATCGTATTCGTTCCAACGAGCAATATAATTGGGCAGCGCCCATGCACTATATCAATCTATCCCGTGACTGGAACCGCTATGATGCGGAGAGGGATTGCCCTCCAACAGGGTGTATTGTCAAAGCCATTCAGCAGTTTGAAGAAGTTCTTGCAGATCGCACCCGGTCAGGGACAGAGCGTGCCGAGGCCTTAATGTTTATTGCGCACTTTGTAGGGGATCTTCATCAGCCGCTGCATACAGGTCTTTATTCGGATCGTGGTGGCAACGATGTATTCGTGCACTTTTATGGAGAGGAGACCAATTTACACGCTCTTTGGGATATCCATCTTGTCTCAAGAGTGGTTACCGATTGGCAGGGTTATGCAAAAGAACAGACAGAAAAAATTGGTGCAGTCCAGAGCCAGCTTTGGCAGTCTACAGATGCAACAGACTGGGCAAAGGAGTCCCATCAGTTGGCTCATAAACTGGCATATACCAATGAAACTCAATTGGGGGAAAAGTACTTCTTGCGCTGCAGGGATTCCTTAGAAATGCGTCTACAGCAAGGTGGTGTGCGCTTAGCTGCCGTACTTAACAAAGTTTTGGGTGGAAGATCATTGAAGATGGTCGATCGATAATTAATCTAGTGGTTTTATTGTGGTGTTAGCCTCCACGAAATAAGGGAAACTAGCATCCATCGCTCATTGCGTGAAGGAGTTTTCCTAAATACCGGCTTAAGGATGGTAGATTCTAAATAATGCAATTCGAGCTCTTTTGACAATTAAAGTGCCCGTCCAAGCCCGAATTGCTTCTAAAAACTGGACATTAGTTTAGAGCTACTTCTCCTTGAGCATGTGAGTGCAAAAGCAACTGTTTGGAAGTATTTGAAGACATGCTATCTCCCAAGCTCAACCTGGAAGAACTCCCAGGCTAACTGATTATCTGAAGCGGACAGGTTACGATTTGCGTTCGCCATCACATATTTTCCGTGGGCTGTTTTCAAAGTGATTTTGTCATTTTGATTCAAACAGGCCCATCCGTTGGAATGGTTGTAAAGGACAAATTTCTCCCAGCCTAAAAGCACACTGGCTCTTACATCGACATTATGGTTGTTATGTGGAGTGGCACGTAAGTAATGACCGTTATGGGCGCGCAGTGAAACCGTGTCACCACTCTGAATACAGCGGTGATCCACCCACTGCTGGGTGTTCCCTTTTTGCTCCAGCGCAAGAGTAAAAGTCTCCCATTCTGCAGCCGCAGCAGGCATATTTTTTGCCTCATCGTTACCACCGTAGACAGCCTGAATGCGTGTGTTGTGGTGGGTATTAAGCAGGGAAGCTGTATGTGCCCTCGCATAAGTGGATGAATAGGCGGCAGCGTGATTGGTCCAACTTAATGTTGCCGTAATGGGGTTGTGATCACTAATGCTCTGGTGGACTTCATCATACCGGTTGGTAGAGAAGCTAATTTGCGAGTTGCCGCGAAAAGCAATATGGTCAACTCCCTTACAGGGTCCCTTTACATCGTTAATATTCGTATTACCTGCGGCATAACTTACCTGGCTACAGGACCAGGTTAAGCCCAACTCGGAAGCCCAGCGCCCCAACTCCGACTGATTAGGACCTGGCTGCCAGCCGCCGTTGTCAATCCATGCATTAAAGTCGCCCATTACAATCACTGGATATCCGGCCGAATTTTGTTGAATAAAATGTTTAAGCTGGTTGAACTGGCCTGTTTTCTCCTGGCCGTTACTGGTGTCCATGTGAGTATTGTAAAAGTGTACTTTTAGGTCCTTGGCTAGCTGAACTTCAGTGAAGGTGAAGCCTTTTTCCGTCTCACAATCGGGACTTGAGCCATTTGCGATAAAGTCTGAGTAGGTACCCTTACAGCTTGAATACTCAACATGCAGCTGCCTTCCATTAATAGGGTGTTTGCTGATAGTGCTTAAACCATCGCCAAAACTGAAGACTCCGCCCTGGAAATGGTCACTTCGATAAGGATATTCTGTTTGGCTAAGGGGAGACATCACCGCGTAATTTCTGACCCAGTTTTCCTGGAGTCCGACAATATCGTAGGCCTGTCCGGCAATATAGGTGGATGAAAATAGAGATGCCTGGCTATCAGAAATACCCCGTAAACCTTCAGGAAAGCCCTTTATGTTGGCTGCCATTACTCTAATTTGGCCACTTTGCCCAGCCAAGCTTCCCGGCCTGCTATAGGCTTGATTGCCCACAGTGCCGGTAAAACCTACTTGAGTGCTGGAACTAACCAGAATATCCCATATTTCTGACAAAGTTATTGCTGAAGCAGAAGCGCTTAGGCCCAGGCTTCCGACGATAAGAGCTGATCTTAATAGTTTGTTTTTCATTTTATTGTTATCCGTTATTTGAGTTGTACGATTTTATTGTTCTATAAATGGTGTGTCTCGGATATCGTCTATTGGTTGTGCGTGGTAAAGGGAACGATTTTTAATTAATTATGAGGCCTCCTTAAATGACTAATTTTACTAACAATATTTAAGAGCTTTTTATTTGGCGTCTACCGAACGGATAAAAGACTTCAGTAATAGATACTAATTGTCATTTCATCAATAAGTAAGATAGAAAGAGCTTTAGCGGGCTATGGCCAAAATAAAAGGTTGGGCAAGCGTACTAGAAAGCAATTGTCGGAATAATAAAGGATTGGTGATATGAGTGGATACTGGATTAGTAAATTTTAAAATCAATAATAGACTGGGCAGTTCCGCTTGTTGTCTTAGCTGCCAGCCTGATTAACAATGGTTGCAGTTTAAGTACACAACGCCCACCTCAGGCTCCAGAGCCTGGGAAATATTAACAATAATGTAGTAGGTGTACATACATGGAACTGATAGGACCTCACCGGAGCCTAAGGCTCTTCTGCGCCCCTCTTATTGTGGCTTTACTGACGAGTGGTTGCTCGGAATTTAACGACAGTAGCCCTAAAAACCGTTTGGCCTTAGCCCAACAAGCGCTGACTTTGGCGCCCGCTGATCCAGAAATTGCTGAAATTTATCAGCGAACCTGTCGCAGCTGTCACAGCACTGGGGTCAGCGCTGCGCCACTCACTGGGGACATTGCCGGCTGGGAACCGCGTCTCGACAAGGGAATGGATGTGTTGGTTGAAAACGCGATTAATGGTTTCCAGGGGATGCCGCCACTGGGTCTTTGTTTCGAGTGCTCACCGGAGCAGTTTGAACAGTTAATTGCCTTTATGGCCTCTGCGGAGTAAGGGATTATGCAGCAGTCACGTCGCCGTTTTATTACAACTATTGCCGTTGGTTCTACAGCTATCGCTGCTAGTCCAATCTCCTCTATGGCCCGCACCTTGGTACAGGCGAGTGACCCAGTAAAGCGTAAGGGTATCCGCTGGCGCAATTGGTCTGGTTCGCAAGACTGCCTGCCCAGTGAACGTCTGGCACCAAAGACAATCGCCGAACTACAGCAACTTGTAGCTGATGCTAGAGGTACTGTTAGAGCTGTGGGGGCTGGGCACTCCTTCACGGCCTTGGTGCCCACCGATGACACCATTCTCTCGCTCGGGCGTATTAGCGGTGTGGCCGATCATAGTAGCGAATCCACCCAGGCTACGATTTACGCGGGTACACGTATAGCCGATCTTGGACAGCCGCTTGAAGATATTGGTCAAGCCTTGATTAATCAGCCGGATATTGATGAGCAAACTCTCGGCGGATGCCTGGCCACTGCCACTCATGGCACTGGGGCCGGTTTAGGTTGTATGTCCAGCTATGTAACGGGATTGGAGCTGGTTACGGCAGATGGCAGCACTCTGTGGTGCGATGCAGAGCAAAACCCAGAGACTTTCATAGCAGCCAAAGTTTCCCTGGGTAGCCTGGGGTTAGTGACCAAGGTGCGTATGCAGAACCAGTCCAGTTACAAACTCCGGCGAGAATCCTGGGTGGCTCCCATGGGGGAGGTGCTTGAGCAGGCGGAGACACTGGCGGAGTCAAATCGCAATTTCGAGTTTTACTATATTCCTTTCTCCGGAATGTGTATGGCTGATACGCACCAATTAACGGATGAAGAGATCTTTACTACCGCGCGTGAAGATACTAACGAAGCTGTAATGACCCTTAAAACTGTTCGAGACTGGCTTGGCTGGTCGCCCAAATTACGGCAATACGCCTTACAGTCTGCAATGGAGGATATTGAAAAGGAGGTGGTTGTGGAGTCCTCTTGGCGAAACTACGCCAGTGAGCGAAATGTTCGCTTCAATGAGATGGAATACCACCTTCCCAGGGAAGCCGGACTGGCCGCTTTTGAGGAGCTGCGCCGTACAATCGAAGAGAACAATCTTAATGTGTTCTTTCCTATCGAAGTGCGCTTTGTAAAGGGGGATGATATTTGGTTGAGTCCCTTCTACCAGCAGGATTCCGTATCTATTGCGGTACACCGTTACTTTGAGGAGGATTACCAGCCCCTTTTTAAGGCACTGGAACCCATTATGCGCAAGCATGGCGGCAGACCGCACTGGGGGAAACTTAATACCTTGCACCGGCAGGACCTGGCTGGTTTATACCCCCGCTGGCAGGATTTTCTTGAGGTAAGACGTGAGCTTGACCCTAAAGGAAAATTTTTAAACCCGTACCTGAAAAAACTAATTGGTTGATAGGGCCCTTATTCATCTCAGGGCTGAAGAGAGACTAGGGGAGCTAACTGTGCAGAAAACGCGGAGAAAATTTTTACTGGGCGGAGCGGCATTGGGGGTTGCGGCCGCATTTCCTTTATTAAGGCCTAAAGCTTTGGGGCAGGGGGGGCACACTAACTATTTTCAAAGTCTCTCTAAGGCTCTGGATTCCGCAGGTTTCTCTGGTCCCACGATGGTAGTGGATTTAAACAGCCTGAGAGCCAATGCGACTGTGCTTTCTGGGCATCTAAATGGGCACTTTGACTATCGAGTTGTTGCCAAATCGTTACCAGCTCTGGGGTTACTGGAGGCGGTTGCCAAACAGACTGGTACGCAGCGGTATATGGTTTTCCATCTACCTTTTTTGCAACAGTTGGCGCAGTCACAACCACAGGCAGATATTTTGCTGGGTAAGCCTCTTCCGATTGCTGCGGCCAAGAGCTTTTATAGCCGCCCAACAACCAGTGGATTTGACCCTAAAACACAACTTCAGTGGCTGATTGATAGCCCTAGGCGGCTACAACAGTATGCGGCACTAGCCGGTAGCCTTGAGCAAAGGTTACAAATCAATATCGAGTTGGATGTGGGGTTGCATCGCGGTGGAGTCAGCGATGCTCGGGACCTTACTGAAATGCTCAATATTATTAAGGCAGAACCACTGCTTACTCTGTCGGGATTTATGGGCTATGACGCCCATGCGGCTAAGATGCCGGGTATTTTAGGTGGCCCAGAGAAAGCCATTAATCGCGGTTTGGAGATTTATACTCAGAGGCTTGAGCAAGCTAAACAATTGTTGGGTGACCAGTATCCTAAAAGGTTGACGTTGAATGGCGCCGGCAGCCCGACTTACCAGCTTTATAAATCACGCTCAGATAGTACACCCTGTAATGAGCTGGCGGCAGGTTCCTGTCTTGTTAAACCTACAGATTTTGATATCCCCACCCTCAGTGATCACAAGGCGGCTGCATTTATCGCCAGCCCAGTATTGAAGAAGTTACCGCAGACTCAAATTCCTGGTTTGGAGAAACTAACGGGTACGATGCGCTGGTTAAACCCAAATCGCGAGCAGACATTCTTTATCTCTGGGGGGTATTGGAAGGCGCTGCCCGAATCTCCAGAGGGTCTTTCGATCAATCCTATTTATGGACGCTCTACAAATCAGGAAATGCTCAATGCTTCCAATCAGGTTGTCCTACAAGAGGATGACTGGGTTTTCCTGCGACCAACACAAAGTGAATCTGTATTTCTTCAGTTTGGGGATATAGCTGTGTATGACAAAGGGGAGATCGTGGAGCGCTGGCCTGTATTAAGTAACTCCTGAAAAAACATCTTTACATGGTTCTAAATAGATGACGCTGTACTGTATATAGCCGTATGTAATCACAAGTAATTATTATAATAAATTTGGAGAGTAACGTGATCTTTGAGCTGGTTTTAGTGCTAAATACTATTTGGTTTTTAATGGGTTTCAATGTTTTCTCCTTGCGGGGAAAGATTTTTGCCAAGCTGGTTGTTCCTAGAGAGCATAGGGATACCCCTGTCTTTGGAATACTGGCTGAGTCAGGTAAATTTCTAGGCGGGTTTAATTTTTCATTGGCGTTAATGAGTATTCTTTTATTGGTTAATCACGCCTCCTTTTCCGGGGATATTCAAAGATCTATATTGCTTTTTGTTTTTTCTGTTACACATGGTTCTCAGTTTATTTATAACTTGCCAGTCGCGCTAAAGAACCGAAGAGGGGGTGGACCTTGGAAAGTGAAAGGTGTGATGAAGTTTATATTTATTATGGACTTTATCATGATGATGATTAATTTAACCCTGGCGCTTTGGTATTGGTTGTAATGAGGCTGGTCGTTCGGTGTCGGCTAGTGTTGCCATTGCTGTTATGGGTGGCTTTTACGGTTTAATAGGTGATGCGATATTGAGTGGTATTTTCCATATAAATATACTGCGTTGAAGGGATGTGAAATAGGTGCTTAAGTTAACAGATGTACCTACTGAACAAGTTTCGGCAATAACAGACTTGGTATTGGCTGTATTGGCGTTGTTTATATTTCTTTATTTTATTAGGCCGGAATTCAAGTCTAGCTGGAAGAGAAATTGCTGGATTTGTTTCTTTGGGGTGATGTTTATCGTTGGCCTATTGGGTGCGGTAATTCATGGTTTTCAGATTGCCGGACCTGAAAGAATATTCATGTGGCATGTTTTATTTTTTTTCCTCGGTCTATTTCTGGTGTCGTTTACACTTGCTATTATTGGTGATCTTGCCGGTGAGCGAATATCAAGAAAGTTATTGCCTTACATATTTTTAATTGGCCTGATATTTTATTTCATTGCAGTATCTAGAATTGATGGTTTCATAGTATTTGTGGGTTATCAAGCGTTAGTGATGATTCCTGTTGTTATTGGTTATACATGGATGGGGGTTAGGGGGCGTTTACCTGGGGCTTGGTATATGGTTGTTGGCGGGTTTATTTCTCTCCTGGCTGTGGTATTGCAAGTCAGAACGGCTCTGGAGTTTACGTTTATTTGGACGTTTAACCACAATAGTCTTTATCATATGGTTCAAACAATAGGCGTATTGTTCTTTTTTGCAGGAATAAGAAAGTCACTGCAGGCATCAATATGATTTTTTACGCAATTTAATTCTTTAGGTTTTTATGAATCGAAATCCTCTACACAAAGTGCTGTGATCTATAGGGGGGCAGAGAAAAGGCGCCCACACCCCCCTAAGTATTCATGATTGAAGCTGTATTACAAGGCCCCTGGCTAGCTTTAGGTTTATAGTGTTTTAGGCTGCAAAATTTATAAAGAAGGCATTCTATGGGCGCCCGAAATACTATCTATGAATATGGGGCAGTAGCTAAGTGGCTTCATTGGATAATAGCATTCTTAATTCTAGGATCTTACGTCAGTGTCTATTACCTCCAGTGGTTTACTGAAGAGGATACCCCAGCAAACTGGATTGCCTTACAGCTGCACTTGTCTATTGGCATAACGATTGGTGCTTTTGTACTGTTGCGGATATTTTGGCGTTTGACTAATCCCACTCCGAAACTGGAACCTGGCTCCAGGCTAGAGCACTTTGCAGCGCATACAGGCCATTTTCTGTTATATGTAGTCATGATACTTGCACCATTAACCGGATATCTAGGAACTGGGGTGAATACTGAGTACTTTTTCCTGTTTGAAATCCCTCAGTTTGCTGACACTTCCCTTTTTGCCCACCTTGTTCAGAATAAAATGGGCTTGACCTTCAAACAGTTCGAGGAACCTATCGATTTCATTCATAAGGAAGTGCTGGGTGAATGGCTTATCTGGTTACTTATTTTGGGACACTTCTTGGCAGCCCTTTATCATCACTTTATAAAGAAAGACCGTACACTGATTAGGATGACTACGGGTAATCAGTGAAACAAGTACTCTTATAAAGTCATTTACCTTGCCCGTGATTTAAATGGCTCTACTATATGTTCGTTGGTCGATAACCATTAAGGCAGAGTACTCTGTTTGACCCTTGATAATGTTGCAGAGACTGGGAATGTATTTTTGAAAATCAGTTGCGCCTGCATTAAGGTTTTATTTATGACTCTAGTGAGGAAATTACTTACCTAATCGCATCCTCAAAGATATAAAAGGCTTTACTGGCGATTAAGTCCAGTATCTGAAAAGTTGCAGGGGGCTGATAATCTTGGTCTTTCATACCTATGTAAGCGCTATTGAGCTAAAAAGTTCTCCGCACCTGACAGAGTATTGAGGCTAGTATTGGCGCCAGATTTCCGTGCCGTTCCCGCAATCGATGTTTATATAAATTTTGGAGTTCCTTCTAAGGAAATCTGAATGTTTATTGTACTGAGTAATTCGCATATATAACCCCGCCAAGATTTTACCCTGGTGTATTGGCAGAATTTGATGCCAATTTGGCATAGAAATTTGGCGCTCGGTTTTCTAATCTTCTGCCTATAACAATGTACCCATCCATAGAGATGGCCTGATAGTTTGGAGTCTGAGTAATAACCGGTATGGTCGTTTACTACGGGTCCTAAGTGGTAGCTTATGTGTAGTCGTTTATCTTGGATATTGTGGTCCGGAGCTCTCTTGTTATTGGCTGGCTGTGATCCCCCCGGGGAATTCCACCCCATAGCGAGGGTGGAACCATTGGTCATACTTTCAATTGAAAGCCTCTAATCAGCTATCTGATTAAGTTACTGCATTGATCATCGGGTTGTCTTCTTCGTTGTGTTTTGGCAATGCAAGCGAAATGAAGGTTGCCAAAAACAGCAAGCACGTGGATACCAACAGGCAAGCTTGTAAACCGGCAATCTGGAAAATCCAGCCCGACAACAGAGTTCCGGTAAGGCGGCCCAGAGCGTTAGCCATGTAGTAAAACCCCACATCCATAGAAACGCCATCTTCTCTGGCATAAGCGACGATCAAATAGCTGTGCACAGAAGAGTTCACTGCAAATAACACAGCGAATACCATGAGGCCCAACAAAATGCTGAGTTGAGGGTGGAAGCCGATATAGAGTGAGAAGGCAATCAGCGCAGGTATCAGAGTTAATGCGCAGCCCCACAATAGGGCGGTTCGCCCATCAGGCAGTGCCGAAGAAAAACTTCCAGTGATCCTTGGGGCAAAGGCTTGTGCTGCGCCATAACCGATGATCCAGCAGGCTAGGAATGCACCGACTTGCCAGTGGCCCCAGTCGAATTGGCTCGCCAGGAAAACGGGCAGGGCGATTACAAACCAAACATCACGAGATGCAAATAGGAACAGTCTTGCTGCCGCAAGGATATTCACCGGGCGACTCTTAGAAAATACATCTTGAAAGCGGGCTTTCACCTTTGCTTTACCCAAGTCTTTTCGTAAAAATTTCTTACTCAATAGCAGTACTGAGGCGAGAGCGACTGCCATTGCGAATATAGCCCCACGAAATTCCAGTAGTGCCAATAGGCCTCCGCCCATAAAGAACCCAATGCCTTTCAGGGCATTCTTGGAGCCAGTCAGTAGGGCAATCCAGCGATAAAGAGTTCCTTGGGTATTGTCGTCAGGTAGTAAAAGCTTGATTGAACTTTTCGCGCTCATCTTGTTTAGGTCTTTGGCTATGCCAGATATTCCCTGAGCGGCCATAACCAAAGGCACACTGAGATAGCTAGAAGGGACCAATAACATAGCTAAAGCGCAAATCTGTAATGTCAGACCAATATTCATGGTGCGATTAAGGCCTAGCCGGGCACCAAGCCATCCGCCCACCAAATTGGTGACCACTCCAAAAAATTCATAGAAAAGAAACAGTAGGGCTATTTCGAGAGGGGTGTACCCGAGGGTATGGAAATGCAGAAGCACCAGCATGCGCAGTGCGCCATCGGTTAGAGTAAAAGACCAATAGTTACCAGTCACCAATAAATATTGGCGTACCGAGGGCGAAAGGGTGGAGAAAAACTGCATGGGTTTTGGCTCTAACTACTAGGGGCTCCTGGCCTGAAGATCAGGCCAGCCCCGCGGGTATTTATCAGTTTTTTATTGGTGGGATCTAGGACATTGGCTTATCCAATCAGGCGAGCCAGCTCTGCAGTGCGGTTGGCATAGCCCCACTCGTTGTCATACCAGGTATAAATTTTCACTTGAGTGCCATTGACCACCATGGTGGACAGTGCATCAACAATGCTGGAACGTGGGTCGGTTTTGTAATCCACAGATACCAGAGGACGTTCCTCATAACCGAGAATATTTTTCAGCTCGCCCTCTGCTGCGGCTTTCAGTAGGTTATTAACTTCATCCACAGTTGTTTCCCGTTCTACTTCGAAAACACAATCCGTCAGGGAGGCATTGGCCAGCGGGACTCGTACGGCATGGCCGTTCAGCTTGCCAGTCAACTCCGGGAAGATGGCGGTGATTGCTGTGGCTGAGCCGGTAGTAGTGGGTATCAGACTGGCTCCACAGGCCCTTGCGCGGCGCAGATCTGAATGGGGCGCATCAAGGATTGTCTGGGTATTAGTGATATCGTGGATAGTAGTGATAGAGCCATGCTTGATGCCCAGTTTTTCATGTATCACTTTTACCACCGGGGCCAAACAGTTCGTGGTGCAGGAGGCTGCAGTAACAACTTGATGCTTGGCTGGATCATAAATGTGCTGATTCACCCCCAAAACAATATTTGGTACCCCGTCTTCTTTTACGGGAGCCGAAACCAGCACACGCTTTACCCCCTGCTTTAAATAGCCCTCCAATTGCGCGCTAGTCTTCATTTTCCCAGAGGCTTCAATAACCAGGTCGCAAGCACTCCAGTCTGTGTCGGCAATGGCGAGATTATGGCTACAACTTATTTCCTGGCCAGAAACCGTAATTGTGTTGTCCTTAGCTTCTGCATAATGCTGCCAACGCCCGTGTACCGAATCAAAATTCAGTAAATGAGCAAGGGTGGAAGCATCTCCAGCGGGGTCATTGATTTGCACAAACTCCAATTCTGGCCAGTCCCAGGCTGCGCGCAGCACAAGCCGACCGATACGACCAAATCCATTGATTCCGACTTTGATAGCCATGTTGTAACTCCTGAACAATCTGAATATATGAAAAATCGCATATACCCAGGTAAATTTTTTAGCGACTTAGTGATATTACTTGCCAGCAAAATACCTACTGCCGTGACTTAGCAGCATAGGCTAGCTCTTTGGGGCCTATCTCCCATTAGGATCAAGTTGCGAAGATCTTCGGCAATAAAGTGCTGATTTGCCTGCAAAGTGTCTTGAAGGATCGATTTGGCCCAGCTGCCCAGTTCAGGGTTGATGCGGTAAAAGATCCACTGTCCCTGGCGGCGGTCCCGCAATAAATCAGCGCCGCGGAGTAGGGCTAAGTGCCGAGATATTTTGGGTTGGCTCAAGCCCATAGCAGCAGTGAGCTCGCACACGCAAAGTTCTCCCTCGTGGGCGATCAGTAGAAGCGTACGCAGGCGGGTATCGTCTGCCAGGCACTTGTAGAACTGAACTGGGTTCAAGGCTTACCCCAAATCTTGTTTATGCCGCTTTAGCGGCCTTGTTATACACCAGTACAAAAAGTTTGATGCGGGTACTCAGTTCCAACACCGTTGTGTAAAAGGGTTTGAAGCAATGCCGACTGGCAGGGTCTTCAAAATTCCATGAGATCAATTTTCCGTGCCCAGCGGCAGGCACACATTCATTGTGGCTTTTATCACATAAGGTAATGACTAAATCAAAATCCCGGTCAGCTACCTCTTGTAAACTCTTGGAATAGAGCCCTTTGATCGGGATACCAAAACGTTGGAGAGCCTTGATGGCACGAACGTCCACCGGGGTGGGGTCTGTCCCTGCACTTGAAACCTCGAAGAACTCTCCCCCATAGTTACGCAGTAAAGCCTCAGCTATTAATGAACGAGCCGAATTCCCCGAGCAGACAAACAAAATCTGCCTCTTCATAAATTGCTCCCGAACGGTAAACCGTCCGACTTAGTCCGCATTATATATGGAAAAACGAATATTCAAAGGACCAAAAAAACCGGGAGCAGATCCCGGTTATTCACTAAATGCTTAGAGCTTGAACTCTGCCCAGACCGGCGCATGGTCTGAGGGGCGCTCCATAGCGCGGATATCATAATCTACCCCTGTGGCCACACAATGTTCCATCAGAGGGCTTGTGGCCATAATCAAGTCGATCCGCAGCCCACGCTTGGGCTCGCGGTCAAAACCCTTACTGCGATAGTCAAACCAGCTAAATACATCATCTGTATCAGGATTCATCGCACGGAAAGTATCCGCCAAGCCCCAGGCCTCAATTTTCTGCAGCCATTCGCGCTCTTCTGGAAGGAAGCTGCACTTGCCGTCGCGCAGCCAGCGCTTGCGATTGGGCTCGCCGATACCGATATCTTGATCACTCGGAGAGATGTTCATGTCGCCAATAACCAGCACCGGGGCTTCGGGATCGCAGGTGGTTTGTAGATAGGTATCGAGGTCAGCGTAGTACTTTTGCTTCGCCGGGAATTTTACTGGGTGTTCACGATTCTCGCCCTGGGGAAAGTAGCCGTTGATGACGGTGAGAGGTTTACTGCCGCCAATATCGAACTTTCCCATGACCATACGGCGCTGGGCGTTATCGTCGTCGGTAGGAAAGCCATATTCGCGATCGATAAATGGTAGGCGTGAGAGCAGGGCAACACCGTAGTGTGTTTTTTGGCCAAAATAGATTAGCTCGTAACCCAGGTCGCGAATGGCATCTACAGGAAAGTCCTCATCGGTGACCTTGGTTTCCTGAAGACCAATGATATCGGGTTGATGGCTATCTACCAGAGCCTGCATTTGGTGCAGGCGAGTGCGAATACTGTTGACGTTAAAGGAAACGACTTTCATTTCTTCCCCCAAATGAAAAAGGTCGGGCAAGCCCGACCTAATTGTTTACTGTGCGCATGGGTGCGCTTGGCACACCCAAAGGGCATCACATCTTTAGAAATTGGCGACTTGCGGCGGTGCCTTGCTGGCTTTGTCAGCCAGTCCAATAAAGTCCGCCATTATATAGCCCGCTTCGTTCAAGATTGGATCTTTTTCCAATTTGATTTCCACAGGGCCACCAATGGTTGCCACTTCTTCAGACTCACTCTCTTCATAAGCCTCGAAATCCTTGTAGGGTTCAAGCCCTTTTGCTTCGCGACGGCGGTTCTCCATGGAGAGCAGGCGCTGGTTCACGTTTTCACGTTCCTGCTCTCGCATTACCTCATTAAGGGAGAGATGCTTTCTGTCGGCGCGTTCGCTCTCAAACTTGAATTGATCGCGCAGGAATATGAAGTCCGGATCTGATGCTGTGCGCTTATTGTGCTTGGTGAGCAGATTAGGAATCAGAGTCTTCAGATTAAAGTACTTGGCGTGAGGTACGGCGTGGATACGGTCCCAGGGCAGGGCGGTATCGTAAGCGCTTTCACCAACACTCTCCGCATCAATAAGTTGCGGCATGGGGATATCGGGTTTCACGCCCGCGTGCTGGGTGCTATCACCGGATACACGGTAGAACTTGGACTGGGTAATTTTTAACTGGCCTTCTTTCAGGGGCGCCATGGTTTGCACGGTGCCTTTACCAAAAGATTGATTGCCAACAACCAAGCCGCGGTTGTAGTCCTGGATGGCGCCGGCGAAAATCTCGGAAGCTGATGCCGAGAGGCGGTTAATCAATACCATCAGCGGGCCGCGATACATTGCGCGAGAGCGAGAGCGGTTGTGCCGTGAAATCTGCTCATTAGCGTGGCGGATTTGTACTACTGGTCCCTGATCGATAAACAGGTCGGTCAACATGGTGGCTTCCTGTAGGGAGCCGCCGCCATTGTTGCGTAGATCCAGAATGATACCGTCTACCTTTTCCTCTTTCAGTTCGCTGAGCAATCTAGCCACATCGCGGGTAGTACTCTTGTAATTGGGGTCGCGGCGACGGTAGGCGTCAAAGTCTATATAGAAGGTCGGCAAATTGATTACACCGATCTTGTAGCTCTTCTTACCATCTGAAAATTCGAATACGGCCTTCTTGGCAGCCTGATCTTCAAGCTTCACTTTACTGCGCTTGATCAGGATGGTCTTGTGCGTGCCGTCGCCGCCGGTGGGAATAGTTTCCAGGCGCACGAAGGTGCCGGCCTTACCGCGGATTAGATCCACCACGTCATCCAGCCGCCAGCCGACGACATCGACCATTTCACCATCCTTATCCTGGCCAACCCCTACAATCTTGTCGTTAGGCTTGATCTTACCGGTGCGGTCAGCAGGACCACCTGCTACCAATCGGGCAACCTTGGTGTATTCCTCATCCCCTTGCAGCACGGCACCGATGCCCTCCAGAGACAACGACATGCTCATGTTGAAGTTTTCCAGGGAGCGTGGGGACAGATAGTTACTGTGGGGATCATAAAGGCGAGTCAACGAGTTCATATAGAGCTCGAATACGTCATTGCTGTTTTGCTGCTCAAGGCGCTTCTTTTGACCTTTATAGCGGCGTTCCAGCAAATCGCGAATATCCTCATCCTCTTTACCTGTGAGCCTCAGGTTTAAGACGCTGCTCTTCAGGCGCTTACGCCAAAGATCATCGGCATCACTGATGGAGGTAGGCCACTGACTCTCCTCACGGTCGAGTTCGAGGGATTCATCGCGATCGAAATCGAAAGCGGGCAAGCCTTTTTCGAGCTGGGATAGGATATTGTCCAACCGATCGCCCATACGCAGGCGGAAACGGTTATAAATCTCAAAGCCTGCTTTGACATCGCCAGCGCGTAGCTGGTCATCCAGCTTGGTTTGCCATTCGCGGAACTCATTGATGTCTGAGGCGAGGAAGTAGCTTTTGGTGGGATCTAGAGCATCAATGTACTCGTCCCAAAGGTCTTCCGACATTTCGTCTCCGACCTTGATTTTGTTGTAGTGCAGCATTTCTAGCTTGCCGACAATCTCCCTGGCAGTACTGCCCTGGTCCTTTTCAGGTGCCAGAGGCTCGGTCTCTGCCAGAGCGGTTGTGGAAAGCAGGCCAATGACCAAGAAGCCGGAAAATAGAGCGGCGATCCGATTGGTAAGCATAGGGAGTCTCTTTATACGTCCTACTTCATAGGCGACCAGCCTTTATGGCTTAGCGACCTATAGCTTAGGACAAGTATAAAGGCTGAAAGCTCCGAAGGGCATGAAATACCTCCAATCAGAGATGGATCTTTTCCACATTAGGCACATTTAGCAAAATAGAGTTTCCTACTATCCATTATTTAGGGCATTTGGTCTCAAATGGAGGCGGTTGGCACGGCTCGGTTTTGATGATTTTTACGCCGGAAGAGCATTTTTGACCAGCTAGTCGAGCATAGAGTGATTGAGTGCCGGGAAAATGGATACCGCTAAAAAGAAAAGGAATTGAGTTGATACGCCCGCTGTTTTAAGAGCCCCTAAACAGTTCCGGGATGTCTCTAGCGTTCTGAGTGGTTCGGGTGAAAGTGCGGCTTCGCAAGGATATCTAGCCCTCAGAATGAAATCGCAACACAGAGTGAACTGCTCTAAAAGACTTACCGGAAGGGCCCCTAAGGCCGAATTTTCTTTTACGGCGAGCTGTGCCAAGCAGCGGCAATCCTCAAGTCCCGCAGAGTCATTCTGAATTAGTTCAGAGGCCTTTTAAATGCATACTGCTTCAACGTGGCTTAACGGTCACGTCCGAGGGCTCAATTAATGGGATTGGTTACCGATTATTTATATCTAAGACATATGTATTGATATTGAAGGTAAGCATCTAGGCGAGAGTTAATTGCGGTTCAGGTCAACCTTTTCTGCTTAATACTGCTCATTATTCCCGGTAAAAATGTTGCACTGAATCGATCTACTGGCTCCCTAGTGCTGTTCCATGGAGTTGTAGGATGAAGGTTGAATTTGCAACGTCGCGTTCACAAGAAATCTATGAGATGGCTGACCTAGCGGTAATAGGTATAAGTCCTTTCAACAGCTACTTTTCCGAGGGGCAGATTGCTCGGCTTGCAAAGTGGGCGCAAAGTCACTTTAAGCGAGTCATGTTTTTTATTCCCGATAATGCTGCTGAATATACACAGATCGCACTTGGCTATGAGGAAGAGAAGGCGAGAAAAAGAGCTCGACGACAGTGCCACTATCTGCATAACAAGGTCTATCGCGCTTCGGGCTCGTGTGCTGTAGACAGTGAATTGGTTGACTCCGAGTGGTTGAAACAGTCTGAGCTCTATTCTCGCTGGCTCTATCAGTTTGAGCAGGAGTTTCACTTGAATGATGGTTTCCGCGAGGGTTGCTTGGAGGCTAGTAGATGGGTGCTGGAGCACCATCTTGCAGAAGAAGAAGTTACTGTCGAGATGGTTTCAATAGCAGTGAGATATCTTTTGGCGGAGTTGCCGGTGATTTTGCATTCTGCAGATATCGTGGGTACAGATTCCTCATGTTTCTGCTATCACAGCTGTCCCAGATATTTAGATGACCTTTTTCACGAGAGTGGCCAAGAGGCTGCGGGAGAGAGAAATGGTTATGTGATTGTGAGAAATGAAGGTGAGTAATAGAAGACGCTATGGCCTGCAAATGTGGTGTGAAAGGACACAGTTAATCTAGAAAGTACATTAATAAATAGGCATAACTCATTGATATATATGTATTTGTAAAAACTTAATGTAAATTCTAACTTTCAGGGGGCGAGTGAAGCAAAAGCTCCGCTCGCCTTTGGTTCATTGGGTTAATTTGGTAGCTGCTTGGTCATTATGATGTGGTCGATATTGTAACCGTGCTTAGTGACAGCCAATTCAAGCAGCTCATCTACAATGGCCTCATCCAGCTGTGGAGTTCGACTTAGAAGATAAAGGCTGCTGCGATCGGGGTCGCCCACGAGGGACCATTGATATGCTGGGTCTAGCTCTAGAACCCAGTAGTTACCATTGGTTTTCCCATCGAAGAATGAAACCGCAAGTTTGCTATTCGTATCATCTAGAGGGGTAGCGGTACCTTGCACGCTGATGGGAAAACCGTACTTCGGGTGTAAGATTCGGCAAAAGTTGAAAACACTGAGTGTGCCATCATCGTTGAGACCATAGTCTGCCGTGACCGCTGTACAAGCAGGCTGGAAGATCTGTGGCAATCGGGCTATTTCATACCACTTGCCAACGTACTGATAGACGTCCACGTAGGGAACCGTCTCAAGCTCAGACTCATTATCAGCCCAGGAGAGATGCGCTCCAAAAGCCAATAGAAGAACCCCCAAACCTTTTGCCAAACCCTTCATATTCACATTTCCTTGTCATTGGATTGAATCACTTTCCACCGTACCAATTGTGCGATGGCAAACTCTTTACGGAAGGCAAGCTGGAACGGATTAATCAATTGTTCGTTTGGGGCAAAGCTTCACAATAACTTCAAGAATGGCCAGCACTGCCCACTAAACTTAGGCCAATCGATTGACAAAGAAGGAAACCTTAACTGTCTGCCTATTCATTAGCGCAGTAGTAAGGAAGTAAGAATGAATAAAAAACCATCACTATCGGCCGTAGTTGCATTGACATGGGCGGTTAGTTGGAGGGCGATCCTTATCAACCTTCCGATTTATATGCCGTTTTCCATTCTATCTAAACTGGGCTACGGGTTTCCTGTTTGGTTTTGGTACCTTCTGTGTATCTTGGGTGGATTTTTGTCTTATGTTCTTGCGTTTTGGTGGCTCTTCTCGCGAGGTTACGGCGCCCCAAATCTCCGGAAATTGAAAATAGTTGAATAAAAAAACAGCAGCAAGCAAGTATCAAACGGTATAGATTGAGGTCGCTCTTCCGGCATCGTCGCAAATTCATTGTGGCAACTAGGGCTGATAACTACTCCAATCATGCTAAACCAAGTAAGAAGGCCATCCTATGTCACAGGAAATTCCCGTTGATGTACTGATCCTAGGAGGTGGTATTCAGGGGGTAACCCTGATGAGAGAGCTGATACCAGAGTACTCGGTGGTACTGGTCGACGATGAGTTCGGTGACGCCGAGTCTCTACATTTCCATGGTTATTTCTCTTCCGGCTGGAATGCGGCTAACCCCCAAGCTGCTGAAATTTACCGATGTGCCGCGCAGCGCTGGCACAAAGAACTTGCGACTAGCGGCGTGAACAGTCGAATAACAGATTTCCATGCAGCGCTGACTCCGGACTTTCTAAACACTGTTGAAGATAACTGGGCTAGAGCGGCTATTCCCTTTGAGGAAGTTGAGTTGCCTGAGATCTTTGATCCGGATAATTTGCCATCAAATCGCAGGTTCAGATTTCCTGATGATCTTATTTTTGATGGAGCTGCAGCCTATCGCAGTGTGAGCGAACCCTTGAGGAAGCAAATCTATCATGGGAGGTTGGTCTCGTTTCAGCTTGGGGGGGCAGGGATTGAGCAAGTAACTCTGGATATGGATGGTCGCTCGTGTGAGTTAAAACCAGAGCTGGTGATTTCTGCTTGTGGTGCGGGGAATGCTGAAGTAATTCGGCACTTGGGTGTGGCAGAGGAGCAGATACAAAATGCCCAGTTAGTAAGACCTCTGCATATGCTCTTAGCCCGCGGCCCCAATATCCCGCCAGTTTCAGCTTTGTTGATCGACTTGGTGGTGATGTACCACCCGCTGGAGGATGGGGAAGGGCTCTGGATTCTTACTCTTAACCCAGAAGTTCCCAAGTTCAAGGCGGGTGTTGTCGATATGTGTATCCCGCCAGAAATAGAGAATGATCTACTTTGTGCATCTTTTGAGCGCCTTTCCAGCGCGATGGTGGCTTTTGAGGCTTGGGCGCAGGGCTGCCAGTGGTCGGTATATGCAGGCTGGAAAACAGATGCACCGGGACCAGATGGTGATCTATTAGTGCGCTTGGCTTATCCCACTCCATACCAACTGGATGATTATGGCGTAAAAAATTTTCTCGCAGTGTGGCCAAACCATTGGGGATTGGCTGCTAATGTCGCCGATGATGCTGGTAACTGGGTGCGTTCCAAGCTCAAAAGCCGTCACCCCCAGCCGGGCGCCGATAGTGGATTGTCTCCAGGCTCGGGGGTTGGCCATCCCATAGAAAATAAGTGGCAGAGCGACAAGCTCAACTGGCTGTGCTGGGAAGATTTCGCTCGAAAAGTAGGCTATCACCGTTAACTTTAACCTCTTCGGGTTAATCAATTTGATTGGTTTCTGTTTGGTGTGGATATAAATACATCGCTCTAAGGAGCAAAATAAACGTCATGCAATGAAACTGTTGCTTGCAACGGTGAGTTTTTTCTGTATCTTAAAAACAAAATGTAACCGGTTACATTTTGCTGCAAGGGTCTGTGAAAGAAGAAATGGACCAGTAGCGAGGCAAGATACTTGGCCGGATGGAAATCGAAAACAATAAGAACCTGGTTGCCAGAGGCAGCTATACGGGAAGCGGTATGGGTAACAAAATAAGAATGGGCATGGTCGGTGGTGGAGAGGGTGCCTTTATTGGTGCGATCCATCGTATGGCAGCCTCCCTCGATGGTGAGATAGCGCTGGTGGCGGGATGTTTTAGCAGTAATCCCGAGCGTGGCCGTAGCAGTGGAGAGAAGTTGGGCCTCAACCCAGAGCGCGTTTACCAGAGTTATGAGCAGATGTTCCTGGAGGAATCCCAGCGTCCTGTTGATGAGCGCATAGAGTTTGTCTCTGTAGTAACTCCCAATGATTTACATCTCCCAGTTTCTTTTGCCGCACTGCGAGCGGGGTTTCATGTTCTTTCTGATAAGCCAGCCGCTTCCACACTTGAGGAAACCCTTGCGCTCAAAAACGAGGTCGTACGGAGCGGCCATCTCTATGGTTTGACTCATACCTATGCGGCTTATCCACTTGCGACACAGGCCAGGGCAATCTTAGCCAGGGGAGAGCTAGGGCAAGTCCGCCGGGTAACTGTTGCCTACCCACAAGGCTGGCTGGCATTGGCTGGTGACTCAAGCGGAAGTAAACAAGCCAGTTGGCGGACAGATCCCACACGCTCGGGAGAAAGCGGCTGTTTTGCCGACATTGGTACCCATGCTCACCACTTGGTCGAATTCTTTACCGGTCAGCGTATCTCTGAGGTCTGTGCGGACTTGCAATCAGTAGTCGACCAAAGGGCTCTGGATGATGATGGTGCGGCGCTATTTAAATTAGATCAGGGTGCGCGCGGCACCCTGACAGCCAGCCAAGTCTGTGGTGGGGAAGGGAATAACCTGAATATCAGCGTTTATTGCGAACATGGCTCGCTGTTCTGGGAGCAGGAATCTCCCAATCAATTGCAGTTAAAACGCAGGGGGCAGCCAGTGGCCCTTTTGAAGGCTGGTGCAGACTGTGAATACCTGGATGACGAGGTCCGAGCTCTTTGTCGAACCCCGCAGGGGCATCCTGAAGGTTATATAGAAGCCTTTGCGAATATTTACCGCGACTTTGCTGCCCAGGTTCGATGCCGCCGGCAAGAACAACCCATTAAAGAAAGTTCTGTCGTGGGGGATATTGATGCGGGTGTCCGTGCTATGGCATTTGTGCGCGGTGCATTGGAAAGCAGCCGTGCGAGTTCTTCTTGGGTGGCGCTGTCGCCATATTGGGAATAAGCAGCTAAATCGTATTGATTCATTTTCAAATAATTTAGGAACCTCTGGCAGGGTGGAAGTCCGGCAGTTAGTACGGCACAGGGAGGTGTCGGTGTCGGCCCAGTGCCAGTCCGCTTTTGGAAAGACAGCATTGTGCTTTTCAAAAGAAGCAAGCTGATCACCCAGGAAGGATTAATTGGTTGCAGAGGTAAATAAGTACAGCAGTAAAAAGGATAAGAATAAATGAAGGCACCCAGAATTCAGGGGCCCGGGATATTTCTCGCCCAGTTCCTCCCTCCGAGCGACCAACCGGCTTCACTGGAGTCTATGGCCTGCTGGGCATCGGATCTGGGTTATAAAGGCATTCAGGTTCCCACTTGGGACAAGCGCATCTTTGATCTGGAATTAGCCAGCAGTAGCCAGGCTTACTGTGATGATGTTTTGGGAATCTGTGAGAAGGCGGGAGTAGAAATCTCAGAACTGTCCACGCATTTGCAGGGTCAGCTGGTTGCAGCGCATCCAGCATATAAAGAGATGCTGGATATTTTTTCCCCAGAGGAAGTGCGGGGCAACTTGCCAGCCCGCGCTGAGTGGGCGAGCAATCAACTGATGTTGGCTGCTCGTGCCAGTGCCAATCTAAAGCTTAAGTCGCACGCTACATTTTCTGGCGCACTACTTTGGCATACTTTTTATCCCTGGCCCCAGCGCCCCGCAATGTTGGTGGAAGAGGGCTTTCGCGAACTGGGCCGGCTGTGGCGCCCTATATTGGATGCGTTTGACAGTGCTGGAGTTGATGTTTGTTATGAGCTTCACCCTGGTGAAGATCTGCATGATGGGCTGACCTTTGAACGTTTCCTCTACGAAGTGGAGGACCACCCAAGAGCGAATATCCTCTATGACCCCAGCCACCTGCTTTTACAGCAGATGGACTACCTGGCTTTTATCGATATCTATCACGAGCGAATCAAGGCGTTTCACGTGAAAGATGCTGAATTCCATCCGAGTGGTAGGGCCGGAGTTTATGGCGGTTATGCCCCTTGGATTGATAGACCTGGCCGCTTCCGTTCCCTGGGCGATGGTCAAGTGGACTTCCGTGGGATTTTCAGCCGCTTGACCCAATACGGTTACGACCGCTGGGCGGTACTCGAATGGGAGTGTTGCATTAAGGATCAACAACAGGGGGCCAGTGAGGGTGCACCATTTATTCGGGATCACCTGATTACCGTGGCAGGCAAGGCTTTTGATGATTTTGCTGGTGCAGAAACAGATCGCGCGCGAAATCGTCGGATTTTAGGATTGGATTAAATTTTTCCAAACCAAGTGAATAACCAATAACAATAAATCATGCGGAGACTGGATAGATGAGTACACAGACAAAATCCCTGCATAAGAATGTCTTTCTTGTGGGGAACCTCTCGATTTTTATGATTGGCCTCGGATTTGCTGTGAGGGCTTCAATCGCCGGTGATCTCCAAAGCGACATTTACGATCATATTGATCTTGCCAACTCTACCGCCATGCTTGGTGAAGCCCTGGGTTTCACTTTCACAGGTTTTGCTCTCACCTTGTTATTTGGAAGCGCACTTGTGGACTTGGTCGGTATCAAGCGAATGCTGATGCTCTCATCTATAGGCTATGTATTGGGCAGTTTGCTTATTATTGCTGCCTCTTTTGTGGCTCCTGGGGAGGGGGTAGAGAATCTGGTACTAGCCGGCCTGTTACTGACAGGCTTGGGCTGGGGTGCCGTGGAGGCAGCCAGTAATCCTATGGTTGCTGCAGTCGACCCAGAAAATAAAACGCAACGTTTAAACGTACTACATGCCTGGTGGCCTGCAGGCATTGTGGTTGGAGGATTACTGGGATTGTCAATCTCTGCCCTCGAGCTTCCCTGGCAGTTGAACCTTGTCGTGTTGGCACTGCCAGCTGTTGTTATGGCTTGGCTTGTGGCTAAAACAGATTTCCCAGTTACTGAACGGGTTTCTTCCGGTATCAGTTATGGCGAAATGTTTAAAGAGGTATTCAAGCAGCCGATGTTTATCCTGCTGTGGGTGTGTATGTGGATGACCGCCGCAACCGAGTTGGCCCCTGGGCAGTGGGTAGACCTGACCCTATCCCGAGTAGTTGGCATGAAGGGTATTCTTATTCTTGTTTATGTCAGCATGTTGATGTTTGTGATGCGCCACTTTGCCGGACGTCTGGCAAAGAAACTGTCTTCTATCGGACTTCTATGGTTAAGCAGTCTCCTTGCCGCAATTGGGCTCTATTGCCTGGGTATGGCTAGGACGCCAGTAACTGCATTTTTGGCAGCGACTGTCTGGGGCATTGGTGTTTGTTATATGTGGCCCACTATGCTGGCCACAGTCTCCGAGCGTTTTGTGCGCGGTGGGGCATTGTTTCTGGGATTGCTGGGTTTTGCCGGTGGTATGTCTATCCAATTTGTTCTGCCAAAGCTTGGCGCTATTTTTGACAATGCCAAGATTGAGGCAGCGGGGGGCTTGGAAGCCTTTGAAAAGCTGAGTGGGGATGAGTTGGATGCGGTATTAGCCACTGCTTCTGTTGAGTCATTCCAGTCATTGGCAGTAGTTCCACTTATCCTGCTCCCCATTTTTGCCTTTATTTGGCTTTGGGATCGAAGGCAAGCAGCCAGCAAATCAGAAGCAGCCGTTTCAGTGGGGAATCCGTAGATGGTATCCATCTGTGCGAAAATAACCCGCTTCTAACAGGTAATTAGCAGGAAATTATGTCAAACATTCGCGAAGTTGCACGCCGCTCTGGCGTATCGGTCGCGACCGTATCCCGAGCATTGAAAGATCCGCAGATGGTCTCTCCGCGAACCAGAGAACGGGTGCTAAAGGCTGTAGAGGAGGCGGGCTACCGGCCGAACCTCCTTGCGCGGAACTTCAGTTCGGGCAAGTCATACGCAGTGATGGTTTTGGTTCCCAATATAGCTAATCCATTTTTTTCTCGGGTCATTCGCGGGATTGAGAAAGCTGCACAGGATCAAGGCTATTCGGTGCTGCTGGGGGACACAAAAGGGGATTCCAGCAATGAGCAATTTTATGCAGGTATGGCGCTAACCAATCAAGCGGATGGTGTTATCCAGCTTGGTAGTCGCTATCCGTTTGCAGAGAAGGACGCAAACCTGGCTGCATCTGTTCCTTTGGTGAATGCCTGTGAGCGCATAGTAGAAGATGATCGTTATCCGGTGGTGGAGTTGGATAACCATGGTGCGGCCCAGGAAGTTGCGCGGCACTTGATGAAGATGGGACACCGTCGCATCGGGGTTATTACCGGGCCCTCGCAGAGCCCTATAGTGCGAGACAGGCTGTCCGGATTTTCCGAGGCGCTAAAAAAACGTGGGTTAGAACTTGATCCTGAAATGGTCGTTCATGGGGAATTCACCATGACCTCTGGGCAGAAAGGCGCAGAGACTTTGCTATCGACCCCTCATCGGCCGACTGCCATTTTTTGTATGAACGATGAGATGGCAATTGGTGCTGTGCACCAAGTGAAGAGAATGGGCCTCAGGGTGCCGGAAGATGTGTCTGTTACAGGGTTCGATAACATTGAATTCTCACAATTCACAGATCCGCCTTTGACTACGATCAATCAGCCCGCGGAGGAGTTAGGCCGTTACGCAATGGAAACGCTGCGATTGATCATCGATGGCAAGCCATTGAAATCCAGCCGGACTATTTTGCCATTTGAGCTGGTGGAACGGGAGAGTACAGGCCCCTGTTCGGACAAGTGAGAGCCGCAGATTCCCATGGACTGTTGCCCTAAAAAGAGCGGCATTGATTAGATAACAGCGTTAGGTGTGGAGATAATAATGATGAAAAACCTTACTAAAGCCAGATCCAAACTATCCGTAGCGATTGCAACAGCAGTGATGCTGGGTGCTGTAGGTTGCGAGCGGGTGCCCGTGTCGAATGCCCAACAAGTGGACGGAGAGTGGCGTTACCTGTTTGATGGAGAAACGTTACAGGGCTGGACTGGCACAAATGGCTCGCAAATTGGAGAGGCCTGGCAGGTTGTTAATGGCAATCTGGTCTTAACTGCTGGAGGTGCTGGGGACCTGGTAACAGCTGAACAATTCGAGGATTTTGAATTGCAGCTGGAGTGGAAAATTTCTGAGGGTGGCAACAGTGGCATTATTTATCGTGTCGCTGATGGAGATGCGCCAGTTTGGATGAGTGGCATGGAATACCAGGTGTTGGACAATGCTGCGTTTCCCAATCTGGAAAAGCCAAGCCACAGCGCCGGCTCAGTGTTTGATATGTATGCGCCCAGTGAAGAGAGTGTCAAACCTGCGGGGCAGTTTAACCAAACTCGTATACGCGTAGAGAACGGAAAGGTCGAACATTGGTTGAACGGCAACAAGATTGTTAGCTACGAGCTTTGGTCAGAGGATTGGGGCAAGCGTTTGGCGGGCAGCAAGTTTTCGAATTATCCAGATTTCGCACGCTCTGAAAGCGGCTATATCGCTTTGCAGGATCATGGTGACAAGGTCTGGTATCGCAATATAAAAATTCGGGAGCTATAAGCTCATGGGTATTTCAGGAATCAGTCTCTGGCAAATCCTGATAGTACTGGTGCTTGCAGTTTTACTGTTTGGCAGCGGCAAGATTCGTCGTATGGGAGAAGACCTGGGGGGAGCAATCAGTGGCTTTCGCCGCTCTTTAAAGGATAACGGAGAAGAAGGCTTCTCTGCTGAATCTCCCTCAAAATCTGCTGCTGAGGTTTCCCAAATAGGAGGGCGGCAATGACTATCAATAGAAGGCGGTTTTTGGCAAATAGTGCAAGGCTGGCAGCTTTGGGGCTTGCTGCTCCCCTTATTGGGTTTAGTCGTCTTAGCCACAGCACTGCAAGTGAACGCTTTTTCAAAATCTCTTTAGCCCAGTGGTCCCTGCATCGGCAACTGCGAAGTGGAGCTCTTAAGGTTCTGGACTTTCCAGTAAAAACACGCAAAGTTTTTGGCATTGAAGCGGTTGAGTATGTCAATCAGTTCTTTAAGGATCAGGCAAAGGACTTGAAGTTTCTCGCTGCAATGAAGGCTAGAGCAGAAGACCATAATGTTCGCAGTCTGTTGATTATGGTTGATGGCGAAGGCGACCTAGGCGACCCCGATAAAGGCAAGAGAAAGCAGGCCATAGAGAACCATTACAAATGGGTCGAAGCGGCTAAGTACCTCAATTGTCACTCTGTGCGTGTCAATGCCGCAGGGCAGGGGAGTCGCGAAGAAGTCGGTAAGGCTGCTGTTGAGGGGCTGCGCGCGCTTTCGGAATTCGCCCAGGATTTTAATATTAATGTGATTGTTGAGAACCATGGTGGCTATTCATCGAACGGGGAGTGGTTGTCACAGGTCCTTCAGCGTGTAGATATGTCCAACTGTGGCAGCTTGCCGGATTTTGGAAACTTCGGAGATTACGATCGCTATTTGGGGGTTCAGCAACTGATGCCGTTCGCCCAGGGTGTTAGTGCCAAAAGCTTTGAGTTCGATTCAGCGGGAATTGAAATCAATACGGATTTTGCTCGGATGTTACGGATAATTCGCGATGCGGGTTATCGAGGCTATATCGGCATTGAGTTTGAAGGGCCGGGAGATGAGGACCATGGAATCCTGGCAACTAAGCAGCTGCTTGAGCAGCTTGGCAGGAAGGTGGAGCTGTCCGCGCAACTAAATGAAAAAAATTGATAAAATTTAGTTTCGCATGTAACCGGTTACATATTTTTAATTTCTCCAGACGTAAAAATATGTACTTTAATGTCTGTTTTCTTTAAGAAATCAGACTCCAACGCTAAAAATTTTAAATCTAGACTTTATAAGCACCGAAAAAAGCAAAAAAATTTTCCAAAAATGTAACCGGTTACAGGAAAATATTTCCAGCTGATAGAATTTATCCGGTCAGAAGAAAAATAAATGATCATGTAGGAGAGATGTTATGGCGAGTGAAGATATCGAGAATAAAGAGTACGACGCCTTAATAGTCGGCTCTGGTGCTGGGGGCGGCATGGCTGCCTATGTGCTGGCCACAGCCGGTTTAAAGGTACTGCTGCTTGAAGCGGGACGATCCTACGACCCGGTCAAAGAAACCCCTATGTTTAACTTGCCCAAAGACGCACCCCTGCGCGGTGGTAGTACGCCAGAAAAACCGTTCGGTTTTTACGATGCGACAGTGGATGGTGGCTGGCAGGTACCCGGCGAGCCCTATACCCAGGGATCTCAAGAGAAAGGTCGACGTTTTGACTGGTGGCGAGCGCGTATGCTGGGTGGCCGCACGAACCATTGGGGGCGTATTTCCCTGCGTATGGGTGAATACGACTTTAAGCCCTACTCAAGGGATGGGCTCGGCTTTGACTGGCCCATCAGCTACCAAGACCTGGCACCCTACTACGATAAAACCGAGATGCTTATTGGTGTCTACGGCACCAATGAGGGATTGGAAAATACCCCGGACTCTTCCGACGGCGTATTATTGCCGCCCCCTAACCCCCGTGCTTATGAACTGTTAGCGAAAAAAGCTTGTGATAAGCTGGGTATCCCCGTGATCCCCTCACACTTGGCGATTCTCAGTGAGCGCCTCGACCATGAAAATATTCCGCAGAAACTGTTCCCCGATAACAAGCTTGCCCAGGATGTAACTCGCGAATCGATGAAATCCCGCGCAGCCTGTTTTTGGGCCACACCCTGTGGTCGCGGTTGTTCCATCAAGGCAAATTTCCAGTCCACCACAGTACTACTGCCTCCTGCGTTGGCTACAGGCAATCTAGACATCATCACTGACGCGATGGTGCGCGAAGTTACCGTTGATAAGAAAGGCAAAGCCAACGGGGTTGTTTACATTGATAAAGATACCCGTCAGGAAAAGTTTGCCAGTGCCCGCGCCGTTGTCGTCGCGGCCAGTGCCGCCGAGACATCGCGTATTCTTCTCAATTCAAAAAGTACCTTATTCCCAGACGGTCTCGCCAACGGCAGTGGTGTTGTAGGTAAATACCTGATGGATACTGTGGGTGCCGGAGTCGGTGGCCAAATTCCAGCCCTGGAAAATATGCCCGCCCATAACGAAGACGGCGCGTCGGCAATGCATATGTATATGCCCTGGTGGCTATATAAAGAGCAGTTGCGCGGAGACCTGAATTTTGCGCGCGGTTATCACATTGAATTCGGTGGTGGCCGCAGTATGCCTGGAGCCGGGGCCTTCGGTGGTATGGGTGACTTTACCGAAGGTGCCTATGGTAAAGATTTGAAAAAGGCCTGCCGGCGCTATTACGGCTCCTTTGTTTGGTTCGATGGTCGTGGGGAAATGATCCCTAATGATGATAGTTACTGTGAAATTGACAAGGACCAAGTTGACCAGTGGGGTATCCCGGTTCTGAAATTCCACTGGAAGTGGAGCGACCAGGAGCTAAATCAGGCTGCCCACATGCACAAAACCTTCGCCGAAATTATCGAGGGTATGGGCGGCAATGTGACCACAACGGTACAGACCGATGGTGCCAAGGCCATTATCAACGGTGGTGCGATTATTCATGAAGTTGGCACCGCGCGAATGGGCTCCAACCCGAAAGACTCTGTGCTCAACCCTTACTGCCAGTCTTGGGAGGTTCCGAACCTCTTTTTAACCGACGGCGCTCCCTTTGTTTCCAATGCCGATAAAAACCCAACCCTGACCATTATGGCGCTGGCTTGGCGTACCTGTGACTACATCGTGGAACAGTTTAAAAAGAGGAACATTTGATATGAGCAAGGATAAAACAAACCTGAGCCGCCGTAATGCCCTGCGTTTGATTGCTACTACTGCGGCTGCGGTCCCAGTAATCGGTTGTTCTGAGAAAGCAGCACCAAAAGTTGAGTTGAAGGAAGATAAAGCAGCTACAAAACCAGCGGTTAAGAATCTTGACGCACCTAAACAAACTTTAGCCAGGGGTACACCAACAGATCCTGATCTGCTTAACCCCGTCGTACCATGGGAAATGCAATTAGATGCGCGTGAGTTGGCGGTACTCGCAGCACTTTGCGATGTGATTATACCTGCAGATGAAATTTCACCGAGCGCTTCTTCAGTAGGTGCACACCATTACATCAATGAATATGTCAGCGCACCTTATTCCAACAATAAGGCGGACCTTGTCACTATTCGCGGAGGGGTGGTCTGGCTAGATGGAGAGTCCAGGCGCAGGTACCAAGGCCCATTTGTTGAGCTGAATGAATCTAAAAAAAATGCAATCTGCGAGGACATCAAATGGACTCGTAACGCGAAGCCAGAATTCCAAGCCGGTGCACGTTTCTTTGCCAAGGTAAGAGTTCTTGTATCTACCGCATTCTACACCACCGAGGAAGGCATGGCGGATATTGGCTACGTAGGTAATAGGCCTATGGCCAGCTTCCCTGGCGCACCGCCTGAAGTATTAAAACGACTCGGCTTAGAAAGCTGATAACCGTGTAAGGCAACCCCCTGGGAAAGGGGTTGCCTATAAAAGTAAGCCAGGGATGGATAGATCTGAAACCGGGCTTATTCCGAAAACTTGGTATGAGGGTATGCCGAGTTTAGAGGGTGCACGGAAGGCTCAAAAATTATAATAAAAGTGATGCTTAGCTATGAAAGAGAAAACCCAAAAAGAAAACCGCAGGGCGGAGTTACTTCGCACATCCGCCAGTGCACTAGTGTTATGCAGTGTCGTCGGCATGGCACAGGCGCAAAATACAGAGGAAGCCCAAAAAGAAAACTTGGCTCTTGAAGAAGTAGAGGTATTGGGCATTCGACAGAGCATGGAGAAAAACCTCGATGTAAAGCGTTTTTCCAATGCGGTGGTGGACTCAATTACCGCTGAAGATATTGGCAAGTTCCCAGATAAAAACGTAGCCGATGCCTTACAGAGGGTGCCAGGAGTCTCTATCGTACGTAGTGGTGGTGAAGGTGCGGAAGTGAGTATCCGCGGTACTGCTCCGGAGCTTACCTTTACCCAGCTGAACGGTAACTATATTGCTACTCCGGGCGATGAGCCGTCACGCTCGCTAGATTATTCCTTGTTGCCCGCAACAATGATTGCCCGTACAGATGTTTATAAGAGCCCTGAGGCAAAGCTGGATGAAGGCGGAATCGGTGGTACTGTCATTTTGCATACCCGCAAACCTCTGGACCTGGACGCGGGAGAGGGCATGCTATCGGTTGAAACAACCTACGCGGATGTCACTGAGAAGTATGAGCCACAATACACGGGTTTTTACTCATGGAAAAATGATCAGGAAACCTTTGGTGTATTAGTTGGTTATTCCAAGCAAGACCGTCAGAACCGGGTGATTAGCACCACCACAGAAAACTGGGGATGGCAAGGTGATGAAAAGCCCCATGATGGTGTAGAGGCCAGGGGGGCTATGGTAGATATCGATGGTAATGAGTACCGGGATTTCTATGCCCCCAGAGCCGTAGTGGGTAGCGTTTTTGAAGAGGAGCGTACCCGCGAGGGAATTCAGCTCAGTGCTCAGTGGCGTCCGGTTGAACAACTTGAGCTAGGTGTCAATTATTTTCGCTTTGAGCAGGGTGGCAACTCAGAGAATTACCGTATTGTATTTCCAGAGTGGAACTATGGTGATGCAGTTGCACCCGGCAGCCTTAAATTTGATGAGGATGGCGATACCTTACTCGGTATTGGCATGTTGGACAGAGGCCAGGCCGAATTGCAGTCTCCTCAAGTCGCTGGTGACTACACGCGAGCTGAATATGTGTCAGATACCTTGGATTTTAATGCTATTTACCAAGGAGATGGATATAGCGTGCGATTGGTTGTGGGCAGCACCAGTGCGGAAGGCGGACCTTCGGAGAAATTGTTTGCCTCAGTAAACTCTCGCTATGGCACTGTGACTGACTGGAGCTGGGACCTAAGCAGTGGTACTGCAGAGATTGATACCAGTGCCGATCTGGGAGACCCCAATACTTACCCCTTATACGATTGGTTTTCTTCGCACTGGACCAGTAGTGAAGATGATGAAAACTACTACCAGCTAGATGTATCTATCGATATGGATTACGGCTGGCTGACTTCCCTTGATGTAGGACTTAAATACCGCGACCACGAAATTAACCGACGCATTACTAAACAAGCTTGGGATGATGATAACCCGCCGTGTCCGACTATTAACTGGCCGAATGAAGACGGTAAAGATGGTCTTTGTTATCCCTGGTGGCCGGACGATTCTTTCCACACCGACCCTAATGGCGTTCCGGATACGATTGATATCCTTTCCAGTGGCCCACTCGATAATATTATTGGTGGTGTAAAAGTGCCCAACTTTGCCCACCTGGAGTTTGAGAAGCTAAAAGAGTTTCTCTATGAGACTTATGGTGATCCTACAGTAACCGTAGAACGGGACCAGGACTATCGCATCGGTGAGGAAGTGACTGCGGCCTATGTACAGCAAAATTTTGCTTCTGCCACTTTGCGCGGTAATTTTGGTGTTCGCGCGGTGCAGACCAAGCAATATGCCCGAACCTATGACAATATTGACGGGGTTTTGCAAGATGAGCCCAATATTCGCGATAGCAGTAACACCGATTTTCTGCCAAGCGCCAATATCGCTTGGGATATTAACGATGATTTAGTAATGCGTGCAGCCCTCGCAAGGGTTGTTGCCCGAGTTAATTATGATGACCTCGGTGGCTCTGAATCAATACACGCCCCACTGCCAGGAGCGACCGTAAGAGATGGATTTGCGGGGAACTCCGAATTGGAACCCTACAAAGCGGATCAGTTTGATTTGGGTCTGGAATGGTACTTCGACGATGCTTCCGCAATGGGAGTAACCCTGTTCAGGAAGGATATTGCATCATTCGTCATTAACGGCAGTTCCCTGGTAACCAGGGAAATAGATGGTGACATTTGGAATGTAAATATGTCGATGCCTGTTAATGGCACCGATGCCACCGCTCAGGGTGCCGAGCTGTTTGTGCAATATGCCTTTGATAACGGTTTTGGAGTTTTTGCCAACTATACCTATACGGACACAGAACTGGCCAATCTTGACCTCGAAAGCGGTGAAACAATCAAAACAGAAATTGCGGGTACCTCTAAAGATCAATACAACCTTTCGGTGTACTACGAGAATGACCTTTTCAGTGTGAGAGCCTCTTACAACTATCGCAGCGCCTATGCGGATGGCTATAGCAACGGCGTGAATACGTTTACTGATGAGTATGATCAGCTTGATGTAAATGCTTCTTATAGTTTGATGGAAAACCTAGCTCTCACTGCCTCCATTATTAATCTCACCGAAGAGAAGGTGGATAGATATTGGGGGGAAGAAAACAGAGTCTTGGGTTCCTCCTACTCAGGTCGCCGCGCCTATATGGGGCTGACTTACAGCTTCTGATCCCGCCATAACTTCGGCGCACAGATACAGTAATGTCTCTGTGCGCTTTCCACTTGAGACAAATCATTGTGATCAGCAAAAGAAAATTCCTGAAATACTCCTTCCTGGGTACTGCTGGCGCCCTGGCAACCTCTTCAGTGGCAGCTATGGCAAGGCGTTATACGAAGAAGGGAAAAAAGCCCGTAGTCATATCAACCTGGAACCATGGGGGCCCAGCCAATGAGGCAGCTTGGCAGGTTCTCAGCGAAGGTGGCAGGGCTTTGGATGCCGTAGAGGCAGGTGCTCGGGTGCCGGAAGCTGACCCGCAGGTAACCAGTGTTGGCTATGGCGGTTTTCCCGATCGCGATGGTGTAGTGACCCTTGATGCCTGCATTATGGATGACAAACAAAATTGTGGTTCAGTGGCTTTTTTACAGGGTATCAAGCATCCCATCTCGGTTGCGCGAAAGGTGATGGAGGAAACTCCACATGTAATGTTGGTCGGCGAGGGCGCACAGCGTTTTGCCGTTGAACAGGGGTTTGACATTGAGAACCTGTTAACTCCAAAAGCTGAAGCCGCCTGGCGTGAGTGGAAGCGCGAGTCCCGTTACCAGCCGGTAATCAATATAGAAAACCACGATACTATCGGCATCTTAGCCGTGGACCAGGACGGCAACCTCTCAGGTGCCTGCACCACCAGTGGCGCGGCTTTCAAGATGCACGGGCGGGTAGGAGACTCACCGATTATCGGCGCCGGACTCTATGTCGACAATGAAGTGGGTGCGGCTACTGCCACGGGTATGGGCGAGCTAATGATCAAGACTGTCGGTTGCCATCAAGTAGTGGAGCTGATGCGTCATGGCTACACACCGGAGGAAGCCTGTCGTGAGGCGGTGGAGCGTATTGCGCGCAAGCTAGGGGACTATAAGAAGTTCCAGGTGGGTTTCCTGGCTTTAGATAAAGCCGGTAATTACGGTGCTCACTGTATTCACCCAGGCTTTAATTATGCAGTAAGAGATGCGAGCGGTGCACAATTAGTAGATTCGAAAAGTAAACTCGGCTGATTGTCTTCTAGGGGCAAGCAGCAGTTAGTTGACTTGCCCCAATAGGAAGAAAATTCGAATTTGCTCAATACACTGCTCAGTGCAAGGTTCGTGCTTGCTGCCTGTTTAGACGCAGTTCTGGGGAGAAGCGAATCATATCTAGGAGAGCATCAAAATAATGTTCGCCTAAGTCGCCAAGGTCTACAAAGCGAGGAGAAAGAAGCCAGTCTTCCAGAACACCAAAAAGGCCTCCGTGAAGCATTTGTTGGGCCAGTTTCAAATCCAAGTCAGCAGGTAATTGACCGACTGATAGTGCAATCTCCAACAATTCTCCCATTCGCTCCAGCCGCTCTGTGCGGCCTTGCTTAATACGGTGAGTGGACTCGCATACTTCACTGATTGGGTCGCATGGTAGGAAGATAATCTCCAGCAAGCGCTGCCATTCATCATTGCAGGCAATCTCATCGAATAGCCATATCCAGCGGGTACGCAGGGTGCCTAGAGGGTCTCTCTTCAACTCATCACCGGCCGCCGCGCAGAGGTCTTCACCGGGCAGGCGCATGCGCTCGGTTAGAGCGTTGAGTAGCCCAACTCTGTCGCGGAAATGGCTATGCAGGGAATCACGAGTGACTCCGGCAAGCTCTGCGACTGCCGTTAGGGAGGCGTGGGTGACGCCAGATTCATGAAAAACACGAATCGCGGCGTCTAAGATACGCTCTCGGGTGTTAAGTATTTGCTCTTCTCTATATTTAGCCATGGGCAATGCAGCTTCTTCATTATCGTAATCGCCTCATTTGACCGCATATTCACGGCTGTTCGCCGCATGAAAACAAATGAGACTTTAGTGCAAACCCTTGAAAACACTGGGTAAAAGTGCATGTTAGTCGATATTCATGCGCTGATGAATAGTTGATCGGATTTCATCACTACACATAAAATGCGTGGCCATTGGAGTTAGACCTTCCTGTCACCATCTCTTTTTCTCCCGAACTGACCGCAGTATCCAGGCCGTCAGCCCTGATCGAGGTAACCATGCTCAATAAAAAAGCGTTTATCAGTCTTTTGATCACTAGTGCATTGCTTGCCGCTTGTGATGAAAGAACCGCTGCGCCACCGATGCCCGCGCCACAGGTGACTGTGGTTACGCTGGAATCCGAGCCGGTTACTCTTACCAGAGAGCTACCTGGTCGCACTTCACCTTTCAAGGTGGCGGAAGTTCGTCCACAGGTAAATGGCATCATAAAACAGCAATTGTTCCGTGAAGGTGGGCGTGTCGATGCAAATCAGCCACTTTATCAGCTGGATGACGCCATTTACCAAGCGGATGTGGATAGTGCGCGCGCTAAATTACAGGGTGCCAATGCGGCAATGAATATCGCCCGCCTCAAGGCTGAGCGTACCGCAGGCCTTGTTAAGAGTGGCGCTGTTAGCAAGCAGGAGAATGATGTCGCGGAGGCAGACTTGCAGGAAGCCCGCGCCTCTGTTGCAGCTGCCAGGGCGGAGTTACACCGAGCCGAGATCCAGCTGGACTACGCCCAGATTACCTCGCCGATTACTGGCCGTATTGGTAAATCCAGTGTTACTCAGGGTGCTTTGGTAGCGGCCAATCAGGCCGCAACTTTGGCCACTGTGCAACAGCTGGACCCCATCTATGTGGATGTTACCCAGTCCGCAGCAGAGCTGGTCAGCCTGCGTCGGGCCCTCCAGGCGGGTACATTGGCAGATGCCACAAACCTGCCAGTTAAGATTTTGCTGGAAGATGGCAGTGAGTTTGAACATCAAGGCAAGCTCGAGTTTGCCGAAGCCAGTGTCGATCCCTCTACTGGCAGTGTGTTGCTGCGAGTCGTTGTCCCCAATCCAGACAATATGCTGCTGCCAGGCATGTACGTGCGCGCGATAGTCGGTAGCGGTGTACGGGAAAAAGCCATTCTGGTGCCTCAACAAGGTATTGCAAGGGACCCGAAAGGTAACACTTCGGCAATGGTGGTCAATGAAGAGAATATTGTTGCCCAACGTTCCGTGCGGGTCAGTCGCACAGTCGGTAACCGCTGGTTGGTAGAAGAGGGGCTGGAGCCCGGTGACCGTGTCGTAGTGGCTGGATTACAGAAAATTCGCCCCGGCGCGCCGGTGCAGCCTAGTGAACGTGAGGATAAACAGGCACCAGCAGCAGCTGGTGACGGCAACGCTGCTACTGAGCAGGGTTCCTGAGGGTAGGGGTTATGGCAAGCTTTTTTATCAACCGGCCCATCTTTGCCTGGGTTCTGGCAATTATCACCATGCTGGCAGGTGCATTGTCTATCAGCAAGTTGGCGGTGGAGCGCTATCCGAATATCGCACCGCCCTCTATTAATATTGAGGCCAGTTACCCTGGCGCCTCCGCCAAAGTGGTGGAAGATTCGGTGACGCAGATTCTGGAGCGGAATATGAAAGGGCTCGATGGCCTTCTCTATATGTCTGCTGTCAGTCAATCTAACGGTGGTGTGTCTGTCTCCCTTACGTTTGAGAATGGTACCGACCCGGATACCGCACAGGTGCAAGTCCAAAACAAGGTTCAGCTGGCAATGCCGCTGTTGCCCCAAGAGGTGCAGTTACAAGGGGTCAATGTCAGTAAGTCCCGTGGCGGCTTCCTGATGGTTGCAGGTTTTGTCTCCGAAGACGGCAGTATGAACCGTAACGACATTGCCGATTACATCAACTCAGCGATTGTGGACCCGGTTAGCCGGGTGCCAGGTGTCGGTAATGTGCAGGTGTTCGGCTCCAAATATGCAATGCGTATCTGGCTCGATCCCAACAAACTGACGACCTACGATTTAACGCCGAATGATGTAGCCGCGGCGGTCCGGGCCCAAAATGCCCAGGTCACAGTGGGCAGCCTTGGTGGCGCACCGGCGGTGCCAGGGCAACAACTCAATGCCTCTATTACCTCCCAGGAGCGCCTGCAAACCCCGCAACAGTTCCGGGAAATCGTGGTACGAGCCAATGATGATGGCTCCATACTGCGGCTTGGCGATGTCGCCCGCGTTGAGTTGGGGGCAGAGAATTATGAATTTATCTCCCGCTACAATCGCCAGCCGGCTACCGGTATCGCCATTAACCTGGCCACCGGTGCCAACGCACTGGAAACCGCCGAAGGCGTGAAAGCGAAGCTCAAGGAGCTGGAACCTTTCTTCCCTCGGGGGCTTACCTCTGTCGTACCATTTGATACCACGCCCTTTGTCGAGGTCTCCATTAAAGGCGTGATCAGCACATTGATTGAAGCAATTGTGCTGGTCTTCCTGGTGATGTATCTGTTCCTGCAGAATTTCCGTGCAACCCTGATCCCTACAATCGCAGTACCGGTGGTGCTGTTGGGTACCTTTGCCGTACTCGCAGCACTGGGCTTCTCGGTCAATATGCTCACCATGTTCGCTATGGTATTGGCCATCGGCCTGCTAGTGGATGACGCTATTGTGGTGGTGGAAAACGTAGAACGGGTGATGCGCGAAGAGGGCTTATCGCCGAAGGAAGCCACTAAAAAATCCATGCACCAGATTACCCCGGCATTGATCGGAATCGGTGTCGTGCTGTCGGCAGTGTTTGTGCCAATGGCATTTATGGATGGCGCCACTGGCGTAATTTACCGGCAGTTCTCAGCAACCATTGTTGCTGCCATGGCCTTGTCCGTATTAGTGGCAATTATCCTGACCCCCGCACTATGTGCCACCTTGCTGAAACCACTTTCAAAAGGGGAAAGTCACGGTGAGAAAGGCTTCTTCGGTTGGTTCAATCGCAATTTTGAGCGCGGCAGTCAGCGCTACCAGGGCGGAGTGCAGGGCATCCTAAAACGTAGCGGCCGCTTTATGCTGTTGTTTGTGGTCCTTTCCGCTGTGATGGCCTTCTTATTCCTGCGTTTACCCAGCTCCTTCCTGCCCGATGAAGACCAGGGCGTGCTCTTCTCTATGGTGCAGGCACCCGTGGGCGCGACCCAGGAACGCACCATGGAATCTATCCGCAAAGTAGAAGACCAATTCCTGGATAACGAGCAGGGCACCGTGAAGTCAGTATTTTCGGTGCAGGGCTTTAGCTTTGCCGGTAGCGGCCAGAATACCGGTATCGCCTTTGTGAATATGGAAGATTGGTCTGAGCGGGAAGAAGAGTCGCAAAGTACTGGAGCAGTCGCCATGCGTGCTATGGGCGCGCTGATGCAAATTAAAGATGCCATGGCTTTTGCCTTTGCACCGCCGCCTCTGCCAGAGTTGGGTTCTTCTGGTGGCTTTAACTTTTACTTAAAAGATAACGGCAACCTGGGGCACGAAGCGTTGACCGCTGCCCGCAACCAATTCTTGGGAATGGCCGGGCAGAGTAAATTACTCTCTAACGTACGCCCCAATGGCCAGGAGGACACGCCGCAGTTTCGAGTGAAAATCGACAACGCCAAAGCTGCGGCCCTCGGCTTGTCTATTTCCGATATTAACAGCGCGCTGAGTACCGCTTGGGGTGGCTCCTATATCGATGATTTTATCGATCGCGGTCGGGTTAAGCGGGTTTATATGCAGGCGGATGCGCCATATCGCATGGTGCCGGAAGACTTCCAACTTTGGTCTGTGCGCAATAATAAAGGCGATATGGTGCCTCTATCTTCCTTCGCCAGTTTTTCCTGGGAGTATGGATCTCCCCGCTTGGAACGCTATAACGGTGTGCCCTCCATGCAGATCAATGGTCAAGCTGCAGCGGGGGTCAGTTCTGGCGAGGCCATGGCAGAAGTGGAGGGCTTGGTAGCGCAATTGCCGGCGGGGGTTGGCATTGAATGGAGCGGCCTTTCTTATCAGGAGCGCGCCGCTGGTGCACAAACACCACTGCTCTATACCCTGTCATTACTGATTGTATTCTTGTGCCTCGCGGCTCTTTATGAGAGCTGGACAGTACCGACCGCCGTATTGTTGATGGCACCGCTCGGTATTCTCGGTGCCGTGCTTGCCAACAGTTTGCGCGGCATGGAGAGGGATATCTATTTCCAGGTGGCTATGCTGACCACTGTCGGCTTGACCAGTAAGAACGCTATTCTGATTGTGGAGTTTGCCAAGCAAAACTTAGAGGATGGTATGGAGCTGGTGCAGGCTACTATGCGCGCAGTCCGTGATCGGCTGCGCCCAATCCTTATGACCTCCTTGGCTTTCGGTTTGGGAGTTCTTCCTCTGGCGATAGCCACCGGTGCAGGTTCCGGCGCACAACGGGCAATTGGAACCGGGGTACTGGGCGGAATGGTTGTGGGCACTCTGCTTGGAATCTTCTTTATACCGCTGTTCTTTGTAGTGGTGCAGAGACTGTTTGGGCGTAAAGCTAGCAGTACTGATACTGGGCAGGATCAAGTTCTTGCCAATAAAAAGACAGAAGCTGCGGAAGCTTTGTAAGTCTCAAGCCTGAGAAAAGCCAGGCCGCACTTTCCGGCCTGGCTTTTTTGTATTCGCTCTTTGATAGGGCACACCTTAAATGTAAGTGAACTCAGTATTTCCCAGGCTGGCAGTAGCTTCGGCTATTTTCTTCGCCCCATGCCCAGCTTCCGAGAAATGCGTTCATTTCATAAAATGAACAGAGTAATCCTTGATTCAAAAAAGCGGGATTTTGATACTGAAGCTTTCTTGTATTTTAGAGGCAGGGGCAGGATGGAACACTGCAAGTACGACATTATTGGCGATATCCATGGCCACGCCAGCGCATTGATTGAGTTGCTCGATGTGCTGGGTTATCGGGAAACAAGCAGTGGTTATGCTCACCCTGAGCGAAAGGTCATATTTCTTGGAGATTTTATCGACCGCGGTGAGCACCTGGTGGAGCATCGCAAACTCCTAAAGGTAGTTATGAGCATGGTAAATAATGATCATGCCAAAGCAATTATGGGCAATCACGAGTTTAACGCCCTGGCTTATCACACCGAAGTCAATGGCAAGCCCCTGCGCCCACATACCGATAAAAATACTAAACAGCACCAGGCTTTTTTGAATGAGTACCCGGATAACGATCCAGAAAAATCTCAGGTATTGGATTTCTTCAGATCATTGCCTCTGTGGCTTGATCTTGGCCCTCTGCGTGCGGTACACGCTTGCTGGGACGAAGAGAAAGTCAATTTTTTAGCATCGAGAACCGATAGCGGCAGGTTAACGTCTGAGCTTTTGCTGCAAGCTAGCTCCCCGGGCAGTGATGACTTCAAAGCGGTGGAAACTTTGCTCAAAGGGTGTGAAATTGAACTGCCTCAAGGAGTGAGTTTTCTGGATAAGGATGGCAACAACCGCTCTGCCGTCCGCGTTCAATGGTGGAACGCTTCTGCAAAAGCACTGGGTGAGATAGCGTTACCGTGTGGTGTTGATATCGGTTCCGCCGCTAGCTTGCCAGTGCCTTTCGATATTCCCCACTATCTCAAAACGGAAAAGCCTTGTTTTATCGGCCACTATTGGCTGAAAGGTGTACCCGCGCCTCTAACCGAGAATGTGGCATGTCTCGATTATTCCGTAGCAGGTAACGGCAAACTGGTTGCTTATCGTTTTGATGGTGAACAGGTCTTGAGTGAAGTCAAGTTTGTATTTGTGAAGTAGATACCGCCCGCTTGAGCTTCCGTTACAGGTTTCTTATGGATAGCTAGCCTGCCAGTAAGGTCCATGCAAAGAATTGCTGGCATTGGCGCACAGCAAGGCCACTTCGCAGAAATTACGCTGTAAAAGCCAGGCTTGAGAATAGAGCCTGGCTTTTTTAATTCAGGAATATTCTTCGTTTAAGCAAGTTCAGCAATACGTTCATTTGCCGCGGCGGTGGCTTTCTCTTTTGCCTCTTCACCAGTGGCAAGCCCTTCGGAGTAAACAAACTCAACATCAGTGATGCCCACAAAACCGAGGAACTGCCGCAAAAATGTGCTCTGTGCATGGTTGTCACCGTAGTAGCCCCCCCGAGCAACAAAGATGATCGCTTTTTTATTTTTCAGTAACCCTTCTGGCCCATTTGCCGTGTAGCGGAAGGTGATGCCGGCTCGGGCGATATGGTCAAAATAGGTGTGCAGGGTAGAGGGGATTGTAAAGTTGTACATAGGTACGCCGAGGACCAAGGCATCTGCTGAAGAGATCTCTTCGATCAGTTTGTCTGAAAAATCGACAATCGCCTGCTGATCTGGAGTGCGCTGATCAGCCGGGGTATTGAAGGCCTGGAAGCGATCCAAGGATAAATGGGGTACCGGATCTGCTGCCAGATCACGCTGCACAACTTCGCCCTCCGGATTATTCGCCTTCCAGCGCTCAATATACTTTGCCGCCAACTGGGAGGTCTGGCCACCGGCTTGAAACATGCTGGATTGGATATTGAGCAACTTTGTCATGACGGGTTCCTTATGAATCATTTAACTTGAGCACTATTGAACCATTGATTAATTAGATAAAAAATTAGAAAATTATGCTGAAATCCATCTAAAAATCCGATATATGACTGATCAGTTAGCGAACCCGGCTTTAAGCCCAAAGATCACCCTGGAGCAATGGCGTTGTTTAGTTGCGGTTGTTGAAGGGGGAGGGTACGTACAGGCGTCGGAACTCCTACACAAGAGTCAGTCTTCCGTGAGCTATGCGGTACAAAAGCTAGAATCCATCCTCGATGTAAAGGCATTTACAATCACTGGTCGCAAAGCGGCACTTACGGCTGCTGGGCAAATGTTATATCGCCATGCCAAACAATTACTGGAAGATGCTTCGGCAATGGAAATGGCTGCCCGGCGTGCTTCTGTGGGTTGGGGGTCGCTGGTGTCAATTTCTGTGGAAGTGCTGTTTCCAACTTGGCTATTGCTAGATTGCCTGGAGGTATTTGGCCAAGAGAGCCCACATACCCGAGTAGAGGTTTACGAAGTGGTGATTAGTGGTGCCCTCGATGCCCTTACCGAGGGAAAGGTGGACTTTGCGATTGATCCGAGAATTCCTCCCGGTTTCAATGGCGAGTTACTGCCAGCACCGGCACGCATTATCCCAGTGGCCCACCCCAGTCACCCATTACATCAACTGGAACGCGAACTAACCCTGAAGGATCTGCGCAGTCATCGGCACCTGATCGTTAGAGATTCAAACCCCCAAAGCGATAGTGAAACCCTAACAGTTGAAGTTGCCAAGCGATGGACGCTGAGCAATATGGCAACGGTAATCGGGGCAACTTGCAGGGGCTATGGGTTTTCTTGGTTGCCGCAGGATAAGATTCTTGGGGAGCTGGCCGATGGAACACTCAAACCTCTCCCCTTAAAAGGAGGGCAAAAAAGGTGGCAGCCTCTGTATCTTATTTTTCCTAATCGCGATGACATATCGCCTGCAGCGCGCCGGTTGGCGGAGATAATCCGCCAACGACTTGAAAGCTTACATATTGGTGCGTGATAAGGCGTTAGGCGCTGTCTTTTAGTTGCTTGGTTTTTTCAAACCAGAAAGCATAAAAATCTTCTGTTACCAGCTGCTCGATATTGGTTGCCTCTTCACGGGGACAAAATACGGTCGCGGTGATGACATCATGGCCAAGATCATTAGTGGTCACACTTACTTTTGCGTCAGGGCCAGAGAGCTCCACACCCATCCGATTTTCAATCAGCTTGCAGTAGCGCTCGGCAACTTCCCGAAAAGATTCGCAGTGCTCTTTCAGCCGTTCGGCAATAAACTTCTTGGCTTCAAAGGGGTTTATCTCACTGCGCTCACGGGTTATCGAGAAAGTGTGCTCGATATAACGGCGCATAAAATTCAGGTTCTTTACCGGCTGAGTAAAAAAAGCATTATTGGGAATATAGAGAGTGGTTCCGGTATAACCATTGCCGAGGCCATGGGGATCAATCTCCAAAAGCGTGGTGCTTAACCAGTCACTATCAGTAACCTCGCCAAATTGGTCGCCCACTTTAATCCAATCGCCAACAGTAAAGGAGCGCATATTGGCTTGGTATAGGCCACCCACCAAGCACTGCACAGCCTCACGCAGAGCGAGGACAATCGCTACAGAAAAGGCGGCAATAGAGAGGGCGAAATCTCGTAATTCTGTCACCCAAACAGCAATTACACCGATGACCAATAGCAGGTTGCCGATGTTGTGTACGGTGTTGATCCTACGACGCTTATCGGCTTTTGCCCAGTTACTGCGAGCAATGGCAAGGGTCAGTAAGCCGCGGACTAAAAGAATGACGGCAACTACACAGAGAGTAATAAAGAGTTTGCTGTGGAAAATCTGTTCCAGTAACTCGGGATTCATTCGGGGTGGTAGACCTCAGTTTTTTTGGTTGTTTCTTAGGTTGTAGCCTTATAAGCCCATCTGTTTAGGTAGGTGCATTGAGAGCACTGGGCCAGTTGAAGGCGACATCAGTGGGCTGTAATAAGAAGGAAGGTGCGCAATGTATCTTTAGGTGGCCCATTTTGTAAATGGGCAGAGTAAATTACAGCCTTGATTGGCCATTTCACCCCATTACTGCCTGCTCCGAACGTAGTTATCGGTAATCGGGATTGGAGAAGTCGGGCTTGCAACCTGCATCCCAAGCAGATCGCCGGTTCCCGTGGGCGGGTATACCCCCCGCATCTTTTATCATTCGGGCCATATGCATTAGGTTCCAGGTCATGAAGGAGGTATTCCGGTTGGTAAAATCATTTTGTGGCCCGCCAGAACCGGGGTCGAGGTAAGAGGGGCCTGGACCGGCTTCGCCAACCCAGGCGGCATCTGCTTGTGGTGGAATGACATAACCCAAGTGCTGTAGGGAATAAAGGATATTCATTGCACAGTGTTTAGCGCCATCTTCGTTACCTGTTATCAGGCAGCCGCCGACTTTTCCATAATAGGCATACTGCCCCTGATCATTAAGGTTTGACGAGTTGGCGTAGAGGCGCTCTATGGCTTGTGTGCAGATAGAGGATTTTTCACCGAGCCATATAGGGGTTGTGATGACGAGAATATCTGCCTCGTTAACCTGATGATAAATTCTTGGCCAGTCATCGTTTTCCCAACCGTGCTCGGTCATATTTGGATAGACGCCGAAGGCGATATCATGGTCAACGGGCCTGAGCAGGCTTACCGATATGCCATTTCTTTCCATAATCTCTCGTGAAATACGAATTAGTCCGTCGGTATGGGAGAGTTCTGGCGTTGGCTTGAGGGTACAGTTTAGGAACAGTGCTTTCAGATCTGAGAAATCCCAGTGGCTGGATTCGCACTCTTTGATTTGTTGATTGTTGAGAGGCATCTCAGAGCTCCTTTTGCATCAACTATTGAGCAAGTGTCGAGATTTGAATACAGGTATAGCAGCCAGGGAGCTATTAAAGCTGTCGGTTGGTTCCAACAACCAATGGCTAAAGGCATGAGATTAGCGCGACTGCTGTTCTCGCTGCCATAGATCCCAGTGGTGAACTTCAACGATTGATAATGAGAGCGAAATGGGCAGAGGGCTACAGGCCTGCCAGCTGAAATTTGAATTGGCGCTTCTCTTCCACTAAAAGTCTGAAAATTTTAGGAGGTACCTGGGTTAATCCGCTACTTTATTTACTTAAAGTTCACAAGCGACTTACCGAGGTGCACCATGAAGGCGAATCTACCTCTGACTTATAGGTTCCTACCGGCCGTTTTCATTCTGACAGTTCTTTACTCTGCTCCATTGAGTGCAAATCCTGACATGAAAAATACTTTAGATGGCACTTGGTGTGCTGTCGATGGGGAGTCGTTTATTTTATATGAAAGCCAAAAAGACGCTTTGGATGTAGGCAAGGATATTTATTGTCGAACTTTCAAAGTCCTTAAGAAAACTAAAACCGGTGGGGGTGGCCGCTTCATTGACAGCTTCAAGAAGCCGGCTGACTTCAAGCATAAATTGGGCGGTCACGAAGAGACAAAAAATGGAGCGACTACCAATAAGGATGTCGGTATCTTTGTCTTTTCGAACTCCGGTGATACCACTCGTATAGTGACTGTCGACGTATCAGATGAAAGCGTGGGCAACTTTACTCTCGACAGTAGCGGAATAATGCAGGGGTTTACCGAGGAGGTGACTTCTGATGCTCAAGTTCACGAAGCGCATGTGGGAATTTTGACTTTCAAGAGGGCTCCAGGCCCTATACCAGCATCAGCAAAATTTGATCAGGAGTGGGAGTCCGTCTTCCAGGCGACACATAAGAAGCAATAAGTGTTGGGCCTACCAGCAAAAGGAAATAGCCGCGTCTTTCGAAAAAGAGTGAAAGACGCAAAGAATCACCAAGAAACAATCTAGCAAGGGGAGGATTGCGGCTTAGAGAAGCTCTGCCATTTTCTTTATTAGAATGGCCGAGGCGTTCTCACTAAACTGCTGCCCCTCCTCAATATATTCCCACACGGTGGCGTCGCTCTTCCAGCCACCTTGCTTCTTGATAAGCTCAAAGCCAATCTTTTCACGAGCCGCAGAGGTCGATAAGCCACGGCGAAAGCTGTGGCTGCTTAACTCGTCAACAAAATCGAATCCGCAGGAGGCACCCAAGTTTTTTAGTAAGTCATTAATTGCTGCTGGGTTTAGCTGCCTGCTTTGCACCGTATCCCAGCGGTTCACCGCTCGAAATACGGGCCCACTTTCAATGCCGCTGACCTTGAGCCAGGTTTTCAGAGCTCTTGCAGGGCAAGCCTCAGGAGCACCAAAGGGCAGGGCGCGCATCATTCCTTCGCCACTTTGGTCTGTTTTTGACTTGGGAAGCTTTACGATCACGCCTTCCTCCTCCCATACCAGGTTTTCCACCTGAATAGCCACTAGCTCACTGCGACGAAAGGCACCAAAGAACCCTACCAGGATAAGAGCCAGATCACGTGCGCTCTTCCTCGTCTGGGATTGAGTGCGTAAATATCGGGTCATGCTAGCAATGTGCTGCAGGCTGAGCGCTTTTGATTTCTCTTTAGGTTTGCCGTGAGTGCGACGGACACCACGCATGGTTTTCTGAACCAGTGGATCTGTGACGGGGTTTAGCATCCCCTGGTATTGATGCCATTGCCCGATTGCGGTGAGGTGAAGGTCTAGAGTGCGAGGATTAAGCTCCTCAGCGCGGCCGAGGATATAGCGCACCAGAGTGCCGCCATCTGTGGGTAGCCGCCCTCCCCATTTTTCAAACTGACGAATTGCCGAGCGATAAGCCCTGCGGGTGTTATCGGATGTGGCGGCACTCAGGTATTTCTGAATGTCCTCATCGGTCAACAATTCACCAGTGCCCCCAAGTGTACTGGGAGTGTTCTTTTCGAGGTGCTTTTTGGCGGCAAGAGATTTGTGATGTTTCATGATGCTCGAACTGCTGGGAAGCCTCCTGTTTGTACTGGAGGTACGTTATTACGGGAATCTTACAGAAATATAACCTTCGATAATAGTCATTATCGAAGGTTATACAGCGGCATTTTTCAGGTGTGAAAAAATATAAAATAATGTAATATTACGTATTATGTAATTTGTAACGAAATAATCTAAGGTGAAGCTTATGGCACGCACTGGGGTCACGTATCTGGATATTGTTCAGGCCGCCAAGGCCATCAAGGCCCGTGGAGAAGAGCCCACCGTTGATCGAGTGAGGGCCCAGCTGGGAACCGGCAGCAAAAGCACTATTGCCCCTCTGCTTAAAAGGTGGCGCAGTGAATCTGCGAGCAATACGGATAGTAGTGGGCTCCCGCGAGACCTGGTGGATGCACTGAAAGGCCTGCACCAAAGGATCCAGGAAGCGGCAAGCAAGCAGGTAGAGGAGCTTCAGCAGGAGTTCCTCGTGCAGGAAAAAGAGATCACTTCACAGTTAGAGGAGTTGAGAGCCACTAGTAACCAGCAGGCCGCCAGTATTCGCGATCTTGAGCACAGGCTTTCGTCGACCGAGGCGGAAAAGCGTAGATTCAAGCAGTCCTCACAAGAGACCCAGACTGCCCTGGAAAAAAGTGAGTACCAGAAGCAGGAAGCTTTGCAGCGTATTGCGGAGCAAAAAGTGATGATTGAGGAAGTAAAGCAGGAAAATAGGGATGTCCGCGAACACTTTGAGCACTTTCAACAGCGTACTGCCAATGACCGGCAATATGAGAGAGACCAGTATCGATCAGCTGCGGAGCAACTGAAGGGGCAGATCGCAGTACTTACTGAACAGCTGACCCTCTCAGAACGTAGATTCAACGAGCAGGAGTTGCTATACAAGCAGGGACAGGCGCTGATTGCTGAAATCAATCGGGAGAAGCAGCAGCTTAGCGAACAGGTTGGGGTGGCTAGTACAGAGGCTGCAAACCTAAGGGAGCAGGCTGAAGAGCAGGCGAGTGAGCTGAAAGACAGGCAGGCAGAGGTGGCTAGCTTGCGCGAGCAAATCTCTAAGCTGCAACGTGAAGGCTCTTCAGCTCAGAAGGAAGTGCAACTACAACAGAGTGCCCTAAACAGATTAGAGTTGGAGCTTACCACTACAAAAGATCGCCTCGAACAACTCGCCAATGAGAACCGCACCCTGATTCAGGAGAAAGCGGTGATTCAGGGGCAGTTTTCTCAGCTGGAGAACTCCCTAAAACCCTAGACAAGTCTTGGGCTGGCTATACTTCTAGATGAAGCTCCAATTGAGCGATTCAGGGCAAATGGCCTCCCTTTTACTAAATTTCCAGCCCTTACTTTGAATTGGTTAGACCGCAAATAGCTGTTTGCGGCAGTATGTCCAGGCAGTCTCGCCCCAGGCGCCTCTAAAAATGAACTTATCGCCTTGGCTGACTAATTCGTAGGCAGCTAAACTTGCTAGCAAGCCACCCAGTTTGCCTCTACCCCAAACAAACGGATTCAGCCCCACATTTTAACTCCAGGCTGACAAGCACGTTTCTTTTAATTGGCCTGATCAGTTCTTTGAGTATCCTGGAGAGAAGTATTGGCAGGAAACTTTCAGCGGATCATCGATAAGCCAACTTTCTTTGGGGCGCTTGGCTTGCTTCTCATGGTTACCCTTCCGCTCATTATTTATCCAAAACTGGGTGCGAAGTGGATTCTGAATGCGAAGAACTTTGTAACGGATGACTTGGGTGTTTTTTATCTCTTGCTGGGAGTTGGTGCATTACTGTTTATGACCTACATCATTTTTAGTGATATCGGTCAAATCAAACTTGGAAAACCTGAAGAAGAGCCAGAATTTAGCACCTTGTCCTGGGCCTCCATGCTTTTTTGTACAGGCATTGGGGCATCTATTTTGTACTGGTCAATGGTGGAGTGGATCTATTATTACCAAACGCCGCCATTTGAGTTAAAAGGGCTTACTCCGGAGGCTGCCCGCTGGGCAATCGCTTTTGGTATATTCCATTGGGGTCCTATTGCCTGGTCGATTTACCTGATTCCGGCTCTACCAATTGCTTACTTTTACTATGTAAGGCACCGCAATGTCTTAAAAGTAAGTGAGGCGCTTATGCCTGTTTTAGGTGAGCAGCGGGCAAAAGGGTCTATTGGCAAGTTGATAGATGTTTGTTTTGTTTTTGGTATGTTAGGTGGTGGGGCAACGACATTAGGAATTGCTGCGCCCTTGATTTCTGAGGGTGCACATGAACTATTGGGTGCGCCTACAGGACTGACTACACAAATTTTTATTCTGATGCTCTGCACTGCAATATTTGGCTGCAGTGTGTATGCCGGGCTTAAAAGGGGAATTAAGACTTTATCAAACTTGAATATGTGGCTTGCGATGTTTTTATTGGCTTTCGTCCTTATTGCTGGCCCTACTTTATTTATGCTTAATGCGGGATTGGATTCTTTGGGGAAAATGCTTAACAGTATTCTTCATATGGCCACATGGACAGAGCCCTTTGGTCGATTCAGAGAATTCCCTCAAACCTACGTCTCTCAAGACTGGACCATCTTCTATTGGGCTTGGTGGTTGGTGTTCGCCCCAAGTGTTGGATTGTTTATTGCTCGCATATCACGCGGGAGAACCATAAAAGCTATGGTTGTTGGTGCAATATTTTATGGCACCCTGGGCTGCTTCTTATTTTTCCTAACCCTGGGAAACTATGGGGTTTACCTGCAGTTCTCAGGTGAGCTGAATGTGGTACAGCTCCTCAACCAACAGGGGGGTACTGCAACTATATTCGCCATCTTGCAAACACTTCCTATGAGTAATTTGGTCATTATTGTTTTCACTTTACTCGCGATAATTTTCACAGCCACTACATTTGATTCTATATCCTATATACTCGCTGCCGTTGTTCAAAAGGAAGTGAATGATGAGCCAGCTCGTTGGAATCGTTTGTTTTGGGCGTTTGCATTATCGGTAATGCCTATTACGCTTCTCTTTTTGGGTGGGCTGGAAGCCCTACAAACAGCAAGTATTGTTGGTGGTGTTCCGTTGCTACTTGTTGCAATAATGCTTTGCGTATCGATTGTAAAGGCAGCTCATTACGATTTACGTCACCAGCCGAGCTACGAGGAAAAGGAAATCTATATCAAACACCCGCCAGAAGATACCCCCTGGAGTGAAGAGGGCGATTGGGGGGCGGCTTGTAGCTCTGTAAAGAAAGATGGTAGTAAAGAAGCTTCCAGAAAAAAGGATCTTTAAAGGCTCATATACCCTCAGTCTTAGGAGGCAATTCAGTGAGAAGAGTATATGAGCCCACTATAAAATACCTATGAGTGCGCATATAGGCTTTACGCTTAAATTTCAGAGTCTGCATGTATTCTGATCTATTTGGGAATGATACGTAGTCAGGATGTACTCATAAAGAGGTTATAAAAGCTGTAGGCTACAGAGCTTAGTGTCTTATATCTTATCTTCTAAGCCCTTGTTTGATGGTTAGATTGTTTTGCTTTTGAACACTAAAAGCAGCCTGTTATTGAAATTAATAGCCTTCCTGTTAAAATTGCAGACGAAATAATAATCATATCTAACCAATCGTATTCCGTCTCTATAAAAGTTATTCCACTCTACCATCTGTCTTCATTTCCTTTCGGAGATCGAACCCACTTTTATGTTGTCGGCTTTGTACACTGCTCGGAGAAGTGCATTGACTAAGAGTTTTAGAGAAATTATCGACAAGCCAACATTCTTCGGATCACTTGCACTACTTTTGCTAGTTACAGTTCCACTGATTGTTTTCCCTGAAGTCGGATCAGTATGGGTTAAAGTCGCAAAGGATTTTGTTACCGACCAGCTCGGAGTCTTTTATCTATTACTGGGGGTAGGGGCCATCCTCTTTATGGTTTATATCGTATTTAGCGATATAGGCCAGATAAAGCTCGGCAATTCGGAAGAAGATCCGGAGTTTTCTACAGTGTCCTGGGCATCCATGTTGTTTTGCTCTGGTATTGGAGCTTCAATCCTCTACTGGTCGATGGTGGAATGGATTTACTACTATCAAACTCCACCCTTCCAAATAGAGGGGGGAACACCTGAGGCTGCGCGCTGGGCCGTTGCCTATGGCATTTTTCACTGGGGGCCATTAGCTTGGGCGATTTACCTGATTCCCGCTCTGCCGATTGCTTATTTTTACTATGTCAGAAACCACAGTGTGCTGAAGATTAGTGAAGCGCTAATGCCCGTGCTAGGTGAAGAACGCGCGAAAGGTGGTATTGGCAAGTTAATTGATGTGCTATTTATCTTTGGCATGCTGGGAGGAGGGGCTACTACATTGGGGATTGCCGCTCCACTGATTACTGAAGGCGCACATGAGCTATTGGGAGTACCAAGAGACTTGGGTACACAGGTTATTGTGCTTATGATCTGTACACTTATTTTTGGTTACAGTGCTTTTGTGGGTCTAAAGAACGGTATCCGAGCCCTCTCCAACATTAATATGTGGCTTTCAGTATTATTGCTGGTATTCGTGTTTCTTGTTGGTCCCACCCTGTTTATGTTGAATACCGGCCTGGATGCTTTGGGCAGGGTACTTGACAACATCTTCCATATGGCTTCCTGGACTGAACCTTTCGCACAATTTGAACAGTTTCCTGATACTCATTTTCCTCAAGATTGGACCATATTCTACTGGGCATGGTGGCTGGTTTTCGCACCAAGCGTAGGCTTGTTCATTGCCAGAATATCCCGAGGCCGCACCATAAAGGCAATGGTAGTCGGCTCGATTTTCTTTGGAACTCTCGGCTGTTTCTTGTTCTTTATGGTTCTGGGGAACTATGGAGTCTACTTACAGTTTTCAGGTGAATTGGATGTGGTGCAGGTATTGAATCAGCAGGGAGCAACTGCAGCAATATTTGCCGTTTTACAGACTCTGCCAGCGAGTAAGTTCGTAATATTGGTTTATACCATTCTTGCACTGATCTTCACGGCCACTACCTTTGATTCTATTTCCTATATTCTTGCTGCAGTAGTGCAGAAAGAAGTAGATGAGGAACCAGTGCGCTGGAATCGGGTCTTTTGGGCATTTGCCCTATCCATTATGCCCGTAACACTGATGTTTCTTGGTGGGCTGGATACCTTGCAAACAGCCAGTGTTATTGGAGGTGTCCCACTTCTGATTGTTGCGCTTCTGTTATGCATCTCAATCGTTAAAGCGGCTCACTATGATTTACGCTACCAACCCAGTTACGAGGAAAAAGAAATTTACATTGAAGACTTCCCTAAGGATGACCCCTGGAGTAAAGATGGGGATTGGGAGTTGCCGGCTTCTTCCCCCCATGGGGTATCTCATGACGACAAACCACATATTGAAGGGGATCCAGGTAGTCATCCGTCTCGTTTATAAACGATAACAAACGGCTGAAACCTATGGGAGGTTTAGGCTAGGAGTATAGACAGCGGGAGCAGAAGGGTACTATATATTACTGGTGCCCTTTACTTTATCTTGGCGCGGCTCAAAAGCTGCACTCACCTTGTCTACACAGTACTTTCTAAGGAAGTTAGCGTCGCTAATACTTTTCCCATGCTCAAAGCACTGCCTCAATTGGCTCGTGTAATTTTCAAACAGTAGCCTTGCCTGCTCAATAGGTAGAGCTACTAGATGTTCGATAAACAGGCGAGATCCCACCTGGAAGTGCATGTAATCAATAGGCACATCCCAATCTCCGCCCCAAACGGCAAAACCATACATGGCAAATAGAGAGGTTACATCTTCAGACATCCCGGCACGAACCGGTTTTCCTGCTCGATACTTTGCTCGATTTAAGTAACCTTCCTTCGTGTTTTTTGGTATCAAGATTGGTTTAGAGGATTTATCAATATCAAGATAAGGGTTCTGCATTGGATTAATATCAATCGCAACCCCATAAGCATGTTCAGACCATTTGCTGCCATCGGTAATGGGTCGAGAATCAAATGCCAGAGAATTGTTCATATTCTCCGTTTTTCGCTCCATTTTACTGAAGTATTCTATTGGGATAGCAGACCTAATAGGGAACTGCCGTTGATAGAGTTCTCCAAATAGAGCGAGAACATTATCGGCAACAACATCAAGAACTATAATCGCTCCTTTTTGTCTATTTGTATCATTTTTATTTTTTAAATCATGCTCACTGTTCAGTGCGCCAGCAATATCTGAATCCTCCGGTAGAGAATAAAAATCAAAAACTACTTTTTTTAATCTTTCGCAACCAACCGGGGATTCCTTTGTTATTATTTTTCGATACATCATTAATTCGCACTCACTCTGAGATACATTAAATATGCCTGTTTCAGCCCCTGGTTGAAAATCTTGCTCCGTGATATCTTTCAAAGTGTCTTTGCCACAGGCAATTAGGCCAAAGACAATCAAAACAAAAATTATGTAGTGGGACATGTTTAACTAACCTCAGCACCAATAGCATGTCGTTTCCGACGCCCGTTCTTCACGATCATTACATGTATAAGTTCAGATATACTGGATTGTGGCTGATTTTTAAAAATATATCCGTACAGGGAGATATGTGCCGTTCTAGTGGATGATTGACGCCCAATTAGTTATTAGAAGTGTCGTTCTCATTATTGGCGTAATTTAACCACACCCAAAACCTAAGTTGTTGCTCTTCGGAATGGAGATAGTCGTTGAGTAAGGGGTCAAGAGAGCTGATTGATAAGCCCACTTTTTTTGGGGCAATCTTATTGTTACTGATAACGACAGTGCCGTTGATCTTGTTTCCAGATTTGGGCTCACTGTGGATTTTGGCGGCAAAGGAGTTTGTAACAGAACGTTTTGGTATTCTCTACCTTTTACTGGGAATAGGGTCGATTCTTTTTATGGCTTATATCGCTTTTAGTGATATAGGCCGCATCAAGCTTGGAAGCAAGAAGGAATCTCCTGAGTTCTCGACAGTTTCCTGGGTTGCCATGTTGCTAAGCTGTGGCATCGGCGCCTCCATTCTGTATTGGTCAATGGTTGAATGGGTTTACTATTATCAGCAACCGCCATTTCAGGTTGAAGCAAATACACCGGAAGCGGCCCGCTGGGCAGTCGCCTATGGCATATTCCACTGGGGTCCCCTGGCTTGGTCCATCTACCTAATCCCGGCGCTGCCAATCGCTTACTTTTACTATGTGCGCAGAAGTAGGGTATTAAAATTTAGCCAGGCTCTTGTCCCGGTGCTGGGTGAGCGCAGGGCCAAGGGTGCCACTGGAAAGCTTATTGATATCTCTTTGGTATTCGGTATGTTGGGTGGCGTCGCTACCCGGTTGGGTATAGCTGCACCCTTAATCACCCAGGGGTTTCATGAATTGTTAGGGTTACCTATTAGACTTGAGACGCAAATAGCTGTACTTATACTCTGCGCTCTATTGTTTGGTTACAGCGCTTTTGTTGGTTTAAAGCGTGGGATCAAAACCTTTTCCAACTTTACTATGTGGCTTGCCCTATTATTATTGCTCTTTGTTCTTATTGCAGGGCCAACTCTATTTATACTCAATAATGGGCTGGAGACATTAGGGCGGATGTTACACAGCTTCCTGCGAATGGCTACCTGGACTGAATCCTTCTCTTATTTTGAGCAACTTTCCTACTTTCGTTTTCCTCAACAGTGGACCGTTTTCTATTGGGCTTGGTGGTTAGTCTTCGCACCAAGCGTTGGCCTTTTTATCGCCCATATCTCTCGGGGGCGGACAATAAAAGAGATGATCATTGGTTCTATATTTTTTGGGACCCTCGGTTGTTTTCTTTTCTATATGGTGCTTGGCAACTATGGGGTATACCTGCAGTTTTCTGGAAAGCTTGATCTGGTGCAGCTCCTAAACAATCAGGGAGCCAATGCAACTATTTTCGCCATACTGAAGACTTTGCCTGCAGGTCAGTGGGTTGTACTGGTGTATACATTGATTGCACTGGTTTTTACTGCTATTACCTTTGATTCCATTTCCCATATCCTCGCCTCAGTTGTACAAAAAGAGGTAGACACAGAGCCTCTTCGCTGGAACCGAATTTTTTGGGCATTTGCCTTGGCATTACTGCCGATTGCCTTAATGATACTGGGTGGATTCGAAGCGTTATTGGCAGCGAGCATTATTGCAGGCATCCCCCTATTATTAGTTGCTCTATTACTTTGTCTCTCAATCGTTAAAGTTGCACGGCATGACTTGGGCTCCCACCCAACTCTAATTGAAAAGGAAATAGTTCTTGAAAATCTATCCGCAAAGGGGCCATGGAGCCAAGAAGAGGCGGGCGAGCAAGATGGAGCCACTTTAGGGGGTTCTGGAAACGCTAAACAGGGAAGTGCGGGGGAGAGGTCTTAGGATTTTAAGAGTGAGAATACCGGGGCACAGGCCCCGGTATAAACTTCTAGCCTTACAGGCTGAAAGTGCGAGCGACAGAGAAGACGATACGCTCGTCAGCCGTGTCCCAATCCAGATTGGTATTCTCGGCGGCAATATTGAAATCAAAACCGTTAAGAGAAGTCATGTATTCTACACGGTAGTGGTTGTAGGATTTTTTGTTATCCCAGCTCCAGTTGTCCAAGTTCGTAGAAGTAGAGCGGTCCACACTGAAGCGAACGTTATGCCCCTCTGCAAACTCAAAAGTGTGAGCCAGCATCATAATGTAGTGGCTGCCGCCTCCGCCAAAGTAGTCCCAGCTGTACCAGCCATTCACTTCGGACTCACCCAGATCGGAGCTGTAACCTAACTTAGCGTAAGCCTCTGGATAATTTCCGTCATCAGAAGCCTTATCACCGTGGTAGGTGTAGTAAGCAATACCTGTATCCAGGCTCACTTTGTCGGTAAGTTGCATGAACTTACCTGCGTAGAAGTCCCACTCCAGGTTAGTGTCATCACCTTTGCCAAAGTCCACATTGGAAGCCCAGGTACCAACATACCAACCGTTATCAAAGCCGTAGTCCAGGCTAGCCTGCAGAGCTGGGTCATTCTGAGTCTGGCTAACACCGTTAAAGGTGTAGTCGGTGGTCAGGTTTACAGTAGAAGACAGCTCTGCTTGGGATTGCTGAGCAAGTACCAGCAGGGAAGCACAAGTGAGTGCAGAAAGTTTCAACGTCGATTTCATTGTTCAATAACCACTTATTTATATTTTGTAGCCCCCGCCAAACTAGGCGGGGGATTTCAACAGTTAGCTCGCCAGTTCGATCTTGTTAAAGTCGATTTTGTTTTCTTTAGGCGAGGAGTCGATAGCTGCTACCGCTCTGAAGCGCTTCACCAGGATGTAACCCAGGCAGCAGAAGAAGATGCCAATCACCAGAGCGCCGATCCACTGGATTTGCAGGAAGTCCAGCTTGAACAACAGGGTGAGCAGGCTCATCGCAGCCAGGTTCAGCACGAAGTACTTCCACTTGCCCAGGCGCGCAACGGTCATGCCCAGATTGTCGGTGTACAGGCGAATCAGGGAATCCAGCGAGTTGATCACGAAGGTAATACCCACAATCACCATAGCCAGGTTGTAGAAGCCACTGGTATCCAGGCCTTGGCTGGAGTAGTAGTAGAGCACGGTGAACCAGAGCGCGATGGGGATGGATGGGAAAATCAGCATCGCCGCCAGCACTTGGTAAGTGCGCAGGCCACCCACAAAGCGGGAGGTAAACTGGCCGATCATAATGCTCCAGGCAAACCACCAGAACAGGTAAAACTCGTGATAGTCATTTAACGGCAGCACGAACTGGTGGATGTTGCCAAAGTAACCGCCGAGCAGCGCAAAAGTGGAGGCGAAGTCGCCAACGTTACCGTTTTCACCGGTAAAGGCGCCTACCCACATTACCGCGATCAGACCAATAAACATCCAGGTGGTTGCCAGGCTGAGGAAACGCACATAGCGCAAGCTGGTAGATGAGTAGACCGCTGCGGCGATCACTGCAAATACGATCAGGTAGAAGGTGCCCACAATGGTTTCACCATCACCAACTTGCGGCAGATACCAGGGCAGGTTGCTAAGCAGCAAGTAAGCGGTAAAGGCGCAGGTTCCGATAATCACCACATTGTTAATCAGTTTTACTGGGCCCAACTCAAAGAATTTAACTTTAGGTTCGATAATGCAGAAGTAAAAACAGGTGAGGAAGTAGAAGCCCCAGATCAGGAAGGCCCAAAAACCAAACTCAATCGCGAGTGGGTTGGTGAAACCATATTCTGGGCTATTGGCTAAGTCTGCGTAGCCACCGAACTCGGTGAGGGGGAACATGATCAGGCCTACATCGAGGCCGGAGGTGAAAAGGATCGCTATAAAAGTGAAGGTTTTGACCGGGGTTACCCCGACCATCTTCACATTTCCCCATTTAATCAGCGAGAAAATTATTGCCGTGAAGGTAAATAATAATCCCGCGGAAAGCCAAGCTGTCATGCTGAGTCTCCAGCTAGTTATTGGTATGCCGGCGCCCCCAGAGGGCATTGCTGTGCGAGATTTGAATATCCCCGTCGCGTTTGAAGGGGGCAGTCAAATCTCTGGCAGAGCGCCGACGTAAATTCAGCTCACTGAGTGCGCGCAGGGCGGCCAGGTCGCTGAGTGCTGGTAGCCTTGGTCGCTACCGGTGCCTCGGAGGGCGCCAATACGGGGCGCCCTAAAATCAGGTCAGCAGCCCGCTCCGCCACCATAATGGTGGGCGCATTCAGGTTGCCGTTGGGAATGGTCGGAAAGATGGAGGAATCTACAACTCTCAAACCCTGCAAACCGTGTACACGGGTTTCCGGGTCTACCACTGCCATTGGATCAGTGCCCATCTTGCAGGAGCAGGATGGGTGGTAAGCACTCTCGACGGATTCCCGTACGAAAGCGTCAATTTGTTCATCAGTCTGGATATCGGTACCGGGCTGGATTTCATCGCCTCGGTATTCGTCGAAAGCCGGCTGATTGATAATCTCACGAGTCAGCCGCACACAAGCGCGGAAGCCCTCAATATCCTCTTTCTCCTGTAAATAATTAAACAGGATGGAAGGGGATTGCTTGGGATCACTGCTCACCACTTTCACCCTGCCGCGACTCTTGGGCTTGTTGTGCCCGATATGCACCTGGAAGCCGTGGCCATCGAAAGCTTCGCGGCCGTCATAGCGCATGGCTGCCGGCAGGAAATGGTATTGCAGGTCCGGCCACTCCACGTTTTCTTTGGAGCGAATAAAACCGCAGGACTCGAAATGGTTGGTGGCTCCGAGGCCATCCTTCTTCAGTATCCAACGAGCACCGATCAGGAATTTATTCCAAGGGTCGAGCTTGCCATTCAGGGAAATCGGCTGGTTGCAACGGAACTGGAAATAGAACTCCAGGTGGTCCTGCAAGTTTTGGCCAACGCCGGGAAGTTCGTGTTGGAGTTCGATACCGGCTTCTGCCAGCGTATCGGGATCTCCGATTCCGGAGAGCTGAAGAAGGTGAGGGGAGCCGATGGGACCTGCGCTGAGGATGACTTCCTGTTGCGCCTTGAATTCCAGGATCTTTCCCTTGCGTTCAAGTTTGATTCCGACTGCCCGTTTACCTTCCAGAATCACCTTATGCACAGTGGCGTGGGTCAATACCGTCAAATTGGGGCGCTGCATGGCCGGTTTCAGGTAGGCGTTGGCGGTTGACCAGCGTTTCCCATCTTTTACCGTCATATGCATAGGGCCAAAGCCCTCTTGCTGCTCGCCGTTGTAATCTGCGGTGTAGTCGTAGCCAGCTTCTTTACCGGCTTCGATAAAGGCTCCATAAAGGGGGTTGGCCATTTCATTGCCGTTATTGACCCCCAGAGGACCTTCGTCGCCACGGTAATCGTCACCGCCGAAAGCCCAGGTCTCAGAGCGTTTGAAGTAGGGCAGACAGTGGGCGTAGTCCCAGCCTTCGGCGCCGTGCTGTGCCCACTCATCAAAGTCTTTGGCGTGTCCGCGCACGTAAACCATCCCGTTAATCGAGGATGAACCCCCGAGCACCTTGCCTCTGGGGCAATGCATGCTGCGGTTGTCCAGGTACGGCTCTGGCTCAGTCATAAACTGCCAGGCGTACTTGTCGGTATTCATGGGAATAGATAGTGCGGTGGGCATCTGGATAAAGATGCTGCGATCGCTACCCCCGGTCTCTACCAGGAGGACTTTTTTATCTTCCTGGGCAGACAGGCGGTTGGCTAGAACGCAACCGGCAGAGCCGGCGCCGACAATGATGTAGTCAAACTCACTCATACAGGGTACCGCTTAAAATGGACTTTCCAGTGGTGCCAGGCCCACATACACCGCTTTTAGCTGGGTATAGTGGTTCAGGGTCGCAAGTCCATTTTCGCGTCCGATTCCGGATAACTTGTATCCGCCCACCGGCATTTCTGCCGGGGAAGCGCCGTAGGCATTGATCCAGCAGATACCCGCTTGCATCTGGTGGATAACACGGTGGGCGCGAGTGATATCACGGGTAAATACGCCGGCGGCCAGGCCCAAACGGGTATCGTTAGCGCGGCGGATCACTTCGTCTTCATCATCAAAGACCAGTACCGACATTACCGGGCCGAAGATCTCTTCGCGGCAGATGGTCATATCGTCATGACAGTCGGTGAATACGGTGGGAGCAACGAAGTAACCGTTAGGTGAATTCTCCGGGGAGAGGGTGTGGCCGCCGCAGAACAAGGTCGCGCCTTCCTCTTTACCCTTGCTGATGTAGTCCATCACCAGTTGCTGGTGCTTGGCAGAAATCAGCGCGCCGAAATTGGTGTCCGGATTCATCGGATCACCGGCAATAATATTTTGCTCAACACGCTGTTTCAGGCGAGCGAGGAACTGATCATGAATGCTGCGGTGTACAAATACCCGGGTGCCGTTGGTGCAGATTTCGCCCTGGGTGTAGAAGTTGCCCAGCATGGCAGCAGAAACGGCTTGCTCCAGGTCGGCATCATCAAAGATCACCAGCGGGGACTTGCCTCCCAGCTCCATGGTGACTTCTTTCAGGTTGGAAGCCGCTGCGGCCATCACTTTCTTGCCGGTACCCACTTCGCCGGTAAAGGAAACCTTGGCGATATCCGGGTGGTTAGTCAGCCAGGCACCCACGGCGCCATCGCCCTGGATTACGTTGAAAACACCCGGGGGCATGCCCGCTTCAATAAAGATTTCAGCCAACTTCAGAGCGCCTTGGGGGGTCTCTTCGGAAGGTTTGAAGATCATGGCGTTACCGCAGGCCAGGGCCGGGGCGGCTTTCCAGCAAGCGATTTGTAAGGGGTAGTTCCAGGCACCGATTCCGGCGCAGATGCCCAGGGGCTCGCGGCGGGTGTAGTAGAAGTCCTCACCGACTTGCTGCTGATTGCCCTCAATGCCTGCAGCCAGGCCGGCAAAGAATTCTATGGAGTCGGCCCCAGTCACCACGTCCACAACACTAGCTTCCTGCCAGGGCTTACCGGTATCAGCCACTTCGATAGCCGCTAGTTCATCGTTGCGCTCGCGCAACAGTGCTACTGCTTTCAGCAGGATGCGACTGCGCTCAATCGGCATCATCGCTGACCACTGGGCAAAACCGCGCTTGGCGCTCTCGATGGTTTCTGCGAGTACCTTCTCGTCGGCAACCTCAACCTGGTAGCTGACCTCGTTGGTCGCAGGATTGAACACGTCAAAACATTCACCGCTTTCGTTTGCCAGGTAGCGGCCGTCTACAAAATTCCGTTGTTTGTCCAGTGACATCTGTCTCTCCATACTGCTTTAACAGAGGGTCAGTCGGTTATTTGTTAGCGATGGGGCAGGGCGGTAAATAGCCGTCCAGTGACCCATTGGCCATCGCAAAAAAATGGGCTGGTCTGACGTAGACTTTTGTACCAAATCGTCAGGCTCCAGCCCCGGCCCGACGGTCAAATGTCGGGCGATATGGCACAAAATATAACATATTTTTAATTTGAACTCTAATTGTTAGCACTCAATGCAACAAAACCGACAGGCTCACAGGGGGTTTATATTTCTGCAATTTGAGAGAAAAACCCTTGATACAAGGATAAAAACCGAGCTGAATTGGGCCAAAAATCTCATTTGAACTCTACAAAAAGAACTGTGCAAATTTTAACCCATCCTTAGGGCGCAAACTCAAACGTGACTTCGATAGCTCAGCATTAGATGCCTGGGTGCGGTAAGTTGAAAACCGTAATGCTGAGTGACTAGGGGAGGGATAGCCTCCCCTTGGAACTTAACTATTTACTTCGCGCAAAGGCGATGGCTGGGGGAGAAAATTAGCCAAATAAAACACAATCAGACCCAAGGCTATACCAGGTAAGCCCTCATAAATCAGGCTATGAAGGTCCAATAATCTCCAGGCGATTGCTGTCGTAAACCCAACGGTTACAGCGGCAATAGAGGTCGCTTGTGAGGGTCTTCCTCCAAAACAAAGCACCAGCAATAGGGGCCCAAATGCGCTGGCGAGGCCAGACCAGGCAAAGATCACCATATTGAAGACGCTTTGGTTGTTGGCAAGCGCCAGAAGTAGTGCGCCCCCGGTAATAACAACAGTTATGAGCTTAAGAAACCAAGTCTTCTCAATCTTACGGGGAAGAATATCGTGAGTAATGGCTGCGGAGCAGCTAAGAAGTAGTGAATCCGCAGTGGACATGGTTGCAGCAAAGATGCCAGCCAGGATCAGCCCAACTACGATTGGTGGCAGCAATTCTATGGCCATGGTCGGCAATGCTAGCTCAGCATCAAAGCTGCCGGAATCGGCGATGAAAACCCTGGATAACAAGCCGACCCCTGTGGCCATGGAGTAAAAGAGAACAAACCACAGGTAGTACCAGCCTCGCGCCTTGCGCATTTTGCCGGGATCACTCAGGGTCATGAAGCGGACCATTATGTGGGGCTGGCCAATCACAGATAGCCCCGCAATCCCCCAACTGATGACAAAAATAACGAGCCCGCCCCAACCAGAAAAGGCCAGGTCTTGGGGAAACCAGTTCGTAAATCCCTCGACAGCTTGCATTTGCCCCATTGCACTTGAGACACCTCCCAGGCTGGTAAGGGCTACGGCTAGAAGTGTGCCCATAGCGACGATCATAACAATCGACTGTGCAGCATCAGTCCAAATGGAAGCGCGTATGCCACCGGCCAGGCAATAAAGACATACTAGCAACGCTCCAACCACAGCGCCAGACCAGAGAGGCCAGTCCAGTAGTACATGTAGAGCCTTACTGCCGGCAACCATCTGTGCTGATGCATAGGTGAGCAAGAATAGTAAAGATATGATACCTATAATCCGCTGTAGGGCAGAGTGATTTTGCCCATACCAATTGCTAAGCACGCCGGCATAGCTGACTTCACCACTTGAATCAGTGGCAGTTCTTATTCTTTTGTGTACATAAAGTGAAGCAATAAAGTCACCAGCGATCCAGCCCACCATTAACCAGACAGAAGCGAACCCGGTCATGTAGGTATAACCAATAACCCCGATGAACATATAACCGCTATTGTTAGTCGCCACTGCCGACAGGCCCACTAACCAGGGGGGAACTCCACTGCTAGCCAGATAATAATCGGCCTTGGTGTTGCGGCTAAAAAGCGCTGAGAATACACCTACCAGCACGAATAATAATAAAAACCCAACAAATGAATAAACCAATGATAATCCTTATTTTAGCAATTTTTGTTTTTATTTTTGAAGCACAAATTTCGTGCGTTTTTACGTTCTAGCTTTTATTTTTTTATTTAACACATCAATTAGTTAAATCAAATAAACAATGTGCTCGGGATACATTTGACCACCTCACTATTTTGTAGCCTCCTCAATATAAGTTGCCAAAGAACTAATCTGCTCTTTCGACATCAAGTCATTGTATGCTGGCATGGCGCCAACGCCATTGGTAACAGCGTTTTTCACGCTTTCTGCATTAGGTTTTAATTCATTAAGGTTGGGGCCTATAAGGCCCTCAGAGCCGGCATCTTTCAAGGTATGGCAAGCTCCACAAGAAGGTTGAGACTCGAGGTAGACTTGCTTTCCGGCTTGACCCTCTGCAGATAAAGAAACCGATTCACGCTCTGGGGGGGTGCTTTCTTCTTTCACCATATGTTGATCGGTTGCTACAACTTTCTCCTTGGGTAACTCACCCAACAGGTTTACCGTAAGTGCTGCATCCAGCCAGCCGTTGTGTGCATAGCCGCGTTCGTTCTCTACACGTTCTTTAGGTTGGATATCCCCTTGGGTATCTGTGGCGCGCGAGACGATGGTGTGCGGACCCTTTGGTAAATTCACGGTATAAGAAAAAACTCGCCAAGCGTTGGGGCCGAGGTCCAAATCCTCTAACTCTGCATTCTGCCAGGTTTTGCCCATATCGAGCGAGACTTCTACTTTCTTCACGCCGCGTTCACCAGAAAGCGCAACACCGTAGAAAGTCACTTCTCCAGCTAGAGCTGGGGTATTGTCCGCACCCGGGCCATTTACCCAAGACTTTACAGGCATACGCCACATGCTTGGGTAGTCTGGGCCAGGGGGAGCGCCAATGGGTCTAAGGCGGTAACCCGTTTTTTGGATTTTGGCCTCGGATTCTTGCGGTGCGCAGGTGAGAGTCTTGACGTACTTAATATTGTTACAGCCGAAATAACCAGGAACGATGAGCCGTAAGGGGCCGCCATGCAGTAGCGGTATTGGTGCGCCATTCATTTCCCAAGCCAATATAGTATCGTCCAATGCCTTCTTGATAGGGATTGATCGCTCTACGACCAGATCATTGCGCTCCATCTCCTCAGGAATGATCTCGCCTCCAGTAGCGGTCAAAAAGTTCATACCCGCATCCACACCGCCAAAATGATCGAACAGAGTTTTCAGCCGAACGCCTGTCCAGATAGCGCAGCCGGCTGCGCCAACTCCCCATTTAGAGCCTGCCGGTTCATGCTTGAAAAAAGCGCGGCCGTTGCCTGTACACTGAATAACTGCACCGACGGCATCTAAACCCAGCCCTTTCAGCTCTGCTACAGAGATAGCAGTGGGCTGCTTTACGCCTTTGACTTCAAGCATCCAGGTATCCGGTCGTTCAACAATCTGGGGGGAGGGCAATGGCAAATTGTTGCGCACAAAAAACCGGGCCTCAGGGGTGATAGCGCTCATGCCCATCAAAGACCGACGGGTTTCTATTGTCAGTGGGTTAATCCCATGAATAATGAAATTTTTGGGGTTAACTCCACTTGGCAATTTGGACGTTGATGAGGGAGTAAGGGCAACACTTGCAGGGGGGGCGGCTAGTAAGGCGCCTGTAGCTGCTGTCATGGCTCTTAGAAATCCACGGCGGCTTTCATCAAGGCTTGATTCACTCATGGCTTTATTGATCCGCGTATTGATACTTGAGTTCACATAGTCTTATAGCTTTAAAATGCCAAGGTGACAGCTTGCTAAGTATCTTTTTCGCGGCTATGTGGCGGCGGGGTTTGAGCAATAACCTTGTCTAGATCCTTGAAAACGTCACTTACCGCCAGTGGCTGTAAGGCATTGTCACTGAGAATTTCATCCCGATAACTTTCTCGCCTCTTAATGGCCTCAGCCAGATACCGTAGCGCTTCATCAAACTGCTCCATAGCCGTATAAGCACAAGCTAGCTGGTAGAAGGCATGGCTATTATCTGGATCAATACCTAGGGCTTGCTGACAAAGATTTGCAGCCCATTGGGGTTCGTTCAACTCCAGCACTGCATCAGCTTTGTATGTCAACGCTTCAACATCTTCATGACGAAGACGCAGAATCTCATCATAGATCGCGATTTTGTTGGCGATTGAGGATTCCTGCTGAGCACGCAGCCAGAGAGATTGTACTTCTTGAGTCAGCTCAATTTCCTCGCGATTCTCTTCAATGTGCTGGGTCTTTTGTTGTAATTGACTCTCTATGACCTCCAGACGTTTTTCATATTCTTGAACCAGTTTGATATCTCCTCATCCGCTAGGGAGTGCACACGCTCTTTAATATCTTGTAGCGATCGCCAACCCACTAAGACCAATATGGAAGTGGCGGCGGCTATGAGATAGAAGAAGTAGGTGACCGTATCGGTTGCGTAAGCAACCGCTCGGTCCACGGAATTATGCTCTCGGTCGACAATCTGCTGAATCAACTCTTGTTTAGCTTTGGCTTGGTCGATACGCAACTGTTTGATTTTATCCAGCACATACCGCTCTATAAATGGTGTATATAGCGGCTTCTGTAAAGATTCCACCTCTTTCTGCGCACTGTCTTCTTTATTCGCTTCCGTTTCCTGGGAAACGGAAGCCGGGGAAAGTAAAAGAAAAGTCAAAAAACAGGTATTTAGGAGGCGAGGCATATTGCGGTCCCATGATCATAAACCTCAACCAGTGCCTCATGAAGTGTTCTAATGGCAGTGTCATAATCTGGTTCACTAACAACAAACTGCATGTCCACATGCCGCATAGAGTGGTGCATGGCGAGTACTGTAATATCGTTAGAAGCCAGTGATTGAACCGCTTTTGCCAGCACGCCGGGGATTTGCATATCGCTCCCGATGGCGGAAACAATAGCCACTTTCCTTTGGTTTAATTCTGCTTCTGGGAAGCGTTCTTCCAGAGATGCCTGTATACGCTTGATGGTTTTCAGGTTCGTAGCCAAAAAGTGGGTTAGGGTATTGGCGTTGGTATTTTTAGACACAATATGCGCCTTGTACCTTTTAATTACCGTAAGCACTTCCCGATCATAATCGTGGATCGTGCCTGCCATATCCTGATCAAAAAGTTCCAGCGCATAGACACCTTTACAGCCAGCAATAATCTCCACACAGGGCGAATCACTCACATAGTCACGGGTGATTAATGTTCCGGCGTGCTCTGGCTCAAAGGTATTCTTTACCCGGAGGGGGATATTCTTCTGGCGTAAACCCTTTGCCGCCTTGGGATGAATTGCCTCCATACCCAGATTGGCCAGTTGATCGGCCACATCGTAATTTGTACGACCGATAGGCACAGCGTTATCTGGCCCAACTAGGCGAGGGTCCGCACTGCTCAAGTGGAACTCTTTGTGGATCACCGCCTCTTTGGCTCCTGTGAGTACGGCAAGGCGGCTAAAGGTCATTTCACTGTAACCCCGGTCAAAGGAAATAAGCAGACCCTTATCGCTGTGGGCGTAACCGGTAACAATCGGTAACTGTTGATTCAAGTCGATGTTGGCGAAGGCATCACGAATGCGCTCATCCAGCGGTATGTGCTTACTGGTACGCCAGCCCGTTAGATCTACAAAGCACGCATTGACTCCATCCCGCTGCAGCAGTTTTGATGTATTCCAAGCGCTGTGTGCCTCGCCAAGGCTGGCAAGCATCTCTCTTACTGTTCCCAGGTGGGCATCTAGAGAGAAGTGGCCATGCTGGCAGAGACTTTGTAAGTCTCGAAGGCACTTCTTAGCCCCTTCCAGGCGCTCATCCAAGAAGAGATTGGCCTCCTTGAGCAAGTCAGTGTCACCAAATAGACGATCGTTGATCTGTCGCAGCTGTGTGCGAAGCTCACCAAACTTCACCAGCCAGCTATCATCCTCAATACTGCTTGAGAAGAGGCCATAAATACCCGGCTGGCCACTCTTTTTATGCTCTAGAAGTAGATCGGTAATACCACCATAAGCTGAAACTACAAAAACACGATTGTAGAGCCTTTTGGAGTCACCTTTAATAATGTTGTCCCGGACAGATTCATAGTCCGACATTGAGGTGCCACCAATCTTTTCTATCGTATGCATTGTCTCTTACTGGTCCTTTCTTTCTCTTGATAACGGCGTATCCAATGGATGAATGCCACTGGATTGATTTTCATATCAGATAACAGAAATCGATTTCCTCGTGCAGATATGTTCTGGCCTTGGTGGGAGGCTACAAAATGGGTCTTCTACCTTATTGCTCAATGCATTAAAGACAAAAAACAAGTTGGATCTCGGGTATGGGCTAATATTGCTGCTGGAGCCGTGCATCAGGTTGCAATCAAATACGACTAAACTGCCAGGTTTACCTGTAACAGATTTTATGCCCCCTTCAGATGTCAGCCTGCGCAGGTGATCATCTGACGGGATTCCGAGCTCTTGTTTTTTCAAAGAGCTTAAGTAATGCCCCTCAGGGGTTTCACCATCACAGCCGATGTAGTGATGATGGGACTTCGGAATGAGCATTAATGGGCCGTTGTAATTCCGGCTCTCGGTTAAGATTACGGATACACTGAGTGCACGCATTCGCGGCATTCCATCCTCGACATGCCAAGTTTCAAAGTCAGAATGCCAATAGAAATCCTTGCCACGAAATCCAGGTTTATAGTTCGCCCGAGATTGATGGATATAAACCTCATCATCCAAAATATATCTCGCGATATTTGATATCCGGTTATCTCTTGAAAGCTTCCTGAACAGGCTGCTGCGTTCATGAATTCGAAATATCGAGCGTACCTCTTCACTTTCTAACTCCGTAATGAGTTCATCAGAACTGCGGATGTCATTGTCTTCCTTGAGGGTATTCAGCTCTTTTTGAAAGACCTGAACCTCCCTCTCAGAAAATACATTTTCAAGAACGATATATCCCTGCTGCCTGTAGGCATCCACCTGCTCAAGATCCAGCGGGGGAGGGGGATTTGGCCCACCGTAAACTACTGGATCTCTACGCCGTGTTACTCGACCTGCGACTCCTCGTTTTCTGGAGGGGTACATATCATTTCTGAGCGAATGGATGCGTTCTAGCAGGTACTTCATTTCAGCTGCTGCCCTGTAATTGACTACCTATTCAATGGGATCGGCTTTTAGTTCATAAGCACCTTCAGAATTGTGTACCTCCTTTCCATTTAAAGGAGGGTTAAACACGCAGGCCATGGTCATTTCTTCAAATGCCCTCAAAGTATGCCGGTCATGTTTGTCGAGGACATAGATGGTTCCAGGCTCGATAGGGTGCTTTTTCCCATCATCCATCGTCTCCACCTCTCCTCTGCCGGAAACGCAGTAAACTGCTTCCAGGTGGTTTTGATAGTGCATTTGGAAGTCAGCACCGGTGTATATTGTGGTGATGTGGAAGGAAAAACCAACGCCATCATCCTTTAAAAGTAGGCGTGTACTCTCCCAATTGCCATCCGGCGAGACGATTCTTCGGTTTGATTTTTTGGCTTCTTGTAGATTTCTAACAATCATGAATATTCCGTTATGTTGTATGTGTAACTATATAGCCTGGTTATCAGCAGGCTTAGCTTTCCAGCTGGATCATTGAGTTTTGGATACAATTGGGTCTAGCAGGCCTCGAAATAGACTCTTTCTTCAGGGATATCCTGCTCTCCAGCACAAACTTCTCGAATTGCTGATTCAATAATGTCGATACCTTTCTTAAGGTTCTGGTCAGTGATGACCAGAGGGCAGAGTAGCTTAACGATTTGATCATCTGCGCCACTAGTTTCAATGATTAACCCCTGCTTAAAGGCGAGTTTGGTAATCTTTTCTGCAAGCTCGCCACTCACACAATCAATACCTTGGAACATGCCACGGCCTTTAGTGGTGAAGTTACCCTCACCATATTGACTGACAATACTTCCCAACCGCTCGGAGATGTACTTCCCTTTACGTTTGATTTCCCGCGAAAAGTTATCATTTGACCAATAGTGATCAATTGCCGCTTTGGCCGTAACAAAAGCCAGGTTGTTACCACGAAATGTGCCGTTGTGCTCACCAGGTTTCCATTGGTCTAATTCGGGCTTCATTAAAACCAGGGCAAAGGGCAGCCCGTAGCCACTGAGTGACTTGGAAAGGGTAATAATGTCAGGCTCGATACCTGCTTCTTCGAAACTGAAAAAATTTCCAGTGCGGCCACAGCCAGCCTGAATATCATCGACGATAAAGAGCAGCCCGTGCTTTTTACAAACAGCTTGTAGGTTTCTCAACCACTCGATACTGGCCGCATTGATACCTCCTTCACCCTGAACGGTTTCGACGATAATCGCCGCGGGAGAATTGATCCCGCTACTGGAGTCTGCAAGCACCTTGTCGAGATACTCTGTAGTATCGATATTTTTGCCAAGATAGTTGTCATAGGGCATGCGATGAGTGCCATTCAAGCTAACCCCTGCAGCATCCCTATGATGAGAGTTACCCGTAGCTGCCAGGGAGCCCAAACTCACACCGTGAAAACCATTGGTAAAAGTCACAATGTTTTGCTGCCCGGTGACATTGCGGGCAATTTTCATTGCAGCTTCAACCGCATTTGTCCCGGTTGGACCAGTAAACTGAACCACGTATTCCATATTGCGTGGCTTGAGAATTTTATCGTTAAGCGCTTGCAGGAACTCGCCCTTGGCTTTGGTGTGCATATCCAAACCATGGGTAATGCCATCACTCTGAATGTAATCCTGCAGAACTTGCTTAAACAGCGGGTTGTTGTGTCCATAATTGAGAGTGCCAGCGCCTGCCAGAAAATCCAGATATTGATTTCCCTCCTCATCCCACATGAGTTCGCCTTTTGCACGATTGAACACTCGCGGAAAGGAGCGGGCATAACTTTGTACTTCAGATTCAATCTCATCAAAGATTTTCATACTTCTCTCTTTTTTTAAATTGTTGTTTGAGCAATAGGCCCGATACGCACACAGGTTTCGGAGTCATGCAGACCATCAAAGTGGGTCTGGGAGTCCATCCAAGGGGAGGATTGGAGGCCTGCGGAGAGCTTCTCTGCAGCGCTCTGGAAGAGGGCCCAGGAGGGAAGGTTGTGTTCAGTGATCGTTGTCTCGATAAATCTCACCGACTTGCATTGGGGGCGTTCGATGATATTTCTGAGCATGATAGAGGCTAGCCCCAGCCCTCTTGCCTTTTCCGCCACGGCAACCTGCCAAATAAACAGAGTGTCTGTACGACCTGGAATCAAGTATCCGGAGATAAACCCCAACTTCTCATCACCTTCTTCTGCGATCACTGAAGTATCGGCAAAGTGACTGCACTGGAGGAGGTTGCAATAGCTTGAGTTGGCATCCAAGGGTGGGCAGCTGTCGATTAATTTGTGAACAGCCATGCCATCCTCCAGGGATGGTGGCCTCAAAAAAATATTTTCTGGACTAGACAAAATAACTTCCTATACGACAACCCATAGTTTCACCTCTAAGCATTTCGATGAGCGATAAATATGCAGATAGATCATTATTTATGCTTATTTTGGTTATTTTTCGCAAAAAACCACAACCAAATACTTAGAACGCTAAACATCGTACACAAACTAAATATAAAATCTAGTGGGTGAAGAGAATCTGATCACAATATCCGCCCTAAAAATGGGCAAATTTATTGGGTAAAAGCCCTGGAAATGGACAGAATCGCCTATGAACGGGGGATTTTCGTAATTCAGGGTTCCAAACGAATGGGTATGTTCTTGGCAATTGTTTAGTGCTGTAGATATTTTCCTGGGAGAACCATAAGCGTTTAGCAATTAGGATATAGGGTTATATAATCCGCCCAATCGCCCTGATTCTGAGATTGAGAGGTAGCTTTGAACAGTATTGAACAAGTGCTAGTGGCCCTTCGGCGTGTAATAAGAGCCACAGATTTACACTCCAAGCACCTGGCCAAAACAACCGGCCTGACCGCTCCCCAGGTGTTATTGTTACAGGCCATTAGAAATAAGGGCGAAGTCACCATCGGTGAACTGGCCAACGAAGTGAGCCTCAGTCAAGCTACAGTGACCAACATCTTGGATCGCCTTGAGAAAAGGGGGCTTGTCTATCGCCAGCGCTCTCAATCAGATAAGCGTAAAGTGCATGCTTACCTCACAGATCAAGCTGCAGAAACACTGAGAGATGCACCTATCCCGCTCCAAGATCAATTCGCCCGCCAATTTGGTGATCTGAAGGATTGGGAGCAGAGTATGATCATTGCCTCGCTCCAGCGTGTAGCCCAGATGATGGATGCCCAGCATATTGATGCCTCCCCTGTTCTGGATATCGGTGTTTTAGACAGGCAGGGAGCAGCTATGGATAAGTCAAGTTCTTCCTTGGGGTATGGCGAAGTAGCTGATTCAGCGGAAAAACCTGGGAGAGAAACACCCTAGTACCCCCGCCCCCTTTGTGGGTATCAGCAACCGGTTCTACCCCAGGTTGCTGAGCCCCATGTCAAAGTTGTCTAAGCTTGCAGCAATTGCTCTTTGTAGTTGAGTGGAGGCACTTGCATGTACTGCTGCCTCGAGCACCTCTTCATAGATTGTAAGTGGTGAATATGGACATTCTGGTTATTGGTGCTGGCCCCACCGGGTTAACTGCTGCAAACGCTTTAGCCTACAAGGGGGTGAATTGTCGTATTGTTGAGCGTAAAAATGCGCCCTCGGAACTCTCCCGAGCGGTTGGCATTATGCCTGCGACGATAGATGCTTTGGGCGAGCTGGGTGCTGCAGATCCACTCCTTGCAGAAGCCATGCCCCTCAAGAAAATGCATATTTTACGAGATGAGAGGACCCTCGTTTATCTGGATAACAGTGGCAATGAATTCAGGAAGAGGGTGCCGCTCGGTTTGCCGCAAAACCGCACCGAGGGAATCCTGCGTGATGTGCTATCCGGCAAAGGTGTTGAGGTTGAGTATGGGCTCTCAGTTACCGGCATAAGTACCACGCAAGACAGCGCATTGGTTAGTTTTTCCAATAATACCAGCGGCTCATTCGACTGGGTGATTGCTGCCGATGGCATCCAATCAGCAACCCGCGAACAGTTGAAAATCCCCTATCCGGGAATAGACTTACCCAGCAAATGGTCCATCGCAGATGTGGATTTGGCGGGTGACTTCGATCCAGAAGAGATCACTTTGGATCTCTATGGGCCTGATAACCAGTTTTCCCTGATATTGCCAATCGAAAAGCATCGCGCGCGTATCGCATCATCCACAGAAGATGCTCTGTCAGCAATAAAACTGCCCTTGGATATCACCAACGTTCGACGAACAGCAGCCTTCAAAATCTCAATACGGCAGGCCGAATCTTACCGTAAGGGCCGGATTTTACTGGCAGGGGATGCTGCACATTGTCATTCTCCTGTTGGTGGGAAGGGTATGAATCTTGGTATGGCGGATGCGATTGCTGCAGCAGCGGCAATCACTAACGGGAGCGTTGATGAATACTCGCGGTTACGTCATGCAGCAGGTAAAGCTGTGGTGAAGAAAACTGAGTTGGCAAGGCATTTAATTTCTTCCGCAAATCCCATGGCAAAATCCCTTTTATGGTTATCGTTTAAAGCAATCTCCTCAATCCCTGCCGTCCATCGGGCCTTTATGAAGCAATGGACTGCGATTTAATCAATCGCGAACTCTAATTGTGAACAACCTATCGCTGATTTCACTCCCCCTGAGCGAATGAGAAGTCAAGATAGAGTATTAACATTCTCTTGAATATTGGGACACAATGATTACCAGGAATGAAGATGCCCGCCACACCTATAGATATTGAAAGCTGGAATAGAGGGGACCACTTTAAATTCTTTATGAGTAGTGCTGGGTCGACCCGTTTAAGTTTAACCCAGCCTCTAGATGTTACGGAGTTAGCCTTTTTTTGTAAGAAAAATACAATATCTTTTTATTACAGCCTTATTTTTCTTGTTACTCAAACCGCAAATGAGATAGCCGGATTTAGGCATAGGGTAGTTGATGGCCAACCCTTCGAGTTCGATATATTGCATCCGCTGTTCACCGATTTGAATAAAAATGATGATCTCTTTAAGCTTGTCATGGCTGAAATGGAAACGCACCTCATTGACTTCGTCAAAAAAGCAAAGCAACTCTCAAAAGATCAATCAGAATACCTCCCGGTAAATACATTTATGGATCGCTACGATATTTTGAATATCACCTGCTACCCCTGGGGTGACTTTTCAAGCATGCAAGTGAAACCGGTCCAACAAGAAAACTGTGATCCAGGGATACCTTTTATTGCCTGGGGTAAATACCAACAACAAGCCAACCGTCTTATGACCTCATTACATACTGAGGTAAATCATTGCTTTCTTGACGCCATTCATCTGTATCAATTCAAAACGCATCTGGAAGATAAAATCAAACTCTTAAAGTAAGGACGACGAATCTTCTAGTTAATACAAGCAAGTCAATATTACTGATTGGCTCGCATTAATGACCAGAGGCTATTTCCCAAGCAGGAAAAATAAGCCGTAAAAGCCTGATTAATTCTTAGACGCTGCTGACCCTGCGGATATAAGCCTAGTTTTGCCTCCTGGCTGGCTTTAGAGCCTGCAACCAAAAAATTATTATTGATACTGGAATCCTGAATAAAGGCCTCAAAAGCCCTGGCACAAAGTTCTACTGGCTGGCTGTAATAAATAGAGCCGTTTACTTTATCGACGTTAACAGAAGCTTTCACCAGTTCACTTGGGTTATTGCCACCTTCATCCAGCATCACCGTTTTAAAGCATGCAAAAAGCAGGTCATTCAGAGGGTGGGGTACCGGGGTTGCATCGCGTAGCCAGGCCTCAGAGGCATACATGCTACTCGAAGTGTCGCTAAATGCTTTTTGCGCAAGATAGTGATCCAGTGCATGAAACCACTCATGGGCAATAGCTCCTGGACCAGCATTTTTAGCCAGGGAAAACGACTTGGCTGAAGGGTCATAAAATGCGGAGACTCCAGGGCGGCCACCAATACCGTATTGAAAAGAGAGGTTCCCGCGCAGGGAAATCAATGTTTCGGGCCCCTGCAGTATGACCATTAAGTCGGAAAGCGCATCATAAAACAACCCTGCTGCGCGATCGCGCTCCTCAGCAGTCACCCAGCGGCCAATGGCTATAGATCTAAAGCCAAAACGCCTGCGAACATCGACAAAGGATACCTGCTCACTACCGCGCACATCCGGTCCACGGCGATAAAATTTTCGGGTTGCTACCATAGCTAGCTTAGGTGAGAACGGATGACTGGAATTTGCCCGGGATACTATTACAAGCTCGACCTGCTCTACAAGAGGATTACCTGATCGGGCTCCCGAATAAACGGCTACACTTTGGCCAGGCACCAAAAGCTCCTTTTGCTAAGCCTTTGGTGACTCTAAATGCCCTGAAGTTGCTTATTGTGGAAAATCGAATCAAGAGCCCTTAGAGCTTTTACACCTACTTCTGCCTGTAGCAGTTTTATCTTGCCTGTCAAAATCAGTAATTCACCGGGAGTCTAACTATGGTCAAGTCCAAGCGCCCTCTGATCTCTATCAATCCATTAAACGGTGAAACCTTAAAGACTTTTCATGAGATGACTCCAGATGAGCTCGATAAAGCTATTGGCCGAGCGGATAACGCTTTCGTGGAGTGGAGTAAACGAAGCTTTAGTGAGCGAGCAACAATACTCAGGCGCGCTGGTCAGCTATTCGAGGAGCGTGCCGATGAGCTAGCCAAATTAATGGCACAGGAGATGGGCAAAAAGGTTAACGATGGGCTGGGCGAATTAGCGCTCTGCGCAGAGATTTTTGCTTATTATGCCGAGGAAGGTGAGAAGATTTTGGCTCCGCAACACCTTTCTACCCGGGAGGGGGAGGGCACGCTGGTATTTCAACCCCTCGGTGTTGTCTATGGTATCCAACCGTGGAACTTTCCTTTCTACCAGCCTTCCCGCAGCCAACTTAATCGCCGGCAATGTAGTTCTAACGAAACACGCCTCAAATGTTCCCCAGTGTGCTGAGGCATTTGAGCAACTGTTATTCGATGCCGGTGTGCCCAAGGGGGTCTACACCAACTTGCCAATTACTTCCGCAGGTGCCGCACCAATTATCGATGATGACCGGGTAAAAGGGATATCTTTTACAGGCAGTAACGCAGCGGGCGCGAAGGTTGCTGAGCAGGCTGGGCGCAACGTGAAGAAAACCGTGATGGAACTCGGTGGTGTGGACCCATTTATCGTACTCGAAGATGCAGATATGGATTTGACTGTTGAGCGATTTGTGGAAGGTAAGCTTGGAAATTGCGGCCAAATCTGCTTAGCGGCAAAGAGAATCATCCTGACGGAGCCTATTGCCGATGAATTCCTTGGGCGAGTCACCAAACTATTTGAACAATTGAAACCGGGTGACCCCCTTGAAGACACCACAGATTACGGGCCCTTGTGCACCGAAAAAGCCGCGGAGCAACTGGAAGAGCAGGTCAGTGAGTCAGTTAAAGCCGGGGCTCACTTGCTGGTAGGCGGGAAGCGCAACGGAGCGTTTGTTGAGCCAGGCATTCTAACCGATATACCGGCAGGCTCACCTGCGGCCGAGGAGGAACTCTTTGGACCCATCGCTTGCGTCTGGGTGGTAAAAGATGAGAAGGCAGCTATTGAGATGGCCAACGATAGCCGCTTTGGCCTGGGAGGATCGGTTTATACCAAGGATCACGAGAGGGGGCAGCGTGTAGCTGAAAAACTCGAATGTGGAACTGCCTTCGTCAATCATGTGGCCTCAAGCTATGCGAGCATGCCAATGGGTGGTGTAAAAAAATCCGGTTACGGCCGTGAACTGGGCGAGCTGGGCATCAAAGAGTTTGTGAACCAGAAGTTGATACGACATTTTAACTGAGCAGTTAGCCACTCCTATTGCCCCTGTGAAATCACAGGGGTTTTAAACGGGTTTTCAGTGACAACTTTATAGATATTACTCACTTGGTAAGCCTTTTTACACAGAGGGCTGAGTATTAAAATAAAAACACTTTGCCGGAATACCCTCATCGTCATTACATATACCCCCCGGCAGCATTCCCGCTTTTAGTAAAACACGTTCTGAAGCAATATTTTCAGGCGCAATAGTCGCAATGAATTTGCCAATGCCAAAAGCTATTGTAGCGTAGTCAATCAGCCCAACCACTGCTTCGGTCGCCATGCCTTGCCCCCAGTAATCTCGGGAAAATGCATATTTAATCTCGGGATCAACTTGGTCATTAGGGTGGACAATACCGCAGAAACCAATAACCTCTAAAGTATTTTTTAATTCTACAGCGAACATACCATAGCCACGACTCATATAGTTATTATGGGTGACTTTCAGCCATGCCTTAGATTCCTCATAACTTAATGTATTTCCATCCCCAACCCATCGCATTGCCTCACTATCGCCATATACCTTTTGAATCATAGAGAGGTCTGAATCTCTCCATTTCCTAAATATTAAACGATTAGTGGTAAACAAACTTTCTCGCACTGCACTATTATCCCTTTCGCGCTAATGTTCAAATAACTAATAGACAGTGCATATCATAATCTATCCGATGAGTAACTCGAAGGGCGGGAATGATATTCACCATATTATTATGGTTGAATTCACTTTACTTTTAACGCTTGCCGCAGGAATTGATAACTGTTTATAGCTGCTTTGCTTATACTGACTATATTTAGTTTGCTAAATCTGCTTTACCGATAGTTTTCAAAATAGCGGCGGGAATACCACCAAGTAACGAGCTTGACTTGACGGTAATAGAAAACAGCTATCCTATAAGACTTATGTTAAAAGAATATAGCAGGCTTTACGGACAAATAAAAACTAATATTAAGTGCGACGTGGAATGGGAGTAAATTGTTAGTGGCGGCGTCAATGCGATACAACCACCTAACCGTTTATTTAGCTCAAAATAACGTTTGATAGATATTCGCTTAAATTCAAACGATATATTTATTCTACAGTACACTCGTTTAAGTTTTGCCAATTCCAAAAACAGCTTAATTGCTGTGAAAGTTGTTCACCACTCTTACTTGTTTGGATTTGCCAATGTTTGGGATAAAGGTTTTGATAAAACATATCCGCAAAACGGTAGTCAGCTAAAATAATAACGCCCCGATCTGACTCAGTGCGAATCACTCTTCCCGCTGTCTGCAATACCCGAGTCATACCGGGATAGCGGTAGGCAATATCAAACCCATTGACCGCTGAGGGGGACTGTGGGTGCTCCGCCGACTGTCGCAGCAGCTCTTGCTCTTCATTTACTTGGGGAAGACCGGTACCAACGATAATAGTGCCAATCAATTTCTCCCCAACAAAATCAACGCCCTCAGCAAAAACGCCGCCCATAATGGCAAAACCCAGGCTCTGTGCACCCTCACTAAACGAGGTCAGGAAGGCTTCTCTTTCGCGATCACTGGCGCCTGGCGTCTGTTGTAGCGGCTGTATTTCCGGATAATCCTGCTGGAAACGTTCTACGACCATTTGCAGAAAGTGGTAAGAGGGGAAAAACACCAGGTAATTGCCAGGACGGCTGAAGTAAACTCGGGCAATCAAGTCCACTAGTGCTGGGAGTGCACTTTTCCGAGCCTGATAGCGGGTATCCACAAAAGGGCAAAGAAAAACCCCCTGGTGGGAAGGCTCAAAAGGTGATGGCAGCATCAAGTAAGGCGTTTCTGGCTCAATCCCAAGCTGTTCAGTGACAAACTGTGTGGGGCGTAGGGTGGCTGAGAAGAAAATAGCTCCATGAAACTGGGCGCAAGATTCCTGTAGGAAACCCGCGGCATTCATACACATCAGCTTTAGTTGGTGTTCCCGCCAGGGGGCGTCCTGATCGATCACACGGGTCAGGGCCTGGTGTTGACCAGAAAGAATTTGTTCTATGCAGGCGTATCGATAAAGACTTTTCAACCATTCCCCGATCTCTTCAGGGGGGAATTTTTCCTGTTCAGATAATTCACTCAGTGCATCTAGTACCTTCTGGATAGCGCGAGACACAGTTGTAGGGCGATCCTCTTCGGAATTCAGCGGGCTACACCAGGCTTGTACATTTTGGCTTGAGCTTATTTCCTTATAGAGGTTTTGCTCTTGAAACCGTTTGCTCCATTGAGCAAGTGCGCGTACCAGGGATTGGATACGCCGGTACAACTGTGGGTGGTTACTTTTACAGGCCAGGGCCGCGCGGCGACTATCCCTGCGGCTCAAGCTAGCGCTGTACATTTCCCGTGCGCGCTCGCTTAAGTTGTGCGCTTCATCTACCAATAGTGCGCGCCTGTAACGCGGATCTTGTAGTGTGGAAATACGCACCAAAGGATCAAAGACGTAATTAAAGTCACAGACCACCAAATCCGCCCAGGGCAGCATTTGCAAGGACAACTCAAAAGGGCAGAGATGCCACTGATCTGCAACCTTCGCGAGCGCTTCCGGTGTGATCCAGGGTTGCCCCAGCAGTTGTTTGCGCGCTTGCGGCAGGCGGTCGTAAAAGCCCTGTGTGCGAGGACAGGTGCCTTCATCATCGCGGCTACACAATCCCAGTTTGCAAGCGCAGGTCGTATCACGCGCACGCAGCTCCAATAGTGAAAGCTTTAGCCCAATTCCATGTAGCTTAGCGATAGTCTCTCGCACTACCTGCCTGCCAGAGTTTTTTGCCGTGAGGTATAGCAGTTGGTCCAGCTTTTCCTCACCAAGGGCTTTGATAGCGGGGAACAGCGTACTAATGGTTTTGCCAATACCAGTGGGCGCCTCCACAACCAGTTGTCCTGCATCCCTAAGGCAGCGATAAGCGGATACCGCCAGCTGGCGCTGACCGGGTCTGTAATCAGGGAAGGGGAATGAGAGGCTTTTTGCTGTTTGAATCACTTGTTGCCGATGCGCTTGCCAGGACCTATGCCAATGGATATACAGACTGAGGGCATCTCCAGCAAAACTTTCCAAAGCCTCCCAGTTGAACAGGCTTTGCTCCGGGTAGGACTTTTTCTCTTTGAGGTTGTACCAGACCATCTGCAGGGAGACCTCTTCAACCGAACTCCCTTTTTGGCGCTGCTGTAGCAAATAGCAGAAACCGTAAATTTTAAGCTGAGCCCAATGTAGTAGGCGGGTGGTCTCGGGAAGCTCATCTGGATGGCAATAGGTGGTTTTGATTTCATCCAGTTGTGCCGGCTGGTGCAAGTCAGCTTGCGGATGAAGGATATCGACCCGTCCCTCCAAGAGGATATCCTGGCCTGAGCACTCCAGCTGAACCTGTAAACGGTATTCCGCTTCTGCGCCTTTGGGGCGACGTTTTTGCAGTTTTTGGTGAGCGCGAATGCCCTCCTGGGCGGTTGGGCCTGGCCCGCCGGTATGGATCAAATCCCCTCTGCGGCAAGAGAAAGCCACTAATTCACCCACAGATAACTTTAGGGAAGAGGCGCTTTCGGAGATATCATGCTCCTCAGTAGGCTCCGCCAGTAACGCTGCAACTGTGGGCTTACCCCTCAAGGCTGTAACCATTCCACATGTATCACCCGGTGGGGAATATTGTGAGCGGCAAAGAACGTCAGCCAGCGCTGCTGGTTTTGCTGGAGACGATCACCGGGGCCCTTGACTTCTAATAACTCATAACTTCCTTTTTTGGGAAACAGAATCAGATCTGGCAGGCCATTGCGGTGATGATTGATATCCCTGAGTAAACGTTGAAACAGTGCGTGCCAATGTTCTGCAGGAATACGATCCAGGGCCAGCTCCAGCAGTTCCTGGGGTAGTGCTTCCCAGGCTACCAGTGGATTGGCAATACCCTGTTTTCCACGGTAGGTTTGCATAACCCGCAGCTTTAGCGAGCTTTGACAAAGCTCTGACAGTCGCGATTCAAGTAAGCTCTGGCGTGATGAGTAAAAATTTGGGCTACGGAAATCACTTGGGGCTATTTGGAAAGGGTTATAAAAGGCACCTGGCACTGAAGCAAAGAGAATGTCCCAGATATAGAGGCCCAGTACCCCATTGAATAGACTGTTCTCTACATAGTGGCAGACACCTTCTTCCTGCCTTGCCACTTCCGCAGCTGCCAGAATTTCTACTCTTTCTGGGGCCTGGGGTAGGGTAAATATTTCTTGCGGTGGCTGATAAGGCTGGGGGTTCTTCCAAGCTTGAGCACAGCCTATGCGCTTGGCCGTGCGATACCCAAAACTCTCGGCAAAACATCGTTCGGCCTCATTGAGGGGAGATTCGAGAATTTCACGGCATAGGGAAAGCGCCTGATCGAAATTACCACGCTTTGCGACAATTCTCGTCCGGCGTTCACGAGCAGGCGGCTGCACACAATCCTGATAGAGTCTCTCTGCAGCTTCAAACTGATCCAGCCTTTCCAGTTGTCGCGCCAGCTTCAGGCGTAGACGATCCACTCGCCTGGCCAGAGTCAAATCTCCAGGAATGCCAGCGGGTAATTGACCAGTCAGTTTATGGATTCCACCGGCATCACCAGAGAGTACCTCCTCAGCTTGTTCAAGGCAGCTGTAATAGAGTAAGTACTGCTCAATCTGCTCTCGACTCTGGAAGGGCAGCTGGTGACTATCTAATGGGTAGGGCTCATATCGGTATAACCCCAGGTCCTTCAGTACGTATTCCGTAAGGCTCTGGTTCAGATTGCCAAAAAAACAAAGCTGAAAGGTTTGAAAGCACTCGGCCCTTTGAAGTGCAAGCAATGCCTCATCGGCCATTAACCGTTCTCGCCATTCAAAGGAGGCCGCCAATAAAGCTTCCTCTAACTCTCCCCGTTTTAGGGACTTGCGTAGGCCAGCAGGTCCCGCTGAGAACAGTTCCGCCTTGGTAAACAGCGCTATAAGTTCGCGATCTGCCAGGGGGGGATTCCTTTTCAAAAAACCAGCAGAGCAAAGAGAGTCAATGGCCTTGCCAAGATCGTCAATTTCTCTGTAAGACAGTTTTCCCTCTCTGAACAGTGCCCCCAAAGATGATGGAATACCCTTACGGGATAGCAGCCGAACATAAAGGCGCTGACTGTCAGCATCGAGCTCGCAGAGCTCACGATAAAAGTTAATCTCAGCAGGGGAAAGTAGCTGCTTGTAGCGGGACACTACAAAATCAACCAAGGCCCGGAAGTTGGTCAAATAGTAGTCAGGTGCTAGCTCGATAGTGGCGGCCATGATACGGGCAATAATGTGTCAACAATAAATCGTGGTGGGTAATATTGATATAAGAGCTGTATGGTTATACAGCATATCATTTCTGGAAACAAAACCATAGGCTGACTTTACGGACATATAAGAAACACAGCAGCAGTAAGCTTTGAATGATTCTGAGTAGCTTCCTCGTTGGTTAAAGTATCAATACTTCAAGAGACTATCAGTCAAGCTATAACAGAAGGAGTGTTTTTGAGAAGGAGTGAGAGCCAATAAGGAATAAACTTAAATAGGTGAGTTGAGACACTCAACGATTTTACCCATTGGTATGGAAATAGCCTTGTAAATATGTTTGTTAATAGGAGGGGAAAATTGCCCCTCCTATTCAGCTAAAAAGCTATGTAAAACTCAAGAAGCTTGAATTGAGGTTTTACTTTGATGCGCACTCGATCTGGGAACCTGTACTCTATATTCTGGGAACATATTTACGGTAACAGTAAAATCACACTTAGTAGGACCAGCAACATGCTTCAGGCCCCACCAGTATTTTATTTTAACGGTTTCGCCTGGGGCGATGGGGTGACCGTAGCTTACAAAACCATCTTCTATGGGAGTACCTACTGAATTACACAGGTATGCATCCCAGGTCATACCATTGTCATCGAGATCCAAGAATACTTTGGCGTCGAGGATAGGAAATTTTCCAGTATTTTTGAGTTCTATAAGCCCCTGAATATAACTTCCTTCTGTAGAGTCCTCGATACCAGTCCATGCAGCCCAGTGAAAACTGGTGGCCTCAAGACTATCAGAAATAAATGGCTTATCTGTATCCCAACCTTCAACATGACCAATATTTGACATGATTAATCCTTTTCTTCAGAGATATCATTAAAAAATTAATGACTGCAAGTGGGTACCGCCTATTTTTAAAAACGAAAGCATGAGAATAGGGTAAGCAAAACAATAGCAAATCAAAAAACACGAGATGTATGTTCTGGGCTTTACCCTAAGATTCCTGCTCACTGTGCACCCCTTGGTGCACAGGCGGAGTATTGGGGCCATAAAAGTTGAGATCAACCCTTAAATATTAGATGGGCAATAGTTGCGAGAATAACAACGCCAAAATTTTTACTGGGGGCAGTATGGCATGCCATATAAAGCTTTCTTTGATCAATGGCCTGGCATTGCGCCGGTAACAATTGGCCGTCTTAAAGGCTGCAAAACTAAAGTAAATTCCACCAAGGCATCCAGGGCTATGATTTTGCAGGCAGGCAGGCAGGCAGGCAAATAGAAGAAATCTTGTAACTCCTATTTAATATACCGAAAAACTTTACGATACCTAAAAATAATAAACCAAAGAAATAGGGCTAATGGTGTAATCATTAATACAGCCATTTGGTTTTTTAATACCGCCATATTCATTGTGATGATCACAGTCCCCAATTCATAGATATCGGTGGCAATGATCACAGGAAGGAAAAACGCCCAAAATCTCGCGCTGCCAATTTTTTTGGCAAAAGCCAACCCAAAGAAACCCACAAAATAAGTGGTATAGATGATCAGGCTTGCTATCAACCACCAGATCGACTGATTGTATTCATTGTAAGCAAAGGCTTCATACTGAGAGATCACTTCTATCGGAACCAGAAGAAAAAATAATACCTTCCAGAGAACACTTGGCTTGTAGATTAAAGATTCATTACCAAGAGCACTCTCTGGGGCCCGGTAGAGTTCCTGCATGAAACATCCCTATTGTTATTACTTTGCAGTTCAATAAAGCTTATGTTACTAACACAAGATCCTTGAAGCTTCCCGAAGAAGGAGCCTATTAGTGGGCGCCTCAATCAACGAGAGGGCGCAGAGGATATTCTGATCCCAGGCAAAGTCAACTAATTCAATCCCCATTTTTATAACAATGCGAAATCAACCTGAAAACTCTTGTTTTTAGTCAAATTCATATTGTTTGAATACAGAAAAACCGAGGAAAAATCGGCGCAATACCTATTAGGTGGTAAATTTCTGTGACGATAAACGCAAAGTCAGGTTTTAACCTTTGGTGACATAAGTTACAGGTTTAATACATTTCCACTTCACGGAATCATTCTTTTTTTTCGCCCGTTTATTAAATACTAAAGGCCACCTTGACCATTACCCCGTTGGCTCAGGCCGACTCCAAATCCAGATTAGCCCACAACCGATGCCGCCAACAGCGAAAAAAAGTAAATACAGATTGGAAATGTGATGAACGGCAAGAGCCATAGAAAGTGCCATGGTCAGCGTAGCCAGTAGTTTGGTTCTCCTACTGATGTAACCACTACGCCAGGTTCTTAATAGGTGACCAAATAAGTGATGTTCCTCAATCCACTGATGCAGCCGCTCAGAGCTTTTAGAGGCCGCCCAGGCACCAACAACAATAAATACGGCAGAGGGTAACCCAGGCAGGATGGCACCAATAATTCCGACAAGCATAAAGAAACAAGCCACGACCCCCCATAGCCAACGCATCCACCCTTTGGCTAACGGAGGGGTTTCCATGTCAGGTACTTCTTCATTATGTTGACTCAACCTAAATCTCCAGTTTTAAAATCTGTTAAACAGATAAAACAATGGCTATTAGCAGCTATCTGCTCACTATATCAAAGAGGCACTAATGAGTGACACCTGCAACTTGCATTCTTACTGCAGAGATTGGCTCTCAATATACAGTTGTGGGGCCGGCAAGATTGTTACAAAGGCAACCATTGTTGTTTTCTAATGTGCTACAGGGGCACGTCTTCATACTTTTATTGATAATCCGTAATGTCCAGAATGATAAAAAGTACCGCCTAAAAACTGTCGTCATCAATGCTCTTAAACAGAAGAAAATAACAATACGACTTTCTTCCCTTATGCCTGTAACCCAGTGTTGAAAAACACTTCTGCTTTAACACTACACTGATTAACAAAGCCGCTCTCGGCTACCAAGCTGCATGTTTTATTATTGAGCATTAAGCACTATGGATTATCGGCTACAAGCGCCCGATCTGGAGTGCCTTATACAAGCAATCCGCGATAGAGGATTCCTGCTGTATGGGCCCAGATTGACCGATGGAGCCATCACATTCGGTGAAGTTCACTCACTCTCAAATCTGCCTCAAGGCTGGACCGATGAGCAGCAGGCTGGGCAGTACCGAGTTAAGCGCCGGGAAGATGAAGCTTACTTTGGCTATGCCGTAGGGCCTCATTCCTGGAAGAAATACCTGCAATTACCCCGCCGGCCCATATGGAAGGTCTCCAAGCAACATCAAACCATAGAAATCGTTGAGACTCAGGAGTCAGCCCCAAAGCAGGCATTCCTGGGAGTTCGAAGCTGTGAGCTGCACGCCATTACTATCCAGGATCGTATCCTGTGCCAGGGGGAATATCCCAATGAGAGTTACCACCAAAGGCGGACGCAGTTGTTTACCGTTGCGGTGAATTGCACCTCGGCAGCGGATACCTGCTTTTGTACTTCGATGAATACCGGTCCAGAAGTCACTTTGCCCAGCGATCTCACCTTGACAGAGGTGATTGAAGCCGGGGAGCACTTTTTTCTGATCACCAGTGGCTCGGATGCCGGTAAGGAGCTTCTGGAGCAACTCCCCTTGCTTCCAGCAAGTGAGGGGGAAAGTAAACTGGCTAAAGGTAAGGTGAAGCGCCTTGAGGAGGAAATGCGGCGTGGACCACGCCACTTCGATAGCTCAGATTTGAAAGAGCTACTCTATAGAAACCTCGATAGCCCGAACTGGGATAAAGTCGCTGATCGCTGTCTATCTTGTGCCAACTGCACCATGGCCTGTCCAACCTGTTTTTGCTCCACCGTTGAGGACACCACCGATCTCAGTGGCGAACATGCTGAGCGCTGGGAGCGTTGGGATTCCTGCTTTACTGCAGATCTCAGTCATATTACCGGCGGCTCCGTACGCGCCGATACCCGGTCACGCTACCGGCAATGGATGACTCACAAACTGGCCAGCTGGCACGACCAATTTGACAGCTCTGGTTGCGTGGGCTGTGGTCGCTGCATCACCTGGTGCCCTGTGGGTATCGACCTCACCGAAGAGGTCCGAAATATCCGAGCCCTGGATCAAAAACAGACGCCCAGCCAGGAGTCACCATGAAGACCATTGCCGATCTTCTTCACGAGCATCCTTTCTTTCAAGGTTTGGCAGAGAGTGATCTGCAGTTTCTGGCTTCCTGCGGTGAGAACTGTATTTATCACAAGGGCGACTACCTGGCGCGGGAAAATAGTCAGGCAAACCACTTTTTCCTGATTCGCAGTGGCCGGGTAGCAGTAGAGACTTTTGTACCAAATCGCGGCCCTCTGTGCCTGCTCACACTCCATGGCGGTGATATTTTCGGGTGGTCCTGGCTGTTTCCTCCCTATATCTCTGCTTTTGATGCCCGCGCCATGGAAGATGTTCGCAGCCTGCGCCTGGGCGGGGAATGCTTGCGCAATAAATGCGAACAGGAACCTAAACTGGGTTTTGAGCTGATGAAGCGCTTTGCGCGAATTGCTACTGAACGGCTGCAGTCCGCACGTATTCAGTTGCTGGATATTTACGGCCCAGATCACCAGGGCCACCCAACATGATCCCCTCCGTTTACCGGGTGTGCCAGCGGCGCGTGGAATATCCGGGGACTTTCACATTACAGCTGGAAGCTAAGAACGGTAGGCGGCATAAGCCACCGATGAATTTTGCTCCCGGTCAGTTCAATATGTTGTACGCCTTTGGTACCGGAGAATCCGCCATTTCCTTTAGTGGACTGGGGAGCGGGGACGGCAAGCTCATCCATACCATTCGCGCCCAGGGGAATGTCACCCGGGCCCTAGAGCGCCTACAGGAGGGAGACACTTTAGGTGTAAGGGGGCCTTTCGGCATCGGTTGGCCTCTAGATACTGCCGCTGGCAAAGATCTTTTGATTATTGCCGGCGGTCTCGGACTGGCGCCGTTGCGCCCAGTAATCTATGCGGCGCGGCGGGAGCGACTTACCGCACGCGAGGTGCGTCTCTTTTATGGTGCCAGGCGCCCAAGTGAATTGCTATATAGAGAGGAGCTCGCTCAGTGGAGCACCCAGCTTGAGCTTGAGACTTCGGTAGATCACGGTGATGGCTCCTGGCCTGGGCATATTGGTGTGATTACCGATCCTCTGCAGGCCACACAAATAGATGGCGCCAACTCGGTGGCGTTTCTGTGCGGCCCTGAAATTATGATGCGCTTTTGTATCCAGGTTCTGATACGCAAAGGTGTGCCAGAGTCCTCTATCTATCTTTCGATGGAGCGCAATATGAAATGCGCCATCGGTCTCTGCGGACACTGCCAGTGGGGTCCAAACTTTATTTGTAAGGATGGTCCTGTTTTTTGCTATGAGGATATTCGCCCATGGCTGCAGATTCGCAGCTTATAAGCCGGCAGCCCCACAAACCCAAACTGGCGGTCTGGAAATTCACCTCCTGTGATGGCTGCCAACTCAGCTTGTTGGACTGTGAGGATGAGCTGTTGCTGTTGGGGCAGGAAGTGGAGATCGCCTATTTTATGGAGGCCTCCAGCAAGGTAGAAGAGGGGCCCTACGATATCTCCCTGGTGGAGGGCTCCATTACGACACCCGCCGACCTGTTGAGAATTCAGGAGGTGCGGCGTCAGTCAAAGTTCCTGGTAAGTATTGGCGCCTGTGCCACTGCCGGCGGTATCCAGGCACTGCGCAATTTTGCCGATGTCGTCGAGTTTACTTCTGTGGTTTACGCCGAGCCCTCTTATATCCATACCCTAAAAGAGTCCACCCCCATTGCCGCCCATGTGCCGGTGGACTTCGAGCTGCAGGGCTGCCCGATCAACAAACTGCAACTGTTAGAGGTCATCAGTGCTTTCCTGAACTCTCGTACACCTCAGGTTTCCAGCCATTCAGTGTGTATCGAATGCAAACTTAAGAACAATGTCTGTGTGTGGGTGGCCCATGGCACCCCCTGCATGGGGCCGGTAACCCATGCTGGTTGTGGCGCGCTTTGCCCTAGTTACAACCGCGGTTGCTATGCCTGCTATGGCCCGAAGGAGAACCCTAATGGTGAATCCCTGTGTCACTGGTGGGAACAAAATTTAGGAGCAGACAGATCAACTGTCATTGAAAATCTACGTAATTTCAATGGTTTATCACCTCATTTTAAAGAAATTAGTCAAGATAGAGAGCATCGCCAAAAGGGAAAATCCTAACGGGTAGAGCAACTAATGGCCGGTAAAAGTAAAACCATCAAAGTCGATTATTTGGCACGCGTTGAAGGCGAGGGTGCGCTCTATATACGCTACGACGATCATGGTGTGCACGAAGTACAATTAAAGATCTTTGAACCCCCACGCTTCTTTGAAGCCTTTTTGCGGGGGCGCGATTACACCGAAGCACCAGATATCACCGCCCGTATTTGCGGCATTTGCCCAGTGGCCTATCAAATGAGCGCGCTGCACGCCATGGAGAACGCGCTGGGTCTGTTTCCTACAGAACCCTTGAGAAATTTGCGCCGCTTGCTCTACTGTGGAGAGTGGATCGAAAGCCATATGCTGCATATCAGCATGTTGCATGCACCGGACTTTCTCGGCTATCCCAATGCCGTGGCCATGGCCAAAGACCACCCAGAGGTTGTACAACGGGCGTTGGAAATCAAGAAAACTGGAAATGCGCTGGTGCGTCTGCTTGGGGGTAGGGAGGTCCACCCAATCAACGTGCGCGTAGGGGGCTTTTATCGAGTGCCCAGCCTGGAGTCCTTTCAAGCACTGCGCCCCCAATTGTTAGAAGCCCACAATCTGGCAGAACTCATGGCGCGTTGGGCGGCGGGTCTTCCATTTCCCCATTGTGAGCAGTCCTATGAATGCGTCGCCCTGTCCAACCCCAGTGAATACCCCATGAATGAGGGGCGTATTGTTTCCAATCGCGGGCTGGATATTTCGGTAAAGGACTACGAAAAACATTTTCGCGAACAGCAGGTACCGCACAGTACGGCATTGCACAGTCTATTGATCGAGCGGGGCGCCTACCTTGTCGGGCCCATGGCGCGCTACAACCTCAACTACTCCCAACTCTCAGGAGAAGTGAGAAGCCTTGCCGAGGCGTTGGGTTTCCGAGCCCCCTGCAATAATCCCTTCAAAAGTATTGTGGTGCGCTGCCTGGAAGTACTCTACGCCCTGGAGGAAGCAGTGCGCCTCATCGATGCGTTTCAACCCCCCGATAAGCCCTACCTGGCTGTAGAACCCAGAGAGGCTAGTGGCTGTGCCGCTACCGAGGCCCCTCGCGGACTGCTCTATCACCGCTACGCCATGAATGAGCAAGGCAAAATTACTTTTGCCAAGATCGTCGCTCCCACCTCTCAAAATCAAAAAACTATCGAAGATGATCTACGCCTGATGCTGCCAAAATTCATGCACCTTCCCGAGCAACAATTACAGGGTTTATGTGAGCGCGCCATTCGCAATTATGACCCCTGTATTTCCTGCTCAACCCATTTCCTGCAGCTACATTTGCAACATGAGCCAAAAAGAATCTCCTGAGCGCTGGCTGCTGGTCAGCCTTGGCAATCGCTTCCGGGGAGACGATGGTGTGGGGCCCTATCTGCTCGACAAGCTGCGCAGCCAATTAAAAGGAAGCGCAGATTTTCTGGAGAGCGGCAATGACATGGTAACCCTTGTGGGGCATTGGAAAGATCGTCAGGTTTGCCTGGTAGATGCGATTTTGTCCGATGAGCAAAAATCGGGCGAACTAATCCGAGCTGATGGCCTGGCCGATATTATCGCGCCCAGTAACTGCATGACCTCCAGCCACGGTTTTAACCTCAGAGAAGCGATCGACTTGGGCAGAGTGCTGGGGGCATTGCCCCGCAGGCTGGAAATTTTTTCCATCTGTGCCGAGAACATCAGCTCCTGTGATCATCTCACTGCCGCAGTGAGGTTAGGCGCGGAGCGTGCCGAGCAGGAGCTACTTGCGTTTCTACAAGGCGATAACGGACAAAGCTGACAACGGAGACCAGTGATGCATGAACAGTCCTTGATCAGCAATCTGATCGAAAAAATACAGCAGCTTGCCGAGAACGAAGGCGCCAGGGTAGTGGGTGCCAAGCTGCGCCTAGGTGCCCTTGCACATATCTCCGCCCCACACCTAAGGGAACACTTCGAGCAGGCAACTTTCGGGACCAGCCTAGAAGGATTGCAACTGGAAATTGAAGAGCTCACCGATATTCACCATGCCGAAGCCCAGGACATTATCCTGGAAAATCTGCAATTTGAGGCCAGTGATGGACAATGAGCGTCGCCGGCTAGCGATTAAAGGCCTGGTTCAGGGCGTAGGGTTTCGACCCTATATTTATCGCTTAGCACGGGATTGCCAACTGACCGGCTGGGTTGCCAACCATAGTGGTGGATTACAGTTGGAGGTTGAGGGAAACAGCACAGGCATCGAGAAACTCCTGCAGCGTTTGCCTCTGGAAAAGCCACCGCACAGCCTGATACTCAGTATTGATAGTGAGGTAATTCCTGCCGAGGGTGACAGCGATTTTGAGATTCGAGAAAGCACCGTTACCGCCGCACAATCTACCCTGGTGCTGCCAGATATAGCTCCCTGTAACTCCTGCCAGGCCGAATTGCAGGATTCCCGTAACCGCCGGCACAAATACCCATTCATCAACTGCACGCACTGCGGCCCGCGCTTTAGCATCATTGATAAGATGCCCTATGATCGCGCCAACACTGCAATGGATCAGTTTCCTCAATGCGCCAAATGCCAAGCTGAATACACCAATCCCGAAGACCGCCGTTTTCACGCCGAACCCAATGGCTGTCCAGAATGTGGCCCACAGCTGCAGCTCTGTGATAGCAAAGGCAAGGTGCTTCTCACCGGCCTTGCAGCCTTGAATGAGACGTTCGCCAGCCTGGCCAGTGGAAAAGTTGTTGCGTTGAAAGGTGTAGGGGGGTTCCAACTATTGGTAGATGCCGGCAATAGCCAGGCATTACAGACATTACGCAAACGCAAGCAGCGCCCACACAAACCTTTTGCCCTGTTGTATTGCTCTTTATCGGCAGCGCGACGTGATTGTCGGATTTCTGAGTTGGAGGCAAAACTGCTTACTTCACCGGCACGCCCCATCGTACTACTGGAAGCAAAACCGGAAGCGAATGCCAGGGTACACGAGCTGGTAGCGCTGGGTTCACCAGATCTGGGGGTGATGTTGCCAGCCTCACCACTGCACCTACTACTTGCCGAAGAGTATGCGGCCCCCCTTGTCGCCACCAGCGGCAATTTGGCTGAAGAGCCAATTTGCATTGAAAATACGGAGGCTTTGCGGCGCCTTGGCAAAATTGCCGACCGTTTTTTACTGCATAACCGCCGCATAGTGAGGCCATTGGATGACTCGGTACTGCGCGTAGTAGAAGACCGCCCCTTGATGTTACGCCGTGCACGCGGCTATGCCCCACTACCCATTACCCAGGCAAAACTGTCACAACAGGCACTCACTCAATCCTATTTAGCCCTGGGAGCAGATTTAAAAAATTCCGTGGCGCTGTCCCACAATGGTTGGATTTATCAGAGCCAACATATTGGCGACCTGAGTAGCGCCACCGCAATTGAGCACTTTGACCGCACGATTGCGGACCTCACTGGCTTACAACAGCGTCGACCGCAAACTCTGATCCACGACCAGCACCCAGGCTATAGCTCTCATCGCTGGGCACTGCAACAGCAGGCTCCACGCCTGGGGGTACAACACCATGTTGCCCATCTGTTTTCCTGTATGGCCGAACACGGTCACAGTGGTGCCGCACTTGGCGTCTGCTGGGACGGCACTGGCTATGACAGCAGCGGCATAGTGAGGGGCGGGGAGTTCCTCCTCTGGGACGGTAAATCGCAAGTAGAACACGTCGCCAGCCTGCGCACATTTCCCCTGCCAGGTGGAGAAAAGGCTGTGCGCGAACCACGGCGGGCTGCGGCGGGCCTGCTATATGAAATTTCCGGATACATGGCGCTGCAACACCAGCTGCTCAAGCGCTGCTTTACCCGCAGTGAACGCCGTAACCTGGTCACCATGCTCGAAGGTGAGGTCAACAGCCCTCTATGCAGCAGTGCCGGGCGCCTGTTTGATGCAGTGGCCGCACTGTTGGGGCTATGTAGCCAGTCGAGCTATGAGGGGCAGGCCGCCATGGTGCTGGAACATAGTGCCCGAGGAATTCAGAGTAGTGACAGCTATCCATTCGACCTGTATCAGCGTCAAAGCAAGTGGGAGCTGGACTGGGCCCCCTGTATTAGCGCCTTGATACACGATGAAGGTAAGTCGCTGCCGCAACGGGCTGCGGCTTTCCACAATACCTTGGCAAATATGATTCTGGCAGTGGTCAGTGAGATCGGGGAGCGTCAGGTCTTTCTCTCCGGCGGTGTTTTCCAAAACCGAAGACTAACGGAACGCACCGCGACACTGCTGCGTGAGCGGGAATTTACCGTGCATTGCCACAGCCAGGTCCCCCCCAATGATGGCGGTATTGCTCTTGGGCAACTTCACTATGCCCACTGCATGGCTGCAGCCGGACAATCTGCGGGGGACTAAGTGGGCATGTGCTTAGGTATTCCCGGCCTTATTGAAGAGATCACAGACAATTCCCCCCTGGAACGCCTGGGCAAGGTACGTTTTGGCGGCATAGCCCGGCAAGTCAACTTATCCCTGGTGCCAGATGCCAGCGTTGGCGATTATGTGGTAGTCCATGTGGGTATCGCCATCAGTCAGATACGGGAAGAAGAAGCCGAACGTGTTTTTCGCGACCTGGAATCCCTGAGCGGGCCGAGCGGCCAGGAGTGATGCCGTGAAATTTGTCGATGAATACCGCCAGAGCGAAACTATCCAAAAGATAGCCACAGAAATTCGCAAAGAAACCACGCGCCCCTGGACGATTATGGAAGTGTGCGGTGGGCAGACTCACGCCATCGTTAAGAATCGCCTCGACCAGTTACTACCGCAAGCAATAGAGTTGGTTCATGGACCGGGCTGCCCGGTTTGTGTGACCCCCCTGGAGACCATTGATCGGGCCATTGCCATCGCTGCATTACCGGGAGTGATTTTCTGTTCCTTTGGCGATATGTTGCGAGTACCCGGGTCAGAACACAGCCTGCTCGATGTGAAAGCCAATGGTGGCGACATTCGCATTATCTATTCCCCCCTACAGGCGGTGAAGATTGCCGAGGACCACCCAACAAAGCAGGTGGTCTTTTTTGCCGTAGGATTTGAAACAACCGCAGCCGCGAATGCCATGGCTGCCACCCAAGCCAAACAAAAGTCGCTTAAGAATTTTTCCCTGTTGGTTTCCCAGTTTTTGGTGACACCTGCCATCGCGTCTATATGCGCCGCCAAGGATACACGTGTGCAGGGATTTCTTGCCGCTGGCCATGTGTGCTCAATTACTGGTTACGAAAGCTATCTGCCCCTTGCCGAAAAGTATCAGGTGCCGATTGTCGTTACCGGCTTTGAACCCCTGGATATTCTTGAAGGTTTGTTGATGTGCCTGCGCCAATTAGAGCAGGGCAGTTATCAGGTGGAAAACCAGTATCTAAGAGCGGTAGAGCGAACCGGCAACCGCCCGGCACAAGTGTTACTGAACAATGTATTTAGCGTTTCTGCTCAGTGTTGGCGGGGCCTGGGTGAAATTCCAGCGAGTGGCTTGGCACTTGCTGAAGAGTTTTCAGATCTCGATGCAACAAAGAAATTTGCATTGCCAGAGATCAAACCCCGGGAGCAACACCAGTGTATGAGTGGTGCCATTATGCTCGGCCTCAAAAAGCCCGGCGACTGTCCCCATTTCGGCACAACCTGCCGCCCAGACCACCCCCTGGGCGCCCCCATGGTTTCCTCCGAGGGTGCCTGCTCCGCCTACCACCGCTATAGCCAACAGGTAAAAACCCGTGAATCTTCAATGTCCTCTCCCAACAACCAATAAGGACAGTATCCGCCTGGGGCATGGCAGTGGTGGCGAGATGACCCAGCAACTTCTGAAGGAGTTTATCCAACCTCTGTTCAAAAACACCTGGATCGACCAGGCCCACGACAGCGCTACCTTGCCTTGGGATTCTGATCGCCTGGTATTCACCACCGACTCATTCGTAATTACCCCTTTGTTTTTCCCCGGTGGGGATATCGGCAAATTGGCCGTTTACGGAACCGTCAATGACTTGGCCATGGGCGGTGCCGAGGCAAAATTCTTGAGTTGCAGCTTGATACTGGAAGAAGGGTTGCCGTTCAACACATTAAAAAGAGTGCTGCAATCCATGGCTGCCGCAGCCGAGGAAACCGGTATAAAGCTGGTTACCGGGGACACCAAGGTCGTGGAGAGAGGCAAGGGCGATGGTATCTATATCAATACCAGTGGAGTGGGTAGCTTACTGAGTAATCACCCAATAGAACCCAGTTATATCCGCCCAGGTGACAGAATTCTATTGTCCGGGGATATTGGCCGACACGGCATTACCGTTATGGCAAGCCGTGAGGGATTGGAATTCGAAACTGCACTCACCAGTGACTGCGCCCCGCTCAATGCTGCAATTTCAGCATTGCTGCAGGGCGGTATTCCGCTTCACTGTTTGCGGGATCTCACTCGCGGTGGTCTCGCGACGGCCCTGGTGGAACTGGCCGAAACCAGTGGGCAGGCCTTCGAACTGGATGAAGCGCAGATCCCAGTCTGCGAATCAGTCTACGGAGCCTGTGAAATGCTGGGCCTAGACCCCCTTTACGTGGCCAACGAGGGGCGTTTCGTTGCATTTATTCCCGCAGAGTGCGCTGATCAGGCCAGCGCTATCCTAAGAGAGGAACGGGTAGGGGCATCCTGTGCAATTATTGGAAAAGTCACTGGCAAGCCCAGTGCCCAGGTTATTCTAAAAAACAGCCTGGGATGTGATCGCCTGTTACAGCGCTTGCCAGGAGAACAGTTGCCAAGAATTTGTTAGCCAATAGCATTTATAAACATCCTGCGGAAACATTGATAGCAGCCTCAACCTCCCTGGCATTGTTCATTTTAATGTCATGCATTGCCCTGATTCCCGCCCCGCAGTTTCGGGTAAGGTTCTGATTAAACTAAGTGCTAGAGCGCGATTAGTTGGCAGTGGCGTTTTGTCACAGCAAGCGGCTGGCTTCATTTTTACTAAGCTTCCCAGTCTAAACGCATGACTATTCATTGCTAAGCTCAGTCGAAAACTGTGAAAGGTAATCCGATAAAGGTGAACCGTGCTTCAGACAAGGCCTGAGAAAAACTGGCACTCAATGTCCCCAGATGCGGTGTTCTCCGAGCTGAAGACCAGTATGGCCGGAATCAGTGAGGAGGAAGCTGCACTAAGACTGCGAACCTACGGGCCTAACTGCCTGCCAGCACCAGCTCGCAAAGGGTTTCTGCGGCGCTTCTTCTCCCATTTCAACAACCTCCTGATCTACGTCCTGCTCGGGGCGGCGCTTATCACAGGCCTACTACAACACTGGGTAGATACCGGGGTCATCCTGGCGGTGGTTATCGTCAATGCGATTATCGGCTTTGCTCAGGAGGGTAAAGCGGAAAGGGCCATGGATGCTATCCGCCATATGCTGGCTCCACGCGCCGCAGTCCTCCGCAGCAATCAGCGGCTCACTGTGGAGGGAGAGAAACTGGTACCCGGCGATATTGTGCTCATTGAGGCTGGTGACAAAGTGCCTGCCGATTTGCGGCTGTTAAAAACCCACGGTCTGCAGGTACAAGAGGCCATCCTGACCGGGGAATCCATCCCGGTAGAAAAACATACCGATCCGGTTAACACCGATACCCCCTTGGGGGACCGTAGTTGCTTAGCCTATAGCGGAACCACTGTCACCAATGGGCAGGGAGTGGGGGTAGTAGTGGCCACCGCAGCAGAGACTGAGATCGGTCATATCAGTGGCATGCTCGCCAGTGTTGAAACTTTAACCACTCCGTTGGTTGAACAGATGGGTTTCTTCGCCAAATGGCTGGCCCTTTTTATTCTGGCCGTTGCTGCGTTGATCTTCGCCTTTGGGCTGTTTGTATTGCAGCACAATTTTAATGAACTGTTTATGGCCATTGTTGGGCTTTCGGTAGCGGCCATTCCCGCGGGCTTACCGGCAGTTCTAACCATCACATTAGCGGTCGGGGCCCAGGCGATGGCACGGCGCAACGCCATTGTCCGGCGCCTGCCGGCTATCGAAACCCTGGGATCAGTATCGGTAATCTGTACCGATAAAACTGGGACGCTCACCCGCAACGAGATGTGCGTCGCCACAGTAGTTACAGGCGCACAACGCTATGAAGTAGAGGGCGAAGGCTATGAACCGCGGGGTGAAGTCATGCTCGGCGGCGCGCCGGTAGCGATGTCAGCCCCAAACCCACTGCAGGAGTTAGCCCGTGTCGCGGTTCTTTGTAATGACGCCGAGCTCAGAAAAGAGGATGGCAACTGGCTCGCCGAGGGTGATCCCATGGAGGGGGCCTTACTGGCCTTCGCAGCAAAGGCGGGAATGAATAGCGGGGAGGTACGCAAGCAGTGGACCCGTACCGATATTATCCCCTTTGATGCCCAGCATAAGTATATGGCCAGCCTAAACCACAACCATGAGAACCATGCACTGATCGCCGTTAAAGGGGCGCCGGAACAGGTTTTGGCAATGTGCAAAACCTATCGCAGCGAGGATGGAGGCTGCGAACCGCTGATGGAGACTTACTGGCGACAAAAGACCGAGGAGGTGGCGGCATTGGGACAGCGTGTCTTGGCGCTCGCCACAAAAGAGGTAAAGCCAGAGCACACGGTGCTGGAGCACTCAGACGTAAAGGGAACTATGACTCTTCTAGGCTTGGTGGGATTGATCGATCCACCCCGTCAGGAAGCTATAACCTCAGTTGCGGAGTGTAGGGGCGCGGGTATTCGAGTGAAGATGATTACCGGCGATCATGTCGCGACCGCAAAAGCCATCGGTCAACAGATAGGCTTGCAGCGGCCTAACAAAGCCCTAACGGGAGTGGACATCGACAACCTGAATGACGCGGCATTAGCGGCAGAAGTCCTGAAGGTGGATATCTTCGCCCGCAACAGGCCTGAGCATAAATTGCGGCTGGTAACCGCATTGCAGGCCCACGATATGACTGTGGCAATGACTGGCGATGGCGTAAACGATGCCCCCGCTTTAAAACGCGCCGATGTGGGTATTGCCATGGGCCGGGGGGGGACAGAGGCAGCCAAAGAGGCCTCCGAGCTGGTTCTAGCCGATGATAATTTCGCTTCCATCGGCGCTGCGGTCCGTGAGGGGCGCACGGTTTATGACAATATAAAGAAAGTGATTAGCTGGACGCTGCCCACCAACGCAGGGGAAGCCTCAACCATTATTGTGGCGCTGCTCTTTGGCATGGTACTGCCGATAACACCGATCCAAATACTTTGGGTAAACCTGATTACCGCTGTTACGCTCGGTATTGCGCTCGCCTTTGAGCCCACAGAAGAAAATACTATGCACCGCCCACCACGGTTGCGCGACCAACCGCTCCTTACCAGTGTACTGGTATGGCATATCACATTAGTTAGCACCTTATTCCTGTGTGGCGTATTCGGAATATATACCTACGCCATTCAGCAGCACTACTCATTGGAATTGGCGCGAACCATGGCCATGAATACATTGGTGGTAATGGAAATTTTCCACCTGTTTTTTATTCGCAATATGTATGGCACCTCTCTCACCTGGAAGGCAGTGCGCGGCACCAAAGTGGTGTGGATGGCAGTCATCATGGTCACTTTGGGGCAATTTGCCATTACCTATGTCCCACTCCTGCAGGAAGTCTTTGCTACTGAGGCAGTGCCACTTTTTGATGGCATTCTGATTGTTGCGATTGGCGTGGCGCTGTTTGCCATTATCGAGATTGAAAAACAGATGCGGATACGCCTTTCCCGCCAGACACAAAGCTCCACTGCCAGGGAAAATTCTTAATTCCGTACCTTGATCTGTTCTCAGCCTGACCAACCCTACAGCCTAAGCCCCGCTTTAATTGGCTCACAATTTGCTGCCTCTTTATGGGTTTATTCTTATTACTAGTGATCAGATGCTCTCAATGTGTGTTGAAAGCCAGCGCAGCTCTACCAAAGCTGAAACTTTCAGTGACATAGAGCACATTTTTGCAGGTTGGCAGCAGGGGCAACACCGTCATAGACACTTTGCAATACTCTTGAGCTTAACCGTGCTAGAGAGCTTTTCAGGGATCGCGTTTAACACAAGGTTAAAACCCGGAACAGCAGTGTAGCGAGCAAGTAAAACTTTCCGCCATAAAACCTTATGACATTTAGTGAAGATCCAGGCCGGGCCCCGGTAGGGAGTAATGAGATGCCGTTTAAACAAATCCTACTTCCTCTTGATGGCTCAGCTATCGCTGAAGAGGCCATCGCCCATGGAGTTATGCTGGCCCAGAACAGTGGTGCAAAAATTCACCTTCTTCATGTACAAAATTCTGAAGAGCAGAGCATAGATCCGGTGGACTGGCGGCTGCGCAGAGTAGAGCTGCGTAGCTACCTCAACCGTTTGGCTGAGCCCATTTCAGAGCAGGGTATTACTGTAAGCCAGTCTGTGGTGGAGGGGCGCCCAGCAGAGCAGATTGTAGAGTACTGCGATGAGGTCGATATCGATCTGATTGTACTCACTGCATACGGCAAGGGTGGCGTCAGCCGTTTCGACTTCGGCAGCACCGCCCAAAAGATTTTTAGTGGCTCTGGGCGGTCCTTCATCATAGTGCATCCGGGTTTAAAACCTCCAGCCCAGGAAAACATGGCTTACCGCCGTATTCTGGTCTCGATGGATGGTTCCTCTCATTCCGAGTGGGTTGCTTGCCAGGCGGCATCAATGATGCGTGGGCAAGAAATGGAAATGATTCTGCTGCAAGTGATTGCTGTGCCAGATATGCCCCGCAAAATGCCGATCACCCGCGAAGAACACGCCACACGGGAAAAGTTTGTCGAATGCAATCGACGCGCGGGTGAAGTCTACTTGGAGGAGATGGCTCGCCAATTGGAAAACGGCATCAAAGTGCGGCCCTTGCTGCTGGTTGCACAGAATGTCGCCGAGTGTATTTATGCCACTGCTGCGGAAGAGGATGTCGATCTGATTGCCATGAGCGCGCACGACTGGCAAACCGGTGAGCAACACGTAACGGGTACCGTCTGCCACTCCGTTATATCCCACAGTAACCTGCCGGTTCTGGTATTCCAGGATTTGCAGGAATCCCAATTACAGGCTCTGCGCGCTGACAACATAGCCTGCCAAATTCGCCACTCAACTCTTCCGGTAAGAAATGAAGCGCATCGATGAAATTGCGGTTTTGGAAAAAGCAGGGCGCTCGCCAGGGGTACAAGTTCTTTGTACATGCAAAGTCCGAGCAAAGCGGTACTCAATCTGGGAGTACCGCCCACGGGATTGGTAACAATTCGAACCGGGATAATGAACAGCAGCGCCTGGAAGACATAGCCGCGCTGGCCAAGCAGCACGCAAGCCCTGTCGGTACCGGTGGTGGCTACCGCTTGCGACTGCACTTGCGTCAGTTAGAAAAACATTTCGAGAAAATCTATCGGCATCTCGCCACTCGGGTAGAGGCGGGCGAAAAAAGTACTCGCAGTGAAGAGTGGCTACTAGATAACCGCCATGTGGTCCAGGAAGCCCTGCAGTTGGTATGTGAGTCCCTGCCGGTGAACTACTTAAAGCAGTTGCCACAAGTGTCTGCCGAAGACGGCAGTCTCGACCTGCGTTTACATGTCCTTGCCGATGCATTGATCACCGATTTCTCCCAACCCGTAGATATGCAATCCATTCACCTGTTGGTTGAGCACTACCAGGAGGATGCTGTTTTAACCACCGGCGAACTCTGGGCACTGCCCGCACTTTTGCGCCTTTGCCTATTGGAGCACTTGGCGCAGCTGGCCGAGGATGCCCTGGGAGGACATACCGCTACAGAAGAGGAACTCAGCGTTGGCATTGCCAGCGGTATCATTAGCCTGCGAGAACTGCGCAGTTGTAACTGGCGGGATTTTGTTGAGTCCCTCAGCCGTGTAGAACATATATTGCGTAAAGACCCTGCAGACGCCTACCGCCGAATGGATTTTGAAACCCGCGATAGATACCGGGATGTGATAGAAAAGCTGGCACGCGGCAGTGGCAAAACCGAGCAGCAGGTTGCCCAGTGCGTGGTGGAACTGAGCGGCATACAGAAAACCGATAAGCGCACCCGGCATGTGGGATACTACCTGATAGATGAAGGGCGTCCACAGCTGGAAACCCTGATGGACTATCGCCCTGGCTTTCTGCAGCGCCTTCATTGGCAGCTATTGCACAAGGCATCCAGGGTATTCTTTTCCGGATTGGCTCTTTTCTCGATTCCACCGCTACTTGCCCTGGCTGTTTATCTACTCTGGAGCGGTGCTTCTATCATTTTGACGTTATTGGTACTGCTGGTTACCGCAGTGCCAGTGGTCGGTATGGCCCTGGCTCTGGTTAACGGTTTAATTACCCACTGCTTGCCCCCGCGCCTGCTAGCAAAACTGGATTTTGATAAGGGCATATCCAGTGAATACCGCACGGTTGTGGTTATGCCGGTACTATTTGCCGATGCGGAGGATATGCAAAGGATTCTCGAGTGTCTGGAAATCAATTTCCTCAACAACGGAGATAGGAATCTTGTTTACGCAGTTTTAAGTGATTTTGCAGACGCCGATACACAAAGTACCAGTGAGGACACAACATTATTAGAAATCGCCAAAGCATCTATTGAAGCCCTGAACGAACGCCACAGGGTCGATGAGGGCAGATCACCGTTTTTACTATTACATCGTGAGCGTCGCTGGAATGCGTTGGAAAACTGCTGGATGGGCTGGGAGCGCAAGCGCGGCAAACTGATCGAATTCAACAGACTACTGTCTGGCAATGAGGAGCAAAGTTTTACCACTTGTTTTGGCGATCGCAAACAACTGCAAGGCATTCGCTATGTCATCACTCTCGATGCCGACAGCCAGATGCCACCAGACACCGCACGACGCCTCGTTGGTGCCATAGCGCACCCACTCAATCGCGCAGTGGTCAACAGCAGCACACAAAGAGTGGTAGCAGGTTATGGATTTTTACAACCCCGGGTGGAAACCGACCCGGCTAGCTCTGATGGAACCCTATTCAGCCAGATTTTTGCCGGTGATCGCACCGTAGACCTCTACACCCACGCCGTCTCGGATGCCTACCAGGACCTGTTCGGCGAGGCGATATTTACCGGTAAAGGAATTTACGACCCGGAGGTTTTCTCCCAGACCCTGGCCGGGCATCTTCCAGAAAATGCCATCCTCAGCCACGATTTAATCGAAGGTGCCATCGGTGGTGTAGGGCTGCTGTCGGATGCAGTCTTCTACGAACAATACCCACCTAATGTTTTCGCCATGCTGCGCCGCTCGCACCGCTGGATTCGCGGTGATTGGCAGATACTTTCCTGGCTGGGCAAACGTGTACCGGTCGATAGCGGTGAACAAGTCGACAACCCTTTACCGACAATTCAGCGCTGGCAAATCGTCGATAATCTGCGACGCAGCCTGGAGGCCCCCTGCCTGTTGGCACTTTTTCTGCTGGCCTGGAGCGGTTGGCTACCGGGCCATGCCTGGGCTTGGACTTCGGCGCTACTTTTGTTGTCTTCCGCATCAGTATGGCAGGAATTACTATCGATGGTCTGGCGCAGCATCGCTGATCCCAGCCGCGCCCATCTTCATTTCCGGGGAGGGCCAGCGGTTCTACAGCAGCGCTTTTTACACTGGCTGCTATCGCTGGTTCTGCTCCCGGTGCAAGCGATTAACGCGTTGGATGCGATCGTACGCACACTCTATCGGCTGCGCGTTTCCCACCGCCATTTGTTGCAGTGGACATCAGCGGCACATGTGAATCGCTCTGTCAGCAGTGCACTGACTGCGTTTGGCAGTTGGCGTGCGATGTGGGTTTCCCCACTGATCGCTCTATTGGTAACTGCAGGCTTGGCTTATTGGGTTCCCGCCAGTCTCTTACCTGCAGCACCGTTTTTGTTGGCCTGGCTCTTTGCACCCCAACTTCTTCACCATATCAATTTACCGCGAGAGCTGGAGCCATCAGTTCTAACAGAAGAGGACAAGCGCGAGTTGCGTTTGCTAAGCCGGCGAACCTGGTTTTTCTTCGAACACTTTATGGGGCCTGACGATCACTGGCTGCCGCCAGATAATTATCAGGAAGAACCCCTGGCGGTCCTGGCCCGGCGTACATCCCCCACCAATATCGGGCTGGGCTTGCTCTCTATTCTCAGCGCCTACGACTTTGGTTACGTTGATCTCAGCCTGCTATTAGCTCGACTCAACAACAGCTTCGACCGTATGCGCGGACTGGAGCGCTATCGCGGACACTTCCTCAACTGGTACGAAACCCGCGAACTACACCCGCTCAACCCCCGCTATGTATCCACCGTGGATAGCGGCAACCTGGCCGGCAGCTTACTAACACTGGCCTCCGGCCTGGAGTCCCTGAAAACTGAACCACTGAGTGGACGCCAGCTGGTACTGGGGATCACCGATACCCTCGATGCCATGGCAGAAACCCTGCAGCCGGTCGATACGGACTCCGCCCCCAATGAAATCCGTGAGATCAACGCGCAGCTAGCGCAGTTTCGCCAACGTTTACAAGCCGGCGCGGAGCACAATCGCTGGTGGCAAACCATCGACGATATCTATGAGAGAGATGTACCCTGGCTACAGAAGCAGATGCTGGCGCTGATCGAGGGTGACGAAAAAAATTTCAGCGCAGAGGATCTTGGTCGACTACGCCAATGGCTCGATGAACTGCACCGCCATGCGGTGGCCGCGAGACGCTATCAGGAGGCGCTCGAACCCTGGCTGCGACTTATGCAGGTACCACCCAAAGTCTGCCGGGAGGGTGTGAAGCATGTCAGAAAAGCTTATCTCGCCCTGGCAGATACTTTGAAAATCCCGGTTTCCCTATCGACCATGCCTGACTTTTGCGATGCTGCAGAACAACAACTGCTGCAACTGCAAAAACACCTCGCTGTAGAACCACAAGAGCACGATGAAGCCGCCTCTTGGTGTGAAAAAATGCACAGCGCACTGGAAAGCGCACGGGAAAATGCCGCCAGTTATTGCCGAGACATTACCAGCCTTTCCACCAGGGCACTCAACTGGGTGGAAGAGATGGATTTCGCCTTCCTCTACGATCGCGATCAGCATCTATTTCATATCGGTTACAACATTACCGATGCAGCACTAGACGCCAACCACTACGATTTACTCGCCTCAGAATCGCGCCTGACCGGCTTCCTCGCTATTGCCAAAGGCGATGTACCGGCGCGCCACTGGCGCCACCTTGAGCGACCATTTCGGCACCTTCATCGCCGGGTGGTGTTGATGTCTTGGAGTGCGACCCTGTTTGAATATTTAATGCCGCGGCTGTTTATGGAAACGCCAGAGCACAGTTTGATAGGGCGGGCCTGCCGTAATGCCATTGAAGTGCATCGCAAGTTTACCGGCCGTTTCGAACTGCCCTGGGGTATCGCCGAATCCGGTTACTACGAACTGGATAGCCAATTGCACTACCAATACCGTGCCTTTGGAGTGCCCGGTATCGGTTTTCGTCGCGACCTCGGTGAACGCCTGGTTATAGCGCCTTATGCTTCCATGATGGCACTACCATTCGATGCCGCAGGGGTTATGGAGAACCTGCGCCAGCTTCGTGCCGAAGGTGGTTACGGCCAGTTCGGTTTGTATGAAGCGATTGACTACGGCCGTACGGCCAAAGCTATACCTCGACGCGCACGCACTGTGCGCTCCTATATGAGCCACCACCAGGGCATGATCCTACTGGCCATTAATAACTACCTCCACGATGACATAATGCAACAACGCTTCCACAGCGATGTGCGCATTGCCGGCCTGACGCCACTACTGCACGAGCGCCTGCCCACCGCGCGGCCGGCCCTAAGACCCTGGCAACAGCCGGGGCTACAGCGCAGTTTCCACGCTGAGGGAGCCCTGCAGAGCTGGGCTGCTCTTCCGGGGAGACCCTATCCGCAATACAACCTGCTCTCTAACGGCCACCACACCCTGCTGCTGGGAGCAGATGGTTCAGGTGGCAGCTATTGGCACAATCTTGCCCTGACACGCTGGCAGCCAGATCCGACCCAACACCAGGGCGGACACTGGAATTATGTCCGCGATCTGGACAGCGGCGAGCTGTTTTCTGTGGGGCTGGCCCCCTGTGGCGGAGACGCCGGCCACTGTATGGCCAACTTCTCACCACAGGAAGTAGAGTTCCAGCGCCGTGAAGCGGAGTTATTCTGCCGCTTACACATTGCCCTCAGTTCCCAGCATGACTTAGAAGCTCGCCGACTGGTAATCAAAAATGAGAGCAATCGCAGCCGCCACCTGCTGCTGGCGGATTATGCCGAGGTGGTGCTAGCGCCAGAACGCGATTACCAGCGTCATCCCGCCTTTGCCAAACTGTTTGTGGAGAGCCAGTACCTGCCCGATGAGCAGGTGATGCTCTATCGAAGGCGGCCTCGCAGCGGCGAGGAAAAACCGATATATCTAGCCCACTGCGCATTGGTTTCTGCCGATGTAAGTCACCAGCTGGGCTGGGAAACCGATCGGGTACGTTTCCTCGGCCGCGGCGGGTCCCCGGCAAGGCCTCTGGCTCTGCAACGAGGCCTGGAAGGCTTCACGGGAACCACTGGCCCTGTATTAGACCCGGTAATTGCCTCAGCCCAAGAAATTTCTATTTCGCCTCATTCTGAAGTCGAAGTGATCTACCTGACTGGCGCCAGTAAATCACGCCGGGAGTTGTTGGCTGTATTGCGCTCTTATCGCTCGCGGCCCAAGGCACGTTGGGTATACGACCTGGCGCGAATGCAGTCTGAACAGGAATTACACAACCTGCGTATCCCCGCGGCAGATGTCTACTGGATGATGGAGTTGCTCTCCGCTGTACTAGCTCCCTCCGGCGGGCTGCGCGCCTCTTCCCGAGTATTGGCCCGCAGTCATCATATTCAGCGTTGCCTGTGGAGCCGTGGCATCTCCGGAGATAACCCAATCCTGTTACTGCAGGTGCGCAGTGAGCAGGGCATTGATTTTGCCGAGCCCATTCTGCAAGCCCACACTCTCTGGAGCGGCCGCGGCCTGGCTATTGACCTGGTTATTGTTGATGAGGATTCCGCCGGTTATTCCCAGCAGACCCGCGACAGGTTACAGGAGATGATCGCCGATATTCGCGGTCGTACTATGCGCAAACTAAACGGCTCAGTGGTGATAGTGCCAGGCCAGGAGCTGCCAGAGTCTGATCGTATGGGCCTTTTGGCTGCAGCACGGGTATTGCTCGATTCCTCAGCAGGGCCAGTGGCCACACAGCTGGAGAATAGTGCCACCGCACTACAGGCTCAGATGCAGCCATTGCCTCCTTTTGTACCGGTGCAATCTGCAGGTTATGTCCAGTTACCAACACCAGCCCTGCAACGCCCAAATGATCTTATATTTGATAATGGCCTGGGTGGATTTTCAGCGGATGGGCGCGAGTACATCCTGCATCTACAGTCAGGCAAGCCGGAAAAACCGGGCCAGCGCCCTCCTGCACCCTGGGTAAATATCATCGCTAATCCCAACTTCGGTTGTCTGGTATCCGAAGGGGGCTCCTGCTGTACCTGGAGCGGCAACAGTGGTGAACACCGGCTGACCGCCTGGAATAACGATCCGGTCCGCGACCCCAGTGGTGAAACCCTCTACCTACGCGATGAAGAGAGCGCCCAGGTTTGGTCTCCAACCCCGGCCCCGCGGCCCGCCGAGACCGACTATCAGGTAAGGCATGGGGCAGGTTACACCGAGTATCGCCATAACAGCCACGGCCTTGAGCAGTCCTGGCGTATTACGGTCGATCGCACTGCTCCGGTGAAAATTGGCCGGCTGACATTGAAAAATGGCTGGAACAGGCCTCGCCGATTAACTGCCACCTACTACGTGGAGTGGGTAATGGGACTGACCCGCGGCAACAGTTGGGCTCATCAGGTCAATGAGTTCATACCAGAAAGCAATACGTTATTGGCCCGCAACGCCTTTGTCCCGGATGCCAAACCCGGTGTCGCCTTCCTGACTGCCAGCCTGCCACCTCACGGTCTGACCACAGATCGGCATGAGTTTATTGGCAGTACCGGGAGCCCACAGGCACCGGAGGCACTGTTTCGGATTGGCCTCTCCGGGAAGGTGCAGTCTGGCGGCGACCCTTGCGCCGCTTATCAAGTCCATATTGATCTGGCTATCGGCGAAACCCAACACATTTATTTTGTGATGGGGGAGGGGATTGATCGTGCCCAGGCATTGGATTTGGCCGGTGAATTCCGGGATCCACAAAGAGCCGCAAACTCCCAGGCCGAGTTCGAACAGTTTTGGGAGAATTATCTGCGCTCTGTTCAGGTGCGAGTGCCCGATAAGGCCACCGAGCTGATGGTAAACCGCTGGCTACCTTATCAAACCCTGGCCTGCCGCCTCTGGGGCCGCAGCGGCTTCTATCAATCCAGTGGTGCCTTTGGTTTCCGTGATCAGCTTCAGGATGTACAGGCACTGCTGTGGACACATCCCGATTGGACACGCCAACATATTTTGCGCACTGCCTCACGCCAGTTCCAGGATGGAGATGTACTGCACTGGTGGCATGAAAATCCCTTACGCGGTGTGCGCACCCGCTGCTCCGACGACTTATTGTGGCTGCCATTTGTTACAGCCCAATACATTCGCACCACGGGTGATTACCAAATCCTGGATGAACCGGTCAGCTATCTTGCCGGGGCACCACTGGGCAAAGATGAGCACGAACGCTACGCCGAGTTTGAAAGCAGCGATGAATCCGGATCTCTGTACGAGCACTGCTGCCGCGCAATTGAGCGCGCCGGCGCCGTAGGACCGCACGGGCTACCGGTAATCGGCAACGGCGACTGGAACGACGGCTTCAGCCGTATCAGTACCACCGGCCGCGGTGAGAGTGTATGGATGGGCTGGTTTTTACTGCGAGTTTGTCGGGATATGGCACCCCTGTGCGACTACATCGGCGATTCTGCACTGGCAGAATACTACCGTCAGCTGGGAGAAAATTTCCGTCAGCAGGTAGAAGACAGCGGCTGGGACGGCGCCTGGTATCGGCGCGCTTATTACGATGACGGCACGCCGATTGGTTCTAAGGACAGCGATGAATGCAAAATCGACCTGATTGCACAAACCTGGTCGGTGCTATCCCAGCAGGAACCCACTGAGCGATCCCGTAAAGCGATGGAATCGGCCGACCAGCACCTGGTAAACGAGTGCGCCCGGCAAATACTGTTGCTTAAGCCACCGTTTAACAAAACCAAGAAGGACCCCGGCTATATCAAAGGTTATCCACCGGGAATTCGTGAAAACGGTGGCCAATACACCCACGCCGCCACATGGGCCGTCTGGGCCGCGGCCGGACTCGGACAGAGCGAGCGGGCTTGGCATTACTTTAATTTGTTAAACCCAATTACCCACACCGATACCCTTGAAGGCGTAAAGCGCTATCGCACAGAGCCCTATGTATTAGCCGGCGATGTCTACGGCGTGGCCCCCCATGTGGGGCGCGGTGGCTGGACTTGGTATTCCGGAGCGTCCGGCTGGCTTTATCGCAGTGCACTAGAGGCATTACTTGGGGCAAAAATTCTCGACGGTAATCACTTGGTGGTCGAACCTTGCCTGCCGCAAAACTGGCATAACTATCACTTATCGCTGCGCTTTGGCAGCAGTCGCTATGAGATCGACATCAGTAATTGCGGTGGCTGTCCGCGAGAGATCGAATCACTGACGCTGGATGGAGAAAGAGTCACTTCAGGAGTCATTCCGTTAAAAGACAGCGGCCAGGAGCATCAGGTAGCTTTAGTATTCAAGCCTGTTTTTAATCCCCCCAAATAACAACGAAATACTTCACTATTAAATTTTTCAGTGTGGTCAGCAGGTTGCCTTATATGGCTTCAAATACGATCAATACAAAATTTTTTCTCACGATAGCTTTTAGCGTTCTACTTATTTTGGTTACCCCCACCATAATAACGACAGTGATTTACTGGTTTATTGGTAGTGATTTCTCAAACAGGGCAAAATCTGATGCGGACCGACTTCTGGGAATAGCTAACTACTGTATTATTGCCCCACATAAAAGATCGGAGGCTGCATATTTTATCACCAACTTTAAACATGTAAATTTGAAGGAGGTTATAAAGCAGGCTGTATACTTCAAGTTATACTTGCCTTCACAGGAAGTTCGAAGTGGATTAGCCAGCGCAAGAAAACGAAATTACCACTTTGCTATTTATAATAGTGATGCCATGTATTATTGGAGCCTCAGGGAAGATAGGTTTATTAAATCTCCCGACTATGTATATGTAGCTTTTCAGCAAATTCTAAAAGTCTACTCCATGTACAAGGGGAGGCCAGATATTTTGGGAAAGGGTGGCTTTTCGCAACCATCATGGGATTATTATGATTGCCCCCATTGAAAAGAAAGCATTATTGAACTTATCCCAGTTCTGACCGGGTCTAGCGGTTTTCGCTTTTTCATTGGTAGCACCAAGCCTTTCTTTGAAAATTTACTGAACTTCGCTGTCTGAATACCACTCATGCTCTTAGTGTCATGATGAAGCGCCAATCTCCTCAGTAGTGATTTTTCTTTCCTTGCGAGTTTAGAAATTGGCAAGATACCCAAAAGACGCATTGATGATCCAGTGTTCCGAATCAATACTCGCCCAAGGAAGGTGTTAAATTACTTGAGTCCGCTGGTTTTTTTGGCGATCAGACGTGTGTCACTTATGTTAGCAATCTAGGTAGCTCTTCATATTTAAAGCATGGGTTGGACTTCGCCATATAAACCAGGGGATTACTTACAAAGAACTTTTTGGCTGAAATCTAGTCAGATCTGGAACCTCGCAAGCCAACAGGTCAGATCTTTTCTTTTTGGGTGCTTGCCGAGGCATTCTACGGAAGTGGTATTTAAGTCAGATGGAACTCCAGCCTCCCCCCTTAGTATATAAAGATAACGAAACATCAATTTCATGGCGCCTTTGGGTTTCCCTGGCGATAGCACTGAGTTTGCATATGGTTTTATTGACAATTCCAGTTTCCGTGCCACCAGATAATCAGTTGAACAAACAATCTACAATTAGGTTTATCTTAAAACATAAAAAACCGACTGCGAGCTCGCCAATAAACAGCCCAGACAGTGCAGGTAGGCCCAAAAGGTCTGTAACCACTACAAAACCGAAAGTAGGGCAGAATGAAGTATTGCCTGCAGCTTCAGCTACTGCAAAACCGCCCTCATCAGGAATTCAGCAAAAACATGAAGCCCCGATTAGAGTGACAACCAGTGAACATAGAGACCTAGCAAATACTACTCAGCCCGAAAACTTATCGTCTCAAAAAGCCGTTACTTTAACGGTTCCCGCTGAATCTGGAGCAAAAAGCAAAGCGGTGGTTTTTGATCCGAGGTTAAAGAGAGCTTTAGATCGAGAGAACAACAAAGTTCGCCAGCTTCAAACAAAAGATGCCCTCTACACAACAGCGACAGGTACTTTTGTTCAACTCGGTGATAAATGCTTTGACCTGAAAGATTTACCGGCTGGCAGTGATAGCGATCTGAACCCCTGGTTTAGAGCCAAATGTCCCAAGAACTCTAGATCCCAAGCGGATATTGAACGCCTCGCTGAAAAATATGGTATACCTTAGACCACAATCATTTGTGATGAATAGTATGAGCAAGGCCTCGTCCATACAGAGGAGACCTCACATAAGAATACCACTAGCGTTTGAACAATCTCATGGGTGAATAAATTGGAGCCGAACTTTTTGCAGTCTTAGAAGGTTGGTAGCAGCATCAAACCTTACCCTTGCAAGGTAATAACAGCTTTGTGTATTAATCGGGCGGCTAGGGATGTTAATTGCGGTTGATCCATTAGCTGCATCAGTGCTCGTACTATTGACTACAAGTGTGAATGTTATTGCACCAGCACCGAAGGCCGGTTGGCAAACCTCAAATAGCATAGCTGCCATCGCAGAATTGGGGTCATTATCAGTCCACCACCACCGAAAAAACTCCAAGGTTCCCCCATTGGGTAGATCCCAAAATTGGGCATCGGCAAACCGCTCAGTGCCGAGCCGGCTCAGCTCAGTACCACCTCCTGCGGAATATAACCACTCCGACCCAGTAGTATCCTGTCGCCCAATAAATGACTTCGGCATAATTGGTGAATAGTCTGTGCTCCCTGTGGGGAATAGCCCCTCTTGGGAATCAGGATTACCCGATGCATATAAGGGAAAATCAAATGGACTTTCTGGGTCAAGCCCTTCAGCTACATATACATTAGACGCCGCCCTATCAAAACCCATGGCTTCAAGTGCCGCCGGATTAGTAATTAGATTATCCTTATTGCCCGCAATTACCATCTGTGAAGCCGCTGTGAAACTGACAAGTGTGGCGAGGGTATATTTAAGCCACCGGTAGGACATCTTCATATGAACTCTCCAAAATTAGTATCGAAATTATTATCAAAATCCCCAATAATGAGTAAATTCTGAGCATCCTTAACGACGTAGGGATAAGGTATGTAATTAGTAGAGAAATGAATTTCTGCAAGTAATCTCAACACAAAGGCGGAAAAATCTCTCAGAAATGCCCCTCAAAACTTATTGAGAAATCCCAAGCGTATACATGAATAAATTCAATCGATTCAGCATGCATCTCACCAGGAGGTATTGATCTAATTAAATTTCTAAGATCAAAATGAAAACACCAAGTTACCCATTTTAAGAGATAAACTTACCCCCTAAATTGAGCCCAGATGATTTTGCGCTGGGGGTTTCAACTATTTCCCATGTGGCCCGCTGAAACCACAAAAACTTGAACTGTCTTTTGCTAATGTTGAATTATGTTAACAATTGCTGATCGCCGGCCGCTATGTAAGTTGTCCTTGTCAATTCCATCCCAATCACGAAGTATAAAAACTATGTGTTCTTACTGTACGTTGAGTGGGTAGGGGCCTTCTTAATAATAAAGAGAAGAGAGAAGAGTTTAAGCTCTTCTCTGGACTTCCACGTTATGGTACACGCTTGTAGATATAGGTTTTGTCATCTTGACGGAGGATCAGCGAAACGACAGGGCCCACATCGGCGCCTTCAAATTCGATAGTTAGCCCTGGTACCATCTTAGATGCATATAGTGTGGATGATTGCGGCCGAATGACGAACTCTCCGTATCCCGCTGAAACAATAAGGCCCGTATAGCCACGACTAATCTCGATGACATCGTTCTTAGCCTGCTCATAGCGCCCGATCCCCCTTAAAAGAACTTTCTCAGGTAAAGTAATGAAATCTGGGGTGGGGACGATCTTAGTAGATACTGTTTGCTGGGGGTTCAAAAAATGGTGGCCGATATCGTCTAATCCTTCGCCACTCGCAGCATCTGCCAAGGCAACAACACCGGCTCTCCGTGCTGGGTTAAAGCCCATAAATGTGCGTGATCCATCGCTGCTGCCATTAGACCAATAATAGGTTTCGCCATGGGTCGTCGTTCTACGCCAACCCAGGGCCATGCGAGTGATATCACTGCCTCCAGGCCTATCGACCGACAACATCAAACGCGAGGCAGCCACCAAATCCTTAGGGCCCTGGCCGTTAGTGAACAAGTCGAGAAGAGTGAGGAGATCGTTGGCAGTAGAGCGCAAACCACCAGCCGGTGCGAGCACACCATCACTAGTGGGGCCAATCGGGCTGAGGTAAAAGTCATGGCCTTGAGCGCGTCGTGCTGCCTTTCTCGGGTCATCCTCTAAAGTAGTGTCACTTAACCCCAGTGGCTCTGTTACACGCTCTCGCAGTATCTCTGCAAAAGAGCGGCCTGACTTCAAAGCAATGCCTTGACCTAAAAGTCCAAAAGCCAGGTTTGAATAGTTAAATTGAGAGCCTGGACTAGTTTGCAGGTGGTAGCTTGGTAAGCTGCCATAGAGCTGTTCAAAGGAATAACCTGCATATTTATTCGGCGCATCGGGTACCGATGTAGCAAGGTTGTTGGGCCTAAGCGGCAATGCAGCACCATGTGTAGCCAAGTCGGTGAGGGTGATTTGTCGTCCTTTAAAAGTTGGAGCCTTTACTCCGTCTGGTACGTAATCCTGAAGTGGGTCGTCGAGCCTTACGCGCTTATGTACGACTTCAACAGCTAATAGCAGGGCGGTAAAAATCTTAGTTAGCGAGGCAACTTCAAAAATGGTATCACCGCCTAGCTGGTAGTCGTCCTTGGCTTCAGGATCCCGAACGGTAATGATGCGACGACCAGAGGGCTTCAGGGTGCCTGTAACCGCGGCATGTGCCCCATGCTGCTTAAGAATACGATGACGTACAAGACGTTGGAGCTCGTCTACACCTTTCGCTGTATTATTTGATAAAGCGTCTAACGCAAAGAGTGGCTGGGGCAGGGTGTATGCGATGGCAGCCCCCAAAAAAACTTTAGAAAAATCACGTCGATCCATGGCGATCAGTACCTATTGAAGAAGTCAGTCAGGCAAATCAATATGCGTTTACAATACCTAACCAATAGTTAATTTAAAACAATCAAATTGCTGAAAGAGTATCGACTACCAATATCTACAGAAGTTTCAGTATTTCATTCGTCATATTGTCAATGAGTTCAAAGGAGTGAATTAGATTGAGCGACTTATGAAGAAATCGATATGCACAAAGGTCAGTTGTTCCCTTGTCAGCCTACTCAGGGGAATTAGCCAAGTCATCCTACAGAAGAACGCATTGAGTGGAGCTTTGTTTTTGTTTGGTGTGGCAGTTAACTCCATCACTATGGCTATTGGAGCCCTAGTTGGTGTTATCTCCTCAACAATTTTTGCACATATTAAACATTACCCGGTGAATGATATTGAAGAGGGGCTATTTGGGTACAATGGCGCATTGATTGGTGTAGTCATTTTCTCTTTATATGCACCATCGTCAATCACCGTTTTCTTAATTATTGCTGGAAGCGCTCTAACCGTTTTAATAATGCGCTTAATGATGATTCACTTTCCTCTTCCGGCTTATACCGCACCATACATTTTGGTGATATGGGTTATCTGGGCCATGGCTCCGGCACTCAATCTAGAGCCAGCTATAACATCGATGAGTGAAAAAATCTCAACTTGGGGGATATTCGAAGGTATAGGACAGATTATCTTCCAAAATAATGCCATTACGGGGGCTTGTTTTTTGCTTGGGATTTTCATTTCCAATAAACTACATGCCCTTTGGGGCATCATTGGTGGACTATTTGCCACATTATTGGCTGAGCTTCTATCTTTATCGACAACACTCATTCTTGCCGGAATCTTTGGCTACAATGCATCACTTTGTGCTATTGCCTTAACAAGTAGAAGTAAGCAATGGCTTGCTCCACTTGTTGGGAGTGCACTAACCGTGCCTATCGCAATGGCTTTTATCAATGTTGGCATCATTGTATTAACAGCACCATTTGTACTTTCCAGCTGGGCAATATTGTTACTTAAGAAAAGGTTTTCATTAACTTACTGATAGAAAGGTCAGAGTGTGGCCAAATCTTATGACTGATTTGGCCACAGTATTTAACTAGGCATACTTGAGCTTTTTATCTTCACAAAGAATAACTTAATAGATATCTGTTAGTTTCTTCCAGCTATTACACCACCATCTACATCCCAAATTGCACCGGTAACCCAACTAGAGTTTTCACCTAGAAGGAAGTTAACAACATTTGCAACATCATTTGGCACACCAATTCTCCCAATAGGGTGGAAAGAATCAAATCCGGATAGTGCTTCATCTATTTCATTAGGATCAATAAAGTTCTCATAAATTGGTGTTTTCACGACTGCTGGAGAGACTGCATTAACTCTTATGTTGTACTCGGCAAGCTCCATGGCTAAATGCTGGGTTAGGGCATGGAGCCCAGCCTTTGCCATTGAATATGCTGAAGATGGAGTGACTTTAATTGCTTGCTGGGCCCACATAGAACCAATATTAACTACACTACCAGAGCCATGCTTTATCATATTCCTCGCAACAGCTTGGGTAATAAAAAATAACGAACGATTGATTTCTAGATATCTGTCATAGTCATCATTTTCATGCAATAGAAATGGCTTGGGGTTGAAATAACCCGCAGCATTTACCAAGTATCGATAATGAGCTTCATCTTTCTCGATAAGCTCAATGAGGGCACTGACATCTTTTTCTTGGTAAAGATCTGCCTGGAGCGTTTTCACTTCACCATAGGTAGATAGATAATCCTCTGCCTTTTTTAGCTTTGCTTCCTTACTACCAACGATTATGGGCGTTATCCCTTGTTTTATCAGCTGCTCCGCAGTAGCTAGCCCAATTCCACTTGATCCTCCCACAACAAGGGCCAACTCACGTCTATCTTTGTCTTTAGCTTCAACTATAGTCTCGTTCACAAATTTTCCTCGATAAGATAATGTAGATAGCGTGCAAGTAGTCTAGGCAAAGCAAAGCCCTGATGAAAAGTAGGTACAATTCGGTGTATTAGTTACTTTTTGGTAAGTATTTATGGAACCAAACAAAAAGAAAATCCTAAGAAAGGCGCCACCAAAGCAAAGCGCCCGGATGGTTGAGACTATCTATGGCTGTAAATGGTCGCTTACAGTCTACCGTTTGCTGGCTTTGGAAATAAATCGACCAGGAGAGATGGTACGCAGTGTGGAGGGTCTGAGTGCAAAAGTACTTAATGAATGTCTCCGTAAAAACGTAGAGTTTGGTATCTTGGAACGCGTGAGCTATAACGAGATTCCTCCCAGGGTTGAATACACAGTTACAAAATTTGGTGAAAAATTTTTAAATGTATTGGAGGAATTGGAGAAACTGCAAGATGAGATAGATCAAATGAACTCACAATGAAAAATTACCTACAAGGATCATATTCACATCCAAATCAAAACCATTTCACTGCGTTTTCCAATATATATTGCGCAAGCTATCTGATAGGAGTTGAGTTTGAAGGTAAACCGGAACACAAGATTCCATTTGATTAGTAGCTACACTAAAACCTTTAGCGTGGTGCATTTACAGGCACAACTTTTCCATTATGGCCAAAGAATAGCTGAATATTTTAATTAACAAACTAAGGACGGTTATAGCATGAAAATTGTAGTGATTGGCGCTAACGGAACCATTGGTAAATCAGTTGTGGCTGAACTTAAAGACCATGAAGTTGTAAAAGTAGGTCACAGCAAAGGCGACTACAGAGTTGATATTGAGGACAGGGCATCTATCAAGGCCATGTTTGAGAAAGTCGGCCAAGTTGACGCCGTAGTTTCAGCCACAGGAAATGCAGTTTTTGCGCCAGTTGAGGAACTGACATTCGATCAAATTAAGGCAGCTATCAACAGTAAGTTGTTAGGGCAAATTAGTATTTTCCAAATTGGCCGTGACTATATTCGAGAGGGAGGCAGTATCACTTTAACTTCAGGTGTTTTGGCTCAACATCCTATGCGGGGCGGTTCTGCACTCAGCCTAGTGAATGGGGCCATTGAATCCTTTGTGAAAGCCACAGCGTTGGAACTCGGCCATAAGCTTCATTTGAATGCTGTTAGTCCACATTTTGTGAAAGAAACCATGGATATGATGGGTATGGATAGTTCTAGCGGCATCTCAGCGTCGGACACTGCAAAAGCGTATCGTCATGCAGTTTTAACCAATGAAACTGGGCAGTCTTTTGACGTAGTGGATTATATATAACTCTCAAAACTGAAACTTATTGTGAGACTTTTTATATCGATGATATGCAGTTTATTGATGGTTATGTATTAATTGATACCTTACCTTTTTCTTGGCGAGATTGATCAAGACGTGAGTTAGTGAAGTAACTACATAGAATATCCACGTAAATGCGATTGACTCCGAGCTGGTAGAAAATACATTCTTCAAGGAGAGAAAACAGCAATAGCCTGTACGAAATACAATGATGAAACTATTCCTGCTCAATCGCTATACATTTTTTGGCTGTTGTGTTTTCACGACTATCGTCAGCCTGCCTCTGTTGGACTCTTACTCCTGGCTCTGGTCTATTGCCGCAATCAGCAGCCTTCTGAGTCTCCTCGGAATTTACGATCTGATTCAAAAATCCCATGCGGTACGCCGTAACTACCCCATATTGGGCAATATTCGCTATCTCATGGAACGTGTTCGCCCAGAGCTACGCCAGTATCTGTTAGAAGGAGAAGAAGACGAGCTGCCTTTTTCCCGGGCCCAACGCTCTCTGGTCTATGCCCGGGCCAAGAATGAGAATGCATCCAAACCCTTTGGTACCTTGATTGACGTCTACGAACCTGGTTTTGAGTTTATCAATCACTCCATACGCCCCAAGGAGGTCAGAGAGCACAAGAGCTTCAGGGTGCTCATAGGGGGACCTCAGTGCAGCCAGCCTTATTCGGCCTCGATCTTCAATATCTCCGCTATGAGCTTTGGGTCCCTCAGTGCCAACGCCATCAGGGCCCTGAACAAGGGCGCCAAGTTAGGGGACTTTGCCCACGATACAGGGGAGGGCAGCATCAGCCACTATCATCGCGAGTTCGGCGGCGATCTGATTTGGGAAATAGGCTCGGGTTACTTTGGTTGTCGAGCCCAGGACGGCAGCTTCGATCCAGACCGCTTCAAGGCACAGGCTCGTAACCCGCAAATTAAGATGATTGAGCTAAAACTCAGCCAGGGCGCCAAGCCTGGCCATGGCGGCATCCTACCTGGGCACAAGGTGACTGCGGAGATAGCATCCACCCGCGGCGTGCCTGAGGGCGAGGACTGCATCTCACCTTCGAGCCACAGCAGCTTTTCTACCCCCCTTGAGTTGCTGGCTTTTATCAAACAACTGAGGGAACTTAGCGGCGGTAAACCAGTGGGTTTTAAGCTGGCCCTCGGACACCCCTGGGAGTTTATGGGCATCGCAAAGGCCATGCTCCAAAGTGACATATTGCCAGATTTTATCGTGGTAGATGGCAAGGAAGGGGGTACTGGAGCAGCACCGTTGGAATTCACCAATCATATCGGCGTGCCCCTGCGCGAAGGCCTACTGTTTATCCACAATACCCTGGTCGGCCTGAACCTGCGAGACAAGATCAAGATAGGTGCCAGCGGCAAGATAATCTCGGCGTTCGATATTGCCAGTGTGCTGGCTATAGGGGCCGACTGGGCCAACTCGGCACGCGGCTTTATGTTTGCAATCGGCTGTATCCAGTCCCAATCCTGCCACACTAACAAGTGCCCCACGGGCGTAGCCACCCAAGACAAGCTGCGACAGCGAGCCCTGGTGGTGCCGGAGAAAGCCGACAGGGTACATAATTTCCACAACAACACCCTTAGTACCCTGGCCGAGATGTTAGCCGCCGCCGGATTAGAGCATCCAGCACAGCTAGAAGGAAAACACCTAGTACGCCGTACCGGTGGCACAGAAGTTCAGCTATTTTCGCAAATCCACGTCTACCTAAAGCCTGGCGAATTGCTCAGGGCACATGACGAGGGGGGCTTCTATGCCCGGGCCTGGCGCATGGCACGTGCCGACAGCTTTGATCCAACCGAGAACGGCCCAGCCGGTATCGATTCGGAAAGCGAGGCCGGCACAGCTGAGCTTGCGCTCAGTTGACCAGGGATCATGCCCCCCAAACTGTTGTACCAAGGATCCAAGACCTGAGGCTCCTGAAATAAACGGTCTTAACCAGTGAGATTAAAGTCGCGACTTTAATCAATCACCTCTCAAAAAGTTACATGTTGCACACTGTTGTTGGAAATTTAACCGAGCGAATTTATATGAAATCTTGGGAGACTCTGAATAATTTCGCAAAGCCTTGAAGGCTGTAGATGTTAAGCGCATCTCGACACGGACGGACTTAGCCCCTTGCAAGAACTGCGATGCAGCAGATGTGCTCTTCATGGCTCGCCCCATGGGGCTTTCGGAGCGATTTATGGACAAGAGTCCTAAATGTAGTGAGCTGATTTAGCCTTTGATTAAAGTAACTTAGCTCAAGTGATTTGGAGCCCGAAAGGGGCTTTGATCATGTTTCTTTCTCTATTTTAAAAACCTATTGACGATCGGTTTTTGCCGCTCTACCATCATTTAAGGAATGATTTTAACAGTTGGAATAATGGTCTATGCGACTCGGTGATCTTGAGAAACAGGTACTCCAATATCTCTGGGATAGAAAGTCTGCGGATGCCAAACAGGTCCACTCGGACTTGAGCCGGGCCCGTGGAGGATCTCTCAATACCATCCAAAGCACGCTGGAGCGTCTCTTCAAGAAAGGTTTGCTGTCCCGGGAGAAGCAGGGGCATGCATTCCAATACAGCCCGGCAGTGGAACGCTACGAGTTTGTCGGGCAACTGATTCAAGACGTTACTCGTGAGTTCGTTGATGATGAGAACGGGTTGGTAGCCGCATTTACCTCCATCTCATCGGAGTTAAGCGAAAGCCAATTGGAGCAGCTGGAGCAGTTGATCGAAAGCCAGAAGATTAAGCGCCAGCAGGGTGATCGCTAATGATTTTGGGGCAGGTTGCACTCTGGCTAAACCTGCTGACTATTGCAGCACTTGGCCTGTTTGTCGGTATTTTACTGGTATCAGCTGCCAGCCTTTCCGTTTCCCGGTATTCACTTAGCTTGTCTGCCTGTAGCCGGCGTTTACTGCTGTGGAGTGCGGTATTGCTGCCGTGGTTCGCGGCTTCCACTGCCGCTGTTATCCTGGCATTCCCCAGCCTTTTGGGGGGCGTTGCATCACTGGCGCACTGGCACCATATCAATGCTTTTAACCTCTACAGTTGGCATGGTGTTTTTACCATTGCATTTCTTTTTCTTACCGGGTTTTTGGTGTTTCAAAGTTTTAAACGAGCTCATCGCCATTTGGCCCAGCTCCGTTTGTTAATGCAACTTTGCGAAAGGGATCAGTCTGATCAGAGCATTATCCAGGCTCAGGGTCCCCAAGCTTTCACCAGTGGTCTGCTCCGTCCGCAAGGGTTTTATACCAGCGGTCTGCGAGACCAGTTAACAGCGGAAGAATTTGAGGTGGTACGCCTGCATGAGGAAGCCCATGCGCAAAAATTTGATCCTCTGAAGAAATTAATATTCGCTTTGTTTGCCAGCTTTTTCCCTACGCGTTTGGGGAATTACTTGAATCGACAGATGGCGCTGTGTATGGAGCAGCGTGCAGATGCTTATGCCCATAGACAGGGGTGGAATGAGACTTTTATCGCCCAAACCCTGCTAAAAGTAACCCGTATCTCTAATGGGTTGCAGCCCAAAGAGAGAACTTCAGCAATGGTCTGTTATTTCGCTCTTGACCAATTGGATGCCCGTATTCGTTACTTGCTGTCTGATGATAAGGGGCGCAGCTTACCCCCCTTGTTATTAGCTGGAATGTTTGTGGCTCTTACAGGCACTTGCCTTGTTTCGGTGGATGCGCTCCACCACACCGTCGAAACCCTGTTCTCCCACTAAGGAAGTCGAAGTGTTTAATTGTTTGCGTTTAGTCATAACTAAAAAACCGATTGCTGATCGGTTTTTTGTGGCCGGAGCCGTGTTCTTTTTAGTCGCATTAAGTGGACCCCTTAGGGCAGAACAGGGCGAGGAGTTATCGGGACTTACTTATGAACAGGCAATTCTTAAAAGCTTGCAAAATCACCCTGAACTGGCGGGTTACCGATATCAGTTTGAGGCTGTGGATGCTTTATCCAAGCACGCCAAGCTTGGACCACGCCCGGAGCTTAGTGTTGCCGCCGAGGGGGTGGGGGAGGAAAAGGACAGCGATGGCAACGGCAGTTCCCAGATAACAGTCGGCATCAGTTGGCTATTACAGGGTGATCTCGCAGAAAAACGTGTATTGGCTACACGCAGTAAGACTTCCGTGATTGAGGCCGAAAAGCAGGTTCTTGAGTTAGAAGTTGCCGCTAATACTGCGCGTTACTTTTTCCAGGTCTTGGCGCAACAGGAACGCCTAGAAATTGCTAAAAGAGCAGTCGACCTGGCTCGCAATATGGCCGCTGAAATTAATCGTCAGGTTAGTGTTGGCAGAACGAATGAAGCCGATGCTTTTCGGGCGGAAGTCGACTTGCAGCGTCGACTCTTAGCTGTGGAAGATGTCGAGCACGAATTGGATATTGCCAGATATCAATTGGCTGCCCAGTGGGGCTCCAGAGAGCCCAGTTTTCGTGCGGTAGTTGGTTCTCTTTCCAGTGTCATTCCAGAAGTTGATTTATCTAGATTGCGAAGCTTGGTGGCGAGCAACCCAAATTTGGAAATATTCATGAGCCGCGAGCGCGTGGCGCAGGCGGAAATTGATTTGGCACGTGCAGAAGCGGGCATTCAGTGGCGGATTGATACAGGAATTCGTCGCAACGAAGCGAGTGGAGATTATGGGTTGGTGGCAGGGTTCGCAATCCCACTAGGTAAGAGTGATCGTAATCGCGGCAAGGTATCTGCTTTGAGGGCGGAACAAAATCGTTTCCGAGCAGAAAGAAATGCGAAAGAGATTGAGTTGGATACACAGCTCTTTGTGATGTCCCAAAGGCTACAGCATCACCGCCACGTAGCTGCCGCCTTGAATGAAAAAATGATTCCCAGTTTGGATAAAGCGCTCACCGCTACGCAAAAAGCCTATCGACGTGGCCGCTATAACTACTCGGAATTGGCACTTGCCCAACAGGGACTTAGCGATGCGCAGCTTTCACTGCTCCAGGCACAGTACAACGCACACCTTAGCCTGATTGAAATTGAAAAACTCACCGGCCTGTCAGTGGCACAGATAAGCGAGAGCGAGATATGAGATCCGCAGTTTTTTCCAGCCTGATATTCAGTGCTTTACTTTCCTTGATCCTTAGTGGCAGCGGCAGTGTCTATGCGGCCGGAGCTGTCGCAGAGGCGGAACCGGAAAAAGGGCCCAATCGTGGGCGCATGTTGCGAGAAGGTGATTTTGCCGTTGAGCTAAGTATTTATGAAACTGGTGTTCCCCCGGAGTTTCGGGTTTGGGTGAGTAACGATGGAGAGCTGGTTAATCCTCAACAGGTTGATCTTAAAGTGATTCTTACAAGGCTTGGAGATGGAGAGGACCACATCGAATTCAGGCCTGAGGGGGATTACCTGCGTGGTGATATGGTGATCTATGAGCCCCACTCATTTGTTGTGACTCTAACAGCCAAGTACCAGGGGCAAGAATACCGTTGGCAATACGATAATTTTGAGGGGCGAACCCGTATCGAATCCGGTATTGCTGAATCCATGGAAATTGATACGGAAACCGTTGGCCCAGCCAGGATGAGTGAAACCAGCCGCGCTTACGGCAGGCTTATTGTAGATCCAGAGCAGGTTCGTGAAATTAGTGCGCGTTTCGATGGCTTTGTAGAAACTGTGCAGGTGGGATTGGGAGAGCGCGTTAATAAAGCGCAACCCCTAATTGCCATTAACAGCAATCAAAACCTAAACACCTACACTATTCAGTCCCCAATTGCCGGTGTAGTAGTCCAGCGCAATGTAAACCCTGGTGAACAGACCGCAGGTCGAGTTTTATTAACGGTTGCCGATGATACTGCATTGTTGGCAGAGTTGGATGTTTTTCCCTCGACACGCCCCCAGATTCGCCAGGGCGCGCCCGTTTCCGTAAATATCAAGTCCTTGGAAACTCCTCTGCTCGGGGTAGTGAAGCAAATTGATACTTTGATGAAACCCAACCAGGCCACCGCCGTTCGAGTGTCACTGCAAGATATTCCCGCAGGCCTCGCACCGGGTTCTTTTGTAAACGGCGATATCCAAGTTGCTGAATATGAGGTGCCTCTTGCCGTCAAGCGTTCCGGTTTACAGGCGTTTCGCGATTTTACTGTCGTTTATGCCAAGGTGGGCGACCAGTATGAAGTGCGTATGTTGGAGTTAGGGCGTGAAGCCGGTGATTGGGTTGAAGTGCTGGGGGGGATTCGACCGGGAATCGAATATGTCACCAACAACAGCTATATCATTAAAGCGGACATTGAAAAGTCCGGTGCATCTCACGATCACTGAGGGTTCGACATGCTTGAGTACTTGATAAGAACCTCAATTCAAAATCGCGGGCTGGTTATTGCACTTGTGCTCTTACTATGCGGTTTGGGCATTTGGAATTTCACCCGGCTGCCCATTGATGCAGTACCGGATATCACCAATATCCAGGTGGTTATTAATACGGAGGCACCGGGGTATACCCCAAAAGAAGTTGAGCAGCGTGTTACATACCCAGTGGAAAATGCAATGGCTGGATTGCCGAGCCTTGCTTATACACGCTCCGTTTCACGGTATGGGTTGTCTCAGGTTACGGTGATTTTTGAGGATGGCACCGATATTTATTTTGCCCGCCAGTTAGTGAATGAACGGCTCACTAGTGTACGTGGTGCAGTGCCTGCTGGTTTGGAGCCGGAGCTTGGACCCATCGCCACAGGTCTTGGTGAAATCTTTATGTTCACAGTGGACTCCGAACCCGGAGCCACCAATGCTGATGGCAGTGCGGTAACACCTAAAGACTTACGTTCGGTGCATGACTGGATTGTGCGCCCGCAGTTACTGCGTGTACCTGGTGTGGTGGAAGTCAATCCGATCGGCGGGTTTAAGAGAGAAATTCTGATTGCTATAGAACCAGAGAAACTGCTGGCATTCGGCCTGACGCAGGAAGACCTGATTCGCTCGATCGAGGAGAACAATCGTAACCGCGGTGTAGGCTTTATTGAACACAGTGGCGCCCAGTGGTTGTTGCGGGTTCCTGGGCAGGCAAACTCGTTAGAGACACTGAAGGATTTCCTGGTTGCGGAAGTGAATGGCGTTGCTGTTCGACTTGGCGACTTGGCCAAGATCGAAGAGGGGCGCGAAATGCGCACCGGGGCGGCTACTCAGAACGGCAGGGAAGTGGTGATGAGCACCGTTTTCATGCTGGTTGGCGAAAATAGTCGCACCGTTGCAGGTGCAGTTGGTGAAAAATTAGAGAGAATCAAACAGAGTCTACCGCCTGGTATCACATTGACAGCAGTTTATGATCGTACCGGTCTGGTTGACCAGACACTGCGCACGGTCCAAACCAATCTTATGGAAGGTGCGCTGCTGGTTATCGCGGTTCTTTTCCTGCTGCTGGGGAATGTTCGCGCAGCAATTCTCACTGCGCTGGTCATTCCGGTGGCCATGTTAATGACCATCACCGGCATGGTTCAGGCCCGCGTAAGTGCAAACCTGATGAGTCTGGGGGCGCTGGACTTTGGCTTGTTGGTGGATGGAGCCATCATTATTGTCGAGAACTGTCTGCGACGCCTCAGCGAATCCGCCCGCGAGCGTGGCCAGTTAGATCTAAAAGAACGGCTTACCCTGGTATTTCAATCGACGCGGGAAGTGATTCGCCCGGCCATGTTTGGTGTGTTCATTATCACAGCCGTGTATTTACCCATTTTTGCCCTGACTGGAGTGGAGGGCAAGATGTTCCATCCGATGGCAATTACCGTGGTGATTGCGCTGCTTTCTGCGATGTTTCTTTCCATCACTTTGGTGCCAGCCGGCATAGCGCTGCTATTCCGCAAACCGGTGATCGAAAAGAAAAACCCTGCACTTGAGAAGCTGAATAGCTTTTATCGCCCGGCCCTGGAGTTTGCACTGCGCCAGCGTGGCATGGTTGTCGCTATTGCTGCGCTACTGGTGTTGGTTTCCGGCTATACGGCAAGCAGAATGGGTAGCGAATTTGTGCCGAATCTGGATGAAGGCGATATTGCCATGCACGCCTTGCGTATTCCCGGCACATCCCTGGAACAAGCGATTGCACTACAAAAATCCCTGGAGGAGCGGATTAAAGAGTTGCCCGAAGTGGAGCGTGTATTCGCCAAAATTGGGACTGCGGAAGTGGCTACCGATGCCGTTCCCCCAAGTGTTGCCGATAACTTTATTATCCTAAAACCCAGGTCTCAGTGGCCAGATCCGGATAAGCCGAAAGAGCAATTAGTAGAAGAGCTGGCAAAGCTGGTAGAGCCAATCCCCGGCAACCGCTATGAATTTCTCCAGCCAATCCAGATGCGCTTTAACGAGCTTTTAGCGGGGGTACGTGCGGAATTGGCGATCAAAGTCTTTGGCGATGATTTCGAGCAATTAGAGCGTTTGGGCAGTGAAATTGAAGCGGCTATAGGCAGTGTAGAAGGCGTTGCTGATATACAGATGGAGCAAACCAGCGGTTTACCGGTTCTTGCCATTGTTCCTGACCAAGCCGCACTAACCCAGTATGGGCTGGCCATCAGCCAAGTACAGGAGCAGCTGGCAACCGCCCTGGGAGGTACGGTTGCTGGCCGCTTTTATGAAGGAGACCGCCGCACCGATATTGTTGTGCGTTTGCCAGAGGTATTGCGCCAGGATTTGGATGCGCTAAAGAAACTGCCGATTCATCGACCCAATGGCAACTATGTGCCCCTGGAGGAAATTGCCAGCTTGGAACTCACTGCCGGTATCAATCAGGTTTTCCGCGAGAACGGTAAACGCAGGGTAGTGGTAACGGCCAATGTGCGGGGTAGGGATCTGGGTAGCTTTGTTACTGATGTACAGCAGTCCGTTTCCGATAAAGTGGAAATACCACCCGGTTACTGGGTTGAATACGGCGGAACCTATCAAACGCTACAGTCTGCTACTGAACGCTTATCGATTGTAGTGCCGCTGACCCTTGTGTTGATTATGGGGCTTCTCCTGCTGGCGCTTCGCTCCATAAAAGATGCGGCAATTATCTTTACCGGTATACCCCTCGCATTAACCGGCGGTGTGCTCTCTTTAATGTTGCGGGATATCCCTTTCTCCATTTCCGCAGCCGTTGGTTTTATCGCACTTTCCGGGATTGCCATCCTTAACGGCCTGGTGATGGTTTCCTTTATTCGCGACCTGCGAGACCAAGGTTACAGCATAGAAAAGGCCATTATTGAGGGCGCCCTGATCCGCTTACGTCCGGTCATTAGTACTGCACTGGTTGCCTCACTCGGTTTTGTGCCCATGGCCCTGAATACTGGTATTGGCTCTGAGGTACAGCGCCCACTGGCTACGGTGGTTATTGGCGGTATTGTCTCATCAACAATCCTGACACTTTTAGTATTGCCGGCACTCTACAGAATTTTACATGGCAGGAATGCCAAGTCGGAGAGCTTACAAGATAACCCTGAAGTGGCTCTGGCTGGAGCCAGTTAACTGGGCCTGTGTGCGCTTTGGTTCACAAGAATTTAGAACTTTAATAACGGGAGATAGTAACGTTGCACAATAGTTTAAAAACAGTTTTCGGCTTGATGGCGCTGATAGCAGGTATGGTGATATCTATGCCGCTATTTGCCCATGGAGTGGACGATGCTACCAAGACTTTTCTTGCCGGTAATGAAGGGGTATCTATTATTCCCTTTCTATATATTGGCGCCAAGCATATGGTGACTGGCTATGACCACCTGCTGTTTCTGGTGGGAGTCATTTTCTTTTTATATCGATCAAAAGATGTTCTTATCTATGTAAGCTTCTTTACGCTCGGTCATAGCTTAACCCTTTTATTTGGAGTGCTTAACGACACCCATGTGAATGCCTATTTGATCGATGCCATTATTGGATTATCCATTGTCTATAAAGGCTTCGACAATCTCGGCGGCTTCAAACGGGTTTTTGGCTTCCAGCCTAATACCAAGGCTGCCGTACTGATTTTTGGACTCTTCCACGGTTTTGGTTTGGCAACCAAATTACAGGAATTCAAGCTGTCCAGCGATGGGTTGGTGGAGAACATTCTGGCCTTTAATGTCGGAGTAGAAATTGGTCAGTTTTTTGCGCTGCTGTTTATTCTTCTCGCCATCAATTATTGGCGTCGCTTTGACAGTTTTCTGCGCTTTTCCACTATGACAAACACCTTACTAATGAGTGGTGGACTGATGTTGGTGGGTTACCAGATGACAGGCTACTTCGTAGGTAGTTAGCCAGAAAGTGACTTTATTAAGTTAATTGAACAGAAAGAACTCAGATTTAGAGCTTACAGAATGAATACAACTGAAATGCCAGTGCAGTCTGCACAAACACTGATTAAATCCACACTTGCTGCTGGCGTGCTTGCAGCCATTATGTTGACCACAGTAATCCTGCCAGCTGAATACAATATAGATCCTACTGGAATCGGCAGTGCACTGGGGCTGACTGAATTAAACAGTCAAGAGCAGGAAATTGCGGTACCAGAAGTAGTGCAGCGTGGCGAGCAGTCCTTTGCTTATCGGACTGACACTACAACTATTGAAGTGCCCGCTGGTCGTGGAATTGAATACAAATTTCAATTGGATAAATACGGTCATTTGGAATATGAGTGGGTAACGGAGAGTGGTGAACTTTACTTTGATTTTCACGGCGAACCCACAGGCGATACTACCGGCTACTTTGAGAGCTTTGCTATTGCTACCGCAAATAAAATGAGTGGTTCCCTCACCACGCCTTTTGATGGTTCCCATGGCTGGTATTGGAAGAATAACGGTCAGGAATCTGTGAAGATCACTCTAAAAACAAAGGGGTTCTACGAGGTTATTGGACTCAAACAGTAACGCTTTTTAATCAACATTCGCTAAAACCGAGAAGAAAGAGAGTATTATGAACAAACTTATTCGAGTCATCTGTGTATCAGTTACCTTAGGCTTCGCAAATCTTGCTTTCGCCCATGGTGACCATGAGAGAGACAATTTTGCCACTGTATCCATGGTAGAAGCCAAAGGCATCGCCAGCCAGGAAGTCGCTCGCCTAATCAAAGAGGGTAAGCTTAACGAGTCCTGGTCTGACAAGCCGCTCAGCGCAGCTATGCAGCGTGTTAACAATCAGCGCCAGTGGGTTGTTACAGCAAAAGAGCAGGGTGGTGTACTGAATCAGCAGCTGCAGGTTTTCTTAAGCACCGAAGGTTACTTTCTGACTTTTAAAGTGCAGAACCTCTAACTGATAAGACATACTCTGGCAGCGGTAAATTAGCCGCTGCCTTCAATGAAAATTCTTCACACACCTGATAGGCATATTGGTCGAACTTTATACGTCCGAAAACGCTATGAAGAATTTAAGGCCTTAAATGCGCATGTGGTTGGTAATATCAAATTAGACAGCGTGTAAGATGTGCACAGACTCATGACTGCCATCAAGACACCTTGCCATCTCAGATCAGATTTGCCGATCCAGAAAATCGAGCCTCCATACATCGAAGTGATTGGGCCCAACTGATCGCTGCCAGCTCTGCGTAGTCAGGGTTTAGAAGTGTATGCGTAAGCGAAACGACAGTGCCAAGCTCACTGCTTCTGAACACTACTTCGACCAATGACGAATTCTTTTGCGGTTCGGTGCCATGTGGCAAGCTGAGATTGCAATGTTTATGGACCTCAAAACTTAGAAACTTCGGCCTGTCGACACGACGATATACTCCAGACATTACGCAAGAGCTGCCGTCTGGAGCTGTCATCTCAAAAGCAAAGCTCCTGCCAACCTCTGCCGTGAGGTTGAGCACACGCGTAGTGAAACCGTCAGGCCCCCACCATTTTTCAACCATGCTCGGCGTAACCCAGGCAGTAAAGACTTCTTCCGGTGTTGCCCTAACGGTGTAGGAGATAGGCTTGGTTTGAACGTCCGCTTGATAGGAAAAATCGATCACTATTGCACCTTGTTCTTTTTATCAGGAGGTTTCCTGCTTTCTGTTAACACTAAAACATATCTTTTAGGGAGGAGATGAAGCACTTTTGTTAGGGTGTTTTTTACGGGCATTAGCAAACCGCGGCCATTGCCTAACGATTTTACACCTATATACTTAGTCAAATGGGTAACAATCACGAAAATCTGAATACAGTCTTCCAAGCCTTAGCAGATCCAACGCGCCGCGCTGTCATTCAGCACCTGACTAGCGGACCGGCATCAATCACCGAGCTCGCTAAACCGTTTGAAATGGCACTACCTTCATTCATGAAGCACATTGGTGTGCTGGAGGATGCGGGTTTGATCCGATCCAAGAAAATTGGGCGCGTACGAACCTGCGAGATCAAGCCGAAGCAACTGACAGCTGCAGAAACTTGGATTAATACACAGACGGCCCAGTGGGAAGGCCGGATGGCAAGAATGGCGAGCTTTGTCGAAGCACTTGGCGCTGAAGGACAGGATGACTGAGTACGATAGAGACACAGGGCGCCATATTACAAACCCTGTAGGTCCCCCCTCCATTCCAATAGCCGACTACTTGATCTTCTGTTAAAAAAATGGAGGGTGTGATCGACTCACCTACCTCCCCCCCCCTATGACATTGCCGATCATAGTTGTTATGCCATTGCACCTCAATTTGAGCAGATAGAGGTCAATTCTCTTACTCTTTTACGCCACTAGTAAGTTATCCATTGACCTAACTATTATTGCTTTTTATAGTTATCCAATCAGCTAACTATTAGTTGACAGCCTGGGAACTGCCATTAAGCAAAGGGACTAGCATGAGCCAACAGTTATCGCACGACACCATATCCATCAGTAAAACAATCAAAGCACCAGCAGAACAGGTTTTTTCAGCATGGGAAAACCCAAAAGCCCGCTCAATATGGGGGGCACCTTCTAAGGATGAGGCAGTCGAGTTTATTGAAAACGACTTTCGCGTCGGAGGCCTTGACGTACATCGGTGCGGCCAAAAGAATGATCTGCAATTCCGAGTCGAAACACACTACTACGACATCAGTAAGCCGCATCGCCTGCTTTTTACCGAGCGTGTGTATACCGACGACTCTTTATTGAGTGCCTCTTTGATCACCGTGGCGATTAGTCAAAATAAGCGCGCGACTGAACTCCAGGTGACGATACAGATCACCTCTTTGGTCGGTTTGGGAATGATCGACGGAACACGCAATGGATGGCAGTGCGCTCTTTCTAATCTCTCCGCTTACCTGGAGGCAACAAGGGTGGAAGTCGAATAAAGAAGATCAATAAGCTATCTCTTCAAGTCTCAATGGTGATTGAAAGCAATAGCCTAAGCACAACTCGAGACGCCATTTTGATCAACAAAATCACCAAGGAAGAACTGTGTGCGAAAAATAATTGTAAACACATTTGTTAGTCTGGATGGCGTGATGCAGGCTCCCGGTGGTACAGAGGAGGACACTTCAGGGGGCTTTGAGCATGGTGGATGGGTGGTACCTTATTTCGATGAAGATGTAGGTAAATTTATGGGAGATGTCTTCGCAGCCCCATTCGAACTCCTGCTTGGCCATCGGACTTACGATATTTTTGCTGCTCATTGGCCAAAAGTAGCTGCTGACCCTCCACCTGAGGGTGTTGATGATGGAGAAATCCAGATGGCCCAAAAAATTGACAGTACAATACGGTATGTGGCCTCGCGCACGAAACCTGAATTTACCTGGGAAGGCAGCGAATGGCTGGGCGATGATCCGGTCGCACGACTTCGTGAAATCAAGGCTATCAATGGTCCTGACTTGCTGGTTCCGGGCAGTGCCAATTTTATTCAGACTCTACTTAAAGCAGACCTGGTAGATCAGTTTAAACTGCTGATTTTTCCCTTGGTTCTGGGCAAAGGAAAGCGCCTCTTCGGTGCTGGTGTGATCCCTTTGGGGTTCCATGTACAGCAATCTACGACGACAGATAGTGGCGCTATTTGCGTAACTTACATGCGGGATGGAAGTATCACCACTGGAGACTTCTCGCTTCAACAAGATTAACGCCGGCAGCCCAATCGCAAACTGGCATATTATGACGCTGATCAAAACTCACAGATAAATATGGAACGCCATAGTTGCTAAATTACGAGGGTTCAAAGGCAGAAGCCGTAGGGGAGAGGACATCAAAATCTAACTCCGGAAAAATGATAGTTTGATAGTGGCAGGGACTTTGCTCGTACGGGACAACCGGTTATGGCAATGATTTCAGATATCGCAGATTATTTTTCGAAAGGTTGTGGACGTTGTGAACGCTTTGCAACGCCTGATTGCTCGACCCAGAAATGGAAATCCGGCCTTAATAAGTTACGCCGGATATGCCAGAGCATGGATCTGGAAGAGCACGTAAAATGGGGGCAGCCTTGCTACACATTCGCCGGTCGGAATATTGTCATCCTTGGAGCGTTTCGAGAGAAATTCCTCATTAGCTTTATGGATGCGGCGTTATTGAAAGACCCCAAAGGCTTACTTCAAAAGCTTGGTGAGAATACCCAACACCCACATATGATCCCCCTGAAATCCAACGACCAAGTGACAAAGCTCGAATCAGTTATACGGGCTTACATCGAGGAAGCGAAGGGATATGCCAAAGCCGGCATTAAGCCCCCAAAAGCAGAACGCGATATCAAGCTCCCAGATGAACTGGTTGAAGCCATGGATGCCGACCCCGAGCTTGCAGAAGCGTTTCATGCATTAACACCAGGGCGCCAGCGAAGCTATGCCTTCAACTTAAATTCAGCCAAGAAACCGGCTACACGGGTTTCGAGAATAGCCAAGTTCCGCAGCAAAATAATTTCAGGCAAAGGCGCTATGGAGCGATAAAAAACGAAGCATCGATGAACAACTCGCATCGATCCCGAGCGACCTTTGGCATAGCGCAGACTTGGCTAAGCAGTTCTAGACGATATTTATCATGCTGAGTGAGGTAACAGAACATCCTCCTCGGGAGGGTACCGAGACCGCCATTCATTACAAACACCGAAGGGGCAGGGGTCTTTATCGAACCTGAACGCGGGCGCGATTACGATATGGAGCGCATTGCAGCAACCTTCAAAGCTGACGGTTGAGAGACCGCATACTGCCCAAAGCATAGGAGAATACATATGACCGAACTCGTAAACTGCCTGTGGTTTGACTATGGCGAAGCAAAGAAGGCGGCGGAATTCTACGCTGCAACTTTTCCAGATAGTCATGTCGACCGTGTTAATCAAGCGGCGACCGACTACCCTGGCGGTCAGGAAGGCAGTGAACTGACTGTCGAATTTACCGTACTCGGGCGCAAGTTTATTGGTCTGAATGGCGGTCCGAATTTCAGGCCAAATGAATCCGTTAGTTTCATGGTTGTCACGGAGAATCAGGAAGAAACCGACCGCTACTGGGAGGCGATCATCAGTAATGGTGGACAAGAAAGTGCCTGTGGTTGGTGCAAGGATCACTGGGGCCACTCGTGGCAAATTACACCAAGACAGCTTCTGGATCTGACAACGAACTCTGATCGTGACAAAGCGAAGCGTGCCTTTAAGGCGATGATGTCCATGAGTAAGATCGATATCGCCACGATAGAGGCAGCCGCCGAGGAAGTATGAGTTCATGGGGAAGTACTCTTCTCAACTTCACTCAAGATCTGGAGCTGATTATGGCTTTAATTCAGAACAGGAAAACTAAGGAGATCTCCGGAGTAGTCCGGCAGATCCTGTTACCGGAGGCCTGGAAGGATGAACTCGCTGAACTCCGCAAAGCAGAAAAGGAGCTGACCCGTGCCCACGACCGGCTGGCAGAAAAACGACGGTATTCGGGTTGGGTTAAGATCGAACAAAATTATGCCTTTGAGGGTCCAGGGGGCACTGCGACTCTGGCTGACTTGTTCGATGACCATTCACAACTCATCGTTTACCACCATATGTTGAAGCCCGCTGATCCCAGCCCATGCGAAGGCTGCTGCATGGTCGCCGATCAGATCCCTCATCTTGCCCATCTGCATGCCCGAGACACCTCTCTCGTCTTTGTGTCAAAAGCGCCGATCGTTGAGATAGAGGCATTCAAGAAACGTATGGGTTGGGCCATCCCCTGGTATGAAACCAAGGACAGCTTCAACGCTGATTTAGATGTGGCTACCGGATTTGGTATCAACGTTTTCTTCCGCGATGGAGAGGACCTCTATCGAACCTATTTCACTAACGGCCGAGGTGTCGAAACACTTGGCACGGTGTGGACTCTTTTGGATCTCACACCGCTCGGCCGCCAGGAAAACTGGGAAGCGGCTCCCGACGGCACTCAGCAGACACAGCCATATCATTGGTGGCGTAGACACAACGAATATGGCTAATACGGGTGCCTGCCACACATCATCCAGCTACAAAGGGAAGAATTCATCTACTCAATCGCTTGTTTAGGAGAAACAGGATATGAGGCGTTTAGTTGTTTGGAATGTGATGACGTTGGACGGGTACTTTGAAGGCACTGCGCCCTGGGCGTTGGACCATCACGGAACAGTGTGGGGCGACGAGTTAGAAGCTTTCTCTCTTCAGCAGGGCGATGAAATCGGCACCTTGTTGTTTGGACGCTGCACCTATGAGGGGATGGCCAGTCATTGGAGGAATGAAACGGGGGCGGTTGCGGACATGATGAACTCACTTGAGAAAGCTGTCATCACTCGTACACTTGAAACCGCCGATTGGTCAAACACTCGCCTTTTAAAAGGCGAGGCCGGCGAACACGTTCGCGCGCTGAAGAGGGAGACAGGGAAGAGAGATATCTTCGTTTTCGGAAGCGCAGACCTTGTAGCTACTCTGCTCGCAAGGGGCTTGGTAGACGAATACAGGATATGCCTTGCCCCCATCGTGCTTGGAGCAGGCTCACCTCTCTTCAAAGCTGACGCCATCCAGAAGAATTTTGAACTCATGCGGGCGGACGCCCTTAAATCGGGCGGGGTGATCCTTCGCTACAAGTGCTTGCAGAAAGGTGGAGAAGTATAACAAATCGCAAAGTTTCTATTTTCTTTAAGGGCATTAGGCCTTCACGGAAATCCGTGGAATTCCTATATTCCAGCAGTCATATGGATTGATTGATACAGTTCAAATAGCCATCTATCTTATACCGGTGTAATCACCAATTTTTATACTGTCATAATAAGGCCTCAACCTTTTCGGTTACCACTTGATTCGGATAGAAGGCGATACAAGCATTAATTACTTTGGCAAAGTCGAATGCGGCTTTGTAGGTCCATGCAATAGTTGAAGTAACTGGAGCGGACAATGGGGCGTCTTTACCTCAATATGAACCAGTTAAAAGAAGTGAAGAAGTATGCTGAAAAGTTGAAGTAATTCATCAATATATATTGGATAATATTATGGAATTTAATTTCCCAAATCGTGACGGTGTAGAATTAAAGGGTAAATTAGAGAATTCCACCGGGAACCCAAAGGCCTATGCAATTTTTGCACATTGTTTCACATGCTCAAAAGATATCATTGCTGCGAGCGCTATTAGTAAATCATTGACTAGCAAAGGAATATCAGTATTAAGATTTGATTTTACTGGGTTAGGTAACAGTGATGGAGATTTTTCCAATACTAACTTTTCATCTAATGTTGAAGACTTACTTAGTGCTTGCAATGAAATTGAAAACCGCTTTGAAGCGCCAAAATTGCTAATTGGGCATAGTTTTGGTGGTGCTGCCGTATTAAAAGCCGCTGGTATGCTAAAGACAGCTAAAGCTGTTGTTACTATAGCCGCTCCAAGTGATGTAAAACATATCCAACATATGTTTAAAGATAAGCTCGATAACATCAATAAAACAGGACAGGCAAAAGTGGTGCTTGCTGGCCGAGAGTTTACACTTAAAAAGCAGTTTATCGACGATATAAATGAAGCAGACATCTTGGTTAACCTTAAGGAATTAAGGAAAGCTTTACTAGTTATGCATTCACCACTAGATAGCACTGTTTCTATTGATCATGCTGCAAAAATATTTAGCGCCGCGCACCATCCAAAAAGTTTTATTTCCTTAGATAAAGCCGATCACTTGCTTATGAAGAAATCAGATGCTGAATATGTCGGCAATGTTATTGGAGCCTGGGCTCAAAGATACATTAGTTAATACGACATATAATAGAGAATAATGCTGGAGCTTAGAATCCAATAAAAATATGGACTCGTCTGTTAAGGATTAAGTTGTATAACTGAGCTTTACTGACTTCCAGGAACCTTTGGATCAAACAACATAGCCAGTACCAGATGGCCTTTGGATTGCTCCCTTATTACATTAAACATCCAGAAGCTTAATTAAGCTCATTTTTCAAAATAAACGATGAAAACCCTTGTTTTTGTAAGCATAGATCTTCCGCAAGGAATCATCGCCTCAATCCATCGCAGCCGCTACTTACTCAAGAATGAGTTACTTTAGTTTGACTGCACTCTGAGTGAAATTTCGAAATTATATCGATTACGACGAGAAAGTAAGCAGTTACGGATAGAGAAGGAAATCTCAAAAAAGGCCGGTGTAGATTCAAAAGTACAGCATTATTAAGGTACAGCAAGGCAGCTTTCAAGTGAGGTTGCTCTACCGGGTAATGCAGGTAATGCACTACAAGCAAAAATGTACGAGATGCCAGGGTCTGAGCACAGAAATTCGTTAGCTGTTACAACGATCAGCATCGCCGTAATCAATTCAATTTTGTTACAGCCAATCAGCGTCATCGAGGAGAGGATTACGTAATAACTCGTATTATTCTTTTCCACTCCGTTATATATATTATGCCTATCAAATTGGTACACTGGATTCACTACTCTCACTATCAGACATAACAAAAAAGGAAATTTTGATGTTGCATCTAAAAACTTTACCCAGCCAGGTCGGCAACTCTTGCGCCGCTCACTGCACCGAGATCGCAGTGTCAGGATACGATATCCGTGCACCAAGGCCACAGGCATTTGTGGAAGGGACTCTGTGGAACGCCGTCAAATGGCAGAATGCGGACCTACCTCCTATGCCAAACGGTGCTGACCATCCCTTAGTGGCGGCCAACAATAGTTCGCCGATGCGTGTGCGAAACTATGTGAATACCCAGTGCCCTGGGCGTACCGGTCGGATTTTATATGACGCGACTCAGAAAGACATGTGCCTTCAATTCGCGCAGGCGGCCAATAGAAATGATTATAATGCGTTGTTTACAAATCTTATACAGCCAGCTAGTAATGGGGGAATGCCGAGGAACTTGCGTGCCGACACCTTTTACAATTGCGCTTTTATGATGTTTCGAGGCCCTTCCCCTGGGTCTGCTCATGAAATGGGTTTCCATAATATCCTGGTTGCCAAGGATGGGTCCACAATCAAATATTATAACCCGAATGAAGATCAACCAGTTTGGAGGGCTGATATTGGATGGCGAACGTTGCGCCATCAAAACGTTGGAAGGCATAGTTACGTTTGGAGTGGTATTGCAATCGAAATCACCTAGCAGTTAATGTTTGATGATGCGATCATTAGTATGGATCATGGGGTTTATCTTTGGTTTTGCTTTTAGGTTTAGGCACTTTCATCAAAACCGATAAACCCTTCTTATTCAAGACGATCTGTCAGATCGTGGTCTGATCTTGTCTACATCTTTACACCTTCTTCCAGCTTACTAGCTCCTTTATTTGTTAAGAAATACTAAATTCCTGCTAGAACTGAGTGTAAGTTACTCATGCCAGCCACAACTAATAGATCGATAAAATAAATTCAATTGTATCCGTTTTCGCAACATTGTTTCTCTATTCGAACTGATTATTGAGTCAATGTGATGTACTAGGATAGATCGCAAGTTTTGGACATAAACCCAACGCTTCAGGAGCTTGAAATGAAAGCAAAACTTATTTTACCAATGATTCTATTAAACATGCTTGGCGGAGTAGGGTCCGGCATCATGATCTATATATCTGGTGGCGATCCGGTTTGGGTCGGCGCACTTTTAGCGACCCTGCCTTTACCATTTTTCTTGATGGTCTTAACAAATGTGTTCAGCATTTCAAGAACGTCAGAAAGATTACCAGTTATTCAAGCCGTTAACTTTATAGGAGTTGCACTGGTTGCTTATTCAACTTATTCGAACCAGGCTCCAATATCCTTGCCTCAGTACATTCCTATTGCAGCTGCTGCCCTGGGCTTCCTATCCCTTCACTGGTATATCTGGTCATTCTCCGTCTACAACCGTAAAAAGAGTAAAGCTATATCAAAAGGCCAAAAACTGCCTGAAATGAACTTTAATCGATTAGATAAAACAAGTGTGTCTTCCACCTCTTTTGACGAATCTAAAACACTATTAGTGTTCTTTAGAGCCAACTGGTGCCCATTTTGTATGAACCAGTTAAAAGAAGTGAAGAAGTATGCTGAGACACTTAAGCAATATGATGTGAAGGTAAAGTTTATCTCTAACCAAGGCTACGACAACTCAAGGAAGTTAGCCGACAAGCTTGACCTGCCTGGTCATTTTGAAATTCTTCAAGATGACAACCTAATGGGTGCTAAAGCCTTAGGCATTGAAGATATTGGCGGTTCTCCTGCAGGAATGCCTGGGTACCCTAAGGATACCGTTATGGCCACGGTGATAGCACTGGATGAAGGTGGCAAGGTTCTATTCGGAGATGAGACCGACAATTATCGCAGACGCCCAAATCCTACGACTTTCCTGCACGTTTTTGCGGGCTCAGTACCACAGCTAGAAAAGGACAAGCCAACCTTTAAAAGTATTGCCTAGCGAAAGGCCTAAACTCAGCAAGCAGAAGGTTTTCGTCAGCCAATCTCCCCCTTTCTAGAACTAGAGAGGGGGTTCCTTCGATGAAATTTCCTGCAATTTCACCTGACACCCTAAATCCTAATCCAGCACGCTTTGTAGAAAATCGATAAAAACTCTCGTTTTCGCAGGCATCGCTCTACCACTGGGAATCAGTGCACTAACCGGTGGACCGGGTACTACTTTCTCAGGAAACAACTCAATAACTTCGCCAGTCTGAATAGAAGAACCAAGAGCAGTATCATATACCTGAGCAATACCCATACCAGCGACTACTGCATCTATCAGTGTTCGTCCGTCTCTAAAAATTGCCAGCGGGGAAGGGGAGAATTCAGTAATTGAGTCATCATTTTCTCGAAATGACCAGGCTCTTACTTTTCCTGTAGGCGCTCTGAAAACAAGAGCATCATGCTCTCTCAGCTCCTCCAAATTCATAGGTTTACCTTTCTGGGAAAGGTATTTAGGCGAAGCACACAAAATACGTCTAGATCCGCATAATGTTTTTGCGATAAAAGAACTATCCTCTAGTTCGCCAATTCTAACAACGACATCCCATTCACCTTTAATAGCGTCCTCCAGGCTATCTGAAAGAGAGACCTCAACCGTAACCTTGGGATGCAACTGCGTGAATCCCTTTAAAGCACTGACAATATTTCGGCCTATGCCTATTGGCAAATTGATACGCAATCGTCCGGCAGGCTCATCCTTCCTGGCATGCAGCAAAAGCCTGGCCTCATTGATTGTTTCTAACGCATGTTTTGCGGCATCCAGAAATATTTTGCCTTCTTCTGTCAGCCTGATACTTCGTGTGGTTCTGTTGAATAGCTTAAGACCCAACTCCTCCTCAAGCTTCTTAACTGCCTTACCAGCGCCTGATTTGGTTGAGTTCAATGATGCCGCCGCCTTTGTAAAGCTTCCGTGTTCGGCTACGGCAATAAATACGACTATTTCGTTCAAATGGGCTTGTTGAAACACAGATTGTGTCCCTAATGGATACAATGAGTTTCAAAATAGCATGTTTATAGCACAAATCAAAGTAACTAACCTTCCCAATAGTGGTTTGGCGTAAGTACCTGCATAGAGGCCAATTGGAGAGTTAAGTACGTCGCCTCTTGGTCCATCGAAGGCTTACCCAAAGCTCGCGCTTCCAAACTTTAAACCATTAGAGGAATAGGTTATGTCTCTTCAAGACAAACTAGATGCTTTCAAAGAAGTATTTAAGCAACAGGCCCCGCAAGGAGCATTTGAAGCCTTTGCCAGATCATCCAAGGAATTGGCTGCTAGTGGCCAAGTTGAACGTTCGATTAAAGTAGGGGAGAAAGTCCCATACTTTACATTGCCAGATTCAGACGGTAACGACGTTGCCCTGGAAGAACTCCTTGCCAAAGGGCCCGTTATTCTAACGTTCTATCGAGGCGTGTGGTGCCCGTACTGCAATATTGAGCTGCAAGCGTTAGAAGAAGTTGCTGCAGAGATCAAAGCGCGTGGCGCAACCCTGGTTGCTATTTCCATGCAAGGGCCCGCTGAAAGCCGTAAATCTCAGAGAGATAACAAGCTAAGCTTCTCAATTCTGACTGACCAAAGCGGAAAGCTTGCTGAAAAGCTTGGTATCCGCTGGACATTACAATCTTATGTAATTGAGTTCCACAAGGTGTTCAAAGTCGAACTCCCGACCATCCATCGTGACGGCGCGTGGAACTTACCTATGCCAGCAAGATATGTCATAGATACCGATGGAACAATCGCATATGCGGAGGTGAATCCTGACTATACGCGTCGCCCCGAACCCAGCGACTTATTTCCCGTGCTTGAAAAGCTGAGTCAGTCTACAACTGCATAGTATGTAAACACCTCTACCTCTTTAGCGCTGACTAGCGCCAAAGAGGTGGAAGCACTCAATGAAAACCGATATCGAGCACCGTAAAACCCAACTTATATGGTAAGACTCATGGTCAATTTTACACGTTACACAATTGAAACCGCACCAGAAGCCTCTAAGCAAACTCTAGAAGCCGCTAAAAAGAAAATGGGATTTGTACCCAATCTAATGGCAACTATGGCCGAGTCACCTGTAATGGTAGAGAGCTACCTAACACTTATGGGATTATTCGATAAATCTCGTTTGAGCGAAACGGAGCGAGAGATAATCCTGATGACAAACAGCCGCCTAAACGGTTGCACCTACTGCATGGCTGCGCATACCGCCGTTTGCAAAATGGCCGGTGTAGATGAAAATGTAATCAAGGCGCTGCGTAGCGGCAAAACACTCGATGATCCTAAACTCGAAGCGCTCCGAGCATTCAGTGTCATTATCAATGAGAAACGTGGATGGGCTACAGAAGAGGAGGTTGAGGCGCTTCTTGCAGCAGGTTATACGAAAGAGACGGTTCTAGAGGTGATAGTTGGAACTAGTCTAAAAGTACTCTCGAATTACTCTACCCACAATCTGAATGTCAGTCTCGATGATGCGTTTTTACCAATGGCTTGGAGTAAGGATATGGATTCGAATGGTTGAGCGTAAAAGCAAATAAACAACATGTATCCGATTCATGCGTCTAATAAAAACTGGGCCTTGGGAAGAGGGCGGCTGTCCAGATCATAAAAGTGACGATAAGAACCCCACTGATTTACCAAAGTAGTGAGGCCACTATAGGCCTCTACTACATTGCCCGAGATATATTCGTGGTATCTAAGACCCTAAACAATATATTCTCTTAAATACAGCCTTCTTTTGGCTTATCGCAATTACTCCATTTCGCTACGAATAATGCCGGGCGTTTTAGCTTGTCCTCGCACTCGGTCAGGATGATCGCGCTCGTTAAAGCGCCTCAAGCCTTCGGACAGCTCTGCTTTGGATTCAGAGTCGCTGAATAATCGGTTGAAGCACTCAGCCTCAATTCGTAGACCTTCATCAAGATCCTTTCCATAACCACGAATGGCGGCTTCTTTATCAGAGTGAATCGCTGGCTGGGGAAGGGTAGAGATATACTGTGCTAGCTCAACGGCACGACCTAATGCGGCTCCCTTTGGCACCACTTCGTTGGCCAATCCAATGCGATAAGCTTCTTCAGCATTAATAACTTTTCCCGTGATGATTAACTCCAGCGCTCGTCCCATACCAACAATACGCGGCAAACGCTGAGTACCACCATCGGCTAAGCCGATATTCCAACGACGACAGGTCATTCCAAAGGATGCGTGTTCTTCTACAATCCGCATATCGGCAAAACATGCCCACTCAAAGCCACCCGCATAAGCAATTCCGTTCACAGCCGCAATGATAGGCTTATAAATATCGGTCCAGCGGGATGGACCTATAATGCCTGGAGCTTCACCTCGATTATGCCGGGCAATATCAGCAGGTTCTACAGGACATAAAACCGCCTTGTCAGGATCGGGGTGATTGGTGGGTTCGGTTGCAGCAAGATTGCTTTTCAAATCACCCCCTGCACAAAATGCAGAATCGCCAGCGCCGGTGATTACCGCAACTTTAGCTCCGTCATCGGTACGAAAGCGATCAAATGCATCTACCAGCTCGCGGTGAGCGCGTGTCCCAATGCAGTTCTTAACCTCTGGACGGTTAAAAGTAACGATGGTTACAGGGCCATTTTGCTCGTATTTAATATGATGATTTTCCATGTCATAAGACCTTTATCATGTGGCGTTGAAGTAATATTTAAAACCTACCCTTGATACATCAAATAGGAATTTAATCCAGGCTAAATTAAGATTTAATCAATATTTAACGCAACCTAGTACGGAAGAACCTTCTACACATAATAAACTTTTATTTGCTAGCACAACGAGATCTTGCACATTGGCTCCAGTAGTGATTATATAGTGACATACTGATTCTTAATATTTATCCCTTAAGGCTTCTGCATTTATTTAACTTTACTTGGGTATTCGATGGGAAAAGCGGCAATCATGCACCTTAGAATACTATTAAACACAGTCCTTTTGATTTTTTTATTTCCACCATGTCTTTTTTTAGAATCCGTGACCGAAACAGAAATCTTACAAATTTCTGAAAAAAGGAAATTTCGAGTTCACAATACTACTTACAATTTGATTGCAATCTGGCAGATAATTTTAGCGCACTTCGTTAGACCAGCAACGCCTTATGATATGGTTCAAAAACTAGATTCGCTTGCTCTCATTCATCTTAAGCAACCGACTGCGATGGCTTCGATTGATTGGGCTAACTTTCGGTCAATTTTGACAGGTGAATGATTGATAAAATCTCATAGAGTATTATTCAAAATTTGGATTGTTGAGTCACTTTGATATGGAATTCACTCACAAGTTAACGTCATATTTTAAGCAATCATTAGTTGACGGCGAGCGACTTTGTCCGGCAGATAAGGATCTACTTCCAGCCCTAGGGCACAGTAAACCCACAAAGGCGTCAGTCGCATATATTGCTCAACCAGCGAGCATCTGGAGTCAAGGGTGCATTCCACGAGACCTGGCAGAAAAAATAATCAATAGACGGCAAAAGCCTAAATCCCCACCGCTAAATGAAGTGGAACTTGTCCTTCTACCCAGGATTGATATCTACAATTATCAGAGAGGCAGTAGCACCGTATTAAAACGTAAGGTTCTTACACCCTTGTGCGTGTTTGTACGGCTGCAACGAAATGGAACTTTATTACCTGGTAGTCGCGCAGCCTGGATACCCAGGGAATGGCTGTCGCCAAATACAAGTGCGACCCAACCTTTTGCGGAATTCTCAAATGTAGATGAGTTTTTGACTTTGAATCCGTATGAAGGAATTGAGTCTTGGGCAGATTTAGTGTCCCACTGTGAAGCCATGTTGGCTACCGCGGTTCATTACGAAGAAACTGAGAGTATTTCAGCAGATGCGCTTCTTTTTAAAGTTCCTTTGCATTCTGAGTACACAGTTTCGGGGCAATGTCTTTTCCAAATAGAGCCTCCAGTCGTAGGAGCGAAGGCCAAAATTATTGGTGTGCTCGAAACATTGTTAGCGAGAGAAAATTATCCATTGCTGTACCGCCGTTTTGTAGGCGCAAATGACCTGAAACTAATCCCCCATGAAATGCTTGTTCATAACGAAGTAGGGGAAGCTTATCATATAGCTCAAATGACGGGAGAGTTTGCACTATCAAACCACCAACGAAATGGATTACATTACTCTTCTAAGCAAAAGAATGGAGAAATTCTCGCCATTAATGGTCCTCCCGGTACGGGAAAAACAACTCTACTTCGTAGTATTGTAGCGAACCTTTGGACTACTGCTGCACTGAATGAATCTGCCCCCCCTTTGATTGTTGCAGCTTCGAATAATAATCAAGCTGTAACGAATATCTTGGAAAGCTTCGCAAAGGTGGACGAAGACGGGCTTGATGAGTCGCTTAAGGGACGGTGGTTACCTGACTTGGACAGCTATGGTCTTTACTGTTGTGCGGCGGATAAAAAGAAAAGTACTCCTTACTTGCATATGGACTCTAGTGGTGATGGTACTATCAGGAAGTACCAAAATAAAGAATATATTGATGTAGCTAAAAAGACATATCTCCAGCGAGCATCTACATGGCATGGAAGGACTATAGAAAAAGTAGGGGATGCAAAATCAATTCTTCATCACAACCTAAAGGGCCTTGTTAGCAAAATCTCTAATGCAGCAAGCATCAAGAAAAGATTTATCAAGTCAGAGTCAAGCTTGCTCTCTATCGCAAAATCGATTGAAGATATGAAATCAGTAATAAAAGACCATCAATCGAAGATTGAGAATGTTAATAGAAAACTGCACGAAGCACAAAAACAACACGAAATGGTTTGCGAGCTATGGGAAGGCCGATCTATTTTCATACATTTTTTAATGTTTATTTCCACAATTCGAAAAATCGAATATCGGAAAACTGAAAGGCTGCTTAGCAGATGGTTTGATAGCATTCATGTGGAAGATTTCTCTGATGACGAGGTAGATGCTTGGTTTAAAAGAAAATGTAGTGGCTTAAAAGAGGATCTAGCAATCCTTAAAAATCGCTTAACGCAATACAAGAAAGTGTTGACTAACTATCTTTCAGCCAGAAAAGATATTGAAAACCTGATTGCACAATATCGACCGAAAGAGCTGTTTACAAAAGGGCTTGCGGATCAATGTGCAGAAATTGTTGATCGTACATTGCGGTTTACAAGTTTTAAGGTGGCAACTCACTACTGGGAAGCAAGGTGGATTGAAGAAACTGACAGTTTTCTACTAAACCCTGATGAGTATGAAAGGTCACCCACAACAATGCCTAGGCGATATCGTAGGCATGCAAAACTGACTCCCTGTTTCGTTTCCACGTTCTATATGTTACCAGCTATTTTTACGGCTTATCGCGGAGAAGATAAACCACTTTTTGAAGAAATAGATTTGTTGATCGTCGATGAAGCTGGTCAGGCGTTGACTGAAGTTTCAGCAGCCAGTTTTTCATTATCGCGAAGAGCACTGATTGTCGGCGATACAGATCAAATTGAGCCTGTATGGAGTGTTCCAGAAACAATTGATTTGGCGAACCTCAATCAGCTTGGTCTTCTTAACGATATGCAGCAATATGAAGAGTTTTGGAAGAAAAGTGGGCTGCTTGCAAGCAGTGGCAATGTGATGAGAGTCGCTCAGCGTCAATCGAAATATCATCAGTATGAGAAATTATCTAGAGGCTTATATCTTACTGAACATCGTCGCTGCTATGACGACATAATTAAATATTGTAACAAGTTGGTCTACAAGGGTGAGCTTGACGCGCTTAGAGGAAATCCAAAGTTAGATGTACCATGGGGCACGATGAGTTTTCATGAAGTTTTTTCTCCATCACATTCCATAGGTGGAAGTCGAGCAAATTCAGAAGAGGCCACAGCCATTGTGCGCTGGTTATGCAATGAACGAACAACTATTCTTGATTACGCGAGAAAGCAGGATGAAAAGATGATTCAGCTGAGCGATACTGAAGTATTAAAAAAGTCTGTGGGAATAGTTACGCCGTTCAGTAAACAAGCAGTAGTCATTGAGAAACTTCTTCAGCAGTACGGTATTCATGGGCTTACAGTTGGTACAGTTCACAAGCTTCAGGGGGATGAGCGGTTATTAGTGATATTTTCCAGTGTTTATGGCGAAAACAACAAAGCTACTGCGAAATTCTACGATAGAGGAAGCAACATGCTAAATGTGGCAGTTTCCCGTGCTAAGGATTCGTTTATTGTTTTCGGGCACCCTGAGGTCTTTGGCGTGGGAGCAAGTGGATCACCTTCAGGAATGTTGAGGCGTGAGTTGAAAACGATTAATACAACCTTACCTGCATAAATAATCTATCTTATGCCTGAATACCGCTGGGGCTGGGCTCTAGAGACAATAGGGCAGACATATTACCTCAGCCCAACAGTTGTTAGTGCTCGCGTAACAAGAACAGGCAAATCAGGGGGCATCTCCCAAAAAGTGTTATGGACGTATTGTGTGAAATGATAGGAGAGCTGGACCAGATACAGGTCCGGCCACATCGCACTCAGCGTACCGAGGACAGAAAGAGACATGGAAATTGAGAAAAATCAGCTAAGAAAAATCGATACGTAGGTCAAACTAGGGCCCTGTTATTTCCGATATTTGTGAATATCGGAATGATTAGAATATCTGTCCTAGTACCAATTCCGACACTGTCAAGAGTCTAATTTCAAACTGAGCCTAACAACCTATAAAAACGCGCCATTTGAGCCAAATTTCCCACTTCTTGCACAAATATTAGCCTGTTTTAATAACAAAAAAATATATAGCGTTTTTCCTCACAAAATGCGTTAAAACTAATTTTTTAGCTAATGACGCAAAATTTCTGCGCACTCATCCGATATTCTCAGTCAAAAACTTTACGCATCAAACGGTCTACATCACGGCGTAAAGCAACCACATCAGTTCGAATTGCAGCCCAAGCAGCGCCCGCACCAAAGGCCGCCGACAAGAAAGTTCCTAAATCAAATTCCACTAAATCTTCTTCCACTGAAATAATTTATTGATCCCAAACACGGCAAAAGATATCGACATAAAACCGGCTATATACCACTCAGGTAATGCGGCTGCCGCCGTGAGTCCCTGGGCGGCACTTTCTCGCAACCCAGGCATAAACTGGGCAATAAACGGATAAGACCAAACCGCAATCAAAAACTCATCTGCCCAGCCCGGTATTCCGTGCTGTATCCTCAGTGCGCGCGCCTGTGTTTCAGCTACGCGAGACTCTTGCCGAGAATCCCACCAACTTTTTATAAATCCAAGCGCCGCCAGCGCAACACTAGACACGCTGCTGCCTGCTATTTAGGGCTTGCACTATCATTGCCGCTGTAACGCCCGCAGCCACTGTAATTAAAAACTTTTTCATATTGGATCAAGCCCCCATACTTGCCGCGCATAATCATCTGATTCATTTAACGGGTTCACCAGATCGACCGCACCAAAAACACGGTCGAAAAAGCCCCGAAGATTATCCTCTCCAACCACTTCTTTTGCGGCTCGGTTCACAATGTTGTCCTGATGCGTTGGGTTAACTAGGTTGACCAGGGATTGGCGATTCCACCACGCCAGCCCAACGGCACCAACCGCAACCCCTGTGAGCACCATCACACCATCAATCTGTACCTTTACACTCACGCCAGCGCCTCACTAATTCCGCGATACTCGCCGGCAATGCGCGACCATGTGGCGATATGATCACCAGGGCGAACATCCAGATGTACCATGTGACCGGGCTGTGTATCGGTATATAAACCAATACCAGTAAAGCCAACAGAACGCGCTACCTGATAGGCGCGCTCCAGCTGTTCCGGGCTATTCAGGTAGTGCCAATTACCCTGTACATCCTGCACCTGCGGGAATACATCGATCGCCAGCACTTCACCCCAACGAGTTACATTGTGCTGGCTGTTACTGTCATCCTCTCGCCCTATTCCGCCTTCCGCTTTTGAGACAATCACCCGACCGCCCCACTCTGTGCGGAACCGATCCAATCGCTGCAGCAGGTCCGCCGACATTAACGGATACCAGATTCCGAACTCATCGCGAGAGAAGTGATTCAATTTAGGCCGCGTCACAAACCGCCCCCCTATTCCGATAGCTACCGCACCCACCAGCGCGGTGAGCATTACCCTTTTCATTGCTCAAAGAAATCAGGCAAAAGCCCAATCGTGTAATCACTATTCAAAAAAGAGATGCGGTCATCGCCTAAACCCTTCTTGTAAAAAGAGTTAGTACCGGCGTTATAGGTAATCGTATTACGGCCATTATCGTTAACTAATTTAGTGACGTAATCCAAATAGTTTGACGGCGGTGTGCGCTGAAGCATCGCACCCAGAATTACTTCAATGATTCCGCCATACATTTTGTGCCCTAGCTTATAAGGCAGAATTGGACGCCAACGGGACAGGCTATAGTGCAACTTTGTACTGTCATCGGCGCCGGGGTCTTTAATAGAAAATTGCGCATATACAGTAACGTCCTTTGTGAGTGTTACAGTAATCTCACCGGAATATGATATAACGGCCATAAAGGTTCCGTTTTCTGACACCGCGTAACCGTGCCCCAACGCGGCCGCATTCCACGCGGGCCATGCGCTATTTTCCAACCCAATAAACACAGAATATTTTTTATCTGTTATTTCTTTACCCTCGGTTGGGTCGATTACGTGGCAGTTCCTGTCAAAGTCTTCACTGTTCACTACGGAGATGCACAAATTACCCTCTTCATTGACAAAGCCGCATTTAGGCTGAGCATCACCGCCGGCAACATTGGCGAGGCTACCAACATTTTTATATTCAACCTTATTGGTCAATGGGTCGAACGACATTAAAAATTTATCGCCGTGGATATTAAAATTGCTGGCAATATTCGCCCACTCACTATCAGCCTTAGTATATTGATGGTCGAAGTAATGCAAAAAGTGATATTTCCCGCGAGAAAAACCTATAGGGAATGCACCAAAGATATAGTCATTTTGCCTATGCGGTTTGTGATCTGCGGTGAATTCATACCAACGAAATTTTTCTATTCGCATGTGGCTTAAATGGCTTTTATAAACTCGCCCATCAAGTGAAAACCAAATTTCCCCACTTGGTGTAATGGTCAGCCCCCCGAAGGAGGTAAAAACCCCTAGATTAGTATGACCATCAGAATGAGCGTCTTCATTGTGCGATAAAACCGCATCACTCCCATCTGTATTTTTCCATTTAATAATTTCTTTGGGCGCAGTTAATATAGGATCGAACGGTTTTTGTAGCCCGTCACCGATTTCATATTTTGCCAGACCTGCGCGGGTTAGCGCGTATACGCTCCCATCATGGAAATAGATTCCCCCGTTTTGGTCACAGTCCGCTGGTATGGTCGTAGAATCTTTAACATATTTATCGGTTGCCAGGGCGCTCCATTGCTCTGCATTTTCCAGGGTTACAGTCTTTGTAACATCCATAGGAAGCGTAGAGCTGGTGCCGTGATGAGTAGTCACATAAGGCGAGATATTCAGCTCCCCAGAGATAATCAGCCGATTGTATTCACCAAAGCCAATAATCAAGACCGCCACCTGCTCAACGGAGCTAGTCACTGTTACCCGCTTAAACGCCCCATTGATGCGCATAATATCGCCGGCATTCCGGTTTGGCATGATCATGCCATCCACTCGGACTTCTAAATTTTCACCCTGATCGATAAAAACAAACTCGCCGCCGGCCTCGATTGTTATAGGTACTTGAGGCTGTAACTCGCGGCGATATGGCGCCATATTCTTAATAGTCATTATTTACCCCTAAACATTGCCAAAACTGCGATTGAGGCAAAGGCCGCACCGCCCCACCCTAGAACCTTAACCGTTTTATCCATAGCCTCAGCGCCCTCACTACGGCTGTGCATTGTCGCCAGGGTAAAGGCTCGGTCTATTTGGTCCGCTGTTTGCTTGCGGGATGCGTCCGCATCCTTAGTGATTGCGGCGATAGACATCGCCATTGTGTTAGAGGCGAAATCCAGACTGTCGGTATTGGCATCGCGGGCAAAGTCCAAGCTCTCGCGCGCAAAGTCCATACTTTTACTATTGGTTTCGCGGGCAAACGAATAGCTTTCAGCTTGGGAGCGCTCCGCAAAATCTAGTGAGTCGCGGTTGGTATCGCGGGCAAAGTCGAAACCATCCTCCATTGCATCGAAGCTACGAGCGGCAAAGTTATTGGCTGCGCCTATCGTTTCCTCTATCGCAGTGAGCCCTAAATCCCTTGAGCCCCGATTCATTTCTGTCGCTGTATCGAATGCAATGCGGGTCATACGCTCCGCCGAGCCGATAGCGCCGTAGTCTGTTTTGGATATGCTGATATCGCCTACCCTGGCCCCTTCAGACAATCCCAGGTTTAGGCGGTCGCCGTCGCCAGTACCCTCGACGAAGTTCCACGTCTGTTCATTCTGGCTAGTTTGCTGGCTACTCCTCGATTTGGATTTACCGCCCACAATTTACCCTCGCACAATAGACAACCTCTAAAAATTTCAATCCTGCGCGCTGGTAGAGCTGTTCTACCCTCCAATCCCCAGAGTGGCAGCGCACAGTGTCATAGCCTGCACCGAGAGCACCCGCAGTAATTGCGCGCAGAGCTGGCACCAGCCCCGCACCCACTGCCGCACACAACACAAGCTCCCTTTCTTCTACACGGGTCACCAGCCAGCCAGGACCAGCCGAGGAACTCACCCGGTAAAGTTGTGCCCCCCCGTCTCGCAGTTCCTGCAGCACGTAATCATGCAGCACCCCCGGCACCCTGTTGAATGCATCTTCTGCGGCAGTGTTTGGCCAGGCAGTAGGCGTGAACGCTACCTCTTCCATAGGTACAAAGCCCCCAAAACCAGGGCGCCACCAATCAGCATTTGCTGGGTACTTAGCCCACCTGAACCGCCCGCATTGTTAAAAGTAAAAGAGCGGTTGCCACTGCCGCCCGTGCTGGCCGTTCCGCCGCTAGCCGTCGATGGGCCCACACCCATATCAAGGCCACCGCCCCCTGTCAGGCTTGTCAATGACCCCAGCATTATTTGGCCACCTTCAATAGAACTGCCGCACCCACGGCAAGCCCCGATAACAGCAGGAAGCGATTATCAAAGGTGAGGCCGCCCACATTGGTTTGATAGGGTGCGCCGACTGCGGCCGTATTCACCGCAGTCATTCCGGGCCCGCCATAGACGGTATTGGGCTGATAGGGATAGGCAGGAACAGCGGTGGCATTGTCAGGCTGAGCTGGCAAGGGTTCAGGCCTGTCCATTTGCTTCCAAGACAGGACGCCACCGACCATGACTTTTGTGAAATCAAGAAATGGGTTTGATGCGTCAGACATTGCCGCCCCCTTAGACTTCCAGCTCGCCGATGTACTCAGCAAACATTTCTACGTTTTCAGCGGCGGCGCTGGTCAGCTTTAAGCGCAAGTCACGCGCTGTACGGCAATCAAGCTTATTCTCTCCATAGCCCTCTTCTGAGAAGTCAATTACAAACCAGCCGGCTTGCGGGAAGCGCTCGCCGTCGTTTTGCTTCCAAGTATTAAGGCCCGCGGTACGCTCCCAGATAGTTCGGCCGTCACGCTCAATTTCCAGCTCGGTAATCTGGCTGGTTTTGATAAACAGGCGAGACAAATACTGCGAATTACGGGTGCCTTTAGGCAATTTATCGTAATCCCAACGGCCAGTAACGCCGGACACACCCGGAAGCCGGTAGATAGTACGCAGGGCCCCAGGGCCACCCTCTTTTACCGGCGAAATAGTCGCCCAGCTATTGAGAATGCGCGGGTTGTTAGCGCTGGCATCAATATCGATCTGTATTTCCAGATCACTGAGGATTACCCCAGTAGCAACGCCGTTTTTGATTTCCATTGAGCCCACGTTGAAGGCTGTCAGCTCCTCAAACATGCGCACCTTGAGGCCCGTTTGATCAAACGGGATTGTTATATAGGTATCATCGCCTTTCTGCCTGCCATCAAACGCGTTGATCACGTCGATAGCCTCACCGGTGTACTCCTGCGCCGTGCGGTTATTAGCTACGATTCGAATTGCGTTGATTTGTGAGCGCGGAAACGATGTTTGAATAGTGACGTCGTGATAGCAGCGTGGGCCAGGGAGGTTAATAGTTGCTGTTACACCAGGGGCAACACCCTCAGCGGGAGCAAGGCGGAATGTATTACGCATTCTTATTTGCTCCCGTTCTTGGCCACGCGCGCGGCTTTGGCTAACGGTTTGATGCCGGTTTTAACGGCCACGAAAGTGACAACACCCAAGAGCGCGGCACCAATCGCCGAAGAGATAACAATTTTTTTGTCGACGTTATCGCGCACAGCGCGGTCAACAGAGTTTGGAAGCATGGACATTAGTCCCTCGAAATTGGTTGAAACACAAAATGCGAGGGAATTTGTCACATGGGTTCCGCTTCACTGGTCAAGCGGTGTCCGCTTCACCTTTTCGCTTCACCGCTTCACTTTTCGCCTAAATCGGGGTGAATACTTGGATTTTTTCAGCGTCTCCACCTTCCGCACGATAGTAGAACTGCCCCACTTCCATTGATTTAAACTCCTGCCAGGGTACATCTACCTCATCCGCTACAGATCGAGCAGCCTTGCTATCCATGCGCCCTGCCCAGATATGCCCAGCATTACCAAGCGCGTCTTTGGTGATTAGCTGGGGGCGCTGACTGGTCGCATGAATCACAGCGCCGTACTTCCGGCCCTGAGTCCATAGCATGCGGTGGTAGTAGTCCCGCTCAAGCTCCAGGGGGCCAGGGGTGCGACAGCAATTGCTGTACTCCTCAACCAGTAAATAGGTTAAGCGGTTACCGTCCAGAATGGACCATGCAGCCTGTGCCCACTGTTCAAAATGGTTTGGGTGAGCATCACCAACATAAGCCACGCGGTAAGCCCTGCCGGAACGCTCCGCCGATGCCAGCCCCCGGAAAAATTCGCTTAATTTGGTATAGCGAGCATCAGCATCGTGGTCCTTGTTTGGATCCCAAAGGATTACTTTTCCACGTTCCTCAATTCCTGATCGCCGGCGCAACGTCTGTGTTTTGCCATATCCCGACTTCGCTAGATACAGGCTGTGATTGTTGCGATGTTTGGTGTTCTCGTTGCGCGCCATTGCGGTGTGCCTCCTCGCGTTTATTCTCTTCTTCCCTGTCGTGCTGGCGTAGCGCCTTAACGGCCTTAATAATCCGGCGAATCAAACCGCCGATATAAAAACCAGCCGTCACTTCCTCTTGGTATGGAATGCGTCCGGTACCCGTGCCGGCCAACTCATATTTCTGAATAGCCGGTGCCAGGGAGTTGATACCTAACTCCTCTTCTTCCTGTTCCAGCACCAGACGCCCATCAATGAACATCTGACAGGCCCCCTCGGCAATCTTCAGAATTGACTGCGCGCGGTTTTCTGCCGCTTCCATCGGCACCAGCTTTTCCGGTTCCGGCTTTGCTTCATTCGCTTCACTTTCTGCCGCTTCCGCATCACGCGCCTTCTCTTCCGTTTCCGCCTGTTGCGCCATGCGCTCTAACTCATCCATTCAGAACCCCCACAGCCAAGGCCGCCACGCCAACGCCCAACGCTATCCAGGTTGCCGCTGGATTTTCTTCCGGCTCCTCCTGGTGCTCCTCCTCTTCACCAGGGCGCCAGCGCTCGCCTACAGGTTCGCTTTGTGGTTCGCTTGCTGCCGCTTCACTCTGAACAGCTGGCAACGCTTCCCCCTGCCCTTCGTCACTCACGTTGGAAGGCTTAAAAACATCAGCTCCCTGCAGGAATTCAGCCTCTCGCCAGATTTTTGTCTGGCGCGCCGCCCCTGCGCCCATGTTCACTCCGCAGCAGTCGCAGGAGGTGTAAAAGTGCCTACCTCTTTTCGCAGCCTGCCTCACTTCGGCCTTGCTACCTTCCGGGCACTGCCAGTGCCCAATTACCGGGTTTTGTGGTTGTCGCTTTCCGCTCACGCTATCCCCCCTTCAACCGTCACCGATACCCCGCCCAACGCAAAAGCCCCAACGGCTACTACTGGCGCAGCCGCCAGCAGTACCCGCGCCACTGCGCCAGACCAGACCCAAACACGCACTATTGCGCGGGCCTCGCGCCAGTAGTCATTCAATGGATGTTCCCCGTCAGGTTATTGGAAACTTTCAGGCACAGTTCAAACTCGTCAAGGTTCAAACCCGCCGCCTTGCTTCTCTCGAGTACCTGCATTGGGGTTGTACTCATTAGAAGATCACCTGATGGCCCCACAATACGAATGGGAAGAGTTGCAGCCGCTTGCAAATCCTCAGCTGAAAACTCCTGTTTCTTCTCTGTTTCAGGTTTAGGCGGAGGTGGCAGCCTCTCCACGGACTTAGGTTCCCCCTGCTGTTGAACAGGGGTTGCCGGCCTTTCCTTTTCCGGTATCGGTCGCGGGTCAACCGCGCCTTTCCTGGCTTGCCTTTCCATGTATTTCCTTTGCCTGTTTTTGCCCATGGTTCCTCCAGGGTTACAGTTATTGACACAAGTCCAAGCGGCCCGGCTGCGCCGGTCCGTTCTCCCGCCGCATTGCGGCGGCAATCTGAATTCCTATGCGCTCATCGAGCGACTTTTGATCCATAGTGAACCCTGGCATTAACCGGGCTCTATTTGTGCTGTCACTTTCTGGCAGCTCGCGCACTTGGCCACCACTGCGGCGAATAGTCCAAACATGCTGACGGGTGGAAACCACCCGGCTTGTATTGCGCATCACTACACCCAGCAAGCGCTTGATTTCGTCGCCATAGCGAGAGCAAACGCCGTGATCGTATTGGTTAACCGGTATCTCTTCTTTGTCTCTGATTGAGGGCGCGCCCTGTTCAAAGTGGAAAGGACGCAAAACGGAATCACCACGCTTAACCGTTGGGCCGCCCATGAGTTCAACAAAGGTTCTCCAGTCGCCCGCATCACAAGCCGCGCGAATCGCTTCCACTTCTTCCGGTTCCCACTCTTCCAAGGGCTCGCGGCGGCGGCGCAGCTCCCGCCATACGGTCACACTCACCGCACCGATTTGCTGGAACTGCCGGATACCCCAAAGCGAAGCCCAGGCCCGAGCCCTGCCGGCACCGTCACTGCCGGGGCGCTCTGCCTCTTCGTCCAGGTCTACGCCATGAGCATCAATGTTTTTTGAAATGTACTTAGCGATGTAACCAGTAGCGGAGCGTTCCGGGTCGATCACTTCGCGTTCTGCCCGGTGCTTTTCAGCCCCTTTTTCATCGCCATCTTCACTAAGCGCCTCAGCCCGGAAAATCTGCCACGCGGTTTCCGCATCACCCGGGGAGAAGAACAGCAACATGTGCCAGTGCGGTGTGCCGTCATGGTGTGGCTCTGCCACCCGGAAACCAAAGGTGCGGATTTCTAACTTGTTCCACTTGGCCCGGATGTTTTGCCAAACCCCGGACAAATAGCGCTGCACCTGATCGGGAGAGGCCCCGTTGTATTTCGGATTGACCGGCCCATGATGTAGGCGCGCGTGATAGGCACTAGGCGCTGTCAGGGTAAGAAACAGCCCAGTCAAATTGAGCTCCTTGGCAATTTCCTCGTATCCGCGAAGCCGTACCATCAGTTCGTTGCGTCGGTTTACCGGGTTGGAAACGCTCCCCTCTTGCGCCTCGGCAAGACTCATAGTCTCACCCAGCTCATTCACTGCTTCCATGCTCTCCAGTAGTGCGCGGTTGCGGTGCTGTGACTTTTGCCAGCGTTCATAGGCCCAGTCACTGACATAAGGCTGCTTGCGCTTTTGCACCCTGCCCCCGTTACGTAAAACCGTTTCGACTTGACGACCTAACTTCTTGCGCAGCTGGCGACGCCACCAACGGGCATCACAGGCTTGCAAAATTGCGCGGGTGATTGTGTTGTGGACTCTCTCGGTATCCCAGCAATCAGGAATTTCACCGGGCACCGGCCACTCAACACCATGGGCCCGGACATGCCCGCCGATTTCCTCATTCATCGCCTCTATATCGCCGCCGCTCTCACCCTGCAATTGGCTGCAAAACTCAGCCGCTGTTTCGGCTAATGCCCGGATATCCTCATCATCCATGGTGGCCGAGGCCGTCGCGTCCAGGTTAAGCACCAACGGCGAATAGACCGGCGCGGTCAACGCCTCGGCATTTGCCCGAAGGTTTTTGTTGGCCTGCACATACCCATGTTCCCGACAGCTCCGCGCATACATGCCGGCCAAGTCGGATACTAATGGTTTGTGCTGACTGATAACTGAATCCCGCCACCGCCAAATCTCGCGCGGCATACGGTTGTTGAATTGCTCTAGTGCCGTGATCTGTTCCACGAATTACCGCCTCAATCCCAGGCAGGCACACCAGCAAGACCAAAATAAAACTCCAAACATTCCGCCCCCGCACCGTGTCCCTCCATAGCTCTTATTTTCCCAGTGGCTTCGCAGCTCTTAGGCCATAATCAAATGCCTGCAAGACTTCCGTTGCAGGGCCCAGGCCTACCGGGCGGCGCTCACGCACAGCCCGCGTAACCGCGAGAAAGCGCTCATATTCGGAGCGGTCCAAAACCAGCTCTACGCGCATGCACTTGGCTTTTTGATCATTCATGGGAACCCCCGGCGCTATTGCGAATATCGTCCAGATCTTTGAGGGCGTTCTTGATTTGGTTTTGCAGCAAATTGATTGAGGCCGCCACATACTGCGCGCGGTAGTGGTCATCCATTCCAGAGCGCACACCGTGGTCAACGGCGGCTACATCGCGGCGGGTTCGCTCAAAATCTTTTTGCAGCGCGTCGGCCTTGTCGCCAATCTCGCGCAAGTTGGCATCAAGCGCCCGCAGTGACTGCACCAGGAATTGCAGCTTTTGCTGATCGTTTAAATGCTTGCGGTTACCAAAGCGCACCGAGGCTAAAACTTTCTCGATATCTGCAACTGTTTTACGAGCAACGCGGCGCGGGTCATCGGGTTGGATTTTGCGGGCGGCACTCATGCGGCCACCTCCAACGCTTGCGCGCGCCAGGCGTCCACCAAGGCTTTCAAGTCGTATTGCAAACCCAGGCAGCGCGGGCACTCCAGGGATACACCCGCGCGGATATTCTTACCGCTGGTGCGCTGTATGGGCTTCAGTAGTTTGTCATTGGGAGAAAAGGCGAAGATATCGCCAGAGAGGATCAACCAGCCTGCACCGTGACAGACTGGGCATGGGTACTGTTTTGAGGTTTCGCAGTGCTGAGTCTGGGCAATACGCTCGTCGATGCCGTTGCGCAACCCTTCAAGGAAATCAGCCACCGGCCTCTCTCCCAGTCGGTTCAGTTCAGATTCAATAACCCCAAGCGAAAATGTTTGATTAGTAGGTGAAGTTTGCATAGCGGTTCCTTGCTTGCTGTATCGTGTCGGCTCACTGTCGACACGCCCCGCCGGTACTCCTTGGCGGGGCTACTCAACAGCGAGCAACAACACTCTATACAAGCGAAATAACCCTATACAAGTCGCCTAAGGCTAATTGCAGGCTTGTATAAAACCTATAATGAAAAAATAATCTAAGGAGGGAGAGAGCGAAATGCTTACGACCAATGACATTCTGGCCATGATGAAAGAGCGCCTCGGCAGCTATTACAAAGTGGCCCAGGAATTAGGTGTTCACCCAAATCGAGTCAATCAAATGCGGCACCACGGCGGCAAAATGACTTTTGAACAAGGACTAATTGCGGCTAGTTTTTTAGGGGTTTCTGATGAGTCAATCATCTTAAGCCTTGCAGCTGAACGGTCCCAACAAAGCCCCGCTTTCGATAACCTCGCCCGCCTCGCCGCCAAACACACACCCAAAATTTCAGCTATTGCAGGCGTTTTTGCGCTAGCCATTTTGGCCACTGGTGATTTATTGGGCAATCCAGCCGTTTTAAGCCTCACGGAGTCTCTCACCCAGATCGCCTAAGTTGTTGATTTATATGGAAAATATATGGAGAAATATCCGATATCAAATGAATATCGGTAATTTTGTAAGCAGTTGATTCTCCGTGTAATTTGCCGCTTGGACGTCCAACTAAAGTACTTAGTTTTTGCCAACTAAAACACTTAATTTCCAACTAATGAAATTATAGATATTTTGAGTGCTAAACCGTTGCTAGAGCCTAGAGCCTAGAGCTTGGATGTCCAACAATATTTAATTTTCGCTAACCTCCCTGTATTCCTGATTTACTTCGCGCGATTAGTTCAAGATGCAAGGGTGTTATTACAGTGAGGATGGGCTTGTAGTAGAGGAAATCGTTGATCCAGGTGATCGAGAGCGCACTTATTCTGATGAAGTTGGCCTACTCCGCTTGATGCATTTTTTGACTATGACTGCGCGATTCGTCCATATGCCTGACCCCGCAACAACGACTAGAACAGAGGCCCATCTTATGGGACTTTGGGTAGCCGAGAGTAGACACCTCTACTTCCACCAATGGTCTGAGGCCCATCTTATGGGACTTTGGGTAGCCGAGAGTAGACACCTCTACTTCCACCAATGGTCTAAGGAGTTGCAATCGCAACGTCAACATCATTCGCTTGTACCATCTATCCCTATCGACACCACCAACAATACATAGGGCGCTAAGAATAACCCAATTAGATGAACACATTGTCGATTTAAATGATAGAATATACCTAGAGTTCAATGATGAGCTTATCCCATTTCGCTCATTCCGTATCCAAGTATTAGTTGCGACAGTAGCAACTGCTAGATAATTGCATAAGGCCGCCGGAGCCATTAACGCTTACAACTCCTGATCTACCCTACGAGGCTGCTTCCTGCTTTCCATCAGGACTACCAGATGATTTTCCCCTCACATTTAGTACCTGTTCAGCTGAACAAACTGCCTTAACCCATTTGGCTATCCCTGTACATGAAGCGACATGCGATCAGCATGCTGCGACCGTAAGCATTTTGACTGTCTCAAAATGCAGGCTGGATCACCCCAGACCTGCCCCCACATGCATTATTAATTCACAGAGCACTCTATGCCTCTATTGGGTGGGTGTTTATAAAACTGCTTTGCCTGATCACCAATTTGGAACCAACTCGGTTTTTCTGAAGTAAATTTACGCTGCACGGAAGCCCACGTATACCTACCCGAATACAGCTGCCTTGGCTTGACCCTACCAGCATGGCAGGCTATGCAACTCTCTAAGCATACGTAGTTAAAGGAAGCATGCTACTGACCATTTAGCAAAATTTCATGAGCAAGGCACGTGCATCCTGTTAGCACTAGGGTTATTCGGATTACTGCGGCTGAACTCGCAACTGCGGCAAGCACCCTCCCCTCTAAGTAGTCGATAGTTTCTTGGTTCAGATTGATGGCTACGAAACCGGTACTGACCTGTGCCGAAGCGGTGCTTGTCTCGTGACGCAGGCTGAGTTACTGCTGGTCGTAGGCGAGTGCTTATATCTTTACCCATGGATATTCTGGCGCTCTCTCCCAAACCATAGTGGGAGTGCCCATCGGCCTGCATAACACTTCGATGCGGCTGGCCGTGTGGCTCAAAAAATAGCTGGTAATGTTAATCCGTCAACGACAATAATTTATGAAGAGCCTCCTGAAGAAGTGCTTGAGGAGGCACTAAAAAAATCTAACCAAAGTATAGATTACATATTTAAGAGAATTCGTCTGACTCAGGCTAAAGCGTAGAAATTTAGCCTCGACCCGACCAAAGGCCGTCAGATTTTCTCTAAACTAGTTCTCTTGGCTATATTTCTTCATTTTTTACTTCACTGAGATACTGAAGCCCTTCCTCAGATTTTGAAATATTATAGATGATTTTTTCTAAGAGAATCTTGTCTGTGGTTAAATTGAATAATTCGCCTGATGAGTATCTTTTGCTTATGATATGGTTCGCTATTCCTGAAATAAATTTATCTTTTCTGCTTAGCGGAATCCATGTGCTTGGGTATTGTAGAGCACGTTCAATCTCTATCCATTCATTCCAACTAAGCTCGTAATTATTAATTAACCCATAACATGGTGTGATAGAAAGTTTCAGCAAGTCATAAATTTGAGGTGAGCTACCAAATAAGGCCCTTTTTAGTAAGAACATTGATAGGTCTCTGGGTAAATCATTATTTTTAGCATTGCCGATAGCGGATATCCAGGGGTCACTATCTTTATCACTCACCTCTAAATAAGGAGATATGTATCCAGAGATTAAATCAAGGCTATCAATTGAAATATGGGAATGATGATAAGCTGCGTATAACAATGAATGTGGATCACGAACTGCGATTTCTATCCACTTTTTGTTAATGCTCTTTTCTTCCAGCTTATTAAAGATACACCGATAGAAATCATCCCCAAATTTGTCCATAAGAATATCTGCAAAATCAAAGTTGTCCGATTCTATTATCGCTGTGACAACTGTATTTGAAGATTCTCTGCCAACAACTTCAATGGCTTGATTAGCAAGCTTCTTATAGTTCCAAAAGCTGGGTTCTTCGAGAATATCCTTTCTGGCAGCTAGAAATCGATCAGTTAATTGTGGCTCGCAATTTAAACAGTTAATAATAGCGTTGTAGGACATGGTCTCAGCAGCACCTTTTAAGATGCCATCACTATGCTCTGTCCAAGGAGCTATTACCTTCTGAAGAAGATCGTTTTGATTAGCTCCGAGTGAGCGTCCGATTAGCTCTTCGCCTGATCGAGATAAGTCATTGATCTTAATGCTGCCAATATCGCTTATAAGAAGGTTAGTTGTATTTTTTTCTAGACTAGGACGATCACTATGGCTAATTTTATTAGCTATAGCCCTAACAATACTTGAGGGCCTAGAATGCCACTTTAATAGCAAGCTGCTGAGCTCATTTAACTCATCTTTATCTCCACGCAAAAGTTGCCAAGCTCTTAGAAGTGGAACATACGCCTCTCGAGTTTGGGTAGTATTTCCACCATGCTTCCATAGAAACTTTCGTAAATCCCCCCCTGCCTTGCTTCTTGCATCTAATGTTGCATCAAGAAGCCAGTCATAATCTTGGTTTTTAGGACTGGTTAAATCACGTAACGTAAGATCATCAATACTTAGGAGTATATCAAAAGTAGCCCGTGTTTTAGAACTGGTCTTATTATTCCATGTTCTAAAACTAAAAGATCTTCTTAATCTAGGCCATTGCTGACTCCATACCTTTAATACTGTCTCATCACTTACCAGTTCTTTGGCTAGTTCAACAGTGGTATTTGTGGAGTAAAGTCGATAAATGAGCTCTTCTAGCCCTAGATCATCAGCGCCAAACTCAGCCCTTTTTGTATCTTTACTTGAAAGGGTTAAACTTTTTTTGTATTCGTCAAATGTAAGACTTTCAGGTTCTCTAAAATATGAAAGAAGCGATGAGAAATCACTGATTCTAGGGAGGTCTGAAAAATCAATTAAAATTGTATGGGTCCAAACACAGCCTGGCCGCCCCATTTGGAGTGCGGGCCAAGTTTTGGCCAAGGCATATTTTCCTGCTTCCTTTAATGGGTAGCCTGTCAAGCATGGAGTATTTGAGTCATTAAACCCACTACCTGGTGAGTCACTCATTTGGAGTAACTTCATTTTTGCTGCACTATCCAGCTTTTCTGACGTTGCAAGTAGCTGGTGCCCATCACGGTATCCATGAAGAGCTTGAGATACATGAATGCGTTCTGATTCCGCTATCACGGCTAAAGGGTCCATTCGAGTATTGTTGTCAAATCGTGCGTAGTATCAGCACTATCTTGTACAATTATTCTTTCTGATTGTTTATCAAACGAAAGTAATTTTTCTTTCTCAGTTGTTTCTCCGTTGCTGAGATCGCCACCCTGTGCGCTAACGCCAAAAGCCTTCCATTCGTGATAATCAAAACCACTATTTAGGTACTGATATAGAAGTGGCATTTCACCCTGTAAAAACTTCTCGGGAGAAATATCGTCAAGTATTTTGTCCCATGCTGAGAGTACAATGGCAACTTTAGGGCTAGTTGAGCCCATAGGTGGTCTTGCTAGCAGTTGTAGTAACGCTACTAACATAGCCTGTGTTGGTGTATGAGATGTTGCATCCCAAGGTACTGGATCAACGAGACTTTCCTGATCATCATTTTTACCTAGAGCTTCTGCCATGCCCTTAGCATCTACAACAGAAAGAGGCTTTTTGACACTGTCTGCATGAATGAAAAGAATCAGTGCTGAAGCATTGTCTGTCATTTTGACAAATTCTTCGGTGCATTGATGATTTCCCCATACTTGTTTCCAAGTTTCACCTGAAAGGTCAGGGAAAGTTATTCCTATAGTGTTTTCGTTTTTAGAGAAATGAAGCGTGACACTTTCTTCTTCATCGATACGCGTCCTTTCCATAGGTTCACACAGGCACCACCGCTCCGATAACCTATTCATATAGGCGCGCTCTCTAGGTAAACCTGCATGTTTAAGTGAAGTTTCCAATTCACCAGCTTGCATTAAATAGCTGAGGGCACCTAAAAAGGTGGTTTTACCGGATTCTGGAAGTCCGCAAATAAGTATCGAGTCATTGCTATGGTTAGTATTCATAAAGCGAACTCTTGATCTAAGAACGTTCTACTTGCTTTCTCAGGGTCATTCGGTGCTATTTTAGCTTTAGGTACCTTGTGGTCGACGATACTTCCTAGTAGAGATGGTATCCCTTGGCCGGGTTCGACACTCTCAATCGAGTCTGGCCGTGCTGCTATGATTTCTCCCACAACAGTGATACCCGGCCCTAGAGTTTCTTTTGCCGAGTCAATAATTCTTTGGTGTTCTGTGGTCGCTAATTCATTGCTTTCAGCCTTAACTGCTAAATCATAGCGGGTCAAAGTAATGATTACTTTTGTTCCTTCGTTTATCATGGCTGACTCAGAAAAAGCCTGTATGATATTTAGGGCCTGTCTTTTAGCAAGATGTCTTTTAGCCTTATCACCGAGACTTTCAGCATCAACAAGCATGAGAACAATATCTGCTCTACTGACCTCATATAGCTGTTCACAGGCTTGAGAGCTATCTGCAGCATTACTGTATAGTTCACCGGCTCTATCGGCTAGAAAAAGTTCTTCTCGGTTACTTGATTTATCGTACAGAGATAGGTGGTAGAAATTTAAGCCGTCAGATGCAAACGTTCTTGGTGTTTCGGGGCGATCCCTCCGAGAAGTAGATCTGGCGGAATGGCACAGTTCTTCAAAAGGATATATTGTTGCTGATCCACCAAAATTCCAGTTAACTATTGGCCCTTCCTGGAGGAGGTCGTAGAGGCTTGCAAATAGCGTTGTTTTTCCAACGTTTGCTGGTCCAACACAGGCAATTATTCTTCCCCCTTTATTCTTAAGGAGTGCATCAGCCGTTTCTGGATCTAGAGGTAGCCGACCCATGAGGTTGATTTTATCTTCAGCCAATTCCTGGATTGCAGGGACTGTGTCTGCTGGGCTTTGCAATACTTCTTCGACTAAATCTCCGTTATAACTTGAGCAATCTCCTAGATCTTCAAAGCCTTCTAGGCAAAGACCGGTTTCCTCAATTTGGCACTGTGGATTTGAACATTTTCCAGCCATTGCTTATTACCCCCACTTTCTGATGTGGAGACACTCTCTGTATATTTGAGTTACCCAGTCTTTGCTACTGGCTTTGGTTTTAGAATCAAGTCCGGTGTCTTTCTCCCAAATTCTTTGCCAGCTACTGTGTTCTCGAGTTATGGATAGGGCATGTAGTGCAGGTGATAGAACGGGGCAATATTCATCCTCTTCCAGTAAGTTTTCAACCAGGGGTTTAGATTTGTTTATCATGTCCTTGAAAGCTATTTCTTGATCATCTCTTAAGCCTGCTTTCTTAAGCAATCCTGGTAGGGCAGGTAGCTCTGAATCAAGGTTCGTTCTATGAGCAAATTCCACACCAAGCACTGCAGGTAACGCGAGTTTATCCACTTGTTCTACTGGGATATTGAGCATGCTGCTTTTTTCACCAAATAGCCACCACAAAATTTCGAGTTCTTCATCTTGAATGACAGTTTGATTATTTGATTGTCGAACATATGCTTTGGTGTGATCTTGGCACCAACTTAGATGTGCCTTGAACTCATTCAAAACAGCTTTTAGTGCAGCCTCATATTGAGCAGGTTGGTTTCCGGAAACTGCTTCAACGGCTTCTTTTGTTGCATTCCTAATCTTGAAGTTGAAATTAGGAGGAGATGGCGATTTCCGCTTCCTTCTTGATATACCTTCTTTCAAGGCAAATTGTGTGGACATCTCGGTGATGTCAGCGTTACCAGGAAAATCCCTTTGCCCGCAAAATGATGCTGCTAGGATAGTTGTAGATAGTGCTGTTGCACGTTCTTCATTATCTTCGTCTTCCAAACACGCCGCTAGACAGGCTGTTGACAATGTCTGGAGTTCAAATTCATGTGTCCCTGCTGTCATCGGGAACAGATTGTCATGCTTTTTGAATGCTTTACGTAGCCAGTGATCAGGGCCATCTTTTAACTCAGGCATACCCAAAGCTACCCTTATGAGTTCTTTCTCTTCATCCCAATCAAGTTGCTCATCGCGTAAGTGCGCAACCCCTGCCCAGCGGAGATCGAGAGTGTCTCTATTGACATCGAGTTCTGAAGACCTCATCCAATCAGCGAAAAGAATGTGCATCTCTGGGATTTCGCTGATTTCCTGGTCTTCATTGGATTCTATATCTTGCGTTTCTTCACTCATTTATCTTCTCCGCCGTCGTCACTTTCTCTATCAATTTGTCAACAACCCCCATTTCGTTGGCATTCTTGAACGCTGTTCTGTAGCGCTCATTTTCAGGTAGCGCCATGTGCTCTTCTTCCAATAAATTAAGCTCAGTCAGAATTTGGCTTCTTTGACTGAGCTTTAAGTTCCAGAATCGAAATGCCATTTCTTTGCCATTTACCTGGGAGGGCTGGGGAAACTCTTCGTTGGTGCTTTCTTGTTCAGATTGAGCCTGGGTGCTAGAGGGTTCCTCTGGAGCAGCTGGAGGTGTTTGAGCAGATATGGGAGCAGTGGGTCTAGGGTTAACCGGTATGTGATACTCAAAGACCTCGGTTTGATTGTAATTCTGTTTACCAATAAAGATTCTTGGTGCATTTTGAAGCACCCTAATTTTCGCAGATACCGTAACCTGCGGTTGTTCGGCGTGATTATGAGAAAGGTGTAAGTCTAATATGTTGTAACCCGGTTCATAGCCGCCTTCAGCCCGGTCTGGATGAATCGAGTCAGCTGCTATCCGAACAGTACCCATACCTGGGTCCCATCTACCGCGGTGCTTATGACCAAAAAGCTGAATTCCTGCACCGTTATTAAGATCATCAATTACGTCATCTGAGTTTACGAACCAGTCACAAGGGTGGTGCATCATAGAAAGATGGATGCAGCCGTCTTCAGTCCGGAAGTTCGTTTGTATGCCGCCTAAGAAGAGCCTGCCGATGTCATCGTGTTCGCCTGAGAAGAAAGTAGATGTTAGCCCATTGATAATCAGGTCTACGCCTTCATCTATGGGTAGCTTGTCTGTCCAAAAAGGATTTTGAGGTGTAATGTCGCAGCGATAACGCGCAGCAAACACATTGTACTCATTCATTGGTTTGATGAGTTCTGCACCTGCTTGCGAATCTAGTAGCGCCATCCGGAAAGCACTTTCGCGAGCCTCTCCTTGCTTATTCATAATGCGTTGCCTAACAGCATCTATCATAAGTTTACCGGCTGTAGCCCGGTTAACGTCATGATTTCCGGGGACAACATATACATTCAGAGGAGGACATGAAAAGCGACGGCACAGATCATCTAGCCATTGAGCTGCGAATTCGAATTCCTTGGTTTCTGCTTTAAAAGCAATATCACCTGTAATTAAGATTGCAGATATTGGCCGGCTGTCATTTTGTATTATTGATTCAATATCTTTGATCAATGCGTCGCGGATGGGGCCATCTCTATCTTGCTTAGGATCTTCGCAAAATGGAGTCCGGAAGTGGATATCGGATAGATGTAGTAGTCGTAGCACTGCGCCCTTTTTCCTTATGCGTGTAATACTATAGTTCTTTTTAATTTCACCTGAATTTTCACTTGGGTGAGCGATCTTCTTCTAGCAATTCGCTGAAAGGAAACTCTCCGTACTACTGCTATACCATAAAAACTACCGCTAGCAGTATTTCTTCGTAGTAACTCGCCATAAATATAGCCAGCTTCTCTTATAATGCATTGAGATATATTATTGCCATTCAACCCTCAATGAAAATCCAACCCATCCAAAAAATGCGCCCCATCGACGGTCAGCACATTGGTATAAATCTCGGTGCTATCCACTGACTTGCGCCCCAACAACTGACTCACGTACTTCAATGGCCGCCCATGCAATAACAAATGAATCGCAAACGAATACAGAAAGGTGTGGGTACTGATCGCAAAGGGTACGCCCCCTACTCTACCCACCAACGCATGAATATGCCGATTCACCGTTTGTCGGCACATCCGAAAAATTAGCTCGGTTTTTTTGAAATGCCCCGCGTAGAGGTAACTCTGGATACGGTCTTCCAGGGCGTGATCGGTAATGGGGATATAGTGTTTGGGCGAGCGCTGCAGCGCCTTTTTGGTAGAACTGCCGGGATGCTGTTTCAGCGTTTTCAGAACCACCCCGAAGTCACACCCGTAATCAACAAAGGACGCCGGCTTTGACGCCAGCACTTCCGAGATCCGGGCACCGGCGGCCCATATCAGGTCCAGAATCAAACGAAAGGTCGGGTGTTTTTCGGCGTCGAGCAGACACAGGACTTCCGGCTTGAGCAGGTACACCTGCATAGTATCAACAGTGTCCAGGACCGTGGGCCGTTTGGCCACCAGACGATCCCAATCGATCTGCACAAACTGAATCGGAAAGGCGACCGCCGGCGCTTCCACCGGGTGAAAGAGTGGCTGGGGACTGGGTGCGGAAAACCCGCTGTCGCTGCGCCTCTTTTGTACCATTACGTCCTTGATCTTTGGTGCAATCCAAGGGGCATTATGCGCCCTTATTTTCCCACAGACAATGGTGATTTTATCAACAAATAGCGTTTAAAACTGGGCCGCAGCCGATGCACCGCTTTACTTGCATATGGTGCACTTATGATCAAAGTTTCAACCCCCAACTCGCCGACACCTCAATAACACCATACCCCAGTAAAACTGCATTTGGCTTTTGTATGTATTGGGCCTTTAAGCATCCAATAGCAAAGTCAGAGCACCACTAATCCATCAAACATCTTCATGCTGCTCTCTTAATTGACTCTCTAGGGCCGCAATTTTGCCCTGTATGTGTCACCTCTTGGATAGCTATTGTGGAGATTAAGGTGAGCAACTATCTTCAGTTTGCGTAGGTGAATCCCGATAAACATGGATCAATAAGCGGTATGAAGGGGCAGCACTAGGTTCTAGAGGAGTACAGCACACTTATTGATCCTATTTTAACGACAGGGTGTCTGTGCCTACCCACGTTACGAGGTGTCTAGAAGGAAGCAGGTCAAAGTGGCTCCAACCTGTAGCATCCGGGTCCGGATATATTACTTCTCCCACCTGTTTGAGGTGTTACCTGAATTTGTGTACTGATCCGCTCTTTCAGGGCAGAGACATGCGAAATCACACCAATAAGTTTGCCATCCTGTTGCAAGCTTGAGAGAGTCTCCAAAGCCGTATCGAGTGCCTCCTCATCGAGCGTACCGAATCCTTCGTCCAAGAATAGCGAATCCACTCGAACATTCTTACTTGCCATATGAGACAAACCCAGAGCTAAAGACAGACTCACAATAAAACTCTCACCACCTGAAAGATTCTTAGTGGAGCGAATCTCTCCAGCCTGGTAGCTATCGACCACATTAAGCTCCAGTGGCCGAGTATGATCGCGAACCAACAAATAACGATCAGTCATTTTTTGCAATTCTCGGTTGGCATGACCAATCATCATCTCGAAGGTCAGCCCCTGAGCAAAATTACGGTATTTCTTTCCGTCTGCAGAACCGATTAACTCTTGTAGGTTTTCCCACCTGCTGCACTCGATTTTCTGAATCTCTATGGCCGCCCGTTTTTCATTTATCCGGCCTTTTGCAGCTGCATTCTCACTAAGCTTGTGTTTGTTGCCGGCAATAATCTCCCGTAGTTTGCTTAGAGATGCCTCGAACTCTCTAAGCTGTGGCTCGAGTTCTTCTTTAGACTTTTCCGTAACTTGTCTGCTCATTTCTGTAGAAAGGCGCTTTTCTCGATCATTTTGCCGAGCTTTCAAATCGGTTTGTCGTTCATCTAGGTTCTTTGCCTTGTCTGCCAGCTCATTCCTACGTCCGGAGGGCAGCATGGCCACCTGAAACTCTTCTTCATTCGTAAAGCCAACTGACGTGAGTGCTTCTGAGAACTCGGTCTCCATCTTGCTCAGATTCGGCTCTCTCTCGTCAATTCGCTTTCTCAATGAATCAGTATGAGACTTCACCATATTCCATTCTTGCTGGAACTTGTTGTGACGTTCCCTAGCCTGTTTTTCTGCATTTTCAGCAACAGAAATCGCCGTATTTAAACTGCGCTCCTCATCGCTGGGATTTTTTTCACCGTACAGGGAATTACGTTCATCACTTCCAACAAGGAGTTCGTTTCGCAAGCTCTCTAAGCGATCCTGGTTTTCCTTCTGAACTGTGCACTGCATTTCGATAACGGCATCCAGTCTTACTACCTCTCCATCAATATCGGTAACCTGTTTTTCAAGGTCTACTTTTTTCTTGACCTGGAGTTGCCATACATTCAGCCTCTTCCGAAGAGATTCAAGCACTAATGAAATGTCCACTTCAAAATCATCCACGATTCCAAGAGGACGAAGTTTGATAAAGACAGCCTGTCTGAATTCAGTAGAATCTGCATGCAGTTTTACAACGGCATCTTTGATCTCTGCCAGGGTTTTCTCTGCGACCTTCTTATCATTTGCCGTTGATGATTCCAGTTTTTCCGCATCAATGAAATTTTTGTGGGCCAATCTTTCAAGATCTTCAAGCTTTCGGATCGCGACCTCTTGATCCTCAGCGTTGCAGATCAACTTAGTCAGCGCATCAATTCTCTCTTCGGTTTCGTCAGGGACAGGGATATTCCCTTCTGCGAAGGGATGCTCGGTTGCACCACAAAGTGGACATGGTTTTCCATCTTCAAGCCTGGCTCGGTGTTCTTCAAGCTCCACTATTTTTGCCAGAAATGCCATTTCACGCAGCAGGGTTTCCTTCTCGGTGCGGTATTCCCGCAATAAACGCTTTCCTAGCAACTGGCTCAATACGTCTTTGCCCTGCTTAATCTGTTTTGAGGCCTCTACCAACTCCTGCTTTCGAAAGGCTGATTCTTTCTGACAGGTATCTAGTGAATTAGCCGCCAGCTCTAAAGCTTTCGAGGCAGCTTCTTGATCAGCCCCTTTTTGAGCAATTTCTTTTTGCCTAGTGAGTAGGATACCGAACTGTTCTTCAACACCTGCCAGGCCCTGAATCAACCATTCATCCTGTGCATGCTCCTGGAGATAGCCGTCTACGAGATTTAGCGCCTCATGAGTTTTGGTGCGCTTACCCTCTTCTTCGAGCCGCAATTTTTTTCTGCTTGAATCTTTGACCCAATTTTCTTGCAACTTTCATCGCTTTCCCAAACAGCCTTCTTCAGCTCAGCAAGCTTCTGATCTAGGGAGCGTACTTGCTGGAATATCGGTACGGCCACTTTCAGGTTCTCTTTGGCCAAGCCGGCTTGTTGATCAGCTGTTCTCAGTGCCTCGGCATGATCCTTGGTAGACGCCTCCAGCCCAGGAAGAGCTTCTTCCTTAGACTTCAATGATGCCCTATCATATGCCTGTTGCTTACGGATCTCGGTGAGAGTTGCGTATGTAGCGTCGAGGGAGGCAGCACTTACAGCCAGGTTTAACTTCTCACGACTCGGTTTGAACGTCTCAATTTCATCCTGCAGCTTGCCTCCCTCTTCAGAGAGGTTGTGAATTTCTGTCTTCAGCTTTTTAACACTATCAAGCCAATCAATTGCCTTCTTGGTGCTGGCAAATTTGGTGGCGAGGTCAGTTTCTTCCTTTTGATTTATCTTGAGTGTCTGTTCAAGCTCTTCTTCCTGCTCAGGCTCAAGAACTACGATACCTGTTGTTTCAGCCTGGAGCAGGTTCAGTTGTTCCCTCTCTTCGCGCTGACGTTCATGGACTCGGATAGATATAAGACTATAGATCTCTGTGCCCGTAATCTGCTCTAGAATCGGAGCCCGATCATCTGGTGCTGCCTGAAGAAACGCGGCAAAGCCACCTTGGGCAAGTAACATGGAACGGGTAAAACGATCAAAGTCCATGCCAGTAGCTGACTCAATCTGGCCGGCCACCCCTCTGATCTTGGATTCGAAAATCTCGCCGGAATCGGCATTGGCAATTTCGTGTTTTGGGGATTGGAGTTCACCATCCAGTTTCTTGCGCGCTCGGCGCTGGCTCCAATGACAACGGTAACGCCCAGACTGAGTTTCAAAGGTCACCTCAGCAAAACATTCGCCAGTCTGGCGAGACATGATTTCGTTTCCGCTCTTGGTGACCTTGTTCAGGCGCGGTGTCCGCCCATAAAGGGCGAGACAAATAGCATCTAGGATGGTGGTTTTCCCTGCGCCGGTAGGGCCGGTGATAGCGAAGATACCATCAGACACAAAAGCCGTGTGCGTTAGGTCGACCTGCCATTCGCCGACCAGTGAATTCAGATTTTTAAAGCGAACTTGCAGTATTCTCATCGACAGCCTCTTTACTCTGCCTTTACATCTTCTTCATGGAGTGAAGAAAGTGTTTCCTTGTAGGCACGAAGCAATTCCGGCCGCTGTTCATCAGGTATGCAATTAACGTCTAGGCAACGTTCAAATACATCGTTTACATTCAAGTCGTCGAGTGATTCTTCCTGGTGTATTTGCCTCAATACACGGTCTATGACTCGGTTGTTCTTTATACGGAGAACTTCTACCTTAGCGTTGGAAATTTCAGCTTCCAACCGCTCCCGCAGGTCTCCTATAACTTCGTCACCTTCGTAGATGACTTCAGCCCAGACAGCAGAACCGTCGGGAGCATCTATTACCGATAATTCAAGGATACGATTTAAAATTCCACCCCAGTCTCCTCTAATGCGTTCCAGTTTCTGGAACACCGGTACGTCAATCATTTGGACTGATGCCGTCTTACTAAGTCCCTGAGCTTGATCAAAGGCCACTAAGCACACGCTCTTTTGCTGTTTCGCTTCACCAAACCCCATGGGTAGCGGCGAGCCGCTATAGCGTATAGTCTCGGAGCCGTTTACTTTTTGTGGCACGTGCAAGTGCCCAAGCGCCACATAATCAAAGCTTGCGGGAAAAATTCCGGCTGCCACATGAGCCAAAGAACCAACGTATAAGTCGCGTACACCATCACCATCAACAGTTTGTCCGCCTGCTGTGAAAAGATGTCCTGTAGCTACGATCGGAATGCCCCCCCCCAAACTCTCTCGCTTCTGCTCGGCCAAGGTAGCGACAGCAGCGTAGTGGGTGCGAATTCCATCTATCAACTTTCGCTCCTTGTCTTCGATGCTTTCACCAGCTTCCGCCACGCGAATATCCCTATCGCGAAGGTAGGGCACTGCACAAACAATCAATTCAGGGACGTCTTGCTTATCACAAAGCACCAGTACTTCATCTTCTAGGGAGGAACTGATATTACCGACCACGTGGACATCTAGGGCCTTAAGTAACTCCCTGGGTGCGTTGAGAAAGGATGGAGAATCATGATTTCCCGCAACGATGAGCACATGCCGGCAAGATGAAATAGCCACACGGCATAGGAAACGGTAATAGAGCTCCTGGGCGCGATTGCTCGGAGTACTGGTATCAAACACATCACCAGCAACTATCAACACATCAATTGAGTTTTTCTGAATTGCTTCTGCCAGCCATATCAGAAAGGCCTCAAATTCTTCATAGCGTTTTCGGCCGTATAAAGTTCGACCAATATGCCAATCAGATGTGTGAAGAATTTTCATGGAGCATCCACCTCTGACTGTGGTTCTTCAATGGAAAATTCCTTTATCGATTTGCTTAAGCGATGCAAGACCACCTCCCCCTTCCGAATCCGGTAAGCCCCTAGCCCACCCCTACATTCTTAGAAGCAATGCTGCTTGAAATTCAAGCTAGGGTGATAACTATCAAGTGCCTCTTTCTAGCCTGACTTATGGTCCATACCCTACCACCTCATTCCAATACTCAGTAGTGGTAGCTTTTTATCAGTGACCTTTTCTGAAAGATGCTTGGACACAAAATGTTCGAAACAACTCATCATGCTAAAGGCAGTGCCATCACTCAGCTAAATTACCAGATGTATTCGGGGCATGGTTTAAGTTGGCGTCGAAGGTCTCGAACCCTTGGCTGAGGCAGGTGCCTAGTATGGCAGCGGTAACATCGATGTCCAGACCGAACCCTTTATGATACCGGATCGGCTCTAGAGGTTGTCACACACTCTGGAGACTACCAATCTTTAGAGGCAAAACATCACCTGGGATTAAACCTATTAACTCTTGGGTTAATTTCTGGCTATTCAAATAAGCAATATATTTGGACAAGTATTTACCAGATCAAAAAATACTGATGAGTGATCAGGTAAGTGTTTCAGTTAGTAATAAAAGCACTAACTAATTGGAATTTAGGATAAAATCAGAAGGCTAGTTAAGTACTTAACTTGGGCGTTCACCGCATTCCAACAACAACTCCATATTTCTATGTCTGCTTCCAATCGGCCACCAGCACCAATCATCGACAACCTGAGCAATCTTGAGAATCCATTCCGCTGCACCAGCTTTTCAGCTAGCCGTTATCTCAGCAAGCAGATTCCTGGTGCTGATACCGATCTGGAGTTCACGCTTAAGTTTCTTTACAGCTATAACGGCAGCCAGGCAACGTTCAACAGCTACCGCCGTGAACTTGAGCGGTTGCTGCAATGGGCGTGGCGCATTGAAGAAGTTTCAATAATGACTCTGAAGCGCGAACACATTGAGGAGTTTGTGCAGTTTTGCATTGAGCCGCCAATTGCCTGGATTGGAACTAAGAATGTTGCCAGATTCAAAACACAAAATGGCGAGCGCGTTGTGAATGCCGATTGGCGGCCATTCGTAGTCAGTGTATCCAAAGTTGAGTTTCGTGCTGGCAAGACGGCTTCCCCCAAGGAGTTTCGGCCATCCCAGGCAGCGATCAAATGCATCTTTACTGCATTGTCATCCTTCTTCGATTTTCTCTATCAAGAAGGCTTGGTAACAGCCAATCCTGTGGCACTGATTCGCCAGAAAAGTAAGTTTGTTCGACGTGAGCAACAAAGCCAGGTTGTGCGCCGAATCAGCAACTTGCAGTGGGACTATGTCCTGGAGACTGCTGAGATCATGGCCGAGACATCACCAACTGATCACGAGCGAACTTTATTCATTATGAACGCCCTATTCGCTATGTATTTGCGAATCTCTGAGTTGGTTGCGGATGAAAGATCGGCACCAGTTATGGGTGATTTCAAGAAAGATCGCGACGGAAACTGGTGGTTTCACGTTACGGGTAAAGGTAACAAAGGCCGGGCGATCACTGTTTGCGACCAAATGTTGAAGGCCTTGAAGCGCTACAGAAATTATTTGCAGCTCCCTGCTCTGCCCAGTATTAACGAGCAGACACCTCTGGTGCACAAGTCCCGTGGCAAGGGACCGGTTACCAGTACCCGACAGGTGCGTTTGATTGTTCAAAACTGCTTTGATGCTGCCCACCAACGGATGGTTGAAGAAGGCTTAGGGGAAGATGCTGAAGATCTTAAGGCTGCCACTGTGCACTGGCTCCGCCATACGGGTATTTCTGAAGATGTGAAGTACCGCCCCCGCGAGCATGTGCGCGATGATGCGGGACATGCAAGTATGGCTACGACCGATCGCTACATTGATTCCGACATGCGGGAGCGGCATGAAAGTGGGCGGAGTAAGCGGGTAAAGGAGGAGCGGTAATACTACCGCCCTACCCTCATATAGATGAAATAGCTTGACCCAAAAAAGATACGATATATCATTGCGCACCATCTGATTAACCTAGTACACATGGATGAATACTCAGAGTGCGGAGAGGCTAATGGCACATACAAACAAACTCCCAGTCACCGTCCTTTCAGGTTTTCTAGGTGCCGGTAAAACTACGGTACTTAGCCACATACTGAACAATCGCGAAAGCAAAAAAGTTGCTGTAATCGTCAATGATATGAGTGAAATCAATATCGATTCGACGAAAGTACAGAGCGAAGTTTCTCTTAACCGTAGTGAGGAGAAGCTTGTTGAGATGAGTAATGGCTGTATTTGCTGCACTCTGCGGGAAGACCTTCTGGAGGAAGTCACTAAGCTTGCGCAGGAAGGACGGTTTGATTATCTCGTTATTGAATCAACAGGGATTTCTGAACCCTTACCCGTTGCAGAAACCTTCACTTTTGCCGACGAAAATGGTGTTTCTCTCTCTGATGTTGCCAGTTTGGACACAATGGTGACGGTGGTCGATGCAGTCAATTTTTTAAAGGACTATGACGAGGCAGTATTTTTACAGGATGCTGGTGAATCATTAGGCGAAGACGACGAACGCAGTGTAACTGATTTGCTGATCGACCAGGTCGAGTTCGCAGATGTCATTCTGATCAGTAAAACGGATTTAGCTGGCCCTTCTGATGTTGAGCGCCTAGAGGCCATTCTGCGAACTTTAAATACGCAGGCAAAAATAGTTCCGATCTCTCAAGGGCAAGTCAATATTGTCGAGGTTCTAAGTACCGGCTTATTTGACTTCGAGCGCGCGCAGCAAGCACCTGGTTGGCTTAAAGAGATGCGAGGTGAGCATGTTCCTGAAACTGAAGAGTATGGCATTAGCAGTTTCAGCTACGAAGCACGTAGACCCTTCCATCCAGAAAAATTTCATCAATTTCTGCACAATACTGAGAGGCACGGCAAGTTAATTCGTTCCAAAGGGTATTTTTGGCTGGCGTCCCGCCCTGAGTTTGCAGGCGAATGGAGTCAAGCGGGAGGCATTGCTCACTATGGGTTCGCTGGAATGTTCTGGAAGGCTATACCCAAAGAAAACTGGCCCACTGACGAGAATTATCGCAACTCCATTGAAAAGCAATGGGTAGAACCCTTTGGTGATATGCGGCAAGAACTAGTATTTATTGGCCAGAGTTTGAATCAAACCAGCATGACAAAAGCGCTTGATGACTGCCTGCTAAGCGAGGACGAAGTGCTACGAGGCAAAGAATACTGGGCGACATTGAATGATCCATTTCCCGCATGGGAACAAGGATGAATATTAACCTCACCCCTGTACTTGGCTAGATCCTTTAGTGGAAAAGTGTAAAAGACCGGCAAAGTGCCGGTCTTTTATCAAACTAACTCCTTTCTACAATTCAATTCTCTATAGCGGCCTCAACGGCTGCCGCCGCATCAACAATGCCTGATCCACAGCGCCGACAAGAGCCCGTAAAGCTTCGGGCTGTACTGGTGAGAATGGATTCAACCTCATCTGGTGTAACATCGGGCTTGACTGAATATATAAGTGCAGCTGTACCGGCAACATGTGGAGCGGCCATGCTGGTACCGGCATAGTATGCGAAGCTATCACTACCGGGAGTTCGCGCTCCGCTGTTTAATGTAGAGAGAACGCCATCGGATTCCACCGAATTAGTTTCACCTCCGGGGGCAGCGACATCGACCACATTACCGTAGTTAGAGTAGTAAGCAAGCCCTCCGGAGCGGTTGGTTGCGGATACTGTAATGACTCCTGAACAGTTAGCTGGCGAAAACCAGAAGGCATTCCGCCCAGAGTTACCCGCAGCAACAACAACGGTAGCGCCCAGGCTACGAGCCGTATTAATGGCACTTTGAGTTGTGCTTCCACAGAGGCCAAAGCCCCCCAGGCTCAAGTTCAGTACTTGAGCCGGAGTTTCATTGGCTGGTGCACCACTAACCGAGCCGCCAGCGCTCCAGACAATGCCGTCGGCAATGTCAGATGTGTAACCGCCGCAGCGGCCGAGTACTCGAACGGGGAGCACTTTTGCTTTATGGGCTATCCCAGCGATACCCATATTGTTGTTGGTGTCGGCAGCAATGGTGCCGGCCACATGAGTGCCATGCCAGCTGCTATCAAACTCGGGATACAGTGGGTTTCCGCAGTAACTATCGGTATACCAATCCCCAGGATCACTGGCATCACTATCACGACCATCCCCATCTACAGCGATATCGGAATCCGAAATCATGTCGTAACCAGGCAGCAAGTTGTCCATGAGGTCTGAGTGGGCGAGGTAACCGGTATCAATAACTGCTACTACCACGCCCTCCCCCTGAGTTATATCCCAGGCTGCGGGCAAATTCAGTCCGCCATCAGCTTCAAAGTAGTGCCACTGGTCGTAATAGCTGGGGTCATTAGGGACCGCCATAGGGTGCATCATCATGTCGGGCTCAGCGTACTCAATATTGGGGTCTTGTTTTAGTCGGTTGATTATCAGGTTGATCTCGGCTTGGCTTTTTCGGCTCCCCAGGTGCATAACTTGTGCACCCGTCGCCATGCGCCGCAAGTGGCGCAAATTGTAGCCGGCACGACGAGAGGCCTTATCCACGGTTGCCTGAGTCATGCTCGCTGACCGTCCAATCGTGGAATCCTGCTTGTATTTCACAATGATCCGGTCAGTTGTTGGAGCGCTACTTATGTTATCCATTTGGGTGGCGAAGGAGCCTGTACATAGAAGTGAAAACACACCTGCTAGTGTGGATTTTTTCAACAGTGACTTCATTATTGTTATCTCTCCATGATGATTTAGCCGACGGGGTGTGACATCCTAACCATTAGTACCAATGTCCCTGTTGTGACAGGGCACGTTAGGGTTTACGCAAGATATATGCCTGAGCAAGTCATGGCTGGATATTGAGACAAAATTAGTACCAGTGTTTCAATTTTGCCCACAGGGATAGTAGTGGCAACAGATGTATCCTTCTTGGGTCATTGCCGGCTTCTTTCTATTCTTGTGACAGCCTCCACCTAAACAAACTTATTTATCTGTCTTTGCACCGATATAGAGATAACTAAGGGCTTTCCAATCACTGTGCACAGAAAGGCTGCAAAATACTTTTCGAAAATTTTTCAACTTTAAAGAAAAGGCTGGAACTTGAAGTTAATTCACTCTGATAAACGAGCTTTAATCGAGCAGTGGAAATGATCATCACAGAATTGGTGATATTGCCGGCAATATAACTGGGAAAGGATTCTGCAGAGATCAACGTGTTAAAAGAAAATGCCAGTCAGCTTAACTGACTGGCATTACTTTAGTAGAACAGCTATCTACCCACCCCGCAGGAACCTGTAGAGTGGGAGTTAGCCCATTTACTCAGTACTAGCACTCAGAGAAACGCCAGAGTAGTCAGAGTAACCTCGAATACTGATATACCAGGTACCTGCGCCTGGATTACTGATGCTGCAGCTTTCATCATTACCCCACTCGTATGGACGGCAGTCATACACTGTGCGGGTGGGTTCTTGGCCGAAACGGACGTAGAGGTCTGCATCCCCACTGCCACCAGACATTACGGCACTCAGCGTTGAAGCTCCGCTATCAACCTCAACAGTGAAGTGCTGCCAGCTGTTTGGGGAACCGGAAAGATCTGTTTCTTCCCAGCTGTCACTACCACCGCCGTCACCGCCCTCGGTATAGCTGCCTACGAGACTTACGTTAGAGAAGGAGCTATAGCCATGTATCATAACGTGATAGGTTCCGCCCTCTAATTCAGAGTCAGCGATCTCACAGGTTTCGTTGTTGCCCGAAGTCCATGGGCGGCAGTCATAATTACTGGTAGTCGGAGCGCTGCCATGGCGAACGTAAAGGTCAGCATCGCCACTTCCGCCTGACATTACAAAGGAAAGGCCCGTGGCATCGTCAGGCACCTCTAGGGTGAAGTAAATTTCATCACCGCTGTTACCCTCGATACCAGTCTCAGCAACACCATTTTCGAGCTCTCCACCTTCGTTACCGCCACCGCCATTGGCCACGGCTACGGCCGCTGCTGCATCGACAATACCTGAACCACAGCTGCTGCAAGAAGCTGGGAAGCTCCGAGCGGTACTGGTGAGGATTGACTCAACTTCATCTGGGGTCAAGGTAGGGTCTACAGAGTAGAGCAATGCTGCAGCACCGGCCACATGAGGTGCCGCCATACTGGTGCCCTGGATGTAGTAGTAACTATCACTGCCGGGGTCAGTAGCACCATTGTTATAGGTAGAAAGGACGCCGTCGGAGTCATTGGCGAAGCTCTGTGCTCCACCCGGCGCTGCAACATCTACTACATTGCCGTAGTTAGAGTAGTAAGCACGACCGCCACTGCGATTAGTCGCAGCCACTGAGATCACCCCATCACAACTGGCAGGAGTAAATTGGCTTGCGTTAGCATTACTATTGCCAGCAGCTACAACAACCGTCGCACCGAGACTGCGAGCAGTATCGATGGCATTTTGTGTGGTAGTACCACAGCTTCCGCTGCCGCCAAGGCTGAGATTGAGTACGTCGGCGGGATTCACATTGGCTGGCAGTCCACTGACAGAACCCCCAGCACCCCAAATGATGCCGTCAGCAATATCTGACGTATAACCACCACAACGGCCGAGCACACGGACAGGAACAATCTTGGCCTCATAGGCAACACCAGCGATACCAAGATTATTGTTGGTAACGCCAGCGATAGTGCCGGCAACATGGGTACCGTGCCAGCTACTGTTACTTGAGGAGCTATCGCCACAAGTACCAGAGCTATACCAATCACCCGGATCGGTGGCATCGCTATCGCGACCGTCGCCATCTACGGAAACGAAGGTATCGTCGATCATGTCATAGCCCGGCAAAATGTTGGCTGCCAGGTCTGCATGGGGTCGATAACCAGTATCGAGTACTGCGACCACAGCCCCGTTACCCGCAGTGCTATCCCAGGCTGATGGAAGGTTCAAGCCACCGGTAGATTCATAGTAGTGCCACTGATTGAGGTAACTTGGGTCATTAGGTACAGCCACTGCTTTCAAGATCAGATCTGGTTCTGCGTACTCCACATCCGGGTCTTGCCTCAGGCGATCGATAATTGCATTTAATTCAGCTCTATTTTTTCGACCTTCTAAACGCATTACCTGTGCACCAGTAGCCATACGGCGCAGGTGACGTAGTTTGTGGCCGGCATGGCGGGAGGCTTTGTCTACCGTCTCCTTAGCCATGATAGATGCCCGTCCTACCTTAGCATTTTCTTTGTACTTTACGATTATTCGATCAGTCATTAGCGCGTTGTCCGCCTCTTCCGCATAGGTAGCGAAAGGCGCATTACATAGTAGCGAAAATGTACTTGTTAGAACCGTCTTTTTAAAAAATTTATTTAATAATAATTTCATTACTATAGTTTCTCTGAAGTTATATTTATTCCAAAATAAAAATATTTTGAAATTAGTTACTCCTAAGCCATTTCGCCTTGGCCAAATATATTCACTGAATATAAGATCATTTAGTCAGCTAGAACGAAATTGGTACCAACGCTTCTTGTTGGTACAAACGTATAACGGCTTAAGAAATACTATCCTCAGCGATAACCCTTAAACCTGAGTGGGATTCGATGACAAATTTACAATCGTTATAAAATGCCAAAGTAATAAATATTTTTCCGCAAAAATATGAGAATCACTTCACAAGAGATGCCATCAAAACAATTAATTAATGTCTTATGAAATAAATTACGGCTATATTGCCCAAGTATAATTTAATGTTATATCGTATCAAAAAAATTATATTTAACTAGGAATTTTGATGGTAAGTGAACTGATCGAATGGAAATTGGACAGCCTTTAAAAGACGAAATAGACCGCAGAGCTTATAAGCAATAATCACCAACTATTCAGCAGTAATTCCAACTTCCAGAATGGTATTTTCGCTACACATTGGCCTTCACAGGCATTCTCTCGCCAGTGATAATAACCTATCGAACCTAGCTGAAACTTTATGGGAGCAGGTCATATTACTGCCCGAGAAATTCTCAACCTCAAAGAATAAATCTTTTAAGTGCGGATGTAATTTAAATTGCAGAAATATACTTTTGGCGACTTAAATATAACCAACAAAAATTCCCCCATCTTTTCCCATCATCAATAACCACACACCCAAATCTCGCACATATTTATGGATATCTTGAATAACACCAAAGGGTAAGTGCTTCTGTGTGGACAAAAAATGCCACACATTAATAAGCTGCTTTATTTAAGGTATAAAACCTGGAAATTTATAAGTAAGTTAAGCATGCATACTTTCAATGCTGACAAGCTCAGCAGCTATAAGATCCTGACTAAGGCCTTTTCCATTTAGATAAACCTCCACCAAAAAGCTGCACAAAATTATAAAAAATTCTTCCTTGCCGAAAAATTAACCACTAAGAACCCCCCCAACAATCGTACTGCCTAATGTGGTAACTTTATGCCGACTCAAATTTTTTCGTTTCAAATCACTACACGTGTTTTCATGCATTTATGAGATGTACCGCTGATAGAGCACCGCTATAAACTACCTTTATGGCGTACGTAAGCGCCGAGTCATAGGAATTGAAAGGCGATAAAATTGAAAAAATACAATTTTTAGAGGTGCCCCACATTAAAATATAACGTACCGGTTATCTCTAGCTTTTAAACTTTATGAATAGCAAGGGACAATATAGGTAACTAACCTAGTGTTGCCATAGGAAAATCGACTACCGCACCTAACCCTTTGTCATAACTTATGCTTTACAGTTCCTTCTAAGCATTTCTATTCACGTCAATATTCACGTGTTCATCAGTACGCCAAACATTTAAGCCCGCATCTAAAAACTTTATCACCTAAGTTGTAACCAGAAGAAAGATCAACAGTTAAATATCAGTGAGCGATGAGCCCCAATCCCTGCCATGGTGCCTGATGCAATAGCAAAGGTTCCACTTTGCATTGGGTTGGATAAATCTCCCGCGGCAAATATTCCCTTAACGGAGGTTTCCTTAAACTCGTCTACTTTCACAATCCGTCCTGTAAACGAGTCCTCCAGCTCCAAACTCAATTTATCTATAAAAGGCAAAGTCATCTCAGATTTAGGGCTCACGTAAAGCCCCTCCAGTGGTAATCTGCGCTTATCCGCTAAGATAACGCCACTCAAACTATTCCCTTCTCCCTCTAGGCGGATAATCGGGACTTCCTCTACAATCACACCACGGACTAGTAAATGGTCGAGTATCTCCCCCCCAGGGCTAAACTTCCCCTGGGTGAATAAGGTAGTTGCCCCCCAATCGGGGATCATCGCTGCTTGATGGAAAGAGAGTTCGCTGGTTGCCAGTACACCTAATGGGCGATCACTCAACTCATAACCATGGCAGTAAGGGCAGTGAATCACACTTCTTCCCCAGCGCTTTTTCACCCCGGGAATATTCGGTAACTGGTCAGAAATGCCTGTTGCAAGAATCAGCCTCTTCGCCTCAAAAGTGGTATTTCCTTGTGTCTTGACAACAAACCCCTTGTTCAGGATCTCAACACTATTCGCAGTGCCCTCTATAAGTTGAAAGTTTGAATAGGAGCTCAACTGAGATAATGCCGTTGTACGAATCTCTGCGGGAGTCTTACCGTCCAGACAAAATATACCATGAGACGCTTTCGCAAAGCGGTTTCGGGGTTTATTCGCATCCAACACAGCAACCTTGCGACGTCCCCGGGAAAGTTGCATTGCCGCCGACAAGCCGGCAAAACTGCCCCCAATGATCAACACGTCCACATCCATCCCTCCACTATCATGTAACTTTAATTGTTACACAAAAGTATAAGGCTGCACGGCAAATGTAACAACAAAAGTTTCGTGATAAGCTACATGACCTGAGACACAGGTGACTTATGCGTAAAGACAGCAGACTATCCCGGGCACTTCATGTCCTTATCCATCTGAGCGTGGCTGACAAGCCTGTTACTTCAGACAAGATGGCCGCTATGCTCCTTACCAACCCCGTTGTAGCCCGCAGGACCATGGCGCTTTTGCGTGATCAGGGCTATGTGCGATCCATTAAAGGGCACAACGGCGGCTGGTCGCTCATAAAACCCTTAAATGAAATCACCCTTCTTGATATTCACAAAGCCTTGGGTGAGAGCTCAGTTTTTACTATTGGCCTCACCGACGAACACGATGACTGCATCATTGAACATTCCGTAAATACGGCCCTAAAAGATGCAATGAATGAAGCAGAAAGTATTTTACTTGCACGTTTTGGTGAAGTTACGCTTAGTTCGCTTATGGACATATACCGTTAACCCTTTCCGCTCCCATAAAGAAATAGATTTTAATTCCTAAGAAACCATATATGCTCAAGTTTGACCTGAGATAACTAAGCGTAATTTATGTATTGTCGTTTAAATCTTAGTTTTAACAAAGTCGTTGGATAATTAAAAATTCCGGGTATTATCATGAAAACTCGCTGTAGCCACGTTTTACTCTGGGTAAAGGATATTCATCAAGCCGTACGAGATTTCCGCCAGCTCGGTTTTTCCGTGGATTACGCCACAAAAGAAAAGAACGCCCAGCACGCCCATATTTGGTTTAGTGAAGGGGCTATTATTGAATTATTGACATCTCCATCCAATGCCCACTATTTCAAATGGCTTATTGATATCTTTGCCGGCCGAGGCGCGGGACGTAGGATGATACGTTGGTCACAAGAAGGAGAAGGTTTTTGTGATGTTGCCTTAGTCAGTGACGATTTTGATAATGATCTTTCAGTAATGAACCGTGAAGGGGTTCAAACCGGGCGAGTAATTCCCTGGCAACGCACTAAACCAAACGGAGAAAAAACCAGTTTCCGCTTTGTTTATCCTCGCTCTGAGCGACTGCCGTTCTTAGTGAGTCCGTACAACCCACCTCAATACCCCCCCAAAAAAAATCATAAAAATGGTGCTACTGGTCTGAGTAAAGTACATATGGAAGTCAGTGAGCAAGACTGGCAATCAGTGCGACGTTTAACCGATCAAGATTACATATTTAATATCAAACCCGGTCCCACAACTAAAGTTACAGGCATAGAAGTTAGCGGGCTGAAAGAGAATTTGGACCCTACTCTATTGCATGGAAGTAAAATAACCCCTGCAAATTAAACAAATTAGTGGATCAATCTTGTAAAGAGATTGATCCACTAACCATCGAGCTATACAAAACAGCTATTAACTAAGCTGTCATAACCTCATTACAGACGATAAAGTGCTCCAATTCCCGCGCGACGCCCTTTTGCCGGCGCCCCTATTCTGGCGTCAGGAGCAAATATCGCATTGGTGTAACCGTATAGTTGATACTGCTCATCCAGCAAGTTATCGGCAAACAGGTAGAGTTCCATAGAATCTGTTTGCAGTGCTAGGCGCAGATCCACTTTACCATAAGCATCCAGATTAAAATGATTTTGTGCATCTGCCGGGCGCTCATCCACATGGCGAACTGTTAGATTGGTATTGAGAGCTGGTGCACTTAAACCCATAAAGTCTGGTAGTGGCTGGTAGTAATTTAATGCCAGACTTGCACTCCAGCTAGGCACATCGGGTACTTCATTACCCGCCATAACATCACCACCGGAAACGCCGTACACATCTTTGGTAATTTCTGTATCAAGGAAGCTTAAGCCCCCGGCAATACTGAACCTCTCAGTAATAAACCAATCGGCTTCAATCTCTGCACCAAAGGTCTCCGTATCCGCATTCACCGCTGCCGATGAAGCAGTAACAAAATCAAAGCCGAGCAAATGGTCATCTTCCACTGAGTTAAAGAATATCGCACCGCTGATATTCAAGCTGTCTGATTCAGACTTGATACCTACTTCAATGCTGTCAACTGTTGCTGGGCGGTATGCCAAGCTATCAGCTGATTGTGTAGCAAAGTCATTGAAGCCACCGGATTTATAGCCTCGTGCGGCCATTGTGTACAGGTTGCTAGATTCACTGAGGGAGTAGTTGAGAGCCAATCGCCCTGTTGTATAGTTATCATCCAAAGTTCTTTGATCTTTGGAGACATAAAAACTCCCATTCGTGCCATAACTGGCGTATTCACCGGCGTAGTCCTTACTCTCTTGGGTGTAACGTAATCCTGCTGTTAATTTTATGGCTTCAGTTATAGGAAGCGTAGTCTCACCATAAATAGCCTGGCTATCAGTTTCATAATCCCGGTATTGGTTGGCGTAGGACACTAGATTAACAGAGTCAAAGCTTCTCTCGGTATCGTGTAAGTTGATTCCAATCACCCAGAAAGTCGATGCATCAGGTAGCGAGGACAAACGTAAATCCTGGCTGATCGTTTGCTCATCCTGGCTATCGCCACGAAGATACTCCATCGGGAAGCCAAAGACAGCTGTCATAGTCGCCGGGTCGTAACCGGTTAGGTAACTAAAATCTGTGTCAACCAATGCGGTGATTGAGGTCAATTGACTATTACCCAGTTGATGGTTGATTTCTGTGGAAAAACGCTCAACTGTTTTCTCGTTATCGTCAAATGCCCCCAAGGTATGTTCACTGCTTGGATCATCGCCAAAAGGTTGCAACAACTGCAAGTTCAAGAAGCCGTCCTGGTGCTGTCTCTCTGCGATAAACAGCGCAGAGGTCTCCGGGCCCAAATCCCATAGCAAGCTTCCCCGGAATGCCAGATCTTCAGGCTCGGTCATTGGCTCACCATTAGTGGTATTTTCAACCCAGTGGTCCTCACTGGTGTGGCGCACAGCCAAGCGACCACGGAGTGATTCAGAGAACGGGCCGCTGATCACCGTTTCATAAAGGCTCTGGTTATCTTCACCTAGCTCAATGCGGCCATATGCTTCAAACTCCTCAGTTGGTTTCTGGGTGGTAATATTGACCGCCCCAGCTTCACTGTTACGCCCAAACAAAGTCCCTTGCGGACCTTTCAATATTTCCAGGCGTTCAATATCCAGGGTCCCCAGAGATACATTCCCTGCTGGCATAGATACTCCATCAATATTAACTACGACGGAGCCATCGTCTTTGTTTACCTGATTGAGTGAACCAACACCACGGATGCGGATATTTGCATCCACCGCACCACTAGATGAGTAGACATCAACTCCGGGGGTACTGCGTAAAGCATCTTCAACGTTGAGATGCAGCCGGTTTTTTATCTCCTCTTCACCAATAACACTTAAACTGAAGGGAATATCCTTGGCTTTCTCTTTTGTATGCCGTGCAGTGACTTCAACAACTTCCATCGCGTTCTCAGAAGCAGCATTTTCCGCAGCAGAATAGGCTCCAGAGGCGTACATTAATGTTGCGGATAGCAATGAAATCTGTTTGCTGAGTTCTTTTTTATCTCGGATTAAGCTGAGCATGAATTAATATCCTTTCTACCTATAATTAATCGTTATTCAAAACTTCAGAACTCTCAGCCAGTAAATTCTGTGCAGGGTCCCGCTGATAAGATGGCCAGATATCTAGCGCCAATACTTTTTCGGAAGGCAAACGATCGATCAGTGCATTTCCGTTGATGACCTCTGCATCCAGCTCGTTGATATCGGCTAACAAACGGTAACTGGCAGTTTCGGTAACCGGCTGCCACCCGCCTTTCTCCCAGCGCCAACGCTGCCCATCCAGGCGTATCTGGCCTGTTTCCAAATATTCGACCGTTAAAGCTGATGAAAGAGGAGCCCCGAGCATATTTTGTGTGCGTGTCACGCCCACATAGGCGTTTAACACACTCTCGATATTTTTCTGCTGCTGAATATCATCAAGTAATGCAGACAGGGATTCCGGAGTTTGATGAAGTGTCCAATCCAGTGCGGCCACCGGTGCGTAGTAGCGAGCCCAACCAGAAATCGGCGCTGTGCTTAAACGTTCAACAGGTATTTCGCTGCCTGCCAAATCTCTAGTCGTTTTGTCGGAATAGCGAACCAGAACGTCATCGAGCACTTCGATACCGTCAATTTCTGCAACACACAACAGGCCTATCGCTCCCGAAACTCCATCGCTTAACCATGCAGAACCAGCAATACGTCGTAAATCCGACTTGGCAACTAGATGCTGACGGGCCAAGGCACGGGCAATATCAACACGCCTCAGCCAACGTCCTGTGCCCTCATCGGCAATATCCCAGTGAGGACCTTCGGATAATTGCAGTAAGGTACCGCTGGCGCGAGTCTCGCCGAGCCCTCTTGGCCACTGGGCAATTCTCTTAATTTCGATATCCGTACCCAGCCGCTCATTAACGCAGGCCTGCATCTGGCCCACATCTTTTGCAATGGCGGAGACCATATTAGAGCGGTTGGAATCATGGGGAATTTCAAAACCATCGAATACTGCAAGTTCCTTATCAGGTGCCCATTGAATGGCGAAATCCAAGGGACCATTAGTACTCCCCTGCTCGCTGAACACAGGCTTGTCAGCGCTTTTAATACGAACTTGCCAGCGCCAATCTCCCGAAGGGGCTGCGCCTTCAAGGGGTGTGGCAAGCTGTGCGGTTGGCAGGATGAACTCACGGCTTAAACCCAGAGCTTCGCGCTCTGCTGGCACCCGCAAAATACGCTCGGGATCAATGCCTAGACGCGGAACAATATCACTGGCTTGTAACCAGACTCCGCTGGGTGTCAGCCCCGAGGGCTCCCCCTCAGCTGACCAGCCGGGAGCAGTCAGTTGCCACGATAGTTTGATATTACAACCTGGCTCAGGGCAGCCTGAAATTGGCAGGGACATATGGTCGTAGCGTTGTTCAGCCGTTACTTCACGCCCATCCACTAAAGTGTTCACCAAGACAAATCCCTGAGGCAATTCAAAATGCAGGCCCTGTCCATCAACCTGGACTTGGAGCAATTGCCACTCAGCTTCCACTGTCTGATTATCCGGGTTGATACTGATTTTCAGATCACCGCCAGATACTTCAAACTCACTAGCTTTCGGCAACCAGTATGCTTCCCAGGCTGCATCTTCCCGCTTCAGTTGCTCCGGTGATTGATAACCTCCCTGCACTACCAACTTGTCTTCCAGTACAGTACCCAGACCGAGAAGAAATAGAGCGGAACAAGCCACCAAGGCACCCTGAGGAGCCATAAGGCGAGAGCGTATCAGGGCAAAACCCCGGGACATGCGGCTATCCAATCCCCTTGGAATCCATAGCGCAGCCAGGCCGACCATCAATACGGCGAGTGCAACTTTGAATCCATCCAGCGCTAACAAATAACCGATCCAAGGTTCCCAACCACTGAGGGCCGACAGTTGGATATGTGCAGTAATACCCACTTCATAGGGAGGGTAATGCACCAGCTCCAACTCATGATTCAGTACCAAAATAAAAGTCACGAACATTGACATGGAGTAGGCAAAGCCCGCATGTCGGAATAGCGCATGCACCAGGAGCACCATCATCGACAACTCTAATAACGGCGCTGTCACTATCAACAACTGGTAGGTAAATGCCTGGCCTATATCGACAGAGGCTGGTGCAGAAAGAAGTACGGCAAAGATGCCCGATAATCCCGGTAGCAGTGCCAACAGCACTGTCATAGCAAATACCGTAAGGGCAACACCAAACAGGCGCATATAATCCGGCGCTGGAGTAGCAGCCAGCATATCCTCAAACCCTGGCACCTGATCCCTGCGGCATACCAAGCCAGTCAGCGCTGCGATCACAAATGCAATCACAAGAAAAATAACATCCTTGAGGAGTGGCAACAGCATTTCCAAACGCGGTGCCATGGGCCCTTCGGCATGCCAGATAATTTGGGTAAAAGAGCTGACGACCCCCATCACGACGAGTATCGCCACACCAACCCACCAGGCCCGACTACCCCATACATGGAGCAGCCTCCAACGGGCTTCCAGCATTAATTGACGCAGGCTGCGGCCAAGTGATGCGCTATCCGGCTTCGATGGAGAGAGATTTACTACTTTACTGGCAGCTGTCTTTTTGCTGGCTTTAGCGCGAGTAGGTTTGGCAGACCCTTCCAGAACCAGGTCCTCCCGTCGCAGGTATTTCAAGTAGACAGCTAGAGCGAGTAGCGGTAAAAGACACCAAAAAATCCGGTTTAATACCGAGCCCAGGGTAAAGGGCAATAAAGAAGAGGATTTTTGCAAAGGTGTCCAGGAGGTGACTTCCGTATAAACAAAAGTAAACAGCGAAGGGTCCATTACCGCAGCCAGCTGCGGATTAATGCTTGCACCCTGAAGCACGATTACAGCAAACATCCACAGCATCATCAGAGCCGCAGCGAGCCCAAAAGGACCTGCCAGGCTTCGAGTGCGTAGCGTCATAATAAAATACAGAGCACCGATACCGACGCTGGCGGGGATCTGCAGCCAGATCCATGCAAAGCCGAGGGCTTTCCAGGGGGCTGGGCCAATCGCCGCTTCAGGCAGTAAGCCCATCCCGACCAATACCGGCGAGAATAAAAAGCCCACCAGCGCCGATGCACTTAATATGGCTCCTATAACCGCTGCACCAATAAACCGCCCCCAAAGCATAACCTTCAAGGAATTCGGGGTTGTATAAATGACTTCGTGCAAACTGGCTTTGCGATCGCGCAGAATCGGCTGTGAGAATACCCAGGCCCAGGCAAAAAACTGGAAGAACATACACCCAGCACCCATTAGGTAAATGAGCGATGGCGAGTTCCGGGGGATATCTGTAGCCCCCATTTTTTGCATATAGTCTGCGTTCACCAAATTCAATAGCAGGTAAATCACCAAGCCCCAAAAGGCCAATGCCACAATGCCGCTGCTAAAACCGGCCCTTATTTCCAGCTTTGCCTCATGGGCAATAAGCGCCAGCTTATTCATGCCGCCTCCCGCTGGTCTTTTACCTGTTCAATCGCCAGGTGATAAATATCTTCCAGGCGCGGGGTATGGGCCGTAAAGCGCGGGTCTTCGGGTTTATCACCGTGCACGATTACCTGGGTGCCATCGGGCTTGGCAATATTGTGCAGGGATTCCGGTAACTGCTCGCCCCGAGGAATCAGTGCTTGCCACATCTTGTCTTTATGGGGAGCAGTCACTTCCGGGGCTGTCCCCTCAACGACGATGCGCCCTGAGGCCAATATCGCCAGGCGCTGACACAGGTTTTCGATATCTTCAACGATATGGGTGGAGAGCAATACAATCGCATCCGCCGCGACATCCGCCAAAACACAGTGAAAACGATTGCGCTCAGCGGGGTCCAGGCCTGCTGTGGGTTCGTCGACAATGATTAGGCGCGGCTCACCGATAAGTGCAATAGCAATACCAAAGCGACGCAGCATGCCGCCGGAATAAGTTGATACAGCTCGATCGGCCACATCGGCCAAATTAACCTGCTCCAAAAGCCGATCCACTTCCCGACGTCGAGCACTCGTTTGGGTAAAACCTTTAAGCCAGGCGAAACGATCCAGTAATGTCCGCGCGGCAATCCCGGGGTAAGCACCAATATGTTGCGGTAAATAACCCAATTTCCTACGCATAAAATCCGGATTTGCCAGAACATCCACACCATCGAGAATAATCCGACCACTATCTGGCGTTTGCAGGGTTGCCAATGTGCGCATCAAACTACTTTTCCCAGCGCCATTCGGCCCGAGCAACCCATACATTCCGGGGCCAACTTCCAAATCAACACCGTTTAGCGCTTTCACCCCGTTTTTATAAGTCTTAAAGAGTCCTTCAACGATCAACCCTGATTGCTTTTGCATCTCTCCTCCTAACCCCATTTATAAGTAAAAATTCCGTAATCACTTTTTTTGCTATTTGCGTTGCCTTTTAGTCGCAAGCCTGGCTAACAATATCGGTAAGCGCCTGCACTGATACTGGCTCCGGCTCCCCGGGCTGGATTAATGCCGGCATACCGATACGCGCGGTTAAATCACTCCATGCCATCGACACACTCAATGCCCACTGGCCGCTCTGCCTGCGTCTTTCGGGTTGCGCAATATCGGCGCACAGGGAATACAGAGCCTGGATAACGGCCTCAGGCCAGGTGAGGGCAAAAATATCGTGGTAACTGCGCATGTCCGTATCACCCAGGGTTACCATGCTGGGAACCGCCAATCGCTCGGTACCCTCACCGCTCAGTATCAGCCTGCCTGTTTGATCCCTTGGTGAATGCAGTCTTGGATTCCACAGCACGGGGCCGTGGGTATCAGCCAGGGTTAGAACACCCCCCTCACTACCTATGGCAAGTCGATGCAGTAACAGGGAGTGATTGTCCGGGTCCTGTGGGTGCACCTGATTTTGTATGCGCAACGTCAAGGGCACTCCGCCAAGAGTGGCCGATAAACTTTGAAAAGGGTGTCCTTCAGCGTGTACCGGCTCACTAAAAGACCAGGGGCGAAGGCCACCTGCCGCGCGGCCAATGACATCCAGCAGCGGATAGGCCATCTGGCTGTTGCAGATCGCATCGACCATTTCCAGGCACTGGTGCCGACGTAAATATTCGGCCGCCGCCAAAAATTGCCTGGTAGGACGCAAATTTGGATATAGCGTATTAACCGCGTAAGCCGCATTTCCCTGCTTTGCCGCCAGCAGGTTTGCAGTAATTTCCTTAGTGTGGACCGGGTGCTCCTGCAATACATGAATACCCCGCTTGAGTAGCGATTGGGCCAATTCAGAACCCTCGCCCCCCGTTGCCCCCGAACGAACAACAACACAGACTATGTCGACATCATCGGGGATTTGTTCTGCCTCGGTGTAAAGCGGCACCCCATATTGCTCGGCACAACTTCTGGAGAAATCACTGCCCCGAGCCAGTAATCCGGCCAACTCAAAGTATTCCCGACCGGGTAATCTGGAGGAAGTCAGGGCTTCGAGATAAATACGGCCAAAGCCTGTCCCTGCAACGACAACTCGCTTGCGCTTGTCAATTCCCATAGGACGAATCTCCCTGATGACTGTCCATGAACTGGGCCCATTCCTGCAACTGGGCGTTGTCTACCTGCCCCTCAAGCGTCAAAGGCAGTTGGTCCAAAACCTGGATAAAGATTTCTGAATCAAAATGATCGATATATTCGGCCAGGCAATCTGCCGTTAGGCGCATTTGATTTTGTTTGGCTCTACAGGCAAAGAAGCGATGTCCCTGCCTGGAAAGGGGGTGTTCAGATACCGGCAAATCCATAGCCAACTCTAATCCGGCAGCCTCCAGGGCATTGTGCCACTGGGAAAGTGACAGAAATGTTGCACCGGAATCCGTACGTTCGTCGACGGCATCAACCAACATAAATGCCTGTGAAGCCATTACCCAGAACTCCTCACTGGTTGGCTCGGTCATAATGAACCAACCTCCCGGGAGCAATAACTCAGCCACTCTTCGCAGGGAGGCATCTGTGTTATGGGCGGCATTAAAAACACCACCGGCAATAATTACGTCGAAGCTATTGGGAGAAAATCCCTGGCTGCGCCACGAACGATCAATATCAAACAAACCACGGCGCAACCAGGGGCGTTGCTCCTGATCACCATGCTGTGCGAAAAAGCTGTCGAGAAAAGCCACAGAGATATCCGTGAACTGGTAATCAAACTGAATATGGCCACTGGCATCGTCCAACACGGGCAAGAGAGCCTGGGTTGTCGCGCCAGTGCCTGCACCAACCTCTAAAATTTTCAGGGGCTGTGGTTGCCCTTCCCAGTTATTTAAAATGGACTTCAATAAAGCGCTGACTGCACGCTGTTGGTACCTGGCAGCTATACCCTCCCGGTAGAGCGCACTCGCCAACTCAGTGCTACCACGGGGGAACAACAGGTGCACAGCCTGGACTTTGCCTCCAATCAGATCTGGTAATTGCTCCGCATTAGCGCGGGCGTAATCGATCGTTTTGCTCGCTCCAGAAAGTGCTCGCCAATCCTGTTCCAATTGACCCCAGGCCTGGGCAAGAGCGGTATCACTGTAGCTATCTGGATCAACCTCGACACGCCAGCTGTCACCGTCAGCACTAAGTAACTGTTGCTCCTGTAAAACCCTAACCCAACGTTTAATCAAGGCTCGGTGCTGTTGAGCAACCGGTGGGGTTTCGAGTAGCTCTGCCAAACTGTGTACTGAGTGCTGATCACAAAACAGTCCCAGGTGACTAAAAGCATTCAACATAGAGAGCAAAGCGGTAGCGTTAAGCTGTTCGGTAACCTTTACCGCATGTTCCAAGTCAATATGGGCAAATTCTGTATCCAGCTCGGTATTGATCCCTTCAAATAACCCAGCCATATCGGGCATGCCAGGCTTGCCCTGTATCTTCTCCTGTACCTTAGCTTGTGCAAACACAGCCCAGCGGTCGCCCCCGGTTAGGGGCACAGTGAAAGAGTTGGCGACGGCGGGGTGTTTCGCAACGCTCTCAGTGATGGCCTCAAGCTTTTGGGTTAACGCCTGCTCCGCCTTTGCAACAGGTTCTATATCTGTCTCGCTACAGACCCAACCAGCTATCTCACTGGCTAATAGGCGCCGAGCATTCTGCAACAGGGGTTGTGGCAGCAATACTTCGGTTTCATATAACAGGCATTGCAGACTTTTCAGGTTTGTCAGGGCAATTGCGGGATGTGCGACCAATCCCTTTAATAAAGTTGCCGGCAGTATTACTCCGCTAAACCCCGAGCGCTCCAAAACAACCAGTGCTTTTGCGGGATTGATTTCAGGCGACTGTAAATAGACAGCAAGCCCACTACTCCATGCCGCAAGAATGGCAAATCGAGTAAACTTATTCAGAGGGGAAAATACCCCTACACTGCCCTGAAGAGCCCTTAGCGACTCTTGTTGGGATTTATACAGTGTGAAATTTGCTTCAGTGGTGTCATCCTCTATCAGCCCCTTGTGTGTTAACAACAGGGAAAGTTCTTCTTGAACGACTTCCAATAAATCTGGGGTTTGTACTTGAAAGAGCTCAACCTCTGCATTAGCCGGGGGTTCAGTTTCAAACCCGATCCCCAACCTTAGCGCCACCAAGTGCAATAGCAGTCGAACTGCTTCTTCGCAACTATTGGCAGGTAACAGCAGTGCATTACCTTGCAAAATATCCAACTGCTCACCCAGGTTTTCTGCAACAGCTTTTGTCCAGGCCAGTACCTGGTTACCACTCCACTCATGACCATCAAGGGATAATGCAGGCGCTTCTCCCAACTGCTCTAATCCACTTAAGAGTTCCGCTGTTATTACTTCATTTTTCATTACAGCTCCTTAAACAGCTATCGCAAAAAATAGAGTTTGACCCGCGACCGATAATGGCGATGTCGATGAAGGTAAGAAGCACTTAACCTCAAAGCCGGCCTTAACCAGCTCTTCCTTCCATGCCGTGCTGTCGATAAACACCTGGTCGGTTCCCCCTCTCCGGTCTTCGCTCCCCAGCAGGGGCACCGATTCTGCGGGGGAAAGAAGAAACTGCATTGCTGTTAACATGGCATGGTTTTCCCGAGTGGACTCGCTAAACAGCAACCAACCACCGGTGACCAGAGAACGACGAATACGCTGTAAGGTCTGGCCAATATGAGCGGCGTTGTGCAAAACATTGCCAGCCACAACAATGTCGGTACTGGCTGCTGGGATTGACTGCGCGGTAAAATCCGCATTGATATCGAGTAGGCTGCAACGCAAACCGATGTGATTGCGGAATTTCTTCTGGGCCGCAGTGGTGAATAGAGGCGATATATCCGTAAAGCGATAATTAATCGGCCTGCCAGCCAGAGTATCTAAAATTGCAGCAGTGGTTAGACCCGCGCCGCCGCCTAATTCGAGCACTCTTAACATAGGGCCAGGATTAACAGCCTGTTTTACAATGTTCGCGGCTGCATAATTGAGATATGTCGTAAACCAGTTGTTCTGGTAGGCGGCCAATGCCGTTAGTATTTCTCCATTCTCGAACAGCAGTTGATTAATTGAGGCTTCATCACGAACCAGCTCAGCCAAATGTTCCAAAAGCTTTTGGTGGGACTGAGCCATTTCCGGGGGAAATCCCAACGCATCGTAGGCCTCCGGTAATTTATCTGCCCCCGCTGCACTCTCGGGAATTTGCTCCCAGGAGTAGTAGCCATTACTGAACTTCAAAAACTCCCGTTCAACCAAGGCCACCAGCCAGCGGCGAACCAGCCAGTGGTGTCGGGAAGCGGCACCCAGTGTATTAATAATTTCGTCACTGCTGCGCCCGGCATTTTCGGCGGTCAACGCGCCGCTGGAAGAAAGCAATTCCATAATCGCCCGTAGGCTGATGAATTCCAGCCTTTGCATTGCAGCAGGTAGTTGCGCCAAACCACTGTCTACCGTCATCTCAGCGGGTAGAGCTGCCAGCCCAGCCTCATGGGCAGTATTGGAAGGTGGAAGTGTCAGGCTTTTCAAATGGCTCCCTCCTCAAGACACACCATATCTTCAATTCCCGTTTCTAGGGTGGTTAAAAATGTTAATGCACCAATCTCCGACATACGCTCCATCGCTGATGCCGGGGACAACACTTCGGCGCAGTAATGACAACCCGCAGGGATTTCATTGCGAAGTACAGCCAAAGTGGTAACTGCAGCTACCGCGGCTGTTAAATCTGCATTGCCGGTGCCCCGCAACGCGGCCGTGCGAGTACGCTCTTGCCCGTAGTAATTACCGGTAAGCTGCAAAAGCATGACTACATAAGGATGGCGCCCCGCCAGATCCAGCGCACTGGCCCGACACAATGCTGCTCGGGCTTCATCGCGACCCAAACCATGGGCGCTATTAAATGCCGATAAAATATAAGAACCGGTAATCGCGTTATACCAATCGCCTTCAGAGAGGGATAAGTCCCGAGCCAAGCGCTCGCTTTCACAATTTAAATAAGAGAGTAAAGTGGCAGTGTCAGGGAAAAACGGCAGCTCCACATCGGAGCGGCGCTTCAAAACACTATTTAGCCGGCGACCATTACGCCAAGCCGCCAATGGCTTACTGTGCTGTTCGTAAGCGCCATGCAAATAATCATCGGCAGCGACATCCGTAAATCGATCACGCAAACCGAAATAACTGGTCAGACTCTCTACCTCTGAAAATTCCTGCTCCGCCAGCCAGCGCGGTAGCAAGCTACTAAGCCCCGGCTGTAAACCAGCTGATAGAACTGCGATTAATCCACGGTTCTGGTAATAGGATGAATCAAGTTGTTCATAGAGAGCCTCATCACCAGCAACATCGATATAGACAGCTCCCACTTGTGCCGCAGCCTTGGCAGCCCTGTCGCCGATCAAATATGAAGGTCCTGCACAATTGATCAGAACCTTACAGCCGGATACAAATTGATCCAGTGAGGCGGCATCCAGGTAGTTCACTGTTTGAAAAGAAATTACTGAATTATTGGATAACGGCTGTTTATGTGCGTTGCGGCCACCAATACGCAAAGGCCCTAATTCAAGGGACTGTAAATAACTGGTAACGGCTGTACCCACATCACCGTAACCACCTAAAATCGCAATTGTCATAGACTCACCTCCGTATCGGTCTCAACCAGTCTCCAGCCAGTTGCGCGGCTGCGCTGGCGCCAAAAATGTGCGTAAAGGCCCTGCTGGGATAACAGTTCACGGTGATTTCCAGTCTCAGCCGCAGCGCCTGCATCAAGCACGACGATTTGGTCCGCATTCATCACGGTGGACAATTGATGGGCGATTACAATAAGAGTGGAACCCTGTTGTAACTGCCTCAGGGAGCTGTTCAGGTATTTTTCATTGCGTGGGTCCAGCGCCGCTGTCGCTTCATCCAGCACAACGATTGGTGCAGCTTTTAATAGGGCGCGGGCGATAGAGACCCGCTGGCGTTCGCCGCCAGAAAGTGCAGCCCCCCCCTCTCCTACCTGTGTCTGCCACCCCTGTGGCAAGCGCGCGATAATCTCATCCACGCCAGCCAGTTTCGCCACATGTTCCAGTTCTTTCTGATTGGCTTCGGGACAGCTCAAACGAATATTCGCTTCCAGGGTGTCGCTGAACAGATACACATCCTGCATAACAATAGAAATCTGCTGCATCAGATCTTCTGTACGCAGTTGTCGTACATCCACCCCACCCACTTTTACCTGGCCCTGATCGGTATCAAAAAAACGCAGCAACAAACGGGTGATGGTGGTTTTACCTGAGCCTGATGCACCGACTATCGCTGTAGTTGTGCCCGGAGAAACCTTAAAGGAAAGATCCTGCAATACCGGTTGTCCCGGCTCATAACTGAAATTCACCTGTGAAAACTCAACCAGTCCGCCCTGAGCGGTAAAAGGCTGAGATATTGGTGGCTGAGGTAGCGGCTGCTCAAAAAGAATAGCGGCCAGTCTGCTTAAATCATTACCGGCCATGCGCAGCAGACCACTGCGCCCGGCGAGTTCCGCCAGAGGACCGGTAAATCGGGCCGCCAAAGCTAGCAAAGCCACCAATTCGATAGGGGGAAGTTGTTGATGGAACGTGAGCCAAATGCCCACGGCAATCACTGCTGCAAAGGCGAGTTGCACCATAAATCCCCCGGCAAATAAACGGGGGAAGGTCTGCCGTAACATGGACCCAGCGGCTCTGCTTTGTCCGGCAATCGCCTCTTCCAGTGGGGGGTAACCGCTGACATTTTTGCCAAACGACCTGAGTACCGCTTGATTGCGGGCAAACTCCACTACTCGGCTACTGGCGCGAGCACCGGCAGCATCCACTTCCGTTTCCATGGCACCTATCCACTGGGCGGACCAGCGATGGCCGATATAAATCAGGGGCACAAACAACAAAGCGGTCAGCCCCAAGCGCCAGTCAAACCACAACATCGCCACCCCCACTGTCAGTGGAGTGACAACACCGCTGACAACAGGGGGTAACAGATGCGCAAATACGTTGGTCACCATCAAAGTGCCCCCGGTTGCGCTGCGGGATAAACGACCCACTTTTTCAGGGTTGAACCAACCCAGGGGAAGTTGAGAGAGGTGTTCCCCCAATCGATTGTGCAGAGTTTTCAATACCAGAATGGCCAGCGCAGCCCCTTTAACGGTTTGCTGGTAACGGGCAAGGCAGGCGATCGAAACAACCGAGAACAGAGCAATCAACCAGAATCCAACCGCCTGCATCTCAGAGGCCAACAGTGCACTGAGCAGAGGCACCAGAAGTGTCACCGCGATTCCCTGCAAAACGCCATAGGCGAGAAGCCATATTGCATAAATGCAAACTTCACGGCGATACGCGGGTCCGAGAATGACAAGCAAACTGCGAATCATGAAGGCACCCCGCTAGCTGCCTGAATATCACTATCCAAAGCCTCTACATTTGCTTCTGCATCGTTATACAGGCGCCACTGTTCAGCGTAGTGCTTGCCCTCAGCCAACAATTGTTGGTGAGTGCCACATTCAACCAAGCGGCCGCCGTCCAGGACCGCAATCTGGTCGACACCGGTGATGGTGTGCAGCTTATGGGCTATCACCAGTACCGTACGATTCCTCACCAAACGCGATAATGCCAGCTGAACTAGGGCTTCAGATTCGGGATCAGCATGAGCCGTGGCTTCATCCAGAATCAGCACAGGGGCATCTGCTAAAAGCGTGCGTGCAATACTTAAACGCTGAGCTTCACCACCAGAAAAAAAGGCATCCTTGCCAAATACCGCCTGGTATCCCTGGGTGAACTGCAAAATTCGCTCATGAATGCATGCACTGCGCGCAGCTTCAATCAGCTCCTGGTCACTGGCATCCGGTCGTCCAAGACGCAGGTTATCTGCTACGGTACCTGCCAACAGCTGGGTCTCCTGAAGTACAAAACCCACATGTCGATATAAATTTTCTGGAGCAATATCACGGATATCGACGTCCCCCAGGAGCACAGCACCTTGGGTCACGTCATAAAAACGGGGCACCAGCTTGGCCAGGGTGGATTTCCCGGCACCGGAACTCCCAACCAAAGCTGTGATCGAACCGGGGCGACAGCGCAAAGTAATATCGCTTAATACCGGCCGATCCTGGGTATAGGCAAAGCTGACCTGCTTAAAGAGCAGCCCTGCATCTTTGGGCTCTTTGGGTTCAGAGGTAACAGCCAGGGGCGCAACCTCCAATAATTGATCGATCCTGCCTGCGGCCGCTTTGGCTTTTTGCTGAGCGGTTAGCCCCTGGCTCAAGGTGAGAATGGTCTGGGGAATTATCACCGCGATCAGCGTTGTTGCGAGAACATCAATCGGCTGAATGGCTGTATTCACCACCAGCCAAGCTCCCCCAGACAAACTCACCAACATAATGACTGGCACCGACAAGGCCAGAGAGGTTACGGCCTCCAAACGGACAAGCGGTGTCACCCAGCCCGTGTAACGGCAGCTGAAATCCTCGACGGCCTGTTGGTAATTTCTGTGGGCACGACCGGTTTGCGAGAAAACCTTAACCACCGCAATGCCGTGAACAAATTCGACAATCGCAGCACTGACCCGAGCAAAGTCCTTATCCAGCTGCTGCATTTTTTCCCCGAAACCACGCATCATCCAGGCGTAGGACAGCAGATAAACTGGCAGGGTGAATATCGCCAAAAGGGCCAAGCGCCAGTCGAGCCAGGTTAAATAACCCAGGCCCGCCAGTGGCAGTACAAACGCAGCGGCCAACTCCACCTGGTGGTGCGCAACCATATGGTGAAGATCATCAAGGTCGTCTTGCACCGCTTTGCGCACCGCGCCGGAGGTGTGCTCGCTGTACCAACCCAGGGGCACCTGTCCCAATTTCCGCACCAGGGCCCGTCGCAGTTCCGCCTGCATACGCTGGTCGGCAATATGGGTTAACCACAAACCGATCACGGTGCAGATCCACCCCATCGCCAGCCAGGCAACTATCGCGAATACAACGGGAATAATCGCATCGGCGATATCACTGATATCGGGCGCCAGGAACAGGCGAGCCAGTTCAAGGATACCGATAAAAGGAATCAGTGAAGTGAGCGCACCACAGGCACCGAGCACCACCCCCAGCCACACGAGGCTACGAAATGGACGCATCAGTTCCCGCAGGTTGGACTTTGGCGAAATGTACTCAGCCATTTATTTGCCCGCTTTACCGCGCTGTAAGGGTTTTGCCAAGTGCTCAACGACAGTGGCAACCTGCGGCGGCTCCATCACGCTGAAGTGATTGCCCGGCACATCGATTAATTCAAAATCCCCCAGACAAACATCCTGCCAATAAGGCGCGGCCATATGGCCTACGCCGGCAGTGACACCGAAGGATTGCTCTTCCTCGCAGCGCAAGTAGGTCATATCGCCAATATAGGGAGGCAGATCAAAACAGGCAGCGCGCATACTGTGTCGGCACACCCGGAAAAGCCCCGGTATCATCGCGGCTTCAACCGGCACACCCGCCTGGGCAGAGGCCATCTCGGTATAACCGGCAAGGCGCTGCTCTTGGGTGAGTTGAGAGCGTTGCCGCACGGCTTCCGCTACCGCTTTAAGCCCGGCATCACCATCGAGTTCTGCCATTGCACCGGCAGGAACACGACCGTTGTGTTTCTGCATTAAGGTCTCGATCGCGCGGGAAATATCTTCGCTCTCGATATGCTCACCAAATACCGCTTTTACCGGGTCGAGATTCAGGTTGGGGGCAAAAATCGCTTCGAAAGCCAGCTCTTCATCGGTATCGACAAACATTGGGATACTGTCGATCAGGCTCAGGTCAATCACATCGACACCGCGCTCCAGCAGTCTGCGCGAAACTTCCGTCGCCAGCAGGCCGCCCAGGCAATAGCCAATTAGCTGGCAACGCTGATAGCCCTCGTCGATGATTCTCTGGGCGTAATCATCGGCGGTGCGCTCGATTAACTCTTTGGCATCAATGGACAGATACGTTTCTGTATCGGCGACAGCAATTCCAATGACTGGGCCCAGATCCTGGGCCGCAAGCGCTTTACCCAGGTGCTGGAAATAATCCAGGGTACCCAGGGCCGCATGGAACATAATCCGTACCGGCGCCTCTTCTTTGGATGCCCCTTTACCCTCGCTTTTATGGCTGAAAGGAACCATCAAGGAGTTGCTGCCCTCGCGGGTAGTTGCAACCAGGTTGTCACTATCCGTGTCTGCCTGTTCCTCGGCAGCGGCATCCGGCTCAACTCTCAGTGCTCTGGCCAATGCAGCAACCGTCGGTCCATTGAGCATGTGGCGCAACAAGGCGTCGTAAGTGAACGATTTTGCCTCGGGAATCTCTTCCAACAAACGCCCTGCAACCCGCGCCATAATCAGCGAGTCACCACCGAGATCGAAAAAGCTGTCCTGTCGGCCCACATTATCGAGGCCCAGTGCATTAGCCCAGAGCTTGCACAGACCCGTTTCCAGAGGGTCCATCTGTTCTGAGTGCGCAGCCTCTTGTGCATCGCCAGTCGCAGGGCGCCAACCGGCGAGCATTTTGCGATCGACTTTGCCATTGGCGGTGAGCGGCAGCTGGTCGAGAACTTGTAAATGGGCGGGCACCATATGCGCGGGCAATCTATTCGCTAAAAAGTCCCGCAGTTTCCCGGCACTCAAATATTGCCGATCAGTTTTCATCTGCGCGGCCAATAAGTTCATACCAAAAGCAGACAAAGGATGCTCATCTTCCGGCAGACAGAGCACTTGGCCAGCACCATGGGCTTTTAGCAGCGATTGCCATTTTTCGATAGACAGGAACTTGGTCGCCCCACAAGCGCGATCATCACCAGCCGGGTCCATCATAAAACCCTGAGTGAGAAGGATATGGGCGTGATCCACCGTTGGCTCAGTCAGGATTAACCAGCCTCCGGGCGCCAGCAATTCGACTGCACTGGCAATAGCCGCCTCTGGGTCTCGGGTACTGTTGAGCATCCCGGCACATAAAATGACATCTGCACTATTAGGCGCCAAACCCTGAGCGCGATAGTCTGTATTGAGATCCATTAACCCGAAGCGCACCCAAGGCCATTCTTTAAATTGACGGCGAGCCTCAGTCAGGAAAAATGCGGTCATGTCGGTAAATAGATAGTCAACGTCATATCCATCCAACATGGGAATAACCGACGCACTGGTAGCCCCTGTGCCAGCACCCAACTCAAGAACCGTTAACCCTCTATCGCTCTGGGCGGCAATGCGGTTAATTAATGCGGCAACGGCGGCATTGTTATAGCGGGCGATAAGGTCATCCCGATAGAGGGACAAGGCCACCTGCTGGTCACCCTGGGGGAACAACAATTCAAACGGGTTTTGTTGATTTGCTAGTAACTGGGGTAATAACTCGACATGATCCCGGTGATATTGCAGGAATTCCCGATTACAAAAACCGCTTTCAATTCCCTGCTCAACGCGCTTCCACGCTTCGTCAACAGCAGATATGTCGACTGCCTGGGTACGAGTATATTTTTCCTCAGCGCCGGCGCTGATCGCGGATAAGCCGAGCAGCTTTGCATTAACGAGAAGGCCCAACCAACGACGCACCAGCCAGTGATGCTTTTCGTGGACTTCCGCTAGTGAAAGAATTTCTTCTGCACTGTATCCCTGCTTGCAATCTGTAAGTGCCCCCAGGCCCATCAAGCCGTGAAGCATCGACAACAGGGCCGCTTCTTCAAGCGCCTGCACATAGTCGCCGACACTGACAGCTTCCGGCTCACCGGCCTGGTAGTGCGCAAACTGACGCACCGAATTTACCAGTTCTGGATCGATAACCGCCGGCTCCGCATCATCCATGCGGCGACTTTCCACAAAGCCCAACAGATTTAAATCCGCTCGCGAGCCGCTCTCTTTCTTCTCAATTACCGCCGCTGCTGTTGATACTGCGGGATGGGCCAATAATGCAGACTCCACTTCTCCCAGTTCGATACGGTGTCCGCGAATTTTTACCTGCCCGTCTTCACGGCCCAGAAATTCGAGTTCGCCACCGGGCAAGTAACGGCCCAAATCACCAGTACGGTAAAGGCGCTGGCCATCCACCGGGTGAGAGAAAAACTTCTGTTCAGATAGGGCCGCATCACCGAGATAGCCATCGGCCAACCCCAAGCCAGTAATCATCAGCTCACCCGCCACCCACACAGGGGCATCGCGCAATTGGCTATCCAGCACCCGGAAGCCCTGGTTCGTCAGCGGCACGCCATAGGGAATACTGCTCCAGGCGGGATCGACTCGATCAATACGGTGGTAGTTGGACCAGATTGCAGCTTCTGTAGCCCCACCCATGCCAATCAGGTCGAGTGCGGGCACATGGCGCCTGATATGTTCCGGTAAAGTAACCGGAATCCAATCTCCTGATAGCATTGCCAATCGCCATTCAGACAGCGGCCGAGGCTCTGTATCCAGATAGGTGGCCAGCATTTGCAACTGCGCGGGGACAGAGTTCCACAGCGTCACCCTGTGCTCATCCATGACCTCCGCCCAATGTGAAGGGTCTGCGCTGCGGGCCGGATCGGGCAGCACCAAAATCGCACCAGCTGCCAAGGGGCCAAAAATATCGTAGACCGACAAATCAAAACTGAGTTGGGCCAAACCCAAAATACGATCGCCCGGGCCCACTTCGAAGCGGCGATTAATATCCAGCACCGTATTTAAAGCGGCCCGATGATTAATCATCACACCTTTGGGTTCGCCGGTAGAACCGGAGGTGTAGATAACATAAGCCAGCTGCTCCGGGTCGCCGTTACTGGCTAGCGGAATCTCAGTTTCAGGTGCCAGGGTATCAACACTGATCACCTGCACTTCTGATGGCCACTTAATTTGGCTGGCGAGGTCGCTGAGTGTCAGGACATATTCCGCCTCTGCACTGAGCAACAATCTATTGAGCCGTATTTCCGGTTGTGCCGCGTCCAATGGCAAATAGGTACCACCAGCCAGGAGCACACCGAGGGTCGCCGCTATCTGCTCTCGCCCTTTCGGCATTGCAATGGCCACGCGGCCACCCAGCTGGAAACCTTCTTTGCTCAGCGATTTGGCGATACCCGCCGCTTTTTTTGCCAGGTCGCCATAACTTACACTGCCATTGCTATCAATAATGGCAGTAGCTTCCGGCGTTGCCGCAGCCCGGGCAAATACGCCCTGATGCAATAGCTCTGAAGGAACAGGCCCATCGGTTTGATTAACCTGATGCCTCTCCTGTTGCTGCCACTCGGGTAAAGAAACCGGAGACTTACTAAGCCATTCCCCGTCACCGCCAGCGGCAAGCTCATTCAACAAGCCGGTAAAGGCTGCGAACATATCCTCCACCAGGCCCGATGGAAAAACGCCCTGGCGCACGTCCCAGTTAATTTCCAGACCATCGGCATCATCCCTTACCTGGCAATCCAGGGTGACTTGCGGTGTCTGGGTAATTCCCCTGCCGGACTTTCTGCCGCTAGCGGGTTTTTCGCTATCACCCAGACTAATAGCACTGGTAAATACCACCGGCATCAATGCGGCCTCGGGTCCTCGCGCACGGGACATTTCCCGCAATACTTCCACACCGGAGAACAAGCGGTGATCAATGTCATTGAACAACTGTTCGCCAATGCCAGCCGCCCAATCGCGAAAGGTTTTTCCATTGGAATCACCAATTGCCAACACACTGACCGAAGTAAAATCACCAATCAGTTGGTTAACCTGAGGGTGTAAGGGCAGCCGATTCAATAAGGTAAGACTTAGGCTAAAGCATGGCTGGCGGCTCCACCGCTGCAATACCGCTCCGTAGGCAGCCAGCACAGCTACCGACGCGGTCAAGCCGGCAGTACCGGCTCGCTGCTTCAGAGTCTGCCAGTGCGCCGTGTCCAGGCGGTAGTGGTGGCGATCAAAACGTACAGATTCCGCCTCGGAAGCAGGCGGCAAAACTGGTAACTCAGGTGCGGGCGGCAATTGCTCCAGGCGATCCAACCAATAGCGGCGATCATTTTGGTAGCCCTGGCTATCCAATAAACTTCGTTCCGCCAGGAGATAATCACGAAAATCAATTTCCAGTGGCGGCAGGACTGCACCGGGGTGAGACAGCAGGAGATCGAGCTCATTAAATAAAATGCCCGCACTGGCCCAGTCCGCGAGCAGTGCATCCATAGAGAAATGCACTATATGACCCTTATCTGTGCGGCTATGGCGCAGCTCGAACATGGGCCACTCACCAATGGGGTAGTTGCGGTGGCCCAGTTCATCTCTCACCGATTCCAAGGCAAGCTCCAGGGCCTCTTCGTCTAAACCGGTGAGGTCCTGGCTTTTCATTTCGTAGTGCGGCACTTGGGGGAGAACCCGCTGGTATCCCTCCTGCTCGATAACCGCCCGCAACATCGGGTGACGTTCAATGAGTTGGTTCCAGGCTTCCTGTAAACCTTTTGGATTTAATCCCGGGTATTCCAGCTCCAGGTAACCGTGACAAGCAACGCCGCCGTAGCCAAATGCATTTTGTCGACCCAACAGGTAGGCGGTCTGCACATCGCTTAAAGGGAATGGGTCATGCCGATTATCTTTATCAGCCTCAACCACCACTCCCAGGTCCTGGTCGTTGCCAGCAGCTGTTTGAGCCGCGCTCAGTATTTCGATAATTTGTAACTTGTGTTCCCGCAGCCTCTGCTTGTGCTGCTCCGACAGTAGGCCTTTAGCTGCGCGAAAGCGCAGTTGTTCAGACTCGGTCCAGAGTTCCACCCCAAGCCCTTGTAATTCGTCGATCAGTTCCATAGCCGTCATGGGGTTAAAACTCCGTCCAATCGCTGAAAAATAAAATTGCCAACAAGCTCATATCACACCCTCTTCCACCGTATCGGGATCAACATCCACTAGCGGTTCCATTGCACTTAGGGCACCGGCAACATCTGCCAGTCTCGGAGAGGCAAATAAACGTCTGAGGGGAAGCAGCAAGCGGTGTTGCTGTTTTAGGCGGTCGATAAACCGGGTTGCCAATAAACTATCGCCACCCAATTCAAAGAAATTTTGATCGCGGTTTATCGCTGGTAGGCTAAGAAGCTTTTGCCAAATCTGGGCTACCAGGCGCTCGTTATCCGTCACCAGTTCAGCCGCTTTTTCCTGTTGCGGTTTTTCCACCGCATGCACGAGCTTTAATACTGAAGCTCGATCCAATTTGCCGTTTGCACTCAGGGGCATTTCCGGCAAAGTCACAATGAAATCCGGGACCATATAGGAAGGCAGGTGACAGCGAAGATACTCGCGCAAGTCATCAGTACTAAAAGTTGGTGGGCATTCGGGTGCGAGCACAACGGCAGCGACCAGCTGTTGTTCTTCTGTGGTTAGCACCAGCGCGCGCTGCACAAACATCTGACGATTAAATACGGTTTCGATTTCACCCAGCTCTATGCGATGGCCACGGACCTTCACCTGGCTATCGGCACGCCCCAAAAATTCCAGGCATCCATTGGGCCAGTAGCGTCCAAGATCCCCAGTGCGATACCAACGCTCACCATCGATCGTAACAAAGCGCGCTTCGGTCAACTCGGGTGCACCGCGATAGCCCATGGCCACACCATCACCACCGATCCATAGCTCTCCCGTTGTCCAGTCAGGGCAGTCGCGCCCCTGGGTATCCATCACCCTGAATTTCTGGTTGGCCAGGGGGTATCCGTACGGGATCGAGTGCCAGCTTGGATCGACATCTACAACTTCAAAACTGTTAGACCAAATAGAAGCTTCAGTGGCGCCACCCAGTGCGATAAAACGGCATTCGGGCTGTACTTGTTTTAATCGCTGAGGTAAATCCAGGCCAATCCAATCGCCGGAATTTAATACCAAACGCAAATTGCCAGGCGGTGTACCGGCACCGACAGTGAGTAACATATCCAGTAGCGCCGGTACCGTATTCCAGATGGTGATGCCGTAGTGACATACCCATTGATGCCAGCGCTCGGCATCCCGCCGGTCCTCCTCATCAATCAATACCAGCGCACCACCGACCGATAGCAGTCCAAAAATATCGTAAACAGAGAGATCAAAATCCAGGGCTGAAATAGCTAGTACACGATCATTTTCATCAACAGAGAAACGTTCGTTGATATCCGCAATGGTATTCCAGGCGGCACCATGACTGATTTCGACACCCTTGGGTTCACCTGTGGAGCCGGAAGTGAAAATGATATAAGCCAGTTGCTCAGCTTCTGTTGCAATCGGTTCACCAATAGAAGCGAACTGTTCGGCCTGTTGAATTGCGCTTTTGTCGAGTACCACTTTTACCTCGGCACGGCGCAACATTGACTCGCGCCTGGCCTGCGGTTGATCGATACCGACAGGTAAATAAGCAGCTCCCGCTGCGAGTACCCCCAAAACAGCGGCAATCTGGTCGGGCCCTTTGGGCAGGTTAACGGCCACTACTTCAGCAGATGAAACCTGGCTTTCCAATAACCAGGCAGCAATGCGCAAAGCACGCTCTGCCAGGACGCCATAACTCAGGGAATTTTCGTCCCCCCAATATAAGGCGATATTGTCGGGATTCGCTTTAGCCTGCTGGAAAAATCGCTGCGACAAGTTATCCGTTGGATCAATCGCGGTACGCTTTTCAAGCTGGGTTCTCAATTCCCGTTGAGACTTGGGTAATAAATCAGGCGGTGTGGAATCCCATTCAGCGTCACCCGCCCATTGGAGCAAGCCGATATAGGCCTGGAACATTTCCGCACACATCCCCTCTGGGAAAAGCGCTTCGACAACATCCCAATTTAAAAAAACGCCACCCTCGACTTCGACCACCTGGTGATCCAACCAGACTTGTGGCGTTTGTGTCAGGGCCCAGACGGGTTCCCGCAGAGGTCCATTTTCCGGTGCCGCTGTACCACCGGGAATACCCAGTGCACTGGTGAAGACCACGGGCATTGTGGCTTCCGCGTCGCTCTGCCGGCGGGCTAATTCCCGCATCAGGCTAACACTGGAAATATCGCGATGTTCCAGGGCCGCGCCAACTTCCCCTTGTATTTTTTTCGCTCGCACCAACCAGCTGTCACCGGCCTCTGGCCGGTAACCCACCAGGGTCAGGGAGGTAAAATCCCCCATCAGTCGATAGATATCCGGGTGAACTTCACGGCGATCAAACAAAGTAAGGTTCAAGCTCAGGTCAGGGCGACTGCTCCAACGACTAAGCACTTCGGCAAAAGCCGTTAAAAGGAGGCTCGAAGGCGTGATTCCCTGCTCAGCCGCGCGCGCAACCAGGTTTTGCCAGGTCCCTTTATCAATATGCTGTTGATGACGCACAAAGTGCGGGCGCTCAATGGATGCCGGCTCCCGCACAATGGGTAGCTGAGGCGCGGGAGGCAGCTCCGATAATTTGTACTGCCAAAAAGTTTTTGCGGCAGCCAGGGGACCTTCGGGAAGATCACTATCAAATACTGCGGTAGTTTGCGGCAATACATTGCGCACATAGTCGCGGAAAGAGAGTTCGATAGAAGGTAGATGAGTTTCAGGGCTCTGATAAAGAATATTTAACTCACGGTAAAACAGCAGTATACTGAAAGCATCGAGAATCAAATTATCCAAACCGATAGCCAATCGGGTATTACGGGCACAGCGCACCGCACGGACATCAAACAGTGGCCACCGGCTTGGCTCAAACACCTGCTCCGCGCATTCCTGTCGTAGTTGCGCAAAAGCAGAAGTTGGATCGCTCTCTACCTCTGTAACATCAATGGAAAATCTCGGCACACCGGCAAGGACGCGCTGTCGGCCCTCGCTGTCGAATACAGCCCGCAGCATTTCATGGCGGGCAATCATAGCGTTTAGCGCAGATTCCAAGCGCTCCAGATCGAGATCAACAACGTCATATTCGCGATAAAAGTGACAACCGATACCACCCAAAACAAATTCTGGGTCCCTTCCCAGCCAATAGGCCCGCTGAACATCGGTAGGTTCAAAAGGGGCGTACCGATTGGCCTTATCCGATTGCCAGGGTGTAACAGTAATTTCGGTAGTGCCTTTATTTCGCTGTGGGTTCTCAGTTGGATCTTGAACTAATGTCGCAGCAAAGTCGGCCAAGCTGGGCTGGCTAAATAATTCCGACAGTGTGACACCTTCAAAGCCAGACTCGCGCAGGTCTCGCACAACACGGGTTGCTAACAGGGAGTCACCCCCAAGTGCGAAGAAGTTATCGTCCCGCGCTATATCGGTAACATCGAGAAATTTGCACCAGGCGGCAGCCACCTGCTGTTCCAATTTACCTTGCGGTGGGTTCTGCTTTGCCTGGTGTTGCGCTATGGATTCATCGGCAAACTGCTGTAAATCGCCGCGATCAATTTTGCCATTGGCGGTAAGCGGTATTTCAGCGAGACAGCAAAGCTCACTGGGCAGCATGGCGCTGGTCAATTGTTGGGTCAGGAACTCCCGCAGGTCGTTCAAGGGTTCCTGCAACTGCTGCAAATCAACAAAGCACTTTTCTGGATTGATATTCCCTTGTGATAATTTGGATTCCAGAACGACAACCGCAACCACACCTCGCTGAGTCAGCAGTGCGACCGCTTGCGCAATCCCTTTGTGCGCGGTCAGTGCCGCTTCAATCTCGCCGAGTTCAATGCGGTGTCCACGCACCTTGACCTGATTATCGACGCGGCCCAAAAACTCCAGGCACCCGTTCGGCCAGTAGCGGCCCAGATCTCCGGTGCGATACCAACGCTTACCTTCATCTGTCACAAAACGGGCTGCGGTGATACCGGGAGCACCGCGATACCCCAAGGCAACGCCATCACCACCGATCCACAACTCCCCTGTCACCCAGTTGGGGCAATCGCGCCCCTGGGCATCAACCACTCTGAATTGCTGGTTAGCCAAGGGGTAACCATAGGGAATAGATCGCCAAGAGGGTTCGACTTCTTTGACCTCAAAATTGTTCGACCAGATAGAAGCTTCGGTGGCGCCACCCAAAGCGATAAAGCGGCAATCCGGGTTAACTCGTTTTAACCGTTCCGGCAGGTCGAGGCTGATCCAGTCGCCAGAATTTAATACCAGGCGCAGCTCGCCAGCTGGAGTATCACCACCCGTGGTCAGCAGCATATCCAATAGCGCCGGCACCGTATTCCAAACAGTAACGCCATGCTGACACACTAGCTGATTCCAGCGCTCAGCATCCCGCCGGGATTCCTCTTCAACCAATACCAATGCTCCGCCGGCGGACAAGAGCCCAAAAATATCGTAAACGGAAAGGTCAAAATCCAATGCCGATACGGCGAGCACGCGATCATTTTCATTAACCGAAAAGCGCGCGTTAATGTCCGCTATGGTGTTCCAGGCACTCCCGTGACTAATTTCGACGCCCTTGGGTTCACCGGTAGAGCCAGAGGTAAAAATGGTATAGGCGAGATCTTTTGCCTCTCCCACAACAGGCTTGGATAAAGGCGCGACACCGGAGAGCACAGACAAGTTATCTATAACCAGCTTGGCTCCAGCAAGTTTCAGTACGCGCTCTCTACGCAACGGTGGCTGGTCTATACCCAGTGGCAGATAAGCCGCTCCTGCCGCTAATACGCCCAAGGCTGCAATAATCTGCTCCGGCCCCTTGGGTAATAAAATACCGACCAAATCACCGGGCTCAACACTTTGAAGCTGTAAATACGCGGCCATCGCCAAAGCACTGTGGGCCAACTCCCCGTAACGGATTTGTTCACCGTTCCAATAGAGAGCCACTGCTTCTGGGCAGTTTTTGGCATTGCTAAAAAAATGTTCGTGTAATTGGTGAGACTGGTATGGCTTGGCTGTGGAATTTACCTGCTGGCGCTGGTGCTTTTGCTCCGCTGGCAGCAGCGATGGTATGGGCTGGGCCCAAAATTCCGGGCTACCGATCAGGCATTCCAGTAACTGCGTAAAGGCCGCAAACATGCCATCCAGGACGCCGGGAGCAAACGCAGCTTCCCGCGCATCCCAGTTTACGGACAGGCCGCCTTTGAGCTCCATAACCTGTACGTCCAACCACACTTGTGGCCCTTGGGAGATAATCCAATTGACATCTCCAAAGGCACTGCGAACTGACTCGCCAAATAATTCACCCAGCCCAAGCGCACTGGTAAAGACAACCGGCGCAAACACCGTTTGTCCCTGTTGCCTGCTGAGGTCACGCAGCACCTCTACGCCGAAATAACTCCCGTGCGCTACATCCTGACGGAAGTTGTGTTGTAAACGCTGTGCACGCTCAACGAAGGTTCCACTCTGGCTGCCCTGCCAGGCAACCAAGATCGAAGAAGTAAAGTCTCCCACCAGGGAGTTGACATCCCGGTGCAGGGATTCCCGGTCGAACAGGGGGAGATTCAGCAGGAAGTCTGACTCTTCGCTATAGACAGTAAGCACTTCGGCAAGCGCCGCTGCCAGGGTCATGGACAAAGTAATTCCGTGACGGCTCGCAAGTTCCGCCAGCTGGTTTTTCTGGTCAGCAGACAGACTATAGTGGCGACGAACAACGCGACGAGTGTCTTTAGACTCAGTACCTATCGCAGTGGGTAATTGAGGAGCACCGGGCAAATCTGCCAGGCGATCCTGCCAGTGTTCTTTGGCCTGCTGCTTCTCAGCTCGGCGCTCTTCCTTTGAGTGAAGAGCGCTGCGGTCAGCCTGGTAGCGCGGATAACTGTAATTCAACGGAACCAGAGACTGCTCTGGTTCCAGGTAGAGCTTGGCCAAGTCATTCAGTAACACGCGCAGACTAAAGGCATCTGCAGCTACCATATCCAGATTAATATGCAGGCGTGTGCCGCCAGCTTTTAATTCCGCAGGTAACAATGAGAGCTGTACATCAAAAACCTCGCCCTGCAATATATCCAGCTGCCGATGGGAGAGTTGCTCCCTAACAGCGATAAGACTCTGCTCCGCTTCTGCGGCAGCCTGATGCCTGAAATCATGAACCTTTAAACCGGGCCAGCTCACTTCAGCGGGAATCTGTTGTCGACCATCATCGAGGATTTGAACACGCAGCATCCCATGTCGCTCGAACAGGGAGCGCACAGCCTGTTCCAATCGATCAGGTACTACATCCTGGCCATCAAACTCATGATAAAAGTGTGCGGCAACGCCCCCTAGATATTGATTCGGGTCTCGCCCAATCCAATAGGCATGTTGCATCGGTGCCAAATCAAAGGGAGTGATTTCATCAAAAGCACCCGGCACAGATAAATGTTCACTGGTACTTTCTTCAGTTCCAATAGCCAATTGAGGTAGGGAAAGCCAGGCTTCCAATCGAGGCACCGCGATAAGATCAGCAAATTTTACCTTGATCTTTTTCTGCCTTAATTGGCCAACAATCCTCATGATTTGCACTGAGTTGAGCCCCAGCGCAATTAAGTCACCCTGCGGATTAATGTCATTAATATCGGCATCAATAGCCTGACAAACTAAATCCTTTAACAAACTGGCCGGACTGATTGGCTCTGATTTATTCTGCGGCTTCGGCGACAAGAGATACGCTCCTTATTGCGTCTCGGATAACACGCATTTTGATGCAACTTTCACGATACTCGTGGGTAGGAAGGGAGGCTTCAACCAGGCCGCAACCGGCAAATAGTGTCACCTTGCCCGAGGCAAAAAGCGCAGAACGCAGAGCAACAGCAAACTCCCCTTCCCCCTCAGCATTGAGCCAACCAACAGGTCCTGCATACCAACCACGATCCAGGCCTTCATTTTCACGGATATACTTCAGTGCTTTTCTCCTCGGCAAGCCACCCACCGCAGCACTTGGGTGTAAATCCGATAAAATATCCAATAGATTTACGTCATCTTTCATCAAGCCCTCTAGAGGCGTAAGCAAATGCTGAATTTGCTTTAATTTACGGAGCTGAGGCGGTTCAGGTTCCACTACACGATGGCAGTGTTTACGTAAAATAGAGAGGAGATGTTGAACAACCAGGTCGTGTTCGAAGCGGTCTTTGTCACTATCGAGCAGAGATAATCCCAATTTATAATCAGTTGCAGGATCTTTTCCCCGAGGTGCGCTACCGGCCAAAGCAACGGTACTGATACGCCCGTCTTTACCAGCCGCTAAGCGCTCGGGCGAAGCCCCAAGAAAGCAACTTTTTCCGCGGGAAAAGGCAAACAAATAGGCATCGGGGTAAGATTCTTGTAAATATCCGAGAATACTTCCCGGGCAGCAATCCGCGTTCAGTGCTTCAGAACGAGCGAGAACCACTTTTTGAAATTCGTTACGCTTAATTGATTCGACCGCATCAACAACACCCTGTTGCCAATCCATTTGATCAGTATCACTATTACTAAAATCACTCTCCACCCGCGGTAAAATGTTATTCGTAGAGGAGTCCGGGTTACGAGATAAGATGCCTTGCCACCGCGCTTTGGTTTGCTCAGTAGCGAGACTGCAGTCTGTTTGACCAGTCACAATTAAATTTATTACCACATAACTGTGGCCCGCTTCACAATAAAGGGCCAACTCAGGTAGCGTTAGCACGCCTGAGGGAAAATCCTGCCAAAGCGTTGAAGGGTCTTTTTGGTAATCAAAAGCAAACCCACCACACAAAATTGGTTGATGTCCCCCGCTCACGACAGAAGAAGCCTGTAATTTTTGCCAATTAGTTTGAATCTCAGACCAAGATTCCCCAGGGGTACAACTAAACTCACGGACAGAGCCAAAACTTACGGAATAAAAATCACTGGAGGGTATACCCCACAGAGATGTTATTCGTTCATGTCGATAGTTAGCGGCAAACAATCTAATTGGATCGCGCCTGTGGCATGGGAAGGAAAATGATGCCAGAACCTCTGGCTGTCCCTGGCTTACCCTGGACTTGGCTTCCTGCAAACAGGCCTCCAGTCCTTCGTACTTAGAGCGCCCCTTCATAGAACCTCCTCAGCATGTAAAGCACGCTCAGTTCGCCAATGCAGTTTTTGCTGTTTGATAAACCACTGGATAACCCCAGAAAAAAGCAACTCGATATAGTCAGCAGATAACTGCTCTTCCTCAGCCCAACCACGGCGATCAATCAACATAGCCGCAACCCGATCTGGAGCGGGAATACTGGCTTCATCTGGTTTGAACTGCGCTGCAGACAAAACATATCCCATACGCTGCTGCAACAGCCTGATGATCTCGCGATCAATGGAATCAATACCTTGGCGGATCTCATCCAGATTTTTACACTCCATTGGCAGCTTCGTTGCTTGCATAGAAACTCCATCACCTAAGCTGTTCATCTTCCCATCAGAAATGAAACGTTATAACATATCATTTGCGAAATCAACGGGATGTTTATTTTAGATTTGGACATCAGGGTGGAGAGAGTGTGGGTTACTTGTTACTAAAGAGAAATAATTTGAACATCATCAAAAATAACGATCTCGAATTAATCGAAGTAGAGATCCGCTATCTATTGAGCGATGGAAAATATAGAGCCGCTCAACAGCCCTATTCTCCCGACAATTGATTTTGATAGCGTTACAAGAAACAGAAAGGTTTTATACGGCCAACTTAACTTCACATGCAGTTAGGTCAAGCGGAGCTTCTGAACAATATGACCAACAACCAGATCGGGACAATCGGACAGATAAAAATGGTTACCTGCGTATTCTTTCAACTGGAACTCACCATTGGTCCACTGCTGCCAACCCCGAGCTTCATCGGTGCTCAACTCAGGATCATCGCGTCCTAGCATCGCAGTGATGGGGCAATCTAAAAGTTGGTCCGAGGACATCTTGCTGGTTTCGATCAATCGATAATCCTGGCGTATAGCAGGGAGTAGTAGAGCCCTTAACTCAGGAATTTCCAATAATTCAGGAGAGGTGCCGCCAAGCTTAATGAGTTGTTGGCACAGAGATTCATCACTCAACTGGTGTATGTTTCCACTCTTTTGAAATTGTGGCGCTTCGCGCGCAGAGACAAATATGTGTTCAGGACCGCGCAATTTTTCGCGATACAAGGAGAGAGCCAATTCATGAGCAACTGTAGCTCCCATACTGTGCCCAAATACTGCCCAGGGTTTATCGATGACAGGTTTGATAGCCCTACTTAACAAAGCAATTAAAGTTTGCATATCTGCGGGCATAGCTTCATTACAGCGTTGCTCCCTACCCGGTAAACATACGAGAACCAATTCTATGGAATCTGGCAATAATTTCACCCAGGGTCGATAAAGTGATGCTGTACCACCAGCATGAGGCAAACACAAAAGTCGGATAGCCGCTTTAGGTTGAGGGCGAGGGATTTGTAGCCAAGCGCCGGACATAGATTTATCTCAATAAGAAATTTGAAGCCGTGAATACTAACTGTTAATTCTTAATTTAGAAATCTGAAGAAGATTCAAAAAAACACTCGTCTGCCCCACCCAAACATTTCAGGAGACCTGCATGGAAAATAATTTGCTTAATGGTTACACGCCTCACCCAAAGGAACTAGAGGCTTTCTATCAGCAACAAGGAATTTGGGATAACCAACCTATTTGGGAGCTGATCACACGTAATGCGAAAAATTTTCCCAATCAATGCGCAGTTCGGGACCTATCGAATCAATTAACTTATGCCGAATTGGTTAATGAGGCCGATAGCATTGCTGCAGGCCTGGTGGAACAAGGCTACAAAGTTGGGGAGCGGGCAATACTCCAGTGGAGCAATCAGGTCAGTTTTATTACAGCCCTGCTCGGCTTATTTCGAGCGGGACTGGTTCCTGTTTTAGCGTTGCCTGCACATCGCCAAAATGAAATATGCCATTTTGCACAGGTCTCTGGTGCCAGTATTTATATCACTTCAGGAGCTGAAAGTGATGAAAGCCGCCCCAGCATGATAGAACAAATTGCTTCGCAATCTCCGACCTTGCGAGCCATATACAGCTCTGATGAAAATGACACATTCCCCTCCCTGCCCAGAACAGAATGCCAAGGCTTCACCCCTGTTCCCGTAGACCCTAACGCCCCTGCTCTATTCCTCGTTTCCGGTGGCACTACAGGACTTCCGAAACTTATTCCACGCACCCACAATGACTATCGCTACAACATTACCTGCGCTACGGCTGCTTGTAATTTAGGAAAAGATGAAATCTATCTGGCAGTACTCCCCGCCGCCCATAATTTTCCACTGGGTTGCCCCGGCATTCTGGGCACGCTATCCATGGGTGGGCAAGTCATATTCACCAAAGATGCAAGCCCGGACTACTGCTTTGAGCTGATAGAGCGTTACGGCGTAACCGCCACAGCCCTGGTCCCAGCACTGGCTCAAGTCTGGACTGCAGCGACAGAATGGGAAGATGCTGATTTAAGCTCTCTCCGCTTACTTCAAGTTGGTGGCTCAAAGCTGAGTCCAACTGACGCCAATGCTGCGATAGTTGCTTTTCCCGGTGCACTACAGCAGGTATTCGGTATGGCCGAAGGATTGATTTGTTACACCCATCGCGAAGATAACAATGAAACCATCACCAATACTCAAGGAAGACCTATGAGTTCCCTCGATACTCTAAAAGTGGTTGATGAGTACGGGCAGGAAGTGAAAGCCGGAGAAGAAGGAGAATTACTCACTCGTGGACCCTACACATTGAGAGGCTATTACCGAGCCGAAGAGCATAATCGCCGTGCTTTTACCCCCGATGGTTTCTATCGCAGTGGAGATCGTGTAAGCATTCTGGACAACGGCAATATTGTAGTTACCGGACGACTCAAAGATGTTGTGAATCGGGGAGGGGAAACATTTGCATGCGACGAAATTGAAGAGCACCTGCTCGCCCATCCCCATATTCAGCAAGTAGCTATCATTCCCTTACCGGATAAAGAACTCGGGGAACAAGTTGGAGCGGCTATCGTATGTGCAGATAAAGCACCTTCTTTACACATGTTACGCGATTTCTTGACAAAAAGAGGACTGGCTGCCTTTAAGCTACCAGAGCAACTTAGTGTGTTATCTCGCCTTCCGGTTACTGCCGTAGGTAAAATTGATAAGAAAAAGCTTTTGGAATATGAAAACCAGTAAGGGGATAGATTAGCCTCAATGCATCACTAAATAATTAGCGATTAGCTTAGTGATGCTACTGGCCTATAGAACACAACCTCTCTCAACAATCGGGGGAACAAATACTCTAAACTATGCTCTATTATCTACTCAACCATCCAGGAATTACAGCTGCAATTAAAGTTCCGGCAAATACTGAACGTAAAAGTATGATTGTATGTTCGCCCATGACAACTCCATCCAGATAAACCCCGCACTAATCTGAGGGCAGTAACTCAGCCCATCAGAATACATAGATGATATTTTGATGGCTCCGCTGCCGACTCAATACCTAACACATCGGCTTTTATCACCACGAGTGAAAATGAAAGCCGTTCCCAGGCCGCTTTGACTTCCACTAGAATAAAACCAGAGCTCGACAATCAACAGATACGCATTGCTGGATTTATCGTCCCGATTGAATTTAATGATGAACTAACAATTTCCAGCTTCCTTTTTGTGCCCTACTTTGGAGCCTGTATCCACTTACCCCCCACCTCCGAATTAGGTTATCCACGGCACTTTTCCTAAGGGAGTTCCAGTCGACGCTCTGTACGCGCCTTTCTCTATAGAAGGGAAACTAAGAACACTAAAAAAGAGAGCGAGTTCGGTACTGCGGCTTACAATATGGCGGTGGATAGTATTCAACCCTACAAAGAAAAACGCCCTCAGGTAGCATTGCTCACTTGAGGACGTTAGTTCAACTATAGTCGGTTACTGGCCCATCTCCCGAACCAAGTATCCGGCTCCGTCAATATTCTCCATTACCCAGAGAATATAAGCGATATCGACATGAATCGCCCGGGTACTATCGGTGAAGTCCCAATCAGCATTGATACTATCGTAGGTTCCATCGAATACGACTCCCACCAACTCACCGCGACCATTCATTGTCGGAGATCCTGAGTTACCGCCGGTAATATCTACGGTACTTAGGAAATTAACCGGCACTGAATCCAGCTGCTTTTCATAGTAACGGCCATAGCTCTGCTTATCGATCGCTTCCATCAGAGCCTTGGGAGCATCAAAGGGGTCCTCGCCGGTATACTTTGCCTTAATACCACGCAATGTAGTAAAAGGTACAAAGCCTTGTTTACCGTCATTACCATCTGCTGCCTCTTTAATTGTTCCAGCTGGTGGCTCATAGCCATTAACCAGGCCATAGGTCACGCGAAGAGAGCTATTTGCATCCGGGTAGACCGGCTTACCTAGGGAGTGGTAATAATCTATCAGCATCTCCATATATTGTGGGCGCAATTGGGCGAAGCGCCCTTTAATGGACTCCTCATACTCTTCACGGGCAAGCATATCATCGTACATGGCCACTGCCAGCTGGATAAACGGATCCTTGCTCTCTTTGAAGTCTTCAGGCTTTTTACCAATCCACGCTTCACGTACCTCAATATCGGAAAGCTCTGTTTCCTTATACATTTTGTCGAGAGTTGCCTCTAGGTCAGTATTGCCTTTTCCGATATTCAAGTAACGATCAAAGCTGGCTATACGCTGCTCCTTCGGGAGCGCCTGATACCGGTCTAGGAAGTAGAGCCAGATCTGTTTGTCGACTGATGGATGATAGCTGCGCTCTATACGACGCATGCCCTCTTTGAATCGGGTTAGATCCCGTACCTGATAGCCCGGCTTGCGATCAGCATCGGGTGTTTCGTTCTCTTTAGCCAATCGATACAGTTTGCTTGCGGCACCCAGCATGGCTGAACGATCCATATAATCGATGGCCAGGTCCTGTTCACGGGTTGATTCTTTTTCTACAACCAGCGCCTCGAGATCATCGATCGTCGACTGGTATTTTGTCTCGCGGGCCTTGTCTGAATCCACCCAAGCTTGCAAAGCTTTTTCCAGCTTTTCTTTACGCTGCAATAGATCGCTGCGCTGGTAACCCTCCATCATGCCGGTAAAGTTTTTAGAGTAATTATTCAAACCTGCCACGAGGCTTGCATACTTTAACTCTGCATCTTTATTGTTGGCAGTTGCCGCACCAATCGTTTCCGACCATTCACCCAGCACCCGCTGCATGTTTGGGTAATACCAGTTGAAGTTGCTTTCCACTTCTTGGGCAGTGCGATAACGGTTGGTACGCCCCGGATAACCGGCAACCATCACGAAATCACCTTCTTTAGGCCCTTTTGCCGCTACAGGCAAATAGTGCTTAGGCTCGTAAGGGACATTATCTTTGGAATAATCAGCCGGTTTACCATCTTTGCCAACATAGGCGCGGTAGAAAGCGTAATCGCCGGTATGGCGAGGCCACATCCAGTTATCGATATCGCCACCAAATTTGCCGATTGAAACTGCGGGTGCATGCACCAGACGCACATCGCGGATTTCCAACTGCTTAACCAGGTAGTAATTCAAACCGCCGTAGTAGCTGTAGACCTCACAGCGATGGCCCTGATCTTTTTCACACTCAGAAACCAGCGCCTTCTCCGCTTCTTCGATTGCGGCAAAACGTGCAGCGCCATCCATCTCATCAGTCAGGCGTTCGTTGACCTTATCCGTTACTTCGTTCATTGCAACGGTGACGTAAACTCGGGAGCCCGGTGCAGCAGGCAGCTCTTCAGACAAATCTCCGGCCAGGAAACCTTCAGCGAGTAAATCCTTGGATTCGGTTGAATTGTATGAAATTGAACCGTAGGCACAGTGGTGGTTGGTAATCACCAATCCCTTGGGAGAGACAAAGGAAGCAGAACATCCCCCCAGGCTGATCACCGCGTTCATTGGAAATTCGGTAAGCTTGGTCATGCTGGCTGGGTCTAGCTCCAGGCCATGAGTGCGAAGCTCTTTGGACAGCTCAGGCAACTGGTGAGGTTGCCACATGCCTTCAGTCGAAACACTCTCTTTCTCTGCGGCGAGGCTGGCGCAACTCGCTCCAACAAATAATGCAGCAGTTGCAACCCCGTAAACAATAGAATTATTTATTTTCATATTTACTCAGCAATATTTAAAAAAAACAGGTTAATTTTGGGTACTTCCCAACGCTAACCCTGTATTTTCCGGTACACCGAAAATTCACTTATAAACACGACAGGCTGACAGAGTAACACACCCTCCCCGGCTGTAGGCCGGCACGAAGCTGCACCTCTAGCTAAATCCTGCCAATCATTGCCATTATTTCCCTGGCTCTTCCACTCAAATGGGATAAACTATAAATACACAATTGATACAATGTATCATTTTAGCTCAGTTAAATCTGAACAAAATGTGAATTACGACGACGGCAAGAAAGAAATCTGAGATAAACAGTTTTGCTGCTAAAAAGAACATCGCCGAACAATCTACTTGCGCCAGGCACTGGTCAATACGCCTCACCAAGGCTCCCTCCAGCTATCAGAACTCCCGATAAATTCGGTCTTCAAGCTTGATTCACCCCAATGTTGGAGGCTGCCTAGGCCGACCACACTCAATATGTTATGTTATATCGTAGCATGCATTAAGGAGCGGGTAGTGCGCGAGTGAGGTATTTAGGTATTGCACCGCCCGCCATAGCAGAGAGCAAAGCAATTAAAGCCTCTGAAAATAGTGTTTATTAGCCGAAGTTACTTAATTGGAGATTAGCTTGAGCCTGACCGACTTTACAGAAAGAAGCCATGAGACAATTATTACACAAGCTCCAAATACTGAACTGGCTCCGAAAGAGGAAGGACTGTCAGTGGCAGACCTGCCAAATACCCGTCGGGTCGTATCTGCAGATAATGGAGAAGTTTTAGCAGATATTTTCCAAGCTGATATCAATATGGCCATCTGGCAACGGGAACTGCCCAGTAGCATAGCCAGTGATTGCCGCTCGCTCTTAAATAGTGGTGTACACCCCAACCGTAGGATTCTATTACCTACCGCCAAGATCGAGCGTCTCGGTGAAGCATTACCAGAGCTTGGTCCCTACCCGCACTTGTGTGCTGATATCCAGTTATTGGCAGATATGTTCAGTTATCTATTTGAGCTAAGTGGAGTCGGTATTCGTTTAACAACCCTGAACGGTGCAATGTGCCCAAAGTTTCATGTAGACCGGGTGCCCTGTCGATTGATTACGACTTATTTAGGTACGGGTACAGAGTGGCTGACACCAGATTCTATTACCCCAAATACACTCGACTTAAAGGCTAACCAGGAATTCCCTCCAACTTCCATCAATCACCTGGCATGCGGCTCGGTTGCCCTTCTCAAGGGCGAACTCTGGGAGGGCAATGAAGGGGCCGGTCTAATCCACCGCTCACCGAGTGTCGAGCCCGGCCAACTGCGACTGCTACTCACTTTTGATTTCGGATCCGCCGACGAGTGACGAGCGCCTACTGGGACGTAAAACTCTTCTTAGGAATAACCCATGAAATTTACCGCGAACCTTCTTCTCATGGTCATGGAGAAGGCAATAATTAACTGATGGAAATACAGCCAGTTGGGAGCCACTATATATGGCTCATTTTTTGGCAAAGAGAGAAATCATAACGGCAATTCCCATTCAATCGGGATATATATGCCGGTAAAAGGCTAATTTATTTAACTTTTCGCAAAAGTGGTGTATAGCCTATTGAGCTACCCTACTCTCACCTGGCTTTAATGTATAGCTTTGAGTTTCCCTGCCATTGTTGACATCCAAAGTGTTCACTTGCTCCTGCTCTATCCCCATCAGCATTGATTGCTTAACACTCAATTTTTTACTGGAAATATTAACCATATAGGCTTTTTCATAACTTGAAATGAACTATTTTCGTGCAATCACTTTGAATAAGGTACTGCAATAGTGAGCCAATTCAAGTCAAAGTTAATCGATGAACAATAGGAATTGATCGAATTTTGTCCTCCTGAGTTAAAACGAGGAAAGGGAGGCCCAAAACCCATTGATAATCAAGCCTGTTTTGAGGACATCCTGTGGGTTTTGCTTTCTGGAGCGCGATGTAAAGATCTTCCTTATCTGTCTACACAGGAGAAATAGAAATAAAGCCCCAAGGCAGGATGGTAGAAAGCTCAGAAGTATGCTCGCCGATGGAAAGTTGAGCGGACTTTTAAATTACCGCCGCTTGGTTGTTAGATGGGAGCGATATTTTTCCTCTTATCGTGTTTTTTCTATACTGTATGCATGTTAATTACGTTAAAGAAGTTATGAAATAGCTTCTAGTCGAGTAGCTATTTGGATTCGTAAAACACTTATGTTTGGGTACCCTGATTATCCGCCTGGGCAGCAATCCAGCAGCTCTCCATCGCGCCCCAATCCAAACGCGCTTGGTTAATCACCTCCACCCGGCTTTCCAATGTGTCATCCAGCTCCAATACTGTAAGCACTATGTCAGCCTTATTAAATCCAAATACACCTTGCTCGGTAATAAATACCCCCTTGATTCTCTCAGCGTCAGTGCCACTGAATAGTGAAAAGAGCGCATCATAATCAAATATAAATTCAGGGCTAAAACGCCAACCACAACTGTAATATCCCTCTCCACAATTTTCTGAGCGGAGATAGCCACACTCCGGCAATAGCTCAACCTCATCCGCCACCTGGATTACTGGATGATGGTGATCACTCCCTGGCGAGACCTGAAAACTGCAGGGCAGCTGGAGCCACTCTAGTTCGATACGCCCCTGCTCTACTACCTGTAGAGGTTTTTCCGTACCTTCACCTAGAAATGACAGAAAACGCTGTAGATTTTGCAAGTCCTCAGGGCCATAAAGGTCAGACTTATTAGCCACCACCAAGTCAGCAACTTCTAGTTGCTGCCGAAAAGTCTCACTGCGCAAGTAGCGCTCATCTTCAATACAACGCGCATCGACCAAAGTTAGTGTACCGTGAAGGCCCAACACACCACCGCGCACGGCATCAGACAAAGTCGCCAGCACCTCTCTAGGATGTCCCAGGCCCGTCGGCTCAATTATTAATCTATGGGGCCTGGCCTTAGCCAGTAACTGGTTTAAAGCAATCTGCATCGGCAAACCGGCAGCACAGCACATGCAGCCGCCAGGTACCTCTCGAATATAAATATTGCCTTCCTGTTCTGGTTCAAAAAGTGCGCCGTCAACCCCCACTTCTCCAAACTCATTGACCAGAACAGCCCAGCGTTCATCGGCGGGCTTAATTTCCAGAAGATGCCGGATAGCTGTTGTCTTGCCGACGCCCAGAAAACCGGTGATAACGTTGGCAGGCACCCCACGTATTAACTGACCAGCTGCCACTAAGCTGCATCCCGACTGCACTCATCACAAACACAGTCCAGCTCCAACTGGGATGTCTCGAGATGATATCCGGCACTTTCAACCGTATCGCGCAGTGCATCAATGACTTCAGGCCTAATACCAATTTCCCGCACCTTGCGGCAACGATTGCAGATTAAAAATTGTGGAGTCTGGTGGCTGTGGTCACAGGCAATATGAGCACAGGCCAGGTATTTGTTTTCTGAATTGAGCTTGTGAACCAGGTTCTCTGCTGCCAGAAAATCCAACATTCGGTAGACTGACATGGCGGGAATTGAGTCGCGAAAGTCACCGTTGTAATGCTCCGCTATCTCATAGGCAGACAGCGGAGTTTTTGAACGCAGCAAAACAGTAAGAACGTTCTTGCGCTTTTCAGTCAAGCGGGCACCCGAACTGCGACAGGTTTGCTCCGCCACGCTCAGAGTTTGTTTGATTTGGGATGCTTTCATAGCCTATTTCATTTGCAATTTGTTGTCTTTACCAGTGAGCAGTTCAGCTCCCTGATGACCGGAGCTGATCCATTGCACTGCGATCCCATGAATACCGGGAAACCTCTCAAACAGGGTAACAATGACACTGTTGAACTGTGCGAGATTATCACACTTGAATTCATAACTAGCATGGAAACCACTGTGCGTTGAGCTGTCACTGCTAACTTCTGCACTAATATGGCGCCCCAACTTCCACACTTAAGGGCTGGCACTGAGCACTGCCAAACTCCAAAAAATGATCAGGCTTGGATAGTTCGAGAGTAACCTGCTCTAACAGCTATTTTTGGGTATCGTTACGAGGCGCATGCTCAAACCCCACTAAATTGGATAAAGGTGACTCTAGTTCGATGCGGATTTTATCTGTCTCGGCCACTAGATACATCATGGCCTTACCATGGACATGACTTCCCATATCTCCCACAACTGAGCCAACCAGGGACAAAGCGATCAGCAGAACTCCAGCAGACTTCATCATCCTTACCTAATCAACCAAAGCGATCCGATACACTAAGCGCTGGTTCACCCAGTGGGCAATGATCAATAGGCCAGCACCAACAACACTGGCAACCAGCTCCCAAGGCCCTTCAAGGTAAAGCGCACCAACCAATAGCAGCGTCCCCGAGAACCCCACAACCATTACCGTGTAACGCTGATGGCGTCGGCAGGAGGCCGGGAAGCTGCCAAAAGCCAAAAATAAGACCGGAACCAGCAGAAGTAAATGGACAAACTGGTCGCCCTGTAAAACACCTAATACCCCTAAACCTCCCAAAGCGGGTAATAAAGGAGGCAAAAAACAGTGAAGCAGACAAATACCGGATGCGAAAATTCCTAGAGTATCTCTCACAATAATCCTTCTAATCTATTTAGTCCGAACACAGATCAATACGCATCAACCAGAGAAATGATACGTTATATCATTCATGTGGGCTAGACAATATAAATTGGGGTTCATAAAACGCCGCTGATTAATGAGAAGGCATTGATAGAATGCCCACTCTCGACTTTAAGAGGAATCAGCAACTACTCTTCCTTCGATAACACCTACTGAAAGTCAAGAGGGCATCGCAAGTTGGGATAAGTGCTCATTTAAGATCCAAAATCAGGTCGGGCTAATAATTTTGACTAATCAGTCAAAGATTGAGTGCGCACGCGGAATCTGAGCTTTATTGGGTGCGAACATCTGTTGGCAAGCAAGGTTCTGTAGGCTTAGACGATAATTAAAGGAGCTAGTTATGGTTAATGTGAAACTATGATCCGGCCGACTCATTTTTCCTAACATTAAAGCCCGCTGTAAAACCCTAACTCGATGAAAGGCCCCGCATTTAAAATGCAGGGGTGCTACTACTGCAGCGTTACTATAATCAAATCCGTCGCTGTCCTTTTCAAGATATAAACGAGGGCATTAGTCTCGGGTATCTCTGACACCAGCAGCTCCTTTCATCACAAATTAAGGCCTATATTGGTCGTTCAATTAAGTACTTTAGTTGGGAAAGTGAATTTTTGATCCTGCAATGATAAATATTTGTGCAATTAAGTACTTTAGTTGGCCAAAATTATGATAACTTATTGATTAATAACGGATTTTTATGAATACTGATTAAGTACTTTACTTGGCAGTCCACCGTATTCCAACAACAAGTCTATATTTCTATGTCTGCTTCCAACCGGCCACCAGCACCAATCATCGACAACCTGAGCAATCTTGAGAATCCATTCCGCTGCACCAGCTTTTCAGCTGGCCGTTATCTCAGCAAGCAGATTCCTGGTGCTGATACCGATCTGGAGTTCACGCTTAAGTTTCTTTACAGCTATAACGGCAGCCAGGCAACGTTTAACAGCTACCGCCGTGAACTTGAGCGCTTGCTGCAATGGGCTTGGCGCATTGAAGAAGTTTCAATAATGACTCTGAAGCGCGAACACATTGAGGAGTTTGTGCAGTTTTGCATTGAGCCGCCAATTGCCTGGATCGGGACTAAGAATGTTGCCAGATTCAAAACACAAAATGGCGAGCGCGTTGTGAATGCCGATTGGCGGCCATTCGTAGTCAGTGTGTCCAAAGTTGAGTTTCGTGCCGGTAAAACGGCTTCTCCCAAGGAGTTCCGGCCATCCCAGGCAGCGATCAAATGCATCTTTACTGCATTGTCGTCCTTCTTCGATTTTCTCTATCAAGAAGGCTTGGTTCCAGCCAATCCTGTGGCACTGATTCGCCAGAAAAGTAAGTTTGTTCGACGTGAGCAACAAAGCCAGGTTGTACGTCGAATCAGCAACTTGCAGTGGGACTATGTTCTGGAAACTGCTGAGATCATGGCCGAGACATCACCTACTGATCACGAGCGAACTTTATTTATTATGAACGCCCTATTCGCTATGTATTTGCGAATCTCTGAGTTGGTTGCGGATGAAAGATCGGCACCAGTTATGGGTGATTTCAAGAAAGATCGCGACGGAAACTGGTGGTTTCACGTTACGGGTAAAGGAAACAAGGGCCGGGCAATCACTGTTTGCGACCAAATGCTGAAGGCCTTGAAGCGCTATAGAAATTATTTGCAGCTCCCTGCTCTGCCCAGCATCAATGAGCAGACACCTCTGGTGCACAAGTCCCGTGGCAAGGGACCAGTTACCAGTACCCGACAAGTGCGCCTGATTGTTCAAAACTGCTTTGATGCTGCCCACCAACGGATGGTTGAAGAAGGCTTAGGGGAAGATGCTGAAGATCTCAAGGCTGCCACTGTGCACTGGCTCCGCCATACGGGTATTTCTGAAGATGTGAAGTACCGCCCCCGCGAGCATGTGCGCGATGATGCGGGACATGCAAGTATGGCTACGACCGATCGCTACATTGATTCCGACATGCGGGAACGACATGAAAGTGGACGGAGTAAGCGGGTAAAGGAGGAGCGGTAATACTACCGCCCTGCCCTATAATGAGGCTCAGGAGTCCTTAGCCGGCCTTACTAGGTTTTCCGGAGTTCCTATTATGGTCTCCTTATCAATTGAGTTACGACCAGTAAACATGGAGTCAGATGATTTCGGAAGTTGGTAACTCAGGCTCTACCCGCCACTTCCTACCATAAATAATCTTCTGGCAAGGTTGCTGCTGTAGTGGAATATAAATATCGTAACTAATCACACCGACTTAAATATATATTCCGGAGCTGTCTTCACAGACAAATATGGGGAATTTTTCATCATAGTGAATATCTAACACCAACTCCTCTACAGTTTCTCTTGTATGGTAATATCACAAAAATTGCTGAGGTATGTAACTGAGCTTCTTATTGTTTAAATGAATCTCAGGTGCTCCCTCTATTGCCACCTCTCGACGTCTTAAGTCTACTGAATACGACATTGAAAAACCTTAAGGGTAGCCAATATGAAATATTTGGGGGCTGTAGGTACTCAGCCCCCCAGAGATATCATTATTGCCTGTTGATATTACTGCTAAGCGGCCTTAGCTATGTTAAGTTTTATTTGTTCTTCTTTTCGCGGATGGACTTTTCCGGTTTCTGAAAAGACTTTCAACTCCTCAAGCACAACCTTGGCAAGTTTGTTAAACTGCCTCTTCATTAGTACTCCCATAATCTGAGCAAATATGGGGAGCAAAGTTACACCAATTTCAAAGCTAACTCGTGACTGCCCATTAGCAACCGGTTCAACTTTCCAAGTATTAATCATGGATCTAACAAAGAATGGCATACTAGATAGCTTTACCTCATAGGAAAAAGTGTGCTGACCACTATCCACATTCACTAATGTTTCACTGGCAATGGCTCCATCAGGCAACTCGCACTTTCGACCATCACCTTTCGGTAAATCTGGATTTTCAGTGGATACAACAACGGCACTGGTCCAACTACTAATCTCGCTAAAATTACCTGATAATATTTCCCACACTTTATCAATAGAAGTGTTGATGTTAATTTGATTGACAATCTTCATTTGCACTCTCCCAATTAAAAATTATGACGTAAAAATAAAGCATTCTGTTTTTGAGATATACGAACCCCTAAGCCTTAATTGCCTATTCATTAAAATCTGATTTTTAATATGTTTTACTGTTCGATATCTATAGGGCTTTACCTATGTATTCAAACAGAAGTGGTTGGCCTTGTTACCGGAAATTGAATCTCACAAACGCAATCTTCAGGGTCCCCTTGGGATGGTGGCTTTATAAATATTTCTTTTGCAGGCCCTGATATTTGAAAATCACTATTCTCTATCCACCTACCTAGCTGAGCATATTTCTCATACCCGTTTTCAAATGCTCCTACCCTGATCGTAGAAATAACACTCTGCTCTGATTGGAGAACCCGTCCTTTAACTTCACTTCCTCCAGGTAGCAGTAGAACTCTTTCGATACTCCTCTTAACTGGAAACCCTACTTCGATATCTACGTTTTCAATACTAAAAGCATTACCGTGAAGTATGATCGTTAGAGGGCCAAGCTGGTCTTTCCCCGCCACGTCAGGTACATATTCCCTTAGCTCGGTCACCAAGTGGATTGTGTCAAATAGGTTTGGCATTATCTTTCTAACAGAATAGAAAGGCTGCTCAGCAATGCTTTTAAGAATAATTCCATCGAAATTCAAACTCTCAGGCCTTTCAGCCTCTTTTAGGCGTGCTTCAATGATCTTTAGGTGATTAATTTGTTCCTGAACAGTTTGCTCTATTTGTGCTTTTCTCAGCAGTAACATGCCTTGAATTTCTTGCACCGATACGTCCTGAAGAACCATGACCTTAATTTGTTCAAGCGAAATTCCCAGCTCTTTCAAGGCGATAATACGGTTTAATTCAGGCAACTGATTAGTACTGTAGTATCTATACCCTGTGGACTCATCTGTGTGATCAGGCTGAAACAGACCAATTTGATCGTAATACCGTAATTGTGAAACAGCGGTCTGGGCTATTTTTGAAAACTCACCGATTCTAAACATAGTTCCACCTATCTGTTCACCCTTCTGCGCGTGAGTTGAAGTATGGACTCTCAAGCCACTTGAGAGTCAACAGATAGATACAGGAAAGATATCCTTAAGAGACAAAAAGTTATAACCAAAGAGCTAGATATAACCTTTAGAGCTTGAAAGGCAGAAGGCCCGCGAACTACTGGAAACGGGCACATTGCAAGTCGAACAGATCGCTTGGCAAGTGGGATATGAGGAAGTCAGCGCATTCCGGAAAATGTTTCACAAACAGACCGGTCTTTCTCCTCGGGAGTATCGACAGAGATTCTCAGGTGGCTCTAAAATGTAATTCCCCGAAAAGGCGGACTAATTGGTAAAGTACCCAATTTCACTAAAGAGATTGATCGAAGAGATTCTTGTTAAGCCCGGTAGCTTGATAGGCAGCGGAACGCCTCTATTTAGGGTACGTAGACCAATATAAAAGTTAAATAGATATAACAATAAGATTAAAAACTTCCTAAAATCTAAAAGCTCTCACTAAAAAGTTGACCACATTCAGATAGTTAAGGGGGCATTTATCGTTCGAGTAAATATTACCCCACCAACTGACTAGCAGAAATGCGAATCATTTCTCTTTGGAGATACCGATAAGTATCCCCTCAACCCTACACTTCCTCGCCATCTCAGAAATTGCCCTGCAATTCTCAAAGGTAAATAGCAAGACTTCAATTTTGCCAAAACCAGTGCATTCAATGTATAGGTCAAGTTCTGAATACAATTTGGAAAATATTTTGTGAACAATTCTGGATATTCCAAAAATCAACAAGTTTTTTGTTAAATCATGGTATCAGCTGAACGAGCTCCCCTATATAGTGGCACCGTCTAACTTTGATTAAAAATAGGTTAGTTTTCATTCTTTTTTGAGTTTTGGGAGAGATACCAAAGTGATTAGGAAAATTTTTTCGAAAAGAGATCTAAAGCTTCCAATCATTGGCGGCTTGATAGTGGCAGCAAGCTTGTTATCAACAACGGCAACAGCCGAAGTTGATATAAATCAATTACGTCAACAATCAAAAATTATGTTCGGCACTCTCTCAGAAACTATGCCAGGCAGTGAGAATGACACCCCAGCTATGGTTGAGCTTGGAAAAACACTGTTCATGGACAAACGGCTTTCAGTAAATGATAGCCAGTCCTGTAACAGCTGCCATCAAGTAGGGAACTACAACGGTTCGGGCGTTGACAATGAAGCGACATCACCGGGAGCTTTACCTGGTACCAAGGGTGATCGAAACTCTCCAACGGTCTGGAATTCAGGATTCCAAATGGCTCAATTTTGGGATGGTCGCGCAGAGGACCTGAAGGAACAGGCCAAAGGTCCAATTCTAAACCCTGTAGAGATGGGGATGCCTTCAGAAGAGGCTGTTGAGACAAAGATTTCAAAAATTGCCGAATATCAAGAAAGTTTCAAACACGCCTTTGGTAAAGAAAATGCTATCTCTTACGACAATATTGCTCAGGCCATAGCTGCATTTGAGCGCACCCTGATTACGAATGATCGTTTTGATGATTTTATGAGCGGCGATGATCAGGCTATGACAAAAAGTGAGTTAAAGGGCTTGCAAACCTTTATCAACACTGGTTGTTCGGCATGCCACAATGGTGCAACCTTGGGTGGAAACATGTACCAGAAGATGGGGCTAGTCAACCAATATCCACACCAAGAAGATTTAGGTCGTTATAAAGTTACAGGCCTTGAAAAAGATAAAATGATGTTTAAAGTTCCAATGTTACGCGATATAAGCAGAAGCGCTCCTTACTTCCACGACGGGCGTGTAGAAACCATTGAACAAGCAATTTACGATATGGCTTGGTACCAATTGGGGCAGAAATTAAGCACACAACAAGTAGATGATATTGCAACTTTCCTAAATGCTTTAGAGCATCAAATCCATTAAGGTATTTCCCACCCTTCGGGGTGGGCCCCTTTCGCTCTATTTAATTTTGGCTAGGCTCGCGGATTTTAAATCACTACTCATTGATAACTTATTATCACTCTGCCCTACCTTTGTGTATCAGACACGTTCAGAGATAGAAGCTAGCGGACTAAACAGTTTCCTAATTGCTAACCAGTTGGTAATGTATAGCCCTCTAACAATATCTATACCAAGTCGGAAAAGTGAAATCCATAGTGAGGTGTACAGTTTTAGCTATCGATTTGCGGCAGCTCCATTAAATTACCATTCACTACCTGAGCATTCAGTTATCAGTTGTCTTTATCGGAAGGTGTTCTGTCCGTTTAAGGTCAAGTAATCTGATTTATTCGGCGGAAGGTATCAAGTTAATTAGTAGTTATTAGTTTAGCTTTAGACGATAGTATCGAATTCACATCTTTTCAGCTATTAGCTACTAATACAAGTTGCGACAGTCATGCCTCTGCCAATTAGATTTATTTAGATAAACCATTTGCACAAGGCGAGCCAAAGTCACTTTCTCAACACAGAAGCCTAAGAGTATTACGAAATTATTAACGCAATATTTCATGAGATTGCAGAATCAACTTTTAAAAGCTTCGTGAGATCAGTTTCTCACTATACGCCATCTCTGTTTGACCCGATCAACAACAAGGTCTTACATTGCTGAACGAATTTTGAAGTTCGAACAGCCAGCATACATCACTTACTTTATCCAATAATAATTTAATATACGGCATTGCATGAAATTCGTGGAACTTTCTAAATTATATGATTAATTTTTAAACAAAAAATAGTTCCCCTCCAAAGAGTTACTTCTATTTGGTCAAAAAAAACAATATAGGACTTGATCATGAAGCTCAAAAAAATAGGTGCGTGTATCGTACTTATGTTTATTCTAATTTTACCAGCATATGCCCATGCAGGATTGTGGGATAAATTTACAACCTGGGTTGTTGATACTTGGGATACTGTTGAAGAGAGAGTTGAAGAGATTATTGAGGATGTCGTTACAACTGTAGAGGATGGTGTAACGTCAGCAATTGGTTTCTTTGTAGATACCGGTGAGTGGATATACGATGGACTAACGACCGTGGTTGAAGGTTCACTTAATTTCTTCTACGGCGTTGCCGATGGTACAGTCACGGCATTAAATTACTTCGGCCTGGATCTCGATATATCGGACTGGTTCACCACGGGGGGGCAGAATTCCGAGGACGGTGCGCGGCTGTGGAGCCTTACAGACTATGATACGTCCTCGCATCCTGCATATTTAAATGCCTTCCGTGATCGGCAGGTAGCTTATATCGAACGCGTTCTTGATTCATCCAAAGCCGAACCTAATAACGATCATTATGTACTCAGGGCATATTATGATTTACCACTGGATAAAGAGGCTCTGGCTCGGGGGCTGACCGATCTTTTTACACCAGGAAAGCACGCTTACAAAAACCCTGATATGCGCCTGATAGAATATATTAGGCTATTGGCAGAGAGTGATGAGTACGATGATATTATCCTGAGTGAAATTATCAAACTACCTTATTGGCAGGATGAAGATACTGAAGGAAAGCGAGTTTACACTTCTGAAAATCACGTACTTATGTGGCTATCTTCCAGCTGGTTACTATCTGAAATGGAAGGTTGGGATATAGGTGGTGGGCCCGAAAAACTAAGGGAGCGTCTTGTACGTTATCTGGAGGTTAAAAAGCAGTTTGGAGTATATGAGTCCACTTCAAATGTTTATAGTCCATTTTCCCTAACAGCATTGTTAAATTTATACGACTATGCCCAGGATACAGAGATTAAAACCCTAGCTGGACAGGTTGCCCTTATTTTTCTTAATGATATCGCTATGGTCACCAACGACCTTGGTGCTGCTATAGCTGTCGATTCAAGGACCTATGAAGGTGTTCACCAAGATCTTAACTTCTTGAATAATAAGTTCGCACGATATATCGCGTTGATTACTGGCAAAGGTCCACAAGATTTTACGGGTAGTACCCATATGGATATTTTTGCCATGACTTCACTTGATGTCAGCAGTGTTGCCTATAATCGCCTTGAAAAACTTAATGGTGAGATTAACATAAGCTATTCTTCCGGCCACCCTATCACTGAAGTTGATACTGTTTGGTCTGGGTTGGACCTCCAAGATAAGTTAATTTTCTCTCAATCTGCCGGCGCCTATGCCCACCCAGAACTGATTGATGAGATGCTGGAATATTACCTGAATCCACTTGCCGGTCTGAACTTCTTTTTGGAAGATTTGATTGTGGAGTCTAACCTGGCAGATGACGTAGTCGACATGTCAGGTGTTCTTCTTACTGAAACCAGTGCACCTTTCACCACAAGCTCAATTATTTCAGAAAAAACCATGGATCTGTATCGCCATGGTAATGTGCAATTATCGTCATACCAGGATTTCCATGCGGGGAATGCAGGTTGGCAGCAGCTGCCCTGGATAGCAACAACCGGTACTATACCGGTTTATACTCGTTCAGGTGCGGAATACGGTGGCTGGAAGGCTGGTGGCCAGGAGCAAATGAACACGCACTTACCCTATATAAAGCAAAATGAGAATGTAGCCCTGATTTTGTACAAACCTGCGATGGAGCTGCGCTTTATGGATGGTGTTAACAGAGCAACTGACTTTTTACCTGTAGATGACTTTCTAACTGCACCAGTAAATTTGCATTGGCCAACAGAGCAATTCGATGAAGCAACCAGTTTCCAGAACTGGTTGTTTGCACGTGAGGGTGATGGTTATGTGGCTGTTTATCGTCACTGCCTGGATACCAAAACCTTTATTCGCAATGAAGAGGTTGTAGAAATTTACAGCTGTAGTGCTGATGAACAAGTCTGGGCAACAGTTGTTGGTAATACGCAGACTCACGAAAGCTTTAGTAATTTCATTTTTACTGTTTCACAAGCCAAGATCAAAAGCAAATGGTACTGGAGCTGGGCAGAGACCCGGCATGTATGGGAGACAACTTTAGAAGTCGATGGAAAGACCTTAAGTTTTGGCTGGGAAGCAAACGTAGATGATTTAACGGATAGAGAAATGTGGGAATTGGCCAGTGCTAATAACGCATCTACTATCGAAATGGCTTCGGTGAGTGGATTCCAGGTCAATAATGTAACAGACACAGAAACTAATACGGGGCATGGTAACTGCGAGAGTTCAAACGATGTGCTTTTACATCAAAACGTAAGCTTTAACGGTTTTGATCCAACAATATTACGTATGGCAGAGGCCGATAACGGTGAATGCTATCTGATTAACGTAGAAGATCAGTCACAAGATATGGAATTGATCCATGAAGGTGAAAAGGTCGATGTAGTGCGTTTTACTAACCGGCGCTTTGTAGGTGGCGAGGCTGATAAGGCTTACGGGATAAATCACGAATGGACTACTATAGAGTTGGACTTCAGTTATGAAAACCCTGTGGTGTTTGCTTCAGTAATTGGTATTGCCGGCACTGACCCGATAACAACTGAGATTCGCAATATCACTTCAACCAGCTTCGATGTGCGTGTTGCGGAGTTTGCCTGGAACGATGGCATCCATACATCGGAAATGGTGCATTATGTAGTGATGGAGGCTGGTAGTTACTCAATTGCCAATGGATTGCAGCTTCATATTGGCGCCGTTGCACTGGAAGATAATTTGAGTGGCTCCCCGGACTTTGAAACTGTCGGGGTCGACTTACAGGATTACTTACTGATCAGCCAAGTACAAGGTAGTGACAGGGATGAAACACTAAGCACGCGTGTCAGAAATAAGAAAACTGGCACATTTGAAATGAGCCTGATGGTACAGGAGGCAAACAGTAATAATGAGGAAACTATAAAGGCAGTTGTAGGTTATATGGCTGTCGGAAAGCCCCCCGTTAAATCCTTAAAAGTGGCACTTAAAGGTGCCCACGGGAAGTATCTGGGCGCCGCAGGTAATGGAGGAAATGGCAAAACTGCCAACGCCAATGCCTCAGTAATTGGTAGCCATGAGACTATTGTCCTTACAGGAAATAGCCTGCAACAAGGTTGCCTAATAGACGGGGATGACGTGTGGCTGCAAAGCACCGATGGTTATTACTACAGTGCCCAACAAAGTGGTGCTTTAGATGTCGATAGAACGGCTAGGTACAGCTGGGAAACATTTAAGTTGATCAATCACTCAGACAATTCGGGCTGTTTACAAAATGGTGACTTGATCTCCTTATACAACCCAGAACATGGTAATTACATCGTTGCAGAATCAGATGGCCAGGCTAATGCGAATCGCAAAGCAATAGGTTCCTGGGAGAAATTTATTGTTTACGATCTAAACGATAACTAACAAGTACCAGGCGGGCACCCACATCCATTCTTACTGGGTTTGGGTGCCCTAATCTTTGGAGATTACGTATCTGCAAAATTATCCTGTGTCAATAAGCTAGATAGATACTCATCAGTGATCCTAACTCGGAGCTTTTCAAGCTCCAAACTTTGGCTCCGGGAGCCCCCGAACACCAAGGCCATGAATAGCAAAAATACTACCTGGCTGCGGGTGACGAGCCAGTTCCTCAGGAGTTACAAATGATTGCTGTGAAGTAACATAGAGAGTTTCATAATTGTCGCCGCCGAATGTGACGCAGGTGGGACTTCGGATCGGTAGGTCAATCTCACGATCAAGGCGGCCCTTAGGATCAATCCTTAAAATCTTACCGCCAAGATTCAAAGCAAACCAATAATACCCTTCAGCATCGACTGTTGCGCCATCTACAATCGCGGGCTTACGCTCTTGAACTGAAAAGAACGGCCTTCGGTTACTGATACGGCCCTCATCCATATCCAAGTCAAATACATAGACCATGCCACCAATGGTATCGCCAAAGTACATACGAGTGTCCTCTGGGTCGAAAGCAATCCCATTGGAACATACAAAGGAAAAGTCTTTAGCAACCTGGCGCACGCTAAAATCAGGCTCAAGGCAATATAAATGAGAGACTTTACCTTTCAATTGCGTATCCATACTACCGCACCAAAAACGCCCTCTTCGATCGATCTTTCCATCGTTTAACCGGTTTTGGGGTAGATTCGGTTCCGGATCAACAACTTTCTCAAACTCCCCTGTTTCGAGGTCAATGGTGCAGAATCCTGAATTGGCAGCGCCAACTAACCCTCTCCCCTTACGGAAACCAAAGGACCCTACCTGCTCCGGCATTTCCCAAGTCTTTCTTTCACCAGTAGAGATGTTTAGCCGCCGAATCGATGGCCGCCGGGGCCCTGCCAGATCAACCGAAGGGCCAACATGATCCGCCCAGTAGATAGAGGTGTCTTCTGCATGCCAGATGGGTGTTTCTCCCAATCCATCGTTACACTCCCAAAGACATTCAATCTCCATTGTCAAAACCCTTCTTAATAGTTTCAGTAGGTCTTAGACTTGAAACTTGGATGGAATAGGAACATCAATATCCTCAGTATGTAGCAATGCGGCCTCTATTCCAGCATGGACACCAAGTGCTGAGGTCTCTCTGGACATGCTGGGTGTACCAAGGTTTTCGGGCAAAGCCGCTACTTGAGGTAATTGCGGAAGGTGAATCCACCCTGCGCGTATATCCAGCTGATTGCTGGCAATAAAGTGCAAAACGCCATACATCAAGTGATTACAGCAAAAAGTGGCGGCATTATCCGAAATATCTGTAGGCACTCCGGCTTCACGCATTGCCCTAACCATAGCTCTGAGAGGAAGATTACTACGATAGGCTACCGGTCCATTGGCAACCGTAGGTGCGCCCTGCATCTCTACGCCACGATTGTCCTTTAGGTTGTATCGAGTAGAATCGTTAAAATTTTGAGCAATTCGCTCTATAGTAACCATCGATCGCCCACCATATTCACCCATCATGATCACTATTTGTGGACGGAGCTCATCTATAGCGCTAGTTACTACGTCAATACACTCAAAGAAGTTACTAGGAACCAGGATTCCAAAAACATCTGAATTCCCAATACGGGTACCATCCAAAACACGCATTACCGATTCTGCAGGATTTATTGGCGTATGCCCGAATGGTTCAAATCCGGTCACTAAAACCTTTTTCATGACAATACTCTTTGAGTCGTTTGAAATTGGCCTTCAGAAATATGTTGTCTGATTCTATTAATCAAGAATAGAAACTTTTAAGGGCTCAGACTTAAAAGAACGGCTTTGCTGATAGGTTTGATTGGCACAATATGCCAATTAAGAGGCTGTTTTGAACCATAGATCTGTAGAAAGACAGCAGAAGCGTTTTTCAGATAGACGTGAACTTGGTCTCCATTAACCAAAGCGCAATCTGTAGGCTTATACCTCGGTATGTCGACCAGTGCCTAGCGACACGCATCTCTCACTGAGAGTGAGTGTACTTAAACTCTCTCTGATATCACACCGCCTGGAATGAGCCGCCAGCAAGGGTGGTACGGTGCATCATAACTTCCGGAGCAAACCTGCCCTGCCCTGCCCTGCCCTACATATACAGAGTTTTTTCTGCCTAAATTTGTAATGATAAATATTTGTGCAATTAAGTACTTTACTTGGCTGTCCACTGCATTCCATCAACAACTTCATTTCCTTTCTATGTCTGCCTCCAATCAATCACCAGCACCAATCATCGATAACCTGAGTAATCTTGAGAATCCATTCCGCTGCACCAGCTTTTCCGCTAATCATTATCTCAGTAAGCAGATTCCTGGTGCGGATACCGATCTGGAGTTCATGCTCAAGTTTCTTTACAGCTACAACGGTAGCCAGGCAACGTTTAATAGTTATCGCCGCGAACTTGAACGACTACTGCAGTGGGCTTGGCGTATCGAAGAAGTTTCAATCTTGTCGCTCAAGCGTGAGCATATCGAGGATTTTGTTCAGTTCTGTATTGAACCGCCACTTGCCTGGATCGGTACAAAGAATGTCGCCCGGTTTAAAACTAGAAACGGCGAACGTGTTGTTAATTCAGATTGGCGGCCATTCGTAGTCAGTATATCTAAGGTTGAGTTTCGTTCAGGTAAGACACCATCCGCCAAGGACTTCCGGCCATCTCAGGCGGCCATCAAATGTATCTTTACTGCACTGTCTTCTTTCTTCGACTTCCTGTTTCAGGAAGGCTTGGTTCCCGCCAACCCTGTAGCATTGATCCGCAAAAAAGTAAGTTCGTCCGGCGTGAGCAACAAAGCCAGGTAGTTAGGCGCATCAGCAATCTGCAGTGGGATTATGTGTTAGAAACTGCTGAGGTTATGGCCGAGAAGTCACCACTTGAGCACGAGCGTACATTGTTCATTATGAACGCCCTATTCGCTATGTACCTGCGTATCTCTGAGCTGGTTGCCGATGAAAGATCGGCACCCGTTATGGGTGACTTCAAGAAAGATCGCGACGGAAACTGGTGGTTTCACGTCACCGGTAAGGGCAATAAAGGCCGAGCCATTACCGTGTGCGACCAGATGTTAAGTGCCTTAAAGCGATACAGAATCCACTTGCAGCTCCCTGCTCTGCCCAGCATCAATGAGCAGACACCCTTGGTGCAAAAATCTCGCGGCAAGGGACCTGTCACCAGTACACGTCAAGTTCGACATATCGTACAGAACTGTTTCGGTGCCGCTTACCAACGGATGGAAGAAGGCCTTGGTGAAGACGCGGAAGACTTGAAAGCTGCCACGGTGCACTGGCTAAGACACACTGGAATCTCCGAAGATGTGAAATATCGTCCCCGGGAACATGTTCGTGATGATGCAGGCCATGCAAGTATGGCCACAACCGATCGCTATATTGATTCCGATATGCGGGAACGGCATGAAAGCGGACGAAGCAAGCGGGTTAAGGAGGGGCGGTAAAACTACCGCCCTACTCTACTGTCAAGTATGCCCTATTCGCCGAGGCGTTTGTATTATGCACGCGGTTGCTGTGCAGGATCTTCTTATGCGTAATTGGGAGGATACAAAAGCCTGCGTACTAAAGGCCTTTTTAGAGTTACTATCTAGTTAGACATCAATCATTTTGCGTTAATCAAGGGGATTATTTATAGATGTTGTGAATTACAAGATAATCACTAAAGTCTAACCTTTTACTTTCACCTCAAGATTCTGTTAGGCAAAAAAAACATCAATACCAATGAAAGAAATAAAAATATATTTATAGAAAAAAGGGCGTCTTTCAGACCAGTATTTGCGGCTCTCGAAACTATATCTGAATAAGCTAATCTGATTTTTTCTGGCAACTCTGAGACATACTTTTCTTCTTCAGGGACAGAGATACTATTAAATATATCTTCTAATTTGACAACCTCTTCCTGGCGAGTTCTATCTGATAAGGTTTTTCCCTCTATATTGGCATACGAGTCTGCCATACTTGCATATACGGATCCAAAAAGTATAGAACCCGCAAAAGCCACAGCAAAACCTTGCCCTAATATTTCTTTCATAGTTTCAGTTAAACCTGACGCTGCTCCACTATTTTCAGGTTTAACATTCATCATCGTAACTCCCGTATATTGGGCCATTATTAATCCGCCCCCTATTCCCGCAATAATCATAGGAACTAGCAACTCAAGAGGTGTCATATCCATTCTGGCCAACTGCCCGGATAACCATATTCCCAGGAGCATGCAGATTGCACCAAAAATCAGAATCCATTTTGGTGCAATATTTTTTCCGAGGGGTGGAGTTAAAAATGATAATATCGCTAAAATTGCTGTGAATGGTAATGTTGTTAGGGCCGTTGAGAGCGAGTCCATCTGAACACCAGCCTGTAGATATACAGAAACAACAAATAGAAACCCCGCATTTACCAGAAAAAATAAGCCACCAACGAACAATCCTAATGAAAATGATATATTTTTAAACAGGGTTAAATCTAACAATGGGACTTTCCCATGCTTCTTCAATCTAACACATCGAACAATAAACAAGAATATTGCAATTAGACTCACCCCATAAATAATTGGAACAACTGACAGCTCTCCAAAGGTAATAGTGTTTCCAGCGATTACTAATGGCCTCTTCTCCCACAACCAACCATACTGCCCAGCAAGAGTTGTGCTTACTAAGAAGAAACCAAAACCTAGCGTCGACAAGATGACACTTCTGACATCTATGCTTATCGTTTTATCGCCTTCTGTTTCAGGAAGGGAATGAGCCATCAATAAAGTAATTATTCCAAATATAGGAGATAAAGAAAGTGATACGCGCCAATTAACATTGTCAGCTATTAAACCAACAATTACTGGAGCTAATGCCGATACAGCTGAAAGAACAGCTCCATAAACCCCAAAAGCCAACACCCTCTGGCTACCATGATAATAATTCATGATTAAAGCGATTGATGTGGGCACAACCATAACCATCCCCAGAGGCCAAACAATGGCCCACCCTACAATGAAAATAAGGGTATTTGGGCTTAAAATGACAATTATCATCCCAAGAACATAAATGGCCACTCCAATAGAAAATATTTTCTTTTCTCCATATTTATCACCGAGCCTTCCTGCTGTCACCATTAATGCCCCACCAATTAACGAAGCAGAAACAATAACGGCCTGTAAGGTTGAAACCGTACTTTGAAGGTCATTTACGATCGGAGATATAAGAACATTTACACCAAAAGTTGTTATATAAAGCATCACATTTGACAGAGAAATAACAATCATTGGAAACCAGCTGCGCTCAACTTTTGACATTTTATTTAATCTTAAATTAAGAGCTGAAATACTAAGACTAATGATAACTAGTTAATCCATGGAGGAATAATATCCCGTTGAAACACCTCATCTTGTGTTTCAGGTCGCTTAATCCAGCTAGCTTTATGGCCACTCACCAATAGCATACCCGGTCGAGGGAGAGCGTTAAAATTACACGCATAGGTTTCTATATATGAGCCAGTATTGAGGAACGCCAATATATCTTTTGCAGCAACTTCTGGCATCATGACTTGCTCAGCAATACATTCATAATTACACGTTATTCCTACAACATCATATGGAGCATACTCGGGTGAATTTGCTCTGTTGGCTAATAAAATATCAAATGGAGGATTTGTATTTAAGCTGCCTATACCTAGAAAACACTCAGAGGTATCAGTCTCTATCCAACTGCGGGCAATATAGTTTCGTTCCAATTTTATGTTATGAACTTTTGTTAAATGGATAGCAGTTTCATTGTGGAGTGCTCTTCCTGGTTCAATCTCAAGTACAATCCCTTCCGTTGAAAGGCCTAGTTTTTGCATTGATTTTCTAAATTGCTTAGTAATCATCTTTGCATAATCTTTAGGTGTAGGAGTTTCATAATCCGTTACCGGGACTCGGGTCTCATGATCATTAGAGGCTGCAAAGCCACCACCCACTGAAACTATTCTCGGTACCCAATCCCCTCCCATTAACATACTTATTTTACCTATAAGTGATGCATAGTCTCTCATTAAAGCCTTCCAGAAGGCCGCTTTCTTAGAATGGCGTCCTGCATGAGTATGAAAGCCTACGAGATCACACCATTTCGAGCTTTTAAGCTGTGGAATCATATCTACAAGCTCACTGTGAGGGATACCATACTTAACAGTTTGTGTCATTTCTCGAATAGTACGATCAGGGTAAAAATCTGAATTTAGATCAAGATTCTTTAGCCAGGGCTTGACCCTAAGTATTACAGTAGCTTTCTTTTTTAAAAATTTAGCTTCCTGCTCACAATATAAAAGCTCTATAGGACTATCTAAAACAATGGGAATACCTAGATTTATAGCTTTACTTATAATCTCTCGTCCCTTAATAGATCCATTTACAGCTATATCCTTTAATGGAACATTTCCTCGAAGAGCCAGCTCCAACTCCCCCTTACCGAAAGTGTCACAACCGGCCCCTTCTCTTGTCAGTATTTTACGTATTGCTGTAACAGGATTTGCCTTAATCGCGGCCATAATTCTGACCTTACCCTCAGGCCATTCAGACTCAAATGCCTTCCTATATGATCTTAAGTTTTTAACCAAATGGTTTTCTGATACAACAAATAATGGGGTTCCATATTTCTCAGCAAGCTCAACCGTATCACAGTCTTCAATGAACAAATGGCCATTCCTAACGGATAGAAATTCATTTAAATATTTATATTCCATGCAAAGTCCATTTAAAGTAAATTAAACTATAAAATCCTCATTTGTATATCACAGGCTTGCCTTACCCATAGCTAAAGGCCATTCAGTCTTTTGTTTTTCTCCCTTACGCTTAGCTACACAATCCGCCAGCCAACAGAGCAGTTTCCAACTAATACCGCATGCTATATATGCGTCTCTATGTGTAGAGTCTAGGTATGGAGCATATTCACATACATCAGCACCAACAAGATCAATGTCTCCATTTTTTCTGAGATATCGAATAATGTCCCATATTTGTCTAGACTTTAGTCCAAAGGGCTCCACCGCTGAATTGGAAGCATTATCCGTAGCGTCAAGGCTATCGAGATCTAGAGTGAAATATGTAGGTCCATCTCCAACAACCTCTAAAATCCTTTCTGCAATTTTGTCCGTCCCCAGCTCAAATACTTGATCGGCAGTATAAGTAGTTACGCCAAAATTTTTTGCATGTCCACCAACCAAGGCTGTCATCCTTCCCCGGATACCCATAGTTATCATACGTTCTGGGTCGAGATATCCCTCTGCCATATTTTTTGTGAATTGATTGCCAGAGTGATATGGATAGTTAAAATCCGCGAAGGTTACCAGGTCATAATGCGCGTCGAAATGAATCAAACTTAATGGGCCAAATTTTCTGCCGAGAACATTAATTGGTGCATAGCTAATTGTATGATCACCACCCCAGGTAAATGTGACACAGTCATTATCTAGAACTATCTTTTCATATTCCTGGATTATTTTAGATACCTCATCAGACAAATCAAATCGCCCGTAAGTATCAATATTTCCATAATCTATGATTCTACATGTATCGAAAGGTATATCCCAACCTCCATCAGGATTTGGTTCGATAGTCCCCATGGCATTCTTTGAAAACTCACGAAGGACTTTTGGACCATATTTATGAGATGCATTCATCGGCGCAGCCTTTTCTAAGGGCTGGCCAACTATTACGAGGTCTGCATTTTTACAGTCCCGAGAGTAAGGCGACATAAAGCCACCTAAATAATCCTTGTTTAGGTTACCAACAACTTCTAATCCAACGCCGCCCATCTTACCCATTCTTTGTAGGTGAGACGCTACTTCCGGGTCTATCCCATCAGAGCTTCTAGAATGTTTCCATAAATCCTGAAGACGTGCTTTTTTCTCTTTCGACATTTCTGGATAAGGGTAATTCCTTTTACTCATTTTTACGTCCACTTAAATAACAATATGAAACACCTTAAATTATATCTAAGTATGAGCCAATTTATTGAATGCAGAGATAGAAAGCCCTGCACTAAAACCACCATCAACATTAATGGCTTGACCATTGATAAAGGTACAGTCATGTGACGCTAGAAAATGTATCAAAGCGGCAATTTCATCTGGATGTGCAATGCGTCCCAAAGGAACAGCAACTTTTTCCATAGCTAATTGCGGTTCGCCGCCTTCTGCTTGGGCCATTGGTGTATCAACGGAAGTTGGGCATATGGCATTTACCCTAATATTTTGTGCCCCTAACTCCAATGCTGCTGTCTGTGTAATACCAACAACTGCCCATTTTGATGCAACATATGGAGCAAGGTAAGGAACGCCAGATTTTGCGGCGGCTGAAGCAACATTGACTATGGAGCCACCATACTTCATATGAGGTGTGGCGTATTTTATACCAAAAACGACTCCCATTGTATTGACGCTGTAGTTTGCCCCAAAGTCATTGCAATCTACGTTAAGCAGCGTTTCATATCCTTTGTTTATGCCTGCACAATTAACCAAAGTATCTATTTTCCCAAATTTTTCTGCTGCGTAATTCATTAATTCTTTTACTTGTGACTCACTTGATACGTCTGTTTCAACAAAGTCGCCGCCTTCTATATCCCGAATTGCATTATCCCCACTACCAATACCCGCTATAATGACGTGAGCGCCAGCCTTATGGAAACGTTTTGCAGTGCTCAATCCAATTCCTGAGTTTCCTCCAGTTATCACTGCCACTTGGTCATTAATATCAAAGAATCTATTCATAGCTTATTTCTCCAAAATTCGGTTTTCCTAGGAACTGTTAGTTTTCGGCTGCTATCATTTTTTTGTTAAGGTTTTTGACCTTTTAATTGGATTAATTTTTTCAAAAGAAATGAGTGAGGAAGCGCAAGTGCTGAGCATTTTGAATGCTCACATGGAAATCTTATTAAATACAATATAATTATATGAACCTAAAAGTAAGCTATTACCTCTTAAATATTACTAAATTCCTGGAGACAAGCCTCCACTTACAGGTAATACAACACCTGTAATATACGATGCCTCATCACTTGCTAAAAAAGCTATTGCCGCAGCAACCTCAAAGGGTTCTGCTGGGCGCCCTAACGGTATAGATGAGTTTTCTTGTTCGGCTGCCTGAGAAATAGAAATTCCTTCGCCTTCAGCTATTGCCGCATAAGCTTGCTGCAACATATCTGTATTGATTGCACCAGGTGCTACAACATTAACCCTTATGCCCTTGTCTGCATATTCTAAAGCTAAAGCTTTGGTTGCACCTACCAATGCATGCTTTGTAGCTATATAAGGATATGGCATACCCGCAGAAACCCCGATACCAGCTGTAGATGCAACATTGACTATTGCCCCAGAACCCTCTTTTTCCATTATCTTCAGTACTCCCTTACACATAGATAATGCACCTTTTACATTGATGCTGTAATTAATATCCCAATCTTTATTCTCATTTTCATTTAAAATGGCGGATCCAAATCCAACCCCAGCGTTATTGACTAAAATATCAATGCGACCAAATTTATCTGCCAGGTCATTAACTGCATTATCTATTTGATCAGGTTTTGACATATCTATAAATATATATGTAGCCTCCCAGCCACTAGATTCTATTTCTTTAACATTACATTCAAGGCTATCCTTTGACTTTTCTCTCCCTGCAAGGATCACAGTTGCTCCTAATGAGGCTAGTTTTATTGCTACAGCTTGACCCAACCCTTTTTGCTTGGTAGCACCAGTTATAATCGCGATCTTACCTGAGAGTTTTTTCATAAAGCAGGCTCTGAGATTAATAGCTAGTTATATAGTAGCTAACTACCTAATTGTTTAAATATAAATTTAGAGCTATATTTTAATTTACTACAATTAATTTTTTGGATAAATCATAAAATTATAGTTTGTAATTCTCCTTTGATACCCATCTATACTTTGACCAACAGGTTAATATAACTGGAAGAAAATATGAATGCTGATGCACAAACGAGAAAAACAAGTGGAGATTTTTTAAGTTACTGCATTAGAAGGATATGGAAAGCTGAGGGGGCAAGCGATGAGCACTGCAATGCGGTGGCAAATGCATTAATGATCGGAATATTCCAGGGCAAACTAAATCAGGGACTCGGTGTTTATGAAGCCATAGATTTGACCCATAAAATGGGAATGTTGGATATCAAAGCTGAACCTGAGATCGTTGATGAAGGTCCTACTTGGGCATCAATTGATGGTAAACGCTCATCTGGATACTATACGATGACGAAAGTTGCCCAGACTGCGATCAAAAAAGCAAAAGAGCAAGGCATTTCAATAGTATTTGCTCATAATCATAATGATGCTGGCAGTTTTGGCGCATACACGTGGCTTGCTCATCAAGCCGATTGTGTAGCACAAGCGTCGAATAACTCTGTACCCATGTGCTCCCCACTGGGCGGTATGGGAAATACAATTGCCGTACCGCCGCTTGATGCCATAGGCCCAAGCGGAGAACAGCCACCGGTCTGGATGAGCACGAAACTGTGTGAGTGGTATGATGCAGATACTGCACAGGCTGTTTTGCAAGGTACCAAGCTTAAATATAATGCTGTAATTGACCCGGATACAGGTGAGCTGGGTAATGATTTGGCTCCCTATGCAATTCCAGTCGAGGGATATGGTCGTGTATATGATCAGACCTGCTTCCAGAATCTTCACGAACCCCGGGTTTATATGCTGAATCTATGGAACGAGTTACTAACAGGCATCATAAATCCTAGAGGTATCATAACCCCAGAGGTTCCCACTTTAGCAGACTTCATAAACGGTAAGGCACAGGCTACCTCAGTAGGTGGTAGTTACTATATATGTATTGATCCCTCTAAATTCGGCCCTATTTCCGAAGTAAAGGCTAAGTCTGATCGTTTTGCGAAAGCTATACAGAATACTCCCCCGTTACCGGGCGGTAGAAACTGTCGTATGCCAGGTGGTACTGGTTGGAAGAAGTTAAATCAAAAGTCTGATGAAGTTGAAGTACTTGAAAGTCACTGGGTTCCATTTTTTGAAACCCAAGCCGGCCGACATGGTTGGAGTGAGGAAAGCTTGAAAAAGGAATGGGAAGCGCAGCGGGAATAACGAGGCTATTCATATTTGTTACATCAAATTAGATTGGTTTTAAGCTCTACTCTGGCCGCTTCTGCGGTTTTCTTTGTAGTGATTTACATGCTTGGACTCGATCCATCAACAACGGACACATCGTTTTTCTACCAGTTGATCTTCAATTTCGTCTAGGCTGAGATAAGCATTAGGGCTGTTAATATCGGAACTTTTGAGATTATGGCCGAGACATCGCCAACTGTTCACGATCTATCCTTATTCATTATGAGCAGCCTATTCGCTATGTACTTGTGAAACTCTGAGTTGGTTGCCGTTTAAAGATCGTTACCCGCTATGGGTGATTCCAAGAAAGATTGCGGCGCAAACTAATGGTTTCACATTTTAGGTAAAGGTACAAAGGCTGTACGATCATTGTTTGCGACCAAATGCTTAAGGCGCTATCGTCCACTGGTTTCGCCATACTGGTATTTCTGAAGATTTGAGGTACCGTCCCCGTAAGCATATCCGTGATGATGCGGGAACGGTATGAGAGCAGGCGACGTAAGCGAGTTAAGGAGGAGCGGTAAAACTACCGCCCTACTCTACTGGCAAAAATGCACTATTCCAAATTGAAACGATTAAGGCTCACTAATGCGCTTGAACCTGCAAGATATTAAATGACAACAATAAGGTATAGCTGTTTGAACTGTATTTTTTAGGATCAGCTAAGCTGATATATCAAGAGTAATCTGTCGCGGGATATCGCCAAGTGAGCAATTTATGGATTAGTGAATTTATCTACGCGCCATATGAATAAACTGCAGTTACCATTTGAGTTAAAGCGATATGAAAGCCAAGTCAATTTTAGCCAGAGTGCTAACTGTTATCTCAATATGCATTGCTATCCCATCCTGCTCTCAAAGAATAGCTAGCTCAATAGAAAAAGCTGAACACTTCTCCTTTGGAGAAAGGATAACTGTCGAGCGAATAGAACAGTTAAACTTCAGGAAAGCTGAATATTGCCCACCTGGAAAAAATACATGCATTAGTTATTATTACGGGTCACCTTTAGCCGACGCCAACCTAAACTACTCTGTAACATTTGGTGAGGACGAAAGAGAAAATATTGTTAAGATTAATTTAAGTAGAGATTCTTTAGATCGAAGCTACTTTGGCACCGTAATCTTACTGCATGGATTCCGTACTTCCAAAGAATTTATGCTGGATTCTGCTCTTTATTTTCGTTTTCTTGGGTTTCAGGTTATTGTTCCAGATCTTCTAGGTCATGGTGAAACTGGAGGCAAGAAGAAATATGGGGTAAATGATACTAAATATATCAACTCCCTTATTGACAACCTAATTGAAGAAGGGATCATCAAAAATGAAAATATATATATTGTAGGAAACTCTATGGGCGCCGTAACAGCCTCTCATATTTCTTCTTTAAGATCAGACATTAGCGGAGTTATTCTTTTAGCTCCGATGTTACAACTTGATGAAGCTGTATACAATTATGCAAAACGTGACCACCCCATACTTAGCAGAATTATCCCTGAGAGAGATATACGCAAGGGGGCGATTTTGGCTCTAAGAAAATCTAATATAAATTTGAAAGATACAAACATAAAACCTCTCTTAAAATCCTCCCAGACTCCGACTCTACTAATGCTCTCAGATTCAGACCAAATTTCACCATATGCAAGTTACAAGCAGTTGAAGAAAGATAATATCAAAATATTTAAAGTTCATGATAGGTATCATCCAAGCATGAATACAATAGGTGAGATCGAGCATAAAGCCATTGTTAAATGGCTCAATACTACTCAGTAATACTGCCTATAAAGTTTTCGGATATATTCAAAATTTAAATATCGCTGGATAAACCTACCAGAGATAGAGCGAGATAGAGCAGTTATCTTTGTCGACCCTATTAGTTTTTTTCATAATAAGCCTGGATAAGCCACAACCACGACTACTTAACAACCAATTAAAGGTCATGTTCTTGGGGTGTTCCCACACACTGTCTGGTCGATAGCGAAATGGGAACAACTATTAATCAACGACTGCTATTATTTGAGTTTGAGTAAATGTCTGCTCATATCCTACCCGCCCCCTTGATTCATAAAGGAGATGTGCATGAAGAAGCATTCATTCTTATTCATAATGATTTTGATTGCTCTTGCCTTTATAGGGTTTAACGCAGCGGCTGAAGAAGTTAAGCCTAAGCCTCCTCAAAGTAGTGAAGGCAATATTTGTAGTAATGAATATGTCTTATGCACTTCCGCCCCTTGTATCCCGGACCCTAGAAATCCGGATTCAAATGCAATTTGCCAATGTGATGTTAACAAGGGTTTAAACTTCGGGATGTCAGCATGTAAAGCCCGGATTCCTGTGACTGACTCGACCGGTGTAAAAAAAATCTTATCGACTTTTTCTTTCGCTCAGGCACCGACTAAACCAGTGCTTTCCTGTCCAGAAGGTAACCCTTGGACGGATTGCCTGGATCAACCCTGTATCGTCAACCCAATGAATCCACTCAAAGCCATTTGCACATGCAAAATAGTACGTGATCAGCCTTTTGTAACTTTTGGGGGAGACTGCGTTTCGTTGACTTGTGATACCGGCTATTGGTCAGGCGCAACAGTAGGGTCCTATATTGGGGCAAGCAAGCAGCTGATGAAGGCTTTTGGTTTAGACCAGACGCCTGCTAAATATTGTGCGGGAACGAAGGCGAAAGTCTCAGAGTGACCCAGGCTTGACTGGCGAGTCGACCTATAGGCGTCTAATCTAATGCCAAGATAATATTTACTCTTCTAGCTCCTCCCCCTTGCCATAACCTTATGAGGCTTCCTATGAGAAAAGCAACCAGTGAACAAGTAAGCGCAAAGGATCAAGCCAGACTTAAGGCTCCAACTGATTTGGGCGAGAACGCTAGGAGTAGCATTACTACTGCCGTCAATACGCTACTGGCAGACACCTTTGGCTTATACATGAAAACGAAGAATTTTCACTGGCATGTGAGCGGTCCGCACTTCCGGGACTACCATCTACTGTTTGATGATCAGGCCAGTCAAATTTTTGAGATGACCGATGTCTTGGCAGAGCGTGTGCGTAAACTGGGGGGAACCACACTTCGCTCCATTGGCCAGATCGCCAAACTACAACGATCTTCAGATAATGATGCGGATTATGTAGACCCACAAGATATGCTCACGGAACTTGCTGAAGACAACCAGCAAATGATTGCGAATATGCGCAAAGTCCATGAGCTCTGTGATGAGCATCGTGACATTGCAACTGCGAGCATACTGGAGGAGTATATTGATCAGGCTGAAAGGCGATCTTGGTTCTTATTTGAGGCTAGCCGGAGTTCAGGATTAACGCACCACTGAGCGTCACCCCAAAAGACGCAATAATTTTGTGCTCTAGTTGAAGAAGGGAGTTGTTGTATTTTTAGCGGACAACAATTCCTTTCTTACATCTCTACTAGAACTTTCCACTTATTTACAGTGTTAAATTTACAGTTCCAGCCTCAATTTTCTATACAATTTATCTCTCCAGTTACGGAGCGACTGAATAACGTGAAGGCTACTTTATTGGGATTTCAGGTTTGCCCAGGAGGCTGAAATACCAATCTTTTCAACAAGGAAATCAATAAATACCCTGACTTTTGAAGTGAGTACATTAGATTTAGGGTAGACAAGCCAAATCGCTGCCTGGTCATCAATTCTGTAATCCGGAAGTACCCGAACCAGTGTACCCTCTTCTAATTCAGAATGAATATTCCATAACGAACTCATACAAACCCCAACCCCAGCCTTGGCGGCTATACGCATGCTGGCGCCATCATCACAAATTACTCGAGACTTGCCTTTCGGTGGAGGAAATGATCCAGCTTGTTTATCACTTTCAGATATCAGCTTTCTGGGCTTTGAATTCATAAACACCAATAGCTGGTGCCGAATGAGATCTTCAGGCGTATTTGGAGCACCATATTTCTTTAAGTAGCTGGGGGAAGCGCACAGGATTCTCTTGTCTTCTGCAAGTTTACGTCCAATAAGACTACTGTCTTCTACGGCATAGTTGCGTAGGGCTAAGTCAAAGCCTCCCTCGATTAGGTTAACTTGTGTATCAGATAGCTTAAGCTCCACATCCACACCGGGATATCGCTCAAGAAATTCAGGCAGTATTGGTGCTACAAAGCGCTGTACAAATGTGCTTGAAGCCGCAAATCTTAGCGTTCCGCTCACATTTGAACTGCCTTTACCCAGGGCTGCCAAGGCAGCATCTTCTTGGGCAAGGATTTCTCTAGCATAGGGAAGGAATTCGGCTCCTTCTGTCGATAAAGTGACCTTCCGAGTGGATCTATGGAATAGATCCGCCCCTAATTGAACCTCAAGCTTTGACAGGCGCGCACTGGCTACTGATGGAGCCAACCCAAGCTGACGCCCCGCGGAACTGATATTGAGCAGGTCAGCAGCCAGCACAAAAAGCCTTATTCCGTTCGTATCCACCAATTATATCCAAAATCAGAATTCTGAATCCATTTATACATCATTTATTCGTAATAACCAATGAATTAGGCTTTGCCCAGCTGTTGAGTAGTTGCCCTCAAAAGGTCTTGTAGCTGAGCAATAACAGGAGGTTCGTTCGCGATTAGAAGAGATCAATAGATGGTATTTTCTCTCTTCAGAACATTTATGGGATATGAGCCAACTGATCACAATTGTGCAAAGGACATGGCAATGCCAACAACCATAACCCGCTGTGTCAACTATGTTGAAGGGGATGTTTAGTGACTTCTGACCAAAGAGATAGAAAAGCTTGGTTTCCCGAAATCAATACTGGCTTCAATAGCGTATTTAAACCTGGACGACTTTCTATAGGCCTAGTCGTCCCTATTGAAAACTACTCGACAACCTCTGTGCCAACTATGGCAGATCATATTGAGAGAGTTCAACTCGCTGAGGAGCTAGGTTTTAGCGCCGTTTGGCTAAGAGACGTGCCGTTCAATGTGCCTTCATTTGGTGATGCCGGGCAAGTGTTTGACCCTTTCGTCTATCTTGGATTACTTGCAGGTGCAACTTCAAAGATTAGCCTCGGCGTAGCGAGTCTTATTTTGCCATTACGTCACCCGGCACACGTTGCAAAAGCAGCTGCCTCGGTTGATCAACTCTCCGGAGGGCGACTTATCCTTGGCATTGCCAGCGGCGATCGCCCTGAAGAGTATCCAGCGATGAATATTCCTTATAAGGAGAGGGGGGCGATTTTTTGTGAGAGTTACGAATACATTCGAAAAATAGCAGCCCCCTACCCTCATTTTGAGAATCGCCTTGGGGCAGGAGCTGGCGAAGTGGACCTTTTGCCAAAGCCTTATGGCCAACAATTGCCGTTACTAATAACAGGATCCTCCCAGCAGGCCCCAGATTGGCTAGCGAGCAATGGCGACGGATGGATTACATATCCCAGGCCCCATACAGAGCAGAAGCATTTTATTAAACAACTAAGAAAAAACATCTGCGAAGAAGGGGTCCCTGCCAAGCCAGTTATGGAGCCACTGTATATTGATGTTATTGACGACCCTGATTGTCCGCCACAACCAATACATTTGGGGTTTCGCATCGGCATCAATCAATTAGCTGCGTATTTGAAGTCAAGAGCGGCAATTGGCATTAATCATATTGCGCTTAATCTACGCTTTAATAAACGAGACGTACAAGAAACACTTCAACAGATTGCTACAAATATTCTTCCAGAGTTGAAAGGATAGGAATAATTAATGACGAAGACAATTTTACTAACAGGCGCAACAGATGGTATTGGACTGGAAACGGCAAAGCTATTAGCGTCAAAAGGCCATACTTTACTGTTGCATGGCAGAAGCAAGTCTAAATTGGCACAGGTAAAGAAAAGCATCTCACAAGATTTCCCTGAAACCACAATAGACACTTTTCTGGCAGACCTCACTAACCTATCTGAAGTTGAGGCACTGGCAGTAAAAGTTAAAAGTCACTATTCAAATATTGACGTACTAATAAACAATGCTGGTGTACTTAAAATACCCAATCCAGTTACAGACTCAGGGTACGATATTCGTTTTATCGTAAATACTATTGCACCATATATATTAACCAAGCACCTTTTAACTCTGTTCAATAGTAGTGGCCGTGTCATCAATCTATCCTCTGCCGCCCAGGCGCCTGTGAATCTGGAAGCGCTTAAAGGTGAGCAACTCCTCTCTGATAGTGATGCTTATGCCCAAAGTAAATTGGCTATTACGATGTGGACATTCCAATTATCCAAATCCCTTGGCAATGAAGCCCCAGCATTCATTGCCATTAACCCCGCATCATTCTTGGGCAGCAAAATGGTGAAAGAGGCTTATGGCTCGCTTGGGAGAGATATAGGTATTGGTGCTGATGTATTGGTTCGAGCAGCTCTTAGTGATGAATTCTCCAGTGCTACCGGCAAGTACTTTGATAACGACCTGGGCAATTGGTCTCAGCCACACCCCGATGCTCTTGATGAGGCAAAGAATGAATTGCTTATTTTAGAAATTGAAAGCGTTGCTAATGAGTTAGGGGCTCAAATCCCCTAAAGCATAACCTGTAACTTAAACAATCAATACCTTCCCCCCCTAAAAGGACATAATGATGAAGTATGAAGGCTTTACTACATTCTCAACCGCTCAAAAGGAAGGCATTTTAACGGTCACATTTGATTTTGGGCCAGTGAATGTCCAGGGGCAAGAAATGCTGGCAGACCTTAACAGTTTAGCCATGCGCCTGGAACGGGATCGCAATACCAAAGTGGTAGTTTTTCAATCGGCAAACCCTGAAATTTGGGTCTGCCACTATGACACCGAGCTCTTAAAGGATATGTCTGATGAGGCAATATCCCGAGATGAAGTTAAGTTACTCGATTTACAAGCTGTTTGTGAGCGAATTAGTAAAGTTCCACAGGCAACCATTGCCAAACTGGAAGGCTTTGCTCGAGGCGGCGGCCACGAGTTGGCGCTGGCAATGGATATGCGTTTTGCCGCACGTGGCAAATTTAAGTTTATGCAAATGGAAGTTGGTATGGGAATACTGCCCTGCGGTGGTGGCGCATCTCGGATGGCTCGCCAGACCGGGTTAGGGAGAGCATTAGAGATCATTCTAAGTGCTCAAGACTTCGATGCGGATGAGGCGGAGAGGCTAGGCACAATTAACAAAGCACTGGACTCTGATGAAATCGGTGAATATGTAGATTCACTAGCAAAGAGAATCTCTCAATTTCCTGCTGAATCTATCAATGCCTGTAAGCAGGCCGTATATGAGTCCATCGACAAGCCGATAGATGAAGCATTGAAGGCTGAAGCCTACTGGTTATATCAAGCGACCAGTAAAACACCTGCACTAAAGCGGTTTTCGATCGCTGATGAGCAGGGATTAGAGCATGATATTGAAAATCAACGCAATTGGAGTGAACTGGTCATGCAAGTACAGAACATCAATTAACCCTTTGAAAGTTTTCTCTTTCCAATAGAAAAATAGAGCCTCTCTATTCTAAGGGCTGACTATTAATAATTCACCTCGGTGATCAGTCCAAAATCCTGATTAGCTACCATTATTACCCCTGATATTTGAGAATTAAAAATGAAAGCAATGATAGTAAATGCCTTTGGCGGTCCAGATGTATTTGAAGAAGCCGATGTAGTAAAGCCAACAATTAAGGCTGGGCATGTACTGGTAAAGGTTGCAGCAACCAGTGTTAACACAGTCGATACGATGATCCGAGAAATGGGCACGGAACTGCCCTTCTCTCCACCTCTTCCCGCCATCTTAGGCATGGATTTCGCTGGTACGATTGAAGAGGTTGGTGAAGGTGTCAGTGACTATAAGGTTGGCGATGAAGTCTATGGTTGTGCCGGTGGTTTAGCAGATTTGCCGGGCACCCTGGCCGAATATATGATTGCGGATGCCAACCTGATCGCATTAAAGCCCACAAATACAACCATGCGAGAAGCAGCTGCTTTACCACTGGTTGGTATTACCGCGTATGAAGGGCTAAAACGTGCTGGTATTCAAGCGGGTCAGAAAGTCCTTGTTCATGGTGGTTCGGGAGGCGTTGGGCATATTGCCTTGCAATTAGCCCGTCACTTTGGCACCGAGGTCTTTTCAACAGGCGCCGGAGAGCCTCAAATGGCTCTAATCAAAAAGCTCGGTGGAACGCCAATCAACTACAAAAAAGAATCGGTCGAGGAATACGTCAAAGAACATACAGATGGCAAAGGCTTTGATATCGTATTCGATTCTGTGGGTGGCGTTAACATCGCAAAATCATTCGAAGCAGCCACACTCAATGGGCAGGTGATATCAACTGTCGCCATGGTTGAACTTGACTTAACAACGGCCCACCTTAAAGGCCTTTCTTTGCATGTCGTTTTTATGTTGATCCCTATGATTCATAATCAAGGGCGCAAAGACCATGGGACCATTTTAAAAGCCCTTAAATCTATTGTAGAAAAGGGTGATGTCAAACCCGTACTCGACGAATCATCATTTGACTTTAAGGAGATTGGCAAAGCTCACGCAAGGCTGAGAAGCGGTAAAGCTATGGGCAAAGTTGTGGTTACTATTGACTGACTCTTGAAGAATTCAAAAGCTATGGCCCACATGTTGGGCCTAAACAAACCATTTAACATCGAACTAGGATCCTAGCTGAGCAATTGCGAGCAAACAAATTTTACTCATCAGGCTTATAACCCGGATTATATATCGAATATACTCTAACATACGAAAACTTGTTGCTTGGACTCACATCATAAAAAGCACACATCATAAGCCTGAATTTTGAGCCGGCATTATAAGTTATGCCATTCCACTCAAGATCCTCTTTACAGAGGAAATCTATCGGCGCTTCAGAAGCTACAGTTTTTTCATCCGCCAAGAAATGAGTATGACTTAGAATCACCTCCTGCATTTTTTCAGCGACGCCCTCCCAGAAGGCCAGAATCTGGTGGCGTCCAATATTTTTACGGGCTTGGGGAACATACTCAAAAGTTGCACTCTTTTCGTAATACTTATCAAAGAAATCATCCAAGCTGATTCCTCCAGTGAAAGTAGAGTTAAAATCACTAATATACTGCCGATATCTTTTCTCAGTAAACATTTAAATAACCCTTACACTCTCAAACCAAAGGAGGAAGTTAAAATTTCTTAAAATAAAAATTTCAACAGCCATAATAAGAACTAAAAAGCTTTCACTAACATTTACCAAAATTGTGTCAAGTTAAATTGTAGTGGCCAGGTGCAATGACGCCATTTGGATCGAAAACCTTCTTAATATCCCTTGTGACCTGCCAAAAAATATCATCAGGATCAACTACAAGATCCATAAAATCAACAAACAGACGGTTAGGATGGAAGCCGGCCTTAATGAATTCTTCATTAAGCTCCTTTGCCAAAGATCGCGACTCCTCTCGCGCTACTTTATCGGTACGTATAAAGTGCGTTGATATACTGAAATGAGTTGTCTTGTCATCAACAAGGCCAAATGCATAACTTGCTTGGGCCTTACTGTAATGTGTATTTACTTTTCGAACAATTGAGTTTGCCTGCTGAACATATTCAACATTCATGGGCACTGTTGGAAGAATGAAATGCATACCAATGTCAGTGTGATCCGGATTCTCCCATCCTTCAGGAAGTTCCGTTTGAGCCGGCCAATAAATGCTCATGATAGGTCGATCACTTGGCTCACCCAATGCCATACGATAAAAGCCTGCATTACAATGAATAAAAGAGTTCATTTTTTTCCAGCCGACAAGCTTGGAGGTATACAACCCTAAGTTAATCAACCTATCCGTTACATAAAAAGTAATACCCCAAGGACTCAATCTCTTCAATTCTTTTTTTGCTGCTTTTATCTGGTATTTGGTACCACTGATATTTGAAAATATTACACCTGCACCAAATGAGCATCGATTAAGAAATCCCATCAAGCTCTCGCGATCTATATCAACACCCTGCCCTTTAAGATCTTGATACATTACAGGAGCCAGACCATTTTTAACCCGGACATTTTCATAGTAATGAGTAATAGAATTAACCAACCCAAGTTGTTTAATTCCTTTGAGGGCATTGATTGCATCACCCAGGTAACTTTCATCCTTTAAAACCGTCAAAAACATGCACTTTTTTTCAGGTCTTCTCCTCAACTCAATTGTTGCACGAGTTACAACTCCAAAATTTGATTGCAAAAAAATCCGAAGATATGATGGTCCTATTCCATCCGGAAAGGTATTAGTTGCTTTACAGTTTGCATAATGCCCAAATCCCGTCTTAAATATTCTCCCATCCCCTAGAACAACCTCCAGATTAAGAAGTTGCTTATATCGCTCCATATTGTACCCCACCCCTTTGTCTAGAGCGTTGCCTACTATACTTGTATCCTTTGCAGAACCTGTTGTGTCTGAAAAATACTTTGAGCCAGCCTCGTTGAGGTAATTGAAAAGTTGAAACTGTGTCACTCCCGGCTCAATAACTGCATAGCCAAACTCTTCATTTACTTCGATAATCTTATTCATTCGATGAAGATCAACAAGTATTAGATCACCCTGCGTTGATAATTTTGAACCAAAACCCCAGGACTTTCCGGTACTAAAAGGCTGTATACAAACTTTAAATTTATTTGCATTTAAGACTATCTGTCGAACTTCCTCAGCAGACTCAGGATATAAGATTAACGGAACATCTACGTTATACGATGTAACATTTTCAATATGCTGTGCTATTTCATCCTGCTCAGATACAACTTGATCAGCCCTAAAAGTTTTTTTTATCTCCAGCAAAAAATCTCTAATCATAACCACTCCACACAGCCCTATACTGGCACAAAATCGCGACATCCTAGTGCTTTACTGAAGATCTACTATTACTCTAAAAGCAAAAGAGCAAACAAATAGACCTAAACCAAATAGCGAAAAGACAAACAAACCTTAGAGTTCATTTAGGTGACAAAAATAGAAGTTAAGCGACAAATCAATATATAAGTCACTTCTACACATATTAGAGTGTAACCCTTCGTGTTGAAGATATTTATAAAGACAATAGTGAGATAGAGTATGTATATAAAGGCGCCCACCTCCTCAGACACCCCCTTGTGGGATCGCCTGATGGGCAACTACATCTTTGCTTGTCTGAAGGTTGCCGCTCAACTTGATATTTACGGCCTGATAGACAAGGGCTACAACACTAGCGACAAGATCTCTCAGGCACTGCAACTTAGTAACAAGGGTGTTGAGCAATATCTTTTGATTCTTAATCACCTGGGTTATATCAAAATGGAACTGGCCCAATATGAGAACACTGAGCTGGCAAAAAATTATTTAGATAAGAACAGTTTATATTATTGGGGGGAAGTCCTACTGGACCCCTTTGCTATTTACGATATCAATCATTTGGACAAGAAAATTATAACCAGCCTTAAACGGGAATATGAATTGGAGTGTAAGGGGCGTTCAGTAACCGATATGTGGCAAAACGATGAAATGGATAATGAATCGGCAGCCGCTTTTACTCATCTAATGCACTCTCAGGGTTTCGCCTCGGCAGTTAAAGCCGCTTCAGACGGTATTTTCAAACAGGTTGATATCTTACTTGATGCTGGTGCCGGCTCAGGGACTATCGCCCTGGCCTTTTGTGAAACGTATCCAAATCGCTGTGCTTTACTCTTTGATCTTGCCCCAGTCTGTGAAACTGCCAAGGAGTATGTACAAAAATTTAACAAAACACGGCAAATAACCATTGCAAAGGGGGACTTATTCAGCCCTGAGTGGCCCACGGGCTTTGACGGCCTCTGCTTTAGCAATGTACTACACGACTGGCAAGAAGCTATCTGTGAATCCTTACTGAATAAGGCCTTCTCTCTACTACCCAAAGAGGGTTTTATCTATATTCATGACATGCTCCTAGATGAGAGCCAGCTTACACCGAGCTTATTTAGCTTCCACCTTTTTATGAATCATGGTTCACAGTTGTATTCTGAAAAAGAACTATACCAAATGCTCACTAAAGCCGGCTTTAAAAATCCACAAAGCCACAAAGCACTTGGCTATTTCTCGGTCATTTCAGCGCAAAAACCCTAGCTGATGTATTCATAACTATGGCCATCCATCCGGCAAGTCAATTAAGAAATGGAAGCACGGAGCTCCCCATGACCATCGGACACTTAGATTGGAGCCAGCTGTTACACCATGCCAGATCAATATCTGAACAGGGGGGGCTCAGTGTGCCCCCAAACGCCAACCGGATTGACGACCTACCTATCAGTGGGCCGAAAGAAATCTTAAAAATCACCAAAGCCTTGGCAAAAACAGAAGGCGCTATATTAATGTCCAGCGGTGGTACCACAGGAAACCCCAAGCTGGCCTATACGCCCTTCCATCAGGCAACACAGAGACTTCTACAACAGTGGAAACCACTTGGGTCTGGCGATGTACTCCTCAACCTTTTCAACCCCGGCCGCCTATGGGGTGCCCACTACTTTATTCAAACTCTCGCCGAAAAAAGCAGAGCTATCACCGCACCTGTAGGGCCCTTTACTCCCAGTGAAGCAGGCGCTTGGCTGGAGACATTTCGCAAGATAGAGATTAATTCCCTTGCTGGAGCTCCCACAGGATTAGCGGACTTCGCCCAGGGCATCCTGGATGGCAATTGCAAACTGAACATCAAAACAATTATTTGGATGGCGGAACCCTGGACCGAGAAAAAGTTTAATACGGTGCGTATGGCCTTTCCAAATGCCGGCTTCTGGTGTGACTACGGTTCGGTGGAGACCAACAGCATCGCTGTTAACGGGCCCGAGTGTGATCGGGATACTTACCACCTTTTAGCGGATCAATTGATTGAACCCGACGATCACGGGGCCCTACTCACACGTATTGGCGATGGCTGGACAGTACCAGTTATACGCTATCGGTTAGGGGATTTGATTCGGCAAGCCACTTGCCCATGTGGTCAGCCAAATGCATTGCTGATTGAGGGGCGCGCGGACGATGAGGTGAGTCTTTGTAGTGCGATTTTTAGCGTTAGGAACATACTTGCTATCGCTAGAGAAGAGGATGGTGTTGAGGAGGCGCAGCTGATTCTCACAAAAAGCGGGGAAACACGTAAATCTGCAAGCGAACTTACTTTAGCTTATACCGGTATTACAGAATCCGACATAGTTCGAAAACGAATTCTAGCTGAGATTCATAACTTGGCATCTGTAGTCCAGCAATACCCTGGAGCCTTTAGCACAAAACGGGTTGAAAGGCTGATGAGGGTCAAAAGAACTAACAAGGTGCCGCCTATTATTCAGGCAGACGATATCAATTTGTAGATTTCAGTCAAGCACTAAAGATACAGCATAGGAAACATAGAAATGAAGTCCATAGCTAATTTGTCAGTGCTATTATCAACCCTACTGTTACGCCCTATACGTGCCGTATGTTCTCAAATGATTGCCAACTTTATAGAAAGCTCTAAATGCTTCCCATTTGATGAGATAATAACCATTGAAAGAATTATAAAACATGGTTTTAAGAAAGATAAATATTGCTTTGTAAAGGATGACATCTGTATAAGCTATTATCATGGACCCCCTTTAATAGATCAAAATTTACAATACTCTGTTACATTTGAAGCAAATGGCAGTGAAAGTACTGCCAGCATGAACTTGAATAAGAGTTCTTTAACAAGGATATATTCTGGAACGGTAATATTATTACACGGATTTCGGGTATCCAAAGAATTCATGTTGAACTCGGCAATATATTTTCGTTTCTTAGGTTATCACGTTGTTGTTCCAGATCTCCTCGGCCATGGTGAATCAGGTGGGATTAAGAAATATGGAGTTTATGATAGCAAGCTCATCAACCCTTTTATTAACAACCTCATTGAAGAAGATATTATTAAGAAGGATAATTTTTATATTGTTGGGAACTCAATGGGTGCCCTAACCGCTACCTATATCTCAAATTTGAGAACGGATATCAGTGGAGTTATTTTATTAGCCCCAATGCCCCAATTTGATCAAGCCTTATATAATCACTCTAAAGTCACACATCCAATACTTAGCAAAATCATTCCGGAACAAGATATTCGCAAAGGCGCCAGTTTAGTCTTGAAAAAAAATAATATTAACCTGGAGGATACAAATATAATCCCCCTTATCCAATCATCTAAAATTCCAATACTTTTAATATCCTCAGATACAGATCGAATCGCTCCTTACTCCGACTACAAAGGCTTAAGCCAAGATAATATTGACTTAGTCAAGATTCACAATAGGAACCATCAGAGTATGACAACAATTGGAGATGACGAACATATCTCGATTATTAGATGGCTCAATAAAAATGAAAAGGAATAATACTAAATTTACACATCCTATTTATACCCGAATAAATAAATCATTTTACCAACCAATAAAACAGTCACGTCCCTGGGAACTTAGCGATATTAGCTCTTAGTGCACCATAGATTTCAAAAATTATACCGCTATATAAATATGGCAATACAGGCATAGACTGGTGCTGGCGATTCAGCCTATTCAGGCCCCGGTGAATGATACAAGTTCATGAACGCTGTAAGCCTGGAAACAAAAACCCTTGATCACTATCGAACTTGTAGTCTGGATGCTCCCAGGCGATCATCTTACCCGGATTGAGTAGCCCCTTGGGGTCTGTCTGCCTTTTAAATGCAAGCAGCACCGGGTCAATTTGCTTCATCCCCCCTTCTTCCAGAGTGAATCGGTGCGGATTGAAAATCGTACACCCGAGCGCTTCATGCCGTTTGATAATTTCATCAAGCCGGGTTTTATCCGTGAAGCGAACAAAGGGTAGACCAATGGGAACTAGGCGTCCGTTGTAGCGAATAAACTCCAGGTGGCCGGGCAACTCTTCAGCGTATATGCTCTGCAACTTGCCGACGGTCTCAAGTGGGTTCACATCAGGATAACGGACCTGAAGATAGGTAATCGATGGGTCAACGCTTAGGCCACGCAAGGTTGTGTGGTTCCAGGTGAGTTCATAAGCCGGCGGTAAATGCGTGATATCTTCGGCGGTTGCGCTATCGGAGCGGTACAACATCTCAGCACCCGGCGATCGGCTCAGGAGCCCATCCAATGCCCCCATGGCAAACGCTGCCACCATGAGCACAACAACGGACTGTTCCTTGCGGATAAATTTTTTGTGTCGCAAGAAATAGTCATGGGGCAACGGCGCTTCAATCGTAGCGATATCTTTTGTCAAAAGGCCATCCATGTTGGCAAGCTCTTCAGAAAAACGGATCGCATTTATAAAATCATCAAACCCAACGAGCACATCGATCCAGTCATAAGCTTCTGTCAACGGTACTTCGATCTCGGTGATGATGCCTGTCGTACCGTAAGCGTGTATAGCCTTTTGTACATCGCTTCCTGTCAGCTCCAGAACCTGCGGCTCCGCCTCCATGGTTACCATCCGTAAACGGATGACGTTGCCCAGATCCCTGAGCCCCCCCCAATTCACCGAGCCGACCCCCGCAGCCCCCCCTGCAAGAAATCCTCCGATGGTCGCGATACGGTAGGTGGAGGGATGTATGCGGAGCGCATGACCGGTCCGGGATATCGTCTGCGCATCGATATCCGCCATAACGGCTCCAGGCTCGGTAACAACAACGCTTGGTTTAATATCCTTGACAGCATCCATTTCCGACAAATCCAGGACAACGCCACCGGAAAGTGGCATGGCCTGACCATAATTTCCGGTACCCGCCCCACGAGCTGTCACCGGAATGTCCGCGGCGTAGCACACTTTTAGAACGCGAATAACCTCGTCAACATTTTTCGGGCTGACAAGCAGATCACCGGTCACACCATCAAGTTGCTCCTTGAGGATCGGGGAATACCAAAAGAAATCACGGCTCTTTTTTCTCACTATCCGTGGATCATCCTCGACCTTGATACCGTCGAGATTCGCTTTCAAAGCGGAGATGTCAGTCATGGGCGTTGCGCTCCCATGTGCATGTGATGATCCAGTTCGCGGAAATCCGGCAAGTCCTTGTCAATGCTGTACCCTGCGCGCAGCACATGCCGTGGACCATTTGGGCGTGAAAGGAGTTCATTCCAATTGCGCGCACGAAAGAGAAGCAGATCTGCCGACTCACCGGCCCCAATCCAGCCGGCAGAAACCCCCATTATATCCGCCGGCGTGGTCGTTATTGACCGAACCCAGTCTCCAACCGGATGGTCCAGATGCAGAGTGCGAGTCGCCTGAGCGTAGACTTCAATCAGATCGAGGTCACCGTAGGCGCAAAAGGGGTCCCGTGTATTATCCGAAGCAACAACAACATCTATTCCACGGGAACGCATTTCATGCAACAGCGTGACACCCCGGCGGCGCGGAGTCCGGCCCATTACCCGGTCCTGAAGATAAAGATTGCTCACCGGCAGAGTCACGACCGCGATCCCCGCCTTAGCCACCAGGTCCAGCGTACGGTCTACCTCGTCATCAGGCTGTACCGATAAAGTACAGCAGTGCCCGCACACAATTTTCCCCTGAAAGCCCAGGCGCAGAGCTGTTTCCGCGATGTGGCGCAAGGTCATTCCGGATGGGTCGAGCGTCTCATCGACATGAAAGTCGAGGTCCAACGCATGCTCCATAGCCGCACGGAACATCGCTTCAAGATACCGATCTAGATCGGGCACCATGTAGGTCGCTGCTCCCAAGATGCCCCCGGCAGCCTGCACCCTAGACGCAATGCGCCCTAAATATTGATCGTCTGCGGCAAGGCGATGGATGCCGAACAAACACACGCCCTGAAGTTCGACTCGGCCCGCCCATTCGGTGCGAATCTCGCAAAAGAGCGGCCAGGTGATCTCATCTTGCAGCGGCGAACTATCCAGGTGCGTCCGGATGACGGCCGTGCCATGGGTATAGGCACAACGCAGCCCAAATTCCATACGCACCCGAACATCCTCTGCTGACCAATTTTTGCTCCGATCCCTGTCAACCGCCTGCATCGCCCCCGTGAAAGAGCCGTCGGGATTGGATGCACGCGGCCAGATATGCCCTTTATCCAGATGAGTATGCAGATCAACAAGAGCCGGTAGGACCAAGCCGTTATCCAGGTCTAGCCCACCTGACGCCTCTGGCAGACTGGCCGCTGGAGCAACCTGGACCAGCGTTCCGTTACGAAATACCAAATCGCAGGAAACAAGATCCGATAGCTCAGAATTGCCAGGGTCGCGCAAGACACAGGCAGGGATCGTTGCATTTCTTATGGTGCCAGTGCCTTTGAAACTGGAGCCCCAACTTGCCTGCATCTATACCTCCCGTTCCAATGCGCCCGCACACAGTTTGCGCATAGCTGGTGAGAAAAGAGATTGAAAGACAGAGATACCAAAATGCATGCAACAAACCTGTAGGGAATGTTCTGCTGATACTCTGCTCCAGTACAAATATGGCAAGGCCAAGTCCGGAATAGGATATGCCCACAATGAATACGACTGCATCGATCAAATACTGGCCGCCAGCGATCTGCTATCCGCCCAGGAGAACAGTAAGAACATGCTTGATTGTCTTGCAGGCTAAGTCAGCGGCCTATTTGCCTCACCAGCAGCTTGCACCCGTAGTTAAAACCGGCGCTATTTGCGTGATGTTGCACATCTTTGATTGTAGCCGGCCCTCTACTTCTGCGATTTGGATATCTGATTAGTTTGAGCTGCTTTTTCTTCTCTGAGCCTTAACACCTGTCACTGCCCTAGCTGACGTGTCCTTTCACTATTCAAATGAGACTAATTAAGCTCCCCTACCGGCAGTCTGGAGCGACTTCTCCCTAAAGATCGGTGGAAGCTTCAGATAGGTTAGTGCCCGCCAAAACCACTCTAAAGGCCCCATACGGAAAACTTTCAGCCACAAATCAGAATAAGCGAGCTGAAATAGGACAAGACCAATACAAACACCAACAACTTCTACTCTTGTCAGCGCACCATATAGCCCCATTCCAAAGCCATAAAATATAAACACACCAATCAATGACTGAGCGAGGTAATTGGTAAATGCCATTTGGCCAACCTGTTGTATTTTATTCTTAATCCACAGATGTGTATTACTCTGATACCAGAGACAGGCCAAGCCAACATAGCCAATACTGGTGAAGGTAGCCCCTACCAGATTAAATGCATCGCCATATAAGAAGTAGTGATTAATCTCCCAATCATTGCTGTAGTTCCAAACTAAACCCAATACAGTAAGGATCAAACCAATGGGTGTTGCGACAACAGCCATCTTTTTATAGGTCTCAGGGCTTGCCTCACCACGTAAGATGCCAACTTTATAGAGTCCCATACCTATTAGTATCATCGCGGCGATTTTCAAAATAAACGACAAGCTGAAAAATAGCATCACAATATTCGCCTCCATATCTGCATCGCTATCTTCAGCTGCGAATCGGTGATTGACCAACTCCCAGAAACCACCTGTATAGGCCGCAACGTCCCTTTGAATTTGTGCTGTATCAGGTGCGAAGATATCTGAGACTATATATTTAGCTTCCCCACTGAGCCCGGATAACACAACACCGGTATAGTTTGAGACCAGTACAGCGCCCATTAAACTCAAAGTTCCTAGCGTAATGAGCCAACTTCCACGCAGCCCACGGAATATATAAAGCACCATAGCAACTAGCGCATATACTGTCAGTATGTCGCCCTCCCAGATATAGATCGCATGGAGCAAGCCTATAACCAGTAGCCAAAAGTTGCGGCTGTAATGAATCTTAGCGGCAGATTTTTGCTGGTTTAAACGCTTCTCAGCAAGAAGGACAATACCCGCCCCAAAAAGCATGGCAAAAAGTCCCATAAACTTTTGATCGGCAAATATATGTAAGAAAATAAAAATCAGATCATTAAGTGGTCCATCTGCCAGATACGCTTTAGGGTTCAAATAGGCAGCCATGGGCATGGAAAAACTAACCATATTCATAAAAGGAATACCCAATATGGCAATTCCTCTCAACAAATCTAACTGTGAAATCCGGGCTGACATGCAAATCCTTTTAAGCAAAAATAGAGCAGATTAATGCCAGTGTAGGTTTGACACAAGATTGAACCACTTAAAAGTATTATTCTTTTATTGACCAGACGTACCAACTTAAAAAATTAGCCGGTTAACACTCCTTTTTGGGACGATTGGACCAATAGTTTTTTTAGATCGGTTAGAAAATATATTTAAATCTGTCGAGCGCGCGTCACCATAATACAAAAATTGCCACTTCTGCTGTCCATATAAGACCTTGGATAACACAATCTCATCAATAGCAATTTAGATAACGATTAGATTATCACCACAGACTTAAAATTGGCCGTTTCTATTATTAATGTAAAGGATATTTAATCTCCTTAGCCATCCCCCACATCTTATAGTCTGCCGGCATTTCGGAGAGGTAATTTAGAGTGTTATAGATCAGGCTCTTCTCCATTTGGTCTATTCCCAAAGATTTACTCCACCCCTCAGCTGCCAATCGATAGCTCATTACAATCAGAAGAAACTTCTGCTCATTCGATAGCCCACTGCCATGCCCATTAATTAAGAGGTGCATGGAGACAAGGTCATAATCCAGATCAAACTTAGATTCATTGACCTGGATATTAATTTGGGCTGATCGCCCAGACACTGATGATCCACGAGCAACTATCTGCATCTCGTCTAGAAAAAAAGATACATGGGCGTTATCTTTATCAGAACTATTCACATAGCGCCCTCTTAACGCCAGTTCCCGAATCTGCCTTTTGCTAATTTCACCCCGGAGCCATAAGTTGGTCATTTTTGTAAGGGGACCGTAGGATTCAGCGGCGGGGGTGTTTTCTTCTGCCGCAAGAGGCAATGAAATGAGAAGTACGACAAGACAAATACAGATCCTTGTTACAGCCATTGCTACTACCACTCAAAATCAAGAATTGACCACATAAGAGACACAAGGCGTTATCGCTATTAATGAGTATATTCAATGATTGGTATACGAACATTGCTTTGGGGCGCAACGACACTCATTGACGGCTTTATCCGTCGGGGGTTTAAATTCCAGATTAATTTGAGTTCTATCGGCTCGCCTTCTCTCTTTGTGTCTCTGCAATGACTCTTTCGTTGATGCATGAAATACTCCAGAGAGAAAATACCCCATGAATATGTCAACCTTCTCATCCAGGCTAAAACTACTCTTCCCCAGACCTATCCGGGAGTTAACTTTCGACAAACTGTAAGTCAATAAAATATCTTGACCATCACGATCGAACAGGTTAAATAGGCCTATCGCCCAATCGGTTTCCAATACATGTGAGAGCGTGTAAAACTTATCCACAAATTCTAAATAGATTAAGGAAAAGTCTTCACCTCCTTGAAGAAATCTACTTACGTAAGTGGACTCCTCCTCACGTAAAAAATCCAACGCTGCCTGGATTGTTATTTCCTGAATATCATTGGCAAGGATATAGCCAGTGAGTCTATTGACTTCAACCACCGTCATGCCAAGTTCATAAAGTTTAGCCTGGTGTTCAGGCAGTCCTCGCCAAGAGGATAACGGCATTAGCAACCGGTATGCGGTCATCCACTCAGGATGTTCTTTTAAATTCACCTCATACCAAGTCGGGCTCTTTTTTTCAAGGCCGTGCTTTTGGAGGAAAGACAAGTCTTCACCGTCATAACTCGCTTGGCGAACTGCTTTCATTCGCAGCCAAGCTGTCAAATTCCGTTCCCTACTCAGTATCCAGTCGCTATCAATTTTCTTATTGAGATCATTCGCCGTAGCATGCAATATCTGTAAGGCATCTTGATTAGAGCTAGCGACAGCCGAAGTAGTAAAGATGATGCTCATTAAAGAAATCAACAATAAGGCGGCATTTGGAAGGAATGGCATTGGGGAACCTTAGGTCGCTTTCGGTAGCTATATGTGACTTGGCCCATTATTCAGAGGGGCACAGCTTAATTATCGCTTGGAAGCCTGCCTCGAAGAGAAAATGGATGTCGGAATTCCCACCATGGGGCTCACGGGAAATTGCTGAGCCTCGTTTATATTTTCATTGCCTGGAGAAACTTGAGAACACCAGCCAGTCACGCAGTGAAGGCAATCTTTGTCGGGTGGCCGATCTCTGGTGTATGATTTACTAGTAATGAAACACTACTCTTCCACATTTCGCGCCAAACTGATTGCTATGGCGGCCCTGCTCCTGCTGATGTTCCAGGTGCAAACTGTGCTTGCCTGCGAAATGATGGATAGCCCTGAGCCGGCAGCGGAGTGCTGTTGTGACCACATGGTTACCAGCTCAGAGCCCGATGAAGTCGACTGCTGTGAATACGACACCCAGGTTTCTCTCAAGACCTCTCTGGATGATCACGAAGTCGCCTTAACCGCTGCCTTCCTTGGCCTGGAACTTCCTCAGCTGGCACCACCGCCCACTTACCAGTGGCCGCAAATATTAGCCCCACCGCTGCTCAAGGCGGTTACACCCTTCCAACTAGCCTCCACCTTCCCCGGCAATCGAACTTGGTTAGCCACTCTACGCCTGCGTATTTGATCACTCCCTCTCTCTGATTTGCGAAATTTCCCGCAGCATCATTCAACTTTTGTCATTGCTGCTGTTGGGCTTCAGAAAGATTGTTCTAGGAGTGAACCCTTTGATTTCCCTACAAGCCGTTGCTGCCCGTAGCAGCAAAGAAATGGGCAGTGCCTTTGATTTCCAACTTGGCACCCCACACAGCACCGAGCTCGTTACCCAAATTCTGATCCCCTCTGTCTTTGGAGGTGTGCTATGAGCCGCGCAAAAACGCTGAGCCTGGTTTCTTTCGTTTTTTTACTGGCGGCGGCGGGCGCTGCCTTCTATTGGAAGAAAACAGCTGGATTAGCGGTAACCGACCATATTGAGTTTATTCCTGCCGGCCCCTTCCAGATCGCTGTAACCGTAGATCCACTGCAGCCCCGCGCTGGTAAGAACCAGATTCGCATCGAAGTTAGGGACAGAGAAAACCGTCCAGTCAGCGGTGCCGAAGTTCGCGCAGTAGCGGAAATGCCCGCGATGGGTGCTATGCCAGCTATGCGCGCCCAGGCGGATATCAACGAGGCTAGCCCAGGTATTTTTCAGGGGGAGATAGAGCTCGCGATGGTGGGCTCATGGCCCATGGTGGTAGATGTGGCTACCGGCCACGATCGCCACGTGGACCTGGCCTTTGATATGAGCACCAACCGCAAAGGTTTGCGCTTGAAATCTGCACCTGAGGCCTCCGATACCGCTTACTATACCTGTGCCATGCACCCGTCTGTACGAGCTGCACAGCCCGGCACCTGCCCGATCTGCGGTATGGACTTGCAGCCGGTCAGTCATGATGAGCTGCAAAGCGGCAGTATTGTGGTTGAAAGTGGTCGCCGTCAGGCTATTGGCATCAAAACCGGCACGGTTGAAAGACAGCCATTCGCCCTACCCATTCACCTACACGGTCAGGTGACTTACGACGAGACCCGCCTGCGGGATATCAGCCTGCGCTTCGATGGCTGGATTGGTGACCTGGATGCCGACTTTGAGGGCAAGGAAGTTAAACGCGGTGAAGTGCTGTTTTCTGTGTACAGCCCGGAGCTTCTGGCCGTTCAGGATGAATACCTGAAAGCGCGCCGCCGCGGCGATTCCCTGGAAAAAGCCGCACGCCGGCGCTTACTGCTTTGGGGACTTTCAGAAGAGCAAATCGATTGGCTGGTAGAGCAACAGAAAGCGCAAGACTATGTGCCGATATTCGCTCCGGCCAGTGGCGTGATTATTGAGAAGAATATTGTCGCGGGTTCGTCCTTTCAGAAGGGGGACAACCTACTGCGTATTGCCGATCTGAGCCAGGTCTGGATAGAAGCCCACGCCTATGAGGACCAACTGCCACTGCTGGAAAAAGGTATGCCGGCCAAGGTGCGGTTAACCAACGTCTACCACGAGGAAATTCCGGCAACCCTCACGCAGATCGACCCGTTTCTCAATCACAGTAACCGCAGTGCGCGGCTGCGCGTAACCCTGCCTAATACCGATGGCGAGCTTCGCCCCGGGCTGTTCGCGGACATTATGTTAAGTGCCAAACTGGGGAATCTGCTAGTAGTTCCCAGGGATTCTGTGCTGATCTCCGGCAAGAAGCGCATCGTTTTCCGTGATCTGGGCCAGGGCCGCCTGGAGCCAGTGCAGGTACGCACCGGATACGGGGATAGTGAGCGCATTGTGATTCGCTCCGGACTGCAGGAAGGCGACAAAATCGTCACCTCTGGCGTGTTCCTGATCGCGGCAGAGAGTCGCCTGAAATCGGGGGTACAGCAGTGGTAAATACCGAACCCAAAGGGCTGATCGCCCGTATTATTGGGGCCTGCGCTGGCAAGCCGGGGATCACGCTGATCCTTGTGGCGATAGCCGCCCTGGCGGGATACCGGGCCCTTATCAGTGTTCCCCTGGATGCTATCCCGGATCTCTCCGATGCCCAGGTCATCGTCATGACAGACTGGCCCGGCCGCAGTCCAGACCTGGTGGAAGACCAAATCACCTATCCGCTTTCCACCGCTATGCTGGGGTTGCCCAAAGTCAAATATGTCCGCGGCCAGAGCTTTTTTGGGCTCAGTTTTGTCTACGCCATTTTTGAAGACGGCACCGATATTTATTGGGCCCGTTCGCGGGTGCTCGAATATCTCAACCAGGTGTCAGACCAACTCCCCGAGGATGTTCAGCCCACTCTGGGGCCAGACGCCACCGGAGTCGGCTGGGTATTTCAGTATGCGTTGGTGGATCGCAGCGGCAAGCAGGATCTGCAAGAACTGCGCGCACTACAGGATTTTAAATTGCGCTATTGGCTCACTTCTGTGGAGGGTGTGGCCGAAGTCGCGTCTATCGGTGGTTATGAGAAGGAATATCAAGTCCAGATCGACCCCCATCGATTACAGATGTTTAATGTTCCACTGGGCAAAGTGGTCGAAGCCATTCGCCGCAGTAACAACGACACCGGCGGGCGGGTACTGGAGATCGCCGGCCACGAGCATATGGTCCGTGGCCGCGGTTATATCCGCAGTGTTTCTGATCTGGAAGAGGTAGTCATTGGGGTAAACGCGGCAAAAATTCCCGTAACCCTTGATCAGGTTGCCGATATTACCTTGGGGCCGGCCATGCAGCGCGGCATTGCCGAGCTGGATGGTGAGGGGCAAACCGTCGGCGGTATTGTGGTAATGCGCTACGGTGAAAACGCCCTAAAGGTGATTGAAAGGGTTAAAGAGCGCATCGAACAGATTCGCGCTGGGTTGCCAGAGGGCGTTGAGCTGGTGGTGACTTATGATCGCTCAAAGCTGATTAACAGTGCGATCGACAACCTTAAAAACACTCTGATTGAAGAGATGTTAGTGGTCGCCGCTGTAATCGCCATTTTCCTGCTGCACGCACGCTCTGCTTTAGTCGCGGTGATCACCCTGCCCATTGCCGTGTTGTTGGCCTTTATTCCACTTTCCCTACAAGGGTTGACCGCCAATATTATGTCGTTGGGGGGGATTGCCGTAGCCATTGGGGCCATGGTGGATGCCGCCGTGGTGATGGTGGATAACATCCATAAAAAGCTGGCAGCCTCTGGCGATAAGGCATTGTCTACTGCTGAGCGAAGAAGGTTGGTTGTTCGGGCAATGCAGGAAGTGGGGCCGAGTATCTTCTTCTCCCTGATTATTATTACGGTTTCCTTCCTGCCGGTGTTTGCGCTGGAAGCCACCGAGGGCCGTTTGTTCAAACCCCTCGCCTATACCAAAACCTACAGCATGGCCTTTGCCGCACTGCTGGCGATCACCCTGATCCCAGCACTCGCCGTACTGTTGATGCGTGGCAAGATCCGCACCAAGGAAAACCCGGTCACCCGCGCCCTAGTTTTTACACTGCAACCGGTGATCCACTTCTGTGTGCGCCAGCGCAAAATGGTGGCGGCCCTCGCGGTAACCGCCTTGGTTTCCGTGGCCTACCCCATCAGTAAGTTGAGTGGTGAATTTATGCCGCCACTCAATGAGGGCAGCATCCTCTATATGCCCACTGCCCTACCCGGTATGTCTGTGACCGAAGCGGGCAAAGTACTGCAGCAAATGGATGAAGAGCTAAAAACCTTTCCCGAGGTTGAGCACGTGTTCGGTAAAATTGGTCGCTCAAACAGTGCGACTGACTCTGCACCACTCTCCATGGTAGAGACTGTGATTACCCTGAAGCCCAAGGATGCATGGCGGCCCGGCATGACCTGGGATGACCTGCTAGCGGAGATGGATGAGAAACTGCAGTATCCCGGTATGCCGAATATCTGGTGGATGCCCATCCAAACCCGTACCGAAATGCTCGCCACCGGTATTCGCAGCCAGCTGGGTATCAAGGTATTTGGCGATAACCTGGAAGAAATCGAGCAAACCGCATTGGCTATTGAGGAAGCCCTACGCAGCGATCAGCGCACCGCCGATGAAACCCGCAGTGTCTTTGCCGAGCGCCTCACCGGTGGCTACTTTTTGGACTTTGATATCGATCGCGCACGGGCCTCCCGCCACGGTTTAAATGTGCAGGATATCGAAGATGTGATTGCCGCGGCTGCCGGTGGCTTGGCTGCAACCCAGACCGTCGAGGGGCGCGAGCGTTACGACGTGCTGGTGCGCTATGCCCGCGACTACCGGGATACCCCGGAACAGCTGGAGCAAATTCTGGTTCCCGCTTCCGACGGTTCCCAGGTGCCTCTCAACCAACTGGCTGATATGGACTTCCGCACTGGCCCGCCCATGATTCGCAATGAAGACGGGCAGTTAGTGGGATTAGTATTTGTCGACCTGAAAGGCGATGTAGGTGTTGCCGACTATGTGAGCCGTGCAAAACAGGTGGTCGCTGACCAAGTCAACTTGGTGCCCGGTCAGCGCATCGCCTGGGCTGGCCAGTATCAATATCTGGAGCGGGCCAAGTCCCGCCTGCAATGGCTGGTGCCCTTGACCTTACTAGCAGTTTGTTTCCTGCTTTACCTGCACCGCGGCCGGCTGTCTGACACCCTGTTTGTACTTACCGCTATGCCGATGGCACTGGTCGGGGCCTTCTGGTTGCTGTACCTGCTTGACTACAAACTCAGCGTCGCCGTATGGGTGGGCATGATCGCTATGGCCGGCCTTGCCGCAGAGATGGGGCTATTGATGCTGCACTATTTATCGGCTGCTGGAACCAATAAGCCGCCGCAAGGCAATACCGCCGCTGTCGCACAAGCGGCAGCGGGCCGCATAAGGCCAATGATGATGACCAGCCTCACCTTGTTGATTTCATTGATTCCAGTCATGGTTTCCGATGGCACCGGCGCAGATGTCATGAAACGCATTGCTGCACCCATGGTCGGCGGCACCCTCACGACACTGTTGTTTGTACTGTTGGTTATGCCCGGAGTGTTTTATCAGTGGAAGGCTCGTACAGATAAGGAAAGCTAGAAAAGCGGGGGCATTGGCTCAACTTGGCCCATTGCCCCACCGATTTTCTACTGATCATTTTTCATCAGCGTAAATTACCTATTTGTCAGCTGTGCACTGCTCTAAAGGCAGCGGGCAAATAGGTTTCCTCAGAGTTAACTGTTAAAATGCCAGGCAAGATTTGTATTGCCCAGATTGCAACATTGCAGTAATGACAAAAGCTAGAATGTGAAAATCACTTTCCTGGCTGGTTGAGTAATACGCGTATTTGACATTCAACGACTCCAGGATTTACCTTGACTGCCCCCTTTTCCGAACTCCCATTGAAGCCTGCCCTGCTGAAAAACCTGGCGTCTCTCAACTACACATCAATGACCGAGGTTCAGGCCAAGACACTTCCGCTCATACTCGACGGCAAAGATGTCATTGCGCAGGCAAAAACCGGCTCCGGTAAAACGGCAGCCTTCGGTTTGGGGGTGCTGCAGCGGCTCAGTGTTGAGCGATTTCGGATTCAATCGCTGATTCTGTGCCCCACTCGGGAACTTGCCGACCAGGTTGCACAGGAACTGCGCCGAATGGCCAGGGCAATACACAACATTAAGATTCTGACCCTGTGTGGCGGCATGCCGTTTGGCCCACAGATTGGCTCCCTCGCCCATGGAGCGCACATTATTGTTGGTACACCAGGGCGCATCGAAGAACACCTGCGCAAGGGAACACTATCCCTAGAGCATGTCGACACACTCGTCTTTGACGAAGCCGACCGGATGCTCGATATGGGCTTTCAGGACGTTATTGATACCATTCTGGCGCAAGTGCCAGCTCGGCGACAGTCGTTACTGTTTAGCGCGACTTACCCGGATCAAATTGAACGGCTCAGTGCACGAGTTATGCAAAAGCCGGTGATGGTACGCATTGCGTCCGCGCACAGTGAGGAGGTGATCGAACAACGCTTTTACAAAACTGAGAGTTTCGATGATCGCCTGGAGATGACCCGCCGCATTTTACTCAATGACAGGCCAGTCAATACCCTGATTTTCTGTAACACCAAGCGCGAGACCGATGACGTCGCCAGTGACCTAAAGCAGGCAGGATTCAATGTGCTGGCCCTGCATGGGGATATGGAGCAACGCCAGCGTAACGAAACCCTGATTCGCTTCGCCAATGGCAGCGCCTCGATTCTGGTGGCCACCGATGTAGCGGCACGGGGTCTGGATATCGACAAACTGGATGCCGTGATTAATTTTCATATTGCCAAAGATCCGGAAGTACACACCCATCGCATCGGACGGACTGGCCGCGCCGGTGAACGCGGTTGCGCCTACTCCCTTTTTGCCGAGAAGGAAGGCCACAAACTGGTTCGTATGGAACTAACCCAGGACCCACTATCCGACCCAGATACACCACCACCAGCCAGTATATTGAGTAAACCTCCTTTCCAGGCACCGATGGCTACCCTGCAGATCGATGGCGGCAAGAAACAGAAAGTTCGCCCCGGCGATATCCTGGGTGCGCTGACCGGCGGCGATCGTCCGATAAATGGAAAAGATGTTGGCAAGATAAACGTGCTGGATCAGACGGCTTATATTGCGATTAAACGCAATGTGGCAGCACAAGCACTGAAAAAGATCGAAAATGGGAAACTGAAAGGGCGTAAATTCCGGGTGCGACGTATACGAGGCTAAGCTTTAAGGACCAATGAGTTGGGTCCGTATGGACCTAACTCCCTGAGCTGGGGGTCAGCTTTAAGGTGTGGCGTTAGGTTAGAAAGCCTATAAATAATTAAGTCCTAGCCTTTTTGGAGCTGTGTCCATGTCCAAAATACTGATTCCCCTTGCAGATGGCGTTGAAGATATCGAGACCATTGCTATCTACGACATTTTAAGTCGGACGGATGCGGAGCTAACACTAGCTTCTATTATGCCGAGTAATCGCATCACTACCCTACGAAATCTTGTTATCGAAGCGCCTTATCGTATAGAGGAGTGTTTAAATACCACTTGGAATTTAATAGCTCTGCCAGGAGGTAAGGAAGGTGCCGAGTGTATGCATAACTCGGAACCTCTAATGGAGCTTATCCGCGCACAAATCGAATCCAGCCGTTGGTTAGGGGCAATTTGTACCGCCCCAGTAATCGTACTTGGCCGACATCAGTTAATTACCAATTTTAAAGCAACTTGCTACAAAGCTTTTCGTAGTGAGCTTAGTCAATATGTAAGGGAAGTCAGCGATCAACGAGTGGTTGTTGACCGGAACTTAGTGACCAGCCAATCACCAGGAACCGCGATAGAGTTCGCACTTGCACTCGTAACCTGCTTATTTGGGGAAGAGCGAACACACTCAATTGCTCACACTATGAATGTCTTATTACCAGGTAAGTAATCTAACATTATCCTGACATTCAGTTTTTCAATCGAATTCCACTCTGCCGAGCTACTCGGACTCCGCTGAAACTAACAAATCAAAATCTGACTTTCGTAAACGCCTTTCTAGAAAACTCAAAAACAAATCTATTTTTTTTGAGCTATTACGCCTAACTTTATACAGAGCGCCAACTACTTGAACCTCTTGCTTTAAATTAGGAAATATCTCTATTAGTTGACCGCATTTAATGGCTGGCTGACAGAAATAAGAAGGCAATATAGCAATACCATTGCCATTTATTGCCGCAGCACGGATATGAGTGGTCTTGTTAGAAACAAGATTACCCTTAAACTGATAGAACTTGCCATTGAATAGCCACCCATCTTTCAAACCATTAAGCCTGGCCAACAAAATATTATGTTTTCCGAGTTCTTCGATTGAGTCTGGATGCCCTTTCTTTTTTAAATATTCAGGAGATGCCACAAAAATGGGATGAATATGAAAAAGTGGCAACGCATAAAACTGGCTATCTGGTATTGCCGACCAAACACGGATGGCAATATCAATATCATCCTCAACCATATCCAAATGGTGTGGCGTAAAGATCAGCTCGAGATTAAAGTCTGGAAAGGCTTCTTGAAAGTCAATACATATTTGGCTAAAGACATTTTCACCCAATGTTTCAGGGAAGGTTAAGCGCAATTTGCCCCGGTCCAAGGCCCCAATTTCAGCAACCCGATCTTCCAGGTCAGTAAAGGCATTGATTATCTGCTGCCCTTGCTGGTAAACAAGCCTGCCTGCATCGGTTACCGAGACCGATCTGGTTGTTCGGATCAATAGTACCTGGCCCAGCACCTGCTCCAATTGAGCCAGTGTCTTGCTCACAGTTGGCGCTGACAAGCCCAAATGGCTACCGGCTTTGCTTAGAGAGCCATGATCCACTACCGCACAAAAGACACTGATCAAGTGGTACTTATCATATTCCCGCCGCACCGACTATTTCCTTAAAGCTAATTATGACTTTCCGCTGATGATCTTTATTAAGATCGGCCAAATAGTAAACTTTAAACCCATACTAATCCACTCTGGAAATTAACCCATGAATCACTTAACTTGTCACTGTGGGGCTATTCATTACAAACTTTTCAACAGCTCAGTTTCCCCTAAGGCAGCTGGGGCAATAAGTTTTGTTGAGACTTCCAATCCAGCGCTCATTGAAGATGCCTCAAAACAGCTTAATACCTATTCTTTTAAATCTGGACCAGTAAAAGAATATGGATTTTGTAGTCGGTGTGGTGCGGGTATATATCAAACAGATCGCCGTGGACAAACCCATCTCGTAATACATAGCCAGCAAAATTATCAAGCCGACTATAGTGGAATTCTGAGCTTTGGCTTTTAATTAGCCTTGTCAATCCTTCAGTCAGAAAATTAACTTAGTCCGTCACTCTCTAATATTCGCTGTTGCATAAAAGTGTGCATGTGGTTAAACCTCATCGAATGGTTGATCTCCCAGCTCCTCAAGAATGTGATTGATAAAGCTAGTAATACGTGATGAAAGTGCCGTGTTACGGTAGTAAACCGCATTAATAGATTGTTTCATGTCTAAGGTTTCACTAGAGAATAGCTGCACCAATCGCCCAGCTTGGCGATCTCTCTTGGTCATAAAGTCTGATAAACATACGATTCCTGCATCTGATAGTGCTAGTTGCCGTAAAGTCTCGCCACTAGATGAAGTAATCGTTGGCTTAATGTGCAGCATGTCCCCACTCTGCTCATACAGCGGCCATTTGTTGAGTGATTCGGGCTTTGTAAAGCCAAGCAAGGTGTGTTGGGCGAGTTGCTCCACATCCTCCGGGGTACCATGTTGTTGCAAGTAGCCAGGACTGACTAGAATTCGAACTCTGCTAGAACCTATTGGCCGGGCATATAAGGTTGAGTCTTGGAGCTTACCGATACGAATAGCCACATCAGTGCGCTTCTCTATCAAATCGGTTATCCCCTCATTACTGTTTAGCTCAAGCTCTATCTGAGGGTATTTAGTTCGGAAGCTATTTACCATAGGTGCTATTACATGCAGCATAAATGGTGTGGCGGCGTCTATACGCAGAAGACCAGAGGGGTGCTTTTTGCGGGCCGCCATCTGCTCCTCGGCCTCTTCCACTGAGATGAGAATATCCCGTGCATATTTGAGGAAAGCTTGCCCCTCCTCTGTTAATTCCAGACGCCTGGTAGTGCGCTGTAGCAATGTAGTTTGCAGTTTATTCTCCAAACGGGCTAATGCACGGCTAACCCCGGAGACAGTCTGCTCTAACCGTTCGGCAGCCGAAGTGATCGAAGCAGTATCTACCACAGTGATAAATACCTGGAGCTCTTGGAGGGTAACCTGCATTATTGACCTTAAATCAATAGTATATTGCCTATATACGGCTTTTTCATCAAAAGCTATTGCCCCACACTGACTCCATCGACCCACTACCTTCGGCTACTACAAACAGGCCATATCGCCATAGTAATTAGCTGCAGTTTTTATGCTAAGTACATTGGTAGCGGGACGTAACTGGCTAGTCAGGCATTCTTAACCGCCCGACCACATAGTCAAAACCTCTTAAGTTAAGAATTTCATTGATGGGAGAAGCAAGTGAAGCTGAAAAATCTATTGCCCAGTAAGCTCGGATTTGGCACAGCACCTCTTGGCAATATGTTCCGCGAGATTCCGGATGCTGAAGCCTTAGCAACGGTACAGGCGGCCTGGAATAGCGGTATCAGGTATTTTGACAATGCGCCATTCTATGGAGCCGGTCTTGCAGAAATTCGTATGGGTGAGGCGTTGTCTAGCTTCCCACGCGAAGACTATGTTATCAGCACCAAAGTTGGCCGCTTAATTTTGGATGAAGTTGAAGATGTAGCGAACCGAGATATTCAAGATAAGCGTGAGATTTTCAAGCATGGCCGCCCCAATAAGGTTGTTAATGACTACTCATACGATGCAACAATGCGTTCGATAGAAGGCAGCCTCAAGCGGTTAAAGACCGATCGTATTGAAATTGCATGGGTTCACGATGTTGCCCAGGATTTTTATGGTGACGAATGGCTTGGCATTTTTGAAAGCGCGCGGAAAGGTGCTTTCAGGGCTCTCGATAAACTGCGTGATGAAGGCGTAATTCAAGCTTGGGGCCTGGGGGTAAACAGAGTGGAGCCGATTGAAATACTTCTTGATCTTGAAGAACCTCGCCCCGATGGCTTTTTACTCGCTGGCCGCTACAGCTTGCTGGATCACTCTCGAGCTCTCCAGAGAGTAATTCCACAGATAATAGAACGCGACCTCGGCATCGTAGCTGGAGGTCCCTATAGCTCCGGGGCGCTAGTCGGAGGACCAAATTTTGAGTACGCGCCAGCATCAGACTCGATACTGCAAAAAGTTTCCAAAATCAAAGCGATTGGCGATAAGTACGGAGTTAGCACTAAGGCTATTGGTTTGCAATTTGTACTGGCCAATCCAGCCATTGCTGCGGTGATACCAGGTGCGAGCAAACCTACAAGGATCAAAGAAGATGTTGAGGCTTTGGAAACTAATATCCCTGATGCTCTATGGCAAGAATTGCGTCAAGAACATCTTGTCGATGACTCCGCTCCACTGCCAAATGGAAAGTAAGGGTAAACATCACTAGCTATACAATATTAATCCCGGCCTATAAACATTATTGGTGGGATTATTAGGGAAATTTAATTTAACATTTAGTCGTTCGAACTTGATTTGACAGTAACCGATTTTTTAGAAGTTGCCCTGCCAGGTCAAGTTCAGCTTTCCAATCATTTACTACACTTAATAATCTTTATAGCCAGCTGACTAAAAAGTTTTAAACACAACGGAGAGAAGCAAAATTTATGCAAGCCGCAATTTTGCATGGCAACTTGATAAAGTTAAAATAATTGCCAGAAGTCCTTGCAACTTGGGAATTTCCAAATATAAAAAGTATTTACACTTTCAGAATCTCGCTACTTAATCTAAAAGAAGTTCCAAAACCTACTAGCGATTGGTCCCAGAGCACGTTCTCTATTGCGGATAATACATAAATCAAAACTACTAAATGCTTTGATGCCTTCGACATTGATTGGGACGAGTAAGCTCTTCTTCAGATCATCCTCTATAAAATGCCTAGGAATTCTCCCCCAACCAAGCCCAGCAAGAGTCAATTCTTTTTTTGTATGGTAATCATTAACAAGCCACCTGCGCCCAACTTCTAGCAAGCTAATATTTCCTTTGTTTCCCGAGTGGCCGGTATCCCTCACAACAATTTGCGGTAACTGTGCAGCTTCCAACTGTGAGACACTTTCCCCTGGGAAGACCCCAGGCGCCACAACATTCACAAGCTCAACTTCCCCTATTTTCTTCCATTCATGTTTACTCTCAACACCGTATAAAGTAGCGAATGCTAGATCAGCTTCATTATTATCGACGCGTTCCATAACACCCGATAATAGTTCAGTACTAATACTGAAATCTGTATTGGGAAATGACAACACTATGGGTTTGATCTGTTTTAATAAAGGAGATAGCTCAACAATACCACTGATAACCACGGTGAATTTTGGCTCTATTCCCGCTCCAAGCTGGTGCCCCATTACGGAGAGCTGTTCAAGGCTCTGAATAACGCGCTTAGACTGCTTATAAAAAGCCTCACCCTGCTTTGTAAGACTTGGACGATAGCTATCCCTATGAAATAAGGGAAAGCCAAACTCTTCTTCCAACTTCTTAATTGCATTACTGATTGTCGGCTGGGTTTTGAAAATGGTCTTTGCCGCACCTCGAAAACTGCCCTGTTCAACTACAGCGATAAACATCTTGAGTTGTTCCTGGGTCATAACAAAACCTGATTCAACTGATTAATCATGTTGATACAAATATACCATTATCTATCTATCGTATACATAATTATCCTACGCCCTATCAACACAAGCAGAGTTAAGCGATATGGCTAAGAATCATCTAAATCTGAGTCTTTTTTCATCAGGAAATCTCGGATCAATAGAAACTGACAACCGTGTCATCATGGCTGCGTTGACACGTGCTCGAGTTGGAAGGGATGGAGTACCTACAGACATCAATGCCAAGTATTACGCCCAACGAGCCGGTGCAGCGATGATCATCTCTGAAGCCACAGCGATTTCAGCTCAAGGGCTCGGATGGGTAGATACCCCAGGTATTTTTACGCAAGAACAAATCAAAGGCTGGCAAAAGGTTACCGATGCTGTACATCGCCGTGGCGGGAAGATTTTCATCCAACTTTGGCATATGGGCCGAGAAGTGCACCCCGATCTTATCGGAGGCCAGGCTCCCGTAGCGCCTTCACCAATCGCTGCAGAAGGCGCAGCACATACTTATGAAGGAAAGAAACCTTACGCAATGCCCAGAGCCCTAACTCACAATGAGATTCAAGGCATTATCGCGGATTACAAACAGGCGGCTAAGAATGCTCTCAAAGCCGGTTTTGATGGAGTCGAGCTCCACGCTGCAGGGCCTTACCTGCCGGCTCAATTTCTACATGACAGCAGCAATCAGCGCACCGATGCTTACGGAGGGAGTATAGAAAACAGAGCTCGCTTCACCTTTGAAGTTCTATCGGCACTGTGTGAAGTCTGGGGGTCTGACAGAGTCGGTATCAAGCTATCACCAGAGATTAGCTTGACAGACAGCCGCGCTCAAGAAACCTACTTATATATTGTCAGTCAACTCAGTAGATATAACCTGGCTTACTTACAGATGATGGAGCGGGCATGGGATAGAAATGAGCAACCATCCATTGACCATACCCAGCTGCGTGATGCTTACAAAGGTTGCTACGTTGCCAATGGTATGTATGACTCGGAATCTGCAAACAACGCTATTGCCGATGGCACAGCCGATTACATTTCATTTGGACGCCTCTTTATATCAAATCCTGACCTAGTAGCGCGCCTGGCAAGTAATGGGCCCTATAACGAAGAAGATATGTCTTCATTTTTTTCCGGTGATGCACGGGGATATGTGGACTACCCATCTTTATCCGAGCAAAGCGCTTGAGCATCAATTTATTATTTGTATTTTGGACACAGCTATGGAAAAAATTCTGATTACCGGCGGAACTGGAAACAACGGCAAAGCCATTCTTGAGAATCTCGCCAACACCAATATGCCTGTTAGAGCTATGTTACGTGATATTTCGAAAGCGCCAATAAGAGCTAAGAATATCAGCTACGTAAAGGGGGACTATGAAGATGAACACTCTCTATTAGAGGCTCTGAATGGTATTGAGTCAGCCTTTTTGGTTACCGCGTTCGAATCCTCATTCACCAAGAAACATGCCGCTTTTATCCGTGTAGCTGAGCAAGCCGGTGTCAAGCATATAGTGCAACTCTCCGGTTTAGGGGCCGATGCAAGTTCGCCTATAGATATAGCAAGATGGTTAGGAGAGGCAGAAGACTACCTTATTCAATCCACTTTAAAGTGGACGATACTACAACCCGCCAGCTTTAACAGCAATTTCTTCGCTTCGGCCGATGAAGTTGCCAACTTAAGTACTATTAGTGCGCCTTTTGGTTCCGAACCGGGCGCAACCGTTGTGACAGTCGATCATCAAGACATTGCCGATGTGGCAACAAAAATCTTAATGGAACCAAATTTACATAAAGGAAAGAAATATATTCTCACTGGTCCGGAAAAATTAACTTATAGCGATATAGCACAGATCTTATCTGAGGAGTTAGACAGAGAAATTAAATACATGCCCATCAGCGATGAAACTGCAAGGCTGGGATTACTCAATTCTGGAATTCCCGAGAGCGATATTGATGCCTTAGCACAACTTTGGCCAGTAACTCGCGAATGGGGCCATACTATTGAGCTTTCTGACCATACAGAAAAACTACTGGGTAGAGGGGCAACCTCAATTAGATCCTTTTTCCGCAGTGAGATACATCGATTTAAGAAAAAAGAAGTCTAGATAAGTAGTAACCCCATTGGAAAGTTAGTGTTTAACAATGAGCACTAACTTTCCAACGATGCCAATAATCTTTGATAAGTAGAAATGAAAGGTATCCTTCAGCATGGCGCTTCCTACAGTTGTGTCTTTTTTCAGCATCAGTGGCTGTAGACCTCGGGATAAGAGTTGAGCCGTAGCGGTAATGCCGATAGGACCGGCATCGATAACAATCACATCATGGATGTTTTTCATTACCTGTGGCAGTGCCCCGCCCAGAAACACCCCCACTCTTCGCAGGCTGGGCGTCACTGTTCTTAGAGCCCAAGATACAACCTTTTAGACTCCAGGTAGGCTTTATCATAAACAAACCGTTCAAAGTCTAATTTCTCTAATAGAAACCCGGCCAAGACTGAGACTGACATGGCCAGTGTGAAATAGAGAATGGCCACATCCAGCTCGAATGTAACAATCAGCTCGATGACTCCGCTCCACTGCCAAGTAGGAAGTAAGATTTTACCTTAAAAATTAAGCCAGCATAGCAATTAAAAGATGGATTCATCTTAAAGCCAGACTGGCTCTAACTATCCCTAAGTTGGATTAATCCAGGCTTGACCACTAACTGAGAGCCGGTAACTATCAGATCAAGCTTGAACTATTATACATCATACCGCCCGCTTTGCGGGTGGTTGTTGATTTATAGCTAACACTAAACCAATCTATTTAGAGTGTTGACTTAAATTATCTCTCATTCTTAAGGAAGGATTACCTAGCCTACAATAACCCAGCCAACCTCCCCAAGACTAACATTAACTAACATGTAAAGAATTTCTACAACACTGATCTTGCACTATGAACCTTTTTGTTTTCCAAGATTATTAATAATGAATTTTGCACGCTCTACTGTTTCAACTAATTTCTTGGGTACAGCATTGTCTTCCCAATCCTGCATAAAGACCACAGACAAACCGCTATTGAGATCACTAAACCCATATTGCCCATAGGAACCAGCTGTGTAGATAACGTTGTATTCTGGCAAGTACCAGGCTTGAGACCCATATGCCACAGGAGTACCCAACGCAGTGGCAAGTGCCTTGCCACTTTCAGATTTAGCAAGAAGGTCCTTATCAAGATTTTTTACTGAATCATAGAAGCTCTTTGGAGCCTTGCCCTGGGCAATCCACTGATGAAAAAGTGCATAGTCGCGTAGGGTAGTACTGATACCATAGGAAGGGCTAGCGGTACCATCAACGGTCAAGGCAATGGAGCCAGAACTATTTGCCCCAAAATCATTAAAGAGATCCGAAAGAAGCTTGTTGAATGGGTGCCCTGAAACTTCTTCTGCAAGTATTGCTAATAGATCCGTGTTTTTATCATTATATGTATATACTTTGCCCGATTCATTCTGGACTTTAGCATTCTTGATGGCATTGCGATGTCCAGTTGGTTTACCCGGCTTTAAGCCTTGCTCAACCTCAAATAAATAGGCTTCACCTCCTGGCACATGATAATCTGTCGCAGGTAATAAGCCAGAGGTCATATCAAGCACCTCTTGCACCTTGGCTTTTCCAATTTTTGAACCAGAAAAATCAGAGAGATAATCTCCAATCGACAAATTAGGATCTATCTTACCCTTATCAATCAGCTTTGAGATAATGACTCCTGCGTAAGTTTTGGAAGCGGATTGCAAAAGCTGAGTTTGATTGTGATCAAGTCCATTATCATAAAACTCCCCGATAATTTTATTATCTTTCATAATCAGAAAACCTTTTGTTTGAGTGGCATTTAGCGACTCAACGAAAGGCCAGCCCTTGTGGATTTCCAGACTTATATTAAAGGGCTCTTTAACAACTTCCAGATTGGATGGATTATCTGCACCCATTATATGCACCGTGCCAAAGATGCCATAGTCATCCCAGTGCATGGATGTATACCTGTAATATGGCCAAGTTTGCATATTATTTTGATTAATATCAGATAGATCAAACGGCCGATAAAAATCATTGAGCGTAACTTTTTCTTTAGCTAGAGCAGATGGAAAAGAACTAATCGCCAAGATCATTGCTACACACCCATACTTCAAACATATTCCACCATTTCTCATTGGATTTATCGTTGTTGACATAAAAAAGAACTCGTTGCTGTTTAGCCTGACACGACCTCAATTAACACATCTTCCAAAATCGTAGCAGAATGAAAATTTCAATTTAAATGCAGAAAAATGTTCTAAACATGATCTCCAACCAAGTGACCGGGAGTTGCACGATTCTTGGCTTCAGGAGGGCGCTCACAGATGGATATCATTTCGACGGTACTCAACTTCGGGGGCTCTTCTGTCGAAGCCCTCTTCGCATGTCGCATGCTGTATTTTGACCTAAAGTCATTCACCAGCCGCTTACTAAGTACGCTTCTAGATGGAGGGGCAATCCCTCCATATACGCTTAAAGAGCCACTGATCGAGCCGGCATGTTTGTTGAGCCCCTACAAATCTCGAGCTAGGCAGGCAGTGAGCGCACCACCATCAACCGCTCTTCGGTCATATCCTTGATCGCCCAGCGCACCCCCTCTCGGCCCAGGCCCGAATCCTTCACACCGCCGTAGGGCATATTGTCTACCCGCCAACTGGGCACATCCCCTATTACCACACCACCCACCTCCAGGGTGTCCCAGGCTTTTTGGGCTCTGTACAAATCACGGGTGAAAATCCCGGCCTGCAAACCAAATGCGCTGTCATTGACCTTTTTCAGCACCTCATCGAAATCATCAAAGGGTTCCAGTATTGCTACAGGCCCAAAAGCTTCCTGCTGAACTACATTGCAATCACTGGGGACATTCTCTAATAACGTGGGTTCGAGCATGGCGCCATCGCGGTTACCACCGCAGAGAAGGCTGCCTCCCTGTTCAACCCCTTCTTTAATCCAGTTATGTAACCTTGTCGCTTCCCCCTCTGAAATCATCGGACCAATAAACGTATGTTCATTTTTAGGATCACCTTTCTTAAGCTTCTTGGTGCGCTCCAGCAAACGCACTTTCAGGTCCTCATATAGACTGGAATGCCCATAGATCCTCTGTACACCAATACAGCTCTGACCCGACTGATAAAAAGCTCCAAAGATCAGGCGTTCTACCGCATCTTCCAGATCGGTATCCCGATCAATCACACAGGCAGCATTGCCACCCAATTCCAGAATAACCTTCTTGCGCCCTGCCCTGGCCTTCAAGTCCCAGCCTACCGCAGGGGAGCCGGTAAAACTGAGCAGCTTAAAGCGATCATCCACAGTAAACAGGTCCGCGCCTTCGCGGTGACAGGGCAGCACCGAGAAGGCCCCCTTGGGCAGATCGGTTTCCGCCAGTACCTCTGCGATAATCAGGGCACCGATCGGGGTTCTACTCGCGGGTTTGAGCACAAAGGGGCAGCCGGCAGCAATGGCTGGAGCCACTTTATGGGCCGCAAGATTCAAGGGGAAATTAAACGGTGAAATAAAAGAGCAGGCCCCTACGGGAACCCGTTTAACAAATCCCCGGTACCCCGCGCTGCGCTTGGAGATTTCCAGATTGATAATCTCCCCATCGATACGCACCGCCTCTTCTGCGGCCACACGAAAGGTATCAATCAAACGGGAGACTTCCCCACGGGCATCGTGGATCGGTTTACCCGCTTCAATACACAGGGCCACGGCCAACTCTTCAAAGCGAGTCTGAAAGCGCTGTACACAGTGATCCAAGACTTGCTGGCGTTTGTAGGGCGGAAACGCAGCCATGGGTTTTTCTGCCAGCAAGGCCCAATCTATCGCGCTATCGATCACCTTGGCATCTGCCATGGCAACCTGTGTTGCCACCTGGCCGGAGTACTTATCGGTTACATCAAGCTCGGTATTGGCATAGATGGCTTCATTGGCCAGGTAGTAGGGGTACGCTTTCTGTAACATCAATGGCTCCTGGTGGTATTCACGGTGAGCATCGACATCGGAACCCGCTCGATCTGTCACGAGGGTATAGGTTACTCAGAGACAGATAGCAACACGGATAGCCTCTATAGGCCTTAGGGGCTGACCCAAATCTAGAAAGGTAGGCGTTGATACAACAGGCGCGGGAAAGCACCACCACAGTCACTAAGTTGAGTCACTGGGTGGCGCTATTAAAGATGGTTATTGGTTTGGCTATTTCTCCGTCAGCCACATACCTTCGGGTTCGTAGTTAAACGTTTTATAGGTCTTTTTATTGGTGGATGGGTTGTCTGACTTTTTATCGATGTCATAGACAGTCCAATTCAGCTCGCTGTGGTTGAACTCAATCACCGCATAGCCATAGATATTGCTGACAAAATCCTTGATATGCGGATTGTTAACCTGCACGCCTCCATTAAGTAATGAAGTGAATACGCTACCCACGTCGACCCCTCTCTCTACCGTATCATTCAGGTTCGGTGACGAGATCGAAGGGGTCATCAGCTCAATGCCTACCAAGTTGTCATAGTCCCAGTTGCTGATCTTGTTGAAATTTACTTTCAGGTAAGAGGCAATACTGGTGTGCAGATCCCCGGTCAGCACAACAAAATTATCGACACTGTTGTCTTTCACACTGGAGAGAATTTTCTCACGCTCCCATTGATAACCATCCCAGGCATCGTAGTTAGCGAATACCAGAGGGCGCCCCAGTGCGGTGCCTGCTAACTGGGCAAGCAGAGTCTGGTTACCCCAAACTTTCCAGCGGGCATTGGAATTGACCAAGCCATTAATCAGCCAATCCCGTTGGGTTTTCCCCAGCATGGTTTGGGATTTCTCTTCGTAATCGGTGCACCAGTAGTTTTCCCAGGCACTACCGTCTTTGCAGGGCTCTTTGGTGCGATAGGTTCGGCTATCGGTCATATATAAGTCGACCAAATCGCCGAATTGGAAAGAGCGGTAAATTTGCAGGTAGTCAAAGGCGTGGCTGGCCGCCTCATCCACTTTTACACGAGCCGGCACATACTCAATCCAAGCTTGTTGTGCATCGCGGCGCAGCTGGCGCAATTGCTCGGGGTTGTTAGCGCCAGTTTGGTAGGGATGGGATGGCACACCCAGGGTATCGCGATCGTAATCCCAGTAGGCGTTATCCGCAGTTTCGTGGTCATCCCAGGTGATAATAAAGGAATGCATTTCCATCGCCCGCTGCAGGTTTTTATCCTTGCGGTATTCCCGGTAAATATGGCGATAGTCTTCGAGATCCATAGCCACATTACCGCCGGAAGGCAGGCTCATTGGGTGAACAATCGCATCCTCAAAACCTTCATACTGCGCGTACTCATAGATGAAGTCTCCCAAGTGCAATACGCAATGCACATCTTCATCGGCCAAATGGCTGTAGGCGTTGTAATAGCCCGTGGTGTAATCCTGACAGGTCACCACCGCCATTTTGATACTTTCCAGCCCACCAGTTGGCAGGGTATGGCAGCGCCCGGTGCGGCTGCACAGTGCGCCGTATTTAAAGCGGTAGTAGTAACGCTGATTGGGAGACAGATAGCCTTCCAGGTCGATGTTTACGGTGTAGTCGCGATCCGCACTGATATCCTCAGCATTGATCTCAGCACTCAACACCGGCTGGGTAAATGACTCGTCCAAAGCCACATCCACATACAGGATTTGGCCGGGTACAAAGGCAGCGGGGTTGATATGGGTCCAGAGCACCACACCAGTTTGGCTGGGATCACCGGAGGCCACAGACAAATCGAAGATCAACCCATTCTGATCGATATCGTAGCCCGAGGGGCTGCCACTCAGATTAAAGCGCGCATAGGTTTCGCTATTGCTAGCCGCTAATGAGCGAACGGTAAATGGTGTAAGCAGCGCAAGCCCCATGGCTTGCACAAATGTACGGCGAGAAACAGTCATAAACCCCAACTTCCTGTTTGTTATTTAGAATTCGAATAATGTGAATTGGCGCGCATTTTATAGAAATGCGTACCAACAAAGAAGTCGGTTTATTCTACGAAGCATTAAATTTTGATGAAGGTTTAACCGAAAAAAGTCGATATACGCTACATTAGTCACATCTGACAGCTTGGTAGGATAGTGGATACCAGGAAAATGGCAGGTCAATAAACTATCTTTAACCCCCCTAACCCTCCAGATAATGCTTCCAGTACAAAGCAATATCAGCTGTTCTACTGTTTACAAAAGCCTCAAAACTCAGGGCATACCCCATGCGAGACGTTGCCGTTGTTGCCTACTGTAGAACCGCAATCGCCAAAGCAAGGCGCGGTGCCTTAAACCAAACCCACGGTATCCCCATGGCCGCGCATGTCATCAAGGAAGCGCTGCACAGAGCTACTTTGGATCCCGAGGAAGTGGAAGACGTTGTACTGGGCTGTGGATTACCTGAGGGAGCAACCGGCCACAATATCGCTCGCAACGCCGCCCTATTTGCAGGTTGTGGCGTCAAAGTGCCCGGTATGACGATTAACCGCTACTGCGGCTCGGGTCTCAATGCCGCATCGATCGTAGCGAATCGAATCGCCAGCGGGGAAATGCAGGTTGGCGTTGCCGGTGGCGTAGAAAGTATTAGTCTCGTGCAGTTCAGCCTGAACCTGAATCACTTTGTCTATGAGCCCCTGCAACAAGAAATCCCCGCGGTTTGGTGGACCATGATCCAAACAGCGGATTTCGTCGCTGACACCTTTTCCATCAGCCGGCAGGCACAGGATGCCTATGTGGTGGAGTCGCAAAAACGCGTGGCGGAAGCGCACAGAGCAGGCAAATTTGCCGAAGAAATCGTTCCTTTTGAGACAGTCATGTCGATAAAAGATAAAGAGACTGGGCAGATCTCAGAAAAGACAGTGTTGCTGAAAGAAGATGAAGGCCCACGCCCCGGTACCACCCTGGAAGGGTTATCGGCTCTAGAGCCAGTGAATGATGGCGGCACGGTAACCGCGGGCAACGCTTCGCAGCTCTCTGATGGCGCTGCGGCCGTCGTCATGATGGATGCCGAGCTGGCCGCCAAAAGAAACCTGCCCATTCTGGGGCTATTTCGCGGTATGCATCTTGCAGCGGTGGCCCCCGATGAAATGAGTATCGCCGTGGCGCCAGCCATTAAGCGCTTAATGAAGCATCAGGGGCTTTCTATGGGAGAGATAGACCTTTGGGAGTTACACGAAGCTTTTGCCGTTACCACCCTCTATAACCAAGCGGAACTGGAAACGCCTTGGGATATTACCAATGTTAATGGTGGCGCCATTGCCCTTGGCCACCCCTATGGGATGTCCGGCATTCGCTACCTGGGTTCTTCACTGATGGAGCTCAAGCGCAGAGACGCACACAAAGCGGTTATCGGGGTCTGTACTGCTGGCGGGATGGCCACAGCAGTATTCCTCGAGCGCTAAGCAAGTTACAAAGTCTTCCCCTCTGGCCGCCCTACCCCTGGCCACTTTGTACTTGCAACAAGCAAAAACAAGCGAACTGAAACACACAAACTGGTTCAATCATCACCACCTAGAAGTTGATCCCTTCTATAGCGCCTGAGCGCCTGGTCTGCTGGACAATTTGGCGTCTCGATCCTCTCAATATATCGTATCTATGGCTTTAAAGTGCCCGTAAAGAAGCTTGCATTTGCCACCAGGTTTGCCTCGAAGCTGGAGGAATAGCCATGTCCCGGCTCAAAGAGGGCCACAGCCAAGAAACTCTCTGTAAAGACGCTCTCTGTAGCTGCTCACCGAACAAGCAGCCTAAAGACTCCATCAAAGGCGTATTGCACTGATGATGGAGACAATCCATGACGGCTTTACTTTTCTGTTCGCACAGAGCCGGGGCGCTCTGTTTATCATGTTCTGGATCGTGATCTTCCTGGAACTCCCTCGCTATATCTTCTCCTTCTTCACCGCGGTTTTCTTTTTTAGCTCAAGGATCGAGAAAGAAGTAGATTTGGAAAAAATCGGCAAAATTTCGGTGATTATTGCCGGTCATAACGAGGAGGAGTCGATCGAAAAGTGTGTGCACAGTCTTTGGGCGCAAAGTGTTAAGCCCTATGAAATCATCGTGGTGAGCGATGGCTCCACCGATGGAACCAGAAAAGTGATGTCCAGCTTACTGACCCGAGGACTCATTCAGGGAGCCCATGCGACAGAACTTAGAGGTGGTAAGGCCTCCGCTCTAAACCTGGGGATTCGCTTTTGCACTGGCGATATCGTTATCACCGTAGACTGTGATTGCTCCTTTGAGCACCACACCATGAAGGAAGTGTTACTCCCCTTTGAAGACCCCAAAGTGGGGGTGGTTTCCGGTAATGTTTTTGTGCGCAACCCTCACGATAACCTACTCACCGCATTTCAAACCATCGAATACATTGTCAGTATCTCCCTCGGCAGGCATGCATTAGCCATGATCAGGCAAATGTGCTGTGCATCTGGCGCCTACAGCGGGTTCCGAAAAACCGCTATTGACCAGATTGGTGGCTTTGATTCCGGTGGGGGGGAAGATCTGGATATTACTTTTCGCCTGCGCAACTACGGCTGGGATATCGCCTTCGCCCCAGAGGCGATCTGCTATACGGATGTACCCACGAATATCCTGACTCTAATTCGCCAGCGCTTACGTTGGGAGCGGGATGCTGTGCGTTTGCGTTACCGCAAGTACGCCCACTTTATCAATCCTTTTAAGCGCCGCATCAAATTCGAAGAGTTCTTTCATCAATTTGAGTTCTTGATCTTTAATGTGATCGCTGCTATCGCTTTGCCCATCTACTTGGTCTGGCTGTTTGCGAGTTACGGCAGTAATGCCTGGTTTATTTTAATCGGTGCACAGATAGTGTTGATAATGCTGGATTGCCTCACCTTTGCGCTCGCCTCCTATGCCACCTACAAATTCAGTACTTTTCCACTCTGGCCCTTTCTTATTGGCTACAGCATCCTCTATGTCAACTTGATGCGTGTAGTACGGCTCTATGCCTATGTACAGGAGTGGATCTTTAGAACCTCTTATGCGGATTCCTTCGCCCCTTCAAAAGTACACAAGGTAAGGGAGTAAACTGCTGGGAACACCTCAGAAGCCGATAGTTATCCCTTGGCGACCCCACTTTTTTGGCTAAAACTCGACTTTATAGTCAATCGCGATACCCAGCTCATAAGACCAAGCCTTATCCCCTTATTTCCTACGGGCTGGCGCTTCAGCCCTCGTGGTCTATCGTTTTACTTAAGGCGGAATTTTACCCGCCAACCGTATCAACCAAGTACAACCGGCGTCAGTTTGCCCCTTCTGTAGGAGGGTTTGCCATCTCCTTTCTCACTGATGCATACAACTATTATCGCTGGCCCAGTGATTTTAATACGGTGCATCCAGGCATTGAGAAGTGTGATGCCCTGGTGGTTGAGGAGCCCATGACCCCTCAGTGCATCGAAAAACTCTGGAACAGCCAGATAGGCTTGCACCTGCTACCGGTGATTGACCTAACCGGCACACTGGGAGTCAGGGCAGACCTGGATGCCTCTAACACGCTCAAGGCAGACCCTACAGAGTACGGCAAGTTGATCGATTCCTTTAACTTTCGCCGCTCTCAGTTACACCCGGATTTCTACAACCCCCAGAACGATGACGACAAAATCCTGGCCCGCATCTTTGTCTCCGGGATAAGCCTAACCCCTAGCTACCAGCCAGACTCGCGCACCACCGTATGCTTTAACACCCTGTTAGATTCAGAAACGGTATTGCACGAATGCGAAAAAATGATGACGGCTGAATTACTGGCCGGCAGCTTTTTTGACCGCCGGCATATTTGTAACGGTTGCAGTGCCTCTCAATTTAATGTGCGCGAAGAGTGCCCGGAATGTCGATCCCCCAACTTGAGAGAATCCTTCTATCTGCACCACTTTAAGTGTGCCTACCTGGGACCTGAAGACGACTTTCGCCAGGGCGAATATTTAATCTGCCCCAAGTGCCGAATGGAAATGAGCCATTTCGGTAGCGATTACGACAAACCGGGCACCATTTTGATATGTAATTCCTGCGGCAAATCCAGTTCAGAAACAGAAGTTGGCTTTTTATGCCTTAATTGCGATACCCATATAGATGGCGATTCGGTTAAAACTGGGGATATTTTTAAATATAGCCTCACCGAAAAAGCCGTTCATTACCTGCATGCCGGCCATGCATTCCTGGAACTCACCCAGCAAAGCCCTATCTTTGCCGGGCTTCCATTCGAACTTATCGTAGTTTTAAACAAAGAGCTGAAAGATTGGAGAAACAATGAGAGCGAATTTGCTCTGCTGTGCATCAAATATGAAAATGAATATTTGGTAGAGCAAGAACACGGTAATCGCCAATTTTTTCATAGCCGCAATCAGTTTTTCCAGAGTTTAAGCCACTCGTTAAAAAAGGTCATGAAAGGGGAATACCCGGTTACCGCGGCCAAAGGCAGGATGGAAGATTTTATACTGGTAAGCCATATCAGCCAGAAAGATCTGTACAAATTTAGTGAAGAAGCCGGGCAAAGAGCCGCGAGCTCTTTGCGATTGGATGTAGAACCCATCCTCCAGGTCTATGGCCCCGAGGACCTGAGCTAATGTGGGAAGAAATTCAGGACGGCTACTACTACCTTATCTCTCAAAGCTATACAACGCTTTTTTTGATGCTCTGGGTGGTGGTGATCTTCGAGATCCCCCGCTACTTATTTTCGTTCTTTACTGCACTGGTTTTTTTTAGTTCGAAACCAGAATTTGAGGTAGATATAAAAAGTTTTGGAAAAACATCTGTGATTATTGCCGGTCACAACGAAGAGGACGCTATCGAGAAATGTGTACTCAGCTTATGGGAGCAAAGCCGCCCTCCCGATGAGATTATTGTAGTAAGCGATGGTTCCACAGATGGAACTAGAGATAAAATCCGTCAACTCTTAAAAAGAGGCCTGATTCATGGTGCACATTCGACAGAATTGCGGGGAGGGAAATCTGCTGCAGCAAACCTAGCCATTCGCTATACGACAGGGGAAATTATCCTAAACGTTGACTGCGACTGCTCCTTCGACTATCACGCCATAAAGAATATCTTACGTCAGTTCGATGATCCCGAGGTCGGGGGAGCATCAAATAATATTTTAGTGCGCAACTGGGATGTAAATTTACTCACAGTTTTTCAGGCAATTGAATATATTATTAGCATTTCTCTAGGTAAGCACGCGCTTTTCATGCTAGGACAAATGTCCTGTGCTTCTGGAGCTTTTAGTGCTTTTCGTAGAACGGCTTTAATACAAGTAGGCGGCTTTGATTCCGGCGGCGGTGAAGACCTGGATGTCACATTGCGCTTACGCCACTATGGTTGGAAAATTGGCTACGCTGCTGACTCCATCTGCTATACCGATGTCCCCACCAACCTAGCAACGTTGATCCGGCAAAGGTTCCGCTGGGAAAGAGATGCCGTTCGCCTACGTTTCAGAAAGTATCGTCACTTCATTAATCCGTTTGAACGTCGCCTTAAATTTAGGGAATTTTTTCATCAGTTCGAATTCCTGCTCTTTAATGTAATTGCCATTTTAATTCTGCCAGTTTACTTAGTCTGGTTATTTTACCATTACGGCGTTAATGGCTGGTTTATTCTGATAGCGGCTCAGATTGTCCTAATCATAATGGACATTATTACCTTCACCCTCAGCGCACTTGCCACAAATAAATTTAGAGCCACTCCAATTTGGCCCTACCTGTTGGGATACAGTATTTTGTATGTCAATCTGATGCGTATCGTTCGGCTCTACTCTTATATTCAGGAGTGGGTATTTAAAACCTCCTATTCCGACACTTACGCACCCTCCAAAGTGCATCGTGTTAGGGAGTAAGTTCAATGAGAACTATACGAAAACATATCCGCCCAGATACCATGGCCAGTGAGGTCCGCCCCCACCACAGCGCCATTGGGCGGCGCATCTATATCGGGGTATTGATATTATTTGCCCTGGCTATTCTGCGCTATCTATTTGGGGATTTGTTTATCCTCAAAGGAGATGGGCTGGTCCTTAGGGATTATGCCGCAGTCGAGATGGGTTATATCACCAGAGTGACCGCGGTGGAGGTTGATGAGGGGGAATCGGTTAAGGAGGGGCAGCTACTCCTCAAAATAGAATCTATGGAACTACTGGAGCGCTTGGCAGACCTCTCCAGCCGCCAGGCCAACCTGATTCAAATTTCCGCCGAATTTACCCTGCTTTCCGAGACTGCCAAACAACTGCTGGTTCCTGCAGAACACCGCAAGCAAGAGATAGAAGAGATTCTGGCGCGAATCAATAAGCTGGCCGACAAGGGTTTTGTCAGCAAGATCACCTATCAGGAGGTGCTCAGGGATAACTTTAATGCGGGCCAGGAACTGGTCAAGATTCAGGTGGAAAGCACCACGCTAGACAAGAAGAGAAAAGCCGTCGATGCAGCAATCAAGGTAGCCGGAACGGCCTACCAGAGGCTGAAAGACCACTACGATGATGGCCAAGTCCGCAGCCCGGTAAATGGCTTGGTTGGTGCTACTGTTCCCTCTGTAGGCGATGTCTACCGAGAGGGGGAACCCCTAATGCAAGTCTATTGGGGGGAACCCTATGTACTCGCCTATATGCCGCGCCGATATATTCTTGCTCTTCGGCCGGGCATGGTTGTCACGGTCAAGAGTGGTCGCTACAAAGATAAAGGCGTGATCTCTGAGTTACTGCCTATTTCCGATCAACTGCCGGAAGAATTCCAGAATACGTTTAAACCCCAGGAGCGCAATCAGCTCGCCAAAATAGTACTCTCTGATCCAGAGCATTTTCCCTTATCTGAAAAGGTACAAGTTACTCTGGAATTAAACTGGAAGGATCTCTTTGTAGAGAACTTTATGGATTAAAGGTTTGTCGGGCATTAAATTCTGTCAGTGCCGCCCTCAACCATTCCGGCAAGGTTATCTTCTGTTTGGTTTCAACCGAAAGGGTGACATAAGTAATTGTTGCCGTAAAAGCCAATAGGTCTGGGGTGAGATGGGCCTGCACAAGAAAGGTGAACGACTGATTGCCAACCTTGAGTACGCTGACTTTGAGCTGCAACTCCTGGTCCCAAGTAACCGGGCTTAAGAATTCCAGATTAAAGGCCCGCACCGGTGTCAGGAACCCCCGCTTCTTCATAGTGGCTATAGCCGGCCCATCAAATAAAATAGACATGGCTTCATGGGTAGCCTCCAAGGCAAAATTGGAAAACCTCGGGGTATAAACAATACCCTCGGGATCACAATCCCCAAATAAGACCTTGCGCTTGACAGTTATCATAAGAGGTTCTCCCATTAAGCCAGGCAGCCATTCTAATCCAGCGCTCTATTTACATCCTGCCAAAGCAGATAACCAATCCAACCATAAACAGATCATTTATTCATCACGGCTAAAAAGCGTCAGCAAAGTGACTTCTGGCGGCACCAGAAATCTTACCGGCAGGATACTGGTGCCTACCCCTGGGCTCACAAACAGGTGTTTGCCCTCCTCTTCGATATGCCCAATGGCATAGCGCTCCCCGTAGCGGGAGGGCACAATCGGGCGGCCAATCAAGGGCAAAAATACCTGGCCGCCATGGGTGTGGCCGGCAATCGTCAAGGCAATCCGTTGTGGAATCTGGGGAAATATATCTGGGTTATGAGTGAAGGCTAAGACTGTCTCTGACTCTTCAATGGCAGACATTGCCCGATCTATATTGTGTGGCCCCTCCCAGAAATCACTGATGCCAACCAACTGAAAGGCACAGTGGCCGCTACTGATCTTGGTGGATGCATCTTCCAACAGCGGGATGCCTTTCTCAGTAAAAGCCCGCTCTACTCTCTTCGGGTCCAGCCACCAGTCATGATTGCCCATTACAGCAAAAACGCCCAAGGGTGCCCTGAGGCTAGCAAGCACTTCAGCGGCACTCTCCGGCGTCACAAAAGAACCACCGACGACCCCCTGAATAACAAAGTCACCGGGGAGTAGCACTAAGTCAGGACTGCTGGCATTTACTTGGTTAACCAATGAGCGCAGGCTTTCAATACCCTTATAGGGGGAACCCACGTGTAAATCCGCCAATACCGCCACGCTTAAACCGCTACAGGAAGCTGGCCAAGACTCCAGGCGAAGCGCTTGCTCATTGATCCTGAAGCTTCTTGGCTCAGCGAAAAAGGCCCAAACCGCAAGGGTAAGAGCAACAACCAGAGCCACTAGAAAGACAACCCGGTACTTTCCCCGTGGCCAGCTCAATAATTCTCCCGATAGCTTACTCAACAGCTTTTTCAATGAGGTACTCTCAACTTACAGATAACTTTTATATCGTGCTTTGTGCCGGGTGGCAGTCACAACTGGAGAGTTCTCGTACAATCTCACAGGAATCAGTAGAACCGGGGCCGCCACACTGGCTGCGCAAAGCCAGCAAACTCTTCCGCAATTGCTCGAGCAATGCCATTTGGCTGTCCACCCTATCAATATGCTCATCTACCAACGCATTGATTTCAGCACAATGCTCTCTCGGTTGCTCCCGCAAGGTTAACAGTTTGCGTATATCCTCAATGGGCATATCGAGGGAGCGACAGTGCCGTATAAAACGCAATTGCGCCAAGTGCGCTTCTGAATACAGACGATAATTGCCTTCGGACCTCAATGGTTGCGGCAGCAAGCCCACCTGTTCGTAGTAACGCACCGTTTCCACCTTGCAGCCTGCCTGCTTGGCCGCCTCCCCTATTCGGTAACGCATGCCGGTGTCCCCTTGACTCTATAGTTACTAGAGGGATTGTAATGCTGGCTCACTCATTGAGCTATTCGAGAGTTAACCATGGGAAAACAGGATTCCACTTGCGGTTGTGGCAGTAGCACTGAACCTTTACAACAACCGCTCGATAGTGGCGCCGGAAAGGATAGCGAAAGCTCCCTCTTCTCAATCACCAAAATGGATTGCCCCACCGAAGAAGGTTTGATCCGCGCCAAGCTCACCCCACTCGAAGGTATTTACAGCCTGGACTTTAACCTGGTGCAACGCATTTTGCGGGTTGGACACGCTCCGGGTATGCAGCAACAGATCCTGGACATACTCACTCCTCTGGATCTGGATGCCAGGGTCGCCTCCCCATCGGATACAGAAAATGCACCACCCGCAACCAAGGCCAATTGGTGGCTGCTGGGAGCAGCCGGCTTGGCGGCACTCGCTTCTGAGGTGGTGTTCTGGTTACAGGGGGGAAACAGTTGGCTGGTCATGTTGCTGGCATTAGCCGCCATTGCCGGCGGGGGGCTCTCTACTTACAAAAAAGGTTGGATCGCCCTAAAGAACCGCAACCTGAATATGAATGCGCTGATGTCCATCGCGGTCACGGGCGCACTTTTGATTGGGCACTGGCCCGAGGCCGCCATGGTGATGGTGCTGTTCACCCTCGCCGAACTGATTGAGGCCAAGTCTCTGGACCGGGCCAGAAACGCTATTCGCGAGTTGATGGACCTGGCCCCGGAAACCGCCACAGTACTTCAGGGTGATGGCCAGTGGCGCGAGGTGAATGCAAAAACTGTTTCCCTCGGCGCCAAGGTCAGGGTGAGGCCCGGTGAGCGCATCGCCCTGGATGGCGAAGTAATAAAAGGCAACTCTGCGGTGAACCAAGCCCCAATCACCGGGGAGAGCCTTCCGGTAGATAAAGAAGCTGGAGACAGCCTCTTTGCCGGTAGCATCAATGAGTCCGGCGCCCTGGAATATAGGGTGACTGCCGTAGCCAGTGATGCCGTACTTGCCCGAATCATCCACGCGGTTGAAGAGGCGCAAGGCAGCCGCGCGCCCACCCAACGGTTCGTCGATCAGTTCGCGCGCTGGTATACCCCCTTGGTATTTGCGGTTGCCCTAGCCACAGCGTTAATTCCTCCGCTGTTTTTCTCCGGTGCCTGGATGGAGTGGATCTACCGCGCCCTGGTACTGCTGGTTATCGCCTGCCCCTGCGCCCTGGTCATTGCCACCCCGGTCACCATCGTCAGCGGCCTCGCAGCAGCAACAAGACACGGCACGCTGATTAAAGGGGGGGCATACCTCGAAGAGGGGCGCCGGTTGCGCTGGCTGGCCTTGGATAAAACCGGCACCATCACCCACGGTGCACCGCAGGTAACAGATTTTGCCCTGATAACTGGCACAGATGAGGCGCGGGTAAAGCGCCTCGCCGCCAGCCTCGCCCACCGCTCCGATCACCCGGTTTCGAAGGCAGTGGCAGATTTTCTCAACGCCAGTGAAGACCCCTTGCTAGAAGTGGAAGCCTTTGAAGCCCTGGCCGGGCGCGGGATTCGCGGAGAGATTGAAGGCACAGGCTATTACCTGGGTAATCACCGCCTGGTGGAAGAATTGCGCGTTTGCAGTGAGGAGCTAGAGGATCGCCTCTCAAAACTGGAGTATCAGGGGAAAACAGTCGTTATGTTGGTGGATGCAAACCGTGTTCAGGCTCTGTTTGCCGTAGCCGATACGGTAAAAGAATCCAGCCGCAAAGCCATTGATGAGCTCCACCAATTGGGGGTGAAAACCCTGATGCTGACCGGTGACAATCAGCACACCGCCGATGCCATTGCCAAGGAGGTGGGCATCGATCGGGCCATGGGCAACCTGCTGCCAGAAGATAAACTCCGTGAAGTGGATTCCCTTGCCGGCCACGGCCGGGTCGGCATGGTGGGCGACGGCATCAATGATGCACCAGCCCTGGCGCGAGCTGATATCGGCTTCGCCATGGGCGCAACCGGCACCGATACCGCCATAGAAACGGCAGACGTTGCCCTGATGGATGACAACCTGGGTAAAATCGCCAGCTTTATCCGCCTCTCCCGTACGACAGCTCATATTCTTTGGCAAAACATTATCCTTGCCCTGGGTATCAAAGCGGTCTTTCTGGCACTCGCCTTTGCCGGTGAAGCCACTATGTGGATGGCAGTATTCGCCGATATGGGGACCAGCCTGCTGGTGGTTTTCAATGGGTTAAGACTGATGCGGAAGTGATCTCAAAACAAGACGGTAGAAAAGTCTGGAAAATAGAAAAGACAGTACCAATTATTTAATACGCAACCAATCTATCCCGTAGAAGCTCTCGTTAAACAGGTGCTTGAATACGCAATTATTGATTGCCTTATTAACCAGCAAAAGCAGGCACCTTCGAGAGTTTCTTTGGATAGTGCAAAATTGGCATGACAAAAAACTTTAAACATAAAGAAAGCAGAACTCAGTAACACTGGTAACACGCTACAGGCCTAAAATAAAGTATTTCGATTCCGCTTTAGCAAGACATGCCCAATGGCACTTAGGAAGTGTCTAAACAAAGAATTATGCTAGCAAATAGCCCTCTCAAAAAACCGAACAAATAGAACCTAATTCCAGTCACCACTTATCCCCTTTAGGCCTCACCTTGTCGTAGGCCAATTGCAGGAAAATCAGCATCCCCATACCCTTTTGTCAACTACAACACTAAAGACATTAAGTCTCTTTAGCGCCAGATAGTCTCACCACAAACATTAATCTAAGAATAAAATCGACTAGAGCCTACGAATGCGAAACAGTCAATTTAGAGCATTTCTTGCCAGCTGCATCATTTCTACCACTCTATTTTCTAGCTCTAGTATTTTTGCTGATGATAGTCGTGCAGTACTCGTTGAGGCTGCACACCCGTGGCAGCAAGCCATTAATACCAGATTATTTTGTTCGGTGTTATCTCCTCCCCTACACCAAGTCTCCAGCCACACTGAAGCCGAGCTCACCCAAGTAAAACCCGTAGGTTCAATAATTAAAGCTGGCGAGTTAGTAGCCGCACAGGATGGATTTTATCTCTCTCAGGAGATTGAGATTATTCGCACAGATATTGCAATCACACAGAGCCAGCTGATTTATGCGGAAGAAGAGCTGAGCAGATTGGAGAAGCTTCGCTCAGCAGACATGGTGTCTCCGTCCCACTTAAACAGCCTTAAGCTTAATGCTGATACCTACCGGCTCACAAAGCAAAGACTCGAGCACCAGCTAACAACAGCCGAATACCGTTTAGAACGACTGCAACACTATGCAAGAACTGATAGTCAAGTTGTAAGTATAGAAGCCAACCCCGGTGAGAGACTGAATTCGGGGCAAAGAATCATGCAGTTGCTACCTTTAAAAGAAAATCAAATTGAGTGCAGCCTTCCCGAAGAAAAATTAAACAATGAGAATTTACTTAATAGCAGCTCCTTTACTTTTAGGGACCAAAATATCCCCTTAAGAAATATTAGTCATACGGTCAATCCAGAAACGCAAAATCTCAACCTCTACTTTGAAACAGAATCAGAGCAATTCCCGTCTCTATTAGTAGGACAGAGATTCGAAATAACAATGCAAACACCCCTCTCAACTAAAAACACGCGGGAGAGGGTAACAAAAGTTCCCAGTGATGCCGTAATACTAGAGGGCGACCAATATAAAGTCTGGACTCTAGACAGTGATCAAAGGGCGGTTAGTACCGAGGTTCAAATAATAGATACCTTGAAGGGGCACTTTGTTGTACGTTCAACCATTAAACCTGGAGATCTTGTAGTCGTTCTGGGTTATGAAGGCCTACAACCCAATGAAACTGTCTCTCCGACAAAGAGGGAAAACACATGAAATCCCTGGAGAAATACAGTTCATTTATTATAAGTTGCACTTTTGCCTTAATTGTTGCCGGTATTATTGCGGGCCTAAACTTGCCTAATGCACTACTCCCCACTATCAATCGCCCACAAATTGCACTGGCTATTCCTTGGCCGGGAAAGACAGCGGAAGAGATAGAACAGATATTAGTTGCACCACTTGAGCAGGAGCTATCGAGCCTAAGCTACCTGAAAGAGGTGCAGACAAATATCAACAGTGGCTTTGCCTGGGTTACGATTGACTTTCACTCTGAAGCAGATATGGAGCAAATGTATATTGAGGTACTCTCCAGAATTAATCAGGTACCCAACTGGCCCACACAAGTCCGCACACCCCAAGTTTTTAACTTTGCCAATGGTGCGGGGGCTACGCTGGCAACCTTCTTCCTCTATTCGAAGAAGTCAGCCAGTGAGCTGGAATTAATTGATGCATTTTTAAACCACGTAAAGCCAGCCATCAGTAAAATCCCGGGAGTATCCTCTATAGAAGTTGCCGCTACGCCTATCGCACAGCGTGTCGATATTGAGTTCGATCCAGAGAAGATGACTCAAAATTCCTTAAGTATTGCTGGGGTAACTGCACATCTTAATGATCTGGTGGACCGATCGGGCGGCAACCTGAAAATTGGCTCTAAAGACTATGCACTACACTTTAAGGGCCAAATCCCCCTAGATGAGCTCTCACGATTACCTATCGCCACACGTGGAAACCAGATTATACGGCTCTCTGATATTGCCTCTGTAAACGCACGGCCTGCATCTGACTGGGCATATTTTGCCCTTGAGGGCAATCGATCCTTTTATTTTTACTTGCTCCCCACCGAAAACGTCAATGCTCTTGACACTATTGCACAGCTGAAATCAACCATGGCGGAGCTGAATAGTGGAGAGTTAGCTCGGTTAGACATGGAATTGGCCATAAGCCGTGATGACTCCAAAGGAATCCGAGACTCCCTGAATCTGGTGTACGGGAGCCTCCTTCTTGGATCACTGCTAGCCTGCTTGGTTCTGTACTGGTTTCTGCGCAACCTGAGAACGTTAACGTTAATATTCCTCAGCATTCCCGTATGCATCTCCCTCGTCGTTGTGGGTATGTACATTGGGGGTAGAAGCATGAATGTTATTTCATTGGCAGGCATTGCTCTTTCTATCGGATTGATGGTAGATGCGGCAATTATTGTGGTGGAAAATATTCAAAGGCTTCGCCAGCAAGGCATTGGCACCCAGGAAAGCATTGTACAGGGAACACGAGAAGTTACAGGTTCTTTGGCATCATCAACGATATCAAGCGTCATTGTGTTCCTGCCTATTATTGCCATGCAATCTGCAACAGGGCAATTATTTAGAGATCTCGCTTTTACAATTTCAAGCGCTTTACTCGCCTCACTGCTCTTTGCCTTATTAATACTACCTTCATTCGCAAGGTACATATTAGGCCATTCAAAAAAAATAAAGAAAGAATCTTCAAACACAAGAATTCTATTAATCCTAAAAAGATGGGTTGCCCTTTCCATCAAAGCTACAGCTACCCCCAGACGGTCTATTACAGCCATTATTCTTGGGCTACCCATCGCACTCATAGCTACCTATGTTTCCACACCATCCATAGATGTATTGCCAGACCCAAAACAGAATATGGTTTCCGTTTTTATCAACTTTGAGAGCGCACTAGCCACAGATGCTATTAGAACGGATTACGGGGAACGCGTGGTGAATCGAATCACCAACAACTTTAAAGAAATAGAAGATCATGTTTCCACTTACGGCATTATCTGCAACCCAAGCAATTGCAACCTCTATATGTATACCCAAGGCGATTGGGATTTTGAATCTCTACGGGAATGGATGAATGAAAAAGTACTCTATGGACTTGTAGGCACCCGTATCCATTTCAGGCATGGGGGTCTTTTACGATTTGCAATGCCAAACAATCGAATAAGCCAACTGGATATTAAAGGGGCTGAACTTTCCAGGCTACAAATGGCTGGCACTGAGTTAATGAACCATCTGCACGCAGAGTTTCCAGACGCACAAATCCAGGAGGGGAGCGCACTGCAAAACCGGGCTGTACGCATAGAGTTCCAACCTCGCCTGGATCAATTAACTTATTTAGGTATTACAGTTTCAGAGCTAAACCGCCAACTTATGGCTTTGACCGATGGGATATACATAGGCCATTTTTATACTGGCACTAACACGCTACCATTCTACTTCAAAGCAGAAGACCCACAGAGCCTGGAAGCACTTCTAAACACTGAAATATGGATTGATGGGCACGGCCTGATTCCTGTCCGTGAATTAGCAAGCGCGAAAATAACCCAAGCCCCAGCCAGTATTTTGCGAGTTGGGCAAGAAGTCAGTGCATCGTTAAACCTAACCCCACCAGAAGGGGTACCAATGAAGTCATTTGTTGAAAATGTAGACCAATCGGTACAGTCCTTTTTAGCTGAAAGCTCCTATAGCGATTTGCACACTCAGTTCAGGGGCAGCGCAAATGAACTCAACCTATTTCTAGTTGAATTTCTTAAAATATTCTTGGCTGCTCTCGCAGTACTCGCCCTGTTGATGTATTTTGCCTTAAGATCTGCAAAGCTGGCCGCGGCCGTGCTTTGCGCTATACCCCTCTCATTTGCCGGCGGGATGTTAAGTTTACAGCTATTAAACCTTTTCACCCCCCAAAGCCTTGATGTAATTACAATGATTGGTTTCGTAATTCTGATGGGGCTTGTTGTCAACAATGCAATACTATTAGTGAATCAATTTCAAAAGTCATTACAGACCGGGGCCAGCCAGCTAGAAGCTATTTATGCAGCAGCCAGCTTGCGCGCTCGTCCCATTATGCTAACAACAATCACCTGTATCTTTGGCAACCTGCCTTTGGTGTTAAACCCAGGGAGCAGTGCTGCAATTTATCGAGGCCTGGCGACGGTGATTACTGGCGGGATGATATTTAGCGCCCTGTTTGTTTTAGCCTTTATGTCTGCACTACTCTCACAAAAGCTGTTCCGCTCTGAGCTACAGAGTTTTACTCAAAAGGCCGACTTGGAAGTGCCCGAACCTGCTAGCGCGTAACATAAGGGTGGCGACCAATTGATCTAACCTGTGCTGACAATAACAACCAAAATGTCAGCACAGTTATATCTCGCCTGTTTCTAATCTGCTATAGAGATTTGTTTATTATCCTTAGTGAAAGTAACTACTCCAAACCCAATCACAAATATCCCTATTCATCCATATCACCTAGCAACCTATATTGCGCAAAGCGCCATCAATTTACGCCCACAACCTCTTTTTTTATATAGATACCCAGACGTTTTGCAAGGCGGACCAAGTTACCCCTATCCATTGAGAGCGATTTCGCTGCCCTACTCCAATTCCCATCGCTCTGAGTCAATATATGTTTTATAAGATCCCGCTGATATTCTTCAGTGGCTACCCTAAGATTTATTGCCCCAAGCGGAGGCTGAACGGGCCTCTCAAACTCTGGTTGCGCTGCTATGTCATCCGGAATCTCTATATGTGCCGCTGTCAGCGATACTATTTCAGAGAGTGATGCGTTTTTTCTTGCCTTGAGCGCTGCGCGGCTGATGATATGCTCCAGCTCTCTCACATTTCCAGGCCAGCTATAACGCTTTAATTTACTGGAAGCATCTGCTGATAGCCGCAGCTGACGGAAGCCAAGCTTCCTCGTGGAGCGCTCCAGAAAATAATCTGCCAGCAGGAGAACATCATTTTCTCTCTTTGATAGTGCGGGTACTTCCAGAGGATAAACAGAGAGACGGTGATACAAATCGGCCCTGAATCCACCTAAGTCGATTTCTTTGAGCAAATCCCGATTGGTAGCGGCCACTATACGCACATCTACATGCTGTACCGCATCCTTACCAACAGGCTGAATTTCACCACTTTGCAGTACCCGTAGCAGTTTGCCCTGAACTGATAAAGGCAGTTCACCCACTTCATCCAGAAAAAGTGTCCCGCCGTTTGCCAATAGAAACTTTCCTGGGCGATCCCGATCAGCGCCAGTAAAAGCCCCCTTCGCATGCCCGAATAACTCCGCTTCTGCCAGTGTTTCTGTTAAGGAGGCGCAGTTGAGATAGACAAGAGGTTTTTCCCGGCGAGATGACAGCCGATGTACTGTGCGGGCAACCAGCTCCTTACCCACCCCAGTTTCCCCTAGAATAAGCACGCTATAGTCAGACCCTGCAACTAATTCAATATCACTTCGCAAGGCCCTCATCACTTGGCTTTCGCCGATTAACTCACCGCCATCGCGCAGAAAGGCTTCCTGGGTCAACTCTTTCACCAATTGTTCGGCATGTTCAGCAGAAAGGGACAGCGCTTTTAGCTCCAAAGCCGTTTTGAGAGTAGCGGCTGAGAGTGCGGCGATTAGCTCAAGCGTTCGATCGCTAATCAGGCTATAGGCGTCTGAGGTCATACTATCCAAAGTAAGCAGCCCCACTAGATGATTGTCAGAATAGAGCGGCAAACCGAGACAGGAGTGCACCGGTAGGTCCCCTTCCCTATCCAGTAGTAAGCCATCAAAAGGGTCCGGCAGATTGCAATCAGAGGGGAAGCGAACGGGAGCATCAGAACTGCAGATTTGCGCTAGGCGGGGATGCTCGTTAATTAGGAAACGCCGCCCCATAGTACGCCTGGCCAAGCCCTGCACAGCCAGGGGGGTAAGCACCTCTCCATTCAGCCCCAGCAAGGCCACCGCATCACACTTAATTGCCTTGCGGATGGTAGAGAGCAGTCGTTCAAATCGGTCACTATTATTCAGGCTATTTGCGAGATCCAGAGCAACTTCAAGCAGTAGAGTAGAATTGATATCCACCATATCCCACCAAGTCAATAAGCTTCTTTTGTGTCATTATGACATGGTCACCATATAGGTCAAATTGACACAAACAAATATCATAATCACCCCAAGGTATTGATTTATAAGGAATTATTAAGCTGGCATAACATTTGCCTAATAACCATTGAGGTTATTTAGTAATAGAGGCGAAGACAATGCTGGACACATACACTTTAAAAATTCGCAGGCGTTTTGAACTCTTGCTCAAGGCCGGAAATCTCACCCTGTTGCTCTCTACCCCCCTGCTATTACTCACCGTTGTCATCTGCTACCCACTCTCCCATTATTTTTCTATCCCAGCCCAAGTAGCGGGCCATATTTTTATGATTATCAGCGCAACGTTTATCAAGATTGGCTATGTCAGCCGCTGCGTTGCGCAATACAACCTGTGCCAGGAAGTGCGCTAACTGATCACGCCGAGCTTCTCGCCTCCATCCCCTTTGGGGGCGACCTTTGTAGCTTTCAAACTTTCCACACCATCACCTCAGCAGCCCCATCTAACAACTACCTCAGTGCTATCTTCTCTTCAGGGCTGCCAACCCTGCACAGCGATCAATACAAACCCCATAAGGAAACTCGATGTCTGCAATGAGCCGTCTGGCCCTGCTGGCTGTGGTATTTATCGACTTGATGGGTCAAGGACTGCTATTCCCCATCATTAATGAACTGGTCATGTCCACCAAGTTTCAATTCCTGCCTACAGACACCGCACAATCCACCCGCCACCTCTACTATGGCATTGTTATCAGTAGCTTTTTTTTAGCTTGGTTTATTGGGGCGGTGTATATCGCTAAGTTATCTGACAGTATCGGCCGAAAAAGCGCGATGGTACTTTGCTTGGTCGGTGCCCTGGCAGGCTATGCCATTACACTCGCTGCCTTATTTGCCAGCAGCCTGTGGTTGCTGATTCTTGGGCGCGTGGTCAGTGGATTTACTGCCGGTAACCAGCCCATTGCCCAAGCGGCAATGATTGATACAAGCCGCGATGAACTGGATGCTTCAAAAAACTTGGGGTTACTGGTGGCGGGAATGAGCGCGGGAGCAGTTGCGGGACCAATTATCGCTGGAGTCTTAGCCGACAAGGCCCTGCTCGGTAATATTGCAAGCATTCAACTGCCTTTTTATTTTGCGCTACTTTTGGTTGCTATCACCCTCGGCCTAATTCTGCTCTTTTATCACGATAGCCGCCCCCCGACTTCGCCTATTCAATTGCGCTTATCTGACTTATTCAGGCAATTTGCACACCTCAAAGAGAGGCCCTTAGTCATCAGGCTATGCCCAGCTTACCTAAGTTTTATGCTGGTTCACCTCAGTTTTTATATCTTTATCACCAACTATCTTAGCAGCCGCTTTGGCCTCGGCTTACTGGGAACCAGTATGGCCATGCTATTCATGGGAATCGCCGTGGGTACTTCCAGTATCTTTTTGGTTAAACCCGTGCTGTCTAAGTGGGGCAAGCCACTGGTTATCAAGGTATCGGCATTGACCATGGGGGCCTGTGCGCTGGTTTTTGCTTTCAGTAACCAGGTTTGGCTTTGTTACTTGAGTGTGTTTCTCGCCTACTTGTGCTTTGGACTAGCCTATCCGGCACTACTGAACTTGTTTGCCAATAGTGTGGATGAGAGCGAACAGGGATGGGTAATGGGTATCGCCACAGCGGGCTTCACCATTGTGGCCACCCTTATCTCACTATTGGGTGGCGGCGCTATGGAAATTAATATCCGACTACCATTTTTAATCACTGCCATTGCGGCCGTTTTCGTTTTGATACTGAGCTGGTTCAGTTGGCGTAGCAGTGCAATGAAAAAAATTGTTGATCGGTGAAGCCTCCTGAATACTATCACGGCATCACTGCGGCCCAGAGCTTGAAATGAGGCCGCAGAAATACCGTGAACTCGCGTTGCTACCTCAAGCTATAGCTTGCTCGCCAAGTCCTTAATTTCGTGATTCAGTATTCGATCGTTATGGCTGTAGTCCATGGGAACCTCTATCAAATGTACCCCACCCTCCCGGCAGCACTTCTCAATCATCGGTTTCAATTCATCTGTTGCCTGTATACGATGCCCTTCGGCACCATAAGATTTCGCATAAGCCACAAAATCAGGATTGGTAAAATCGAGACCAAAATTCTTAAGCCCCATCATGGACTGCTTCCATTTGATCATGCCATAGGCATCATCGCGCAAAATCAACACAATTAAGTCCAGCTTCAGGCGAACAGCGGTTTCTATTTCCTGGGAGTTCATCATAAAACCCCCGTCCCCACAGATAGCCACCACCCGGCGATCGGGACAAACCAGCTTGGCTGCCATGGCCGATGGCAAACCAGCCCCCATAGTGGCCAGCGCATTATCCAAAAGTACGGTATTCGGAAAGTAAGCGGGATAATTGCGGGCAAACCAGATCTTGAACATGCCATTATCGAGGGCAATCACGCCCTTCTCTGGCATCACCTCACGCACATCCCTTACTAGTCGCTGGGGTCTGATGGGGAAAGTATCTGCGCTCGAACCCTCCTCAATATGCTTCTGCAAGGCAGCACGGATGCGGTGAGCATCACTAAAACTCCAATGCTCTTGCGGCTCTAGGTGCTCCTGCAGCTGCCATAGGCTGTTGGCGATATCACCGATCACTTCTATCTGCGGGAAATACACCGGGTCTACCTGGGCCGCATTGAAGTTAATATGTACCACTTCTGGCCCACCAGGGCGCATAAAGAACGGGGGCTTCTCTACAACATCGTGACCTACGTTAATGATCAAATCTGCCTGCTCAATAGTGCGATGAATAAAGTCACCATCGGATAAGGCCGTATTGCCAATAAAGTGCGGCCCCGATTCATCGATCACTCCCTTACCCATCTGCGTGGTAATTGCGGGGATTCCCAGCTTTTCCACAAATTTTCTCAGCATCTTCGACGTCAGCTTTCTGTTCGCGCCGGCGCCGATCAGTAGTAGAGGCTTGCGAGAGCTGGCGATAGCCTCAGCCGCCTTACGAATGGCTTTTTCTTCAGCAATGGGACGGCGCTGATAGCTGATGTCGAGCACCGGCATGGCGGAATGCTCCCGGGCGATATCCTCAGGAAACTCCAAGTGCGTAGCCCCTGGCCGCTCTTCCTCTGAGAGACGAAAGGCTTCGCGCACATACGCCGGCACATAATCCCCTCCCACAATCGTTTTTGTGTACTTGGTAAGGGGTCGCATCATGTCGACGATATTAATAATTTGAAATTGTCCCTGCTTGGAACTTTTAATAGGTTTCTGCCCAGTAATCATCACCATAGGCATCCCTCCCAGCTGAGCATAAGCAGCCGCGGTAACCAGATTAGTGGCACCTGGCCCCAGGGTTGCCAAACACACACCAGATTTACCGGTAAGGCGGCCATAAGTGGCCGCCATAAAACCAGCGGCCTGCTCGTGACGAGTAAGGATTAACTGTATTTTTGAGCCCCGCAAAGACTCCAGCATATCCAGGTTTTCCTCCCCGGGAATACCAAAAACATACTCAACCCCCTCGGCTTCCAGGGCGCGCACAAATAGATCGGATGCTTTCATAGGGGCGTCTCTCGTCGTTGTAATCACTCATGATTTGGCCGGAAATGGGGTATTCGACGCTTCTTTCTTTGCTTTTTTACTTGCTAGCCTAAAAGCTGATCCAGCATTCCCCACACCCATGGGGCAGAGTCAGTATTTTGCACGTACGGATGCAAAACCCCTCTGAGTTTTAGCACAGGATGACTCCTTCGGAGTCCGCAAACTCCACTTTTCCTATTAGTCCAGTTTGGAAGACTAATTTGCAAGGCAAATTTGCCCATGCCAGCGGCTTGCTAATATCTTTCAACGGAGAACTGGATCTGGATAGGCGGACCCCATGGACCACAAGAGTGAAAGCAATAAATTGATATTGCCAATCCCGACTCAGCCAGCCACAACAGCCCCACATTCGACTCTAATGCCAGCAGATCGAGAAAGCTCGACCGCCTTTTGATAGCAGCCCCTTATGAAAAGCAAAGAGAAGACTCACAAGGGAAAATGGTTTCTATCGCTGGCGGCGCTCGGCGTGGTTTTCGGAGACATTGGCACCAGCCCCCTGTACGCGGTTAAATTGATCTTCCACTCGAGGCTCAATATTCCTTTAACTGAGGCCAATATACTCGGTGGCGTTTCAACGATCTTCTGGGCCCTGATACTGATCGTGACAATCAAATATGTGACATTGATAATGCGGCTGGATAATCGTGGGGAAGGCGGCATCATGGCACTGATGACGCTGGCAATGGATGCCACAGAAGGACGAAAAAACCTCCAATGGTTTGTAGTTACCGCCGGTATACTTGGCGCCGCACTTTTCTTTGGGGATGCCATTATTACCCCAGCGATCTCTGTACTCTCGGCTATAGAGGGGCTTGAGGTTGGAAATCAGACACACCAATCTTTAGTCGTACCTATCTCCATTGGAGTCTTAATTTGCCTATTCTCAGTTCAGCGCTACGGTACCTCTACCGTGGGAACACTATTTGGACCCATCACTGCTCTCTGGTTTCTCACACTTTTGGTGGCTGGAGTATCCAGCATCATCAACAACCCTCAGATTCTCCATGCGATCAACCCTGAACATGCCCTGAGATTCCTCACCAGTCATGGTTTTAGCTCATTCTTGGTATTAGGCGCTGTTCTTCTGGTTTTTACCGGAGCTGAGGCACTTTACACCGATATGGGTCACTTCGGCCGCAGCCCAATCAGAATGGCATGGTTGGGATTGGTTTTTCCCGCTCTTTTTCTGAACTACATGGGACAAGGTGCACTGTTGATGAGCCATCCCCATGCAGTCGATAACCCCTTCTACCGCATGTTTCCCAGCTGGGGGCTTTATCCGGTAATCATACTTGCTACCGCCGCCACAGTTATTGCCTCTCAAGCCTGTATTACCGGCAGCTTCTCCTTGGCCAAACAAGCAATGCAACTAGGGCTTTTACCCCGCCTTACCCTTCGTCATACCTCAGCTCATCTTGAGGGGCAGATATTTATGCCAGGCGTTAACAGGCTGCTTATGTTTTTAGTGATAGGAGCGGTAGTGGGTTTCGGCTCATCCACCAATTTAGCCGCAGCCTACGGTGTTTCCGTAAGCGGCGCCATGTTGATAAGTACTTGCCTGGCAGCGGTTGTATACCGCATTCAATTAAAGTGTCACTTACTACTTTGTCTATCAGTGGCGGCCTTCTTTATCTTCATAGATCTCGCCTTTTTCTCCTCCAGCTTGCTAAAAATTAGTCATGGTGGCTGGTTTCCTCTCGGTTTAGGTGCCATAGCCTGTATCTCAATGTTCACCTGGAGAGATGGCAGGGAAGCCTTAGCACTGCAACTTCAGCGGCAAGAATTCAAACTGGAGCCTTATCTAACCGCCCTGCTGAAGAAAAACCCTATAAGAGTGCCTGGAACTGCAGTATTCCTGACCTCCAGACAGCTATCCACTCCCCACGCACTGATTTATAACCTGAAGCACAATAAAGTATTACACGAAAACTTACTGTTCATTACTGTATCATTTGTGAATGCTCCACGAGTAATGCCTGGCAACCGGTATATCCTCAGCGAAATCCGTGAAAACTGCCACTACTTACTTTTACGCTATGGCTACATAGAGCAGCCGGATATTTGGAAGGTTTTAAAGCGGCTACGCCTTAAGAAAGAGCTGGATATCGACCCCAATAAGGCTTCATATTTTTTAACAAGACAAACCATCACCCCAACCAAGCAGGAGGATAGCCGTATGTTCTTATGGCGAGAGCGGTTGTTTGCGGTTATGTTCCGCAATGTGAGTAGCGCTGTAGAATATTACCGTATTCCTATGAGCCGTGTGATAGTAATGGGCGAAAAAATCCGAATTTAATTTAAACGATAAAGCAGTAGTGCCAAGTGGCACCACTGCTTACCAGTAATGGGAAATCATTAACTTATTTATAAAGCGGGAATCTAAATCACTCCGAGCCGTGACAAGTGTTGTCGGGCAAACTGAATCCTTCTCTGCTGTACTTCGGCAAAACTCTTACCATCTATATTGACTGCAAAAAAATACATATTGCTGCCAGTTTCCACTACGCCAACATACCAACCCAAAGCAAATTCATCATTAATCTGCCCGCCTCCCGTTTTTGCATAGAGCTTGTACGAGTCTGTCTCCTCTACCAACATAACTTCTTTGAATAAAGCAAGAGAGTCATCAGAAATAGGCAGGGCTCCAGAAAATAGCTTTTGTAAGAAGTTCACCTGCTCCTTGGCCGATATCTTCAGGCTCCCATTTAGCCAAAATTTATCCAAACCAGAGGAGATATCCCTGTTGCCATAGTCGAACTGAATCAAATATTGATTCATTCTCTTCCTGCCTATTTGAGAGGCTAATTGCCGATAAATAGGCACTGCGGAATTTTGAAAAGCCGCCCGGATGGGTAGCGGCTTGTCATACCAAATACTGGGCCACCATCGCTGAGCCGGATACTTCAAGTGGTCATAGGTTAATTCCTGTACGAGGTTGCGGACCAAACCAGCATCTAATGCAATCAGAGTGTTAGGCACCTTAAAGGTTGAGAACGGCGTGAGCCTTACATCGGCTCTCTTTTCATTGATGATTGAGTAAGTGGCCTCTTTGTGATTTTTCAGTACAAATGTGCATGATTTGCCACATTCGATATCTTCGGAAGACCAGGCGAGACTACTAAAGAGCAGAAATAATAATACGATTGCTTTCAATTTGAACTTCCCAGAGGTACTGGTTAATAAAATATCTGATCAGGGTAGCAATCATAAACGATCCTGCCGCATTCTCACCTGCCTTCATTTCAGGAGTACTCCGACACGAAGATTGCACAGGTAGCTGTTACCGGCATCGAAAACTTCGCAAAGAGCTATTCTACCCTTCGACTCGACTGAATTAGCTTTGCTAATGCCTTGTGGGCATCAACAAGGCCCAATCCGGTATTATTGACACCTAAGTGGGATCGCCTTGCCGTACCCTGAAGCGACTGCGCTACCAATGGCACAGCCTCACCGCTGGAGTACCCATAATAATCCGCTGCATCCAATAGCAACGCGCTGATAGCCGCCAACTGTGGTGCGGCAAAAGAGCTACCGGATTCAAAGTTATGGCTTGAAACTGAGTAAACTGCATCTCCCGAAATAGCAAAGCTCCGCTTGATCGCCAAGGGGTTATAACCAGGAACCGTGGCAGTTAAAGAGACTTCGTTAGAGAATGGCTGCAAATTGATCGCAAACATCAAGTTTTGACTGCCTGGAGCACCTTGATTTTGCTGTAAAAAGGCCTTGATCAGATCCAGGTCATAGGTAAAGAAACTTCCCAGCGGAGGAAGGCCCAGACGCTTGCGAACATCCGTATTCTCACCTTCCAAGTCAGTACCTGTATTCCCAATTGACTTGGTAAATATTTTGGATTGCAAAATATGCGATAGATGCTCCGAGAACTCCGGATCCAGCTGATCATTGGTGATATGAAAAGCCCGACTCATATTAATTACATCAATATCATCTCGGCTACGCATGTAAGCCATGGCTTCATTGTACGTTTTGCTTTCAGTACTTATGGGTACAATAGTAGCCTTGGGCGCAATATCGAGGATAATATCAATAACGGTATTGCCATGCAGGAAGGTAATGGGATCACCAAATTGAACTTCTGCTTCGATATTAGGGTGCCGCTCGCGCTGTTCCTGTAAACGAACAGGATCAAACAAATCAAACACCCCAATGACAATACCCTCACCGTCAAAATGCCGTACCAAATTCTGATGCTTGAGGTTATAGCTAGGCACATAGGGATACAGGAATTCATTCAGCTCCATCCGGAACATATCTAAATCCGCAATAGCAGCTTCAAAAGTTAACCTGTTCTCCTCTTGGTAATCTTCCGGCTGAAAGGTATATAAAAGTTCGGCGAGCACGGTAAACTCAGTGATAGACTGACCCCACTTGTGCATTTTCAATTCATCAACCATATAAAGCGATTTAGCCCACCCCTGATACTGGTCAAACTCAGCGGCCAAATAATCATCGAGTATTGGAGTAACAGGCTCCTCCCAAGGCCAGGGTGTTAGCTCTTTGACAACCTGTAAAGAGGCCCTGGCTTGATCTACGTTGGGATCTGATGCAAAGACCTTTAAGCTAAAAATGATTATAATTACTGCAAATATTCTCTTACTCAAAACAACCTTCCTTTTATTTAAATTTATTTTGAAGTATATCTTGAAAAATCGATGCCAAGAGCAACAAGCCATTCCCGAGCACAGCCACTCAAAAAAGAACAAATAAAATCATGGAGAGATTAAAAGGCTACACAATAAAAAACTTTAAAGGAAGGCTTTTATTTGTAAAAAACTTATAGATAACAAGAATTTTCTTTCAAACATCAACCTCTTAAATGCGAGGCATTACACAGCAATCTTTAACACCACAGAAGCAAAGCTCTAGCTCCTGCACCCAAAACTAACGGGTGCCACCCGAGAGATTGAAACTTAACGATTCATTAACCATTCCCTAATGGAAAGATACACCACAAATCAATCCCCCTGTACTATCATACAAAAGACTTAGATAGAGTAAGTGAAGAAATATCGAATATATTCGATATGCATAACAGTTTTCTTGCTGTTGCTCTACAGATCTATTGATGCCAAATTACTTGCCGTGGCATTAATGATGTTGTGAACTTTTTCAGCATTCATTTATATCCACATTACGGACATACTCTGATTGAGCCTACTTACCAAAAGCATTCTTGGCCAAAACCCGCCTGAACAAGACCTTACCCAAATAGCGTATGAAACTTTATGCTTCGTGATTGCTTCATCCTAATGCGTTTTTAATTACAAAATCATTTCTGCAACCATAAACAATACTTTACCTTTTTGTTTTAATCATCAGCCTAACAGTTGTCTCTTGAAATCATTACCAACTAAATCCTCACAGAAAGATCTAAATCAGAACTAAACCAAAGAATATCTAATTCTCTCCTGAGGACTGTCTGCCCTCTGTCAATCATAAGAGTTGCTATCAATAGGCCTGGATACAGAAAGGTACTCTTCTATAAATAAGTCAGACTGATCACTTTTTGGTCAAACCCTGCCCAAATGTCACAATAAAAACAAAAGTCAGGAAGGTATAAACAAGATGGCCAAGTTAAGTTGGCTAAATCTCTATGAGGTTGTTTATAATGCCAACACCCGAAAAACATTTATAGCGGGGATAATGGGGAATTTAAATGAATAAAAAAATGTTTCAACTTTCTGCTATTCAAGCAGCTCTTTTACTAACATTATCCGGTTGCGTAAACGACGATAATTCATCTTCTCCGGCTCCTGCCCCGGAGCCGGCTGATATTCCACCAACTGCTGGTGCGGTAACAGTAGATGGGGCAAAGCAATGGATTCCTGTAACAGGAAAACTATTAGGTAAAGATCAAAATGGTGATGCTTTGTCCTATAGTTTTTCAGAGAATGATGAGACGATTGACCCTGTTGATGACGTTTATACATTTAGTCACGGCCTATTGACACTAAACGGCGATCAATTTGAATACACCTCACACTCAGGACATGCAGCTTCCATTTCTTATACGGTAACTGCAAATGGTGCCTCTGCCTCTTCAACTATAGAAATAATAAATGTTGTAAATGACCCTTTGGCCTATCAGCAATGGCATCTACATAATACTGGCCAAAAAGCTTACTCACTCAGTGAAGGTATGGCGCAAGCAGAGGTCGATGCAGAAAGATTAACTGCCGAGAAGGCTGCTGAAAGGTTTGCAGAAGCTTTAGCCGAGGAGCTTGTTGCTGGCGAAGATATGAATGTTGCATCTGCTTATGCTCAAGGTGTGACAGGTGCAGGTGTGACAGCCGTTGTTGTAGATTCTGGCTTAGAAATTCGCCATGAAGACTTGATAGATAATGTTTTGTCCAACCGCTCCCTTAACTTAGACGAATTAGCAACAGATAGAACTGACCCAACCAGCCTTTCCAATAGCGGCGATCATGGTACTAGCGTAGCTGGATTAATTGCGGCTAAAGGTTGGAATAATATTGGTGGCCGCGGTGTAGCTCCAGATACAGGGCTGATCGGCATGAATTATTTAGGCAGTGACAAAATAGAGCAAACTGACCTATTAGCTCATGGATTTCCAGGAAGTGGCATTTCCACAGATGAAGAAATTTCAGCATTTAACCGCAGCTACGGTATTACCTATCCAGTTTTTATTGGGTACTCTGCTTTAGATGAGGCTATCGAATCCTACCCTAACCTCAACCTTCGAGGCGGTAAAGGTGCTTTGAACATCAAGTCTAGTGGTAATTCCTTTGAGGATGCAGGCCGAGACCTTGAAGGTTCATTATGTAAGGATAATAAGGCTAATGACCTAGGCCTAACATGCTATAACTCTGCATTTGAGCCAAGCCAGGGACACCCGTACTACCTAACTGTTGCCGCAGTAAACGCTAATGGTAAACATACAAGTTACTCAACGGCCGGTGCAAGCGTAATGGTTTCCGCGCCTGCTGGCGAGTATGGGCGCTGGGCTCCCGCTATGGTAACAACAGACCAAATGACCTGTATTAATGGTTATTCTGGTTTTAATGGGGCAGCGATAGCTTATTTTAGCGACGAGTATAATGAAGATATTGCGGCCAGCTTTTACCCATTCAACTACCCAGGCCACCCAGAGAATACCAGTTGTAACTATACTTCAACCTTCAATGGTACATCATCAGCAGCCCCCAATGCGTCAGGTGTTGTGTCTCTTATCCTATCTGCAAATCCAAAGTTGACCTGGCGTGATGTTCGACACATTTTAGCTTCAACAAGTACCGTGATTGATAGTGAAAATGAAAAAGTCGAATTGACAATTGGGGAAGGCTCTTTTGTCGCTCATGATGGCTGGGTTGAAAATGCGGCAGGTTATCGCTTTAACAACTTATATGGCTTTGGTCGAGTCGATGCAGGTGCAGCCGTTGCGATGGCTTTAAATTATTCTGAGAATCTTGAAGAACAGATTATCACTGAGTGGAAAGGTGTAGGCACTACCGCTGATAAAGAAACCATAGAAGCGATTATCCCTGACAATAATGCAGCTGGCGTAATTCAAAAAATCGAAATTACAGAAGACATTATTGTTGAAGCGATGCAGTTCGAGTTTGATATCCGCAATGACCATATGGGTTATTTATTGGATCCAGGCCTAATAACCTCAGCCGGAAATGACTTAGCACTTGAAGTAGTATCCCCTTCAGGCACTAGAAGTGTTTTACTTTCTTCTAAGCAGGCACTGATAGATGCTGCTTATAGTTTTACTGACGGATTTTTACCTGGATACATTTTGAAGAACGGGGTAATTCTTTCTAATGCATTTTATGGTGAAAATGCTAAGGGGACTTGGACTATTAGAGCATTAGATACTGGTGAAACTGACATCGAATTCACAAGAACAGATAACTTATGGGGAGCAACAGGTATGATAAACAACCCTGTAGAAAGTGTTCTAGAAGGCGTATCACTAAGAGCGTTCGGGCGCGCAGCTCAATAAGAAGGGTAATACAATGAAGCTGAATAAATTAATAATCTTAACTGCCGCAATGTGTATATCTGGTATGACACAGGCTAGCGTCATGGAGAATGAATTTAGCGCTGAGGTTGGAGGCTTTAAGGTCAAACAGCTAAGAGAAAATGCCGAATTTGGCATCTTCAAGGTTGAGCATTCCCTGGCAAGAGTTCCTTCATCAATTGCAGCGCCGGATCAAACTGTTACCACAACAGGCCAAATAGCTATTGTGAATATCGACAAGAATTCTGAAAGGGGTATAGTCGGTAAAGGGACGATAGTTCGGAACACGATAACTGGAGAATTAACAACTCTAACTGGAAACGTAACAGTTTTATTAAGTAAAAATGTTACCGCGTCTGAAGTAGCTGAAGCTACCGGCATGAAAGTATTATCGGTATTTCCTGGTACTGACATTGCCATCTTGAAAATTAAAGAAGGCAATGATTTATTAGAAGCTTTCAATGCAATAAAACGGTCCGGCCTGACAATTGAAAGTCGAGTCGAAGTCACTGAGACTATGCACAAAGCACAATAGATAAAATAACCTATAGAAGTGAGTTTTATCTTATAAAAGCAAAAGGCATCACTGATAAGTGATGCCTTTTCAATTGTAAATAGCGAACAACTTCCGGATTTAACCAACAAGATTTGGACTATAAATTCTGGCCACTAGCTTTTCCAGCTTGCCGAAAGTGGATACTCAAACCTGGATTGTAAAACCAACGAATATTAACACTAGTATCATACTGCCCCATATGAGAAGCGCCAGAGCTTTTCCAGCACTCTCTATCGCCCAACTGTCGATACCTTTGCAAGGGTAACCCACTGCGAGCCGTATAGCACCAAACACCTATGACCGCGGGAGACTTTTCTGGAAGGCCATGTATAAGTATTTTATGCCATCCATGACCTACCGGTACTGTGTACCCTTACTGCGGAACTGAATATTGTGGCAAGTTGAAGCAGCATGATTATCAGTTGAACTTGAGCATCAACGAGATAGAGCTTACCAAGCCAAAAGTCAAGCGCCTACAAACGAACGCTATCTGTAAACGCTCCCATAAAACTATTTTGCAGGGGCTTCAGCAGCCCTCATTGCGTCGAAAGTTCTATGGATTAATTAAAGACCTAAAAAAGGATCTGGGAAAATGGCTCGTATATTACGATAATGATCGCATTGACCTTGGTGAAAAGATCTGGAAGGAAAAACTCGTAAACTGAATATAACCTGACAAAGCACCTTTTGAAAAAACCGGTAACTATCAGATCAAGTCTGAACTACTACAGTTGACCACTACACTTCACTAGCCCACCCATTCTAGAGCACTTTAGAGTTTACACATTTGAAACCTCAACAAAAACAGATACCTGTTCAATAGTCTCATGATATGGTTTAACAAATCTAATTTGCGTCCCATCAATTTCAATCAACTGTTTAGACCAAGCTAAATCATAAAGAGTTTTCAAATCATTCTTATCAGCTTCAGTGAGCTCACTTTTTTCGCCATAATTCATGATGGAAAATGGCTTATGCACACCATAGATCACGCTAGACCAAGCTTTCTCTTTCAAGTCCGCAAAGAAATGCCTTAATCCAAATATATGGCCCAGCTCGTGAATCATAGTATCAACCTGCTCTTTTCGACTTTGCTCAAACATTGTGGGAAAGAGCACTAATTCATTACGCCCCGAATTAGGAAAAAAGGCACGCGCCAATGTACAACCTACCACACTACAACTTTCTACAGGCTCTACTCTAATTTTAAAATCCCACACATTTGGGTTCTCATTAAATTTAACCGGAGAAGCATCCCCCCACTTTAACAAGGCCTCCCCAAGTAGAGCCCGAATATAGTTTTTTACTTCGTCTGGGTTTTTAAAATATCGCAAAGACTCTTCATCAAATTTCCACCTGAGAGTTACATCCTTCCCCCAAAGGGGGATGTACCCCTCTCCACTGTGCAACACTAAATCCAGAGGGGATCTATTTTTTAAGGCAGGATATCCCACTTTATCAGTGACACAAATCTTATTCTCACCATACTTATGAACCATAGGCTCGACGCAAGAATCACATTCTTTTTTTGACTTAAGTTCCAGATGGAGTGTTTCATTTGAATAGCTGCTATTGTCTGATGACACTGTAATCCACCAATGTAAAACATTAAAGAAACATAACTAAAACGATAATACATGTTTAGTAAAACGCGGGGATATAGGTGGTTTCTCGCAGCAGAATCCTTTCGAAACAATATTAGAACCTCATAATCTATGCCATAGCACTATTCTCATTGCTTAACCAAGTCCCATCCGAGTGGGCATCCACAGTCTCTACTCCAAAGTCATGGATTAAGTGGCTAAGACTTTCTTTAGCTTTGTCGGTAGTCTGCTTCTTATTGTTGTAGACGCCTTCAAGTTTAATCTAATTGGCAAAAATGATAGCCCCGACCGTATCAATAGACTTCAGCTGCGCCTGGTAGGCAAGGTATACGTCCGACGACACCTGATGCTGCACTTTAAGGATCGGACAGAAGATCATATGGTTATGTGATCTTAAGACTGAGCTCAACAGGAGTTTTATCCATCCATGAAAGGTAAGAAATACTCAAGTTAAAACTGGACATAGCAGTTTTCTAGTGACCACCTAAAAACAGTGCAAAGTGATACTGCCTGGGCTCAATAATCATAATGGCCTTCGCCAACAAGAGAACTAAGTCCAGCACAGTGGGCCAGAAAGAGAAACCTCCAAAAATCTGTTCAGGTATTTCGTTAACTTCCCAAAAATATCATTCTAGATTCACGGATAAAGTAGATTTCTATAAGAAAGCACAACGTAGTAGAAGAAACCCAACAAACCAGCAAAGGCCGTCCAGTAGCTTGAACCTGAATCACTCGTTCAATTTTATCTCACTTCTTTACCTACTCTTTGCTTTTGATCCCCCTTGGCAAAACCATCGTTTGATAAATTGATACAATGGAAACAAGTGGCACCATGAGAGTATCGCCAAATAAATGACTTGATGACTAGCGACGCTTTATTTTTTAATTCTTAATTAGTGCCACCCACCTATATAGATTGAACATCACTACATCAATACAAATACCCAAGACTAACAACATGAGTGCGGCAGCTAATGCTATTAGAGGAGCCTCTACATGCTCATTAGAATTCGGCAAATGAGCCACAAAGTAAGTAAAAATTAATATAGCGAGCAAGTATAGAATCCAGCACCTTTCGAGGTGCTGAAAACATTTATTCTGATTAATATGAAACCATAAAACGATGAGCTCTGCTAATACAAATATTATTACTCCAGTTAAAGACAAGACTAGAGTAAATTGCATTGCTCTAGGTAAGCTTGGAAATAATGTTGCTGTGTGCGTCATCTCCCAAACTTTAAGACCAAGGACCAGGGATATGAACCAAGCAGCGCCCAAAAACACCCCTACAAACGGTTTAAATTTCCAGTAACTTTCAGTCATTTTGAAATCCCCAACTTTGTTTGGACACTCAAAATTTCAGATGCAAAGTAAATTACGTTGAAAACTATGGCTTCTAAAAAATCACTTACGATTCAAAGAGTCGTAGCCCCAGTATATTTAAGCCAGACAGAATAATGGCATATTTGTCAGCTATCGTATGGTTTGCAATAGGAGCCCTACTCATACTAACTCTAACTCCCTGAGGTAGTATGAGTAAGCTGATCAGTTTATTCGGCTATCCTTGTGTCCCTATTAGCCTCCTCTCTTCCATGTACAATCCGATAAAGCAGTGGCAATACAAATAACGTCAACAATGTTGAAGAAATAATTCCCCCAATCACTACCGTTGCTAGGGGTCTTTGCACTTCAGCTCCTGTACCTACATTCAAAGCCATAGGCACAAAGCCGAGGCTGGCCACCAATGCAGTCATCAACACCGGACGCAGACGGGTCATGGCGCCATCGATAATTGAAGTGAAAAGCCCACCTCCTTGCTGGCGTAATTGACGGATAAAAGAGAGCATTACCAGGCCATTTAAGACTGCCACACCTGATAGGGCGATGAAGCCAACTCCTGCAGAGATCGACAGTGGCATACCACGCATCCATAGAGCCAGGACACCCCCAGTCAACGCCAAGGGGACTCCGGTAAAGATAATCAGGGCATCCTTAAACGATCCAAAAGCCATTACCAGTAAGCCGAGAATGATAAGCAACGTTAACGGCACTACGATTGACAAGCGGGTACTTGCGGATTCCAGCTGTTCGAAGGTACCCCCATAGGCAAGCCAATATCCTGCTGGCAGGGATACCTGCTGCTTGATACTCGCCCTCGCCTCTTCCACAAAAGAACCCAGATCACGGTCGCGCACGTTGGCTGTTACCACCACACGTCGCTTACCATTTTCACGGCTTATTTGATTTGGAGCTGGCGTCATCTCCAAACTGGCAACTTCAGACAATGGCACATAGCTACCCAGTGGACTACCGGCGGGTAACGGCACAGGTAAATCACCGAGACTTTCGTAATCACGACGTAGTTCCTCCGGCAGGCGGACTACCAATTGGAAACGACGGTCTCCTTCGTAAATCAATCCGGCCTCCTCCCCACCAATCGCGGTGGATACTAAATCCTGCAGTGTTTTCAGATCAATACCGTAACGGGCAAGTGCGATTCGCTTGGGCACAACAGAGAGAACCGGCAGTCCCTCTACCTGCTCTACCCTCGCATCGGCAACCCCTTCAATACCATTGAGCACACCGAGGATTTCATTAGCGGAGGCCACCAGCTGATCCAGATCATCGCCGAATACTTTGATGCCCAGATCTGCACGCACCCCGGAAATCAGTTCGTTAAAGCGCATCTGAATTGGCTGAGTAAATTCGTAGTTGTTACCTGGCAACTGACGCACAGCTTCTTCAAGCTCTGCTACCAGTTGCTCTTGAGGTAGTTTCGGATTAGGCCACTGGCTCCGGGGTTTTAGGATCACAAAATTATCGGCCACATTGGGGGGCATTGGGTCTGTGGCCACTTCTGGTGTGCCTATCTTTGCGAATACTTTGTCTACCTGAGGAAATTCTTTAATTCGCTGTTCCAACAAGCGCTGCATCTCGACCGATTGCTCCAAACCGGTGCCGGGAATCCGCAAGGCGTGTAGTGCGATATCTCCCTCATTCAATTGAGGAATAAATTCCGAGCCCAGGGTGGTTGCAAGCCAGCTACAAAAAAGTACCAGTGCAAGAGCCCCGGAAAGTACCAGCCAGCGCACTTTCATCGCAGCGATTAGCAGTGGCTTATAAAGAGATTTGGTAGCAACGATCAGCTTGTTTTCTTTCTCACTGATTTTGCCTGTGAGGAAAACAGCAACCGCTGCCGGTACAACTGTCAGTGAAAGTACCAGCGCAGCCAGCAAAGCCATTACTACAGTAGCAGCCATGGGGTGGAACATCTTGCCTTCCACACCGGTTAAGGTGAACAATGGTATATACACCACCGTGATAATCAACACACCAAACAAGCTTGGGCGAATAACTTCGTTAGTGGCTTGAAAAACCAGTTCCAGTCGCTCTTGCAAGGGCAACTTGCCGCCTTTACGGCCCTGGGCTTCGGCAAGTCTGCGAATGGCATTCTCGACAATAATCACCGCCCCATCGACAATCAATCCGAAGTCTAGAGCACCAAGACTCATCAAGTTTGCGGAAACACCGGTTTGCACCATGCCGAAAATTGTGGCGAGCATAGAAAGCGGAATTACTGCTGCGGTGATAAAAGCTGCTCGAATATTCCCCAGTAGCAGGAACAACACTACAACAACCAGTAACGCCCCCTCGATAAGGTTTTTCTGTACCGTAGCAATGGCTTTATCTACCAGAGTGGTGCGGTCGTAAACCGCTTCTACCTTAATACCCTCCGGCACGGTAGACTTTACTCCCTCCAAGGCAACCGCAACATTGCGGGCTACCTCTCGGGAGTTCTCCCCCACCAGCATCATGGCGGTACCCAGTACCGTTTCTACACCATCACGCGTGGCAGCGCCGGTACGCAGTTCCTTTCCGATAGCCACTTCCGCCACGTCCGAAACTTTAACCGGCGCCCCACTGCGACTGGTAATCACTACATCTTCAATTTCGGCGATACCTTGTAACTGGCCTGGTGAGCGCACTAATAATTGACGACCATTATTCTCCAGGTAGCCGGCACCTCGACTCTCGTTATTCCGACGCAGGGCTTCGGCGATATCTTCCATGGAAAGACCAAAGTTGAGCATCTGCCGAGGATTGGGAGTAACGTGATACTGTTTGTTGTAGCCACCAATGGTATTCACTTCTGTAACACCGGGCACCAAAGACAATTGCGGCTTGATAATCCAATCCTGAATTTCCCGCAGTGCCGTGGCATCGTAGGGCTGCCCGTTCGGCTGGGTAGCGCCGGGGTTTGCCTCCACTGTGTACATAAAGATCTCACCAAGACCGGTGGCAATAGGCCCCATCTCGGGCTCCAGCTCCGGGGGTAAATTGCTCTTTATGGCACCGAGGCGACTGTTAATTAAATTACGGGCAAAATAGAGATCAGTCCCCTCCTTAAAAACCACAGTGACCTGAGATAGCCCATAGCGGGAAATCGAACGGGTGTATTCCAAGTTGGGGAGACCGGCAAGAGCTGCCTCCACCGGGTAGGTAATCCGTTGCTCAGCTTCTAATGGCGAGTATCCGGGGGCCTCAGTATTAATCTGTACCTGGACATTGGTAATATCGGGGACCGCATCAATCGGTAGTTTCTGGTAACTCCAAATCCCCAGCCCCACCAATACAAAGATCAGGGACAGCACGAAAAAACGCCGCTCAATTGAGAAGCGCAGGATGCCTTCAATCATCTTCTGGCCTCAATTAGTGGTTATGTGCAGCGCCGGATTTTTCGATATCCGCTTTGATCAGATAGCTGTTCTCAGTGACATAGCGATCCCCCGCTTTGAGACCACTCAGCACTTCCGTTACTTTGCCATCGGTACGCCCAAGCTTGAGCGGGCGAATTTCGTAGGCTTCGCCCACCTTGACAAATACCACTGTCCAATTGCGAAATGGCTGCAGAGCCCGATTTTCCACCACGAGAGGTACAGGACTTTCACTGGTTACCACTTGGCCCTGAACCATTAAATCGGTTGTCCAAAGATCGTTAGGATTCTCAATTACCGCTCTTGCAATCGCGAAGGGTTGGCCATTACCGCCGGGAGCGAGGCTAGCAATGGTTGAATCGAAAGTTCTCTCTCCAGCTGTAATGGACACTTTTTGGCCGCGACTGATCTGACCACGGCGAGTGGGAAATACCTGTAGTTCAGCCCACAATTGATTGTAATTGGCGATAGTAAACAGGACTCGTTCACCACTAAACTCACCACGGCTGGCTTGTTTATCGATTATCTGGCCGCTAATAGGCGCAACCAGCGGGTAAGTTTGCAGGCTGTCATTGGATTCAATCGTAGCGAGTTTTTCCCCTTTTTCTACCAAATCACCCAGTGCTTTTTCGATAGTGACCAGAGTTCCCGGGTAGCGTGCGCGCACATGGCTAAGGCTGCGGTGATCAACGGCTGTTTTACCGTATAGAGTGACACTCTCTTTTATTGTGCCGGAGCCAGCAACAGCAGTTTCAATGCCGGCTTTTATTGCCATTTCCTCAGAGATTTGTACACGGCCTTCATGGGATTCGTAACTCCATTCTGCTCGCTCCCCGTTATGAAGAACAGAAACAGTAACATCGAAAGAATGCGGTTCCCCTACAGCACCTTCACCGCGGTAATACCCGTTGCGTTGCACCCAGGCAAATGGGATACGATCCACTTTCCCACCGAGTCTCTTTAACTCTACGGTAAGGCGAGCATTTTCCTGAGGCTTACCTCCCCGAGAAATCCAAGCGCGAAATTCCGGCTGAATGCCTCGCTCATAAATAAGCAGTTCAACTGACAGATCACCCTTTTCCAGTAAACGGCCTCCATTTGGGCCTTTCTCTACCTCATGCTCGCCGTGCTCGTCATGGCTATCACTATGATCACCACTTGCATAGCTTTGGGGCACCAACCAATTCCCCAAGAGAAACAGGGAAAGGAACAGTATCGCCAGCTGATTCGCTTTAGTTGACTCACTCATATTTCAATCCAAAATTATTTACTGCTATCGACGCTCATGGGCCCTAAGGGCCCGGCGGTCAGCTGTTCAATTTCTGCGCCGAAAAGAAGTACGGATCGCGCCGCTTCAATGCGGGCTCGCTCGGCACTCAACAATTCATCCCGGGCAGAAATCAGGTCTACATAGGAATCCCTACCCCGGCGGTAAGCGCGATCCACTTCAGTTAAAGCCTGGCGCAGCTTGGGGATTACAGAGTCTTGCAAGGTGGAGACAGTGCCCAGAGCCTGTTCACGGCTGGTCACTGCGAGAAAAAGCTGTGGGTAGAGCTGCAAAAGTGCTGCCTCACGACGCAGCATGACCTCATCCAGCTCTGTCATTGCCGTTAGTTCAGCACCGCGATTACGTTTAGCGGTAAATAGGGGGACACTGAAACCCGCCTGGACTGCAGTTTCATTAACTGCCGGATTCACACGAAGACCTGCATACCATCCAACATCCGGTCTGGAATTCGCCTGGGTCAGGCGTAGCCGGGAGGCTTGCAAACGCTCTTCAGAAGCAAATCGTGCTATCGCAGGGTTTGCCTGGGCTCTTTCATAAAGCGCCTCAAAACTTGCACCCGGATCAAAGCGATAAAGCTCAGCGGAGTCCACGCGATAATTTTGGGCTGGCTGCCCCCAGAGTGCCGAGAGCGCATGCTTGTAGTACACCAGCATGCTCTGATCGGTCTGTTGTGCGAGGATCGCTTTTGCCAGAGAAGACTCCGCACGCATACGCTCTGAGACGGGGCTGGCCGCAGCACTGACCCGCGCGCTTACAGCGCTCAAAGCCTCACGTGCCAGCGCGACTTTCTCTTCCGCCAAAACCACCAGCTCTTGGGCGGCCAAGACCTGGGTATAGCGGCGGATCACTTCCGCCAACAGATCCAAAGCCTTAGCCTGTTCATCGGCGATTAACAGGTCGCGCTGCGCATTGACAACATCTATACGAGCCTGGCGTTTATTGCCCATCTCCACGACTGAGGAAAGAGTTACCGTCAGCTCAAACTCATTGTCGGCATCGTCCTCTGGATCTGGAGTATTGTCCGAGTCACCTTCATTGAAGTGCTTGTACTCGGCCTCAACACCCAGCTCCATCTCCGGCTTTAGTGCCGCAGTCTGCCCGGTACCATCCAAACCCCTTTTCTGCAATGGAAAAACTGCAAGCTCCGGATTCTGCGCAAGCGTAAGCCCTATCGCATCCGGTAGTGTTAGCAAGTCCCCCTCCTGTGCAAATACAGGTTGCACAGGCAAACACAATATCGCCATCGCCAATAGCCAGGCGGCAAGGCGACGAATCACACTCGCAATGAGCGTGTGAAACAAATCCATGGATATCTCCCAAATCACATCCCATATACGTGAGTTGGGTCTTGCGACTCTCTTAACTCACGCAGTAATAGATCGATCAGACTTGGGTTATAGGTGGGCGCAGTAAGGGGGAGAAGTAACCGCTGGGTACCGCGACATTAATCACTTCACGATAAGAAATGGTACCCCAGAGAAGGGGTTGGAATGACTGTCCGAGCAGTCCGGCAACGGTACTGCCATGGCAGTGGCAACAGTGATTACAAAAGTCGAGAAGTGGTGACTGTTGCGCGGGCTCATCGACAGGGAGCGAAACTTGAACCACCTCGCCAAGTTCCGGCGAAGTGAATTCACTATTGAGATCAGATTGGTCCAGATGGTGGGGAAGTAGATGCTCGGTTACATCCTGCAGTTCTTCATGACTGTCATAGAAAGCCCCTGCGGTCTGGAAGACCAGCAGTGCGATCAATAAAAAAGACAGCCTAACTAGGTTCATATGAACAAGGGGACCACAAAATCTTATTCTGGACTCTAGCAAACATGTCAGGATAGCTCAAACAGAAAACCCTCTCAGAATTTGTGCACCGCCAACGGCTTTGAGAAATAGAAGCCCTAGTCAGCAAAGTGAGCCCCCTGTCCATTTGGTCACCCTCAACTCCTCTACACTGATTTTGATGCCATTAACTTGAGTTTGTACCGGGAGGTATCTGTATATGCTTGCCCCTCATCCACTTGGCTGCCACACCAGAGCAATGCTTCTTGCTGTGTCAATAGCCTTAATTCCGGCCGTAGTTGCACAGCCCACTCCCCCACCGCCTCAGCCAGGTAGTCCGCCGACCCAGGACCAGCAGGGGGGCTCAAACAATCCACCGCAGGGCCAGCCCCCAGCTCCTAGTGACAATACTACCGGTCAGGGCCAACCCCCTGCGCCACCGGGGGACACAACCGGTCAAGGTCAACCCTCTTCACCACCAGATACCTCACCTGGACAAGGGCAAAGCGCTCAGTCCTTGGCGGGAGTTGACCAAAATGGTGAAGCTATTGACCCCAAAGCCATGGAGGCACTGAAGGCAATGGGAAAATACCTGGCGAGCATGAAGATGCTGATGTTCAAAGCCAGAATTTTTGCCGATGTAGTACTTGAGAATGAGCAAAAGTTATTGATCGGGGGCAAAGTCAGATACATGGCAATGCCACCAGATAAACTGCGCGTGGATATGACTACTGATTCAATTACTCGGAACTTTATTCACAATGGTGGCAAGTTCACCATGATTGCCCCGCGCAATGGTTATTTTGCCGAAATGGAGGCCTCTCAACCCACCTCCCAAGTACTCTCCAAGGCAGCAAAGGAATACGGCATTGAAGTACCTTTTGCAGACCTTCTGGAATGGGGGCGCAAACCGGACGCCTGGGCAGGGATCAAGGAGGGCTTTCTGGTTAACTCTCCCAAAGTTAACGGGCAACGTACCAAGCACTGGGCTTTCCGTTCGGAAAACCTGGACTGGGAGATCTGGATCCAGGTTGGCGATAAGCCCCTACCACTTCGCATATCCACCGTTAATACCCGCGATCCAGCCAAGCCGCGCTTTATCGCGACACTTAAATGGATGAAGGCCAAACCAGAAGCGGCAAAAGAGTTCACTCCAGCTACCGGGAAGCACAAACAAATCCCGTTTAAAAAGGCTGAGCCAAACAAGCAGGAGGCGCCACAATGATCCATGCTAAGCATCGTAAGTCGCGAGCCTTGTCACTATGGGCGGCACCACTATTACTCTCCGGAACTCTGCTCGCCGCAGTGTTCAGCTCTCAGGTGGAGGCGCGCGAGCATTTTGGTGGACGCGGCGCGCATTTTAATGTGGGTGGACACTTCAATGCGGTTCGCCCAGGACCCGGAGGAGGCTTCCACGGTGAATTTGCACGGGGGGACTTTGAGCGCAGGTTTCCAAACCATCCACCATTCCACCCCATTCGCCCGGGGCACCACCGTCACCCTCCTTACCCTCCACCCTGGCGCCCTCGACACTGGCCCTATCCAGGCCCTAGATATTGGGGGGTTACTGCCGTGGGTGTTGGTGGCTGGCTCTACACACTACCTCCCAGCTGTGTCAGTGTGACGGTCGGTAATGTGACCTATGAGCGATGTGGGTCTTATTGGTATCAACCCCATTTCGTGGCAGGGCATATCGCCTATCGGCATGTAGGAGCACCACGGCGGCCGCGGCGATAGCTTGAAATTCTTCCAGCGCCTAACTGAAACTCTCGATTGGGTTTATGGCGCTGGGAGACTTATAGGAACGTTAGTCCTCAGTTCTTTCCGGCCCACCCTCGGCATAGGATTTACTGATACCACGGAGGATGCTGAGCTGTTTGCCAAAGTTCCTACATGGGGCGCACATTGCCAAATGCAGCTTAAGGCTGGCCTGCTCCCGCAACTGCAGCCTGCGCTCCTGGGACTCCGACATCAACCGCGTAGCTTCCCGGCACGATTTCATTGACTCAGCCCTCCACGCCAAACCAGTTATCTTCCAGGCATTCACGTAATCGCAGGCGCGCCCGGTGCAATGTCACATTTAAGTTGCTCACCGAAATCTCTGCTGCGGCACAGATCTCGTGACTCTCCAGCTCAATAAACTCTCGCATCATAAATATTTGCGCCTGACGGGAAGGCAGATGATTGAGGCATGCATCGAAGATTCGCCAAAAATGCTTGTCGTGAATGGCCGACTCGGGGTCTGCCCATTTCTTTGGTCGCTCATCCTTTCTCCAGTGGCCGGTTTGATCAAATAACTCGTCGTGATCGTGCTCCTCGCGATCGCCGCGCACCAGCTGGTCGGCATCAACAAAGCGCTGCCGTTGTCGCAAAATGTCGGCGATCTTGTTCTTCAAGATGGCAAACACCCAGGTTTTCAGGGCCGATCGCCCGGTAAAGCTGCGGGAGTTTTTCAGGGCTCCCATAAGGGCCTCTTGCACAGCATCTTCAGCCAATTGGGCATCCTGCAACTGCAAGCTGGCAAAACGAAGCATCTGCTGGCGCAGGTCCACCAGAAACTGGGGGTTCTGCAAAGATTCCTCAACTCTTGGTTCAGGCGAAGCATCAGGGGCAAGGTAATCGCTCAACTACGTTCCCTCATAAAATCGAAGCGGAGACCGGCGATATTAACTAAAAAGCGAGAATTATCTAACAGCCAGCTCACCCTGACACCAAAAGGCAACTTAATTCCCTCTGCCGGTACTAACAACACAATCACAAAGTTATTAGTCGTGAAGCAGCGGGACTTGTTACAAAAAGAAAGGACAGGTAAAAAACAACCCTCGAATGGCGCCCAGCGCCCGAAAGGAAAATCACTCTGCGAAAGGTATGCTCCATGCATGATATTGTTCAGGACTACTACGGACGCCAGCTAAAAAGCACATCAGATCTCAAAACTGATGCCTGCTGCGATGCCAGTGCGGTGCCAAGTTGGCTGAAGCCGCTACTAGCCAATATACATCCAGAAGTCCTCTCCCGCTATTACGGTTGCGGGCTCGTGTGCCCCCCGCTTTTAGAAGGCTGCAGGGTTCTCGATCTTGGCTGTGGTTCAGGTCGCGATGTCTACCTCCTCTCCCAACTCGTGGGAGCAAGCGGTGAAGTGGTCGGTATTGACATGACCGATGAACAACTACAAGTTGCCCGCCAGCATCAGGATTATCATGCAGAAAAGTTTGGCTATGACAACATCACCTTTCTGCATGGTTATATCGAAAAACTGGATGAACTCGGCCTGGAACCGGGTAGTTTCGATGTTATTGTCTCCAATTGTGTCGTGAATCTCTCTACCGACAAAGGGGCCGTGTTACGAGGCCTATATCAATTATTAAAGGAAGGTGGAGAGTTCTACTTTTCCGATGTGTATGCCGATAGGCGCGTCCCTGACACTCTGCGTACGGATCCCGAACTTATCGGCGAGTGCCTGGGTGGTGCTCTCTACTGGAACGATTTCCTCGAACTGGCCCAGGCCAGCGGCTTCCGCGATAGCCGACTGGTGCAAAGTCGCCCACTGGAAGTGACCAATGCGCTTTTGCTTGCCCGCTGTGGCAGTGTTCGCTTTTACTCCGCCAGCTACCGTCTTTTCAAACTGGCAGGCTTGGAAAAAGACTGTGAAGACTACGGCCAGGCTGTAGTTTATAAGGGGAGCATTCCAGAACAACCGACTGAATTTGTATTGGATGGACACCACCGGATTGAGAAGGGGCGTGTGTTTTCTGTCTGCGGTAATACGTGGAAAATGCTGGCAGAAACGCGCTTGGCTCCCCACTTTGACTTTATCGGTGACTTCTCCCAGCACTTCGGTTTATTTCCCGGTTGCGGTCGAGAGATGCCTTTCTCTGAGGGGGCTACTAACCCTTCAATAAGCAGTAGCGACACTGGTAGTCAGTGCTGCTAACCGTTTGACCCAACTACTCAGCGTCGCAACAGCGACGCCGAGTATTCAAGCTCTATTCCGCCGAATGACAAAGTCGAGAAATTTGGGGACTCTATGTTCGAGCCAATAATTCGGCCGCCACACAGAACCCCCAACAAATCCCACATGCCCCCCCTGTAAAGTGACTTCTAACTGCACCATGGAGCTCACTTCTCTCTTCTCGGGAATAGCCGATGGACAAACGAAGGGATCATCCACAGAGTTTACGACCATCGTTGGCACCCCAATTTCCCGTAAAAGATGCTTGCTAGATGCCTTGGTGTAATAGTCATCAACATCCCGAAACCCATGCAAGGGCGCGGTAAAAGTGTTGTCAAAGCGCCGGAAGTTGGCAAAGACCGTAGCATCATCCACATTTGGCAGAGCTGCCGCCATACAGGGGTCTTGCGCCTTTTGTTTGAGAGTGAGGCGCAGGCAACTCAAAAGATGGCGCTGGTAAAGTCTGGAAAGGCCAGTATTAATCTTGCGACTACACGCATGGAGATCCATTGGAGAAGATATCGCCACCGCCGCAGCCACCGGGCTGCAGGTTCCATCCTCCCCCAGCATCTTAAGCAGTACATTGCCACCCAACGAGTAACCCACCACCGTAATTGGGGTCAGGGGTAACTCCCCCCTCAGCTGTTCTACCAACCAACGTGGATCCTCACTATCTCCGCTGTGGTATGCCCGGGGCAACCTGTTTGGCACACCCCCACAACCGCGGAAGTGCATGACAGCAACCTGGTAGCGGCGTGCGAGTAAGGATTCCATCATACCCTGGACATAGGGAGAAGCCACCGAGCCACCTAGACCATGGAGAATCAAGACTAATGGGAGTTCAGGGTCATCAACCAAAGGGCGAGGAGTGAGTAGTGCGAGACAATCCCCGTCCGGCGTTTCATACCAACGGCACTGGGTTTCTATCCATGGAGCTGGGCGATGCACACGGCCAAAGACGGTTTGAATATGACAGTTTCCAAGACCTGTGGCGGGGATAAACTGATCAGTCATATACCGGATTCCGCTATTGCTATTTACCTGCCCTACTCTGCTCAATTTAGGCACTTCTATATAGCGACCAAGCAGAGCTGGCTTCGCGAAGCATGAGGGGTAGCTGCCCCTCGAAAGTATTGCGCGAATATCATCAGTATATAACCTGCGAGGACATATGTTGGGTTAGGCGACGGGTATCGTGTGTTATTACTGCAGCTGAACCTTAGTTTTGGACATGGTTTCAGGCACGAAGATCAGAAAGAAGGTTGCGGCAATAGTGGCAATCCCCGCCAGCGATAAGAACGCGGCGTTATACCCGAAGTACTGAACAACATATTCTGCCGAGAAATTACTGCAGGCAGAACCAATCCCCACTAAAGCAGCCATGGCGCCCTGAGTAATGTTGAAGCGTCCTGTACCCTTAGTAAGATCGGCGCACATCAGAATGATGATCACCCCAAAGATGCCGTTGGCCACACCGTCTAACGACTGTATAGCCACTAAAAAGAAAGGGTTATCTGTAGACATAAACAAGAGCGCACGAATTGGGTTAATACAAAAACCGATCATAAAGATAACTTTACGTCCCCAGGCATCGGCTTTGGCTGCACACATTAGTGACATCAACATCATCCAAAATTGCGCAGCAATTATGCAGGCAGAGGTAAAAGCAATGGCCTGGTTCACATTCGAATTGAGTGACAGCTTCTGGCTGACCAGAGGCAACATAGCCGCATTGCCAAAATGGAATAGAAAAACACTCACAGCCAAAGCGATCAGGCGTTTATCGGTAAGCAATACAGAAAAACCGGCAGGCTCCCTTTTTCCCGAAACATCGCGCCGTTCACCGCCCCGTGCTCGAATATGATCAATTGAATGAGCAGGAATAAATCCAACTGAGATAGCCATTAATACGCCCATAACGGCCATCAACCAGAAAACCCCTTCCGCAGCGATCGTTAGCGCTACAATTCCAGCAATCGCCGCAGCAAATACATTGCCCGCATGATTGGCCGCCTGGTTAGCACTTGTCTGTAATGTAAAAGTCTTATCACTACAAACTCCCAGAGTAATGGCTGCAATAGAGGGAGCCACGAAAGCAATAGCCGCCCCCATTAACACCTGGGAGCCATAAATGACAGGTTTGTGATTGGCCAGTGCAACAATAGCGATAGAGACAATCGCAATAATGATTCCGCAAGCTGCTATTAGCATACGCTTAAAGCGGGTGCTATCGATAAAAGCCCCTGCGGGTGTTTGTAATAAAACCGTAGTGATGCCACCAATAGCTAAAACAATGCCAATATCCCCTGGCTTCCAGTGCATAGCTGACAACAGGTATATCGCCAAATAAGGACCTAAACCTGCAACCACATCTCCCGCGAAGAAGTTCGTAAAAAGAAGAGGCTTGTTTAAACTCATAGAGAAGTCTTATTGTGGGATTTATCAGCCCAGGTGAATGCCCTGACACCAAGTATAAGAAGCGGAGAATGATTTTTAGAGTAGCAGTAAGCAGAGACGACATCCGAGGCTGCGCCAATGTCCCTTAGCCTGATAGTATCGGCGATCATCTTCTTAATGATTGCTGCCCGGCAGTGGCTCCCCTCCACGATTCGCATCTGGCATATTATGACCCTTGGTGCGATCGCTTTGCTGCTCATGCGTCAAATTACCTTTAGAGAGGCTTTCTGGGCCATAGATTGGGATCTGATATTATATTTATTCTCGGTCTTCTCTATTGCCTCAGCTCTGTACGATACAGGGATATCCGCACAAATCAGCCATCGGATTCTTTCAATCAAGCATCCAAGTCTTGTATTAATAAGTTATATCCTCGTAATGGCAATTTGTGCAGCCCTTCTTACCAATGATGCCGCTGCTGTAATTGGTGTACCCATTGCAATTGTACTTGCACGGAATATGAAATGGGGACTGATTCCACTCCTGATTACACTCTGTGCAACAGTCACAATTGGCAGCATGGTATCCCCCGTAGGCAATCCCCAAAACATACTGATTGCCAACGCCGGGAACTTCGACAATATGTTTGTCGTTTTTGCCCAGTGGACTCTTGCGCCCGCTATCGTCACTATGTTTCTGTCCATGCTATGGCTGAAACGTTTTTTCAAAACCAGCGATATAATCAATTACGAAGCTAGTAAAGAGTACAGGGAGGCGGAAAAGGTTGCGCAAAAGTGGCCGGCACTTTTATCTGCAGCCCTATTATTAATCTTTATTGTCCTTGCCAGTATCCTACACAACGTGGATGGCATATATCACCCAAGTATTGGGCAAATCGGGCTAGCCGCTTGTTTGCCGATATATTTGGCCAGCCATGAGCGCAGACGGATATTAAGAGAGGTAGACTGGCCCACTCTTTTTTTCTTTGTTTCTATGTTTGTTGTAACCGGATCACTGCTACAATCTGGCTCTCTCCAGCACTTCCTGAAAATGGGCAATATTGATTTAGCAGAACCAGAGACCGTAGCTTTTGTCAGCTTCTTTGCAAGCCAGCTATTCTCCAATGTACCAGTAGTAGAGATCTACCTTAACCTTTTGCATCAACGTGACCCCCAAACCTTAATGATGCTTTCCGCAATATCTACAGTTGCCGGCAACCTGTTTATTATTAGCGCGGCCAGTAATGTTATCGTGCTACAGCAGGCAGAGAAATTCGGGGTAAAGCCTTTTAATTTCTGGCAATTCTTTTACCTGATGCTGCCAGTCAGTTTTATAAGCGTACTGATAAGTTATATCTGGATTCTCTGGTATGCATCCTGGCAGTAAACAGCAACAAAACCTACAGTAGTGAGAAATAAAGAAGCCATTAGATATACTTAAGCTTTTTTAGGTTTCTCTATACGCGCATATAAACGGTAATCGCCATTTTGGAGCAACAAATAGATATTATAAGGTTCGAATTTTTCACCATCTTCCATTCCAGGGCTCCCAACCGGCATCCCTGAAACTATTAGCCCCACACTACCCTCTGGCGGTGAGGCCAGGAAATTCTGGATATACATAGCCGGAACATGCCCCTCAAAAACATACTGATCGCGCCATACCGCTGTGTGGCAGCCTTCCATTCCTCTAGGAATACCCCATTTACGTTTAACCTCCTGCATATTCACTTTAAAAACAGAGGTGGCCGTGAAGTCCTTTTCCTTTAGGTGCGCCATCCATTTTTTACAGCAAAAACATAAAGGATGCTTATAAACAATAAGTTCCGCAGCGTCATCACCGCTTTCTGCGAAAGCACCACCAACTATTGCGATAGCAAATAGAAGCAATAAAAAAATCTTTTTCAACTGCCACCTCTTTATTCAAATTTTAAATAGCCTGAGCGTAATGAATCACATAAGTCTTAGCAGAATCCTGCCAAAAGCAAACGGACTCAAATCCACTGCGGGCCAATAAACTCTTGAACCCAGCAATTGAATACTTGTGGCTATTTTCAGTATGGATTGTTTCCCCTTCAATAAAGTCTATACATGTATCCGCTATAGAAACACTGTGGTTTTTAAGACAAACCAAGTGCATTTCCACTCGCTGACGCAACGGGTGGTAAAATGCTCGATGCGCGAATAGAGAAAGATCAAAGTTTGCTCCTAGCTCAACATTGATCCTTTGCAGAAGGTTCAGATTAAACCGCTCAGTAACGTGATCACTATCGTTATAGGCTCGCTCTAAAATCACAGAATCCTTGACTAGGTCTGTACCAATCAACAAGCCATCGCCAGCATCAAGGTTCGAGGCAAACAACTTCAAGAGGCGCTCCGCCTCCAATGGCTCAAAATTTCCTATTGTGGACCCCGGAAAAAAGATAACTTTTTTTCTTGAGGAAACATGAATAAGCTTATTCCATACCTCAGATTGGGAAAAATCACCCACCTCACTCCATACCTGGACTCCCGGTAAACTCTTTTTGATCCGTTTTTCTGCCTCCAGTAAAATCTCGGGAGAAATATCTATTGGGCAGTAACCCCTGGGGGAATCCATAGCATCAAGAAGCTCTTCTACCTTCTCACAATTCCCTGCACCTGGTTCTATCAGCAGTGTTTCAGGTCCAAATTTTTGAGCAATTTCATCCCGATAGGTTGTAAATATATCCGCCTCATTTCGGGTCAGGTAGTAATCTTGTGAATCGCAGATTTCCTCAAACAGGCGTGAACCAACTTCATCGTATAAATATTTGCAAGGCAATGTCTTTCTTTTTCTACTCAGCCCCTCCAAAACATCCCCCAGGAACTCATTATTCTGGAGTTGATTCTCAATAACTGACGATACGGCTGCTTTCACTTTAGTCTCCTGCCAATCGGACACCGGTAAATTGCCACGCTTGATGTGGATAAAAGAAATTCCTGTAACTGATTCTGATATGATCAGATGGGGTTGCGAAGGATCCTCCGCGCAAGACCTTCTGGTTACACATGAATTTGCCGTTGTACTCGCCAACTGCATCCTTGTGGGCCTTGAAACCGTGGTATGGCAAATAAGCACTAGAAGTCCATTCCCAAAGGTCCCCCAAGAACTGGGTATGGCCATTTTGAGCCGCCAAGGGCTTCAGATAACGTTTTTCCAACAAGTTGGCACTGGCAAGCTGATTTACTTGTCGCAAGTGACAAGCCGCTGCCTCCCACTCAAATTCTGTTGGCAGTCTTTTGCCGGCCCAGGTGGCAAAGGCATCCGCCTCATAAAACGAAAGGTGATGCACAGGTTCAAAACCATTCAACGGTTGTAACCCATGTAACGTATATTGCTGCCAGCCGTCTTTCGTTTCACGCCAGTACAAAGGATGTTTCTGAGCGTTCTTTTGCACCTTTGACCAACCATCCGACAACCACAGGCGATGCTGTTGATAGCCTCCATCCTCAATAAACTCCAGATATTCAGCGTTACTGACTAAACGTGAAGCAATTGAAAAGTCAGGCAGAAACTGTTGGTGTACAGGCCCTTCATTATCAAAAAAGAAATCCTCCCCATCACTACCGATACCATAGAATCCGCCGGGTATTTCCAGCCAGCAAAGGGCAGCAACACTCTCAGCTTCTTCTTCGTGAGTATTATCACTATAAGCAGGTGCCATTGGATTCATCGATAGAGCATGCTTGATATCAGTCAGCAGTAATTCCTGGTGTTGCTGCTCATGATTGAGGCCAAGATCCAGCAAAGCACTAATGGTTGAAGTAATGGGGGCTATATCTAACAGCTGTTCTATTGCCGTATCTACAGACTGGCGATAGGCGTAGATGCGCTCAATTCCAGGCCTGGAGATTACCCCCCTTTGCGGTCTGGAGTATGGGGTACCCAAACTGTTGTAGTAGGAATTAAAAAGATGGTGAAAATGCGGGTCAAAGAGCTGGTAATTGGGGAGGTAAGGAGCGAGTAAGAATGTTTCAAAAAACCAGCTGGTGTGCGCCAGGTGCCACTTGGTTGGGCTCGCATCCGGCATCGACTGCAGCTGCATATCCTCGACAGATAAAGGTGCAGCAAGACACTCTGTCTCCCCCCGCACCCTTTGATAAGCTAAAAGAACCCGCTGCTGTAACTCTTCCAGAGATACTTCACCTGCAAATATTGTCATATCAATTATCAACTACGATAGAATTCAGTTCTATTGAAATCATCATACGCAGTTTTAGGCGTATTCCTAAGAGCTTGCAGAACTACACGATCTAATCCACGCCACTTTATTCAATTAAGAAAAACTCATGCAAAAAAAAGGGCCGGATAACCGGCCCACACTCTCGTCATGCTGACATGAATAATGAATTAAAATCGTGCAGTAAAATCTGCGCCATACATTCTCGGCATAAAACGCCATGCCGGGCTCGCCCCGATCGCAGCACCAGTGCCACCATAACCCCCAGCGATTTCCTCATCGGTTAAATTCTGCACCCAAAGGGCTACTGAATAGTTATCCGATGCGCTATTCCAAGCAGCACGCAGATTAAATAACTGATAATCATCCACGATGCGGGTTCTATCGGTGATGGAGCCGATGCGCTCATCCGTCCAGTTATAATCTCCACGGAATACAAACTCTCCACCTGAAGCTAAATCCACTGTGTACTCAGCCATCAGGTTGAGCTTACTTTCGGGAGTGGAAACCCTGGCCTGACCAACCTTGGAGTCTTCCTCGGTTTCACCAATAACCGTAATAATTTGATAGTCTGTGAATTCCGTGTCCAAGTATGAATAATTACCGGCAATGAATAGACTATCGGTAGCGGCCCACTGCACTTCTATCTCGGCACCGGTCCCCTCAGCGTCAGCATTTCTCAGGTTGTAGCTGGGGATTGGGTAACCGACCAGATCCAACTCCTGAAGGTTTTTATACTCATAGGTGTATACAGACGCATTTAGACGCACGCGGTTATCAAACAGGCTACTCTTAAGCCCCACTTCCAAATTGACGACATCTTCCTGATCAAATGAGGATTCCACACCTGGACCAAAGTTAAGGCTGTTAAATCCGCCGGCCTTAAAACCATCCGCCAAGGAGATAAAGGTCATCATCTCATCAGTCCAGCGATAGTCGAGCACGATGCGGCCGGAAATATCACTCCAGCTATCACTCAGCTTGGAATTTAACTCTGTTTGACCATTGTTATAAAAGGCGATGCCAAAAAGCTGTGAGCCCAGGTCAACTGTTGGCAGTGTGATGCTGCCGACTTTATTGCCATTTTCATCTAGGAGATCCACGTCTCCGCCAGACAATGACAGCGGGATACTGTTGCCATAGGCGGTTTGAATAGTGAAATCTTTCTTATCGTAGGTGTAGCGGGCACCGACCGTCAGATCCATTTTGTCGGTGATACTCCAGGTCATATCACCATAGAGCGCTGTAGAGCGGTAATCACCAGTATTGCGCACACTCTCATTCCAAGGGGCATCAGAAGCTATCCAGGGCTGGAAGCCTGCCATCATCTGCTCTACAACCTGATCCGCCCTGAGCATACTGCCACTTACCGGCGCGCCTAGCGCATGAAGTAACGCATCCACCTGGCCACTTTGCAACATCAAGTCATAGACAAAAGTCGCACTGGCAACGCCTTCCAGCCCCATCGACTGCAATAACTGCCGATTCATAACCGCCAGGTCTTCCTGCTCTGTTTGGGTCAATTCTGGAAAACTCTCTTTGATACCTTCGTAAACGGCAAAAGATTCAACAGAACCGGTAGTGAAATAAGCGTAAGTTGTGTGGTCCAGCTCCTCTTGGGAGTATGAGGCTCCCAGAGTCCATTTAATCGAGTCGGTAGCACCGTTGAGGCGGAATTCCTGCGAGAACTGGCTTTGGTCATCTGTATTCGCAGACCCAAACATATGGTCAGGATTGGCTGTGCCATCCTCGTCCTGCTGCAGGTGCGCATCAAACTTTCGATAAGCCGTGATCGAGGTAAGGGTAAAGTTATCGAACTCTTTGCTAACGGTCAGGGAAGTGCCGAAAGAATCTCGATCTTCAATGGTTGGTGTATCCAGAGCGTAGTCCCCGAATACATCGGTTCCCTCTTTTAGGCTGGGCACAATAGTTGTGCGCAACGCACTACCCTGATCCATTACGCCATAGTCTGCCCGCCATAGCACCTCAATATCTTCCGCAGGCTCCCACAGAACAGATGCGCGGTAGGTCTGGGTATCCTGATCACCTACTGAAAAACCACCCGCCAAATTATCCGCAAAGGGGTCTCGGCGGTTAGTGGATGCGGAGAAACGAGCGGAAAGCGTATCGGTTAGCTGGCGATTGAGAAGCAGATCGGAGGACTGGCGGCCATAATTACCAGCGGTGAGATTTAGCTCGACGGTATTATCTGCCTGGGGCTTGGTGGTAATAATATGAATGGCCCCACCCGTAGCATTACGCCCAAAAAGCGTACCTTGTGGGCCTTTCAGAACCTCCACTCTTTCTATATCCGTCAGGGGAATTTCGGCGCCCGCACCGCGACCGGTGTAGACACCGTCCACATAAACAGCAACGGCCGGATCGGATCCCACGGTCCAATCGTTGGTTTGAATACCGCGGATACTGTATGTTGGCTGCAAAGCGGTATCATTGTGCATCTCGACACCAGGTGTATACCGGCCTAGATCCGTGAGATTTTTGACACCCGACTCTTTTATATTTTCCCCGGTAAATGCGGAAATCGCGATCGGTACTTCCTGCAGGTTTTCCGCTCGCTTTTGTGCCGTAACTACAACTTCTTCAATTTCTGCAGCTTGAACATTAGCGCTCACAGCTGTAAAGAAGGCAATAGCGCCGGAGAGGATAGAGAGGTTAAATTGACGGTTTTTTACGGTGCTACCAACATCGTGCATCATCGCGTCCTCGCATTTATTGTTATACAGCGTGATGTATTGGTTTTTTATTTTTGTTATTCCACGCCATCTTACGGTCGCCTTTTTGGATTTAAAACCCCGACATGACCTTTTTCTTATGACTGGTCAGTTTTGTGAAGGATTGCGCGAAAAGACAGGTTAATCGGCGAAAATAGCTATCTATTATCGTCACGAAAAGTTACTAAGGTGTGTTCTCTAGTAACTTATATATTTACGGATTCTATAGAGTCCGATTTTACCAACGTCCATTTCATTAACCGCTATACGGGAAAAACTATGGTGCGTTCGTCTTATTTAAAAAGTCGTGTATTGCCCTTACTCGTTGTAATTTCGGCACTCATCGCAATTGCTCTTCTCGCAGTCTGGGGTTGGTGGCGACAAAGCCTGCCATCACTCGAAGGAAGTATTGTCACAGGGCAACTACTAGAACCCGCATTAATTCACCGGGATAAGCAGGGTGTAGTAATCATTCAATCCGATGACCGTAATAGCAGCGCTTTTGCCCTGGGCTTATTACATGCCCAGGAGCGCTTTTTCCAGATGGACCTGTTGCGCCGAAGCTCCGCCGGTGAGCTGTCTGAATTGGTAGGAGCCGCCGCACTAAAGAAAGATAAAAAGGTCCGTAGACACCAGTTTCGCAAGCGGGCAGAGAGGAATATTGCGGCTATGCCTGAAGACCAGCGCCAACTTCTCAACCACTATGTTCAAGGGGTAAATTTTGGCCTGCAGTATCTGAACGCTAAACCCTGGGAGTATTTGCTTCTGGGGCAAGAGCCCAGGCCATGGAACGCAGCAGACAGCCTGCTGGCAACCTTTAGCATGTACTTAACATTGCAAAGTGAAGAGGGCAAGTTTGAGCGGCGCGATACCGCCTTAGCAGATCTGTTACCCCAAGATCTCTATGCTTTCTTCTTTCCCGCCGGAGGTATTTGGGATGCCCCTCTAATTGGCGAAGCGGAATCTCTCGATAATATTCCAGAAACACCTATCTATTCATTACTGGATACAAGCGATCCCATTACTTATCAAGCCATGCAGAGTGATGACAAAGTTTACGGTAGTAACAATTGGGTTGTTGGGGGGGCTTTAACAGAACATGGTGGTGCCATACTCGCGAACGACATGCACCTGGGACTGGCTGTACCCAATATCTGGTTTCGCGCCGGCTGGAATATTCCAGGAACTGAAAGAAGTATCCGCGGTGTGACCCTGCCCGGGGGCCCAATTGTGGTAGCAGGTAGTAATGGCGCAGTTGCCTGGGGCTTTACCAATACCGGAGCGGATTGGGGTGACCTTATCCCACTGGAATTAAACTCTGATGGAACCCAGTATCTGACCCCGGATGGCTGGCGAGATCTCTCTATCGAACAGGAAACCATAAAAGTAAAAGGTGCCAAAGATGAAACCATAGCAGTAGAAAAAACCGTCTGGGGACCTGTTATCGGTAAAGACCACCGGGGAACCCCCCTCGCCTACCGCTGGGTTGCCCACGATATTTCCGGTGGCAATATGAACTTGCTGCGGATGGAATCTATTACCTCCGCCAGCGAGGCATTAGACCTGGGCCCAGACATCGGTATTCCTCACCAGAATTTTGTTGTAGGCGATAAAGAAGGCAATATTGGCTGGACAATCGCTGGACCCATTCCCAAGCGTATTGGCTTTGATGGCAGCCGTTCAGTAAGTTGGGCCGGTGGGACTATTTACTGGAACGGATATCTTACGAAGGAGGAACAACCGCGAATTTACAACCCTGACAACCACCGCCTTTGGAGCGCTAATGCCCGCATCCTGAGCGGTGACTGGCTAACAATAATGGGCGACCATGGCTATGCTCTCGGTGCCCGACAGCAGCAAATTCGCGACAGCCTGCTTGCCCGCCAACAATTTAATGAGCGAGCGCTATTGGATATACAGCTGGATGATCGCGCTATCTTTTTTCAGCGATGGCAGCAACATCTCTCAGAACTTCTACATGACCGAGAAGGCTATAAAGAAGCCTATCAACTCGTTCGCGACTGGGGTGGACACGCCAGCACTAATTCGGTTGGGTACCGGATTATACGTAACTATCGTTTAAAGTTTATGGAGCTGAGTACCGCCCCCATTCTTACTTTTATGCGAAAAACCCAACCGAACTTTTCCTTCGGCCAGTTAAAACGTCAATTTGAGTATCCGATCTGGGCCCTTGCGCAAGAAGAGCCACAGCATTTACTGAATCCCGACTTTGAGTCTTGGACAGCTCTGAAGCTATCTGCACTTAACCAAGTACTGGATAAAATGTCGATAGGCGGGCTCCCACTACTAGAGCAAACCTGGGGTGAGCAAAACACGGCTTCCATTCGACACCCATTGGCAAAAGCAGTCTCGGCCATAGATTGGTTTACCGCCATGCCCAAGGACCAATTGTCAGGAGACACCCATATGCCCCGCATTCAATCTCCAAACCATGGTGCCTCAGAGCGAATGGTTATTTCCCCTGGGCGCGAAGAGCAGGGTATTTTTCATATGGCTACAGGGCAAAGCAGTCACCCGTTATCCCCGTTTTTTGACAAAGGCCACGAAGATTGGGTCGAGGGGAACCCCTCCCCTTTTATTGAGGGGGAGAGCCGCTATCTGCTCAGGCTGCAATAACTGCCGTAACTTTACTGAAAATACTGATAAAAAATTTATTCAGGCCTATCCCCACCCACACTCGCTGCGGCACAAGCCTGTGCCGCTAATGCTCATGACAGGATTTTTAGATTAACCATTGGAAACAGACATTAGGCAGTCTCATCCAGAATAGCGAATGACAGGAAGGTGGTAAAAAAAGCTAGGCCAACTACTAAAGGTAAAAGTGGAAAGCACAGCATAACCAGAGAAACCCCTATCCATAGCCAGCGTACCAACGCCTTCTTTTGGCGATATTGGTATCTATAGCGGCGGGAGTCGTGACTTAATAGGCCAATTTGTGGAAACTCGGGCTGTTGCGGAAGAAAGAATCGCACAAAATTAGTGCAATAAAAGCAAATTATCGTCAGCAGCATGACACAAATACCTGACGGAAAGACCCTCTCAGTATAGGTCTTACCTAGGTAGTTTCAGGCCTGTACAATAGTAATTAGCCTGCCAAAGCCCATTTAGCGCTCGCTGGATTGGTACCAGCTGAGTTTTTTATGTAACCCCACCACACCACCAATAATGGTGAGCGTAGGCGCCCGTACAGCCTTTTCTTGGGCAAGAGCGGGAAGCGTATTGAGATCACCGATGATCACCCTTTGTGCCTTGGTAGTGCCTTTTTCAATCAGCGCCGCCGGCGTGGCTGTCGGTAGGCCATGCTGAACCAGCTCTGTACATATTGTTTGCAGGCCCGTTAATCCCATATAAAAAACCAGGGTTTGGCTACCGGAAGCCAGCTCATTCCATGGCAGGTCGAGACTACCTTCTTTTAGATGGCCCGTAATAAAACGTACCGACTGCGCATGATCTCGATGAGTCAGCGGAATCCCCGCATAGCTGGCACACCCCGCTGCAGCGGTTATTCCCGGTACCACCTGAAAAGGAATTGAGGCGTCGGCCAGTTTGTCGATCTCCTCTCCACCACGCCCAAAAATAAAGGGATCACCACCTTTCAGGCGCAGAACTTTCTTTCCCTGCCTGGCCAGATCAACCAGTAACTGGTTGATATCATCCTGGGGTACGGCATGAAATGCCTTTTTTTTGCCGACATAAATACGCTCGGCATCTCTTCGGACTAAGTCCATAACTTCTGGAGAAACCAGGCGGTCGTACAGCACCACATCCGCTTGCTGCATTAGTCGCAACGCGCGGAAAGTTAATAAATCGGGATCTCCGGGGCCACCCCCAACCAAATAAACTTCTCCAAGCGGGTTGGGGCTCCCCTGCCAATCTTGCAACGCGCCCAAGAATTCCCTCTCAGCATCTGCCAGCTGACCCACTTCCACCCGACGGGCAACAGGCCCAGTAAAGACCCATTCCCAAAAATTCTTACGCCGCGCCTCCGGCAACGCCTGCTTCACCTGTGAGCGCATACGCGAAGCGAAATCAACCAGTGATGCGAGCCCAGGGGAAAGCAATGCCTCAAGCTGGGCGCGAATGCGGCGGGCGAGAACTGGGGCCACACCACCACTACTGATCCCGATGGATAGATCGCCACGTTCGACAATTGCAGGGAAAGTAAAAGTGCACAATTCCGGAGCATCCACTGCATTTACCGGCAAGCGGCGCCTCTGCGCATCCCTGGATACACAGCCATTGACCTCAGAGCTGCTCGTTGCCGCAATCACCAAATCGGCTAGATCCAAATGCTCAACAGAATATGTTACCCGATGCCACTCTCCATCAGAGTCAACCACAATCCGGTGTAATTCTTCCGTGATATCCGGGGATACCACCAGAATCCGAGCCCCCGCCTTTTGCAGTAAGCGGGCCTTTCGTGTGGCAATGGAGCCTCCGCCAACGATTAAGCTGGGGCGATTTTTTACATCGAATGCAAGAGGGAGATAACGCACTGATTAATCCATCAAACAAGCAGTCGGGTAGTATTTTACCCAGAAAAGAAAAAAGGCGAACATAACGTTCGCCCTTTTAAGTCACTGCGCTCAGGCAGCAGAGATTACTTCCTGACCACGCATATAGGGGCGCAGCGCTTCAGGGACCTCGATACTGCCATCCTCGCGTTGGTAGTTTTCCAGCACTGCAATCAAGGTGCGCCCTACTGCCAAGCCGGAGCCATTCAGTGTGTGTAACAATTCCGGCTTGCCGGTTTCCGGGTTGCGCCAACGCGCCTTCATACGGCGAGCCTGGAAGTCACCCACAAGGGAGCAGGAAGAGATTTCGCGGTACTTGTCCTGAGAGGGAATCCAGACTTCGATATCGTAAGTCTTGCGCGCAGCGAAACCAATATCACCACCACACAACACTACAGTGCGGTAAGGCAGGTTCAGCTTTTGCAGGATCGCCTCAGCATTTTTGGTAAGGGTCTCCAGCGCTTCCTCGGACTGGTCCGGGCGCGCCGCCCACACCAATTCCACTTTTTCAAACTGGTGCTGGCGAATCATGCCGCGAGTGTCGCGGCCGTGTGAACCGGCCTCAGAACGGAAGCAGGTTGTATGCGCGACCAGCTTGTGCGGCAAAGAATTACTGTCCTCGACAATATGATCGCGATACATATTAGTAAGAGGCACTTCTGCTGTCGGAATCAGATAGAAGCCACGCTCATCGGTCAGCTTAAACAGATCCTCCTCGAACTTTGGCAGCTGCGAGGTTCCATACAGGGAGTCACCATTGACGACCACCGGTACGTTAGTTTCTTTATAACCATGCTCCTCAATGTGCGTATCGAGCATGAATTGGGCGAGAGCACGGTGTAAACGCGCTACTTCACCGGACATCACAGCAAAGCGCGATCCGGTAAGTTTTACCGCCATCTCAAAATCGAGACCGCCGAGCTGGGAGCCGAGATCTACATGATCTTTGATCTCAAAATCGAAGCTACGGGGCTGCCCCCAGCGACGTACTTCCACATTGTCATCTTCGCTCTCGCCTTCGGGCACCGAAGCATCCGGCAGGTTGGGAATTGCGGACAGAATCGCATCCAGCTCTTTCTGCAACTCAGACAGCGCCTGCTTGGCATTTTGTAACTCGCCCCCGAGGGACTCGACTTCTTTGAGCAGCGGAGCAATATCTTCTCCGGAGGCCTTAGCTCGCCCGATATTTTTCGACTTGCTATTGCGCTCGTTTTGCAAACTCTCGGTGCGCACCTGCAGCTCTTTACGGCGCTCCTCGAGGGCTTCCAGTTTGGCAGTATCCAGTTCCACACCGCGTTTTTTCAGGGCCGCGGCCACTTGGTCCATATCCGTGCGAATCAGTTTGGGATCGAGCATCGTTTCCAGTTCGCCTGTAATCAGGCTCCTACAACAGAATTAAAATAAATATTGGTTAAAAATAACGCGTCGCTAGGGCGACCGCGGCTCCCGTGGCCGCCAGACAGCAAATGAGACTGCCGACAATATAGCCAAGAGCCATCAAAGGTTGGCCATTGTGCCACAGTATCAAGCTTTCTAGGGAGAAAGTGGAAAAGGTGGTCAGTGCACCGAACATTCCTGTCATGATTAGCAGGCGCCACTCCTCTCCGAGCATTGCTCTATGGGTGATCAAAATGTAGGCGATGCCAATCAGAAATGATCCAAGCACATTCACGATCAACGTACCCAGCGGGAACTTCCCACTGAATACCGGATAGCTCCAGACGCTTATCTGGTGACGAAGTATTGCCCCCAAGGCACCACCTATGGCGATGGCCAGCCACTGCATGGTCTTTTACCTTAAATCCTTACGGTTTCTTCTTATAACGTTGCTGCTCACTCTCACTGTTAAGCCGGCGCAACACTTGCAACTTTTCGGAAATTTTTAACTCCAGCCCACGGGGAACCGGCTGGTAATACTCTCTATCCGCAATTTCTTCAGGGAAGTAGTTTTCCCCGGCTGCGAAAGCATCTGGCTCGTCGTGGGCATAGCGGTACTCGGCCCCATGCGACAAACTTTTCGCCAACTTCGTGGGGGCATTGCGCAGATGCACCGGCACCTCGTAGCTGGGATCACGGCGCACATCCGCCACTGCGCGCTTATAAGCGCTATAAACTGCGTTACTTTTCGCCGCGACAGCAAGATAGGTAATTGCCTGCGCAATGGCCAGCTCTCCTTCGGGACTACCGAGACGCTCCTGTACATCCCAGGCATTAAGAGCCAATTGCAATGCTCGCGGGTCGGCATTGCCAATATCTTCACTGGCCATTCGCACTACCCGGCGGGCGACATATAAGGGATCACAACCACCATCGAGCATGCGCACAAACCAATAAAGCGCGGCATCGGGGTCGGAACCCCGTACCGATTTATGCATGGCGGAAATTTGGTCATAAAAATAATCACCGCCCTTGTCAAATCGACGCACGTCAGCGCTGAGTACTTCACTGAGCACATCCTCATCGACCAGCAACCTACCACCCTCCTCCCTGGCCAAATCGCAGGCGACTTCCAGCAGGTTCAGGGCACTGCGCGCATCCCCATCGGCCGCGCGGGCAATTTTAGCCAAAACTTCTTTTGGGATATAAACATTGCGCTCGCGCAGTTGATCATCCGTCTGCTGAGCATACCCAAGCAGCCCGATTAGATCTTCTTCGGGAATACTGCGCAGTAGATACACACGGCAGCGGGATAAGAGGGCGTTGTTCAGCTCAAAAGCCGGGTTTTCGGTAGTAGCGCCAACAAAAGTCACCGTGCCCTCTTCTACATAGGGCAAGAAAGCATCCTGCTGCGCCTTATTAAAACGATGTACTTCGTCGACAAAAAGAATGGTATTGCGGCCTGACTGCATGCGCTGTTGCTCGGCCTCTGCCACTGCCTGCCGAATATCCTTCACCCCCGCCAACACCGCTGAAAGGGTAGCAAAGCGCGCATCACACTCCTCAGCTAACAGCCGAGCAAATGTGGTTTTGCCGACTCCTGGTGGTCCCCACAGGATCATTGAGTGTAACTGGCCGCGCTCAACCGCTTCCCGCAACGGCTTTCCCTTTCCCAATAAATGCGATTGGCCCACATAGTGGGCCAGAGAATTAGGCCGCATTCTTGCGGCCAGCGGCTGATGCCGTTGCGGGGTTTGAAACAGGTCACTCATCTTTGATTATGTCTGTACCAGCGGGCGGCTTGAAATTAAAGATGGACTCGGAAAGTTTCGGGTTTGCTTTCAAACTGTTGAAAACAATCTCCGTGCTCTGCCCCATGCTGTCGCGCACTTTCATAGCAGACGGCAGACCATTTTTAGCAAAGCGGATTTCCATAGACTTGAATGGCGCCTTTGGATTTTTTGGCGTCAGCTGATAAATACCGTCCTTTAAAGCCACATCGAATGATTTACGAATATCCTCAACCTTACCGCCGAGAAGTAAAGCAGGGGTCTCTTTCATACGCTCATCCACCGGGCGTATAGTGACTTGCTCAAGATCCGGATCATAGAGCCAAAGGGTTTTATTATTCGTTACCAATAACTGGGCGTATGGCTCGCCGGTTTTCCAGCGCAACTTGCCTGGCCGCTGTACTGAAAAACTACCATTGCTTTTTTGCGATACCTTACCGCGCTCATCAATCAGCGTTTGCTTAAAGTTTCCTGAAAGGGAAGACAACGGTTGCAGGAGTTTGCCGAGTTCTTCTGTAGCATCGGCCCAGACTGCACTGCTCGCAACGGTCAATACCAGCAGGAAGTTGCGCAGAATATTCTTCATCATTGATTTCCAGTATGTTGATTTCCCTAAAGATTAGTCAGCGGGAAGTGAACCGCAGCTTAACTTTGGATGGCGCCGCCCCTCCTTTTTTTAGGCTGGAGGCGGAGCCAGTACCTCACGGTTGCCATTATGCCCCGCCGGTGAAACAACTCCGGCAGCCTCCATGGCATCGATAATTCGCGCGGCGCGATTGTAGCCGATGCGAAGCTGGCGCTGAACTGAAGAGATGGACGCCTTGCGCGATTTGGTGACAAAGGCAACCGCTTCATCGTAAAGAGCATCAGCCTCAGGGTCATCTTCATCACCGCCCTCAGACTGCAGGCCAGGCACTGGAATACTGTTGTTGCTGTCATCAACAATGCCGTCGATATATTCGGGTTCTCCGCGCCGGGTCCAGTCCGCGACGACTTTATGCACTTCATGATCGTCCACAAAGGCGCCATGAACCCGCACTGGCACCCCACTGCCCGGAGGGAGGTAGAGCATATCGCCGTGACCGAGCAGCTGTTCGGCACCGCCCTGGTCTAGGATTGTGCGGGAATCCACCTTGGAAGAAACCTGGAAACCGATACGGGTAGGCACATTGGCCTTGATCAATCCGGTAATCACATCCACTGAGGGTCGTTGAGTAGCTAACAGCAAATGAATTCCCGCAGCACGGGCTTTCTGTGCGATACGGGCAATCAGCTGCTCCACCTTCTTGCCAACGATCATCATCATGTCGGCAAATTCATCAATAACAACCACGATTGCGGGCAGTGCCTTAAGTGCAGGAGCGGTTTGCTCTTCAGCCGGAACGCTGGAAGCAGGATCCGGTTCCCACAGTGGATCTAAAATCGGCTCACCAGCTTCCTCTGCCTCTTTTATCTTGCGATTAAAGCCCGCTAGATTGCGCACTCCCATCGCCGCCATCAATTTATAACGGCGCTCCATCTCGCCCACACACCAACGCAAACCGTTGGCCGCATCATTCATATCGGTGATCACCGGAGTGAGCAAGTGGGGAATACCCTCGTACACCGATAGCTCCAACATCTTCGGATCCACCAAGATCAGGCGAACCTCATCCGGAGTAGACTTGTACAAAAGGCTGAGCAACATCACATTGATGCCCACAGACTTACCAGATCCAGTGGTACCGGCAACCAGGAGGTGGGGCATCTTGGCGAGATCGGCCACTACCGGTTGGCCGGAAATATCGTGCCCAAGTGCCAATGTCAGGGGTGATTTGGCATTCTCATAGACATCGGCGGACAGCACTTCACTAAGACGTACCATTTGTCGATTTTCATTGGGAATCTCAATACCCACCACTGATTTCCCCGGGATCACCTCCACTACGCGGACACTGATTACCGCCAAAGATCGGGCCAGGTCTTTGGCCAAGTTTGAAATCTTACTCACCTTTACACCCGGCGCCGGTTGGATCTCAAAGCGGGTTACCACAGGACCGGGTAATACCGATACAACTTCGGCTACCACACCAAAATCTTTAAGCTTCAGCTCCAATAAGCGCGACAGGGCTTCGAGGGATTCCCGGGAAAAGCCCGGTTTCTTATTTTGATCGGAAGGATCAAGCAAGCCTAAAGGTGGCAATGTTCCTGTAACAGGCCCGCCCTTGAATAATTCGCCTTGCTTTTCTTTAGCCGCACGGGGGCTCTGCTTGGGCTTTACTGGAGCCGCTTCAATCTTAGGGGGAATTCGCTTGGCGGTGCGCTGCTTCTCTTCTTCCACTGCGGCTTTGCGCACGACTATGGCTTCCCGCGCCACGCGCTGTTCTGTGCGCTTCAGGCGCCAATGCTTGTAGTAACTGCTCAACCAGGCGATAAGCCCTAACACATTACGACCAATGGACTCGGCCAACTTGAGCCAGGAAAGGCCTGTGAATACCGTGACACCAATGGCAAAAATCGCCAACAATAAAATGGTCCCACCAACATAACCAAGACTTCCCTGAAGAGAACTTGATAGCGCGTCTCCAATGATTCCGCCGTTTGTGAAAGGCAGAGGATCGTCAGCGGGAGAGAAACATAGTGTCGCCAAAGCGGCACCACTAATTAACAGAAGGAACAGACCAAAGACTCTCAGCGCAAACAGGGGAGCATGGAAACGTGCATTGCGGTCGCGTAAGATTTTATAAGCACGCAAGCCAATCAACAGGGGAAACAGATAGGCCATCCAACCCAATAGCGAAAGGCATACATCGGCAAGCCAGGCGCCTGCAGGACCGATGGCATTGTGAATTTCCCCTACCTGCCCGGTATGGGACCAACCTGGATCTTGGGAATCGTAACTGAGCAGGCTGATAGCCATTAATAGTGCCCCTGCCAGCAGGCAGATTAATGCTCCCTCACGGACCAAACGGGCGACGAGTGAATCCGGCAATGCACCGCTCTTTTCAGAATTTTCTCCGGTTGCGCTTTCGGCCTTCAATGGCTTACCTCAATATTCTTTGTTGTTGCTTTCTGGTACTTGTAACAAACGGAAATCGCTAATTGAGCGATTTCCTCGATGGCCTAATTATCTTTGATTTATGCTGGTTTGTATGTGCGATATATACAAGCCGGGATCTTAAGGGAGATATCCTCTCCAGTATCCCGCCAACACAGTGAATCTCTTATCTCTTGGGGCACTCTGTCGCGGGCAAAGTTGTTCAGTATTTCTAGTTTGCTGGAGTCTCCACCCAGCTCGGCACCCAAGCTTGCTCGGGTGCTGTAAGTGAATTCAGCCTGAAATATTTCCTCACACCCTCTGAACCCAGCACTTTTAAACAGCCAGGATATCTGGTCCTGCCTGGGGAAGTAGCGGTTGAATGCTTGAGATTCGCAACCAGCCAACATGCTGGTTTTTCGTACGATATCTGTAAACACATCCTGTATCACACCGGAGGCCGGCAGCAATTGCCAAATAATAAAACGCCCCCCTCGCTTCAGGACCCGAAAGACATTCCTCATTACCAACGGCTGGTCCAACTGGGGCACTTCGTGCAGCCCCATTTTGAGTACTACCGCATCAAAAGATTCCTTTTCATAGGGCAATGCCCTGGCATCACCCACAGTAACATCGACAACCCTTTCACGCACTTTTGAGTTGATACGCTTGAGCTGGGAATGGTGGGTATCGCACATACTGAGGGCGAGCCCCATTGACTTTTTATCACCATACTCCAACAGCAACTGGCTGACCGCGCCACTGCCGCTCATTAAATCCAGTACTTTATTTCCCTCTCTGAGATCCAGCGCTTCGAGTAGCTTTGCTTTCGACTCGGGTGAAGCCACGAAGGCGTCTAAAGCATCATGGGAAAGGACATTGTACCCATCCGCCACAATATCGCATCTGACCTGCAGCTTCAGGGATGCGAACAACTCCACTAAATCTGGAGGGCCATGCAAACTGGCAATATGGCTACCATCAGGCCCTAAATCGACAGAAAGCCTCAAGGAGAAGGTGTCATCCAGGATTTCCGACACAAATACCTGTGCTTCATTACTGAGACTGAAGGTAAATGTGGGGTGGCCAATCAAATTGCTGCCCAGATTCAACGGTACTATTTTTCTGCCCTGCCTCATGGCTTCGCCCTTTGGCCGTTGTTATGCATCCCAAATTTGGCTAACTACCAAAAGGATGAAAACACCTCCTCCGAGCCCTCTTGTGACCAAATACAAATACTTTATAAGTCGTACCGGGCGGACTTCACATCAAATAAATCGCAATTTATTCAATAAAAACAATGAATTATTCTCAATTATTGATGTCGTTTCTGGGTGGTGAGAACCGGGTCGACTCACTGCAGCGATCTAAATAGCACTTTCCAATGGCATAAATTGAGGCAAACTATTTCGTCGAATTGTCACTATCGCCTATTATATCGGCCAATCTAATAGCTTTGGCTGATCAAAATATGGCCGGCTAGGTGGACTCCCAGTTATCTGGGTAAACTTTGCACACAGACAGGTTTAAAGAGAGTTTCATGAGCAACAACCATCATCGACTGATTATTCTCGGTTCTGGCCCCGCAGGCTACACAGCAGCCATTTATGCAGCCCGCGCAAACTTGAACCCCGTTGTTATTACCGGTATGCAACAGGGTGGGCAGTTGACCACCACTACAGAAGTTGAAAACTGGCCCGGTGGCATCCCCGAGCTGCAGGGCCCCGATCTGATGGTGCAAATGCAACAACACGCCGAGCGCTTCGACACCCAGATTATTTTTGATCACATCGAGTCTGTAGATCTGAACAATCGCCCATTCACTTTGAAGGGCAATGAAACCTATACCTGCGACGCCCTAGTCATCGCCACTGGTGCCTCAGCTCAATATCTGGGCCTACCGTCTGAAGAAGCCTTCCAGGGTCGTGGTGTCAGTGCCTGTGCGACCTGTGACGGTTTCTTCTATCGCGATCAGAAAGTAGCCGTTGTAGGCGGTGGTAATACCGCAGTAGAAGAGGCCCTATACCTGTCCAATATCGCCAGTGAAGTTACCCTGATCCACCGCCGTGACGAGCTTCGCGCCGAGAAAATCCTTCAGGATCGCCTGATGGAGAAGGTGGAAAACGGCAATATCAAACTTTGCTTTCACCACACCCTCGACGAGGTTCTTGGTGATGACAACGGAGTAACCGGCCTGCGCGTTCGCAGCACCCAGGACGACTCCACCAAGGAATTGGAGGCCGCCGGTGTATTTATCGCGATTGGCCACAAGCCCAATACCGACATCTTTAAAGATCAGCTGGAAATGAATAACGGCTATATCATCGTGCAAAGTGGCCTGGAGGGTAACGCCACTCAGTCATCTGTGCCCGGCGTGTTTGCAGCTGGCGATGTGTCTGATCACATCTACCGTCAGGCGGTCACCTCCGCTGGCACCGGCTGTATGGCAGCCCTGGACGCCGAGCGTTTCCTCGACGCCTAACAACTGCTTCTCACCCGGGTAGCCTCAAGGCTACCCGGGCCTCCTCAGACCCAGGACAGGAAACAGCTTGTGGCAAGGAATACCCAAAGCCACCTAATGTGGCTCGACCACAATCATATAGATTTCCCTTCTACCCAGACTGCTCTAGACGATCCCAATGGACTCCTCGCAGCTGGTGGAGATCTCTCCCCGGAATGGTTGTTGGCCGCCTATCGCCGAGGTATCTTTCCCTGGTTTTCCGAAGACCAGCCTATCCTCTGGTGGAGCCCCTCACCGCGCTGTGTAGTAATACCCAACGACTTCCGTATTGGCCGCAGTCTGCGTAAAACCCTGCGCAGAGGTATTTTCTCAGTCACATTTGACCAAGCCTTCGAACAAGTAATCGAGGGTTGCCGCCTCCCCAGGGGTTCTGAAGATGGCACCTGGATTACCGATGAGATGGCCGAGGCCTATATCGACATGCACCATCTGGGCCATGCCCACTCCGTTGAGGTATGGCGTGAGGGTCGGCTGGTCGGTGGACTTTACGGTCTCTCAATCGGCCGTATTTTTTTTGGTGAGTCCATGTTTCACAGAGAGACAGATGCTTCCAAAGTCGCTTTTGTCCACCTCGTTCGCCAATTAGAATTGTGGGGCTGCCCACTGATCGACTGCCAGGTAAGCAACCCCCACCTGAGTAGTCTTGGGGCCGTTGAAATGTGTCGTAGGGACTTCGAACACCTGCTGGAGGACGGCCTTACACAACCCGCCTTTCCGCAGCTTTGGAAACTTTCGTGGACTTATGGGTAAATATTCTCAGCTCGACTCGGTCCGGCTTTTGGCAACCCTGCCCCACCCATGTGGCTATCTGCCAGATAGGGAGGCTACAACGGTATTTGTGGACCCGCAGACAGAGGTAGACCAGCGCCTTTACAACCGCCTCTCAGAGCTGGGCTTTCGTCGCAGCGGGGCCTATCTCTACCGACCTCAATGCGCAACATGCAGGGCCTGTGTGCCCGCCCGTGTACCAGTGGGCCTTTTTGTACCGGATCGCAACCAGCGCCGCTGCTGGAAACGCAATAAGGACCTGGATATCTTTCATATCGAATCCATCGACACCGATGAGCATTACGAGCTGTATGCACGCTACATTGAGCAACGTCATGCCGATGGGGAAATGTACCCTCCGAGCCGCGAGCAGTATCGTAGCTTCCTAAGCCCGGCCTGGGGAGCTACTCGCTATATTGAGCTGCGTGCACGTGGGCGCCTAGTCGCAGTGGCGGTCACCGACCTGCTTACTGCAGGCCTGTCGGCCATCTATACTTTCTTCGACCCGGATGAGGACAAGCGCAGTCTGGGCAGTTACTGCATTCTCTACCAAATTGAATGGGCCAGAAGATTAGGGCTTCCCAATCTGTATTTGGGCTATTGGATAGAGAAATGCCATAAGATGGCCTACAAAAGCCAGTTCCAACCCATTGAAATGCTCACAGAGAACCGCTGGAGCCTGAAATCTCTATAATTCCTACGCACGCGCCCTTTGCTCTATTCTGCCTTTTCGTGCAAAATGCTCGCCCGTCAAGCCGCGGCTAGGCAAGATTGCCTCCGGGGTAAAGGTCTGATCAAGTTATTTGAAGGTTGCTGCCGCATGGCAAAAGACGATTATATTGAAATGGAAGGCGAGGTGATCGACACCCTGCCAAATACCACTTTCCGCGTAAAGCTGGAAAACGGACACGTGGTCATTGCGCACATCTCTGGAAAGATGCGTAAAAACTACATTCGCATCCTCACCGGCGATAAGGTCAAAGTGGAACTCACCCCTTACGACCTGAGCAAAGGTCGCATCACCTACCGCGCCCGCTAATTCGCTCGCCAGGCAAAGAGCTTTTAGTGATTTGCCCTGGACACAAAAAAGCCACCTTGCGGTGGCTTTTTTGATGTATTTTTTGTAGAGCTAGGCAGGAACCGCCGTTTTTATGGAGAGTTCATCATTCTCTATGACGACCACCACGCGGCCCCCCTCCTCTGCCAACTCGCCAAACAAGACTGACTCAGCCAATGGCTTGCGCAGTTTGTCTCTTATCAAACGGGACATCGGGCGAGCCCCCATTTTTTCATCGTAACCGCGAACAGCCAGCCACTCGCGAGCCTCATCATCTACGATCAGAGTCACACGAGAGTCATCTAGCTGCGCTTGCAACTCGACAATAAACTTATCCACTACTGTTTTAACCACATCCAGTGGCAGAGAGCCAAACTGGATAATACTATCGAGGCGGTTGCGGAACTCTGGGGTAAACATCTTTTTGATTTCCTCCATACCATCGGAGGAGTGATCCTGGCTGGAGAAGCCGATAGACCGACGACTCATCAGCTCTGCGCCCGCATTAGTGGTCATAATTAATATGACATTGCGGAAGTCCGCTTTGCGGCCGTTATTATCTGTAAGAGTTCCGTGATCCATCACCTGGAGAAGCAGGTTGAAGACTTCTGGGTGAGCTTTTTCAATCTCATCGAGCAGTACCACACTATGTGGATGCTTAGTCACAGAATCAGTCAGCAAGCCGCCCTGATCAAAACCCACATATCCCGGTGGCGCACCGATCAAACGGGAAACCGTATGTCGCTCCATATACTCAGACATATCGAAGCGGATTAACTCAATCCCCATCACTTTGGCCAACTGCCGACAGAGCTCAGTCTTACCAACGCCTGTGGGGCCAGAGAACAGGAAGGACCCTATGGGCTTCTCCTCAGCACCCAACCCAGCACGGCTGAGTTTAATTGCCGTACTGAGCGCCTCAATTGCACGATCCTGGCCAAATACCACCATCTTGAGGTTGTCATCAAGCTTAGACAACTGCTCTTTATCAGAAGCAGAGACACTCTTGGCCGGGATTCGGGCCATCTTGGCAATTACCGACTCGATTTCACTGATACCAATCACCTCAGTGCGCTCTTCAACCGGCAACAGCGATTGGAAAGCTCCGGCCTCATCAATTACATCTATCGCCTTATCAGGCAGGAAGCGCTCGGTGATATGGCGACTGGAAAGTTGAGCCGCGGCATCGAGGGCGGCGTCAGTGAAACGAACTTTATGATGGTCTTCGAAACAACTCCGAAGCCCCTGTAATATTTGCACAGTCTCCTCTACCGATGGCTCACTGACATCGATCTTTTGAAAACGACGGGAAAGCGCACGATCTTTCTCAAAAATGCCGCGATATTCGGTAAAGGTGGTGGAGCCAATGCAGCGGAGCTGACCGCTGGACAGCAGCGGTTTCAACAGGTTGGAGGCGTCCATAACGCCGCCGGATGCTGCGCCGGCTCCAATAATGGTGTGAATTTCATCAATAAACAGGACTGCATGCTCACGCTTCTTCAGCTCTGCCAGCAGCGCTTTAAAACGTTTCTCAAAATCCCCACGGTACTTGGTACCAGCGAGCAGAGAACCGAGGTCGAGGGAGTAAATAGTGCTCTCTTTTAGTGGCTCAGGGATATCCTCATCCACTATTCGTCGGGCCAACCCCTCCGCGATTGCGGTTTTACCGACTCCGGATTCTCCAACCAACAAGGGGTTGTTTTTGCGACGCCGCGCAAGAACCTGGGTGACTCTCTCTACTTCGGGGCCTCGCCCTACCAAGGGATCAATTCGACCCAAGATAGCTTCCTGGTTCAGGTTGGTCGCGTAACTCTCCAGGGGGTCTGAACCTCCAGGCTCAGAGCCTGTACTGATCTCCTCTTCCACCTGCTCTTGGGTGGTATCTGAACCGTGGTGATGATTGTGATTGTTGCCGCTGGAACCAACCCTGGAAATTCCGTGGGTGATGTAATTGACTACATCGATACGCGCAACACTCTGCTGCTTCAGATAATAAACGGCTTGGCTTTCCTGCTCACAGAAAATAGCCACAAGCACATTAGCACCGGTAACCTCTTTTTTCCCCGATGACTGAACATGGAAAACAGCCCTCTGCAACACCCTCTGAAAACCCAATGTGGGCTGAGTTTCGCGATCGGTGTCCGCCTCTGGGATTAACGGCGTGGTAGAGTCCACAAACTCCAGTAGTTCGCGGCGCAGTGCGCTCAGGTCGGCCCCGCAGGCATGCAACACGTCAGCAGCCGACTCATTATCCAGAAGCGCCAGTAACAGGTGCTCCACAGTCATGAATTCGTGCCGCTTCGCTCGTGCACCCTTGAACGCCAGATTGAGCGTTACCTCTAAGTCCTTGCTGAGCATTTAAACCTCAAACCCTAATCGCCAATGTTCCCCGCCGACTCCGCTGGTAGGCGTGCACCCTTTGCCGGCGTCTAACTCCTGGCTGATTCCCTTCAGGTGACGGGACCCTTGTGCTAAAGCAGCTGTAATTTCAATCAATCGTCTTTACTCTCGTCCGCCTCAATCTCACACAATAGTGGATGCTCATTCTCCTGGGCGAACTGATTAACCTGAGCGGCCTTTGTCTCCGCTATATCCCGAGTATAGACACCGCACACTGCTTTTCCCCGCGTGTGTACTTGCAACATCAACTGTGTGGCGCGCTCACGGTTAACCCCAAAAAACAACTCCAGAGTCTCTACGACAAAGTCCATGGGGGTGTAGTCATCGTTCAACATGATGACCTTGTACATAGGCGGGCGCTTGAGCCGTGGCGGCGCCTCCTCCAATGCGAGCCCGCCCTCGGAACCCTCACCGTCGAAATAGTCTTCTCCAGAATCACTGGAGCCTAGTTTAATGACCTGCAAAATACTCATAACAATTATCAATGTGTTCTATCGAGCCTTGATAGTGCAGCATGCTCAACCATCAATGACCTGCCATTGTAACCTTATTTGACCAACGACACAGGGAGATCACAGCCTCAAGCGCGGTTTCTTGACATTCCTATAGCAGTTGACTACAAGAGGTAGTGCCTGCTCATTCACAGCCGTTAGTCGCAGATAGGATCGCAGCCGATTAATCCGCAGGTCAAATAAATATAAAAACTCTGTAAGGTGGCCGACTGGCCACTCAGGCAATTAGAGGGAGTTCGATATGCCTACTGGTACCGTGAAGTGGTTCAACAACGCTAAGGGATATGGGTTTATTCTTGCAGATGAAGGAGGGGAGGATCTGTTTGCGCACTATTCCGCTATTCAGATGGAAGGCTACCGAACCCTAAAGGCCGGCCAACAGGTCACCTTTGATATCGTCAGAGGCGACAAAGGCTATCACGCCGCCAATATTTCCACCGCAGTGGCGGCAGAGACCGCACCTAGCCCCCAAAGCCCCAAAGTGGCCGCTATTGCAGATCCCAACCACTCTGAAACAGAGCGGGAAAAAGAGGCAGAGATGCTCGACTAACCCTGCAAGCCCGCACAAGCAGCCCCCACCAACAAAAAAGCCCCTTGCTGCAAAGCAAAGGGCTTTTTCTAGCTAGGGCCAGGTTGATTAAAAAACCTAGCCCCAAATCAGCCAATTAGGCCATGTGCTTGATCACTTCGTCACCAAACGCAGAGCAGGATTTCAGCTCAGCACCATCCATCAGGCGCTCGAAATCGTAGGTTACGGTTTTCGCTTCGATAGCACCTTCCATACCCTTGATTACCAGGTCAGCAGCTTCGTTCCAGCCCAGGTGACGCAGCATCATCTCAGCGGAAAGAATCAGGGAGCCCGGGTTAACCTTGTCCTGGCCAGCGTACTTAGGTGCAGTACCGTGGGTTGCTTCGAACAGGGCAACGTCGTCGGACAGGTTTGCGCCCGGAGCGATACCGATACCACCAACCTGTGCAGCCAGTGCGTCAGACAGGTAGTCACCGTTTAGGTTCAGGGTAGCAATTACGTCGTACTCAGCCGGACGCAGCAGGATCTGCTGCAGCATAGCGTCAGCAATTACGTCCTTAACAACGATTTCCTTGCCAGTCTTCGGGTTCTTGAAGCTGTGCCAGGGGCCGCCGTCCAGCGGCTGAGCGCCAAACTCGTCGCGAGCCAGCTCGTAACCCCAATCGGCGAAGGCACCTTCGGTGAACTTCATGATGTTGCCTTTGTGTACCAGGGTTACGGAATCGCGATCCTGGTCCACAGCGTACTGAATAGCCTTGCGCACGAGACGCTTGGTACCCTCTGCAGAAACCGGCTTAACACCGATACCACAGTTCTCAGGGAAACGGATTTTCTTAACACCCATCTCGTCCTGCAGGAACTTGATAACTTTCTTGGCTTCGTCGGTATCAGCTTTCCACTCGATACCAGCGTAGATATCTTCAGAGTTTTCACGGAAGATAACCATGTCTACCTTGTTCGGCTCTTTAACCGGAGAAGGTACACCGCTGAACCAGCGAACGGGACGCTGACATACATACAGGTCCAGCTCCTGACGCAGGGCAACGTTCAGGGAACGGAAACCGCCGCCCACAGGTGTGGTCAGAGGGCCTTTGATGCTGACAACGTAATCTTTGATCGCTTCCAGAGTTTCAGCTGGGAACCAGTCGCCAGCGTAAGTCTCTGCGGCTTTCTCACCACAATAGATTTCCATCCACTCGATTTTCTTGTCGCCGCTGAAAGCTTTCTCTACCGCAGCGTCGATTACCTTGCGCATTACCGGAGTGATGTCCACACCGATGCCGTCACCCTCGATGAACGGAATTACCGGGCGATTCGGAACATTCAGCGAACCGTCGGAATTGACTGTAACTTTTTCGCCGTCTGCCGGCACTTGGATGTGACCCATATTGCGTAAACTCCCAAAATTCTATGACTTTTTAGGTCCAGCGTTGCTTGCACCGCTCCCCCGGGACCATTGGGCGGGGATAAAAATCGGCGGGATTATAGCAGCATCGGCTAATTTTTGTAGTTGGATTACAATACTCAATTTTTCTTATGCCCAAGATTATTCTCCTAAACAAACCTTTTGGCGTGTTAAGCCAATTCACGGACCCCCAGGGTCGCGCCACGCTGGCAGACTACATCCCGCACAAGGGCTTCTATGCCGCGGGTCGGCTCGACTATGACTCGGAGGGACTTCTACTACTCACAGATGATGGAGCGCTACAACATCAAATCAGCCACCCGAAGAGAAAGATGGCGAAGACTTACTGGGCACAGGTAGAGGGGGATATTTCAGATGACGCCCTGATGTTTCTGCGCAAAGGTGTAGATTTGAAGGATGGACGCACAGCGCCCGCTAAGGTCCGCAGACTCTCCGAAGTCGACCTGTGGCCGCGCAATCCCCCAATCCGAGAGCGCAAGTCCATTCCCACCAGCTGGGTAGAACTTATCATTCACGAGGGTAAAAACCGTCAGGTGCGACGTATGACCGCAGCGGTTGGCTTCCCTACCCTGCGCTTGGTTCGAATGGCTATCGGCAATTGGAATCTCGACACTCTGCAGCCGGGGCAGCACCGCTCGGAGGAGGTTTTCTCTGCGCCTAAGCCAAGGCCCAAAGGTAAGTCGAAGCCACCTCAGAAGCGCAATCGTCCTCGCCGGAGACAATAAGCAATAACCCAAGATGAAAGCGGCCTTGGTCAGAAGCCCGATTCACAGGTAAAATTCGCCCCCTTTCCATCCCAGTGAAGTAGTGACTGTCCTTCTTATGCCTGATTCCACGCACAACAAACAGCCCAAACGCGTCATCGTCGGTATGTCCGGCGGTGTGGATTCCTCTGTAGCCGCACTTCTGCTCATGCAGCAGGGCTACCAGGTGGAGGGCTTGTTTATGAAGAATTGGGACGAAGATGACGGCACTGAGTACTGCACCGCGAAAGCAGACTTAGCCGATGCCCAGGCGGTATGTGAAAAACTGGGCATCAAGCTGCATACCGCCAATTTTGCTGCCGAGTATTGGGACCATGTCTTCGAATACTTCCTGGCAGAATACAAGGCCGGACGCACGCCTAACCCGGACATTCTGTGCAATCGGGAGATCAAGTTTAAAGTTTTCCTGGAATATGCCGAAGTTCTGGGAGCTGATGCCATTGCCACCGGACATTACACCCGCCGACGCGATATAGAAGGTCGCACCTATTTGCTCAAGGGCTTGGATGGCAACAAGGATCAAAGCTACTTCCTCCACGCTGTCGGCGAGGGTGAGTTCGCTCGCTCTCTATTTCCACTGGGCGAGTTGGAAAAACCTGAGGTACGGCGTATCGCTGAGGAAAACGGCTTTATCACCCACAATAAAAAAGACAGTACGGGGATTTGCTTTATTGGCGAACGCCGCTTCAAGGACTTTCTGGAGCAGTATCTGCCCGCCCAGCCGGGCGACATGGAAACCCCAGAAGGTGAAATTATGGGGCGCCACGCCGGCCTGATGTACCACACCATAGGACAGAGGCAGGGTCTTGGTATCGGAGGGGTAAAAGGCGCGGGCGAAGAACCCTGGTACGTAGTCGGTAAGAACCTAGAGCGCAACGTATTGATTGTTGCCCAGGGGGCACATCACCCCCTGCTTTACGCCACGGGTCTGGTGGCAACCCAAATACATTGGATCAATGGCGCCGCACCGGGTGAGTCTTTCCGCTGTCAAGCGAAAACCCGCTATCGACAGCCAGACCAGGACTGCACAATACGGGTGCAAAAGGGTGGTAACCTGACTGTGGAATTTGACGAGCCACAGCGGGCAATTACCCCAGGACAATCCCTGGTCCTGTACGATGGTGAAATATGCCTCGGCGGCGCAGTTATTGAACAGGCTACAGGTATCGGCACTGCCGTACCGGAAAAATACAAGAAACACTAAGGAGTAACCTTGAATAACTGGCGGGATCAGGCTCTGGCATTGGCCGGAATATTTCAATCCGCAACTTTAGTGGAGCGCTTGGCCAAAACAGGCACCGCTCCCCAGGCCCAGCTGGAAACCGGGGTATACAGCCTTTTCCAGCTCAACCCAGATCGCACCGAAGATGTGTTCGCCGGCGCAGAGAAGCTGCTGCCCGGCTTGCAGGTCTCACGGCAGTTACTGCAATCGCGGCAACACCCTGAATACACAGACTGCCTGCGCTATGCACTGTCTGTGCTCTATCTGCAGCGGCAATTGAGTAAGAAAGGAGAGTTGCTCTCCATCATTGGCAGCCGCCTCGAAAAAGCCAAGACTCAGGCGGAACACTTCGCCCCCACCCACGAGAATGTATTTTCCAATCTCGCCAGTATTTATAGCGATACCCTCGGCACTTTCCGCTTTCGTATCCAGGTGCTGGGAGATTTTAATTTCCTGCAGCAACAGCGCGTCGCTAACCAAATCCGCTCAATGCTGTTTGCCGGTATCCGTTCAGCCACGCTGTGGCGACAATTGGGCGGAAGGCGCCTGCACCTGCTATTTCAACGCAAAAAACTATTGCGTGCGACCGACGAGCTAATCGCACAGATCGAATCTATAAAAAACTAATCCCGGAGATTTACTATGACAGTTGAGCTTTCCGCACTCACAGCGGTATCCCCTATTGATGGTCGCTACGAGAGCAAGACTGCCCCCCTACGCGAAATTTTTAGTGAATACGGCCTGATTCGCGCCCGTGTTGAAGTGGAAGTGCGCTGGCTTCAGAAACTCTCCGCGCACTCAGAAATCACTGAGGTAGAGCAGTTCGATGAAGCTGCTAACCAACTACTCGATAGCATTGTGGCCAGCTTTTCCCTGAAAGATGCCGCGCGCATCAAAGAAATTGAGCGCACCACCAACCACGACGTGAAAGCGGTTGAATACTTCCTCAAAGAAAAAATCAGCGGCAATGCCCAGCTGGAAAAAGTAAGCGAGTTCGTGCACTTCGCTTGCACATCTGAAGACATCAACAACCTGTCCCACGCTCTGATGCTACGCGCTGGTCGCGACAACGTTATGTTGCCCGCAATGAATAACCTGGTAGAAAAGATCGCCCAGCTAGCCCAGGATTTCGCCGACGTGCCCATGCTGTCTCGCACCCACGGCCAAACCGCCAGCCCTACGACCGTGGGCAAGGAACTCGCCAACGTGGTTGCGCGCCTGCGCCGCCAGGTAGCCCAGATAGGGGCTGTCCCCTTGCTGGGTAAAATCAACGGTGCTGTAGGCAACTACAATGCCCATCTGTCCGCCTACCCAAATATCGACTGGGAAAAGAATGCGGAAGAATTTATTTCCTCGCTCGGCCTGACCTGGAACCCCTACACCACCCAGATCGAACCACACGACTATATTGCCGAACTGTTCGATGCTATTGCGCGCTTTAACACCATCCTGATCGACTTTGACCGCGACATCTGGGGCTATATTTCCCTCGGTTACTTCAAACAGAAAGTCGTAGCCGGAGAAGTGGGCTCCTCCACTATGCCGCACAAGGTCAATCCTATCGATTTCGAAAACTCCGAAGGAAACCTGGGCCTAGCCAACGCTGTATTCCAGCACCTGGCCGCAAAGTTACCGGTCTCCCGCTGGCAGCGCGATCTGACCGATTCCACCGTGCTGCGCAACATGGGTGTGGGCGCCGGTTACTCCGCAATTGCTTATGCCGCCACCATGAAGGGGCTGGGCAAACTGGAAATCAACCGTGAACGCTTGGCCGAAGACCTAGATAACTCCTGGGAAGTTCTGGCAGAGCCGATCCAGACTGTGATGCGCCGCTACAACATCGAAGAGCCTTACGAGAAACTGAAGGCCCTTACCCGCGGCCAGGGCATCACCCGCGAAACCTTGAAAGTGTTTATCGAGAATCTGGAAATTCCTGCGGAAGCCAAAAGCGCACTGCTGGAAATGACTCCTGCATCCTACATCGGTAACGCCGTCGAGCAAGCTCGCAAAATCTAAGTGAGCACCGCTTCCGGCCACACCGCAGTGGCCGGAAATTTATTCAAACTTCTTTACTGCCGCTCTACTCTGCAGAGCTTTAACCTCGGGCTGAGTTACACCTATTAGTGGCAGACTAGAGAACATTTCCCCAGCCCAACAAACAGTGAGAGTTACCGTGGCAAGCCCCCTTACCCATCTCGGCGATATGCCAATTGAAGTTTTTATGCGCGATTATTGGCAGCAAAAACCCTTGCTGATCCGCAATGCTTTCCCCAACTTCGAATCGCCCATATCAGGAGAAGAGCTTGCCGGAATGGCTCTGGAGGAGACGATTGAATCTCGCCTGGTACTTGAAAATGGCGAGAGCGGTCCCTGGGAGCTACGCAACGGCCCTTTCACTGAGGAAGACTTTCTATCCCTACCCCGCACGCACTGGACCCTACTTGTACAAGCCGTAGATCAATGGCTTTCCGAAGTGGCTGAATTAAAAGAGTATTTTCGCTTTATCCCAGACTGGCGCCTGGATGATGTGATGATTAGTTACGCGGCGGATCAGGGGAGTGTCGGACCGCACTATGACCACTACGATGTCTTTCTGCTCCAAGCTGAGGGCAAACGTCTGTGGCAGCAGGGAGCGAAAGTGGATGAGACCAATCCTCGCCTGGAAGGCACGCCCCTCAATATCCTGAAAAAATTTAATGCTGAGAACAGCTGGGTATTGGAGCCTGGCGACATGCTCTACCTCCCGCCACAATACAGTCACTGGGGTATCGCCGAGGGCGGCTGCACCACGATCTCCATTGGCTTCCGAGCACCTTCTGCCTCAGCCATATTGGAAGATCTCGCGGCCGAAGTGGCAATGGGACTGAAGGATAGTCAGCGTTATACCGATGCCGGCATGGAACCGACAAAATCCCCAGCGGAAGTTGATCCCGAGTCCGTAGCTCGCTTACAACAACAACTGGCCGAGTGGCTTAAGCAACCAGAGAAGGTTACTCAGTGGTTTGGCGCAGTGATGACTGAAGCAAAATACCCTGATACCGTCGCACTAGACGCGGATGAGGCCGCTGACTGGCGTGAGCAAATGCCAAAGGGGATGCTATTGGTGCTAAACCCCGCATCACGAGTCGCCTTTTCCAGGGCGCCGGCCACGTTATTTGTCGACGGTGAAGCCCTAACCGCACCAATCACCTTTGCTCAACAATTTGCCGAGTCCCACGAAATTTCCTGGAGCGACATTGAAACCTTTCCAGAAATTGCCAACCCTGATGGTTTAATTGACCAATTGGTAGCCCAAGGCACACTAATTTATCCCCCTGAGGATTTCTGATATGGCCGCACTGGTGCGCCCCGCTGACTGGCAAAAAGAACAAGAAAGCATTCGCACTATCCGCGAAGCTGTGTTCGTCCAGGAACAGAAAGTTCCTGCCGACTTGGAGTGGGATAACCAGGAAGAATCTTCACAACACTTCCTAGTTTTTAATGGTGATGTTGCCGTTGGAACCGGGCGGCTCAGCAAAAGTGGTAAAGTTGGGCGGATGGCGATCATGCCATCCGCCCGAGGCAAAGGTCTGGGGGCCCAGTTACTCAAGGCGATTTGTCACTTTGCCAAACTACAGGGCTTTCGCAGTGTATATCTACATGCACAACAGCATGCTGAAGGCTTCTACATTCGGAGTGGCTTTATCCCAGAGGGAGAAACCTTTTACGAGGCTAATATCCCTCATATTAAAATGATTCGTCAGTTGCACTAGGCCGTAATGAAGGCGCTGGTATGTTTACGTATACCGACGCCTTCATTTCCGTCTGCTCGTTAAAGATGAAATGTCCGCCACTAATTTTCAGGTCTCGCGAGACTACCCCCCCTCCTCTTTCTGACTAACATATTCGTCGATGTAGCTAGCGGTAAAATAAAAACAAATGATAACGGCTTTGTAAGTGTATTCTTTTAGTGCTCTGAACTGGATTCCGTATCGCAACTTGAAGTAACCGCAGGAGTACCGGCTACTTATTACTCGGGTTAAAACTCTCGCCCTGCGAAAGACTGCCCAGGCTAATATCAGAATGCCAGGAAACCCTATAAGTGAGTGCTCAGATCATATGCCCAAGACACTACTGCTTAAGAACGCTGAAGTACTGGTAACCATGGACTCAGAAAGACGTGAGATTCCCAATGGCGGTATTTTTGCCGAAGAAAGCATTATCACGGCTGTAGGCCCCACAGATAAACTACCCATGAGCGCTGACACCATTATTGACGCTAGCGGGCAGATAGTCCTACCAGGACTGGTGAACACTCATCACCATTTAAACCAGACTCTCACCCGCAACCTGCCAGCGACCCAGAACAAAAATTTATTCGCCTGGCTTCAGCTTCACTACCCTATCTGGAGCCGGATAAATCCAGAAGCCTCCCGCACAAGTGCTTTGATTGGTTTGGCTGAGCTTATTCTCTCTGGTTGCACCACGGTTTTTGACCATTCTTATTTATTTAAAAGTGGCAACAAAGTGGACTTTCATATTGAAGCAGCAAAGGACTTAGGGGTGAGGTTCCATGCAAGCCGCGGTTCCATGTCTTTGGGCAGATCACAAGGGGGCTTACCCCCAGATGAAAGTGTCGAAGATGAAGATTTTATTCTCCAAGACAGTATCCGGGTCATTGATCGCTATCACGATGCAAGCTATGGAGCCCTGACTCGAATTGTTCTGGCCCCCTGCTCTCCATTTACTGTTTCGGAAAATCTGCTCAAAGAAACTGCCCTGCTGGCCCGTGATAAAGGCGTTATGCTACACACACATATTTGCGAAACATTTGATGAAGAGCGCCACACTTTAGAACGATTTGGCAAGCGCCCTCTGGAGTGGATGGGAGAAAGCGAGTGGTTGGGGCCCGATGTTTGGTTTGCTCACGCAATACACATCGATACACAAGAAATAAATACTTTTGCTCGTACCGGGTGTGGCATCGCTCACTGTCCAAGCTCTAATATGCGCCTTGCATCAGGGATAGCCCCCGTTAAAGACTATATTGCGGCTGGAATTAAAGTGGGACTTGGTGTGGATGGGTCAGCCAGCAATGACGCCTCCAATATGCTCCTGGAAACCCGCCAGGCAATGTTGCTCTCAAGGTTGCGCATGGGCCTTCGCCCACCGGAGGGGCCACATCGCTACGCCCAACTTCCTCAGTCCCACCCTCTACGCTCGCCGGAATGGATGACAGCCAGGGAAGCTTTAGAGCTTGCTACCATTGGTGGCGCCAGCGTTCTTAATCGCACAGATATCGGTGCATTGGAAGTTGGACGTTGTGCTGATTTCTTTTCTCTAGAACTCAACACTATTCAATATGCCGGGGCGCTTTCAGATCCAGTTGCCGCGATAGTCTTCTGTGCCCCCCAATCAGCAAAAACAGTAGTAATTCACGGTCGACAAGTTGTGAGCAATGGAGAGATTACTTCAATAAATATGGAACCCGTTATTCGAGATCACAATCAATGGAGCCAGAGGTTATTGGCTGATGGCTGATGGCTGATGGCTGATGGCTGATGGCTGATGGCTGATGGCTGATGGGCACAGAATAGTAGTAAGTGTGGAAGGAAAGAAAAGGTATCTACCTAGGGCGTAGCTGTACGGTTTTTTTTCAACCAGCGCTGCACTCTCAGTTTTGCTTACCCTTCTCTAGCCCAATACCGAAATAGGACTCCATACCGACAGCAAGCCAAAAATTTCAAATGAGTCAAAGGAGTATCTGTTACCACTTGCAAGCAAGTTTAGAATTTGCAGGAATTCCACACAGTATTGGGCGGCTCTGATTTTTTATATTTATCTCTAAGACTGTATTCTTACACACTTCGATTTTTAGAATATACAAATTCAAGTAGATTTTTTGGTAAAAATATATGGGAAGGGGCTATCAACAATACAATGATCTTGTTCTGAATAATCACTGGACGTCTCATTATTGGGTTTTTCAACCACTTTAGCCATGCCTACATATTACCAACAAGGAGCTATAGTTTAATCACTGAGGCGTTGGACTCAGCAACTCCGTCCTGACTCTTTTAATCATTCAAGTCCATATATCAAAATCAGTGCACAAGTTAGCTACAGAAGTGGTGCTTACTTCAGGGCTTATATTAGGTCGTATTGTGCAAATAGTCCCTGGGCCTAAGCTAGAATCCCTTCAACAATTTGATTTAACAGAAATAAAAACCAAAAACCTTAATCCCTTGCCCACGAGCAGTGAAAATTCCTAAGTTACCAATCCGCCTTCCAGTTGATAGATCTAGTTATCTGTCTCAGCCTCATTAGCAGATTTTTCTTTTAAAGATAACGCAAAATAGCCTCGGTCCTTTCAATTAAAGAACATCGAGGCTATTCCTCTGGGACTACGCCACTTTCCCTAAAGTTTTACTAAAATTTATTTGCTGGATATTAGATACTGCCGCAAGGACTAAAGCGCTTTAATAGACGCCCTATTCGCTCCCCCAAATATAAAGCCGTAAGTCGATCAAGCTCATGCACAGCCCCTTCACTATTAACAACGGCCACAAGACCGGACTGACAACCACTTCTATTTCGCCCCTGTACGTCCAGATTTGGTAAAATGTCATTAGGCACCCACAACATCCCCATCTGCGCGGCAAATATCTGCAAAGTCGTTAGAGTATTAAGCTGATCCCCACTGAAATTACTGCCGATAGTAAAACCTGCAGATAGCTTATCAACCCAGCCGCGACTACTATAACGTTCACTGGCCGCATCCATAAAAGCCTTAAACTGGGCTGAAACCGACCCCATAAAAGTTGGCGAGCCCAGCACAATTCCATCACACTGATCCAGACGATGCATCAAGTCAGGATTCTCATAGCGCCCGTGCTGAATATGCTTGGCCTCAACAGCAAATGTAACTCCTTCACATCCAGGGATACTATTAATTCCATCCGCAGTGGCTTCTGCCAATGTCCTTGTACTGCCGCAAACGGAGTGATAAACAACTCCTGCTTTAATCATGATGCGACCCGATCAGTGTTCACAGCAGCATGCTCTGCAACCTTTTGAGATGAGCCATTCTCAAAGAGGCCAGCTAACCTCTCAAAGGAAGATATATCCTCGGGCACCTCGATCCCAAAAATGCTTAATAGCGTTTTGCGTAACTCTTCAACATTCGCCAGCATGATGACTGTCTTTGCTCCAGTTATCGGCTGATAACTCAATTGGCGATCCAGTAAAGCATGACGCCCTTCGGGGAAAGCACGAGTAGCAATCAAGTGCTCTACAAAACGGGACTCAGGGTGAGTACTACAAAACCAATTGGCGATTTTATAGTCGCCCGCTGTACGTGGCCGTAAATCAAAGCTGTACATTGAATGCCAGGCATCATGGACCTTCACTTCTAATAGATAGTCCTCTCCCGATTGAGTTAGGCGATAAGTACCGTGGGGCGTACTCTGAGGACCTGAAACATCTAAGCGCAAAGGTGCAGTCAGTGTATTGCTGCCAAAGCCCGCATCCACCAAATACGATACCTGCCCTACTTTTACAAGTAAGATCATATGAGACTGAGCCGGCTGATGGCCCGGTGGTGTTTGCCAAAGAACCCGAGCGGCAAGTCCTGTAACTGCAAAGCCTATCTGCTGTAACCCAGCCCGTAATAAAGCATTTTGCTCAAAGCAATAACCACCACGCTTTTGGTTCACAAGCTTTTGTTCAATAGCGGCCATCTCAATATTCACGGGACTCCCAAGAAAGGACGTTACATTCTCAAATGGCAGAGTACGAATATGTTGCGTAAGAATATCCCTTAAGGTTTTCAAATCCAGGGCTGGCTTATTGCGGTAACCAATACGTGCTAAGTATTTTGATAAATTGATGTTATGGGTGCTTGGTGTCATTTGACTTCAATCCTCATGGCCAATCAACAATAGCAGCAGTCTAATACCTGAACCTTGGTTTAGGTCAATATCGATTGCTAATTCTCTTTACTCTTTTTGCGCCAAATGTCTCTAAGCGGCTGATGGTACGCTGATCATCCTAAAGATACGGATTAATGGATTGGTGCGGGCCAGACAAGTGCAAAGAGAGCTTATTCCAAGATCTTATCCCAATAGTGAGTCCTGCGAAGCATATCCTCTATTGTCTCTTCGGGTAATAACTCCAATGGCGTCAGCCCATCTTGAATCTGCCAGCCGCCCCCAAGAGAAAGATAAACCTGAACTAGATTCGCTGCTACTGCACCTTGGGCAATCACCAAGAGATCCTGCTGGGTAAAATTTGAAACCATCGTGGTGATAACAGTGTTGAACTGTATCGCTCCGTCGACATATTGCGTCATGGAGAGATTGACGGCCTCTTCAGAAGCCATAGCTGCGATATTATAAAAGTACTGCTGTTCCTGGGATTTGAGATATGCAACTATGGCATTCTCAACATCAACCTGCGCCTGTAAGACCACTTGCTGGTAGTCTGATACCAGCTGCTGGAAGGTCGCATCCTGCAAGCGCACATTGTTGCGCAACCGGCCATAATTAAACACATTCCAATCAAACTCAACGAATAAATCCCAAGCATCACTTCTGCCATTTAACTGCCCCCCCCTGATATCAATTGCTCCTATTAGCCCACCGATTGAAAAGTTTGGGTATAGCTCCGCTCGAGCAACACCAATCAGCTCCCCCTGTGCTGCGAGAAGCCGCTCAGCCTGGCGAATATCAGGACGCTGACGCAAAAGATCCTGCGGCATGCCTATCGTTATAATTGAGGGCACATGGGGCACCGTTGGAGGTACAGAAAGGAGGTCATTAAGGCTATGAGGGGGCATACCCAGTAGTATTGAAAGGGTATTTTTGAACTGCTGAAGCGTAGCTTCCAGCGCAGGAACAGCAGCCTGAGTGTTACTTAATAAGGTTTGGGCCTGTTCGGCATCCAACGCACTGACCTCTCCTGCATGAAATTTTACTTCAGCGATTCTTAGCCCTTCAGTCTGAATACGAATATTTTCCTGTGCCACCTGAATACGGCGTTTTACAGTGCGAATATTGATATATGTTTGCGCTACCTGTGCAATGATTGAGACAAGCAGCCCATCATATTCAGCCATACTGGCCTCAAAGTCAGCTGCGGCGGAATTAACCAATCGCCTCAACTGCCCCCACATATCCAACTCCCAGGTTAAATTGAAATTAAGGTAGTACTCACTCTGATAGTTTCCGGTTATACCGGAGCGAACATATTTGGAGCGATCTACGAGCCCCTCAATTTGCTGTATCTGTGGATATTGATTCCCTATTGCAATAGCGAGGAGCTGCTGCGCTTGCAGTGCTCTTAATGCGGCTGATCGCAATTCCAGGTTATTTTCTATTGCCTGCTCTACCAAATCATCCAGAACAGGATCGGCGAAGGCAGACTGCCACCAGTAAGGATTCACTGTTTCAAGGATATCTACCCGTTTACTGTTTTGATAAATCCAGGTGTCTTCAACTGTAACAGGGGGCGGTACATAATCTGGGCCCAGCATGCAACCATTACCAACAAATACAGAAAAAGCACCAAGAGCTAAGGACTTGCGTAGATATTCAAACCTAAACAGGCTAAGGATTTTGCGCCGTATCATCTTGGTCGGCGCTCGCAGTATTGCTCAATATGAGCACTGAACTGGTAAAACCAACACGAAGCTCGACAGACTCAGGCCTTTCTGACAAATGAACTCTCACCGGAATTCTCTGAGCGAGGCGAATCCACTCAAAAGTTGGATCAACTCGTGGTAAAAGGTCGTTACCCGCAGTTCCATCAGTTTGTGCAATACCCCAGCCAATGCTTTCAACATACCCTTTGAGTGGCCTATGTGGGTATGCCATTAATGTCACTATTGCCTTATCCCCTGGAGCAATTCTGCGTATAAAGGTTTCACGAAAATAACCTTCTACTCGATAAGTACTAATATCCACTATTGATAGTGCGGGCTGATTTGCTACAGCTTGATCACCGAAGCGAAAATCCAGATTTGTAACATATCCGGATACAGGCGCCGTCACCGTTGTATATTCCAGATTAAGTTCAGCCTGACGTACTAAAGCCAGAGCTGCGCGCACACCAGGATTATCTGCCCCAAGTGCACCGAGTTGCGCACGGACCTGTGCTAATTCAGCCTGAGATTGCTCTAAAGCAGCTAAGGATTTAACGAGTGTTGCCTCTGCACCAGCCCGATACTCCACTGACGACTCAAACTCAGCTTGTGCGGCCTGAAGAGATCTCAATGAAGTGGCGCGCTGAGGAAGTAGTTCTTGCTGACGCCTATACTCCGCTCTAGCCTTGGTGATCTCTGCATCTAGTGCATTGATGTTGCTTTGCGCTAAATCTATAGCCGCGGAGGACTCCCTTATCCTAGCTTCATAAGCCAGAATATTCTCCCTCTGAGCATTATAAATATCGACTGCCTCCTCGTATTGAGCCTTGGCTTCCGCCAAAGCGGCTTCATAGGTTCTTGGATCTATTTGAAATAGAAGTTCACCCGCATTGACAAATTGGTTATCTCTAATAGGCAGCGAAACCACTTGACCTGAAACTCTAGGAGTAACCTGGATAATATCCGCCTGCACTTTCCCATCTCTAGTCCAGGGGTTGTTGAGATACTTCCAAAACTGAAGAACCAATGCAAACATTGCCAGGAATACCATACTTGCCGTAAGTATGTACTTTCTAAACTTCTCCACCCTTAAATACCCACAAATACTGACCCAATAAAGACTGAATAGATAATGCTCAACGATATAATTACTACTGGCGGGTTTGCAAAGTATCTAGAAAGGCGGTAACGATCCAGGAGTCTCGCAGTAAGTAATGCCGCGAGCACCCCAAGTACCCCCGCAACTAGAACTGGAGAAATAAAAAAACCTCCTACTGATACATCATGAGGTATCTTTTCCATACATTAACCCATTTGAATCATAAACATCTTTCTTCACAAAAATATTTCCAATCTACGGACTCTGATAATTTATAAAACTCATCGAGGTAATTGCTAATACAGTGGGTAACACCCAAAAAGTACAAAAAGTTGGAAACCCCCTTTGCAGTCTCCTCATCATTTTCCCAGAGCTCCATCAGCCCTCCAACATCCACATTTACTCTATCAAATATACGCCTATAACCTCTTCGTAAAGACTTGATGTTTATATTTCGCTGTCCCCCTGACAAGTAAAACAATATTTTTCCTACGAGAGATCTCCAGATAAACACCTCGCGCAGCATACTTTTGGTTGCAACAAGTTTCATTTTTGAGTGATCAATTCCATGCAAAATCTTAACCTGATTAGCAATCAGCATAAGTAAATCAATTACCCTTCGCATTTGATCCCCCGACATACCTTTAACATTATTGACATCAATACCTTCTTTCCAGTAAAGGATCTTCTCATGCGAAATCACAACGATATTTAAATGATATAAAACATAAAGGCGATGAAATATTGAGCGTCTTGTTAAGGCCGGCAAATCGCCTTCAACTACCAAACGCGCAGCACTATCAAGTAGTCGATTCACATTTTTTTTGAAATTTCTTTCAGGATGAGAAGAAATCGGGATATTTCTAGATACCGCCAGTATGCAAAAAATAATCGCCAACACAAAAATATAATTTGTATAAACGACAAAACTATAAGTCTGATAATTATTGAAATTGAAAATAATTTGCGGAAATAGCAGAGCTAAGGTTCTTATCATTGACTGCGCACCAAACATTCGATTCGCAAAATAGGAAATAGTAAAAGTCCAGAAAAACACCATTAAACCCAACGAATAAAAGCCTTGCAATTTTGGCATAACTAAAAAGTAAAGAGGTGCGGACATCAAGCATACGAGAATTGTATATATGCAAGATTTAAATAAGTTAATTTGTGGACTTACAGATGCTATGATTGCTATAATTGTAATTAAAAGTACAACAAGCAGCCCGCCTATCATATCTGGAACAAATAAATAAGCTAAATAAGATATCCAGATCCCCACTAGCACGCGAACCACATTAGCCAGCCTATCAGGATCAGGCATTAACAATCCAAACCAGTATTCTTCACGTTCACTTGAAGTACTCGAACTGGAAAATTCCAGGCTTTTTAGATCATTTACAGCATTAATTAGTGCCCGGGTTTCCACCTCCAAATCATTCAAAGAACGCCTTGTTACAGCTATTGCGGCAGTCTCTGGAGTTGACAGCTCCTTTTTTACTTTTTCAACGTCCCCCCTAACCACCCTCTCCCGAGCATCTCCAGCCACCTCATCTTCAGCAATGGCAAATCTAACTCTCTTAAATCGCCCTCTCATAACTTCCAAATAGTCATTCACATTCAAAAGAAACTTCATAATCCCCAAATCACTGGATAGGGCCAAACTCTCTTCTAATTTAAGTAATGACTGTGTTACCGCGGTTGTACGATAACCAAGCGCCTTCCAATGTCTACGGCACTCCCAGATTTCATAACTATCAGAACTGGCATCATTAATAGCTGTACGCAAACGTGTATCTGCCCTTAACAGTTCGACTCGCTTATCTCTAAGGACTTTAACTTTCTTTCGATCTTGAATTCTTAAAAAACATCTATCTGCAAAAGTACGATGCATATCTAGCAGGGAAACCGCTGCTTCATGCAGTTCTTCGCGGCTACAATTTGGCCAGATCAAAACAGCTACAAGCCCATATACAATAATACCCAGTAAAGATTCTTGAATACGGAATATCCCTTCCTCATAAGAAAGGGATAAATCACCACCGGTCGCATCCCATAACATCAAAATAACATAGCCACAGGTCATCCAAAAATACTGACGCTTTGACCTTTGCAAGATATAAACGCAGCCCGCAACCCATACCGATAGCGCAATCATAAAAAGCCATCGATCTTGAGGGAAAGATGCGACGATTATCCAGCCGCCTAGAAGTGCAAACAGAGTGCCCAGCATCCACAAAATGGCACGATTTAACGACTGCCCCAAGTTTGCCTGGCTACACACAATAACGGCAAATGCACCCCAAAAAGGTTTTTCCCAATTGATACCCATTGCAATGGCATAAACAATTACCAAAGCCAGCGCAATTTTTATTGACTCTTTCGCATTGCGAGACAGGTACAATGTTATCTCCGAGTATTTTCACGATAAAGCGACAAGCTTTTGACACCCTAATGATTACAAGTCATGTAATTTTTAGGTTGGCAGGAGGAAGTATGGCATATAAGAAAGCAACTAAATCAGGGATGCACTTATAGATACAGCACGCACAAAGCGTATTTTAAAGTGCCAATAAAGTATGAGCGTCAGCGAAGATCTCTAAAAACTTATATCCCAACATACGACATAAGTTATAAACGAAAAAATGAAGTTAGTATTTAAAAGCTCGTCTCACAGTCTATGATTTTCCGTCAGTCTCTTTTTATAGCCTGTAGTTTGGGCATAGGCAAAGAGATAATTTGTATAGGCTTTTTATCCCCTAAGGAAAATTGTATTATCAAATTTATTGAGCGGTATACCTTTCTTTAACTGCCTAATAAAATCAGGATTGGTTAGAAAGGTATCCTAAAGCAATCAGCCCAGCATTTGCCTACTTAACATTTACTTCACTTGATTGCGCGCCATCGTGTCATAACCATACACTTTGAAAATTGAATACCTGCTAAGTCAAAGAATGGGGAGATGGGCCATACTTTACTCCCTCTGTAAGCGGCCGAAATTAAATGATACAAACAGCTTGGACGACTGCCTCAGTGGCGCCAACAATCTATCAATTCGAGTATTTGCGGTGGCTAGTAGGGCGGCACTTTGTACAGCCAGAGTGACTAAATAGGAGGAGGTCAATATGACAACACTCTCCATCCTTTACTGTTCAACAGCAAAGCCATGTCACTTATCAGCTTCAGGCGCGGAATTCTATCGGAATATTAATTACTATCTACTGTTGGGCATGCTAAATGATACTCCACAGGCCCAATAAAAAAGGCCCCTTGAGGGGCCTTTAAGAAACAATCCAGCTCAGAAATCAACCGTTCAAAGCCTTAAACTCACGCCTGCGACGATGTAAAACCGGCTCAGTGTAGCCGTTTGGTTGTACACAACCTTCAAATACGAGCTCACAAGCGGCCTGGAAGGCAACACTTCTATCGAAATTTGGAGCCATACTGTTGTAATTGGCATCACCGGCATTTTGGCGGTCCACAACTGCAGCCATACGCTCCATGGTTTCGCGCACTTGCTTCTCGCTAACAATGTCATGCTTGAGCCAGTTGGCAATATGCTGTGAAGAAATTCGCAAGGTGGCGCGATCTTCCATCAGGCCGACATCATTAATATCCGGTACCTTGGAGCAACCTACCCCCTGCTCAACCCAGCGCACCACATAGCCGAGAATACCCTGAGCATTGTTATCCAACTCCAATTGAATCTCTTTAGCACTCCAATTAGTGTCTTTGGCCACCGGTACGGTGAGAATATCTTCCAGCTTGGCGTGATGGCGGTGCTGAATCTCTTCCTGTCGACGGTTCACATCAACCTTGTGGTAGTGCAGTGCATGCAAAGTTGCCGCCGTGGGCGATGGTACCCAAGCAGTATTCGCACCAGCCATTGGGTGTGCGAGCTTGGCGTGCATCATCGCTGACATCTGATCTGGAATCGGCCACATACCTTTACCAATCTGCGCTCTACCCTTGAGACCGCTATTGAGACCCACATCCACATTCCACTCTTCGTAGGCGTTGATCCAAGTGGACTGCTTCATATCTCCCTTGCGAATCATGGGGCCGGCAAGCATAGAGGTATGAATTTCATCTCCTGTGCGATCCAGGAAGCCGGTGTTGATAAAGACCACGCGCTCTTTGGCTTCGGCGATACAGGCTTTGAGGTTTACCGTGGTACGCCGCTCCTCATCCATAATACCCATTTTCACCGTGTGGCGCGGTAGGCCGAGGGCATCCTCAATACGATTAAACAACGTGTTGGCAAAAGCCACCTCTTCCGGGCCATGCATCTTCGGCTTTACGATGTAGATACTTCCTTCACGAGAGTTCTTGATCTCGTTATTGCCGCGTAGATCATGTAGAGCGATCAGGCTGGTAATCATTCCGTCGAGAATACCTTCCGGAATTTCCTGGCCGTCACCATATAAAACAGCATCGTTGGTCATCAGGTGGCCAACATTGCGCACAAACATCAAACTGCGACCCGGCAGGGTTAGCTGATTACCATTCGGTGTAATATATTCACGGTCGACATTTAATTTGCGCTCAAAAGTCTTGCCGCCTTTATTGATGGTTTCCTTGAGGTCACCTCTCATCAGGCCGAGCCAGTTGCGGTAAACCACAACCTTGTCTTCCGCATCGACTGCCGCTACGGAGTCCTCACAGTCCATAATGGTGGTCAATGCAGATTCCATAAGGACGTCTTTAATACCCGCGTCATCGGTTTTACCGATAGGGCTTTCACGATCCACCTGAATTTCAAAGTGCAGGCCGTGCTGCTTGAGCAAAATACTCGAGGGTTCTTCGCTGTCACCGCGGTAACCGGCAAACTGAGTGCCGTCTTTCAAGGTGGCAATATCGCCATTGGCTTGGACAACTTCCAGCAGAGAGCCGTTAATACGATATTGCACGGCTTCTTTATGACTGCCGCAGGTTAATGGAGCAGACTGATCTAGGAAGCTGCGCGCATATTCAATCACTTTGGCTCCGCGCACCGGATTGTACTCACTGCCCTTTTCCGCTCCACCTTCTTCGCTGATCACATCAGTGCCGTAGAGGGCATCGTAAAGGCTGCCCCAGCGGGCATTTGCGGCATTCAGTGCATAGCGGGCGTTCATCACCGGGACCACTAGCTGAGGACCGGCGAGAGTGGCGATCTCCTCATCCACATTCTCAGTGGAAGCACTGAACTCAGCGGGCTCATCCACCAAGTAGCCAATTTCTTTCAGAAAGGTCTGGTAGCCTTCCAGATCGAGGAAGCCCTGCGGATTTTCGGTGTACCAGCGATCCAGGGTTTCCTGTAATTCGTCGCGTTTTTCCAGCAGGGAGCGATTGACTGGCGCCAGGTCGCGGACAATCGCATCGAGTCCAGCCCAGAACTTATCGGCATCGACCCCGGTTCCTGGAATCACCTCCTCGCAGACCAGGTTGTAAAGCTCTGGTGCGATTTGTAGATCACCGATTTGGACTCGTTCCGTCATACCCTGGGCCTCTCACTGATTGTTGGAATTACGGCATTCTAAACAGCCATTTCAGCATACCGCTAATTTATAGACACAATTTCCACTATTCATAGATCAAATTTTTATGAAAATGGATGACGCATGATTCACTGCCAAGAGAACTGTATATTCACCCGCAGGGCGCATGATTCCTTACTAAGGGGTCACTCATAGAGCCCGACCAATATCCAGGATCAGGCGCCGTAACCAGCGGTGCGGTGCGCTCTGCTGTAAAAGTGGGCTCCAAGCCATTTTTAGCTCAAGAGGAGGGATGTCCAGCGGCGGATCCCTGCGCACGACTCTGGGATTGTCGCTGGCAAGCTGTGCCAGACGGGTGGGCACAGTGACAATCAGGTCACTCTGCTCGGCCAACAGCATAGCCACTTGGTAGTGGCGTGTGAAAACCGAGATATCCCGCTTTTCCCCCAATTTGCCAATAGCCTCATCTACCCAGCCCAAGCGTTGCACATCCTCTGGGTTTACTCCTACCCCCACACCCATGCCGGTCTTGCTCACCCATATATGCTGAGCCTTTAAGTAACTCTGCAGATTGTAGTCTTCGAGAATTGGGTTATCCGCTCGCATCATGCAAGAGAAACTGTCGCGCCATACGGTAGCTTGGTGGAAGCTCTGGGGCATACTATCGAAACGGTTAATTACCATATCCACCTTACCCTGCTCCACATCGACAAAGCTCACATCGCTGGGCGTCATGATATCCAGGCTGATTCCTGGAGCACCATCCCTCAGCTGCTTAAGCAGGGGCGGGATCAACGTGGATTCAGCATAGTCACTGGCCATAATGCGAAAGGTACGCCGGGTGTTGGCGGGATCAAAATCCCTATTGGGCTGAATCACACGGTCAATGCTGGATAGCGCCTCACGAACCATCGGCTGAAGTTCAAGGGCACGCTCCGTGGGCATCATGCCCTCTCGGGTGCGTACCAGCAGAGGGTCGTCAAAGAGTTCGCGCAGGCGTTTCAGGCCATTGCTCATTGCGGGCTGGGACAGCCCTAAGTAGTTGGCCGCTCGTGTCACATTGCGCTCGCGCAGCAGCACATCCAGGTATACCAGCAGGTTCAGGTCAGCTCTTTCCAGTTGCATACAACATTTGCCAGATCGATAGTGAAAATAAAATCAATAAATTAGGCAAATTATGCCACTCCTCCTAAGATACTCAACACCTAATCGCAGTCACCGTTTTAAGGAAACACTGTCATGTCCACTTACACTCAAGACATCGACGCGGTAGCTAAGCTCCGTGACAGCAAAAGCGGCACTTGGGATGCTATCAATCCCGAATCTGTTGCCCGTATGCGCGCCCAGAACAAGTTCAAGAACGGCCTGGATATTGCCAAATACACTGCCAATATCATGCGCGCTGACATGGAGAACTACGACAAAGACAGCTCAAAGTACACCCAATCCCTGGGCTGCTGGCACGGTTTCATCGGCCAACAGAAGATGATTTCTATTAAGAAGCACTTCGAAGGCAATACTGACCGTCGCTACCTGTACCTGTCCGGCTGGATGGTCGCCGCTCTGCGCAGTGAATTCGGTCCTCTGCCCGACCAGTCCATGCACGAAAAAACCTCTGTTGCGCACCTGATCAACGAACTGTACACCTTCCTGCGTCAGGCCGATGCCCGCGAGCTGAACGACCTGTTCCGCGAGCTAGACGCCGCCCGCGAAGCCGGCAACAAAGAAGCCGAGAAAGCAGTTCAAGACAAGATCGACAACCACAAGACTCACGTTGTGCCGATCATTGCCGACATCGACGCCGGTTTCGGTAACGCAGAAGCCACTTACCTAATGGCTAAGCAGATGATCGAGGCGGGTGCTTGCTGTATCCAGATCGAGAACCAGGTTTCCGACGAGAAGCAGTGTGGTCACCAGGACGGTAAAGTCACCGTTCCTCACGAAGACTTCCTGGCCAAGATCCGCGCAGTTCGCTACGCATTTTTGGAGTTGGGCGTAGACAACGGTGTTATCGTTGCCCGTACCGACTCCCTGGGTGCCGGCCTGACCAAGCAGATCGCCGTGACCAAAGAGCCGGGTGACCTGGGCGACCAGTACAACGCTTTCCTGGACTGTGAAGAAATCGCAGCTTCTGATCTGGCCAACGGTGACGTTGTAATCAACCGCGAAGGCAAGCTGCTGCGTCCTAAGCGCCTGGCTTCCAACCTGTTCCAGTTCCGCAAAGGTACCGGCGAAGCTCGCTGCATCCTGGACAGCATCACCTCTCTGCAGAACGGCGCCGATCTGATTTGGATCGAAACCGAGAAACCCCACGTTCGCCAGATCGGCGGCATGATGGACGAAATCCGCAAAGTGGTTCCCGATGCGAAGCTGGTTTACAACAACAGCCCATCCTTCAACTGGACCCTGAACTTCCGCCAGCAGGTATTCGATGCATGGTCTGAAGAAGGCAAAGACGTATCCGCTTACGACCGCGCCAACCTGATGAGCGCCGAGTATGACGACTCCGAGCTTTCTGCAGCTGCAGATGAGAAGATCCGTACCTTCCAGGCCGACGCTGCCCGTGAAGCCGGTATCTTCCACCACCTGATCACCCTGCCGACTTACCACACTGCGGCCCTGTCTACCGACAACCTAGCCAAAGAGTACTTCGGTGAGCAAGGCATGCTGGGCTACGTAAAAGGCGTTCAGCGTAAAGAAATCCGTCAGGGTATCGCCTGTGTTAAGCACCAGAATATGGCCGGTTCCGACATCGGTGACGACCACAAAGAGTATTTTGCTGGTGAAGCGGCACTGAAAGCTTCTGGTAAAGACAACACCATGAACCAGTTCAGCTAAGACGCTCTTATACCTTTCAGGTAGATTCAAGGCGGCGCAAGCCGCCTTTTTCTTCAGGGATTCTCTCCTGTTCAAATTGATCAGGACAATGATTCCGCCGAAGAAGAACAGTTATGCAAACTGCGCTTTTATCTCTGCATTTTGGACTTGGGCCGCAATCGCGGCCCTTTTTTTGCTCCCAATCTTATTGCCTTTTCTCAAAGACTTTTGCGCCATATTAGCTAGCCTTAGGGTATACACGCTAAGGTGCGCACCGCCTATGTCTGGCCCAAGCCTTGTACTGACCATCAACTGCGGCAGCTCTTCTTTAAAGTTCTCCATCATTAACCCAGAAACTGGTGAGGAACGCTTAAAAGGCCAAGCCGATGCCCTGGGATCATCCTCAGCAGCACTCTCTTGGCAGCGCGATGAAAAAGAGGGAACACAGAAACTCTCTCCAGGGGATGACTACGAAGGGGTTATCGGAGCGTTGGTAAAGCGATTCGGCGGCCCCTGGTCAGCGTTGCGCGAGCAGCTTCGGGCTATCGGGCATCGGGTGGTCCATGGTGGCGAACAGTTCGCAGATTCCGCGCTGATCAATGACAGCGTGGTATCAGCTATCAGAGCCTGCTGTGAACTGGCGCCACTACACAACCCTGCAGCCCTGCAAGGTATACAGGCCTCACTGCTCGCTTTCCCAGAGTTGCCCCAGGTGGCGGTCTTCGATACCGCCTTCCACCAGAGTTTGCCGGATTACGCCTACCTCTATGCACTGCCTTACAGTTTGTATCGGGATCACCAACTGCGCCGCTACGGTATGCATGGCAGCAGTCATCGCTATATCGGTGAGCGCAGCGCCGAAATATTGAAAACACCCACAGACAAAATCAATGTGATCTCCGCTCACCTCGGCAATGGCGCTTCCCTGTGCGCCATTAAAAACGGAAAGAGCGTGGATACCAGTATGGGTCTGACTCCTCTTGAAGGGCTGGTAATGGGCAGTCGCTGCGGGGACCTAGACCCTGGTTTATTACTTCATTTGGGAGAGGCACTGGACTATTCCCTAGCGGAACTCGAACAGTTACTGAATCGCAACAGCGGCCTGCTGGGGATATCCGAGCTAAGCAATGACTGTCGTGAACTGGAAGAAGCTATGGGCAAAGGCCATGCCGGTGCTAGCTTGGCATTGAAGCTATTTTGTTATCGGCTGGCCAAATATATCGCAGCCTACACAGTGCCACTAAAGCGCGTTGATTCGCTGGTATTCACCGGGGGTATTGGCGAAAACTCATCTTGGGTGCGGCGAGAAACGATAGGTTGGCTCAGCCAGCTCGGCTACCAGCTGGACAATAAGCGCAATGAAGACGTTCGCTTCGGTTCTGAAGGGCAGATATCGAAAGACGGAACACTGGATATCCTTGTGATACCCACCCGTGAAGATTGGGTTATTGCTCGAGATACCATCCGCTTAGCGAACAGGGCGCTATAAACATGCCCCACAACGCGCGCGCCTTAATGCTGATTCCACTGGATGTGGGTGTGGGTATTACGTCGGTAAGCCTGGGCTTAATACGGGCACTTGAACGAAACCGTGTAGAAACCCAGTTTTTCAAACCTGTCAGCGAAGCACCTTCCCGCGACGGCGCCATCGAGAGAACCACAGAGATATTGCGGCAGACTACCAAGCTGGACATTCCCCGTTCAATCAGCGCACAAGAAGCTGAAACTATGATCTCCGCAGGTGGAACCACGGAGCTACTGGAGAAAATTTTGGCCCGCTACCGCAGCAGCGTTCAAACTGCGGATGTAATAGTCGTGGAGGGACTTTTACCCGGAAGGCAGAATCAATTTTCTGACCAATTGAACTGCCAGATGGCAAAAACCCTGGATGCGGAAGTGGTGTTGGTTGCCAGCCTGCACACAGGTGATATTCGCCAGCTTACAGAGCGTCTGCAGTATGCGATGCAACCGTTTGGTGAGGGCCCATCCAACCCGGTGGTAGGCTGCATTATCAATAAGCTGGATGCCCCTCCCCGCATAACCGACCCACCTGGCGGCCACTTTATCTCGGTAGGCGCTCAACAGGAGCCCTGTACCAAAGCTGTCAACCGAAAGGATCTGTATCGTAAAATTCCTCTACGCATCGTTGGCGCCATCCCCTGGAATGCGCAGCTGCTGGCCCCCCGGGCGCTGGATCTGGCCCGGCATTTCAATGCACAACTGATCAATCGCGGAGAACTAGAGAGCCGCCGTTTGCGCAGCGTAACCTTCTGCTCGCGATCCCTAGCCAATATGCTGCATCGCTTTAATTCAGGTGCCCTACTGGTCACTTCAGCTGACAGGCCCGATGTCATGGTAGGAGCCAGCCTGGCAGCAATGAACGGTGTAAAAATTGGCTGCTTGCTGCTGACCGGGGGCTACCGACTGGATCGCGGGGTACACAAACTTTGCACACCGGCCATGGAGACTGGACTGCCGGTAATGTTAGTCAGCTCCAACACCTGGCATACCGTGATGGAGTTACAAACCTTTAACCTGCGCACCCCCGCAGATGACCGCGAGCGAGTAAACCGGGTACAGGATTTTTTTGCCAGCCACTTGGATAGAAACTGGGTGCAATCCCTAAGCCAGGTTTCCCAGCGACCGCGGCGGATGTCACCCCCAGCATTTCGCTACCACCTAACAGAAATGGCCCGCCGGGTGCTAAAACGCATTGTGCTTCCAGAGGGGGAAGAACCCCGCACTATACGCGCAGCTCTGGCCTGTGCAGAACGGGGAATTGCACAACCGATACTGCTGGGGAGACCGGGATCTATCCAGCGAATCGCCGAGCAACAGGGCCTCAGGCTCAGTAAAAAAGTAGAAATCATCAAGCCCGAAGATGTCAGGGAAGAGTATGTAGAGCCCATGGTAGCTCTTCGTAAAAATAAAGGCCTCACTCAGGTGGTCGCGAAAGAACAGCTGCAAGACAATGTAGTTTTGGGCACTATGATGCTGGCCCTAGACCGAGTGGACGGCCTGGTTTCAGGCGCTATTCACACTACCGCCAATACCATCCGCCCCGCCCTGCAATTGATCAAGAGCGCTCCAGGTGAAGAGCTTGTCTCCTCAATTTTCTTTATGCTTCTACCCGAGCAGGTACTGGTATACGGAGACTGCGCCATCAACCCGGACCCCAACGCCAACCAATTGGCTGCGATCGCCATCCAGTCGGCAGACTCCGCAGCGGCTTTTGGGATAGAACCCCGAGTAGCAATGATCAGTTACTCCACCGGCACCTCAGGAACCGGCTTAGACGTAGACAAAGTGCGTGAAGCTACACAAATCGCCAAGCAGAGAAGGCCCAAGCTGATTATTGATGGACCACTGCAATACGATGCGGCGCTGATAAAAAATGTGGCTGAGCAGAAAGCGCCACAGAGCCCAGTCGCGGGCCGCGCCACCGTATTTATTTTCCCTGATTTAAACACCGGCAACACCACATATAAAGCAGTACAACGCAGTGCGGACTTAGTCAGTATTGGGCCTATGTTGCAGGGGCTGCGCAAACCGGTGAATGATCTTTCCCGCGGTGCCCTGGTGGACGATATTGTCTACACCATTGCACTTACCGCTATTCAGGCCCAGCAACATCAATCACATATAACTAAATAATAACTGGCCTCTATCCACAGAGGGGACGGCGAAGGTCAATATATTCATGCAGCGCGGCGGCAATAACATAGGCCTCCAGGCGGTGCTCATAGGTATCCGAATGGTCACAACCCATCCGCTCCAGACAGCGATGGATAAACGCGAATTTATCAGACCTGTCCCGCCACACTCTGCGCCCCTTGATCACCGTTATCAGCATTTTCCACCAGCTGCGGTCAGCCGCTCTCAACTGTTGAAGTGCGACAGCCAGCCATCCCTCTTCATCGGTAAAGTCCGTACCCAGCGGATAGTAAGGCAACATGGCGAGGGACTTTTCATCGGAAAAGACCTCGGCAATATGCTCCGGGGTATTTCGATTAAACGCTGCCGGAATAGTGAAGTCCTTTTCGATTTTGCCTGCATATTTGGCCTGTTCCAGCAACACTGCCTGAAATCGTGTATCGCAAATACTGAGCATGGAAACCATCACGTCCCGATCTGCTTTACCCCGCAGGTCCACCGCGCCGTATTCAGTTACCACAATATCACGCAAGTGCCGAGGTATAGTGGTGTGGGGGTATTCCCAGACAATATTACTTTCACAAATTCCGTCGCGAACGCGTGTGCTCGGCAGGGCAATAATGGAGCGGGCCCCAGGCAGTGCAAACGCCTGGGCAACAAAATTGTATTGCCCTCCAACACCACTAACTACCTGATTATCCATTAAAGCATCAGAAATAACGGCTCCGCCCAATGTCACCATCATGGCTGAATTTACAAAACGTGCGTGTTTGCGCTGGACTTGCTTCAGCATTTGTTGGCCGCGCAGATCGTTGGTGAAATCGATAGAAGTCATATCGATACCGGCCCGCTCAATGGGGGCTAGATCCCGTAACTCTCGATACATCACCTCAGGGCCAAGGTAAAAACCACCGTGCAACCAGATACCGCCTTTAAGTTTGTTGTTCAAACAACTGCCTATCAATCGTCGACGGCCGTGCTCACTGTGCAGGTCACACTCCTCCTCTTCGCCATCGGGTGTTAACAACTTGTGGCCGCGCCAACTGTAACTTGGATCCACAATACCAAAACGCTGCAAAAACGCCGTGTCATCAGGGGTTAACGGGCAGTGGATACGCCCTCTCTTTTTCAGAGCAAGCAGAGTCTCTTCGTTCACTGTATGGGTGATCGCATCCGAGTCCAGCAACTCCTGTAGTGCCGCATCAGCAAACACTTCACGGATTAAAACCCCCGCCTTACGCAGAAGTAAAAAGCCATGGGGAACCATTTCACTGGCACCATATAGCCCCTGTTGAAAGGGCGCCTTTTGTAGGGGGAGGTTTTTTCGGTATGCGGATGACTCCGAATCGGATAATTCATCCAGCAGGCGAGTGAAGAGCGGATTCTCTTTGTGACGCAAGCGCAAGGCATGACACACCGCATCGCCAAGCGCCCCGATACCCACTTGTAAAGTACCACCATCAGCGATCAGGCTGGCAATATGAAAACCGATAGCGTATTCGGTAAAACTCACCGGCATTGCAGGAGCGGCAAACAATGGAGTATTGAACTGGTTACCTTCTAATAAAAAATCGAAAGCGCCTTCCGCAAGCTCACTACTGCCCGGCATATAAGGTAATTGATGATTTACCTCTCCCAGTAAAAAAAGCGATTGCCCTTTGCGATCGGAGGCCAGCTTTAAAAGTGGCAGGGTCAGATCCGGATTACAGCTCAAACTGTATTTGCCACCCGCCGGTGAGGGTGACACCATTTGCGCGATCACATTGATCCCATTGCGCAAGAGATCTTCGGGCACCTCGGTATAATTAGTACTGACATAATGTTGCTGAGCATAGCGATTACCCAGCAAAGCACCGGGCTCCATAAAAAACTCTATCACCTCAATATTATTGGGAAGCTGCCCTTGCCTCCTTGCCGTCACATAACCAAGATCCTGATAGTGACTGTAAAGACGATCCAGTAAAGGCTGTACAAAACGGCGCGTGATATCACTGTCCCCCCTGGGTCGCTCAAGAGTCAGGGCGGTATAAATGGTCAGAGAAATAGAAGGATCTGCAGCGGCACGCGCGTAAAGGGCATTGGCAAAGTGATTGGCTTTTCCCAATCCGAGGGGTAACCCCAGCACAATCTTTTTACCGACCCTGCGTAACAGAGCATCGATACACTCCTCGGCGCCGGTAAACCGCTGGGGAACATTATCAGGAGAAACTTCCATGGAAATCAGGCTTTTCTCACAAGGCTATTGGATTTTTCCCACCACCCTGGCCAAATGATCAAAGTGGTCGACCTGGATAGCCTTATCCACTGCATCAGCTGCGTCACGAAGAGCATCCGCTTCTTCATCACTAATGAGATTACGTTGCAACCCCTCTTCCACCGACTCGCGACTTAGGGTGCGAATACCCCCCTTTTTTAACTTCTCTCGTGCACGCTCAGAGGCACATACCTTGTTGAAGGCCTGCTCGACAATTTCAACTCCATCGCCAGGATTGCCAAGGAAAACACCACGGGTCAAACGGTCTCGGGTTTTGGAGGGACTCAACAGCAACTCGGCACATGCTCGCGCCTGTCGATCTGAAGCAGTATGGATACTATGCCCCCAGGGCATAGTCAGAAAATGCATCAACTGTCCAAAAAATGGGCGCGGGAAATTCTGAAAAACTTCCAGCAACTGAACTTCGATTTTATGCAAACCATCGCGCATGGCGAATTCCAGCAACGGTAAATCATCTTTGGGATTTCCATCATCATAGAAACGCTTGAGAGTACAGCTCAACAGATAAAGCTGGCTGAGCACATCGCCGAGCCGGGAGGATATCAGCTCTTTTCTTTTTAACTCACCGCCCAAGGTGATCAGCGAGACCTCTGTCACCAGTGTCAGCACAGCCGAGTAGCGATTGATCTGACGAAAATACTTGGCCGCGCCTCCAACATTACGAGGGCTGCTGGCAAAGAGCCCCACGGTCCAACCGTGAAATACTCCTCGCAATAATGTCTTGAACTGGAACCACATATGCTTGGGGAGCAAATGATCCAGTTGCTCCAGCCCCTCCTCTTCATCGGGATTTTCAGCAGCGAGCATTTCATCAAGTATGTAGGGATGGCAGCGAATTGCACCCTGACCAAAGATCATTAAGCTGCGGGTCAATAAATTGGCCCCTTCTACCGTTATCGCCACGGGTACCGCACGATAGGCATTACCCAGGTAATTTAGTGGGCCATCCATGATGGCTTTACCAGCATGAATATCCATGGCGTCATCAATAGCCTGGCGCAGCCCCCCTGTTGCATTGGCTTTCATAATTGCGGTGATTACCGCCGGCTTAAGTCCATCATCCAATGCCCTAGTGGTTGTCTTATGGGCGCTATCTAGCACGAAAGCGATAGCGGCGATCTCAGCCAGCCGACTTTGCACCCCTTCAAAACGCCCTACAGGAATATTGAATTGCTCGCGGATACGCGCATAGGCACCAGTGGTCCTCGCCGCCATCTTGGCACCGCCCGTAGAGAGCGAGGGAAGCGAGATGCCACGCCCAGCAGCCAAGGCGCTCATCAACATTTCCCAGCCTTTGCCGACATTCTCCTGACCTCCAATAATCCACTCCATAGGGATAAAGACATCTTTTCCCCAGTTGGGACCATTTTGGAAGGCCTGCATCGCCGGGAGATGGCGTTGACCAATAGTTACGCCTTCTGTATCAGTAGGAACCAGTGCCACGGTAATTCCCAGCTCCTCTTTATCGCCGAGAATATGCTCCGGGTCGTACAACTTAAAGGCGAGCCCCAAGACCGTGGCAATAGGCCCCAGGGTGATATACCGCTTGTGCCAGTTGACACGCATCCCCAAGACCTTTTCCCCCTGATGATCACCGTAACAGACCTCTCCGCGGTCAATCATGGATGCCGCATCGGAGCCCGCCTGGGGGCTGGTGAGGCCAAAACAGGGAATATCCGTGCCATCGGCAAGCCGGGGCAAATAATAGTCTTTTTGCTCCTGGGTGCCATGAGCGAGCAGCAATTCTCCCGGCCCAAGGGAGTTGGGCACCATCACAGTGACGCCGACGGTGTTACTCCGCGTGGAAATTTTGGTGACTATTTCTGCATGCGCAGTAGGGGAAAAGCCGAGACCACCATATTTTTTGGGAATGATGATGCCGAAGAAACGATTTTTGCGCAGAAACTCCCAAACATGCTCTGGGATATCGTGATCGACAAAACTGATCTGCCAATCATTGATCATTTTACAGAGCTCTTCGGCAGGCCCATCGAGAAAAGCCTGTTCCTCCTCATTCAGCTCCGGCGGCCCCATATCGAGCAATTGCTTCCAGTCCGGTTTGCCGGAGAGTAGCTGAGCATCCCACCAAACCTCTCCGGCCTCCATTGCCTCCCGTTCCGTTTGAGATATTGGCGGTAAAATCCTCTTTATGATATTCAATAGGGGTTTGGTAAAGAATTTCTTGCGCAACTCGCTCATTTTTACCTTCCGCAGTATCCCTAGCGGTGCACTACCCCGCCAATTACCACTAGCCATGGTGCTATTTCAAAAAATAATGATAGGCAACGAATGCGGTTGAAGAGTTTCAGTAAGATCTCTTCCCAAATTGAAAACTCACAAGCAGTCACTCAGTACTCCTGACACAACATTTTGTGCGGGGAGAGCCCCCTGGTAACTAGACGCCCAAGAGAACCTGAAATTTATACATCAATAAGATGTATGAAGCGCCAGTTGTCGCGATATTCCTGGGAAATACTACCTATATTTAGAGAGATGGAATGGACGCCGCAAATGAAGCTCTGGATCAGTTGATAGAAAGCATTGAATTAGGATGCTCGTATGAAGCAGACTCTTGTGAACTCGCTTGCCGGTGTCGGACTTTTAACCCCCAGCCTGCTCTTCGCCAATCTGGTGGGAGAAGGCCCCCGGCTGGCCCCGGAAGACAGAATTACCCAGGGACAAATTGTTGAAGGTGAACTGAGCCTGGATGAAATTCGCCAGGCCGGGATGCTCATTTTCAGCACCCCCTTTAATCGCTACGATGGCTACGGGGATGGTGCACACGATGAATCCCAGCCTGATAACCACTCCGCGGATGGCGGTAACCGACCGACATTACAGGGCAATGGTACCTTCCTGCGAGTCAATGGACTCGACTCCCAGAACTGCCTGGAATGTCACAGTATCGTCAGCAATAGAACTGTGCCGGCCACCATGGGTATTGGCGGCGGTGGCGGTTTTAGTACCAGCGCAATGCTGCGTCCGGTCAATATCGATGTCATTGACGAAAGCTTCGATGGGACTGCGGAATACGATGGCCGCCTGATCAACCCCCTATTCTTATTTGGTTCTGGAGGGATTGAACTAGTCGCCAGAGAAATGACCGCTGACCTTCAGCGCCTCAAACAATACGCCTTAGACAACCCTGGAACTGTTGTCAGTCTGGATACTAAATCCGTTAATTTTGGCAGTATTTTTGTCGATGAAGATGGCAACCTGGACACCAGCAATGTGGAAGGCGTCGATGCAGACCTTGTGGTACGCCCGTTTGGCAGGAAAGGCGATAATGCCTCAGCCCGCGAATTCTCCTTGAACGCCCTTTCTTTTCACATGGGGATGCAGGCAACAGAAAAGTTTGGCGGGGCAGAAGCCGACGAAGACAATGACGGCGTGACCAACGAAATTTCTGTCGGTGACCTATCCGCGATCAGTATTTTCATTGCCACCCTGGACCGCCCCTTCCAAATAGAATCCGGCAAAAATAACCGGGGTCGCAAATTGTTCCACGAGGTTGGCTGTGCCGACTGCCATCGTCCCGTAATGACCACTGAGCGGAGGACCTTGCCCTTTAAGCTAACGGGCTCCCCGGAGGCACCATTTGAAGATACTTTCTATCACGTGGATCTAAGCAAGCCCCCCACAGTTTTTAAATCCATTTTTGGAGCGGGAATTGAGGTCGAAATGTTCTCTGATCTCAAGCGCTATGACATGGGCATAGCCTTAGCTGAAACCGCCTTTTTCCAGGATGAAGTGCAAAACAGGGAATTTATCACCGCACGCCTTTGGGGAGTTGCTGACACAGCGCCCTATATGCACGATGGGCGCGCACTCACCTTGGTAGAAGCCATCTTGTTACACGATAATCCTGGAAGTGATGCCGGCTACGCCGCAGAAAACTTCCAAAATCTGAGTGACGAAGACAAGAACAAGATCCTTTATTTTCTGATGTCTCTGCGCATGCCCAAGGATCCAGTTTCAGATTTACACAATCGATAGGCAGCTCTTCATGAACGATGCCCGCGGCAACAAAGTTGCCAGCGGGCATTTTTATCTGCAAGCTTTTGTGAAAGCTGTGTAATTGAAAAGTGGGGTTCACACTAGTGCTTCTTGCGCAACAATGATTCCGTTGTTATCCCCATACAGATATTCTCCAGGTCGAAAAGTCACCCCTCCAAAAGTCACTGTCAAATCCCGCTCACCAATACCTTTTTTCTCCGTTTTCATTGGGTGTGTACCCAGGGCCTGAACGCCTAAATCTAGCGCCCCAATCTGGTCAACATCGCGGATGCAGCCATACATCACTATGCCTTCCCAGCCATTGGCTACCGCTTTATCGGCGAGCATATCGCCAAGACAAGCGCGACGCATTGAACCACCCGCATCGACTACCAGAACTTTTCCTTGTCCCGGTTCCGCCACTAACTCCCGCACCAGTGAGTTATCCTCAAAACACTTAATAGTTACGATTTGACCGCCAAAGTTCTCACGGCCTCCGTAATTAACAAACATCGGCTCAACCACTTGCACTGCATCACCGTGGTCATCACACAAATCGGGGGTAGAAATTGGCATAAGTCCTCTCGCAATCATTCCGTAAAAAATGATGATAGCGATAGTGTCACTTTGGTGGCAGGCTGACAAATAAATACCGGGTATCATCCCTATAGATAATACCCGGCCAAGGCTTCGCTGCTACAAAATCGTTTTCAGGTTTTAGTGCGTAACACGCACCGGAGTACCTACACGTACATGGCGATAAAACTTTCTAGCCATGTGCGGAGGCATACGCACACAACCATGCGAGGCAGGGTGTCTGGGCACATGGCCAGAAGCATGCAGACCGATCCCGCCGTTGAAGCGAATATAGTTATTCATTTTTGCACCACGATACACAGTACCGGCGGGACGACGATGTTTACGAGTATTTACATTGGACCTCACCACCCGTCCTGTGCGCCTATCTACATAACTACCGTAGATCGAAGAGCGATGATGCGGGTGCTTGGACAATACACGGAAGTGTCCTGGGCGCGTACTATAACCCCGCTTACCGGAGGAAATTCTGGATACCCCGACCAACTTGCCGCCTTTGTAGAGGTAAGCGCGCTGTTCACTCAAGTCAATCCTGATTGAGGCGCCTCCTCCCCTAGCCGCAGCGCGATCATCAAACCAGTTACCACCGCGGGGCTTTGCCATTACAGGGGGAACGGCGATTAGTGCCAAGAGGCACAACATCAGAAAAATATGCAATATTGGGATCTGTAACTGTCTGCTCGTATGCATAGCTCACCTCAACAACTTTCTCTGCTCTGCCAAAGTGGGCGGAAAGGAAAACAGCCCAACCGATACCACTCAAACTTCTACACCGGAGGATTTACCCCTGCAGGTGAATCAGCACCAAAGCAAATTGCGCTCTGTTTTCTATCTACGCGCTGCCTCAGGACTCTTCCGATTTTATTGAGGCTGGTGGTAAGCCTTAGAATGAATTCTTATCTCTGAAGGCAAGCCATAGAGTTTTGAATTTTTTCGGTAGCGTGTGATCTGTAAATCTCACACAGAAATAGCAGGATAAATTCCGAAGTTATCGAGAGAAGCGGCAACAGAAGTCTAATTTTTGGGCAAACACGCAATGAATTAGGGAAAAAAAACCACAGTCGCTGGAGGGGCGCTTAGATAGGAAAAGCGGCCCAAAAGGGCCGCTTAGAAAGGAAATTAGGCTTCTTCGTTAGCTAGGAATAGCCAGGTATCTACAGCGGTATCCGGGTTCAGGGAAACACTGTCGATTCCCTCATCCATCAACCAGCGGGCGAAGTCTTTGTGGTCAGAAGGTCCCTGACCGCAGATGCCTACATATTTACCAGCTTTTTTGCAGGCCTGGATGGCGCGGGACAGCAGAGCCTTCACTGCCGGGTTACGCTCGTCGAACAGGTCGGCCACCAGACCGGAATCCCGATCAAGACCCAGGGTAAGCTGGGTCAAGTCATTAGAACCGATTGAGAAGCCATCAAAATGCTGCAGGAACTCTTCTGCCAGCAGGGCATTGGATGGCAGTTCGCACATCATAATGACCTTGAGACCAGCCTCGCCGCGGCGCAGACCGTTCTCGGCGAGCAGACCGACAACCTCTTCTGCCTCTTCCGGAGTTCGCACGAAGGGTACCATGATCTCCACATTGGTCAGCCCCATCTCGTCACGTACTTTCTTCAGTGCACGACATTCCAGGGCGAAACACTGGCGGAAATCTTCAGAGCGGTAGCGAGCCGCACCACGGAAGCCGAGCATCGGGTTCTCTTCGCTGGGTTCGTATAGTTGGCCACCAACCAGGTGTGCGTATTCGTTGGACTTAAAGTCTGATAGACGCACGATTACACGATTAGGTGCAAAGGCCGCGGCCAGGGTAGCGATACCTTCTACCAGTTTCTCAACAATAAAGTCTTCCGGGGAGGCGTAACCGCCTATGCGCTCGCGGATATTCTGTTGCAAGTCATCCGGGAGGCTATCCAGCTCAAGCAGGGCTTTCGGGTGAATCCCAATCATGCGATTCAGGATAAATTCCAAGCGCGCCAGGCCAACCCCCTGATTGGGCAAGTGGCTAAAGGCAAAAGCGCGATCTGGATTGCCCACATTGAGCATGATTTTGAAAGGCAGATCCGGCATTTCGGAAACTTCAGTTTCTTCACGCTGGAAGTCCAACTCGCCGGACATTACGAAGCCGGTATCGCCTTCGGCACAAGAGACGGTGACGGGAGTACCGTCTTCCAATAACTCGGTGGCGTTTCCACAGCCAACCACTGCGGGAATCCCCAATTCACGGGCAATAATCGCCGCGTGACAAGTACGGCCGCCGCGGTTGGTAACAATTGCGCTCGCCTTTTTCAACACCGGTTCCCAATCCGGGTCAGTCATATCGGTCACCAGGACCTCACCGTCCTGCATAGCTGCCATATCTTGGACGGACTTCAGCTTGCGAACGCGGCCGGCACCGATACGCTGACCAATCGCGCGCCCCTCACACAGTACTTCACCGCGTTCCTGCAGGCTGTAACGCTCAATGCTGGTACCCTGATCGCGGGAGCGTACGGTCTCCGGGCGCGCTTGTACGATAAATAGCTTACCGGTATCACCGTCTTTGGCCCACTCGATATCCATCGGACGACCGTAGTGCTCTTCGATTTTTCGGGCCTGAATTGCCAGGCTGGTCAGCTCTTCATCATTGAGAGCAAAACGCTGGCGATCTTCTTCTGCAACCTCAACGGTTTTTACTGAGCGCCCGCAATCGCCGCTTTCGTCGTAAACCATTTTGATGGCTTTACTACCGCGATTGCGACGCAGGATAGCTGGGCGCCCGGCATCCAAAGCCGGCTTGTAGAGATAGAACTCGTCAGGATTCACAGCACCCTGTACAACAGTCTCACCCAGACCGAAGGCCGCAGTGATAAAGATCACATCACGGAATCCACTCTCAGTATCCAAGGTAAACATTACACCGGCAGCGCCAGTCTCACTGCGCACCATGTGCTGAATACCAGCCGACAGAGCTACACCTACATCCGCATAACCTGTATGTACGCGGTAGGCGATGGCACGGTCGTTATAAAGAGAGGCAAATACTTCTTTAACCGCAATCAGAACCGCATCTATACCACGGATATTCAGGAAGGTCTCCTGCTGGCCTGCGAAAGAAGCATCCGGTAAATCTTCAGCAGTCGCGGAGGAACGCACAGCAACAGCTGTCTCACCACCACCCAAAGCTTCATAACCATCGCGGATCTCTTTTTCCAGCTGTGCAGGAAATGGGGTCTGTATGATCCAATTGCGAATTTCATCGCCGGCTTTGGCTAACTCAGTAACATCACCGACATCGAGTCCTTTCAGCCGCTCGGCGATACGCTGCTCTAACTGCTCATGGGCGAGGAAAGCCCGAAAAGCCTCCGCTGTGGTCGCAAAGCCGCCCGGTACACTCACACCAGCGCCGGCCAGAGATGAAATCATCTCGCCGAGCGATGCGTTTTTACCGCCGACTTTGTCGACATCATCCATTCCCAGTTTTGCAAAGTCGATGGTGAAATTCGTCAAGTGAAGGCCCTCTGAAATCAGGTTTGTTGGGCGCTGATTATAAGGATGAGTCTTGTAAAAAATAGCCCAGGAAAAACGGTCAATATGTTGTAAATTTTCTACAAGCTTGCTTAGCCCTCAGAAAATAAGACCTTTAAGCCCACCACCCCTATACTAGCGGCCACTAAAAAGTCCCGCCAACAGACAGAGACGCAGCATGGCAAAAGACAAACGCACCGCTTTTTTTATTTCCGATGGAACCGGCCTCACTGTAGAGGGCATTGGCCACAGCCTATTGGCACAGTTTCAGGACCAGCATGTCGAGCAGGTGACTCTGCCTTATATTGACTCTACCGAAAAGGTCCAGCAGGCTCTCCAGCGTATAGAGAGCGCTGCCCAGGAATCCGGTCTGCAGCCCATCATTATTACCAGCATCGTTTCTGACCAGATTCGCGATCAATTGCACCAAAGCCCCGCTTTAATGCTGGATATCTTCGAGAATTACCTGACACCTCTGGCCAATTTATTTGGGCGCGATCCTGCACAGACCGTTAATGTCTCCCACGGCATTGCCGATAATCGCCGCTATAGCGAACGCATTGATGCGGTGCACTTTGCTATCGATAACGACGACGGGCGCCGCATCAGTGAATTTGAGCAAGCGGATGTCATATTGCTCGGCGTCTCCCGCTCCGGCAAAACCCCCACCTGCCTATATTTGGCCCTGCAATTTGGACTGCGCGCGGCCAACTATCCCATCACCGAAGAGGATATGGACTCCACCACCCTGCCCAAGATTCTGCGCCCCTTCCAGCGCAAACTCTTCGGCCTCACCATAGATCCCAAACGCCTGATGCAGATTCGACAGGAAAGGCGCGCCAATAGCCGCTACGCTTCTATAGGACAGTGCGAATTTGAGGTACGCCAAGTCGAACAGATGCTAAGGCGGGCGCAAGTGCCCTTCCTCAATGCCACCCAGCTATCCGTGGAGGAGCTCGCTACGCGCCTGATGTCCCAGGCCGGCATCGAGCGAAGAATTGACTAAGGGATGACCAAAAAGCCAGGCGCCCTTTTCACGCCGCGACAAAGTGTGTAGTGTGCGCCGTCTTCCAGACTGCCGTGTTTTGATATGCAAATAGTCTCCCTGCCCTATTCACTCAATTCTGCAGCGGCCTTCAAGGCAATTGCGGATCTACCTGTGCCGGTATGGCTCGATAGCGGCCGACCTCTCAGCAGCGGAGGTCGCTACGATATTATCAGTGCCGACCCTCTTAACGCGCTGGAACTGGCAGCAGATAGCAGCGAGCCTTTCACTCGGGTAGATGACCTAAGTCGTGAGCTGTGCCCACAGGAGCGGGACTCACAACTGCCATTTTGCGGTGGAATCATCGGTTTTGCCGGTTATGAACTGGGCACCAGCGGTAACTTTTTGCCGGCGGATACCCGACCTACGGACCTACCGGCAGGCTTTTTTGGGCTCTATAGCTGGGCTTTTATTGCAGATCACCAGCTGGGCTCCAGCCATCTGGTTTTTCATCCTGCCTGCCCTGCCAGGCAGGTACAAGAGCTAATCGATCGTTTTAAATCGGTGCACTGGGAGCGAGAGCAGGATCCCGAGGGATTTCGCCTTTTAGCACCATTTGCCCACGAACTCAGTGTTGTTGACTATGAGGAGCGCATTGCGCGAATCCTCGAATATATCGCAGCGGGAGATGTCTACCAGGCAAACTTTACCCAACGCTTCAGCGCCCCCTACAAGGGCGATCTCTTTGGTGCCTACCTGGCGTTGCGTCGACGCGTGGCAGGGCCATTTTCAGCATTTATGGAAATGCCCCAGGGCAGCTTGTTGAGCCTATCGCCAGAGCGCTTTATACGTGCCGATGGCAGTAGCTTGCGCACCGAGCCCATCAAGGGCACCGCCGCCAGAGTAGCTGATCCGGTAGAGGACCAGCGTGCGGCATTTACCCTGCAGAGAAGCCCTAAAGATCGCGCAGAAAACCTGATGATCGTGGATTTGCTGCGCAACGATTTCAGCAAGTTATGCCGCCGTGGCAGCGTGAGGGTGCCGGAGCTATTCCAGCTGGCTAGCTTTGCCAATGTTCACCACTTGGTCAGCGTAGTGACAGGAGAGATGCATGAGGACTCAGCTTACAGCGACCTGTTAGCGGCCTGTTTTCCCGGAGGCTCCATCACCGGTGCGCCCAAACGCCGCTCTATGGAGGTCATTCGCGAGCTGGAAGGCAGCCCCAGGGGTATCTATTGCGGCAGCATCGGCTATATCAGTAGCTGCGGCCGCGCCGATACCAACATCGCCATTCGTACCTTTAGCGCCAGTAATGGGCGCATTACCTGTGCTGCCGGTGGAGGCATAGTCGCCGACTCTGACCCGACAGCAGAGTACAAGGAGTGCCTGGCCAAAGTGCGCTTACTTCTTGAAACCGCAGAGCAATTCCTAAATTGATCACCCAGCCCGTCAAAAATCACTGCCTACTGGGCTTTCTGTAGTCTTACTACAGCATTTTGGTTATAGAATTATCTAGGATTGATATTTCAAAGTTATTAGGCCATCTGATAGATTCAATGCCAGTAGTGCCAATTTCAGCGCTTAACTGGATCAAGGAATTTATTGTGAAGATCACACTAGTCAAAAAAGTACTCGCCGATGGCTCACCCTGCGCCAAATGCCGGGATGTGCAGGAAAAACTGGAAGTGAACGAGCAACTCAAATTTATCGATCAAACCTTGGTAGCTGACGTGCGCGACCCGCAAAGTGCCGGGATGCAAATTGCACAGCAATTTAATGTGGATCGAGCGCCATTCTTTGTGGTCGAGCGTGAAGGGCAAGAAGCAGAGATCTATACCGTCTACTTCAAATTTGCCAAGGAAGTTTTACAACCCCTGATCCAACAGGCAGAGGCCTCTTAGCCTCTGCCAGCCAGCTACACCGCAATACTAATAAACCGGCAGCTCTGTATCGGCAAATAGCGCATCTACCTCAGCTCTGGAAGTAGCATGCGCAGCTTGATCCACCAATTCCCGGGTGAGATGCGGAGCAAACTGTTGGATGAAATCATACATAAAGCCTCGCAGGAATATTCCCTTGCGAAAGCCGATCTTAGTAATACTGGACTCGAACAAATCACTGGCATCCAGGGCAACTAAATCTTCATCCTCACCATCCACCGCCATATCCGCCACTATGCCAATACCGAGACCCAGGCGCACATAGGTTTTAATAACATCCGCATCCGCGGCGGTAAACACGACCTTAGGCGAAAGCCCTTTCTCCAGGAATGCCTCATCCAATTTTGAGCGGCCGGTAAAGCCAAACACGTAAGTGACGATCGGATACTTTGCAACCTCTTCAAGATTCAGCTTGCTGACATGGCAGAGAGGATGATCTTTAGGCACCAAAATACAACGATTCCAGCGATAAACCGGCATCATCACCAAATCACTGAAAAGCTCTAGTGCCTCGGTAGCAATAGCGAAATCCGCAGTACCATCGGCTGCCATTTCCGAGATTTGCATGGGGGTTCCCTGGTGCATATGCAGCGATACATCAGGGTAACGGGAAATAAACAGCTTGATAACCGGGGGCAGCGCATACCGCGCCTGGGTATGGGTAGTGGCAACCGCCAAGCTGCCCTTCTTGTCATTGCTGAACTCCTGGGCAACCTGCTTGATATTTTCCACTTTGCGCATAATTTCGCCAGCGGTCTTGAGGATCGCCTCCCCCGCTGGCGTCACCCTGGTGAGGTGCTTGCCGCTGCGGGCAAAGATTTCCACCCCCAGCTCATCTTCCAGTAGGCGAATCTGCTTGCTGATGCCTGGCTGGGAGGTATAGAGGCTCTGCGCAGTAGCAGAAACGTTGAGATCGTGATGCGCCACTTCCCAGATATATCGCAACTGCTGCAGCTTCATAAGTCCTCCCTTTAATATCAATCACCCCGCCCCAGGGCGAGTGCAACTCTGACATATAAATTGTTAGTTATAAAAAACATCTTGAGTTATGCGAGAAAAGAATAGCAGCCAATCGAAGCCGGGGCCAACGGACAGATGAATATCCGGTGAAGAGCGGCGGGTGTCAATCGACTTTCCAGTATTAATTGGCCCCGAAAGGGCTCAAATACTCAGGCATCACTATTTGCGATATTGGCAATACCGTGCGGCACATGACCTGTAGCCACATGCTCAGCTGCGGAGGCACAGTGCGCCGGCTGGTCATCAAAGAACACATCAGCACCGAATGCCCGCAGAAACTCCCCCTTTGGAAGCCCTCCCAAAAATACCGATTCATCTACCCGGATGTCCCAGGCACGCAACGTACGGATTACCCGCTCATGGGCTGGCGCAGACCTTGCCGTCACCAGGGCGGTGCGTATTGGACAACTCTCTAAACCAAATTCCGCCTGCAATGTCTGTAAAGCTTCAAGAAATCCCTTGAAAGGCCCTCCACCCAGCGGCATCTGTGCAGAGGCTCGCTCTGCACGGGTAAAGGCATCCAGCCCATCCCGCTTGAAAATCTGCTCAGCCTCATCAGAAAAGATTACCGCATCACCATCAAAGGCAAAGCGCAAAACATCGTCTCGCTGTTCGCGGCTACCTCCGGCCACCAGAGTTGCCGCAGCAACACCCTGATCCAGGGCGCGACGAACATCCAAGCCATCAGTCGAGAGAAACAAGTTACAGCCAAATGGACCGATATAGCGATAGGGGCTTTCACCATTGCAAAAGGCAGCCCGGGTAATATCCAGACCATAGTGCTCAATTGAATTAAATACCCGAAGTCCTGTATCAGCGCTGTTGCGGGAAAGCAGGATGACCTCGACCCTGGGCTCCCCCTCAAGCTGCTCGTTGATTTTTAGAAATTTCTCTACCAGGTGGAAGGCATCTCCTTTCTGCAATACATCGTTCTCTCGCTCTACTTGATAGCGCGAGAAAGCTTGCAGGCCCAGCTCCTCGAAAACCTTATGGCTATCATTCAAGTCGAACAGTGCCCGAGAAGAAATCGCGATTACCAGTTTGTCCGGACGCATGGCCATCAGGGCGCCTCCACATCACTGAGCCCCTCGGGACTATTATCGCTTCCTCTGAGGTTCAACAGAGTGAAAAGCATTTGCTGTAAATCTTCACGGGTACGGTAAGCACGCACCTCTGCTTGGTTAACCATCACCAGCAATAGCGCATGGCAGCTTTCCAGTGTGAGCCGACCCAAGCGATTCATTTCATTGGGCGGGCAGGTAAAGCCCAAGCGATGGAACATATCCACCAGGTGCCCGATCACCAGCTCGTCATGGCTCTTATCCAGCTCGTGCAACTCGGGAATTCCCCACATAGCTTGGGCCAATGGCAGCAGTCCTCGCTGCTCACGGTACACAGCTAGAAGGCGCCCAACAAACTCATCAATAAAACTCCCAAGTGTCATATACTCGAGATCGAGCTCTGCCAGCTCAGCCATGGCCTCACTGATACTAGCGAGCCACTGCTCGCCCATAGCATAGAGAATCGCATGTTTATTGGGGAAATAATGGTAGAGGGAGCCCACTGAAATATCGAGCTTCCGCGCAATTAGGATAGTAGTGAGATCATCGAGCCCGACCTCTTCCAGGAGCCTCCCGGTGACATCGAGTATCTGCCGGGCTCGAGCCCGTGCACGGGCTTGGACCGGCTCGCGGCGAGGGGTTAATTGGCTTTTGCGCTTATGCTGTTCGGTACTGGACAAGATCGGTTTCCTAATGGCAACTCACAGCATCTTAACACCAAAGGAGTCGACAATTTCACCAGCAACAGTCCAGCCACCTCACCTCTTTCAATGCCCAAACCTATCAAGCAAACTGTGGTAAAGCATTCCCAGCACCAGGCCCGGCCAACGCAAAAGGGTTCCACCAGGAAAAGTCTCTGTTGGGATCTTCGTCATGATGTCAAAGCGCTCCTCAGTGCCAGCAATTGCTTCAGCGAGTAGTTTTCCCGCAAAGGTTGCAGTAGGCACCCCGTGGCCCGAGTAACCTTGACTGTAATAGATATTGGGCTCCAGGCGCCCCATATGCGGCATGCGATTCATAGTGATCGCCAGAGTGCCGCCCCAGCCATAATCAATTCGGGTCTGCTTTAGCTGCGGATACACCTGCAGCATTTTTTTCCGTACAAACTTGCGTATATCTGCAGGAAAGCTGGCCGTATAATTCTCACCACCACCAAAAATCAGGCGGTTATCTCCCGATAACTTCCAGTAGTTGATAACAAACAGTGTGTCCTGCACTGCATAATCATTGGCGATCAATTTTTGAGCAGCAGGCTCAGACAGAGGTTCAGTGGCCAGAACAAAATTATTGATTGGCATAATTTTGCCAGCCAGCCGCGGCTCCAAGTTTCCGAGATAGCCATTGCAGGCCAATATAACCTTAGCCGCCTTTATCTGCCCCTTGGCTGTTTCGATGGTACAGGAATTCCCTCCCCGATAGCTAGTCACTCTACTGTGCTCATAGAGCTCGACCCCAGCTCTGACACAAGCCGCCGCTAACCCAAGCCCATAGTTCAATGGGTGAAGGTGCATGGAGCCACTGTCAATTTGCGCGCCTAAATAACGCCTTGTTCCCACAAGGCCACCCACCTCCTGCTCATCGGCATAGCGCACACCCGAGTAACCATAACGCTCCTGAAGAAGCTCGGCTTCCTTGCGCAGGTAGTTGTCATGGCTGGGTTTAGCTGCGAGATGCATAATCCCTCGCTTCAGGTCGCAATTAATTTGATGCTTATCAATCAACTGCTCTACCAGCCGCACCGCCTCAAGGCTAAATTGCCAAAACCGCTTGGCAATCTCCACACCGAACATTTCTTCCAAGTCACTTTGGCAGCGCCGTTGCCCAACCCCAACATGTCCACCATTGCGACCAGATGCGCCCCATGCCACACGCTGCGCTTCCAAGACAGACACTTTGTAGCCCCGTTCCGCTAAATGCAACGCTGTGGAGAGCCCGGTATAGCCGGCCCCAATCACACAAACATCCACCTCCCGGACACCATCCAGCTGGGGATAGGAGGTGAGCGGATTGGCACTTGCTGAGTAGTAAGAATCTGTATAACCAGAGGTGGTTTTCATCAATGCAGCCCTTCAAGGCGTTGAGTATGCGGGAAGCTCTAAAATAGTTCGGCCCCGAGAATAGCAAAATGGTAATTCCCTTTTACCTGCCGTGCCAGGCTTCCCATAAATCTCAAAACATATCCGGCAAGTCATTATTTTTGCCTGCACTGGCGGCTACCGCCAATGTGAGGGTCAGGCATATACTGGTACGACATGTAGATGGAAACACACTGGGTAACTCTAACAAATGGACAAGATTACAAGCTGGCTCGCCGAACACGATATTGCCGAGGTGGAGTGCCTGGTGCCGGATATGTCGGGTAATGCCAGAGGCAAATTTACGCCTACAGATAAATTCCTTACCCAGGACAGCCGACTTCCAGAAAGTATCCTTGTGCAAACCGTTACCGGCGACTATGTCGATGAGCACAATGAACTCGTGGACCCAGCAGATACGGATATGTTGCTGGTGCCAGATCCCGATTCCGTTCGACTTAACCCCTGGGCCAATGATCCCACTGCTCAAATTATTCACGATTGTTATACCCGGGATGGTCAACCACATCCGATTAGTACGCGGAACATCCTCAAATTCGTTTTGGAAAAATATAAAGAGAAAGGCTGGAAACCAATCGTTGCTCCGGAGGTAGAGTTTTACCTCATAAAGCGCAATCTTGATCCAGATGAAAAACTCTCAGCACCCGTTGGCAGATCTGGCCGCACGGAAAAAACCAGACAGTCTTATAGCATCGACGCTGCCAACGAATACGAACCCATTATTGAGGATATGTATAATTTCTGTGAGGCGCAGGGGCTCGATGTAGATACCTTGATTCACGAATCAGGAACCGCGCAGATGGAAATCAATTTCCTTCATGGAGACCCACTTCAACTCGCCGATCAAGTTTTCACCTTTAAACGCACCGTCAGAGAAACTGCTCTGCGCCACGGAATTTATGCCACCTTTATGGCCAAACCCATGGAGGACGAACCCGGCAGTGCATTACATCTTCACCAAAGTGTTGTTGACTTAAAAACAGAGAAGAACATATTTGTAGACGACCATGGAAATGAAAACGATAGCTTCATGTATTTTATTGGCGGTATGCAGGAGTACACTCCAGGATTCATTAGTTTTCTAGCCCCAAATGTCAATTCTTATCGACGCTTCACTCCCGAAATGGCCGCCCCGACAAGCCTGCATTGGGGCTATGACAATCGCACTACCGGCCTTAGAGTTCCCGACAGTTCACCTCAAGGAAAAAGATTGGAAAATCGTTTTCCTGGTGCCGACTGCAACCCTTATCTCGCCATTGCGGCTTCTCTCGCTTGCGGTTATCTCGGTATGATCAATAAGGTAGCGCCTAGCGCACCGTATCAGGGCGACTGCTCCAAAGAGACCATTACCTTACCCCGCACTCAAGAGCACGCCCTCAATCTTTTAACGGAATGTGAAGGCGCCGCTGAAATGTTTGGCAAAAAATTCGTAAAAGCATGGAGCGCAATAAAACGTGATGAATACGAGGAATTTAACCGAGTTATCAGTTCTTGGGAGCGGGAATATCTACTTCTCAACGTATAGATAATCCCAAAAAATATTTTTGAGACTTTTCTGAAATTTTATTCTCGGCTGGCGCACCACCCTTTTATCGGGTTTATTTAAGCGCATCAATTTGGATTCCTCGGCAGGATATTATTTGCTGATTTGTGACTAATTAAGCAAAAATATCGAAAACAATTCAAATATATGAGTTTGTCATCACCTTTTTGTTGCCACTAAGCACATGCAAGGTAATCTCAGGTTGCCCGGAATATTTGGGCAACCGGTTTGAGAAAGCGGACGTCAATGCCAATTATTGGCCCCACCCCAGATGCCCGGCCTTCTTCTGCTGTCTTACCAACCATAAAGACCGTTTGCATCAAGTTGCTGAAGCAATCAGTAATTCCTTACTGGATTGTTTTCCAGCTGCTGATGCTCGGTCGCTAATAAAAAAGTTAAATAAGGGAAAGCTAGCAATGAAGCATTTCATAGGACTTACCTGCACTTTAGCTATGGCTATTAGTGCGCAGGCTGCCGACCGTGTTCCAGCCACTCCAGATATGCTCTCGCCACAGACATTAAATACCGTTGCCGGATCTGATATGGCATTGGTAAAAATTCGTGAGCGTACTCTGGGAAATGGCAAAACCGTCGCCCGCTACCAACAAACCCACAAAGGCATACCCGTGTGGGGACAGACCGTAACCAGTTCTGGACAGGGACTCATTACCGAGATGCACGGTAATATCCTTACCGGACTCGAACTTGAAGTACCCACCGTGCGCGCGGCAATTGACGCGGGCAATGCCCTTGATCGCGCCATGAACCATCAGGTTTCACTGCGCGCACAACAGGGAGTGATGTCGGGTGCTTTATCACTGCCAGTGCTTAAGCTGGAGGCCAAAAACCAGAAAAAAGAACTCTATGTTTACATCAATGAACAAGATGAGGCTCGCCTGGCCTACCTGGTGAACTGGGTCGAGTATGGAGACGACCCCAAGCGCCCCTTCTACTTTATTGATGCCATGACCGGTGAAGTGATTAAGCATTGGGATGGCCTCACCTTCCAAGATGCACAAGGTCCTGGCGGCAATGTAAAAACGGGCCGCTATGAATATGGTACCGATTTCCCCTCCATGCAGGTTGATGCCAACTGCCGTATGGATACTACCAACGTTGAAACTGTGAACCTGAATCATGGAACCAGTGGCGGTAGCGTCCATCAATTCAACTGCCCCTACAATGATCACAAAGAAATCAATGGTGCTTATTCACCGCTAAATGACGCGCACTATTTTGGTGGCGTGGTCTTCGCGATGTTCAGTGACTGGTACAACACTTCACCGCTGACTCAAAAGCTGCGCCTTCGCGTGCATTACGGTAATAACTACGAAAATGCTTTCTGGGATGGCAGCCAGATGACCTTTGGCGATGGGCAAAACACCTTCCACCCCCTAGTCAGCCTGGATGTTACGGCTCACGAAGTCAGCCACGGCTTTACCGAGCAGAACTCTGGCCTAGTTTACAGTCAACAACCAGGGGGAATTAATGAAGCCTTCTCCGATATCTCTGGTGAAGCCGCTGAATACTTTATGACCGGCAGTAACGACTGGCTGGTTGGAGCCCAGATTTTCAAAGCCAATGGCGCCTTGCGTTATTTTGAAGACCCGACACAGGATGGACGCTCCATTGGCCATGCCGATGATTATTACAGCGGTATGGACGTACACTATAGCTCCGGTGTCTACAATCGAGCTTTCTATCTGATCGCCAATACCAACGGCTGGGATACTCGCAAGGCATTTGATATTTTTGTCCTCGCCAATCAGATGTACTGGGGCTCAAACTCTGACTACGATGAGGCTGCCTGCGGTGTTGAGCAAGCTGCTGTAGACCTAGGGTACAGTAAAGCGGATGTTACAACCGCCTTCAGTACCGTAGGAGTTACCTGTGATAACACTCCACCACCTCCTCCTGGAGAGCTTGAAAATGGAGTTTCCGTTGACAACCTTGGTGGCGGCTCTGGCGATGAACTCCATTACACCTTAGATGTTCCTGCTGGCGCTACCGGCCTAAGCTTTAATATGTCTGGAGGTACAGGTGATGCGGACCTCTATGTACGCTTTGGCTCAGCACCAACCACCAGCACATACGACTGCCGTCCCTACACTACCGGCAACAATGAAACCTGTGAGATCTCCAACATACAAGCAGGCACCTACTATGTGATGGTGCGTGGTTATAGTTCCTTCTCCGGTGTCAGTCTGGTAGGTAGCTTCACCGACGGTGGCGGTGGCAACCCCGGCGGCTGGGAAAAAACCAATCTGTCTGGCTCCGCTAATGCCTGGCAGCACTTTACCCTGGATGTGGACAGCGGTATGTCATCCCTGAAAGCGGTGATGTCTGGTGGCAGTGGGGACGGTGACCTCTATGTTCGCTTTGGCTCAGCACCAACTCGAAACACCTGGGATTGTCGTCCATATAAATGGGGTAATGATGAGAACTGCAACATCAGCAACCCACAAGCAGGTACCTGGTACATTAGTATTCGCGGTTACCAGACATACTCCGGTGTAGCACTCAGCGCCCAAGCAGAATAAGCTTATCTGCTGAACAATCTGGCCCCGTTGCCATACCAATAGGGCCAGACAATAAAAAAGGCAGCCACTAGGCTGCCTTTTTTATTCTAGGAGTAACCCTTGCAAGCCAAGTTACTTATGGCTGGGATCCTTCCAATAATCCTTCACCGTTGACTTCATCTCCTTCGCCAATATCGTAATACCAAACAGGTTCGGTAAGGTCATAATGACGATGGCTACCGCAGACAGGTTCCAAATAACGGTGGTGTCCTCAATCGCCGCCCAGAAGAAGGCAATCACATACACAATTCGGTAAGGCATTACCGCCTTGGGACCAAACAGGTAGATCATAGAGCGATCACCATAGTAGGACCAAGCGATAGCGGTCGAGAAAGCAAACATGAGAATACCCAGAGTTACAATCAAGCCACCGTATTCTCCGAAGAAACCGCGCTGGAAAGCTTTACTGGTCAATGCAACGGAATGAACCAGGGATTTACCCCAAATATCCACATCCTCATTAGCAAACTTACCATCAACAACATTAAGCACACCGCTAAACTGATCTTCACCAACACGGAAATCCAGGTCTTCTGCAATTGAGCGTGCATGAATTAGGGTGAAATCCTGCAGGTTTAGAGGCTGCCCATCAGTGACAACCACTGATCCGTTATAGGGCTTCACATCACTGGGTTGACCACTTAAGTAATTAAACAGCTGTTTAACCTGCTTGGGGTCACTCTCTTCGTAGCGACCTTCGACAACATATGTGTCAGCCCCCTCAAACAGGTTTTCGTGTTTTTCAGTCCATACACCGGAAGATAAGATTACCAAGCCAGTCAGAGTACAGATAATGATGGTGTCGATAAACGGTTCCAGTAGTGAAACCATGCCTTCGGAAACAGGCTCATCGGCACGTGCGGCGGCGTGAGCAATCGGTGCAGAGCCCTGCCCCGCCTCGTTGGAGAAGAGGCCACGATTCACACCACGGTTAAAGGCATAGGCAAAACTGGCTCCGAGGAAACCACCTACAGCAGCACTTCCAGTGAAGGCATCACGGAAAACGGCCACAAATGAAGGGATGATATTTTCTATATTGTAGAAAATCACACCCAACGCACCAATTACATAGATCAGTGCCATTGCCGGAACGATAGTGGAGGTAACCTTGGCAATTCGGGTAATGCCACCGATGATCACCATCCCCAGCAGGATAGCAAGCACACCACCAGTGAGCGCTTTCTCAATACCGAAAGAATCGTGCATCGCCTGGGCAATATTATTCACCTGGGGCAAGCTTCCGGTACCGAAGGAACAAATTACTGTGGCGATGGCAAATAACACTGCCAGCCACTTCATATTGAGACGGCGCTCCATATAGAACATAGGACCACCTGCGTAGTAGCCATCTGCCGCTTTAATACGATATTTATGTGACAGTGTGACTTCGACAAACTTGGTTGTCATCCCCAGGAAGGCAGTCATCCACATCCAAAACAAAGCGGCCGGACCACCCAGGAAAATAGCCAGGCCAACACCACCGATATTACCGGTACCTACAGTTCCTGAAAGAGCGGTAGCCAGTGCTTGGAAGTGAGAGGTATCTCCTGGGTCACCGGGTTTATCATATTTCCCCTGGACAATCTTAATCGCATGTCCAAAGTAACGAAATTGCGGAAACCCAAGATAGATAGTAAAAAAGAAACCTACCCCGAGCAGCACCCACGGGAACCAAGGTGCCGATCCGAGCATACCGTCCAACGACAGTAGCAGCTGATTAAAGGAATCCAAACTAACCCCCCACTTCTCTGAACCAATTCTGATTGTTTTATATACAGCTACAGCTGTAATTTGTTGCGCAGGTTAGCAGCTTCCGAAGCACTAGAACAGTAAAGGGGCCTAAACCCTATTAAAAGAGAAGTTATGACGATAGGGGAACAAGGCAAACTGCCCCCCCGAATGCAGAAATACCAGGTTACTAGATCCTTTATAATGGCCTTTTCTCAATTCTTGCATCAGCCCATAAAAAGCTTTACCGGTATATATAGGGTCCAACAAGATTCCCTCTAGAGCAGCAATCTCTTCAATCATTTCGTAGATTGGAGGTTCAGCCTTGGCATACCCCGGCCCAATATAGTCGGCGTTCACATGCACTTGCAGAGATTGCAAATCCACAGGGTTTCCCGATAGCCTGCTCCAATGGCGGATATCCTCTCTCACTTTGGTTTGAAAATAAGTGGCATTATCGCAGACAGCATAACCTGTGACCTGAACACCAAGCCCCAGCAGATAGCACCCCATCGTTAAACCCGCCTGGGTACCTCCACTGCCAGTGGCACACACAATATGATCCGGCCGGAATCCTCTCATTCGACAATCTGTAATAAGTTCTTGCGAAGCCGAGAGATACCCCCACAATCCCAGACCATCGCTGGCACCAATAGGAATACGGAAGGGAATGTGCCCGCGCTTCGAATATTGATCGGACCAAAAATTGAACAACCTCTTGAGATCTTTGGCAAACTCTTCAGGCGAATGGATGCTCACTTCTGCCCCCGCCAACTGATCCAGCAGTAGGTTTCCATCTGCTTGGGCTAAGGGCTCACCACGCAATAACAGGTGCACTTTGAGTCCTAAGCGAGCACCGACAAGTGCAGTGGTGCGGCAATGATTGGACTGAATACCCCCAGCGGTGATCAAGGTATCGCTGCCCTGCTTTAAGGCCTCAGCAACAACAAACTCAAGTTTTCGCAATTTATTACCTGACATCCCAGATTCAGTCAGGTCATCCCTTTTTATCCAAATTCTAGGGCCACCAAAAGGAAAGGAATATTGTTTACTAATCCTATCCAGCGGCTGTATTGGCGTGGGAAGATGGGCTAAACGTATCCGCCTAGGTAAAGAAATCGGCAAACTGCCAGGCATAGCAAGCTCCATTGCAAATACCAAAAAGGCTTATCGGTAAAGGCATAAAGCCTTGCCTATGCTAAATCTATCGTGAAGGTATCAACTCTAGGGCTCGTTAAAAACCAATGTAATCTTGGCAGGAACAGCATTTACTACAGTCTGTAAACCCATGCAGGCAGCGCGGCAAACTCCCACCATTCTCTCAATCGCTTCCCTCGACTCTGCAGATTTAACAAAAACAACAGTTTCTACTCCTTCACAGACCCCCTTAGGTGGAGTATCGGTACATTCCTGCATTTTGTACACCTCAGCCTTAAAACGCATCTGTTGCTCAATCTTGACACTTTCAACATCCAGTTTGTTCTGATTAATGTAGATGCTGATATGACTGAGAAAACAAAAAGCAATACCTGCTGATAGGTAATCAAGTGGTGCCGGTGCGCTATCCGCACCTCCAATAATGGTGCCTTCGTCGCAGAGTAATTCAAAAGCACTACATCCCGGTACGTTCGCTTGTACAGTGGCAGTCTTCAGGTATCCCTCTTCCAAAGCTGCTTTAGCCGATAGGTTAACTTGAAAGTGAAAACTTCCCCGCTCTTTAACTGGTGTATCCACTTGAATTTTGGATAACTTAGGAAGTGCCGTAACTTTTCTAACAATGGCTGCTTTCAAAGCATTTTGGCTATCGCTTTGCATATGGGGCCTCCTGAAAATTTCTAAATCAATTAACCAGAAGTATCGCCCGAGAAAATCTCACTTGCCGAAAAACGAGAAAGCCCGGCATATGCCGGGCTTTCCAATCTGAATCACTAAAAAATCTAGTAAAAAGCTATCAGATCTTCTTTATCGTGCCCTTGGGCAAAACAGCATGAACTGCTACTTTCTGGAACTTCAAAGACATATTGTCTGCAACTTCCAGCACGATGTAATCTTCGTCCACCTTGTCTACACGACCCAGCATACCGCTGCTCATCACGACTTCGTCACCCTTTTTCAGTGCACCAACCAACTCTTGATGCTCCTTCTGGCGCTTGCGCTGAGGACGGATGATAAAAAACCACATGAAAGCGAACAGGCCCGCAAACATCAACAGGGTGATCATGGGGTTACCCTGTGGCGCCGGTGCCGCTTGCTGTGCCATGGCGGAGGGGATAAAAAAGCTCATGCAAAACCTCAAAGAGTCAGCCTATAAAATTGCCGCCAACTCTAACGGGTTTCCCCTGTTGAGGCAACGGATTGGGCCGATCAACAGGAGACCGGCCTAACCAATTCGCACTCACTTAAAAGCGTTGACGCACCTGACGGCGATAACCAGTTGGCGACATACCGGTCCAGCGCTTGAAGGCACTGGTAAAGCTGGTCCGATCAGAAAAATCCAAAATCCTTGAAATTCCGTCAACACTCAGGGCGGTATCTTTGAGGAAGTGCACCGCGTGGCGGAAGCGCACGTGGTCACGCAGTGAGGCAAAGCTCAAGTTATGCTCCTGCAAACGACGCTGCAAAGTCCGGGTGGACATGCTTAAGTCGGAAGCAACGGGGCGAATAGCGAGAGAAGCCTTACCAATGCGCTGTTCGAGCACATCGATGACTCTGGCAGCAATGCCAAAGCTGGTAGCTTCCGGTGGGGCCAGCAGCTGGTCGAGAATATTCGGGTCGCCGGATATTCGGGCCTGCTGCAGGGATTTATCTTCAGAGAGCGAAGTCTGGTCGGGCTGAGTATGGTTCATCGAGCTGCTCCTTTTGAGTTCCGTGAGCCGCAGTTATTTTTCTATGTCCGCATCCAGCGAATCCCGGTTGCCCCTGCCCACACCAACACACCTACAACTTCGGCGGACTACTACTCGATGCGGGATGCACCAAAAACAGACATCGAATCCTTCACAGAGATGTACAATTTTTAAACTAACCGCTCCGGCAATACCCAAAGAGAAACACTCTCTCGCCGGCGCACCTTTCCTTTACATCTGCCAGTATAGACCAAGAATTGAGAATGCAAGGGACGACAGTGGTTTTTTTCATCTTATTGTGCCGCAGAAGACAAAATTGAATGGTCCCGGTACGCAATTTCAATGAAAACTCAAGGAAATTCGGGGGCCAGAGGCTACCCTACCCCCTTAGAAAGAGTTTGCAGAAGCTGTGTAACAGATAATCAATCCAGATTTTCAGCCACCCAGCCAAGCACATCATCACTGTGGGTCTTGGTTTTCACTTTGTCGATAACATGGCGTAAGCGTCCACTTTTGTCGATGATAAAAGTTGTCCGGATTAGCCCCATATACTCTTTGCCCATAAACTTCTTCAGCCCCCAGCAACCGTACTTGTCCGCAATCTTGTGATCCTCATCGGACAGGAGGTCGAAGTTCAGCTCATGTTTATCAATAAATCGCTGCAACTTAGCTTCTGGGTCTGGGCTCACACCGAGAACAACAGTGTCTAGCTCCTTGAACGCATCGGCACTATCCCGGATACCACAAGCCTGTGTTGTACAACCTGGGGTCAGTGCCTTTGGGTAGAAATAAAGCACAACATTGCTTTTTTCGCGGAAATCTTTCAGTGAAACCTTCTCTCCGCTTTGGTTTGTCAGTGTGAATGCCGGTGCCAAATTGCCAATTTTGGGAAAAGACATAAGAAATCCCCTGAAGTGTTGGTTTAAGTTTTGGGGGGATTATAACGAAAAGTACTAACTGAAATGCCAAGAACTCCATCATTCAAAACTGGTGCAGGCGAAACTCCTTCTCCCTGCGCGCAAAAATGCCTATTTTCCTCAGCTTTTGCACTAACTCTGCCTTCTCTGCATCGGTCAAAAACTCACCTACCTCCAGGCATCCTTCTGGACCGCTAAAGGTCACCGAGGCAGGCTCAGCCGGACTGTTACCCATCCTCACCAGCAAGGCAAGATTTCCCCGTGAGAACTCCCGATGATAGACAGATTGCTGGCGGAACCCTTTACAACAATCTAACACAACCCTCTCATCGCTAATGCGGATTACTTCGCGACGGGTCCCTTCTAGGTAGACATAGGTGAATAAAACTGCAAGTAGTAAAATTTCCAACCCTGCAAATGGCAGGATCATCCAAGCCCCAGCAAAGGCAAAAGCCAAACTAATACCAAGGGAAACACCAACCAGGGAAAAGAACACCCAAAGATTTCCCGTTGCCGACAGGGATTGATTAGGCTGAAGAAGAATACAGGCGCATCGAGGGGCTTGGCGGCCGACTTCTGTGACCATGGCAAATACTTCCAGACAATACTTACCTAATCAGTGTAGTGCCGCCGCCATCAGCCCACACTCGTATAACGACCCGCCAGTATTCAGGCCACCCCACTCTATTTTAAATACCATTAGCAAAAGTCACTCTATTAAGCTGCGGCTAAAGGAACCCTAATCTAGCCTTTCTGAATAAGCCACTGTTGGCGGGATTGAAATAATAAGAGGAGATGCCCTCACTTGGTATCACTTACTTCTTACTTGAAATACGCAAACTTTTTTATCTGGACTAGCTGGCGATTTTATAGCTACAGCGAAGTCAATAAATCAGCGACGAAGAGCCAAATAAAAAAGCCCACACACTGGTGCGGGCTTTTTAGACGAACCAGCCATCAAGGCCGGTCAATCGACAGGGTTAGGGCAGCAGGTGAGCGACTGCATCACGCTCTTCCGCCAACTCCTGTTCGGTCGCAGTCATCTTCTCGCGGGAGAAGTCGTTGATGTCAACGCCTTGAACAATTTCCCAGTCGCCGTTTTTGCAAGTGCAAGGGAAAGAGTAAATCAGGCCTTCCTGAATACCGTAAGAACCATCGCTGAATACAGCCATGCTGGTCCAGTCACCCTCAGCGGTGCCCAGGGCCCAATCGCGCATATGGTCGATAGCAGCATTGGCAGCGGAAGCCGCAGAAGAAGCACCGCGCGCCTTGATAATAGCTGCACCACGCTGTTGAACCGTCGGGATGAAGTCGTTTTCGTACCACTCCTGCTCCACTTTATCCATCGCCGCAGCACCGGCAACCTTCACTTGGTGTAGGTCTGGGTACTGAGTCGAAGAGTGGTTGCCCCAAATAGTCATATGGGTGATGTCGTTAACGCTGGAATCAGTTTTGTTCGCCAGCTGGGACAGAGCGCGATTGTGATCCAGACGGGTCATCGCGGTGAAGTTACGCGGGTCCAGGTCTGGCGCATTGCGCTGAGCAATCAGGGCATTGGTGTTAGCCGGGTTGCCAACAACCAGTACTTTTACGTTACGAGAAGCAACGTCGTTCAGGGCTTTACCCTGTGCAGAGAAGATAGCAGCGTTAGCTTCCAGCAGGTCTTTGCGCTCCATACCCGGTCCACGGGGACGCGCGCCGACCAGCAAAGCATAATCTGCATCTTTGAACGCAATAGTAGCGTCATCGGACTGAACGATACCCGCGAGCAGCGGGAAGGCGCAGTCTTCAAGCTCCATAGCAACGCCTTTCAGCGCTTCTAGTGCCGGGGTAATTTCCAGCAGCTGCAGAATAACTGGTTGATCTTTACCCAGCATCTCGCCGGAAGCGATGCGGAACAGCAGCGAATAGCTGATCTGACCGGCAGCGCCGGTAACAGCAACACGAACAGGTGCTTTCACGATAGTTCTCCTCGTTTGTAAGCGGCCGCATTATAGGGCCTCTTGAGCAAATTTCACCTCAAGCGGAGCAATTCTCAACTCAATTTGCCTAACAAAACTTTAATTTTTTATAAGAGACGCCAAAAAAAGGCTCAAGCCGAGGCAGCTTCCCGGTAACGTTGCTGCAAAATACGATAAACCTGCTCGCTGTAATCTACTGCCGAGGCATCAAGCTCAGCGGCGATTTCCGCTAAGTGCTCATTGTCTTCACGTCCGCCCCAGTTCTTCACATAAGTTCCTTCTTTGTACCCGTTATCCTGGCGGAATCGATTGAGTACGTTCTTTCCTACATAACGTTGATACAGTTCAGTAAAAGGCATCTCTGTGCCGGCAAGAAGCTGCGCAAACCCTGGCAGATCGAATTGTTTACTTGCCAAGGTGCTCAAAGTAAAGGCCTCCAGATCTTCACGAAAATCACCGGGCTCTCGCTGGCCAGCCTCTAATTCCTTAAGCATCTTTTCAGCGACTTGGGCCGGAGAGCCCTGTTGCAGCTCAAGACTCAGGCCAAAATGCCAGATATCCACCAGCTCCAACTTTACCTGGTCGATATCCGGCTGCTGCTTTTTCCACCACTTCCAGCCGTAATGATCCAAGAGTTCCGCGCTTTCTACCCAGATCGCGCGATACCAGGCAAAATTTTGCGCACGCCAGTTTTTGTTAACAACGGTATTAATTTCGTCCTGCAGGGTCAGCATGACCTGCAATTGTTGCTTCATCATATAGGGAACTTCTAACTAGCCGGGCTTAGGCAGCCCGAGGAAATAATCGGAGAAAGTTTTCTGTAGTGATTTCAGCCAGCTGCTCGTATGAAATTCCGCGCAACTCAGCAATAAATTCGGCTACTTCTCGCACATAAGCCGGGATATTGGGCTTGCCACGATAAGGAATCGGTGCAAGGTAGGGAGAATCTGTTTCCACCAACAGGCGATCGAGGGGCAGTTTGCGCGCAACATCGCGCAGATCCTCAGCATTTTTAAATGTCACAATACCGGAGAGGGAAATGTAATAGTTAAGATCTAATGCGGCCTTGGCCATCTCCCAGCTCTCAGTGAAGCAATGCAATACACCGGCTGTTTGTGGGTTTCCGTACTCTTGAATCAACTGAATTGTATCTTCACGAGCATCGCGTGTGTGCACAATAACCGGCAACCCCACCTGACCTGCGGCCTGCAAGTGAGCAATAAAGCTCTGCTGTTGGGTCTCTTTGGTGTCCGTACTGTAATAATAATCAAGACCAGTCTCCCCAAGTGCCACTACCTTGGGACGCTCAGCCATCGCGATCAGTTCGTCCACCCCAGCGAGACCGGATTCAACATCCAGAGGATGTATTCCAACAGAGCAGACAACATCCTCATATTTTGAGGCGATTTCTACGACGGCATCTGCATTTTCCAGACTGATACCAACACATAGGAATTTCCCAACTCCTCGGCTGCGTGCGAACTCCAAGACTGCATCCAGATCGCCATCAAATTTATCGAGCTTCAGTCTATCCAGGTGACAATGAGAATCTACGAGCATGTGAAAATTACAACGTGTGAGTAGGTCGACTGGATTCAAGGGTGCCAGCCAGGTAAGTTTCTATCTTGTTTTGTGCAATGTTGTCCTTGTCACCAAACTGAACGCCAATACCCGGCGTACGGTTTCCCTGGGCTCCATTAGGGGTTATCCAGATAACCTTGCCTGCCACCGGAATTTTTTCCGGCTCATCCATCAAGCTTAACAACAGGAATACTTCATCGCCGAGGCTATAGGATTTATCCGTGCTGATAAACAAGCCACCATTTTTTACAAAGGGCATATAAGCGGCATAGAGAACCGACTTATCCTGGATTTTCAGCGATAGGATGCCGTTTCGGGCACCGCCTCCCATGGCTTTCATGCTCAACCTCAATGTTTTAAATGTTGCGCTAACTTATCTGAGCGTACTGTTTCTGTCCAGAACACTACACGTTCCCGGTAGAAAGAAGCTTAATGCCCCCGCGTGTGGTTACGGCTTTACATTTCTCATTAAGCAAAAAGCCTAGACCACCGTATCATCAACTCCTCCAGCAACAAGCGACGATTGGGATTCGCTCCACTCGCAAGCCCCTTACGCGCCTGAACGAGGTGATCGTAAAAACCAAACAGTGGGCGCAAACTGCCTTGCCCTATTCCTGGGAACCTCTGAAGAAGGGTCATAACCTGAGTATCGCCAGTGGAATCACAACTGCGCACCCTAGCCATTTGGGCAACCCACTGCTGCCAAAATTGAATAAGCTGGGCCAGATCTGCAGGCTCGGGCGGAGTCTCCCAGCGACCTGCAGCTGCCACAGCCCTTGCACTACCCCGAGCTAGGGCAATTAGCTCCTCCAGAAAGCGCTCCCGAACTTCCTCACATTTTGGCTCGGCCAATTGCGCAGCCAACAATGGCGCCCCACCGGCCAACGCCAGGGCCTTGGTTGCCGCACCTTCCTTCAAACCATATCCATGCAGCCACTGCAATGCCATTTCTGCAGAAGGGGATGGAAAAGCAACAGCTTGGCAACGACTGCGAATTGTTGGCAGTAAACCTGCGGGAGAGTCACTGACCAGAAGGAAAATCACTGATGCCGCAGGCTCCTCCAGGTTTTTTAATAGCGCATTGGCCGCATTGATGTTCATAGCTTCCGCTGGCGCCAGCCATACCAAGCGCGCCCCCCCGCGCCCACTGGTGCGGGAGACAAAATCCCCCAGCTGGCGAATCTGTTCAACCTTAAGCGGACCGCCTACCTTTTCAGGCTCTACCCGAAGAAAATCCGGGTGCGACCCCGCCTGCCAAAGGTGGCAATCCTTGCAACTTCCACAGGCCTGCCCTTCTCTGGGCTGCTCGCACAATACCAGCGCAGAAAAAGCCTCAGCAAAAGCGCGTTTGCCAAGACCAGGCTGGCCACTCAGTAATAGGGCATGAGGGCATCGACCAGCGCGCCACTGGGTACCAAGCCGTTGCCACTGTTCCGTTTGCCAGGGTAGTAAAGAAGGAATAGGGGTATGTTCAGGTACTTCAGACACTGCCAATTGCCAAATTTGTAACTGGAAACTTCACCACACTCGTGGTGACCATATTTTAAAGCGTGCATCAAAGAAGCCGCTGTAACTCCTGCCCCAGCTGTTGCTGGACCTGCACTAAAGGTTGACTAGCATCAACAACGGCATAGCGCGAAGGGGCTGCCTGAGCACGTTCACGATAAGCTTCACGCACCCGGTGGAAGAAAGCCAGCTGCTCACTTTCAAACCGATCGGCAGCTCCAGTACTGGCAGCGCGCTGTAAACCTATTTGCGGGTCCAAATCTAAAAGAAGCACCTTATCAGGCCGCAAATCTCCTTGCACATCATTTTCTAAGCGCTCGATTAGAGCCCTGTCAAGCGCTCGCCCCCCACCTTGGTAGGCATAAGTAGCATCGGTAAAGCGGTCACAAATCACCCAGTCACCCCGTTCCAAGGCCGGGATAATCACTTTCGCCAGATGTTGTGCTCGAGCGGCAAAAACCATAAGCAGCTCCGCCGTGGGATCAACAGCCTCGTCACGCTTAGCTAGTAGCAACTCCCGCAGCTGCTCAGCCAGGGGAGTGCCACCCGGCTCGCGGGTTTGAATAAATGGAATATTACGATCAGCTAACCACTGGGTAATAAACTGCAGGTTGGTAGACTTGCCAACCCCCTCCCCGCCTTCCAGGGTTATAAATTTTCCGCGCGACACTATTTCTAATTTCCTTTTGCCGGACTGGAGCGGTAATCCGCTCGCCTTTTCAACTGATACTCCCGCACCGCACGGTTGTGCTCTGTCAGAGTGGCTGAGAAATGATGGGAACCATCACCCTTACCTACAAAATACAGGCTTTTGCCGGGCTTTGGGTTCAGTGCGGCGCGGATAGCCGCGCGTCCCGGCAGTGCAATTGGTGTAGGGGGGAGCCCATTGATTACATAAGTATTATACGGGGTTGGCTGGCGAAGGTGTGCTCGGGTGAGGTTACCATCATAGTCTTCCCCCAGCCCATAAATTACGGTGGGATCGGTTTGCAAGCGCATACCCATATTTAGGCGCCGCACAAAAACTCCGGCAATTTGACTTCGCTCGGAAGGCTGACCAGTTTCCTTTTCAATCAACGAAGCCATAATCAAGGCCTCATAGGGCGTTGCGTAAGGGAGGCCATCCTCTTTTGCCTGCCACTCTTCATCCAGCACGCGCTGCATACGTTCATACGCTTCGCGTAAAAGCTCAATATCTGTAGTCCCAGAGCGATATACATAGGTATCTGGGAAAATCCAACCTTCCTCAGCACCCTCTTTCAGGCCAAGAGCCCTGGCTGCGGCACTCACACTACTGCCAGCCTCAGATCTAACAACCCTCTGCCCCGAGCGAATCTTTTGCAGCGCCTGCCGGAAAGTCCATCCCTCGACTAAAGTAAGTCGATAAATGGTAACGTCACCCCGATTTAACCGGGTAATTAAATCCACTGCCGTACTTCCGCTGGGTATCAGATACTCACCAGAGTGGATATCGGTTTTGCCCTCCCAATAGGCATAGGCAAGAATCAATCGCGGCCAGCTAATCACCCCGTCACTTTTCAGTTTCCGCAAGGTTCCAGATAAGCTGCTGCCTTTTTGCACTTGGAATTGCAGGCCCTTTTCTCCCACAGCCAGTGGAGACGCTAGGGCCATCTGTAACATCCACAGAGAGGCTCCGCCCAATAAGGCAACGAGGAGAAAACCACTAAACAGGATTTTCCAAAACTTGAAAGGAGAACTTGTCCGCTTTTTCTTTACCACAATGTTTCCATGATCAAATGCTGCAACCCTCGAACACCAGCCCCGATCGACCAACGTTGACGACCGATAATCTCGACAACCGGCAATACCCCGCGCACGCTGTTACACAATGCTACTTCATCAGCCCCGCTCAGATCCCGAATTTCTAAATCTCGCTCCTGCCACTGAATCTCACTGGATAACCAGTCCCGCATGACGCCCCGGACACCACAGCGATGCAAATCAGGCGTTATCCAGGTATTACCAAAGCGAGCCAGTAAATTACAGCGCAAGCTCTCGATAACCCTGCCCTCACTATCTAACATCAGGCCATCGATACGCTCCCCGTCAGGAAGCTCAGATTTCGCCTTATTATATCGATTGCGACATAGAAGTTTGCTGCCTAAGTTCCTACTTTTTGAAAGTGGTAGATAGGTCTTACAGGGGTAAAGTCGAACTCCAAGTTCAGTCTCGGCAGTCAACTTTAGCGGCAACAAGGACAGATCCCAGCACCACTCACCACCAACCGAACCCAGCCGCAATCGGGCGATAGCCATTTTCTGGTTAAGCTGCTCAACCAACCGGGGTATGCACTGATCAATCTCTTTAAGGAGCAGCTCATCCAAACCAGCATTCCGGGCCAGGCGCTCTCGGTGTAGCGGCCACAGCGGCAACCTTCCGTTGTGACAGCGCATGGTTTCGAGGATTCCATCTTCGTAACTCTCATCAGCAGGCAAGCTCAGCACAGGTCGGCTTCTGAGAAAAAATTGTGGCAATTTGCACATATCAGGATGGGAGTTGCCCACCCAGAGGCGGGCAGACAGATCAGGTTCGCTTGAAGATTAATGAACCATTGGTGCCACCAAACCCAAAAGAGTTAGATAGTACCGAATTAATTACTCTAGGCTGGGCCTCCTGAGGCACTAGGTTGATATTTTCACAAGCCTCGTCTGGGTCATACAAATTGATTGTTGGCGGTGCCATTTGATCGCGCAGAGCGAGGACAGAGAAAACTGCTTCAAGAGCTCCTGCAGCACCGAGAAGGTGGCCAGTCATAGACTTTGTAGAACTTACCGCCAGCTCCTCTAAAGAATCTGCAAAAACCTCACGAACAGCCTGAATTTCAGCCGTATCTCCCAATGGCGTAGAGGTGCCATGTGCATTGATATACTGGATATCAGCAGCATTCATACCGGCGTCATTAAGCGCATTCTGCATGGAGAGTGCAGCTCCAGCACCATCTTCTGGAGGCGAAGTCATGTGATGGGCATCGCCACTCATACCAAAGCCTGCAAGCTCTGCGTAAATCTTTGCGCCGCGGGCTTTCGCGTGCTCGTACTCTTCCAGGACAAGTACCGCGGCTCCCTCTCCCAGCACAAAACCATCTCGACTTTTATCCCACGGGCGACTGGCCGTTTTGGGGTCATCATTGCGCGTAGAAAGCGCCCTGGCCGCACAGAAGCCACCGAGCCCAACAGGTGTAGTGACCATTTCGGCCCCGCCACATACCATAACATCCGCATCGCCATACTGAATGGTCCGCATGCCCAATCCCAGAGCATGGGTGCCAGTAGTACAGGCTGTTGTGACGGCGAGATTTGGGCCCCGAAGACCAAATTTTATCGACAAATTGCCAGCGACCATATTGATGATGGCACCCGGCACAAAAAATGGTGACACTCGTCGGGGGCCCTTGTCGGCAATTAACAGGGCATTATCTTCAATAGCCAAAATGCCTCCCATACCGGAACCGATACAGGTCCCCATACGCGACGCATTCTCTTCATTAATTTCTAGACCGCTATCTTCCATTGCCTGATTACCCGCAACCAGGCCATATTGCAAGAAAGTGTCCATCTTGCGCGCATCTTTTGCGGCTACATAAGGAGTCGGATCAAAATCTTTCACCATAGCGGCGAAGCGGGTTGAGAACGCCGAAACATCAAATGACTCTATTGGAGCAGCTCCACTGACGCCCTTTAGGATGCCAGACCAAGTCTCCTCTACGGTGTTTCCCAGCGGGCTCACTGCGCCCATTCCGGTTACAACAACTCTTCTGTGCGACACTGCGGTCCCCCCGAAACTCTTACTGCCACTGCTCTCCCTTCAATCTAAGTACGAAGGAATCAACACTAGAACAGCAGTCACAATTCCATAGTGCAAATATAAAGAGAGCCGCGCTATGTAACATAGAACGGCTCTCAGAAACGCTTGGCTACGCACAGTAATAAAACTGTTCGCGCCTAAACCACCCAGCAGGAATTAACCAAGGTTGTCCTTGATGTAATCAATTGCCAGCTGAACAGTTGTGATTTTCTCAGCTTCTTCGTCGGGGATTTCGGTTTCGAATTCCTCTTCCAAAGCCATTACCAACTCAACTGTGTCGAGTGAGTCCGCGCCCAGATCTTCAACAAAAGAGGCTTCAGGCTTAACGTCTTCTTCCTTCACGCCCAGTTGTTCAGCAACGATCTTTTTAACGCGCTCTTCAATGCTGCTCATGATTCAATTTAACTCCTAGTGGGTAAAAATCTGTTTTAGTCGCTATTGTTATTTCGCCAATCCAATTAACAGCGATAACGACCGGCTCACACAGCTTTTGGATAATTCAGAGGCCATTGTACCCCAAGTTTTTAGGGTTGTAATGCACGGCTCTGCGGCACCATCAGCAAATACAAAAAACTTTTAAAAATCAATAGGTTATTGAAATATTTTCAACGTACCTCAGGCCATATACATGCCGCCATTGACATGTATCGTCTCCCCCGTGACATAAGCTCCGGCATCACTCGCCAGGAAGGCCACAACAGAGGCAATCTCTTCAGGCTGCCCCAAACGACCCAGAGGGATCTTACCAAGAAGTGCCTCGCGCTGCGCCTCAGGCAGCACTTTGGTCATATCGGTATCAATAAAACCCGGGGCGACCGTATTCACAGTAATGCCGCGAGAGCCGATCTCTGCAGCCAGGGACCGAGCAAAACCCGCTACTCCAGCCTTGGTGGCCGCGTAATTGCTCTGACCCGCGTTGCCCATGCTACCCACCACGGAGCTGATATTGATGATACGCCCCCAGCGCGCCCGAGTCATATCTCTGAGGCAAGCTTTTGTCATACGGTAGACAGCGGATAAGTTTGTCTCGATCACCGAGTCCCACTCATCATCTTTCATGCGCATGAGCAAGTTGTCTTTTGTGATTCCCGCGTTATTAACCAAAATGGTCGGCGCCGCAAAATCATTTTTTACTACTTCTAGCAGCCCAGCGATACTATCCGCACTGGTGACATCAAGTACCATACCTGCGCCATTGAAGCCCTGCTCGGCGAAACGCGCACTAATTTTTTCGGCACCGCCAGCACTAGTGGCAGTACCAATGACCACTGCACCTTGGCTGCCCAACATATCCGCAATTGCTGCACCTATGCCGCGACTGGCACCAGTGACCAGGGCAACTTTGCCCTCAAGGGAGGTCTTCAGACTCATACTTGCTTTATCCTTATTTGACCATTGCCATCGTGCCTGAGCAACTCAGGCAGCTGTAGATCTCAGCGCCTCATTAAAGCTGCTGGGAGTGTCTATACCGTGACAAACGGCACTCCGATCAATACGTTTAATGAGACCAGCCAGCACCTTACCCGGACCACACTCGACCAGCTGGGAAGCACCATCGTTTATCAGCTTTTGCGCACAGGCAGTCCAGCGAACCGGACTATATATCTGCTCAATCATCAAAGCCTTGATCTTCGCGGGGTCAGATTCAGTTTCGGCATGCACGTTGTGTACAACAGGGATTTGCGGGGCACTGAATTCTGCCGCCTCGATCTGAGGGGCGAGCTTCTCCGCTGCCGGACGCATTAACTCAGTATGAAATGGCGCACTCACCGGCAAAGGCATGGCACGCTTTGCACCGGCCGCTTTACAGGCATCTATCGCCCTTTCCACAGCAGCACTATTGCCTGCAATTACGATCTGGCCCGGAGAGTTGTAGTTCACCGCAGCCACCACTTCACCTTGAGCGGCTTTAGCACAGAGCTCTCCCACCACATCATCATCAAGCCCAATCACTGCGGCCATAGCTCCTGTACCCACGGGTACAGCTTCCTGCATCAGGCGGCCACGTTCACGAACCAGGTGGACAGCATCTTTAAAAGCCAGGACACCGGAACACACCAATGCCGACCACTCCCCAAGACTATGCCCTGCCATGCGAGCAGGCACCGCACCACCACGAGCGCGCCAATGGCGATAGAGAGCAACACTGGAGGCTAAAAGAAGAGGTTGCGTACGCTGGGTAAGATTGATTGCTTCCTGCTCACCATTTTGACAGAGATCCCAGAGGTCATATCCCAGAACTTCTGAGGCTTCAGCAAAGGTGGATTGGATTTCAGGGGCCTCCTGAGCAATTTCGGAGAGCATGCCGATCTTTTGAGATCCCTGCCCCGGAAAGACGAATGCAAGCGCGGCATTGGTCATAAGATATCCTTAAACCTGTTTGGCAAATTTCAGTAGGAGGGAGGTGTAGTATCTACCCCATTTCCTTTGAGTTTCGCTCGCCAGCTTGTACCAAGGCGGCGCCAACTCTGGCAGCCAAATCGGCATCGGCACATTCTTTTGCCGTCACCATAGCCCGGTAAAAAGCTTCGCTGCTGGCACCCCCGTGACTTTTAATCACGTTGCCCTTCACCCCTACAAAGCTGGCGCCATTATAGCGAGCGGGTTCCACCTGTGTGCGCCATTTTCGCAACAGCTTTATGGCTAATTGGCCAAAAAAACGTTTGAAACACCCCTTCTTCTCAATGGTGAACGCTTTTTGACCCATCAGTCTAATCACGCCTTCGGCGGATTTCATGGCAACATTTCCCATCAAACCGTCGCACACAACTACATCGACAGCCCCGGTAAAGATGTCGTGCCCCTCCACAAAACCCACATAGTTAACCTGTGGATCCCCCTCGAGGAGCTCGGCCGCCCTGCGTATTTCAGCAGTACCTTTGTGCGCCTCGGCACCAATATTCAGCAGTGCAACCTCAATGTCCGCACGCGGAACGCCAGTGTGGAGATGCTGAGCCTCAATACCCATACGCGCAAACTGCAGTAGATCTTCCGCGCTGCACCCCACATTTGCGCCGAGATCCAAAAGGTAGCAGGAACCGTGCCCTGAGGGTACAGACTTGCCCAGTGCCGGCTTGCGAACGCCCTCAATATTACCCAGAACACTGCGACTTAAGGCCAAAAGGGCGCCGGTATTTCCAGAGGTAACCATTGCCTGGGCACTACCTTCCGCCACAGCTTTTAGAGCTTGGGCCATGGTGGAGTTGCGCTTATGGCGAACCGCCTGCAAAGGGTTGCACTCTTGGGTAACAACCTGCTCACAAGGGATGATTTCAAGGCGATCGGGAATTTGGGCGTGGCGCTGCTCGAGGAGCAGAGCTTCTAATTGTGCGCGCGGGCCGAAAAGTTTCAACTGCGCTTCAGGGAAGTTTTGAAGAAATCTAATACAGGCCGGAACGACAGAGCGGGGACCTAAGTCCCCGCCCATTGCATCCACGGCCAATCGCAATTGGCTGGACAAAGCTTACTCTTCTTCGGAGCCGCCGCCGATGTCGATCACCTTGCGACCACGGTAGAAACCATCTTTGGTCACGTGGTGGCGACGGTGCTTTTCACCAGTAGTCGGGTCTACGGAGAGAGTTGCACCGGCGCCTAGCGCGTCGTGTGAACGGCGCATACCGCGACGGGAACGAGTCTTCTTGTTTTGTTGAACAGCCATTGCTAGCTCCTAAAATAAACAAATTTCGCTGGAACCGGGGCGCCTACCGGCGAGCCCAAACTCTAAGAGAAAATCTAGGATTTTCCCGAAGAACCCTTCAACTGCTCCAGCACTTTAAAGGGGTTTTCCCGTTGCTCACCCGCTTCAGATGCCTTCTCACCAATATGGAAAGTCTCCTTGGAGACACACTCCTCATCGTGATAAGCCACCATCGGCAGATTGAGCAAAATTTCATCTTCGAGGATCTGGTGCAAGTCCAGCTCATCGCCATCCTGAATCACCGGATCCAAGTCTTTGGGAAGAGCCTTGCCCTGCTCTTCAGACCAAACGATACCCCAGCAAAACTGCGCCTCGAGCTGCTCGCCCACAGGATGCAGGCAACGCTGGCATAACAAATCCACCGTGCAGTGCACCTTACCGCTAACAGTGAGGTGATTTTGCAGGTCGCGGCCAAATTGGATTTCAGCCTCGACCTCCCCTTTCACAGACTCAACGGCTTCACGTAGTCGCTGCAGTGACTCCAGAGGCAAAATACCTTCCAGATACTGCTCGCGCTGCACCAATTTCCGAGCGTCAACGCTCTTAGGCAATACTGATTTAGAGGGGGCTATCGACATAAGCGCGCAATTCTATGGACTCACCCTACCCTTGTCAAAACAATTCAGTCACTGCAGTATCGCTCGGTCACAAACTTTGACCTAACAACCATGGAACCGCCCAAATAATGGCCTCCACACTGATACTAGCTTCCAGCTCCCCCTACCGCAGGGAGCTACTGAAGCAACTCCACCTCCCCTTTCAGACCGCGTCTCCCCACATAAATGAAGATGCCAAGCCAGGGGAGGCCGCTGGCGCCCTTGCCTTAAGGCTCGCACAGGAAAAATCTCGCGCTTTAATGCGAGACAACCCCCAATCCCTGATCATCGGCTCCGACCAGGTTGCAGAATGCCGGGGACAAATTCTGGGCAAGCCCGGTAATCGCGACAAAGCCATTGCTCAATTACAGGCCTGCTCCGGCAACAAAGTTACCTTCCATACAGGGCTGTCTTTGCTGGAAAGCGCAAGCAACCGCCAAGTGAGCACCGTGGAAACCTTTACAGTGTATTTCCGGCCACTCAGCCTTCCGCAAATTGAAAAATATATTGAGCTGGAAGAGCCCTACGATTGTGCAGGCTCATTTAAAGTGGAGGGCCTCGGTATAGCATTATTTGAAAAGCTCGACGGCACCGACATCAACACTCTTATAGGTTTACCCCTAATTCGCCTGGTAGATCTGCTCGGCGAATTTGGTATAGATCCACTGAAATCAACTGCTAAGAGCTAAGCGGCGGCCAACCCAGCAACCCGGAAAAGTCATCGATAATCGCCTGGGGATTACACTCCCGCAGGCGACTTGGGCAATGAGCGCCATAGCTAACCCCCACGGCGGGCATACCAATCGCTGCCGCCATCGCCAAGTCATAAGTGGTGTCACCAACCATCACCGCATCATCAACACCGCAGTCAACTTCAGCTAGCAGCTCACTCAGCATCAATGGGTCTGGCTTGGAAGCAGTTTCATCTGCACAGCGGCTCGCTATAAATAAGTGCCCCATGCCATGCTCTTCAAACTCCCGACTGAGGCCTCGACGACTCTTCCCAGTGGCGACCGCCAACTGATGCCCCTGGCAAAGCAACGCATCCAAAGTATCTAAAACCCCATCAAATAAAGGTAGGGGCTCCACTCGCGCCGCCATCCACTCTTCTGAGTAGAATTGCTTCAAGGCTTGCCGATCTTTATCAACAGCCTCAGGAAAAAGAGTGGCCACCGCCTCCGGCAAACCCAATCCAATAATATTGCTCACCGCTTCAGGAGAAAGCGCCGGCAAACCAACTCGCGCCGCCGCGCGCAGCATGCAGCTAACAATCCGCGTCTCGGAATTACAAACAGTGCCATCCCAATCGAGAATAACCAGCATCGCCGCGCCCCTTTACTCGTCTCGCAACTTCTTTAATAGCGCTTGCATTTCAGTGGGTAGCGGCGCTTCAACATGCACATCGGTGCCGTCTGGAAGCGTGCAGCGCACAGAAGCCGAGTGCAGGAAAAGACGCTTAAGGCCTCGCTCACGAAACGCACGGTTATCCTCATCACCGGTGTACTTACTATCACCCGCCAGGGGACAACCAACAAACTGGGCGTGCACACGAATCTGGTGGGTGCGCCCGGTTACCGGCTCTGCGCCCATCAGTGTTGCCGCTTTAAAACGCTCCAACACCTGGAAGCGCGTCTCGGAAGCCTTTCCATCCTGATGCACCGAGACCATTCGTTCACCACTCTTGAGGGTGTTTTTACGCAACGGGGCTTCAACAACCCTCCTACCTCGCGGCCATTTACCTACCGCCAGCGCCAGATAAGACTTCCCAATCCCTCCGCCCCTTAGTTCCGCCTGCACATGCTGTAAAACATTACGCTTGCGCGCCACCATGATCGCACCGCTAGTATCCCGGTCGAGGCGATGCACAAGCTCAATAAACGGGCTCTGCGGATACATCTGCCGGAGCACCTCAATCAAACCGAGCCGGACGCCGCTACCGCCATGAACGGCAAGGCCGGCAGGCTTATTGATCACAAGCAGTCCCTTGTCATCATAAAGTATCGAGTCGTGCACCAACTGGCGCAGCTGCTCTCCAGCATGGGGGGGAGGAGCCTGCTCTGCCGCACGAATTGGCGGCACACGCACCACATCGCCCGCCGCGAGCTTGTATTCTGCCTTTACCCGTCCTTTATTTACCCTTACCTCACCCTTGCGCAGGATTCGGTAAACGCGTGAACGGGGCACACCTTTTAGGCGTGCCTGAAGGAAATTGTCAATCCTCTGCCCAGCCAGCTCTTCAGGCACAGTCAAAAACTGCACGCCACCAGAGGGGTTCCAGGTATCAGAGGGAGTGTCGGCCGCAGCCGTTTTCAGGGGAGGTGTACTTCGCATGACGCGCATCATAGCGCCGCCGCAAGGACAATTGAAGCACCTCCCTGCCCGTGCTATATTCGGCCGGCCTGAATTCGGCTGGTTTTCGGTCATCGGCGGCTTCCCACATGAAGAAATAGCCATGGCTTCGGAGAAAATACTGCTGTTCGGCCAGTGCGCGGGCATACCCGTGTTATTGATAAAAACTTAGCTGATGAGCACTCCCCAAAACGAGAATCTCAAGGGGGCCTCACCAGCACAACAGCCCACAGTTAAGTGGGTAACAATCGCGAAGGTAAGACGGGCCGCGACCCGCAGCGCTTGAAAGGACGACTCAAAACTTGCGTCCCGCTCTGTAGATAATGCCAGCGACCGAACTGGCAACCAGGAGACAACTGCTTACTTTAACCTGGTCAACAAAATATAGAAGAAGAGTAGCGGCCAAAAGCCGAGCTACAGAGCTAGAAACGATGACGCAAACCTTGCCGCCCAGCTTGAAACTGACCCAAGGGTGGCGCCCAACCCGGCCATGGAAACCCACGGCCCCGGTACAGGGCAGTACTAAACGTAAGGTACTAAAGGAAGAAAGGTACTGGTAAGTGCCAACGGATAGCAGCACAGCATCGCATATCCGGAGTTTTTGCAGTGGAATGTTGGGCGAACGCTCGTCTCGAAAGGCCGCGTAGACTGAGTTTGCGGAACAGACAGCCTCTCTAACTTCCCTGCCCCGCCACCAGGTCATCTCCTCTTGGCGGCCCATAAGCAAGCCTGCAATGAGCGGTGTCTCACCTTTGCGCAACGCAAGGAAATCGACACGCATGAAGAGAATGTTGATCAACGCAACCCAGCCTGAGGAGTTGCGTGTAGCACTGGTGGACGGCCAGTGGCTCTATGACCTGGATATTGAAAATCGCACCCGTCAACAGAAAAAAGCCAACATCTACAAAGGTAAAATCACCCGTGTAGAACCCTCGCTTGAAGCCGCATTCGTCGACTACGGTGAAGAGCGCCACGGCTTCCTTCCCTTGAAAGAAATTTCCCGAGAATACTTCCTCAAGCAACCCAAGGACATCGAAGGCCGCATCAAGATTAAAGATGTCGTCAAAGAGGGGATGGAGGTTGTTGTCCAGGTAGATAAGGAAGAGCGCGGCAACAAAGGCGCCGCCCTCACCACATTTATCAGTCTCGCCGGGCGCTATCTGGTACTAATGCCGAACAACCCCCGTGCCGGCGGCATCTCCCGTCGCATTGAGGGCGATGAACGCTCTGAGCTACGTGACGCCCTAGCCAGCGTGGATGTCCCCTCTGGCATGGGCATGATTGTACGCACCGCCGGTGTGGGCCGCAGTGGCGAAGAGCTGCAATGGGATCTCAACTACCTCCTGCAACTGTGGAGCTTAATCAAAGAATCAGCGGACAAAAATAGCGCGCCCGAATTCCTCTTCCAGGAAAGCAATGTAATCATCCGGGCGATTCGCGATTACATGCGCGATGATATTGGTGAAGTTATTGTTGATGATGCGGATGCCTTTAAACTAGTAAAGGGCTTTGCTGAACAAGTAATGCCCCACTACGCCCACAAGGTAAAGTTCTACGAAGATAGCATTCCGCTCTTCAACCGATACCAAATCGAAAGCCAGATTGAGACCGCCTTTGAACGCGAAGTAAAACTTCCCTCCGGTGGCTCAATCGTTATTGATGTGACTGAAGCACTGGTCTCCATTGATATCAACTCCTCCCGCGCCACCAAAGGCGGAGACATTGAGGAGACCGCGCGCAACATCAACCTGGAAGCCGCCGATGAGATTGCCCGCCAGCTGCGCCTGCGCGATATGGGCGGCCTGGTCGTGATCGACTTTATCGACATGCAAAGCAAGTCCAATCAGCGCGAAGTTGAAAAGCGCATGGAGAAAGCTCTCAGCATGGACCGCGCCCGTGTACAAGTTGGCCGCATCTCCCGCTTCGGCTTGCTGGAAATGTCACGCCAGCGCCTGCGCCCATCTCTCGGTGAAACCACCTTCCGCGTTTGCCCCCGCTGTAGCGGCCAAGGCACTATTCGCGGCACCAAATCTCTGGCCCTCTCTATCTTGCGCCTAGTAGAAGAAGAGGCCAAGAAGGAGCGCAGCGCAGAGATTCGCGCAATTACCCCGGTAAACGTTGCCACCTATCTCCTCAACGAGAAGCGCAAGGCGATCTCCCAAATTGAGTCACGTAATAAAACCCGCGTAGTGGTCGTACCAAATGCGGAAATTGAAACGCCGCACTTTGAAGTTCAGCGCCTACGCGATGACGACACATCTACCCTTGAAACCTCCTATAAAATATCTGGAAGCGTAGAGGAAACTGTCACCAAGAAAGAAGAGCAGCCTAAGCGCCCACAAGCACAGCCTGTTGTACAACCGCTCGCGCACACCGCACCGGCACCAACTCCGGAGAAAAAACCGGAGCCAGGTCTGTTTAGCCGCCTGATAAACGCTATTGCTGAGCTTTTCACCAGCAAAGAAGAAGAGCCCAAAAAGCATCAGAAGTCCCAAAACCGCGGTAAAGATTACCAGCGCAATCGCAACCGTAATCGCAATCAGCGCGGTGGCAACCGTGGCAGTCGCAATGAACGTCAGACTCGCCGCAAAGACGATCGCCGCGAAGATAGCAAGAGCGATGACCTGCGCGAAGCCAGGCAGACCACAAAGTCGTTCGATGAGCGTGATAGCGGAGCCGACCGCGGTGAAGGACAGCGCCGTCGCCGCCGCCGCCGTAGCGGAGACAATCGCCGTAAAGATGAAAATCGCGGCAACGTCTCCGAGGGTAACACTAACGAAAACATCTCACAGGTAGATGAAAGCGCCGATCAGGATCGCCCGGCACGTCGCCCCAGCAATGTTCGCGGCCGTCCACAAGCTCGTCGTCGTGGCCGCCGTACAGAAAACACTGCCGCCACAGCCGTAGCTCAGAGCCAGGAAGAGCTAAATCGCGAAGTCAATGAAGCGATTGACGAAGCGGAAAGTGAAGCCAGGAAATCCAGGGATACCGCAGCCAAAAACTTGAGCGAAGCTCCTGTGAGTGAGGCGGCGAAGCCCAAGCGCAAAGAGCAAAAAGCTCCCGAGCCCACCCAGGTAACCGAGCCCAAGCCTGTAGTGAAGGCTCCTGAGCAAAAGCCTTTTGCGCCTAAGGTTTCTGAAAGCCAAGCGGAAGTAAAACCAGTTGCAGAGGCCTCTCCAAAGGCACAGCCAGCAATCACAAACGAGGCACCCGCTCAGCAGCCAGTAACATCTGAAAAGGTTACTGCAACCAGAGAAGAGCAACCCTCTCCTACCCTGGTAACCCCCAAAGCCTCTCAAGAAGTACAAGCCACAAAAGTGTCGGCACCTGCTACTAACGTGGAGGCTACCGCAGCAACTGAAGATGCTGAAGAAACTGCCCTAAAAGAAGCCAGTGAAGCCGCAAAGGCATCGGTAGAGCAAGGCGACGCTATCGCCAGAGAGGAAATGATGGCTGCAGAAGCTAAAGCTTCTGAGGAAATCGCTACGCCGGCAGCTCAGGGACGCGCCGGCAACGACCCGCGCATCAACCCCAAGCCATTGCTGGAGCTGGCAATCGTGACAGAGCATCGTGACATAGGCTCCCAGCAGCCGCTAGACACCGCTCAACCAGCGGCCATCCAGCACAGTCCTCGCGCACTTGCACGCCCAGCCAATGACCCGCGTGTGGCACGTCAAGCAACACAGGCTAATACTGACCACAATTCTGCAGAAGCAGGCTAAGCAACCAATCAAAGCCGCCAGCAGTTCAGCTGCTGGCGGCTTTTTACATCTGAAGAATTTCCCTTGACTGGTCAATAAATCACCTAACCCATTGAACTAATTGAAAAAATTTAAAACGGCACTTGTATGTAGCACGAAGCTATGTATAATGCACAGCACAATTTGGTGGGGTGGCTGAGTGGTCGAAAGCGGCGGTCTTGAAAACCGTTGACTGTAACAGGTCCCAGGGTTCGAATCCCTGCCCCACCGCCATTTTTAAACATAAAGCCCTGATTTTTCAGGGCTTTTTTGTTTCTACCCTTTTTGTTCCCCCACTTAATTTTTGAAGCGCTTCACTCGACGCCCACCATTAGTCACCCCTGTGATACCTCACTGATGCCTTAACCACCCCCTCCACTATCAATTCTTGCCCCTCCCATATGGGTATTGCTGGATAGTTAGAGTTAGCCGGAAGCAATCTTCCACGACGTCGATCCAAGATCTTGCAAGTGAGCTGGCCATCCAGAGCCACAACAACCACATCGCCGTGCACTGGCGCAAGAGACCGATCGACTATGAGAAGGTCACCATCGTGGATGCCAGCATTAATCATAGAGTTACCATTAGCGCGGACCATGTACGTTGCAGCCGGCCTAGTAACTAGATGGTCATCAAGGCTAAGAGCCGCTTCCAGGTGGTCATCTGCTGGAGAGGGAAAGCCGCATGGAACGCCGCTACTAAAGAAAGGGATAGATTTCATGAAACACCCAAACACTGTGTTTATATACAGCATACGGATGTAGAATTGTGACTACCAAGCGAAATACTTAACCAGTAAGCCTGCTTTAGTCATGCAGCTAAAGAGTGGCGATAAGCTACTGTCTCACGATGCCCCTTCAGAAATTCCTGCCACCCCTCTGCGCTGTCTGATTCCGCGTCAAGCCAAGCTTCCATGTAATCAGCATCAAGGAAAATTGGGCTGCGATCATGTCCTGCTGCTTCAACTTCAGGAGCAGGGTCATCAGTAATCAAGGTGCATGAGAAGTAGCCGACCTCTTTACCCGGAGACGTCCAGTAATCCCATAGAATTGGCACCCACATTAAGCTCCTTCCTTCTGGTGTGAACTGTATTTGTGTTTTCTTACCCTTCCGTTCTACCCACTCGAAGAAGCTAGTAAATGGTAGGATGCCATGACGATGACCTATCAGAGGTCGCCAAGTTTTTGCCTCCAGTAACCTATCCAGGCGGGCGTTATAAAGGCTGTATTTGGTTGATAAGTCCCAAGCTGAATTTGATGGGCGGATCGAATATCGTAATGGGCGCAGCCAATTCTTGCCCTCATCGCACACGATACCTGGAGCAAAATATCGAGGGTATGCGCGCTGACCAGGCTCTACCAGCCGGAATTGACTCGCGCGGGGCTGTCCCCTCAAGCCCAGTGCATGTTTAATCTCTTCCTTACTAGAAGATTTCTCCCACTCCTGATCTAAGCGCAGCTGGTCCCAAGACAACCCGTCATTCTGGAAACTAATTGGTAACTCCGAGAGTAATCCATTACTGGAAACAGCAAAGGAGTAACACATGAGAGCCCTCCACACTGCAAAATTCAAGCTGAGTTTGAAAATCTAGCAATAATGATAGCAAGCGTTTAAATCAGCTATTCTTCCAGTAAAGCAAGAATCTGCGTTAACTCATCCGAAGAAAGCTAACGCCGGTAGCAAAGGCGAGCGTTAGCGAGTCCAGCCCGCGCCTTTTGCGGGCGATTTTGCCTACCATTGTTATATTTTTTTTGATTTAAATACATAGTACCTGAACACTATTGCTTGAGCAGCTGCAGCTAGACCGAAAATAATACAAGCCTCTATGCTACTAACTACTGAAACAACCAAAAAAACACTTACACAAGCTAATAAATAATATATGAACTTTGGCTGAGGCCAATTGCATACCGCCCAATGAAATGGGAGACCGATTACGAGCCAACCGACAACAGATATAGCCAAATATACAGTAGCGAAAAGCCCAAATATGGCAATGAAATCTTGAGGTGGATAAGTAAGGATAGGAATGCCAATTTCATAGAATGAATAAGCAACCACAAAGAGTAAAACCCAACCCACACTGCGAATTATTGCGCCATCCCAGTTACCCAAACTATGTGGCTCCTATGCCCGCTGAAATATAACGCCAAGGTTTCGGTGGCTTTTGCCAGTACCCCCTCAGCTGCTGTAGCTGCTGCAGCCAAAGCAGTGGCGCCCTGCCCTGGGTCCGCCAGTGCTGCCCGTACAGATAAGATTGCCACAACCAAAAGCAACAACAGATAAACGCCAGTAAACGATAGAGCTATCAGCCTGCGGGCTATGTTCTGCCCGCTGGTAGACTTGATCCACTGCAACAAGAATTCACACACCTGTGCGTTGCGCTGGTCGCTATCCTGGGCTTTTTCTTCAGCGGTATAAAACAGCGCATCGCCAGTTTTGATCAGGGCATCAGCACCTTTTTCCAGGGCTTTCTCACTACCCCACAAGCGGGACCAAAAGCTCATACCGCTATCTCCAAAAATAAGGGGCCACCCGGTGCCAGGTGATATGGGGGGGGGGAGGGAGCACCGGGTGGCGAAAAAAGTTATGGGGTTTTATTTCGGTCTGACTCTTCGCGCTGCTCACGAATAAATCGGTTGTGCTGGTTGCGGGTAATCACTGCATAAACATTCCAAACAAGGCCGAGCACGGCGAGCAGCAACCCCACTACCTGCAGCCAATTAAATGGAACTTGTGTAAGCCCCACCCCTGCCGCAGTTACGGTTGTGCTTCCGGCTTCTTGTCCAGTCATGCAGTTTCTCCAGGCGAAAAAAAACCGGCCTGGGTGGGCCGGTCCAAGGGGTTGAACAATCCGTGGCATCTGGCAGAGGCAACAATCGCAAAGTGCCTTATTTATACCCCCCAAACGCAAAAGCACCAAAAGCGCGTCACCCAAAAATAGTAATGGGCACCTAACTTGGTACCCACTACTATAAATACACCACTCGCATATCGAGTGGAGGCAAGTCGCTTAGTCGCCCAGTACCACTACATAAGAGATTGGGCAACCTGCTACATTTTCGTCAACTTTCATTATTATTTTTTTCTTAGCCATTTGCGCAGCCAATATCGCAGAATATACGGCATCAGCGCTGGGATTAGTCATATCCAATTTTCCATAAACATCTGCTATTGCACCACAGCCTAAGTTGCGCTCATCACCAGTAGTCCCAACATATACAGTATTGCCAACAGTTGCATAAACCCTATCAACTTCAACGTTACTACATACACCCACTGTGCACTCTGCAAACGCCATTCCACTAATAGAAGACAGCATGAGGATAGAAAGTAATTTTTTCATCATATTTCCATATTTTTGGTTGTAATTTTCAATACAAAATCAGCCATATTGACTTAGTCAGCCCTTTAAATCTTGAACAAATCGTACTGGTCCTGGTAGTTAACATACCCCACTTGCACACCATTTAATCTGACTTCTGCCTCAACCGCATTTACATGTCCATTACCCACCCCACACGATGAGGTCCAATTTTGTAAGCGCATAGTGTGAGACCCACGACGCAAATCGTACGAAAATTGGTAATTTCTTAGGGAGTCAATTGTCAGAATAAATTTCCCATCTACATATAGATCTGCTTTGCAATATCCAAAACCCTTCGCCTTAAATATTGTTTCTACTGTCTCGGGCTCCGGCTCCGGCTCCGGCTCCGGCTCCGGCGAAGCAACTACCACTGGGATATTAATACCCTCATACGGTATTAAAAGAACTTCATCTGCTGAAGCTTTCGCGCTAAAGCATAAGGTTGCGACTATTGCCACAAAAAGATACTTAGAGTACATAATACTTTCCATTGATTGACGAAAAGTCCAAGCGCGGACTCTTCATACTTATTTAAGTATTCATATTTATGGGGTATTGAATCCGAGTCTCTTCCATTTCATGTAAAAAGAAGCAGAACAAACACCCCTTAGAGAATATCTATACTCTTAGTCTTTTAGCACGCTTAAATAATGAAGCGTATCGGAATATGTCTGATCTACGCAGGCGCCGTGAGTACGAATACTTACTGTCTTTCCTGAAGCGTGCGCGTACATAATTGCGCTCAGATATTCCTTGGCCATTGGTCTATCCATGCTGAATGAAATGTAATCACCATTTGCACCATGACATGCAGGTGGATTATTGACCCCGCCCTCTGGATAGACATAGACAAGCTTTGTACTATCGACCAGCAAGAATGATTCTATTTTTGCAACAGTAGCACCTGCAAATGAAACCTGAGAAAAAAGAGCGATTGCAGAAACGGCAAGATACTTAAACATTTAATAATCCTTCAAACTTTATAAAATATAGGAAGCGCGTAGTTTATAATCCAACCAAACTATAGCGTCAAATTATTTTGGGAATAAATTTTAATAAAAATTATTATTTTGGGACAAATTACCATCGGCCAGATTGGTTTTTGAGCGACTGTAATGCCCCTCATTTATCAACCATATTCCTAAATTTATTATTCTGTTTGGTTGAAGTTATGACTCTCCTCATAAATGATCATGCCCGCGATGTAATTGATCGCCCCTAGCAATTCCCTCACACGGCGCTCACGGGTTGGCAGGCGGCGGGCTTCCTGAATTTTTTTGATCGCCTGAAAAGCCATACCGTCATCGGTCGCCAATAGCCCGCTAATGGTTTGCATAGGCTGGTCTTCGAAGCGCTGCCCATTAGCGTGCCGCTCCTCTCCCTTCCCCCGCGCAGCCTGATCGTATGCCCGCTCTAATACATCGGCTAAGCGCTGATAATTTGGATCATCCAGTTTATAAACCGGATCGCCATCGGGATGCCCTATCATTTCTTTGCCCTCTTCTTTTCGCTGCTTACTTTAATCTGCTGTTTGTTTTGTACTTTTGCCCAGCTGCGCCGGGTTGTGTCCGCAGTGCATGCCGCCACCCGCAGGCACTCACCAGACTGGCCGCGCGGTATCTGCTTAATCTCTCCACCACTGGCCAGAAACGCCGCTATTTTGCTGTCGATATTTGCCTGAGCCTGGCGCAGGGTTTCGGGTTGGGGGCATTGGGCTACTGTCATACATCACCCCCTAAAACGGCACATCGTCATCAAAGGAATTTTCACCCCCAGGCTGATTGGGGGTCTGTTGCGGGGCGGGTTGACTTGTTGCGCCCTGGGGATAGCCACCCTGCTCTCCCCTACCGTCTAGCATCTGCATGTCACTGGCGACGATCTCGGTGGTGAAGCGGTCCTGGCCGGTTTGCCTGTCCTGCCATTTGCGTGTACGCAGTGAGCCCTCCACATAAACCTTGGCGCCCTTGCGCAAATACTCGCCGGCAACCTCCGCTAAGCGGTTAAAGAACACCACCCGGTGCCATTCGGTGCGCTCCTGCTGCTGGCCGGTTTGCTTATCCTTTCAGCTCTCACTGGTGGCCAGGATGATATTGGTTACCGCCCCACCGCTGGGCATGTACTTGGTTTCCGGATCGTTACCCAGATTGCCAATCAAAATAACTTTATTGATCCCCCTGGCCATTACTCGCACTCCTCTTGCTTAAGCTCCCCATCGACAATGCGATAGGTGGTTATTTGGTCTGTTACCTTGTCGAAGATTTGCACCCAACTGGTAAAGAATTCACTCCTGGCTATCTCCTTTGCCATTTCCTCTGCGGCCTGTTTGGTGGGGAGGGACTCTTTAAAATCTTTGGCCCCGCCCATCATTAGGTTGTAGGTGCCGCTAAAGACTGCGAAACGATTTAAGTACTGCTTTCTCACTCTCAACTCCACTTTGCCCGCTTGCGCCTCGCCTGTTGGCTCATGGTGTTGGGCTTGCTGCTATGTCGATAGTTAGCCTGCAAATTCTGACCAACCGGGGACCACTCACCACTACCAAACGTCAATGCTTGGGCTATTGCTGCCAGAGTCATGCTTTTCCATCTGCTCACTGTTGCTCTCCTGCGGTTAAAGTGCCGGCCTTCCACCGGCTCAGGTTTTTTCAGTCGTCCAGCTCGTACAGCTCAACACCCTTACAAGTGATGCGCTGCACCTTGGCTTTTTTGTTTTCACGCTCTGCGGTCTTTTGTGCGATGCCATGCAGTTTTTGATAATCCTTGCGATATAGCGGCATCCGTTTTGGAAGTGATCGACCAGCCTCATTAAGGCAATCCAGATACTTTTCACAGCGGCCAACAATTGCGGCAGCCCCTTTTGTCAGTGGTACGGCGGTCAGTTCCATCTTCTCCCCTCCCAGTGGGTTAAGGTTTTAATTAAAAAAACTGGTGTGTTCTGCGCTGAATCAGCGCGGTGATATTCGATTGCCTGGCCTGGCGGGCTCGGTAAGCTCTGCGATAAGCCGCCCGACAGGACTTGCAGCGGCTGGCACGGCCGCAGCGGCTAAAAGGGCTGTTATTGCGCGGGAATTCTTCCGGGGCTTTCCACTGGTAGCAGCCAGTGCACAAGAACTCGCCGCGTTCGTTGGCTTTACGGCTCACTGGCTCACCCTCTCTGCTGTACTGATGTTTTGCGTTGCGATAGCCGGCCCAAACAACAAACCAGCGAGATAGATCCGCCCCTTGTGCAGGCGGGATTGATAGGTGCGCAGACTGATGCGCAGATAGCGGGCGCGCGCCCTTTGTTCGTCCAGGCCTTCGTGCAGCAGTAGCGCGGGCCTCCACTTTCAGCACCTCGTATAGCTTCGGGTTTTCGCGTTTGATCGCTGCCATAGCCCGCTCTACCGGTGCCGCCACTTCGTCGCTAATACCCAGGCTGCTGTTGCGATTGCCCCGGCTGGCGCTAGCCAGTGCGGTGCGTTGTTTTTGTCTGAGCCGTGAAGCACTGTGCGCGGCATGAACCTCGATGGAACAGAGCACGCTGCTGCCGTTCACCCCGCCCAGATCCAGGGCCACCGAGCCCCACAGATACAGCTTGTCTTCCAGAGCCTCGATTAGGCGTGGGCTGATACGCTCCCCCACTTGCAGCCCCTCAATAGGTCCACAGCCAGGGGCGCGGACGCCCCGGGGCTAGGTTGTTACCACCGATATGAATAAAGCGCTCTTCAGTGCGGCCGCGCTGATGGGGGCAAATAGCTGTAAATGGCTGAGGCTGGTTTTTTTGGAGGTGAAACCAGTTGTAAACATGCAGTGATCGCATTAACACGTGCGCAGCGGAACCATGAATTCGTATGTCCACGCCTACACCGCAAGGGTGGTCCCCAGGAATCCAGGTTTTACCGCCCTGTTCTACTCTGCGGCGCTTAAACGATTCCTCAGGATGGTGCTGGCAACGGTAACCGCTGCTCACCGGCATAGGGCGGCAGTAGACTCGCTCAAGTACCCGGTTCAGGTGGGCAAGAAAGTCGGCCCTCATGTTCGATGCGCTTCCCGCTTCACGCTCCCCCTGATCTCTAGAGCGAGCACAAAAAGTGCAGCGGCACTGCAGTTCCTCATCGGTGAAATAATTCCGACTGGCTGGCGTATGGATATCGATCATTGAGCACCCCCAAAGCGGTAAGAAAATTCGCTGTCTTCCAGTACCTCGGCGATAAAAACTCGAGTAAATCCCTGGTCACGTTTGGCCGGGGCTTGGGTTACCTTGCGTTGCACCGCGCAGCGGTTGCTGTCGTTGTCGATCAAGCCCAAGCCATGGGGATTGCTGCGACTCACCTTCTACAGCACATCCACCAGCGGCCTGGTACCGCCCTGCAGGTTGTCTTCACCAAAAGAACCGCGCTCAATCTCCAGATACACCTGCGCAAGCGGCTCATTGGGGCGGCGCTGACCACTGCGCACCAGCGCGCTAGTCACTTCCAGGGCCAGTTGTTTTTTCAAAGCACGACGCTTTGCCCAATGCATGCGCAGCAGCTGGTTGTTCGAAGGGGTGGCCAGGGGAATGGTGAATTCAATGGTTCTCATAGTGTTTCCCCTGTTACCACTGGTCGTTAAGCATGTCGGGGATGGAGATATCGCGAGAGGGGCGATTGCCATTTGATCCTCTGCCTGGGGGTGCTGGCTTTCGCCGCAGTTGGTTTTCATGGTTCAGCAACCACTCAAACTAGAATCCGGTCCAACCACGCAAGCAGCTGACAGCAAGGCAGTGGTCAACGCTGTAACCGTGTTGGTTTGCCAGATGGGGCTGTTTCGAGATCTGGTTGATTGCGATTTGGGTGAGCGGTTTGCTGCGGACCTTTTTCCAGCCCTGCAAGACTTCGCTCTCTGGATTGTTTGGCCAAGATGAAAAATCTGATCCCCTATTAATATTTTTAGGTTCTTTTAGATTCCTTTTAGATTTGTGGTCCGTTTTTGGTACTGGTGATTTGGCCAAAATTTAAAGTGAATTGATTGCTGGACCCGTTCGACTTGACGCGGATAATCAGACTTGATTCTTCCAGCTGCTCCATAGCTGTGATGACAGTTTTCCGATTAAGGCCCGTTGCCTGAGCAATGTAAGCAATCGAGGGATTACATTGCCCGCTTGCCTCGTTGTGACAATTCGCAAGCGACAATTGGTGCCCACATCAAATCTTTACCCTTTGGGGTAAACTGGGCCTGAGCGTTCTTACCCTTGTGTTCGACCCACTCAAAGAAACTCGTGAATGGTAATATCCCATGCTGGTAGCCAATCAGGGGTCTCCAGGTTTTTGCTTCAAGTAATCTATCTAGCCGAGCGTTATATAGACTGTATTTTACTGCTAGATCCCAAGCCAAGTTGGATAGGCGTATCGAGTAACGTAGCGGGCGCAACCAATTCTTACCTCCATCACATACTATACCCGGAGCAAAATAGCGGGGGTATACTCTTTCGCCTGACCCTGCAAGGCGGAATTGACTGACACGAGGTAGCCCCTTCAAACCGAGAGTGTGGCGAACCTCTGCTTTAGTAGAGCAGCTCTCCCACTTCTGGTTGAAGCGGAATTGATTCCAGGCATTCACATCCGCTCTAAACCCTACAGGTAGTGATGACAGCGTCTTGTCACTAGGGACCGTAAAGGAGTAGCACATGGAAATTCACCGTAAAGTGTGGCCTGAACCACACTAATAAGATGGTTAAAAGAAGAAGGAGAATTTAAGAGGAACTTATCACCGGTCCTCGCCCTTCAGATAGTCCACTATTTTATCAATCTCCTCTTCATTTTCGTCAATAAGCCTATCTGAAAGAATCTTAAGCTTGTCAATTGATTTGTAATCAAAAGGGCCCACAAAGGGGTCAATAAGCTCAACATTAAGATAATCATATTTCACCCGCGAGGGTGCTAAAGACTCGGCAATTTCCAGAGAAAATATTTGCTGATAATCCATTGATCGTGTCATGCTAAATATTGCATCATGGAACCAGCGTAATTTCCCCCAACTCTTTAGACTTCTATAATCAAAACCCATAGTATGAACTGGGTGTATTCCGGAACCAAGAATCAGCAAGTAGTAGTTTTTGCCTGGAAAATTTTTTATTACATCATGCAAGATGACGTTAGCCGGATCATTAGCCGTGATTGCTGCATCTGCAAAGTAACGATGGGTAATCTTCTTGTCTGGCCCCACAAAATCAACAGGGGTAAAAAAAGCCTCTGCACTCGATGCAGCAGCAACAAGCTGATAAAGCGTATTAGTAGGCAAATCTAAAGCTTTTATCCCTCTATTCTTAAATAGATGCAACCTTCCATTATGTACATCCAGCGACGGGATAATTACATAGTTATTTAAGCTGGTGAAGTTCATCGCAGGAGAATAATTTCTCTCCAAGACTTCTGAAAGATGGGTACCCATAAATTGCGGCGAGAGGTATCCATTAAATGTCAAGGCATTATGATACCAGGGCACTGAAAATAAAAACTCGCTTTCTTTTTCATATACCTTTATTAACCTTTCACTTCTTGAGGAAATGTTGTCATGATCAAAATCAAGCCGACCCAATTGGGAAAGAGGAATATTCAAGCTGGTGGCAATAATTGCACCTGTTGAAACTCCACTAAAGACGTCGAACACTTCCTCTACAGGCTTCCCCAATTGCTTCTCAATATGCTGTATCACATAGAGAGGTATAAGCCCCCTGACGCCACCCCCTTCAATGATCAGAATATTAATTGTTTCCTTTTTCTCTAATGCCTCATTGCTTTTTATTAACTCCTCTGTAATTGGCTGGGAATCAAACTTGATACCGCGAACAAAAACATAATTGTAAGAAAAAACCAGCAAACTTAGAGCCACTACTAACAAAAAGAAAATGACTACAGAATGCTTGATTTTCATTACAGCACCTCTACCCTACATACAAAGTATAAGCACAAACCTTAAGTTTGACTCTACCATCATAAGCTAGCTGTAAATTCTATTTAGAGAGACTTGTGTCTTATCAAAAATAACATACCACAAACAAATTCCCCCAAGTAAAGTATTAAACCTATATAAAATTTCACCCCCAAGACACTAATCCGAACAGACATAAAAAGAGCCAGATAATCCTTCTTTTCGAAAAAAATGAGAACGAATTACTAGTGGCTTTTCTTCTCTGTAGGCAAATACAGATATTGACTGCTCATGTCCTACTGCCATTATCCTATTCATAGCCTTACAATTATCCTTAACGAACGTTACGCCTAGCCTCTCGAAACTTGCTCACACTATGTGTTCTTACAGACTTAACTGATTCATTGGCATCCCCGCCTTTCAAATCTTATGCAAGACTTTATCGCTGGCATTTGTCAAAAAATGCATGAATCCCTACAATTAGCGTCAAATATGAGATACTCCCCCCATAAAAGAACCCTAATAAACTGGGAAAGACCTATGACTAAGTTCACCACCTACCTGGCAGCTGCCTTACTAGCTGGATGTAGCGCCACCACAAGCATCACACAAAAAAGTGCTAGTGAAGTTCGTCAGGCGGTAACGATACATAATAGTTCCGAAAATAACGCAACTGAATATAGCGGCCCCCCAATGCAGGCAACCACCGATGGCTCGGATCACAACCTGTACTACTATATGCTACGTGCTCTTGCCCCCAAGAATGGCGGAAGCCCCCAATACCAACTGCGTATTGATATCACATACCGGGAAAACTGGCGCAACTATGACACAGCCACATTTAGTGGTGGAAACGAGGTTGAGCTATCCCAACTCGATCGAAAAGTCCTCAACTGTGCATCAGCATTTAAATGCATGCTTGAAGAAACTCTGGAAGTCACATTGAGTGAAAATCAGATCACCAATGCTCTCAAGAAGCGAGAAAGCCTTAGAGTGAAGCTTTATGCAAAGTCAGGTCATCGCTCGGTTATCGAAGTGCCCAGCTCTTATCTGATGGGTTTTTACTCCAGTATTGTCAATAGACGGGGCTAAAAACTGGAAGGCCATCACAATTACTTATTGTGTGACCTTTAAATTGTGAGATCTCTGAGTAGCTCCGGAATACCTATACAGACTTCAGCGCCTGGCTTGCTTAACGAGGCAAAGTCTTCATAACAGGTTTGTGAATAGTCTGAACACTCCCAAAAAATAGAGCCGAAAGCCTGGCGGGATCATTCAGATACTCCCAGGCTTCTATAATCTATAAACTAAGATTTCTGCAGGCTTTCAGCAGTCTTAGCAAGCCCCTCTTCTACCGATACCGGTGGCTGCCAATCAAGCAGGTTCATGGTTTTTCCAATATCCACTTGCAAAGAACCACATAGACGATCGGCAACAGCCCTTTTCCCCAGTAGGGAGAGAGTAAAGATCAGAACAGATGCTGGCACAGGTATCAATAGAGCCCGGCATCTTAGGCTCCTTGAAAGCCGCCGCAATAAATCCGTGATAGACATATCAAGACCATCAGATACAAGGAAGACTTGATTTCTTGCGTTCGGGTGTTCAATACAAACTGTGATCAAGTCGATCAAGTTATAGACAGAAACCAGGCTGCGCCGATTGTTAATTGAACCTAACGGCAGTGGAATACCTTTCTGCAGCCAACGCATCATGGATTGAAAGTTAGCTTTTACTCCAGGTCCATAGACTAGCGGTGAACGAATAACAACCACTTCTAGGCCAGTTTCCTCTGCCAGAGCGAGTAAGGCATCCTCAGCTTCTTTTTTTGAAATCCCATAGGGGTCTACAGGATTTGAGGGCTCCTCTGCGGTAAATGGGCCTCTGCCAGTAGTGGATTCCCCATTCACCTTAATAGAGCTTAAGAAAATAAACCTTTTTACTCCTGAAGATGCAGCTTGGCGGGCCAGTTGTAAGGTACCTTCCAAGTTCACTTTGCGAAACTCTGCCAAGGGGTCGACAGCACTTTCTTGCATCACATGAACTCTCGCGGCAGTATGGATCACCACATCAATGTTGTTCAGTGTGGTACCCCAGTCAGTTTCCGCATCTATGCGAGGTACATAAAGCCCCCCTTCTACCTCCTGGCGATACACGGGCAGTACCTTAACCCTTTTAGATCGCAGGGCTGATAAAAGAGCACTTCCAATAAAGCCACTGGCACCGGTCAACAATACTCGCGCTTCCACAAGCCCCGCCCATATCAATTAATTTCATCAGGAAGTAGTTTACAGATAGGGAAGCATTGAGTCACTGGTGGAAGGGCTGATGATAAAGAGCCTCTAAACGGGTAGCCTGAAGATAAAAGTATCTTGGCTAAGCAATGATTAGACAACTCAAAAGCGTTCACAAGAGGGGTTTTAATGCTCTCTTATTCGACCTTTAGTTTTGATCTCTAAGGCTGCAAAACCGAAGCTGAGCTTTGCCAGCATTTTTCACTCTGGCTCTGACATTCTCTAGAGCCCGCCCATGGGGTTCAGTAGTTTCTGCGGTTCCCCATTTAATCTCCCACTTTTCTCGGGCTGCCAAGCAAGCCTTGGCTTGCCGATAATGCCAGCGAGCCTCAGCACAGGGGTTAAGATCTCTGGGAACCTTACGGTCACAGATACGATGGTATCTTTTGCGAGCCAAATTTGCTTTAAAATCTTTATCTATTACCGCATCAAAGTGGCGAATAGGCGAAGCTATAATCCTTTGCGATATCGCGCTCCCCCTAGCACTGGCCCCAGAAGGGATAGCCCAGCGTAACGTGGTTAACACGGGCTGATCTGAGAAAAAATCAATGGGTGAAACGGCTAACAGTTTCATCTTAGACAAACATATTACTGGAACCGGGCTAGTGCCACCCAGAGGAAGCTTCTTTAGATAGTAACTAGTCGTTAACCTATTAGGCGTTGGCCATGTCGTTAACCTATGAGACGTTGACCATTTAGAGGCACTAAAACCATTTAAAGGGGCGGTATCAAACCCCATAGTGCCGGCTGAGAATGTGGAAATGGCAACTATCAATAGACCGCTTAAACCAATTAGTGACTCTCCAATCCGTTTATTACCATTTGTAGGCATAAGCAGATCCTAATAAATTTAGATGCCCGGGCAGTCCGAAGCGAGAGACTTAAACTGTAAACAAACTAAAACGCTAGTCTAGCGTCGCAAAGCTTAAGCCCCAACTACGCTCTTTCGGAGAAATCAAACTTGCCTACGTCAAGACTTAAAGGTGTTTTTGTAGTTCTTTTTGATTTAGCACTGGGGTAATCCAAATTTCCGCACCCAGAGCTGAAAAAAACTTTTCGTTATATGCCATCAGATGATCCTGCCGCTTCTCCTCAAGAATAAAAATAGCCGCGCGCTTACCATTCTCTAAAAAGAAATAGGAGGATTCAGGCTCAGCCGAAGCGATAAAATCATTGAAGGCTCTCGGCATGGACTTGTCTGCGATAGCATTATTGCCACTTTTAACGGGGATCAGGATTTTCATTAACAGGCGCATCGGGCTTCCTCTGTTGGGGAATTAAGGTTTAGGCTCCAACCATAGTCAATACCAAACCAATTAAGCGATATGAGGTGACTAATCCCGCTGAAGGACACTGGTGGTTAAGTAGAGTTCTTATGCTTCTACCATGTTTCTACTGCCGTCTTCCGCGCCTGAACCCCTCTCGTGCCAGTGAATCCACTTTAGATCCACCACCATCACGGTATAAAGCACCGGCACCAGTAGCAAAGTACCGCAGGTTGCCAATATCAAGCCTCCTATCTGGGCAAAACATAAAGGCTGCCAAAGAGGACCACCATGGAAAGCGAGAGGCACCAGGGCGCAGGTAGTAGCCGCTATTGTGATCAGGATTGGTCTTAGTCGTAGGATCCCCGCGTCCAACAATGCCTCTCTGAAAGGATCGCCTGCGGCATGACGCACTTCTATAAAATCAAACAAGACAATAATATGGCTGACAATTACCCCTACCAAGCTTACTATCCCCAGAAAAGCCATAAACCCGAATGGCTGGCCAGTAACATAAAGCGCGGCAAGGGCACCCACCATACCCAGTGGTACGGTGGCAAATACCACCAAGGGCTTCAATAAGTTACTAAACTGGAAAACCAGAGCCAAAAAAATGGCCCCCGAGGAAACACCAAGTATCATGAGTAGCTGTGCAAACCCATGTGTTGAGTTAGCCGCATCTCCAGAAGCTTGTATTTGATAACCACTGGGCAACGTCTTTTGCAAGGCATCTAATTCATCTTTTACATCTCCCATAATATCGGAGGCAATAAATCCTGCATAAGGGTATGCAAAAACAGAAATCGTGCGAAATTTTTCCAAACGACGAATTCGCTCAGTTCTAAAGTCAATTCTTGTTGTCGCCACCTGCTCTAGGGGAACTCTTACTTCCGTATCTGATGAAAACACATAAAGATTGTTAATATCCTGCAATTGCCCACGCTGATCCAGCCGGAGGCGAATAACAATTGGTATTTCTTTGTCCCCCTCCCGTAATGTGGATACCTCACTACCATTAATTGCCGTTGATGAAGCCTGGGCAATATCGGCATTAGTGACTCTAGACATGGCTGCCCGGTCTTCAAGAACATTCATATAAACCGCAAGACTCCTCTCTCCCCAGTTCTGGCGAACCGTGCGAGCATATGCCGATTTCTGTACAATATTTTTCACTCTCTCGGCAACATCTCGCAAGATAATAATATCCTTACGCTCTTCCTCAGAACCGGTTGTCACACGCCCTGACACCCTTATTTCAAAGGGGTAATCTACCGGAGTAGTTTGCAGTTGGCGCACATCCAGATCGGCTCCGGGGATATTCTTACTGAGTGCTTCCTGAATAAACGGCACCAACTTTGGAGTCAGATTTTTATCATTGATACGGATAATAATTTGACCATAATTAGCTTGCTGTGGCCGAGGGTTCACTGTATACCAAAAACGCGGCGCCCCTCCACCAACGGTAGTACTCAGTGCCTGTAGAATTGGTTCATCAGAATTCCCACCATTTTCTTTTTGATACTTTTCTATTGTTTGTCTAATCACCTGCTCCGCTTGTTTGGCAACATTATCTGTTGCATCAATGCTTGCATCATTCTGCAACCAGACATCCACATAGGACAAATATTGAATGTCATCTGGAAAAAAGGCATTTTTCAATTGCGTTTTCAATACCACTCCCGCAATCAGAAAAAGTAGAAATCCCAGTAATACAAGTTTCCTATGATCTATAGCCCAGCTAGCGGTTCGATAGTACACACCTGTAAGCCCATGTTTCCGCCTCTCCTCCAGTGTTGGCTCTGTACGCTTCGGTGGACGCAAGAGAAGATTTCCTATGAAAGGCAGAAAAGTCATAGATACTATCCGGGAGGAGATCAATGCGCAGGCCATAACAATTGGCAAACTGTGCAAAAAATCACCTTGATTTCCGGTTAGTAGTAAGAAAGGTAAATACGCAACCACATTGGTGAGCGTCGCAAAGAAAATGGCTTTCGCGAGTAGGGTTGGACCAAGCCAGGCAGCAATAAACGATGGTTTTCCCGCGGCCATCTGTCGCTTGATGGCATCCCCGGCAACAACAGGATCATCCACTAAAAGCCCCAGGGCAATAATCAAGGCTGCAATAGAGACCTGTTGAATATCCACCCCCATAAACTGGATAAAGCCGAAGGTCATTGCCAAGGTAATCGGGATTGAGATCATCAGTAGGACAGCGGAACGCCAATCAGAAAACCCGATAAAAGCGACAATAACCACAAGGATAATGGCTTCAACCAGCGCCTCAATAAAAAGCCCCACACTTTCCTTTACTTGTCTGGGCTGATCAGACACTTTTTCAATAATTAAATCTGGCGGCAAGTCGGCTCTAACCTGTTCCAGTAACTTTGTGAGTACCTTGCCTAGCTCGCCGATTTGCTCACCATCACGCATCTGTACCGATAAGTTGACGCTGCGATGCCGTTGCCATGTTCCATCGTGTTTAGATTTGCTGACATAGTAATTTAATAGCTCTGGTGGCGACTCATAGCCCATTGAAACATCCAGTACACCCCGTAGGTACACCGGAGTACCATCATCACTCAAAGCGATAGGTACATCCCCAATTTCTTCATAATTGCTAAAGTCCCCACTGGGAAATATTGCGACATCCATATCCTCAACAGTCAGATTGCCGCCAGGAATGGTTGTATTGCGGGCATTGAGTATTGGGCCAATCATATCCGGGCGCAGGCCGTAAGAAGCAAGCCGCTCCTGGGAATAAACCAAATCGACTTGCTGTTGCAGCACCCCGGAACGCAGTACCCGCTTTACCTGCGGGAGAGTGCGAATATTCGCAGCGATGAGATCAGAGAAATCATCCAGCTGCCGATAGCTGTATTTTGCCCCAGCCACTTCGGCAAGACGCTCACGAGTTTTAGCAATATCTCGTACAAGAAAAGGCTGCCAGGAGTCGGGAAAAAATTTCTGTGCACTAAGTCGCTCATTTAAAAAACGATATCCCGCGCGCATCAACTCTTCATCGCTTTTATCTGAGGTAAAATCTACGCCGATATAACCGGGGCCCGACAGAATTTTAAATGCAGTGCCATAACCCTGTTTCTCCATCCAGCGGGAAAAGACCTTGAAGGCAGCCAAGCTATTCACCCCGTGCACTGAAAGCGGCAGGGCCACCATAATACTAACCCTCTGCTCTACTCCCTGATTTTTATACTTGGCGCGAACCTCCGATAATGCTTCTCGAATGTTTTCTGCCCGGAGGCTTATTTCAGTAGCTCCGGCCCTTGGGCTGGCTACTGCCAAAAGCACGGCAGCCGTATCCCCAAATTCATCATTGAATTGAGTAGCCTGTGTCCCTGAAGGCAGTTGACTCTGCGCGTCAATAAGTTTCAGGTTTATATCATTAAATGCCTTAGTGACATCGGTGTGGGGGGCAAGCTGAGTTTGTACTACGGACACACCGTTAAGGGTCAGGGATTTTATTGCAAAGGAACGCGCATCTGGCTGGTAGAGATATTCACTCTGGGCGATGGCATCTTCAATTCGTCGTGTCACCAGCTCCTCAACTTTGATGGCACTTTGCCCTGGCCATTTGGTTGTTGCTGTGGCTATACGGACGGGAATATCAGGGTCCTTACTTTTGGGCATCGCGATATAAGAGATAAGCCCCCAAAACATAACCCCAACCAATAGCGCCCATGAAATGGAGGAGTTATCGACAAAAAAGCGAGCGGTATTAAAGCGATGCTCACTTTCAGCTTCCAGAATTTCTTCTCTGGTTTTTTCGTCTTTAACCACCATTGATATTCCCTTGAGGCACTAGGGCACTATCCTTACCGTCTGACCATCCTGTAATTGTGACGCGCCATTTGACACAACCCGCTCCCCCTCCTTGAGGCCGTGTAAAACAACAATGTTGTTACCCACTACCGGCCCTGGAACCACTCTGCGCAGCTTTGCCTGTAAAACATTGTTGTCAATTTCCAATACAAAAACGGCAAAGCCTTCCGACTCATTTGACTGCGGGACCAAACATGAAAGGGGCACCACAACCCGGTTTGGCTGAGGCTGCATTTTGTCCAGTAAAAGACTCATAATCATGCCCGGTTTTAATATTGCATTGGGGTTAGGCACGGTTACGGTAATGGCAAAAACTCTGGTGCGTTCCTCTGCTTTCGGGGAAACTTCTGTGACCTGGCCAGTAAAAGTCTTGCCTGGTTGGGACTCTGTCATCATAGAGATAACACTACCCAGTTTGGCAAAGCTCAACACCACATCAGGCACATTAAAAACCACTTTGACACGAGAGATATCGGCAACCACAAAACCAACGGCATCCCTTTGCACCAGAGTGCCGACCTCTATATTGCGTTGAAGAATAATTCCCGTAAGGGGTGAACGTAATACCGTGTCATTAAGATTCTCTTTAGCGTTATCCAAGCGTGCCTTAGAACCTACAACCGAGGCCTGTGAGATCTCATACTCCTCCCGGGCGGCGTCGTAATCCGGCGCCGTGATACTTGCGGTGGCAAAAAGAGCCGAAGCTCTTTTGTAGTCCAGATCTGCTTTCCTCCGGGCAGCCTCTGCTTTACTGACATTCGCTGCCGCCTCAACCACCTTGTCTCTGTATTGCTCGTCGTTGACGATAGCCAGGGGCTCTCCCTGAATCACTCGGTCCCCGCCCTGCAATATTCTTATTTTTCCAAGCGCCCGACGAGTTGGAATTTCATCGATATATCCCTCTGTTCGAAATGCTACATCTACCTGCGTATAGGGGTGGACCACTGCAGAGTATGGATAACCTTCAATTCCACTTTCTGTACGAGCCACTGTAGCTTGCACAGGCACCGGACTTTTCCCCGGCGGCTCACTTTGGCAGGCCGATAGTAAGAGCAGAAACATCAGTAAAAGGGGTAAACGCAACATCGTTACACCTCCCCGACCGCTCTTTCGTATTCGGCTAACGCCCTCCAGACAGAAAGTACCGCTTTGTTGTAATCGCTGTTGGCGCGATCGAGCTGGGTTTCCGTTTCCAGTACGTTGGTTAATAGCGTCGTTTGCTCACGATAGCGGTTGATCATTACCCGTAACTTTTCCCGATATGCCGCTTGTAATTCTCGGGCTACAGCAACCGATTCCTGCGCAGTCCGTAACTTGCGCAAGCTGTCGCGCACTTCTACTTCAATTTGACCGCGCAATTCCCCCACTCTAACTTCGGCCCCAGCAATTTTACTCGCGCGGCTGGCCAGCTCATCCCGCTTGCGCCCCCAGTCAAAAATCTCCCAGCGTAAATCTAAAGCAACGATTGCCTCGGCATCAGGCACAAGGCTTACGTTAAAGAGCTTGAGATAGCTGAAGTGAAAGTCTATATCGGGAATATATTCAGATTTCTTAACATCGTAGCTGTATTCAGCCTTCTCAATGGCCAACAGCGATTCAATAAAATCAGGGCGTTGATCAAAGGCCAACACTAGGGATGCATCGGTGTCATACACGACTTGATGAGGTACAGGGAGGTGCTCGACGCTAAATGGCGTTTCTACATCGCGCCCCAATAGCGCATTGAGTCGCTCCTTGGCCGTAATCATCTCATCAATCCTGCGCTGACGCTCCAGTTGACGCTGGGCCAAGCGGGCACGTACATCCAGCAACTCGTATTCCAGAGCCACCTGTTGGTCGACATAATTGCGCACCAGGTCACTCAGGGAACTCAAGAACAAAATAGATTCATCAATCGCCTGGAGGTCACCGATAATCCTGCCCACCTCGAAATACTGCAGCTTTACCAAAAAAGCGACATCCTGCTGCGTCCAGCGCACTTTTTGCACCGCCATCGCAGTGGTGACATAGCCCTCACAGATTTCCAAGGCAATAGTGTAGAGACGGGTAAGAGGCTGGCGCGCACTGAAGGAGACGATCTCAGTAGTTCCCTGCTCGGTGGTGATCTCCACATTGTTTGGTGGGATTGGTCCTATTTCAGAATCGGGAACAAGGCTACCCTCAGGGAAGGTATAGCTCTGGGTGGTGAGGTTGTGATTGATGGCGGCATTCAGTTCCAATCGCGGGTAACGGCGTGTCTTTAGCGCCTCAACCATATCTCCCGCCTCATCGACTTCTAGAGCCGCGCCCTGCACCCGCAGGTTGGTACGAATGGCCGTTTGTACTGCATCATTGAGCGGAAGCACAGGCTCAGGGGCAGAGCTCCAGGCAGCGCCGATAAAGATCCATATTGCGAACCCGCCCTTGAACAACGATCACCCCTTCCTGGCAGCAGCACACAACCGCACAATATGCAATTATTCCAGTAAGTATATGTGCTTCATGCTCACCGCTTAGTCAGCACGCCTATCCCCACGCCAACCAGTGTACTCCCCCTACATATTTCTTTTTTTTATATCTGCCTGAGCCATTTCCCCGCCAATAAATCCTTTCTAGGTGCTAGCGCTCGATAAAACCCGGGTGCGTCAAAATGAAGTTTTACCTGCCCTTTTCCATTGGCTAGGCTAATAACTGGCGGCGATCAAAACCGCTTGTTGTTGGCTCCCGAGCAGTTCTATGGCGGTGAAATTCCTACCGGTAATTGTGATTCTGATTTGCCTGATCGCCGTGGCCGGTGCGCTCAGCCTGATGATGTATTTCAACCTGGATGAGCGACTGATCGAACTGTTCCAGTGGCTCAATGAGCAGGGCTGGCAAACCAGCCTGCTATTCGTGTTAATCGTTGCCCTGGCGATCGTATTGTTGTTGCCTGGTGTTATTTTCACCATGGGCGCAGGATTTGTATTTGGAGTAATCAAAGGCACTTTGTTGGTACTGTTGGGAACCGTCCTCGGCGCAACCTTGGCCTTTCTGATTGCCCGCTACTTGCTCGGAGAGAGGCCATCACGCTGGATTATGTCCCACATAAAGCCCGCCACGGTGGGCGAAGTGATTCGTCGTGAGGGCTGGCAGATGATCATGTTAACCCGCCTGGTACCACTGTTCCCTTTCAAGCTCTCCAACTATTTCTTTGGGCTAACACCGGTTCGCTTGCGGGATTTCATACTGGGCAACGCGTTGGGGGTAATTCCCCTTACCCTGAACAATGTGTATGTAGGCTCCATCGCCGCGGATCTAACGTCCCTGGGTGAGGTGGAGGAGCGCACTACGGTGCAATGGGCGCTTTACATCATGGGCTTTGTACTGGCTGTACTGGCCTTGATCGGCCTCACACGCATGGCGCGACGCGCCCTGAAGAAGATCGTGAAAGAAGAGGATCTCTGATGCCCTGGATGAAATGGCTACCGTGGCGCTTCTTCGTACGCCGATTTGCCACCGCCCACGGTTTTCTTGATCCGCTGACATTGATGGCTCGCTTGCAGCGCTTCGCCGAACCCTCAGAAGTCAGCGAGCCCATTGAGCTACTGCGTGCGGGTGCGGTATTTCACGCCCGTGCACTGATCAACAGCAAGGTAATCCAGCACAATCTGGACTGGGTCTGGCCCTATTGGATACAACGCCAGTTTGACCCACGAGATAATTCGTTTATCCCCCGGGCTTTTTCTATTACCCACTGTAACCTCAGCCACCGCAATTGGACCGCTGTGGGGTTGCCGGACTGTGAGGCTTTGCCGGTGGTCGATCCCCGTGGCCTGGTCACACCCTACTACGACGGGTGGTCCATTGATGCCTGGGTAATCGGCGACGGTGGCGAGGAATTAACTCCCGCCTCCCTCACCTACTGTGAGCAACATCAGGAACTGGATGATCACCTCTCTGTGGTTACGGAATCCGCTCGCCACGGACTCAAACTGCGCAACACTGTAGCCGTAGAAGCCATTGATGGAGCCCCCCACTGCAACATCAAACTTACCGCCAGTTGCCGGAACAGCGGCTGGCTACTGGTAGTGCTGCGCCCATGTAATCCAGAGGGGGTCAGTTTTGTACACAAGGTGCGCCTCAATGACCAAGGCCGGGGGTGGCTCATTGAAGACAAGCAAGCGGTTTTATTCAGTCAACCCATCGACAAGCACCTGGCCTCAGATTATCGCGGTGGGGATATTTACCTGCACTTGAAAGACGAAACTGGGCGTATGCAGGGTGAATGTGATGTGGGCATGGCCTCCGCTGCAGCCATGTTTCGATTAGAGCGTCACAAACCCCTGAAGCTGGAAGTTTCAATTCCCCTCGACAGCGAAACCCCTAAAGACACAGAGACGAAAAGCTGGGCGGAAAGCTTGGCAGGCCACTGCGCGCTCAAGATTCCAGACCGGGACTTCCAGTTCCTCTACGACTCAGCCATTCGCACCCTGATTCTGCACTCCCCCAAAGATGTGTACCCAGGCCCCTACACCTACAAGCGATTCTGGTTCCGGGATGCCGCCTTTATGATCCAGTCACTCCTTTACGCAGGCTTGATAGATCGCGCAGAACGGGCTTTGGATCAGTTTCCCCACCGACAAAAACGCGATGGTTTTTTTCACTCCCAGGATGGTGAGTGGGATTCCAACGGCGAAGCTCTTTGGATATTCAACTTATTTTGCCAGCTGGCAAATAAGCCGCTTAAGCAATTCTGGTGCGAGCCCATCCTCAAGGGAGCCAGATGGATTATCAACAAGCGCCTGCCCCAGGATGGCAGCCTCTGTGCGGGCCTGTTACCAGCGGGCTTCAGTGCAGAGCACCTGGGCCCCAACGACTGTTACTACTGGGATGATTTTTGGGGAGTAGCCGGATTACACGCCGCTGCCGCCATCTGCACCAGAGAAGGCATCGACGACAATGCACACCGATTCAGCACCGCCGCCAATGATTTTCAGCGCACCATTGACGAAAGCCTCAGCAGTGCTCAAGAACGGCTCGGAAGATCCGCCATGCCGGCCTCTCCCAACCGGCGCCTGGATGCCGGAGCTATCGGGTCCGTGGTGGCAGGCTATCCACTACAGCTCTACCCCCCGGATGATCCCCGCTTGATCGACCTGGCTGACTTTTTGATCGACAAATGCTTTGTCAGCGGCGGTTTCTTTCAGGATATGATCCACTCGGGTATCAATGCCTACCTCACACTACATATTGCCCAGGTCTTACTGCGCGCCGGGGATCGGCGATGCCTGGAGTTGATGCGCAGTGTCGCCAAACTGGCCTCCCCCACCGGCCAGTGGCCTGAAGCCATCCACCCCCATTCCCTGGGCGGTTGCATGGGCGACGGGCAGCATGCCTGGGCCGCTGCAGAGTGGGTCGCCATGCAGCGCAATTGCTTTGTGCGAGAGGAACAGGACGCCTTGATACTGGTCTCAGGATTACCGCCGGAATGGCTCAAGGATACGTCTACCAAAGTCCCCATTCGTTTCGGCCCAGCGCCGACGCGCTTTGGAGTGATTTCCTTAGAGATCACTCCCGGAGTCCGCCCAAAGGTCTCCTGGACCGCAGACTGGTACGGAAAGCCACCGGCCATTGCTGTTAACCCCATTGGCTTTCCACCCACACTGGTTGGCGAGGGGCTGCTATCTGTGGAGTTAAAATCCCAGTGAATATCGTCATGCTGACCAACACCTACTTACCCCATGTCGGTGGCGTGGCGCACTCGGTCGCTGCTTTCAGCGAGGAATATCGCAAGCGAGGGCACAGGGTTTTGATCGTGGCCCCGGAATTTCCAGAGAAAATCGCCGGGGAAAAGCACGTTGTGCGCATCCACGCCATCCAAAATTTCAATGGCAGCGACTTCTCGGTAGCACTGCCTTTTTCACCGGATTTGAGTGATCGGCTGGATCAATTCAAGCCAGATATCGTTCACGCCCATCACCCTTTTCTTCTGGGTATGACTGCCCTCCGGGTAGCCCGGCAGCGGGAGCTACCGCTGGTTTTCACCCACCACACGCTCTATGAGCACTATACCCACTATGTACCCGCTGACTCTCAAGTGCTGAAACGCTTCGTGATTGAGCTGGCCACACGCTACGCCAACCTGTCCAGCCTGGTACTGGCACCCAGCCACAGCATTGTTAAATTATTGCGCGAGCGCGGCGTTCAAACCCCCATCGCCGAGGTGCCCACGGGCGTTCAACTGGAGGACTATAACAACGGCGACGGCAGCAAGGTGCGTCGGCGCCTGGGTATTCCCAAGTCCGCATTTGTGGTGGGCCATCTGGGCCGCTTTGGTCAGGAAAAAAATCTGCGTTTCCTCTGCAATGCAGTAACGAGATTTATGCGGGATGAAGGCAACACTCACTTCCTGTTTGCCGGCAGCGGACCTCTTGAGGATGAGCTGCAGGCAATTTTTGCCAGCCGGGGGCTTTCCCAGCGTCTGCATATGCCCGGTGCAGTGCTTGGCGAGGCGCGCCGGGACATGTACAACGCCATGGACGCTTTTGTTTTCGCCTCTACCAGTGAAACTCAGGGCCTAGTGCTCTCTGAGGCCATGGCTGGAGGGGTACCGGTTATTGCCCTGGATGCCAACGGCTCCCGAGAAATGGTACGCGATGGTAAAAATGGGCGACTGGTGACGGAAATAAACCTGGAAAGCTTTATTGAGGCAATCCGCTGGCTTTACCAGCTACCCCCGGAACAACGCCAGGCTCTCAACCGAGAAGCCTTAAATACCGCACGGGATTTCTCTATGCACAGCTGTGCACAGAGAGCGCTGGATCTCTATCAACCTCTGCTCAAATACGGATGGGCCCTGGATGACTCCCTCTTCGCCCAGTGGATGCGCATGCGCAATCTTATTGGTGCCCAGTGGGAGATTATCGAAGGGCTGACCGGAGCCGCCGGTGCGGCATTTGGCCAGGCACCGGAGCCATAGCCGCCCATTATGTTAAGCAGAGTCGGACTTTCCATTAGGCGCTGGCGCCGCCGCTTCAGCCGCAGCGAGTGGATCGCCAAACTGTTAGGACTCTCCACCAGCGGCCGTCAACCCCACGCACCGGGTTTGATCCTGATCCAGATTGATGGTTTGGCACATCCGGAACTCTTAAAGGCCCTTTCCGGGGGCCGGATGCCTTTCTTAAAGGGCCTGATCCGCAAAGAACACTACCGCCTGGAACACATGTTTTCCGGGATTCCCTCCACCACCCCCGCCGTACAGGCAGAGCTGTTCTACGGTGTGCGCCAGGCAGTACCGGCCTTTGGCTTTCTTATTCATGAAACCCAAAAACTCGGCCGTATGTACGACCCGGAAGTGGCCGCGCTGGTGGAAAGCAGGGATATGTTCAAACAGCGTGACCCCCTTCTGCGCGATGGCAGTTGCTACCTGAGCCTGTTTCGCGCCGGTACCAAGACCGGCGAGGCACACTTTTGCCCAGCCGATCAGGGCTGGGGTCCAGCCCTGCGCAGTGCCAGCCCCTGGACCATTGCCGTTCTAATCCTAACCAACTTATGGAGTCTGATACGCACAGCTGCACTGATTGTGGTGGAGTTGCTGCTATCCCTTGTAGACTGCATACGCGGCGTGATGCAGGGGCAAAACTTGCTCAAGGAATTGATGTTTGTCCCTACCCGGGTCGGTATCACCATTCTCTCAAGAGAATTTTGCACCATGGGGGTCAAGGTGGACATCAGCCGCGGCCTCCCCATTATTTATGTCAATTTGCTCGGTTATGATGAGCAGTCCCACCGACGCGGCCCGCGCTCGGCGTTCGCCCACTGGGTATTGAAGGGTATCGACGATGCCATAGCCCGCATTTGGCGTGCCGCCCATGCCTCCGATCGGCGCCACTACGATGTGTGGATTTTTTCCGATCACGGCCAGGAACAAACCAAGCCCTACGAAGAGGTCTTTGGCCGCAGCCTTGGCGATGCTCTGTCAGAAACATTGTCCGATCTTGCAAAACCGCCAGAAATTGAGCCAGGCCAAAGCAGGCACGGCGTGCAGCTGGAGCGGGCGCGCTTGTTTGGCAGCGAATGGATGGATAAAAAAGACATAGAAAAACAGGAGGTGTCTGTTGATTGCAGCGCCAGTAAAACCCCTCTGGCACTCACCGCCCTTGGCCCTCTGGCCATGCTCTACAACCTGGAATTGGGTAATATCAGCCGCGAACAGGTCGCTCGCAAGATAGTTGAACAGGCCCATGTGCCTCTGGTGCTCTATCGGGTAGACCCCACTTCGGCAAAGTCTCCGGTGCACGGATGGTGGAAACACGGCCCGGTGAGGTTGCCCGAAGACGGCCGCAAGTTGATGGGGGACGAGCACCCCTACCCCGAGCAATCCATTGCCGACATGATCAGCTTGTGCAGTCACCCCGACTCCGGCGACTTTATGATGTACGGCTGGTGCTCCAGCGAGGAACAGCCTCTGACTTTCGCCATGGAAAACGGCAGCCACGGTGCCGCCGGTCCCAGGGAAACCCACGCCTTTGCCCTAATGCCTAAAGATATACAGCCGCCAGATCCGCGGCTGGGCTACTGGCGCCCCCAGGATCTACGCACTGCTGCGAGGGCCTACCTGCGCGGCGCCCACCCGATGAAATTGGATGAGCACCAGCTGCCACAAAAAACTCTGCGAGTCATGACTTACAATGTGCATAGCTGTAAAGGAACCGACGGTACTCTGTCACCGCAGCGTATTGCCAGGGTAATCGCCCGCTACCGCCCCGATATTGTCGCCTTGCAGGAACTGGATGTGAAACGCAAACGCACCGGGGGGCTTGATCAGGCTGAGCGGCTGGCACGGTTACTCTCAATGGATGTGCATTTTCAGCCAGCCATTAACCTCAATGAGGAGCGCTACGGCGACGCCATTCTCACTCACCTACCGGCAAAGCTGATCAAAAAAGGAATTTTACCGGGGCCACCCAAGGGTAAGGGGCGCTTGTTCAATCCCGCTGCAGATGAGCCTCGCGGCGCCATTTGGGTAGAGGTTGAGCATAATGGCAGCAAAATTCAGGTGATCAATACGCATCTCGGACTCTCGCGCGCAGAGCGGTTACTGCAGGTGGATGCTCTGCTGGGACCAGAATGGCTGAGCAACCCTCGCTGTAAAGGCGAGCGAATTTTACTCGGTGACTTCAATGCTCTGCCCACTTCCGCCGAGTGTAAACGCCTCTGCGGCTACCTGCGCGATGCCCAGGAGCAAGCACCCAGGCATAGCCCTAAAGGCACTTTTCTCAAGGTGCGAATCGATCATATTTTCTTGAGCGCCGGCATTGTGATAAAAAAAGTGCGAGTGCCACGTACCGTGCTGACCCGACAAGCTTCGGATCACCTGCCTTTGATTGTCGATATCGAGGTGCCTTTTAGGCCCGAAGCAAGCAAAACCCCTTGAAAAATCTCCAGCGGTCCCTATTAATAACAGGAGAAGATTCGACTAAAACCCTGAAAAAACTGCGGTTTTTCGAATTCAACTCAATTTATAGCCAGCGCCTAAAAGGGATTTCCCGACTTGATGGTCCCCACCGCGAGCTATATGATTCCGGTATCGATTAAATAGCAGGAGTCGCTAAATGCAACCGCAAGCTTATACAAATACCCGTGCACTGGACCGCTCGGAATCGGCGAAGGTGTTGCGCAATACCTATGCCCTCTTGGCCATGACTGTACTTTTTAGTGCTGTCACAGCCGGTATCTCTATGGCCGTCGGCATGGGCCGCGGCATGAGCCTGATCTGCTCTCTGGGAGCCCTGGCCCTGATTTGGTTCGTTCTGCCACGCACTGCCAATTCCAGCGCCGGCGTCGGTGTTGTTTTCGCATTCACCGGCCTATTGGGCGCATCTATCGGCCCATTGCTTAACCATTACCTGGGCCTCGCTGGCGGCGGCCAGATCGTAATGCAAGCTTTAGGTACCACAGCCCTGATTTTCTTTGCCCTGTCTGCTTACGTACTGACTACCCGCAAAGACTTCAGCTTTATGGGTGGTTTCCTGGCTGTTGGTCTGATCGCTGTACTGGTCTGCTTCCTGGCAGTCATCATCGCAGGCTTCTTCGGCATTCACATGCCTCTGGTCAGCGTTGCCCTGAGTGGTGTTGTTGCCCTGCTGATGTCAGGTTTCATCCTGTATGACACCAGCCGTATCATCAACGGCGGTGAGACCAACTACCTGATGGCAACGGCTTCCCTGTACCTGAATATCTTCAACCTGTTCACCAGCCTGCTGCACATTCTTGGGTTCGCTTCCTCTGACGACTAAGCATAAGTGCTGCTGAGCTAGACCCAATGCCCCGCTCTGCGGGGCATTTTACTATTTGGCCCCCTATGAAGTTTTCCCTGGCAATTTACTCCGCTCCACACGCCTCGCAATCGGCAGCCAGCGCATTGCGCTTTGCCAAAGCACTACTGGCCGAGGGTCATGAAATCTACCGGATTTTTTTCTACTGTGATGGCATACAAAACGGCAACAATATTGCCGCGCCCCCCCAGGACGAAGCCGACCTGATCAATGAGTGGCAATCACTGCAACAGAAACACAACCTGGATTTGGTCGTCTGTATCGCCGCAGCGCAGAGACGCGGTGTCTTAAGCCTGCGGGAAGCAAACCGCCTGGAAAAGCCCGCAGCCAATCTTGCAGAAGGCTTCGAACTGGCCGGCCTCGGCCAGCTCACCGATGCCGTTGCCAACTCTGAGCGCCTGATCACTTTTGGAGGTTAACAATGGGTAACCAGACCCTGGCCCTATGCAGGGCTGCACCCTATGGGAGCGCCCTGGCCCGAGAGGGGATTGAAGCTGTGCTCGCCTCAGCAGCTATGGAACAGGACGTTGATTTGTTATTCCTTGGCGATGGCGTATTCCAACTACTGGACAACCAAGCTCCAGAGGCCATAGAACAAAAAAACCTGTACCGGAACCTTATGGCACTCCCCATGTTTGGGGTCGAACAGCTCTATGTGTGCCAGCACAGCCTGGAGCAAAGAGGTATCCACCCTGACCAAATACAGATTCCCGGAGCGGAAATCACCCTGGTCACTAAGCCAGGGAAGCTAATCGCTGCTTACCAGTGCGTGTTGAGTTTTTAAGATGACCTTACATATTGTCAGTAAATCGCCTTTTAGCAGCCAGGCACTACACGATTGCCTGCAGAGTCTCACCGAAGGCGATGCCCTACTCTTGCTTGAAGACGGGGTCTACGCCCTGAAGCACCAAGCCTTGCACGACCTACAAGAAGCAAAGGTCTACTGCCTGATAGCCGATAGCGAAGCCCGCGGCATACAGGCCAGCTCGACACTCGCCTCAGTAGAGATGATCAACGATGCTCGCTGGGTGCAACTATGTACCGAGCATTACCCCATCGTCAGTTGGTTCCGGTGATCAATACAATGAGCAACCTAACTGTAAATGGCCTGGAAATCCCTCTGGATAAAGAGGGTTACCTGCGAGACCTCAATGATTGGAACCGCGATGTGGCCGAAGAGCTAGCTCACGCCGAGAAAATCGAGCTGACCAACGCCCACTGGGAGGTCATTGAGCTGCTGCAGGAATTTTATCGCCAATTTGAACTATCTCCCGCTATGCGCCCGCTAGTAAAGTTTATCGGCCAGCACCTGGGCTCGGAAAAAGGTCGCAGCATCTACCTCATGCAGCTGTTCCCCCCAAGCCCAGCCAAGATTGCCAGCAAAATTGCCGGGCTCCCCAAGCCCACCAACTGCCTCTAGGCCGAACATTTAGATATGGAGAATGACTCTGCGCTCACCGTGGTGGTGTCGGTGCTCCCACAAATAGATACCCTGCCATGTACCTAACATTAGCCGCCCATTTTGCACAGGGATCGAGAGGCTAGTGGCAGTCAGGGCCGCTTTGATATGGGCCGGCATATCGTCTGGCCCCTCAAGAGTATGGGTATAGAGGCGGTCATCCTCTGGCACCAGCCGATTGAGCCATTGCTCAAGATCCCTGCGCGCGCTGGGGTCGGCATTCTCCTGGATCAGCAGGCTCGCCGAAGTATGTTGTATAAATAGCGTACAAAGCCCCTCCCCCACATTGAGCCTCGACACCCAATCGGCCACTTGGCTGGTAAACTCCTGAAGCCCCTGCCCAGACACTCTTATTGCAATCTCACCTATTGCCATACGGATTCCTATATAATTCGCGCCCGCTCTACCATTGAGACTACCGTATTTTAATATGGCACTGCACCGCGTTAACACCGACGACTATCAAGACCAGCTCCATGCAAAGGCCAAGCGCCTGGCCGAGGCCTATCGTGAATTTACCGATCTGGGGCCTGAGCTATTTCCATCTCCGCCCATTCACTACCGGCTTCGCGCCGAGTTCAAGGTTTGGCATGAAGGCGGCGTAGCTCATTACGCCATGTATCGCCAGGGTGAGTATAAAAAGCCTTTTATCATCGATACATTTACCGTGGGCTCGGAGCTAATGAATCAGCTAATGCCCAAGGTCTTGGAGGCCGTTAACAGCAGCGAGATACTGCGCAAGCGCCTGTTCTCCGCCGAATTCCTTACCACTTTGAGTGGTGATGCACTCATCACACTCATCTATCACAAAAAGCTGGAAGAGAGCTGGGAACAGGAAGCAAGGGCCTTACAAGAAAAACTGGGCTTCCCTATCCTTGGACGCTCGCGCAAGCAGAAAATGGTGTTAGAGCGAGATTTCGTCACCGAAAAACTGGATATCGATGGCAAGAGCTATCAGTACAAACAAGTAGAAGGCAGCTTTACCCAACCCAATGGGCACATTTGCCGTTCCATGATCCAGTGGGCTAAGAATGCCTGCGGCCAGAACTCCAGCGACCTGCTTGAGCTCTATTGCGGCAATGGCAACTTTACCATTCCACTCAGTGAAAATTTTGAGAAAGTACTTGCCACTGAAATCTCCAAGGTTTCAGTCAACTCAGCCCAGGAGAATATTCAGGTAAACGGCATCAATAATCTGGATATCGTGCGCTTATCCAGCGAGGAGTTTACCCAGGCTATCGACAAGGTTCGCCCATTTCGTCGCCTCGCTCATATAGACCTGGATAGTTACAGTTTTGACACTGTGCTGGTAGATCCCCCCCGCGCCGGTCTGGATGAAGATACCTGTGCAATGGTTGCGCGCTTCCCTCGCATTCTGTATATCTCCTGTAATCCGGAGACCCAGCTGGAAAACCTCAAATTCTTGAGTAGGACCCACCGCATCGAGCGCTTTGCCTTATTTGATCAATTCCCCTACACAGACCACACCGAAACCGGCTTGTTACTTGTGCGCAAATAACGTCCAATGAAGGTATTACTCGGGGGCAACTTCTTACTGCCCCCGAAACAGCCTTACATCGCTCTAATCATCACTGTAAATCAATTGAAGACCTCACAGTCCCAAAGCAAGAGGAAACCTTGAAGGGGAACTTTTGAGGAGAGGGACATTACTTCCTACCAGTTATTGCAGCAAGACGAAACCAACACCCGAAGGAACAATTGAAGTACTTACATTTGAACAAAATAAGTACTTCTCGAAGACATCCTCTCAGTTCGGATCAAAACTGTTATAAATAAGGAGCAGCACAAAGTGATACTCCTTATTACTTTCGTTCTGGGCCTAGCTATCCATCAAACAATTTTCGACCAAAATGTCATATCAACAGATTCCGAGTCAAGGAGCTGCAAATACTTTCTTGTAACATCATTATCCAGCCACAACTGACATATCTGTTCAGCCCTTTCCTGGGTTGAGGCTAAAGCGACATCAGCGTAGATACCATTTTTACCTCGCAGAAGGAAATGAGATAACAAACCTTCTTGCTTGGATAAAAACGCATCATCCACCTCTTTTGAGAGTGCTATCAAGTCTTTCTCCGAAACACCTTCCCGGAGACGAAATGTAGCAAATTCAAAACCTATAAAATCAGCCGTTCGATTGTGATATAACATGGTTCACTCCTTCTGTGGAGGTCACATTATCGGGTTAGACTCCTGACAGCATTGTGTCAGTAGTGTTTTGCAAAGATGAGCTTTTCTGCACTTCAATATAATCTGACAAGCTAACATTAGTAGGAAGTTCACGCTGGGGCACTTCCAGGTCAAGGCTTTCAATACGATCAATTCTAAAGTCACGATAATCTTGCTTTAAACCACACCATCCACCAAGGGTCCACTTGCCACCCCAATAGAAGAGACCCAAGGGATAAATGATTCTCTTTGACCTACTGCCTACCAGGGAAGTATATGAAAGATAAATACACTGCTTTGAACTAATCGCTTTATGAAGCTGGTCCCACAAACTGAAGTCCACTGATCTTAAATGCTTACCTGGTACCCTAACTGTTTTATGGAGGTCATACTTCCCGAGATCAGGTAAACCAGCTTCAATTTTACTTAACAATGAAAGTGAAGATTGCTTTAACTCAGCCCCAGTCCATGAAGACAGTAAATTTAAACCAATAATAAGTGCTTCAAATTCTTCTTGTGTTAATTGCAATGGGGGTAACTCAAACCCATTTGAAAGGCGATATCCTACACCTGCTTCACCATAAACAGGAATCCCCGATACAGAGAGATCATCCATATACCTATATATTGTCCGTTCAGAAACAGATAATTTTTCGGCAAGTTCTTTTGCAGTTATAGGCTGGTGAGCTCTTAAAATGTTCACAAGCTGAAAAAGCCTATCTGATTTCCTCATTTTGGTTACTTCTCTCTATCCATAACTAAGGAAAAATTAATCAAAATAACAAACACTTTAACAGCTCAGGAAAATCTAGTCACCTCACCCAAGTTCCGCTACGCCGCTATGACAAAGCGGAAAGATTGCGCATAAGGAGCAAGACGCAGGGTGTAATCATTAATCATACCATTGAATCAGCAAATACACTCTCCGCCCCGATAAATCCTTATTATTCGCCTGCCACTTTTGAAAGATAAAATTGATAGGCACGGCTCGCAATTTCACGGCCTATCTTTTGGCCCGCTGGTACTGAAGGTTCAAAATGCACACCAGCCCAAACACGGCTGTTTCCGCAGTCTTCCTCAAACGATGTCCAAGTCGGGAAATGCAAATACATATCAGCTTGCGGTGTTATGCCAGGTTCAATCTGTGAGCTTCCCGCAGGAGCAGGTACGCTATACCCTAACGTATCTCCTTGAGGTAAAAATAGGCGGCTTGTTTCTGCATGAGCTGCACAAAAACTGGCAGATGCAGAGGGATATTCCGGATGATCTGCTACAGGTAAATAGCTTGTCCATTGGCTAGCTGGCAAGTCGTTCACTGTTCCTTTGCCTACGCCACCCCAAGCAGTAACTAGCTCGTCCTTATAAATATAACGAACGGCAGAAAAAGGCCGTACTGAATTATGGCGACGCTTTTCTTTCCAAATTGCAATAGCGGTATCAAAAGCGGCCATATTGGTGAGGAAGTCATAATGAATGAAGTCCATCAACGAAAGACCTTGAGATTCAGATGCAAATACAGCAGCAAAGCCCAAGCTGAATATCTTCATATCAAACAACTCGGCTTTCATCTTCTGCTCATCCGTCAAGCTCGCTGACGTATTCAGTACATCATTAACTTGCGCAACATAACTTGGATAGTTCCAGATTTTTGACTTCAGAGGTATTGGAGAGGTGAATTCATCCGGAGACTCATAGCTATAGGGTGTTGTCAGTGCAATTTGAGGGGTTACGAATTGCTGAACCCGGAATACGCCAGGGCGCTCCATTAAAACAGCTGGTTGCCACTTAGAAGGGAAGCGTAATTTGTATGCCGTATTGGCTGGCTTGAAATCGGTATAGTCGGCATAGGGTAAACGATGATATAGCTGATCTCCCTCATTACCCAACTGATTCATACCGTCATTGGCGCGCCCTTCCAATACCTTCCGGCCGGCATAGTTACCAATACCAATCGGCGTAGTAGTATCCTCAGAAAGGTTGTAGGGATCCAAACCTAATTCAACCAGCATGTTATCCCATTCCGGTACCAAATGTGGAAACAACCCACTTAGCACTTTATGAGATGCGTAAGAAAGTGCAATATTTAATTCACTGTTATCCGATGACTGAGGCATCCTTGCAATGTCAGAATAAACACCTTTTGCAGTAGGGTGATAAGGTGCTGTTGCATCAAACCAGGAGTTGGTTATTAGTGTCGTAAAACGTAGCACTAAAGTTGCATCATTAGCAGCGGGCGAAACCTCAAAAATTGCGCAGGCCGCAGCAGGAATTATATTCTGTACTGCAGCATTACAACTCTCTAAGTCTACAGAGCTACACTTTGGTGGCAATGTAACATCGGCCAATTGTGGGCAAGTGAAGGCTTGAGCCTGCCAGCTAGCTGAAACAACTAGAAAACCCAAAACTCCTTTTAGAGCCTGCTTATAAAATTTATTGCTTCGCATTAAACTTCCCTTTTCATTTGATTAACATTAATAACAGAACTTTCGTCCCATGAGACATTTCCGCCGTCAGCAAAAGCCACGTAGACTATTTCAAAATTTCGACACTACTACCCCCCATTACCATTTATAGTGATCATAACGCCCGCATTACTGCAATATTGTGATACAACGCAAGCATCCTAAATATGTAGCGTCAAGCCAAGAGGAGACCAATTACCATTAGAGTTCTTCTCTTATTAAGTACTTAGATACTGCTGGCAGTTAAGCAAACGATACATATAAAGTTCTTATTATATCGCACCTACTATTTACCAAGCAGCCTAACCGATGAAAGGGACACAGCCAAATACCCCAGAATACAAGAACTTACACCCTAAAAAAGACACAAGAATGGAGTAAGAAAAGTGTTCCAAACAGTGAATTTAAAACCTACCCTAGCGCCATCTTCATATAAATAAATAACTCGAAGGAAAGTATATTCTTCAACTTAACTTTGTTGTTTTAGTCGACATGAATTTCAATTAAAGATGAGACGATCAGATTGCCTAGCGTGTCAGAATAAAACCTAGGGAGGTGATAGAAAACATAGATAAATTTTGAGAATTTCACCACAAGCAAGGATGCGACATCGATTAATTAGCGCCTTCAGGCACTTAGAGTGAAAAGCTACTACCCACTTAACTGGAGGAGGTTTCAGGCGCGAAGTTAATTGGCTTGTTATACCCGCTCACTAAACGCCAGTCTGATGCCGAGTGCTGCAAAGCTAGTTGCAAAGAGCTTCTGAATTGCAATGCTTGCTTTCTCTGATTTAATAATGAATGCGCTAAAACTACCTGATAGAAAACCATACACAATAAAAATGCCAAACGTCATTATCATGAACACAACGCCAAGTGTAAGCATGCTATCCAATGCACCTTCTGTTGTAGCTGGAATAAACTGAGGAAGAAACGCTAGAAAGAAAATAGATAATTTTGGGTTTAGTATATTTAGCAAAAAGCCTTTTACTATGATGCCTGAGTATTTGCTGTCTGACTGCTGGTTAGAAACTGATAAAGGAGATGAGAAACGCCACATTTGATATGCCAAATAAAGCAAGTAGACAGCTCCAATGTATTTAACGATTTGAAACGCTATTACACTAGTGTGAAAAATTGCAGCCAAACCAAAAGCGCTTGCTAGGAGTGCTGGAATGATGCCTAAAGTGCATCCTAGGGCAGCAAATAAACTTGCTTTTCTACCAATAAACAATCCGGTAGCCACAGTATACAACACTCCGGTCCCGGGAATTAAAACTACAACTAACGAAGTAAGTAAAAACTCTAAAGATATCATCCGGTGTATCCTTCTCCTGCAAGGGTATAACGTTCAGCTCACATATTTTGCGGGCAATCGTGCTGCTGCTTGTATGGTTGTTCTTGTCCGATTCTGATGTTGAAAATCCTTTTCGCTAACGGGTAAATTGAGACCCACCTTCAGCGGCCACCGAAGGCCTTGTTTATCACAGTTCGCTGCCTGGCCGGTTCGTAAAAGACCGATAACAAGTATGAACGTGATAAGTACTCACTAAGCATAACTCGAATAGTCATGTGGGCCTCGAGCCCGAATAGCAAGGCGGAGATAGCTTATCTTATGGAACCACAAGAGATCAATGTCGGTATCGATACCAGCAGTAAACAACTCGATATTTATGTGAGACCTACTGGCCAGTTATTTAGTGTTACCAATAACAAAGAAGGTATTAAAGACGCTATTAAACAACTACAACCTCTTAAACCTGAAAGAGTACTAATAGAGTCTACTGGAAGACTTGAATTAGAGTTTGTTTGTGCAGCAGACAAAGCGGGATTGCCTATTGTTGTTTGCAACCCTTCTCAGATCAGAAGCTTCGTCAAATCCGCAGGGCGCCTCGTCAAAACTGACAAACTAGATGCAATTGATATCGCACACTTTGGTCAGGCCATGAAGCCAAGGCTGCAGGTGCTGAAGCCAGAAAAACTAAGGGAGATCAGTGACTTACTAACTGTAAGAAGTCAGTGTTTATAGATGAGCACGATGCAAAAGAACCGGCTTCAGCGGATGCCTAAATCAGTACACAAACCTATTCAGACTATTCTAAATACCATTAAGAAAGAACTAGAAAGAATCGACAAACAGCTGGATAAGCTTGTTAACAATGTTTCCGAGTGGCGGCAAAGATGCAACCTATCGTTGAGCACTAAAGGAGTCGGGAATGTATTGGCTTATGCACTGATGAGCGAACTTCCTGAACTAGGAAAATTGAACTGTAAAGAAATCGTCGCACTCGTAGGAATCGCCCCAATCAGTTGTAGCCGGCATGGAGCTTACTTTGTGTTAATCTGTGAGCGCAGCGAGCAACACAAAGCAAGCAGAGTGTTGGCTGTCAGCTGCATTGGTTTGTTAGGCCCGTTACTATTCGAAGCTTTTTCCCATTACGAAAGCAATGGCGCCTATAACTAAGAAGAAGCCTATAAATACTCCTCTGATTCTTTTTTGCTCTCTCAACGACTCTTTGATGAGGTCCTCGCCAGCTTTATTGGCTTTCTTGATAAGAGAAATATCATCAGGGTGAAGATAGGTATTATTATCGGAGATGTAAGTTTCGAACTCATCACCTCTGACGCGAGCACCTAAACTATCCGCGAGATCGAGCATTTGAATTATGGCCCATTGAGATGGATTTTTTGACCAAAGCTCACCATTTGAGTACCACAAAGTGCAGATCTCGTTATCTTTTCCTATCTTCTCGAAGCATTTCTGTTTCGTATCGAATTTCCATTCAGAGGACATAGCGCTATGAATCTCGCTAAATTCGATATTCCTCTGAACTTTATCCTCAGTTCTCAATATTGATACATGATAACCCACTGAATCTCCTTCCAGTGCTGGTCTTGCCCACAAAAAGTAGACACTCTAACTATGCGAATTTTTCGCGAAAATGGAAGTGTAGCGACCCGCGCAAAATGTGCATAAGGTAAGCTATCCCGCGGAGAGCTGAAGGCCCGGAGCGTACTGCCTGGCCTGGTTATGCGCCACCACTCTGCATTTGCTGAGCAATACGCTCATTTAGTTGCTTAAATTGCTCGATAAGCGCATCGCACGCTGCCTTTTCAGCTTGGCATAGTGCCTTTATATCTATGTAGATGGCGCCATCGCATTCTAATACAGTGCGCTTTATTGCTGCCGGATAGGCATCGTGCCCCTTTGGTGAGAACGACCACAAAACGTAATTACCATTTTCTTTTGTAGAGAAAATAGCCCAACCATTTTGGTCGGGCTCCGAAGCCTGGAGATCTTGCCTCAGACTTTCCAGTGCTTCCAAGACTGTCTTGTATCCTATAAAACTTGGCTCATCGGCGACGGCCATAGTAGCGAAAATACAAAAAGCCGCAATAATTAAATGCTTTTTCATTATTGTAATCCATGCTTTATCAGCGCATAACGCCCACAGTTGCGGCTGGCTTGGAGCGCAGCGGAAAACCAATCCGACAACATGCGCTTGTTAAGGCTTTTTCTGCCATAGCGGAGATAACTTAGCTCCCCAGTGGTCTACGGCAACAAGCTGCTCATTTTCATCAAAATAGAACACTATCTGATTTTGAAGTCTGATCTGGGTCTCGTAATTTCTATCCATAGTCTTCGAGTCTTCGAAATTGATGTCCGGTAGATCACGTTCTAATATAGCGACTACTGATTCCTTGGTGCTGTTTTGACCAATAAACTTCCCTAGAATACGGACATCGGCGCTCAATTTGTGTGCCGCTTCTATCGTAGAACTTTTATCAATATACCAATAAATCAAGTACAAATTCAGAACAACGGATAGCACCAAGACTGTAGCAAGAGTTCTCATTTCGTATTTGTTTCCGTCTGCGTATGCCTTAACGCCCACAGCAGGGGTGGCTTATCTTATGCGCGTTTTGCGTGAAAATGGGAGCGAAGCGATCCGCACAAAATGTGCATAGCATTGGGCATCCCGCATAGGCCCCGCCAGGGACCGTAGGGGACTTAACCCGCTTTTGCACACACCTAGTTGTTAGCATTTGATTTTATACTCAAATTCTTGAGGTGAAACATACCCAATTGACGAGTGCGATCTCTGATTGTTGTAGTAGCGCATATATTCAGTCACTGTCGTTCTTAGTTGTTGTGCAGAATCGAATACCTGGCGCTTAATACGCTCCGTTTTAAATTGGTGAAAGAATGACTCAATGAATGCATTGTCATTCATATTCTTCACGCGATTCATACTCTGACAGATCCCATATCGACGCAATCGCTCGCGATATTGGCCCGATAAGTACTCGCTGCCACGGTCAGAGTGAAAAATCAGCTCCGGATGATGTCCACGGTTTCGTACCGCCCTATCGATACTAGCCAGTGTCAAAGAGACATCCCTTCTATCACTCAGGGACCAAGAGACAACCCTCCTGCTGAAGCGATCCATGACTACTGACAAGTACTGCCAGCTGCCATCTCGGAGCTTTATATAAGTAACATCACCCACCCACAGCTGGTTCGGGCGAGTTAGCTTGATTCCCTCTATCTTACATGTGATCCCGTAAACATGTCTGTAAGTACCCGGCCTCGCCGTGTAGAGCCTCGATTTTACAGCCCTAAGACCATGATTTCGCATGATCCTTGCCACCCGTTTTTGACCAACTTTTATACCCCTCTTTTTCAGCTCCTGGGTGATCTTGGGACTACCATAGCAGCCATCATGTCGGTTGAAAATTGATCTTATATGTGCAAACAGCTCACTATCTTCTTGTCGACGTTCACACACGCCACGGCGGCGCCAAGAATTGTATCCATCACGGGTGACGTCATAGATCCGGCACATCATTGCGATACTGTGCTTCTCCCGGTTTTGATCTATGAACTCGAAGATTTCCCTTTTTGTTGTAAAGAGAATCGGATGGCTTTTTTTAAAAGGGCGTGCTCTTCCTGAAGCAGATTATGCTCCCGCTCCAGTTTCCTGAGACGCTTCAGCTCGGACTTTACCTCAGGATCTATGTTGATGCTTTTCTTCTTTGCCATGATCTGCCCCCGTCGCATTTCCATGCGCCAACGATAAAGCATCACTTCATGGATATCGAGAGCATCAGCCACGTGTTTTGCTAGTACACCGGGGATATCGGTTAGCGAAACCGCTGTTGCTTTAAAATCGTCATCGTAACGATTGTAGTGCTTTCTTCGTGCCATAAGACACCTCCTTACCAGTTAGGTGGAGGTGTGTGCAAAAGCGGGTTAGGTTCCTAGCAAACTGCCTGCGTTTGTTATGTGCGTTTAGCATTCCTGAGCATCTTAATACCTAAATACAGTAGGCATGTAGCTACAAAAATGCACAAAACCACCATAGCAACAAATAACTCAGGATTATCTTCAAATGTGATGAGGCGCCCTTTTCCACGACCTAGATAAAACTCCTGTTTGTATGTTGCCAAAAATGACCATAAATAAAAGAATGAGGAAACGAAGAGTATAAAAATCCCTTTGTACTCACTGTCTTCTCTTTTCTCGGCTATTTCTTCTTGTTCTTTGATTTTCGGAGTATTTCGCTCGGGTTTTCGGAGTTCTTCAACTAGCTTCTGGTATCTTTCAGGAAACCGATCCCTATCAATACTGGCTAAAGCCTCCAGTAACTCCTTCCGACTATAGTTTTTATAATCACTTTTCATCGCGTTGAAACTCTTGTCACATAACGCCTGCAACAAGGGCGAGCAATTTGTTGCGAGCCCTATTGCTTGCGCTTGTATGGTGTTTTGCTTATAAAATTTTACAGTATTTTTCGAATCGCTCTTGCGCATAATCGGCACCTGCATCAACCGCTTTTTTCCAATCCACGCAAGCTCCCTTATTATCACCTAATTTGTATTTAGAGTTACCCCTGTTATAAAAAGCCATTTGCTTGTTATCACTTCCGGCTTCAGCGAGTTCGATCACTTTGTTGTAATCCTGAATAGCACCTTTGTGATCTCCGTTCTCGTCTTTCGTGCTGCCTCGATTGGTTAAAGCACTTACAAAGTCTGGAGCAATTTCTAATGCTTTATCGTAATCTCTAATTGCTGCTTTCCAAGTATACAACTCGGTTTTTACAATTGCTCTTGAATAAAAAGAGTTCGGATCCTTGGGATTAATCTCAATAGCATAGCTCCAATACATCAAGGCTCCACTGAGATTACCTTTGTTGTATTCTTTCACGCCTTTATCAAAGTATTCATCTTCTTTCTCTTTAGAGAGAACTGGCAAGTCAGGATTTTTAGGGTCATATGGAGCACCATAACTTTCGAGCATAGCGTCAAACTCATAACCTCGCTTAGCCATATCTAAAGCCCAATACATGATAATTTCTTCTGTTATAGATATAGGGTTAGTGGTCATGGAAAGCTCCCACCCCCCCTCAACTTCCCTTATGTAATCCATTTTGTAAGGATAACTTTCTAATAAAAAAGCTGATAGTTTTTCAAGTTTTTCCTTGCTGTCAGATTTATACTGGAAATCGAATGAGCTTCTATCAAAGTCAGTAAGACCTCCTTCTTTCATGGAATCGTAGATCCCTAATGAAATATTCATCTCTCTACCAAATGCTTCTTTAAAGTCATTCCATGTAAAGTATGTATTTTCCATCTCTTCCCCCAGAGCTGGCCAAGATATAATAATGGCTATCACAGCAAATGATTTATAAGCTTGCTTTAGTAGTTTTTTTAAAGGAGTTTTAACTCTCATAACATTTGTCTTACACCTAACGCTAAGCTTTGGGGCGGAGTGCGTAGCAGGCCGTCCCAGCAGCCGGAGGCTGCGACAACAGCGCCTTGTTAGTGCGATAGTACTAATGAACTTGAACAATGAATTCCTCCGGGCTATTAGTTTTGGTTAGGCCTTCTTTTTCTCTAACAAATTCAGTTGAACGAGCAATACCACTTGGATCAACTGACAGTACAATTATTTCACCAGAGGGTTTCAGATGCCAACAACCCAGTTCTCGATCTACAGGCAGCTGTTTTTTAACATTGAGCACTTCTACTTCGTTAGGCAAATAGACCACACTACTTCCAGTCTTATAGCTGCTCCATCCGTCATAGCATGGCAGCTTAGCCAATCTCTCTTCCTGAACTGTTTGAGTACTGCAGCCGACCACTAGTAATGTAATTAGAAGTCCAAATATTTGGATCAAAGTAGCACCTAATGCCCACAGCAGGGGCGGCGCAAACTGCCTGTGATTGTTAAATGGCATAACCGCCGAGCCAACTGATTGTAAATGCAACAAATTCACCAACAACCTTTGGGTCATGTGTGTGTAATACGTCCTCCTCAACGAGAACACCACAATCTACCTTAACTGGATTTATTGAAACAATTTGTCCAAAAGCTCTGTATTTCCAGCCATGCACTTGCTCTAAAATTTTTTTTCCCGGACTTCCTTGGAAAATAGACTCCCAAGACTCTTCTTCGCCAAGCATGTTAGAGAACTCAAATTCAAACACACCTTCCTCTTTGGGTATGCTTTCGACATCAAGAGTCAACTCATCCATAACACAGTACTCAGTGCCCCCTATTTCAATAAGCGCCTCGAGATATGTGCCTTCTGTAGAAAGTAGCTTCGCTTTCATATTCGCAATTTAACGTCTACAAAAGGGGCGGCTGGAGCGTAGCGTAGGCCGTCCCGCGAAGGGCCAAAGGCCCGTAGCAACCTGCTTGTACTTGTTATACTTTTCTTGCGTCAAGTTAATCACCGACCGTACCAATTGAAAAAATGAAAAATAATATTGCTAGAGAGCCCACAAGAAACCATTGCCCATGCACAGCAAACACAATCATGCCAAGCAACAAGAAAATAATTATTAGAGTTGACCCTAGATCGTTAAGAACTTTCTTTCGCTTCAGTCTTTTAATCTTTGATTTTAATGCCTTTCCTGACAATGACTCTACGTTATTTTTCAAATATTAATCTTTCTTAATGTATAACGTTGAGGTAATGGGCAGCATTGCTGCGAAGCGGCGCTTAATGCTGTCCAGCCGCAGGCGCCATTGACCGTTTTGTTATGTGTTGTTTGTTTAGAACGCAAAACTTAACCCGCATAATGTGATTAGTAAATAAATGCATGCTAAACCAGCCCGCTGAAAAGAGTGCTGCCCCTTAAGTAGTATTTCACCGCTATACGGGACTCTCATTGGATGGCCAGTAATCATAGGAATAAGCTGGGAAAATCCGAAGAGATAAAGGAGGATAGAATACCTTGTATCGCCACTAATCTCTGTACCTGCCACCCCTACGCATGCCATGTAGAGAAGCGAGGCTAAAAATAAATAGATGGCGTATTTGATCATTGTACCTATTTCAAATGGACTATGAGTCATGCCTACACATAACGCCGCTAGCAAGGGCAGCCGAAGCAACGCGTAGGCTGTCCAGCCCAGACCCGAAGGGGTTGGGCGAGCTTGACTAGCCTGGTTATGGCTGGCGCGCACTGAACCACCTACTTGCTTTCTACCAGCCAACTTTGGCTGGCCACTGCCCGATAAATTTAAGGGAAAAAATATCATACTTTCCCAACCGGTTAACTATCTGATTGGCATTCCATGATGGCGTATCTGGCTTGCAGGGCTTGCTGACTTAAAACGATGGCACTTGAGCGAAACTGTGGTACCAAATTGCAGGAAAACTCTCAGAAAAAGTGCTCAGATAGAGATTGATGCTTGCAGCAGCTACAGAACATCTAAAAATTGACCGCCACAATAACGCTCAGCACACGGGCGGCCGAAGCATAGCGTAGGCCGTCCAGCCCGCTTTTTTTGCGGGCGATCGTGCTGCTGTTTGTTATGTATTTTGTGCATTTTAAAATTGTCCCGTGGCAAACAAGCCTGCTGCAACTAATACGACAAGGCCAGTGACACTGCACCAAAAACCATGATTATTGCCGCTATTACCCTCTAGATAGATAACTTGTTTTGGTGAAGGGTAACGACCGAGCGTGACAAGCTTACAGATAGGCCAGCCAGTCCAGTAGCAGATGGTGCCGAAGAATATCTCCGCCAAGATATATCCTATACCCCGGAAAAACCCCTTCCCTATCTCTCCAATTAACTCATCCATAACTACATTCTTTGCTCATACATAACGCATTGCTTTGGGGCGGCCGAAACAGAGCGAAGCGGCGTGTGAAGCCTCCCCCCTTAAAGTAGACGCCACCTTATATTCATCTTATGCGGCCATTCTTTCAAACTCATCTGGGCTTTTGAACCCAAGTGAACCATATCTTCTTTTAAAGTTATAGTACCTATCAAGATACCAAGATAAGTTAGTTCTTAGCTCCTCAATGGATTCAAAATTAAACCATTTGAAACTCTCAGTTTTCAGTGTTTGAAAAAATGATTCTACATACACATTATCATTCATAAATCCTGGACGGTTCATGCTCGGCTCAATACCCAGTTCTTTGAGTCGGTTTTGGTATGCATAAGCACCGTACTCAGAACCTCGGTCGCTGTGAAATATTAGATCTGACTCTATATTTCTGCGACAAACAGCTTTATTTAGCGCTGACAGTGTTAGCTCAACAGATCGAGTATCCGACAGCTCCCAACCCAACACTTTCCGGGAGTAAAGATCAATAATCACAGCTAAATATTGCCATTGCCCATTGATCTTCAGATAGGTTACATCACCAGCCCATTGTGAGTCTGGTTTACTCGGCATACCATGCTCTCTTTGTAAATTTTCAACCTTAATGCAAGGATTTCCAGGCAAAGGACGTCGACGATAGATCCTTCCAGCTTTCCCCACGATTCCAGCCTCTCTCATAAGGCGTTCAACGCGCTTGTGATTTATTCGTTCACCAGTAGCTTTCAGCTCTGCGCTAATTCTTGGACTTCCATAATTACCATCATGCTGCGCATAGATAGTTTCGATACACGCTAGAATTCTCCTATTTTCTATGTCTCGAGTACTCTCATCGCGGTTGAGCCACTTATAAAACCCTTGAGGTGAAACATTCAAGTATCTACATAAGTACCTGACACTAAAGTCTGATCGATTAAGAGCTATGAACGAGAATCTTTCAGCTTTGGATCTTTCAGGTACATTTCCCACTTTTTTAGGAAATCATTCTCCTTTTGCAATTTCTCAACCTGCTTTTTTAGACCTCTTATCTCTTTATCATAAGTTTGAGACTGAGTTTTCGTTGTCTTTGTCATTCTTATTCTACGACTGGGCTTCTCGACCAGCTTGCCTTCTCTACTTTCCTGTCGCCATCTATACACCATTACTGGATGCAAACCAATAATGTTGGCGATAGTAGTCGTTTCTACTTTCAGTTGATTAGTGAGAGCTACCACTCTAACTTTGAACTCTGTTGAATATTCAACAACCCGCTCTTCACTCAGTATTTTCGGCATTTTTTCCTACCCTATTCAAAAGGTAGGCGTCTACTCAATGGGGGAAGGTTTCTGTAGGCCGTCCCAGCCGCGCAGCGGCGACAACAGCAACTTGTTATGAGTGAACTTACTCATATGTTTTGCCTGCATGTAAAATTTTTGCTGCCCGTAACCAAGGATTAGCTTGCTCTGTAGTTTGATCTGAATCTTCTGCCCAAGCAATTGCACTCTCAAGAAAACCCTCGATAGTATTATTTTCCCAGCCTAATGCACCGGCACCATACGGGGATGAAGGATTTTCTTTTTCTAATTCTACTTCTCGCTCGCGATCTTTCATTAGCGCCTTGAGAAATAGCAAGAAAGTTGCCTCGTCATAAACTTTTTCGCTTAGATCAAATAAATCAGTTTCCATACTCTCTTTTACTCATAACGCCGCCAACACGGGCCGAAATGCAGTAGCGAAGCTGCGGAATGTAGGTCCAGCCAGCTTTGCTGGCGAGCGTGCTTGGCTTTGTTATGAGTTTTCTGCATCTGTGCACTTTTTAATATTGACTACTGCCTTGATGGCTAGCCCGATAATGACATAGAAAAGTATATTTAACGATAGTGCGATAGCCCAAGCATAAACTACATCGGAGGTTGGCTCAGGGTTAGCACCGAGAGACATTAATACCAAGGAGCTTGGCCAAAATAACAAAACAAGCTGCTGTAGTTCATTTGCTCTGATTAGGGGCTCAAACAATGCAACTAATGTTGGAACAACGAGCGAAGCAAAAATCCATTTTACAAGGTAACTTTTCATTGTCTAAGACTACGTGATTGACTCATAACGCCCCAATAACCGGCAGCCGGAGCATAGCGTAGGCTGTCCGGCGGAAGCCCGAAGGGCTGGAGTGAAGTTCATTGGCTGGTTATGAGTGTACTGACTAGCAACAACATTGCAAATATTAAAACACATAAAAGAGATGCCTTATATTTCTTAGCTACGCTAGTCCGCAACTGCAGAATTTCATCAGAGAAATTCTCTCGACCAAACTCTGTCTTACTTAAAATTAAGATCCAATAGTAATACGAACCATTTAATGCTGAGAAATATTTCTCATGCACTTTCGGCCGCTCTTTTTTAATCAAAGCAATAAGTGCTTTACCAGAAGCTGTTGCCCATAGGAAAAGCACCACACCCAATAGGAAAAACAGCAATGCAAAGATTAACATAGACCTATTCAACACTCATAACGCCCGCAGCACGGGCAAAATTGTAGCGCAGCGGAAATTTTGTCCCTGTGCCTGCGATTGTTATGAATTGCTATCACTGCCACTGTTAAGTTCAAACTTCATTTCATTTATTCTGTCGAACATGCACTGATTCGCTGGTACAGGAACTGGGCTAGCGGCAACTAATAATGCTGATATGGCAGATGGCTTGTCACATGTCACCACTTCGTGGCCGACAATGTGGCCATTTTTATCAATGTTTATTCGAACAGTACATTCGTGAGGTGAATTTTCTCCTTCGATCTGATCCCAGGCGCCTCTAAGTTTTGAGTCAACACCACCAATCGCTTTAGCAAAACCTTCTGAGTCACCGCAAAAGAATAGTTGCACTAATTGCTCTGCTTCAGTTCCATCCGCAACAATCACAGGCGTCTGTCGCTGACTACCCGCACATGCGGTTAAAAAAATCAAAGAAGCTAAAACTGCATACTTCATTGTTACTCCTGATTTACTCATAACGCCCAGCACACGGGCGGCCGAAGCGAAGCGTAAGCCGTCCAGCCAGCGTTTTTTGCGGGCGGTCGTGCTGCTGCTTGTATGGTTGTTCTTGTCCGATTCTGATGTTGAAAATCCTTTTCGCTAACGGGTAAATTGAGACCCACCTTCGGCGGCCACCGAAGGCCTTGTCTGTCACAGTTCGTTGCTGCGCCGGTTCATAAAGACCGTTAACAAGTATGAACGTGACAGACACTCACTAGGCATAACTCGAATAGTCATGTGGGCCTCGAGCCCGAATAGCAAGGCGGAGATAGCTTATCTTATGGAACCTCAAGAGATCAATGTCGGTATCGATACCAGCAGTAAACAACTCGATATTTATGTGAGACCTAATGGCCAGTTCTTTAGTGTTACCAACAACAAAGAGGGTATTAAAGACGCCATTAAACAACTACAACCCCTTAAACCTCAAAGAGTATTAATCGAGTCCACAGGGAGACTAGAATTAGAATTCGTCTGTGCTGCTCATAAAGCGGGACTGCCGATAGTTGTTTGCAATCCTTCACAAGTAAGAAACTTTGCAAAGTCAGCCGGGCGGCTCGCCAAAACAGATAAACTAGATGCAATTGATATCGCACATTTTGGTGAAGCAATGAAGCCAAGATTGTCATCAATCAAACCAGAAAAACTTAGAAATATTAGTGATTTACTGACGGTCAGGAAACAGTGCTTAGAGATGAGCACAATGCAAAAGAATCGTCTCAAAAGAATGCCCAAATCTGTTCACAAGCCCATTCAGGCTATCTTAAAAGTCATCAAGAAAGAGCTAGAAGGGGTCGATAAGCAACTTGATAAACTTGTTAACAGTGTTGCCGAGTGGCGACAAAAACGCGATCTCTTATCAAGCGCTAAAGGAGTCGGCAATGTACTGGCTTACACGCTAATGAGCGAACTTCCTGAGCTGGGCAAGTTGAACCGCAAAGAGATTGCGGCACTTGTGGGTGTCGCCCCGATGAATCGTGATAGCGGCAGCTTCCAGGGTAAACGCTATATTCGAGGTGGGCGACATCGTGTACGCACGGTTTTGTTTGTTTCTATGATGTCGGCAATACAATGTCACCCTAAATTAAAGCCAATGTATGAGCGCCTGGTCGCTGCTGGTAAACCTAAGAAAGTGGCCCTTATCGCATGTATGAGAAAGCAACTTACTATCCTAAATACGATGGTAAAAAACAACACTTACTGGGATGAAAAAATGGCTTAAATACTTGACAACGGACCATAGTCACTTGTTATGTGATTTACGCACAATCATCGATAGAAAAGGTAAATTCACGCAATATTCTACCTGTAGTATTAGAGTATCTATAGATCTGCTTTACACCTTTGCTCAATAGCTGATCATGGAATTTAGGTGTGTCACACATAACTCTTATAAAATTGTCTCTAAGACGGCCTCTATGTTCAACTTCACTATACTCGGGTATGGCAGCGAGAATTGTGTAGTCAAATATAATATCAAGTGATTCCGAATACACTCGCTCCAATCGAGTATATTCATCCAACATCCTGGGACTGCTTTTATTTGCGATAGAAGCAAAACTCTTTGCCATGTCGACAGCTAATGCATCAGGAGTTTCTGCACTAGAAACTATTGAAGACAAAAGTAATGTAGTAGCTATCGATATTCTTAATTTATTCTTCATCTATTTTTCAGGCACTGAATCTGACATTCACATAACGCCCAGCACACCGGCCGACTGAAGCGCAGCGGAAGGAGGTCCAGGCCAAAGGCCGAGGGTGCTGCTGCTTGTTAACTGTTTGTGCCAAAACCATAACCATATAACTCCGGAAAAAGAATCCCAAAACCAATTAAAACCAGAACAACGACCAAACCAATACAGATTGCTTTAGCTGGATGCAACTCTTTGCCATCTGGATTATCGATAGCGCCCGGCATGTTTTCTGGCATATGGATTATTTCACCAAAAACACCCAAACCAGCAACAATGATAAGAGACAAGTAAAAGCTCGCTCCGAAGAAGAACGATATAGCAATGACGAACGCTGCAGCCAGTATAGTTCTTATTGCAATTCCTTTAGCTTTACTCATGGCTCAGTGAATACAGTTAACGCCCCAATAACCGGCAGCCGGAGCATAGCGTAGGCTGTCCGGCGGAAGCCCGAAGGGCTGGAGTGAGGTTCATTGGCTGGTTATGAGTGTACTGACTAGCAACAACATTGCAAATATTAAAACACAGAAAAGAGATGCCTTATATTTCTTAGCTACGCTAGTCCGCAACCGCAGAATTTCATCAGAGAAATTCTCTCGACCAAACTCTGTCTTACTTAAAATTAGGATCCAATAGTAATACGAACCATTTAATGCTGAGAAATATTTCTCATGCACTTTCGGCCGCTCTTTTTTAATCAAAGCAATAAGTGCTTTACCGGAAGCTGTTGCCCATAGGAAAAGCACCACACCCAATAGGAAAAACAGCAATGCAAAGATTAACATCGACTTATTCAACACTCATAACGCCCACAGCAGGGGCGGCTTACCTTGTGCGCCGTTTGCGCAAAAATGGGAGCGTAGCGACCTGCGCAAATGGCGCACAAGGTAAGCCGTCCCGCGGAGGCCAGAAGGGCCGCAGCCTTGCTGCCTGTGTTTGTTATGGTAATTATTACTCGCACCTGCCTGTTTCATGAAGCTTGTTAGTGCATGTCCCACCGATTACGCAATGGATGGTTACAAGCATGACCTCTCCTTTGGCGGTACATTTCTCAGTTTTAATAAAAATAAAAAAATTCTCATCCTGAAGATACTGGCGCCTAAGATTTTCACCAGATCCTTTTGGCAATACCCTATCGTGATCTACGGCACTTTCAACCCTAGGCCCAGAATTAAGGAATTGCACCATCTGCTTATCAAGCTTTGAATCGTAGCTATTGCCGTAGACCGACCCGGAAAGCAATAACAATATGGAGCCGATAAACTTCATTGAATTATCCATAACGCCGCCAGCAGGGGCGACTTACATTGTGCGCTTTTTGCGCGAAAATGGGAGCGTTGCGACCGCGCAAAAAGTGCACAAGGTAAGGCGTCCCGCAGAGGGCCGAAGGCCCGTAGCATACTGCCTGGCCTTGTTAATTGCCGGCTCCTCGCTCATTAATTAGTTCTCGCTCCGCACGTTTGCGTAAAACAGAATAAACTATCAATGGCGGCCCGATTGCCATTGCTGCTGGAATTTTTATGAGCGACTTTAATCGAGTTCCATGTGATGTGCATTTTTCCGGATCGGGGTTTCCGCCACTCGACCTGAATATTGTTATATATCCGTGTGGCTCATCACGAGCGAGGCATTCAAATGTATTTAGATCCTGATTATACAGAAATAGACCGATCACGAGTCCCAAGCCAAGGTATATGCACACCGAGCTGATCAAAATTTTTCGAAGCATCCTTTCCTCGCAGCTCATACAAATTTAGTGAGCAATTAACGCCCAGCGCACAGGCGAACGGAGCGCAGCGTAGTGAGTCCAGCCCGCATATTTTGCGGGCGATTGTGCCGCTGCTTGTTATGTGTTTGTTTCATGCTACCTCCTTAGTCGCTTAAAAGTGTATAAGGCATAGATAGCCGGCGGCCCAATAGAGATAACTACAAAGAGATAGTTTTCCCACCAGGGCGGTGGCGGGCCACATTCATCTGTAACACACTGCCCAATGCCTACGTACAAAGTGGACAAAATTAAAACCACGAGAAACCATGCCAAGCAAAAAGCGATTACTTTCAGTAGCCTGACAAGCACAGCTTTCATAATCTCTCCGATTACTTTTACTCATAACGCCCACAGCACGGGCGGCCGGAGCGCAGCGGAGGCCGTCCTGCGGAGGCCCGGAGGGCCGTAGCAACGTGCCTGTGATTGTTAGAGCGGTGCTTGCCCGTGAAACCCGACATAGAGCCCCTTTAGATTCTTAGGCATTACTTCCCAGTACGGCCGAGCATTATCGCTATTTACTTGCCAAAACAGATTCTCTACGAACGCAACGTCAATTGCTTTCATTATTCCACTTTCACCGTGCTCGTACTCTGAACTAATGGTTTCAAGGAGTGCCTGATAATTATCAGCTGCCACTTTCTTTTTCATTTCGCTATTCAGGGCATTCGCTAGTGATTCAAACCAAGAATATGAAGAGAATTCCGTTTGGACCAACCTGTTCCAATAGTCATCATATAACTTGTCAGCATGTGCTGATATTTCAGGATAGGTTTCCTTAATTTGCCTACAAAAGGTATCTAAATCCATCTCGCTTCTCGGTCTGGAGTTCTAACGTTGCCAGCAAGGGCAGCCGAAGCGGAGCGTAGGCTGTCCAGCCCAGCCTCCAGCTGGGCGATCTTGCCTGGCCTGGTTATAGCTGGCGCGTACTGAACGACCTACTTGCTCTCTGCCAGCCACCCTTGGCTGGCCACTGCCCGATAAATTTACTGTGAAAAATACCATACTTTCCCCACCAGTTAACTAACTGTCTGGCACTCCACAATGCTGCAGCTAGCTTGCAGAACTTGTTGGCTTTATCCGAAGGCACTTGAACGAAACTGCAGTACCAGTTTTCGGGACAGTTTTCTGGCAAAGCGTATTCAGATAGAGGTTAGTTCTTGCAGTGTCTACAAAATATCTAAAAACTGACCGCCGCAATAACGTTGCCAGCAAGGGCAGCCGAAGCGGAGCGTAGGCTGTCCAGCCCAGCCTTCGGCTGGGCGAACTTGCCTGGCTTGGTTATAGCTTAAACCCATCTGTGTACCCCCCAACAAGCCAGAGCTACACTAACCGTAAAAAAACCAAAATATAGAAATGCAAATAGCTGGCTTGATGAAGCAAGACAAAGAAGACCAGCTATACCCAAAGCAACTAGAAGAACATTAAGCAAGGTAAATGCGTGCATTTTTTGTAGTGCAATAACTAGTGGTAAAGCGAGAAACGCAGTTAATACATAAGCGATTACTAAAGCAATTACGCTATAAAAATTAAAAACTTGCTTCCAATCTGTAACCGCGGATTCTTCTGGGTAAAACAGATGACTAGCCAAACCCATTACAAATATTGCAGGTATGATCGCTAACGGACCAACCAGTACCGAAATGATGTTTTTTCTCATTGTAGCGCTAAATATTCTCATGAACTATAACGCCGGCCACACAGGCGAGCGAAACGCAGTGTAGCGAGTCCAGCCAAATGCGCTTTTTGCATTTGGCGATTGTGCTGGCCTTTGTTAAGCATTTTCACCTACCCTACTAGAAAGTATATTACCGAACTCTTCGTATTTAGCTAAAGAGCTAAACGAACGCCTTGGCAGCATGTGGAATAGATACTGGTTTACTCTGACTAGTATGTAATTTTTATTGATTTTAACATCATCTATACCTGACCACTTTATAAGCGCCTCATTAGCTTCGGTGCTCTCGGATAACCCTTCCTCGGTAATAACGTATTCATGCTTACCCAATACACCCGATTTAGAGTTAGACATTAGCAAGATGCAGCCCAAGTTCCATAACCATGCTATCAGTGTGGCTACAAGCGCACCAATAAAACTGGACACAACTCCAATGAGCGTACTCTTGGTGAAAAATGTAAATCCATCCTTGTAGCTAAGAAAAACAAACATACCGAGAAATAGCACCATAAAATATATCCAGGTGCCTCTGTTTCTTGGAAAAAAATAGCAGCTTAGGTTTATAAGGTCTTTCTTTGTAATATGCGCTTCAATTTTCATTGTATTGCTTAACGCCTCAATAACCGGCAGCTGTAACGGAGCGAAGCGCAGTGTAAGCTGTCCGGCGCCGAAGGCGCGGAGTTAATTGACTTGTTATGCATTGCCGATTCTCGGTTGGTTGTGCAAGAAAAGGACGAGGTTTTTGACACTTGTAACCTTATTAAAATACGGATTATTTTCGGGTTGCTCAGTATCGATACCTAGCCGATCTGCTACTGACCAGTAAATATCATCAAGATCGTCAGGGTGCATATTATATGTTTCTTCAAACATATCCTCGGCTTTAACAGGAAATGGCTTGCCGTTGTAGTTGCCTAAATTTAGCTGCACTTCGTTCCATACTTCACGCATTATTTTAGTATCTACATTCCTGTAATCGAAAGCTCTAGCATACTCACAGACATTAGGATTACCTCTTTCAATCGCGATCTTTCTCATTCTGTAATGATCGACGATCATCCAAATCACGATCCCCAGAACTGAAGCACAAACAATAAGAAATGTGTTCATGATCTACCTATGCATAACGTTGCCAACAGGGGCGGCCGAAGCATAGCGTAGGCCGTCCAGCCCAGCCAATAGCTGGGCGAGCCTGCTTGGCCTGGTTATGTGGTTGGGGGTATATCAGAATGCTCGCCATTTTTAATTACCGCACGCATGAAATCAATTAAGTGTACTAATACCAGAGTTATTAAAACGCCTATGAATTCAGCACCAAGAGGTATTATCTCATCTTTCCCAAGTAAGAAGCGAATCAATCCTACAAGAACTATTGAGGCACACAATGTAAAAATAAGCTTAAGTAAGTGTCTGATAAAAATTTTACCGCAACCACCCGCTTTGAACCCATCAATGACATCAATCATATTTCTACTCATTGACACATAACGTTGCCAGCAAGGGCAGCCGAAGCGGAGCGTAGGCTGTCCAGCCCAGCCTTCGGCTGGGCGAACTTGCCTGGCTTGGTTATAGCTTAAACCCATCTGTGTACCCCCCAACAAGCCAGAGCTACACTAACCGTAAAAAAACCAAAATATAGAAATGCAAATAGCTGGCTTGATGAAGCAAGACAAAGAAGACCAGCTATACCCAAAGCAACTAGAAGAACATTAAGCAAGGTAAATGCGTGCATTTTTTGTAGTGCAATAACTAGTGGTAAAGCGAGAAACGCAGTTAATACATAAGCGATTACTAAAGCAATTACGCTATAAAAATTAAAAACTTGCTTCCAATCTGTAACCGCGGATTCTTCTGGGTAAAACAGATGACTAGCCAAACCCATTACAAATATTGCAGGTATGATCGCTAACGGACCAACCAGTACCGAAATGATGTTTTTTCTCATTGTAGCGCTAAATATTCTCATGAACTATAACGCCGCCGGCAGGGGCAGCTTACCTTGTGCGCCTTTTGCGCGAAAATGGGAGCGTAGCGACCTGCGCAAAAGGTGCACAAGGTAAGCTGTCCCACGGAGGGCCGCAGGCCCGGAGTAAATTGCCCGGCCTTGTTATGCGTGCCGCACCCAACCGAGACTCAGTACATAGCGGGTACCTGAGATGACCCTTGATACTGAGTGCTCCGAGAGATCAGGACGAAAGTACTTTACTCTCGTATTTTCGAAAATCGGCGAACTGCATAGAAACTCACCACCTGATTTTGCCTTTTTTATAACCACATTTAAGCGATAGTGGCTGCCTGAACTAACTTTATCCGTATGTGGTGGAATTTCCGCACCTTCTTTGAACCGCAACAGGTAAAAATCAAAAGGGATAGGCCATTTCGAACCGAGCAAGAATAGCTTTTCATAACCGGTGTTTTGCCTACCTTTCTCCCATCTCCACAACTTCAATTTTTAGACTCTCAACTCTTCAATTACTCAGATGCATAACGTTGCCAGCAAGGGCAGCCGAAGCGGAGCGTAGGCTGTCCAGCCCAGCCTCCAGCTGGGCGATCTTGCCTGGCCTGGTTATAGCTGGCGCGTACTGAACGACCTACTTGCTCTCTGCCAGCCACCCTTGGCTGGCCACTGCCCGATAAATTTACTGTGAAAAATACCATACTTTCCCCACCAGTTAACTAACTGTCTGGCACTCCACAATGCTGCAGCTAGCTTGCAGAACTTGTTGGCTTTATCCGAAGGCACTTGAACGAAACTGCAGTACCAGTTTTCGGGACAGTTTTCTGGCAAAGCGTATTCAGATAGAGGTTAGTTCTTGCAGTGTCTACAAAATATCTAAAAACTGACCGCCGCAATAACGCCGTTAGCAACGGCCGTAGTAGAGGTATTTGTGTTGTGCTAGCGTCAGCGTTAAAGCACATAAACAAACACCGGAACGGAGGTCCAGCACCGGAGGTGCGATGTTGGCTAACCTTGTTAGGAGTGTACAACCTCTACTCATAGATAAACTCTTTATAGGCAGTGTACCCGGGACCAACAATGTCGACCCTATAACCATTGCCTTTAACCATTTTTATACTCGCGGTAGTTTCAACAAACTCCTGAGGGACAATGCCATAGACTATGACGGGGATTGGCACAGCTTCGCCAGACGTTCTAATTTCCCAAACCGTCTTTTCATTTTTCCATCCCTTACCAGACCTTACGGTAACAGATACAAGAGATATCTTGCGGTCAGATTTAAAAACAAGTCCTGACTTTTCCACCGAAAACAACATGGCACCATTGTGTCTTGACGTCTTAACTGGCACGATAACCATGCAAGCAGAGACTAATACCGCAACGACAAAAATGAAAAATGCGTTCTTCAACCCAAGAACTCCTAACGCTGCCAGCACAGGCCGGAGCACGCAGTGCGGAGGTCCAGCCCACGAAGTGGGCGATTGTGCCTGGTCTTGTTAAATTTTTTTCTCATAGTGCCGCGCTACAGGTGAGTAATACATTAATGCCAGCAGCACGCCAGACAACACCATAGATATGTCATAGAGCACTTGGCTGAAACCGCTGTAAACCGTAACGCCCATGAATGGATAAAGAGCAAATGCAGCAACAAACCCAGCAGCATAAACATGTCTTGCCCATGACTTGAACAGAAGCAAACCGACCACTGAAACTAGTGCCATAATGATGGCAAGAACAGCTAGTGCGCCAGCCACAACAAGTTTTGTGCCGTCAATTTCTGGCTCTATCTCGACAATATAATCAAAAACCTGGTCGGTTATTGGGTCAGGCCAAATATAGTCGTACACGCCAGAAAGCAAACCTATGGCTAGCGATAGTACAATTAGAGTTCGATATTGATTCTTGCTCATATAAATTTAACACCTCAAGCAGCGGCGCGCGTTAGCGCGTCCAGCCACGAAGTGGCGATGCTGCCTTGACTTGTTAAATGTTGATTTGGCACAGGCCATACTTTGCCTCTACTGCTTTAAATACTTTTACAAGCTCACCTTTTACCATTGCCTTCAGCTGCTCAGGGCTATTTTCTATTTCCTTACCTTCGGAAAGGCTGATAGTTGTTGCAACCTCAAGACTATTTTTGGCCTTACGCAATGGGCCTATTTCTGGGGCCTCAATTCTTTCATTGCCCCAGCGAATGATCATATTTATTTCTTTGAACGGCATTTCATCAAAGGCTCTGCTTTGTTCGATGATGAGTTTAACTTCTTCACAAACAGAAGCCATTGCTTGGCCGATATTCTTAATTCGACCCTTAACTAAACCCACTCCGCCAATAAGTACTGGATATTCGCTCATAGACATTTAACGTTGCCAGCAAGGGCAGCCGAAGCGGAGCGTAGGCTGTCCAGCCCAGCCTCCGGCTGGGCGATCTTGCCTGGCCTGGTTATAGCTGGCGCGCTCTGAACGACCTACTTGCTCTCTGCCAGCCAACTTTGGCTGGCCACTGCCCAATAAATTTACAGGGAAAAGTACCATACTTTCCCCACCAATTAACTATCTGCCTGGCACTCAACAATGCGGCAGCTAACTTGCAGAACTTGTTGGCTTAAAACGAAGGCTCTTGAACGAAACTGCGGTACCAGTTTGAAGGAGAACTCTCTGGCGAAGCGTGTTCAGGTAGAGATTGTTACTTGCAGCAACTACAAACTATCTAAAAATTGACCGCCACAATAACGCTCTGCGCACAGGCGAGCGAAACGTAGTGCAGCGAGTCCAGCCCGCGCTTCTTGCGGGCGATTGTGCCGCAGTTTGTTATAAGTTTTTGCCACGATGTTTCTTCCTTAACGCCCTAGCACTAACTGGCTTTAGTGGGCAGTATTTTGCAAAAACAAACTCAGCTAAAAACGGACCCGCTAGTAGTAAGGAGCCAAAAACCAGTAAACTTTGAAACCTCAATCCCAAGTAAATAGCAAGAATAGGTATAAACGCGCATCCGAACGCTATCACCCTCTTAGATAAGGCTGCATATTCATACTGGAAAAAGCATTTCTCACAATGCATTCTACTTGAGAAAGATAACATCTTTACCTTTACAGTTTTCTCTTTACATTTTGGGCATTTTCTCAACATGACTTATAACGCCGCCAGCACGGGCCGGAGCACGCAGTGCGTAGGTCCAGCCCCTAAGGGGCGAGTGTGCCTGGCCTTGTTATAAGTTTGCATTGATTCGGAAGAATTTATAGATGTTACGTGACAACTGGCTTAGCTGCCCCGACTCAATACATATGTTTGCAATAGCACGCCACTCATAGTTATATAAGTTGAGTTGAAAGCTTAGATTGACGTGACCTGTGTTCGATATTGTGGCTTCTAGCCTAAATTCATCCTCCAGTGCTCGCCAAGATTTCTCACCCTCCCAGCCTGACCAGTTGTCATCGAGGTCTTTAAAGAACTCCCAAATTGCGACTGTATACGGCAAGTTCTCTACTTTGACGGTTGCATTCATTGCGTCCGACTTTAGATGCAGATCATAGTACTCTACCCACCCCTCATCATTGAGTCGTGGGTTATCGAGAACTACGCAATAATCTGATTCGTTTCCTATCTGAAGCTGATCCATGGTTTTACTTATAACGCCTCAATAACCGGCAGCTGTAACGAAGCGAAGTGTAGTGTAAGCTGTCCGGCGCCGAAGGCGCGAAGTTGATTGATTTGTTAACTTTTGACACTAGCTACATGCTCATATGATTTTGAAATTGCGCCGGCAACCATGCCTGAAATGGCTGGGCACAACTTTACATAGTGATTGGCCATCTCTATAAACTCTAATTCTGGCCATTCATGCCGCTTAGTGCGCTCAACTTGAATCTTTGACGTCACACGGTGCTGAATCTCATTAAGCCACTTTAGCTGATCTAATTTCTCAGAATCCGAGGTGTCATCGTTTGACCAAACTAGCCTAGCGGATACGGTCAGATTGTGTGCAAGTGACTCGTAGAAGTACACCTTCCACTCCTTTGATAGTGAACCAACTAATTCTGGAAATTCACTCGCTTTGATCTCGATGCTCCTGGAAAGTTAACGCCGCTAGCAAGGGCAGCCGAAGCAACGCGTAGGCTGTCCAGCCCAGCCCCGAAGGGGGTGGGCGAGCTTGCCTAGCCTGGTTATGTGTTGATGCTCAAAATACACGAGTACCCTCGGGTATGCGATTTTTAATGTTACTTTCTTCTTCTGTTAAGCAGTGGCACGTATTGCCACCAATGCCATAACGCCCGCTTGGGGTATAACGAAAGTCAGGGAACTCTTTTTCGAGGCAGATATTCTCACACTTATTCCGACCTTTGCTTACGTCAGAGAATATAAGAAATAAACCAATGGCAATTACAGGAAGAAATACCCACTTGAAGATCTTTAACTCGAATGATGTTGGCTCCTTGTCTGGTAGACGTTCGTACAATTCTAATTTCCTATAGACACATAACGCTCACAGCAGGGGCGGCCGAAGCGAAGCGTAGGCCGTCCCGCGGAGGCCCGAAGGGCCGTAGCAACCTGCCTGTGATTGTTAGGTGAGTTCCTGCCTAGTAGTACGGAACTATCCATGGCAGCTCCTCTATTGGCTTGAGAGATTTAGGATCAAAAACAATATGATATTCACCATCCAATACTGCGCCGCAATTTTTGTTATCTTGGGGATATGAGACAGCTACCAGACATGAATTTCTGAAATCTCTGTGGAAGAACGCATCACCAGCGAGAACATCCGAGCACTCTCCATTTGGTGCTTCATTCATAAATACACGAATATTCCGTTCAAGAGTTGCAGCCTCTACTGCAGATATTTTGCAGCTACGAATATCTGTATCAGCACAGCCAGATAGAAAGCTAACGAACAGAAGAGCTACGTATTTCTTCATTTACTCACCTAACGTTGCCAGCTGGGGCGGCCTACGCTGTTTATGCGCTCAGCGCATAGCGTGGGCCGTCCCGCGGAAGCGCGTAGCGCCGGAGCGTACAGCCTAGCCTTGTTAAAAATGATTACCTTCTGAGCTATTTCAAAGGCCATATTTTGACTCCAGCACACACCAATGCTGCTACAAGTACCCCTTGGAGCGCGGCTATTACGGGGACCAGGGCCAAGAGCAAAATGAGAGGTTTTCCTAGCTCTGGACCAAAAAAGTATCCAAGTAAAATAGCTATGAATGCCAGAATACTTACGCTAGTAAACCAGCCGCGCCAAACAATTTTGAAGAGATATCCTGTGTTCATAGACCGATTTTTAACGCCGCTATCACTGGACAGCGGGCTGTAGTTGTAATTTATGTTAACGAAGCGGCAGCGTAGTGCATAAATTGCAACGAAGGACTGCTGTTCCGGTGAATAGCTTTGTTATACGAATTCAGGGCAAGCTCCTGGGTTTAAGTAACCCCAAACTCGAAAGTATGATTCCTGATTTGAATATTTAATACTGTATCTCTTTAAGATACTTAGTATCTCCGCAGACCTATCAGTTTTTTTATCTGATATGAGATGACCTTGATACTCACTTACAATAGGGTTGAAATCAAGCCATTCTATTGCTGAAGAATATTCGAATAATTGATCCCACCAAACTGGACTAAAGCCAAAAATCTCATCTGACGTAATTAGTTTATAACGAACACAGATATATGAAGAATGAAGCTTTTCAAGGTCCTCGCAAACTTCACGCCACTTGGTTTTGTTCATTGCAGAGACCAACTGACGTTCATTGATAATCTTAAGGAGCTTCTCGTTCATATTTCGATCGTATAACGCTTCAATAACCGGCAGCCAGAGCGTAGCGTAGGCTGTCCGGCGCCGAAGGCGCGTAGTTCATTGATTTGTTAAACATAATACACCACCAATACCACTAGAACTAAAATTAACAACAGGTAGATTGGTTTGATCTCGATGGAGCCGGCATTCTCTGCCTCAGCCTCTAACTTCAGTAGTTTTTCGGTATCGCCAATATTGTTTAGGAGCATTTTATTTGAGAATTTCGCAATCCTAATACTCCATTCATTAGGGCCAAGCTCTTCTAAAGAATCACAAAGGGCAGTCAGCTCTCTAGATTCTTGTTCGGGGAGACTTTCAATAACCTCAGAGATCAAATCATGCAACTCGATAATATCCATTAGATGTTTAACGACCGCAGCAGGGGCGACCAATGTTGTGCACCTATTGTGCTAAAAAGGAGCGCAGCGACAAGCACAATAGGTGCACAGCGTTGGGCGTCCCGCGCAGGCCCGAAGGGCCGGAGCTATACTGCCTGCGTTTGTTAAAGGGACTTGCCACACCACTGTGTTACTGCCACTTTAGGATCAACCTCAGGCTCATTAACCTTTTCACCAGAGCTAGCCGCGCACTCGTTACTACCACACGTATATCCAACAGCACGATCTACTTCTCCGTACTCTTGAATTAAGCCAACAGCTGCATTGTTACGAAGATAGAAGCGATTCTTATACGTTCCAGTTGGTACTGCGAGCGGAACTGGTACTACGCCAACAAATGCTCCAGCACCAGCCCACGACGTTCCGTCTTTATATATAAGTACTTTGCAATACTCAAATTGATCTACAGAATCAGGTTTTCCCCAACGTTCGATAATTTCAAGTTCTGAGTAAGGCGAATCTCTCTTTTCGAATGAGAATTTATTTCTCTCATTCCCTAGACTGAATTCTGTTCTAGCCCATTCTTTTTTCCCGTAAGTTCCAACAGCAAAACCAACACAACCCGACATTATGCTTAGGGAGACTATTACGAGAACTGCTCTAATCATTGACGTACCTTTAACGTCGCAAGCACAGGCCGGAGCACAAAGTGCGTAGGTCCAGCCAGCTTTGCTGGCGATTGTGCCTTGCCTTGTTAACCATTGCTTGGCAGTACCTCCACTACTAGGGGAAAACCTAAAAGCCCCTTGCGCATTTTTACCGTGACCTGCTGACCTATTGTGAAATTTTTGTTTTCAGTTAAGTGCTTTACGACAACATCATTATCAGTAAGCTCTATATATTGAAACTGGTCGTAACGAATGCGACGCTCGCCTTTTTTCGAAACAACGAAGCCTTGTTCATAAGTGGCAAAGACATTAGGTACGTTGTTTAAAAGCGATACGGCAACCATCGTAAACACGATACAAAGCGATAAGATTAGCTCTGTGTGAAATACACCCTTATACCAGGGTAGCTTACCGCTGTAGTCCAGCATGACGTACATTGACTGGGCATTTCTATGCTTTTTGTATAAATAGATAGCCACACCGACTACAAGGCCCAATAAAATCCCTAAAGCAGTTAAGTAGCTACCATAAAGCACTTCTGAATTGAGCAGGAATCCCATTTGGATCGTCACGCCAATTACTACTCCGATTCCTGCGATGGATACTGGTGTTCTCATAGATGGTTAACGCCTGCAGCAAAGGCGGAGCGTCAGCGACGTCCAGCCCGCTTGCGGGCGATTTTGCCTGCACTGGTTATGCGTGTTTGCTAATACCATAATATTTTTTGCAGTCTTGCCAAAATTTACTAACAACTGAATTATTATTGTCGTGATAGTCTTCAAAGAAACCTGCCTCGTTCCACTCAATGGGATAGGCATACCTCTCTCCATCTTCTCCATACTCTTTAACCCAAAACTCTGGTTCAGTTGGGTCGATTACTTCAAATGAGCTTGGCTCATATAAGCAAGGGTCATTATTATCATTTATGATTCTGTAATCATCGCACTCTATGCCGAGGACAATATACTCTTTTCCTGTAGTCATGGAATGCTTATTGTCTATAAACCTAACTTTCATAAATACGTATAACGTAGCCAGCAAGGGCAGCCGAAGCAAAGCGTAGGCTGTCCAGCCCAGCCACCGGCTGGGCGATCTTGCCTGGCCTGGTTATAGCTGGCGCGCACAGAACAACCTACTTGCTCTTTGCCAGCCAACGTTGGCTGGCCACTGCCCGATAAATCTACTGGGAAAAATACCATACTTTTCCCACCGGTTAACTAACTGACTGGCACTCCACAATGCTGCAGCTAGCTTGCAGAACTTGTTGGCTTTAAACGAAGGCACTTGAACGAAACTGCGGTACCAGTTTGCAGGAGAACTCTCTGGTGAAGTGTATTCAGGTAGAGATTGTTACTTGCAGCAACTACAAACTATCTAAAAATTGACCGCCACAATAACGTTGCCAGCGTGGGCTGTCCCGCGGAGGCGCGCAGCGCCGGAGCGTACTGCCTGGCCTGGTTATGTGCTGCTATGCCCACTATTGTTTCCTTCGCGTAACATTGATTCAAAGAGAACTATTAAGAACGCCCCACTTACGACGGGAAAGATAATACCAAAAACGAGCATAACCAAGGCTACGCGCTTACTCCCAGCTTTGTATCGCCTGTAGCCTTCAACGAAGGGGTACAGAAAGAACCCTGCTAGAACTCCGTAGATAATTAATGTGGGAACTTTGAATAGGATGCCGTCTCGAAAGCCATCAAGGCCAAACAGATAGATTGCCGGGTAAAGCAAACCCGCGAGCACGAAAACAACAATCAAATAGAGCCACTTGCTCAAAATATATCTCTCATGTTTGGGGCACATAACATTTATATAGTGATCATCATGACCACTATTATCCTGATTACTATTTCAGAAGCAATCCCACGACAGCCCCCTTTGAATCACTTTAAAATCATATAGTTATACAAAAATGATACGAAGGTGCAATGTGGAAATATGGTCACTGCGACCACTATCCCTAAATATACCACTTTACGTAACTCATTGTATTTAATGATTTTTTGAGCATATTTGCTAAACCTATCAAAATAACGGTCACGATGACCGAAATTCCAGCTCGCATCTGGTCATATTTTTTGCAAGACTGTATATATAACCAGAGTTGGGTGTGTTTAAATGGATGACATTCCTATACCGATCCCCAAAAGCTCCTCTCGATTTATGGATCGATTGCGAACTTTTATGCGATCAAAGTATTTGGCATACAAAACCGAGCAAACCTATTGCTATTGGATTAAAGACTTCATTCGCTTTAATCAGATGCGCCACCCAGAAGTATTAGGCAAGGCTGAAGTGAATAAGTGGCTTAGCCATTTGGCAACCAATCGATCCGTATCAATCAATACCCAAAAAACGGCTTTGAATGCAGTCGTATTTTTATACAAGCAGTTTATGGGCCTTGAACTAGGTGAGCTCAAATTTCACAGCAGCCACCGCCCCAGGCGGCTGCCGGTGGTTTTCAGCCATGTGGAGGCGACAGATATTTTGGGGCAGCTTACTGGCCCGGCAAAGCTTGCTGCATCTTTGATGTACGGTTCCGGTCTTAGGGTCATGGAAGCCGTGCGGCTTCGGGTGAAAGACGTTGATTTTACAGAGCAGTGTATATTCGTACGTGAAGCCAAGGGTGAAAAGTGGAGAAGGACCCTACTACCTAAATCTCTTATTGAACCATTAAGGGCCCAAATTCACTATGCTCTCTCGCTCCATCAGCAGGATCTCGTTGAAGGATATGGCGAGGTCTATCTCCCATTTGCGCTAGCCAGAAAGTTTCCAAAGGCTGCCATCAACCCCGTTTGGCAATATATATTTTCTGCTAGAGAGCGCTCGCTCGATCCTCGTAGCGATATCATACGAAGGCATGATATTGGAGAACAACAGATAAGGCGTGCAGTTGCCAAGGCTATTTCGAGCTTGGGTATACGAAAAAAAGCCAGCTGCCACACCTTCAGGCATTCATTCGCTACCAACCTATTACGATCAGGTGCAGACATTCGTAATATTCAAGAACTTCTTGGTCACAATGATATAAGTACTACGACGATCTACACACACGTGATTGGTGTTCATGAACGTGGGATTAGCAGTCCATTAGATTAGATTGAGCCCCAGGCATGACCTCTAAAAACGGCTGAGCTTTAAATCCTTCTCTCACTCTTTGCTAAAAGACCCGTTACTTTTTAACAGGGTACTCTGTAGTAAATATTTTCACAGTCAATCTCAAAACCTAAAGACTGATATAACTGACGTGCGCGATTGTTTCTTTTCTCTGTTTTAAGTTCAATACGAATGGCCTGAGTTTCCTTGGCAAAATCTATCGCAACCTGGATCAGCTTTTTAGAAACGCCCCTCCCCCTATAGCGGCTTGAAACACCTAAGTCATTTAAAATCCACAGGCGTGTAAGAGCAAGGGAAGAAAAGCTGGGATAAAGATTCACAAAACCCATTACCCCAGAACACTCGGAATCTATTGCTATAAAAAGTGTGGAAGCCTGACTGTCGATCAAGTTGCCCAGAAAAGACTCAGTTCCAATTAAGTCCGATTTATAGCCACAAAATACCCTGTATTCATCAAATAATTGAGCCACCTCAGGTACATGATGGCTTTCACATCGTAATATTTTCACAATGGCCCCTTGCAATTTACAAAAGCATTTCAGCTTACCAAATTAACTGCAAGCCAGTTCTTGCAGCTAATCCAAGGGGGCATCAGTAGAGAAATGTGGCAGTCCCAGTAGCAATTAATTCTTCCCGGTCATTACTCAACTCCATACGCGCAACCACGAGTTTATTGCCCGTGCGTAAAATCGAGCCTTCACAGAGAAAGTGCTCCCCCCTTCCGGGCTTTAAATAATCCACGCGCATATCTACCGTACCCAGCTTAGAAAGGCGATCGGCTTTTTCTTTCCAGTGCAGATCCCCCATGCGCTGATATGCAGCAACCATTGCGGTAAGGCCACCGACAGTATCCAGAGCAGTGGCAATTACGCCGCCGTGCAAAATATTCGTCCAGACGTTACCTATCAACTCCGGGCGTTGTTGAAAGCCGGCGGAGAGAGTAAGTGCCTCTAGGTCTAGGGAGCGCATTTCAAGGCCAATCTGCTGATTAAAAGGGATCTTTTCAAAAAATCCCTTTACCAACTCCTGAAATTCATGGGGAGAGGGCTCTGTCATAATCTTGCAACCCGGTTGAGACCATCCAGTGCGGCACTACGGTAGGCCTCTGCCATGGTGGGGTAGTTAAATGTGGTGTTAACGAAATAATCGATGGTGTTATTTGGCGAGGGCTGCTTCATGATAGCCTGACCAATATGCACAATCTCTGCCGCTTCGGCACCAAAACAGTGAATGCCGAGAATTTCACGGGTTTCAATATGGAACAGGATCTTGAGCATGCCCACGCGCTCACCAGAGATCTGTGCGCGTGCAGTGTGTTTAAAGAGCGCACGCCCCACCTCATAGGGTACCTTGGCGGCTGTCAGTTCGGATTCTGTTTTTCCTACTGAGGAAATTTCCGGCAGGGTATAAATACCAGTGGGCGCATCCTCGATTACACGGTGCCCGCGACCGGCAATAGCTGCTGCTACCGCCCTACCCTGGTCATAGGAGGCACTGGCAAGGCTAGGCCAACCAATAACATCGCCCACCGCAAAGATATTATCCACTTCAGTGCAATAGTGATCATCTACACTTAACTGGCCGCGGTGATTCGCTTCGAGGCCGACATTTTCCAGGCCCAGGGAGCTGGTATTACCTGTACGACCATTGCACCAGAGCAGCGCGTCTGCATGGATACGCTTACCTGATTGCATTTCCATAATCACGCCCTGATCATTGGGGAGCACACGCGCATACTCCTCCTGGTGGCGAACGGTAACGCCCATATCTCGCAAGTGGTAACTCAAGGCATCAGAGATCTCATCATCCAGAAATTCCAACAGGCTACTGCGGGTATTGATCAAATCTACCTTGATACCAAGACCAGCGAAAATAGAAGCGTATTCACAGCCAATCACGCCGGCGCCGTAGATCATGATGGAATGCGGTGTATGCTGCATATCCAGAATCATATCGCTGTCGTAGACACGCTCGTGATCAAAGTCCACATCTGCGGGACGATATGGACGGGAACCCGTGGCAATAATAAATTTTTTCGCGGTGACAATTTCTGTGGCGCCATCGGGCAGCTGTACTTCTACACTATTCGCATCGCGGAAATTTGCCGCCCCAACGATTAGCTCAACCCGATTGCGCGCATAAAAAGAGGTGTGCATTTCCACTTGATAGGAAATCACTTTATTGACCGTTTGCATCACCTGAGGAAAGGTTAGGCGGCGCGGTTCACCCAAAGCACGAAAAACACTCTGAGTGTTATAACGCATTAATTGTTTGACAGAGTGGCGCAGAGCTTTGGAGGGAATGGTGCCCTTATGGGTACAGTTACCGCCCACTACTTGGCGTTTTTCAATCACTGCGACACGCATGCCTTTTTTCGCAGCGCTCATTGCGGCGGCCTCACCAGCGGGACCAGAACCAATTACAACCAAGTCAAACTTTTGCTCTGCCATCTATAGCTCTAATTCTATTTTTCCAAAACGGAGTATGAGATTTAAGAATGCCTCACACTCAATACTAAAATCAGCACAGAAGGTGCCAATGATATAAAACAACAAGCCCGTTAATTACGGGCTTGGGAGAGATTGCTTACTTGCGCTTAGTCGCGTCGTAAGCGAGGTCTTCAGCGGCAACCTTTTGCTGACGCTTACGCTCTTGCTCTTTTTCGCACTCATCGTCGTTGCCACCACAAATGGTGCAGTCCTGCTTCATGCCGATATTATTCAGACCTCCACAGGAGCCTTTTAGTGGCTTATTTTGCACCATGGCGCCGAGTGCCATTCCGGCGACTACTAACAGCATGGCAATAAAAGCAAAGATAAATATTGTCATTACTCAGACCTCTCTAAGTAGGGTGCGAAGGCGCGGCTATAGCGCTCCTCGAAACCCTTATCAGTTTTTACCAGCATGAAAACAGCCAGGTTTTCACGTTCGGCCAAAGCCAACCCTTCTTCAGCCCCAAGTACATTGAGAGCGGTAGCAAGGCCATCTGCTTCAGCACAGGTATCTGCCAGCACTGTTACCGAGGCCAGCTTGTGCTGTAACGGTCGACCAGTTCGGGGGTCGATACTGTGTGCATAGCGCACTCCATCGCGTTCATAGTAATTCCGGTAATCACCACTGGTAGCCACCGCCTTACCACTAACACCAATGGGCTGTTGAACCATCTGGCCGAACGAGTCAGGTGCTTCAATACCAATTACCCAGGTCTTACCTTTTGGATTCACACCCAGGGTACGCAGTTCACCGCCGATTTCGACCAAGTAGTTGCGAATTCCCTGCTGCTCCAGCAACAGTGCAACCCGGTCGACGCCGTGCCCCTTGGCGATAGCCGAAAGGTCAATTTCTACCGGTCTCTGACGAGTGATCGTATCCGGTTTACGGGTCACTTTAAGTGCATCGGAGCCGACTACCTTTTGTAGGCCGGCTATCTCCACATCCGAAGGAATTTTCTCAGGCTCTGGTTGGGGACCAAATCCCCACAAGTTAACCAATGGGCCAACGGTAACCTCGAAGGCACCCTGACTGCGTCGATAAATATCCAGGGACAGCGTCACAATATCTACCAACGGCTCACTGACCGGGATGGCCTCACCTACAGGACCGCGGTTGAAACGCATCAACTCCGAGTCCTCGATATAGGTGGACATCTCCTGGTTGACCTGCTGCAGCTCATCGTCAATTAACGCTTGCAGCTCGCTACGCTTTACGCTTTGCGGTACATCGACAACAGTGATGTGATAGATGGTCCCCATGGTGCGGCCACTAATCTGCCAGTTTTCCGCTGCCGGAGTACAGGCAGTGAAAATTACAGTTGCCCAAAGCAAAAACAGGGCCGGAAGAACGGGCCCTGTTTTTGCTTTTATCGGGGCTTTGATTGCGTTTAGCAAACTAAGCTCTCCGTTTAACCACCGAAGTCATCAAGGAGGATATTTTCATCCTCTACGCCCAAGTCTTTGAGCATGCTGATTACTGCGGCGTTCATCATGGGTGGTCCACACATGTAGTACTCACAGTCTTCCGGAGCCGGGTGGTCCTTCAGGTAGTTTTCATACACCACGTTGTGAATGAAACCAGTGTAACCCGTCCAGTTGTCCTCTGGTTGCGGATCAGACAAGGCCACGTGCCACTTGAAGTTATCAAACTCAGCAGCCAGACCGTTGTAGTCATCTTCGTAGAACATCTCGCGCAGAGAACGCGCGCCGTACCAGAAGCTGATCTTGCGCTTGGAATTCAGACGCTTGAGCTGGTCGAAGATGTGTGAACGCATCGGCGCCATACCGGCACCACCACCGATAAACACCATCTCGTTGTCGGTTTCCTTGGCAAAGAACTCACCGAAGGGTCCGTACACCTTGATCTTGTCACCCGGCTTCAGGCTGAACACGTAGGAAGACATCTGACCCGGCGGGATACCCTCGGTGCGGGGCGGCGGAGTCGCAATACGGATGTTGAACTTAACAACACCTTTTTCTTCCGGGTAGTTAGCCATGGAGTAAGCGCGAACCACAGGCTCGGTCACCTTGGACTCCAGCTTGAAGAAGCCAAAGTGCTCCCAGTCACCGCGGTACTGGTCTTCTACTTCGAAGTCGGCAAATTTAACGTGGTGAGCTGGGGCTTCCAGCTGTACGTAACCGCCAGCACGGAAGTCAACGTTTTCGCCTTCGGGCAGACGCAAGGTCAGCTCCTTAATGAAGGTGGCAACGTTGGGGTTGGATTCCACAGTGCACTCCCACTGCTTCACTCCGAATACCTCTTCCGGCACTTCGATTTCCATGTCCTGCTTAACCGCAACCTGACAGGAAAGACGCTTGCCTTCTTTCGCATCGCGCGGGGTAAAGTGAGCCGCTTCAGTCGGCAACATATCGCCACCGCCCGCAGTCACTTTACACACACACTGCGCACAACTGCCGCCGCCACCACAGGCGGAGGCCAGGAACAGGTTATTGGCAGCCAGGGTTTGCAGCAGCTTGCCGCCGGCTGGCACGGTGAGAGTCTTCTCACCGTTAACCAAAATGTTGACGTTGCCGGTGTTTACCAGGCGCGAGCGGGCCGCAAGGATCACCGCCACCAGCGCCAGTACGATGACGGTAAACATCGCTACGCCGAGGATAATTTCAATACTCATTCTATTGTTTTCCCCGCTTAGATATCGATGCCGCCGAAGGACATGAAGCCCAGGGACATCAGACCAACGGTTACGAAGGTGATGCCCAGACCTTTCAGGCCATCCGGAACGTCACTGTACTTCAGCTTTTCACGAATACCGGCCAGAGCAGTAATCGCCAGTGCCCAGCCAAGGCCGGCACCGAAACCGTAGGCAACACTCTCACCGAACGCGTATTCGCGCTCAACCATGAACAGGGAGGCACCCATGATGGCGCAGTTCACGGTGATCAGCGGCAGGAATACACCCAGGGCGTTGTAGAGCGCTGGTACATATTTATCCAGGAACATCTCCAGGATCTGTACCAGTGCCGCAATTACGCCGATGTAAGACAGCAAGCCGAGGAAGCTCAGGTCCACGTCGGGGTAACCGGCCCAGGCCAGTGCGCCGTCTTTCAGCAGGTAGGTGTAAATCAGGTTGTTCACCGGTACTGTCAGAGTCAGTACCACGATAACCGCAACACCCAGGCCAATCGCAGCTTCGATCTTCTTCGATACGGCCAAGAAGGTACACATACCGAGGAAGAAGGCCAACGCCATGTTTTCAACGAAAACGGCGCGGATAATCAAAGAAATATAATGTTCCATGGATTAGGCCTCCTGCGCTTGGGAATTAGGCGCAATCTTGAACTCGTCTTGCTCAACCTGGGCAGGCTTCCAGGCGCGGATTGCCCAGATGAACAGGCCGATCAGGAAGAATGCACTGGGCGGCAATAACAGCAGGCCGTTGGGGATATACCAGCCGCCGTTGCTCACGGTGGTCAGGATATCTACACCGAACAGTTTGCCAGCGCCGAACAGTTCACGGATTACCGCGAGACCAATCAGGATAACGCTGTAGCCCAGACCGTTACCGAGACCATCGAAGAAGCTGGGCAGCGGCGGGTTCTTCATAGCGAAGGCTTCCGCACGACCCATTACGATACAGTTGGTAATGATCAGGCCAACGAATACGGACAACTGCTTGGAGATGTCGTATGCCAAAGCCTTGATCAACTGATCCACCAGGATTACCAATGAGGCAATCACGGTCATCTGAACGATGATGCGGATACTGTTCGGGATCTGGTTGCGGATCAGAGATACCGCAACGTTGGAACAGGCCACAACCGAGGTCAGAGCGATACACATTACCAGGGTTACCTGCAGCGAGCTGGTTACAGCCAGTGCAGAACAGATGCCCAGGATCTGCAGTGCGATCGGGTTGTTGTTAAAAATCGGCTCTAGCAGAGTCTCTTTGATTTTCATGCTTATGCCTCCCCTGCTTTCAGGTTTTTCAGGAAGGGACCATAACCTTGGTTACCCAGCCAGAAGTTCACCAGGTTGCTAACGCCCTTACTGGTCAGAGTTGCACCGGACAGGCCGTCTACTTCGTGAATCGCATTCGGGCTGTTGGGGTTAACCTGGCCTTTGATCACAGCGATATCTACGTCGCCTTGCTTGTTGAAGACTTGCTTACCAACCCACTGGGCTTTCCAGTTAGGGTTGTCCACTTCGCCACCCAGTCCGGGAGTTTCCTTGTGCTCGTAGAAGCCGAGGCCCGCTACGGTGTCTAGGTTGCTCTCCAGCGCGAGGAAGCCGTACAAGGTACCCCAAAGTCCGTAGCCACGGACAGGCAGAATGATCTTGTCCAGTTGGCCATCTTTCTCTACCAGGTAAACCTCTTTAATGTTTTCCCGACGGATAATCTTGGCGGTATCCTCGTCTGCCGGCAGTCTCTCACTGGCAGAGGGAATCTTGGAAGCAGCGCGACCGCTGCCGCCAGCCGGCGCTTCATCGGTGAACTTACCGGTGTTCAGATCAACGTATTTGATCTTCACATCGGCGAAGGCTTTCTCTACTTCCGCTTTGTTAGCGCGAGAGTCCTTCAGCAGGCCACCAGCCATCAGTACGTTGCGCTTCATGTCCAGCTCGGCATTCGCCTGCTGGGCAGGCTTCAGCATTACCGCCGCAGTGGAAACCACCACAGAGCACACCAGGCACATTACCAGCGCGACAATCAGAGTACCGGTTACGGAATCTTTATTAGCCACGTGCCAACCTCCGTTTGATATTGGACTGCACCACAAAGTGGTCAAACAGCGGAGCGAACAGGTTAGCGAACAAGATCGCCAGCATCATGCCTTCCGGGAAGGCCGGGTTCACTACACGAATCAGGACAACCATCACCCCGATCAGGATGCCGTACCACCAGCGACCAGTGTTGGTCATAGCAGCGGAAACCGGGTCAGTGGTCATAAAGATCAGGCCGAAAGCAAAACCGCCCACCACCAGGTGCCAGTACCAGGGTACCTGGAACATCGGGTTGGTTTCGGAACCGATCATGTTGAACATAAATGCGGTGGCCATCATACCCAGCAGAGTACCGGCTACGATGCGCCAGCTGGCGATCTTCATGCCCATCAGAATTACACCGGCAATCAGGATAGCCAGGGTAGAAGTTTCACCGATGGAACCATGTATCTTGCCGAAGAAAGCGTCGAACCAGGTTACCTGGCCAACCGCAGCATTCACGATACCGTTCTGGATACCTTCGCTGGCCATGACAGACAGCGCGGTAGCACCGGTGTAACCGTCAACCGCAGTCCAAACTGCATCGCCAGACATCGCTGCCGGGTAGGCGAAGAATACGAACGCACGACCGGTAAGTGCCGGGTTGAGGAAGTTTTTGCCGGTACCACCGAACACTTCCTTACCGATCACCACACCGAAGCTGATGCCCATTGCCACCATCCACAGAGGCAGATCCGGCGGACAGGTTAAGGCAAACAGAATAGAGGTTACGAAGAAACCTTCGTTCACTTCGTGACCGCGCACAGCGGCGAACAGCACTTCCCAAATACCACCCACAATAAAGGTGACCGCATAAATCGGCAGGAAGTACATGGCTCCGTAGACAAAGTTGTCCCACAGGCTCGCAGGGTTATAGGAGGTCAGAGCACCAATAATGGCGTGACGCCAGCCGGACAGATCCGGATTGGTCATACCTTCCAGAATAGTGTTGGCCTGGAAACCGATATTCCACATACCGTAGAAGGCAGGGATCATCGCACAAGCCCACACGGTGATCATAATACGCTTCAGGTCGATACCATCGCGCACATGAGAGGTGGTTTTGGTTTTATCAGCCGGCTGGAACAAGCCAGTATCAATGGCCTCAAAGAGGGCATAGAACTTTTCGAACTTGCCGCCTTTGTGGAATTTCGGTTCGATGGAATCGAGGAATTTACGCAACATACTTACCCCTCCTTCTCAATACGGGTCAGGTTGTCCCGCAAAATGGGGCCGTATTCGTACTTGCCCGGACACACAAAGGTGCACAGTGCCAGATCTTCCTCATCCAACTCCAGAGCACCCAGTTTCTGGGCCATAGCGGTATCACCCACGATCAGGGAGCGCAGTAGCTGGGTCGGCAGTACGTCCAGCGGCATGACCTTCTCATAAGTGCCGACCGGTACCATGGCACGCTCGGAACCGTTAGTACTGGTGGTGAAGTTGAACAGTCTGTTCTTGAACAGGCGCGAAAGGTAAATCGGGAAAACGGAGAAGCGCTTGTTACCGGCACGCAGATAGTGCAGGAAAGGACGCTCACCACCCTCTTCCAGCACAGATACCTGATTATGGTAACGACCCAGGTAACCCAAAGGACCTTCAGCAGTGCTGCCGCCAAATACGGAGCCGGAAATAACGCGGTCGTTATCACCTTTCAACTCACCGGAAGTCAAAGTTTCCAGGCTGGCGCCGAGACGAGTGCGCACAAGTCGGGGCTGCTTAACTTGAGGGCCGGCCAGGGAAACAACGCGATCGGTGAACAGTTTACCGGTGGTAAACAGTTTGCCTACGGCGATCACATCCTGGTAATTAATGGTAAATACACTGCGAGAACCGGAAACCGGGTTCAAGTAATGGATATGGGTACCGGACAGGCCAGCCGGGTGGGGGCCGGCAAAAGCTTCGCGGCGAATATTCGCAGCGCTCGGTACGGGGATATCTGCATCAGGAGCGGTACAGACGTAAGTGGTTTCCGCCAGCTTGGAAAGAATCTCAACGCCCTGAGAGAAGGCTTTGGGGTTCTCGGCAATGACCACTTCTGGGTTGGCAGCCAGAGGATTGGTGTCCATCGCATTGATAAACACCGCTTCCGGTTTAGCATCCAAAGCGGGCACGCGGCTGAACGGGCGGGTACGCAGTGCGGTCCACATACCGGATTCAACCAGGTTCTCAACGACCTGTTCGCGCGTCAGACCAGATAGCTTATCTGCGCTATAGCTCTGGAACTGTTCTGCTGCATCGCCGTCTATGCCAATCACAACGGATTGCAGAACACGGCGGGCACCGCGATTGATAGCAACAACACGACCGGCGGCCGGCGCGGTGTAGCGCACGCCTTCGGTTTTTTTGTCACTGAACAGTAGCTGACCAAGATTGACGCGATCCCCTACAGCCACTGCCATTGTCGGCTTCATCCCGTGATAATCGGGGCCGAGAACAGCAACGGTCTTGATCGCAGGTCCTTTGTGGATGACCTGCTCGGGCGCGCCGGATATGGGTAAGTCCAATCCCCGACGGATCTTTCTCATACGCCTATGCCTAAGTTTCTAGTTTATAAAATTGCAATAAAGCCCACCCGCCCAGGTTCAAACTGAAAAACAGTCAATCCCGGACTGGCGAGCCATACTGTGGAATTCTGTGCTGCGAGGGCTTATGCCGTTTCACCCGTAGACCGGGCGGAAGGAAGCTAACTAAAGGTTGTGCGCGCTAACTTCTCGGCGCACGGCCGCCCCGCAAAATCGCGCGCATTATAAAGATGGGGCAAAAGCTTTACCAGTCTGGAAGCGTCCAAAGTGGCACTAAGAAGGGAAATTTCTACTGAAAAAACAGGGATTTGGAAAGATGTGGGCGGACGGCTGTGACTGCCGCCCCACCCTCATGGTCAGCCCAAAGAGCCGACCTGCAGACTTTAAGCTGACGCCTTAGTCTTTCTTAGGGAACAACTCATAACGAACGCCAGCCATATCTTCCAAGCAGCGAACCACTTGACAGCTATAACCGAACTCGTTGTCGTACCAGCAGTAGAGCACTGCGTTCTTACCATCCACGATAGTCGCAGTGGAATCGAATACGCAGGCAACGCGGGAGCCAACAAAATCGCTGGATACCACTTCCGGGGAGTTGGTGAAATCGATCTGCTGACGCAGTGGCGAGTGCAGTGCCACATCGCGCATATATTCGTTCAGCTCTTCCTTGGTGGTCTCTTTACCCAGATTCAGGTTCAGGATCGCCATGGAAACATTAGGGGTTGGAACGCGAATTGCGTTACCGGTGAGCTTACCTTTCAGCTCGGGCAGCGCTTTGGCAACCGCCTTGGCGGCACCAGTTTCAGTCAGAACCATATTCAGCGCTGCTGCGCGACCGCGACGCTCACCTTTGTGATAGTTGTCGATCAGGTTCTGGTCATTGGTGTAGGCGTGTACAGTTTCTACGTGGCCGTGCTCAACGCCGTAACCGTCCATCATCGCCTTCAGCACAGGCACGATGGCGTTAGTGGTACAGGAAGCGGCAGACAGCACCTTGTCTTCCGGCTTGATGTCGCTACTGTTGATACCGTAAACGATATTCTTGATATCGCCCTTGCCCGGTGCAGTCAGAAGCACTTTGGAGGCGCCGGGGCTCTGCAGGTGCTGGCTCAGGCCTTCTTCATCGCGCCATACACCGGTACTGTCAACGATAATCGCATCGTTGATACCGTGCTGGGTGTAATCCACTTCCTGCGGGGAGTTGGCGTAGATAATCTTGATTTCGTTACCGTTACAGATCAGGGAGTTGGTCTCCTCGTCTACACGGATAGTGCCCTGGAAGGCGCCATGTACGGAGTCGCGACGCAGCAGAGAAGCGCGCTTCACCAGATCGTTGGGGGCCTTACCCTTGCGCAGTACGATAGCGCGCAGACGCAGAACGTCACCACTACCGGCCTTGTCGATCAGCAGGCGGGCAACCAGACGGCCGATACGGCCAAAACCGTAGATCACAACATCTTTGGATTCAGGCAGAGGCTTGCCGGCACCCGCTGCGTCGGACAGCTCTTCACGTACAAACTCATCCACAGACAAGCCGCGATCGTCGCGCATGTACTTGTTGGTCATGGTTCCCAGGTCGATATGTACGGGACCCAGCTCCATCTTGCAGATGGCTTCCAATACAGGGAAGGTTTCAAACTCGGAGAGTTCATTTTCCTCAACCTGACGCACGAAACGGTGCGCTTTCATAATGCTCAGCACTGAGCGATTAACCAGGTTGCGGCCGTACATATAAATACCGACGTTGCTCTCACGGTTGAGCTTTCCAATCATCGGGATCATGGATTCAGCCAGTGCTTCACGCTGTTTCCAGTCCTTGAAAAAGTCCGCGGGCTTCGGTCGCTTCTGAGTCACTATCGGACACCTCTGCAATGTGTTTAATAGGCAGGAAATCACGGCCCACAAACCACTCGGGGCCGTATGGCTGCGCATTATCAGTATTCACCCGCTGCTACGCAACTGCGCAAAAAAAAACCAAAAAAATGTAGTAAAACTACCTTTTTGTTGTCACAAGCCCTCGCGATACGCAACCCCCTAAAAATTGCAGCCGTTTGAGATCGAAACCACAGGCACAGATATCATAGACTGCAGCCCGATCCGATCGCGGCTACAATAGCCGCCCCTGGCACTACAGCAAATGAAAGCGCGGATATTTAAGGAACGATGACCGATATACAGCCCCTGACTCCCCCCAAATTTCACAGCACCACCGACCGGCAATTCTGGGGGCAACTTCACGGCGCAGCGGCCGCACTCGCCATTCTGAATGCTGCTCGCAACAGTCAATCCCCCACACTGCTGATCACTCGTGACAGCCTCGAAGCGCACCGCTTAGAGGTACAGCTGAAATTTTTTAACAAAGCGCGGAGAGATGCAGCCTCAGAGGGCGACTTTGAGATCTTTCATTTTCCAGACTGGGAAATTCTCCCCTACGATACCTTCTCCCCGCACCAGGATATTATCTCGGACCGCCTGGCCACCCTCTACCGCCTGCCGCAAATGGGGAGCGGCATCGTTATAGTGCCTGTAAGCACTCTAATGCATCGCTTGCCACCCAGTGATTACGTAGCCGGCAATGCGCTGATCCTCAATGAGGGGCAACAATTTGATATTGATATCCAGCGTCGCCTGTTAGAGCAGGCAGGCTATCACTGTGTAGATACCGTCTATGAACATGGTGAGTTTGCCGTGCGCGGCTCACTCATGGATATTTTCCCTATGGGCAGTCCACTGCCCTATCGCATCGATCTATTCGACGATGAAATTGAATCCCTGCGCACCTTTGACCCGGAAACCCAACGCACAGTGAATAAGGTGGAAACCATTCACCTGCTGCCCGCGAGAGAGTTCCCAATGCACAAGGCCGGTCTTTCCGGCTTTCTGCAGAACTGGCATGAACAATTCCAGGTGGACCCCAGTCTTGTGCCCATCTACCAGGATATCAGTGCAGGAATTGCCCCAGCGGGTATCGAATACTACCTACCACTATTTTTCGATAACAATTGCGCGAGCCTGTTCGACTACCTTCCCAAGAACAGCCAGGCTTTTATCCAGGGAAATGTGCAAGCACCTGTTGATAGCTTTTGGCGCGAGGTCAGCAACCGCTATGAGAGCCGCCGTGGCGATCTGACCCGCCCAATTCTTCAACCACGCCAGATTCTGCTGGATATCAATGAATTCAATGGCGCGCTCAAATCGATGCCAAGGGCCATCTTCTCTGCAGAGACGCTGCCCGATGCCCGGGGCAATTACAACTTTGCCACCCAAGTGCCTCCAACCCTGCCAGTAGACGGCAAGGCCGAGCAGCCAATGGCCGCCCTGGAAAGTTACCTGATAGAGTACTCGGGACGAGTGCTCTTCTGTGCCGAAAGCGGTGGGCGCCGCGAGGCATTGCTGGAGCTTTTAAAAGGTATTCGCCTGACTCCCCCAACCTATGCCAGCTGGGAAGAATTCCTCCAAAGCAGTGAATCCATTGGGATCACCGTAGCGCCCCTGGATCAGGGCCTGTTACTGACCGATCCAGCCGTCAACCTGATCGCGGAACCGCAGTTATTTGGCGAGCGGGTGCTACAACAGCGCCGCCGCAAAAAAGCCAAAGATGATGCAGACAATGCAGTCAAAAACCTGGCGGAATTGCGTATCGGCGCCCCGGTAGTGCATATCGATCAAGGAGTGGGACGCTACCGCGGCCTGCAACACCTGGAAATCGATGGACAACCTGCCGAGTTCTTGACTCTGGAATACGCCAATGAAGCCAAGCTCTATGTTCCCGTAGCCAGCCTGCACCTGATCAGCCGTTACTCCGGTGCCGATGAAGCCCTGGCTCCACTGCATAAAATGGGCAGCGAACAGTGGCAGAAAGCCAAGCGCAAAGCCGCCGAAAAAGTTCGTGATGCCGCTGCCGAACTCCTGGATATCTATGCGCGTCGTGAAGCCCGTGTAGGTCATGCTTTTGCCGACCCTAAGCTGGCTTATAGAGAATTTTCAGCCGGCTTCCCCTTCGAGGAAACACCAGACCAGCAGCAGGCCATTGAAGCCGTGATTGGCGACATGCAGTCGAAAAAGCCCATGGACCGACTGGTGTGTGGCGATGTGGGCTTTGGTAAAACCGAAGTCGCTATGCGTGCGGCCTTTGTCGCCGCCCATGCCGGCAAGCAAGTGGCCATGCTGGTACCCACCACACTGTTAGCGCAGCAACATTTCCAGTCTTTCCAGGATCGCTTCGCCGACTGGCCCATCAATATTGAAGTGATCTCCCGCTTCCGTTCAGGCAAAGAAGTGGACAGCGTGAAAGAGAAGGTAGCCAGTGGCAAAGTGGATATCCTTGTCGGTACCCATAAGCTTCTACAGAGCGACCTGGACTTTAAGAATCTCGGACTGCTGATTATCGACGAAGAACACCGCTTTGGGGTACGCCAGAAAGAGCGCCTCAAGAGCCTGCGCGCCGAAGTGGATATCCTCAACCTAACCGCCACACCGATCCCGCGCACTTTAAATATGGCAATGACCGGCATTCGCGATCTATCAGTCATCGCCACGCCGCCGGCGCGACGCCTCTCTGTAAAAACTTTCGTGCGCGAGCGCGACGATGCACTGGTGAAGGAGGCCATACTGCGGGAGATCCTCCGTGGCGGCCAGGTGTATTTCCTGCACAATGAAGTGAAAAGCATTGAGCGTATCGCCCGAGAATTACAGGAGCTGATTCCCGAGGCCCGCATCGGTATCGGTCACGGTCAGATGCGTGAGCGCGAACTGGAGCAGGTCATGAGTGACTTTTACCACAAGCGCTTTAACGTACTGGTGTGTACCACCATTATCGAAACCGGTATCGACGTCCCAACTGCCAACACAATACTGATCGAACGCGCAGACAAATTTGGCCTGGCCCAGCTGCACCAGCTGCGTGGTCGTGTGGGGCGATCCCACCACCAAGCCTATGCCTACTTGCTGACCCCCAACAAACGCTCAATGACTGGCGACGCAGTCAAGCGACTGGAAGCAATCAGTGAAGCCCAGGATCTTGGGGCTGGATTCACCCTGGCCACCCACGATCTGGAAATCCGTGGCGCCGGCGAGTTACTTGGTGAGGAACAGAGCGGGCAAATCCAGAGTGTCGGCTTCAACCTGTATATGGAGATGCTCGACCGCGCGGTAAAAGCCATTCGCGAGGGGCGCACTCCCAATATCGACGACCCCCTGGAGTCCCCGGCTGTAGATGTCAATCTGCGGGTACCGGCGCTGATTCCAGAGGACTACTTGCCGGATGTCCATGGCCGTCTAATGATGTACAAACGTATCGCCAATGCCGTTGATCGCCAACAACTGAAGGAGTTACAGGTGGAGATGATCGACCGCTTTGGTCTACTGCCAGAACCGGTCAAACACCTGTTCCGCACCACCGAAATAAAACTGAAGGCCGATAAAATGGGCATTCGTAAATTGGAAGCCTCCGCCGCCCGAGGTCGCATCGAGTTTGCCGAAAATACCCAAGTAGACCCCCTCACCCTGGTGAAATTGGTGCAGACACAGCCTGGACGCTACCAGCTGGCCGGCGCCAACCAGCTGAACTTCAGCCTCGATGAAGAGGGCGCCGACCGCAAGCTACAGGAAATAAGCGAAGTGCTGGAGCGCTTAGCCCAGTGATAGTATCCGGCAGCTAGTGACCTGATCGATCGACAGGGGGGCCACCCCCTGCCACAATCCCGGCCTATATAGCTGGCCGCGAAATACTCACCCTGCTCTGACGATAGACAGGACAGATGGAAGAAAGTGGTAACCCAATGACCATAAAAAAGATAGTGCACCTCTGCTCTACACTTGCCCTAGCACTCTCCGCCACGGCCTCACAGGCGGCGAACTACGCCGGCAATACTTTCGAAATCGAGATGATCGTGTTCGAACGCCCCCAAGGTATGGCACAAACCAATGAAACCTGGCCTGCGGAGCCGAGCCTCACCTACCCTGCTCGCTGGGTGGACTTTGACACCCCTGCACCCCGGGAGGAAAAAGCAGAATCCCCTGTCGCAACCGCATTCCCTGAATCCACAGAGCTCCCCCAAGAAGATACAGCATTGGACGAAGAGCCTGTCAGCTTTGCAGTCAGCGAGTTCGGCGATCACAATACTGACCAAGCTCCCCCCCTCCACTTACTCCTCTCTCCCGTAGACACCAAGCTGGATACTAAGGCGGCAGCTCTAGTGAGAGGCGGGGATCGCATTTTATTCCACAAAGCTTGGCACCAAGTTTTGGAGCAAAAACATAAGTCACCAGCAATCCTGATTGATGGTGGCGAAACCTTTTCAGGACACAGCCAACTGGAAGGGTCAGTTACCCTGAGCGTCTCACGCTATTTGCACCTGAGCACAAACCTTTGGCTCAATGATTTCTCTGCTCCCGCATCTGCGGAGGGTATCCGCCTGCCTCATCGACCCAAGGCTGCTCCAGCACCCTCCGAGGAGACAATTTCTTTCCCCACCCCGAATGAAGGGCTTATTGCTTCCAATCCGAATAGGCATAACTTCTCAAACGCAGCAGGAGATCAGGAGCCCATAACCTTAGATGCCCCAGCTGAGCAACCGGTATATGTGATGCGGGCCGCTCATTTACAACATGAGCGCCGTATGCGAAGCGGCCAACTGCACTATATTGACCACCCGGCTTTTGGTATTTTGATTGAAATTCGCACTGTGGCTGAAAGCAACGAAGAAGTCACAGAAGAAACCACCCCAGTTACCTTATAAACAGCCAATTAATACTCTTTTAAATACCCCCTTCAAAGGGGGTATTCCATATGCAATAGCATATTTAACCAAACAAATTACACTTTCTTAAATCTATAAAAGCCGAATCGAATCCGGCATAACAGATAACACAACCAAACCAATTTGACTGCGATTTATAAAATAAAATTTTACAAAGGCAGCAACTTAACGACATCCGGCAAGAAACAAGTACAAAGACACGGAAGGCGAAGAGAAAAACTCACCCCATTATTACAACACCCTCGCTCAAGTGAAAATCACTAGAAAAGCAAAATAGCCAAATAAAATAAAAAAGCTTAATAAAGAAGCAGCGATAAAGATTTTTAAATTTATTCCGCCAGACAAAACTGAAACCCTGACTCCTAACATTAAATTGGTTTCAAGATTATTAAAGCTTCATAAATAGCCTGGAGTGCTTTCAGAAATTAAAGGCGCAGGTAATTAATACATTTCAAAATATAACGAAACTCGTGGAACGGGTCATATATGTATGCAGACCGCCATAAGACACATATTGAACCAAGCGAATGGAGAAATAGAAAAGCGAGCTGAAAAGCCCGCTTTGGAGGCGCTGGCAGAGCTAGCGGCTGGCACCGCAAACTCTACGCGACAACAGTTCTTTCAACGAGTGATCCGAGAATCACTCACAGGGAACAACATCTTCCGCCAGCAGTCCTTTGTCACCTTGTTGCATTTCGAACTCAACCGCCTGCCCCTCGTTAAGGGTTTTATAACCCTCTCCGCGAATGCTGCGATAGTGAACAAAAATATCTTCAGTTCCTTCTCCACAGGTGATGAAGCCATAACCCCGTGCGTTATTAAACCACTTCACTGTACCTGTAACGCGATCACTCATTGAGAAAACCTCATTATTGTTATTGCGCCTACCTCTATTACCTCACTGCTCAATTCGGCAAGAGGGGCAAACGCCACCCCATTGTTAACAAACTGCTCCATGCAGAATGCTATCTTGCTTCACCCTATTGAGAGTAACCCAAAGGGCGTAACCTGATTCTTAGATAAAACAGCGCCAGTGTCTAGGTTTCCATGTGAAATAAATACTACGTTTTTACCAATAGGCGTAATTAACCGTCAAAACCCCAATTAGGCGCGATATTTAAACTAAACATTTGTACCTTATCGCACTCCCAATACTCAACTGTCTAACGCGGCTTCTCGCGCTAATGAAGGAATATCGGCAATATGTACCGTCGAGGTCGGAAATGCACAAGACGCACCATGGCGCTCAATTATATTGAGTACATTCAACAAAACATCCTGCTTGATTTCATGGTATCTCACCCACTCTGTCGTTCTGGTAAAGGTGTATATAAAGAAATCAAGGGATGAGGCTGCAAAACTATTAAAATTAACAATAAGAGTTCGGTTGGCATCTATTTCCGGGTGATGCTGTAACATTTTCTTAACATCTGCCACTATCTGCGCCATTAAATGGCCATCTTCATAACGAATCCCAATAGTTTCAAAGATCCTACGATTGAGCATTCGCGAAGGGTTCTCGACAGAAATCTGCGTGAAGACACTATTGGGCACATAAACCGGGCGCATATCAAAGGTGCGTATGCGAGTCAGGCGCCAGCCAATATCCTCTACAGTCCCCTCAATCTCCTTGTCCGGGGAGCGTATCCAATCGCCAACCGCAAAGGGGCGATCTAAGTAAATCATCAGCCCACCAAAGAAATTCGCCAGCAAATCCTTAGCGGCAAAGCCTACCGCCAAACCCCCAATGCCACCAAAGGCCAAAACGCCACTGACGCTATAGCCTAGGAACTGCATAATCACTATACCCGCAGTGATAGCGATCGAAGCCCGCACCAGCTTGCCGATGGCTCTAACCGTGGTAGCATCCATCGGCTTGCCAATATAGCGGGGATTGCAAAGGTTACGCTCCGCGCTGTGCGAGAAGCGCCAAGCGAACCAGGAGAGGACCAAAATAAGGCCTATCTCGCGGGCAGGCTCTGCCAGGGAGAAAATCTCTGCACCCGTCGCCTGACCCGCACGCTGGGCGGCCACCGTGAGCCCCAACAGCCAGATTAATACTTGTCCAGGAGGGGAGAGAGCCCCTACCAGCGCATCATCCCAGGGATTGACGGTCTTCTCAGCCCTGGCAGCCAGTTTTTGCACAAAGCGGCCGAAAATCCAGGCCGCCAGTGCGGAAGCTAATACAATAAGAAAAACAGAGATTATCCAAACCCGGTTATCACCCAGCCAGGACAACAGCACACTCTCTACGGACTCCACAATTCCCCCTCCGCTTATAAAACCGGCTCCAGCCGCCCATAGGTTCTTGGAGCAAGCTGCAGAAACCGGTATTTCTCAACTACTGCATTATTGAAGCTAACCAGCTGCGAGTTCTATGCCAGCGCTCACTTTTTTCGAGTTCCGCCCAAGAGGTGATTGAGGGTCTACCCCGCATGGCTTTCAGACGCTCACTCGATTCCGCTGCGGGAATAAAGTTCTGCAGCCCAGCGAGAGACTCCAAAGCCCCTGCACGGTTATTGCAGACTACGCCCATATCACAACCCGCTTCCAGAGCAGCGCGGATTCTCTCCCCATAACCACCGGCAGCTCCCGCCCCCTCCATGGACAGATCATCACTGAAGATAACCCCATTAAAACCCAGTCGTCCTCGCAAAATATCCTGTAGCCAGTAACGGGAGAAACCCACCGGCTGACTGTCTATATTGACGAAGCGAATGTGAGCGGGCATCACCGCATCCAGTTCATCGGCCCCTATGCAGTCAATAAAGGGCAAGGCATCGCTGGCCAGCACCTGCTCCAGGGAGCGCTCGTCTTGAGGAAGCTCCACATGGCTATCTTCAAGCACGTGCCCGTGTCCTGGAAAGTGCTTGCCGGTTGTAGCCATACCAGCCTCACGCATCCCTTGAATAAATGGTCTTGCAATAGCCGTCAGGTGATGGGGGTTGGGACAAAAACTGCGATCTCCAATAACTCGGCTGTGGCTGTCATCGGCATCCAATACAGGGGCGAAACTGAAATCCATCCCTACAGCCAATAACTCAGAGGCAAGCAACCAACCCACATCCTGCAGCTGTGCTGCTGAAGCCTCGGCGGACAGTTTTTGCATGGAAGGCAAACGCGTGAACCCCTCTCGAAAACGCTGTACGCGCCCACCCTCCTGATCAACAGCCAGCAGTATCTCTGGGCGCACAGATCGAATATCGGCAATCAGAGCTTGAATCTGATCGCGATCGCGATAATTGCGCGCAAAGAAAATCAAACCACCCACGAGCGGGTGGCGCAAAAGCTCGCAATCCTCATCAGTGAGCTTCTGCCCTTCGATATCGATCATCACCGGTCCGAGTGATGCAGGCATATTCAGTTCCTCTAAGATTCACCAGCTGCGCAGTTTAACCGGACTCCACCTTTAGCATTGCCGAAGCGGCCGGCACAAGGCGCTCCAAAGTTTCCGGCAGGCTGCTCTGAGCACCAAAATCCTCTCTCAGGATAGCCTCTATGGCATCGTAGCTCGACAAGGTGAAAATAGTGGCCCCTAACATAAAATACAGGCGCCAGTAGAAGGTCACGGGATCAACTCCCGGTAAGGCCTCGGCCAGTAGGCCTGCGAAGCGTCGGTAACTATCACCGTAACGAGACACTATAAAGCGGCGTAAGTGCCCCTGAAACTGCGTATAAGCCAGTCCCAGCAGGCGCATAAAGCGCTGAGCATCCAGCCCAAGTTGGCTCAGACTGCCCAACCCAACTCGGTATAGGCTCTCCAACAACCCTTCAACCTTAAGTGGTTGGCCAGAAGCTATGCGTCGATCCAACTCTGCTTCCAGCGCATCGGTAAATGGTGTTAGGAAACGCTCAAAGACCGCCTGGATCAACTCTTTCTTAGAACCAAAGTGGTAGTTGACCGCCGCCAGATTGACTCCGGCAGTACTCGTAATAGTCCTGAGGGATGTCTCGGTAAAGCCGCGCTCGGCAAAGAGCGCTTCGGCAGCATCCAAGATGCGGTTAACGGTATCCATCTGGCTCATAGATATCAAACCACCATTTAAAACAGCTGTTTAATTTCGGCCAGAGTAACACACTCCCAGCTCGCTGGCGGCTTATTGCACATACAGAAAGAACGGTTGTAGGGGGAAGTCCAACCTGGCGAATCCCCATAGGCAAAATTGGTTTGGTAAATTGGCAGGATAAGATGTAATTACCGAAGCGACTGACCACTACCTCTTCCCATAGGCCTTAGTGCATTCCACTGCGTGGGAAGAAAGATAGGGGCGCTAACTACTATTTAGGGACGAGGCACAGCCGTAGGCTCTGTATTTGGCCTCTACTTCCTGTATTCCTGTTTTTTCTGCCTCCCCTACTCCTCGCCCTATCCGATTGTTAATTAATAAAGAAAGTAACCTAGACATCTCGAAAACTTTTTAATCCCTGGCTCGCATATATTTCATAATCAAATCTGCAGCCTCTTCTACTGCATCCACCACATGAAACAGGTCTAGATCAGCAGAGTCGATACAATTCCGTTCCAATACCGTATCTACCAGCCAATCGTACAGCCCTCCCCAATAACGCTTGCCCACCAAAACTATTGGGAATCGCCGTACTTTTTGAGTTTGTACTAATGTCAGCGCCTCAAATAATTCGTCCAGCGTGCCGTAGCCCCCGGGTAAACCCACAAAGCCCACGGCATGCTTCACAAACATAAATTTACGCACAAAGAAATAGCGAAAATTCAAACTGATATCTTGGTAAGGATTGGCTGCCTGCTCAAAAGGCAGCTCGATATTTAATCCGATTGAAGTACCAGGCTGCTCAAAAGCCCCACGATTACACGCCTCCATCAGACCCGGCCCGCCACCGGTCATCACAGGTATCCCCTCTGCTGCTAAAAGCTCCCCAAGCTTCACCCCTTGCTGATATTCCTGGCTATCTTCAGTGAAACGCGCACCGCCAAAAACTGTTACCGCCCCGTTAAGCGCAACCAAACGCTCAATTCCATCAACCAACTCAGATTGAATGCGCAGAACTCTCCAGGCTTCAGCCATTTTCGCATCAAGCATTATTGTTCTCCCTTGCTGTCAGTTCTTTCAACTTTTCTTTTCATTCCTTGTTTTCTTAAACAATGTAGCAGCTGGACTGCAGGCAGGTGCTCAGTTTGCGAGATCCTTAAATCTGTATATAATCCCAGCAACTGTATAAAAATACAGAAACGCTAGGTAAATCTATGACCAATCTCACAGCACGCCAGACTCAAGTATTAGAGCTGATAAAAGCCTACCTGGACGACACAGGTTACCCTCCCACCCGCGCAGAAATCGCCCAAGAGCTGGGCTTTCGCTCGCCCAACGCTGCAGAGGAACACCTCAAAGCACTGGCACGAAAAGGAGCCATTGAGATGGTTGCCGGTGCCTCCCGAGGTATTCGAATTCCCGACCACCAATCGGGACTTCCCATCGTGGGGCGTGTCGCCGCAGGCAACCCTATTCTGGCAGCCGAGCATATTGAGGATTATTGCGACCTGCCCGCCAGTTTCTTCCACCCACCGGCAGATTATTTATTGCGGGTACACGGCATGAGTATGCGAAATGCCGGCATTCTCGACGGGGACCTTCTGGCAGTACAGAAGACCGAACAAATCAGAAACGGGCAGATTGTGGTTGCGCGGATTGATGATGAAGTAACCGTTAAGCGCTTCCGCCGTAAAGGTAATCAGGCAACGGTACAACTCCTGCCTGAAAACGAAGACTTTGATACCATCCAAGTAGATATGCGGGATAAGAACTTTGTAATCGAAGGATTAGCGGTGGGCGTTATTCGCCAAACTCCGTGAGACTAAAAGATTTACCGCCAATCAAATACAACAACAGCGGCTTCTAGCCGCTGTTGTTTCACTTAATTTTTCGCCTTTACCATAGATTAGTGAATCGTATGGTTAACCGGCATCGACTCTTCCTCTTCAAAGTAACCTGGCTCCAGGTCATCGAGATTTTGCACGGCTTCTATACCCGCCTCTAACATGGCCCGGGCTACCGCTACCTTGTGCTTTCGCAAAAATTGGAGACTCTCGGCTGAGAAACGAATACTCACCAGAGGGTCCTCCTCATGGCCGGCACGGCGCAGAGCCACATCGCCATTGGCCAACTCGATAATCTCAAAAGTTTCGGAGGACATTTGCTTTCCCTTCACTGCACATCAGTTTGCGCCCAGTGTACCACAGGCAATTTAGAAGTTTCAGTGGGCGCAAAAAGATGAATAGAAAGGTAGCGGAGCCCTCTTAGCACTCCTCGAGATTGGCACGCTGTCTAAGTATCAGCTCACTGAGAGCTTTGTGCCATTTAAGCAGCACCTCGAAAGAAAGCTCAATTGGTACTGGTCCGGCGATATTGTGGGTCGGAATAAGGTTGCCAGCTTGCCCCTTTTCCTCCGCTAATGTAGGCAGCCTTAAGAGCTGGTTCCACGCGCGTAATAATTCGCTAAGCCAACTCCCTGGCTCTGAGAGCAATAACTGCAGTTCACTTACTTCAAGGCTCGCTCTCCCCTGGCTGTGTAGGCTATCAAAAATAACCTGTACAGACTCCGGCTCAAAACCCAATTGCAGCTGGTGTGACAGTTCAGCCAGGAAAGCCTGATAGGCTTTCCACAGCTGCAACAAAGCACCTTCTTCCAGGGCCATTCGCTGAATAGTAGAGTCATAACTACTTGTGGCCAGCAGCTGACTCTTACGCAATGCCGAAGTGACTAGGCCGGTATAGGGGTTACTCATTTACTTTTTTGCCGCCGCTTTCTTAGCTGCCGGCTTTTTCTTGGCCGCCGCTTCGACTTTCCAGGAGCCATCCCGGTAAAAAGCCTTCCAACCCGTGGCCTTTCCATCCTCCTCAGACTGAACATACTGCTCTTGGGTCTTACGGCTGAAGCGAACTACCGTATCGCGCCCCTGATCATCCTGTGAGGGAGCCGAGAACAAGAAACTGTACTTAGGGTCAATCTCACTTTGGTGAGGCAGTAGCTCTTTTATCAGCGGGGCACGGGTCTCACGGTTTTTCGGAAACTGGCTGGCGGCCAGGAATAATCCGGAGGCACCATCGCGGAGAATGTAATGATCCTCAACCTTCAGGCAAGCCAACTCCGGCATAGGAACCGGATCCATTTTGGGTGGCGCCGGCTGGCCATTTTTCAACAGCTTGCGGGTGTTCTTACAGGCTTCGTTAGTACAGCCAAAGTATTTACCAAAACGGCCTGACTTCAGCTGCATGTCGCTACCGCACTTGTCACACTCAATAATCGGACCGTCGTAGCCCTTGATTTTGAACGTGCCCTGCTCTACCTCGTAACCATTACAGTCTGGGTTATTTCCGCAGATATGTAGCTTTCTCTGCTCATCAAGCAGATAACTATCCATCGCCGTGCCGCACTTAGGACAGCGGCGTTTCTCCCGCAGCTGGCGGGTTTCGGCATCTTCATCCTTATCCGCGTCCACGGCCTCATCGCCTGAGACCAGATTCATCGTGTTGGTGCAACGCTCCTTAGGAGGAAGCGCGTAACCGGAGCAACCAAGGAATACACCGGTAGAACCTGTGCGGATCTGCATATGGCGACCGCACTTACTGCACTCGATATCAGTATCTGTCGGCGTGTTGCGCCGCATACCCGCATCACTGGACTGAGCTTTTTCCAACCGAGAAGAGAAATCCTGATAAAACTCGTCGAGTAACTGCTTCCAACCTTTATCGCCATCGGCAACCGCATCCAGAGATTCCTCCAGGCTTGCGGTAAAACCGTAGTCCATCAGATTTTTAAAACTTTCGCTGAGGCGGTCGGTGACAATATCACCCATTTTTTCCGCATAAAAACGGCGGTTCTCAAGCCGCACATAGCCCCGATCCTGAATTGTGGAAATAATAGAGGCATAGGTTGAGGGCCGGCCAATACCACGCTTTTCCAGCTCTTTCACCAGAGCGGCTTCGCTAAAACGAGCCGGAGGCTTGGTGAAATGTTGTTTCGGGTCCAGCTGCTGCAGAGACAGCTTATCGCCAACCTGAACATCAGGCAGCAGCAGATCTTCATCTTTCTTGCCCGCAGGAGGGGCAACTTTGAGAAAGCCATCAAAACGAATCACCCTGCCGCGAGCACGCAACTCAAAGTCACCGGCACTCACCACAATTGAGGTCGAAGTGTATTTTGCTGGGGTCATCTGACAGGCGACGAACTGCTGCCAAATCAGATTGTAGAGCCGCTCTGCATCCCGCTCCGCACCTGAGAGCATATTGGGGGCAACACGTACATCGGAGGGACGAATTGCCTCGTGAGCCTCTTGCGCTCCCTCCTTGCTGCTATAACTAACGGGCTTTTCTGGCAGATACTTATCGCCAAAATTCTCACCGATATACTGCCGGGCCGACTCAACCGCCTCTTTACTTAGATTGGTCGAATCGGTACGCATGTATGTAATATGACCGGCTTCGTAGAGACGCTGTGCAAGGGTCATGGTTTTCTTGACACTGAAACCGAGACGATTACTAGCCGCCTGCTGCAGTGTCGAAGTAATAAAGGGAGCACTAGGCTTGGAACTGGTAGGCTTATCGTCACGACCGCTAACAACAAACTCACTACCCTGAAGCAATTTCACCGCGCTATTCGCATCGGCTTCATTGGTGGGGCGGAAAGTTTCACCAGCTTGTTTTTTAACCTCTAGCCGCAGCTTGTTCGCTTTGCTGGTAGCGGTATCAGCGAAAAGCGTCCAGTACTCCTCAGGAATGAAAGCGCGGATCTCACGTTCGCGCTCTACCACGAGACGAACTGCCACTGACTGCACCCGGCCAGCAGAGAGTCCTCGGGCAACTTTCTCCCACAATAGTGGGGAGACCATATAGCCAACAATACGATCGAGGAATCGGCGAGCCTGCTGGGCATGAACCCGATTGATATTCAGGCGGCCGGGATCTTTGAACGCCTCCTGGATCGCGGACTTAGTGATTTCATTAAAAACCACTCGGCGATAGCGTTCGTCATTACCGCCAATTGCTTCCCGCAAGTGCCAGGCGATCGCCTCTCCCTCGCGGTCCAAATCCGTTGCCAGATAAATGTGATCAGCATTCTCTGCCAGCTTTTGCAATTCGCTGACTACTTTTTCCTTGCCTGGCAAAATTTCGTAGTGAGCCTGCCAGCTATTATCCGGGTCGATCCCCATGCGCTTGATCAGCTGCGCACGATTTTTCTTGCGCTTGTAAGCCTCTTTCGCCTCAGGGGAAAGCTTACGAGTCTCTGCCGCACGCCTTGCCCGTTCTTTTGCGTCAACGGGCTGTTTGTTGCCGCCACCGGTTGGCAAATCGCGAATATGACCGACGCTGGACTTAACAACAAAGTCCTTGCCGAGATATTTATTGATGGTTTTCGCTTTGGCCGGTGATTCGACGATGACCAGTGATTTACCCATAAGCCTTTGATTTCAAATGAAAAATTTACTGCTATCCGAAGCATTTCAGGCCCTTCAATCGGGCCTGCGCTGCGCGAATATATAAGCCTCAGTCAAGGCGCGGTCAAGCAAAGCTGACAACTTTTAGTGCTTATTCGCCAAATTTCACCCCCAGAAAAGGGTAAAATTGTGACAATTTTCCCTATTTGAGCAGCCCGCTAAAATGCCTGTCGCCCTAGTCTTCTGGGAGCTTAATGGGACTGATCTTGCGTACAGATTCTTCTATAAGAGGGGTGTACTCCGCCAAACTCTCAGACAGCTGCGAAAAAGCTTTGACCCCACCGTTTTCCTGCCATTGCACGCCCAATCCGACATCGGTTGCGATAATCGCACAGCAATCCGCCGGCAAGCTATCCAGCAACTGGTGCAATTGCTGCCATGCTGCCTGGGGGGCTCTCACACTGTTGCCCCAGTCCCAACTACCGGCAAAATTCATTTCGTGCGTAATCCGCTGGCGCTGTAGCTTCCAACCAATCTGTAGACGCTTTCTATCCTTCCACCGATAGTAATAAACCGCTGCGGTCCCCTCCCCCAAAGCTTCAGGTAAGGCTTGAATTTGCACGGTAATACCTGCCCTGGCGGCACGGCCACGCAAATCAGCCAGACGGCTGTCGCGCTGATTGGGCTTCAGCCACATCACTGGCCCCAGCACCAGGGCAATAGCAAAGCCAATTATGATTACCGGTAGCCATTCGGACATAAAAGTTCCTTATGATGGTTTTAAAAACGGCCTATTCTGCGGCGCCATATATGATCCATGTCAAACAGTTTTTTTTGCGATAGACTGAAAATAGCTGTCGTAAGAGGCCCCACTGGGCAAATAGAAAAGACAGGAGCTAATGGAAAATGGCGAAATATGAACGAATATTGGTGGGCCTGGACCTCTCGGAAGAATCCTCACAAGTACTGGAAAAAGCGGCTTCCCTCGCTGAAGCTTTCAATGCCGAAATCAGCTTGATGCATGCCATTGAGCCACTGACATTTGCCTATGGTGGGGATATCCCCATGGATTTATCAGAGGTACAGGATCAGCTGCAGAGACAGGCCAAGGAACAGCTCCACAAAGCCGCTCTACCGCTGAATATCCCCACTGAACGACAGCATGTAATTTTGGGCCAACCATCCACCGAGATACATCGCCTAGCCAAAGATCTAGAGGTCGATCTTATTGTTATCGGTAGCCATGGACGCCATGGCCTGGCTCTTCTGCTGGGCTCAACCTCTAACGGGGTTCTTCACGGCGCCAAGTGCGATGTTTTAGCTGTCAGGGTATATGTGGACGAAGAGTAAGCCCCCTCTTTCGGCGAGAGAAGGGGTGCCATGCACCCCTTCTCTCCAATACTCAAACCTTACTCTTCGCCCCCCTCCAACTCCGACCATCGATCAAAAGCGGTCTCTAATTGAGTTTGTTTCTCCGCCAGTAAATTGAGCCGGTTTTGCACCTGGACTTGCTCCTGTTGATAAAAAGAAGGGTCTGCTACTTCAGCCTCTATAGCGCCAATTTCAACTTCAAGCTGTTCGATCAAGGCTGGCAAGCCATCCAGTTCACGTTGCAGCTTATAGCTGAGCTTCTTTTTCTTAACCTGAGGCTTGTCCGCTTCGACCGGCTTCGCTTTCACCTTGCCTTCGGGGACTTTTTCCTCTTTTGACTCCTGCTCAAAACTACCTCCCTGGCGAATGAAGTCCGCATAACCACCCACATACTCTCGGATACGACCATCTCCCTCGAAGGCCAGACAGGAATCCACAACATTATCGAGAAATGCACGGTCGTGACTGACTAATAACACTGTGCCTGTGAATTCCAAGAGTAACTTTTCAAGCAGCTCCAGGGTTTCTACATCCAGGTCGTTGGTCGGCTCATCGAGCACCAGAATATTGGCTGGCTGACTGAATAATTTCGCCAGAAGAGCCCTATTGCGCTCACCACCACTCAACGCACCTACCTTGGTCCGCGCTTTCAAACCGCTAAAGAGGAAATCGGATAAATAGGACATGATGTGGCGGCTTTTGCCGCCAATAGTGACAGAATCGCGCCCTCCACCAACATTATCCAATACGGTAAGTTCAGGATTTAATTGGTCCCTGCGCTGATCAAAGTAAGCTACCTGCTGCTTTGTACCCAAACGCACCTGACCAGACTGAGACTGAAGGTCCCCGAGCAACACTCGAATTAAGGTGCTTTTACCAACTCCATTAGGACCAATCAATCCCACCTTATCACCGCGCATTAAGGTAAATGAAAGGTCGCGAATCAGGGGGGACTCATTGGGGTAGGCAAAGGTAACGTTACTAAGCTCAGCCACCAACTTACCGGATGTTTCTCCACTATCGAGAGACATTCTGGCAATGCCCTGTTGAGTTCGGCGCGCCTCTCTCTGGCGCCTGAGTCCTTGCAAGGCCCGAACCCGCCCTTCATTACGGGTGCGTCGCGCCTTGATACCCTGGCGAATCCAGGCTTCCTCCTGGGCTAGCTTTTTGTCGAATAGCGCTTCGTTCCTGGCCTCTTCTTCTAAAAGTTTCTCTTTTTCTTCTTGGTAACGCCCAAACTTGCAGCGAAAAACCCGTAGGTATCCACGATCCAAATCCCAGACTGTACTGGCCAACCGCTGCGCCAAAGCACGGTCGTGGCTGACGAACAATAACGCGCCCCTAAAAGTATCGAGGAACCCTTCCAACCACTCCACAGCGGCAATATCCAAATGGTTGGTGGGCTCATCGAGAATGAGCAGATCGGGCTCAGTAACCAGCGCGCGCGCGAGAGCTGCACGGCGCTGCCAACCTCCAGAGAGATCAGCCACGGATTCATCAGGACTCAAGCCGAGGCGGTCGAGCACGCTATCGACTCTAGGCAGGAGATCCCAGCCGTGCTCCACTTCAATTTTGGCCTGTAGCTCGGCCGATGGGTTCTCCCGATAACCAGCCAATACCCTCCCTATAGGGCCCAGACCCTCGGCAACATATCGGTAGACAGAGTCGAGACAGCCTGCTGGTAACTCCTGCTCAAGGGTTGCCATAACCATCCCACTCGCGCGCACAATCTCCCCAGCATCTGGGTCCACCTGCCCCGCAATTAAACGCAACAGGCTGGACTTACCCTCTCCATTGCGGCCAACAAGGCAAATACGATCGCCCCGCTCAATTTTTGCACTGACGTTTTCAGCAAGCACCTGGGTCCCGTAACGCAGACTGACCCCATCCAATAGAAGCAACATAATTAGGCACTACAATTAACAGACCCGGTTAACATTCTCGCTAGTTAGTTGAATGAAACGAAAATTGATACTTCGGGTCCTGTGAAAAATTCGCTATTTTACGCTTTTTTGCCAAGCCGTCTCATAAACTTGCGCGACCAGACTCAACTTTGGGGTTACTGTCATGTCAGTTAGCACAAGTCGACTCTTCCAGTTTATTGCCCCTTTAATGGTCTGGATCTGCCTCAGCGCCCAGGCAGAGTCACAAGCATCATCGAAGGAGTTGTCTCAGCAAGACAAGCCAGCCACAGGTATATCCAACCAGCGCCAGCTATTACAACAAGCCAGGATAGCGATCAAATACGGCAATAAAAAACAGTTAAAGCAATTGAAAGCCAAGTTGGCGAATTACCCTCTAGTGCCCTATCTCGACTACTGGGCGATCGGAAGAAAATTGCGCCAACTGCCTCTAAAAGATATAAATCGCTTTCTCGCTGAGAATCAGGGAACAGCGGTGGGTGACTGGATGCGTATTAGGTTGCTTAGAGAGCTGGGGCAACAGAGACAATTTCAGACCTACCTAAAATACTTTCAACCTGAGAAACACAAGCGCGCGGCACTGCGTTGCTATTATGCCGACGCACTGTTTCGCCATGGCAGCAAAGACAATGCCAATCAAGTAACCACCGAGCTCTGGCTGGTTGGGCACTCACAAGTAGAGGAGTGTGACCCAGTTTTTGCCCGTTGGAAGCGCAATGGTGGCCTAACCCAGGAAAAGATTTGGTCCCGCCATTTACTCGCCTTAGAAGAGGATAACCTAGAACTCGCTTCCTATATCGCCAGGAAAATGGACAAACCCTTCCAACAGAGAGCAGCCCTGCTACGGGAGGTGCACAAATCACCCAAGCTTCTTCTCAATTACCCCCGCTTCTTACAGTCACCGGAGCATCACAGGGAAATTATTCTGCATGGATTGCATCGATTAGCTAGGGAAGATGCAGCCGTCGCTGAACAGGCATGGCAGCGCTATAGTGCCAGCCTCCTGTTTAACGATAAGGAGCAAGCCAATATGCTCCGCCATCTGGCTCGGCAATTTGCGCGTCAAGACGATACCCAGGGACTGCTACAACTGACCAAGAATTACACAATTGATGATGGATATTCCATTGAATGGCTGGCGCGACAATCCCTGCGAGAGCTCGACTGGGAGCAGGTTGCCTTTTGGATTGATCGCCTGCCACTCGAACGGCAACAGCGCGATCGCTGGCTCTACTGGAAAGCCCGCTCACTGGAAGAACTTTATGGCAAGGCACAGTCTGGCGCAGCCTCCCTTCTCTATCGAAAAGCTGCACGGGAACGCAGTTACTACGGCTTCCTTGCTGCCGATACCCTCGGACAAAATTACAGCTTTGTAGATCGTCCCGCGCCAATCACGCCAATTCAAGTGCAGCAGATGGCCCAGCACACCGGCTTACAAAGGGCACGTGAATTGCAGGCTATTGGTGAACTATTCCATGCTCGGCGTGAGTGGAGCTACGCTACTCGGGAAATGGATCACGAGGAGCTATTAGCCGCGGGCAAAGTGGCAAGCGCATGGGGTTGGTATCACAAATCCATTCAATCTGTTCTTGCGGCAGACTACCTGGATGATCTGGAACTCCGCTTCCCCCTGGCCTTTGCCGATATTGTAGAAAGTGTAAGTGAGCAGGTTGGACGGCAGAGCACGCCTCTAGAGCCCTATATGATTTACGCAGTTGCCCGCCAGGAAAGCCACTTCAGCCACGACGCCAAATCACGGTCTGGCGCATTGGGCCTAATGCAATTGCTACCCTCTACCGCACGCGCAACGGCAAAGCGCGCCGGTGTACGCTATCGACGCAGCTGGGATCTACTAAGCCCCAAAACTAATATTGCCCTTGGCAGCTTTTACCTGAGCACCCTGTTAAATCGATTCGATAACAATCGCTTCCTCGCCGCTGCCGCTTACAACGCGGGGCCAACGCGGGTTGCCAAGTGGTTAAAGGAGACTCGTCAGCGTCTGCCTCACGATGTCTGGATCGAGACGATTCCCTATAGTGAAACGAGGAATTATGTACAGAATGTACTCGCTTATACGGTAATTTATGCCTATCGGAGCGGCACCAAGCTACAACTTCTCAAGGCGCATGAGGCAGGGAATAAACTTTAAGGTGCCTCAGAATAACCTTACAAACCTCTGTCCTAACTTTGATACCGTTTGAATAGGAATAAAGCCCCCCCTTGGGCACCCGCGTCATTAGGGCTTAAGGAGGGAGGTATCTCCCAATAAATAACGGGCGCCTAACCAATTCGTTTGGCCAACCAAGCTTGCAGCTGCGATTGCTGAAAGGGCCATGCATAAGTGTCTTCAGGATCACCGAGCCCCACCACGGGTATCAAAAGACTAAAGCGCTCGAATAAATTGTCATCATCGGCAATATCTACCTCCCTTAAACGCAACCCAAACTGCTCGAGCAGGGGCCATATTTCCAGCTTGGCCTTTTCGCACAGGCTGCATCCAAGGGTGGTATAGAGCAGCAATTCACGGGGCGAACTCATGAGAACACTCCCAGGTTATTAACCCAAAAATATCCGGCAGCACCGGCAACCAATAACAGAGTCAGGCCCAAGGCTTTTATAGGGGTACGTGGCTGAAGTTTTTCCTCCTGGGGCTCAGCCATACTTGGGCTCTCTTCCCGCAGCCCAGCGATAGAAGCCGAGAAGGATCTCTGAGTGACATCTTCAGCTGCCACTTCACCTGAGCCAATTATTGGAGACTTCATAAGATGTGAAGAGATTGCAGGGCGCACTGCAGTGCGATCAAGATCATCCGCAGGGCCCACAACAGAAAAACTCAACGAATCAAACCGCAGTTCATCGCCTCTTCGCACACGGCTTTCCGTGATCCGTCGACCATTGACGAATGTCCCGTTGGCCGAGCCGAGATCAATTGCGAACAACAACCCTTCACGTACCTCCAACCTTGCATGGCGACGTGAAAGGTGTGACAAAGAAAAAGTGATATCGCACTCCTCAGAGCGCCCCACCACCGCGCCTCCCTTTACAGGAAACACTTTCCCCGCTATCGCCTTGTGATTTGCCCGTAGCGCCCAGGCGGTATTTTTCGACTTGCTCGAATTAAGTTTTGTTACTTTGGGGTCAATAATTTGCAGTGTTCGAGTGCCGATTGTTATCTGATCGTTCAGCTTGATTCGACAGGCTGATGCTATCGGCTTCCCATTAACCAATACATGGGAGTCTCCAGAAACATTCCCCAGGGTAAGCTGCCCCCCCTTAATCGCGATCTTTAGATGTAACTTCGCAATCGAGTCATCCGGTATACACAGATCACAACCCTGATCTCGCCCCACCGTTACACCGGGGGCCACCAGCCAAACACTCTGGCCAGAATCGTTTACATCACAAAGTTTTAGCATTGATCACGCTCCTCAGCCCTAAGGAGACTGAATATAGGGCAGCCTAAATAAAGGGACTGTCCCAATTAACAGTAAAACCTGAAAAAAATTTGCAGATTGAAGATAAAACCGAGTTTAACACGGGCAATATCATTAGCGTGTGATTGGGTTTGCAGCTTACAATGGCGCAAAGGTCTAATATCCGGCTCAGGCAGGGGTGACCAATTCAGCTGCCATTGGTGTCGTTGGGTAAAGTACACTTGCAGCACCACAAGGAAAAGACGGATCTTTGCCAAATCGGCTATCACCGTCAGTTACGATGAGAAACCATAACAGGTAGTTGCACGCCAGTGAGTGAAGCCAAAGTTCGCGAGGTATCGCGGCACAGCGAAGTAGTTCAACACACCCCAAGTGCTACACGTAGCGCTGGCGCCACTCATCCCGGCTACCGGCGAGAGCAGAATGAAGATGCCTATTGGGCAGATGAAGAAAAAGGCATTTGGGTCGTCGCCGATGGCTTGGGCGGACACCACGCCGGCGAGATTGCCAGCCAGACCGTAGTAGAAGAAATCCAACAGTGCGCGTCAACTGACCGCCACTATGAACGCGGCCTACAAAGGGCCCACGCCTTACTGCTTGGTGATGAGCACAGCACTGCCAATATGGGCTCAACCGCAGTAGTGCTCGCCGAGGAAGGCGATTACTATCACATCTATTGGGTTGGAGATAGCCGAGCTTACCTCTGGACACCGGGCGACAAAAACGGCGAACTCAGCCAACTGACAAGTGATCACTCCTATGTTCAGATGCTGATGGATTCCGGTGCCATCAACTCAGAGGAAGCCGCAACCCACCCAAATCGCCACGTCATTACCCGATGTATCGGCGGTAGTACCAACCCCAAGCTCGAAGTGGACAGGGTATCTCATCGCTGGAGCTCTGGGCAAAAACTCCTACTTTGCAGCGATGGACTCAGCTCCGAAGTACCCAATGAAAAAATAAACCGGATCATCGCTGAAAACTCCAATAACCACCAAATAGTTGAGCTTCTCATAAACGCAGCCCTTGATGCCGGTGGCAAGGACAATATCACCGTTCAAGTTATCGAAGCACCAGCTATCGCCCCTCCCCCAAGCTTTTCGCAAGAATCTCACAACAGCACTGCACAAAACGAAACTAATAGTGACAGCCAAAGCAATAGAAGCTGGCGACCACTTCTGGTCTTACTTGCTGCTTGCGGAGCAATTGCCGCACTGGCAGGCGGAATATTCCAGCTATTTTAACGGGGCCATAACACACCATGGAGCTCGTAAAGAGTGGCAATTCGTCGCTACAAATCCCCGGCTATCGCATCCTCCGCAAAATTAACCAGGGTGGCATGTCCACGGTATACCTAGCCATTCAGCGCAGTGTCGGTCGACAAGTGGCCCTCAAGGTTATGTCGCCGGTTCTCAATGCCGACCCAATTTTCAGTGAGCGATTTCAACGGGAAGCCAACATTGTCGGACAGCTCTCCCATCCAAATATCGTTGGCATCCATGATATTGGACGCTATCGCAGCCTTAACTATATCGCCATGGACTATATGGCTGGGGGCTCTGTTTCTGAAAGACTCGCCAAAGGGCCATTGGAGCCACTGGAAGCCCTCAATGTTGTACGCCAAATCGCCATGGCCTTGGACCACTCCCACAGCAAGGGGTATGTGCATAGGGACCTAAAACCAGAAAATATACTGTTTCGGGAGGATGGCTCTGCCGTATTGAGTGATTTTGGCGTGGCGCGCGCTGTTGCACATACCACAAGAATGACCAATAGCGGCATGGTGGTAGGCACACCACACTATATGAGCCCCGAGCAGGCCAGAGGTAATGCTATTGACGGCCGGGCCGATCTCTACAGCCTAGGTGTTGTCTTTTATGAAATGCTCACTGGTGCTGTCCCCTACCAAGCAGAGGAAGCGGTGGCTATTGCCATCAAGCACCTGACCGACCCCATACCCAAGTTACCTGCTCGGCACGCGCTATACCAGCCGATCATTGATCGCGCCCTGGCCAAAGAGCCGGCCAAACGATTTCAACGGGGCTTGGATGTCGCAGATGCAACCGATCAGTTAGTTGCAACCCTAGCCGGCAAGCCCAGCCAGCAAATCAGCCAGTTAAACAACGCCTCTGTCGGTGTTTCCAGTTTGGCCCGTGCACTTTTTCTCACTCTGTTGAGCAGCCTCCGGGATCGCTTTATTAAAGGCTGGCAGGTGAGACTGGAAAACCCTCAGCAAGTGGACTCCGTACGTAAAGATCAGGATACCCTGGTGCGTTTACGACAGCTGGTCAGTGAACCAACAAAGCACAGGCGCCCATGGGCACTAACCGCCATCACCGCCATTACGCTACTCTTTGGCTGGAGCATTCATAGCACTTTCAGTGGTAAGGAAACTTGGCTTAGCCAGATCACTTTATCCGACAGCGCAAGACGCCATACCTCCGATACTACGCCCAGCGCCGATCCCTCTGAAGAAGTACAAGTCAGAGATGTAGAGAAGCCTCCAGTTAAAGATCTGGTACAGACACAAGGGCAGGAGATCTCTCAAGGTCATTCCATAAACAACCAATCCCCGGAAAATTCACTATCGGGCAATCTACACACCCAAAACTCGGTTGTGCTTTCACAGGAGGAGCCAAACTCAGTACCAAAGTTTGCATTTACGGTCAAAACTGAGCCCGAAGATGCCCGCGTGCGTATTATGAATATAAGCCCGCGCTATGCACCGGGCATTCGACTAGAGCCCGGGCGATACGATGTAGAGGTCAGCAAACCCGGCTATGACCGCTATCGTAATTGGATCATTATTGAGGATCAGAACCACCAGCTTTCGGTAAAGCTACAAAAAGCCTATTTTGCCGGAAAGAAAATACGCTCCAAGCTCTCCTCCGGCGATCAGGGCCCTCAGATGATCATAGTAGGCTCGGGAGAATTTATGATGGGCAGCAATAAGCGCAGTAATAGCCGCCCCGAGCATCAAGTAAAAATTCCCAAACCCTTTGCCATATCAACTCAAGAAATCACTTTTGAGGATTACGACCGCTTTGCTCTCGCCACAGGGACCAATCAGCCCAGTGACTCAGGCTGGGGCCGAGGGAGGCGACCGGTCACCAATATTACCTGGCGGGACGCACAAAAATATGTTGAGTGGCTTTCAGAGCAAACGGGACAAAAATATCGTTTGCCCAGCGAGGCCGAGTGGGAATATGCAGCCCGCGCGGGCACTGACCAACCTTTCTGGTGGAAAAGCAGCAATGCAAGGGGAAAAGCCAATTGCAGGCGCGGATGTGACAGTGAATTTAACAGTCTCTTTATCACGAAAACCGGACCGGTAGCGAATTACCAAGCCAACCCTTTTGGACTATACGATACGGCCGGCAATGCGGCAGAGTGGGTGCAAGACTGTTACCAACCCGGTTATGATAAAAACCACAACACATCTGCACCACTGAAAATCAAAAACTGTCAGTTACGCAGCGTTCGCGGTGGCTCAATGCGGGACCCGTCTAGCAGAATTGGGGCAGATTATCGCAAGGGCCTCAATGAAAATAGTCGTGCAAAGGATGTAGGAATGCGGATTGTTATGGAACTTTATTGACCGACCCCAGGCTACTTTCGAAGCAAAAAATAACCCTATTTTTCATTGAGCCTGTGGCTGTGGCTTTTGATTTACACCAACCAAATAGTGATACAGAAATTCTTTATACTCTAACCTTATGACTGCCAGCAGCGGCAACACTTCCCTGTGCCGCATTAACTCACTGCATCATTCAGACCCTAGGCTAGCAGCCAACTCCCACTACTTAGCCCGAACTTCCCAAACGTTGTGGATTTTAGGGTTGCGTTGAAAATCCTTATCCAACAACTGTAAAGACTGCACAGCAAAGGCATCTGTAATCGCCACATCCATTTTAAAACTGCGCAAATTATTGGAAAAAATCAGAGTGCCCCCCGGGGCCAATAATGCCATGCATTGGCTGATCAGCTTGGCGTGGTCGCGCTGAATATCCAGCACCCCGCGCATTTTGGCCGAATTGGAAAAGCTCGGGGGATCGAGGAAGATCAGGTCGTAATGGCCTTTGCGATTTTGTTGGGCCGATGCCAACCACTGCAGGCAATCAGCTTCCACCAGCTGGTGCTTATAGGGATCCATACCATTTGCACGGAAGTTTCGCGCAGCCCAGGATTGATAGGTTTTGGACATATCCACACTGGTACTTTGTACGCTGCCACCCAAAGCAGCTTGTACAGTGGCTGTTGCGGTATAGCAAAACAGGTTGAGAAATTTCTTCCCAGAGGATATCTCGCGCAGGTGCTTTCTCACCGGGCGATGATCTAGGAACAGCCCTGTATCCAAGTAGCGCCATAAATCCACTTCCAGCTCAGCGCCGTACTCCTGCACCTGCAAGCTAGCCCTTTCGTCAACCTGTTTTTGATACTGGCCAGCGCCCTTTTGGCCACCTTTATGGCTGTGGCGGCGACGCTCCTTGATACTAATTTTCCCTCTAGGCAGCTCCAATACGGATTGCACGGCTCTCAACAGATCCCTTAACCGGTTGCGCGCCTTACCCTCATCAATACTGGCCGGCGGGCGGTACTCCTGGAGGTGAGCGTAGAGCTCCCCTTCTAAGGTGCGATATAAATCTACTGCAGCGGCGTACTCCGGTAAGTCAGCATCGTAGAGCCTATAACAGTCAATACCGTTTCTGGATGCCCACTTGCCTGTTGTGCGCAAATTTTTGCGCAATCGATTGGCCACCATTTCAGCTTCTGGGGAAAGCTTGCGTTCCTTGGGTGCGCTCTCGGCCTGCCCCCCCTGTTCGCGCACCTGAAACAACAACAACTGACTGGGGATTGAGCCGTTATACAACTGGTAGTGCTTGTGAGAGCGTAGCCCGGTGGAATATCCCAACTCAGGGTTGCCGGTAAAAATTCCCACCTGCCAACCGGGAAACTCCGCCTTTAACTGCTTACCCAACTCGGCGTAGGTTTCTCGCAGAGCCTCCTGCTCACCAAGGCGCTCACCATAGGGGGGGTTGGTCAATACTAAACCAGTATTGATCTCCCGATGACTCGGAACCTTGAATGCGGCGACCGGCCGGCAACTCACCCGCACCTGGCGCTCCAATCCCGCCCTATCAATATTGGCTTCGGCAGCAAATAGCACCCTAGCATCGGCATCATAACCTCGAATTTCCGGCAAAGGCTTCTCCAAACCGGCAACGCGACGCTGTAGAGCCTCTTCACGAAGCTCATTCCAAATATCGCTCTGATGGTTGAGCCAGCGCTCAAAGCCAAAACTCTCACGGAAGAGACCCGGAGCAATATCAGCAGCCATCATGGCCGCTTCAATCAAAATAGTGCCCGAGCCACACATTGGATCCAGCAGGGCCCCGCCCTCAACCGCGATCTGCGGCCAACGAGCGCGCAATAACAGGGCTGCAGCCAGGTTTTCCTTGAGGGGGGCAGCCCCGATATGCGTTCGGTATCCCCTTTTATGCAAGCTATCCCCACTGAGATCTATGGCAATATCCAGCCTGTCCCGCTGCAGTCGCAAAGCCACAGTCAGGTCCGGATTGTGCTTATCAATACTCGGTCTCGCCCCGGTTTTATCACGCAAGCGATCAACGATGGCATCTTTTGTTTTTTGGGCTCCGAACTGACTATTACGGATTTCCCGATTTGTCCCCGAAAACTGCAACCACAGTTTGCCCGAAGGGCCAATATGCTCCTCCCAAGGCTGTGCAGCCACCGCCCGGTAGAGGTCTTCAGCATCACCGATGCGAACCTGATCGAGTTGCAGCAAAATCCGGTTTGCCAGGCGACTCCACAGACAGCAACGATAAGCAAGCTTCAAGGAGCCGGTAAAATGTATGGCTGCAGGCTGCTCCCGAAGGACCTTAGCCCCCAGAGACCCAAGCTCTACAGCAAGTAAGCTTTCCAACCCTTTCGGACATGTCGCAGTAAACTTAAATTCTTCTATACGTGAGTCGATCAAAACTTTTACTCGATAACCCCTAGCATCAGGGGGATAAACATGGCGCCTCTTGGCGCAAATTAGATTTTCAAGAGCCTGGTAGACATACCAAGGGGTCAGTATTCCCCTCTACAGGCCAGATTTTCTGGCGCGATTATCCCACTTTGTAGCGGCGGAGCCTACGTAGTCGGGATATCTTGCTAGTGTCTACACAGTCACCCCGACTTTTAAATGCTTCTCCGTAGATATCTTGAGAGCGATGCCCAGCCATTTTCCGATTTTGCTCTCTCCACCATATTCTTGCTATGTGGGAAGCGATAGGAGTCACACAACTGCCCGCGCAAAAGTTTCGCTAAGCTTTAATTGTCGATGCAACAAAACCGTAATAAGCATCCAACGGACTGCGCCGCAGTTCGTAAATCTACAAGCAGAGGTGCCGTATAGATGAAACGCCAAAAACGCAATCACGCCGACAGGGCTTTCTACAAAGGGTATTTGGCAGCCCTGAACAATAAGTCTATAGATAGCTGTCCCTTTGTCGAAAATGACCCACACCAGGAATGGGTTAACGGCTGGCGTGAAGGGCGGGAAGATTACTGGAATGGCTTTGACAGGACTACCAAGGCGCAAAAACTGGAAATCTATGGCGCCATTTCCACCGATATTCAATATCCAGACGGCTGGAGTACTATTTAGCCTGCGGGAAAGGTGCAGGTTCACCTGCACCTTTTACACGACCACCACCAGGCTGCACCTGCATCCCTCTGAACCCGTTCGACGATAAAGATGAATTCAACATCTCAATCTAGTTTTATAGGACCAGGCAATACTGGCGCTATTCACCAGCTGAGCGACGACGCTCCATAGCTATAGACTCCACCGCTTCGCGAACAAGCTGCGGTCCCCGGTATATAAACCCGGTATAAACCTGTACGGCAGTTGCCCCTGCGCGAATTTTTTCTGCTGCACTGTCACCGTCGAAGATTCCGCCAACACCAATAATAGGGATCTGCTTGTCCAGAGCCTTCGACAGCTGCGCAATAACCTCAGTGGAGCGGTGCTGTAGAGGCATACCACTCAGCCCACCCTGCTCGTTACCATGGGGCAGATTAGCCACAGATGACTTATCAATGGTGGTATTAGTGGCAATGACGCCATCAATACCGTATTCGCACAGAGCCTCAGCGATCTGCTCTATGGCATCCCCTTCGATGTCTGGCGCGATTTTTACCGCAACGGGCACGTAGCGATCGCTCTTTTGGGCCAGTTCCGCCTGCTTCTCCTTGATACTTCCCAGCAGCCTGTTGAGGCTCTCACCAAACTGCAGGTCCCGCAGCCCCTTGGTGTTCGGCGAAGAAACATTGGCGGTGATGTAATCCGCATAGGGATACACCTTTTCCATACAGAGCCGGTAATCATCCGCCGCCTTTTCTACCGGAGTGTCGAAGTTTTTACCAACATTGATTCCCAAAACACCTCTGTAACGGCGGTGCTTCACTCTGTCGATTAAGTAGTCAACTCCCAGGTTGTTAAACCCCATACGGTTGATAATGGCACCCGCCTCTTCCACACGGAACAGTCGTGGCAACGGGTTGCCCGGCTGTGGGCGCGGAGTCACGGTGCCAACTTCAACAAAACCGAAACCCAAAGCACCCAAACCGTTAAAAGCCTGGGCATTCTTATCCAATCCTGCAGCCAGACCAACAGGGTTTGGTAGGGTCAACCCCATCAGCTCTACCGGGTCGTGAGCGACTGCCTGTTTGAAAAAAGACATCAGGCCAAGGCGCTCAACGGCACCAATTGCATCCAGAGAGAGGTGGTGGGCCCGCTCGGGATCGAGCGCAAACAGAGCTTTACGCAGAGTTGAATACATACCTTTCCTTACGTGGGGACTGAACCCGTCCGCCAGGAGTCAACGAACGGGGATAGAATTTCATTGCCACCCGTGAAATAGCGCCAAGGAGAACTAACTCCCTAGCGCTATTTCCCGAACTCACTTCGGCCTACTCAGCCAGGGTTTCGCGGTCTGCAGTTGCGTGGGCAAGGTACATCAACTCGCGCAGCGCTACTGTAAACATCGCAAAATCACCGACGGCAGCTGCCTTCAGCTCGGCAATCATGTTGTGCCAACGCTGAATAGCCGGCGCCATAATAGCGCCCCAGCGCAACATTGCACTATCTACGTCCAATTTCTCCACAGTGGCAAGGCGCAGGATATTCACTGCCAGGGTGGCGAGCTGGCTGTCTAAGTCATCCATACTCGTTTCGCGTGCCTGGGCTTGCCAGAAGCTGTCCACCGGTAGATCGACAATCAAATTGCCAAACCAGTGTAGATTCAACTCGTCAGAGAGGCTGAAATAGACTTTGGCCACCTCTTCTACAGGGCGGTCACTGGCATAAGCAGATTCGGAAATGCCCAGTGCAGAATAAAGGTAGGTCGGGGATGCTGATAGCAGGGCAATCTCCTCTGGCAGCCCCGCCTCCAATAATTTTTGGTAGCGCTGTTCCCACTCACCCAGCGGACCACCACTCAGGACTTTCGGCAGGGCCTTGATCACCCTCTGCACCTGAGACTGGAACAGTGCGCAGTTTTGTCCCGGCTCCAGATCACTGCGACGATTGCGCAGGAACCAGCGGGTGGCACGACGGACCCGACCGATCATGGAGTTGAGCAACTCGGTCTGCAGCTCGGCCGGTACTTTGTAGTCCAATTCAGCCAGTTGCTGCTGGAATTCCACCATCTTATAAACATCGCGGGCACTGATATAAGCCGCAGCGACATCATTGACATCTGCGCCTGTTGCCGTGCTGATGCGGTTGTAGAAGGTGATTCCCATGCTGTTCACCATTTCGTTGGCCACCTGGGTGGAAACGATCTGGCGCAGTAGGGGGTGCTCGTAAACCTGGCCCTTATAACGCTCCACCAATGCCGAAGGAAAAGCGGATTCCGCGGCTTCACGCACTCGTGGGTTATCCGTGATTTCCGCCTCTTGAAGCTCCTCTTTTAACTTCACCTTCACATAAGAAATCAAAACGGAAAGTTCCGGCCGGGTCAGGGTCTGCCCCTTATGTACCCGATCGGAAATCTGCTCGTTATCGGGGATAAACTCCAGAGCCCGATTCAGTCGACCGTCATCTTCCAGGGTATTAATAGTGCGGCGGTATTCGTCAAGGCGTTTGGAAACTTGGTATTCCGCCACACTCAATGCACGAGTTTGATCATAGTTATTGTGCAGCACCAGATCACTCACGGAGTCTGTCATACCATGCAGCAGCTCATTGCGCTGCTTCTCGGTCAAGTCACCGTTGGCAACCACTTTATCGAGGAGAATCTTGATATTCACCTCATGGTCGGAACAGTCCACTCCTGCCGCGTTATCGATAAAGTCGGTGTTACAGCGGCCGCCATTGAGGGCAAATTCGATACGTCCTTGTTGGGTCATACCAAGGTTGCCACCCTCACCAAAAACTTTGGCACGCAACTCAGCACCATTAACCCGCAGATGGTCGTTGGATTTGTCACCCACCTCACTGTCGGATTCAGTCCCGGCTTTCACATACGTACCGATGCCACCATTCCAGATTAAATCAACCGGCGCACGCAGCAGTGCGCTGATTAATTCGTTTGGCGTGAGTCGGTCTTCTTTGATATCGAAGGCTTCTTTCATTTCAGGTGTGATGCTAATTGCCTTCACCCGGCGCTCAAAAACACCGCCCCCTTTGGAAATGAGAGTGCGATCGTAATCCCTCCAGCTGGAGCGAGGCAGCTCAAACAGGCGCTTGCGTTCTTCAAAGCTAGCCGCTGCATCAGGGCTTGGGTCGATAAAAATATGCATGTGGTTGAAGGCGGCCTTCAACTGAATATGCTCAGATAGCAACATACCGTTGCCAAAGACATCCCCACCCATGTCGCCAATACCGATGACAGAGAAGTCCTCTTTCTGAACATCCACCCCCATCTCGCGGAAGTGCCTCTGTACAGATACCCAGGCACCGCGCGCGGTGATTCCCATCTTCTTGTGGTCGTAACCCTGACTACCACCTGAGGCAAAGGCATCCCCCAGCCAAAAACCGTAGTCCTCAGCAATACCATTGGCGATATCGGAAAAAGTCGCGGTTCCTTTATCTGCAGCCACTACCAGATAGGGGTCATCCTCATCCCTGCGCACCACTTGCTTAGGCGCTACTATCTCACCATTTTTCAGGTTGTCGGTGATATCTAGTAAACCGCGAATAAAGGTTTTGTAACAGGAAATGCCCTCTTCCAGCATGGCTTCGCGACTGCCATCCGCCGGAGGACGCCGCACAACGAAACCGCCCTTGGCTCCACTGGGGACAATCACGGCATTTTTTACAGCCTGGGCCTTTACCAGCCCCAACACCTCGGTGCGGAAATCTTCTAAACGATCGGACCAACGCAAGCCGCCACGGGCTACCTTACTACCGCGCAGGTGAACACCTTCCACTCTGGGGGAGTAAACGAAGATTTCAAATTCCGGGCGAGGTTCGGGAATACCGGGAATATCCCGCGGGCTGAATTTAATAGAGATGTAGTCTTTAGGCTGGCCGTCAGCACCCGCCTGGAAGAAGTTGGTCCGCAAAGTAGCCAGGATCAATTCGAGATAACGACGCAGCACCAAGTCTTCGTTGAGATTTTCAACAGCATCCAAACCGTCATGGATCTTAGCGATTAATCGATCAACTCGTGTTTGCTCCTGCTTGCCACTGCTAAGACGCGGGTCAAACAATGCGCGGAACAAAGCCACCAGATTGCGGGTAATTTCAACTTGATTGGCCAAAGTCGCAGCAATAAAGCTCTGGCTAGCGCTAGATTTTGTTTGTTTCAAATAACGGGCGTAGGCACGCAACATAGAAACCTCTCGCCAATTCAGGCGAGCCGCCAGCACCAGACGGTTAAAAGCATCACTTTCCGCAGTGTGATTCCAAATAGCAGCGAATGCATCCTGGAACAGCCCGCGCGATGCTTGGGCATCAACTTTTGTTGGAAGGCCAAACTCCAGATGGAACTCATGCATCCATACATCACTACTGCCACAAGGGCGAATGGTATATGGGAACTCGCCCATAACTCTAAGACCGAGATTTTCCAATACTGGGATCACATCGGAGAGGGTTAAGCCGCTACCCCAGTTAAACACCTTAAAGCGCAAGCTACCCTGGGCCGCACCTACCGGCTGGTAGAAACTCATGGCCACCCGGTTGTTTTCGTTGAGATTCTGGATTGCTGCCACATCCTGTACAGCGATACGCGGCTCAAAATCCTCACGGTAACCAGCAGGAAAGGCTCGACCAAAGATACGGAAAAGTCGGTTACCCTCTTCCTCTCCACTGCTTTCAACTAAGGATCTTTGAAAAACGTCTTCCCAGGAACGGGTAATATCCACAATCTGCGCCTCCAACAGCGCTACATCTATATCGACAGGTTCATCGGGCGAGATGCGGAATACAAAGTGCACACGCGCGAGAATGGATTCAGAAAAATAAGTCGTAAAGTCCGATTCTTTGGCTTTAATTGCCTTGGAAATATGGGAGCAGATCAACTCACGTACGTTACTGTTGAATTGATCTCTCGGCACATACACGGTGGCCGTAACAAATTTTCCAAAAAGGTCTCTACGCATAAACAGGCGAACATGAGCGCGCTCATTCAAACTGAGCACACCCATCACCACTTTAAACAGGTCCTGACTACTACTTTGGAACAACTCATCGCGGGGGAAGGTATCCAAAATACGGCGCAACGCCTTGCCATCGTGGCCATAACCGGAAAGGCCACTGGACTCAATAATGGAGGCCATCTTACGTCGGATAATCGGAATTTTGGCTGGGCTTTCCGTATACACAGGGGAAGTGTATAGCCCCATAAATGCCGACTCTCCAATTACCTCACCCTCGGCGTTGTAACGTTTGATCATTACATAATCTGAATAGGCACTGCGATGCACACGGGATTTCACCGAGGATTTGGCAAAAGTCAGATAGTTAGGCCCCTCGTAAAAGCGCTGCTTACCCTCGCTAAAGGCAGCTTCGAGCATTGGAGCTGCAGACTCTTCCAGTTTTTTGAAAATACCCAGGCGGCGATCTTCCACCTCACTGAGAATTTTCTTGTCATCAACCTGACTGAACTCGTATTCCCGGTAGCCAAGGAAGGTAAAGTTGCCATCGCGCATCCACTGCAGAAACGCACAGGCCTCGAGAAGATTGGTATCGTCCTCCGAGACCCCGGCTTTCAGCTGCCCTTCCATACCCCCACAGGTCTCGAGCATCGGCGCATAATCATCCACTACCAGCTCTACATCGCCTAGGACATCTTTCAGCGCCGCACTGAGTTCAGAGGCAAACTTGGCGGAAGTGTCATGATTGACCTCAATATAAATGAGGGCCTCACTGACCAGCTTCGATCCCTTGGCGGGCTTATGATCCTTGGCCGTAACATGGTCGAAAGATAGATTTGGAATTTCATCCCGCGGAGGCAGTAGGTGTTTTAATTTGCCACTGGCACTGCGCTCTAGTTTTAACACCGTACTCTTAATGGAATGAATAACCGTGTTTCTCTGGTTGACTTCCATACGCACCGAGTCCACCAGGAAAGGCATATCTCGCACCAACAGCCCAATTACAGTGTGCGAGCATTCCCAGCCATCGTCTTCCAGGCGTGGATTGAAGATCCGTACCTTCGGCAGGCCGTCAGAACGTTGTTGGATAAAGTTCCACCAGGTGTAGATACAACCGTAGATATCTACCAGGCGTCGGCCCTGCAGGTCTTCCAGCGGGTACTGGTGCAGGAACTGCTGCGCAAAAGCCACTACTGGTTCTGCATCAGATGCCAACTTGTCGCGAATCAGCTCACAAATCTGTGCTACCAATTCTTCACGGCTTTCGGTAATCACCGTCGCCATATTCACGGGGAACCTCCCAATCTCATTTTTGTCACATCGAATCCAATGACTGTAGATCCGAAAAGATCGTCATCTCATCCCTGAAGTGCTGCAGGGACGAGTCCTAAAAATTAAACTTTCACGTAACCTTGTAAGTGGCACTGGTGCCACCGAAAAAATGTCGCCAAAAAAGTGGGCTTGGGCGCGGTGGTTGCCTCTTCCTCTGGTGCCGTTAAAATCAACAGGCCCCACCGCTTTGGCGGCGACTATATATAAAAGATGGTAGATAGCCACCCGAATGAATAGGGCGGGTACATTTGTAGAAGAAGAGACGCTATGGAAGCAAACCGAAATAACAGAGATCACATCATCGCACTGGGCGACTGGCTTAAAGAGCAGATCATAGGCCAGGAAACGCTGGTTAATCGCATTCTTATCGCTCTGCTTGCCGATGGACACCTGCTTGTCGAGGGGGCGCCAGGCCTGGCCAAAACCAAGGCGATTAAAACACTGGGCGAAGCTATTGAGGGTGACTTCCATCGAGTTCAATTCACGCCAGACTTACTGCCGGCCGATATTACCGGTACCGACATTTACCGGCCGGAAACCGGAGAGTTCCATTTTCAACCGGGACCAGTCTTTCACAACTTGATCCTGGCGGATGAGATAAACCGCGCGCCGGCCAAAGTACAGTCGGCACTGCTTGAGGCTATGGCTGAGCGACAAATTAGTGTGGGTCGAAAAACCTATCCGCTGCCGCAATTATTTTTAGTGATGGCCACTCAAAACCCCATTGAACAAGAGGGGACTTATCCTCTGCCCGAGGCTCAACTGGATAGGTTCCTCATGCAAGTGAATCTTGCCTATCCCGATGCCGAGGCGGAAGCAAAAATCCTGCGCCTGGCCAGATCCGAGGCCACCCTTGGCGAAAATCGCCCTACCGAAATCATTAGTCAGGAGACCATTTTTCAGGCTCGCAACCAGATTCTGGAAATGCAGATGGTCGAAGCCGTGGAAACCTATACTGTCCAACTTGTCATTGCTACGCGCGAGCCGGCGAAGTATGACAGCGAGCTGGCATCATGGCTAGATTTTGGTGCAAGCCCAAGGGCAACAATTGCACTCGACCGCTGCGCCCGAGCACGCGCATGGTTAGATGGCCGCGATTTTGTAACGCCCGATGATGTCATGGATGTAGCCCCGGATATTTTACGCCATCGCTTGCTACTCAGCTTTGAAGCCGAAGCCGCAGGTATCACTACCGACCAGGTTATTCAGCGCCTGCTGCAACAGGTGCCGGCTATCTGATGCACACAGCAACACCTCCATCAGATTTGGACCTGCGCGGCGCCTATCCGGAAGTCAACTCACTCGTACAAATGCGTTATGTCGCACGCCAACTACAACTCTTTAAACCGCGCCTGGTACGTAGCGACCAGGCTGGTAGCCTTCTTACCCGCTACCGTGGACGAGGCATGAATTTCGAAGAGGTACGGGATTACCAGGCCGGCGATGACGTGCGCTCAATTGATTGGCGTGTTACTGCCCGCACCGGCACTACCCATACCAAATTGTATCAAGAGGAGCGGGAGAGACCCATTGTTATCCTGCTCGATTTGCGCTCACCGATGTTTTTTGGCAGCCATCGCGCCTTCAAATCTGTAGCAGCGAGCGGCATTGCCGCAGCGCTGGGCTGGGCTGGACTGCAACATAGCGATCGCATTGGTGCCCTGCTCTTCTCGGATAACGACATCGATACAGTGCGCCCGAAACGCAGCCACCATGCCGTATTAGCGATGATTCACAGCGCGGTGGACAGAGCATCTAAATTACAGAGCCCTATCGCCGAGAATGGCAGCCAATCCATGCAGACTCTGCTGGAGGAAGCCCGCCGTATCGCCCGCCCCGGCAGTGCACTTTTTCTTATAAGTGATTGCCATGACCTCAATCAGGATTGCTCACAATCATTATATTTGCTGTCGAGACATGCGGATTTACAGGTACTGCGAATCACCGATCCGCTGGAACAGCATTTACCCGATCAGTCCCTGACAATTTCTGATGGCCGCCAGCGCACATTTTTGTACGCAGGCAACCGCCCCCTGCGTGAGCATTTTGCAGAGAAGCAGGCCCAGGCCCGCGCCGATGTTGAACAATTATGCCGGAGGCACCGACTTCCGCTGTTGGATTTTGACAATACAAAACCCATTGTCGGGGAATTAATGTCTTTTTACGGTTCACGCCAGCAAAACGGTTGGCATAAAAATAAAAGGCAATAGCCGTGAGCGATAGGCAACACTCTATATTTTCGCCAAGCAGGCTTTATGTAATTGGAGCGATTAGCGCTACCAACAAAGTCATTCCAACGGAGGGGCAACTATGCTGAGAAAGCAGCAACAACTACAGCCCCCCTCGCCTGAGGCCCAGGAATTACTGGCACAACTATACGATATCCAGGAACCAGCACCAGTGAGCTGGTGGCCACCTGCCCCCGGCTGGTGGCTCCTAGCCCTATTAATCATGTTATCTCTGTTGGGAATTGCCCTATGGATCAGATATCGGCGCAAACAAACTGAACGCAACCGCTACAAGGTTGAAGCGGTTAGTTTATTGAATGCGGTGGATATAAGCCGACCTGAAGCCACCGGGGAGATCAACGAAATTCTTAAACGTGTTGCTGTCACCACTTATGGCAGAACCCGCTGTGGCAACCTCACCGGTAGTGCATGGTTAAGTTTTTTAGAACAGAGCGCTTCTCTGAAGTGCCCTGATGAGGCACGGACAGCATTGCTCGAGCAACTTTATCGCGGCACTTCCAAGCCAGAAAGCAGCCAGGCTTTTCAACAATACGCTATTCAGTGGGTCCTGCAGCATCAACTGTCTATGCAGGAACCTGAAAAGCAAGTTAGTGAGGAACATGCCGGTGTTTGAGTTTGCCTGGCCCTGGGTTTTCCTGCTCACCCCACTGCCACTACTCGCGCGATGGCTAATGCCCCGCTCAAAGCCATTGAGCAGTGCCTTAAAAGTACCCTTTTACTCTGAACTCTCCCAACGCAGCGGTGGGGAGCAAAGTAACTATCTCAATTTATTATTGCTCACACTGATTTGGTTACTGCTGATCAGCGCTGCCGCGCGGCCTCGCTGGTATGGGGAGCCGATTTCCCAAGCCAGCAGCGCAAGGGATCTATTGGTTGCCGTAGACATATCCGGCAGTATGGAGACCCCCGATATGCTCCTTGGCGGGCGCCCGGCAATGCGTATTAATGCGGTCAAACAGGTAGTGGGAGACTTTGTCGAGCGACGCCAAGGCGACCGACTGGGCCTAGTGCTATTCGGCACCCGCGCCTACCTTCAAGCACCACTAACCTACGATCGGGAAACTGTAGGGACCCTATTGCGCGAGGCGCAAATCGGATTCGCCGGCCAGGGTACCGCTATAGGGGATGCTATAGGCCTCTCTGTTAAGCGCTTAACCCAGCGCCCAGCCGAGCAGCGCGTGCTAATCCTACTCACCGACGGCGCCAACACTGCCGGTGAAGTCTCCCCACTGAAAGCCGCCGAACTTGCACAGCAAGCGGGCATTACGGTTTACACCATCGGTGTGGGTGCCGAGGAAATGGTTCAACCGGGCTTATTGGGCAGCCGCTATGGCAGCCGCAGAATTAACCCCTCCAGGGATCTCGACAGCAAGACCCTGCAGGCGATTGCCGATACAACGGGGGGGCGCTATTTCCGCGCTCATAACCCCCAGGAACTGGCAGAAATCTATTCGGAATTGGATGAACTGGAACCTGTGGAGCAGGAAGCAGAAAGCTACCGCCCACTGAAGTCCCTATTTGTATGGCCGCTTGGAGTAGCCCTACTCCTGTCTTCTATTTGGGCAGTGGCTCCTCTCACCACTAATTTCAGATATTCCGGCAACGGCAATAAACAAACCACTACCAACGGAGGCCAGGCATAGTGAGCACCCCTGAGCTACTCCAATCGTTTCATTTTCTCCGCCCCTACTGGCTGTGGCTATTAATCCCCGCAGCACTCATTTGCTGGGGTTTGGGCAAAATCGTTCTAAACAATGCCCAGCTACAAAAGGTGATTGATGCAGATCTTTTACCGCACCTCTTAATGCGCGGCGGTGCCAAGCGCCCCTGGTTATTCGGGCTGATCTTTGCATTACTCGCCGCCATGATTATCGCTATGTCGGGGCCCACCTGGAGAAAATTGCCGACACCGGTTTACAGTAATCAAGATGCCCTGGTGATTTTATTGGATCTGTCTCCCTCTATGATGGCGACAGATCTCGCCCCCAACCGTCTCACCCGTGCAAGATTGAAAATTCTGGACATTCTTCGTGAGCGCAAAGATGGCCTGACCGCCCTGGTAGCCTATGCCGGCGAAGCCCATGTGGTCACACCACTGACAGAAGATACCGCCACTATCGCCAACCTGGTCCCCGCATTATCGCCTGCCATCATGCCGGTACCGGGAAGCAATATTGAGATGGCCGTATCGACCGGCATTCGCCTACTCAGGGATGGCTCTGCTGGGCGCGGGCAACTGCTCGCAGTTACAGACGGCATTGAGCCTGCGGCAGCGGATATCGTCGCAAAATCCCTGGCCGAAGCTGGAGTTGAACTCAATATCCTCGCTGTCGGCAGTGGCGAGGGCAGCCCAATCCCCCGCGGCAATAGCGGCGGCTTCGTCACAGATAGTAATGGCGCAATTGTGATTGCCAATTTTGACCCACGGGAGCTGCGTAAGCTGGCTAGAGGCAGCGGCGGCCGTTACGCCAAGATCACCGTCAACGACGCCGACATAGAACACCTGTTGCCGCAAAGCGAAACCCCCGAGCAGGCCGAATTGACCGAGCGAGAATTCGACCAATGGCGCGATGAAGGCCCCTTGTTAATTTTACTCCTCCTGCCCTTTGCCGCCCTACTGTTTCGCCGTGGCACTCTCGCCTGCACCCTGCCCCTAGCCCTATGCTTGGGCCTACCGAGTGAAGGTCAGGCTTTTGAATGGAAAGACCTCTGGCAACGCAAAGATCAGCAGGGACAGGAATTACTCAACAAAGGGGAGTCTGCCGAGGCCGCCGAAACTTTCCGCAACCCGGAATGGCGCGGCACGGCAAATTATCGCGCCGGTGATTATGCCGCTGCTCAGCAGGACTTTGCCCAATTAAATGATGCGCAAGGCCTATACAACCTGGGCAATAGCCTAGTGCAACAGGGAGACTATGAGCGCGCCATTGAAGCCTATGACCAGGCTCTGGCCCAGGCCCCGCAATTCTCCGATGCGCAACACAACCGGGAAATTGCCGAGAAACTCAAGGAGCTTCAAGAGCGCCAGCAGCAACAAAACCAACAGCAATCCGGTGATCAACAAGAACAACAAGATAAGCAGGACCAACAACAGGAGCAGCAGGCCGGCAACCAACAGCAAAACCAACAAAGTCAACAACAGGAGAGCCAACAGCAGCCCTCCTCTGGCGAACCTCAGCCCTCCGAGCAACAATCCGGCCAAGAGCAGGAGCAATCAGACCAACAGCAATCTGAAAATGCTGAGCAACAGAAAAATGAGCAGGAGCAGCAGTCTCAGCAAGGCCAACAGGGCGAAGGCGAAGAAGAGCAAGGGAAGCCCCAACCTGCCGGCGCCGAAGAGCGCCAATTAGATCCTGAAACCCAGCAGGCTCTTGACCAATGGCTGCGCCAAATTCCCGATGACCCCGCCGGCTTAATGCGAGAAAAATTCAAATACGAAAGTCTGCAAAGACGCCGTGCCTATCGCAGTGGCGAGTGGGAGCCTCCTGAAAACGGCGCTACCCAGAGGTGGTAGAAAGATGCCCACAATGCACAACATTATTTTCGGCTTTAGATGTGACCAAACCCCAGGAAGGCTTATGGATAGCTTTTTTAGAAAACATAATCTTACTCGGCCACTAAACCTTACAGGACTTCATTGCCTGCTATTTTTTCTTGCTCTCTTTTGCCTGCCCGCAAGCAGTTGGGGCAGCGACCTCAATGCCAGCGTGGACCGCAATAAAATTGGTATTGATGAGACCCTGAATCTGCGCGTACGCTACTCCGGTGATGAGAATGGCGGCCAACCCGATTTCGAATTACTTGAGCAGGATTTCGATATTCTATCCCGTCAGCAATCCAACCAATATCGGGTAATTAATGGTCGTGCGGAAAGTTTCGTCGAATGGACGCTCACACTGGCACCAAAACGGGAAGGAGAGCTGTTTATTCCCTCTCTGCACTATAAAGGACAAGTTTCTGATGCAATCCCCATAAAAGTCAGCGAAGCCGGTAGTGCGCCCGACGGTGCCGATCGCAAAGCCTTTCTGGAGATCGAATTAGACAAAGATAAAGTCTACGTACAAGAACAGCTACTTGTTAAGGTTCGCCTATACACAACAATCGGCTTGCACGATATCGCCACCGAACCTTTACAAGTAGCGGGCGCCCATGTAGAAAAAGTCGATGAACAGCGTTATGAGCGCAAGCTCGGAGGCGTCAGCCATGCGGTATATGAACTCACTTATGCCGTTTTTCCCGATAGCTCTGGCCAGCTCTCTATCCCCGCAATGACTTATGTTGCGGTTGCCGGTCGCCGAGATCCTTTCTCACTGTTCAATCGCAACAGCCAGAGATTACGATTGCGCTCCCAGGCAAAAACTATTGAGGTCCTTCCCAAGCCTGACAGCTACAGCGGTGCCCACTGGCTGCCCGCTGCAAGTCTCGGAATCGTACAAAGTTGGAGCCAAAACCCAGATACCTTCACTGTCGGCGAGCCCATAACCCGTATTCTCACCATACGGGCAGAGGGTCTGCGTGCAGCCCAACTACCACCTCTCCCCAAGTTGGAAATTGAAGGCCTTAAAACCTACCCAGATCAACCACAACAAGAAGATCAGATAGGCCCAAATGGGGTAACAGGTAGCCGCATAGAAACTACCGCAATCGTCGCCACCCAGCCCGGTAATTATCAGCTACCCGCCGTCACACTCACTTGGTGGGATACCAAGAGCCAAAAACAGCGCGCCACCCAGCTCCCCGCCTTCCGCTTTGAAGTCAGCGGTACTGCTGCAGCCACACCCCAAACTCAAGAGCCGGGAAATCTCCCCACATTGGTACCTGGAACCACCACTTTGGAGGAGCAAGATCATTTCTGGCGCAACCTGGCCATAGCCGCACTTGCCTCCCACCTACTGTGGATTTTTTATCTCTATCGATATCGCCCCCAACGCCTGGAACAGTCCACAACGAGCACCAAGCCAGCAAGAAAAATGCACCACGAAGCCAAGCTAAAGAAGGCTCTTGAAAGTGAGGATCCTAGACACATTCAACAGGCCCTACTCGACTGGCTCCAGCAACGCTGGCCACAAGTTGAGGGTAATAATTTAAGTGAGGTTTCGCACCAGTTAGGCTTTGAGGAGCTTCATGAGATCCAATCGCTGCTCAGCGCAGCCATCTATCAAGAACCTGTTAAACCGCTAAATATAGTGAAGATAAAAGTTCTGGTTGATAGGTTGATGAGTCGAGAGGGTAGTATGGACAAGGCATCGGAGGTTGAAGAGTTACCGAAACTCTTCACCTGAATTTTAGTAGTGGGCTTGACCTGACAGCCACCTAATCCTGTTATCGATTTAGCCGGCCAAGCCCCAACCCATGTATATCTTTGATCAGCGCTATTACTGGGCCCGATTCAAAGTAGATTCCATCAATGAGAGAGTCTCAGCGGCTGCCCTATCCCAAGAAAACTCACTCGCCCTTTTCAGTGCACAGGATTGCAACTCAGTTACTTTCAGATGATCTTCAGTCATTACTGCGAGTGCCTGTGTAATTTCTGTAGTGGAATCTGGATTGACTGTTAATGCTGCATTCCCAGCAACTTCAGCCATAGCACCTCGGTCAGCCGTCAAAACAGGGGTTCCCTGACTATAAGCCTCGACTATTGGCAAGCCAAATCCTTCATATAACGATGGAATTAGTAGTGCTCTAGCCTCCCGGTAGAGCTTTGGCAGTTGATCGTCGGCCATATAACCGAGAATCTCAACGCTTCCCTCTAGGTCCAACGCCCGCACTCTCTCTTGCAGCTCAGGCATTCCCCATCCCCTACCACCACAAATTTTCAACGGCAGCGGCTCTGCCACTATCGTACGATATGAGGCATAAGCTTCTAACAACCTCCTAAGGTTTTTGCGGGGTTCAATCGTACCCACAAATAGAAAATACCCACCAAGAGGACCCGGGGCTTCAGAAACCTCGAGAAAAGGAGCCTCATAAATAGTCACAACCTTCTCAGCACAAGCGGAAAATGACTGCTTCAACTCACTTGCTGTAGATTCAGAAACGGCAATAACTGAGCCAGCCGACTTGACAGCGGGAGGCATCAGTAATCTCTCAAGCTGCAGACCCAAGCGCGACATAGTCTTAGGAAAGCGCTGCCATACTAAATCGTGGATTGTGAGCACCTTAGATACCGATCCCCCTAGGCAAAGCGGTAGGTGGTGACGGGGGGACCAAAACAGATCTACTTCATCCCTCCAAGCCCAAAATGGAAAAACTGTCTGAGCAAAGAAAGTACTGAGACTCCCCCTTTGAACATTTCCTGACCGGATAGTTACATTTGGTAGGGATTGAAAATCAACCAGAAGAGGTTGATGGCTATATAAGTACCAATGATGCTCACTTCTTAACATTCGCTCCAAAAGTGCACGGGTATAACGCCCAATGCCTGTAGTAGGAATTGAAAGTGGCCGAGCATCCACTGCTATTTTGGCCATTAATCCACCACTCCCCTTTCCAAGAGAACTTCCCGGTAGAGTTGGTGATAGGCTTCTGCCATTTTGTCAGCAGTAAACAACCTCTCATAACGACTACGACCAGCGCGCCCCATCTCCTCAGCTTTAACAGCGTCAGACCACAAATCATCCATCGCTTCGCGTAATGCAAGATGATCAGCCGGCCTCACAACATGGCCCGTTACTCCATCTTGATTAACAAAACTGGTTCCAGTACCGATTTCACAAGAGATAAGTGGCTTGCTGTTCATCAACCCTTCAATCAAGGTTACCCCGAAAGCCTCTGAGCGCAAATGCGAGGGGAACACGACGGCTCGGCATAATTTCATTAGCGCGACTTTCTCCTCATCACTGACGAAACCGGCAAAACAAATGTTACTTGCTCCAAGTTTATCCGCCAGAGATTTCAAGCGACTGGCCTCAGGTCCTTTGCCAGCGATAACTACACGATAGGGCTGATTCGCGGCGGCTCTAATTAAAAATTCCAACCCTTTATAATACCGGAGAACACCAACAAATAGCATAAAATCCCGGCCAAATTGCAGCTCAAGGACTTTCATTGTCTTATCCGAAGGTTCAGGGTACCCACCCTCGGATACCCCAAGGGGAATCACCTTCACTTTATCCTTATAAGCGGTAAGAACAGGGCTGCTTTCTTGATAATTGTACGATGTCGCTACGATACGATCTGCTCGAGCCAAAAACCAACGCATCAAAGGCCGATATATAGCACCAAGTAGTCGTTGCCTGACAATATCGGAATGATAAGTCACCACCAGCGGGCGTGACTTTCCAGCCACAAAATAAGCTAGATCACCGAACGGCCAGGGGAAATGAAAATGTAACAACTTGGCTTTTGAGCGATATAGAGCCCCAAAAAAACCCGGCCCAATACAGCAAGAAGCAATTGAGAACCAACGCTTTTTTGCAACAACAGGAAGCCGACCATTCAAATTTAAATTTGCGGGAGTATCGGCAAGAGTTAGCACACCACACTTGTCTGTTTTTTGTGCAACCTCTAAGATTACCTGCTCGAGCCCCCCTTGAGATTCTGGGTAAAACGTACGGTAACAGTGGAGAATTTGAAGTTCGGGGAACAATTGAGACTCGCTTAATTGATGGGTTAGTAACCTACTGGTAACCTGTTGTTTTATAACACATTAAGGTATATTAACGCCCCCCAATAGCCCGGTGTCAACGTGAAAATACTATTCTCTACCATGCAATTCGGGCCCGGATATAATCAAGGAACCGAAAAATACATACGTAATCTTGCGCTAAATTTAAGTAAGCGCGGTTGTGACGTAATAGTCGCGGGCGGCGATCCTGAAGGGATATTAGGTAATCGCACATTCATTGATGAAGGAGGATTTCGCCAAATCAAACTTCCAACTTTTGGATGGGGGACAACTGAAGGTGACTCAGTAGACAATTATCTTTCTTTACTTTCTGAATTGAAGCCCGATCTCGTGCACATGGTGAATCCGGCACATATTGGTATTAATTTACTCAATGCAGCTCAGAAATTAGGCATTCCATACTTTATTTCGATTACTGACTTCTGGTGGCTATGCCCCAAACATACATTGACTCTCAAATCCGGCGATTTCTGCTCAGGCTTTATCGATCAAAAAACTTGTTTTCGATGTATTGCAGAAACACATCCTAACAAGCTCCTAAAAACTGCTTCTCAGCTCACCTTTGTTAGGAATTCTGTCGCTAAAATTCTACATTTAAAGAATACTTCATTTGCGACCACACTAGAAAACAAAAATCGTAAACAAATATTGGCCTCAATCCTAAATAAAGCAAGAAAGGTAATTTGCCTATCTAAAACAAGCCTGAGACTGATAAAAGAGTACTACTCACTCAATAATTGCCACTATATTCCTGCAGGTCTTTCGGATACCTGGTTCGAAACAGTTCCTGACCGACAAACGAACACTACCCCCTTCGTAGTTGGGTTTCTTGGAGCTGTCGCCCCTCACAAAGGCCTGCATACTCTAACCCATGCACTAAATACTCTTAACGATTCAAAAATAAAACTCAAGGTCGCAGGAAGAATTTCTGACCAACGCTATGCCAAACAGTGCCTAGACTCCTATAAAATTACCGAGTATGCCGGTGAGCTTTGCGAATCACAGAGTAAAGAATTCTTAGACTCTCTGGACTTGTTAGTAATACCTAGCAACTCACCAGAAAATCAACCTCAAGTGCTACTTGAGGCAGCCGCCAGGAAGAAGCCTGTACTTGCTTCTAATACTCCAGGTTGTGCAGAACTACTTTCTCCAGTCGCCATTTTCTCTGTTAATAATGCGAACCAATTGAAAGGACTGTTAGATATAGCTAGAAAAGACATATCGAAAATAGGTCATCCTACTTTGGGATTATCCGCGAAAGCAGTTTCTGAAAAAATTTTCTCCGAATACCAAAAAGTGTTTTAACCCCGTGATCTTTTTACAAAAACATCATAGAGACATCGTCTTTTACAAAGCGCTCTGTAATTTACGATCTGAGGCCTCAAAAACCTACTTGAGTTTCCTCTGGTGGATAATAGAGCCAATTTTTTCGATGGCGATCTATTACTTTATATTTGCTGTTGTATTTCAAAGGGGAACAGATGATTTTATCCCCTTCCTTCTTGTGGGATTGGTAGTTTGGCAATGGTTTGCCCAGTGTGTCAGCCACTGCTCAGCTGCAATCACTCAAAATCATGCACTGATCAGCCAAGTCAACTTTCCCAAAGTTGTACTCCCATCGATTAATATCGTCATGGACACCTTCAAGTTCAGTATTGTATTCACATTACTGCTAATCGGCTTGTGGGCAATGGGGTATCCACCCACATGGAGCTACATTTACCTACCACTAATTTTGGCAATACAATTCCTGCTGAATTATGCCTGTGGCCTGATCGCCAGCGCGCTCATTCCATTTGTACCAGACCTCTCTAACTTGATTCCCCATTTACTACGACTTGGCATGTATGGCTCAGGTATCCTCTATAGCGTCAGCTCATTACCAGAAAACATTCAAGCTATTCTCGCTTACAATCCAATGGTCTGGATCATTGAGAGCTACCGAGACATATTGATGTATAACCAAATGCCTAACGTAACTAGTTTCGCAATTTACACCTGCGCAGCTATATCACTTTATGCCCTAGCTAGGTTGATAATGAGAAAGCTAAATCCCGTATTCGCAAGAGCACTGATGCAACGATGAGTGGAAGTAAGAAGCCAGCCATTAGCTTAAACAATGTACGGGTGACCTATCGCTCGGGAATTCCATTTACCCGTACAACCAATGTTTACAGCCCATTGAAAGATATTAGCTTCGAACTATATGAGGGCGACTCACTTGGGGTTCTCGGCCGTAATGGCGCAGGGAAAAGCACCTTACTTCGCCTGTTAAACGGCATTATAAAACCAGATGGTGGTAAAGTGATCAACCATGGTCACAGAACTGCGCTGCTCTCACTGACTGTTGGCTACGACCAAAACCTTTCCGGCCGCCAAAACGCAGTTATCAGCGGCATGATGATGGGCCTGAAAAAGCATTTCATCGTCAGTAAACTAGATGAAATTAATGAATTCGCCGAGCTTAAAGAGTTTTTTGACCAACCTGTTAAAAACTACTCTACAGGTATGAAACAACGGCTTGGAATGGCTGTCGCTATTCATTTGAAATCTGATATCTTACTGATTGATGAGATTTTAGCAGTCGGTGATTCTAGGTTTAGAAGAAAGTCAGAAGCAGTAATGAGGGAAAAAATTACCTCAGGAGACACTGTGGTTTTGGTTTCTCATTCTGCAGAAACTGTTAAGCGGCTTTGTAACAAAGCCATATGGATTGAAAATGGTGTTGTGGCCCAATACGGCGATAGTAAAGATGTAGTAGCATCTTATGAGGAATCACAGACGTAATGCGTATCCTTATATATGAGCCAATGCCAGATATTCAGCGCGCAGATATAATCTTAGCAATCGCACGTAAAGAATCCAAACTCGGAAATAATATTTTGCTATTGGTTGAAGAAGAGGTACAACTTCTTTTCAGGAACCACATCAAGCAACCGCACAGCGTTAACTGTACAAACATAATAAAAGCAAAGATTGCAACAAGCGAATTCGACTTTATTCCTCTACCTAGAAACAAAGCACTAGCGAAGCGATTCGAAGCAAGCCCCCAAAAGACCTTAAATGATATAAGGCGCTATCGAGCTAATTGCTTCCAGAAAGTAATAGAGAGCTTTAAACCAGAAAAGATAATAATCTGGAGTGGGCTACCCCATTATCAACAGGATTTTATCGATCTTGCACGCAATATAAATCCAAATCAGAAATTTTCTTTCTTGGAAGCTGGCTGGCTTCCACAGTCAGGTACTTACTATGAAGATCCCCTCGGAGTAAATGCTCAAAGCTCAATCTCTATTACAAAACCAAGAACTATTAGCCCGAAAGAACGGCAAAACATAATACAGTGGAAACTGTCATACAGAAATAAATTTGAAGGTAATAGCATATCTGATAATGGATATGTGTTTATCCCCCTTCAGCTAGAAACAGACACAAACATAACAAAATTTTCCCCATTTTCCACCATGAAAGAATTTCTTGAGTGGGCAGAATCGCGAATAGACCCCAGCAGAAATATCATTGCACGCCAACATCCTCTCGATCGCAAATCCACTAAAAACCTCCTCCCTGGAAACAGTCGAATAAAACTCGACAACAAAACACCACTACACCAATTGATAGCGAAATCTAATTGTGTCCTGGGAATCAATAGCACAGTATTACTAGAGTCGCTGATATACGAAAAGCCTATTTACGCGATAGGTGATGGGGTTTTTTCGGGCAGCAAGGCCATTTACAAAATAAACCTTCAGGAAATAGTGCCCATCAATCATAAATACTCTATTGACAAACAGGAAGAGCTCTTAAACCTCCTCCTCGGCAAGCAAAATAAACTTTCCACATCTAAAAACTCTTACTTTAGCAGCTTAGTATCGCTCAAAATAAATCACAGATATTCAAGTTACTCACCATTCGGCATTGCTTTTTCCATCTTTAAGATTTTGCTCAAAAGCAAACTAGAAAAGATTTTACTCAAAAGGTGACCCCCTCCCTTCAAACATAGACGCAAAATTGATTGTCAACGATAAACTTGCATAACAACTTATACAGCAAGTTAAAGCGAAGAAATACTGATCTCCCCCCGTTTTAACCGGCTCCAAAGCCAAACGGGCTAGGCGCCTTATGCCATAGTAAAACAAAGCCAGAAAGGCTTGGTAGTACTCAATCGAACTCAAAACAAAGGTAGTAATACTTAGCAGGATAGAGGGCTTTCCAACCAAGGAAATCATCCAAGCTCTCGACACTCGCTCTTTCATACTGTCACGATAGTGAAAAGAGTACCTAAAAGGGGAAAGGAGGATCGCGGCAGGTACACAAGAGAAGCTCTCTGGAGTAGCCTCTAGAATTAAAGGGTAAAGCGCTTAGAGGCGTAGAATCGGAAATTGAATTAGGAATTTGATTTGCCAAATAAATGGCAGCGATTTCTTCCGAAGGAATGCTAGCAAGATATCGGCTCTATTAATTCATCCAGGGGTTCAGATCAGAACCAGGCTTCAAGAAATTTGCCAATCACTATTATGATTGACTGAAGAGGCCGCAACCAAACCGAAGATACCAAGATGATGACCTCAAAGTTCCGATTCAAAAGATTTCGGATGACCCTGTAGGGTGACATAACAACCCAAGAATCTGAAAAACTCTACTAACCATGAATTATAAAGTTGACCGTAAGTGCGCAGCCCGACTGATGCAGGAGTCAGGGATGTAGCTAGTGTGATAGGTAGAGCACCGGGATAAAGCTTTTCCTGGCCCCCTAAGGAAAACTTTAAATCGGATGGAGCTGTACCTAAAAATAAGAATCAAGTTTGAATTGCTGGCGTAACTCACCTAAAGGTTAAGAGGCGTTAGCAATACTTACCAGCGGCAATAGATTCGTACTCTCGCCGAATAATCAGTTGAGATGTAGACACGAAAAGAGCAAAAAATTTAGCTGAAAAACCCCGATAAATGTTACAAGAAAAGAGAATCACAACCGGCTTGATATTACTCACAGATAGAAGCGTAAGGCACTGAGAATCCCAGCATCAAAAAGAGCTGAGAAAATATAGCATCCAGTATAGTTTGAGTTGAGCGGGTAAATATACGGACAATGCTCATACAGAGGCGTTCTTACATAGCTTAAAAGCAGAATTGATCAGAGAAACTTCTTCGAGGCAGCGAGCCACCTGGGGTATGCCCTAGTTCGATGCATTGATTATTTCTACAATCAAAATAGCCGCATTCCGCACTAGACTACCAGTCGCCAATGGTATATGAAAAAATAGGGACCTGAAAAGTAATATGCCTGCTTTATCGGGATCGGGGCAAGACGAGCATTAACCGTTGAAATCCCTGAAGGGGAGGCATGGAGCTTGCGCTTGTAACCTGGGCGCGGTAAAGCACACGCGTCGACCAATAAGACCCTATAGGGCCCCCATATAAAGAGGCTATCAAACTTTGAAACCGTCCTGTGCACGATATTCAGTATCAGCGCTTGAGAAATTGCTCATTGCAAGGCAACCCTATTCCGATACTGCTACCCTCAGGCATGCAAAGGTTTACTTAGGATAAATCAAATCCCCAAAATCCCCAAAATCCCCCTGGCAATAGAGAATCGCTCAGTTTTAGACTGACTGTTAGAGCGCTCAACGATACTTGATAGTCAACAATACTTGATAAAAGCAACACTTTTTAAGTAGAGCTGTATCATTTGATAGAAAAGACAGCAATCCTAGTGCCCCACTTGAACACTAAGAAGATAGGATATATTATTCCCGCAAAGACTTAATCTGTAAAGAGTCATCGACTAATTATGTACTTTAATGAAATAGAAATCCACAGATATTCACCTGCCAAGAAAAAAGTAGCCGTCATCTTCACTTTTCGCCACTCCGAGGCTCGACCAAACGACCTCCTCAGGATTGCGAACATCCTTACTAAGATTAATAGGACTGCGGATATTTCGACTTACCTTGTTGACTCAGGTAGCCCAGAAAATATATCTCTTCAACTTAGAGATATATGCAAGCAGCATACAGCAAACTATATAAAAGTAAGAACAGACAGAGAAATTTTTTCAATTGGCAAGGCGAGAAACATAGGGGCTTCTCATGCATTAGAAGACCATATTTTCTTTCATGACATTGACCTTATTGCGACCGATCAGTTTTACCTCTCTCTTGTTAAGGATGTAAGTACCAATTGGCAAACCAATAAATTCAACTGCTACCCATGCTTCTATATCACACAAGACTCTACCGAATCATATGATTGGAGCATGGATGAAAACATAAACTCTGTGCTTGAGGACTATTATCTTGGTCACGATGGCAAAATCCAAAACCCAGCTCTCGCATCGTCGTGTCTTCTCATAGAGCGGACATACTTTTTATCAGTTGGCGGGGTCGACTTCGATTTTCACGGGCACGGCTTTGAAGATTTCGAGCTCATGAACAGACTTTGTTATAACTACCCCATCTTCGAGCGTCCTCGCGATTATTATAGAGACACTAAAAAATGGTTTACAGGAAGATATGAAGGGTTCAGGGCACTTTTCTCAATGCACGGAAGACTGCAGCTAAGCCGTGGGCTCTATCTTATTCATTTGTGGCACCCCAATGATTCTGACTCTAACTATGTAAAATCAACCAAAAGAAACGCCAATTTACTTACTAAAAAACTGAAAGAGTTCGACCAAAAAGCAACACACCCCACTCCTTTGCCCGACCTAAATGCAGGGAAAACTTGTGCTTTAGGTAATCCCAACAACCTTTTTTATAAAAGCATAAGGGACGCGATTCCGCACTTTGGGGAGCTTCACTTTATTGAAGAAAAAGATATCAATAACTTAGATGAGTTTCACTCCTGGCTGATAAGGAAATCTATCGACCGAGTCTTACTACCAAACCCTTATGGCAACGAGAATCGCCTCAAAATATATCAAAAACTTAAGAATGAACAATTTCCGATCATCGTCTCCGACCGTGGCGCACTTAATAACTCATACTTTTTCGATGAAAACGGATTTAATTTTGATAGCGAATCTTACCATCCGGAATTTTGGGATAAGCCAGTCCCCTCATCGGAGCGGGAAGAACTAGAAAGCTATATCGCCACAGAGGTGGCATCAGACACGGCGCTCGAGCATCAAGGGCAAAGGCAGTCCCCTGAATCAATTAAGCGGCAGCTGGGAATACATAGCCGCAAGAAAATTCTTTTTGTGCCATTTCAACGCCCAGTAGACACTGTTTGTAAATATTTTTGTGGCCCCATAAAGAGCTACTCAGGTTTCTTAGAGCTAGTGGAAGAGCTAGCCGACACGCTCGATAATGACTGGGTAATTGTCGGAAAAAAACACCCTCTTGAAGACCACTACCCAGAACTCTCACGAATCACCTGGGCCCAGAGTGACATGCACTTCAAGGATCTAATCAACATTAGCGATGCCGTGCTCGTAATCAACTCTGGCGTAGGAGTACAATCATTAATGTGGAATAAGAAGGTTGTAGTGGCCGGGGACGCATTTTATGGCCATCGAGGTCTAACCTTTCAGTCGGCCAATGCCAGCGAAATCGAAAAAATCCTCAATGACGATTCTAGGTATCCTGACCCAGAAAAAATAAAAAGATTTATTTATTTCCTCTTAAAAAAAATGTATTCATTTGGAGAGGCATCCGTAAAAATTACCAAATTAGAAAACGGCCACAACCATTCCGCAACAACAGAAATCGCATTTAAAGAGATAAGATTACCAAATAGACAGCTGACCCTGAATCGCAATTACAGCATCATAAAGAGAAACAGTGGAGTTTTCAGGGACTTTACCCTCTACTTTGAATCTCGCCATCCTGGACAAAAGAAAGCTCAATTTAATAACCCTCAATTCAGGGGAGTCTTCACTCGATTTAAAAAACGAATCGCCGCCCCAGGGTTTACAAGAAGAAACATCAAGAAACTATTTTCACAGCCATCCACATTAATAACTGACACAAAAAATATAATTTCCGGATACTAATCGTTAGTTGCTTCGATTTAATTTGACAGTTGCCGTCATCCAGGCGGTACACTGTCAAATTTTACTCAAGCCAACTCTGACAAGTCGATCTACATCTGAGAATTCCCTGTAGAGTACGAGCTTTTTTGCTGGCAGATGGGCGAACTAATAAGAGCCCTCAGTAAGATCTTAGCCGAACGTTTTTCTTGTTATGAGAGAGGCCGTAGTTTTATGAGCCTGAATTCGATATCAATATCTATCTTTGAATCAATGTTAAACCCCTTATTCAGGCGCCCTCAATTTACAGCTAGGAAAAGCCTCTAATTAACCCCAAGGCATTTAACTCCTTGAGATATGCTACGACCGATCGATAGCCCCCCAGCCTCGCCACCCTCTAACATATTTTTTTCAGCTTTATAGTGTAATCTAGAAAGTTATTCAGCCCAGCCAAGTTTCGACCGGCAAGTCTCATAAAAATTGTGATCGATCGGATGGATAAGAGTTAACCTATGAGGCTTCTTGTGTATACGAATAACGTCACCCGGCTCGGTAACTACTTGATCGTACCCATCACAAGTCACATATGGATTAGCAGTATTTTGCTCGCCGACAATGATTTTAAATTCACTACTCCCCTCAACAACAATTGGACGGCTGCTGAGAGTATGTGGATTTAGTGGCACCACAACAATAGCATCCAATTTAGGATGCATAATCGGCCCGCCTCCTGAAAGCGCATAAGCAGTGGAACCTGTCGGAGTAGAAATTATTAAGCCATCAGAGCGTTGGGTATAAACAAATTGCCCATCAATATAAAGATCAAATTCGATCATCCGAATAAATTCACCGGGATGAAGTACAACATCGTTCAACGCTGAACCTTTTCCTATCGGCTTACCATCCCTAGTTACTGACACGTCAAGAAGAAAGCGGCTCTCGGCCATATATTTACCGGCCAATACCTCACCTACTTTTTTCTCAATCTCACCAGGGGTAATATCGGTGAGGAAGCCTAGGCGGCCACGATTAATACCCAGCAGCGGCACACTGAATTTCGCTAAAGCACGAGCAGCTGCAAGTAAGCTGCCATCACCACCGACGACGATGACCAAGTCACAGAGTTCGCCTAGCTTCTCTCTTGAAGAAACGCGTGCGTTGTGGGCGGACACTGCCGTAGCAGTCTCCTTCTCCAAAACAACGGCGTAGCCTTCACGCTCAAGAAATACCATAAGGCGCTTGAGTGAGAGTACAGCACTATCACTTTCAGTGCGGCCGATCAGGCCGATATTTTGAAATTCCGACACCGCTCCCTCTCAGGTGCCCGAACCTGGGCCTTGCGATTGTTGCTTTGCCTGTCAATCGCATAATCTCACTTTACACGTCGACAGAAGAAGCTTCCCAAAAATGTGACAGGAGATTATGCCTTAGCTTGGAGTTGGAGTCGAACAAGGACGCTAGGTCAATGAAAGCCGCCAACCAAAAAAAGTTGTTTTGAACCTAGCCGTCAAGCTGTAATCCACGCCGCCCCTGTAGTCCACCTGAATGGAGTGCTAAGATCTTAGTACCGCATTCGAAATGGCCAGCATTAGCTTTCAGGTGAATCGCATACAACAGTTTGGCGGTATAAATAGGATCTAGAGGAATACCGGATTGACACTCGAAAGCCTGCTGAAATGCCTGCAATTGGCTGGGGTATTTACCATAACCGCCACAATGGTACTCGTTCATTAGATCAACATCCTTCGCGACGGCCTGGTCGCACCTGCAAGCTTCGCTTGTTGATAGTGCCGAGAGCCAACGCTGTGCGTCTCGGCGGATAGACCCACCCGCCTTCAATACCTCAACGCCGCACACCTGAAAGCTATTTACAGCTGCTCTCAGCCCTCCTAGAGTCAAGCCTGTACCGCAAGCCACCCAAAGTTGATCAAACCTAATTGGCTTAGTAGCTTCAATAATCTTTCCCAATAAGAAAACCCCTCTTGCACCAGCAAAGTTTGCCCCACCTTCGGGCAAATAGAGGCAATTATGTTGCTCAACTCCTAAATGATTGAGAAATTCCTGCTGGTTGCGCTGCCTATACAGTTCCCGGGTCACAAATTTGAATTCCATGCCCAAGCGCTCTGCATCCAGAAGCATGGCACTTAGTTCTGGCCGGAGCTCACCGCGGATAATGCCATTCGTACGGAAGCCAAAGCGGGCCCCTGCAGCAGCAGTGGCATGCAGGTGATTTGACCATGCTCCACCACAAGTGATTAACGTCTCGACACCCAGCTCCCTTGCTTTAATCAAGTTAAAAATGAGCTTATACGCTTTATTACCTGAAATAAGTGGGTCCAGCAGGTCATCACGACGAATCCAAACCTCAACTCCCGGAAAAAGATTACTTCGGACCTTTTGGTAAGGAATCGCGTGGGCAGCCTCAGTGAAAGTGTCCAGATCAAGAGTTGTCAGGTAGGAAACTGTCACGTATCTCCAACCCCTTTAAAAAGAGGCAGTTTGACAGGGTTTACTCCATAAAAGCAGCCCTTTACCGATAAAGACACAATCCCCCCCCACAAAAAAAGTTCACAAGCAAAGTGTGCATCCCAACCCATCCAGAGCCAGCAATACGATAGAGTCTAACGCCCTCCGTATTAGGTTAGTGCTCGGCACTTAGCCAGAGATCATATGGACGAGATGAAGAGCCCCCCTAGCGCAGAATGCTGAGGGTAACATACCTGCTGCAAACTCCTTCCTTCCCGCCAACTACCGCAAGCTTGAGCACAAGGAAAAAGAGTTGTGCCACTCACCTCAAATAGCCTTAAGGGGCCAAGCAAGGCGCAGCTCCAAAGATACTCAGAACTAATTGCCACTTCGCCACACACACAAATAAAAAAGGCCCGTACATATGTACGGGCCTTTTATCGTATCTGGCGGACCGGACGGGACTCGAACCCGCGACCTCCGGCGTGACAGGCCGGCATTCTAACCAACTGAACTACCGGTCCTCGGTAGTAAACTTCCATTTAGGAAGTTGGTGGGTGGTACAGGGGTCGAACCTGTGACCTACGGCTTGTAAGGCCGTCGCTCTCCCAACTGAGCTAACCACCCGCTGCTCATCTTCTTTCAGGGCCTTGCCCCCTGAGCGAGGCGCATATTACTGGAATAAAATTTCCTGTCAATAATTTTCGCGCCAAGTCCCACTATTATTCATCGGGCATGCTTTCCGGTGGTACAGACACCGGTTGCATCTCCTCTTCCCCAACACTTGCCTCCTGCAATACCTTACCCTGTCGATAGTCTGGGTCAATTAAATGACCCGCGATTCGCACTGGGACCTCTTTAGGAATCAACTGCTCTCTTGGGCGGGCCAAATCCTGTTCATTGTAGTTGCATACCCCTGTTGGAAAGATACGGCGTAAGTCATCGAGACGACCTGATATCTCTTCCGTATGAGAGCCATAGACGCCTTTTGCAAGAGCCCTCTCCACCGGCTGAAGCGCGCACTTAAAGATGTCATCAGTCACTGGTGCTCCGGCTACCTGCCTTGAGGTGCTGTGGGCAGGGTATTCCCGCATACATTTCCCTTTCGACTGGCGGTTCCAGTCTCCATTCCAAACATCAGATCCTGATGCTAGTACATTACCTTCGCTATCAAAGCATTGGTCACTGGCATCCTCAGGTCGATTACCAACTACACCTTTAGCAGGGTCATTAATGATGTTTTGCATCCACCGGTCGACCAGATCAAGTGCATCATCCAATGGGTTGTAGTCTTTGTGACTCATCCAGATCAGTTGATTGTCAGCGTGGCCACGGGCCCTCCGGATACGCTCTCGAGTCGAAAAAGAAGCCGAGCTGTGATGCATATCTGGTTCTTCGTCCAGATAGTGGCGCATATCAATTATCGGAATTTCTACATCCCCAAGGAAAACATGACCAGACCTATAAATCCCCTTGATTGCCTCCATATCCGCGCGGCTACGCTTAGCTGGGCTCGCCAGAGTCCCCATGTTTAAATTTTGCTCACTCCATACTGAAAGGCGCACAGGAAAAAGCCCACCATTGAGAAACCAGAGCTTTTCTTGCGACTGATTCTGCGGGGCTTTCCACCCACCTATTGCAGCATTGATTTTTAAGAAATTATCGATGCTTATCTCTCCATCAACCAACGCTTTCAACCCATACTGAACCCCTTCATTATCCCAGGTTGTATTCGCATAGCCATTTTCAGCAGCACCATAGAACTGGCGAAGATTTTCCCAATGTGTCCAATGCACTCTATCCGGCAAATCACCGGAAAAACTTTTAAAAAAGTGTACAAAGTTTGGGTTATTTACCAGTGGCACCAAACCACGCCAACCTTCTACACATTCAGTTGCACCGCTAGGTCGTCCCCTATAACGGCCATCAAACAAACCAGCGGCTAAAGTAATCAGCTTAAAGCGGCTATCCGCTTCAGGGTTCGCAGCCAACCCCTGTATCCGTTGACGTTCCTCAACATCCTGCCAGCGGGGGTTGTTAGCATCCAGGACATCGAAGAAATACTCTAAAGGCTCACAGTCAAAGGCATAGATAGTCTGGGTTACCATATCTGGATAGGAGTAAAGTGGTATCGCCGCATCCAGTAGCCCCGGTGCATTTTGCGCCAAGATGTACTGCTGAATAGCACCTCCCGAGCCACCGATACCAACCGTATACATGGGCTCACCATAGAGTGCTTGGAACTGTTTTTTTAGGCGCCGTGCCGTATCCTCTGCCAACCATAAGTTATAGTGATTTCTGGTTTGATTCGCCGTCGAGTAAACGATGGCATATCCTCGAGCCAACTGGTCCATTCGCCGAGTTGTCACATCTCCTTTGCTCAAATTACCTTGGCGCCAACCTATACCTACTCCCCCACGGAACTGATAGATCAAACGCCGGTTCCAATTGCTGGCATTTGGTTTTTCGGCAGTTTCGCCGTCTCCTCGCAGAGCTGCAATAGCATAATGATGCCGGTTAATCGTGCCTGTTTCGACACGGACAATAAAATCTACTTGGCGGCCATTTACTGTTACCTTATCAATATCGTTACGTGCTTCATGTAGGTAATAAAAGCTTCCATCCGTTGTGCTCCTATAGAAGTACGTTACCTCCGTTGCATGGCTACAGTCTCGGCTATAACCAATCACCTCTTTGGTTTTCTTCCCATCTGGACCTAAAGCAAAAACTGGGACCCCCTCCTTAGCTTGGTTATCAACCAATGGCTGCTTATCGGTGATCGCATTACGACCACAAAAGAAGGGGTACTTTGAGGGGCCAGTAAATAACGTTTCTACTGGTCCAACCTCACCAATTGAGATAGGGAATGGGAAATACTCAGGCGGACGTGACATCATTCTAGGGTGAGGCCCCGCATAAGCCGGTGTAGAAGCATAATCAAGAGCTCCAGCCGGCACCCCTATTACTGGAGCATCTGCTTTACCATGTACTTTTGGCAATTTCGCATACGCGATCCAAGCGACTACCCCCAGCACTCCGAGCAGCGCCAAGAAAAATACAGAGAGAAACCAAGCTCCCCTTGTCGACATAAACGCCTCCACAGCTGTCAACTTCACCAAGTGATACAGCTTGAGTATATGAAGGGATAAAGAGGTCAACCGACAGTTGGCGCCGGGGAGGACTTATAGGAAGGATGTATCAGAAATATCGAACCAAGTAGCCCAACAAATCAGGCAAAGACAAAAAGGAAGCCCATCAGGCTTCCCTTATAGTATGCCTCAAAAAAGTCAGCTTAATCCTTGGCAATAAGACCTTTCTCTTGCAGGGTAGAAATAATTACTTCCACCTCTTGCTCTAAGGTCATTTCTGCCGTATTGAGACGCAACTCAGGGGAAATAGGCGCTTCATAAGGGTCATCAATTCCAGTAAAACCCTTAATTTCACCCGCACGAGCCTTTTTATAAAGGCCTTTAGGGTCACGAGATTCAGCTTCCTCAAGTGGACAGTCTACAAACACCTCCAAATAAGGCAGATTGCCATCCTCATGCATCTTTCTAACCATATCGCGATCTTCTCGATATGGACTAATAAAGCTACTGAGAACCACAACCCCAGTGTCCGAAAACAGTTTAGAAATCTCACCTACACGACGGATATTTTCTTGGCGATCTTCAGCAGAAAAGCCTAGATTGGAGTTGATACCCAGACGTATATTGTCACCATCCAAGCGATAGCTCAGGACACCACGCGCAGCCAAAGCCTTCTCAACTGCTACTGCTACCGTGCTCTTGCCGGAACCCGACAGGCCGGTGAACCAAAGGGTCACGCCTTTGTGACCAAGAATACTGGCCCTATTGTCACGAGTTACATCGCCATCATGCCAATGTACATTGGTCGCCTTGCGTTCAACTGTTGTCGTCACCGATCACTCCAAGATTTTGATTCAATTCCTATTCCCTCTGCAGTGAGAGGTTCGCAGGAAACCACTCCCCCAGAGGCTAGGCGGCCAATTATCAGGCATTTGAAGCATTAGCGTAAAGGCTTTGCTTATAGCATATTCAACCACATATAGTGGTGGATGTGCATAAGTACCTCTGGCCGCTTAATTCTAAATTTCGACATCAAGAAAGAACATAGTCACCTAAAAGAGAAAAATTTTAGGTGATAAATCCTAAGGAAAAGCGCCTTTTTCCCTGGTCGAGAAGTAGGGACTATTTTTCCATTGACTGTTGTGGGCCAGCAAATAGATTTAACCTAAATTTGATAATGATCATAATTCTATTGAGAGCACCATAAATTCAATGCCTCAATACTGTGCACTTTCAAATAAGCTTCATTAAACAACAATCAGTATTAACCATTAGCAATTAAAGCATATCACGCAGCATTATCTCACTGCGTTCTATATTGCAGTTATAACACATATAAGCAATTGAATATTACGTTATGATTATATCTTTGTTTCATCTAATGACATTATGCAAGCACATACAACTATACCTTTAAATATAATCCGCATTCCGCATATAGAAGTGCCACATAAGGACTATGGCACAACCTATCAGAGGGTTAGCAAACCAGTAACCCTAAAAAGTTATAAGGTGGGATAAACCCTTTAATAATTAGCTGATATTCAAAAGGGAGATTATCTTTTAGTATGTGCCATGCTTCACCCTCCAATTATATATGTAAGCAATATCATACATATAAATTTGTGCTTACTTAGTGCCTACTCGTAAACAAGATATGCCTATCTCTCCCCCTATTTTCAAAGCTAAACCCAGTTACACCCCCCTCAATAAAACACGCCAAATATAGAAAATGACACTATGACCATGATAACCTCTGCTTTGAATAGGCATGAAATAGCCCTGCATTTAGTGGGGCTTAGCTTTATAAAAGGAGGCAATTAGCCGATGGCAAAAAGTGTTCTGGATAGATTCAAAATTCGTAAAGGAAAAGTCTTTGAGGCACCGCTTGAGGAGGCCTTTGGCCGCCTGGTTACACCTTTTGAAGAATTTATCCATCGCCAAAGCAGCAGTGGTATCTTACTGATGTTCTCTGCAATGGTTGCACTGATTGTTGCCAACTCCCCCCTACAGGATGCTTACAAGCACCTGCTGCACATGCCAGTCAGCATTGGCACTGGTGACTGGGTGCTTTCTTTATCACTACATCATTGGATTAATGATGGCCTAATGGCCATCTTCTTTTTCCTGGTAGGGTTAGAACTTAAACGTGAATTTTTAGTTGGAGAACTTTCAGATCTACGCCAAGCAGTCCTGCCCGTAATGGCAGCGGTTGGCGGCATGGTAGTTCCAGCCTTGATTTATAGCTCCCTAAACAGTGGCGACATCGCAGAACGCGGTTGGGGCATCCCTATGGCTACTGATATCGCTTTTGCCGTGGGCTGTATTGCATTACTAGGAAACAGAGTACCCAGAGCTGTGGTAACTTTTCTGGTAGCCCTAGCCATCGTAGATGACCTAGGAGCAATTCTTGTAATTGCTATTTGGTATACAGAGCAAGTGAACACTACCGCTTTAATGGCCTCCGGATTTCTAGTTGCAATCATGGGCTTACTCAATGCCGCCGGGGTTCGCCGCTCCTCTGCCTACGTCTTTACCGGTATTTTGCTCTGGTACGGACTTTACAAGGCAGGCGTTCATGCCACTCTAGCAGGCGTAATTACGGCAATGGCACTACCTGCCAAGCCAAAGTATGATCCCGTAGCGTTCAGCACCTTTGTTAAAGATATTATCCGCAGCTTCGATCGATACTTTCGCCCCGGTGATAAGATCATTGCAAACGATGCCCTCCATGCACGTGTAATGGCCTTGGGTAACGGTGTAAATCTAGCTCAGTCCCCCCTACAGCGCATGGAAACCCGCTTACATATCCCGGTGGGCTTTATAGTAATTCCAATTTTCGCACTGGCTAATGCGGGCATCCCTTTCGATAGCTTTAGTAGTTCAGCAGCGGTACTCAACCCAGTAACACTTGGTGTCATTAGCGGCTTGGTTGTTGGCAAGCTAATTGGCATTGTAGGCGCAACTTGGATTGGCTGGAAACTTGGCTGGGGCAAGCTACCCAAGGCTGCGAACTTTCAGCATATCGTAGGTGTGGCATTACTCGCCGGCATTGGCTTTACTATGTCTATCTTTATAGCCGAGCTGGCATTTAGCTCCCAGTACGAACTTCTGGTGCAGGCGAAAGCCGGTATTCTACTAGCTTCTGTAATCGCCGGAGTTGCCGGCTTCCTAGTTCTACGCAATGCACCTATCTCTGCAGAGCAAGAGGATGAATTCAAGGAAGCAGAGGAAGCTGAGAGCTCAAGTTCTGGACTGCCGCCTCATTCCGTCTCGTAGCAGAGTAGATTTGTGGTAGGCCTAAAATTTCCGCTTTAAATTGTACAGCCTGAGCCGAGTAACTATAATCAATAGTTACTCGGCTCAGATTTACTCACATAACGATTACTTAGATAACAGCACCGGCTAGGCTTGGTATCGAATAACTCAACTAACAGCAAAAAATAAGTTCAGCATCAATTAAATCCGCACCAAAGTCACATCACAATGAGCATAATTTACGATACTATTTGCCGTAGAGCCTATTAGAGAGCTTATACCTTTCTTAGAGTGAGTCCCGAGCACGATTAAATCTACACTTCTTTTTTCAGCTTCCTTGCAAATTACCTCATAGGGCTTGCCTACTTTCAGGAGTCTATTTTTCTTAGAGATACCGAAATCTGAAACTATCTCCTCAAACTTCGGAATAGCATCCTCTTTAAGCTCTCGCTGATAATCCTTAGGCAAAAAACTGTAGGGAAGCACATTTAATACGATCAACTTACTTTCATGCTGCCTTGAAAGCTCTACAGCCCTAGAAAGCACAAAGCGCCCTTCTTTGGAAGCCTCTATAGCGCAAAGAATTGTTTTATACATCTAACCCCCTCCCCTTATTATCATAACGAAACACTACTAAAAATAGCCGATCAACACAAAACGCCAACTACTAGATTCATTGTCACACAGAAATCCCCTCCTAAGCACCCAGAAAAAATCCAAATACATCAATTTCCAACCTACTCATACGGCACCTCTGTATTTGCAAATGGATCCAAACTATTCAAACAGGAAGGAACTTAATTCATTAGGAATCGGGGCTCAAAGAAGTCACCTTGGAAGCAACTTAGTATCACTAGAGCACCCAAAACACAATAAGGTCCCAATTCACTTTAAAATTTATTACATTTCAATATTCCATAGCCTTTAAAAATAAAGTGATCAGTTAACGCTCACCAGCATCAACAAGCGCTCGATAAATTCGGCCTGGATAATCACCAATAATCCCATCTACACCCAATGATATACTGCGCTCAATATGGTCTTCATTGTTCACTGTCCAAAGGTCCACAGCCACTCCTTTTCTCTGAAAAAAGCGCACATAGGGCTTGGTCGTAATACTATATGGCAATTGTGCAACATCAAACTTGGGCTGAAAAGCCCAGCCAAAACCCGTACTCCAAGCAAGACTTGCTTCGATAAGCTCACCTATAGTTGCGCTGGTTCTAACCTGACCCCCGCTAAGTTCACGGAAGTGCTTCATGGCTTTACTATGCTGGCTAGCAACAGTAACTTGCTGCTCCATACGGTAATCTGCAATGACTTGCCAAAGAGTCTCAGAAAGAGTCTTATCATTGGGCTTAATCTCTATATTAAAATAGCCATCTGGGTAACGCTCAAACAATTCATTGAGAGTTAACAGAGTGAGTCCTTGCCCCCTAAAAGGGTAGCTATTGCCATTATCTAATGTGAATTCGTGACCAGCATCAAGGGTTTTAATTTCACCCAGCGTCAAATCCGCAATTTTTTCAGATATCCCAACATTATCCTTTAGGTCTGAATCATGATTAATGATGACAAAATAGTCTTTCGACAGATGAACATCTAACTCTAATATATCGGCACCTTGCTCCAATGCTTTATCAAACGCTAGCCTTGTACTTTGAGGATATTCACCAGATGCCCCCCTATGTGCGAGAATCTCAATAGAAAATGCCTGATTACAATATCCAACACAAAAAACATAGAAAGCCAATGCACGCATAAATATTTTCATCTTTCAAACCCATTTCATGTTAAAGGAGAAGCTTTTCAATAAATAGTCAAAATATCTTCATCGCACGAAAACCAAACAAAACCGCTGCTCTTCAAGGCAATTGTCAAGATTCAACTAGACTTTTATTTACAACCAATTCAGCAGAATTAGTTAAACAACAATTAAATATTTTCCAGCAAGCCTTACATGCTAACTCACATCATTGCCATAGACGTTATAATTTTTCCAAACCAGCCCCACCTTAACCCTCCTTGTTAAATTAGTACAACTACAACTTCTCCCAACAATAGGTACCAGCTCACAGGTTTCTATTTTCTAATGCCGCCATACTATTTCAAGCAAAAATATTCGCCAAAATTGAGACATCAAATTAAACATGACACCTAAGAAATCCGCCAGAAATAGATTATAGCGCCACTAAACTATCAACATTTTGATATGAGACAGAACGTATGGAGACATACCCGCAAATAAAGCGCTAACAACTGAGCAATAGAAATTTAAGAGCTTAAAGCCATACTGACAGCCCAGTAAGAGAGAAAAAGGTTTAAAAAGGAGCTCGCCCTCTTGGTACTCAACGAGAAGAATCGCACACGCTGAGAGACTGATTAGCTTGGAGCTGGCCTGCAAAGTGATTGAAGCATGTCGGACATACCGTTTCGAATATAGCAGAAAGAAAAACTCCTCTGAACTACCTAGAATGTAGCACCGCTCCCAAGTCACGGAGCCCTTCTAACGCAGCCATAGCTCAGGAGAAAGCCACAAAATCGTCAATTTACCTTATCGGCAGGGATATCAATCATGAGATTCAAAGTTAGAAGGCAAGTGTGTGAGACCGATTTAGTATGCAAGTGTTCCTAACTCTCATCAATACAGAAGGGAAATAATTGCGCACTTAGTCACGCCAAATGAACTTGATCGCCAGTTTAATGCAGAGAAGCCCAATCAAAATTTAGCGCGTTGATATTACCTATATCTGGGCTTGGTTAAGACTGGTGTTGCCTAGCAACCAGCATAGATTTGCATACTCACATGCATCGTCAAATGGTCCCTCTTAAAGCAAGCAGATGCCACATTAACGACAAAGGCCTTGGTAATGGCCTGGGAAATACCCAGTGGTGCTATGCTGCTCTCAGATCAAGGCAGGCAGTATGCGAGCCTTTGATCATCCCTTAGTGTATTACCACAAGTGGAAGCGCCTCCTGGACGAATATTTTGTTGATTCGATCAATCTCCTATATAACTTCCCTTATTCTGAGCAATTACGCTGGTGGGAGTAATCTCGATATGCCCCATTCCTTCTTTCATAGAAAGTCATCCTGGACGGTTTAAATTCGCAACAATCTTTCCCCTCCCGATCGTACAATTACGAATGTCATCGATGGAGTAAGGAGACTGTATGACAGCTTTGCTGCTCTGCTGAAGTAAAGGGTAAATAAAGAAGTATTTATTAGTGGAGCTACAATATTAATTTACATTTAAGAGCTTTTACCCTCTTATTCAGGTAAAAAGCAGGAAAACACCGTGAAGTATCGCATGATAGAGAAGCCCCCTAATAAGTTATTAAATTCGTCTTGAGGGCAAATATCGCACCCTCTCGAGGTAGCCTAAAATGCATTCTGGCTGCCATTTAAAATAATTATTTAATCAAGGAGTTTCCGAATGGTTGCTTTAAGAGGTTCTACAAAAGTTCCACCTTATCAACTCACAGAACATGACGAAGACTTACAAGACAATCCACCAAGCACTGGGTTTGCCGCAAGAGGCAAAGAGGACAAAGCTAGAGCACGTGCATTAGCGCGAATTAACGATGCAACTGGCTTAAACCTAACAATGGATGACTTTGAGGTAACTATGACGGCTTCAGGCGATACTAGTCGATATGCCCCAGTTGAGTGGAAATGCTCACGAACGGTGGGGCATGGTACTCAGGAGCGCACCTGGTCTCTTATTATAGATATGGATGACATCCCTCCAGGTGCCGCAGGTAATGGGCCCGACCGTCCTCACATTGGATATTCGTATTGGTGCAACGGTTATGACCCTATAGAAAGGGTTAACGGTCATATCTTTATCGAATACGTATCTGCATCAAGACTAACCGTGTGAACAAAGTGAGTGGCTTGAGCAGTCCAGCAAAACTCAAGTCACTCCCCAAGGGAAATCTTCCCATCTAGCGATTCAAGTAGGCAATGTAAATACTTACCGCACATTCAATTTTCTCTGGACACCATTGCCCCCTATAAACAAAGAGCCACTGCTATTTTTTTTGCTGATTCAACCCATCGTCTATATGGCTACTCCTACTCAGAACTATTGTCCTGAAGTGAATTAAACCCAGCACACAACTCAATTGTCTGAGTCTACTGACACCTTTTGCGCTAAGATACAGTAGAAGATAGCCAAAACCGAAACTTAGATTACAACAATTGTATAGTTAAATGTGATGAGGCTCTTTATTGGTTTTAATAACCTCTCTAACCGTTGCGCCACCAATATCTCTGCAAGTTTGACCATTACTAAAATAAAGCTTGACCGCTTCACCTCTTACCACTGGGCGAACAAAACGCCAAGGCCAAAATCCGAAACGCTGAGAGCCGACATAATTTACTACTGCATTAGCTCCTAAGGCATCAGCCTTATCAGCAAATACCTGCAAAACATCAGTTACACTGCCATAAGAATTTTTACCTATTTTAATTCTTTGGATCTTTTCATATTTTATATCTGATACTGGGTGCCCCGTAACTAAGCATATATCTAGTGAGTCACTTGCTGAAACTGGAACTGAAGCAAGCATTAAAGTTGCAATTAAGCCTAAATTTTTCATTATCACTCCCTAAAACTAATAAAACCAAGTGTACATAATTCCCAAATCGACCGCACCCAAAAAAATGAAAAAATTAGACGATTTAACACCAAAAAAGTATAATTTCTTGCCAGCTGCATTTTTTCAAAACAGAGTTCAAAATATTCCCTTTCAACTCCAAGACTCCCTCAAAACGGTAAAGCTAAGATCTGACCATTTCTGTACGGATGGCTTACCGACTTAAAGCCTACAGAAAAATGTTAAATCAACCAATTAGACAAGGCTTCCACAGAGATACTTTCAGAAGGAATAGATATGACAAAAACAGCTGTGCGGCGCTGCACCCACTGCCATTTCTCGGGAGTATCCGATGCATAGACGCCATCGCACTTGGGGATCTTCTCGGCCGAGCGGTTGGCGAGCTTGGCCAGGGTTTTACTGGGGGCGATACCCACTCCGACAGGCATACGAATATTACGACAGAGCGTGTTACGGATCTTGCGGCCGTAGCCCTGCCAATCCTCCTGCAGCCCTTGCAGATCCAAAAACATCTCATCGATGCTGTAAACCTCCACATTGGGGCCTAACTCGCGGAGGGTGGTCATTACCCGGTGGGAGATATCGCCATACAGGGGATAATTGCTGGAGAAGATGGCCAGCAGGTGCTAAACCTTAACGAAAGGCTCCAAGTCGCCAACGCCCAACAGCTTCGCCTCCTTGGAGCACGCCACCACAAAGCCATCGTTATTGGAGAGCACCACCACCGGGCTCCCGCGCAGATCGGGCCGGAATATCTGCTCACTGCAGTCCACCAATACCAGCATTCAGCGCGGACGGTGATAACGCACCGAAGCCTTCCCCCCCTCCACAATCAATTCCTGCCCCTCCCAAATAGGGATCGGCGCGTAGTCATCATTCACAGAGAGCAGCCGCCCCTGCTGCTGGTCCAGCACCTTGCAGGTCAGCTGCCCATCCAGGGCCACCACCACATCCCCATGGGTAGGCTTTAGCGAGCGATCGACAATCAACAAATCCTTGTCGAAGATACCGAGCCCCATCATGGAATCCCCATTTGCCCACGCCATAAAGGTCGCCGCCGGCTTGTTGTTCATGTGCTCATCCAGGCTGAGGGCCGCCTCCTCACCAATCAGCTGCAGCAAGGCGGTGCGCGCATTCTGATTGGGGCAGCCAACCACCCATTCCAGGCCGCCGGCACATAGATTATTAACGTGGAGAAGTTGTTGAACGTGAGCGGTCAAAGGCATGGTCTACCTCCTTGTAGGAACGACAAACCCTAACCACCAAAGGCACTGGCCCCGGTGGCTTACCCCTGCCAAGGCCCGCTACTGATTTATCGGGGCTTTTGGCGATAAACACCGATCAAAAGCCTTGCCCCGTCGAACGACATGACGAAAAACGAGGTACGCAACAGCATAGAATACTGCGATACACAAACCAGTATCGCTGGCCACCATATCCCAAAGCTTTGAACGCGAACCCGGTTCCGTTAAAAGCAATACAGGGGCCGCGAACTGGAAGAAGAAATTGTGAGCAGCGTGGGCGATGGTGGCAACCCAGACTGATCCAGAGCGCATTCTGAGCTCGCTGAATACAAAGCTCATGGCGATAATACCGAGGCCATAGATCAACGCCATGAGCAACGTATAATCTGTCTGGTAGAAACCTCCGTAAGCAATGAGTGGAAGATGCCAGGACGCCCATACAAGTCCGCTGACGAGATAGGGGTTCTTAACACCACCACTTACCAACTTTGGCAATAGGAATCCGCGCCATCCGAGCTCTTCCCCAAATGCGCCGATCAGGCCAAGCACTAAGACGGACAGAAGAACAGGGCTGAGTTGGATCAGTTGCTCCAATGACACCAGCGAGAATTGCCGGATATCAATGGCTGCAGATACCAGACCCGTTAGCAATACTAATAGGAATGGAATTGCGACTGCATAGACGTAGTAGCGTCCCTTTCCGATCCGAAAGCTGACATCTTCATATCCAGATTTCAGGATGAGTCTCAGCACTATTGAAAGAGAGCCTGGGATGCACATCAGGGCGACTATCCAAAGCGGGCCGAAATTCCTGACACCCCCGCTGGCGATGATGAACGCCTCCAAGCTCCAACTAATTGCAAGCACCAAGACGATAAAGACTAATGCTTGGTTTCTATCCCTCATCATACCTCCGTGTGTTCAACGGCTAACACCTTACTCAGCCACCATCGGAATGGAGCCGCTTTGTGCTAACGTAGCGTACAGCACAAAGGGAGAGCAGTGTAAGTGGTCAGATGCAGTAACTCCTTATGAGTTTTTCTCTTCACTATTTTCGTAATACGACTCAGACACTTTTATGGCTTTTGTATACGCTGTAAAACCATCGAAAAGCATATAGCTTCTAACTTGCGCCCATTCAGCTGCGCCAATATGACCAGCATTCCAACCTGACTCACTGCATCCAACTGAAATCTCACCAACAATAAATAGTTTTCCACCTTGATATTCAAAGCGTGGATTGTGCAAATCATGACTGCATTCCAAGTCTGTCAAACGCATTGAAATACATTTACGAGAAAAGTCTGAGATATTTTCTTTGTCCATACTCATTAGTACTACCTTACTTTACACATAACGCCGCCAACAGCGGGCGAACGTAGCGGGGTCCAGCCAGTTTTGCTGGCGATACTGCCTGGCCTTGCTAAGTATTGAACCTTGCTACGATAGATATACATTCTGACAAAGAGACTTCCTTTGCCCACTTGATAGATTGCTGTATTTCTTGCTCGTGCCGCTCAAGGGCTTCATTAGACCAATATTGCCTTGATGTACCGATCGGCAAATGATCGATTTCTGAAGCGACACCAGCAATTGCCAGAAAATCTTTATCATCTTCGGGCAGACCGACTTCAAACCTTAGTAAAGAAAGTTCAATTGCCCCCTCAAGATAGTGAATAGAGCCATCAATCATTCCGCTTGCGAATTCAACGGCACGCTTACGCTTCTCTTCGAGATATTCCTCGTGGCTAATTTCCATAGGGTGCTTAACGCCCGAGTCATTTGCCACAGCGAAGCGAAGATCAAATGCACGCGCTTGTTATAAGCTTTTACTGCACATTTTTTTAAGTGTAAAAAGCTAATACTCTTTCAATTTACGGCGCGATAGCTCGGCAGTGCGCCAAATCGTTGGTGGATAGTCTTTGCTTCCCACAGACCAGATTAGAGTATCATCGGTAATTTTCACCGATCCATTTACAGGTCGTGCCTGATGGTTACTATATAGAGTTAAAATCATATTTTCATTCGATTTAAACATACCGATCACCTTTGAGTCATTTATATCGTCTAAAATGGAGCCATCGATCTTCGCTCTACTCCGCGTTGTACCATAAAAATAACTACACACGTCTATGCCATCTCTGATGAGGACTAGCTCAAAGATATCCGCTGGTTCACCATAACTGTTTTTGATAGTACTCTCAGCTATCCATGCACCACCAATCTATCCAAAAGCGGAAATCGATAATAGCGAAATTAGAAGTAGAAATGCTGGCTTCATGGAACGATTCCTTAGCTTATAACAGTGTATTCAAAAGCAGCTGTAATATATCACCCATCACTATATCTACAGACCTCTTTCGGCAACGAATTAAGAAATCCTGTAGGAACATTAGACTACTGACAGTTGGCACTATCGTACATATGTGGATGTATTGCAGCCACATCATATCCCGACATTTTCGCTGCTATATATCATTTTGAAAACCCCTTAGAAATCGAAAAGTAAGTACTTTTTTCCTGTGGATAGATGAAGGTGTTTTTATCTCGGATATATAAAGCGAGTCAACTTGCCTGATTACCCCAAGGCAGCCAATAAAACGCTCACCCACTAGGTTTCGCCATAGCTGTAATAGAACGATGCACGGCCAGGCGGTTGACCACCTCAACAATACAGCTCGCTACTGAGTCAGCCCTCGCGGCCTGCTGCAGAGTTACCAGAACAACCTAATAAGTACAATTGCACTAAAAATAATGATTTATAAAGTAAGACAACTATTGCCCCATAAATAGATTTTAGGTATTTTCAGGTGGCCTGATAATTGCCATATGGAAGTCACATGAATACTTTAAGTTTCCATAGACTCCACACCAACCTTTTTGAATGCTCTTTATTTTTTAGTTAAAAGGAATACATGATGAATGTAGAAACTGATATCAAAGCTGGGACAGTAGAAGGTGGGACAGGCGGAGTCAGACCAGAGCCTGGGCAAGGCTAGTTATTAGTCGCTAAAGCCAGGTCAATAAAAACCTCGTGTTGCGACTCGAGGTTTTCAAGTGCTTAATTACTGCTTCAATAGGCTATCTCCTCCTATCACAACCATCCTCACCCACTCGGAATGGTCATAGCCGCAATGGAACTATGTATCGCTAGAGGGTTCACCACTTCAACTGCCTACGAGATCGGCGGCCCTACTCAGCTATACCTCCAGCCGCTCGACGATGTCCCCCTTTTAAGGAAAAATTATGGACGAATTCGAACTTGGAACAAAAATCATTCGCACTGCCGTTGTCACGATAGCCTTTTTCCTAATTAGCGCTTTTATATTCTGGCGAGTAATAAAGCCATTAAAAAGGTTTGATGGCGGAGCTCCTGAGAAAAAAGTCCCTTACGACCATAAGATGAAGGCATATGAAAACGCCGTGCTTTTGATACATGGTCTGGAGTCGAAACTAAACCGCCTTCTAACGGAGTTCGAGAAAATAAGAAAAGGCGATAGTTCAGACCGCAAAGTTACAAAATCCAAAGAAGCCTTCATCACGTGCTTTAATAAAGTTGATGACAAGCTGGAGAAACTGGCCCTCCATTGCGGGCCAGAAGTACATAGGCTGATTGAAGATCTAAGGAAATCAACTGAGCTTGCCGCGCAGTCGGTTGGGATTTTGGATAAGGATCAAGAGTATTTTCAGCTGCTTCAAAAGAAGTTAGTTGCCCTTTTAGAAGTCATCTTTAGAGATGGACAAAACCACTATAATACTCTGTCAACCAGCGCAGCAAACTAAGCACCGTACAGGGTTAAAAGGCCGGTTTTCGGTTCCGCTAAAAACACCCCCTACTTGCAGCTGCAGCAGTATCCAGGGCCTTATTGAGACTAGCGACGGGGTCTAGGGTGCCTTTCTGGGCGTAGGGGATGCCGTTATTCGGTGTGTTGCTCATGATTTTTCCTGCTTATATGGTGATTTGTGCGGACGGGCCTGGGCCGGTGATCGTGGCGGTGCTTGGACCTGCAATGGATAAGGTGGTTGCGGTAATTCGCAGCCGCTCGCAGTATTCTCGCAGCCAAACTCTGAAACTGGCACCTACCGTAAAAAGCTGAGCTTTGTAGTGCTGGCAATAGCAGGTTGAGAAGCACCAACTAGACATACAAAACCCGATTGAGTGGGCTGATCATCAAGAGGGATATCAGCAGCCAAGGTATAACCCCCTATGAAATTTCAGATATCTGTTAAAAAACTCAGTCCGAATCACCCGTGTGTTGATCCCCTCAGGAGGACCCGCTCAACGTCTTTTTGCGGTCGCAATCGCATGATCCATGGCCTTATCCAGCTCAATCGGCAGGTGACGCCGCGCTATGCCTTTAGCAATACGGATAAATGGGAAACGCTTGCGGTAACCTGGCTTGCCTTTGAGGAAAATCAGGATGGGCTTAACCGTTGGCCGGCGCTTACCGCCTGCCCTCTTCCAAACACCTAAGACACCATTAACTTTGCCAACGAAATATTTACCCTTCTTACCTTGCGAACTACCTGCACCACCAACAGTACCAGAGCTGCCCCGTAATTCAGCCAGGATTTTTTTATAGACTCCGACCGAGATATTCCCATGCTTGTTTAATCTTGCCGCCTTGCCATGCACCACATACATACCAGCAGTGAACACCCATATGCCAAAGGGCTCGCTCAAAGCACTTGTCGTTCCGGTTCACATCCATGACCGACGGGGCCAGGTATTTCCGGGTGCAGTACCGTCGGAAACCTGATCACGGATAAAGACTTTGGCAATGCCAGAATGCTTCGTGGCTTTCTTTGAGTTCAGCGTTAGCTTTGCTGGGTTTGTAAATACATGCCCCATAGCTGCACCCTCTTCTCCCCGGATTCGAAACGCCACAGTATTGAGTGCAACAGAACTGGCATAAGGTAATTGCTTTTTTAATTCAGCAGATGCTTGATCAAACTTTGAAGTATCCAGCTTTACACTAACGCCCCAATTAACCATTAAACCTGCTGCAGCTATCAGCACACCAGCAAAGCCAAGCCAGTTGTTTGCGAGCCAACCCGCGAAAGCTCCAGCACCAATAGCAGTCGTATAGCCAGCCTTATCCGCTATTTCTCTCAGAGCATCCTGAAGTGTCATGACTGCTTCCAGGCAATAGTTGCCTTCTCAACGCTGCGCCCCACCACATAACCACCGAGGCCGATTCTTACTATTTCCAGAAGGGCGAGAGTCTGGTTCTCGCTGAGGTTTAGCGCTGTCCACCCCAACCAATGAAAGACGGTCAGCCCCACGAACGTAAGCATTGTTACTGGCCGCCAGTTTCTTTGTAGCCATGACTCTCCTCCAGCTTCTGCAGTGATTACCTAGGCAGCCACTCTCAACTCCTTCAGGTCCATTGAGATTAACTTTGAATCCACCTGCGCCTTTAAGCGGTTGGCTTCTGTCTTACCTGGGAATGCCTTACGTAAAAAAACCGGCTCAGTGGCCGGTTTATATGGTTAGGTACCTGCTAGAGACAGCAATCGAAAGGTAGCTTATTTATACTCCCAAAACGCAGAAGTACCAAAAAGGTGTCAGCCCAAAATAATAAAGAAGTGGTCGATTGTGCTTAGTCTTATTAGCTGCTGATGCTTTGCAGATTTGATAAAAAGTCATTTTCCTGGTCTGTGTTTTCAAATGATGATTTAGGAATAATGTTAAAAATCAAATCTGACTGATAAAGCATGATAATCCGCTTGCTTTCTCGCCACTTGACATAGTCTGACCATTTGATTTTTACTACCCCTCTTTCGTTAATTGCGCTAATGCCCTCACGATCCCATTCGAATTGAGCTGGAAGATTTAAGCTCTTTTGCTGCCGATAAATTTTATTACACTTGTAGCGCAGATAGACCAAATAATAGCCAAAATACCAAAGTAGCCAGCCAGAGGCACTACCAACGGCGATTGATAATTCAACGTTTAAAGCACTATATAAAAAATAGGCAAGCCATACTGTTAAAAGCGTAATGATAAAAAATTTGCTTACACTAAGCTTCTGATGAACCCATTGGGAATGATAGTAATCATCGGGTGTTATCTTAACTTCGATTTTATTCATACTTATTGCTAACATTTATATACTGATGATCTTCTCCACTATTATCCTGATCACTGCCTCGGAAGCAATTCCGCGTCAGTTTTCCAAAGTAATCTTTCAAATCAGACTGCCGAACAAATTTTATACACTTCAGCGGGACGGCTAGTAACTTAAGACTGTAGGGCGGGTACGCTCGCCCGGCATTGATTCAAAGTCATCCAGGTGAAGGAATCACCTTTTGAATGCCCCCTTTTGCCATACCCCTATAACGGTGAAACCTTCCTCCTGGGTGATTTTAATTAACCGGTAGGCCCTGCCTGACGCCACCTGAACATCAATAGCCTGCCCGGTGGTATGGGTCATGGTGGCGTTTAATCGAGCGTTATGAACTGGGCAGCGGTAACCGGAGTTAATAATCATCGGCTTGCCAAAGCGCTCTCTAACTTGGATCAGGCGCCTGAGCGTTTCATCTTTGAAATAATTTTTGCCACAACAACGACAGGCCAATTCCAACTCTGTGAAATAGTCATTATCAAACATGGAAGCACCAGAAATAAAAAAACCCGCACAGGGCGGGTTAATTTTTATAAAATAAGTGTCGCTACAGAACGATTTTACTAATACTTTTTAACTAATTTAAATAAACAGCGTATCTTAAAGCTTAAATCAAAAATAAGGATGCGATTAAAGCTCGTAAGCTTCCCTCAGCATATCTTTAAGATAAATATGATGTGTTTCAAACTCCATACCTTGCGCGTCTTTAGCTTTAATACTGACAGCTGTTTCATCACCATCAGGCCCAGGCATTGTTGAGACTTCTAGCTTGTATGCCTCAAAAAACTTTGACTCATCGCCGTAGGGTGCGTGAAAATGAAAAACTTCTTTCCCTTCTCCAAACCACAGCAATTCGATAACAAATGCCATATCACCATTGCTTGAATTTGGATCAACAGCTGGATTATCTTTAAGCGACAACTCAACCTGACTACCATCAACTGTAAACGATTTGACATCAACAACTTTGCTTGGAGTCGCATCAACTAATTGTCCATGAACAGAAAATAGTCTTTGCTCAAAATTTAGTGAACGCTCTTCCCCAATAAAATTTTCAACTTCAGAGACAAAGCCTTCAATGTGAACCATTGCATTATTTGGATTTCCAGCATTGAAACCATCTACTGCAATATCAAGCTGACGATACACCCAAACATCATCGACGGTAGAATAAAATCTCCAACCTTGATCATCTACCTTGAAATCACCTATTAACAAACCGGGCGCATGAGGAAAATTAATTTCTAACGAAGTAAGCATTGCGGGTACTGAATGATTCACTTGATCAACGGTCAAAATCACAGAACTAGCGCCATTCAAATTTAGGCCAGGATACTGTATTTCACCGTTAGATGAATGTAGATCTTGAAGTTCATACTTGAAAGTTTTTGCTTGCGCACCGAAGGCTAATAGAGCCACAGAGACAGCTACTATTTTAATGGTGTTTCTAAAAAACATAAAAATTCACTGAAAAATAAATTGAATTAACCGCTCGAGAAGAAAGTTAACCTTATAACACACATCAAAACCCAGTACCTGATCACACTTTTCGAAAAATCTAATCAAAAAATATATAAAGTATGAGTTAAAGCCTACAGAAGCTTATCAACGACAGTAAAGCTTAATTAAATAATAAACACAAAAAAACCGGCTTAGGGGCCGGTTTAAGAAAGGATGATCGGTCGCCATACATACAATTCGACAGCTTGCCCAAGATTATTCTTTTGATGGCTAGCTGTCAATAAATACAGTTTTATATATGCACAGAGTAGAAATTAGCGTGCCAGTAAATTCTAAAAGCCTCTAATAGCATCTAGATCACCAGCTCATTCGCAGATATTCGCTTTTTCCGAAATGCCATGTTTCCTAAGAAGCTTTGCATATTCACCTGTAGAACAAAGACGGGCCAGCCCTTTATTGAACTCATCTCTGGTCTTTTCATCCTTAAACGCCATTTTAAATTTCGAAACCGGTAAAAAGACCTTATGAGTATCCACCTCATCCATTGAGTGCCCCTGTTTCAAGGAGAAGTGAGCAAAAATACTCTTATCGATAATGGCAATAGAATCTTCATTCTTCCAAAAGTCCCGGACCTGATCTCGTGAATCCTGTAACTCGACATAATTTTTGCTACCTGCCCCTCCAGGCGAGAAAAGGCGCTCAAATTCTGGCCCTAGATCCAGGTGAGCCCCCTTCCAGGCAATGACATGGTGCCCTACAAGATCGTTCACATTATCTATTTTAATATCTTCACTCTTGCGGCTAATTGCGTAATTAACAAATCCAACATAGTTATTTGAGAAATAATGGCCACCCGTCTCGCCATGCTCGTACACATTTGTCTCAGCATCTACCATGCCATTTTTAATAGCATTTTGAATATCCCCCCAACCCATCTGCAAGAATTTTATTGAATACCCAGGTAATGCCTGCTGGATTATTTCGACTTCGAGCCCGCTCTTCGCGTTATCAGCAACATAAGGAGGTGCATCATTAGCTATAGCGACCTTTAACTCCGACGTATTAGCGAATAAAGGTAACCCAAGCATTAATTGGAACAAGACTAGTAGCTTTAAGGTCTTGTTTCGCATAGTAAAACTCCTTAATAGCAGGAAATTCTTAATACTTAAATAGCAGGTTAGGCCAAAACATAGATACTATGTAAAAATACGATATCGAATACAATCGACTTTAACTGTTAATAAGGCTTAATAATTAAGGCGCCAATGGCCAGAGCAAATTGGTATAATAAAAAATTGTACTTAATTAACTGGAAGGGAAAGGGCCTTTCCTCATCCCTGCTAAAGCCTCTCTCGCATCTTGTAGCCCACTTCTATGCTGGACTCAATGATTTGGCATAGAATCTTAATGCTAGCTACCGATTTTTTTGCCACCTTTGCCACCTCCTGCAACTCCCATCTTCGGAAGTAACGGCGCCAAAATACTGTTAACTCAATTCTGGCCTTATCTTGGTTATTGCGCCCCTTTACCGCTCGTAGTTACATACCAACAACTTGATCAGCTTCCTCCGACCCTCCTTCGTTCACGGGTTCTGGATTCTCTCGATAATTTGACTTCATATTCCTAGCAAAGGAGGACATACGGGGCCAGGATACTGAATCTCCTGCTCTCTCCGGGAATGATAAGAATGTCCCGGTCGAAGATTCCCACCCCTTGCATAGAGTCGCCATTGGCACGAGCCATGAACGTCGTCGGGCCGCTGGTTATTAAATGATCATCTAGACTGAGGGCTTCTTCTTTGTAGTCGTCTGCCGGTGAGGGGAAGCCGCAGCTGACGCCGCTGCCGTATAGAGGGGTAAGTTTCACCGTAATGCTAGATACTGCTTATACATACAGTGTCGAGAGGCTGGGAGCGGTCAGGCAAGGGGGCGCATGACCACAGCGCCACCTCTTGACCTTGCCTGACTACTTTAATAATTCTCTAAGCTGTTCTTGCTTCTCATTAAGAGTGTTTAGCTCATCAACCAGGGTGTTGGTTGCTGCATCTAGGTTGTTTCTCTGCACCTTTAGCATATCCCTTATTTTCGGGTCAGTAGTGTCTGCGGTCATCTCAATAGTGTTCAAGCAAGCGCGTATCTCGGCTTCAACATCTATAAATGTCATGGTCCAACTCCTTCTTTCCGGCGACACAGGAGCAATTTACCAAAATACTGTGTAAACATACAGAATAAAAAAAAGAATGAATTCGGCGCCTATTCCGTTCCGCACTGGAAGTAAGGGTATGCATGAAACATGGGTGCTGAATGAGAAACTGGAGGATACTCCCGGGAGAGTGCTTGAAGGTGTACCTCACTCACCCCAAAAGACTGGTTGCTAGGCTGACTCGTTCTCACAAAAGGTCAACCCAGCACACAACACTCTTTTGACTAGAGTGAAATTTTCATAGCCTTGTGTAATCTAGTTCTTATTGCAGCGTTCACATGGCCGATTAGAATCGCCCTGAGTTCTAATATAGCCCAGGTTTACCGCCGCAGTATAAGTACCATCTGATAGGACGGCATCAATTTCATAGAGATCATCGCCACCAGGGACTGATATATTCCCGGTGACAGTACCACTTAAGCCATTGATAGTGACTCCTCCAGCGCTACCAGTTGTCCCATAGAAATCAGACCTCCAGCGGAATACGATTGCCATAGACTTGTTTTCTTTGGCAAACTTGGAATACTCATCTACGGTATAACTTATTTTTGCTGTTCTATTAGATGAACTAAAAGAAAGCAAACTCATTTTAGGTTTATTTTGAACCGAAACGTCATTACAAATTGTTTTGGCTGACAAAGGATCTTTAACTGTCACCCAGTGTGGTCCTCTGGTCGTAAATGTAATGGACTCTTTGGCTCTCCATTTAAAATCCTGATAATTATACTCATCCCATCCCATAAATCCGGTAGAGGTTGAGAAGGTTGCCTTTTTCCCGCTGTAATCAACATGCCGGGTATCATGATAAAAAGTTGTCGGTACACCCACAGCTGGATATTCGCTTCCCTTAGGATAGCTGCTTGGATCATACCCACTTGTAGAACACGTTGCAGAAAATACAGCCGAGGAAATTGTTAACCCTAATACCGCAGAGGTTATTTTAATTATTTTATTCATCAATAAATCCATTTAACACTTTAAAACAGAGTGCGAAGAATACACAGACAAACAAAAAAGTAAAACTTTTTTTAGACCAAAGAAACCCTTCCTTTCAAAAGGTTTTTCAGCCTTTTGTACACTAGTACAAAAACATCAATAAGATCACTACAACGAAAAGCAACTCGAAAAACTTTAGCAACTCATGAAGTGATAGATAAGCCCGCCGATGATTTAACGCAAAAACAAAACGCACCAAACCAAGAAGCTTAACCAAAATAAATCCAGTTTTTATGATTTAAATTTCCGCTGTATATTTACGATCAAATTTCACTAGGATGTAAAGTGTTACAAGGATTTTGGCATGTCCGTAGAATATCTTTTTGAGTACCATCCATATCGCGGGGGCAATAACCCTAAGCATCTAGTTTTAACACTAGCTCTCTGCAAAACTGCTTCTTAATCGAAATAGTTGAGATTCAACGCGGCAATCCAGAGTATCCAGTCGGCCTGGAAGATACTCCCAATCCGTCGGCAACACTGTTTGCCCGCGGCAATGTCAGCCTACTAAATCGGCCAGGCGTTGCGATTGTTGGATCTCGAAACGCTTCTCCAAACGGCCTGGAGATTGCTCGAAGAATCGCAGGTTACATCACCACTAAGGGCAATGTTGTCATAAGCGGACTAGCCCTGGGGATTGGTGCCGTAGCCCATGAGGGCGCCCTGGCAGCCGGGGGAGACACTATCCCTGTGCTTGCCCATGGCCTGCACACTGCAAACCCTCGGGCAAACTATAAGCTAGCAATGCGAATACTCGATACTGGAGGCCTCTGGGTATCCGAACACCCTGAAGACGTATCACCCCAAAGACACTTCTTTGTAGCAAGAAACAGGATTCAAGTTGGCCTGTCTCAATCTTCTGTCATCGTGGAGTCTGCGGCATCAAGCGGGACTATGAAACATGTAGATTTCTACCTGCAGGCCCCCACCCCCTCTTTGCTGTTGCCCCTCATAACCCTGAGGATTCACTAGGCTAAACTGTCAGGGCCCAATGAAACTCATCAATGAAGGGAAGGCGACAGCCCTAAGAACTAAGTCAGACTACGATCTCCTAGAGCTGTAACTACCCTACTCTTCTAAGAGAGCCAGTTATTGGGCTGATTCCTCCTCCGAGAACTCCAGCCCATACTTCTCCACTATCGCCATAAAGCGCTGCCCATAAATTGTTCTAGCTATCTCTATCTACGAATCTACTCACTATCACATCCAATTGGCACCATTGTGCCCATATATTACCGGTAGTACAGCACAAACTATATCTTCATAACTTGAACTCAACACCTCCCGCAAAGGAAAATACTTAATGTTGTTTTAAATAAAAAAACAAGACTTGATACAAGCTTTTAATCAAAAAAGGATTTATTGATGTTAAAAATAAAATTATTGGCAGCCGTAGTTTTATCTTCTGTCACTACAATGGCCAACAGCGCTACCTGCCCATCGCAACAACTGTCACACCACTTTGTTTTTCAGGGAGAGCTATATCAATGCACTGGGGTCATAAAGGAAACAACTTCAGGATTTAGATCCAGCACCTATAAAGTTGAGATTGATACCACCAACAGAACCGGAAAAGATTGTTGGCTTGGAGATGTTGAAGCAGCACATCATGAAGGTACAATAATTAATATAAGCAGAGGTTCGATTTGTAAGAACTATTGCGACGTTAACGCCTACTGTAATGACAATGGCGAGTGGATAGACTTCAAATACTCTTGGTAAAAGCTATCAATAACCACAAACAACTTCACGATACCACTAATAATGAGGAGTATTTCAACAGGTTGAATGCTCCCACTTGATGAGCTTATTTTAAGAGAAGCAGCCTACACAATAAGGGGAGGCCGCTTCTCTAATAAATAGAGCAGATTATGAACTCCGAGATCTGACAATCGCCTACTCTCCCAAGAATGCCAACATTTGGGCTAACTCTTTCCGTTAGAACTTTAGCCCATACATCTCAACTATCGCCATAAAGCGCTTAACATAGATGGCCTAGACTGGCTCATAGGGCGGCATCCATTCGTCCGAGCCTTTGTCGCCCTTGCTCTGGTTCCAGCCGTCATCGACTAACCAGAGGTTCTCAGGGTCTTCGGCAAACTGCCTCTTCAGCTCTACAGTCCAGTTGGCACCACCGTACTCGTGCGCCCTGGAAAGTGGGCGATGTATTCAACATCCAGATCAGAGGCCAGAATATAAAAGTTGCCGGTGTATGGGTCCAACCACAGGCTAGTATCTACCGTGCAACCTTTCTCGTTGGTAAAACTGACCGGAGCCAGGGAGTATTGCACCAGAGGCTCATGACGGGTGCTCTGGCAGTCGCCGTCAGTGTCGGACCACTTCGGTAGCCACTCGTGACGGTCATAGCCCCGCTCTTCTTAGGCTTCGACTTCGAGGCAGCCGGCCAAGGCGGCAGATAGGATAATAGGTAGTAACAGGCGCATGACGATCTCTCATTGTTTTGAATTATCGTACACGGGAGAAGCCAATTGAACAAACACACTACATCACGCCTTATCTGTGTAAATAAAAATATTCATCCACAATTCGCCATTATTCGTCACAGCTGAAACCATATTTGCATTTTAATAATCTACATATATCTTTAAACTAAACCCATACTAAATTTGATCAGCTAGTAGCAAGGTAGAAATAGATAAATTTCATATGCAACCATTCAATGGAAGAAAATAATTAAAACTAACAATCCACAAGGATACGACTATGCCAGGGAATATGAGTCAAGCTGAATTCAGAGCTTTTAACGTGAGACTGAGCCAAGACTTTCAAAGAAGAATACAAACCACATACAGTCAACACGGACATTCAAAACAAAAGAGTAACATAAAAGGAAAGTGCAATTACCTTATAAAAAAGGCCTACGAACAAATAAAAAAACAACAAACTCTTACAAATGACATAAAGGCTCAAGCATCCGATGGATGGCAACCTGTAAACTATAAAGGGAAATCTGCTAATCTAGCTAGATCAATGGTCACTAAAGTTGATTTCAACCCAAATGCAACTGGTGCAGTTATGGTTGGGTATAGCAATAATGAATTAAAGTATTATACATCTACATCAGGCACCGCTGACAAGAGAGGGAAAGACAACAAGCTGCTGCACAAAATTAATGATCTAAGACAAGCCCTGGGATTTAACATTGGCAAGGATACTTACTGCGCAGAAGAGGTGATAATGGCTGAAAACCCTGATGTACGAATGATTGCCACAAGCGCCTACCAAATCGACAGATCCGGAAATTTAACATTAAAAATACCCTGCACAAGAACAGAAAATCATGGGTGCTCATTATATGTGCTGAGATGCGATATTGAGGCCATTGACTGGTCTAGCCTGGCATAAAACTTATAAAAACCTCGCGCTCCAGCCCGAGGTTTATTATTCCCCTATAGCTTTAGGGCAACTATTGTGATCAACTTTATAAAACCGCGCGTGATAGCTAACCTTAGCCATCTTTACCCTCTCAGTTAAGGCCGACACAATAGTGTAGAATTATTCATTGCATCAACAGCTTCTGACATATGCTCTGGCAGTCGCCGTCAGAGTCGGACCACTTCGGTAGCCACTCGTGACGGTCATAGCCACGCTCTTCTTTGGCTTCCACTTCGAGACAGCCAGCCAAGGCGGTAGATAGGAGAATGGGCAGTAAAAGGCGCATGACGACCCCTCTTTATTTTTTAGAAATCGTACTGGAAGCCGCCAGAGAGAACAAACACAGGTGAGCACAGTAAGTCCGTGACAATATCAGTTATGCCTGGGTAATAAATTTATGAAACTGCATAGCTGGCACTGTAGTAAGTACTATACGATTAAAAACTAACGCAATTACAAAAAGCTGTGCGACCTGAATGAAGAGCTGGGAAAAGAAACAGGCCAAATAAGTATAAAGAGTTTAGATGCTTTCTAAGCGTCATCGAGTCTATAAATAAAATTCTCGACTACCAACTAGTGCGCACCCTCGGGAAAAGCCAGATGTAAAAGAAGTCCACGGCGATCAGCAGGTTTACTAGCTCGACTGATATTACTGTTGTTAAAAATAACAAATATCCCCTTATTATTTACCGCAACTCCAGCCCCCATCCCCCCCCGTCCTGACGCCTCATAAGCGTATTCAGGGGACTCTTCAATCTCACGGTACACTAAGCACCACTCAGCTTGCAAACTTGGCAGGGCTCTTCTACATACAGCGCTGGCATTACTCTCTAAAGTAAAAAGAGCACCATCGTGATAATCAAGACCCCTTATGTCCTCAGGGTGTCCATTGAAATCTAAACCCTCCACCTCGGGCAAAGAAAAAACTTGGAATTCTTTATCAGCCCTAATTTTTAATAAACCTCTAGGTTCCCGCTCCATAGCAACCCACAAATCGTCTCCAACATCTACGATACCCTCCCCACCATTATTATATTTCAGTGTATAACCCAGGTGCCCAATCACGGATGACCATTTATCATGTAGCCAGGCCGCACTTCCATCTTTATCTACATGTGCTATTTTGTGATAACGCTCACTCAACACAAAAGAGCCATCATGTCGACAGCTGACCCCACCAAAACGCATCGCAGATTTGGGCCGAAAAAGATCCATAACAAAGTGTGAAACTCTCTTAGGTCTACCCTTTTTAGGAGCCGTTAATCCATGCACATTTATGTAAGGGTCTAACTTGGCGTGCTGATCACCTAAGTATATTTTATAAATTATTTTGTTATTTTTAGGGGAAACACTGATTAACTCATCACAATAAGACAAGCCAGAAAGCCCTACTTCCAAACTATTGTTTAACCAATAACTTGCAATAGGCTTCGCGGGGTATATATCAGCAGCAATGCCCTTGGAGGACAAAAGCAAGCAAATGAATACTAAGAAGAAAGACTTTACATCTCCTGCGAGCCGTGCGGCCAAGCGATAGGAGAGGTTCTCGACAATGAGTAGCATTAGGTTGCATTCCCTTTCACCAAGTGCACAGTACTACGTAGTTATTAATCAATAATTGTATGAGTGTATATCCTGTATTTCGAGTCTTTTAGGGGCACAAGGGCCTTATTTTGTTATACCAAAAAGGAATAGCGCGGATTAAAACATCCGCATAAACCCGTACAAGGCCTTTAAGTTCCTTTGAATTGGGTTGCCATCGATATTTTAACAATTTCGATCAGTATCAAACCAAAGGGAAAGTTAATTAAAGGCTAGAACCCCCTGATTGAGAGGCTCGTCATCCTCACTTAATAGTAGCGCCGGTGATACTCCAGAGGACATAGAGGCTCCCCCCATCAGTACACCCAGTAAGGTGGCAGTATCATTGGACACGGTGAAATCACCCTCAGCCAGACCGTTCTTTCTAAGGTCCCGCCAACGACGGCTCTTACTCACACTTTCAGCCCCCTCACGCATAAACGGCAGCCATTGAGCGATAATGCCAACCTTATTTACCAGTGCGCTCATTGGCCCGGCCAGGTGGTAGGCAGAGCCCGAAAAGTTCTTCTTGCGTAGCTCGCCGGCAAACTTGTTCCACCGCCCCACCTCAGACTCATCGAACAGTGCCCGCAGATTACTTTCATTGTTCTTGAGCTAGTCAGAGAGTCGATTGATATAGCTGCCCCAGGATAGCTGCAGGCTGCCATTCTCGGCCACCTTGAAAGCGGGACCGAAAATATTCATAAAAGCGGACTGCCGCAGGGCTCCGAATTCTGGGGAGCCCTCACCGAATAGCTGCTTAAAATCTTTCACAATAGCAGCGCCCTGTTTCTTGCCGGTGCCGCCGATAATCTTGTTGACCACCTCCTCAGGAGTGCTACGGCCATTCACAACATCATTGATAATGCGAGTACGTGCCGTAGGCTTTCCATCCTTGTGAGTGCCTTTGACTATCTGCATGTACTCGCGATTAAGGCGGCGAGCTTCTTTAAGGGCGTCCAGCTGCTCGGGCGAGCCGAAAAGCTTCCCATTCTCCACGGCCTCATCAAGCCAGCTGTCATATTGCCGACGCACTTGCCCAAGTAGTGCTTGGTCGGCAGAGCCGGGGCGGAGGCCCGCTCAGCAGCAGAAATTCGACGGCGCAGGCTTTCGAAGTTATCCAAACTTTCCATCTTGTTGGTCGCGACTGTCAGAGCGCCCGACAGGTCGGAAGACTTTTCACCGCGCAGCGCTGCCTGGAGCTCCTCATACAACCCGTAGGCGTTGGGTGTCTCTGTCTTGCTGGCAGCCATCAAAGCCACGATAGGCCGCTCCCAGCCCCTCTTGCATAACCGAGCCCTCGGCCATCATCGGGCCGCGCTCATTTGCAATGTCTTCCACCCTGGAGTAAGCGTCAGATTTAGCTTGCTTGGCATTCTCTACCTTTGACAAAATTCCGTCATAGAGCAGCCCCGCATTACTTGCGAGCGAACTAGCCCCCTCAGTCGGCCCCAGGTCATCCATCTGATTCTGCACCACCTTGCCCAGCTGGCGCTCGCGGAAATCAGTGAAACGATTAACTGCCTGCTCTGCATCGCTACCGTAAACGCCGGCCGCAGCCTCATTCTGTTTGCGCCATAGGTCAAAGTTGCCATTTTCAATCCCCTGCTGCTCGGCGCGGGTTTTTGGTACCCAATCCTCTGGCATATCGACATTTTCAAGGACTCCCACCAGAGCATCACCGGAGAAGTCAGCACCCTCATTCAGTTCGTCAACCACCCTTAAGACTGCCTCCTCCGACATCTGAGACGAGTCCACACCAAGTCGCGTCAGTTCCGTTTTTACATTCTCTGGAGTGGCCCTTTTTGCTCGGGAAGCGCCTTTACCGAGACCAACGCCCAGCAGCTCCAAAATTGCCGTTGGTACAGAGGAGGCACCGGCAGCCAATGCAGGACTTCCTGTAGCGTTATAGGTCGCATCCCCCAGGCTCTTTTCGGCATATTCCATAGCCCGGCCGACAGGCTCGATAAAGTCAGAAAGAGTGTTTAGCTTGTCCCTGCCTTCATCGGTGCGCGGCTCATAGGTGAGGAAGTCACGAGTCGCCTCCACTGCTCGGGAACCAGCTCCCGGCTCAGCCCACGGGTTTAGCGATTGGGCAATGCCCGCAAGCCCGGAAACCGGCTCAGCCAAAATTGACGAGCCCACCGTGCCCAACACCTCAAGCTCACCAATGGAATTGTCTGCAAACTGCTCGAAAGCACCGGGCTGATTAATGCCCGCAGGGTCCGGCAGTGTGTAGCCAATCTTGCCGGCGAACTCCCCAAACTCCATATCACTGTAATATGACTGGTGCAGGCTGCGCGCCAAAGCCTCGTCACTCATATCCGAATATTCGGGATATTGCTTACGAATTTCTGCGATAGTTAAAGCCATTTATCGAATCCCCAGTGGGTCTTTATTTGTGTTGGCGGCGTCAGCTACCGCCTCAGGACCATCACGCTCAATATCTTCGAAGTCGATACCAAGTTTCGCCCGAACAATTCGGTCAACCATTTCGAGTTTTGCCTTACGGGCTTCCGGGTGGTCCTTCCGGGTTGGAATTATCTTTAACAGCAGTTCTTGATCTTTATCAGTAAAGACACCCTCGCCGGCCTCACGAAAAAGGGATTTAAGGATTGGGGCCATGGCAGACACTGCCCCATCAGCCGTCTGCGCCCCTGAGGTCAATGCTGGGAGTGAACCTGCAAACGGATTGGTGGTAGTTCCATCCATTCCCTTAGACAGACCTTCCATTCCAGCCTGATACGCCTTGTAAGTTTTGGCGTTACGCGCGGCCGTCTTTTCAGCCTCAGAATTATTCTTTAAGTCGATCTCACCTTTCTTGTTTTTTATACGCTGGTCATAAATCTTCTGAAGCTGCTCATCAGACAGGAGCTCTACGGGCGTGCTTCCGCCAGTTGTCGTCAGGAGCTGGTCACCGACTTTATGCCCCTTGGGGTCAAACCGAACACCGAGGTCACGCACCTCGGTAGAGCCGTCCGGGTTTTTAACAGCGATTCCATAATTACCATTAGTCAGTGTTAGCGGAGAACCTACTGTGTCTGCCGAGCCCGCACCTTGCTGTTCCAACATTGCCCGCATCAAGATCATTTCCTCAATCCCAGAATTGAGCTTGGCATTATGATTTTGCAGTGCTGATAATTGGTTGTTGTAGCCCCGATAAACCTGCGATGGGTCACCACCGTTAAGGCCCACGCCGGCAGCAGTTAGCATGCGACCTATCCGGGCCCATTTCTTGCCCTTCAGCTTTTCCACTTCACTCTGGTTTTCAATTAGCTGCTGTTCGTATCGGTCGATGGTGCGGGCAAAAGGGTTTGAAGAGTCGAAGGTGGGGGATTGTTAGGGTTCTATGAAATTCTGGTCGAGCGCCCCGATAGGCTCGCCCATGCTGAGTATTGGCATTTCTCTATCCTGTTGAGTTTCAGTTGTGGGCCTTACCCCATGCCCTGCATGATTCCGCCGATACCGGCCAGGATTCCCCCAGCTCCATTACTGCCTCCTGCCTGGGTAGATTCATTAAGCACAATTGGAGAGCCAATCGAGCCCTGATACAGCTGCAGTTTTTGCCAGGGCGCCATGGCTACCTGCTGCATATAGTTCTGCATCGCGCTCCCGCCCTGCCCCATCATGCTTACGCCGCCGGCGCCCATGTTGTAGGCATTACCGAATCCGGTATTAAAGAGATTGCCCGCTGTACCGAAATTGCTCGTCGCCATGTTGGCGTTGAGGTTGTTGGTGTTCATCTGAGCATTTTGATTTGCACTGGCCTGATTCGCAGCAACACCCACAGCCTGGTTATAGGCATTGGAGCGGATACCTGCAGCCACGTCTGAGGCCCTGTCATCTGCTCCGCGCATGGCGATACCTTCGGCAACCCCTCGGCGCGTTGAGCCTGTATTACCCGTAGAGACCGCCCCTGAAGCAATGCCCGGTAATTGGTTTTCATTGAGGTCGCGGTAAATATCACGAGTGCTGGCTGTGATTTGCGAGTTCAGTAGGTCGTTATCAATCAGGGAGCTCACGGTGTTCATATCAACACCGTTTTGCATTGGGGCCTGAAAGCCTCCGCCGCTCATTACCTGGGTCAAATAATCCTGCATCACATTGGCGGCATTTCCGAAACCACTGGCCGCGCCAGATACTTGGTTGGCATAGCCATTGGCGGTGTTGCCAAACCCCATTGCAGCCTGGATATATTGCTGCATTTCAGGGCTGAGGTCGGCGACCGGAGATTGCCCGGAGCTGTAGAGCCTTTGCCCTTCTCCCCAAATATCATTCAGGTAGCCTTTCTGGTCCTCATCCAAATAACTCTGGCTTTTGGACTCGCCACCACCACCCATAAGACCGTCTAAAAATCCCATGTTTCACCTATTAGAAGAGGCTGAGAATGCCTTTAATTAATGGGTCTTCTTTCAATCCATCTTCAAACGCTTTGCCAGCGTTGGAGAAGTCCAGAGAACCGATATTTGCCATTGATTCGACCATGCTGCCAGAGCCTGGAATTGCATCGTTGAGGTCGTCTTTCCAGCGGTAGGTGGCGTCTTGCTCGAACACCTTGCCGCCGAGTAAGTCCAGGGCGTAGCCCATGTCTTCCTCATCGCGATAGCCGCCTTCGCGGGCTTCGTTTTCATTTACCCCAATGAGCACAGCCAACGCCGCCCAGGGGCCAAGAGAAGCTATCCAGCTGGAACCACCTGCCGCACCACTACCCGCACCAGCACTTGCGGTACCGTTTGCCGTGCTGCCTGCACCAGAGGCTCCGCCGCCTGCAAATTTGTTGTACCAACTCATGGCCTGCATTGGGTTAATGCCGGATTGCTGTTGGGCTTGGGGTTGCTGAATCAGCGGAGGGACCGGGTTGTACTGGGTTTCCCAGTCGGGCATGTAGGGGTTGTATCCGTAGTTAAAGCTCATAAAAGTGGCTCTATTATTAGACGCTTATTTCATTTACACGCAAAAACCATGGCGTGATAATAGGTGTTTCGATACAGCAACTATGGATGGTCTTATGCAACGTTTTCGATCAGCGCTTCCCTGGGTGCTAACACTTTTCGTTTACTTTTTGCTGGTAGTAATCTTTGCAGCCTCATACAAATTCTGCGATTGCCTAAACGATAAGAACATGGAGTGGGGAAAAAGCATCTACCTCAGTATTGTAACAATTACAACGCTAGGATATGGGGATATAACACCAGACAATACTGTCGGGTACTTTTTAACAACTTTCGAGACACTTTTAGGAATCACAATTTTTGGATGGCTTCTACATAAATACACAACTTATCACTCAGATCGAAAAGAAAAAATAAAACAGGAAAGAAGAATCGAACAGCTAGAAAGCTCATACCTATCCTTTAGAGAGTATGTAGCCTCCTATTGCGCTGAAGCAATTAAGTTCGCAAGTAAAGATACAAAGAACTCTCCTGCAGCCTTTGATATGCAATCTTTCAGGGCTTATCTTGAAAGAAATGATAATTTCAAATTACTTCATCACGCACTGGTAGATATACCCAAACTACGAACAATGATAACTAATGAGTACAAAATATTTACAAGGAAAATTGAACTGACCTGCTTGACCATCAGCCTCCACGACAAAGAGCTATTAGATTTCTTTTATAAAAACATTAGCCTGTCAACACGACTTGAAGGAGCTAGAGCAGTGGCATCAATCCAGAGCGATGAGCAAGATAGAATTTCAGCTGAGATGGCTAACATCTTATTCGATATTCTCATTGCTATCATGGCCGGACTTGAAAAAAACGGAGTGAAACACAGCCATGATGACTTTCTGGTTAAGATTAATTCGCTAAAGTCACAAATATGGAAAAGTTAATGATTAACTAGAAGTTAGCCTACCGGTATCGCCATAGCCGCAATAGAACTATGAACGGCTAGGCGATTCGATGTCAAAAGCCCCTCTACCCTTCTGGCAAGTCCCACTTAACAGATTTGGTCACACCAATAACTTCTATGCCTTTTTCACCCATATAGTTTTTAAGGTCTAAATCGAGTGGGAATCTTTTCACATTTTTAGGGGGAGGACTACTCAAGCGTTTCCCTAATACTTCTATCTCATAATAATCCGGATTTAATGGGTTATATCTTGGATTAAGTGAAGGCTCTATATCAGGGTCATTTTTTCCCCATACAGTTAGCACGTATTCCCCTGTAATACCTTTAACCACCTTGATTTTAGTGAAATCAATTAATTCTTGCTCCTCAGATTTATGTTCTGATTGAGCGATAGACTGACCAGCTTTACCAAATTTTTTAGGCGAAATATCCTCGCCACTTCTAGCCCTCGCCATAAACACCTCACGAATATAAAGGATTCCAGATCAATCTTATGGGGCCAAGTCCTAGCAAGGTTCTAATGACCCCAAATATATGTCACGATTTCAGGCTAGACCAATTTAGCAGCGGCCTCCTCACAAGGGATAAATTTGCGCCAATGCTCTAATGTTGCGTCTATAATTAACCCCCACCTATTTAAGGCGATACTCAGGCAGTCTCTGAGGAGCTACTTATTCCCAAGTCACCACACACGGATTTAGCGTGCACTCAATGCACTCCATACGCCAGGCTCCCTTATTGCCTCCGCGTTCTCAACACTCTTGGGCAACAGGTTTGATTCTCTCTAACCTCACAGCGCATGCACTTGCACCCAGGCAGTGCCTTCCCAGATATACAAACCCTTCCCTTGTCCGGGGTCCCAGTCTGTGCCGTCGGCGGTCACCAACAGGCCCAGCGGCGGGCGTCGTGGCGGCTCACGGTAAAGCGGTGCCAGCGCCTCCAGGTCGGTAAAGGCGCGCTGTATCTTGCTCAGCTCCGCCTGTAAATACCGCCACAGCTCCTCAAGGTTTCTCGGCTGCGCCGGTCCCGGTGTGTAACTCATCGGCCATCCACCGGAATCAGGTCCAGGTCCCAGCCGGTCAGCCGCCAGAAGCCGGCGTCTACGGATTGGATTTTGATGGCTAGATAGCGAGCCTTAAGCCGTACATCCACCTTGAGCCCTTCGGCCACATCGAACTCCCGCGGCTGGCGCCAGTGCACGTCACCCATGGCCGTTGAGCCTCCGCCTACGGTAATGCGAACTTTGCCTGTACCATGGATTTGCGGAACAATTTGCCGAATCAATTTCCACTGCTTTGTAGGCGCTTTCAGCAGCTGGTCCAGGTCGATGCCGGTGCGCTCCAGGTAAACCGACTGAGTTGTGCTGGCTGTGCTGAGGAAGTCTGCTTCCTGCAGGGTATGAATAGCCTCATCGCTGCAGAAGTAGTACATCACCGGGTAAAAGGCAGTATCGGCAAATTCACCCCAGCTCTGGGTGAGGTCCGCCCAGCTCTGTGTCAGCTCCTCCCAGGTCACAATTTCACCCTGCTTTGGTGCGAACACAGCGCAGGCCACATCCGGCACATCTACAAACGTGAAAGTGTTATCCAACCAGTTGTAAACCATGGCCCGGTTAGTATTACCCGTGCCTGTAGTGTAATAGGTCCATACTTCTTTGGTTTTATGATTGGCTACGCAACGCACCTTGGTGCGGTCACCCACCTCATTGTAAAAAGTTTTATTCGCTCTCCGATGCGCTACCGGTCGAGTACTGGAACCGTCGTGTACAAAAATTTCAGTAGAACCAATTACAAAGTGAAACTTGTCGAACGCGGCAACAGCATCCCGGCAAAGAATGCCTTGGTCGAGTAGTTTGTCGAAGGCGAATACATATTGCCCGCCGACAAACTGCATCAGATAGGTGGCTTCCTGAGAGTAGATAATATTGGCCCCACCCAGAGGCAGACAATCAACTAGCTCACTTGCCCCAGAGTCCACCGGGTTAGCACCAGCAAGGCCGGACAGGTCCACCACATCCCAAGTCCAGGGTACTTGTCCTGGCACAACCTCAGTAGACCAGCGCACTGTGTTTGGATAGTTAACCCCGTCCTCGGTAATACCCAGGGCCACCATGAAGTTTTTGTAACCGCTCAGCAATTTGGCTCGTAGGTTGCCTGGCCAGTTAGGCAACGCTTTAAATTCCGTATCCGCCGGCTCAAGAATCTGCGGCACATCTACACCATTATTGAATATCACGCTTTCGCCTCACACCAGCGATTGCCAGTTTTCTGACGGAGAATATCCGTTAGAAAAATCTGCGCTGTTGGTGCGGTTAACAAAGATTTCATTCTCGCGAATGTACAGCTCTGTTTGCGAGGCATAGGCCAGTTGCGGTACACCATCGGAAATCCAGCCGGCACCCAATACGGGAGCTTCTGCCAGAGCTTCTAGTATTTTCGGTGATGGCACCGTGCCGCGCCATTGGCAAATCGGACGTTTTTACCGACCGAGAATTCGTTGACGGGTAGCTCAAATAGAGGAGTATCAACATTAATGCCACGCTCACCCAGTTGTCGGATAGGATAGAAAGCCATTAGGTATCCTCATCGCCACTCAACTCAGCCAGTAAGTTAGTAATATCCTCACTGGTGATTTCAGAAGTTTTTATTATCCAAGCAAGTGCATAATATGGTGGGCGCATGTCAACAGAATGCGTATGGGAGCCGCTACTCCCAATACCGTGGCTATGTGCCTGACCGCCCCCCTGCGATTTAATGGATGCTGGCCGCCCGTCTTTATCGCTGGGGTCATAGTCCGGCCCGATAGAGGAGCTTTCATTTTTGTCAAATGGAAATTTCGAAACTTCCACTAAACAAACAAGCGTCAGTAGTAATAGCAGAAGCTAAAAAGTTTGTTTCCCCATTCGAAAGGATAAAGAACAGAACACCCGCAGGCGTGGCAGTTGATACCGATAAATTCAAAATGGTTCAGCGCGCAATAGTTGCCGAATTACGAAGACAGAAAAAGGGGCAGCATCTGCAAAAGAAATTACCCTTCCCTATGTACTGCATGTAGAACGCATTTTTATTTATCCATTCTGGCACGAGCTTATAAATTAATTCTGCGAGGGATATGCAATGAGTAAACTATTAACTAAATATGAAATAGGAAAATTAACTGGCGTTGGCGCAGAAAATATTGAGGAACAAAAGCGAGTCCTAGACAGCAATCGCATCCCTTACGTGATAAAAAAGGACCGCTCCCCCGCTCTAACCTGGAAGATGGTCAACCAAGCTAAGCTCATGCAAGTGACAAACGCCAGCTCCAATGGGCAAGGACCTCAAATACCATCAGGTGTGAACAAGGGTGCAGTTAATGGGTAGACCAAGAAATCCCAAGAACGCCTGGATGCCACGCTTGGTTGAAAATTATCCGCTTATGAGCTATGAGAAGGCGGCCAGCATGGCAAGGCCTTTACCATTGCCGACCTATTAGAGCTGTATTTAGCCTCACCTCAGTACACCAAAGAACTAAAACCTCAGTCGCAAAAAGACTATGCGAGGTACGCTAAGAAAATAGAGGCAGTGTTCGGGCCTGCAAGTCCAGACACTATCTCTTCACCGGTAATACAAATGTATATGGATGCCCGCGGCCAGCAGTATCCAACAGCCGCCAATAGAGAGAGAACATTCCTCAGCATTATTTATCGCTGGGGAAAGGCCCGTGGATTCGTGTCGATCGGCGACCCAACTAAGGCGATGAAACCTCTCAAGGAAAAACAGGGTGTGCGCTATGTCGAAGATTCAGAATATTTAGCCTTTTACACCTGGCTTGAATCCAGGGGACACACTGCATACGCTGCTGCCATAGAAATTTCATACCTCTACGACGCACGGCAACAAGATGTTCTTGCATTAAAGCGGCAGGATATCACCGACGAGGATTAGTTGATTTGCCAGCAAAAAACCGGCAAGAAGCAGCTGAAGCTCTGGACAGATCGATTACACGACGCAGTTAAACTGGCGCTTAAAAGCAACACCAGCTCCAGGTCACAAAGTATGTATCTGATTCGTGGCCGAATTGGGCAGCGCTACACCCGAGATGGATTTAATAGCACCTGGAGCCCCGAACAGAAAGCTGCCTATGAGGCCGGCGCCCTACCCGCTCGCTTCCGGTTTCATGATTTAAAGATTAAAGGCATCTCAGATTTCGAAGGCAACAAGCAGGAATTCAGCGGGCACAAGACCCGCAGCATGATGGAGCGCTACAACCACACCGCCGATAAAGTTGTTTCTCTTAACAAGGCGAGGATTAAAGGAAAGCGAGGCGTGCCCAAGGGCGACGGGTGAAGTTTCTGCTGAAAAGGGCCTAAAATCTTCCGAGCAGAAAGCACTAAACTGAAGATTTCAATAGCTACTCCTGATGAATCCTTGAGGATTGATTGAGCCTTTTTGCATACTTTGAAAAAGTTACGTCACCGTTTTCCAGCTCTTCACAATAATCAAACTCAAGTTCAAATTTTTTAGCGTGAGGAATCGCAATGAAATGTGCAACATTCCAATCCCCCATATTTTTTCCACATAATACGCTTTTAGTTCGCCCACTAGGTCTGAGACTCTAGTACCAGCCTCATAAGATAAAGCAAACCCGCCAGCTGTTGACCTTAGCTCACCCACCCATACAGAAATCATGGAAGATTCCTTAAAATATCTCACAAGAGCGTGCACCTCACTCGAAACATCTGGAGCTTCGAGGTACAGCAGTTTTGCAACCTCCTGATAAATAGTTTGATCTTTCATTTAAAACTCCTGTGTAGGGCTTTTAGATTGGTAGACTTAGCGACACTCAGAGCAGCGGCGGCATTCTTCACTTCTGAGGCCCCCATTGCAATCCAAAGTGATGGTATATAAGGGAACGCTTTAGGCGCAGTGGACACTGGATAAATGTCCAATCGAAGGAGCTGAAAAAAACGATTGCGGTAAAAATTACCCCCTCGAATTACCCCTCAAAGCCCCAAAACTAAAAAACCCCGCACTAGGCGGGGTTTTAAGTCCTTGATAAACAAGGAAGAATCTGGGGTGGCCGACGGGGATCGAACCCGCGACCTCAGGAGCCACAATCAAACCTAAATCTCTATAACTATCATACATTTACAGGCCTTTATGTGTAAATATCAAGGTGGTTCAGCATCGCAATAAACCCCATGATTACTTAGCTGGTCAATTTTTGACACACTTAAAAGCTGTACACTTACACAGCAACTAGACTGCAATCACCAACAGTTGATCTCACTGAAAGATATAGGCAAGCAATGTAAACGCCTGCCTATGCCAATTTCCTGTACTCTTTCAGCACCCAGACATAGTGACCCTTAACCAAGCGTTTTGTTGAATCCGTCCTGCGCTTGTATTGTTCCCCCAGCTATTTCTGGAACAGTGATATGTTTTACCGCTATTAATACTTTACAATCCCCTTCAGAGGCTAAGCCGGCTCAGAGGTTATGAAATGAAACACTGGTCGGTGCATGACTTGCGCAAGGCGGCATGGCAAGTTTTCCTAACTGACCGAGCCCCATATCGCTGAAAAAATGCTGGGGAAAAAACTGCCAGGTAAAATTAGATCTGCTGCTTATAAATAGGATATACGGGATGTTGAATGAATAAAGTACACGTTACATTTTTAATTGGTCTTGTCACTTCAGGCGTAGCCGTTGCGGAAAGTTTTTATGAAGATGTTGGCATTGGAGTTACAAGTCCTCAAGCCACTTTGCACATCAAAGACTCAGGATCAAAAAAACCCGCGATACTAATATCTGGTGCCAGCTCTACTGAAGGCGATATTGCGGTCTTGAATGATGATACATTCCAGCTTGGAAATTGGATAGATTCTACCGAAAGCTATATTAACTGGCTGGAGATTGACACTGAAAATGTTAAGGAATTCGAGAACGATATAAAGGAATCCGGCCACAGTGAATTTGTGCCCGGCAACACTAAAACTAGATTGAAATTAATTGGCGACAATAGCCATTCAACTATATTCCATTATTCAGGTTTCATTCGACCCGAGGACCATAATGTAAATCTGGATAAGGAGTGCAAAGATACTGAATTGAATGAATGCCTACCGTATAGGGAAGAGCTTGCACTGAGAGCCGTCTCTGACGGTGTTAACCCAAATAACAATGGAGCCGGTGCTCACTTCTACGGTAACCAGGATAGCCAGCATGGCGGCTGGATTGGTTTTTTTACGGATGGCAAAGCAAGGATGTCTATAAACAAACAGGGGCGAGTTGGTGTAGGCTCTAAAAATGTACTTGACGATTACAAAAATTATTTTAAGGGTCGCTTCAATATTATAAATCCCGAAAATGAGCCTGGACTCTATATCGAAGGTGCAGGGCCCGATGAAGGAGATATCGCGTGGAAAGATGGTGAATACCTTCAAATGGGAACATGGGAAGCCTCAATGGAGGATAATTTTGACGACAAAAACATCGGAGGCGAATTCCATGAAGTGGTGAGGATTACGCATGCAGGTAATTTCTCTGTCAAAAATCCGATCGAGAACGACGATTCTCCAGGGTATATACAGTTAGATACTTCTGCAGGAACTCCTCCCGATTCTGATTGTAATAGCTCATCCGATGTAGGTCGCATGACCATACATCAATCTGAATCGCTACTATATGTTTGCGCATCATCAGGCTGGAAAAGCTTGACCCTTTAAGAAGCCAGCAATTAAATATTAATAGTTTTACCTTTTATATCAGGTGAGCCATAAATCTCACCTGATTTAAAGGTTATTTCCTAAAAGTAAAATTTCCGCAATCGCTTCAAGTCACCACCCTAGGCAAATCCCCCCACCGGGTGGTATAGGCAGGCGATGTAAATGCCTGCCGCATCTTCCACTTTTTCTGGATACCTTCTGCCCCAAGAAACAACATCCCGCGACCGAACTTTTTATTGACCCTGTCCATCGCCTGCATAGTCTGCCCTGCCCTGAGCGATTGTCCAGGGGTGAACAAATCACCCTGCCCCAGCGCGCGGGGGATAATTTCGATGAGCCCTACGCCTGCTTTCATAAAGCGGCAGCCGGGGCGGTACAAGTCCGCAATGGCTTCTCTCACCAGCCGCACGATTACCCGCGTGTCGTCGGTGGGGTATGGGGTCTGCACTACGGCGCTGCGGCTGTAGTAGTTGGGCTCATGGGGTGAGGTGTGCAGGAATAAATGGATCGACTTAACCAGCGACTTCTGCGCGCGCAGTTTCTCCGCTGCCCTGCTGGCGTAGAGGGTGGCGGCCTGCAGTATCGGCGCTAGCTCGGTGAGCTTTTCACCGAAGGAGCGGGTGCAATAGATCTGTTTCTTCGCTGGGGGATCTTCCTCCAGGCCCAGGCAAGGGATTCCGTTTAGCTCCTCAATCGTGCGCTCAATATTGACATTAATACGGCGGCGCAGGATTTTTGGGTTGGCCTGCGCCAGGTCGTAAGCGGTCTCTATGCCGAAATCCGCCAGGCGCTTGGTGAGGCGCCGTCCTATGCCCCACACATCATTCACAGCTGTGCGGCGCTGCATCCACTGCCACTTCTCTGGCGTATCCAGCGCACAGACGCCATCGCACTTGGGGATTTTCTTGGCCGCGCGGTTAGCGAGCTTGGCCAAGGTTTTACTGGGGGCAATGCCCACACCGACAGGCATACGGATATTGCGCCAGACGGTATTGCGGATCTTGCGGCCGTAGTCCTGCCAATCCTCCTGCAGCCCGTGCAGATCCAGAAACATCTCATCAATGCTGTAGACCTCCACATTGGGGCTGAACTCGCGCAGGGTAGTCATTACCCGGTGGGAGATATCGCCATACAGCGGGTAATTGCTGGAGAAAATCGCCACCCGGTGCGCGCGTAGCAGGTGCTGAACCTTGAAGAAGGGCTCCAGATCGCCGATGCCCAACAGCTTCGCCTCCTTGGAGCGCGCCACCACAAAGCCATCGTTATTGGAGAGCACCACCACCGGGAGCCCGCGCAGATCCGGCCGGAATATCTGCTCGCAGCTAGCGTAGCAGCTATTGCAGTCCACCAACACCAACATTCAGCGCGGCCGGTGGTAACGCACCGAAGCTTTAACCACCCCCTCCACAATCAATTCCTGCCCCTCCCAGATGGGGATTGGGGCATAATCATCATTGGCAGAGAGCAGCCGCCCCTGCTGCTGATCCAGCACCTTGCAGGTGAGTTGGCCGTCCAGGGCCACCACGACCACATCGCCATGAGCGGGGGTTAGAGAGCGATCGACAATCAATAGATCCTTATCAAAGATGCCAATCCCCATCATGGAATCCCCATTCGCCCGCGCCATAAAGGTCGCCGCCGGCTTGCTGACCAGATGCTCATCCAGGCTAAGGGCCGCCTCCTTGTGGTCATCGGCAGGAGAGGGAAAGCCACAGGCAATGCCGTGGCCATAGAGTGGGGAAAGCTTCATTCTGGAAACCCTGGATACTGTATATTCATACAGTTTATTGCCAGAAGGCAGCAATCGGCAAGGGCAATGGATGACTACGAGGCCGGAACACTGGGCGAACGCCTGCGCAACGGAAGGAAACAGGAGGGGAAAACGATCGCACAGCTGGCTAGGCAGCTGGGGCTGGCGCCATCTCAAGTTTCAAAAATGGAAACAGGCAAGCAGAAGATACCCGCGGAGCTGCTGCCGGCTTGGTGTGAGGCGGTGGGGATTACCCTGGCGGAAGTGTACGGGGCCGAGAACCTTCACCACTTTGCGCAGATTCCCTTTCCGCCACTTATAGCTCGTCTATATGCACAGCTACCACAGGAATTTCGCTTGCATATTCACCGAGTAATCGAAAGTAGTTACCAGCTTTGGACGTCGCGTTGCAACGCCTTGTTAGCATTTTGTCTTGTTTTCCCCTCTAACACCTTTCCAACGCCATATTTGTACTCTCCCAATTTTCTCTATAGAAAATTATGGAATCATAGTGCACAGTCATTTCATCACTTCTCAATAGGAATGGGAATTTGGCACTTTTAGAAAGAAGGCCCTCATAACGTGTTAATGCATGGTCTTGAAATGCATAGTACTGTCCATAATTAAACTTATCGCAGTCTTGGCTGTAACGATCCAAGAGGACATTTACGAAATTTGCCTCTCTGCTGTACCCTTCCATTTCATAAAGTAATCTGTCTCTGCCCTCCATAAAGGCGGAAGTCGTAAACCCTAAAAAAAACCCGGTTACGATTAGCGTGCCGATTCTCAAAAACTTCATCTATATCTCATATGAATGCTAACGTCACGGCCTGCGGCAAGTTTGAAGCGCAGCGGAAAATTTGTCCGACAGTAGCGTCTTGTTAGCCCTGACATACCTAATTAAACAGAAATCGTTCATGCGAATACTCTTCAATGCCTTTCTGCTTCATCTTACTTTTCATCTGTTTATTCTTTTTATCACTACCGAAGCCGAACAATGCTTTCTTTAAGGACTTCAGCTCCAACAACTGATCGTATTGATCTGGAGCCATATTTTGGGCACATACATGAATAAACTCTTCTAAAGCTGGGGCTTTGAACAAACCATCTAAATCCTCCAGCCCTTTCATTGTTTCCAAATATATCCTTCTTAATTTTGTAAGATTACTTAGATCTGGAAATTCGTCTACGTTTCGAAGTGACTGGAGAAATAGATACTGCAGCCCGGTGAGAGTTGATATTACAGAGATATCAGATAGACCTTTGATCTGCCATAATTCCAAGTATTTCAGATTTCCCAAACCTTCAATTGCACTAAGATCTTTTATTCCGCCAAGCTTGATATCTAAAGACCACAATTTACTGAGCTTTCGTAGAAAGCTAATGTCCTTTGGACTAACAGACCTTAGAGTAAGTTTCTCTAGAAATTCGAGCTCACCTACTATTTCAATATTTTTGTTTTGCCCCTCGATATACAACTCTTTTAGATATGGTAGCTTTGACAAGCCATCTAGCTTAGGTTTCTTTGACTTTGTAGCGCCGAGAAATAATGCCTCCATTGATTGAGGCAGGGATTCCAGGAAATCAAAGTTATCTAGATTATAAACACCTACAGATAATGACTTTAGTGCTTTCAAATGCGTGATGTTTTCTAGATCACTTACTTCTCTTAGACAATCGATCGACAAGGTTTCAACAGATGGGATATAAGCCAGAGTACTTAGGTCGCATACTTTCGAATAATGACCATAGATCCTTATCTCAATATCTGGACGTTTAGGTATCAGGAGATCATTAAGTAGTTTCCAGCTCTCAGTAGTAATAGGACCGCAAGTCTGTATTACCTTCACTTTTAGATCATTTACAACACCATCAATACAAGACTCTGAAATGTCATCTTGTATTTCCAACCTATTAACTGAGAGTGTTCTAGCTATGGGCATTCTGTCTCCTAAGAAGGCTAACGCCGCATTCAGGTGCGCCGTAGGCGCCACCTGGAATGCTTTGTTAGCTTCGTGCTGGTTGATGGAACTCTATAACATTGTCATCTGGATCTCTTATAAAGAAAAACTGAGCACCGTTGTATTCGACTTCACCTGTTATAGGAAAACCCAGAGCTTCGACGTTACTTTTGGCTGAATCATAGTCTGTTATTTCTAAAGCGATGTGCGTATAGCCTGGATATTTTATATCACCTTCCATTAGCACATTTTTCCTTGGTGCATCCTTTGAAGCATTAAGGATCAAGTTGATGTTAACTCCTGATGGATGCTCAACTATAGCTACTGGCTCAGGGCCAACTGGGCCAACTATAAACTCAAAACCTAGCTTGCCATAGAATTCACGAGAGACATCCAAATCTCTAACCCTCAATCCTACATGATTAATTCTGGTTATATCTTTCATCATCATCCCTTGATATTGAGTGTAAATGATTAGGAGCAGCTAACGCTAAGTTAATAGGCAGTTTGCGGAGTGGTGCAATTGTGCTGTAATGAAATGGAAACACAATTGAAGCCACGGAGCAAACTGTCCTATGCAACGTATTGTTATACATTAATAGTTAGTGTCCAGTTAAATTCATCCATCCATTGACAGAGTCAAACACCCTTACATGTTCTTCCATCATCTTTCCCTCGCTGAAATATGAGTGATAGATTCTAAAGCCATTTTCATCATATATATTGAAGTAACGTTTTTGCTTCCCACCTTGTTCGAAGGCCATTGACCAAACTCCATCCTTGAACTCCACTTGATAATCAAGTTTAGACTCGCTAATGGTCACGCCATTTTTGTTATTCTTTATAGTTTCGCTGCAGGCACCTACAGTAAAGTTACACGGGTTTCCTAAGTAAATAGTCTCCCGAACATAGCCATCGATACGAGATTTTGATCTTAGAACTCCAGTTTTAGGGTCCAGAAACTCTTGCTTAACTCTCCAATCCTCATTGTTATGTATGGATAAAACAGCAGATTCTGGATTACTCTTATCCAAAACATAAAGATTTTCATCTGGTTTCAGACTTGAATAGGTCAAAGCTGTCAAAAAGCGAAACTGGTTGGGAAGCTGACTTATACTAAGCGCTGAGACCTTTTCGGGAGTAAGTAAATTCCCAGGATAATTAGATACAACCAAGTTTTGGGTAATAGCGGAATTTCTAGCTGCCTCGCTTTGTGCGTTCCTATCATCAGCAAGCCATTTTATCGCAACTCGCATTGCGGAAGCTTCAATTTGATCATCCGATATTCTGGCGATATTAGTAACCTTTTTGCTACTATCACAAGCAACTAGCTTCCCTCTCATAAAGCAGTTTTGACCATCTGTGGCATCGTAATTACCCTTTCTTTTGTACTTAAAAGATGCTGCATTAGCCTCTATTAATAGCTTATCCGCGTAGTAAACGCGTTCTCCATCAGTAGCGTAGTCATATTTAACGAAGCGGAAGTTTGAAGCGTCAGCATTAGGTAGAGTGTGTTCATCATAGTAGACACAGCGATCATCCCTGGACCAGTTAAAGCTCTTCTCTTTAATAGCGCGGAAAGTAGCTAGATCACAGGGATTCAAAGGTTTCTCATTTACATAAATATTCGATGCGTCTTTAGCATATTGCAAATATTTGGAACCTTGAACGATCACTGTTGTGGATGGGTCAGCCCCTTCAATTATCTTCTTCTTTATGTAGACACGGTTTGAATCAGCACCATAGTTCTTTGCCAGTAGCCTGAAAGTAGCTGGGTCAGCAAGCGGAATTACATGTCCACGGTAATAAACATGCTTATTGTCCTTACCATAATACTTCTGACCCATCGCACTAAAACTAGCAGGGTCAGCGATATGTAAATGTACATCGAATGGATTTTTATTGATGCCAAAAGCCTTACGCTCCACCCAGACGACTTTATCCGGTAGAACCTTGTAATGGTGATAATTTTTTCGTGATACCGACCTATTGGCAGCACACCCAGCCAAAAGAGCAATTACCACTACCAAAACAATACTTCTTATCACTTTTCTACCCTCTTCAACGTTCGATATATGGTGCCAGACTGACGCATATAACGCTCAAAGCAGCGGTGCGTTTACGCATCCGCTGCCTTTGCTTGTTATGTTTTTACAACCGCTTGCGCTGCAGAACTGAAGCTGGTTGTCGTTTAATACAAGACCTTTTCCGTACCCTTGGTTTGGTTGCCTGAAGTCGGAAGCCAGAACATTGCCAACTGTAACAGGCAGCTCTCCATTTATTGCCTCGATAGCTTCAGGCCCGACTTTGCTTGAGTGAATGACCACTTGGATAGTACCGTCCCACATTTCTTGCGTGTAGTAAGTGGCAAATCCACCGCAGTACCTTTCTACTTGCTGGCGCATAGCATGATCGTCATTTTTCCAAGGATTAAACGCATACCCAAATATGAGCACAACTCCTATTGCTAGAACCAAAACCAAAGCGCTAACGATTTTAAGAAATTTGGCAATGATCTTCGATTACTCCTGAAGCATAACGCCGCGCTCAGGAGCGGCTTACTTTGTGTACTTTATGTGCAAATATGGAGCGAAGCGAACTGCACATAAAGTGCACAAAGTAAGCCGTCCCATTGCAGCGCATTGTTATGCGATGGCTACCTGATATGTGCTTTCTTGACAATGTAGCCTTCAACGTTATTAAAACCGAAATGCACGCAGTAATTCATACAACCTCTGACGCTTTCCCTACTCCCGAAAGTTTCGAGAAGAGAAATCGTGACATCACAGAATCGCTCTGTACACTCCACTTCCGCGTATAATTTTTCGAGATTTTTGCCACTCTTTTTCAGATCTGCAACTACAGCTCTCATTGCAGCTTGGCTATATTCTGGATATCTCGACTCGTCCAATATCTGGAAATATCCTTCTGCATGAGCAGAAACACTGAATATCAGAATTAAAGCAATAGCTAGAGTCTTCATGCCATTCACTCGCATAACGCTCGTAGCACGAGCAAAATTGAAGCGCAGCGCCAATTTTGTCGGCGTGCCTACGCTTGTTATCTGTGTACTAGCGAATAAACCAATACAATCCTTTAAAGCTTGGTGCAGCCAGAATATCAGTATGCCTCACTGACTGGGGATCTTCCTGCAAACTCTTCTTTAACTTACGTAGTTTGACAATGCCTCTTATCGCCTGGGAGAAGATTAGCACTGCCAACGCAAGAATTAAGGTATCGAATCCCATTCCAGCAAGTAACGTGGATGCGAGAGTAATCAGTGCAAGAGGCCCCATTAAAAAGGAGGTAACCCAACAACTGAGCAAGTTTGAATCAATCTCACCATAGAGGTCTACTGGCTTTTTTCGAGTTCTTCTCATTCTTTACCTACAGACAGATAACGCTGCCAACAGCGGAAGCTTTGCAGCGGCGAAGCCGCGGAAAAGCTGTCCAGCGCACGCAGTGCGCGTTGCTGCTTGGCCTTGTTATAAGTGACGCTACCCAATAATTTCATTTTTAGCACCGACAATTTTGCGTGCAACCCTAAGACAATGCTCTTTGCTAGCACCCAAACCAATATTGCCCTCTATTGTTGCTACCAGTGACGAGGATATATGCTCGGCATCTTTACCCTCGACCGCAAGACGAAAAATATGTGGCAGATAACTCTGATACTCGTCGCGAGCTTCTGGCATGTCATTTACACCAATAGGGTCCCAGTCACACCATAAAATTTCATCTATGGCTTTGTAGAGTTCTAGTTCTTCTGGAGGTAATTTCTTGCCCATACTCTTACTTATAACGCCTTTATAACCGGCAGCTTTGTGGCGAAGCCACGCTTTTTGCTGTCCAGCCAGCTTGCTGGCGATGGTTGATAAACTTGTTACAAGGCATTGATGTGGCACTCGACTATATAAATGGTGTTGGTGTAAGTAACCCTGAAGGTGACAACACTGACAATGCTCTTGTTTATTTCTATACCAATGACTTCCTGTTGATTGATGCCAAATTTTTCTAGCGGGGTTTTGGCGATATTGTCTATGCCGTTGGAGAGAGTTACTTCGCTATGCTGATACTCCTCGCCATCTACTGCTGTTGGAAGAGTAAGTTTTAAAACAGCATAACCTGCGACATCTTCGATCGTTGCATAGAAACCGACGGTGTTATTTTGGGTAATGCGCACCTCATTTCTTGCTTTTTCTTCGATAGCTATCACCGTTCTCGCGCTGGAGTAGGTAGTAATGCAAAGGATAAAAATAAAAATCAGTGCAGTGCGCATATTTATGCCTTGTAACAGTTTATTAAAGAGCCAGTGACTCACTATCCATTTGGCCACTATTTCTGGGATGAAGCCTTCAAACCCCAAAAAAAGCCTTTATCTACAGCAGGTTATAAACTACTGCTTAAATAGCAACCAGAGATAGTGAGCCATTGGCTCAAGTCGTCTGCTTCAACTTCCCGCTCTTGAATACATTTTACCCATAATTAAATCAATAAGTTAGGGGGGATCTTTCTGTAGATGTAAGCCATGGCTCTATAATTCGGGCCTTCGTACCGGCGACACGCTCTCTCCACTACTGAAAACCGAAGCCAGTATCACCCACTCGGAATAGCCATAGCCGCAATAGAACTATGCACGGCTAGGCGATTCGCCACTTCAACAATACAGTCGGCTACAAGATCGGCGGCATGGTCGGCAACATTGATGGCCTGCCCGGCATCGGTCTGTAGGGTTTTGGTCGTTACATACACACTACGCATTTCGTCCCCAGCGCCGTCAATCTGCACTTTATTCTGGTCATCAATAACCGCAATGGTGCATTTTAAAACCGCGGCGGCTTTGGCCTCAGTGGAGGCCGGTTCGGTAGTTTGCGTTACCGTTGCGCGCACAATAGTGCCGGCGCTGTGGCCGTCGTCGATGGTGAAGGGGAACTGCCAGGCTTCAAGACCTGGCACGGTTTTCGGGGAAAAGCTGGGCATGGTGCCTCCTAAGGTTTTTGTCTTGCGTTGTGGGTTGCAATGGTTAGCTCTGCCTGGCGGCCGGCGAAAAACATGCGATCGCCAAAATCAGGCTTTAGCACGCGCCGCGGGCCAAGTTTGCGGATTTCTGTAACCGTCGATAATTGAGAAGCGCCATGGCACAGCACATACGCCGGCTTGCCTAGCATGTGCGGGGTGCGCACGATTGAGCCGTCCGGCAGGTCCATGGGTGTGGATTCCGATTGCCAGATTTCCGCACCTTCAGGGGTGCGCAGGCTGTAACACATCTCCTTACCGGAACCCATTGCGCGTAGCGGGAACATTCCACGTTCACCAGTAACAACATCGATACACTCGACTAAATCCCCCGGCTGTAGGTCTCGCACGTAGCGGCCATCCGGCAGCAAGGTGTCATAGTCTACGCACCAGGGATCTGTCGGTATGGTCCCGCCGCCGCCATTCGATGGGGTCGTGATTGTCCCTACATAGCGTCGGTGGGTATTTGCAGCCAGGACGGTAAAACTTGTGGTGGCCTTATAAGTTACTGCGCCGCCTTCATAACCTTCATCATCGCAATACACATAATATTTTCTGGAAAATGACAGGCCGGTAATGCTGCCGCTGTTATAGGAGACCGCCCCAAATCCATACTGCACGGTATGCGAGGCAACCGTAATTTTCGCAGTAGAGCCGTCATCTCTCGCGGTAAGCGGTGCCCCACCGCTCGTAATGGAAGAGATACCGGACTGGATATGCGGCAGACTGCGCTGCTCCGCGATACGGCCTTTCTCATTGAGACCGCTGAGAAATGCAGAGAACCCAGCTAGCGGCCGTGGATTTTGGTAAACACCACCACTGGCAACCACTTCTGTCCCGGATAGGAAAATCTCTCCGATAATCAGCTTGTTCTCTATTGATGAGAAAAATCCACGCTTCGTGGTAGAACCATCATAGTAATGGTATTTATAGAGTCCGCGCTCAATGGATACCGACAAGGCCGAACCCGCTGAGATCCAAACTCCATCCGTCTCGGTGACGATATAAAACAGGCCTCCAAGACTTGGATTTAATTGCACCGGGGGAATTTTTATCCGCTTGCCACCCCAGTAAAACCAGCCCGGCAGAGAGCCATCGGGATTGCCATTCGCATCAAAGCCGCACAGCTGTGCCTCGCCCGGATTGGCATTATCGCCCAAGGTCGGACCGCTATTAATCTTTAAATAAAGGCCGTTGCCCGTTGGTTCAACCGTATCGATGCGCACATAATCAATAAAGGTCGCCCCTTTCTTGGCAGCGTCGTAGTTAGCAATAATCACCGGCGTAAACTGTCTGACGGTCGTCTGCAGCTGGGCCGGCTGGGCTATGGTGTTGTGCCCCACGGTAGATTGGTAGCTGGCATTACCGCTTGTTCGGCCCTGAAAGTATGCGGTGTATTCTTTCCAGCCTACACCAGCCGCCTTTACACCAGGCGCAGCGATATAATGGGAGCCCGAATGCGTCTCACTGCCGCTGGCATTGACCCGCTTGCCATCTTTATCAAAGCAATTAATACCCAGATACAGAGAGCGGTCTGCATCGCCACCAGGTCCCATTAATACTCGAAATTTAATTCGATAAAGCTTGTCAGCATCAAAAGGGAATCGCTCTTTATACTCAAGCCAAGCATTAGAGGCCTTGTCATCCTGTCCAATGCGCAACACATTGCCACCAGTCACGTGTGCATCAGAACTTGAATGTACTTGATAGGTATAGCCAGCCGGCGAACCGGTATAGACCACCCAATCATCGGCAGCCGTGGTATCGGTAAACGCCTCAAAAAATACAGAGCCCGAAGCCTGCTGCGCGCGCAACTGTGCCTTGCGTACGCTTTGCATATTGCCGATTAAGATACCGTCATCGGTGAATTGTCCGCTGGCCTCGTCATAGCCAATGATATTGCGGGTAGCGTCAAAGGCTTTGGTGCGCGTCGCCTCCGCTACGGCACTATACAGCGCTGTTTTCTGGTCGTAGGCGTAGGTCCAATTGCTATCAAATAGGGTGCGGCTTACCGGGGTATTTTCCTGGCGGTTATCCCAGGCCGGGGTTAACCCTTGCAGATAGCTTGTCAGCGCGGTCAAAGCATTCGTAAACGCCGCCCGTTTGGCATCGAGTGCAGTGCCGAAATTGCTGGCCAGCGCATCCAGCTTCACTTGATCGTTTATTAACTGGTTGTATTCGCGGATCAGCTGCAGTTTTTCATTGGTATGCAACACACCATCTGCAGAGATATTGCCGAGATCTTCAAGGGCCTTTTGTGCATCGGCCTTGGCTTCCTCTGCAGCCTCTAGCGCAGCCTGTAAGTCTGGGTCTAGCGCGGGATCTTCTGGGTCTGGATAGGGTGTGCGGGATTTGGGAACAAATAATACGCGCGCGGCCGCTGTACCTAAGGAAGTACCTCCCTGGCCGGCAGTGCCTGGACTACTCGGGCTAGTACCATAAGACGCCACTATGCGGCTATTGGTCAGCACCGGCATGGGGTTTTGGGTACCGTCCACTAACAAAACAATACCGCCAGGCGCACCACCGCCACCACTACCGCCGGGAATCTTCTGGATACCAGTTCCCAGGCTGCCGCCACTGCCATTGCCCCCAGAGGTATTAATGGTTCCACTTACACCGAGGGCGATACCCCGTGCGACGATAACCACACTCGCCCCACCCTGGCCGCCGGAACCACCGTAGCCGCTATTTTCATAGCTCTGATCGCCGCGCAGGTAGTAATAACTATTTCCGCCACGGGCGCCGCCGGTACCGCGCATATCCTCGGGGATACCTTGCAGCTCTCCGCCATTATTCTCAATATTGAGCGGTGGCATGACGGAATTGCGACCGACCACAATTTGGCCGCGAATACGGTTGTACATAGTGCGGTTGGTGGCGCCAATTCCAGATACGCGCCCACCACCACCGCGACAAGAACCCAGAAAACCACGCCCCCCATTACTGGGAACCCCGCGCAAAGTACCGTCTATTTGCAGAACACCGCGCACATGCAATTCAACATTGTCGCTAACAAAAAGTGTGCGGCCTGCGGGGACGGTTAAGTCTCCCAGGTAATAAAATATCGTGCGGCTGTTATCCGCACCGTATAGGGTGCCGTTAGCGGTGAGGAAGCCACTGGCATCGATAGCAAGGCCGGCGGCAGTCATCTCTGTGCCCTCTGCGCTATACCAGCTGTCGGGAAGCTCTCCGCTGGAGCTGCTGCCGCTGGGCTGGTCGGGCACCGCTGAGGCAGGCTGGTAGCTGCCAAATAGATCGACGGAGACCGCTCCACTGACCTGATTGACATTGAAGCGCTGCACTTCCATGGCGCGATCTAAAATACCACCCGACACATTTTGCGAGTGGTCGCGCAATTGCGTCAGGCTAACCCGTACGATATCGCCCACCTCCAGATCGTTTTTACTGGGCAATAATCCTAGGCGCAGACTGAGCGGCGGCCCGGCGAATCGATCACGCAGGGCATCAAAGGTATTTTTTATCGTGGTATAGGTATGCCGGGAATTGTGCAGCCCCCGAAATTTCAGAGCGAGCGGCTTGGCCTCGCCATGGGTCGCAATAGAGTCCGCATCAATGAGGTTATTGGAGCGCAGGAATTTGCCATCGAATCCGGGCTGCTCAAACCAACTCCACTGCACCGAGAAGGCATTCTTTACCCCGGCTAAGTTGTATTTGAGTTCGCCCAGGCTACTGACATCATCAGGACTGATGGTGGCCACTGTACCGGATTCAGCTAGCACTCCAGCCATACGGCGAAAGCCCAGCTGGCCGGCGGCATTGACTGGCATAAAGGCACCGAGCAATAAATTGATTTCGGTCTCGATAAACTTTTTGCCGTCGGTTTTTTCCAGGCCATCAAAGCGCAGGATCTTGCCTTTGCGGTGGTCACTGGGCTTGTACCAGTCTGCCCCGATATTTTCGAACTCATCCAACACCACAAAGGCGGGATCTATGCCCAAGTGCCAATTAGAGGGCAGTACGTTATTGGTGCCGAGAATCTTCCCGGTCAGCAGTGCATAGGCAAGCTGGGGGCCAGGGCCTTCCAGATAGACAAACTCCTCCACCTCAACGCCACTCTCGTCGCCACTGTCTTCTGGCAACGCATGGTCGCGGGCAAAGGTGCCGAACAATCCACGAGTACAGCCGGTGAAACTATTCCCTGTTTTCCCGGTGGCTCGCACAATCTCGAAACCGTCCTGATACTTTATTTTCAGGTAATACACGGATTGGCCGGGTGCATCACCATAAGCAGCAGTATGCGGGTTCGGCTCAAAAGGACTGGTATCGAATACCCACAGGGTGCTACTCGATTTAGGAAAATTGGCAGCCAGGCGTGTGCTATTGGGCACAAAAATATCGCGGCGCATCTCTCGTTGAATATCCCGGCAGCGGACTCGGTAAACACCCTCGGCGTAGCCAATGGATTCCTCGGCAATCTGGGTTTGCTCTAACCGAAAATCATCCCAGTCGAGTCCAGCAAAGCCTTGATACAAACGCACCGAGCGACCCTTGATACCGTTGCCCTGTTCCAGCTCATCGCGCAGCACATAAGACAGCAGACCATTGATATCCACCACCTCAAAGGAAATAGCCCCAATCTCTGCGCGGCCCTGCTCGGGGATTATTCTCTGGCTGGTGGCACTGCATTTTTTTAAAGCGCCAAGCACGGCATTGGCGGGGAGACCCGGAATACTGTTATGACTGGTGATATACAGCGGCAGATCAAAACCAATCTCGATGACCAGGCGTAGCTCACGCTGTGCAGCCTGATTGTGCAGGTCAAAAGTTTCTGAGTTGTTGCGCATAGTTAAGCGATGACTTGAACGGTAGTAAAAGAAAAAATAAAGCGGCCGTCTTTCTCGCGCTTTTCTTTGAAGGATTTATATTTAAGTTGCACTTGTTGGGGGAAATCAGGAGTGTCTGTAGTCCCGTAGGCATCGAAGGTGAAAAACTCACCGAAAGCACAGCTTCTTTTGAACTCTCGCCAGCGCGCTAATTCGGTATGAGTGAGTCTTAGCGGTACAGTCTGACAAGAATATTCCTCTTCGAGACGGTAGATTGTGTATTCTGTTTTACCGCTGAGCGATGTGTGTTCTTTACCCTCGGGGCGATCGTTACAGTCATAACGCTTCAGTTTTGATTCAATCTGATAATCACTACCATCACCCACCAATAACCGTGTAGGTGTGTATTGAATGAGCATTTTCTATCCCCTGAGTATTTGTGCTTGGCGACTATCCTCGGGGATTGCTACCAAATCCTGCTCCGCAAACATGGTTGTTAATTTATCGGCAATGGTTTGTGCGTTATCTCCGATTAAATCGCCTTGTATCGTCAGGTTCACAACCGTGCCAGGCTGTTGTGAATCGCCCTCTACAAAACCGTCATCATTAGAAGCGGCAAAACTCTCTGATGGTGTGCTCGCTACCGCACCGCCAGTACTCACACTGGAAGCGCTAGCACCACCATCAAAGGAAGCACTTTTGATTTGAGCAATTTGAGCCGCGCCAGCTGCAGCCATTGCGACCGCTGCAGGAATACCCCATGGGTAACCACCGCTGTTGTTATAGGATTCGATAATTGCACCCGGGAGGGTTGCAGCAGCTTTGGCCAGGCTGAGCGCTTTCTGAATCTTGAAGAGTTTTTTACTACCGGTATTGGAGATGCCCAGCATCATATCCATCGCACCGCCGAACGCCTGCCAACGGTTTTTACTGCTGGCCTGTTCTAGCTTTTCTCGCTGCTTAGCATGCTTACCTTCCAGCAGAGTAAGCTTGCGCTCATAGTCATCATGAGAGATGAGTTTCTTAGCAAATGCCTGATCCAGCAGGGCCATTTCCTCATCTTGCTGAACCTGCAGCTGCTCCATCTCGGTGAGCCAGGAAAGCTGTAGGGTTTCTAAGCGTGTAGTGATTCGCTGGCGCTCCGCATCGGTTAGGCCGTCAGCCCCGACTTGACTGCCTTCCCCGCCATCATTGGCTGACCGTGCCTGCTCTTCTGCCAGCGCCATTTGATAGCGGGCCTTCTCGCGCTCGGAATATTCCGCCCGTAGCGCTTCAATGGATTCAAACCCCCGCTTTGTCAGTTCCTCCTCGGCAACCTGAAGGGCGGCTATTTGCTGTAGCCTCTGCTCGTGGTCGAGTTGGATTTTTCCTTGTTGGTCAGCCAGGAATTGATCCAGCTGGATTAACTGAGCACCACCGGCCTCTTCCGCCATGGCACGCTGTTGGGCGATACGATCGCGCTCTGCCTGCTCCCTGGCCGCAGCGGCAGCCTCCTCGGCTCTCCGCTCTTCCTCCTGCCGCTTTTTCTGTGCGGCTATTTGTGCATTCTGCAGTTCGTCGAGCTGGCGGCGTATTTGCTCCGATTTGTAGCGATGGATTTCTATCTGAACCTGAACACCTTCGGCTTCTGCCTTGGCCAGAAGGTGCTGATGCGAAACATATTGGCTGTGCAGCTTGGCAAATTGATTGCGCTGCTCTTCTTCCTCAGTGGGGGCAAGACCTCGGCGCAGGGTATTCACTACCCCGGTGAGCTTCTGAATCCCTGCCGTGGCGATACTGGTCGAGCCGCTGGTTTCACTGAGGCCTTCCAAAAACTCCTGCCAGGCCTGCCCCAAAGAATCAGTAGCACCGGTAAGACCTCCAGCTTCAGCCGCACCGGCACCGCCGACCTGCTGCTCCAGCTTAAGCAAAATCATGCGCTGGGCTTCCGCCACACGACCTGACTGCTCGAGGGTTTTAATCTGCTCTTTTTCTTGCTCGGTAAAACTGACCCCGGCGCGCTTCAGGGCGGTCAAGCCAGTGGATGGCTCCTCTAAGGCCTTACCAAGCTGCAGCGCTGCACTCTTGGCATCGCCACCCATTACAGCCGATAAATCCTGACTCAGCCGGATAGCATCATCGAAGACAGGACCCTGCACCCCCTTAAAGGTTATGAGCACACCTTGGGCTTCACGAATGCCGGTAACACTGGCCAGGGTCGCACGAGCAACCGAACGCGCCTGATCATCCAGCTGTTGTGCAGTGCGGCCGCTAGTACTTCCCGTGGCTTTAAGCAGGGCCTCAATCTTAAGCTGCTGCCGCTCCATCTCCTCACCAGCGCGAATGCTCTGATAGAACACGGCAGTCACACCGGCAACCCCTGCCCCAAACAATGCCCAGCTGCTGGCACCGCTGGTAAGCAGGCCATTAAGCGCACCGACTCGACCAGAAACACCGCCCAAAGGACCATCGATAGTCGCGACCCCTTGGGCGGCACCACGCATGGAGCGGCCGAACACATCCCCAGCGGCACTGGTGGATTTTATTTCACGGGTGAGTTGTTTATTGCGCGCGGCCGCTTGGGCCATCTCGCGCTTGTATTGGGTGGAGCGTAGCTCCAGGTTCGCCACCATGGTGGCCATGGAAGTTTGTTTTGCCATTGCTCAGCTCATGGAGTTCCAGATTGCAATTTGTTGCTGCACGGTTTTTGGCTTGTGCTGCTGAGGCAGGAAGTTAGAGACTTTGCCTCCCAGGGTGCCGGCGGCAATGTGGGCTAGCTGCCACTGCTGGACTTCGGTATTTAGGGGGCGCTCAGAGTGATATTCATACCAGTGGTCGAACTCGGTAGAACTCATGGAGCGCAACATATTGAAATAGTCGGGACGGTTAAAATCCCGCGCGAGCTGCCGGGCAAAGTGAAAACCCGGCACTAGCCTTTTTTTTCGGTTTCCTCACTTTCTGTTTCACTATCCGCTTTTTCAGTTTGGACATCGACGAAAAGCCCGGATAGCTTAGCCGCAGGGATATAGAGCCGGTCAATCAGCTTAGGGGTAACGCTGCGGATTAGCCCATGGTGAATATCTTCTAGTGAATCCTGGCAATCCGGCTTCATCCAGATGGCATAGGCTACCAACAGCAGTTTTTTGCTCACCTCCCCTGCACGAAACGCCCAAAGCTGGCCAAAGTTTTCCAGCTCAGTTTCCGGCAACTCTTCATCCTGCGGCAGTGGAATATCTTCGGTAGTCTTCTGCAGATATTCACAGCGGTGGTAGGCGCTCAGCTCAAACAACTCCACTTCCTGCTGGCCAAATACAACGGTTTCGGATTCTAAAATAGGCGTAGGAACTAAATTCATTGTTAGCTGCCTGCGGTTACTGTGGGTTTACCAGAGATTTTGAACTTCACGGTGCGGGTAATTTTGTCATCCTTGGGCACAGCCTTACCCCAGCCGGTAATATGGCCGGTGAATTCCACCTTGGTACCTTCAGGATATTCAATCTGGTAATACTTATTGGTATCGGAGTCGTAATCTGCCCGCAGAGCCTGCTGGCCGCTGTCACTCTCTTTCCAGATCAAAGTAATGGAGACCTCACCGGCATCACGTAAGCCGGAGGGGTCATAGTCCATATAGCCACTGGTGCCATCAATCGGCGTCATTTCAACAGAACCGCGTGACTCCTCACCGGGGTCAATATCCAGCATCCCAGCCACTGGTGTATAGGAAGTACCATCATCACTGCGGGAAAATTTTGTTTTATAACCTTGTGCCATAGCTAAGACCTTATTGAGTTGTTGAGTTAAAGGGCTGAGGGTTCGGTGGAATACTGGGCCCTGTAGGTCAATCGAACCTCGCCCAGAGGATGATCTTGATCCAGTGCAAATTGCGTCTGACTAAGCAGAAATAAGTCACAGGTTTTTTCTAAATCAGAGTCCTGCAGTGCAAGCTCAATATCTTCGGCCGCTTGATCCAGTGCGGCATATATATCGCCATCGCTCTTTACTACCGCAGCAATAGTCAGATCCAGTTCCCGACTGGTACCGCCATACATTTCGTGATCAGTGTTTTCAGTAGCAAAACCCACCACAATGGCCGGCAACTTTTCTGGAGCAATTTCTTCTGTAGTGCCAGAGGGTGGAAATATGTAATCGGATAGAGTTTGCAGTTTGCTTAAAACGGCATCGCGGATGGTGATGCGTTGGGTCATTGAATAGCGCTCCAGGAATTTTGTACATAAAAAAACCCGCTAGTGCGGGTTTGTCTATTTAAAGTGCAGCAATGCTTACTGAACTAACAATCTTCTCTTTGATAGTTACCTAAATCTCAAAGAACCATGCAAATCGAAAAGTGGACAGCTTTACTCATAGTCACTTGTCAGATCAAATTTAAAAGACTCAATCGATTTAACCTGATCTAAATCAACGTCACTACCTGTAAATTTTCTGTTTTTAGGCCTGTCTCTTTTTGACCATTTATAGAGAGCATATGCCACACCCAATAAAAGCGGAATAAGACCTACCCCCAACGCAAAAATAAAATCAATTGATACAGATATAAGAGTTGCACCAGCAACAATAAGCCAAAATGATAATTTTAATTCAGAGTATTTCTTAGTGTCATAAACTATCGTATAACCCAATGCTTCAAATGTAACTATTACCGTTTTCTCTCCGGTTTTATATTTTAAGTTATGATCACCTCCGGACACAGATTTTCTATAGTGGCCTACTCCATTTTCATCTTGGTACTTAAAAACCACAAATAATAAATTACTTTTTGTTCCCCTAGCGGTTTCCCAATTGTCTGAGACTCCACCCGCGACTATTGCATTATATTTAGCACCTAAAGTTCGTTGATACACCGAAACACTAAAAACCACTATCCCTATGTATAACAGCAAGATTCCAAAAAGAAGAAGTATCACCAGAAACATTACATCATCTGGATTAATCAATATCCCTTTTTCAAGATTACTTAGAATGAATCCCATGGATATTAAATTGCGTCAATAACTACTTAACATTTAAAAAAATACTATTTCTGCCGATCTAGCGCTTACAGCAAACGTACGCTTTATGCGCCGTTTGACTGTTGTTGTTATGCGCCAGCCTACTCCGATGCGTCAACAACATAGTCCCTACTAGCAATGACATTACTTCCATCCATTATCTCCAAAGTATATGTTCCGCTTACAAGCTCCCAGCTATAAGTAAAGTTAAACATATGCCCATATAAATCACTACCATTTATCTTTCTATTAATTTCGACAGAGTAAACTTGTTTGTCTTTTCTTTCGTTGTATATTCCACCATCAGGGTATTTCACAACCATGGTGAGCATCTTACCCCGGATATATGGGTTGCGTAATATATAATAAAAACCAACACTCTGACCTAGCACGGGTTTATAAATGGAGTTTACCTCAATCATTTTTCCAGGATCGGAGAGTATGAGCCGATCTCTTTCTGGCCCAATCACTTTCGTTACACGTGCGTTATTTTGATACAGTCCAGACTCAAGTACTTGTATTTCTATGGGTTTGACTTCTTCGACTGACCTTACTCCAGCACAACCGCCTAATATAACTGAAATCAGGACAGCTAAAACTAATGAAATATTTCTATACATATTTGCTCTCGATTTTTACATTCATCAAAACAAGTGACAGTTTTTTCGGTCGACTGAAGCCACTTGCTAACCATTTTTTGTATTTTCTTGCTGGATTTTATGCACTAACTTATTACCGTTTTTAACTGCCAAAAAAGTTAATATTAGCAACACCGCCAAAGCACCAAGATACAGAAAAAACCTTGAGTTAAGCTCAAAGTTTACAAATAGTTTTTCTGCTAAAAGTAACAATGCAAAAAAGTATAATAGGCAGGCTAAGCTTACCGCATAGCTCCAAGTTAATTCTACATAGTCAAATATGCGTCTAAATTTAGGTGACATTAGTTCATAAACTGAAGGAACCCTATTTTTCAACTTTCTTTCTTTCTTTCTCTTGGTTATCGCATTAGAAATGTCTTTTAAAAGCCGTTGAACATGGCTTTGGTATAACACTTTGACAATAAACGAAAATAATAAAACAGCCCCAACCATTTCCATTTGGTAGCCGAAACCTAACTCTTTCAAAAACTTAACTTCTTCCATGATCTTCCTTTATAACTAACGCCCACCACAACCGCATTTATGGAGGTGCATGTTTTGTGTTATGAGCGTAGCGAACAAAAAACATGCACCGAAATAAATGTCGGATTGCTGGTGCTTGTTAAGTGTTGCGGAAAGCACTTGCTAGCTCCCCCAGTACTTTATAATCTTTGACACCCCACAATTTTTGCACTTCCAAGTTTCTTCGTACCTTCTTGGTCCCACATAAAATGACAGAGTAATTTTTGGCTTTATATTAATGCCAGCTGGATCTCTAATCTTTACAAGACTCATTTTCCCACCACATTGTTCACATGGTTTGCTGGTCTTTTTGTGAGCATATATTACGATACATAAAAAACAAACTAGAGCAACCAGTAAAAATGCCACCTCTTGTTCTGACATGACTAACACTTAACGCCGCCGGCAGGGGCAGCTTACCTTGTGCGCGTTTTGCGCGAAAATGGGAGCGCAGCGACCCGCGCAAAACGTGCGCAAGGTAAGCTGCCCCGCGGAGGGCCGTAGGCCCGTAGCAAATTGCCCGGCCTTGTATGGTTGTTCTTGCCCGATTCTGATGTTGAAAATCCTTTTCGCTAACGGGTAAATTGAGACCCACCTTCGGCGGCCACCGAAGGCCTTGTTTATCACAGTTCGCTGCCTGGCCGGTTCGTAAAAGACCGATAACAAGTATGAACGTGATAAGCACTCACTAGGCATAACTCGAATAGTCATGTGGGCCTCGAGCCCGAATAGCAAGGCGGAGATAGCTTATCTTATGGAACCTCAAGAGATCAATGTCGGTATCGATACCAGCAGTAAACAACTCGATATTTATGTGAGACCTACTGGCCAATTCTTTAGTGTTACCAATGATAAAAATGGTATTAAGGATGCCATTAAACAACTACAACCTCTTAAACCTGAAAGAGTATTGATCGAGTCCACAGGAAGGCTAGAATTAGAATTTGTCTGTGCTGCTCATAAAGCGGGACTGCCGATAGTTGTTTGCAATCCTTCACAAGTAAGAAACTTTGCAAAATCAGCGGGGTGGCTCGCAAAAACAGATAAGCTGGATGCAATTGATATCGCACATTTTGGTGAAGCAATGAAGCCAAGATTGTCATCGATCAAACCAGAAAAACTAAGAAATATCAGTGATTTGCTGACGGTCAGGAACCAGTGCTTAGAAATGAGCACAATGCAAAAGAATCGCCTCAAGAGAATACCCAAGTCTGTTCACAGGCCCATTCAGGCTATCTTAAAAGCCATCAAGAAAGAGCTAGAAGGGGTCGATAAGCAACTTGATAAACTTGTTAATAGTGTTGCCGAGTGGCGACAAAAACGCGATCTCTTATTAAGCGCTAAAGGAGTTGGCCATGTACTGGCTTACACGCTAATGAGCGAACTTCCTGAGCTGGGCAAGCTGAACCGCAAAGAGATTGCGGCACTTGTGGGTATCGCCCCGATGAATCGTGATAGCGGCAGCTTCCAGGGTAAGCGCTATATTCGAGGTGGGCGACATCGTGTACGCACGGTTTTGTTTGTTTCTATGATGTCGGCAATACAATGCCACCCTAAATTAAAGCCAATGTATGAGCGCCTGGTCGCTGCTGGTAAACCAAAGAAAGTAGCCCTTATCGCATGTATGAGGAAGCAACTTACCATTCTAAATACGATGGTAAAAAACAACACTTACTGGGATGAGAAAATGGCTTAAATACTTGACAAAGGACCATAGTCACTTGTTATAAGTGACGCTACCCAATAATTTCATTTTTAGCACTGACAATTTTGCTTGCAACTCTAAAATGCTCTTTGCTAGCACCCAAACCAATATTGCCCTCTATTGTTGCTACTAGTGACGAGGATATATGCTCGGCATCTTTGCCATCGACCGCAAGACGAAAAATATGTGGCAGATAACTCTGATACTCGTCGCGAGCTTCTGGCATGTCATTTACACCAATAGGGTCCCAGTCACGCCATAAAATTTCATCTATGGCTTTGTAGAGCTCTAGTTCTTCTGGAGGTAATTTCTTGCCCATACTCTTACTTATAAACGCCGTGCGCAGCGGCGGCTTACTTTGTGTATTTTTTGTGCGAAAATAGGAGCGCAGCGACTGTGCAAAAAGTGCACAGGGTAAGCCGTCGGTCTGCCGCACCTTGTTAAGGCGACAAGGCCCCTGGTCCCGCCCTCAACACCCGATATACATTTCCACAAGAAATTAGACTTCGGGTGCTTCATCATAAATAGTAATTATCTTTGCTTCAGAAGCAATGCTACACACTGGTGAATTGTGATTTTCAGTTTTTACAACTTTAGTTATACGAAGATTGATGTCTTTCGGCGGTGATGACGGCCCAAAAGTATAAATGCCTTTATTCGTGACTTCTGCGATTAGCTCAACATACAGAAGCTTCCTAAAACCTGACTTCTTTTCTTGATACATAGAGTAAATATCGAGATCGCTGCTTTCATCTAAACCATAAACATCACCTTCACAGCAATAAAATCCGATCCACTCTTCATCGTAAACCAAATAGCCTTTGAAACTACTCTGATCTTTTGCATTTGTAATTGCAGACCAACTGAGCATTAGCATAAAGAGGATGGATTTCTTCATTATTTGCCTTAACGCCCGCAACAGTGGCGACCAATGCTATGTACATTTTGTGCGAAACTGGGAGCGCAGCGACCCGCACAAAATGTGCATAGCGTTGGGCGTCCCGCGGAGGCCCGAAGGGCCGGAGCAAACTGCTTGCGTTTGTTATGCATTGATACCCACCAAACTACCAACCAAACCTACCACAACAGAAATTAGCACTAATTGGGCTAGCACCCAAAATGCAGAAAAATACACTTTTGACACTCCACGGTGAACCACAGCCGATGAATACGCCACCTGACTGAGTTTGTCATAAGCGAGGAGCAGTGGGACTAGAAGTAACAGATACCAAACAGCTCCCCTGGACATCTGGCCGATAATAAGCGCAACAAAAATGTAATAAGGAATCCCTAAAAACCACAATAATTTCATTTTATTCTCACCGACCTACGACACCGATGCATAACAGTTAATTCAAAAGAAGCTTCTTTATATCACCCTGCTCTATATTTCTAAGCCTCATTTCCTTCGAAGATGAACTAAAACTCAGCAAATCAATAAGCTATCTGCACTTGGCGCAAATGTACAAAAAAAGATATAAAGCAGCGTCTTTATAATTTTGTATTTTCTCTGCTTTATATCACTTTTGGAACCCTTTAAGTATCAATGGGTTACAGAGTTTCACCTAGAAATAGGAGCAGCTGCTGCTGATCTTTGTTATAAAATGCACAACTGTACATTTTTCGATCACCACTAACACACACAAAAGGTCTTAATCCAATAACTCGACTTTTTGGGCTATCCATCCACCAGCACCCGCCAAACAACCCCATCATCCGACAATCGCTTGCGCACCCTATATCCCACGCCACCAAGGGTAATTACCGCTGCTGAGTTGTAAGCCCCTACCTCACTGACCAACAGACTCAATTCGATACGCGGTACCCGCACTCGCTCCTCATCATCGAATTCGTCGATCTCTTGATCCTTGATCACGCGGCAATCTATAGGCTCAGCACCGCTACCGTCTGTATAGGCAGCGGGCTTGCCCCATTTACGAAACGCGCGCTCTGCGGCTCTCTGGTCCAGATTCATGGATCACCTAGGCCTTCACGGTGCCCGGTACGCCGGTAAATTTGACCGCTAGGCTGGTAACGCCATCGCCGGCGGCCTCTGCGGCAAAGGCGGTGGGGCCGATAATATCGCCGGTTGCGGCTGTTGCGGCGCTATCGTCAAAGGCTGCTGCAGAGATATCCCAGGTGAGGGTTTCCCCCTGACTGATCTCTGCGGCGGATACCTTGGGTACACTAAACACACCTTCAATAGCGATCACACCGGACTCACCCACGGCGATATTATCCATCGCCACACCCAGTACTGCGCCTACTGCTAGCACCTGGCCAGAGGTAATTACCGAGCTTGTGTTGTTGGTGTAATCCAGCATGCGCCCGTCTTGCACAAAATTAGTAGCCATTTCACTTTCCCCGCTTGGGTTAAAAATTGTTGAAATAAAAAAGGCCGCGATGTGCGGCCCTTTTTCGGATTCTTTAAGGTTTGGATCGGTTTGAGCTGGGTATTAAGTCTTCGGCGTTTTCACCATGCCTTTGGGGTCCCAGGCTTTCGCTGCGGCATCCAGGCGCACTTTGAATTCCACCCCATCCACATTCCAGCCGTTTTGCTGCTCCAGTACTGGGGCTTGCTGGCCATCCAGGTAAAGCACTTCGATGGTGTCGTGCGCTACCGGGTCGGCATTGAGGTACCAACCATTGTGCCCGCTGAGGCGACCATCGGAGATCACGCTGGCAATATTGCGCACGCTGTTGGGTACAGTGTTGGATTTCTCGGAAGCACCCACTTCAAACTCTGACTCCAACGCAACCTTTGCGGCACCCTCGTCGGCAATATCACACAGCAGGAATTTAGGGCGGATATTTAGGAAAGCGGTACCGTCCTTCTGTTTGCCCATCAATACCCGCGCGGCGTCGATACTGGCTGTGTTGATACCTGCCTTAGCAGCTAGATTTCCATGGTCAGTATGGAATAAGGCCTTACCATCGGCCATTTTGGGATTGTTGATCAGGACACTGAACACCAGATCCCCCACGGTGCGAATAGCAGCGAGACCCATCTTTTGTGGGATTCGGGTGAAGGTCCCCAGGTCATCATTGATAATCGCCTGGCGCGTAATGGAGAAGAGTTCCCCGTAAGTAGCCAACGCGGCAGTTTCGGCGCGCTCTCCAATACTCACATATTTAAATTCTGCCCCAGGTGCCACTTGGCGCAATGAGGGGAAGGTGCCAAGATCCGTGCGAGTAGCTATCTTGAAATCGCTTAAGTTTCCAGTGGCGGTAAACTGCGGAAAAACCTCTGCCGCTTCAGAGTAACCCTTCAGCATGGATTTATTAGCAATATTGCCGAGGACCGTCGCGAAGTCGCCAGAGCTATGGGTAAACGCTGCGGCGACCACACCCATCCGATCCAGGCCGGACAGGCTCTGCCCGTGGGCCTGCATCAGAATACGAGCAATCTCCATCATGGTGTAGCCGCTGAGCTCATTGCCCTCTGTGCGCTTTTCACCGAGGGCACGCACGGCAATGGCATTTTCAGCATCCGCTTTGAGGCGTTTAATGCCTTCACCTTCCTGAACTACCACGCTGTAGCTTTGCACTGGAGTTGGGGTTTGATTTCCCAGAGCTGCGAGCAGCTGGTCTTTGGCTTTTTCAGCGTCACAGTCCATATCATCCAGGCAAGATTGCATAACGGTGCTGTGCGCCTCGAAGCCCTTAAAAACAGCTTTAATAGTGTCTTTGCGCTTTTGCTCATCCGCTGCGAATTGTGCTCTGGCATCAGCGGTAATCTGCGCTTTCATTTCTGGGGTAACCTCGGTCGCAGCGGTTGCAGCTGGCGTAGTGGAGGTGGTTGTAGTCATGGCTTGCGCCTCCTTGGTTTTGGGGGGATTGTCTGCAACCGCAGACGGGAATCTAAATTCAGTGGGCCTCTGCATAACCAATGCACTAATGGCTTGCGGGGTATTTTTGAATTGGTTTAAGTGATCGGCGTTAAAGCTGGCAGCCATTTCCATTGCGGCAGTGGTATCAGTGGCGAAGCCGGCTTCCACGGCTTCGGCACCGGTATACCAAGTCTCGTCATCCATCACTTGGCTGACTTCCTCATCAGACATGCCGGTGCGGGAGGCATACAAACCAATCATGGTTGTTTTGACTTTGGCCAACAGACTCTTGGTCTTTTCCAGGGCGCGCTCATCGCCTCGCACACCGGCGCTGGGGTTATGCACCATGTAATAGGCGTTTTCGGCAATATGGACGGTATCCCCGGCGAGGGCGATCACGCTGCCCATACTGGCTGCGATACCTTCAATCCAGGTTTCCACCTCGGCTTTATGATCTTTCAGCAGGTTGTAGATGGCGGTACCGTCGAACACATCACCACCAGGGCAGTTGATGTGCAGATTGATCTTGCTGACATCGCCTAGCGCTTTGAGATCTCGGGCAAAGTCTTTTGCGGTCATATCCCAGTAGCCAATGTAATCGTACAGATAGATATCGGCTTCGCTGGTATTGGCAGCAGCGGTAATGCTGTACCAAGATTTTTTGGGCATAGCAGTTTCCTACTCGGATTCAGTATTTTCTGCGGGGACCGCAGCGCGTTTGCTTGGGGTGGTGATGCCGCTGGCTTTTAACTTCTGCTGCCAGGCTGCGGTTTGCTTGATCACATCGTCCGGCTTTTTGCCACGGCGCCGAATGGTTTGCTGCGGGCTGACCAGAACATTTTCCAGCAGCGTTTCATCGGCGCTGGCTTCGTGGGCTGGATTAATCCAGGGCATGACCGGGGTAATAAAATCGACATGCATCAGGGTGGCCGGATCGACATCAGCAGGCACTTGAAAGGCATCGGCCAGTAAAGCCATTTGCACCCAGCGCCGGGTGACCGGTTCCACGATCTCCTCGCAAAATTCCAGACTGAGGGTTTCGTAATTAGTCCACTGCTCCACCAGTTCCTGGCGTTGTGCGCTATAAGTACCGTTATAGTTTTTGCTGATACTGCTAAAGCTGGACATGGTGCCAGCGGCCGCCATGCGGTGCATGGTTTCTAAAAATGGTGTTAGCAGACCGCTGGGGCGATTACTTTGAATGGTGCCGACAGATTCCCCAGGGCGTAAATCGTCGTAGATAGCACCAGCGCGAATATCCAGGGTGCGATTTCCTTCATCATCAACTTCGTTCTGCGAGTAATCTTCTGGACTGCCCTTTTGAATAAAACCCACCATGGCCGAGGCAATCTTGGCAGCGACACGCTCGTTTTCTTCATAGTCTTTAATATCAGTAAGGCGATTCATTACCGCTGCAAAGATGGAAACCCCACGAGTCTGGTGCAGCCTACGAACAAACTTTAAGTGCTCAATATTTTCGGCACTGTGGCGCCTGCGTTTCATCCGCCAATTCAATGAGGCTCCGGGGTGCTCGTCGTAGAGCCAGAAGGCCTTGGCTTCGCCCCAGGCGGATTTCTCAATACCCTGCACTATGCGTTTGCTGGGATCGTTGTAATCCACCGGCAGAAAATCCGGTTCCATGCATTCGATGGAATAAGGCACTGGGGTGCGATGCTTTAACCCCGGCACCGAGCCCTGCAGGTGCCGCAGCAGGGTTTCGCCATCGCGCAGCCAGGTATTACACAGTAAGCGCTGAGATTTACCCCAGCTGAATTGCCGAGTGCATTCCGGGCGCCGTGCCCATTCCTTGTGGGCTTCATTCATTTGGCTCGCAAGGCCTTCGTGGATATCGCCATCCCGGGTTTTGGGCTGGAATTCCACATCGATACCGCGCGGGCCGACGATGTTGTTGGTCAGAGTGGTGAGAATGCCAAAGGCAAAATCGTGGTTTTGCTCCAGGTGCCGGGCTTGTCCGCGCAGAGTTTCCACACTGCCTTCAATGACTAAATCCCCACTGCGGTTATCACCGGGGTTTTTCCGCAGGCGACTGGGGCGCGCGGCCTCATAGGCGGCGGCGATCTCCAGGGCACGGCGAGCTTGCACGCGACGCAAAGCGGCCTCGGGTGCAAAGAATCCGATAACAGAATCCAGTTTGTTCATGAGTAAAAGTTCGCGTAGGCGGGTCCGCGGCGTTTGCCGGCAGCCTTGAGTTGTTCTTGCAGTGCGCGGCGCTCCCACTCCTGACGACCAGCGCGGATTTCCTGCAGGTTCTCTGCAGTAAATTGGCGGCCGTTAATCACCGTGGTTTTACCGGCGAGCACATCTATTTCGGCCTCGATATAGAGGTCGACCATGGCTTGTGCGGTTTTAGACATTTAACTATCCAGTAGGGAACCAACCGGCTGTGCTGTCCGGTGTGATTTACTCGGGGCTGACTGCGATTGATCCGATTCGCTAAACAAGGTGCGCTGGCCCAGCTGCGATTCGATGGTGGACCACTTTTTCTCGTTGTATTTGTGCATGCCCTTGGCGTGGGCTGCGTGTAGGGCGTAGACCTCGGTATCGGTGCCCTCGTTGGGTCTGCCGGGGCGCTGCTGCCAGGTTTCCCTGCCCTTGTGCTTTTTACTGGGGGCTTTCACTTCGGCGGTGACCTGCTCCCAGTAGTCCTGCCGCACATGCTTGCAGCTGTGCATATAAGCACTGGTGCCGAGTAAACGCTTGGCAATCAGATCCTTGGCTTTATGGGTACCCACCATATAAACCCGAACCCCATGGCGGTCGGCTTTGGTGCGGCGCTTGGGATTGTTGTAATCCACCTGCCTGGGTTGGGTGAAGATTTCCTTCGTGCCGAGGTCATTACTGTCGCCCTTAATGGCCATCACTAAGATACCGCGGTGTTTTTTATCGCGGGTTCGCACCCAGTGATACACCGCGTTGCTGGTACCACCATCACCAGAGTCGATACTCACTGCCGCTGCGCGGATTTCGCCAAAGCGCTCGTGCTCGAAACTTTGGAATACCAGCTTATCCAGGGCCGCCCAGCAGTCGTCGCGCTTGTCGGCGGTGTCGCCGTCGATTTCTCCCCAGTACATCTGCCAGCTTTCTTCATTGCGACCGAAAGCACGGATGGTGATGGCGAGGCGGTCGTGCTGCACATCGATGCCCACCGTTACCAGCAGGCCACCGGCGGGACAGAATAATTCCGGGTAGTCCTCGGCGGCCTCTTGTAGTTTTTCGTGGTCCAGCAAGCGGCTGGCGGCATACTGGTAGGGCCTGCCCAGTTTGTTGTTCTGGAATACGATGCGCGCGGATTCATCGCCGCTTTTGGCTTCGTGTTCGGCTTCGAGAAAATCCCGCACCACATCGGCAAGACCGGTGCCGGGGATGCACACATAGAGCTCGGAAAGCTCCATAAAGGTTTCTATCGGTTCGATTTCATCGGGCTCAAAGTCTTCACCGCATTGAGTTTTCACCCAGCCGGCAAAATCATCGCCATTTTCCCGCGCCGTTTTACAGGTCTGCAGAATATTGACCTGGCGGCGGTAGTCATCCCACTCGCTGCCACATTCCGGGCAGCCATAGATAGCAGTATCAGGCTGGTGTAGGCCAAATACCGGGTGCGGTGTGCCGCCCTCTTTCTCCAACCAACTAACGTTTTCCCAGTCCAGCACATGGGACTCACCGCAGTCGTGACAGGTAACCGGTAGCACACGCATGGTGCCGAGCTTGGTGTAGTGCTCCACTTGGGAAAGATCAGCAACCGCCGGCGTGCCACCAATAATCAATTTCTTATTGCGCATCCGTTTTAGACGTTCACGCAGGTGGCGAATGGAATCACCCTGATCACCGACGTCTTTGTTGGTATCGTCGGGCTCTTCCACATAGCCCCGCTTGGCAGTGGTGGATTTAACATTAGAGACGGAATTAGAACCGACAGTACGCACTTCCCCGCCAGGGAATACTTTTCTGGTAGATCTGTTGCCTAGCTTGCGACTAGTGGAGACATCAATCACACGCGCTACATTCGGCGAGCCCTCAACAATCTTCACAAACTTTTCGTCCATGAAGTTCTGGCCTTTTGAATCCTTCGGAAAGAGCATCAATACCCGTGCGGGATCAGTCACCGCCACCTTACAGATATCTGCCGCTAGCAATACCGTCCAGCCAATCTGCGCCGCTTTTTGCATTACAACCATCCAGGAGACTTGGCTATCGAGCGCGTGCATTACACCCCAGAAATAGGGCACATAATCGTTGCGGTAATAACCGGCGTTATCGCTATCCTCCGAGGGCAGTTTGATATTGTCCGGCAACCACTCGATCAGCGGGATTTTAGGCTGCGGTATCCAGGCCTGGCGCACCTCCTCCACCAACCTCTTCAGATTCAATTTCGTAACTGCCAATAGCTTTGAGGGCAGCGTCAATGTTTGGCTGTAGGGGTTCGCGATCGATGGTAATGGCATGCTGGCTCTCGATAGCAATAACGATGCTCTCCACCGCTCCTAAAAATTCATTCTTGCCAATGGTGGACCACTCCACCATCGCTTTACGTACGGACTCAATATCCAGAATTAATTGGTCTTGCCGATACAGCTCACGCATTTTTAATTGCGCATTTGCCTCTGACTCAACTGCCTGAGCCATATCACGACGGTTGCGGGCCTCATTTGCCTGGCGGCCTGCGGCCTCGGTTCGCAGACGCTCGCAATATTCATGAAGCCAAACTCTGAAGCTGGCACCTACAGTAAAAACCTCTGCCTTGTAGTGTTTGGCAATAGCCGGTTGAGTAGCGCCAACCAAGCGAGCAAAGCCCAATTGAGTGGCCTGATCATCAAGAGAGATATCACCAGCCAAGGTATAACCCCCTAGGAAATTTCAGATATCTGTTAAAAAAACACGGTCCGAATCACCCGTGTGTTGGCCCCCTCAGGAGGACCCGTTCAACGTCTCTTTGCGGTCGCAATCGCATGGTCCATGGCCTTATCAAGTTCTAATGGCAAATGCCTACGGGCTATCCCTTCAGCTATTCGAATAAAAGGGAAACGTTTGCGGTAGTCAGGCTTTCCCTTGAGGAAAATTAGGATGGGCTTAACCGTTGGCCGGCGCTTCCCCCCTGCCCTCTTCCAAACGCCTAAGACACCATTAACTTTGCCAACGAAATATTTGCCCTTCTTACCCTGCACACTACCTGCCCCCCTTGTAGAGCCAGGGTTACCCCGTAATTCAGCCAGGATTTTTTTATAGGTTCCTACCGAGATATTCCCGTGCTTGTTTAATCTCGCCGCCTCGCCATGCACCACATACATACCTGCAGGCAGGACACCCATATGTCGAAGGGCACGCTCAAAGCGCTTGTCGTTCCGGTTCACATCCATGACTGACGGGGCCAGATATTTACTCGGTGCAGTTCCGTTGGAAACCTGATCACGGATAAAGACTTTGGCAATACCTGAACGCTTCGTGGCTTTCTTTACCAATACAGAGTTCAGCGTTAACTTTGCCGGGTTTGAAAATACCCGCCCCATCGCTGAGCGCTCTTCTCCCCGTATACGAAAGGCCACGTTATTTAGGGCAACAGAACTGGCATAAGGTAATTGCTTTTTTAATTCAGCAGATGCTCGATCAAACTTTGAAGTATCCAGCTTTACACTAACGTCCATCGTCCCCGTCCTGCTGCCTTTCCTGCAGCTTCAAGCGCTTATGGTTGTAATACCAATTCACAATGAACCCACTCAAAGCAATCAAGAAACCACCCACCGCCAATAACTCTTGTGCTGCATATCCACCGACTACCGCTGTACCCGCAGCAACCGTAGTGGTTGCACTGGCGACCTTCTGAACCATGGCTTCCCTCGCTGCCTCTTGAGCTACTGTGTTCACCGCTTAACCTCACTCACCCACGACTTCACGAAATAGAAGCCGATGATGATGCTGTAAGGCTGCACAACCACATCAACCAGCAGGCCCTTTAGGTCTGCTACAAAAGGCGCCTTGAAAGCCATAGCCGCCGCAATAAATAAAACCAGCAACGCCCAAACCAAGGTCACCAGAAAGGCAATTAATCGCCGTGCCCGGTTCTGAGGCTGTGTGGCCTCCAGGTACTTGAGATACCAGCGGGATTTTTCCTCATTGGTAAACCACACCGCATCCACGGTATTTACAGTGGCATCCAGCACTTTGCCCGCAGACTCGGGGCCAGCAAATAAACCCTTAACCCCAGACCAAATACCCATCACGGATACTCCGGCACATAGTGCGTAATTGTCAGATCAAACTCAGGTGGCAATAGCTCTCGCAACTGCTGCATTGCCTTGCGGGATTGCATCACCCACCAGCCACCGGGAGCCAGGCCATAACCAATACCAATACAGCCCTGCACATCCGCCGAATAATTAGCGGTGTGGATTAATATTTTTGTACGGCCAGGGACTTCCTGAAGCTCCCACACATTGGGGAACCTTGGTGAGTTATAGGGATTACAGGAATACACCCCTTCAGGAATACAGCTCTCGAACGGACAATTCCCCAACCACGGACGCTCTACCGTATAAAACACACAGTCGCGCACTCTCAGTCGCCCCAATGTGGCATCAGGCCCATAGGCGAATCGCGTTAATTCAAACATGAGGTATTAGCTCCCGGATTTCGGGCACAAAAAAGCCCGCATAAAGCGGGCTCCTTGAAAGTAGCGAAATTAATTAATCCGCTGGATTGGTGCAGAAGGGATCACATGGCGTTGCACCGCCTGCAACTCGCACTTGCCCTAAATTTACACTCTTTGAATGTGCGCCATCATTAATGGTAGCCATCACCATATAGGTGCCACCAAAATCAGTATAAAGAGTTGTGTATGGGGTTGAAGTAACCTTCTGGTAATTAGTACCAGGGTAAGTCATATTTGAAAAATACCAAGTATAAGTAACCTTCGCTCCCTCAAGAGCTGCCTTGGAGTATGAAGTATCGTAAGAACTGTTTACTGCTGCATATATTCCAGCATTAGCATTCAACGCTTTTAACGAGATAGTGGGAGCAGACTGAACATTAATGTTTTTACACAGATTAGTTTTACCGCCAACCTCAGCCGGAACCGGTATCCCTATCGATACATAATTTGAGCCACGGGTTGGGAAGTTGATATTCTTTTTCGCCACCCACTTGAAGTCTTGGTAACTGTAATCATCAGCACCAACATAACCTTCCTTAGTGTTAAATAAAGCAGTTTCTTTATAGAATGCCGAACCACCTTCATGCTCATAGGTTTTAGTAGAGCCAGCTATAACGTACCTATCCCCCTTAACCTTGCTCGTATCTCCACCAAGCCCTAAAGAAGTGCAATAGTCATACTTATATGGAGTTGCTGCAAATGCAGCAGATGTAGCAAAAACCGAAGCAACAGCCAAAGCAAATGGCAAAACTACTTTTCTCATTCAAAATTTTCCTTGAGATTCTTTTTAACTAGCAACCCAACCTTCATTAGCATTCAATTAAAATATTTCAAATGGTTGGCGCGCAATACATTACAAATTAATTTCACCACAAACAAGAATCATGAGATTCAGATCATCTCATTTAGAACATCTTCACAAAAAACACCTGACTAACCTGGCAGAACAAAATATGTATACAATCATTAATATCGGTTAATCCATTAATGGTTTTAACTTTTAAACATTTAATAGATTCAGAATAAAAAAAGCTAACCATCAGGACGTCCAGATATTTCAGGCACAAAAAAACCGGCTTAGGGTCCGGTTTAAGAAAGGATGATCGGTCGCCATGCATACAACTCGACAGCTTGCCCAAGATTATTCTTTTGATGACTAGCTGTCAATAAATACAGTTTTATATATGCACAGAGTAGAAATTAGCGTGCCAGTAAATCCTAAAAGCCTCTAATAGCATCTAGATCACCAGCTCATTCGCAGATATTCGCTTTTTCAGAAATGCCATGTTTCCTAAGAAGCTTTGCATATTCACCTGTAGAGCAAAGACGGGCCAGTCCTTTATTGAACTCATCTCTGGTCTTTTCATCCTTAAACGCCATTTTAAATTTCGATACCGGTAAAAAGACCTTGTGAGTATCCACCTCATCCATTGAGTGCCCCTGTTTTATGGAGAAGTGAGCAAAAATACTCTTATCGATAATGGCAATAGAATCTTCGTTCTTCCAGAAATCCCGGACCTGATCTCGTGAATCTTGTATCTCGACATAATTTTTGCTACCTGCCCCTCCAGGCGAGAAAAGGCGCTCAAATTCTGGCCCTAGATCCAGGTGAGCCCCCTTCCAGGCAATGACATGGTGCCCTACAAGATCGTTCACATTATCTATTTTAATATCTTCACTCTTTCGGCTAATTGCGTAATTAACAAATCCAACATAGTTTTTTGAGAAATAATGGCCACCCGCCTCGCCATGCTCATACACATTTGTCTCAGCATCTGCTATGCCATTTTTAATAGCATTTTGAATATCCCCCCAACCCATCTGCAAGAATTTTATTGAATACCCAGGTAATGCCTGCTGGATTATTTCGACTTCGAGCCCGCTCTTTGCGTTATCAGCAACATAAGGAGATGCATCATTAGCTATAGCGACTTTTAACTCCGACGTATTAGCGAATAAAGGTAACCCAAGTAGCAATGGGAACAAGACTAGCAGCTTTAAGGTCTTGTTTCGCATAGTAAAACTCCTTAATAGCAGGAAATTATTAATACTTAAATAGCAGGTTAGGCCAAAACATAGATACTATGTAAAAATACGATATCGAGTACAATCGACCTTAACTGTTAATAAGGCTTAATAATTAAGGCGACAATGGCCAGAGCAAATTGTTATAGTAAAAATTGTACTTAATTAACTGGAAGGGAAAGGGCCTTTCCTCATCCCCGCTAAAGCCTCTCTCGCATCTTGTAGCCCACTTCTATACTGGACTCAATGATTTGGCATAGAATCTTAATGCTAGCTACCGATTTTTTTGCCACCTTTGCCACCTCCTGCAATTCCCATCTTCGGAAGTAACGGAGCCAAAATACTGTTAACTCAATTCTGGCTTTATCTTGGTTATTGCGCCCCTTTACCGCTCGAAGGTACATACCAACAACTTGGTCAGTTTCCTCCGCCCTCCCTTCGTTCACCGGTTCTGGATTCTCTCGATAATTTGACTTCATATTCCTAGCAAAGGAGGACATACGGGGCCAGGATACTGAATCTCCTGCTCTCTCCTGGTAGGCTCGGGACCACTCCCACAACAGTTCACGTACACCTAATTCGGACATTGCCCCTCCCCCTTCGAATCTTTAAAGCCAAAACCAGCCAAGCACCCCATCAAGCAGCCTGCGGCATGCTCTCGAAATAATCCTGAAGTCGCCTTTCGGCTGCATGAAAATTGTCTCGGTGATACGTGCCCAGGTAATTTATGTGGCCCTGGTTTATCCAGAATTGGGTAACTACCGTATTCGCGAACACAACCTCCACGAGGTTGCGGAATACGGCCAGCGGGCTGCAGGGGTTAGTTGTGGAAACCCTTTCGATGGCTTCTGGGATGGTGACTGTGCACATGGTGAGCTCTCCTTGGTGATTGGGTTTTACCAATTGATATCCGTTGCGATTTCTACTGCGCTGAGGTTTCGAGTAAGCCGCTGCCCTGACGCCCGAGGTTGGGGGGCAAAGTACTTCTCGCGTTTTAGCCAGTTGCGCCAAGTGGCGAGCCAATCGAGTTTTACGCCCCGCTGGCCGGGTTGGGATATCCAGTAATCGCGGAAGCTTTCGGCAATGTCGTGGATTCTGGGGATCAAGTTTGGGCGGAGGCGTTGGGCTTCGGTGCGGAATTTGTCCGTAAGAACCCAGTTTCCAGGCAAGCGTATGCCGCGTTTAGGATGGCACGATTTGGAACTGTACCTCTCTCTACTGGTTTCTTATTGGTTCTTACTGGTTCTATAGAGAAAGACGTGTTGTCATTTTCACCGGTTTACGTGTAGAAAGAGGTCATAATTGGTCCTGCGCCCGTTGGATTTTTCGGTGCTCAGGTAGCCCAGTTATTCCAACTTTTCGACGGCATTAATCACCGAGCGTTTTGTACATTGCGCAACATCGGCCAGATAGGCATTACCCAGGCATCACTGTTATGGCAATCGGCCAAAGCAATTAAAACCAGCTTTGCTGTTGGTGTTCTGGTCTTGCGTTTAATGGCCCATGCCGCAGCTTCAAAGCTCACCACCCACCTCCTGTATAAATTTCCATTTAGCGCAGTAGATCTATTAGAGCCCGGGGAAGCCGAAGCTTCGCTGCCCTGCCCCGGTACTCACTCAGACCGCGCTTACGCATTACGAGTGAATGGTGACAGCATGACTAGCCCTTACCCAAGCCAGCGCTCTTATCCAGAAGGGACAATCATTTTTGTCGACCCCGACAAACCTCTGACCAATGGCTGCCGAGTTATCGCCAAAATAAATGGTGAGGTCACCTTCAAAAGCTATGCAGAAGATATGGGCCATATTTATCTACGCCCTATCAACCCAACCTACTCCCCGATGGAAGTAACAGGCAAAGATATATCCTTTGTGGCGTAATTATTGGCTCCTACACCCCTGAGTAGGACACAAAAAAGCCCGCATTAGCGGGCCTTTTTGAATGCTGAGAGTCACAGCAGAATCTTTTTGACCATCTCAACCTCAATAACACCGCGAGAAACACAGTTCAAAGTGAGATCTTGAGCCGGCTTCCCCGGCAAGTATTCGCCCTGAATGTTTGAACGAACAATCACATCCCTATCATCAACAACCACATTAAAGGCAACTTCTGTCTTGGTGTAATTATCCTCTAAATAATCTCTGCCCTCGTTAGCACCACAATTGGCCTGCTCCGGCGTAAGTTTCCAGTTTTTTAGGGTTGTAGAGATATAACCCGCCTCTAAATCAGAGGATAAAATCTGAAACCCATCTTTCAACAAAGCTTGCCTCGCCTTACTCAACACTTCTTGCTTTGTTGAAAGGTGCTCTAAAGCAAAGTACTCACTAATAAACACTGGCGTCTCGTTCGTTGCAGTACAGCCACCAAGGCCAGTCGCTAGCAGAACTCCTACTACTGCATGTCTTATTTTTTTCATTCTTATCCTCCGTGATAAGCGCTCTCTGAGCATATCAAGGAGAGGACCTTTTAAGAAATTAACTTATGACTATTGGCCAGATAATTTACTTTCGGCTACTGCAAGGACAGGGCATCAAAATGCACACAGCCAGCAATCTAAGGCCATTAGCGCCACGCCAAGCTGAAGCGCTTACACATCGTGCCCGTGGCCTCTCCAACAAAGAAGCCGCCGAAGCTATGCAGTGCTCTGTAGCCAATGTCACCAACTTGCTGGCGGAATGCTTTTACAAGCTGCATGCCCGCAACAGTACTGAAGCGGTGGCCAAGGCGGTAAAGCACGGATTGATTCAATTTGCCCTGATCGCCTCAGTTCTTAGCAGCATTGGCTCAGATGCACAGGAGCAACTGCGCACCCGCATCCAACGCCGCCCCACTATTCGAACTATCAGCATTCGCATTAACCGCGAGGGCATCGTATGACCGCCATAGTCTATGTACACCCAACAACTCAAACTCAACACGGTATCAAACGCCCAAATGGTTGTATCGGGCCAATCGTTGCCGCAATTTATAAAGGCCGTCACGCAGTAGCCACACAGCCCAAACCAACTTCGGATACACCTACGCAAGGTGATGGTTGGTTTCCGTTTGGAGGTGATGCCGCATGAATACTTTCAGCCCAACCCAGAGCGTGGAAACGCTGCTTACTGTAGCCAACGGATACTCCGGTGCTAGTGCAATTGCCGCACAGGTGTTGCTTTCGGCTTGGAACAGCAACGACTTTACGGTTCCCGTTGCCGAGTTATCACTACTTGATGGGGAGAACTATCAGCACGCTCTCAAAGTGATGACACTTCGCTATCAAGGCAAGGAACCCCAAAACGTAATCGCACAGGGCGATAAAAGATTTCGCACCCTTTGTGTCGAGTGGTCTCACCTCGAAACCCAGAGGAAAGGTGCAGCATGAACAAACCGCAGCAGCTGCCACGGATACATTGCGCCCTTTGCGGAAAACCCGCAGGGCCAGTATTCAACGGGAAGCTGTTATTGCGCGGCTGGAGTTGTCAGCTTTGCAAATACTGGGAGCCGGCAATTGGCAGGGAGCGGAAGTTCAAAAAAATAGTAGGGGCGGACCATGAATGAATTCTCCCAACTACTAAAAATCACTCAAGACCTAATGGCCACGGTAGAAACTCAGCAGTTACAAATAAACGGCATGCAAGAGCAAATCGCCGCACTCTCCGAAGCCATCCAGGGCCAACCATCAGAACAAAATTTGAAGGACCAGGAGGCAGCGTGAAAAAGGAAAAACTCTTCACCATCACCCAGGCCGCCCGAACTTTAGAAATGGGCAGAAACAACCTGTTAAAGGTTCTACGAAATAGCGACCTTTTGCATAGCCGCGAACCTATGCGCAACTCACCAACAAAGGCCGCCGTTCAGCAGGGACTGCTGGTTGCAGAGAATGCCGAATATAACCGTGGCCCGGTGAAGGTGCCGTATATCAATACCAAGGTGACATCGAAAGGTATGGTGTGGATTCGGGATCTGATCGAAAAGAGTTCCATCTCCCAAGCCAGCTAGAAATTTAGCCGCGCCCTGGCGCATTCAGTCAGAGGTAACCATCCTTGGGCTGCCAGTATGGAGCCCATTTTTAAAAATGGGAAAATCTAATGAAAAGATACGCACTGCTTACTGGCTCCTACAACCTATTGATGGGCGGTATCAAAGATTTCAAACGCTCCTACGCCACCAAAGAAGAGGCCTTCGAAGAAGTGCAGCGCATTGCTCAAAATGACCTGTTTACCGACTGGGCACAGATATTCGATAAGAAAACCGACAAGGCAAAAATTTATCGCATAGTCGATAAGAAAATCATCGAAGAGAAACCCAAAGACTGCCCTCACCCAGAGTCAAAACCCAAGACAGAACCGCAGTACGCCTGAACTCAACTAAAGATAGCGCTCTCAGCCCGCCAAACGCGGGCTTTTTAGGTAGAAGACAACAACGCGAGGGATGTGCGATGGGTAACTTGCTAACCAAGCATGAGATAGCCCGCCTAACGGGCGCTGGCGCCGAGAATGCCGAGGAGCAAAAGCGTATTCTCGATGCCAATCGGATTCCCTATGTGCTGAAAAAGGATCGATCCCCCGCTCTCACTTGGGAAATGGTTAATCAAGCCATTCTAGCCCGAGGGGCCTCAAAACCCGACTTAGCTGGTGTTAATCTACCCCCAGGCTTTAACCTTGGAGCAGCAAGCTGATGGGCAGAAGGCGTAACCCCGAAAATGCATGGATGCCACCACATGTTGAGCGGTACAAGAATGGCTTTCGAGTAAACCGCAGGGGCTACCCAACTAAGCACTTAGCTAAACAAGATGCCAGCAAAGCAGAAGTTTGGACGGCATATGAACGCTACCTTGCGGGCCTAGTCGAGAAAGAATTCACTCTTAAAGACCTAATTGAGTTGTACTTCGCATCACCTCAGTACACCAAGCACATCAAGCCACAAACTCAAAAAGACTACTACCGCTACAGCCAACGTATATTGACAGTGTTTGGAGAGATGACACCTGATTCAATCACTTCACCACTGGTACAGATGTTTTTGGATGCCCGCGGGGCAGAACACCCTACCGCAGCAAACCGAGAAAAAACCTTTCTAGGCATTGTGATGAAATGGGGTAAGGCAAGAGGGTTTGTAAAAATTGAAGACCCTACAGCGGTAGTTAAAGCACTCAAGGAAAAAGCTGGCGGTCGCTATTTGGAAGACTGGGAGTATGAAGCCTTTTGGCAATGGCTTGGTGAACGCGGCCACATCATGCACCAGTGCGCTATGGAGATCAGCTATCTGTGTGCAGCCCGACAGCAGGATGTATTGGCACTTACGCGAACAGATATGAAAGAAGATGGTCTGCTTGTAATTCAAAGCAAGACCGGAAAAGCACAGATAAAACTCTGGAGCCCAGCACTAAGGGAAGCTGTGGATCGCGCACTCGCAAGCAATGTTGATACACAAATTCAAACAGCTCATATTATTCGCAGCCGCACCGGGCGACCTTTCACCCGCATGGGCTTTAATGCTACTTGGCTAAGAGAACAGCGAGCCGCCTTGGAAGCGGGAGTTATTAAGGAGCGTTTTCGGTTTCATGATTTGAAAATTAAAGCCGCCAGTGATTTTGACGGTGACGTGCAGAAATTTACCGGACACAAAACCCGCTCTATGGCGGAGCGATATAATCGAACAGCAGATAAAGTTGTCAGCCTAGACCGGAAGCGCCCAAAAAAAGGCAAATAATTTAGTTTGCCTTTTGCCCTGCCTCTGTCTGATCTTTTGACGCTATCGCCGACTTCCTACGCTCAAGTTCAGCCGCCACAGCCATACTCAACCCATCTATTGATTCCGGAGAAAGAGTGATAGGTTTCAGCTGCACGGAAGAATCAAGAATAACTGACACAGGTTTACCATTCCCCCTCTCCAGCTCAGCTTTGACAATTGCATCACCTAAGCTCTTGATAGACTCTGAAGTGAGGGTGACAGCTTGAAGGCTTACCGGCGAAGCGAGCTGTACATCGATTGATTTCCCTTGATTATAAATTTGCCATAAAAGCGCACCGCTTGAGATTACTGCTGATATCGCCGCTACTCCGACCCCAATTCTTGTCAGAATTGTGCCCCTCCGTGCAATTTTGAGACTTGTATTAGCAGCTTCAGAGCTCTCTTTTGCTGCCGCGACCCCCTCAGATGCAACTTTAATGCTCTGCCTTTGCAGCTTTAAAGTGTTCATGACTGTAAAAGCATCAACTGATGCTTGGACTTGCGGCAAAAATGATGCGAGGAACTGCTTTTTTGGTTCTCCTGCAGTTTTATCCCAATCCTGCCCACTCCTTAATTTCAACCCATCTAGAGTGAAGATATAACCTTCAATCTCCCCCTTAAAAGCCATCAGATGCACCAAAGCAACTGCTATGAATTCGGGGCCCCTCTCTTCTGGCGCTGAGATTTCTGCCATTTTTTTCGTTAAATCAGGCGGCTCTGGCACCAAAGATATTAACTCTTCCAACTCCTTGAAATCCATATCCCTCTCCTAGCCCGCTTTTAAAACCTCAACATAGATTGAGGCCAAAATTACCACACCAAATTACCACACTGAGGCCAAAAACGAAAAAACCCCGCACTAGGCGAGGTTTTAAGTCCTTGAAAAACAAGGAAGAATCTGGGGTGGCCGACGGGGATCGAACCCGCGACCTCAGGAGCCACAATCCTGTGCTCTACCAACTGAGCTACGGCCACCATAAAAGTGATATACTTCAGCACCTTGTGGCAGTACTGATTGCCGGATATCTCTTGCAGCCAATCTGGCTTCAGACTAAGTCCTTTTTGCCAAACCAGCACCGTCTTGTGAAGATGGCACGCCCGGCAGGACTCGAACCTGCGACCATCCGCTTAGAAGGCGGATGCTCTATCCAGCTGAGCTACGGGCGCAAGGTGAACCCGGAAAATTGGTCGGGGCAGAGGGATTCGAACCCCCGACATCCTGCTCCCAAAGCAGGCGCGCTACCAGACTGCGCTATGCCCCGTTTTTCCAATCATTCGCATCTCTTTGACCCTGTTAACCGCCCCGTAGGTGGTTGTGTAAGTCGCTGTAGCTGCGAAGTGCGTGCATAGTAATGATACCCCCGGCCCATGTCAACGCTTCTAAGCTATTATTTTTAAAGAAGTTTATCCTTTTGCCTATCTGGGCCCAGAAGTGGCGAAATTATTTCCAACCTGTGCGAAAATGGCGCACTTCGCAAATCCGACCGGATAAAAAGTAAGCGTTTTTAAAAATCGCCTGCTTCCGCCCTTCTATATACAGTAGGTGCTGAAGCAGACTCCGGTCTATTAGCCATCGATTTTTTATTGTTAGAGATAGCATCTATGTCTGCACTGGTTCTGGACGGCAAGGCCCTGGCACAGAAAACTGAAGAAGAACTCTCGGCTCGGGTAGCCCTACTAAAAGAGAAGAGCGGTGGGCAAACGCCAATCCTGGCGACCATCCTGGTGGGTGATGACCCCGCTTCAGCTACCTATGTAAAGATGAAGGGCAATGCTTGCCGCCGTATCGGCATGGATTCCATGCAGGTGGAACTGCCCTCCTCCACCACCACTGAAGAGTTACTCGCCAAGATTGAGGCGCTCAACGCCAACCCCAACGTCCACGGTATCCTACTTCAGCACCCGGTGCCGGCACAGATCGATGAGCGTGCCTGTTTCGACGCGATTAGCCTGGAGAAAGATGTAGATGGCGTGACCTGCCTTGGCTTTGGCCGTATGGCCATGGGTGAAGAGGCCTATGGCTGTGCTACCCCTAAGGGCATTATGCGCCTGCTGGAAGCCTACAATATCGAAATGGAAGGCAAGCACGCCGTGGTCGTGGGCCGCAGCCCCATTCTGGGCAAGCCGATGGCTGCCATGTTGTTGAATGCCAATGCCACCGTAACCATCTGCCACTCCCGCACTCAAGACCTGGCCGAACATATCCGCCGCGCCGATATCGTAGTGGGCGCCGTGGGCAAACCTGAGTTTATTAAGGCCGAGTGGATTAAAGATGGCGCAGTGGTTGTCGATGCCGGCTACCATCCAGGCGGTGTGGGCGATATCGAACTGGGTCCGCTAACTGAGCGCGTTGCCGCCTACACCCCGGTGCCCGGCGGTGTTGGCCCCATGACCATCAATACCCTGATCTACCAATCTGTCGATTCCGGTGAACGCAAGATTGGCTAGTTTTATACGACTAGATAAGGCGGTCAGCCAGGTGACTGACCTCTCCCGTTCCGATGTGAAGCGCGCCGCCAAGGCGGAGCGTATCAGCGTAAACGGCGAGATAGTCACCGATCCGGCCGCCAAGGTACAGGCCAGCGATGAACTGTACCTGGACGGCGAGCCCCTGCACGAGCCGGGGCCACGCTACATTATGTTGAACAAACCCCTGGGCTATGTAAGCGCGACCAAAGATGGCGAACACCCTACGGTGCTGGACCTGATTGACGAGCCCAACAAAGCCAAGCTGCATATTGCCGGGCGCCTGGATATCGATACCACCGGGCTGGTGCTACTCACCGATGATGGCCAGTGGTCACACAAAGTGACCTCACCGAACCACCACTGTGAGAAAACCTATTACGCTCTGCTGGCAGAGAAAATTGAGGAAGATGCGGTGGCAAAGTTTGCCAAAGGTATCTGGCTCAACAATGAAAAGAAAAGAACCAAGCCGGCCAAGCTTGAGATTCTCTACGCTAACGAGGTGCGCATCACTATCGGTGAGGGCCGCTACCACCAGGTCAAGCGTATGTTTGCCGCCCTGGGCAACCGGGTAATCGAACTGCACCGGGAGAGAATCGGCGATATCTTCCTGGATGAAGAGCTCCAGGAAGGCGAATACCGGCTGTTAACTTCTGAAGAAATCGCTTCGGTACAATAAAGACTATGTCCTCGCTTCTCCTCCAGGAAATCTCACAGGTGCCGAGTGAAACCCTGTGGATCGCCGATGAAAACAGCAAGCCTTTACTACAGCCGGGCTTTCACTTCGAAGGTGACCTCCTTACCAACCGCTGGGATATTGCCGAGCTGGCCCAGGGTAAGGTTGGGCGCAGCTTCTATAACGACTTTCACCTTGAAGAGCTGGATCGCCGCTACCGCCGCATTGTTTATTCGGTCTCCAAGGAAAAAGCCGTCGTTCACCATATTATCAACCAGGCCCCACGGTTTCTCGGTGAGGGCGGTGAACTGGTGTTGTTAGGGGAAAAGCAGAGCGGCATTAAAAGCTATGCGGCTAAAGTTGCTGAGCGCCTGAATGGCAGTAAGCATCTGCAAAAGTACGGCAACGATTATTGCAGTGTTAACCGGGTGGAGCATCCCCAGGGTGGGACACCTATCGGTGAGGAGAATTACCCGCAGCTGCGTAGTCTGCCAGAGTTAGGCGACCTCTACAGCAAGCCCGGTCTGTTCGGCTGGAACAAGATTGACAAGGGCAGCGCCCTGCTGGCCCAGCAACTCACCACCGAGCTGCCCAAGGAAAACGCCCAGGTAGTGGACCTCGGCTGTGGCTACGGTTATCTCAGTGCCCGACTAGCGTCACTGGGGAGCTTCCACTTTACCGCTATCGACAATAATGCCGCTGCCCTACTCGCCTGTAAGAAAAATTTTCAAACTCAGGGTATCAAGGGCGTCGTTCTGCCCTCCGATGCCGGGGCAGAGCTGGAAAGCGGTGCTGCAGACCTGGTGCTGTGCAACCCGCCCTTCCACCAGGGATTCCAGGTGGAAGGCGATCTCACCGATCGCTTTCTGCAACAAAGCGCACGGTTATTGAAAATAACCGGTACGGCACTCTTTGTGGTGAATGAGTTTATTCCGCTGTCCAAGAAGGGGCCGCGTTACTTTTCTGAGGTGCAGTTGATCACCAAAGAAAAAGGCTTCTGTGTATACCGGCTGCGCCCTTAGGGCGCAGTTTGCCGGCGTTTATCTAAATTAGGCGAGCAGTCGCCAGGAGACAAAAATCAAATTTGCGGACCGGTTGAGTCGGTAGGATTAGTAGTCGCGCAAATTAAACAGGTTCATCGAGAGGGTGTGCTCCTCCAGCTCTTCCAATTGTCGCAAGCGCTCGAAGGCTTCACGCGCCGAGGGAGTCTCCGCCCCCTGGGCCAGATCCCGGTATTGGTCAGCCAGATAAATCTCAATATCCATAGCCAGTTTGGCAATGTCATCTAGATTATCAATATCGATACTGCGCAGGCGCTGCAGAAACTCCTTCTCGCGCCCTTCCGGGGCAAATTGCACCCAGGTGTGCAAGGCACCTGGCGGCAAATCGGCGTGGAAGTTCTCCAGTGAATGCTTCATGGAGTCTTCCCGTCGTCGAAGCTGATCTAGGAGCAGCTCAACCCGCTTGTTGGTGGCAAGCTGCTCATACTCTTCGTATTGCAGCGCCAATTTGGCATGAAAATCCCTTCCTTCCTGAATAACTTCCTCAACTGTTTTGTACCGCATTAACGAGCCCTGGAGTAATAAGTCGCTAATGTCAGTATAGACAGGCAGTGAGAAAGGGCGCCAACAACACCCAACAAAAAAACGACAGTGGCAGTTTTCTCTTTGCCTATCGAGCCGCCAGGGCGCTCCAGACAGATAACTCAACGCAGAAGTCGATGATGAGCATACAGGCGACAACTGGGGCTACCGGGATTGATTTTGGCTGGAACGCGCTTCTTCAGCTCCGCCAGTGAAAGCGTGTTCCTGCTCACCGCCAGAATATGATTTTCGTATTGGGGCATGTAGGCCATCCAGGCGCCACGCAGACGGCTGCGCAAAGCCTTTTGACGCCAGGCACTGTCTCGGAGCTCCTGAAGATCGCCAAAGTTACTCACTAAAACCCCATCCCGATGCAATAGGCGCATCAAGTTGGCGCACCATTCTTGACTTGCGGGCACGGCGCGCTGTGCCACCCCCTGAAAATGACCAAATAAGTCATCGATTACCAGATCAAACGGCTCAGCAGAGGGGTTTTGCAGGTAATCTGCCACATACTCTTTGGCATCGGCATGTACCAGCTCTACATCCTTAACTCCGAAGAAGCGGCGGGCCACCTGTAGGTGAACCGGGTCCAGGTCCACCCCAACAATACGTTTCGCCGAGGTGTAAGCCTGTAACAAGCGGATCAAGGCACCGCCCCCAACACCTAATAACAATACAGAGTTCAGACGCTTCTCGGGCAGAAAGAAGGCCGGCAGCAGAAGCAGCTCCCACAGGGAGCCCTTAAGGGGATCGCGGGGATTCCACTGGGAATGGAAAACCCCATTGCTGTACAAACGTACGCTGGCGCCGTGGTTGCGCACCTCATAACAGGTGTCTTCCACCTGCTTCTGCCACAGTAGTGCCATTAGCTTTGTAGCAGGTCTGAAGATTTCAGCAGTACTTGGGCAAAGCCCTGTAAGCCAGCCAGGTCTTCTGCGGTGAAACGGGCAACGGTCGGGCTATCGATATCGAGCACCCCAAGGCAGCGGCCGTTATTATCGTAAAGTGGAATGACCACTTCAGAAGCAGAAACCGCATCGCAGGCGATATGGCCTGGAAACTGGTGCACATCCTCTACCAGTTGAGACTCTCCGCTGGATACCGCCGTACCGCAAACTCCGGCACCTACGGGAATACGAGTACAGGCGGGCTTGCCCTGAAAGGGTCCCAGACGTAGCTCATCATCATGCAAAAAGTAGAAGCCCGCCCAGTTGATATCCTCCAACTCCATAAACAACAGAGCGCTGGCATTGGCAGTATTGGCCAGCCAATCCCTCTCGGCGGATAGCAGACCTTCGAGTTGACTATTGAGCGATGAGTAGAATTTATTTAACGACATGGCCGGATCGCCCCCTCACAATCAGTGGCTATAAAACGGGTTTGCCAGACACAGCAAACCCGCGAAATACCTGGCGCATTGTGTGCCAAGAGGCAGGTATTTTGCGGGCTTTACAGCAGGAATCAACCGGTGATTGAAAATTACTGGTAGGGGTCCAGTACCTCCTCTTTTGAGGACTCCCGTTGATATTGGTCTGCATCCATCGTGGGACGTGACCACTCATCACTCTCGCGGCCACCCTGCTCCTCCCCCGATTGGATAGCAGGGGGTGCCTTGGTGACATCGGAGGCAATTAAAGCGGAGCGTTTTTGCTCGAATCGCTTTTCCACGACGGGCTTGGGCGGTATGGAGGTGCTGGACTCCCGTCGGATACGGCTGGCCATAGTGCTTAGCGTTGGTCGTCGGCGCTCGGCCAGCTTAACCGCTTCCAACTCGCTGTTGAGCCGATTGACCTCTGCCTGCAAATCTCCCATCTGCGCCTGCAGTTCGGTAATCTGAGTCAGTACGCCTTTAACTTTACGGCTTTCCTTCTCATATAAAACAGCGGCGCCGCCGAAGGCCAAAGCAAAAATGACCAAAATGGAAAACTGACGCATAGAGATCTCCAGAAGCTTCCCTTGTTATTTTTAAAGGGCATTTTTACCGTATATTTTCTGTATCTTCCGAGATCTCGCGCATAAAAAACAAGCTTTAAGGCTGACTGAAACGACTGCAACAGCCAGCGCACAATAAAGAGGAAGGGAAATTTATCCGATAGCGACAAAAAGCCCAGCGTTAAGGGAGAGTCTCCAGCAAAGCCTCTGTTTTGACGGCCTCCTGATCCACAAAACAATTATTGGCCGAGATAGCTGGGATCAAATAATTATCCGCATATTGGCAGCCGATCATTTCGATGGGTTTTTGCCCGAGCTTTTCTGCCAAGTCGGGAGAATGGGCTTTGCCGGCGTGCAGAGAGTTGAGTAACAAATCATAGCCGGGCCGCCAACACTGCAACTCAGGAAAACTTTTCTTCAGCGCGGCGGCTATACGCAGCCCTTCATAATCCAGATCCCCCCAAAAGAAAACGGGAAGTGAACCCAAATTATCGCCATACCACCACTGTGAAAATTGCTGCCGAGAAACTGTAGTGGCCGAATTAATCGTGCTAAAGCGAGTAATACCATAATTGCGAATCCGCTCCGCACCACCCTGATAGCCCTCGCTGTACACCAGCGCCGTGGAGCTGGGCTGCAATTCCGCCAAGCTGATAAAAGTATCCTGGTTCTCTATAAAAATCACCTGCGCAAACTGTTCCGGCAGGTAGGCGTGAAGTAATAACTGGCGCTCGCGAATCTTTCGGCTCAGCTCCGGAAACAGGTTACGCACCAGGGACTGGCGACTAGGTAAATCAAGATATTTGGAATCCCCTTTAAAGCAGCGCGCGGCCAATTGCCGCCAGGTGATTTGCTCGGCAAAAATCAATTCCCGTCTTATCGCGGCCCAGCAGGAGACCATCTCCTCGGCAGAGTCGAAGCCCGCTTGAAGCTCCAAACCCTCTACGGGAAAAGCCGCGGGATTCTCAAAGCGATCGGCATAGGGCTCCAGCAGACTGGTCCAGGCAGACTTGCGCAAGTTGGGGGATGGACGATTGAGCCACAGGCGCAGCTGCTCTTCACTGGCGTCCCGAAAGATCAGCTGAGCACCCTGCCACTCTGCAACACCCGGTCGCCGTTTAGGGTTCGGTTTTACTGCAAAACATTGATACTCACTGGCAAAGTGCTGCAATTCATTCCACAGCTCCTGCTCGTCTTGGTCGGGGTCCCTGAGGGGCTCCAACACTTCCAACCAGCGCTTACTGCCAGCGCGCAAATCCAGCCTGAAACTAATGCGGGCTTCCTTGCCCCGTTCCAACTGGCTGTCCCGCCGATCCAGAATGAAATTCAGGATGCCGATTAACAGCGGGTTTTCCTCTACCCAATAGGGCAATGCCTTTTCCATCGGTTGCCTCCCTGCCAATGGCGGGGTTTCCCCCCGAAAATACCTATCCCTCTACTTCTACCAGGTCCATAAAATCCAGCGACGCCTGCTGGCGAATCGTGCGGCGGTGATTGGCCCAGAGTTCGGCGATACGCTCCTGGTTGCACACCTTGCGATCGACATACACCCGCGTATTCAGCTGGCCGATGGGCCTGGCACTGGGGCACTTACTGAATACAAACTGATTCGAGATCAGGTCCATAAAAGGCCCGGATTTACTGCTGGGCATAATAAACAGCAGCTGTAAGCCCAGCGTTTCGGTCAGATACCGGATCACTTCCTTGGAGCGGGACTCATCCATTTTGGAGAAGGCCTCATCCACCAGCACCATCTGCAAATGGCTGCCGCTTTCACCAAAGCGGAAGGCCGAAGTGACTGCTGCGGAGCGGATAATATAAGCCGGCGTTTCCAGCTGACCACCGGAACCAGTGCCGTACTGGCTGAGCGCAATCGGCTCCTTGCCTTCCGGTTCCTTATAGATCTCATAGCTGCGGTAGTTGCGGTAATCGCTGATTCGATCCAGCTCGCGCCGCGCCACCTGCTCGTCTTCACTCAGCAGCATACTCAACAGGCGATCCCGCACCTTGCGGTGCTTGGGCGCCAAGTCCGTGTCGAACAGGCTCTGTTCTTCACCCAGATTCGGCAGTTCAATTACCGCCTTAAAGAAGCTCCAGTACTCCTTGAATTCCGCCACCCACTGGTAGTCGAAACGGAAGCGCTCGCGGTCGGCGCCAAAGCGGTGGTGTTCCAGCTCTTTGTTCAGATCATCCAACACGCGCTTACCATCGTTAATGGACTGGTAGATAGCGTGGCACAAGTGGGTTACAAAAGTGGTGTTAAAGGATTTTTTCAATCCCAGCAATTGATCGTGGCGCTCCACCAGCAGGTTGTTCTTCAGGCGGTTGCGCAGGGTCTCTACCTGATCGCCGAGACCGCTGATCAACTTGAACAGGTTGTCTTTATGGCCGCCACTCAAGTCTGGCTCAAACACCAGGGTATCGACGCTGGCACAGGTGGCGTTGTACTCCATCACCGCACGATCGAGCTGGCGACTGTATTTCTCCAGCTGTCCCTGCCAACTTTCGATATCCGCTGAGAAGTCGAAGTTGTCGGCGGCGCGCTCTACCTGCTCGTCGGCAGTAACCAACACTTGCTCGGCATCGAAAGTAGGATCGATGGCGGTAATACGCCTTACCATTTCCTCGCTGTCACTGGCGGCATCGTCCAGGGATTCCAGCTCGCCAGACAGCGCGTATAAGAGTTTTTCGTTGCTTCTTAGCTTGGTCTCCAGAGAGCCATGTTTGCGCTGGAGGTCCGACAGCTGCTTCTGCTGGTCTTTAAGCTGGGCCTTGAGTTCATCGACCTGCTGCTCGAACTGCTCAAAGTCCTTCAGGTCCAGGTTTTCCAGGGCCCGCTCGGCGCTGCGCCATTCCCGCTGGGCCGCCAGGGCGGAATCCACAATGGACAACAGCTTGATATTCGCCAGTCCGCGCACCGCATTGGTGACACGGCGGTAGAGCTGGTGGCGCTCGTTGATGTGGGCGGCCTCTTCCAGCAACTGCTCCATAGCGCGCTGCTGCGCCGCCAGTGCGCGGGCGCGGGCGCCCTGGCCGAAGACCAGCTCGGCATCGTCCATATCGCAGCGCCACATACTGTAGTTGCCACTGGCCATACCGTCGGCGGTCAGGCCCCGGCGGGTGCCGCGCAGCTCGTGTTCATCCTCCACCTGCACCACGGCACCGTAAGAGGCGCGCAGATAGTGCTCGGCAGTTTTATGGGTGAACTCCATCAGTTCGATAATGGAGCCCGACGGCGTATCCAGACGCTCCGCATCGCGGCGGGCTTTATCCCCCTGGATCACCCGGGCGCGGTTGTTGCGCCCGGGCAGGCTGCGCACGATACGAATCGCGCGGGCCTCGTGTTCCGGCTCCACAATAATCGAGAAGCGCGCACCGCCCAGATAGCCTTCAATCGCCATCTGCCAGCGCTCATCCAGCACTTCCACATAATCACACAGGACGCGGGGCTCCGCCTCCGGGCACTGCTCGCGAATTGCGGCCAGGGCCGCTTCCACCGATTGGGGGTAGCGCACGCGGTTGGCCTGGAGATGCTGAATGCGGCTCTCCTGGGTGCGCAGCTGCTTTTGCAGCTGCTGTACTTTTTGCTCCCAGCGGGAGGCCTGTTGGGCAATCTGCTCTTTGGGGGAAACCTCATCACCGACGCCAGCTTTGCCACTGCTATCCAGCAGGTCGTAGAGGCGGTTCTGTAGGGCCTCACTGCTGGCAGCGCGCTCGCGCAGTGGCTCCAATGCAGCCAGGTCAATCCAGTCCTTGCCTAACAGCTTGTGCAGATCCGGCAGGTCTTCCTCGCGGGCTACCTGCTTGATCGCCTGCACCAGTGCTTTATCAGAGAAAGCGGGAATTTCCAGCTCGGCGGAGGTCGAGTTGAGCAGGTTTAATAATTCTTCAGCGGCCTCGCGGTTCTCGCGCCAGCGGGCCTCTTCGGCAGACATGGGGGTGTGCTGCTGGGACAGAAGGCTCAGGGCATTGTTAATACGCTGTTCCAGTTCGTCCTTATTGCGCAGCGCATCGATACCCAGGCGCTGGGCTTGAAGCTCTACCAGCTGGCCATTGAGTTGCTCGACGCGCTCGGAAGCGACGCGCACTTCGCGCTCATTGTTGTCCAGATCGCTGCGCAGTTTTTTCTGGTCGTTCTTGCCGCTCAGATAACTCTTTTGTACCCGCTGCTGGCGGTGGCGTGCGCACAAATATTCCTGCACCCGCAACTGCAACCACTGCTCCCGGTAGAGCTCTACCGACTGGGCGATGGCCTCCAGGGAACTGACCCGCTCCACAATCTGGCGGGCTTCCTGCTCCATGCTGTGGATGGTTTTCATCAGCTCGGAAACGGAGCGGATGGCATCACCCAGATCGCGTTTTTCCAACACTTCCTGGGCGACAAAATCGTTGATGCTTTTTACTGGCTTGTAGGCCATAAAATTGGCAAAGGTGCGCGCAGCGTGCATGGCCTCGCGATCGGAGACCGCATCGCGGCGTCCGCGCAGGGCGCCGTAAAGGCGGCGCAGGTAGGCCTTTTTCTTGTCGTACTGCTCGACTTTTTCGAACTGCTTGCTCAGGACCTGGTTGAATTTATCCAGCGGCAGCAGGTGCTTGCCATCGGTGTAATCCCGTACAAAATCGCCCATCACCAACTGTTCACCGGGGAATACAAAAAAGCGCAAATCACTCTGGCGAGCCTGGGCGGGTTTGCTGCTGTTATCCAGGTGTGCGCGAATACCCATCACTGCAGTAAAAGGCTCAGCATCGTCTTCACCGCTGGTGGGGTGAAAAATACCGGCAATGTAACAGTCGGTGGGCTCTACCCGAGCGTAACTGCCGTCGTCACAACCCAGTACATAGGAAGCTAGCGTCCGCACCTGCTTGCCACCCCGCCCGCGCTGGGTGGTTTCATCCTGCCCCGGGTTAAAGGTAAACAGGGTATCGTGGGCGGCGGTCATCAATGTCTGGATAGCATCAGCCGCCGTGGTTTTACCGGAACCGTTGCCACCGGAAAACAGGTTGATCGGGCCGAAATCATATTCCAACTGCGGGATATTGCCCCAGTTAATCAGGATCAGTTTTTTTAGGAACATAGTCTTTTCAAAAAAACGGTCTTTTCAAAAGCAGGGTCTTTTTGCAGGCGGGAAGCCGACACCCCTCTCCGAGGCTCCCGGGTGCAATTTACGCAAACCCGGGCGGTCGAATGTTTTCGATTTTTTATAGCCGCTAGTGCGGCCTCTATTTTCAACTAGGAAGCGGCTTCACTCTCAAACAGGCTGTTATCTTCGACTTCTGGAGTGATGCGTTCGAGCGATTGCTCTTGTTCCGCCTCTTCAACCTCGCCAACCTCATGAACTTGAGCGGCCTCGCTCTCCACTGTAGGAGGGACTTCGCTGTCGATCAGCTGGTGCAATACCGACTCGCTGACAAAGTGGGCGATGGTCGGGCGTACGCGCAACCAGACTTCCGCACTGGTATCCACTTCTTCGCTGCTGAACTGCACCAGGCGCAACTGGCGCAATTTCTTCAGTAGGTTTTTACGCTCGGCGTGCTTATCCGGCAGGGACATTTTCAGCAGGTTGCGCATGCCCAGTTCCAGGGCTTCCATCGACAGGGCGGCGCAACCACTCTCATCCACTTGCCCTTCCCGCAGCGCTTTATCGTATTCCACGCGCAGGGCGAGAATCGCGGCCACTTCCTGTTGGCTGAGTCGGGCGCGGAAGCCGCCGTGGTGCGGCTCTTCCTGATCCGGCAGACCCGGTACTTCGGCACCGGGCGGATACACGCGAATAAACTGGAAACGGCTGTCGTGCTGCAAACGCAACCCCAGCGGGGCCAACCACTCGCGCACCAGCTGCTCGCAGCGCTGGAAGCGATCATAAAGCGTGGTTTCGATAACGCTTTCATCCCGGCAGATAACGCCGTAATCCAACAGGCGCACCAGCAGCTCGGAGAATTCACTGCGGTTCAGGCGACACTGCGCCAGGGCCTCTTCCAAAGCCTGTTCAATCACTGTTTTTCAGCTCCAGGATATATTCGTCAAATTCGGTGAAATAATCATTGCTGGCGATTTCACCGGTAAATTTCACCTGCAAGTCGGCGGCACCGCTCTGGTTCACCGCCGCCGCTTCGATCACATGGCTCATAGCGAGCAGATCACGCGCATCGCGCAATGGCAGGTTGCGGCTGTTGATCTGGCGGCCAGTGCCGAGAGCATCACTCAGATAATCACGCAGGTTACTGTTGTTGAAATTAAACGCCTGGTCGAGCAGTTGTTGCAGCTCGATCTCGCGGCGGTTTTCTTCACCAATGGGGGTTTCATCTTCGACCCGGGTATTCACCGGCTGGCGGCGATTGCGCTGCCACAGCTGGGTTTGTTTGGGGTCAAACAGGCGCAGCTGGAAGCCACCTAACTGTTCGCCCAGCTGCTCGAGAATTTGTGTTTTTTGCTGGCTTTCACCGAGGCGCTGGCACAGGTCGGCAAATTCACCTTCGGCCTGGCTGTGCAGGTAGCTGAGCTGGCGGATAATAATATCGGCACGCTTGGTAAAGCCCTGTAGTGCACGGCGCAAAGCGGGCAACTTCACCTCGCAGGCGCGGCGCATGCGGTCCTCGATGGTATCGAGCATCAGCCACAACAGGGATTGGCCCGGTTGCACCAACTCTGGCAGCAGCTGGCGCAGGCGCTTCTCCCACTCCGCTTTCTGCACATCCTCCTTGCGGCGAATGCAGTCAATCACCCGGTTGATGGAGTCGCGATGTTTTTCCACGCTGTCCGCAGACAGTCGGATAGCCAGGTCCGGCTGGAAGCGGCTCTCCATAAAGGAGAAAAACTCATCGGTGGCCTGCTGCACCAGCAATTGGGCTTCCACCTCCCGCACCATTTCCCGCTTGCGCTCTTCCAGCTCGGCGATCATATCGGTGAAATCCGCCACGATACGCTCGGAGTATTCCCAGGCATCGATCAAGTCGTGGATTTCACCTCGGCTGGCAAAGGCTTCCAGGGCATTTAAGGTGTTGCGGGTATTGCGGTGGCGAGTGCGCACGCGAGTGCCGTTCACTTCCACTAGCGGCTGAGTAAAAAGGCGGCCCCGGCGGCTAAACGGATAGGTGGCGGTGAGCGTGGCGCTATCTACCTGCTTCTCCAGCCAACCGAATTCCACTAGGCTGTTCAGTACCCAGACGGCCTGGTCGCGCAGGTTGCGGAAGCGGCCCTCGGGGTCCTGCACTCCATCTTCACTATCGAGTTGGGGCGCGCGGGTCAGGGCCTCGGCAAAAATTTCCAGGATCTGCTCGCGCAGCAAAGACTCACCGTAGTCAGCCTTGGCGGTGTACAGACGCTCATACAAAAGACGCAAGCACTCAACCACCTGTTCGCGGTATTTACCGGTCAGCGGGCGGAAGAAGTGCTGGTAGGAATCGACGAAGAACAACGACTATAGGCCCGCTTATTCCTCTTCCGGCTTTTGGTTGAAGACGCAGTATTTGGTGTAGTCGCGTCCATCATCCAGGGTCCATTGGCCCTTGGGCACCTTATCCATTTTTTCACACCAGGCATCGGAGCCGCGCTTGGGCTCACAGGCGGTCAGTGCGACAAGGGCAACAGCGGAGCAGATCAGAACGAGTACTTTTTTCATAGTTCGCTTCTACAAATGAAATTCGAATGGCTTTTTCTCCCCAGCTGCGACCAGACAGGGAGAATCAAAAGGCGTAGTTAAAGGATGTCGTTTAGGGGTTAGAGGCGCCCTACTCGCGGCGCCACTTAGTGCCCTCGCGGCTATCCTCAAGCACCACACCCTTTGATTTTAACTCTTCGCGAATCTCATCGGCGCGGGCAAAGTCACGGTTTTTCTTGCTCTGCACGCGCTCTTCAATCAGCGCTTCAATTTCCTCTGCGGAAATAGTTTCTTCGCCACCGCGGGCCTGCTTGAACCAAGCTTCCGGGTCTTGCTGCAAAATGCCAAGCATTTCACCGGCCGCCAGCAACAAACCTTTTAGGCGTGCTTTATCGGCGTCTTCGGCCTTGTTCAAATCGCGGGCAATCTGGTGCAATTCGCTAATGGCGATCGGCGTATTCAGGTCGTCTTCCAGCGCTTTAAGGAAAGCAGTGTCAGTCAAATCTGCCGCTTGCGCCTCAACCACTTCGGTTTCACGCAGTGCACCGTAGAGGGTATCCAGGGTGCGCCAAGCCTGGTCAAGCAGGTCAGCACTGAAATTCAGTTCTGAACGGTAGTGGGCAGAAAGCAGTGCGAAGCGCAGTACTTCGCCAGGGTAAAGTGCCAGCAGGTCTTTGACCATGCGGAAGTTACCCAGGGACTTGGACATCTTCTCGCCATCGATATTCACGTAGCCGTTGTGCATCCAGTAGCGCACAAAATCCACGCCATTGGCGCAGCAGCTTTGGGCGCGCTCGTTTTCGTGGTGGGGGAAGGTCAGGTCGCGACCGCCGCCATGGATATCGATAGTGTCACCCAGGTGCTTCTTGATCATGGCCGAGCACTCCAAGTGCCAACCCGGGCGCCCACGGCCCCAGGGGCTGTCCCAGCCGGGCTCGTCATCGGCGGACGGCTTCCACAGTACGAAGTCGCCGGCGTACTTTTTGTAAGGCGCTACTTCCACCCGCGCACCGGCGAGCATATCGTCGAGGGAGCGCTTGGACAGCTGACCGTATTCCTGCATGGACTCCACCGCGAACAGCACATGGCCCTCGGCGGCGTAAGCGTGACCCTTCTCCAGCAGGCTTTCGATCATCGCGATCATTTCCGGCAGGTGCTGGGTGGCGTAGGGAACGATATCCGGCTCCAGGTTATTGAGCGCGGCCATATCCTCGTAGTAAGCCTGGGCATAGCGGGCAGATAGTACAGCGATTTCCTCGCCGTCATCCCGCGCGGTCTTCATGATTTTGTCGTCAATATCGGTGATATTGCGCGCGTAAATCACATCGCTGAAGTTTCTTTTCAGTACCCGGTACAGGGTGTCAAACACCACCACAGGGCGGGCATTGCCAATATGCACCCGGTTGTACACGGTGGGGCCACACACGTACATGCGCACCTGATCTTCCACCAGTGGTACGAAAGGTTCTTTCTTGCCGGAAAACGTGTTGTAGACCTGTAGAGACATCTCTTCTCTCAAATTCTTTTGCTGACTGGGCTGGGCCTATCATTGGCCCAACCTCCAAATACTGCCCTCGGACAGTGACCTGTTTTGTTATTTGCTTTGCTCTTTCGCCCAGCTGTCGCGCAGACCAATAGTGCGGTTAAACACCGGCGCTTCTGCGCTGCCGTATTTGCTGTCGCGACAGAAGTAGCCGTTGCGCTCGAACTGGTAGCCCTGCTCCGGCTCCGCTTTAGCCAGGCCGATTTCCGCCTTACAGCCTTTTAGGATTTGCAGGTTGTCCGGGTTTACACAGTCGAGGAAGTTCTTACCGCCGGCATCCGGCGCCGCATCGTTGAACAGGCGATCGTAGAGACGCACTTCGCAATCGACATTGTTGTCCGCAGATACCCAATGAATAACGCCCTTCGGCTTAACGCCGTCGGCCGGGTCCTTACCCAGGGTGTCCAGATCAACCGAGCAGATCACCTCAACAATTTCACCGGCATCGTTCTTCACGACTTCTTCCGCAAAGATCACATAGGCGTTGCGCAGGCGAACTTTTTTGCCCAGCACCAGACGCTTGTACTTCTTGTTGGCCTCTTCGCGGAAATCCTCTTTCTCAATATAGAGAGTGCGGCCAAACGGAAGTTCACGGGCCGGCAGATCGTCCCGCACTGGGTGGCCCGGTGCTGACAATATCTCTTCCTGACCTTCCGGGTAATTTTTCAGGGTGATCTTCAAAGGCTCCATCACGCACATAGCGCGCGGTGCATTTTTATCCAGGTCGTCGCGAATGCTGTACTCCAGCATGCTCACATCGACGACGGAATCGGAGCGGGTTACACCGATCATCTCGCAGAAGTTGCGAATGGAAGCCGGGGTAAAGCCGCGACGGCGCATACCGGACAGGGTCGGCATGCGGGGGTCATCCCAGCCGTCCACATGGCCTTCGTCTACCAACTGCTTGAGCTTGCGCTTGGATACCACGGTGTAGTTGAGGTGCAGACGTGCAAATTCGTACTGACGCGGACGCGAAGGCACCGGCAGGTTCTCGATCAGCCAGTCGTACAGCGGCTTGTGATCTTCAAACTCCAGGGTACAGATGGAGTGGCTGATACCTTCAATCGCATCACACTGTCCGTGAGCGAAATCGTAGCTGGGGTAAATGCACCACTTATCACCGGTCTGGTGGTGAGCCATCTTTTTGATGCGGTAAATAATCGGGTCGCGCAGATTGATATTGGGCGCGGCCATATCGATCTTGGCACGCAGGCTGCACTGGCCCTCTTCCATTTCGCCATTGCGCATCTTTTCAAACAGCACCAGGTTTTCCTCGACGGAGCGATCCCGGTAGGGGCTGTTCTTACCCGGCTCTTTCAGCGTGCCGCGGTAGTGACGAGCTTCTTCTGCGGACAGATCGCAGACGTAGGCCTTGCCATCTTTAATCAGGTGCAGTGCCCACTCGTACAATTGATCAAAATTATCCGAGGAATATTTGGCCTCGCCATTCCACTCAAAACCGAGCCAAGAAACGTCGCGCTTAATCGCATCGACAAACTCTTCCTCTTCCTTAGCCGGGTTGGTGTCATCAAAACGTAAATTGCAGGTGCCGCCAAACTCCTGAGCCAAACCAAAGTTCAGGCAGATGGATTTGGCGTGTCCAATATGTAGATATCCATTCGGCTCCGGTGGAAAGCGGGTTGCCACCTGGGATACCCGGCCCTCTGCCAGGTCTTCGCGAATAAGGTTCTGTAAAAAGTGAGCGGGCTTGCTCTCGGATGTCATAGGATTCTCTTATTTACAGCTGTGCGAACATAAACGGCGAATTATACCCTAGTTGAGCCACAGAATATCCTATTTAGCTGAGCGCCAGACGATGATTTTTGCTGTTGGCGCACACTTTTTAGGCAATCCATTATGATATCGCGACTCGGCGTTTTACAGCTCCTGACTAAAAGGTATCATGCCGGCCGAAATCAACCCTCATAGGACATTTTATGATCACCTTGCACACTACCCACGGAGATATTGCTATCGAACTGGATTTCGACAAGGCCCCAAAGACCGCAGCCAACTTCCTGCAGTACTGCCGTGACGATTTTTATACTGGGACCATTTTCCACCGGGTGATCGACAACTTCATGATTCAGGGTGGCGGCATGACCCCCGACATGGAGCAGAAAGAAACCCGCGAGTCCATTGAAAACGAAGCGGACAACGGCCTGAAGAATGACACCGGCACCCTGGCCATGGCCCGCACCATGGACCCCCACTCCGCCAGCTCCCAGTTCTTTATCAATGTAAAGGACAACGACTTCCTGAACTTCCGCAGCAAAGACACCCAGGGCTGGGGTTACTGCGTATTCGGCAAAGTGGCCGACGGTATGGACGTGGTCAATAAGATCAAGAGCGTAAAAACCGGCAGCAAGGGCTTCCACCAGGACGTACCCATGGAAACCATCGAAATCACCGGTATCAGCATTTCTGACGACTACGCAGACAAGTAATTTTTCGAGCCCATTTAGGCTCTAAGGCGGGGACATTGTCTATTTATTTTATTTCCGATCTGCACCTCGATGAGAGCCGACCGGAGATTACCCAGGCTTTTTTTGATTTTCTGCGCGGCCCCGCCGCCGGTGCCGAAGCACTGTATATTCTCGGCGACTTCTTCGAGGCCTGGATTGGCGATGACGACGATGCCCCCCTGATTGAAGAGGTGGTGCGGGAGTTAAGCCACTACAGTAGCACCGGGGTGGAACTGTACCTAATGCATGGCAACCGCGATTTCCTGCTCGGTACCGATTTTGCCCAGCGCACAGGTGTGGTGCTACTGCAAGACCCAACTACCCTCACCCTGGCTGGCCGGCAGGTTCTCTTAATGCATGGCGACAGTCTCTGCACTCGCGACGAGGAATATATGACTTTTCGGCGCCAGGCGCGGGACCCCAATTGGCAACAGGAGTTGCTGGCCAAGCCTTTGGAAGAACGCCGCGCTATCGCCGCACAGATTCGCGCCGCCTCCAAAGCCATGAATGGTCGCAAAGCGGAAGACATCATGGATGTTACCCCTGAGGAAGTGGAAAGAGTGATGCGTGAATACAACGTAAATACCCTGATCCACGGCCACACCCACAGGCCCGGTCGCCACCCCTTCTCACTTGATGACGCTGCAGCAGAGCGCATTGTACTGGGAGACTGGGATCGCAATGCCTGGTGCCTAAAAGCGAGTGGGGAAACATTGGAACTGATGCACTGGCCAATCGGCTGAAGCAGGGCTACCCACATCCAGCTTCCCAATAGTTAGTGACAGAGCTTTTGTTCGAGCTTCACAGCCTCCGCCAAGAGGCGCAGGCTGTGGCGCAGACGCTTCGCCCCACCAAAGCGGAACCCTTTGGCCTGTAAATAGGCGCAATCCATTATTGCTGGCCGCTCTCCCTGAGCATCCGGAGGCAGAGGGCTACGCTTACCCAACATGGACTGCAAAATCTCCGCCACCTCTCGGTAACTCACCAGGCGATCACTGCAATTCACCGCCCTCCCCTTGGCATCCGCCTCCGATAGGACCAACTCCACTGCCCTGGCGACATCTTCCCCATGTACTTCTGTAGCAACTCTGGTTTGAGTGAAGGGCTCACCGCTCACCACTGCGCGAGCAATGTCATACCACTTACTGCGCTCGAGGGGATTCACCACACCATAGACTCCGGTGAGACGCAGGGAGACCGCGTGCCATTGACGCTGCTGGGCCCAAGCGGAAACCATCGCTTCCACCGCCGATTTGTAAGCCCCATAAAATGTATCGGGCAAAGCCGCCTGATGCTCGTACAAGTTGCCTCGCAAACACCCCGTGGCATACACCGCCCTGCTGGAAATAAATACGAATTTATCCACGGAGGCAGTATGAGCCACTTGCATCAGTAGCAGCGTACTGTTCAGGTTTGATTGGAGATACCCGGAAAGATTCTCCCCTTCCCCACCACGATAACGCCCAGGCAAGTGATCATAGGCACAGTGCACTATCGCATTCAAACCACTAACAAACCTGGATAGAACTGCACGATCCGCCATATCGCCAGCAACCCACTCAAAGTTGCTACCTGTAGCAAAAGGAAATAACCCAGATTTATGACCTGTGCGGGATAGTGCTCGCACTTTATAACCATGATCGAGAAAGTAACGGACAATAAACTGCCCCACATAGCCACTGGCGCCAGTGATGCCGATATTCACTGGGCACTACTCACTGACTGACTCTGCTCATGGGTCAACTGCTCGATTCTCGCACCGATATCACGACCCTGATTGACTGCCCACCACAATTCGATCAAGGGTCTGAGCTGCTCCATTTTCGTATGGTCTTTTTGCCAGGGTTTTTCGTATTGATAGTGAATCACATGAATGCTACTCCACAACCATAATTGCGGTAGATTCAGATACAGATATTGCAAGGCATTGTAGATATAAGGCATACCGTGCCAGCGAGGGAAAAATGCCTGCAGAAAAGTCTGGTCCGTGCGCCGCCAAAAAGCGTCCGGCTTGTCTAACAAGGTCATCATTGCTCGGTAGGTTTCTACACAAGGTACGGCGGTAAACAGGCCAGAATTCATTCGGCCAAAGCCGTCCAAGTTTTCATAGAGATTGGGCGCGGCACAAAATTCAGGGTATCCCATCAGGTGGTCGATATTGCGCAGTACCAACATATCTGCATCGAGAAAAATTAGCTTGTCATATTCCTCCAGCTGCCAGAGGGACAGCTTGCAAAAATTATTCAGAGGAATATGAAACCGAGGTTTTTCCCCTTTATCGAAAGGCGCGCGCATGTGAAGTCCTGCGCGCTCATGGCGCTGGATAAATGCCTCAGAAAAATCTGGAGGGCTGATCTCCCGCACCAGGCATCCAGATAATTCCAGCGGTTCCGTATCCACAGAATCGGCAACCACCATTGCTATCAAAGGGTGTGTAGCCCTCACCCTTTCCAGCGAACGTTTTAGCGCAACCGCACCAATCACATAATCCGGGCTGTTTACGAGGGTAATAAAGGCACAACGAGACATGATGGCTACTGCAATCTGTTTAACACTAGTTAGGTATACGCACTGCCTAGCACTTAGAAATGCCTATGGGAGACTCACAGGGGAGGCATTTTCTCATCCGCTCCATGGATTGAGCGAAGGCACCAGCGATCTGCAATGCTCTCCACCTGCTTAAGGCTGAAACAGTTCACATTATAGATAAAGCTCGCCCGTAACTGGCCGCCATAGACTGCCAGTGAGAGGTAAATTCCGTAAGGGGTGAGACGCGTTGGCAGCGGGGTCGTATGTATTTTCAAATTCTCACTAATTTCTACCCACTCCGAAGTTTCGCCGGTATACACAGCGGTAAACCCTTCATGATGCTCCTCCGCCTGAAGAAAAGTAATTAGAAAGCAGCTTGAGGCGTTAAGGTTGTGACCGATACTGCCGTGAGGGCCAATTGAGTCAGCAGCGTAGGCCGTGCGCATCGCATGCCGGATCTCTCGTGACAGGCGCACGAGCTTTTCTGACCAGGATTCATTTCTGCAAACTGACAAATTGCCATAGCGAAACATGGGACCAAGAATATAGCGGTGCTCTCGCTTTAAGCGCAGAGACAAGCTGGTATTTAGCCAAAAGTCATGATGAAGAAATTCACATAAAGTTTGCTGGTAGGCGGCGCATAAGAAGACAAACAAGCTGATTTCTGCATCACTGACATTGGCTTGAATCTGCGTAAAATCGGCTCCGTCAATATTGAGAATCACCTCATCACAATTAATTGAGACAATCTCTTGGTGCGAAGCCTGCCAAACGGCTTCTCTCTGTAGCTCTAGCTTATTGCGCCAATAGTAACTGGCTTTTTGCCCACGCTCCGTCCCAAGATATGTCTCTTCAAAATTGATATAGTCGGCAAAATCGGTGGACTCCCCGCGGGGTTTATAGGATTTCCCTGCTCCCATTGCCAGGTAGGCAGCTAGGGATTCGGCCCACAACAGAGACAGACTAATACCATCGGTAATAATGTGGTGGCACTTGGTCAAGAAAATATATTCATCCTCACCGGTGCGAAAAAGGCTGAGGCCTAGCAGCTGGTCCGAATTTAAATCCATGGGGGAGCTGCTGAACTGGCGCAGGAAGCTGGTGATATGCGCCTCACTCATATGGCGAATATCCATGTAGTCCAGTTCGATATCATCAAAACTTCGAATAGCCGGCTCATCCCGGTAGCGGCATCGGAAAATAGGATAAGCGTTTACAACCGTGGGCACAGCCCGCTCAAACAGTTCGACATCTACGTCCCCCTTAATACGCATGGCGCGAGTAATCAGGTCCGCCAGTACCTTGCGGTGATTCAGGTTGTAAATACTCTGCTCCGTAATCGACAGAGGCACATTCGCAGAGCAATCCCAGCCTGGCATAGGAGTTCCAGTCGTCGGCTAAGAGTTAGTGGGCCGAATCAAATTCTGGGCCCCCTCAAGTACCTTGTGCAGGTGTGGTGTCTCAACATCTGGTGTACTTTCCTGGACTTTGTGGGTGCGCCAGTAAGAGCGACACGGGATTAGGTCTGCATTGCAGCGATAGGCATATTTATCTGCTACTTCAGAGATTTCCTCCAGCAATCCCTGGGCCAAAAAAGTCGGCTTTAACCCCAGGTTGCAGAGACTGGCATTCTCCACAAATAAATCATTTTCCGCAGCCTCATTGCGCGGATTGTCGACAAATGCCACCTTGGCTCCGCTCACATCGGCAATCATTTTGGCGAGATCACGCACCCGATGGGTTTCGGTCATTTGGTTCATGATACGCACCCGCTCTCCTGCGACGGGAGGAGAGTTAATCGCCAGCTGGATACAGCGCACGGTATCGGAGATATGAATAAATGCACGGGTTTGCCCGCCGGTACCGTGTACAGTCAATTCATGTCCGGTAGCGGCTTGCATCAGAAAGCGGTTCAGTACAGTGCCATAATCACCGTCATAGTCGAAGCGGTTGATTAGGCGCTCATCCAGGGAGGTTTCCACAGTTTGTGTCCCCCACACTATCCCCTGGTGTAAATCTGTAATTCGCAAACCATCATTTTTGTTGTAGTAGGCAAAGAGCAGCTGATCCTGGGATTTCGTCAGATGGTAAATACTGCCAGGGTTAGTGGGATAGAGTATCTGCTGGGACACCCTCTGGCCGTTTGCCATCGGTATTTCCACATCCAGATAACCTTCTGGAATCTTCATGCCCGCAGAGCCATAACCGTAAACTCCCATAGTACCGAGATGAACGATATGGCTATCGACGCCGGCATCCACCACCGCGGCGAGAAGATTATTGGTGACATTGATATTGTTGGAAACGGTGTAGCGTTTATGACGCGAGGATTTCATGGAATATGGCGCTGCGCGTTGCTCAGCAAAGTGCACAATAGCAGCGGGCTGGGTCTCGGTAATCAACTCCATTAGCGGCTCGTAGTCACAAGCCAAATCCAGCCTGTGCAGCCCGATATTTAGCCCGGTCGTCTCCCACCAACACTGCAGGCGCTGCCCAATACTCTCAATCGGTGTCAGGGATTCCACCCCCAACTCCTCATCGATACGACGCCTTGAGAAGTTATCCACGATAGTGACCCTGTATCCCTGCCGCGATAAAAACAAGGCCGTAGGCCAACCGCAAAAGCCATCTCCCCCCAACACCAGAATATGGGCATTACCGTTTTGCCGCATATTAACCTCCCCAGAGAAAAGTCCGCGCCAAACACCAAAAGATATGAATAAATAATATACAAGACCGCCGATCAGGTTACCGTCAAGTAAGTGAATAGTGTCATCGATTAGCCCCTGTAAGACACAAACTAGATAAGGCTAAGGGATAGCGCCTGGTTTTCTTTAACAGCCGATAAGGCGTGAATAACGAACCCTGCCGGGGGTAATCCGTTGACCCTTTTTACGTCATAGTTGTCCCCCTAAGATTACTATTTATTCGTCGGTACTCACCAAGCAAAGGCAAATCGTGATAAACCGCCAGCCAGTCATTTAATCAATAGTCACTAAGATTCTCTTGATTTACGTCACTGCCCCATTGCATGATCCACTCTAACTAACCTCAGGGGAGAGGAGTGCGATCCAGGTGATTAATAACCTGAACAAACGCGTATTAATACTCGGCGGCTACGGCAACTTTGGCGCGCGCATTGCGCAAATGCTGAGCTCCGAGCCCAATATTCAGCTGATTATTGCCGGCCGCAACAAGGCTCTAGCAGACCAGTGTGCCGAGGGACTCGGCGGGCTCGCCGAAGGTTTACGCCTGGAGAGAGATGCCGTCAACTTGGCTGCGCAACTCAAAGCCCTCCACCTGGATCTTTTGATTCACTGCGCAGGCCCCTTCCAAAAAGAGAGTGATTATCGGGTTGCAAAAGCCTGCATTGAGTCACGCACACCTTACATTGATATTTCCGATGGTCGTCGCTTCGTGTGCGATTTTCACCGCCTATCCCCCGCCGCAAAGGCCGCCGGCATTAGTATGGTATCGGGCGCCAGTAGCCTACCCGGGCTGAGCTCCGCCGCAATCGCCGAGATCCAGCTTGAACTGCCAGTGATTCACTCCGTAGACATTGCCATAGCACCTGCACATCGAATAGATCGTGGCCTGGCGACGGTACGCGCTGGCTTTGAATCCCTTGGCCACAGCTTTCCACAGCTGCAGAGCGGCTACTGGCGCGAATCCCACGCAGGGAAAAATCTACGCCCCATCAACCTGGCCCACCCAGTGGGCAAACGCTGGCTGTGCGACTTTGATGTGCCCGACCTAGAGCTCTGCCCGAAGTATTTTCCCAAGATGCACAGTGCTCGCTTCGCCACTGGCCTTGAGCCTCTGACCCTGCAAATCGGCCTGTCCGCCTGCGCTCAATTGGCACGCCTACAACTACCGGCAACCACTGCGCGCCTAGCCCAACTTGGCCATAAGATCAGTGACCGCTGGCCGGGAGGCACGCCACACGGCGGCATGATCGTGCGTGCTACAGGGGAAAATGCCCATGGAGAAAGCGCCTCGCGCAGCTGGCAGGTATTAGGCCTAAATGGCGATGGCCCCTGGATTCCTGCAGCCCCAGCGGCAGCACTGGCGCGTAAGTTTCTACGCGGAGAAATGGAAGAGGCAGGAGCAAGAGCCTGCTGGCAGTTACTGAGTCTGGATGAGATTCTGCTTGAACTGAATGATCACTCTATCGTTACAGCTATAGAAACCCACTCCCGCGAGCGAATGCCAGCACTTGCTGGCTAGGGCGGTAACCAGGCCAACGCTTGTGCAAAGTGAATGATTTACCCCCGTACCCAATGAGAGTTTGCTGATATTTTTGGCGCAGTAACTCAAGCAAACTCGGCCTAACAGCCATTCTCCAAGATAAAACGCCACCGATCGCTGAGTTTTTGCACGGTGTCGCGGCTGAAACAGTTGGCGTTATAGACAAAGTTACTATGAAGGTGCCCACCGTAGGCCGCCAGAGAAAGATAGATTCCATAGGGTGTAATTCGGGTAGGCAAACTCATTGAGCGCATTTTTACTCTCTCATTTAAATTGATCCAGTTCGAGGAAGCATCGTTATAAATCGCTTGTAGTCCCTCCTGCTGTACCTCTGTTTGCAGAAAGTTAATTAAATAGGTGCAGGGAGCAGGCAGGTTATTGCCAATAATGCCATGGGGACCAATCGAATCAGCCACGTAAACCGTTCGCACGGCATAGTGTATTTCTTTGCACATCCGCCGTAGTTTTTTCAACCAGGTTTCCTCAGCTACCACTGCCAGATTTACCTGGCGAAACATTGGCCCCAAAACCTTCCGATGTTCTCTTTTGACCCGCAGTGACAAGCTCGTATTCATCCAAAAATCTTTTTGTAAGAGTTCGAACAAAGCCTGCTGAAATCCTGCACACAGATAGACAAAGTGACTGACCCCGGCAACCCTTGCCCGTTCTTTAATATGGGAGAACTCTTTCTTATACAGGGTGCAAACCAAGTCTTCACAATACAGAGAGACTCCTTTCCCCGATGAGGCCACTTCAACTGCGCCTCTCTGTCGGGCCAACTTATTTTGCCAATGTTGTAGAGCTTTTTGTCCCCGTTGGCTACGAATGTAGTTATTTTCAAAACCCACGTAATCGGCGTAATCAATGATTTCCGGCTGAGGACGAAAACCAGCCCCGCTCTCAAGGTCCAGATAAGTGCTCAGTATCAACCCCCAAAGCAGTGACAAACTAATCCCATCGGTAATAATGTGATGACACTTCGTTAAGAAGATGTATTCATCCTCTCCGGTACGGATAAGGCTTAAGCTCAACAGCTGATCAGTATCCAATGCTATTGGCGCATTACTGTATTGGGTTAAGAAGCTCTTTACATGAGAGTCACTCATGCCCCGAACATCCAATATATCCAATTCGACATCTGCAAAAATCCGCCGAACAGGCTCGCGGGTATAGCGACAACGAACAATAGGGTAAGTATTGACAGTTCGTTGAACCGCCTCTCTGAACAGGTCGATCTGGAGGGTGCCCTTGATACTGATTGCACGGGCGATCATATCTGCCAAGGCTTTTCGATAATGTAAGTTGTAGATACTCCTCTCGGTAATCGATAAGGGTACATCCGCAGCATGCTTCCATCCCGACATGCTTATCTCCCGTGAACGCTCAATCAATCTTATTTCTGCCAGAATCTTGTTAGGCGACTACTGGAATGCTCCGGCAAAGGACTCAGCCATTCGCAAAGGCCCACCCCCATACCACTCGACCTTCAAGCCTCAATTGAAATTACTGAATTATTCAGAGGCCCATTCCCTTATTAAGTATTGCAGGCCTCCCCGCATGGAAATAAACAGCTGCATACACTCAATGCCTAAAGCCAGTATTTACGCGCCTACAGACAGTAGATTGGCAAGATTCATACTGGGGGTGGTCAGTTTTGCGGCAGATCGTGGACCGATAGCGGCAAAGCCCCCTGTGATGATCTAGGTTCATTATCGGAACTCCCAGTAATGAGATTGAACCCACACACTATGATCATCTCCACAGCCTGGCGCGCCTATGCCAGTCGGAATGGAATCAAGCGCGCCATCATTCCGGTGACCGCCCTGGTTCTGACACCGATATTTTTAATACTCACCATTGCTGTCGATGCCTGGTGGGTGATCGCATTGCTACTCAGCCTGTTCTTAGTGCTACTGGGCATTTATGACATGCTTCAGCCCAACTGGAGTTTGACACGTAATTTCCCTGTTGCTGGGCGCATACGCTGGTTATTTATGAATCTGCGCCCCTACTTCCGCGCTTACATAGTGGAAGGTGATGAGGAGGGCAGACCATTTAGCTATGAGGCGCGCCGACTGGTCTACGCCCGCGCCGACGGTTTCTCGGATATGCACCCCTTTGGTACTGAGCTGGATGTACGCAGTGATGAATACATGTGGCTCACGCACTCCATTAACCCGGCCAAAGAGGCTGATATAAAGTCCCGCATCGAAGTAGGTTCTGGCCGCTGTGCAAAACCCTATTCGGCAACGCTATTAAATATTTCCGCCATGAGCTTCGGCGCCTTATCCGCCGCTGCGATTGAGGCACTGAATCAGGGCGCAGCTATCGGTGGTTTCTATCACGACACCGGAGAAGGTGGCATCAGCCCCTATCACCGCAAACACGGTGGGGACCTGGTGTGGGAGCTGGGAAGCGGCTATTTCGGTGCCCGTAAGGATGACGGCAGCTTCGATCCCGACCTTTTTCGCGAAGCCTGCGATGATCAGGTAAAAATGACGGAAATTAAGCTGAGCCAGGGCGCTAAACCTGGCCATGGCGGTGTATTACCCGGAGCAAAAGTTACCCAGGAAATTGCCTCAACCCGCAAAGTCCAGCCGGGCGTCGACTGCGTATCTCCACGCGCCCACTCGATGTTTTCCACCCCTATTGAAATGCTCGAATTTGCCGATCAGATGCGCAACCTATCCGGTGGCAAACCGGTGGGCGTCAAACTGTGCGTGGGGCAGGTCTTTGAAGTACTAGCCATTATGAAAGCCATGCTGGAAACAGAGAAATATCTCGACTTTATCGTGGTCGATGGCGCCGAAGGCGGGACCGGTGCCGCGCCATTGGAATTATCCAACCATGTGGGCATGCCACTGCTGTCGGGACTGATCGTAGTCCGCAATGCCTTAGTTGCTACCGGCTTGCGCGATAAGGTGCGCTTGGCGGCGAGCGGTAAAATCTACTCTGCTTCAGAACTCGCAGCCTGTCTGGCGATAGGCGCCGATTGGTGCAATGCCGCGCGGCCTTTTATGTTTTCCATCGGCTGTATTCAGTCGCGACGCTGCCACACCGATACCTGCCCTACCGGTGTCACGACCCAGGACCCCAAGCGCCAGCGGGGCCTGGTGGTGGATGTGCAGAGCAAGCGCGCGGCGGCTTTCCAGGCTAAGACCCTGGAGGCCCTGGGGGAGATTGTCGCCGCCGCCGGTTTAACCGAACCGCGCGACCTTCAACCCTACCATCTCTATCACCGCATCAATGGTACCGAGTCATATCCTATTGATCGCATCTGGCACTTTCTCAATGAGAAAGCCTTGATAGACGCCCCTGAGGAGACGCCTTACCGGCATTGGTGGCAGGCCGCCAGGGCTGATTCATTCCGGCCCGCAGTCAACCTGGCTCACCACGATGATCACTCCGCACTGCGGCGCTTGTAAGCCCCGCACCTTATTCTGGAGATTTCCATGGAGACCGTTTCGGAAATTATTGTCGATGCCCTGGTAAAAGCCGGAGCAAAGCGCTGCTATGGCATCGTCGGCGATACCATCAATCATTTCACCTCCGCCGTGCGCCAGTCCAAGCTGGAGTGGGTCCACGTTCGTCACGAAGAGGTGGGTGCCCTGGCTGCGGGCGGTGAGTCTTACTTGAGCGGGGAACTGAGTGTCTGTGCTGGTACCGCTGGCCCCGGCAGCCTGCATTTTCTCAACGGCATCTTTGAGAGCCACCGCAATGGCGCACCGGTATTGCTGATCGCCACCCGCATTGACCGAGCCGAGCAGGGGTTGGGATTCCCGCAGGATGTCGATCAGATCAAACTCTACGAGCAGTGCGCAGTATTCTGTGAAACCCTTTCCGACCCTGAGCAGGCTCGCCGCATTGTGAGCCAAGCTGCCCAGGCAGCTCTCAACCACAGAGGCGTTGCGGTAGTTGAGGTCAGTGGCGATATCTTCAAGACCAAGATCAAAGACTCAATTCCCTGGGCTGTTCATCGCCCCCAGTGGTTAGCACGCCCCACTGATGAGGAGCTGGATGCGCTGGCAGAAAAGCTCAACCAAGCAGGGAAAATTGTTATCTATGGCGGTATCGGCTGCCGCTTCGCGCACGATGCAGTAGTTAAGCTGGGACAGCAGCTGGCAGCACCCATAGTGCATACCACCCGCTCCAAGGAATATCTGGAATACGACAATCCTTGCAACGTCGGCATGAATGGTATCCTCGGCAACCCTGCCGGTTATCGCGCAGTTCAAACCTGTGACCTGCTGTTGTGCCTGGGTAACGATTTCGCCTACACCCAGTTTTACCCGGAAAAAGCCACCATTATTCAGGTGGATATAGCGGCTTCCCACCTCGGGCGACGCACGCCCATTCATATGGGCCTGGTCGGCGATGTCGGCGCGACCATTGAAGCCCTATTGCCGAGATTAAAAGACCGCAGTGACAATGTATTTCTCCAGGACCTGCTCGGTCGCTATCAAAAAGACCTGGAGCAGCTGGAAGAGCGCGGCCACGAGCCAGACCCCAAACTGATTCACCCACAGTACGTTGCCCAAGCCCTGGACAAACTCGCCAGCGACGAAGCTGCATTTACCGCCGATGGCGGCTCTCCCATGGTTTGGCTGCTGCGCCACCTGCGCGCCAATGGCAAGCGCTCCTTCCTCACCAGCCTCTCCCACGGCACCATGGCCAATGCCTACCCCCAGGGTCTGGGTATGGCTAAGGCAGACCCCAACCGCCAGGTAATTGCGATGTGTGGCGATGGCGGAATGACCATGCTAATGGGCGATCTATTGACCCTGGTGCAGGAAAAAATCCCTCTCAAACTATTGGTCTTTAACAATCATTCCCTCGGCTTTGTGGAAATGGAACAGCGTATAGAGGGGCTGCTGGATAGCTACACCGACCTGCAGAACCCCGACTTCAGCCGCATGGCGGAAGTGATTGGTATTCCTGGAGAAAAAGTCGAGAAAGCGGGTGATCTCGAAGACGCGATGAAACGCTGGCTGGCAGTCAAAGGACCTGCCTTACTGGACGTCACTGTAAACCGGCTGGAACTGGTGATGCCCCCGGAGGTGACAGCGCAGCAGGTGTCTTCCACCGCGCTATTTGGCCTCAAAGCCATACTCAACGGACGCGCAGATGAAGTGGTCGACCTGCTGAAAGACAACTTTCTGCGCTGACGGGGAGCCGGCCAACTCGACCCGAGACGCAACCCAGGCGGGAGGTTCATGCACCAGCTCGGAAAACAAATGCCCACCAATATGTTGGCCCTGCTCGCCAGTGGGGAGATCGCCAGCAACAGCGCTCCTGGCCGCGCCGCCACACGCCTGCAGGAGGAGCTGGCGCAGCGCCGCATCGACCTGATCACCACAGTTTCAAGTGACGATGCCAGTGCCATGTTGCGCGCCAACCCGGCAATACAATGTCTGCTGCTGAACTGGGAACTGCCCGGCAGCGGTCACCCCCCAGCGCTGAATGTGCTGGAGCAGTTGCGAGCACGTAATCTGCATCTGCCGGTATTTCTGCTCGCAGACCGCGAAACCGTCAGCAATATGCCACGCCGCGCCCTGGAGCTGGCCAATGACTTCATTTGGATTCTGGAGGACACCCCCACTTTTATCGGCGGGCGTATCCAGGGTGCAATCAGGCGCTACAGCCAGGCGGTGCTGCCGCCCATGTTTGCCGCCCTAACCCATTTTTCCCATGTGCATGAATACTCCTGGCACACGCCCGGCCACACTGGTGGCACCGCATTTTTAAAGTCCCCTGCAGGGCGCGCCTTCTATGATTTTTTCGGCGAAAATATGCTGCGTTCAGATTTGTCCATCTCTGTGACAGAGCTGGGCTCCCTGCTCGATCACACAGGCCCCATCGCCGCAGGGGAACGCTACGCAGCCAAGGTATTCGGCGCAGATCGCACTTACTATGTCACCAACGGCTCCTCCACCTCCAATCGCGTGATTGTGATGGCCTCTGTGACCCGCGGCCAGCTGGCCCTGTGCGACCGCAATTGTCACAAGTCTGTAGAACATGCCATCACCATGTCCGGCGCTGTTCCTACTTACTTGATACCGTTGCGCAATCACTACGGTTTGATTGGCCCGATTCCCCCAGATCAGTTGACGAAAGCAGCCATTTCAGAGGCCATTGTTAACAATCCCCTGGCGGGCAGCGCCGATAGCCCGCGGGCGGTACATGCGGTGATTACCAACTCCACCTATGACGGCCTCTGCTATAACGTGCGTCGGGTGGAGGAATTACTGGGTGAGTCCGTAGACCGACTGCATTTTGATGAGGCCTGGTACGCCTATGCGCGCTTCAACCCGATCTATCGGGATCGCTTCGCGATGTACGACAGCGAGGACGACGAGCCTCACACCGGCCCGACAAAATTTGCCACCCAGTCCACACACAAACTGCTGGCGGCCCTATCGCAGGCCTCCATGATTCATATCCGCGATGGGCGCAGCCCCATCGAACACGGTCGCTTTAACGAGGCGTTTATGTTGCACGCCTCCACTTCACCCCTCTACTCCATCATGGCCTCGAATGATGTCAGTGCGGCGATGATGGACGGCCCTGGCGGCACTGCGCTCACGGGCGAATCTATCGCTGAGGCGGTGGCTTTTCGCCAAGTGTTGGCACGGCTGAAACGAGAGTATGGGGAAAAAGGGGAGTGGTTTTTTGATGGCTGGCAGCCGGATCAGGTAACAGAACCCTCAAGCGGCCAGAAATACGCCTTTCACAGCGCACCTACAGAGCTACTGTGCAGCGAAGCCAGCTGCTGGTTGTTGAATCCCGGAGACTCCTGGCACGGATTCGGCGAGCTAGAGAAAGGCTATTGCATGCTCGACCCCATTAAGGTCTCCATCACTACCCCGGGCATGCAGCGCAACAGTCAGCTGGCGGAATGGGGTATTCCAGCCGGCATTATCAGCAAGTACCTGGATAACCTCGGCATTATTGTCGAGAAGACCACTGATTTTACCATCTTGTTCCTATTTTCCATCGGCATAACCAAGGGCAAATGGGGCACGCTGATCAACGCACTACTCGCCTTCAAACGGGACTACGATGCCAATCAGCCTCTCAGCCAGTGTCTGCCCAATCTGCTGGCCAAACACTCTGGTTATGCCGATATGGGCCTACGCGACCTGGCGCAAAAAATGTTTACCCGTATGAAGGAGCTGCGCAGTACAGCAAAAATGTCCGCTGGTTTTTCTGCTCTGCCACAGGCCGACTGCAGCCCTGTGCAGGCCTATGAAGCCCTGGTGCGCGGCGAAGTGGAATTGCTCCCCTTGAGCCAGTTGGCTGGGCGCAGCGCAGCAACCGGGGTTATTCCCTACCCACCGGGTATTCCGCTATTGATGCCGGGGGAAAATTTTGGCAGCGAGGGCAGTCCTGCCCTGGAATATTTACGCGTGCTGGAGTCCTTCGACCGGGAGTTTCCCGGCTTCGGCCATGACAACCACGGTGTCGAAGTACACAAGGGGCACTACCATGTCTACACCCTGAGCCGGGGGGCCGCGCCATAACCCCCCAGACGGCGGAGAGTAATAAAATCGGCCTGGTGCCAGCCACGCTGATGGTGGCCGGCAATATGATGGGCTCCGGCGTATTTATGCTGCCTGCTAACTTGGCAGTTATAGGCAGCATTTCTCTGATTGGCTGGTTGATCACCATCGTGGGCGCCGTATCACTAGCACTGGTTTTTGCCCGCCTTGCCGCCTTGGACCCAGCCGCCGGAGGCCCTTATGCTTACGCACGCAGGGCATTTGGCGACTATATCGGCTACCAGACCAACCTCGTGTATTGGCTGGCCAATGTCATCGGCAATGTCGCACTGATCACCGCCGGGCTGGGCTATATCACCCATTTCTTCCCCCCGCTCCAGGACCCTATGACCTTTGCCCTGGCCCAGGTGGCCATGATCTGGCTACTTACCTACGCGAATATCCTCGGGCCGCGCATGGTTGGTCGTATCCAATCGCTCACCACCAGTTTGGTGTTTATTCCCATTCTCGGTACAGCACTCTTCGGTTGGTTCTGGTTTGATAGCCAGACATTCAACGCCAGCTGGAATGTCTCCGGCAAGAGCAATGCCAGTGCAATTATGGCCACCCTCACCTTTACCCTGTGGGCATTTATCGGCGTGGAAACCGCATCTGTATCCGCCGCGGTGGTGAGAAACCCCAGCCGCAATGTGCCGATCGCCACTGTTGGCGGGGTATTGCTGGCATCGGTAGCCTATGTCCTGAGTTCTTCGGTCATTATGGGCATGCTGCCTAACAAAGAACTCATCGCCTCTTCGGCACCTTTTGCCGACGCCGCACGTTTGGCGTTAGGCAATACCGCCGCGAATATTGTTGCAGTCTGTGCAGCAGTAGGCTGTATCGGCTCTCTCGGCGGCTGGATTCTTTTGGTGGGGCAATCTGCCAAGGCTGCAGCTGATGACGGTCTCTTCTCCAAAGCCTTTGCCAAAACCAATCCTAAAGGGGTGCCCTCTGTCGGCCTGACTTTGGTGGCCATTCTGATGTCCTTACTGGTACTCGCCACCATTTCTCCCAGCGCCAGCCAGCAATTTGGCAAGATCGCCTCGGTGGCGGTCATCATGACATTACTGCCCTATATCTACTCGGCAATTGCACTGCGGGTACTCGCTTACGGCAAAATACCGCAGCAACAATACACACTGTTTACTGTAATACTGCTAATTGCCGCAATCTATTGCCTGGTGGCACTGGTGGGCTCCGATGGCCAACAGACGCGCTGGTCGCTGATATTTGTTATTGCCACCGTTATTTTCTATGCGCTGATATTAAATCGCCGCCGCAGCGTTGAAGAGAAACACTGGCTACCCGGCGGACCGGAGCCAAAGTGGGTGCAATACTTTACCCTCGGCGCAACAGTCACTGCGCTGTGCGTTTTTTTCTGGTTTTCCGTGGGCCAGCATGCAGACCTAGAGCTTCGCCTGCGCGCGCCACAACCACAAGTTTCGAACCAACAGTCTCAACCACTTAACCACTAAATACGCGCTGTATGGTCTCGGCCGTGCGCCAGGTAATTCCCTGAGAATTTGATTCCCTATTCCCAGCCACATTTAAAATATAAGGTTTATTTTTACCGATAAAATCGCGGATTTGTTTGCAACAGTCATCCCAGGGATCAATCACTAAAAAGGGTTTACCCAGCTCCCGGCAAAACTTAATGGTATAAGAGGTACCATCACTGCCAGGATTGTCGGTAAAAATCAAAGTTGCATCAGAATTACGGATATTCTCCCGAGTGCGCTCTGCTAAATTCCCAGATGCCAGTTCAATCAGCCCGAAGCTTTTGAGAAAATCGGCGCGCTCTCCAACTTCGGTCCAATACCCCTGCGGGGCAGTACCACCGGTGGCAATACCCAATCGTTGCCCGGCGATCAAGCCACCAGTATCCGCACCGGTCTGCCCACCGCTGATAATTTTTTCTGGTTTGAAACTCATAGCCAAATCAAACCTATAGGATTGAAAGTTATGCGCTAAAACTCTACCTTATTGCCGGTTTATTTTGGTCTGCCGCTTTATGAATTACTACCTCGCACTCAAGACACTACATATTCTCTGCGCCATTATCGTACTCGGAACCGGTACCGGGATTGCCTGGTATACTTTGCGCGGCTGGCTGTCCGGTGATTCCCAGGTGATTCCCAGGTGATTCAGTGGGTGAGCAAGGAAACGGTGCGAGCAGACTGGATATTTACCGGCAGCGCAGTGCTCGGTTTACTGGGAAGTGCCATGGGGATGCTGGTGATTAACCCGGCATGGATAGAACAAACCTGGCTGCAATTGGCTGCCGGGCTAACCCTAGCGGTTTTCCTATTGTGGCTACCGGTTATCTACCTTCAATATCAATTGCGCGCACATGCAAACCAAGAAAATAGCCACAGTCAAATCCGTGGGATCATGCGCATTTGGTGCCTGCTAGGTGCTCTGGCTTTTCCCTTAACGATTGCTATCGTTTACCTGATGGTTTCCAAGCCCTCCTTTTAAACAGCATCACGAAAATTTGATGATGGCCAAATACACGATTTCAGCCTTAACTCCCTCCCCGCAGTATTTTATAGCTTGCTCTCTCCCCCATATCTTTCCACTGCCGCTTAAAGTCCTCCAGCACAACCCCTGCGATAATATCGGCAAAACCGTCCGGGGTTTTACTCAACCGCTCTAAGGCTTTCTTTTTACATAGTGGAATAATAACTGCAGATTTCTCGCGTCTATCACACCTCAGCAAGCGACTGCGAATTTGCTCAGCCTCGCCACCGGAACAACTTGCATCGGTAATGACAAAAACATTGGTATCACTATCGAGATCAGGGCAGATCAGGTCCCACCCAAGATCAAACTGCCGGAATACAACCCCGCGAAAGCGCCCCCTGCCCACCTCACTACCTGTGATAAAGGGCCAGGCATGGGCTAGGGTCCAAAGATAAGATTTACTGAGCACATATTGCAGGTGTTGGTTTCTCACCAAACCCAACTGACACTGCTTTTTGAAAGTTTCATCATCCAGTTTTGCCTTACTGCAGATTGCCTTGGGAATAAGCTCCCCTTTATAACTGGTGGTAGGAATTACCACGACAAAATCATCGGCCTCTTTCTTTTTTTCCAAGGCTTTAACAATGGTGGCCTGTAAGTGCAGAATAAATTCTTCGGTAGAAATCACGTCATGGGGTAAAGACACCCTCTCTTCCCCCAGATTCATGTATCGCGATTCATTTCGATACGCCGAAATAATTGGCTCTAGTTCCTCCTTGCTGAACAGCAGTTTTTTACCCAAAACCGCTTCTTCATTAATTTTTCTGGCATAGCAATCCAGAAGCATCTGGTCAGCCCGGTAAATTCCTTTATTTTTAGATGAGACACAGCGTAAATATTCAGTATCCTGAAACGCGAGAAAACGCTCAACTACCGGCCGGCTGATATCCCTGCCAAACAACTCATACAAAACCTCTTCATCTCTGGGTAAAAAGTAATTATTCGGGCGAAATAGATTTTGCAATTGCCTATGAGCCATTCATCCAACTCACTTTTAACCTTCCTCTTAAAATCTTGGTGGCATTCACACAGTGCCCTCAAACAACTTGGCATACCTCATCGAATTCAAAGCGCGGGTTGCGCGGATGTAACTTGGCATCTACACCGTATCCCAGATTACAGAGAAAGTTGGATTTAATATGGCCTGGACAGTGTTCCTGTACAAAGGCTAGGGTTGAGGACTGATCACTGAAAAATTCATGATCCACTAGGGCATTATCAAACCCAGACATAGGGCCGCAGTCCAAGCCCAAAGCCCTTGCCGCCAGAATAAAGTAGCCTCCCTGTATTGAACCATTGCGAAATGCCGTGGTTTCTGCCAACTCTGGATTATCGGCAAACCACTCACGCGCCGGTGTGTGGGGAAACAACTTGGGAAGATATTCGTAAAAGCGCATATCAACTGCGATGATTGCTGTCACCGGTGCCGACATGGTTTTCTCAATATTGCCCGCATTCAAAGCCGGTTTAAGCCGGGCTTTTCCCTCCTTGCTCACAATAAAAACAACCCGCACCGGGCAACAATTAGCGCTGGTGGGCGCCATCCTGACAAGATTGTGCAACTTTTTCAGCAACTCATGCGGCACCGGTTTATCTTGCCAGTAACTGTGTGTTCTAGCTTCAAAAAATAATTGATCTAATGCTGGAGGGGCAATCGATTTCATACCTGGCATTCTCGTGTCGCTTTCTGGTGAAAGTCTAGCTTTCAGAACGACGGAGAAACGGTTACTCCAAGTGTTAACGCAGCAGTATCATGCCGATATGGCAAGCAATCACCAGATAGGTCACGATACTGCGAGTACGAAAATACTGCTCCCGACCAGGCAGATTGGGATTTAAGCGGGCCTCCATCCAGGCCACAAAGGCAAAACCTATTGCGAGAATGGGCAACCCCCAAGCACTTTGATAAAGCATTAATCCCACCCACCCGGCAAGCGCAACCACATTACTGAGCACGATCAACGCCAACCGGTGAGGGTGGCCGGGCCGGTTCAGCGCGCCCCCCCACCAGATACCACACAAAAAGCTGAGAATCACTGCACTATAAGCGGTAAAGAATAGGCTGGCATCAATACCCAGGAGGGAGACTTCAGTTAGCTGCAACAATAGACCGACAACAAAAGGACAGAGCCCCAGGTAAGCCAGGGCATCAAATAAACGGGTATCCACCACCGGCTGCTGATAGCCGCTACTATCCATGCTGTCTAATCTTCCATACAGTAAGGGAGAACAGAAACAACAAGTTTAGTGGCACGGGGAAGCCAGTATGGAAGAGGAGAGCAAAATTGATGTCAAACAGGCCTTGCGGGTATTTGATCGTGTCACCCGGGAGGGACACAAGGAAACAGACGGCTGGCACTACAAGGGGCTGACAGTGAGCACCGACTTTGATGGCTACACCGTATTTATCAACTCAGCAAAAGTGAAGCTCACCGTCTTTTTTCACAATAAGTTTTCTATCGATTATTCGAGCGACAGAGAGCTGCAGGATTTTATACGCCTACTGGCTAGTCTTGATCAGAAATGAATACCTTAAGCGCCGTTGCTCCCCATTGGACTAGCACCGTGGTAGCGCCTAAACCGCGGTAGCACCTAAGCAGCACCTAAGCAGCACCTAAATAGGCACACAGCATTTTGGTGTCCAATGTACTGCCTGCAACTGATGTAGAACAGCTTCATAGCCCTCCTGTCTAGTTAGGCAAGAAAGTGATCTCCATCAGTGACAGTTCAATGATTTTTAACGGACCCTAGCCCTGCGACTTTCCCGGCACACCGCTATGGAAACGAAACTCACCATCGCCACTCAGCACAAGCTCTTTCTCCAGCGCTAACAACGCCTGCACCCGCGGCTCAATATCTTCATCTGCGGCTTTTTGCGCGAGATGTAGATAGTCGCGGAAATGGCGAGCTTCAGATTTCAGCAGAGACAGGTAAAATTTTTGCAGCTCTTCATCCAAGTGTGGCGCTATACGGGCAAAGCGTTCACAGGAACGTGCCTCAATAATGGCTCCACAAATCAGAGTATCCACAAGGCGCCCTGGCTCTGCGCTGCGCACCTCGGCACGCAACCCAGCCGCGTAGCGGGAGGCGCTCACGTGGGGATAGGCAATGCCGCGCTTTTCCATAATGGCCAGTACTTGCTCGAAGTGGCGCAACTCCTCACGAGCCAAACGCGACATCTTGTGCAGCAGCTCAAAATCCCCCAGATAGCGAAACATCAGGTTGAGCGCTGTACCGGCCGCCTTCTTTTCACAGTTGGCGTGGTCCACCAGCATAATTTCCGGCTCAGCCAGTGCTGCCTCAATCCAGGCATCCGGGGTGGCGCACAGCAGGAATTCGTGAATCGCGGACAAATCGGGAACTTGGGCACTCATGGGATCAGTATTTCATCTGGTATCAATCATTTGGCGCGGGATTATAGCGGCACAACAGCAGAAAGGCAGGCCCCAAAAGAAATCAAGCGCTGTTCTCCAGGACAGCTTTTACTGACAATAGCTATCTATCCTTTTCCCTATGACGCACCCCCTTCAGTCAACCTCTAGCCAACCTCTAACCAACTTCACACGCCAGGCACCCCCCAGTTTTAAACAGTCCAAATAGAAATTTGTTAACGGTTTATTAAGTGCATTAAAATATTGATCTTTTGGATAGTGGAACTCGGCGATGAAAGACTATCGGCAATTGGCACTCAGCATCCCCCCCTTACTGGAGCAGATCCACAGCAGCGCAGCAGAATTACGCGACTCTCTTGAACAACTTCAAACTGCCAGTAAGCCCTGGCAACACTATCTGCTGCAGCCACCTTTTGCCTTGGAAGCAGCCCAGTCCTTGCAAGAAAGCTTTGAGCGGCCCTTTTCTCTTGCTGGCGCCCTGTATAACCAGCTGGATTATGCCGAACCTCTCGGAACCGGAGGCGATGCCCGTGCAACCCTGCAAATCCCAGGTCTATTGGCGGTTCCAGACAAGACTCTGGCACTGGCAAAACAACTCAACAGCGACAAAGAGGCCTTTGCCAATGCTATCGCCGAGTACCGATCAGCCTTAGCAGAGCGGCCCATGGCAGAGCGAGACCGCAACGTGCGCGAGGTACTGGCGCAAGCAGGCTACCCCCGCGCGCACCTGCGCCAGTGCTACCGCCTGGTTTTACTCTGCGAACAGCATCCCAATGCCATCACACTCTCCTGGATAAAGGCACGCAAGTCCATTCGCAAAGTCACAGTGCAGTGGTGTGAAAAAAAGCTGGTCCAGATGGACCCAACCGGTGCAGATCCCGGCACCCAATACCAACGGCAACTGCTTGCCGGCCTGCACAAAAGCCAACAGGAGGACCTGCGCCAGGTACAAGTGCAGAGCCGCCCCAATCTACAGGTGGCCGAAATTTTCTTCGCACAGGAAGCTGGAGAGGAAGACCAGTATCGACAAGTGGGTTACTCCTCCATGCCGATACTAGTGGCTGCGAATGAAGCCGGGCGATTGCCTGAATTTACTCGGGTCGATCATCAACCCAGTGTGAGCCGGCGCCGACAAAGAAGGGACCTGGCTATTTCCACAGAGCCATTCCTACCTGCCTTGCGTGTCTTCTTGCGACAGCAACGCTAGCGCCGGTTAACCGGAACGCCCAAAGGGCTACCGGAGCCTTTGAGCCAGCTCCGCCAATGTTTCTTCGAGTTGAGTCCGGCAGACTTCTTTAAGCGCCTTGTGGGATTTATCAAGAGCACTCAACTCATCATCGTTAAGACGCGCAAGTAGCTCACGATCGGCGTCTTGACGCTTTTTGAAAATCTCTTTGGTTTTGTCCTCAGCCAGTAGGGGCGCAAAGCTCTGCAGTAGCTGTTCACCAGCCTTGAGGTCCCTATCCGGCTCAGAAGGCAAACTATCTTCGGCACGAATTGCCCGCTCTAACTTGTCCGCAAGCACCTGCCGGCGTTTGGTAATTGTGTTTAAGAAATTAGCTGCCGACTTTTCTTCAAGTTGCCCGGCCGCTGCCCGGTAATCCTCCTCGCTACGGCTAATAAGCATAAAAAGATCATTCAATGCTGCCTGGATATCAGTGCGAATGAGTGTCATTGCCCTCTCTCTTTTCTACTGAGGAGTTCCTCTGAATTGCGTGGCACCAGAACCTCAAGCGCTCTGGGAATCACCGAAAAGGTTGCAGGGGTTTCAGCAACCGGCTCCCCATCCGCATGAATCTGCAGACGCGGCTTGGTTTCTACCTCTATTCGCTGAGCACTGGCATTAAAAACCCCCTCGGTTAGATGGTGCTTGCCACCGCGGAGCAAAAGTGCCATGCCCAGCAACTCCAACAGGCCGCGCGGACGCAGACTATAGAGGTTAAGCTTGGCATCATTGATGCGTGCCTTCTCTGCAACCAGGTTGCCGCCACCGTAATAACGACCATTGCCCACGGCCAATTGGATTGACCGCATTTGGCAGCGCTCTTCATCTAGTGCCAGATTAACCCGGAATTTTTGTGTACGCCTCAGAGCAATAAAGAAGGCTCTCAGATAACTTAGAACCCCCCAGCGCCTTTTAATCTCGGAGTCTTGTGCTTCAGTCACTTTTACCCCAAGCCCCATATTGGCCACATTGAAAAAATAGTGACCATTGACAACACCGAGGTCGATTAGCTGGCGATGGTTGCCGATAATGACATCAAAAGCCTGCTCCAAGTCGACAATGCCAAGGGAGCGTGCCAAGTCATTCGCGGTACCCAGCGGTAGAATTGCCAGGGCCAATTGGCACTCTTTCAATACCCGAGCGGTGGAGCTGATGGTGCCATCTCCGCCACCGACTATCACAAGGTCGAGGTTCTTATGACTCTGCCGGATCGCAGCCTCGGTCTCCTCTGGGCCCTCGGAATGCAAGACTTCAACCTCTATTCCGTCAGCGCGTAAGCGCGCTAGGCCGCTGTCGATATCCGCCTCGGCACCATTCCGGCTTTTTGGATTAACCACGAGAAGTACTCTACGCGGATTTTTGTGAGCTGAGCTGATAGCCGGTTCTCCATTACCGGAAAGATGTACATCAATTCTAAAGGGGGAAGCGGCCTCGGGAAATACAGTAGCCCAGGCACGTAAGAATGAGCTGAGGCTGTAAGTCAGTCTTGTATCAAGCCAGGGGCGATAAAGCGCTGATAGTAGGCCACAGACAACGCATAAAAATCTTCATCGATGCGCCGGCGAATTTCCACCAGGCTCACTCCCCTCGCCTGAGCCGTCGGGCGCAGGCCGTAAGCACCCAGATCGCCAATCTGGCTGGCACCGGCGCGCAGCAGCTCAAAAACCCAGCAGTAGGCACTTTGGCTTTCATCAAAGCGAATTTGTTGATGGCGTAACTGGGAAAGCAGCAACGACTCATCAATGATTTCCAGCTGGCTGCGTACAGCATTGGTTAAATAGCCCTCCCGCCTGGAGGCAATAATACGGCGCTGCTCTTCGGTATAAGCATTCCAGTCGATCACCTCGTGGGCAAAACGCTTGCACCCACGACAGACATCATCACCTATTCCCGTTGAACAGACACCAATGCAAGGTGTACGGACTTTTTTGTACATCAATTAACCAGATTTAGCCGATCAGGCAACGCGGGCCTGGATTAAAATTGCGCGTAGACTATTTTGTTTCGGCCACTAAGAAAAGAGGTGAGGCAGCTGTAGTGGGCACAGTAAAATTTGCCCTGCGAATAGTCGAAATTCACTTAAATTATTGATTTTTCGATAAACTTAACAGCCGTAGGGCTTTGCTGTAGTATTCGCCACCCCGCCTTCAGCGGCCTCGAAAAAAAAATCCCGACAACAGTACAAAGATCGGGAATTCCACCCGCTGTTGGTGCCACCCCACACACCAAGAGGGACTTATCCGTGCTTGAAGCCTATCGTAAACACGTCGCAGAACGCGCCGAACAAGGCATCCCACCGAAGCCACTCGACGCAGAGCAAGTCGCTGGCCTGGTTGAGCTGCTGAAAAATCCGCCAAAAGGCGAAGAGCAGGAATTAGTTGACCTGCTAACCCACCGTGTACCCCCCGGTGTTGACGAAGCCGCTTACGTTAAAGCCGGCTTCCTGTCCGCCATTATCAAGGGCGACGCGGAGTCCCCGCTGATCGACCGCAAACACGCTGTAGAGCTGCTGGGCCAAATGCTGGGCGGCTACAACATCTCCACCCTGGTCGAGCTGCTGGACGATAAAGATCTGGCCGAACTGGCTGCCGAGCAGCTGAAAGGCACTCTGCTGATGTTTGACGCCTTCCACGATGTGGAAGAGAAAGCCAAAGCCGGCAACGAATTCGCCAAAGCGGTAATGCAATCCTGGGCAGATGCCGAGTGGTTCACCAAGCGCAACAAAGTACCCGAGAGCATCAAAGTTGCCGTATTCAAGGTCACTGGCGAAACCAACACTGACGACCTGTCTCCGGCACCGGATGCCTGGTCTCGTCCGGACATCCCCCTGCACGCGCTGGCCATGTACAAAATGAAGCGCGACGGCCTGGAGCCAGAAGAAGCTGGCGTTACCGGCCCGCTGAAGCAGATCGAAGAAGTGAAAGCCAAAGGCCTGCCCGTTGCATTCGTTGGCGACGTAGTCGGTACCGGTTCTTCCCGTAAATCCGCCACCAACTCCGTGCTGTGGTACTTCGGTGAAGAAATGCCGGGCGTGCCCAACAAGAAAGGCGGCGGTATTTGTATCGGCGGTAAAGTTGCCCCGATCTTCTACAACACCATGGAAGATGCCGGCGCACTGGTATTCGAAGCCCCCGTTGACGAACTGGGCATGGGCGACGTGATCGAAATCCGCCCCTACGACGGCAAGATCCTGGCCGAAGACGGCAAGGTGCTGTCTGAGTTTGCCCTCAAGTCCGACGTACTGCTGGACGAAGTTCAGGCTGGCGGTCGTATCAACCTGATCATCGGTCGCGGCCTGACCGGCAAAGCCCGTGAAGCCCTGGGCCTGGCGCCTTCCGAGCTGTTCCGCAAGCCTGAGCAACCTGCCGACACCGGCAAGGGTTACACCCTGGCGCAGAAGATGGTTGGTAAAGCCTGTGGCGTTGAAGGTATCCGTCCGGGCACCTACTGCGAGCCCAAAATGACTACCGTGGGCTCCCAGGACACCACTGGCCCCATGACCCGTGACGAACTGAAAGACCTGGCTTGCCTCGGCTTTTCCGCCGACCTGGTAATGCAGTCCTTCTGTCACACGGCGGCCTACCCTAAGCCCGTTGATATCGACACCCAGCACACCCTGCCGGACTTCATTATGAATCGCGGCGGTGTTTCTCTGCGCCCAGCTGACGGTATCATCCACAGCTGGCTGAACCGCATGCTGCTGCCAGACACCGTAGGTACCGGTGGTGACTCCCACACCCGCTTCCCCATGGGTATCTCCTTCCCGGCAGGTTCCGGTCTGGTAGCTTTCGCCGCCGCTACCGGCGTTATGCCGCTGGATATGCCTGAGTCCGTACTGGTGCGCTTCAAAGGCAAAATGCAGCCAGGCATCACCTTGCGCGACCTGGTTCACGCCATCCCTCTCTACGCCATCAAGCAGGGCCTGCTGACCGTTGAGAAGAAAGGCAAGAAGAACATCTTCTCCGGCCGCATCCTCGAGATCGAAGGCCTGGAAGACCTGACTGTAGAGCAGGCATTCGAGCTGTCCGACGCCTCCGCCGAGCGCTCCGCTGCTGGCTGTACCATCAAGCTGTCCGAAGACACCATGTCTGAGTACCTGCGCTCCAACGTAACCCTGTTGCGCTGGATGATCGCTGAAGGTTACGGCTCCAAGCGCACCCTGGAGCGCCGCGCGCGCGCCATGGAAGAGTGGCTGGCCAACCCGAAACTGATGGAAGCGGACGCCGACGCCGAGTACCTGGAAGTGATCGAGATCGACCTGGCCGAGATCAAAGAGCCGATCGTCTGTGCTCCTAACGATCCGGACGACGCTCGCCTGCTGTCCGACGTTGCTGGCGATAAGGTAGACGAAGTCTTTATCGGCTCCTGTATGACCAACATCGGCCACTTCCGCGCTGCCGGTAAACTGCTGCAAGAACACAAAGGTGGCATCTCCACGCGCATGTGGATCTCCCCGCCCACCAAGATGGACGAGCACCAGCTGATGGAAGAGGGTTACTACAACATCTACGGCTCTGCCGGTGCCCGCACCGAAATGCCCGGATGTTCCCTGTGTATGGGTAACCAAGCACGCGTAGCTCCGAACAGCACCGTACTGTCCACCTCTACCCGTAACTTCCCCAACCGTCTCGGCGATGGTGCCAACGTGTACCTGACCTCCGCTGAGCTGGCTTCTGTAGGCGCCATCCTGGGTAAACTGCCGACTCCGGCTGAGTACCAGGAATACGCACAGAACCTGGATTCCATGTCCAGCGAGATCTACCGCTACCTGAACTTCGATCAGATTGAAGACTTCCAGAAGTCTGCCGAAGAAGGCAAGCGCATCGCCGCGACTGAGATCCAGGAAGTTAGTGTATAACTAGCCACCCTATCTCACTAAAAAGCCCCGCCATTTGGCGGGGCTTTTTTATTGCCCGAATACTTTGCGCAGTCATAATCTAGTGCTATCTAAGAAGTAAAACTATAAAAATAAAGCGTAAAACTGAGTTAAAGTGAGCTTTGCCTTTGTTCAGAACAGGGCACTTAACGCACTAAACCCATTCAAATCAAGCCTTACCTCTTCCATTAATAAAAAACACACTCACCACCATACCTAACAAAGCCAAGTGTGCATTCATCAAAAAGGCCCTACTCATACCTGTTGCTAGATCTGGAGCCAGTGCAACGATTGTCGTATTCAAGCCCAGGCCAATAGCACCGCCAATAATCTGAAACATATAAATAATGGCTGCTGCGAGGCTTGCACGGTTAAAACGAAGGATCAATATCGCTGCCGTCGTCACAGTTGGATAGAACAAGCCCATACCAACCCCCATCAATATCAGGCCCGGGACAAAGGCTGTTGGATCAATTTGAGCACTAAGCCTCGAAAGCACCAACATACCGATCCACATAAATAAGGCCCCTAGACTAGAAAGGCGTTTGGCCCCATACCGCCCATAGAGATGTCCAGCCAGATAAGAAGTGACACCAAAAGCAAGCATCATGGGGAGCAATGCAATACCACATTGGATTGCAGAAAAACTCCAAACCTTGCTTAGAAATTGGGGGATAAACATAAGTGCAGCAATAAATGCCACAGAGACCAGAAGGGTCGCCACTCCCTCCGCTAAGAACTTCTTATTCTTCACCACATCGATGGGAATTAGCGGCTCTTCTGAGGAGTGGTAATCCAAAAAGATAAAAACTGTAAAGAAAATCGCAAACGCCAAAAATAAAAGTATGGCTCTATAGTCAGTAAATCCCATATCTACCGACAGGTCCAATCCAACCAATAGCGCAAGTAATGCCAATGAGAGGAAGAGTAGCCCCATTAAGTCCACACGCTCAGAGGGAGACTCAGGCAAGTCACTACCAATCAGTCGCCAACAAACCAACATTGCTACCAAAGTTATCGGGAGATTAAGAAAGAGAATCCACCGCCAGCCTAAAGAATCAGTCACAATACCACCAATAATTGGACCAAGTGCGTTAGCAACAGCACAGCCAAGCATTAATAACCCACCAGCCACTCCTGCGCGTTTACTATCCAAAAGGTGGTATGTCATTCCAATCACGGCGGGCCACATCAAAGCACCACCAATACTTAACATTACGCGGCACCCCATCAACATCCAGATGTTAATGGAAAAGCCCCCCAGCAATGAGAACATCGAAAAAAGTGAGGCGCCTATGAAGAAAGTTCGGCGCCTACCCAGCATATCGGCTAAACGCCCACACGATATTACAGAAACACCAAAAGCCAAGGCATAAGCATTAACCAGCCACATTGTTGTAGTAAGATCGATATTAAAGGTTTTTTGGATCGCAGGTAGAGCAACAGAAAAGGCCGTATAGTCATACCCAATAAGGAAAATAGAGAAAATTAACGCCGCCAGCCCCAAACTGCGGGCTTCGGAAACCGTTAACCCCTTTAAATTCATTATTTTTTACTCACCTAGCCATAAAACACGTTTTATCGACTACTCCATTTTCTGCCCCCCAACAAATACAGCAACTTTAAAACTCTGCTACTTTGCACTCCAAGCATTATTAAAGCCCTTTCTATAAGTCGTTAAATTTTACCTGTCAAGCCAAAAATCACACTAAAACAGCATCCCCATCTCACTATTTCATTAGAGCATTCATTAGTGACCATCGCTTAAAAATAATCCTTAGTCCCCTTCCACAACTGTAAATCATGAAGTGAATCATTCATTAGCCAAGCACAATAGAAAAATACTGAAAAAGAAGCTGATGTTTACCCAAACACAAAGCCTTCAATCTTCCATTCGGTAAAAAGAGTAAGATCTCACACCCTGCAAAGCACTGTTAAATTGAATTGCTCCGCAAACAGATAATCAAAATTGATCTTAAAATTTTACCCAGCAGACAAGATATATAAAGCGTCAAAACAAACCTCAAGAAAAACGTGCATCAACACCCCTCAAAAAATAAAGCGGCAATAAAAAACCAAGAAAAGTTATAAAAGCATCCACCTCAAAAATCCTGTAGACACCTTCAGCAATATCATCATAATAGGCTAGGATTATTGCGTTGAACCCAAGAGCAAGCGCACCACCCAAAAAACGGAACATATAAACAATTCCCCCCGCGAGACTTGACTTACTGGGATCAACCAAAGCAACGGCAGCAGTAACCGCGGCTGGTGAATAGACTCCTAAACTTGCCCCGACCAAAGCCAACCCAGGGATAAAAAAAACATAACTTGTGGATTCATTGAGCACTGACAGCCAATAGAGCCCGACACTCATACCAAGGGCTCCGCTACAAATTAACAACCTTGCACCACACTTTTCGTGTATCAATCCAGATATAAAAGAAAAAATACTGGAGCTTATCATCATTGGCAAAAGTGCAACCCCTGCCATAAGGGCACTATATTTATGAACCTTAATAAAAAGTAGAGGTATATAAACAAGGACAGCAAAGAAGGCTGTTGCAACCAACAAAACACTAAACACTATAGATAGAAAACTGGTATCTTTTATCAACTCAACGGGTATTAGCGCAGCAGATCCCTTACTGATCTCTCTACAACCAAACCCCACAAGAAATACCATTGAAGAACACAACAATAAAGTGGAAAATAATCCAAAAGCATGCTTTTGAGCCAGCACTTCCATAGCCAGCAAGAAACAAAATAGTGACACTGAAAGCAATAATGCACCCAAATAATCAACATCCTCCTCAACTCTCACTACTTCATCAGCTGGGTACTTCCTACAACACAAAAAAATTATTATAAATGCCAATGGTATGTTGACAAAAAGGACCCACCTCCAGGTTAGGTACTCACTAAAAAAACCACCCAATATGGGCCCTAGGGATGTCGACAAACCAAGGGCAGCCAGTATTAACCCTCCCGCCAAACCGGCTCTCTCTGGAGGTAACAGGTTATAAGCCATCCCAAGAATCGCGGACCAGATCAACGCTCCAGCAAACCCCATTAATGCCCGACATAAGAGAAGCACCCATAGATCTTGTGCCAAACCACCCACAAGCGAGGACAACGCAAAGACAATAACGCCAAATATAAATAAGCGCCTACGGCCGTAAACATCTGCCAGTCGACCACCAGTCACAATGATCACTCCATAAGTAAGAGAGTAAGCATTAATTACCCAGTGGACTGAAGTAAAATTTGAGGAAAAATTGGCAGCAATCGCCGGTAATGCAGGAGAGAAAGCTGTAAAGTCCCCTGCAACCAAGAAGACGGCAAGAGAGAGAACAGATAAGCCCCAATAGTGAAGTGATGTGAGTGTACTTTTATCTGCCATCATAAAAAACTATTGAGTGATAACATTCTATTATTTACCAGCCTAAGAAGGCAGATTTGACGTGAAATAATGTGAGGAAACTGTAGATATTTTCATATAATTCGACTTGCTCCAAAATAGATATCCTTTACCACAACCACTAGCCTTAAAATATTTTTATGCTTACCTTTAAGAAATAAAAATCCCTATTGTAGGCACGAAAATCCTCTGACACATGATCATTACCCTCCTTCTAATTCTCGGCCTGATTACTGGCTACATTTCTATTATGGCTGCAGGTGGTGGCGCACTGCTGCTGGTACCACTAGTAGGATTTCTAGTAGGCCCCCATTTAGTCGCCCCGGTATTAACAACAGGAAATGCGATTGCATCTCCATTCGGCGTGTATTTATTTTGGAAGCACATAGATTGGAAGGTGGCATTATGGCTAATCCCAGGCATCATACCTGGTGCAATTATTGGCGCCTACGTTTACACCCAGATGCACCCGCTATTAATAGAGTTTACTGTCGGCTTATTCTTAGTTTCGACCATATTTCAGTTTGGATTCGGGCATAAGAAACGTTCATTTGTTATGTACCTGCCGTACTTTCCCATGCTCGGCTTTGTCACCACACTCTTCTCTTCAATTATTGGCGCTGTAGGCCCCGTACAAAATCCTTTTTTCTTAAACTACGGACTTAACAAAGAGGAGCTAGTCGCAACCAGGGGGGTAAGCTCTTTAATGATGCACTCGACGAAACTTGTCGCTTACTTCCATTTTGGCGCGCTTAACACTGAATTAATCACTTACGGCTTGACCATTGGACTAGGAATTATGACAGGCATGTTTATAGCAAAACATTTCCTAAAGATAATAAGCATACAAAAATTCAACAGCTACGCACTTTCGATCATGTTTGTATCTGGGTTGATTTTAATTTTTCGAGTTAGCGTGCAGCTATGGGAGGCAGTTTCATGATCCACAAAATTACAATTAAAACTAACAAGCAACAATTCAATTTTGAAGCCTTTGAAAACCTTAAGATCTTATAATTTCACCTGACACAAAAGAACACCCCCATCAACAAACCCAGCCACAAAAAAATCAAAACATCTTATAAGCCCCACACCAACATAAAGACCACGAGATTATTATCTTTAACTCTTTGGATATACTCACAATTAGACATTAACCCTCATTTCCTTTCCCTTTCCCCTTCCCTTTAAGATATTCTTCCTGAGATATTTCTTGCCCATGCCGGAGGGCATCATTAAACAGTCGATTATTGCTGGGAATTGGAGTTTGACCTTCCTCTTCACCATAAAATTTTCTGTATATATTTTTAGTCTGATGATCCCTCCTAAACATGACTGACTCAAAAGGATAGTCAATAAAAATATGCCTTAGATTTAAATATTCACCCGTTTTAATCGGCATCAACTCAGACCTCAAAGATGAATAGTAATTTTTACTTTCAACTTCAATCCTCTTTCTTCGTGGATCATCTTCTTTCAAAGAGCGCCATTTCTCGTATAACTCATGCCCTTTTCCACCTTCAATTGTGGTTCTATTTGCAATAGATGCATATACGTCCTTACCCAGTAGAGCTACTGCAGAGTCAGGAGATTCTTTTGCATATATCATCTCAGGGGAGTTCACTTGTATTTCTGCAACCAAACCACTACTCGTTTTAATTTTAGAGTTTACTCCGCTATAACCTAACGGATCCACAGATCCATCGATAACTTTTACCATTGCGCCTTTTGCCCTAAGCATTCCAACCACTATAGGGATTTTATCCTGCGGTACAACAATGGTATTCCTTGCAAGATCCATGATTCGATTTGGATCACCGCCGTAATCATTAATAACTTTTTCCTTAGATCTCTCTAAAGACTTTATCGGCACTTTAGCAACACTCCCCTCATTCATAGCCGCTATTTTATCAGCCAGAAGGTCAATTTCTTTCTTCGCTGCGGGAGCTTTTGCATATAACTCATCTAAGCCTTCGATCTTCTCTGAGTGGAACGATGACTGATCGCTTTTGGAAGCCTCATTTGATACATACTGATGGGACTCAATCCCAACAGGCAACAAATTTTTATTTTTCTTTGAGCTCCCAACAAATAAATTAATGACATAACATCTAGAATCAATAATGCAACTGCCTTTAATGGCACTAGATTCCTGCCAGAACGGATTAGGCCCTGAAAAGCAGGGCTGAGCCAGTGTCGCAGAATCAACCTTTAAAGGTACCAATAAGCCACATACTAAATAAATGACATTATAAAGAGTCAAATAGCATAAATTTGAGCGACTACTCATGTATCGACCCCAATAGAAACGTTTACTCTCAGTTTATATCTGGAGAGTAATAAATGGATACCTTAAGGTAAACAGCGACAAGAATCAGAATAAGATGACCCAGAATTACTATATCACTTAAATGACTTTGAAGATGTAAATATGGATTTCACCCAACATCATTTAGACCATTATCAGGGAGTGCCATCTTGCCTACCTGATTACCAATGGAAAGCATTTGGCAAGCTTCAGGATAACCGCTTATTAATTTCTAAATATATTATCCTAGGAGATAAGTAGGATTCCCTGGCAAATCATTCATAAATTCTTGCTGCATAAATAATTTCAGCAAAGACTTTCCACTGAACATTTTCAGGCACACCCTTCCCTTGATTTGCATAAAATCCATCCATGTCTTCCGTCCATGCCGCCATTGCTTCGAGAAAATTGGCTAAATCAGTATTTTCCCAGGTTGATGCGTTATTTTTGAAATCCTCAAGTACATCCAAGATGAAACTGGAAAAATCAGCCCTTGTTTTAATTTCACCCAGCTTATTTGGCAGATCTAGTGATTTCATCGATCTTCACCTTCTTCACGGATACGAATAGATGTACCATCGTTACGACTGGTAAACTTAAATGATCTGGTAGATAACTCCTCTGATGTGGCGGGAATTATTCTTATCGGCTTATTCGCCTCTTGAAAAGCTTTGAGCCTTCTATTATCCAGGGAGTAAATCTTTCCGTCACGACCAAAGACCCGAATAGGAGGGACATCATACGCAGTTACTTTACCCTCTTTAAGGTTTTGAATTAAATCTTCAATTTTACGACCATTTGAAAACGTCGGCTTAATACTATCCTGGGTAAATCTAACTTCTTTGGGATTTATCAGCCCCTTTCGGATCACAGCAACCCTTGGGGATGTTGCCCATTCACTGTAGGACGTAAAACGACCTCCGGTAGCATAAGACCGAACTCGAAACTTGTAAGAACCACTCTTTAATCGATTATTTTTTTCAATCGGGAGGGTTACTGATACAACTTTTGCTCCTATATAGACTGAGGACCATGTTGCACAATCATCTTTACACTGCTCAATTTCATACCCCGTTACTTTTGCTCCAGTATCTGGAGCTTCCCATTGAACTTTGACCGTTCCATGAGATTCTGGGTTGTCTGAAGCAGTAATCACTGATAAAGGGGCTGACTGTACAGGAGGCTGTACCTGCTGAACTCGTTCTCCCTCGCCACCAGAAGCGGTAACATTTCTTGGCGAAGAAGGTGGGATAGCTACATCTACCCACTTTTCATTGGAATAAGCGCCACATCCACTATTATTACAAGCCCGGACCTTAAATCCCCAAGATCCTGTAGATAACTTTTTAGCCCGATAAGAATGCCCAGAAATTTTTATGGGCTTAGACCAAACTCCATTATTTTTTTGCTTTACAAGCTCATAGGTGTCTACCGTCTCTGGGGGAGGATGCCAAGTTAACGTTATATCCCCAGTTCGACTTTTCATTTCCGAGACAGCTATTTCAACTTCTGAGGGCGGTGCCACCCCAAAGGCTGACTGACTAGAAAAGTTATTAGCAAAGGTTATAAGAGAAAAAGAAAGTAAATATAAATATGTAATGATATGCAGTTTAAAAGCCACTACTATCACCCGAAAATTTATATTGGTGAGTGGGAACTACCAATTGCCATATTACGGATGACAATTATAGGGTATAGCTTAGCTATAAAAGAAGATAGCTGCTGAATTACTGGTCAGCTTTAAGTGTGGAAAGTTGATGAACCACTACAGAAAAAATTTTAGGAAAGTAATACAATGCATGAAGATATACGGAGTCCAAAAGTTTATTCTTAAAGGTAACCCCGTACACTAATGTTAGATTCTGGCGAAATTTTAATTGACTATAACCTAGCCCCTTAACCTTTACCTATAAAAAATCCAGTGAGCAAGTCACTCATCCCGCCTGAACTCTAAAATATCACCTGGCTGACACTCTAGTGCCTCACATATTGCCGATAGGGTGTCAAACCTAACGCCCTTCACTTTACCACGCTTCAGTAGGGACAGATTAGCCTCAGTAATTCCTATCTCTGCTGCCAACGACTTTGAACTGACTTTTCGCTTAGCCAGCATTACATCTAGATTGACAATGATAGCCATGCTAAACAAACTCTTTGTTTTCTTGATCGATTTGTTTTGCTGCACGCAAAATATAGAGGACGCTCACTAGCACGAACAATGTAAATAGCCTGCCAATATCGAGTGCAAAGAATAAAGTAAACTCATTATTATGCACATACGATAGATAACTAAGCCACAGCGACTCCAACATACCTAATGGGATTGAAACTCCATATAGCCAAACTAGCCATAGATAGCATCGGTCACTCTCCTTACCAAAATAATCACCCTTGGCATACTGCCCAAAAAGTCGCCAAAGCCAGTAGATAAACAAACCGGAAAGCACAAAAGTTGGCAACTGGCCGAGGATTAGCATCGGTCTGAACTGATCACCTAACCCCCACAACTCTTGAAAAACTGGATTACTACTATTGAAGCCATTCATATCATAGAAAAAATAAATGATTGGTAAGCTAGTAACAGCAATAAGGCTAATTACCACGATTGCCCAACGTAGACGTGTACTTAAAACCTGGATCTTGTAGTTCACAATTTTGCTCCCACTGGATAGGCAGGCATTATACAACAATATAATATTTCTGCAATTAAGCAATAAATTATTGCTTTACAATAATTTATTGCTCATCTACAGTATGCCGCGTAGTCATTGTTGATAAGGAGTAAAACTCATGGAATTACAAAATCATCGCTGGTCAGTACGCAAAGCCATCTGTTGGCTGAGTCTTGCAGCCGCATTTAGTGGCTGCAGTGTGAACCTTCTCGTGGAGGATTCAGCATCGGCAGAAATTCAGCAGAAGCTACTCCCTGTTGAGAGCTTCTTTAATGACTCTGTAATTAGTGGAGTCAAACTATCATCTGATGGGCAATGGCTAGCTTGGCTCCAGCAATACAATGGAGCACTGAATATCTATGTAATGCCGAGTAACGGAAGTGTTGAAGATGCCTTCCCGTTGACCGCTTTTGCCGACGGCGCAGATAGCTTTTCTTGGGATAAGCATCAGCTCGGTATGTATGTCTCTAAAGATTCCAATGGAAATGAGCAACATCAGATTTATAAGTTGGATCTAGAGGTAAAAGGTAAAGATCTAAATTTACTCAATACCCATAAATTAACATCGAAAAATGGCGTAAATTATATACTTTTAGGACAAGCTTCAGAAAAGCCCAACAGTCTAACCCTCTTCGCTAATCACGACGATCCAAAGCTGTTAAGTTTTTACCAATTGAACACCCAAACTGGTAAGTTGACATCAATAATGTCGAATAATCAGCACTTCCATGATGTGCTGATAGACAAAGAGGGAATTCCTGTTGCCGGTGTAAGGTCCAACCCGGATTCATCCATGGAATTATTTATTCGTAAGAACAAATCCTGGCAAAAGTCTCTGAAAACTGAGCCGGGAGAAATCTTACACCTGTCCAGTTATAACTCAGATCTCGAGAGAGTCTATTTCGAGTCTAGTTACGGTGAGGCAGACACATCGGGGTTAAAGCAATTGAACCTGGCCTCAAGAGAAATTACTGATGTGCATACAGACCCCAATAAACGTGCTGATGTTTACAAGAGTCTTTTCAATAAAGATGGTGAGCTTCAGCTGGTTTCTTACTACTATGGATACCGAGAAGATTATCCGATTAGTAAGGAATTCCAAAAACACTGGCAATTTATCACTACTCAGTTTACTCGCAGAGTAGAGATCGATGTTATCTCTATAAATGAAGAGTCTGGCATTTGGTTGTTGGACATTGCTAGCGATGTCGATCTGGGAGCTTTTTATACCTACAATCAAACAGACCAGTCGCTAACGCGCTTGATTGATAAAGATACAAAGTTAGACCCTGAATCTCTGGCAGAAAGACGTTCTATTACCTATGAAGCCCGTGATGGCATCGCCATCCAGGCCTATTTAACGCTACCTAAAGGCAAGAGTAGTCAGTTACCGCTAGTAGTATTGCCGCATGGTGGCCCTTGGTATAGAGATTACTGGAGACTTGGTGCTGACTTTTTCAACCGTGTGTCTCAACTGTTAGCAAATCGTGGCTATGCCGTGTTGCAACCCAACTTTCGCGCATCTGCAGGCTTCGGGGAAACCTTTATTGCTTTGGGCAATCTCCAGTGGGGAACCGGTGGGATGCAACACGATCTGACGGATGGTGTTGAGTATTTAGTAGAACAAGGTATTGCAGACAAAAATAGAGTGGCCATCATGGGTGGCTCTTATGGCGGCTATGCGGCACTTTCTGGGTTGACTTTCACCCCAGATGTATATGCAGCCGCCATATCTTTTGTAGGTCCATCAAGTTTAATCACATTGATAGAATCATTCCCGGAGTATGAACGAGAATTTCTTTCTCACAGATTAAAAGCAATCGGTGACCCATTGGTACAAGCTGATCGAGAAGATATGCAAAACAGATCACCTATAAACTTTACTGATCAAATTAAAGCTCCTTTACTGTTGGTGCAAGGTGCAAATGATCCTCGTGTTACTCAGCTTGAGTCTGATCAAATTGCTATAAAAATGTATCAAAAAGATTTGGCTGTCGAGTATATTTTAGCTAAAGATGAGGGGCATGGATTTAGCAAGCGCAATAACCTGATGGCTTATTTAATAAAGATGGAAGAGTTTCTTGCTGAGCACCTTGGTGGTGAAGTGTACTCTGAAATCCCTAAGGAGCTTACTACTCACTTGGCAGGGCTTGAAGTTGATATATCAAAATTAGCCAAGCAATAATCTCAAGTTGATTTCTTGCGATCTTAATTTGATTGCCAACATAGCATGTCTGTCTTTGACCGATATTAATCAATATCGGTCAAAGACAGGCTACATTGAAAGCAAGGTCATTTCAGTTTCTAACAAACAATATTAAAAATTCCGTCACCCCAAGCACCTAAATGCCCTTTTCTCTTATTAGCGAAAAGATCTTACGAACATCTCACTTTCTATTTAGGTAGACTCATAACCTCAACTGGCTAATAGACATTATGAGTTAGCTACTAAACCATTATTCATTTGGAACATTCGTTCAAGTAAGACTCGACTCATAAAATCCCAGAAGATTAAATTAGGTACAGAAGTATCAATACCATCTTTTCCTAATCTTCAATTACATGTGGCCAAGTCTAAATTTGGCTCATTGTCACACAGTAGATTTTTGAGTATTGTTGTGCCTTTTTTACCGTAGCAGAGGTAGGGCATATCATAGAAGTAAGAAGTATCCACTGCTTTGTAGGGAGACAGGATACCTGTTGTCAGTCTTACCTAAGCAGTGAAGACCAAATGAATTTACTACTTCTCCACTACCTGACCTCAGTATTTCCAATCGAAGCAATGTCGCTATATTGATTGGTTTCAACCCGTTTTAAACCTAAGAACCCAGTCTTAGAAATTAAGAAAAAGCGTAGTAACCATATGGAGGAAGCCATGCATTCTCGTTTAACCACCGTTCTCGTAGCTCTTGTTATTTCAACTAACACTAGTGCAGCCGAGTTCGGCAACCAAAAGACACTAAGTTTCCATCCATATATATCCTTAAACACAGGATATAGCGAAATAGAACTTACTCGAGATTATCGAACAACTGAGAAAGGAAATACAAAGGAGTTTAGCTACTTAGAATTCACTGCTTCTGAGAGAGAGTCATGGAATAGTATTTCAATAGGGGCAAACTTTGACAATTATCCGCTGGAATTGCGATTAAGCTACAGCACCGTTTCTACTGATAAAATTGACGCGTGGGATTTTGATGAGAACGATCCCGTCACGGCGGTAATTTTTGATTCCTGGCAAAAGTTTGATTTAGAAGTATTCTCCCTGACCGGTGTTTTTGAGCTTTCGAAATCCTGCCAAAGAACCTGCCTGTATCTGCTAGGGGGTTATAGCTTTGGAGAGCTAGATTGGTCTCTATCTATGGAAGGGATAATTGAAGGAATCGACGTCCACGAGTCGAGATCATTCAACAAAAGCTTCGTCCACCTTGGAGGTGGGTTCCGCTACAACTTCACCGACTCTTTGCGTATGAATACTGAATATATTCAATATAATATCGGAGAGATCGGCAAATATAAAATAACTGAAAACGAACAAGTGGAATTCGATCTGGATAACCTTGGTGTATGGCAGGCAGGAGTATCTTATATTTTTTAATTGGAGATGAGTACGCGACTAAACACCAACTAGAGCCTCACTCCGATGGTCCTCAACAATAGTGACTTAATGAATCTGATACGCTAATTCCAAAAAAACAGACCGCGTGGAGTACAAATACTCCACTGGATCTTCTTTGTTACTTGTTGTGAGTGAAATCGAGTCTTTAAATCAAGAAGACCTGAGGTAACAACTTAATTACTAAATCCAACAGCAACTTAACTAGCAGTTTTCTCATATTTTCAGACTGTCCCTCACAACCCTTTGGTCATAACTTCCCAACAATATTCACAAACATCCCCTGGCTGTCGTAATCCAGCTGAGTAAGATCATCAGAGAAATCCGTAAAGTTGTAGCCCACCCCCAGCTTGAGGTGGTCACCAATATGGCGATATAGGCCAATTAATGCACCGCTCTTGCTGTCCTGCGCGTCGGGTAAATCGAGCAGGCGCCCTTCGATGAGGAGATCCCAGCGTTTTACAAAATGCCAGTCTGCGCGCAGTACATAGAGGCTGGCGCGGCTGTCAAAGAATTCCGGGTCTTCTCTATCCAGGCTTAGCTGACCGAGGCGGTAGGCGTATTTGCCTCCCAGGGTCCAGCGCTGGGTGAGATCATAGCTGGCATCCACGGAGAAAATATGGCTCTTCTGAATAAATTCAGCTGAGGTGTTTTCTACGGTTACCTGATCTTTGGTGGGCACGTTATAGAAATAGGTGTATTTCAATAGCGTGTTGAGGCGATCGTGATTCACCGGGCGGTAGGCGTAGCCCATTACCGCTTCGGTAAATTTTCCATCATAGAACTCGCCCTGGGAACTTTTGCTATCGGAGTAATTAAATTTGCCAACCAAGCGCCAGTCTGGGTTGAGCTGATAGCTCAGGGTGTTCTTCAGCAGCCAGGTATCGCGCTCGGATTCCAGCACAGTATTTTCATCCACTGCGGTTTCCATGGCATCGGTACGGTATTCCACCGCTGAGGCCAAACGGATCGCATCCAGGCTATAGCCCATATTAAGGCCCAGGGCGTTGCGCTCGGTTTTGGCACCGGTGCGTGGGTCTTCCAGGGTGCCCGCTTCTACCGTGGTGCCGTATGTCCAGCGATCATTGGGCGCCAGGTCCATACCCAAGGCATGCGTCAGTCCGGTGGAGATATCGCCGTGACTGTAGCGCTCCTCACCATACATGCTCAGGGTATCGGAATAACGGCTGCGGAAGCCGGTACTCATATTGCCTTTGCGGGCACGTACGCCGGTATCGCTGCGCTCGTTATCGAGGGTGTAATTCAGGTATACGCTGGTTCTGTCGCTCACCAGGAAGTCAGTGCCCAGTCGCGCGCCCATGCCGGTATCACCGCTGGAAACCTCACTATCCATGGTGAGTCTGTCGCTCACCCGGTAGGCACCGCCGACACCGACACGATTGTTTTCCTCACGAGTGCCGGTCACCTCTACGGTACCCTGCACAAAGCCGAAAGCACTCCAATTTTCGCCAGAATCATAACTGGCCTCCACTGCCATATCAGTGCGGTCGCCCTGGGTCTGGGTGGCCGCTACAACTTGGGAGAAATCTTCGCGGCTATCGCTGCGCACACCGGAACTGAGATGCCAGTGATCGTTGAGACGGTAGCCGAGCATCAAATCCGTTGCACTGGTGTGCAGGCCGAATTCCTCTTCTTTACTATCCGCTTTCAAGCCCACATCGAAACTTTCACCGAGAGGTAGGTTGATCCCCGCTCCAAACTGGGTGGTTTCACCGCGGGCAAATTGACCGGGGCCAGAAAACCCCGCTTCCCGTTGCTGGTGATAGAAATTACCGGAGCCGCGTAGGCTTTCGAAGAAATCACCCAGCTGTAGGCTAGCTTCAATTTTGTTGGCAGCAGCGCTAGCCTCAGGATCAAAAGTTTGACCGCTATCAAAAGTAAAACCACCATCTAAGGAGTTGGTACTATCGAGATTACCGCCTTCACTGTTGGCCACTTCCACTTTCAGCCAGCTGCCTGCCGTTTTACGTAATGTTAAGTCAAAGCCTTGCAGCGCAGTTTCGCTGTCATCCTCATCCTGTTGGGTAGCACTGAGCCCCAGCTTTACGTGATCTCCAAACCAGTAATGGGCGCGGCCACCAAAGGCAAGGGTATCCATCTCTTCAAAGCCGGGGGTATATTCGTAGCGGGCTACCAGATACTGCGGATTACCGTTGTAGGAGCCATCCTGGATTAACAGATTATCGTTAGCCAAGGCAGACAAGGGCTTGTTCAGCAGTACGCGGCCTTGAATGTAATCGATATCGTAATCGATCACCGGGGAAAGATTTTTTACTGCCAGTACCAAACCGGAGTCTTTATCCCGCACTTCAACCCGCAGGCGTTCGGAGCCGTTGAGAATATCCTGATGACGCATGAAATACAGGGAGCCACCGGTTCCACGATACTCATCGCGCCCGGCAATAGTGCCTGGCTCCGCACCAAAGGCATCGACCTGAAAGCGTTTTTCCCCGAAGCTGGTCATGGAATCGCTTTCGAAGTGGCCGTTAGCACCATAGAGTGCGCGGTCTATTTGCGCCAGTTCGTTATCGGCATAGGTCGCCTTGAAATTACCCCACAAGCCGTAGTCGTCGTACTTGGACAACTTCACATAAAACTTGCCGGAGGTGGGTGCGTCTTCCACTACGGTGGAGTCGTCACCAAAGGTGGGATAATAAAGATCACTATCTAAACGGCGGAACAGAGCATCGGGCGTTTTTTCCATAAAGTTGGAAAATAAATCATCCACCGGCCCCTCTTCCGTATCCGCACTGGCAGAGAGGCGCCAGCCCTCACCGAAACCACCGCTGGTATAAAACGCCAGGCGGCCATCGTAGCTAACAGAATTGTCGTAGTGGGTTTCATCGCCGGTAACCAAAGCTGCCGGGCCGTTGGTTTTGTCATAGCCAATCGTGAGATCGGCAATACCCACGGTAAACCAATCGTTTTTGGCAAATTCCAGATCGCGCAGGAACAATTCACCATTGCCCTCTTCATCCAGAACCGCCACTTCCACGGTGTGCATACCGGGGTCGAAAATTTGTTCGGCGACAAACTGGCCCTGCTCGTTGACCGGTACCGGGTTGCCCGCCAGCCACACAGTGTGCCCTGGCGGTACCTCGGCACCGTTCACCAGCACACTGTTACCATCCAGAGGAATATTTCTTCGCGCTAGGCGATTTTCACCGTAGCCAACCAATAATTCCTGTGAAACGTTTACCTCTTTCGTTGACTCTTCAACCTTATCCACCAGCCACAGAGTCTGCTCGGCAGTTTCATCGAAGCGGCCTTTTTTATCGTACACCCGCAATACATAGTGCAGTTTTTTTAGCGGTGCCTGGAAATGGGAAAATTCTGCAAACCACTCCCCTTCTCCGGCAGCCAGCGGGACTATGTCAAGCGGCGTGTCTCTCAGGGACTGCCCTTCTTCAAACAGGCGTACCTCTGCCCGCTCAATAAAACTGGGATAGTTGGTGTAGCTGCGGAAAACCACGCGGTTCTCGCTTTGCTCGGTATCCGGGTTATCCGCATAGCGAATGGTATTGGGCCAGGCTGAAATATTCAGACGCGGCTGCATTTTTTTGTTATCGAAGCGGAACTGGATATTGGCATTATCCAGCGCCACATCGGTACAGCGCTGCAGATCGGCAGAATTTTTATAGGGATCGTATTCGGGGCTGCCATCCACAGTAATACGCATTAAATTCAGTGAATAGGGGTTGTTAGCGATAGCTTCGCGGTTAATACGCTCGATTTCCAGGCGGTCGCTCTCCGCCAGAATCGCCAGCTCATCGTAGAGCACCTGCACTTCAACCCTCGCGCCTTCATCCAGGGTGAAACCGTTGGCCACTACATCGTCGGACTGCACATAACCGCGCCCTTCAAATTCCACTTGGGAGTCTTCGAGGCTGAGAAGCTCTTTTACCTGCTCCATCGCGCGGCGGGCGCGGGCACCAGAGAGCCCAACATCATCGCCGTAAACCATAGCTTCCCGGCGGTCCATGCGCTTATTTTCGCTATAGCCAATAAAGCTCAGGCGCACATTGGCTTTGCTCGAAATTTCCCCCATGGCAGCGCGAATTTGAGTCAGCTGCGCCTGGGTAATAATCGGATCGCCATTATCGAAACGGATAGGGGCTATATCGCCACGCAGGGATTGATGGGCAATGGTAATGGTTTCTGCGGCTGCCGCTTCCGGGCAGGCCTGTACGCCATCCACCGCCACTTCGAGGGGATCGTCGTACCAGAACTCCACTTCCACACGGCGGTTTAGGGTGCGCCCCTTGGGTGTATCATTAGCGGCTATGGGCTGACTGGCGCCCTTGCCGCTACTGGATATCATGGTGTCCGGTAGGCCCAGGGCATCGCGCACCGCCAGAGCAACACGGCGGGCTTCGCTATGGGACTTTTCCTGATAGGCACTCTGTTGCTGCTCAGAGCTTTCACCAATTTGCAGAGGCAACGCATCGGTATGACCAACAAAATGAATCACCAGATTATTTTTGTTGGCCAGATTTGTGCGCACTTCACGGATACGCCGTAAGAACGCCTCGGGTAAATTCGCCTGCCCCGGCTGCCAGCGCAAAGGATTAACCAGGTTTTTTAAGCGCGCGCGCTGTTCAGTGCCAGCGGTATAATTCAATCTACAAACCGTTTCCTGCCGACACACTTTGACCCGGTTAAGTGCCAGGGCTTCAGCGCGGGCACGGGCTGCCATAGCCTCTGCATCCAGAGCATCGTAACTCACCTGCACTTGCACACGACGGTTCAGTTCGCGTCCGGCAGTAGTGATATTGTCGGCAATGGGCTCTGCGTCACCGCGGCTTTCCACCGCGATCATCTCTTCCGGCAGTTCCAAAGCCTGCTGGAAAAAATCTGCCACGAATTGAGCGCGAGCAAGGGTAAATTCTTCCTTACTTGCGTAATCCGCAACGAATTCTTTTTGCATCGGGTCCGAATCGGTGTGACCAATAAAATGCAATTGGAAATTGGGCGTCTCTCCCAGCTCATCCAGCTTTTCACGCAATAACGCGATGTCCTCAGGAGAAACTTCATCAGCCACAGCGAAAAACTGTAATGGCTCGATAAAGTCTTCCACCACAATCGGCTCGGGAGGGGCAATAAAAGTGCCCGCATCCTGCAGCCATTGATTGGAAGGGGCGCGCAGCAACATCGTTTCCGTATTGCTGCCTATGGATTTTTCCTCAAACTCCGTCTGCGGCTCCTCTACCTCTGGCGCCAGTCCGGGAATTTTTTGCCACACCTGCCACCAGCTGGTTTCCAGGGGTTCGGCTACCTCGGTATCAGATTGCTGCTGCGCGTGTACAGGCATTGCCAAGGCCAAAGTAATCGCTGTGGCCAGGCAACGCTCACGCCGACGAAATGTGCGAGTGTTTTTTTTCGCAACAACCGCTGTGCCAGGTGTGCGCGAACACTCCAAGTTACTGCGCTTTTTATTGCCATCTGCAAAGGACATTACTGCCACCCTCCTTTGCTGGGCGGCGCACCACGCCGCCAGAACACTTCCGTTTCAATCGTCAGTTCGTAGTCGCCATAACTACGCGCCCACTGCTCGGCAATATCCGCCTTGATCGTTTGCAAACGCTCTTCCACCAAATCCGGGTCTTCATTTTCCGCGAGGTAGGACAGGCGCAATACCGAGGGCGCTTCACTGAGTTTTTCCAGCAGCAGCTCAATTCGGGACTGCCATTGGGGACGCATCTCGGTAGTTGTCGGTTCGAAGACCGCCTCGGCCATATCCAGGCGCACTACCCGATGCAGGCTGGCGCCGAAGTTAAACTTCACCATCTTGCCTCGGGTCGCACGCACCACGCGCGGGTTTTCTGTGGTGAGACGATAGCCGCTTGGCAAACTGCGGTCGTCGAGCTTGAGCACAAAATTGGAACCGCGATCGGGGTTCGGCACCACCGCACAGGTAATATGGAATCGACCGTGGGCATCGGCAGTGGCATTGAGACCCGTTGCACTGACGACCCTCGCACCGGCCAGTCCACCTTCACCGGCATCTTGGTAGCCGTTCATATTTTTATCGTCGAAGACCTTACCGATCACATCGGTACAGTCGAAAGTGGGGTCCGGTACCACACGCACGGTCGCCGAGGCTTCACCAGACGCCGCCTGCCCGGAGAGCTGGTTAAACATACGTGCACGGTTCACATACTTGCCCTCCCCTACACCGGAGCCTACAACGAGTAGCAGTTTCAACTCGCGGGTCTGATCCGCCTCTACACGTAGGTCCGACCAGATCAACTGTAACCCCTTCATCTCCGGTTCCACCGGTTCACCATCGAGACGCGCCGAGCCGGCCACGTATTTGAAGCCTGCGGGGAAAAAGTCCACCAGCTGCAAATCGGTGAGCGGTACCGGCAGGTTATTGCCGAAGGTAATGGTGTAAGGCACCAATTGGCTGCGGGTCACATTCAACATGGCCGCAGTTTTAGTAATAGAGAGCGCCCCCTCTAATTTCGGGTCCAGGGGGATATGGTTGTTGAACAACTGGCTATCCCCTGGAATTTGTTTGTTATCCAGAGTCAGGCGCAGGTAATAGTTGGTCAGGGTATCACGTGCTTCTATATCCAGTGGCGGATTAGCCGGGGACAGTTGCACCTCGCAGTGTTGCGCAGTACCCGGCACCATATCCGCATTACTGCCGAGGCAAGCGCCCACATCGAATCCGGCAGTCTCCTCATTGGTCTGCGCTGGAATAACCAGGGATTCACCACCGACATAATTGTCATCGGCCAGTTCTACTCGAATCAGGTAGTCCGCATTGGCCGGACAGGCGGCATCATCGAAATTAATATCGAACTTGTAGTAGCCACCGGCACGGGTTACCTGACCCTGCTGCTTTTCATCATCGAAGCAACGATTCGGCAGCTCCTGGCCTGAGCTGGCACGCAGCATACTCAGCGTAGCGCCGGTAATCGGAGCACGCAGGATGGAGTTGTAAATGACTCCGTTTGGCGTGAGCGGCAGGTTTAAGTCTTGCGGATTAGCACCCGACTCCACAAAGATCTCACTAATACGCTGGGGACCATTGGTGAAATCGGAAACCGGATTACCCAGAGATGCGGTACTTTCGCTGGCATCCGGCGCGGTATAGCGCATCTCGTAACTAAGGCCACCATAATTGTTGGGTACCAGTCCCTGGAAATGGAAATAGCCATTTTCATCGGTCTGGATTGTTTCCAGCAATGCACCGTTGAAATACAGATCCACTGCCCAATTCAACAGCAGGCGTTCATCGGCATCGGCCTGATTATTGAAGTTCACATCGTGCCACAGGTAACCGGCCAAATTAGCGATTCCCGGTGTGCCACCAACATCGATAGCAACACTGGCCTGGTTGCTTGAAGGTGGATCATTCCAGTGCACTTCCGCGGTATTCACCACGGTGTAGCCAATTTCCAGGCTGTCGGAAAGTTTTGCCTGGAAGCGCAATGTCACACTTTCACCCGGCAGCAAATCTCCATAAGTTGTGGAGTAGTCAGCAGTAATTACCGTACCGGCAACGCTGACTCCATCTACTTGGCCGTTGAGCATGGCAGAGTCTGCAACGTAGGTAAGGACACCATCGCCGGCAACCATTAGGTCATCAATAATATTTACCATGGTCGCCGGCACACCACTGATATTTTCAATGGTCACCAGATACTCCAGCACTGCTCCGGCTTCGGCTGCGCCACCGCCGACAACGGCAACTTCTTTTACAATTGAAAGCAGCTGTGCATCACCCACCACCACTAGTGTCGGTTGGGCACCATTGGCCGGATTGCCATCTGCATCAGTGAGTACCAGTGGCAGTTCTTCTGCAGCAACACTGCCCTGGTTACTGATTACCGTACCCCTGGCAGCATCCATATTCACCATTACATCAAAAGTTACGGTGGCAGTTTGTGCAGAAGTAATCACCCCCTCGTTGGCACCTGGCAAAGGTGGGGTTAGGTCATCAGAAGATACCGGCAATGCAGTATTCAGCAGTGACATACCACCGGCATTATCAGCAACCGCGATACCATTTAAGGTGGTACTGCCGGCAACATAAGTGGTATTTGCAGGCACTTGGTCAGTGAGTGCCACCTGCAGCGCATCAACCCCCCCCATATTGGTAATCGCAATGGTGTAACGCAGCACATCACCGGGGTCGACAATACCCGTAGAAATATTATCCACCGTAATTGCCACGGTCTTATGAGCAACCAGCAGGGGAACATCGCCAACAATATCTATTGTTGGATCGTTGGGGGCATCTGTAGCGGGGTCATCCGATGGGACTTCATCGAAGGGGCCACTACCAGCACCTTCGCCATTAACAAAGCCTTGGTTTGAAATAATAGTGCCGTCATTGACGTCATTAATGGTGACATCAAAGGTAACCATCACAGGCACAGCGCCAGTTGCCGCTGCAGCAATGAAACCATCGGCTTCGCCAGATGTATTAATGTTCATACCCGCTTCAAGCGGCGAAGCGCCACTTACATCTGTAAGCGCAGAACCATTCAAGGTGGTGGAGCCAGCAACATAAGTAGTATTCGCTGGGATCTGATCACGCAACATCCCGTTAACGATATTTTCGTTACCGGTATTTTCCACGCGAATGGTATAGCGCAGGGTATCCGCCACCATCAGCAGGTCCGGGTCACCGGTCATATCTGCTGAGGTTTTATGAATTACCAGCAGTGGTTCAGATTCAATTAATACCTGAGTAGGGTCTTCATCCCCCGCAGCGTCAGGATCATCAGTACCGTTAATATTGGGATCATCACTGTTTTTCAGTAATTGACCGGGCAACTGTACCTGAGCCTGATTCAACACAGTTGTACCGCTATCTATGACAGGGGCGAGACTTACTTCATAGATCAACTGAATGGAATCACCCGCACTGCCACTTGCTGCCAAGTCAAGATTGGTCACCTTCAACAAGCCACTGCCGTGGGTACCAGCAGAAGCATCTGTCCCGCTGCTATCGCTACTCGCCGGAGCAGTAACCAGTTGCAGGGAGCCCGACTGGAACAATGGCAAGCTGTTTAGGCGGCCCAAGTCATCAGTAATCTCAATACCACTGACATCCACACCGCTGATATTTTTCAAAGTGAGGGTGTAGCGCAATACCTCTGCAGGGCTGGCCGTGACAGCCGGGTTTTGTCCACGAGTAACATTCTCGACAGTCTTGTAGAAAGTTACCTTGGGAACTGAAGCACTCAGGGTATAGGCATCCTCATGATCGAGCACGCCAAGTGTACCATCGGTAGGCGCCGGACGGGTGTACTGACGCGCTTCAGGCGCACTGCTATCCCAACTGTGCCACAGCGTTACCCCGGCAATATTAGTGAGCGTATCGCCATCGTGGGTATCTACATCCAGAGTAGCGTCGTAACTTAGCAGCAGATGGTGATCCGCAGCCAACATTGCCCCAGCGCCAATTGATGTGATGGTAAGAGTACAACTGGCTGCATCAAAGGCCGTATTAAAATCGGTACCTTCGCTCAGGGTGGCAATCGCAGTACCGGCCGCATCGGTGATTTGTGCGGCAAAATTATTTGGTGCGGTTTCACACATGCCACCGGGATTATTGTCCGGCAGGATATCGGTCACGCTGATATCCCAGGCTGGGCCGGTACCAATATTGTGTAAGTCCAAAGTAAAGGTGCCAGGTAAACCGGACTGCAAACTGGCCGGGCCGGTTTTTGTCAGGGTAATCGCCGTGGGTTCTACCACCTGCATATCCAAGGTGGAATTACCCGTACCAGCACCCTGCCCCATGGCCGGGTTGTCATTATCGTAGTTGTAGCTGTAACTGGCGCTGTTGCTAAACATGAAGCCATCCACATTGGGTGGATTACTGTCGTGCAAGCGCAGCGTTACATCAATAACCACCTGCTCACCAGCGGGCACATCGATGCCGTTGGTAGTATCGGCAATCACCAGTGCAGAAGCGGAACCGGTATTTTGCGGAGTAAATGCATTTTTACCGGAAACCTTGGCCGCACCAATAAATTCCAAATCCGCCGCGGAAGCACTGAGGTCAATCAACACGCTAACATCGTGCAGGGCTGCTGGCTGCGGCGTTTGCGGAATAGTAATGCGATAATTGAACGGCTCGCCAATAGAAGCCGTGGGCTGAGTATTTTCAATGAAAAGCGGCGCGGCATTGGGAGTATTAAACTGCACACTCACCGGGGCTGTGGGGCCGTAGTCTTCGCGCATATCCGCAGTCACGGCCGTCGTACCGAGAGAAGGCAGATTGTCTCCATCCAAAGAGTAATAAGTCTCCACATAAGCGGCATTTTGCAGATTAAGGCCCGCGCCCAAATTAGCATCCGCCTGAACGCGGTACACCATTTGTAAAGTCTGGCCTGGGTTAATGGCGTAACCGGTACCCGCGGAGAAATCCCAAATCGCTGCGCCAGTGCTGCTGTCGAAAGTTGGAGCAACAACCGTTGCAGTAGCGCCATTGACAGTTACTGACTGCACATTGATACCAGCCTGGCGCAGGCCGATGGGAATCAAATCTTTAAAGAGCGGATCATAGGCGGGCGCAGAACCATTATTGGTAATAGTAATGGTGTAATCGACCCTATCACCGGCGGAGAGAGTGGTACCCCCAGCAGGGTTCGAACTGATTGCTATTGCCAGGTCTGGCTGTAGCAGATCCAGAGTTTCACTGTCATTGCGTGTTTCATTACCGGTAGCGGCATCGAAGCTGAAAACAACATTATTAGTGAGTGCAGTATTGTTGGCTGGCCATGGGTGCACATCGCGGTTTAATACCCGCGCGCGATAGCGCAGCACAAATTCATCATTAGCTGCGTTGTTATCGCCTTGGTTGCGCAAATCAGCAATATTCCAATTCAGTGTGGTCGGGCCCGCGGCCGGGTCACCAGCCTGCACCGGCTCGGCGATATCGTTGTGGAGGAAAGGTGCCACAGCCGCGAAAGGTGCATTGTTATCGCCATTGATCGACACAGTGCCGGCGAATACCATGCCCTGGGGCAAGGTATCGACAATCTGCGCCTTCGGTGCTGTACCTTCTGGCAGGGCCAGACGCAGCTCGTATTCCACCAGATCGCCGATACGCAACTGCACATCGGTGCTACCGTAGCTATCGTCAACACGGGTTTTGCTCAGTACGCTGTCATTGGAGGCGGTCAGCTGTGCGGCAATATTTTCCAGTACATAATCATTTAAACCGCCGACACCGTCAGCACCATTGCGCTCATGGGGACTGCTGTTATCTTCATCCAGACTGGTCCACTCGATACGCGCAGTGGTGGAAAGTGTGGCAGCTGCCAGCACTTCATCCAGTACCAGAGCATCGAATACCAGTAGGCTGTTATTACCGGCAGAGATATCCAGATCGCTGTTGGCACGGCTCCACTCGAGAGTTTGCGTAGTATTAACACCATCGCCGGTTACCGTGGGGTCGGCCTGGGCGGCACCTGCAAAGGTGACACTGCCCGGTACGAATTGCAGCCCCAGAGAGAGCTGCTCAAGGATAGCCAAATCGAAAGCGGTGGAATTCTCCGGGCTGCCCGCAGCGGCTAGGTCCAGGGTAAAGCGCAAAATATCGCCCGCATCGGGGTCATTACCGGGGCTGGTCTGGTTGACCACCGTATTGGTTGCGGATAAATCCGGCTCCACAATAGTAAGCACCGGCGCAGTGCCGACACCGCCGGCCTGTGCAGCCCCACCTTTAGTGGCGGCAAAGGTATAACTGGCTTGATTGGCAAAGTTGTGCCCCGCTTGCGCGGTTGCATTATTGGCAACCCGTGCGCGCACTTCAAAAATTGCCACTTCGCCGGCCGGAAGCATGTCAACAGCCAGGGCAATATTGTTACTGCTGGTGTTATCAGTAAATGCGCGGCCATTAATTTCCTGCAGCTGCACCAGTGTCAGGCTGGGGTCGAGCACATCGGTAATCACCAAATCGTGAATCGCCGCAGTAGTGGCGCTACCCGGTACTTGAATTCGGTATATCACTTCCTCACCCACTGCCGCTGTGGGGGCAGTAAGCAGCGTTTTCTGCGGAGGCGTTACCGTAGTGGCAACAGTACCCATCGGGTAAGGCGTTGCCAGGGGAACTGCAGCATACTGTTCACCGCTCTTGCTGGGCAGTGACCAAAATTCATTTGCTGTAAAAGTGTTTACCCAGTTTTCACCGCCGCCGATATCAGTATAAAAGCCAATTTCATAATAAATATCCAAGCAGGCACCAGCGTCGATAGGCACCTGTAAAGTAAAGTGCATATCGTCACCGCGATTGACCGGTGCAGTGTAGCTATAATCAGTACCTTGAGTCAGTACTGAGCCATCCAGGGAGACCCGTAAATTGGCGATGGAACTTTGCTCCATCTGCGTCGCCAGATCATCGGTCAAAGACAGATCGTAAGCTGGAGCCAAGCCAGTGTTACAGGCTTGTAAAGTAAACTGCATCACATCATTGGCCGGATCCACATTCATATGGGAACTGGGCCAGTTGGCATCGGTTTTAGTCAGATTCGCAAGGCGCGGCTGCAGTACTGTAATACTGGCGCTGTCCTGCAATGTGCTGGCAGCACCGGTGTAATTCAGTTGCGCAGTATTGGTGAGGGTGGCAGTGGGCACCGCAATGCCCGCGCCGGTTTGTACCTTGGCGGTGTACTCAATAATAAATTGATTGGTATTACCGAAGTTACTGAGGATATCGCCCAGATTCCAGGTCACGGTACCAGTATCCCCGGCGCCAGGCACGGCAATCGCCGCATAGGTGTAATCATTCAAGTTGTCATCGTAGGGCGCGGTGGTATCACCGTTCACGCTGACAATGGAATCAAACTCCAATCCGCTCGGCAGCGTATCGGTAACGGTTACCGCCGGTGTGGTGCCCGCCTGCAGATTCAGAACCAGCTGATAGGTAACAGTGTCACCAACCCGTACCGTACCCACTGGAGTGGCGCTATCGGAATCCGCAATGACTGTCTTGGAAATAGTGGTGTTATCCACCGTGTCGATACTGGCGCTGGCCGGGCCCACACAGTAATCATCCGGTGCCGAAATACTTGGGCAGCCAGCACCATCGCGTTCATAGGCCTGATCATTTGTACTGCTGTTGTCGAGAGAGGTCCAATCCAACATCACACTATTGCTAATGGGAGAACCAAATACCCCATTCACCTGAGTGCGGTAGGTAATCACCAGAGTTTCACCCAACTGCAGGTCCAGATTGTTATCACCGTTCTCCCGCCCCCAAATCAAGGGGCCATTGGGCGCTGCCGCCGGTGTTGAGACAAAACCTGCCACAGCACCACCATTAATTAGTGCCGTTGGGGTGAAACTGCTGTCCAGGCGCAATTCCGAAGGTAGTGTATCCACCAGATTTAAGTCGTAAGCAGCTGCTGTGGAGCCACCATCGTGGGCCACGGTAATTTCGTACTCCAGTACATCACCACCCACAGGCAAATTGCCGGGGTTGGTCGCATTACTGACGGTTTTACTGACCGCTAGCAAAGGCTCTACCACGGTAACCGCAGCGGTGTTGTCATTGAGATTTTCCCCGGCTCCGGTTTCGCCATTGCGGTAAGACAGGGTGGCACCATTGCGACGGGAATCGCCATTATTTGTAGCCAAATCATTGGCGATACGGGCAAAGTAGGTAATACGAATCAGTGGTTCAATAGTACCGCCAACCGTGTCATTTTCACTGGCAGTATCCACGGTGCCAATATTCCAGGTGGCATTGCCGGCAGTATTATCTGTGGGGAAACTATTGAATGCTGTTTCAGATGGCGCTGCGCCATTAATGGTTTCGATACCGACAAAATCATAAGTAATATCGAAATCGGCATTATGGCTAAGCACATAGCCTTCCGGGCTGCCGAGCTGATCGGTAACCGCTACATTTTGGCTGATACCTTCTGGCAAGCGGATTTCCAGCTGGAATTTTTTATGAGCACCAATGGTGGGAGCTAAAGCGGGCTGTAAATCGGTTTTGTTTATCTGTAACGGCAAGACTTCTGTCTGGGCACTGGCATTGGTTTCATAATCATTAATCGCGTCGCCACCATTTGGTAACACGCCGATACGCATACCGTCAGCAGCGCCATCATTGCCAATAGTCTTACCGCTATTCAGTGAAATATCTTTGCCCGGCAGGGACTGCCAGCGGGCCTGAATGGTGTTATCCAGAATCTCATGGGGCTCTACACCCTGCTCTACCCGCACATCAAAGGTGAATGACTTAGTAGCGCCCACGGCGATGCTGTAATCCGCATTACTGCGATTCCAGCTAAAGATCGGTGCATTAGCACCCACGGAAGTGATATCGACATTTTGGGGTGGATCATTACCTCCAATATTGCCGATATAAACTAACTTGGAGCCGGTAAGGTCATCGAGTACCTGTAGGTTATAGGCGGCGGCAGTACCGATATTTTCTGCAGTGACAGTTACTGTGAGAATATCATCCGCATCGCTGTTAGTTACTGCGAACGATTTGTTCAGCTGTATCTTAGGTTCCAGCACGGTAATTTCGTGGGAGGCAAAAGGTACTGTAACGTTTTGATTAGCCTCATCCACATAGCTCACCTGGGCAGTGGTGTAACTACCACCATTACCCAGCACATCACCATCACCGGTATTGCTGCTATTTTCAATGCGCGCAATAAATTCCACCGGGAAATCAAACAAGCTACCGGTTACCGTGGTGAGTTCCTGATCGCCAAAATTCCACTCCACGTAATCAGCGCTACCTGTACTGGTACAGGTAGCGCTAAAAGTACCACCGGGAATAAAACCAGCAGCATCGTAGGGCGATGCATCGAGGTTTACGGTTTGCCCTTCAACACAGCGCATTCCCGCCGGCAGTTCATCGCGGATAATAAAGTTACGCAATTTAGCTGCAGGAATTTTTGCGGTCAGCTGATAGCGAATTTCCTCGCCCACAACCGCAGTATCTTTATTGGTGCCGCTGGCAGCACCATTGGATAATTGCAAAGCCTGCTTCGGTTCCGCTTTCACCTCAATAATCTGCATTCGCGCTTGTGCATCCGCAGATTTATAGTGGCGCGCACGCCCTGCTGCGGGAGTGCCATCGCCAACGCCATCATTGTCCACGTCACTATCGATCTGTGTGGCGGTCTGTTGGCCAAAGTTGCCTTCCAGGCTGTCGTAGCGGGCATAAAAGGTATTGTTAAAAATTTGTAGTGGCGCTACGGAGCGATGTGGCTTAACGCGGTAGTAAAGGGTTACCGAGTCACCGGGATTAATGCGCTCCAGTGCTGTGGAATGCTCATAAGAGAAAGTGACAATCGCCGGAGTTCCACCACTACTACAATGGCTGGCTTCAGAATAATTATTAGCACCTGTAGTGGTGCCTACCCATCCATCATCACCGTTATTCGTTTCCGCTGAGCCATCACCATCGTTATCCAGGCCATCGCTGCTCAGGGCCTGCACACACATTTGACCGGAAGGGTCGAGCGTATCGGTGATCACCAGATCGTAGGCTGGAGCGCGGTTTACACCGCTATCGGCTGTGCGATTAGTCAGGGTCAGGCGGAAAATGTAAGTCTGGTCCCGGTGGCCTTCGTTAGTAAAGTCCACGAAATTTGTACAGCTGGTACCTATACCGTAGAGATTTTCGTTACAGACTTTTTTCTCAACTTCGATATGGGGCTCGGAGACGGTTACAGTTTCCGACCACTCGGTAATATCCGGGAAACCCGGTACGGTAGTAGGCACACCATCAATATTGGTAAAAATACCGCTGGTATTGTAGTTATCCACCACAATAGTTTCGGTGTCGAAAACCGCAGTAAATTGCGCGCGCGCGTAATCGGTGCTGGGATTGGCATGCTGATTCGGATCGGTGTTCTCAGTATCCACCGGATCATTGAGTAAGCGCGTGGTCATATCTGCAAGGAACCAGCGATCGCGCAGGGTTATCTTGGAGGTCACATCCCAGAGAAAGTCTGCTTCGCTAAGGGGAATATTCAAGCCCCCGGTCTCCACAATATCGCCACTGGGAATCACTACACAATTTGCCTGAGAAACCGGGTGCGGCAGGGTGACATCCGCACAAGTAAGCGGAGCATCGGCGATATAGCCCTGGCCATCCGGCAGGTCATCGCGCACATCAATATCGCGCACTTCAATCAGGGTAAATCCGGGCGTGTCGAAACCAAACCAGCCTCCGGCCTGGATTTCAAAGCGACACTCCTCACCTATCAACACACTGCTATTGGGGAATGCAACTTCGGAAGTTAATTCATTACACTGATCAGAGCGCTCCTTGATCAGGTTAAAACCCATTACCCGCGCGCGCATACCGTCGAGGGTGTAGTTATTGGCCAACTGCTTCTGGGGCGTTGTTTCATTCAACACCGCTGGATTAGGGAAATACAGCGGAGTGCCATCGGACAGGGCTATCTCTCCCACCACATCGGCGCGGAAGGTAAGATCATCATCGGTGGCAGAATGGTTTTTTTCTACCTGGAAAATAATACGCTCGGTTCTGCCCGGTTCAATGACACCATCTAGACTGGTACAGCGATAAACCGCAGCCGAAGCTGGCAGAAAGTCCGGTTGGTTCCAAAGCGGGTGCGCGGGCACGGTGCCGGGGTTAGGCTGGCCAACTGGAGTACAGGCGCGGTCATTCGACAGCACGCGCATGGCTTCACCAAAGGTGACATACACATCGTAGTTATCCGCATCGTGGCCACCATTGTTGGTTACATCTACCGTCAGCTCAGACGTACCGCTATCCCGCACAATGTACAGAGGATGCACGGTGCTGATATCCAGATCTTCCGGGTTCGGGGTAACCGACTGATTTTCAATCTGCGTGGGAGGATTGGTATTGGGGCAGAAATCCTCGTAGTCAATCGTTAAAACATTATTGGCGAGGCTAATATTACTGTTCGGGTCCTTGCCGTTACCTGCCGATTCTACTTCCACATCGAGATCGGCCATCTTGTCGAAAAAGTCAGGCTCAGTGGTAACAATACGGAAACGGATTTGTATCTCATCGCCCTGACGCATCATATTACGCTGGTCCGAATAATTCGGGTGCGTGGTACTACTCAGCAGGCGGAATTCCGGCTTGTTATTTTGCAGTGGATCAGTGTGCCATTGATTCCAATTGCTACCCACACGCCATTGCAAGGTATCGGCCTTACCGGGGTAAGTGGAGCTGTAGTTGGCCCCATGCCCATCAACGCCACGGCGCGAGCGGGTAATTTGTGGTGTATAGGTGGTATCCACCACATATTCATCCGGAAGATCACTAACGAACTGGATATCCTTAACCGAGCCACGTGTCTGGTTATTGATGGTAATGGTTACAAAACCAGCCGAACCCAGTGGTTGATTCAAATTGGTGCCAGTAATGGCCTGGGTAATATCGAGTGCATCGGCAACTCGGGCATACATCGCTTCGGAATCTGAACCGGGCCCTGAGCCTACTGCAGGAGAGGAAATACCCCCAACACCGGTATCGTCATCAATTTCGCAACCCCACTGTATATCTGAAACCGTATTAGTGCCGTCACTACAGGAGGTGTTTACCTTACCTACCAGATAGATATTCAGGGTTGAGTTTGCAGGAACATCTGTGCGTCCTGAACCACCGGAGAAGCTGCCATTCAGCTCAAAATTATTGATATTGTTGCTGGCTGAAACACACCCAGAGACACCTGGATTGGAACCATTGTTATTGGCGATAGCCTGAGCAGCAGATTCGCTGGAACAAGCATAATTGATGTCCATATTCGGGTTGGTCATCAAATCATCAAAGCGTACATCTTGCATATCTGCATCGCCAGCATTGGAGATAGCGATACGCCAGATCACGTCATCATTAATATTGCCATAAACATTATTGGTGTAATTAGATTGACCCGCATCGATATTACGCCCGCGTTTATCTACGGAGGGCAGCGGCTCTTTAATAGCCAGCTCCATACTATCGTAATCTGTCTCCGAATCACCACAATAGTCGAAAGAGGCAGATGCATTAATAGTGCGGTTGTTATTAACCAAATCCTCTTCACGGTCTGCCCTACTGCGCACACCGAAAGTAATCCATAAGGTAGTACTTTCATTACGGGCAGCGAGTGCAGACAGGTCGTTTTGGTCCCAACGGATAGTAGTGCCGCTGACAGTAGGTTCGCTTAAAACAGCACCAGAGCTTACTGTAGTGGAACCGGGGATATATTCCAGCTGTGAAGTCCCCAGGTTTTCTGTGACCACAATATTTTCAATATGCTGGGTTCCCATAAAACCACTACGGATGCTGGGAACAACAATTCTGATGGTCACCTGGCCATCGCCACAGAGTTCACACCAGCTATTACTATAGCTATGGTCAAGGATATTAAAAAATGCGGGATTATCCGGAGACGACGGACAATTGTGATCCGCCCTTGCCTGCGGAGAAAATAAAGCAATGTAAATACAGAGCAGCACTAAACCAACAAGCGCATTATTCCAGGATTTCCGTCCAATTACTTCCGACATCATCGTCACTTATTAGCCGCCGCTTTTCTGTTTACAAATCCTTGACAGTGCCCCCAGGCACTGCCGCCGCACAGGGTCTGCCCGGTGCGCGAACTTTAATTGCAGAGGGGAAAAGTGGCCGTGAAGCAGGTCATAAATACCGCCCGGCAGGAGGACTTTTTTGAAGATTGCCAAGTGGTTCTCAGGCAAACCCGGGAGGGAAAAAGCTGTGAAAGCAGGCAAAAACTGCTCGAAAAAAAGGGGCCCCTCCCCGCACAAGCGAGAAGGAGGCCCATTTGATTAACTCTGCGGTAGGAAGTCGATCGGGTAGAGAATGGTGATTGTTGGAACACCAGCCTTTTCACCGAAGTTAAACCGTTTGACCCTTGCAACAATTTTGGCATTAAGTGCCGGCGAATCCATATCGCTGGACTCCACTTGTGCCAGGGACACAGAGCCATCTGGCTCGATAGTGATCTTCAGCACCATCTTGCCCTGTAGAGCCGGGTTGTTGCGCAGCTCGCGGTTGTAAATGCGATAGAGCGCATTCTTATAGCGGTCGAAGACAATCTGGATCTCCTCGTCGGTACGAGACGGGCCAACACCATCGCTGAGCGGTCGGTCCTCACCGGCAAAGTCACCCTCATTGCCAATAGCACTTTCAACACGTGCAAACTCGACACCACCCAGGGAAGAACCCGTTCCACCCACATTGCGACTCACATCTGAAGCACTGATACCACCACTGCCCTTGGCTGCGGCAGACGTAATCAGAGAGCGCTGGCTGCGATTCTCTTTCTTACCCGCCGTGCTCAGCTGGGTCTGCTGGCCGAGACGGTTATCCAGATCATCCTGGATCAGATCCTGGAAATTATCCTTAAAGGCCAGAACGCCTGTGCGCTCAGCTTTCTTGCGCGCCTGCTTCTTCTCAGTTTTGGTTGGCTTGGGCTCTTGCTTGGCCACCTTCTGCTCAGGCTTGGGCTCGGGCTTCTTCTCCTCTTTCTTGGGTTTGGTTTTCTCCGGCTCCGGCGGTGGCTTGGGCTTGGTTTTCTTCTCGATTACCAGCTTGGCCAAACGCTCTGGAATCTCAACCACTTCGTTTTCCGGTTCCGGCAACGTATAGAGTGGCACCAGATAACCTAATAAAGTGGCAATAAACAGAGAGGCGAATACACAGAGACGGAAACGCTTTTCATCTTCACCCTGGGTATGCCAGGGCATAACCATTGGGCGAAAATCCGGCTGCTCGAACTCACGGGTGATTTCGAATTCGTACTTGGACTCTTCCTCTTCACGGCGCAGCTCATCTGCCTGCTCGTCCAGAGCAAAGATTTCCTCGCTGCAGTATTCAATATTATCGAGAACTTGTCGGCGGGATTGATGCAGCTGCTCCAGCTGTTCGTTGAAATCGCGGGTGAACTCACCGATTCGAGCAATCACCCGCTCGGAGGCATCGACCCGGTAATCCTCGGCCCAGAACATTTCTCCGGCGTCGGCCTCTTCGAGCTTGCGCAAGCGCTCGGAAATTTCATCAAGCAGCTGGAACTTGGTGCCATTGGCCTGCAACTCGGCCAGCTGCGCCTCTATCTGCTGCCGCTCATCCTCGAGCAGGAGCATGCGCTGGCGAACCGCATTGAGCGATTCGCTAAGCGCCTGCTGTTGTTGTAGAAAATTACTCACAAACTTCCATTAACCCTGAGATGCTTTCTGAATAACCGCCAGCGATACCTTGGTGTAACCAGCTTCCGTACAACTGGACATCACCTTCTTAAGCAAACTGAACGGAATGCCCCTGTCCGCGAGAATATTGACTTCCGGTGGCTCCGGCTGAACTTCTCCCTCGGTGCCGGCTTCTTCGGCCTCCGCCTCCGCAGAGGCCTGGGCCACACCGATAGCCTTACCCATCTCGGCGATCATCGCCTGCTTAATGGCCTCGATAATGATTTCTTCACTCTCAAGTACCTCGCTGGTAGCCACCACTGAATTGGATTCCACCAGAATTTCCTCATTGGTCACCATCAGGGTTACGGTTTCCCTTGGTTTGGTCTCCACCACCGAATCCGGCAGTGTGATCACCTTGGGTGGCTCCAACGCTTCATTACTGGAGGTGTTGGTCAAGAGGAAAAAAACCAAAATGGTGAACACGTCCATTAGCGAGGTAAGGTTCATACCCGAGGTTTTTTTACGCTTATGGCTGCGCGCCATGCGCTTCATACGTCGGCTTTCATGTCTCACGGCGCATCTCCTATGGAAATATCGGGAAACAGCACCACTTTCTCTACAGCACTTGGATCACTCGGATCGCTGCCCTCCACACGCACCTCGGCTCCGCGCACGGTATCCATTACACCCACCAAGTGCTCATAGGCAATATCCGCTTCCATCAACAAAATGGAGTCGGTTTTTTCTGGGTAGCTGGCCTTAACCTGCAGTAAAAACTCGGTGAGTTTTTTCAGATCGTAGACCTCCGCAGTTGGCAACAGAGCAAGCTGTTCCCCCCCCCCGGCACCTTCCTCTGTAGCCGCTTCCAGCGGCGCAGACTCACCCTCTTCGGATTGCGTCAGGTTTGGAAAACGCGCAATGACTTTCTCACCATCACTAATCTCCAGCGCCTCTGTGCGAACGACGACTTCTACCGTGACCGTGGGATCATCCGGCGCTCCACCACCGGCTCCGCTCGGCATATTCAGCTCTAAAATTGTTACCCGTGAGAACACCGCCGATACCAACAGAAACGGCACCAGCACCACCATCAGGTTTAGGAAGGCGGTGATGTCCAGCTCCGGGGCCTCTTTATCTCTCCCGTGGCGCCGCCTTCTCATTACGCTGTTTCCGTTTGCTGTTCTTCGGTTTTGGCCTCGGCCACTGGTTGTGATTTGGTGTGCTTCTCAGACTTGGTAGCCGGCTTGTTTTCACCTTTATTTTTTGAAGCAGGCGCATCGACTTCGAAGCGACGGCGGGTTGAACTATCGATCAGATTGGAGGCTTTTACAGAAACCATTTCCAGGCTATCGATAATTTCTCCAGTGAGGGAGTTGAGCAGTGCATGCACAATCAACAGGGGAATACCGGTCATCAGACCGAAAGCCGTTGTGTTCATCGCTACCGAGATACTGGCGGAAAGCAAGTCGGCTTTTTCTGCCGGGTTGGCATTGGCCACTGCGGTAAAGGCTTCAATCAGGCCCATAATAGTACCGAGCAGACCCAGCAGTGTGGCGATATTAGAAAACAGTGCTACGTAGGGCGTGCGCTTTTCCAGCTGTGGAGTGATTTCCATCATGCTCTCTTCCATCGCGATTTCGATATCTTCGCGGCGGCGCACTGCACCCTGACGGGCCAGCCCCATGGAAAGTAGCTTTGCCACACTGGAGTTATCCTGCTTAACCAGATTGCGCGCACGATCGAAATCACCACTGGAGAGGATTGGCTGCAATTTATCCCACATAGTGCGGTTGGTACGACGCTCGTAATGCAGGCGAATAAATCGCTCAATAGCTACTGCGCCACCCAGGGCGGCCACCACAAGAATGGGGTACATAAAAGTACCGCCCGTCTGGAAAAACTCGATGACGCTGTTGAAAAAGTCCATTACAAACCCTCTTGAGAAATACTGCAGTAATTGGTTGCTGCTCTGGCTTTAGCCAGAGAAAGGACGGCGTTAATCGCCGGACAGGCTGAGCTGGTAGAACTCCAACTCACGCATGAAAACTTCCTTGTCGAGCGGCTTGAGCTTGTCGTCCATCAAACTGGAGACAAGATCACTTTCGACACCCACCTCGGAACTTTTCCAGGGAACGATATACAGAGACTTGGGCGCTTCCTTATTACCAATAATGGAAATACCCGATAACTCTTTAACTTTGGTATCCACTTTCTTATCTGTGGCTTGGGTTTTATCACCCTCTTGGGTCTGCGCACCGGCAAAAGGAAAAATGGCAAACCCCATCATAAACGGCAAAATCCATTTACACTGCGCTATCACTTGCCCGCCCTCCGTTTGAGATCCGCCAGCCAGATAGACACATCCTGGTCCTCGGGTTCCAGCTGTACATATTGCTGGAATTGTGCCAGAGCGCACTGGAGATCTTGCAGATAGAGATCACACAATATGCCGAGATTTTTTATCAATGGCAGGTATTCGGGGTTTTCTGCCAAGGCATTCACATAAATTTTGCGCGCATCGGCAAAACGGCCCTGCTTGCGGTAAAGCACTGCCAGTTCATTCGTAGCCACCGGGTGCTCGGCATCTATTTCCAGTGCTTTAAGAAAAGCCTCTTCCGCTTTTTTTTCTTCTGCCACCTGAATTTGGGCAATGCCGAGATTAATATAAGGCGCGGGCAAACGCTGCTCCCGCTCAACTACCGTCTCCAACAATTCAATCGCGCGCGCAAACTCCTTATCCGCAAGGAATTCCAGGGATCGTTCAAAGTCCCGGCTCACACTGCCGGACACCCGCACAGAGGAATAATCAGAAACCTTGCCCGACTTGGTCTGAACTCCCGCACAGGCAGCCAAAAACAGCGTAACCACCCACAGGAAAACCACTCGCAGTTTTATTTGCATAGCCCTCTTCTCCATTCTCGCTATTACTGGCCGGAAACTACTTCCGCTGATTCCAAGGCCTCCGGCTCCGGTGGCAGAGGGACAATACTCTGCAGATAGTCACCAGCCTCTTCGATACGGGCATAACGGGCCGGCATCAGACCGGCAAGTTGGCCGATACTCTTATCGATCCAGGAGTTGTAGATACCCATCCCAAGTAACTCGACATTTTTTTCATGCACGGAAATCGCTTTTTCCTCGAACGGATAAATTTGATCTTCCAGAGCCAGCTCGTACTCTTCCAGTTCCAGCGCACTCAAATTCGTTGGGCGCTCGGATTCCTTCAGAGACACACTGAAGTGCAAATAAATTTCCGCGAGGTAATAAGTGGCTGCGGCAGTCACATCCGCTGCCTGGTAATCAATCAGGGCAGAGAAATCGCTAATCGCTTTTTTCATACGCTTGCGTTTCAGGTTGAGGTTCTGCTCGATTGGCTTAACCAGCATCACCTTGGTAAAGGCCTGATAACTGGGCTCAGCCAGCTGTAACGCGGCGCTACCAGCCAGGTAGCGGGTGCGATCACTGCGCTGGGAACCGCCACGCTTCTCTATGCGCACCATCTCACGCAGTTCCTGCATATAGCGTTTTTGCTGCCCAGCAGTTTTGTAGATGTCGGCGATTTTTTGCCGCGTCTCCAGGGCGGGCTCCATGGGGTTGGGGAACAGCTTCACGTAGCGCCTCAACACCGCCAACGCCCTGTCGCTATCTTTAGCGGTACTGTAGAGATCCGCTGCCTGCGTCAGAGCCTCGCGGCGAATTTCCTCGTCCTCAGATTCTCGCTCAATACGCTCAAACTCCGCTGCTGCCAATAAGAGCTCGCCACTTTCCTGATAGACCACCGCCAGTTTCTTGGTGACATCTTTGGCCAGTTCATGCTCTGGGAAATTCCCACGGAAATTGTTCAGCACTGTGGCGGCCTGGGTCCAATCCTTGAGCACAATCAGGGAGGCAGCAGCATCGTATTCGGCGGTGGCCAGTAAAGTGGCTCCCGGAGCCGCAGCGCGAATGCGCAGGAAGTGGCCGGCAGCAGTAGCGTGGTCCTCCTGCTTGCGTGCCATATCACCCTGCTGGTAAATGGATGCCGCCAGATTGTCGACCAGGCCTGCACGATCCTTGGCATCGGTGGCGGTGAGATTTAGGGTTTCCCCATAGGCCACTTCCGCATCGGCATAGGCATGGGTATCAAAGGAGCCGTGGGCCACCACCATCCAGGCAGAGCGGCGAATCTCCTGCTCTGCCGCCGGGAATTTTTCCAATAGCTGGCGTCCGTTATCGATCGCCGGCGTATAGTCTTTAAGACCGTACAAATCTTCCACCGCACCCAGCATTACCTGCGGCGCTTTGGCGTGCTGTGAGAAGGTATCGGCAAAGGTTAACGATGAGCGGATAATTTCACGCAACAATGGAGCGCGCTGATCTGCACTGGCTTCTTTCAAATTGTTGGCCAGATGTTCGCGATAAGCGTAAACCGCAGCGTAACCCGCCTCACTGGAATCCTTGTGGGCAGGGTATTCGTAGGCGGTACGCTCATATTCCAGAGCGGCATTGTGGAAATCGCGATTTTCCAGCATCAAGCCGGCGAGCTGGTAGTTCATTTCCGGCGCACGCTCAGCTTCACGGAAGGACTGCAAGTAACGGCGATACCAGTGAATTGCCTCTAGGTAGTGCTCTCCTTTTTTATCCTTCAGTTTTTTGTTTTGGTAGGCGGCATGGTAATGACCGGCCAGGTCGATCAGGTTAGCCTGTAGAAATTCGACCACCTCGCCGAACTCATTAATATCGAATACTGTCCAGTAGTCGGCATTGAGGGCATAGGTATTTACAAAAGTCTTCTTCGCCTCAAGCACCAGTTTGGGGAAACCGCCCTTGCTGTAAATCTCGATCACACGAATGGAAAAATCCGCAGAAACCTTGTGCAGTGGATTGCGCTCCACAAAGGCGATATAGGATTTGGCCGAATCCTGGTAGCGCCGCTTATTTAGGTAATACTCACCGAGATGGCTGTACACCAGGTATTCATACTGGCGCGCACCCTTGCGGGAGAAATAGTCGACAATTGAATCCGGGCCCTCCATATATGAGAAGCTCAGGCTCACCACGCGGAAAGTATCGTCCACATGCTTGCGTTCAACCGTATTGGTCTGCTGGTCAAAGTCGTAACCCTGGGAGACTTTGTAATCGAGCATGGCCACATAATCGTCCAGGGCCATCTCGTACATATCCTGCTTAAACAGGGACCAACCGCGTTTATACAGGGCCAGCTCGTAAAAACTGGAAATCTGCCCGATGGTGATTACCCGGCCATAGGCCTCTTCCGCATCCAGATACTTTTTGCGGGTAAAGTAATATTCCCCCAGGCGAAACCAGGCTTCATCGATATGACGGGAATCCGGGTATTTGGCCACCAACTGCCGCAATACATCTACTGCGGCATCAATTTGCCCGGCCTCTTCATAAGCGCGGGAGAGCTGGTACATCACCTGGTCGTTGCGGTCGTAAAGAGGGTATTTCTTCAGCAGGTTGAGATACAGCGCAATGGCCTCTCGGGCATTCGCCGACATCAGCGCTTCCGGGTCTTCTTCAGGAACCTGCAGTGGAGTGGTGTCTGCGGCGATATCCACACTGCCACTAGCGCGAGCTTCAAAGTCCGCATCAGACTCCGCACCTGCTACATGCTCAGTGGGGATACGCTGTACCTTGGCAACAGGCGCGGTTACCTCAGCCGGGGCTTCCAGGGTATTTTCTGCTGTTGCCTCCGGTGCTTCGATGGCAACCACAGCACCACTGCCTGCTGTGCCAGGGGCAATACCGTCAATGGCAGCATCCTCGGCCCGGTGCGCCTGCTTAATTTTCAGGTCGGCAATCCGACGCATCGCTTCAGGGGTGAGACTCGATTCGGGCGTTTCCTGCAGGTAGCGCTGATAACTTGCCAGGGCCTTTTCCAGGCTGCCGTCGATATATTCCTCTTTAATCTCAATATCGACATTTTGCAGGCTGCCAATTGTTTTGCCGCTGTTCACCGCACAAGCGTTAAGTAACAGTAATGCCGCGGCGAATGCACCATAGCACAGTGCATTTTTGGGCTTCCGCCCTGTAGTTATTGGCTCGATCGCAAAACTAGCAGAGAGGCTTACGCGATGATTTACAGGTTTCACGCCTTATCCCCCTCAGTTTCTGAAACTTGCCGTTCAGTGGATTTATTCTCAGGTAAAATTTCCGGCTGGCCTGTTTGGGGTTGCTCACCCTGCTCCAGTGGCCCATTTTCACTTTCTGGCACTTTCAATTCGGCAGAATTGCTCTCAGGCAGAGTTTCCGGCTGCGCTTCTTGGCTCTGCTCCTGCAGCCCATTTTCGCTTTCAGATGCTTCCAATTCGGGAGGATTTTGTTCTGGCAAGGTTTCAGGCTGAGCCTCGCGATGCTGTTCAATCTTGCGCTGATCCTCACGCTGCTCCTGCAGTTCATTAGCGCGGTCGTAACTGTCGGCTAGGGCGAAGCGCGCTTTGATCTGGTAACTCTCCAGTTGGCTGCGGCGGCGCTCCAGCTCTTCAACAGCGAGTGCTTCCAGCATGCTGCCCTGGCGCGCCATCAACATCTCCAGACGCTGCTGGGCCGAGCGAATCTGCGCACGCGAACGCTGGATATCCTTGTTATAACCGGTGTAACTGTGGGTCGCCGCCTGGCGACTGCGCACATAGGAACGGTACACCGTTTGTAACTTTTCGATCTCAGCGTTGAGGGCCTGCAAATGCTTATAGGCCTCGGTGAGACGCTGGTGATATTCGGTAGAGAGACGCAAATCCAAAATACCCTGCAAGCGCTCAACACGGCTGCGGCTTTGCTCGGTAAAACCTTTAGGGTTGCGTGCGATCTGCTTATGCAGCTGCAGTAGTTGCAGGCGCGCTTCCTGCTCTTCGGCGGTGGCGAGATACTCCGGGCGGCGAGAAACCAGCATTTGCTCTATGCGACTGGAAAATTGATCGCGCTGCTCCATACGCAGCTTGATACGTGCATCCAAGGTACGGAACTGCTCATCCAGCTGTGGTAACAGGGGCTCGTAGTAAGCCCGACGCGCGCTGATAATATCCTCGAAGGCAGTGAGACTTTTAAGCCACTCTTTATTGCGCTCGTAGAGATCATTCAAGTCGCGGTAGTTACGCAGGAATTCTTGGTAGTCATTGGAGGCCATGAGGTCGAGGAGATAGTGAGTCTCCGGTGCCTCCGGCAGGTTGCGCAGCGCCACCACCCAGTTTTGTACCTGGGTAGCCTCTTTGCGCCGCAGCGCTTCGAGAAATTTGCCCTGACGAATACTGTTGATGGAGGCCGTCAGTGTGTCGATCTCACGACCAAAGGCATCCAGGGCGCGGCCGTAATGAATTGCCGCAGTACTGTGTACATCCAATTTTCCATAGGCGTAAGGTACAGCCAGCATCACTTCCTGCACCGATTCATTGGTGCCCTTACGGTTTTGCAATATCCGCCAGGGCACCAGGGCGCGATCGAAACGCCCTGCTCGAGCCTCCACCCAACCGGCACCGAGCAGCGCCCGATTGGAGAAAGGCCCTTCGAGATTCACCCGATCAAAATAGGGGCGCGCCAGCTGCAGTTCACCGGCCTCCATCAAATGGGAACCCAGTAATAAATTGGTCTTATCGTACAGGGCCTGATCGGCCGGGTCGCCACTGTGGCGCTTGCCCAGAGCGGTCAGCTCCAGCACCCCGCGCGCTTCCTCACCGTATTTCAACTGGGCAATACCCAGGTTGAACTCCACAAAGCCTTCCAGGGATTCCTCACCTTTCAGGTCTTTCAGTAGCTCTACCGCCTCTTCGAGACGCCCCAACTCCATAAAAACCCGCGCGCGCAGGAATTGCTCCTCGGCACGCACCCGCAAGGGCACCCTGCCCTCAATCATTTCCAGCGCATGCAAAGCGTTTAGAGGCTGCTGTTTGTGGTAGTGAATTTTGGCCAGACGATAGGCGGCTTCATTGCGCACTTCCTGCGAAACATCGCCCTTCAGCACCGCTTCAATTGCACGCCCCGCCTCCCGGTGCATACGGTAGGAAAGCTCCAGGTCACCCACAGAGAATTCAGCCTGCCCAAGATGATTACTGAAGGGGTCTAACTCGGGCTCATCCAGACGGTGATACTGGGCCAGCTCGTTATCCAGCGCTACAATCGCATCAAAGTAGTTTTCCTGGTGGGCGTAGTACATGGCCGCACCAAAGAACAGATCGCGCAATTCTTCTTTATCATCGTCTGCGCCAGCCACACTAGGGAGTAGAGACAAGCTACATAATGTAAAGCTGAGAACACGCAGGCCAGCTCCAGCTACGCCGGAAAATGCCGAAAGCAGGGGGATACGCATGGTTACCAGTCCTTGAAGTTAATCTCGGACTCGGTTCCGGAAATTCTGATCTCGACAAACTTTGGCCCTACCGCCTTGTCGATTTGATAAGAAGCATTGGCTCGATACTCTTTACCGGAAGGGGTCTTGCCTATAAAGCGCACTTGTAACGGGTGTCCACCAGCCTGCACATTACCGGTATAGATTTTTTGCACCCCCCCTTTTTGTAAGGATTCAATTTCCCGATAGGTGTAGAGGTGGTGCGCCACGATTTCACCATTGAGAGTGACTTCTACGGATTCCAGTTCAAAAGGCTTTTCGTCTGCAACAGAAACAAACAAAGCCACCTGAGTATTGGAAGGAAACAACAGTTTCTCTTCCAACTGTGCCAAAGTTGCTGTCAGATCAATTACATCTTTCTTAACATCCTGGATTTGCTCGTCCAAACCACGGATATCATCACGACTGACATTCTGCGCATTCACTGCGGCAGCCAGTAAAAGAAGGAGAGCTATCTGTAAAATTCTGAACATGTGGCCTACCTCTGACCCAATCCTTATCAATGAAAACCAGCGATGTGCAAACCCCTTGAGGGCCACATTGAAGTGCCTGTAAACAGGGACCTTTCAGCCAGCGGCATTGTAGTGAATACAGAAATAGGCAGATGTGAGGAAAGTCAAATCTAGGAAAACCGGCAATTGCTAATTTTTTGCACTGAGAAGTGATGCGACTGAGCAATTATGTGAGGTGGATCTCATTAATTCTAAATTCGCGCCGAAATGTTAATGGCTACTGTTTTATAGATTCATTGTGAAAGTCTTTCACAAGCAAAACTGCCAACCTATAAAATATTAAAAGTACCTGCTGTGCAATCGATAATCATTTATCATTTGCGACTAGCAATAAAATAAGCGTGGCTAGCCATTGGCAATCACCCAATAGATACAGGAATGACTGCCAACTTGGAAAGAAGCCGCTCAAATAGCCCGGCGATTTAATCGCCGCTGTTCAATGAAATGATTACTTTACCCTTTGCACGCTTGGTATTCAGGTAGGAGAAAGCCGCCAGACTCTGGCTAAATGGATAAACTTTATCAACGACAGGAGAAATGATTTTGTCCTTGTATAAGGCGCTTAGCTCACTGAGCTGATCCCCATTCGCCTGCATAATGACCATACGGTAAAACGCATTCTTGTCTTTCGCCTGTTTCAATACCGGGCGAGACTTAAGCCCGATTAGCTTACGGAAAAACCAGTTGATACCCAACTCCCTCGTCGTCAACGGGTCCAGCACCCCAGCAATAGATACTACTCTGCCGCCTCTTTTCAATACTTTAAAGGCATCCATTGTGTATTGTTGGCCTAGGGTGTCATACACCACATCAATATCAGACAATAAATCCAGATAGTTTTCTTTCTTATAATCGATCACTTGGTCCGCACCGAGTTTGCGCACCCAGTCCACATTGGCACTACTGGTTGTAGTAATCACATAAGCGCCGTAGGCCTTGGCAAGCTGAATCGCCATAGAGCCGATGCCACCGGAACCCGCATGGATCAATACTTTCTCTCCCTTCTTCAAACCAGCAACCTGGATCAAAGCCTGGTAGGAGGTCAGCCCCACCAAAGGGATACTTGCAGCTTCTTCATGGGAGAGGTTTTCAGGTTTCTTCGCCAGATGCGTAGCATCCACCACCAGATACTGGGAAAGGGTGCCCACGTGATCCTCCCCCACCCTGGCGAACACTTCCTCTCCGGGCTGATATTGTGAGACTCCACTACCCACTGCGACCACCTCGCCACTCAGATCCCGGCCAATTCCCACCGGCAAGTTGAGCTTCTTTAGCGCTTTCATCTCGCCGCGCATCACCATTAGATCAATGGGGTTGATGCTAGCGGCATTGATCTTGATCAACACCTCGCTCGCACCTGGCTCGGGTACATTCGCCTCCTGGAAAGCAAGGCTGCTATCGATATCGCCATACTGAGTAATTTTGAGTGCTTTCATTAATCTCTCTAGTCATCAGTTCAAGAATGAGAGCGATAGTGCCCCCTGTCCCAACTGAGAAACAGAGAGCATTTAGTGGAAGTCTTTTGTCTTTCTGACAATAATGAATGCTAAGTTGCCGTGTAAACAAGCAAGAATAGGGGCTTTATGGACAAAATCCGGGCATTACGCTACTTCAAGCGCGTGGCAGAACTCTGTAGTTTTACTGCAGTGGCTGAGGAATTCGATGTTCCTGCCTCTTCTATTTCACGGCGTGTGCGGGACCTTGAGCAGTCTCTGGGAGTAGAGCTATTGCAGCGCAGCACCCGCAAGGTGGAAGTTACCGAACTGGGTAAGCTCTATTACTCCATGATTAATGAAGCCATTCGCCAACTGGAGCAGGCAGATGAGCTGGTGAGCCAAACCTTCGAAGCCCCCAGCGGGTTGATCCGTATCAGCTGCCTACCTTCTTACGGCGAACAGCACTTAACCCCCCTACTGGAACAATTCGCCCAACGCTACCCAAACATTGTTTTTGATTTGCACTATAGCGACGATCTTACCCAGCTAGGTAAAGATCCTGTAGATATCGCCATTCGCGGAGGCTCCGCTCCCGATGAGCATGTCATCGCCAAGCGTCTATCCAAGAACGAATTCTCACTCACCGCCACACCCGAGTATCTAAACACCCTAGGGAAAGAGTTACCGCTAAACAAACAGGCTATAGAATCTGCCCACGCCCTACAATACCGCGGTCCCAGAGGACTGATTGACTGGCATTATTTCGATGATGATCACTGGGTGCCACTAAAGCTATCCACCCACCTGATCAGCAATAATGGCAAAGCTCTACTGGCTGCAGCACTGAATCATCGCGGTATGTTCTGTGTACCCTCATGGAGTATTTGCGAACACCTGGAATCTGGAGAATTAGTACAGGTTCCCACCCAAGGTAAAGTCTCTGTCAGCCCTGGAGGTGATATTGGCATCTTTCTTCTTTACGAGCGCAGTAAATATCAAATACCAAAAATTAAACTATGTGTGGATTTTATTTGTGAGCATTTGCAGCATCACCTAGATAGAACCAACGAGCCAATATAAGTAACCTGAATACCAATAAATGAATTTTTGAGAAGTGCCATGCCATATAGCTGACTAAGCTACCATTTTTACTGAAAAATTTACCACTCCATAGTTAACCTTATTAATCACGACTTGAATTTTATGTTTTTGTCACTTTAAAGATTTACTCTCCAACGAATAACCAACTGAAATATAAATCGTTGTAAGTGCCTGGGAAGCACATACATCAAATGATATATTGTGACTTCAATAAATGATCAGTCAGCCGTACAAAAAGGTAGCGATGGATTCCTCACTCGAGAAAAGAGCAACACTTAAGCACAAGATATATGCATGTATAGCTTTTGGCATAGCCTGCCTACTCCCAATTGGAGCTTCGAGTGAACTTTTGATCAGTGATGAAAAAGCTAGGCTTCTTGCTTTTACTAGTATCGCTCTCTCTATAGTTCTACTCACAATCTTATTCATTTCTCTCCCCAGAAGAAAATCGACAATAAGGGAAATTATCGAAGATCAGAAAAAAAGCCCTCTCTTGATGGGGATAGCTTTAACTATGGGGATCCCAATTACCATCTATCTTTCAATAGCAAGAGGATTACCAGCAACATTACATTTTTTCATATCAACTCACGGCAGCATGGATGTGACAGTTTCAGGAAAATCATCTAGATACCGAGAGAAGCATTGCAAAGGTAGAATCCTTCTGAGTGAGTACAACTCCTTAATGAGCAATCAGATATGCGGCGTGACAAAAAAGTCATGGGAGGATCTCAAACCTGGCGACAAACTACGTCTTTATGGTAGGAGGTCATTTTTTGGATTTAACCATATAACTTATACAAAGTTAACCGACACAGAAATATCTATTTAACACCCACACCTATACATTAAAACCTTAAAATAAGAAATTAGCATTAAACAATAGACAGAAACTAGCACACAATCCATCTAAGATTCTCTATTGATGTTCTCTCGCAGCAATCTATTTAAACCACCAAAACCTAAAGGATAATAGTGGATTTAGATTGTACATAGGGTTGTATCCCAGGCCTCATCAGCTCTTGGCTTAATCATGATTTTAATTACTTACATAACCAAACACTCGATACTAAGAGCTTTCAATACAAGCCCTGTACTTACTCTAGGGTTTTACCATCTATCAGGTGGTTGATAGCAATGCTGTGGCGCAAAGTATGTGGGTTAGTCGCTATATGTAACGCGGGCTATACTCCTTTACCTACTACATTTATCCGGTGTCTTAATACGTAAGCACAACATAAACTACAGCCTGCTCCTCTACTGGTACCGCAAACTATCTGAACAAACTTTGGTGTCTGATACCCCTGACTTTGTTCTTGTGGATATCCGATCTCCTGTGGCCACTACGGGAAATCTGGATATATTGGAGTGCCCTAATGGTATAAAGCTGGTGATCAATATCCCGGTGTTGTTGGCGCAAATTCCTGGCTTTATGGACCTTTAAATACGATATGGTTACCGTTTAACAGCAAAGTCTGGTTTTTCCGTCAGCCCATCGATTTCAGAAAATAGATTAATGGCATTGTGCCGCTGGAGGCTGATACGCTACATAAAAACCCAGCATCTGATCAACTCTTTGGTGCCCAGATGGATTAGACCACTACAATGTGGTTTATATACCGCTTACGAAGGCCTGCAGCGATTAGCAAGCAGAGGACCTGCTCTGCCGACCAATTGCTAGTTATGGAGAAAGTACACGATGAGTAAGTTAGAAGTTATTCCGAGAACCATTTTTTTCGCCTGCTCGGTATTAGCGTCCACCATTGCGATAAACTCTATAGCCCATGCGGAAGACAAATATGCAACAGCCAAAGAGCTGGGTATCATGGAAGGATTTCCGCCACCACCTGATAAGCAAGTCACCAAAAAGAATGCCCTAATGACTTCGCCGTTCATCCGCTGGTCCTATCAGCACATGCGGATGTTTTATCCTTCGGCGAACATACCCGCCGCTGCCAACCCGTCAACACTCCAAAAGGCTATCGATAATAGTTTTGCGTCCGGCGTCAAGATCACGGATCCAAAGGGTAATATCAAGTCGGTCGCTGATTTTCTGAAAGAAACCTGGACGGATTCCCTGGTCGTGATTAAAGGCAACGACATCGTCTACGAGGAATACCTCAATAGCATGACGCCAGACACGCCGCACCAGATGATGTCTGTGACCAAATCATTCTGCGGCTTGCTCGGCTTGATGGCGGTAGCAGAAGAAAAACTGAAGGAAACCGACCCGGTTACGAAATATGTTCCAGAACTCAACGTGAAGGACGGGGCTTTCGCCAACGCTACCTTTGGCCAAGTTCTGAATATGACCAACTCCATGGATTTCACCGAGGACTATGCGGATCCCAAATCCGGCATCCGCATGTATAGTGCTGTCCTGGGCTGGACGCCGAAATTGCCGGGGATCAAATACCCTGAGAGCCTGTACGATTACCTAGTGACTCTCAAAACCGACAAGAACTACAAGGACGGCCAAGTATTTCACTATCAGACCCCCAAGACCGACGTCGTTAACTGGGTTACCAATCGTGTGACCAGCGAATCGTTCCAAAAAGCTCTGCACGAAAAGGTCTGGTCGAAGATTGGCACCGAGGGTGAGACCTACGTGTTGGTTGACAACAACGCGACGCCGGTAGCCGGTGGCGGCCTGAATGCGACACCTTACAATCTCGCTCGCTTTGCGATCATGATGAAGGATAACGGTAAATTCAACGGCCAGCAGGTCGTGCCGAAAGAGGTAGTCGACAAGATCGCCAAGGGGGGCAGCATTGAGGCCTTCGATAAAGGTCCAGACTCCGACGATATTGTGTATAAAAAAGGCGAATGGAGCTACCGCGCCCAGTGGTGGGTCAAACATACGCCGGGCATGGAAGCCTTCATGGCCATTGGAGTTCACGGGCAGTGGATCTATATCGACAGGAACCATGACATCGCCATCATCAAACAATCCTCCATGCCGCCATCCAAGGACACCTACCTGGACGGGTACAACCTGCAGGGCTTCTATGGGATCATTAAATATCTGGCGGGAAAAGGTAAAGCTTCAAAATAGCTAAATGATTTGATATTTCCGGTAAGCAATCTTGTGGGCCAGATAGAAGACATAATGCGCTCGATAGACTTTGTTCGACATTGATCTGAATGACATACAAAATTCGACGAGCTGAGCAGCCCAGGTGTCGCGCGAAACTGTGCAATACCCCTCAGGGAGGTAGGCCTGTTTCGAATCTGGTATCTGTTTGGAATCAGCGCTTGGCCTCGTCCTTGCGCTCTCCGGTTATTCCGAGAAACCGTACTCCAGCTCCTTGGTGACCAAGCAATCGGAAGCAGGCATTCCTGTGGCCGAAACCGCTGTCCCTGCCTTTATCAACGGCAATATCTACACCGCAGAAGATGATGGCGAAAGCCGTCGCGGTCCGCAGCAGTACCATTTCTATGAGAATTCAGCACCGAACTTCCAAAACATCCATTCCCAGTCTACGGTGTGATGCACACCTTTCCTCCATAATAGAGGTAACTAGAATGTCGGTTTTGTGGATGTTCCTAAGGCTCGACATTGAGTAGACGGTCATTCAGTATCATCAGGTCGATAGATCGATCAGTTTCACACTGTGTCTCAATTCAAAAACGTATCTGCCATCGCAGGGCCGCAACAGAAATCCTCTTGCGACTCAGTTCATGTGGCCTGACCCATTGCAGGTCGCCCGTGATGCGTAGCCAAGGCGCCAAGTGCATGTTGTAGAAAAGTTCTATGCCCTGTTCATCCCTGATAAAGAACTCGGGATTGAATGGCATGGTAGAACCGATCCTTGCCAGCCCCTTGATCAGTTGGTTACTTAATCCATATTTAAAATAACCGATCCCCCAACGATCCTGCTGCCGGCCAGGAAACAACCCCTGCCCACCGACGCCAGCTAAAAAATGCCATTTAAGGGGATTAGGGTTTCCATCGGAAATTGCGCCTTCCGCAAAGAGGCCCCATCCAATATCCGGGTTGCCTGGGTAATGATAAAGATATTGCTGCACACTGGTACTTAGATACCAATAACCTTTCCGCGTGAGGATGGATTCGGACGCTGCAGGAAGGTCGAGAAGCGAGGGAATAGTCGAAAGATTCAGCCCCTTTTTCGAACTGTACACGCCGCGCACAGTATAAAAACCTTTTTGATCGTTTATCTTGGTAGGGAAAGTTGCTGAAAGGCTTGTAGTTTTGCCTTCAGCAAAGGGACTCCTGATTACCTCCTTCATCTGCGCGTTGCGTGGGTCATAAACCATTAATGTAAAGGTTGCATAATCGGCCTTGACCTTCCCAATAGCTCCAAACAAGTATGGTGGAGTTACTCCACTAATTGGGGCCGCAAGTCCGATATTCATGAAAGTATCCAGGCCGCCACCGCCGATTAGAGGCTTCTTAGCAGCTACATCAAACATATAAAACTTGCCTAAGGTGAGCGAATAGCGATCTCCGATGGCTTGCGATAAAGTAATGGACGTTTCGCGATCACTGCCACCGAGTCGTGGAAAAGCGAGCGCTGTATTAAACGGCAATAACTCCCCATTCCCCAAGTCATTCACATCATCACCAAAAATCCATTCCTGGTGCACATTGACTGACAGGCCTCGCCACAGACCCAGCTTCGACATATCCAGATTTACGATTAGGTCTCCTTTACCACCGTATTGCCAAGTCTTGTCGCCATCTCCTGTGAGCACACCTTGGTAGAATTGTGTAAGCCAAGCATCGACTTTTATCCCACGCTCCCGAAAGGCTTGCTTCAAACCACCTGGCCAATCGAATAATGATGGACGTAAGCAATATGAGTACGAGGGCGCAGCTTCTTCGACATTTTGAGCGGAAGCACCCTGCAAAGATGTGGCACATACTAATACGATTACGGCAATCACCCATTCCAACTTATGCTGCATAGATTTCTCACATGCACTCTAATTCATTATATTTTATGTAAGCGATCTCACTAGGACCAAGTGAGGACTCTATTCAAGGCATTCAAGTTGGTTCGTTGAATGGCCAGCCAGAAAATCCCAAGAGAGTGTTGTTAATCGATAAATATATAGGGATGCAGCCTGTGCCAACCTCTCTTACTAGCAACGTTCTTATCTTTCGCGACGCGACTATTGCTAGCCCAACCTACTCAAGTTGGATATTTCTGGGACAGCAATGCCTCATAATCCTCAACGGATTAGCAGTGTGGATCAAACTGAAGTGCAGGCTTAATGCTTTAGAGTCATTGACCAAAGACGCAAACAGGAAGTTTTTACGAGCCATCACAAAGGGGGGAGGCTTCGATTCAGGCCCGATTAACCGCCACCTACAATTGTTATATCACGCATTTAATTTACACCCATTTTCTAACTGCGAAGGTATGGCCAGTATTGTCAAAACTAAAAAAAGTATTCTTGGAGGCTGCCCTGCTTTCGCAGGGCACTCCTGGTGCTAATTACCTGTCCTGTAAAAACTTCAACAAGTCGTGATTGAGTTGCTCTTTATGAGTGTCGGCAAGGCCATGCGGCGCACCGGGATAAACAACCAACTTAGCATTGCGGACAATTTTTGCTGCGGCACGGGCCGAATTATCGATGGGAACAATCTGGTCGTCATCCCCATGAACTATCAACGTAGGCACATCAAATTTCTTCAGGTCCCCACGGAAATCTGTAGCCGAAAAGGCAGCGATAGAATCGTAGGTATTCTTGTGTCCACCTCGCATTCCCTGCGCCCAGAATGACTGAATCAAACCTTGCGAGGGCTCTGCATCTGGACGGTTAAATCCGAAAAATGGTCCAGATGCGATATCCAGGTAAAGTTGAGAGCGGTTTTCCAGGGAGCCTTTACGGAGACCATCAAATACTTCCAGCGGCAAACCACCTGGGTTGGTGTTGGTCTTAAGCATAAGCGGTGTCACGGCTGAGATCAGCGCGGCTTTCTTAACGCGACCTGTACCATGTCGGCCGATATAGCGCGCGACTTCACCGCCACCAGTGGAAAAACCCACCAGGGTCACATCTTTCAGGTCCAGCGCTTTGATGACGGCTGCCAGATCATCTGCGTAATGATCCATATCATTACCGTCCCAGGACTGGCTGGAGCGGCCGTGCCCTCGCCTATCATGCGCCACAACGCGATAACCTTTGGATGCCAGGAATGTCATCTGCGACTCCCAGCTGTCCGAGCTTAGTGGCCAACCATGGCTGAAGGTTACAACCGGCCCGTCCTTTGGCCCCCAATCCTTGTAGTAAAGCTGCACTCCATCACGAGTGGTGATGGTGCTGGCTGTCTTAGAATAACTATTAGCAGACTCGGCAGCTTTACCAGATTTTGAGTCAGCTGAAGATTGTATTGCACTGAATATAGTAAGGAGAGCTATTCCAAGAGCACCTATCTTACGAGTTAAGGGATTCATACTGGCTTCTCCTTCGAAGCATTTAAATCAGGTATTGGGAAATGCCGGCCACTTATTCAGCGGGCACAAGGTGTACATCAATGTTTCCACGGGTTGCATTTGAATAGGGACATACGATATGGGCCCTGTTAATCAGCAGCTGCACCACAGTCTCCGTCAGTCCGGGCAAGCTGATACACAGCGCCACCTGAATGCCAAAACCTGTGGGTATCGGGCCTATGCCGACCTTGCTGGTAACCCGTGAACTATCTGGCAGAGTGATTTTTTCTTGAGCTGCGACATGCTTCAATGCACCCAGAAAACAGGCGGAATAGCCTGCCGCAAATAGCTGTTCAGGATTGGTGCCGTTACCACCTGCACCACCAAGTTCTCGTGGTGTTGAAAGTTGGACGTCGAGGGCACCATCAGTTGATAGTGCTCGCCCCTCCCGACCACCTGTAGCGGTAGCCTCGGCTGTGTAGAGGACTTTTTCTAGCGGCATGATAATACTCCTTGGTTTTGTGAAGAGCCGGGATTCATATCTGTCAACGGGTTTAAATTTACCCCCAGAATCGAGACGATATGTAACAATAAGTCTTTATAAGTTAACCAGGAGTATCAGAATGGGGGATCGGCTGGCTGCCCTGCTGGATAAGTTCTCAATCACAGCACGCGTATTCCACACAGGCACTTTATGCGGTATTAATGGGCTAAATGGCGACGGTGATATGGGACAGCTCCATTTGATTCGCCAGGGCACTGTCGAGGTCAACCACAGCAGTGGTCCGACATTGCAGATTACAGAGCCCAGTCTGCTGTTCTACCCGCGACCGTTGGCACATCGCTTTATTACAGACTCCAGGAGTGGGGCAGATTTTGCCTGTGCCAACCTTAGCTTTGATGGCGGCCCTGGTAATCCTATAGCGGCAGCCCTGCCCGACTTTATCTGCCTTCCATTGTCAGCTATATCCGATTCAAAAAGTGTACTGGACCTGATTTTTGAAGAAGCTTTCGCCCAAAACTGTGGTCGCCAGGCAATACTGGATCGCCTATTCGAAGTCATAGTAATTCGGGTACTTCGGCACTTGATGGAGGAAGGGCTGACACAGGTTGGTATACTGGCTGGTATGGCACACCCACGCTTGCGCTTAGCGCTGATTGCCATACATGAACAGCCCGCACATGACTGGTCCTTAGAAGAGCTGGCCCAACAAGCTGGCATGTCGCGGAGTGTATTTGCCAGATCTTTTCGTGATCAAGTTGGCACCACTCCAGCTGCATACTTGCAGCGTTGGCGGATATCGTTAGTACAGCGCGCTTTGAAACAGGGCTTGCCATTCAAACTGGTGGTAGAGGAAGTTGGCTATGGAAGCGAGGCCGCCTTGTCACGCGCCTTTAAAGCCTGCGTGGGATGCTCCCCTCGACAATGGCTTAAGCAACAAGCCTCGTGAAGACTCTATTAACTAGACTTCATCATAATATCAAGGAGTCCATGCCTGATACCTAACGAAGCAATTCATGCTTATTCTCACCATCCTACCAAGCGAACTTAATGAACTTCAAAAATCCCTTTATCACGGGTGCAAAGAAGCCAAGTGCTCGGAAGGATTAGACCACTACAATTAGTCTCTATCACGAGCATTCAAACAAGCGCAAGATATTACTATTAAGGTAATGGTTAGGCACGCATAAGATTTTTGAGTCTAATAACTGTGGCCACATGGCCCTTTGTAAGGCCCGTTAATACCCATAAGTACACACAAAAGCCCTCTCAAAGAGCTGCAGCAAGCTTAGCAATACCATCTATCGCTCAAGTATCCCAATCTGTACCTCTCCACCATTACCTCTTCAAATCTACAGTTGTCCTAAAATTAGCCCTCCCAAAAATCAATTGTCTTTCACAAAAGGAGCTCGATATGAAAACTATGACCTGCAAGCAATTAGGTAGCGCTTGTGATATTGAATTGTAAGCAAACTCATTTAAAGAGATTGCGGAACTTAGTAAGAAACATGGCATAGAGATGTATCAGCAAAAAGAACCGAAGCATCTAGAGTCCATGCATAAAATGCAGGAACTTATAAGAAATAATGAATCCATGAAAAAATGGATGGAATACAAAAAGAAGCTTTTCAGCTCCCTACCCTCTCAGTAGTAAATGTGAACCCAAAGATGACCAAAAATACTATAAAGATAATATCGATGGCTACTTGGCATTTCTGGTAAAACCAAAAAATCTATTTTCCAGCCAAGTAAGCCACCTTATAGTGAAAGCAATTATTCAAGCAGTGTAAAAACTAAGCTTTCTAAGTTAAAATAAGGGCAGACCATTGAACATATGGAAATGTTATGCAATTCATAATAACTCGATCCATCGCACTTTTATCCAGTTCAAACTCCACTGCCCAGAGTACGCCTGAGATCCTTAAGATGTATGAACACTTTACCTTGTCTAGTGCCGCTGCTGGTAAGTGTTACCAACCTAAAAAACCAGAGTTAGCTTCATTCCTGGCAAATTATGAGCTGGTAACACGTATGTCATCTCAATACCTTAAAGAGAAAAGGCCCCAACTAACAGAAAAACAAACAGCGCAGATACTTCTAGACGCAGGTAAACGAGCAACTGACAGGGTATATCAAGAAATAGAATCCGCAAGCTGTATGAGCCCCAAGATTCAGGATCTTATTAAGCGATTTAAGGTGCAATCAGCTTGGAAACCAGAAAGAAGGACCTGATCCCCTGGAAAGCCACCGCCAATGCGTGGTTGTGCTTGGTTATTTCAGATCAAAATTCAGGCGAAAAAATAGGCGTTACTGGGCTTCCTAGTAGAGAATGGTATCGCCGAAGTTGGCTATTTATTGCTACCTGAATTTCACGGAAAAAAGTATAGTACCGAATCATTGACAGCCTTGATGGAATGGGCAACCTTAGAGCATGGTATCACCCACTACAGAGCGGTAGTAACCAAAAATCATTTTACTTCAGAGCGGGTACTTGAGAAGTGTAGCTTCCACCTTGAAATGACAGCCCCAAGAGCTCCTATAATTTATAGAAAGACTTGTACCGATCATATTTATTTTCCCTGGATAGAACCTATAACATGATTATTTGTTGAAAATCTGCACCTTAAAATAACTCATAAAACTTCTATCAATCACGGTCTCGATAATTTAGAAACCTATTGTTTTTTATAGCCCAAGGACTGGCAAAATAAAAAGTATCATTCTGACTACTGCAGAACCCTTTCCGAAACCCCTAGAGATAGCTCTTCTTTGGGATGACCATTGAATTATAAAATCATTTTTTAAGTATTTTTATTATTCAAAATTAAGATTAAAATATTTGAAATATTGCCTCGCTACGACTCTAAACCTATAAGTCGAAGAAAAGATAAAATTCAGTCAAGTAGATACTTCCTTCTGCTCGCTAGCAGCCACAAAAAACAGGCACCCTATCAACCCTGCAAGTGCAAGATAAGCATTAACCGCAAACGCCCGGTCAATACCTGAAGAGATATCTGGTGAAAAAGCCACAATAGTCGCATTCATCCCAAGACCAATGGCACCTCCAGCAATTTTAAACATATATAATACGGCTCCGGCCAAACTGGCTCGACTTGGTGATACAGCAGTGATTGCAGCAGTGGTAACTGCAGGGTTAAAGAGGCCAATGCCTGTACCCAACATCATCATACCCGGCAAAAGGCTAATGAATCCGGTATTGTCGCTTAGATGAGACAACATAAACATTCCTACGCACATACAGAGTGTGCCTGCCCCAGCCAACCACCTTGGCCCAATCAGCTCATAAAAACGCCCTGATATATAAGCAAAGATTCCCGAAACAACCATCAATGGAATCAATGACATACCAGATTGCATCGCACTATACCCCTGTGTTTTTGTCAAAAACTGCGGAATATAAAGTAAGGCTGAAAAATATAAAACAGCGACTAACAGGGTAACAACACTTGCTGAAAGAAATTTTTTATTGCCGATAACATCACCTGGAACCAATGCAGTACGCCCTATGCGACATTCAATAACGGAAAATAAACATATAAAAACTAAAAATATCGTCAACAAAACAATAACCAATGGATGCTTGAAGCCAATCTGCCCAGAAATATCCAACGCAAACAATAGTCCAAATAGTGAAATAGAAAGTGTTGCTACACCTGGATAATCAATTTTCTCTTCTGTCTGCTCTGGTGGTGTAAACGGAACTACTTTCCAGCAGACAAATAGTGCGATTGATGCTATAGGGATATTGATTAAAAAAATCCACCGCCAGCTTAAAAGGTCCGCCAGTATTCCTCCCAGTACTGGGCCTACGGCATTAGCAAAAGCGCAAACTGCCATAATCAGCCCGCCAGCCTGGCCAGAGCGGTCATCGGGCATCAAGTTATAGGTCATCCCCAGAATTGATGGCCACATCAACGCTGCCCCAACTGCCATCAAAGCTCGGGAAATCAACAGCATATTAGCATTAACTGCCAATCCGCCTAAAATGGAGAAAAATATAAAAATCAGGGTACCGCAAAAAAATACACCTCTTCTACCGTAGAGATCAGCAAGCCGACCACCAGTAATGATCAGCACCCCAAAGACCAGCGCATAGCCATTAATAATCCACTGGGAAGTGGTAATGTCTACATTAAATTCATTTTCAATAGCAGGTAATGCAGGAGCAAAAGCCGTAAAGTCATTTGCCACAAGGAACACAGCCACTGATAAGGCCGCGAGCCCTAAATATTGTTCCTTTCCTAGAGTAGAATTTAGCGCGGGCATTAATTGAAACCTCCTGCGCACTAGATCTCAAATCGAACTCAACACATTATCAAACCACGCTCCTGATCACATTTACGAACCCAACATAGGATCTTTTAAAACGATTAAATTTCATTATTACTGCCGTCTCGAGAAGGCTTTTGGTAACTGCCCGGGAAGAAAGAAAACAGCAATCACAAACGCACTAAGAGCAAAATAAGCATTTACCGTATAGGCCCAACCAATACCACTCACCACATCTGGCGCAAAACCTACAATAGCCGCATTGATTCCCAAGCCCAAGGCACCTCCTGCAATCTTGAACATATAAAGAATCGCACTCGCCAAGCTTGAGCGCGCAGAATCTACCACTGATATCGCAGCGGTAGTCACCGCCGGATTGAACAAGCCAATGCCAATCCCCAAAATAATCAATCCGGGTATAAGTTCAAGATATTCTGTTTCTTTGTTCAGATAAGATAGTGAAAATATTCCAGCGCCTTTGCAGACAAGCCCCCCACATATCAACAATTTAGCCCCCAGCTGTTTATGCAGAACACCCGATAGATAGGAGGTCAGGGCAAAGGTTGCCATAATGGGGATCATTCCTACACCAGACTGAACTGCAGTAAACCCCAGATATTCAATTAAAAACTGGGGCAAAAACAAAATAACGGCAAAAAACATCACTGCCGATAAAAGAGTAACCAAACTTACCAGAGAAAATGTTTTATTAGAGACAATATCAGCAGGAATTAATGCAACCTCTTGATTGCGCTTTTCCACAATAATAAACAAGCAGATGAACACTAAGAATAGCATTATCAGATAGATCACCAATAGATCTCTGAAACCAATTTCGGCAGCCAAATTCAAAGAAATCAAAAGACTGAACAGAGAAATACTCAACGTCAAAACTCCCAGATAATCTATCTTCTCCCGTGAAATTTTGGGAGCATCATCAGGAACTGACTTCCAGCAAAAACAAATTATGGTAATCGCAAGAGGAATATTTATAAAAAAAATCCACCTCCAACTTAAATATTCAGCCAACACCCCTCCAGCCACAGGCCCAACAATATTTGCCACCCCCAATACTGCCATCAAGCCCCCACCAACCTGCCCAGCATACTCTTTGGGAACCAGGCTATAGGTCATACCTATAACAGAGGGCCACATTAACGCTGCACCTATCCCCATCAGACAGCGGACTACCAGCAACATGGCCATATCAATAGCGAGGCCACCAATTAATGAGCAGAGAGCAAAAATAGCCGTTCCCACCATAAATGCACGTTTTCTGCCATAGATATCCGCTATGCGACCGCCAGTGACCACCAAAATACCAAAGACAAGTACATAACCATTAATCACCCATTGCGAAGTGGTGATATCAAATCCAAACTCACGCTGCATAGCTGGCAATGCAGGGGAGAAGGCGCTCATATCAATCGCGACCATAAATAAGGCCAGAGCGGCAGCAAATAAGCCATAAACCTGCCCTCTGGAAATCTGTAGCTGACTCACCACTGTAAATCCCTCAGCAATTCTGCAATCCATTCGGATAGATTCGCAGCTTCCTTCACTTTCATCATATGGTCTTGCACTTCAGTGACTACCCGCCTTCCCGCTCTGGAATTCTAGGAGCGCTCATAAACATGAAAGCAACAACAAAGCCCACAAAAGCAAAACAAGCGTTTACCTCAAATGCCAAGCTAATACCCGATGTGATATCTGGAGAGAAACCCAATATGGCCGCATTTACACCAAGCCCTACCGCTCCACCGGTAATTTTGAGCATATAGATAATAGCACTTGCTAAACTAGCGCGGTTGGGATTTACAACCGCAATAACCATTGTGGTTGTCGAGGGGTTAAACAGCCCCAGGCCAGCTCCTAATATAATCAGCCCTAAGATGTAGTTATACCCTTCTCCCAGCCTGGACAAGTAAAACATCCCCAGGCTCATGCCCAAAATTCCAACACATACCAATATTTTCCCTCCGGTACGCAAATATAATTTACCTGCAATAAAGGACATCATGCCAAAAGCGACCATCATGGGTACCAGGGACAAGCCGGACTGAATAGTAGAGAAACCCCGCACATTGGTTAAGTATTGTGGCAAATACAAGATCACGGAAAAAAAAGTTACGGAGGTAAAAAGGGTAACAGCTCCTGCGGCAAAGAATCGCTTATTCTTAATGATATCCTGAGGTATCAGGGCGAAATCTCGCTCTTTTGTTTCAATCAGTACAAAAGCAACCGTAAACAGAAGAAAGGAGGTTAATAACCCCACTACCAAGGGATTCATAAAGCCATTTTCAGAAGCGAAATTTAAGGCCAAGAGAAAACTTAACAAAGAACCCGTAAGGGTCAAAACCCCCAAATAGTCAATTTTTTCGTTTGGGTCATAAGGTGTATCGATCGGGATATATTTCCAGCACATGTAGACCGCCGCAGTAGCGATGGGCAAGTTGAAAAAGAATAGCCAGCGCCAACTCAGTAGATCTGCCAACACTCCCCCCACTACTGGCCCCAAAGTATTGGCAAGACCGCAGATGGCCATAATTAATCCGCCGGTTTCCCCAGCGCGTTCTTCTGGCATAAGGTTGTAAGCCATCCCCAGAATTGATGGCCACATTAAGGCGGCCCCAATACCCATTGCAGCCCTGGCGGCCAACAGCATTGGAACATTTACAGCTAGCCCTCCGAGCAGGGAAAAGATAAGGAATATACACGCACCAATGATGAAGGTACGGCGCCGCCCAATAATGTCGGCAATACGGCCACCGGTAACAACCATTACCCCAAAAACCAGCCCATAGCCATTAATTACCCACTGTGAAGTGGTAATATTCATATTCATCTCCCTTTCTATTGCGGGAATCGCCGGGGAGAATGCACTGATATCAATGGCAATGATAAAAAGGGCAACATAAATGGCTAATAGGCCTAAACGGTTTGACTGCTGGGTAGGCTCCTGCATATGTGCCATAAATGGTACCAGCTTCAGAAACTCCAATTTGATTGTTAGGCCAGGGGAGTTCGACCACACCATGCAATACGCTAATCTATCGCAGATTCGATTTTTTATCCTAAAACCTGATTACAAAAACCGGTAAGCTTGAAAGGGTCACCCAAAACCGTTTCTTTTGGAGTGCCACAAAGGGTACTACTTAAGCTTAGTTGAGTTTACTCAGCTAAACTCCAATGTATTTAGCAATCTAAATAGCAGAGTTGTGATAATGCGTATACTATTTTTCTTGCTATTACTTATTCAATCCTTACAGCTTGCCGCCGAAGAAACAGCTATAAGTAACCTCAAAGATTTTCAATGGAAAAATCGTATTTTACTGCTAGCAAACCCACCAAAGCCCCCTGAAACCCTAGAGTCACTGCTCAAGCTGGGGCCACAATTTGCTGAGAGACAACTTATTTGGTTTTTATTTTCAGGTGACAAAATTGAAACCAATTATGCAGGAAAAATTACTGGGGATTTTGGTAAAAATATTCGCGATGAATACTTCAAGGGAAATAGTGAACAAGTTGTGCTAATTGGCAAGGATGGCAGAGAAAAATATCGTACAGTTACCTTTTCCCCTGTAGAAATTTTTCAGCGCATAGACCGTATGCCTATGCGCAAGCAGGAGATGCAGGGCAGCCATCAGCCCAGTGAAGTACTTTTGGGTAAATGTACTGTATCTGTTGGTTCATTAAATTTTGCACCAAGATTGACCAGAAGGTTTTGCCAGGAATGATTACACTCAATTTCTCCGTGGTGCACCTTGCTTTATATTTACTGCACCAAACCTTGAGTAGACCTTTTAACCCACTATTGAAGCGGGTCCATCAAGATCCACACTATACCGATAACGATTATAACGGTAGGCGACTCATCCTCATTGGCATATGGGCTTTTTTGCCCACCATAGGCATTTTTTGAACCTGGCTCACTATTCCAAAGGGAGAGTAGCTTGCTACTTAAGCCCTATCCCTGGCTCTTTTCCCCACCATTTTAAACAAAATCGGGCGAACCTTGGCAAACAGCCACCCCAATGCCTTACCCCCGGCCGTCGTCTCACTTGCCTGGGCATATGTATCCAGCGCCAGTTGACTTTGTGCCTGCTGACTTAACAGATCCACTTCTTTATCCAACTCTATTCCTGTGGCGCTGGCAATACGATTCATACGCTGGAAACTGCCTATTAGCGCGGCCGTATCCACCAGTGCAGAATCACCATGCTCCCTGGATAACTTCTCCCTGGCGAGGACAAGTTGCTGATTATCATCCCCCATAGCAGCGTCCACAAAACCAATAAGCTCCGCATACTCCCCGGAAATTCCCCCATTACCAGGTCCATTATTTTCACTAGCTGCCGCTCTTTCCGAAGAGAGCAAGTCGGTGATATTTTGCTGCTTACCCTGCACCTCTCCGCTTACTTGCAGCAACATTGCGTGAGATGCCGAACAATAGAAACACTCGTTATTCATCGACACCCTGGTAGCGACTAACTCAATTTCTATACGAGATAGCGCACGATCGTGACTCTCACCTACCTGCATGACTTCAGAGGGTAAAAAGTAATAACGATTCTCCATATAGCGCTGACAACGCACCGCCTCTGGTACCAAACTCAAAGCTCTAAGCACATTAGTGGGCTTGGGGACATCCCTATATAAATCTTGCTCCTCCTCGGCACACTGGCCCTTGCCGATCATTGGCACCCAGGCTGCACCCTCTTCCAGGCCTTCGGGAATATATTGCGATGGCGATTCATTCACTAAAGTTTGAATTTCTGGCAATGCCTCCAAAGGTAAACCCAGTGCCCGATGGAAGGTATCCACATTCATGACAAATACAACTACAGCGACCAACTCCACATACTGTCCCTTGGAGATTTCTGAGGGTATTAGTCTTTTAAACCACTCTTCACTTAAGCGGGATGAGTCTGTCACTATTCGGTGAACTGTATCGACAATAACTTCAGAAAGTTCCGAATTAGATTCATGCCGCCCCTCCACCTGATAAGGTGAAAGCGCTTTCTTCCGCTCTCGGCAAAATGCACATTCATGTGCTGCACGCACCTCTCTGGCAATGGCAAGGTGCTGCTGGGCAGACCACCAATTACCGGTCTCCCCAATAAACTGCCAGGCTTTTAAATTTGCCTCACGTAGACCTTCACGAATAGGCAACTTCTGTTTCGAGTAATCAAATAGCATTGTTCAATCCGACTCCCTAAAAGGGTTGATACCTTCACCAACAATTACGAAGGAGATTAATATGTAATAAGCAAACATTTCTACATTTATTTTTAGAATTAATTTTTTAAATAAATCGTCCATTTATTTAAAAAAATAGTCGGAAAATTTACAGCGGGGAAAGGGACCAATACACTTGACAACACCACCCCTAAATAGTGGATCATCAGCTAATTGGCAAATGTATGAATCGGAAATTTTTATAATGAAGGCAATTATTATCGGTGCAACGGGACTGATTGGCAGTGAACTGGTTGAACTGTTGGCAAAGGAATCCGCTATCGATGAGATAATCACTCTTACCCGCCGAAATGTCCCTATTCGCCACCCCAAGGTACGCAATGAAATTGTGGACTTTGAACATCTGACGGACTATGCAGACTTATTCCATGGTGACTTGCTTTTTTCCTGCCTTGGCACTACCAAAAAACAAGCAGGCAGCCTGGAGCAACAACATAAGGTGGATGTGGAGTATCAATACCAGGCGGCAAAGCTCGCCGCGGATAATGGGGTGTCGCATTACCTGCTGGTATCCTCTAGCGGTGCCAATACCAAAAGTGGCAATGCCTACTTGCAAATGAAGGGGGAACTTGAACAGGAAATTTTATCTTTGCCCTTTACACGAACCAGTATCTTTCGCCCTTCCCTACTTTTAGGTGAGCGGGGCGATTCCCGCCCAGCAGAGAAAATTGGCGCCATATTATTACCCTGGATCTGCCGACTCCCCGGACTACAGCGTTATCGCCCAATTGAGGGGGCTCAGGTAGCGGCAAAGATGGTGAGAGAGAGCCTTAAAGAGGGCAAAGGCCAAGAAACCTTCACTCTGGATGAATTGTTTTCCAACTAGCGCCTTTTTGGGCTGGCGATTGAGGCTTTGGCGGCACAGACTATCTCTATAGGATTCCCTTTGCGGTGAACGCCATGTTGTTGTTTGTGCACTATTTATCTAGACTGCTCCTGTCTTTAGCCCCCTCCCTGCTGCTTATCTACGTAGCCTATCACCGGCATAAGCGCCAGTATGGAAGATCCCAGATGGATGATCCCGGATGGAAGATCCCGACTCACCGTTCTTGTCCGATCAATCAGTAATGGGCATTGAAGCCTAAGCCTATGCCCCAGGAATTTACCGGCCTATGCCAGCTGCTGGAACACATAGAAGCCAGCTGCGAGCATACTGAACGGGTCTCCCTAGAGTTGGTAATAGATGCTGTAGGGCTCGGTTCTTATGCGCCCTTTCTGCTGGTGGTGGGATTGATTCTATTTTCCCCCCTAAGCGGCGTGCCCGGCATATCTACCTCCATGGCAGCATTACTCCTACTAGTGGCCATTCAGTTGTTACTGGGGCGCAAACATGTATGGCTACCTCAGTGGCTATTAAACCGTTCGATTTCCAAGAAGAAGCTGACCCGAGCATTGCACTGGTTGAGGCGGCCGGCAGAGTTTGCCGATCGCTGGATGCAGCCACGCCTGCATTTTCTGGTAAAGCGCAGTGGCACCTATGCTATTGCCACTACTTGCTCGCTTATCGCCCTGACAATGCCGCTGATGGAACTGGTGCCCTTTTCGGCCACTACAGCGGGCTTCGCCCTCACTATTTTTGGGCTGGCCTTGGTGGCTCACGATGGCTTGCTAGCGCTGATCGGCTTTACCATGACCGCCCTACTAACCCTACTGCTAGCGCATACTCTGCTGTAAGGCTGACACATCCAACCACTGAAATGCGCCTGTTACTTGGCCAGCCACCGATCCGCACCCAATACTTTCGGGTAATAGGCAAGTGTGGCCAGGGCAAAAAAATCGTAGAGGGCATGCCAGACAACCACCCCCAATAGGCTGCCGCTGGCTTGGTAGACAAAACCAAGGATTAAGCCAAATGCGAAAATTAGCAGCACATAGATCAGCGAAGCCCAGTGAAGAAGGGCAAAAACGAAAGAAGCTCCGAGTAACCCCAGCAGCGGGGAGCTCAGTTGCGACAGCCAGGTTTGCAGAAAGCCACGAAATAACAACTCCTCACAAACACCTGCGGCAAGAGACAACAGTACCACCTGGGCCAAGGGCATTTTGCAGAAAATTGGCGCCAGCTGGGCACAGTACCAACGCAGAGTACGCCCCACGCGATGATGGGCGCGGGTCAATGCCACAACCACAGCAAAGCTAAACAGTGCGCCCAAGACTCCCCAGGCAACAGAACTCCACGGATCGCCTCTTGCTGGTGATAGCGTCACATCGGAAAGCCAAAGTCCGATCACTGCCAACAACAGGCAAGCCCCCTGCACCCACATCATGGTGCTGAAGATATTTATCTGGCGCTTTCTTCCCTGTGACATAGATTCTGACTCCATTCATTAGAGCTGTTTTTTCCTTCGACTCTTGGCCCAATACAACCTCGCGTTGCAACTCCAGAGCATAAAGTGAGTGACTCAGCCGCCTCCTATTACACTCTTGAGGCTCACCTGACCACTGGGCGCTACCATAAGCTCGGCAATCCCACCATCGCGTAATTCCCGCTCCAACTGCAGGGCTTTTTCTTTGGGGGCAAAGTAGGCCTCTATACCGTACTTGATGCGGTAAAATTGCTCTGCACTCCAGGGATTAGCACCGGCAATCCGCCCCTTAAGAAATATCCCCTCGACCGGTTTTTCCAGGCTCGCCGCAGAAAATTCATAAAGCCCTGAGGGGGTTTTTTTCAAGGAGACATACACCACCTCCCCCTCTCGTATGCGCCGCTCTTCCGTTAAGGCTGACTTGGCAATACGGGAAAAGTCGTAATTCAAGCGCGCATAGTTGCCACGAAACAGGGAGCGGGGGTCTACCGGTATCGTTTTTACCCGGATTGGCTCTCCAGTCCAAAGCGGCACCTGTGCCTTTACATACATGCCTACCAGAATCAAAAACTGTGCGGCTATCGCCATACCCAAGACAAAAATCAGTCCCTTTTTCATTGTGCTCCCTCCCTGCCCTGGTGGTACTTCCAGTACTTGGCGGCGCCCAATAACAGGCCCGCAAACAATATAAAGATCAGCGCAGCCCCCAGGTAATCACCGATCAGATCGATATAACGCAGCAATGCAGTGATCAGTATCAACATCACCCCAAGGAAGAAATAATGAGAAATACCATCGTGAATACCCCGGTAAATTAACCAGCTACCACAGCCAATAAGGGCGAAATTGGTAGCCACTTGCAAATACATCGCCAAGTCTTGGTTATCACTGCTGCTGACAGTGATGAGGGCACCAATAAAGAACACATAGAGCAAACCACTCGATATCAAGCGCCTGGCCGGCAGTGCCAACAGCAGAGTAACATTGGCCATCGCGGCCACCACCAGCCACATAGACAACCGGTGTTGCCAATCGGCCTCGATCAACGCCTCCCAAGGCTGTGCGAAGCTGAATACCAACAGGCTGGCCAGGGCAAAACGCAGACACCACACCGAGATCACCGCAGCGTAGTCCTTGGCCACCGGCGAAGCCCTCAGCGCCAGCCAATGACTAAAGGTATACAGCAGAATAAACAGGGAGACCGCCACCGCCAGATTCTCCGAATGAAATTTCAACCCCGCGCCCAGCTGCTCGTCACGCCAAAATTCCGATAGCGAGAATTCGATCCAGAAGCCGATGCTCACCACAAGCAGCAGCATAAGAATGGTGCTCGCTCGCCCGCGTAAAAGTACATAGAGAGATAGCGCTATAAAGAGCGGGAAGAACGCCGGGTAATAGCCCATGCTCACCTGTAAAAAGAACCACAGCAGTGCCAGCACATTCACCTGAATGGCCAGCCAAGGGCTGCGGGTAATCAAGGCAAATGGCAGACAGCCCACTGCCCACCAAAAGATTCCATCGGGCATATGCTCACCCAGATGGTAGATTTGTGCGATCAGGATTATCGCGGTACCAAAAAAGAAGTTCCCCAGTAGAAAGAGCCCTTCGCCGGCACGGCGGTCCCCTGTGCAATAAGCTCGCAAGGCAACACACTGAGTGACCAGCGTGAGCGCAATCAAACCGCCCATACGCAACGCGCGGGGGATTTCTTCCCAATTGGCGCCAATCAGAGTGATCAGTGCAAGCGCGATAAATAGATAAGCGAGCCCCACTAACACGTTGTAACCTAGTGAGCGCTGCCGGGCACTGCGATAATCCACCTGGTAGCGGGCACAAATTAACTCTGCTTGTGCCTCGCTGATCACCCCGTCATCCACCCAATCCTCGGCTTCACGCGCCAAGTCATATTTCAATAAGCGTATCAATCGCATACCACTGTCCTGCGGCCAAATATCCATTACTGCGCTGTTCAGCGCCCGCTGTAAGTCTTTGGAGTATCTCTGATGTCGTCCCCATCCACAATCTAACAGCCAAGCCGGTCAAGCCCCAGGGCAGCAAGATAGCGACAAGCTATCTGATATATTTAAATTGTTAATTTTTATCAAAGTGAAACCATCAATAGTATTAAGCCCATAGAAATTACTGACACAACGCGGTATTCACTTAAGGAGTTACCCATGTCCCGTTATATCGAATCTGAACTTAAACCCTTCAACGCCAAAGCCTACCAAAATGGCGAGTTTCACGACGTCAGCGATGCCGATGTCAAAGGCAAGTGGGCGGTATTCTTCTTTTACCCCGCCGACTTCACCTTTGTTTGCCCCACCGAGCTCGGCGATCTGGCCGACAACTATGAAGAGTTCAAGAAGTTGGGAGTGGAGATTTACTCCGTATCCACCGATACCCACTTCACCCATAAAGCGTGGCACGATTCCTCTGAAACCATCGGTAAGATCCAGTACCCGATGATCGGTGATCCCACTGGCACTATTACCCGTAACTTCGGCGTAATGATTGAGGAAGAAGGCATCGCAGACCGCGGCACCTTTGTGATCGACCCAGAAGGCCGTATTCAGATCGTTGAGATCACTGCAGGTGGTATTGGCCGCGACGCCAACGAATTGCTACGTAAAATCAAAGCCGCCCAGTACGTTGCCGAACACCCCGGTGAGGTATGCCCGGCCAAGTGGAAGGAAGGCGAGGAAACCTTAGCCCCGTCTCTCGACCTGGTAGGTAAGATTTAAGTTTTCCCAAGCCCTCACAGGATTGGAACTGGCTTTGCCCACTCTTTGGTGGGCATTGTCATTTATAAATTTTGACAAACTGATCTGAACAAATTCAATAGAGTAAGCATTACCACTGATTTCTTTTCAGAAAAAGCTCACCTGATCATCACAAATTTGAGTGCAGTAAGAATCTAGTTCTCCCTACTTTTGATGATACGATCGCACTCGGATAATAACTGAATAGCCAATAATGATTCATCCATAGGAGCTTGAGGGCATTCAGTGCGTCCTGCAGCAAGACACCGTTGTACAGCGGCAGCCTCATAAATCAGCCCTTCAGAGCATGGAAAGATAAATTTTCCGGGAATACTAGGCAGACGAAAGTCCTGTGTTTCAATAGTATTATCAGGATTTCGGCGACTCCCGCCATACTTAATTACCGAAACACACGTTGGAGTATGTGCTGGAGAATGCAACTTAATTCTACCCTCCGACCCATAAATATCGGTTTCCTCCGCACCTTCATATAAAATACTCCATTCTGAGATTGCGGATAAAGATCCTTCAAAACGAGCGTACAGCATACCTGCGGCAACTTGCCCAAAACCATAACCATCAATTATTCCTGCGCACACAGTCTCTTTAATATTTTCTCCACAAATCATTAAAGATTGATGAACAGGATACACACCGGCATCGAAGATACCCCCTGTTCTCCAGGTTGGTGACTCCAAGCCTTCATCACTCTTCATATCAAAACTAAAATCCGCCCTAACTTGTTGAACCTCTCCAATTTCACCTTTTTTAATTAATTCCCGACAGTATTCAACTGCAGGAAAGAAGCGCATCCACATAGCCTCACTACAAAAAAGATCTTTATCGCTAGCCAAAATTTTAATTTTAACAATATCATCTACTGAAAGGGCGATTGGCTTTTCGATGAATACATGCTTTCCGGCATTTAGGGCAAGTAAAGCATGCTCAGCATGAAACTCTGTTGTTGTTGCTATATAAACAATATCTACAAGAGGGTCATTTAATAAGTGGGCATAATCCCCATAATATCTTTTAGCCCCATGCGATGTTGCAAATGCCTGCGCACGACTAATATCTCGTGCTGCAACTGCATAGAGTTGGGCTGACTCAAGAAAATTTAGCACCAAGGCAAAGTCATTTGCAATTTTCCCACAACCTATAAAACCCCACCTATACACCCGATCATTTCTCACTGGTAAATTATCCATAGGCATTACAACCATACCCGACTCGGATGTATATAGGCCCACTGGGTTAATCTCCAATAAGTTGTTAAACACCAGTGTAATGAAAAAAGTTAGGTTTACCGCCAAATAAACGCTGCGGAGTTATAAATTGAACCAACCAAACATTTTGACCGACTAGTCATTTGCGATCTGGAAAAGTGACAATTATCCAACCCCCCTAATGAATTTTGAAATAGTACAACTTACTGAACGTCTTTTTCCTATAATGGCAAGTAATAGATATAGCAATATTTCATTAACCGAGATATCAAATCGAAGACAATAAGCTTGCCTCTATTACTACATCTTACTAAATGTAATCAAACCATCATGTACCAGCTATTTATTGCCAATAAAAACTACTCTTCATGGTCTTTAAGAGTTTGGCTCTTAATGAAGGAGATGCGTATACCGTTCGAGGAAAAGATGATCACTTTTGAGGGTGGGGATAGTTGGAAAAAATTTTCCAGTTTCTCACCTAGCGGAAAACTACCTTGCCTGAAAGATAACAATCTCTTAATCTGGGATTCTCTTTCAATTACAGAGTATCTAGCCGAAAAAATCTCTCTCATCTGGCCAATGAATAGGTCTGCCAGAGCTTGGGCGCGCAGTATTTCAGCAGAAATGCACTCAAACTTTGAATTCTTCAATAGCAAATCGCTAAGCTGCGCGACAGAAGTTAACACCCCAGTAATACCAGATAATCTTAGTGAAGCGCTCACCCGAATTGATGATCTGGTGCAGGAAGGACTTGGAAATTTTGGTGGCCCTTTCCTTGCCGGCGAAAAGTTTACCGCCGCAGATGCATTCTACTCTCCAACAATCATTAAAATAAATAACTACAATTTATCAGTTAGCACAGAGACAAACCAATATTTCAACAAGATATTGGCTTTACCAAATTTAAAGGAATGGATAGATCAGGCCATACAGGAACCATGGAAAGTTTCAGAATATGAAAAAATGGAAAAGGATATTGGGAAGATAATAAGAGACAAGAGAGGACAAGGATAAACTATAGATATCCCACTTCCAGCTAAACCCAATTCAAACTAAGGCTTCATAGGGTTGAACAACAGATGTGTTGCAGATCTTGTAGAGAGCTAACCAGGCTAAGCTCCCTGTACCCCCCCCGGAAAGATTTGCCAATCCCAGACTTGGAATTATACTGAAAACTCACTCCAAAGCCTCTCGATAATAGCAAACCTCCAGAGATTATTGATAAAAATACAAAGTAGCCAGGCTATTATCAGGATCAACTATATAGATTACCATCTGTGACACACTACCTACAAACACCCTTTACCAACCAAACGATAAAGATTCTTCAATCCAAATTAAGCTGACTATCTACACCTATAGCATTAATAAAACTCAGATCATGTGAGACCAATAAGACAGCACCAGAAAAATCCATAATGGCATCTACTAATAGCTGGCGGGAATCCAGATCCAAGTGATTATCTGGCTCGTCTAGTAGTATCAAGTCTGTGGCAATGGTGCCCCGTGTAACGGCAAGTAATGCCACTTTTAGTTGCTCCCCTCCACTTAGGAGCCTGAGAGGCAGCAGCGGCGTATCTCCCCTTAGCCGCAAACTACCTAGCATGGTACGCCATTCAGATTCTTTTCTACCAGGATGAAGATAGAAAAGATTCTCTAAGGCGGATAACTCTTTATTGAGAAAACTGAAGTCCTGGTCTAAATAACACAAACCTCCACGAGTTTGGCAAACGCCACTTAGAGCTTTTAGCTGACCAGCTATGACCTTTAGCAGAGTGGATTTTCCACTACCATTACCTCCCGCTATTCTCCAACGTTCCCCCTTGCGGAGGGTTAAAGATATAGGCTTATCATGAGAACCATATGGGAGCTGCAAATTTTCAAGATGTAGTTGTATTGATTTTCGAGAATCATACTTAGTAAGGGATAGCTTTTGCGGTCTTAGTCTCTGTGACTCAATTGCTGTTATTTTACTTATTTCCTCTCTTTTTTTCTCTAACTGTAACTGGCGCTGTTCTAACTTTCGCTTTAATTTTCCAAGACCTTTCCCAGCGCGATCTTTTTGTGAGTCCATAAGGCTCTTACTTTGAGAGTTCCGCTTACCTTTTCCCTGCCGTTGTCTAGTAGCAAAATTATGCAGACTTTTTTGCCTGACATTATTTAGTTGGTTGAATTCTTTTCGATTATCCTCTGCCCTTTGGAACAGGGCTGCTTGCTCTGTTTCTTTTTGTTGCAAATACGCACTGTATGCGCCGCCATAGGTTTTCAATCCTCGCTGATATATCTCTATTATTTGTCGGGCATTTTCCAGCAGCTCTACATCATGACTGGCGACCAATGCCCCTCCTGCATGATTTAAGATTTTCTCTTGCAGCCACTCCCGCCCACTCTGATCAAGATGATTGCTAGGCTCATCTAGCAGTAAGTAGTCACTTGAGAGAGAAAATGCATAGGCAAGGCTTAACTTGGCTCTCTGACCACCACTCAATCGTTCTATCGGCGTATCCAATGGCGCATTGATTTTTGCTTCCTCTAGCTGGCGTTGCCAGATAAGAGGCAGGTGCCAATAGTCTGCAACAGATATCAGGTCATTCTCTGATGCATGCCCTTGCTCTACCCGTAAAAAAACTTCATACAAATGGCCATCTGCAAGACAATCGACGATCCGCAAATCAAGTCGGGGATTAAGCTGTTTCACCAGATGATGGCGTCTTCTCCAAGAGACCTTACCACCAGTAACGGAAGCTTGACCGTGAAGAACACTTAGTAGTGTGGATTTCCCGCTGCCATTAGGTGCAACTAATCCAGTGATTCCAATAGGTAATTCCAAGCTTACTTTATGGAAAATCGGGGTGTCCCCAAATATCAGGGAGATGTTTTCAAGAGTACAAATAGCTGTCATATGCCCTCCGATCATAGGACCGTGCGGCGTATTTCTGCTATCAGCCAAAATAGGTGTTTGAGGAAGATACGCCACCTGCAAAGGATTGATTAGGTCCGCAGCGATAGAGTGCGAACTTAGTTCCAGTTATGCGCAGGGCTTAATTCATCGGCGTAAATGACTCCGGACAAGATATTAGATTAGTATTTCCCAAGGCGTGGGCATCTATTAAAGGCGCTTAGCGTAATTAATATGCCAATATATTTCAAGCACTATTTGCAAACCAATCAACTTAGATGATACCTACTATCCTAGCGGTTAGAGTAACCTAACATGCTTCTCCATCGAGACTTGGTACTGAACACTGCGCCACCAATCCGACCATCTAGTAGCTTTCTAAATCTCAACTTGTAGGAAGGGGGTACCTTAACAACCCGCCAGCATTTTCGTTCAAACCACTCTCTTATAGTCAGACTGATTCATCTGTAAGTGAATGGTTAGGATTAAATAACCCTGCACATTAAGAATTTCAGCGGGTTAACTTTCTTTCTGAGCCATAAAGGTAATATGGATTGTCAGGAACTTACCGAGACTTTACCAACCTCTCAATAAAGGCTACCAGTGTGCAGAAAACAATCCCCGCCAGAAGAAATACTGGAACTATATAGATAGCAGTTTGTATACCATAATTCTCATCCAGCCATCCTACTAAGGCATGGGCAAATATCAAAAACACGCCCCCCATTCCAAGAGAAAATGAAACAGTAAACGGTGGATTTCTTGAACTACGTGTTAACCACTCCATCGTATAGGGAAAAAGGTAAGATAGAGTTAGACCACATACAGGCAACCACAAAGGATTAACCCAATAACCAAGAAGAAATACAACTGCTGTTGATACAAAAGAAATTATCAACCAAATAAATGCACTACCCCTTAGAAGGATAAAGGTAAAAAATATCCTTCCAATACACAGCAGGCCAAAAAAAATTGAAAGTAAAACATCTGCCTCAACAGCCCATGGACCACCCCTTGCATCAAGAAATAACACAAGTCGACTAGCAAGGATGTGTTCAGATCCATTATATGCAGAAACAATTAACCCACCCCCAATTGCAATCCACCATTCTTTTGGCTCTTTATCTCGTTTACCGTTTTCTCGATAAGCACTGGGATCAAAGTCCCCACCTCCTGTTTGATGCCTTCTTTTTCTTCTGAATAAGCCGACATAAATATATAGAAGAATGACAGCAGCAAGTACGCCAAATAAATAGAACCCCCCCTCCCAGTCAAAATGATACTTATAGGATAATGCAGGTATTAAGGGAGATAGTATCGATGCAACTCCATAGGTGCTATGCAACCCACAATATCCTTGACGCGCGAGATCTTGAGGAACAAAAAGAGGGATTGCTACATTAATCAGTACCATACAGCCCCCTGCTCCCATTCCAAAAATAAAACTTCCTAAAATAAGAGTGGGAAAGGAATGATAATAACCAGAAACTCCCGATAGTATTGAGCCAACCCCCATAAAAGCGACAAATAACCCCAAACCCGATATCACTCTAACTCTCTTTACCCATAAAGATCCTGACAGAGTCATTAATAAGGCAGAAAAAGTAGACAAAAAGAAAAAGGTAGCCCCCTTAGAAGGGGTTACAGAAAAGTAATCCAAGATTTGAGGATAAATTGGCGCCTTATAAACCTCTATAAAACCTAGAAGAAATAGCGCTCCATAACAGGATAACAATCCAAACCAATAGATCTTTCGCTTCACGCAGCTCTTCTTTTAATATAGTGATCACACTCTACAACCATCTGAATCGCTCGCACGGAGTCTGCTAGAGGAAGCTCCGGGCACTCAATTAAACCTTTCTCCAAACATTGCTGCACAATCCGAGCCTCGTAGTATAGCCCCTCAGAGTTGGGATAATTAAATTTACCCCTAATTCTCGGCAGCGGGAATTCATACATCTTAGAAACATTATTCGATCTTCTATCGCCTGAAATTCTAGTTGTTGAAATCTTTGTTGGACAATGCGCCGGCGTAAAAATTTTTATCCTGCCTTCAGTTCCATAAATCTCCAACTCTTCTGCTCCCTCCACCAGATGACTCCAAGAAACAACTGCAGTAGATCCAGAATTAAAGTGGGCATAAATCAGTCCGGCTCCATCTTCCTTAAATCCATGATCATCAAGTACCCCGGAGAACTCCAGATCTGATGTATCCCGACCCAGCATCATCAACGCTGCATGTATTGGGTATACCCCGGCATCCAAACCTGCCCCAACTTTCCATTTAGGAGATTGAAGCCCTTCGTCCATGAGTAAATCAAAACTCAAATCAGCCCGTAGCTGACAAACATCCCCAATGCCACCGGAAGTTATAATGCTTCTGCAGTGTTGTATAGCTGGAAAGAATCTCATCCACATACCTTCCATGCAAAAAAGCCGCTTTTTATTGGCAAGATCCTTAATCTTTTGGGCATCTTCGACGGTCAGCGCTATAGGTTTTTCAATCAGTACCGGCTTCCCTGCCCTTAAAGCCAATTCAGCATGCTGTCGATGCAACTCGGGAATAGTCGCAATATAGACAATATCGACTTCTGGGTCAGAAACTAATTCCTGGTAATCTCCATATGCTCGACAGACTCCATGCTTACCTGCAAAATCTTTAGCCCGCCCAAAGTCCCTAGAAGCCACAGCATGAATTTCTGCAGATTCCAGATAATTGATCACTATGGCAAAATCATTCGCAATCCTTCCACAACCAATAAACCCCCAACGTAGCTTTTGGGGAGAGACCCTCTCTGGAGTATAAACATTCGCTATTTCTACGTCCTCAATCAGCCCCTCTTCATCTTCTATAGTATCGGGATCTAATACGAGTTCAGGGTGGTAGTAAAGCCTCTCTTGCAGGCTATTCCACGCACCCTCAAGATGTTTACCCTTTATTTTGTTCACCCATATGCACCTTCCGAGAGGTGCAGGTAGAGGCGCGCGTAACGTTCCTGAACGGTGGATTGAAATCTGTTTAATTGCCGTTTTGTATACATCCAGACTCAGCCCCTTCACACTAGCGGAAAGTCCCAGATTCACGTAAATGTCAAACAGCAATTTAACTTCTGCCTTAGATATCAATCCCATCTGTTCAGCAACCAGTGAAGTAAATAGGCAATCAATACCCACAGCTTCACCATGCATCAACCTAAAAGCCTCATCACGTTCCAACCATCGAGATAGCGTATGTCCAAAGTCCATTGGCCTAGATAAGTTCTCCTCTTTTAAATCTCCCGCAATACTGTCAAGCATTGCATCGATACAATTTATTAATAATTTATAGGATGCTTCTCCCGGGAGCCCATCAGGTCCCAGAAATTTATTTTCTAATAATGATGCACCTTGGGCTGACAATGTATCGAGTACGTTTCTATTAAATACCACGCCAACCTTGATCATTTCACCAATCGCGCTTTTCAGCACTCGCTGTGGATTAGTTTTTAAGAAGGTTGGATCAATTATTGTGTGCAAAGGGCTATGAAAAGCACCTATCCCATTTTTGATGTTGTGGTTTACACTAACCTTAATACCGATAGATGAGTCAATCATGCCCATTAGAGTGGTTGGGATACGTATCCAGGGCGTATTACGTCGCCATACCGCACTGACAAACCCTATTGTATCCGTTACCGCTCCCCCCCCGATAGCTACAATTGGCTCCCTATAACGAAGAGGGTTGACCTTCCATATTTCATCAATCATTTTTAAAAGACTGTCAATATTTTTTGACTGCTCACCGCCCTTCATAACAATTGGAATAAATTTAACCCCAACAGACTTTTCCCACGCAATGATAGATTTTTCATACAAACCCCAAACCTTGTCATCAACACAACAAATAATCCTGTTCTTTGGGGGCCTTAAGAGCTCAATAAGAAACCGATTGCCGAGGTCAAACAGCCCGTGGTGATACCAGATTCTCTGATTTGTAGGGGCCTGACAAATAGTGTCTGAAACTTGGACAATAGAGTGATGGTTTTCGTCTGCTCGCACTTGAGCCTTGATACTAGGCTCAATCAATGTGGCTAACTCAAGTACACTGCATGCATGATTTAACCGCGGTAGCCGCTGGTATTTTTCATTATCATCATCCAAGATAGATTCAATGAAAAGCCTCTTCAAATCACGATAATCTTGTTCAAATAAATAGCAATACCATATAGCCCCCCTTTCCTTTCTTGTAAGTTCAAGCGCGCGATCAAGCCTATCCGGCATAGCTTGTCGAATGAAAATCGGCCTGCCCCTGAGCCCTTTCCGCATCACTATACAGTTTTCTACACCTTCACAACGGGTAGCCAGAAAGGAGAAACTGATTCCCAAATTGGTTTTTAAGGTAAAAGATAGCTTTTTGAAATCCTCAATATCACCAAATTGCTTCTGTGCTGTCTCATCCTGATTCACCACGACATCCACAATATTGTGGGGGGCTAGATTCCACTTTGCGACACAAAGTTCAAGCTCATGGCAGCATTGGTTAAGTAACATACCTTCGGCATTTTGCCTGAAGATGCTTTCCAAATTAGCCTCTGGGTGTGGATTGTGATGTATAAATCCCACACTTCTAGACTTTAACTGCCATTGTTCATTAATTCTCTCAGCTTCGCTTACGTAGCTAGCGATATGCTTCTGATAGCCTATAACAACGTTCACGTGCTCCTCACCAGCACGTCTCTCCATGTCACGCAATTTTTCCAGTGAATCGGCGCCAGGTTTTTCCAGGTAGATATTTCTATACCCCTTGCCTACTACAAAATCAAAAATCCCTTTCGTTGATTGAGTTCTAACTGAAATCAACACCAAACTTTTATGGGAAAGATTTGCCTTAGGTAATTGTTCTAAAGAGGAATAGAGTTTGAAGTCACCAAATTGATCTTTGAGCCTTGCCATCTCCTCATGAAATGCCATCCCTTTTTTGGAAGACGAAACATCAGCAGACAGCCAGTGCTGCTCAACAATGGCATCTACTACGACATTAGGCATACTCATCAACTGAGAAAGATGCAGCCATCCGATTGACTCCCCTGGCAAGCCAACACCAATCACGATGACATGCACCACATTTTGGTTCATAGGGGCAATCTCATATCAAATCGAAGCCATCCAGGCTCACATGAATCCGAGTTACTTCTTTAACTCATTGCTAACGTCCTCCCATTTAGACTCCAAGTCTTTTCTGTTCTTGAGCCTGTAACGACAAGGCTACATCAACCAACTGGCGCCTTCCCCTCCCCTAAAAACCAATGATCGATTGGGAAAATTTATTAGAAGCATTTATATTGATAATTTTTATTAAGATCCATGAATCGATAGTATCAATGCTGTTCCAAAGACAAAGACTGAATAGAAAGTGATGAATAAGGAGTTATCCATGTCACGTTACATCGAATCCCAACTAAAGCCCTTTAACGCTAAGGCCTACCAGAATGGCGACTTCTTCGATATAAGCGACGCCGACGTAAAGGGCAAGTGGGCGGTGTTCTTCTTCTATCCCGCAGACTTCACCTTTGTGTGCCCCACCGAGCTGGGTGATCTGGCGGACAACTACGAAGAGTTCAAAAAGTTGGGTGTGGAGATCTACTCCGTATCTACCGATACCCACTTCACCCACAAGGCCTGGCACGACTCTTCCGACACCATCGGTAAAATTCAATACCCCATGATTGGCGACCCTACCGGCACCATCACTCGTAATTTCGGAGTGATGATCGAAGAAGAGGGCATTGCCGATCGCGGCACCTTTGTCATCGATCCGGAAGGTCGTATCCAGATTGTGGAGATCACAGCCGGCGGAATAGGCCGCGATGCCAGTGAGCTGTTACGCAAGATCAAAGCGGCCCAGTACATCGCCGCTCACCCTGGAGAAGTCTGCCCTGCTAAGTGGAAGGAAGGTGAAGAAACCTTAGCGCCCTCCCTCGATCTGGTAGGCAAGATATAAACCCAATGCCTCTGACCCGGCCCATCTAGATGGTGGGCCACAACCAAGCCTGAATTAGTTAGAGAAAGGACACACCGATGTTGGACGCAAACCTGAAAAAACAACTGGACACTTACCTGCAGAATATCGTCAAACCGATCGAGATTCGTGTGTCTACAGATAACAGCGAAAAATCGAAAGAGCTGGAAACCCTGGTAGATCAAATCTCCGGGCTCTCCAAAAAAATTACTGCACAGCAGGGCCAGGCCAAGCGCACACCAAGCATGGCTATCGCCCCTGCTGGAGAGGAACCCCGTGTAAGCTTTGCCGGTATTCCCCTGGGCCACGAATTCACCTCATTGGTTCTGGCACTCCTGCAAGCGGGTGGCCACCCATCCAAGGCAGACCCGCAGCTGCTGGAGCAAGTACGTAATCTGGAAGGTAAATTTCACTTTGAAACCTATATTTCTCTCTCCTGCCAAAATTGCCCGGATGTCGTACAGGCACTGAACCTGATGGCCACCCTCAACCCGAACATTACTCACGAGATGATCGATGGAGGGTTGTTTCAGCAGGAAGTAGAACAACACAATGTAATGGCGGTACCTGCGGTCTACTTAAACGGCGAACACTTTGGCCAAGGCAGAATGTCCCTTGAGGAGATTATTGGCAAACTGGATACAGGTACCGCAAAACGCAAAGCTGAAAAACTGAATGGAAAGGCTCCTTACGACCTACTAGTCATTGGTGGTGGACCTGCCGGCGCAGCAGCTGCCATCTACGCTGCGCGTAAAGGTATTCGCACCGGGTTAGTAGCTGAACGTTTCGGCGGCCAGGTGATGGATACTGTAGGTATCGAGAACTTTATCTCCGTACCTTATACAGAAGGCCCGAAGCTAGCAGCCAGCCTGGAACAGCACGTTAAAGAATACGGTGTAGATATTATTACTGACCAGCGTGCGGCAAATTTACAGCGCAATGAACTGGTAGATATAGAACTAAAGAGCGGTGCCACCCTATCCAGTCGCTCTGTGGTGCTAGCCACTGGTGCAAGATGGAGAGAGCTTGGTGTACCTGGCGAAGCGGAATACCGTACCAAGGGCGTTGCCTACTGCCCCCATTGTGATGGGCCCTTCTTTAAAGGTAAGCACGTAGCGGTTATTGGCGGCGGTAACTCTGGTATTGAAGCGGCTATTGATCTTGCTGGAATTGTCGAACATGTCACCGTACTGGAGTTCGCTGACTCACTGCGTGCCGATGAAGTACTGGTGCGCAAGGCACAACAAATGGACAACATCGATATTATCCTCAATGCACAAACTACCGAAGTATTGGGGGATGGTAACAAAGTCAATGGCCTTGCCTACACCGATCGCAAATCGGGAGAGAGCAAAAAGCTCGACCTTGCAGGAGTCTTTGTGCAAATCGGACTAGTGCCAAATACAGAATTCCTCAAAGAGAGTGATGTCGTAATGAATCGTATGGGTGAAATTCAAATCGATGAGCGCGGCGCAACTTCCATTCCAGGCGTCTACGCTGCCGGCGATGCCACTACTGCCCCCTACAAGCAAATTGTGATCTCAATGGGCGCAGGGGCCACAGCGGCACTGGGAGCGTTTGACTACTTAATTCGGTCTTCTGTGGAATAAAGACTGGAATATCAAACGGCCGGTCATTGACCGGCCACTCACTCAATCTTCATCTTCTATTTCTCCACGCCACGCCGCTATAAGGGCTTTCCTGCCAACTTCAATAACAATCTCTTTTGCTTACCTTTTCGTAAAACAAATAGCCTACTGCCTATTGAATGGTTCACAAGCTCATAGTGACATCAGCAACTTCCTCATGGATACGTATAAATCGGTGTACATACAAGCAATTTGAGGCATTCCAACAAACAGACTGCTTTACTATTCCAGAATGAAAAATTGACAACTTGATCTCGGTTGGCCCTTTTATTGGGATCGATTTCAATGGGCTGGTTTACGTCAAATTTATTGATCATCAATTCCAGGTGTTGGCGGTCAGCTGGATTTTATTCGGGGTGTCCATTATTTCAAAAACCGTAAAACTATATTAGCAAGTGGCTCTACCATTTAAAAAGGAAGCGTTTCAAAAATTAAGCCTCGATCAAATACAATCTCAACAAACTCGAGACGTGATGTTGACTACATTGTTACAGAATATGGCTACTGTCAATTAATGGGAGAATCCACGACTGAACACACACACGCACTGACCAACATTGCTCACCTAAGCTTTAGAGAGGGCCTGTTCAAGTGGGCAGAGAACACAACTTTAATTAAACCACCAAATAAGTGCCCTAAATAAAATTCCCACAGTGCCTTTAACCCCAAGCAATTTACCTGAATCCCCTCAAGCAAACTGAAAGCCTGTTATGCCAAAATCGTCACAGTGTGGCCCTGTGGTCATTGAGCCACGATGTTTGCAATAAAAAGAAATGACCATACAGACTCTCCAGCTTTGTTACCCATCCCGGCCGCTAAAACCAGACGTTCACGAAGCCACATATAAATCCGCTAAAGAGAAAAAAACCAGAAGCTTTACCCTTAACATCGTATCTTGACTTTATTTAGCTAAGATATCGGGATCAAAAAGGATATATCTAGACCAAAAAAGCAAAGCTGGTCATAGGCAATTTGGCCAGAAAGAGAAACCAAGAAGTTAGATTTTACCCTGTCAACGGGAACCCACATCCAAACCGAATGTCTGTTTGAGTGATGCAACTGAATAAACACAAATATTAATTCGAAATTTTTTCACATTTTTTACGCAATAAAAAACTCAACCTTCGTCACAGTTCACACTGGATTTTAAATTTAGAGTGTCACCTAGATTTTTTCGACACCATCTAAAGGAACACTCTACAAACAGATTTTTATTACAAGAATTCAACCATCGTGAAGCACTCTTATTCACGAAGTTAGCGGACTCACAAAAATAGAGATACCAGGAGTAAATCCATGCTACTAAGAACAAAATGTGCCATTGCCACATTACTACTGATGCCTTTCAGCTTGCAGGTTCAAGCTCACGGCTGGTCTGAATACCCAAAGGCGAGGCAAAAAATATGCTATGACCAAGGGAATGTCTGGTCTGGAACTCCCTCAAATCCTGGATGTGCATTAGCAAAAACGATCTCTGGATCTTATCCATTTCAGCAACACAATGAATTTTCCATCAACATTCCTGACTACAATAATTTTACGGCCGTAAAAGCAGCCATTCCAGATGGAACACTCTGCTATGCCAATGACCCACAAAAAAAGGGCATGGGTGCAGCTACAGACACTTGGAGCCGAGTTGAAGTTAACGCTGGAACCTTTGAATACGTTTTCAATGCAACCGCACCGCACAACCCCTCTTTTTGGCAGTTTTATCTAACCAAACCCAACGCTGACCTTTCAAAGCCTCTCGCCTGGGATGACTTGGAGCTTATTCAAGAAGTGGGCGATGTGCCAGTTGTGAATAGCCAATACCGAATGAATGTTACGATCCCTCAAGACAGGGTAGGCAATGCAATTTTATTTGTACGCTGGCAACGAGTAGATGCAGCGGGTGAAGGTTTCTACAACTGTAGTGATATCACCATTGTAAACGGTGATGTTCAACCCCCTACCGAACCTGATCCGGGTACAACAGAGCCATACCTTATTCAAGGCAACACCTTTATCCCGCAGGGTATTAATATCGATTCAGTAGCTGTAGGGGATACTGTCAATTATACGGTCATAAATAAAAATGGTGAGGAACATTCATCGTTTTCATTAGCAATTACTGAGGACAATAAAAATGATTGGGATAGACTGCTAGCATCTCAAGTTACTGGCTGGTATCAATCCAATCACAATGGAAATGTCTTTATCGGTCGCTGGCATGAGGAAATGAACCATTACATGTATTTCCAAGGCGACTTGCATGGCAACTATTTTAACTCTAAAGATGCACGCGCTTCAGGCCAGTTCAGCATCACAAGTAATGGCAGTGAATTGATTGCGTCTATTACGCCCAAGGTGTTAAAGCCTCTCGACATAGCCAAGGTCGAGCACGGTGAATTACTGGTGCTCTCTACAGGAGAAAGCACAGGAAACATCACTGATACCCAGTGGTCACAAGTGAGTGGCAGCCCAGTGGAAACAGCAGCCGGGCCGAGTGGTGCATTGGTTATTGACACTTCAAGTTTAACCAATGCCCGACACGAGTTGAGTTTCAAGTTAACCGTAAGTAGTAGTTCTGCCAATGATGACGAGGTCTACTCCTTTGTCGTTGAACCCTCGACACCCACAGATCCCACAGATCCCACAGATCCCACAGATCCCACAGATCCCACAGATCCCACAGATCCCACTATTCAAACCTGGGACAGTAACCAAATCTACACTGCTGGGGACACGGTAAGCCATAACGGTAAAACATGGACTGCCGGATGGTGGACCAGGGGTGAAGAGCCAGGCACAACCGGGCAATGGGGTGTTTGGCGCTAAGTAACCAATCAATAATTTATCTCACAGGCTTCGGGGGTTTATGGCAATAAGCCCCCGTTTTTTATATACCAAGAATTTAAAAACTCGATTAAACCTACGAAGGCACTGACAAAATTTTTTATACAGCCCACCTGAAAGCCCTCTCAAATCTGGTTTATGATATTTCACGGTCGCCTTACATCGCTACAGTTTATAAGCTGAATTTCTAACCATCGACAAAACCATAATCACCAAAAAAAACCAACAATTTTCTAGATTATATTCCACCGCTCACACAAACCTGATCAAACTTCTATTCCACATCACGCAAATACATAGTTGTTGAACCCATTCACGATCCCACGCAGAACACAATCAAAGCAAAGCATCACAATTAATTTCCCGTAAATTTAATTGACATTGCCAATATTTATTTTATGTAGAGAGTCAACTCTCTAGTGAGGAATCAAATAATATTAGAAAATGTTTCATAACTTGAAATCAGTTATTCTTACGATCGGATAGAATGAAAAGAACAGTAGGTAAGAATAGATTTAAGCCAGAATTAACAGACGATCAGTGGAAATTGATCGAGCCAAGCCTTCCCCCAACTAGAACGTGGCAAAGTTGGTCCCAACCTTATTGATAACTCTGTTTGTTTTTAAGATCTCTTGTGGATTTTGCACTCTAGGGCAAGATAGAAAGACAAAGAAACGACACCTATTAGCACAACAAAGCTTCAGATTGGGAATCCGATACGATACAGCTTGACCCGTTGTAAAAATGGCCTGATTTCCCCTCACAGCAGGAATAGAAAGATACCTTCGAAACAAAATGGCAGAAGGTTTAGAAGGTATGTGCAACGTCTTAAGGTTGAGCGGACTTTTACATGGCCAGGAAACTACCCCCGCTTGGTCGTTAGGTAGAATCGCTATGTATCTACTTAAAGAGCATTCTTCTTTACTGCCTGCAAATCAATTAATCTAATGAAGCTTTGAAACAGTTGCTAGAAAAATAGTCGCGAAACAACCCCAATATATCACTTGATCGATCTTAGCCCTCTAAATGTCACCTATAATGCCCTGGAACAATGGCATAGATGCGTAGCAAGGCAAGGTAAACCTGCAGAATATTCATCTTCCCAAATAGATCAAAAAATATTTCAAACCATACATCTCAAAGTCAAGGCTCACGGAAGACAATAAATCTACCAAGACACGGCAAGAACCCACCTAAGGCACCGGAAATTTAGCCCACTATGAATCACGAAGATCAATACCACAGAAAGCTAACCACAGCCGATAATGCCGTAGCCTCTATACCCAGCGAGAGTATCATCTCCATGGGTATGCGCGTCGCAACCCCGCCAGCTTTACTTAAAGCTTTAGAAAACCGAGTTCGGACAGGCGACATAAAAAAACTCATGGTTTATTACATGCGTTGTGGCGGTGTCGCGATGAAAACAATCTTTCAGGAGGACTTGCTAGACCGCGTCAGACCCTTCTCATCTATGCTTACCAAAGACGAGGTCAAGCTTGCAAAGAAAGGCTTCGCCAAAGGAAAGAAGTATATCAATTATGTTCCCATTTCTTTTAGTCGATACCCGGAAATTATAAAAAGGCAAGTGAATCTAGATGCTTTCCTCGTAACTGTATCCCCAATGGATAAATATGGATATTTCAATTTTGGTACTAGTGGAGATTATGCGATTGAGTTATCCAGACATGCAGACCAACTCATCGTTGAAGTCAACAAAAACATGCCGAGAACTTCTGGGGGCACATTACTTCACATTAGTGAAGTAGAAGCAATTATAGAAAACGACACTCCATTAATTGAAGAACCGCAAAGAGAAACCTCTGAACTGGATAAGAAAATTAGCGATTATATTGCACCGCTAATACCCGATGGCGCTACAATTCAAATGGGGATTGGAGGTGTTCCCAATGCCGTGTGCGAGCAGCTGAGAAACAAGAAGGATCTAGGGATACATACAGAGGTCATCACCTCCGGAATGATAGACCTAATCAAATCTGGTGCGGTTAATAATTCACGCAAAAAACTAAACACCCACCTCAATGTGTTCACCTTTGCTATAGGGGATAGGACACTCTATGACTTTATTGATAACAACCCTTCAATGGCCTGCCTTCCAGTCTCCTACGTGAATGAACCACAAACTATTGCTCAAATTGACAACATGATCTCAGTCAACTCCTTTATTGAGATCGATTTTAATGGGCAGGTAAATGCAGAATTTATCGATCATCAATTCTCTGGGGTGGGTGGACAATTGGATTTTATCAGAGGCGTATATTACTCAAGAAATGGTAAAACCATATTGGCGAGTAGTTCTACGGCACAGGGAGGGAAAATTTCCCGGGTTGTACCGCGCCTAAATACAATCACAACAGACTCTAGACTGGATGTTGACTATGTCGTAACTGAGTACGGTTGCTGCCAGCTTATGGGTAAGTCGACCACAGAACGTACACATGCCCTAATTAACATTGCACACCCAGACTTTAGAGACAACCTGATAAAGCAGGCTAAAGAACACAACTTTATCTAACCAACCTTATGATCAACCTACACATTCATCCTGCACTGCTTTTTACGCCAGGTAATAAGCCCAATCTTTTTCAGAAAGCAGCAGAGGTAGAAGCCAGCGCAATTATTATCGATCTCGAAGACAGTGTACCCTGTAGTGATAAGCAATTAGCCAGAGACAATGCTATTCACTACTGCTCCAAGAGCCAAAGCGACAATACAGCCAATATTATTCGAATCAACCACCTAACGAGCAATGAAGGACTAAAAGACATACTTGCCATTACTACAACCAAGTTACAAATCGACGCTGTACTTTACCCAAAGACAGAGTCTCCTAATGATATCCAACAACTTGATAAACTCCTCGCTCAAACTTATACGGACATAGCCATTATTGCTTTAATCGAAACTGCCAATGGAACAATGAATATCCACAATATCACTAAGGACAGCCCCAAAAAACTGCAGGCCTTAATGTTTGGTGCCGCAGACTATGCCAACGATCTCAACTGTGACAACTCAATAAACGTTCTAAGCTCTGCACGTAGTAAAATCGTGGAAGCTTCAGCGGCAAACAATCTGGCCAGCTTTGACTCCCCCTATTTTGATTTCAATAATGAAGATGGGCTAAAAAAAGAACTAAATATCGTTAAGGGGATGGGATTCAATGGCAAGGCCGCCATTCACCCCAAACAAATTTCCGCTATCAAGTCCTCTTTCAAGCCTACTCAAGAACAATACGAAAAAGCAGAGAAAATAGTAGAAATCTATAACAATTCAAAAGGTAAAGCCTGTCAATACCAAGGGGAGATGATTGATGTACCGATTTACTCCAAAGCAAAGCAAGTTATCTCTATATTCAATAAACTTAGCTAAAACTTAAAGGGAAGTGGTGGTCATGCAATTCCAGCCATATAAAAAAATTAACGATAATCGCTACCGGGAAGACTTTGGATTTTACTTCGAAGACTTCATAGAAGGTATGATCATTGAACATCGTCCAGGTAGGACATTAACTCGAACAGACAATACCTGGATGACACTATTAACAATGAATACGGCACAGTTACACTTTGACGCCAACTATGCACAAAAAACCGAGTGGCAGTTACCGTTAGTGGATAGTACTTTAACCCTGGCGATTATAACTGGAATGACAGTAAACACTATCAGCAAGAAGGTAGTAGCCAATTTAGAGTGGGATAAGGTACAGCTACTGAAACCTGTTTTTGAGGGGGACACCATCTACGCAGAGAGTGAGATCCTATCTAAACGAGAATCACAGTCCCGCCCCACTCAAGGAATAGTGACGGTTGAGACTCGTGGCTTCAAGCAAGATGGCGAACTATTTATGCGCTTTATGAGAACAGTATTAGTGTATAAGAAAGGACACTCACCAAACTATAACATTGACGAAGCCTCAGAATAACTCCGAGATTCCCCTGACTTTTAGAGCGATTGACAGTAAGAGTGGCCCTTTTGAGCATACTTATGCTGTATGCTCAACTGTTAAAACTGACCATCTACACAGAACCATCTTTCGCCTAACGAACAAAAACAAGCTGAAAGGACATTACCCAAAGTAACTGGCACGATAGAACCTGTTTAATTTGCGCAGGACCTAGCCATTCATCATCTTTCTTTACCGCTCATCCATTATATAAAACCTCCCCTACTAAATTAACTGCACAAAGTTATTCAACATCTAGAATGCCAGCCATTCAACTAACCCTATGGAATAATTACTGATGCAAACGATCAAATCGAAATTTAGAGTTACCAAGTGGCGATTAAAGTCATTAATCCTAGCCGCTTTATTGACTTCCAATGCTATGGCCACTGACATTGAAGGCGACTGGAGATCGATGCTTAAAACAAATGATGAGAAGATCATACCAATAGTGATTCAACTAGAGGAGAATAGCGGTGAATGGACTGGCGTATTAAATAGCCCATCTTTAGAGGAAATGAAATTAGACATTACGGGGCTGAAGGTTGCAGACAATAGAATTGCTTTTGAAGTAGAAGCCCTAGATATCAAATACGAGGGAAGTTACTTTAATCAGGTAGACCTAATTGCTGGCGCAAACATTAAGAAAGGCGCATCATCTCTTACATTCTTTAGCAGAATAAATGACTATATTGATGGTTCTAGCAACCATTCACAAACACAAAAAAAATCTATTCCATATATTATTGAAGATGTCAATTTTAAAAATAAAGAGACAAGCAATCTAATTTCGGGGACTTTAACCAAGCCAGATTGCAAAATCAAAGCAACGGCTGTTCTTATCAGTGGTAGTGGTCCCCAAGATAGAGATGAATCTCTTTATGGACATAAACCTTTTGCCGTAATAGCCGATCACTTAACCCGGCAAGGATATGCAGTATTACGCTACGATGACCGAGGGGTTGGTGGATCTAGTGGTAGCCATCAAACAGCAACTACTAAAGACTTCGCAAGTGACACCAGTGCAGCTGTTGACTATTTAAACAGCCGTAACGACCTACCCCAGGGTAAAACTGGTTTAATTGGCCACAGTGAAGGCGGTATGATAGCTCCTATGGTTGCCAGTAGGCGTGATGATATTGCATTTGCCATTTTACTTGCTGGGCCTGCAGTTAAAATACCAAATTTGCTTGTTGATCAGTGGTACCGTGGTCGTAAATTTAATGGATTATCCGAGGAAATATTAAACAAACTCAAAGAGTTAGATAAGGAAATCCTAGAGAAAATTGGTAATCTTGAATTAAATGAACCGCTTAATGATGCCATTGAGGATCTTATTTATTCCAGCATCAGGCTTGAGGGGGTGCCCGAAGAGGACATAAATACCCAATTTGAAGAGGTGAAAAAAGAATACTCTCGTTTGATATTTCGTGATTACTTAAAGTTCAATCCAGAATTCTATTTAGAACAAACAAAAGCTCCGCTATTGGCTCTTAATGGTTCTTTAGACTTTCAAGTTGATTCAAAAATGAATTTAAGCAATATACAATCAGTGTTAAATAGAATCGGACATAAAGATTTTACGGTCATTGAACTTGACAGAATGAATCATCTTTTTCAAATAGCTAACAAAGGTTCAAGTACTGAGTATGCTGAAATAAAAGAAAGCTTTTCGCCAAAAGCATTACATGTAATTTCTGAATGGTTAAACGAACGATTCAAAATCTAGATTTGACTAGAATTTATGGCTCCAATTTGGGAGCCATTTTATTACATTCAAACGAAATGCTATTTAAAAAAAATCAAATCGAGTGGGTATACTTAAATTAACCTAAAGATTAAAATCTATTGGCAAAACCTTATAGATATTGATAATAAACGCTCCATACTGGAGCTGATAATTAGTAAACCCTCAAAGATCTATCGGCCGACTAATTCCCTTATAGAGGGATCGATCACAGCAAAACTAGAATACTTTGCACCCTAGTCTCAAGTCTTTGGTCAACCATTTTATGAGCAAGATATCTGTTTGAATTTCCTATTCAGAGTAACCCTAGACCGTTCACCGCCCCTCCCTACCATTCATCCCCTCAGGAAGCCGCTCCTACTAAATTCATAACACCAGGCTAATCGACAGGTAGAATATCAACCATTCAACAAGTAGGTACAGGAAGAGTACAAATGCAGCCTATCAAAACACTCTTTGCAGAAGCCAAGTGGCACTTGAAAACAGTAATCCTCACAACTGGCTTAATATCAACCAATGTAATGGCTTCAGGTTTAGAGGGGGATTGGAGGTCCGTAGCCCAGATTAATGGTGAAAAGAATATACCTGTAGTCATTCACCTGGAAGAAGATAACGGTATGTGGAAAGGCTCCTTAGATAGCCCTTCCCTTGGGGCTAAGGGAGTAGAAATATCTATGCTGGAAATCCGGGACAGCAGTATCACTTTCGAAGTAGAAGACTTACAGATTAACTACAAAGGCACTTACAGTGCAGCAGTTGATCTTGTATTTGGGTCTATCAGCCAGGAAGTGGCATCCCCTCTGAACTTTAGCCGGGCATCTGAAGATGCAAAGAACAGGACTAGCAAGCGACCCCAAACACCAAAGGGCCCATTTCCGTATGCTATAGAGGAAGTAAGCTTTAAGAATGCTGCGACAGGCAATATCATTTCGGGAACACTGACCAAACCAAAGTCTAATATCAAAGCAACTGCTGTTCTTATCAGTGGTTCTGGGCCTCAAGACCGGGATGAAACCCTGTTTGGCCATAAACCATTTGCGGTAATCGCCGATCATTTGACACGGCAAGGATATGCAGTATTTCGCTATGACGACCGCGGTATTGGCGGCTCAAGTGGTGATTTTCAAGCAGCAACCAGCAAGGATTTCGCCAGTGACGCTAACGCAGCTGTAGATTATTTAAACAGCCGTAAAGATCTCCCAAAGGGTAAAGTTGGATTAATTGGACACAGCGAAGGCGGTATGATAGCTCCCATGGTTGCCAGTAGTCGAGATGATATTGGATTTACCATCTTACTCGCTGGACCAGGGGTTAAAATACCTGAACTACTGGTCGATCAGTGGCACCGAAATCGTAAGTTCAATAACTTACCTGAACAAAATATGCAAAGACTTAGCCAGTTGGATAAGGAGATTTTTGAGAATATTGCTCAACTCGGAATGAATGAAAGTCTTAATGATGAGATTCATGAGCTGCTTTATGAAAGCGTGAAGCTCGAAGGCGCTCAGGAAGAGGAGTTGGATGCTCAGGTTGAACAACTAAAGAAGCAGTATACTACTCCTTGGTTCCGTTATTTTGTTAAGTTCAATCCTGAACCTTATTTGAAACAAACAAAGTCACCACTTCTGGCTCTTAATGGCTCACTTGACTACCAGGTTGATGCAAAAATGAACCTAAGTAATATACAATCAATATTGAGCAGCGCTGGACATAAAGACTTTAAAACTATCGAGCTGAACAAAATGAACCACCTTTTTCAAATAGCCAATAAGGGCTCATTTTCAGAGTATGCCGAGCTAGAGGAGAGTTTTTCACCTATTGCTCTCGAAGTAATGTCCTCGTGGCTGAATGAACGCTTCTGATACTTGATAAGAATGTCAAGACATGGCTCCTGATTTAGGAGCCAACTTACTTAGATATATGTGCAATGAGTATTTTCAAATCCCCAACTCCATCCGCAAAATTTTTAGCCTACCATTTTGGTGGCTGGTTGATATTTTCTTTAGTTAATGTTTTCTCTTTAGGACTTCTATCTCAGAATCACACCGATAAAATCGTGATTAATATTATTATTGTAGGGTTTATTACAGGGATCTCTACCCTTCTTACTCGAGAAATCATATATCGATTTAGCCTCTTTGATAAAAACGGGTATCAACAATGGATTGGCTTCCTATTAGCTGCCATTCCTCTTGGCGGTATAGGCGCCTATATTGCAACTGGCTTTGGATATTTATATTACATCTTTGTAGGATATGAAATTCCATCTTCCTTTTGGGAGGTTGTTGTTAGCAATTGGTTCTATCTTACCATTCTTATATTTATTTGGAGTTTCATTTATCTTACTCTGGTAAATCAAGAGCAATTACGCAAAGCCGAACATGATGCAACACAACTTAAATTACAACTGAACGAAGTAAAAATGAGCGCTCTAATGGGGCAGTTAAACCCTCACTTTCTATTCAATGGGCTCAATAATATTCGAGGATTAATCCTTGAAGATACAGCTAAATCCAGAGATATGTTGACGAACTTGTCTGACCTTCTACGTTATACGTTAATGGCCCATAAGCATAAAACTGTATCATTAAGAGATGAATTGGAAATCGTTTGTCAGTATATCGAACTTTTGAAAATACAATATGAAGATCGATTGTCTTTCACATTGGAAGTTAACGAAGACTTAATGGGAGAGCGAATACCTCCACTCCTAATCCAGCTGCTTGCCGAGAATGCCGTTCGCCATGGAATAGAAAAATGTAAACAAGGCGGTGAACTAGTGGTTAAAATCACCAAAGAAGACAATCATATGGTAATCACTGTGATAAATCCAGGTACTCTCATCAGAGAGTCAACCAAAGAGAGTGGTAATACCGGCCTGGGGTTAATCAATATACAAAAAAGGTTAACCATACAATATGGAGACAAGACATATTTTGGAATTGAACAGCAGGGCTCCCAGGTAGTTGCTCGGTGCCATATTCCCTCCTCTCACTTACAATTAGTGGTATAAGAAGTGAAAGCCATTATCGTTGAAGATTCTCGTCTCGCACGCAATGAATTAAGAGAGTTACTCAAACCTTATAAGAATATAAACTTAATAGCAGAAGCAAAAAACTGTGAAGAAGCTATTCTCCTTATATCAGAGGAAAAGCCTGATTTAGTATTCTTGGATATCAATCTTCCTGATGGCAATGGCTTTGACATACTTGAAAAACTGGATTTCACACCTCAGGTTATTTTTACAACAGCTTATGACGAATACGCCATACAAGCTTTTGAAGTAAATGCACTGGATTATCTACTTAAACCCATAAACCCTGAAAAACTAAAGAAAGCTCTCGATAAGACGTCAAATGAAACACCCACCGAGCACACAAATAGCTCAACAAGCTATTTAGATTCCAGCAATAAAATATTTATCAAGGATGGGGAGCGTTGCTGGTTAATCGAAATTGGAAAAATTCGATACTTTGAAAACTGCGGCAACCATGCTCAAGTATTTTTCGATGACAGCAAGCCTTTTATCTATAAATCTCTAACCAAAATAGAACAACGATTAAACCCAGAAGTATTCTTCCGTGTAAATCGACAACAAATTATCAATCTAAACTATATTAAGAATATAGAATCTTGGGTTAATAGTGGATTAATAATAACCATGACCGATGGGAAAGAAATAGAGGTTGCCAGACGGCCAGCCACTCGGCTACGTGAAATGTTAAGCCTCTAAGATTCAGGCCTAAAAAATAGCAGTGGAGTAAAGTATCAGTTAGATTAGTTCAGACTTGGTAGGATCATTTCCCATTTAAATAAAGTGTACGGTCAAGCCAAGTCTTAACTACGATAGATTCACTCATATTAAAATTATATGCTCGAACTCTGCGACTTAGCTACATCTCAGATTTTCTGATATATACCCTATCAACGAATCATACTATTAACCATTTAATCAATCAGACCTGTAGGGCTAAATCATCAAATTATTGTGTTCAATAAATTGCATTGCAATTTGACTGATACTTATACTTCGGAAAATATTTCAGTTAATCAACTGACCAACAGTTTGCTAGACGCTATATTAAACTAACATTTAACATTAGAGATCAATCTGTTAATGATACCCATATATTCATCAATATACGCAGAGATACTATCTTCGCTAATCAAAGGCTCACAATAACCGAAGACAAAAGCCGAGTTGCGATAAGTCGTATAATTTATAATCATTAAGGGGTTAATTGCAGTTTTTAAACTAATCATCCCTTTTCGAATTTCAAAATATCGCATTTCATTTGCAAGAAGGCGCATATTCCCTACATTTGAAACAAGAATACCTGCAGGAAAGCATTCTTTCGGCGCAGTGATCTCAGCAGCCATGCGGGTGACCTCCTCTATGCTATAGTCAGATCTTAAGCTTTTTGTCATTGGTTTTTGTTTGAGGAGCACCAAATTAATCTCATTGTTCAAAAGCTTGGCCACCTCGAAAATATCGGAGCTTGTTGCGTTTGGTGGTAATTTTAGGCTGGCAGTTTCTGAAAATGAACCAACATGATCACTCGGGATAATAGGGTTGCACAATAGTCGAGCATCCATCGTGAAAATAACTTCTGTCAAATCTCTACATGCTGGTATAACCCGGGCAGCAACTGATGCAACAGCACAATAAAGCGCCGTTAGCTTTATCTGATTTTTTTTAGCCAAATAAGCCAATCCCTCGATTTTTTTAGGTGATACTAAATAGGATTTAGCACAGGCTCTTCTATCAGCGACGGACGCTTGCTTCTCAACCGCCCAACGGCTTCCCCCCTCTATTTGATGCTCAAATTCCTTCTCACCACAATATCCAGAAGCCTCTAGTTGACTAGCGATACTATTTAGCAAAGGGAGTGATCTAATGGCATGCCTTGGCTTTTCATGAGGACATAGGAACTTGTCAAGATCAGAGAATAGCGTCATGAGGGATCTGCCATCAAGTATGGCATGTATATTTATAAAACAAATCCACTCAACAAAGCCTTGCTTATTTGTATATACCCTTAATCTATATACATGCTCCTCAGTTTTAATGAAGATCTCAGCAAGGTCCCTAAACTCTTTCTCCAAATCAAGCTGATCAACAATTAGAGTTACTTCTATTGGCACATCAACAAAATCAACATCACAAACCCACCTTAATCGCTCCCCCCTTTTTACACGCGCCCTCAAAAATGGATGACGCTTATGCAAGTAAGCCAACCCCTCACGCAAGGACTCCATTTGCAAGGGCTCACAGACTTTTATAAAAGAAACAAATTGCAGGCCACCACGAGATAACCTATTCATTTCAATAAATAATGCTTCTTGGGGCCCAAGCTCTCTCGATAATGGTTCTGGACTCATTGAAAATACCTTGTATTCATAACATTGCCTCTAACCTTTATGATGGAGACATGTAAATCAACAACTATTGATCTTTAGTTAGCCTTATTTATTCCAAGAGCATCAACAGATCACTGAATAAAACATAGTATGCAATTAGACTTTTCTTACTCATTGACATATACACTAACTTTCCCCCAAGAAATTTAGTAATGATCCCGGTGGTAGAGATATTTCAAGATATGTAATCCACAACAGATCTCTAAAATACAATCTTTATTTCTTTTTATCATGATTATTACAATTCTTTAGATTGTAAATTTCTTGAAAAACAGGCTATTTTTGTAAAGACGCAAATAACTCCTTATCATCACTAATGCCGCCAAATGCAGGTCAACATCTTTTGCAAAGGCCAACAAATTTCTCATTATTTATGTCAAGGATAATTAAACTGAAAATTATTATATTACTAGTTTGTCACTTATTAAGTTGGGAATCTCCTTTTGTAAAGGTGATGCTTCAGCTTTCAAAGCACCAGAGTACATTTACATGGTCTCCTCTCCTTATAGAAGAAGCATGGCCAATGCGATTCGTGCTTTATCCATGGATGCAGTCCAAAAAGCCAATAGCGGGCACCCTGGTACACCTATGGGTATGGCAGACGTTGCGGAGGTCTTATGGAACGATTACCTAAAGCACAACCCAGCTAACCCGAATTGGCCTAACCGTGACCGCTTTGTCCTCTCTAATGGACACGGTTCCATATTGTTGTATGCCCTGTTGCACCTTTGCGGCTACGACTTATCAATCGAAGAACTGATGAATTTCTGCCAATTGCACTCCAAGACCCCGGGCCACCCGGAATATGGTTGCACACCTGGTGTTGAGGCCACCACAGGCCCCCTAGGCCAGGGGGTTGCTAATGCCGTAGGTATGGCCCTGGCGGAGCAAGCACTGGCCGCTCAATTTAACCGCCCTGGCTATAAGTTGATCAATCATCACACCTATGTATTTATGGGGGATGGATGCCTGATGGAAGGCATATCCCATGAAGTATGCTCTCTGGCTGGTACTTTAGGCTTGGGCAAGTTGATCGCATTCTATGACGACAACGGTATTTCTGACGATGGGCAGATTGAAGGTTGGTTTACTGACGATACACCCAAGCGTTTCGAGTCCTACCATTGGCACGTCATCCCTAATGTTGACGGCCATGACGCAATTGCGATTAAAGCAGCAATTGAAAAAGCCCATGCATGTTCTGATAAGCCCACCATTATTTGCTGTAAAACCGTGATCGGCTTCGGCTCCCCGAATAAGCAAGGCCGAAAGGAATGCCATGGTCAACCACTCGGGGAGGAGGAAATAGCTCTCGTTCGCAAAACGATTGGTTGGGACTACCCTCCTTTTAAGATCCCTGAAGATATCTATGCATATTGGGATCAAAGGTCTAAAGGTAAAGCATTAGAGAAGGAGTGGAAGAGTCTCTTCGCTAAATACCGTGAGGAGTATCCTGAGATGGCATTCGAGTTTGTGCGTCGTGAGAGTGGAAAACTTCCACCAGATTTCCTGGTAAAAGCCGATAGCTACATTAAGCAATGTCAAAAAGATGCACTAAGAATCCCCTCTCGTAAAGCGAGCCAGAATACACTGAATGTTTACGGACCTCTGTTGCCCGAACTCCTAGGTGGTTCAGCCGATTTAGCCGGCCCTTGTTTTAGCCTATGGTCCGGTTCTAAAAGATTGAACAAGAAAGATGCTTCAGGCAACTATATACACTACGGAGTTCGTGAATTTGGTATGAGCGCCATAATGAACGGCATTGCCCTGCACGGAGGTTTTATACCTTATGGTGCTACCTTTTTGGTTTTTATGGAGTATGCTCGAAATGCCGTGCGTATGGCGGCATTAATGAAGCAACAAGTTATATTCGTCTATACCCATGACTCCATCGGAATAGGTGAAAACGGTCCAACTCATCAGCCGGTGGAGCAACTCAGCGCCTTGCGTTCTACACCGAATCTACACACTTGGCGCCCCTGTGACACTACGGAATCAGCGGTAAGCTGGAAGATGGCTATTACACGCAAAGAGGGGCCCACTGCACTAGTATTCAGTCGTCAGGATTTAGCTCCGCAGGAACGAAATACCACGCAGATAGCACAAATTGAAAAAGGTGGTTATGTACTGTCCGACTGCGAAGGCGCTCCTGAGGCAATCATTATTGCGACCGGCTCTGAAGTCGAGCAGGCCATAGCTGCTAAAAGAAAGCTCACCAGCAAGAGAATTCGGGTTGTGTCCATGCCTTGCATAGAAACCTTTTTGGAACAGGAAGAACCGTACCGTGAATCAGTTCTCCCCAGTACTCTCCGCGTCCGGGTGGTGGAAGAGGCTAGTCATAAAGACTATTGGCACAAGTTCGTAGGCTTTGACGGTGAAATCATCGGAATGGATAACTTTGGCAAATCTGCACCCAGCCAGGAAGTCATGCAGTACTTCGAGTTTACAGCTGAGAAAATTATTGAAAGTATCGAGAGGCTACTGAAGTAATTTAGTATGGAAGTACACCCTTTCTAAAGAAAATACGGTGCCGAGCATTAAAAGGGAAAATATTTCATCGAGTCATTGGCCATCAATAGCTCTGTATTTCAAAGTTATTTTTCATAATTGAAAAAATTAAATCATTTTGTTTTAGTCGCATCAATATCTATTCAGATTATTCCATCCCCCTTTTGGCACTCGCACAATTTTTCTTGTTTGTATTCGTGAAATTTTTATAACCTAACTACCCTACAATGAAGTGAAAGTTGCCAAATTACCTGCTCACGCTACAAATCCCCAAGTTTGCCTCCATACTCTAAAGCTATTTAGGCCATATCATTTTCACACCTAACCAACCTATCAGGTAAAAAACTTAACATTGGGAGAATTTAGATGTCCAAGCACCCTTACTCTTTGGCATTAACTGTAACTTTCTTGCTGTTAGGTATTGCCTACAATGCGATTGCCCAATCAAATAACCTTGAAGAAAATAAAAAAACTGCCATGCAGGCAGCCGACCTATGGCACAGTGGGTCAAAGGTCAATCCTGATTCAATTTTGGCACCCAATTATATCAACAACCTAGACTCGGCCACAAATTTGAGTATCGGCTCACAAAAACGTAATTTAAATGAATTCAAAGCCGAAGTTGCCAAATTTCATACGGCCTTCAAAAATGTAAAACTGATTGATTCAATGCAGGTCGCCGAGGGAGATCTTGTCGCAACCCATGTAAAAGTTAGCGCCAATCACACAGGATCATTTATGGGAGAAACTCCAACAAATAAAACCATCACCTGGGATGCCGTAGAGTTTGTTAAAATCAAGGATGGAAAAATACTAGAAACCTGGGTGACCTGGGACAAATATGGTTTCTTGAAACAGATTGGAGTATTGAAATAGCTATTAGAAATCCCAATATAACAGTGCAGATCAAGTCCCCCCAACAAAATCTGGAGATTTACTAATTGGCTTTAACTTGAATGGATTTAGCTTTCAAGTTCAGCCAAATAACTTGCACAGCAGCCATCGCCGTCTAAATTTAAGTTCAAACTTAGACGGCAAAGATTTCAAAATAATTACAACCACTCAATAACAGCCACCTTGAGTTGATTCATCTTGAGACTCCCAATGAAAACACCTGTTTTAGTCTTTGCTTCCTTTTACCCAAAACCCGAAAAGGAACAAGCTGTCAAAAATTTGCTCAAAGAGATGGTTTCACCATCCAGAGCGGAGCCTGGTAATTTATTGTATGAACTTTGTGAACAGATCGACCAGAAAGATCACAAAATAATCTATAGCCTCATAGAGAAATATATAGATGAAACCGCGCTCAGTGAACACAAATCTTCAGCTCACTACATTAACTACCGAAAGAATATAGAAGATCTATTATCCAGACCTATAAGCGTGGTTGTGCTAAAAAATATTTACCAATCCGACTGAGCTCTTACTCTATGCTCAATAACTCTTGGGTACTTGACCAACTCCCACCTCATAAAGATGACCTACATCTCACGCCTCCTCAGACAGCCTCAGTATAAACTCCAGCCTTCTATTGACACACACATTAATATTTGCGCTCCCTAAAATAGGATGAGCAACAACTTTTAGACCTATAATTAAAATGATTTAAAATCTTTAACTTTTGTCTTAAATCTTGACGCCCAAATCATCTACACTGCCATCTTTAACATGAAAGGTTCTCAGCTAATTAAGAAACTGCCGGCAGTTAGGTACTAACTGTAAGTTAAAAACCTAACATCTCAACATTTACACTGTTAGCGGAGTTCAATGTTGAATCTTGGAATTACGAATAGAGTAGCCATTGTAACTGGCTCTAGCTCAGGAATTGGCTATGCCATTGCCAAAGAGCTTCTTGCCAATGGGGCAAAGGTAGTTCTGGTTGCACGAAACGAAGCACGCCTGCAAAAAGCAGAAAATAGGCTACATAAAAATTCAAAGTCTGAAGTAACTTCTATCTCAATAGACATAACTCGGGATCATGCTGCACAACAGGTAATCAATAAAACCCTAAACACCTTTGGAGCACCAGAGATTCTAGTCAACAATGCTGGGCGCGCCCATGCTGGTGGACTTATGTCCTCAACTGAAGAAGACTGGGAACAAATGACTGCAGTAAAACTCACTTCTATGCGGAGAATGTGCAAAGCTGCCATCCCTTATATGCAACAAAAAAGCTGGGGAAGAATAGTTAACATGTCATCTATTGGCGGCACCTACCCAAACCCAAAGCTACTCATATCTCATGTCCTAAGTGCAGCAATCAATAATCTATCAAAATCTCTTGCATTAGAGGTTGCACCGTACAATATACTAGTTAACTCGATTGGAGTAGGCGCAATTAAAACGGATAACTGGAAAAATAACATGATCCCATTTATCCGCAGTAATACACCAGAGTATGCAACACTTACAGATGATGAAATTCTTGTTCGAGTATCGAACGAATGTACGCCTGTAAAACATCCAGGGGAACCAGAAGACATTGCTACTCTGGCGGCCTTCCTTTGTTCTGCGCGTAATAATTTTATCACTGGGGATAGTATTGAGGCATCAGGCGGAGCTGACCGCTTTATGTAGGATTTAGCTTTCTCATTAACTAACATATACAGCGGCTAACCAACAATAATAGCGAGGCCTTTTATCCCTCACATATCAATATGAATAACACTTTTTTCTTCATACAAGATCATAGCTCTGGAAACTATCATAACCTCTGTCACTATCACAAAGTTTAATCTTACCCTCTACCGGACAAACAATCATTAACACCGAGCGCACATAATAACAACCCTATACTAACAAGAACAGATTAGTGATCAAACAAACTGATTTGCCACTGGCATTTATTCGCTTACAAATAAATTCGGACGTCCTTTTACTCAAACCAACAGACAATTAAAATAAACTAAAAACTCATCAAATTATAATTTTCTTCAAGTAACAATAGAGATTTTCTCTTCCAAGAGACCGCCAAATTTTCTCAAGGAGAAATAAAGTGCCGGCTATCAACCCTATTCCAGATGCGATGAGTGTAGTGCTTGTCCAATTTTCGCCTTACCCAGCCTCTGATTCAGAAGGAATCAAACAAAACATAAAGAGAATTGAAGCATATGTTGATCGTGCATCTTTATGCTTCCCGGGCGTGGATTTAATCATTTTTCCTGAATACAGCACTTACGGATTTGGCTTCCACCCATATGCTGAACATTTAAAACTTGCTACAACCATACCGGGACCTGAAACAGAAGCTTTTGGGAAAATAGCTAAGCAATATGGTGTTTGGCTGTGTGTATCAATTGTCGAGCTTGCACCTGAGCCGCATATGAAACCATATAACGCAATGGTCCTGATCAATGGTGATGGTGAGGTCGCTCTTTCCTATCGAAAAATGGTTCCATGGTGTCCTATGGAGCCCTGGAGTCCCGGGCCTGAAATGTCAGTTTGTAATGGTCCAAAAGGGTCGAAACTAGCCATTGCGATTTGCTCAGATTTTGACTACCCAGAAGTGGCACGTGAAGCAGCTTGGAAGGGTGCAAATGTAATTCTAAGGCCTGCTAAATATATGTACCCATGGGATCATATTTGGGGGATTACAAATCAAGTGCGGGCTTATGAAAACCAAGCTTATGTAGTAGCGGTCAACCATACTGGAGAAGATAGTTCCTACTCTTATTTTGGTCGCTCAATGGCCTGCGATTATGATGGGAACATCATATGTTCTCTAGATGGCAGTGAAGGTATGACAAAAGTTGACCTTTATCCTAAACTAGCTGAAGAGGCTCGTGATAAGCGATTATCGAACAACTATCTTTATCAGATTAAACACCGCGGGTATACGGGAATGCCTCCTAAGGGGGCAACTCATAACCCTTTTACCATATATAGTGACTGGGATAAGATCCCTAAGCGATGGAACCGTGATCCAAGCAAAGAAGCCGAGAAGATCGCGAATAGAGGAAGAAAAATTCTGGCTGAAGCCTCAAAGAAAGGAGATACTGAATCGCCAGATGTGAAAGAAAATTAATCTCTGAATTAATTCTGATCAAATCTGAAACACCCAGAAGTTCTTGTTGCCAGGGTGGCTGAGGGAAAATTGATCTTCACCTAATCGCAGCTGCAACCTATAGGCTGAGACGGACAAAATTAAGAAACCTACAGTAAAGTTGACTCAACATCCTAGCTATCTTGGCTTGTTCATACATTTTAAGATAGAGATCTTAAGGTTGTTGTACATAATTACCAAAAAACTTATGTCGGTACCTATGCAAAATTAGCCAATTACAAGCTCTATACCACTATAGCGTCAATCATAACGGCAGATCTTCTGAATGACCGTTTTACCTTTTTTCGCTATGTATAATCTACAGGTTTTGTATATCCTAACTAATCACGCTACTATTTACTGCGGTAAACTGGAGCAACCTGATATCATTTGTACCTAAGTAAATTAGACAGTATTTATCAGGAGAAAAGCTAGACTATCACAAATAAACGGTGTCTATGAGCGCCGCCACAAAACCATTCTACAATAGTTTCTCCCACCCTTTATTATGCCGCAAGGCTTATTGATCATTAAAGGAGCTATACTGGGACCTGTTAAATAGCTCAGCTATCTCAATTATGATCGTACTTATCAGGATAAATTGTTGTGACCCCACACCAATGGTGCCCCTTGAAGAGATAAAAAGTATCTGGAAGGAAGAACTCGTAAACTAAATTTGACCTGACAGAGCACCTTCTGAAAAATCGGAAACTATCAGATCAAGGCTAACTTACGAAAAATTAAATCACAACTAGCTTATAAACTATTGATACATGATACGGGCGAAAGTCTGTACACTCTTTCTTTAACGTTTTACTATCCCTTACGAAGCTTACCAACACTATTTTTCCGGTGTTTATCCAGAATTTTGTATTGAACTCTACACGCCCATTTTCTGCATTTCACTAATGCCTCCTATTAAGCTAAAAACAGGAGATACCCAAGCACCAATACCACTGCTATTATCTACCTCTAATTTATGGGTATCCCAGTTCATAACTACTTGGAGCGGCGAGCTCCTTCAGATAAAAGATATGCTAACCGGAGTGCATTTACTGGCCTTACTGAAGACATTCCCGTTTCCCGCATCTGTTCTAAAATCGACATTATATGTGTTTGTCCCAAAGCTCTAGCATCTTCAAACAGCCGGTCCGAAATGGTGGATCCGTTTAGGCACGCCAAAGCTGCCTCAGCCAATCGCTCATAGAACAAACTCAAAGGATTTATGACTCCCGGCGTGCTTACAGATCGGGGCACGGCACGCTCTTTAAACCTCTCCGCCACACCACTAAAACCACGAGGCCTGTAAAGTTTTTCAAATTGCAATGATTTCCAACCACAGGCTTTACCGGATAAGTAAAGAGCGATTACCCTACCTCTTCGCCCATTCTCCAGAGGCGATATAGCAACCAAACCAGCATTAACTCTTCCCAAAAGCAACGTAATAGTATCTATATTTGAAACAATATCATTGGGTAGACACAATACTATCTCTTCACTTTGCGCGTCCTGCCATGTCCAAATCCATCGCTGTTCAAGCGGATCAAAACGAGGGACATCAACCTTGTAAGGCTTTAGAATGACATACATTTCACCGGCTCGCTGGCGCAAACCGCGCCCCTGCTCCTGATAGACCCACTCAGGTAACCGCTTCCAGTCTTCTATTACTGCACCTGTGCTTTCTAACTGATTAAAGGAAAATTCACCTTCATTAAATATTGCCCTTTGGGTCAGCCCAAGACTGCCATCATGAGCACAAGTAGCATCCTCCAATAAAATCTCTCTACCAGCCATCTTTTCAGGCTCTGCCAAAGCCCAGAGTGGTAACTGCCAAACACGGCAGGGACGGAATTTTATATCTACTCCAGCGCCACGCGCCTCAACCACACGATGAATCCGGTTAGTAACAAGATTTAGAAATATGCCAGTAAAACCTCGAGAACCAGAGGGGGTGCGCCAATGTTCTGCTCCAAGAAAAGTAAGTCGCATAGGACCAGTGGGTATAAAGTTACGCGCTAGAACTCCGATTAAAGACGGATCTGACGGAGCTACTCGCAATGCCTCGGTTAAAGCAAATGTTCGCGCTAGTGAATAAAATAAGTCCACCGGCTTTTCTTCTGCTCTGCGTAGTCGTTCCGGGTTCAACCGTTGTGAAAGGCTTCGCAACTCTGCTGCTAGGCGCGGAATCGCTTCTGCCCGTGTAGAAATTGCTAATGAAAATAACCGTTCTCTTGCTAAAGCTACTGTACTTGAGGATAGTGCTTGTGCAGCTTGAGCCAACCCTTCCGCAGCCGCATCTAAGACCTCCCTATTAGCCACTCTACTTTCAGTGATCACGCACTCCGGTATAATCACACCACTATTACGAAGTAATATCAAAGCAGCCGCTGCAACAACCCGCGTTTTGCGGGAGTTAACAGACCCCTTATAAAGTGCCTTCTGCACTGCCATCCCGGCAGGAAATGTTACAGTTTCATTTGTTTCAATAAAACTGACATTAGTACTAGATTCAGTAATGATACTGACAGGCTCATCTATCATCGCAAGAGCATGTGGCCAGTCCTTGCCAGAAAACTTTTCGACTAGCTCAATAGTGAAAACATCAGAAGGCAATGCTGGCTCAATTGATGAAGCAGAGTCAGTCTCACGCAGATATAAAACTGCTGCCGCGATATGGCGACACAAACCTGTTGCAGAGCATGTACACCGTGCGGCAGTTAGATCTTTCGAATCCAAAGTCAGCGATACGCCATCAACTTCAACGTTCGCACTTTCCTCGGCTAAATTCCGGACCAAAACCTTTCCCGCAGATACATCCTTACGCGCCCGGATTACAACGCCTTTTGATAAAACTGCTGTAAGCGCTGCCTCATCGTATACCGCCACCAAGGCCGCCAGAGCACTCACTTCATAACCTCAGCCAACCAATCAGCAAAGCTTTCTGGGCTCATTGCGGCAACATTCATTCCCAACCCCGCTAACTGTTCAGCAATATTGCGATCAAAATCAGCCTGCCCACTATGATCCAATGCCGCAATCCCCAACATCTTTACACGAGCTTCAAATAAGCGAGCAACACTAGCAAACAGTGGTCTCGGACCAGCGCCCTCATAGAAGTCAGAAACCAATGCCAATATTGTCCTGCTAGGCTGTTCAATCAAGGTTTCACAATAACTGAGCGCCTTTCCAATATTGGTGCCGCCGCCAAGTTGTACTGAAAGCAGTAGCGCAAGAGGGTCATCCAGTTGATCTGTTACATCGATTACAGAAGTGTCAAACAGCACCATCTTGACCTTAATACCCGGAAGGCCTGTCAGGATTGCAGCCATCAACGCTGAGAAAATCAGACTTTCCGTCATGGAACCGGATTGGTCTACACAGAGTACAATCGTCCAATCCAGATGCCGTTTTTGACGGCTCATAAACACTAACTGATCTGCTATTAATCGTGTCTTCTCATTATCCCAAGTATTAAGGTTGGCTCTAACCGTTGCCCGCGCATCAAAGTTTGCCGAGGCCTTCATAGACGAGCGTTGGTGCCTGTTGCGCCGCCCACTCATTGCCCGAACGACCCTGGTTCTTAGCCGATCTAAGATATCATCAATAATATTCTTGGCGATACGCCGAAGCTCAGCTTGCATAGCTGGGTCTGCGCGATCCTGATATGTTAACAGTGTACGTAACAAGCTAGTATCAGGTTCAATGTCTTCCCAAACTTGCGGATCTTTGAGCAAGTCTGCTAACTGATACCGCTCTACCGCTTCACTTTGCAGTGCTTCAAACACATTATTTGGGAATAGAGCCCGCACTTCTGCTAACCAGTCCAGGGCGCGCAACTGTGTTGGATCAAGTGAGCCTCTACGCCCTCCAACTTTCTCAACTTTGATACCGCGCTTTTTATATTCACGTGTGTACAGGTAATCCAATGCTGCATCCCGCCGACCGTCAGCTTTGCTGAGACAATCACCAAATTGGCGCTCAGCATATTTTCCTAAAAGCAGACGCCATCTCTCTTGAGGACCACGCACTAGCTTAATTTCCAATGAGTTAACCCATCGGCCTCCAGCAAAGCCCCCATAGCTCGGTCAATAGCTAACGCTTGAGTAGTCTCTTCTTCACTGAAGTGACTTTTTGCCCCTGCAATATTGCCCCCCTGGACTCCGAGCAGTGTCGTCAATTCCTCGGCAAGGCGATCTGTCTCATGAGGGTTTAATTGTGTCAAGCAGCGCCGAAGCGCTGGCAGTATGGTGACAAAAGTATCCTCATCCAGAGTCATAATCGCTGTATTTACAGCCTTCAGTACTTGTTGGTTTTGCCAAAGCAACATAGGCGCCGTCATTAATATACCTTGCAATACTGCCGCCCGCCCTTCAGGCGTGCTGCCGATACCCAGCAAAGTTCCTTGCAATAATTTTGCTAAATACTCTGGTGAACGTAGATTCGCACGAACTAGTAATCCTGCCACAGCACCTATCAGTATTGCAGCGCAATCCTGTTGCTCCAAAAGCCGTGCTAAAGCATTACTAAATCTATCGCTATTAAATCGCTTCGCATGAGGCCCTTGCACTACACTGGCGATCGTCTCAAGCGCTTTTATTCGCGTGACTAACATATCTTCCGGCGTCTGAGAAAGGTCATCCATTAAATAAATAATTTTTTCATATGCGGCAGCCAACAATGCCGATAGGTCTGGTAATTCCTCATCAAATAATGGATCACCTGGAGTACTAACCGCTTGTAACTTGAACAGAACCTGCGCTAGCCCATCAAAGTTTGCTGAAATTGTTACGGCATCATGCAGCTCTGCTGCGAGCCCAATTAAGTTCGAGCCCAGTCCGGCGCGCAAACCCAGCAATAGCAACTCCAGTTGGGCAACCAAGTCATTGCCACTGCCGTTATCAAACAAAGCCGTGCGCCTCTCGGCCAGTTGATTTACTGCGGCTTCAGGGAGGGTCGACCCCAGACGTGCTGCTTCGATCAATGCTCCTTCAACAAAAGGGGACCAGCCAACGGCCCACTCCTCAAACAGTAAGTCTGTGCGCTCTCCAGTGACAAAATTGGGACCCGTTTTAAATTCGGCAAAACCTGTACTTAAAAGCCCCATCTGATGAAAGAATTGGGATGCTTTACGGTGGGTGGTCTTGCGACGAATATCCAACTTCTTGTTTCGCTTCACCGTGTCAGACATATTCACCCTGGCACTGTCAGCCCTTGCCCTGGCATCTGCCACAATAGGAGGTAGACCAGCGGACTGGGAAGCTTGCCCCAGATTGTTGCCTCGGAGGTAGCGGTGAAGGCACTCTGAAAAGGGTTCTCCCGGTCCAATTTCTGTTTTGACCAGGGCGCTGCGCATTCCATCAAACAGATCTGGTATAAGCACTGCTTTACGCCCCTTTAAATGGGCTAACCCCTCTGCCATAGACAGCATTTCAACCAGCTGTGGTATAGCCACTCGGCGCTTTTCCTCTGCCATCAAAGCCGCAAACCCGGTGCCTACTTCCAGTGCATGGGCGGACCAATCTGGTGGACCATCAGCTGCGCAGGCGGCCTGCCAAAGACCTGCGTACCAGCCTGGATAACGCAACCCTGCAGCGTAACCTGATAGCGCATCCAGGGCTTCCTCCCCATAACCGATCAGATAACTTTCCAGAGCTGATGCTTTAAAAGGGGCTTCACACCCCTTCTCGATTAGGGCAGGAGTATGAAAACCACCTGTTAAAACGACAATACGTTTGTCTTCGGCCTGGGCGATATAAGCACGCATATGCGCCTCGCGCTGCAAGGTGTCATCGCTGGCAATCACCTCCGGGGCTGTGGTTTCACGAATAGCCAGACAATAAGCATAAACATCAGCGAAGAAAGTTCGCCAGTCGCTCTGACCCAAGTGCACTTCGAATAAGTGATCCCACAATTCTGCACCATCACGCAGGCCGAGCTTATTACAGGTAGACTGTATAAATGCCGCACTGTCAAAAGCTACTTCAGAATGGAATGTAGAAGCTTTTTCCACACTCTCTACGCGGGTTCCGGCTGGCAAATCAATAAACCGAACCACAGCACCAATCTGTTTGGCATGAGTTATCGCTACAAATTCGGGGGAATGCTCAGAGAATGGGAAATAGCGTACCGCGCGTGAACTCTGCCCACTTTGAGCCCCAAGGGTGACAATTGCCACCGGTGGGATAATGTCTGAAGCAGTCAAATCAGGTAGATGACACTCCAAGTCACTCGGGACCTCAATCAGGATCTCTTCTGGCCGGAAGTCATCGAGCATAGCTCGCAGCATCCATGCACAGACTGGTGAGTGATGTCGGATCGGGGCAAACAGACAGCGCCCTTCACGCGTGCCAAACAGAGCGTTATCAACCTCGGTACGGGAAATTAGAGGAGCATCAACCACCGTTTTATTCACCCGCTTCAAAACGTGCTAAAGCTTTGTGAGCGGTATTAAAAAAATCCTTCCATACGGCAGATTTGTTTGCTCGATCACGAGCGACCAAATCTATATAGCTTCGCAATTTACGTGCATCTTCAGGCTCGTCTTTGAAGACAACACCCTGTAACTGCCGCGCTATATGCCCACCGTCAACATTACCACGGCCTAAAAAGGTGGCGTCCAACGTTGCCGCGTGGGCAAGGTTTACTATCTCTGCAGTAGACATTACCGCCTTGGGCGATGCCACCATAGTGCCATCCTCAAGCCTGCCAAGACGCAAATCGCGAAATACGGTAACCAGCAAATCTAGCACGCTACTATCGGGCAAAGCAGCCTGGGGATACTCAGCCATTCGCTCTCTCAGTTGCCTCTCTACCAATGCCTTTTCGAAGCCTGCATCGGCGATAGGGCGTACTGTCTCGAAGTTAAATCGTCGCTTTAGTGCCGAGGACATATCATGTACACCGCGATCTCTTAGGTTTGCGGTACCAATCACATTGAAACCAGGCTTTGCCCTAAACTCATATTCGCTGCCTAACTCCGGTACGGTGATGGTCTTTTCCGACATTAAAGAAATCAACACATCCTGCACTTCAGGGGCACAGCGTGTTAATTCTTCCACACGTACTATATGCCCCTCCTGCATGGCTGACAGCACCGGAGACGGCACCATTGCTTTGGGACTCGGTCCCTCGGCTAGCAGTAGTGCATAATTCCAGCCATAGCGCAGGTGATCCTCGATAATTCCAGCGGAACCCTGAATGACCGCCGTTGAGCGCCCTGAAATCGCTGCCGCCAGCAGCTCCGACAGTAAGGATTTTGCCGTTCCCGGCTCTCCTACCAACATCAAACCTTGGCGGCCCATTAGCGATACAATACATCGATCTACCAAAGCATCATCACTTACGAATTTTGCATCAATACCTAATGCTCCATCACCAATGATAAAGCGGCGCACTGCACGAGGGGTAAGCTTCCAACCAGCAGGTCGTGGACCGCTATCATCGGCAGCCAGGGCAGTCAGTTGTTCAGCGTAAACAGACTCTGCCGCTGGGCGAAGAATGGCTTTTGTGTTTTTATTCATGAGTGTAAGCCCTTCTTTTCCCATTCATCATCAAAAGTCCCGTAATTGGCAATTTCATGTAAATCATTCCAAACTTCTGATAATAACAGTGGGGACACTTCACTCAATTTGATTCCTGCGATCCCGTACCCCTTAGTACCCTCAATAAATCTCATATCGATAATGGCTGCCGGGATATTTTCCTCTGGCACATAACTGCCGGTAAAATTAAGCTGTGCCGTAATCCCCGCACTGCGAAATATCTTTTGGTAGCAGCTAAATGATCCAGCATCTTCAATTGGGCCTCGATCGTAGCCCAATTTTGTCGCTGCTGAGCGTAGACGATAGGATTCCAGCAACCAGCCTTTGCGGTCTGTTAGCTCTGTCTCAACTTTTTGTGACTCTCTCAATACCTGTAGCGGTCGAGATACCTGCGGGAACAGTGGAATAACTTCAAAGTCTTTCAAATGTTGCGCCCATTCGACTCTCAATGAATCATCAATCAGTGCACTGTGTATCAGGTCTACTGTTACAACGCCGGTCAGATCTGCATCATCTCCTTCAGCATCAAAGAAATCACCCTCTGGCGTAGGCCTGAAGCTCACTATCATTTCTCCAACTTCATTTAACCCACGCCAAATAACTCGCTCGGTAAGGCGACTTAGAATCGGGTGGGTATTCAGGTCATTGCGCCAATCTTCAATTGGCCAAGTGCGGCCTGCCAGCATCCCGCCATACAATCGGGCAACCTGCTGGGTGGTTACAGTTTTGATAGTCTTTTTGGCCTGGCTAAGCTTCTTTTTGCTCTCTTGGGTTTGTGGATCTTTACCCGCAGGTAAGTTTTTTACCTCACGTCCATCAGGGTTGAAAACTTTCACTTTCAAACTGGAGTCGAGGCGTACCGCATAGCACTTGCCTACTTCTCCCACTTGCAGCGTTATAGTGCCGTCTTCTTCAAACCCACCAGATGGCACAGAGCGGTCAGCCAGTTCATCTTCACTCCAGCCCCGCTCCTCTGCCAATTTAAGGACACATTCACTAGCAAATTTTTGAAGGCTACGCTGCTTGAAGCGATTGGAAACGCCCACCAACAGCTGCACCGCCTCAGGTGATCCGGATTTCATTAGTACCTCAAGCAAAGATTTGGCCTGTGAAATCCGAGCCCCATGTACCTTGAGATAATCTGCGATCATTCCCCCAAGCTTGACTGGCGAGGCGCGATGGGTTAGAGCAAGAATACCTTTGCTACTGGTAGCCTGACCCAATACTGAAACACGGGTGTCAATGTCGCGTGCAATCCAGTTTGTCAGTAGCCACTCAGCGAATACTGCCACACCATCCTGATCTAGCTGATCCAGATACAAATCAAATAGTGGACTGCCCCCTGGGGCCTTAAGCTTGGAAGCTAACCGCAACCAGGCATCAATCAATAACGGAGATACAAGTTCACCATCCCCCCAAGTCAGAGCCGGAGCTTGGGCTTGTGGTAGCCAGTCCAATTTACCCAACGGTAATTTGTTCAGCAGTTTTTCAGCTTCTGCAAGCAGTGCTTCACGGCCCAAATAAGGGGCCGTATCGCCTCCAAGCCGCGCGATAGCAGATATCATCTCTGCACGAGTCACTTCCGATTTTTCAGTTTTCAAGCTTTTTGCTAACGCTGGTACAGCACTCTTGGTACCACGGTCGGCAAGGAACCGCGCAGCATTTCCTCGGATCAGTTGGCGTTTATCGGCCAGTGTTGCAATTAAGGTTTCATCCACACCGGGAATATCCTTTAACATGGCTTGAGCCATTTCCCGTGCCGAGCGCCCCTCACCAATAGCCGTAAACAAAGTATTTTGAAACAAAGTTTTTGGGAGCTTTGGGAGTTTTTGTATGATTCTCAAAGCGTTTTGATTGTGGTAGGAATTGACGCTTATTGGCGGTAAAAAATTAGCAAGTAAATCCAGGTGCTCAGCATATAGGGGCCAAACTCCATTGGAATTAGCTAACCTCTTATCCCAAGACAGGTTAACATTAAATTCTGTGCAGTCACTTTCAATCAATTGCTCTGGGGTCAACAACTTTAAATCACTACTATAATTCCCGTAGAGCACGTTCAGTGCACTAGCCTCTTTAATTAGATGGCGTAAGTCGAATACACCATCCTTTATATATTCAGCCAGCCAATTTTTCCCATCACGTCGCCGGGGCCACCCCATGCTCAGGCCAACACCCCCGCGTAGAATTCTTTTATGCCCCAAGTAGATTCTTAACGCCCTTAAGGGGGGGACTTTTTGCAAAGCTGACAGAATCCAGTCGCTAAATATCCGAAAATCATGATCATTCATCAGAGAATCTTGATTAACCTCTGGCCCGTGAGGCTTGATTGGAGTTTTCCCTGTAAATATATCGAAAACCAACTGTGCTCGTTTCCGATGAACGGGCTCTTTTATCCTAGAATTATCTCCACGCTCACTGTACTGCTTCCGCTCAGCAATATACGCATCCTTTTCAAGCTTTTTAAGCTGGGCAAGATCATCGGTGGTCAACACCGGCTCGCCATTATCAATTAACTCAGTCATTGGCGGGATCTCTACGGTGGAGCCATCAACAGCCACATAACATCCTTCAAAAAAATCTGCATTCACATTTGTTGCCGAGAGCGCAAGGGTCTGATCAATAAGCGCCAAGACACTTTGGGTCTTTTCTTTCTCCCGATGCTCACTAAGAGCGGCAAGAGCCCCCTCGCTACCAATACTGCCTAACACTTGAACTATGGCTTTACGTGCAGTGGCTTTACTGCTCGGCAATAAATCTATTGCCATTTGTTGTACCAAGACCGGGTCATGCTTTCCCAGTACCAGTCTTGCGGCGTCGCGCAGCAAGCTTGAGCCCTGCTCCAATTGCTCAAACAGGAAACCCAAATAGGCGGGATTTGTAGCCGAAGAATATTTCAGTAAGTGCGGAATACTTTGCTCACGATTGAACGTGCGCACCATTTTTAGGCCTTCAATGACTTCTACGGGGTCGCCCTCCATTAAGAATTGCTCTACCGGTATACCCCGAAGTTTAATATTTAGATAATTACAAACAATAGCAACCATAAGCTGTGCTGGACGTCCTCCAAGAAGTTTAGTGGCCGCTATAAGGTCCTCATTAGTGGTTTGCTGAGATTCATTGCCCTCACCTTGGAGCTCTCGGTTAAACCGGCCAATTACTTCAGCAACCAGAGGAGAAATCTCATCCTTTCCAATAACATAAGTACAGTATCTCCCCTGGGTTTCACAGCCCCAATGAAGAGCTTCAACACATCGTGCCAACCCTTCTGGGTTACCGCCAAAATGGAACAGCAAGCAATTTTCTTGGCGCACTCTGGCCTGAACTTTTTCCCAGTCCCCTGAGGCGGAATCCTGCAGAATTTTATCAATTAATGACTTGGAGGCCTGAAGTGTTGCCAAAACCGTACGGCCATCCCCAGTCTCGATATAATTAACGACTTTGTCCGACAGGCCCGCTTGAATTTTATCCAGATGCGCGAACACCACTTGAAAGGGGGAGAGACCCTCTGCATTTCTTCCGAGCAAGCGTGACAAGATACTGAGAGAGCTCTGTTTGTTCATACTTCAACCTTCAATGTGATCTGAAAACTCTGCTTTGTCGCCATAATACAAAACATTACTAGCCCAACTTAACAACAGCCTTGAGGCCAATGTGACTTACGAGGGTCATATAGCATTAACCGATGCCTAGGTGGTTAAAAAACATACCAGGAGAATAAGGGCTAGTAAATTATACTTCCGAATAAAGCAGTTTCGAACTTCCGCATACTATGCGGTGAAATTTTCGAACAGATCCTGCAAATTATTACTTCCAAAGAGGATATTTCGATTTTAAGTGCCAAAGATATACCTCGAATGATCAGAAATAGTCTCTCAACAAATTTAGGCCGCACCAAACTACTATTTTGCTTCCTACTGATTTTGCTGAGGAGTTAATTTAGGTTTTTCTAAAGCCATTCATTGACAACAGTTATAAGGTGCCACCTAAAACACAACCAAACTGTATTTATATACAGTCTGACTGCATTATCAACACCTATCAAGAAACATCTAAATAATTAGCAAGCACAAAAAATCATTTATTAGTTACATTTATATTTTTCAAGGTATAACAAATCCTGACTCTACAGCTAGCTCAAGAATCGAGTTGAAAAATAGAATTTAAGGCCTCAAGCTACTCAGCAATATGCAGGTATTCGAAGTAATTATGATTACTTCTCATGCAACCCCTAGTGTCAAGCATGCGAACTCATTTACAGGTAAAATTTCAACAAATCAAACTATCAGCAGGCCAAGCTAGACAAATATAATTTTTAAATACGGCCGACACCCTGACATGACGACCTCATAACCACTAAAAATCAATTATCTTATAATAAGCCTCTCACCTTTGCGCCAAGTTATTAACCCTTTAAAAAATATCAACTAATTTACCAATAAAAAACCAACTTTACAGACCTTATTATTTACTCACTTGCCCATGTTTTCGATAAAACCTCTACTCAATCACACACAACCTCAGACAACAACATCGCTAACCCTTCCGCACTAATAAATTATCATTGAATCCATTCGTGACCCGGCTCACAAACATATTCAAACCTAAACCACCACCAATGATTACGCCTGCAACTAATTGACATTGCAAATATGAATTTTGCAGTATGAGCCCACTAATTCATTGGGAGACACCAGCAACAGAACGATTAATTGGGAATTAACACATAGAACTTACAAATATTAACCGCTCACACTTTTCAAGGAATGGAGAGTATCAATGCTTAATAGAATTCTAGCACTCACACTTTGTTCAATTTTTTCTATCCCCACTTTCGCTAAAACTTTACTAATTGATGGTCAACAGATTGAGATTGGAGAAGTCGCCGTTAATGGCACAGGCTGCCCGGTAGGGTCAGTAACGGCTACGGCAACAGATGATAATAAAAATATCGCTATACTTTTCAGTAAATATAGCGCCGTTACAAATTCTTCAAATCCAATTGCTAGCTCTGATTGTAACTTGGCAATACCTTTAAGTGTAGAACCTGGATTTTCAGTAGGAATATTAGATATTGATTGGCGGGGTACAGTATTTTCTGCCGATGGATCACTTATAAATTTCCATAGAGAATACTTTTTTTCTGGCAGTCAAGGCCCTAGCCATGACAATAACTGGAATAGCTCTGGCTTTGAGAACTTTATCCTGAATGATCGCCCACCATTTGCCTACTATTCCGGGTGCGATGGGGAGGCCCTTATTGCGAGAGCAGATACGGTTGCAACAGTAATCGGCGCCGACAGCCTATTTTCTCTGCGTTCTGCCGATGTTGGAGCACAGCTGCTTTTAAATATCCAAATTATTCCTTGTGATGAGTAATTAGAGCAATTGTATTCACTCCCCCCTTAATTAGGTGGGGAGTATTTATTAAAATAAAATTCTTGATTTACATGGCAATATCAATATCTATCGTTATTTATCAATTAATTATTCAGACTTATTAAGTTATTTGCTGAAGCAAAGTTAAATATAGACAGACTATAACTATCTACTTCTTGCTTTGAATAATTAAGCAGCCAACCCAGTCAGCAGATCAAAAATCATACTAATGGCTTTATCTGATATTTCGACCATTTTTCAATCATTGAACAACGAGCTGCCTGAACGGCACTAGTCGTAGCCCCTGCCCCTCCAATCCTCAAGACGCAAAAAACTACCACCTTTGCTCACTTGCACCGCAAATGCGAATCATTATCACATGAGATGAATTCACTTCTGGGGAATCAACCCATGTTTCGCAAAAGCTTGATTGCCATCGCCCTCTCCTCCGCAATCCCTACCTCATTTGCCAGCGACACTCCTTCAGATCAAGCCGCCGTAATGGAGGAGACGGTAGTGATAGGTGTGCGCCAGCGATTGTATGAGCGCGGCGCCCTCTTAGACGCCATACAGAAGACTGAAGTCGTAGACGAGAGCCTGATCAAGTCCCAACAAGCGGTAAACCTGACGGATGCCATTGAGAAATCCCCCGGGGTACGGATTTCCAATGAGTGTTCTATGTGCGGCGTCAAGCGGGTAATGCTGAATGGTATGCGTGGGGAGCATTCCACCATCCTCACCGACGGAGTTCCCTTACACACGATGATGGCTGGCTACTACGCGGTAGATGCACTGGCCACCACTGGCATCTCACGTATCGAAGTGGCCCGCGGTGCTGGCGCATCACTGCTGGCACCCGAAGCAATCGGCGGAACCATCAATGTGATTTCCAAGGAGATAGAAGAAACTGGCGTCAATATAAATGCCTCCATGGAGGACAACGACAGTTATTTTCTTGGCTTAATGGCAGGCTATCTGAGCGATGATGAACGTACCCGCACATCGCTGGTCATCCAGGATGACAAACATCACCAGATGGACAACGATGGTAACGGCGTCAGCGAAGCGCCGTTACAGGAAAATACCAGTTACATGGTGCGTCTCTCGCAAGACCTGGGTGAACGGGACAACCTGATCCTTCGCACGGCCTACACCGACTCCAATATTTTTGGTGGCCCCCAGGGAGACAGCATTGGCTCAGTCTTGCACGGATACGATGGTGTGGAGTCTGACCAATTATTTGTCGACGACGATGTGGGACAGCAATATATCGGTAAACCCTGGGAAACCACCGAATGGATAGCCACCACCCGCAGTGAAATTTCCGGCAGCTGGCTACACGAATTTAACGAGTCCTATAACACTTTGCTGACAGTTGCCTGGTCAGAGCATAAACAGGACTCCTTTTACGAGGGGTTCGACTACAGCGCTACCGACACGCTCAATTACTTCGACCTGCGCAACAACCTGATCCTGAATGACCAGCATATGCTGACGTTTGGTGTCGACCTTCGCGATGAATCCATGCGCTCCGACTCTGCTGCAGGGGCGGAAAGCGACAACTACATTGAAGATAGTTTCGACTACCAAACTACCGGCCTTTACCTGCAGGATACCTGGACAGTCTCACCAGATCTTGAGGTGGCACTAGCCATACGCCTGGATAATGCCAAGGCCGATTTCGTCGCCGAGCAAAAACCCGGTACCGAGATTGATGAAATAGTGGTGGCCCTGCGTATTGACTTGCGCTACCTGCACGACGATCAATGGACCTCCCGCGTAGCGATGGGGCGAGGCTACCGAGCCCCCCTCTCCTTTTTCGAAACGGATCACGGCATCCTGGATGCCGGAGATGGCTTTGCCATCGACATTGAAAGTCTGGAGAAGTCTCTATCTGCAGCTTATGCGCTGAGCTTCGAAGGGGAGCGCCTTAACAGTACCCTGTCATTGGCATTTACCGAAGTAGATAACCTTGCGGCATTAAGTGAAACCGAGGACGGGGTACCACTGCTTAGCCAAATGCAGGAAAGTGCCTCTGTAGGCGCTGCCGACATTACTCTCAGTTATGCGCTGAACGACAATCTATCTATTGGCGGCACTCTGGAGACCTACGATTACGACGATGTTTTCCGGGAATCCTTTGCCATTGCCCCAGTGGAGCAACGTGCGCTATTCAATCTGGATTACAAAGCCGATTACTGGATGCTATACGCTAGCGTCACCTGGGTAGGCGCCCGCGACCTGGATGAATTTGGCTATGCGGGCTTTAACCAATTGGGCGACGTCTCGTTAAAGAGTACAAACGCAGACGCCTATTGGACACTGGGTATGAAATTGACCTTTGATGTGAGTGAAAACCTCAGTCTGTACCTGGGCGGCAACAATCTCACCGATTACACCAAAGTCGAGGAAGGAGAAACCCCTCTTTCCTGGGATGCCAGTGGTGCCTATGACGTAGCCTATATCTATGGTCCCCTGCGCGGCCGTGAATTCTACCTGGGCTTCGACTGGAACCTGTAATGCGAACCTGGCTCCTACTCTTCACAATTCTGTTCGCGCCGACTGGCGCGACTGAAGTTCCCACTTCCCTATTCAATTTTGAATTGCGCAGCCTTGCCGGGCCTGAGCGTATCAACTTGCAGCATTTCAAAGACAAGCCAAGCCTGATGGTACTGGTAGAACCCGACTGCCCCTGGTGCTTTCGTCAGGTACGAGCACTCAACCGTCTTACGCAGAAGTGTTCACAACAGTTCCAACCACTTGCCCTTGGTATCAATGGGTCGCGCAAAGCCCTACTGGCTGAGTATCGAAAATTGCGGCCGGAATTTCCCATGTTCCAGGCGAATCGAAAACTCCAAGAAGTACTGGGTGAAACTCCCGGCACCCCCTTCAGTTTTCTAATAGCACCCAATGGTAAGCCGCTGCGCTGGCTCAGGGGTTATATTCCTGATGAGCAATTGCAGCCCATTCTGGAACAAAGTTTTGGTTTTACCTGTAGTAATACTTCTTGATTTCAATTAATAACTGCAATTCCTTATGCTGTAGTAGATCATCTTGCTGTCCCTTAAATAACTCATTCGGTGACCTGCCACCCCGGCTCTCTCTAGGTTTACTATTCAGACGATCCATTACAAATTGAACCTACTCATCTGTTACTTTATTTAAGTCGGCATCCTTTGGGAAATACTGTCGAATGAGGCCGTTAGTGTTTTCGTTAATCCTCCCCAGGGTGAATATAGGTGGGCAAAATAAATATCGACCTCTAAATCTTCTGCGATCCTTTCATAACCAGAGAATTCAAGACCATTGTCGAATGGTAATTATTTAGCCTCGTCCGCACTAAGAACGTCAATTAAGTTTGCAGCCAAATTAAAATCAATCTTCATTTGACTTAGGTAGTTAAAAAGCCAGATACTTTACCTCTACTAAGAGATAACTCTCGCAGAAAATTTATTATCTTTGAGCGTCACTCTAGATTTAATACTATAGAATTTATTTGGGCCTTAGAGTCTCTATATACTGCGCATCTACCCACATTATTTCAAAATTCAGGGGGGTACAACGACGACAGTAGAAAAGATATTTTCCATCTGGTGTTACATATCCCCCACCATCTTCCCCCTCTGTATTGATTTTATCACCAAAGTTAATAGCTTCACCCCATAAGCCATCCTGCTGGCGAAAGCTGATATACATGTCGCTATCACCATATCCGCCCTCTCTTTCACTATCCCAGATGATGTAAGACTCATCAGGGGCAATAAAGGGGTGAGCAGTCCACTTGCCCGTGTTTATCTGATGGCCAAAAGGCTTTGGCGTTTCACGCTTACCATCTAACAGTCGTGAATAGCGAAGAATACCATCGCCGTTTTGACCTACCTCATCAAATACAAAGGTTCCTTTCGCAGAAGCAGTAAGGCGCATAATACGAATGTCTTCAAATTGTGAGCCAAGACTTTTAAGCTCTGACCAACCATTAGCGGTACGCTCTCTATATTGATTTCTAGCATACATCGTTTGACCATCCGGTGAGATGGAACCGCCCCAGGCCACTTCAGACTCATGCCATCGATTGTTCTCAAGCTTGAATACAACTTTCGAGGATTTGCCACTTTGGTGATATCTTCTTGTAACGTAGTACTCTTTCATATCTGGCGTGAAGTAACCGCCCCAGTCACGATACTCTTTCGAAGGCTTAGGGGCGAACAGTTGTGGAGTCAGCCCAGGTGGCTTCTGTCCAAGGTAAGGGCCTTCAAGCACTACAGGGGTATCCTTGCTATAGCTGGTACAACTTAGAGTTAGCAGGGAAAGTAAAATGACTGAAGTAGAACGATGCCTCATGACTTATCCTTATTTGATCAAGGGGTAACTGGCAATCACTGTAATCAACTTGGCTATATAGCGCCTGACGTCCTTGTGAATTTTGCCTGATTCTTATTCTGATGGCGGCAATCAGCTCACTTCATGTATAAAATATATACAAATACCACCCTCTTAGGCAGGCTTTCAGTTATGGGCGGTGGTAAGCTCAAGAAGCAATAACAATACGAATCAACCTCCATAGACTCCTCAACTGTTTCCAATCCACCATTCTCCCAGTTTCAGGATTTCTATACTTTTTACTTTGTGCCCAGCCTCTACTTCAGCGATTTCTTCCTCGTAAAATTTTCTCTACTATTTAGTGCCCTTCTGACAATTGCATCGCCTTATCCAGTAGTCATATCCTCTGAGTGCAATAAAAATCCATACCCCCCACCTAACCGTAAAGCGGACTCAATGTGTATAGACTTTCCCACCCTCCTTATGGGCATCTACCCGCTTAGGGTCGCCAAAATTCAAAGGCCCCATCCGGAAGCTTTAAAAGCAACTCATCAAATACCTCTTCATCCACATGTTTCCGTAAAGCTTTAGCAACATCTTTAATTGCTGTAACTGTTGAAAAATTGTGCTTCCCTCGTAATAACCGCACCTCCCTGGTCATTTCCTCAACACTATCAAAGTCTTTCTTTTCTTCGTTAACATCCCAGTCGGCCACAAACAAAGATCTCAGGCAAACGGGTAAGACATTGGAAAACGCAATAGCATCGGATGTAGAAATTCGACGGCGGAACACATGAAAAACGCCCTGTGTCATTGTATAGGTAACATGCGTGCTCCAAAGCCCAGCTATATCTCGAGCATCAACTAAATATTCAAAAAATTTTTCAGATGCTTTCTCATATTCCAATGGTACAGTCATAATTAGTTTTACTAATCCTGATTAATATTAATTACGATTAACACCTTATATCAAACACTACTGAAGTAGCGTGATTGATGTATTCTATACTTATAATGATCTGATATTTTTTCCTAACGATTAATCATGTATGGCAACCAAACACGCTGTCTATCATAATTCATAACCTTAAGGGTGCAGGATTATGACTGACATGTACTAAGATTGATTCAAATTTTCATAAAAAATAAACCATGACAACGTCTCTACGCCAGCTCTCTGAAATGGTCCGCAAAAGGAAGATCACAGCGACATCCTTAATTGAAGATGCCTGCGATAATGCAGTGGCCCACTCAGATCTGGATGCTTTTATCTGCCTGGATAGGCAAGGCGCATTACAGAAAGCACAGCGCATTGATAACGAGCTGAAAGAAAGCAGCAATAACTGGCCTCTTGCTGGCATCCCCATCGTTGTCAAAGACAATATCAATGTGAGAGGTTTTCAAACGACTGCGGGCACACCTGGTATGAACTTCCAGGCCAAGACTTCTGCCCCAATAATTGAGAGTCTAGAGAAGGCCGGAGCTATCGTCATTGGCAAAACCAATTTGCACGAACTCGCCTTCGGCGTAACCTCGAATAACGCCGCCTATGGTGCCGTCAGGAATCCTTGGGATAAATCCTGCTTTCCAGGTGGTTCATCCGGGGGAACAGCAGTAGCCATTGCCGCCGGGATCGTATCTGCAGGCCTGGGCACAGATACCGCCGGTTCAATCAGGCTGCCAGCAGCCCTCACAGGAATTGTGGGCTTTCGACCATCCACTGGCTGCCTGAGTACCGAGGGAATAGTGCCCTCTGTACCAGCGTTTGATACCCCAGGCCCCATGGCCGCCAATGTAGAGGATACCGCTTATCTGTTTGAGATATTAACCGGGTCTGCCCTACCCCAGGCAAAGCCACTCAATCAGCTGCGCCTTGGGCTTGCCCACCCGTTATTTGATAATCTCTCACCAGGTGTATACCAAGCTTTTAAAGCTGCGTTACATTCCCTTAGCTCCGCGGGAACCACCCTAATAGAAATCGATTTATCCTCGTTAGTGAGCGCAGTCCTTGATGTTGGGTTTCCTATCGGATTTCATCAAATGAAAACCGCTATGACCCAATTTCTGGCGAGCTACCAGCCTAATACCCAACTGGCTGAGTTGGTTGCAATGATCAAAAGTAATGATGTAAAGGCTGTCTATCAGGAGTCAGTACTCGGCCCTAAGGCACCATCAAATGCCGACTATCAAAACGCTTTAAAGAAGATATCTGGGGTACGCGACAACTACCTAAAAATCATCCAGCAGCACCAACTAGATGCGATTGTATTCCCTACAGCACCGATCGAAGCTCAATCTATTAGTACTTCATCAAACCAACTTGAACTAAACGGAAAAATACTTCCAACTCTGGACACACTCATACACAACAATGCCACAGCAGCAGTCACCGGTGCTCCCGGAATAAGTATTCCTATTGGGCGAGGCAATAATGGCTTACCGGTAGGTGTGGAACTGGATGGAGTGCCCGGCGCCGACTTAACACTTCTCGCCATAGCAAAGGAAATTGAGCTTCAGATACCGCCACTGGTGTCGAATGGTCTGAAGTGAAACTTCAAACCCCATTAGAGATGCCTCAATGACTGGCAGCTCACTTTAACCCTTCTCTTTTCTTTAAAACCATCACTTTAGCGAAAGACCGAACGCTGACAGTCTCAACCAAGTAGAAAGGGCTCTGAGCAAACAACTCATTCCACTCACTGACCGTTCGTTCACACCCTTTTGTTCCCATTAGCATCTGCATATCCATTGCCGCTAAATTGAGATCTGCCCCTTTCTCTGGCAGTACAGCATCAACAATCGCTAAAGTAGTATTACGTTCACCCATCGCCCGATGAATATTTATTAAAAGCTTTTTAGCCCTGGAATCATTCAGCAAGTGAAAAATAGCCACGCACAAATAGATGTCCTTATCACTTACTGCATCTGGAAGTGGGTCATTTAGGATATCAGTAGGATAAAAATCTAATCGTTTCCTAACATCATCACCGAGGTGACTATTCCAATACTCTCGCGCAGTCGATTCTACATTGTTCCTATCAACAATAACTGCAGTCAAGTGTTTATACGAAGAAAGGATACTGGCACTTTTACTACCTTTTGCGCCACCCAAATCAATAATTCGATCAAAATTCTTCCAGTTAAAGTCTTGCAGGTATTGTAAACCGGTAAGATGATCAACAGTATCCATTGCACCCGAAAATAGGTCACTAACCTTCGGGTGATCATTCATATAATCAAACATCTCCTTTTCATACACACCTTCAAAAGGCACATTGCCCTCCTTGATATGCCCCTCAAAGTTGGAAAACCATGGCCTACTAAATTCAGGTGAATTATGCATCAGGATCATATTTTTTACGCTGTTGTCGGCGTTAGTACGAAGCGCTCTTGAATTTCTATTATGCGAAAAATATTTTGGTTCCTCTTCTTTAAAAATCCCCATTGCGCATAACATTCTCATCAATCGATAGAGGTACTGTTTATCGGCTTTGCAGGCATCCGCCAACTTATCAATCGAAATGGCTTTATCTTCAATATGATCAGCAACATTAAGACAGGCAACAGCATATAAACAGCGAGATTGCCAAAATAAAGATCCTATTTGCATCAAACGAAAGGGAGCCGGGATCAGGCGAGTTGGAATATTGCATAAACTGTAAACCGCATTGGAAACCCTCTGAAAGATCCAATTAGAAACCCTATTCTTTTGCATAGACCCGGGCATAAGAACTCCTCAGAAAAAATGTCTGATAAAAATATCCAATAAAATAAACATCTCTGTTATTACAAACAGAGACTTGAAAGGTTACATATTTTTTAAACCGGCCTTTAGGATTCGGCCATTAAAATCGGCAAGCTGCTTTAAAAACTCAGGCCCCATTTCCTGGCCCATTTGCTCCTCAAGAACTGGCTTGGCTAGCATGGGCAACATAGCAAGACTAACAAACGCAATCCTGAGCAAATCATATTCAGTACCAGCGTCCGAAGGTTCAGCGCCCTGAATTTCCGCCAATCTCCTGGTCCCCCGTTGGCGCCCCCGCTCTAAGAGTTGGCGAATAACATTCTTTCCTGGTCCCTCGTTAAGCGCCATAACTTTCAAGATTAGGGCTGGAAACTTGGGATTCTCCTGCATTGTGGCATAGTAGAGGTCAAAGAAGTCACCAAAATCCCAGTCGCCATCGAGGCTCAGCTGCTCAACAGCATTAATCAGGGGAAGTAAGGTTTGACGAATCATATCTTCGTATAAGCCATCCTTACTGCCGAAGTAATACCGAATCATTGATACCGCCACCCCCGCCTTGGCAGCAATTTGGCGAGTGGTAACCCGGTGATACTCATCGTTCAAAAAGCACTCTCGTGCCGCTTCTATCAACCGATTGGCAACATCTGACTCCTGCATATTCCTTACCATCCTCGATTTGTAATGCAATGGAGGCTAACAGGGTATAGCACCACCTTCCATAATGACTGCTGTTCAATATAAGGGGTTTGTACGAACACTGAGCGCTTAACTAGCTTAGACCGCTATACAGAGATAAAAGGAGCAAGCGGATTCCTCACATTAGCTTTTAAATGAATAACTAGTCTCTCTTCAGCGTGCCCATTCATACAGACAAATTCTAAGTCATCCAGGAGCTCGCAATAGACAAAATATCGGGAGCTAGTTAAAACACAAGAGTCTATAAAGAATGCAGATTTAGCTTGCGTTTCTTGAAAGAAAAATCAGATTTACCTAAAGGAAAAAGAACAAAATATAGGCACGAAAATAATCTTATTGGATTTTATTAAGTTTGTTTTAGTGTCAAAGCTGCGTAGAATTGGTAGATATTTATCGGTATTTTTGGCTGTCACTGTGCGAGTTTCAATCGGCACATAGCTCAAGTTTAAAAACCCGAAAATCTTTCCAAATAATCCATTTACTTATAGGAGAACAGTAGCGTGATATAAGAGTAAGTAAAAGGCGCTGACCCATGGTGCGGGAACACCAGGGGCCAGCTAACCAAATTGATATCGACACTATCAACGTGGCTATATGCATAGTACGCTAGAAACCCGCTCGTCTTCAATAAAGTGGAGTACATTCAGCAGCTTGGAGCGATTCCCCAAGCTCTGGGAGCGTTGCGCCCGCCTTTTCTTCTTCTATGCCTACCGTTCCCGTGCCCCACCTCAAATTTCCTGCAAACACCGCCCTTCAAGCCGCCTTCCCATTACGGAATGCTTAGCCATAACTTGCATATCAGTAGGAAAAGAAAATGTTGATTTTAAAACGCCGCACTGGCGAAAATCTAAGAATTGGAACAAATGTCTCTATCACAGTATTGGAGGTTAAGGGTAATCAAGTAAAGATAGGAATACATGCCCCCAAATTCCTACCTGTGCATCGTGAAGAAATTTATATACGCATTCAAAAGGAAAGAAAATTGATAAACCGAAGCGGCTAAGAGCCTACGTCTCCAATAGAAAGGGCCCACTATGGGCCTAAAATTCTCTATATGGGTATGATTCAGACAACTTCGCAATATAAGTTTCTATATTATCCCTCTCCCTCATGCTCCATATACTAACTATAATTAACTTCTATTGAGAAAATGTTACTTTCGGGCCAATCAAAAAAACGTACTCAAGAAGTTTTGATAGGTGCATTTATAAAAAGGCACCTTTATACCTATGAAAGTATGCAGAGTACCCACTAATACCATAAGTCGTTTAGTACTTTTTAAGCTGAAATAAATTACCCATTTCGTATGCTGAATAAATTTCCTGCATTGCTTCTTCGGTAACTTGATTGATCTTTTCTATCGTAGGGTTCAATCCAGTACCGTCAACAGTTGTTCGAAATGGTCGACTTGAAGGCTCTGTCTTCAGTAAGTTCAGAACCGCATCTGCAACCAATTGTGGGCTGGGGGCATTCTCTGATTCATGGCCCTTCTCTGTACCGGCCCACATTTGCTCCGGGGCATCTGCATACTCACCATAACTCGCAGCCACTTCTTTATCACTTGCTCTTAACAGGTTTGAGCCAAAATCGGTTCCAAATCCGCCGGGTTGAACAATCAAAGATTGAATACCAAATTGCGCCAGCTCTACGCGATAATTCTCTGCCATTCCTTCTACCGCATGTTTGGTGGCATTATAAGAACCAAGGAAAGGTAATACGAACTTACCTAAAATGCTTGATATCTGAATAAGAGTTCCACTGCTGCGCTGTTTCATCTGCGGCAACACTGCACGTATTAAACGTTGAACGCCAAAAACATTGATATCAAAAACCTTTTTAAAGTCCTCGATGGTAAAGCTTTCCTGCCACCCGAGCGTACCGACTCCCGCGTTATTAATTAATATATCAATTGGGCCGACTTCTTTAGTTGCTTGAGCAATACCCTTGGCGACGCTCTCATCATCGGTTACATCAATATCGACGACAACGATACCTTTAGCAATAAGCTCATTGGCTACAGAAGCATTGCGGCCACTTGGATCCCGCATGGTGCCGATGACTTTGTAGCCATTATTTGCAAGTGTATTGGCTATTAGATAACCAAAACCACTATTTGAACCAGTAATAAGCGCTGTTTGAGTCATGATTGTCTCCTTAAATTTTGCATCACATCAACTGGTGTAAAGATTAAGACTTGTACGTGTATTAATGAAATTGATTTAATGCATATAGCAATGAATAAAAATAATAGCCAAAAACCAGTACGCAAAAGGCTTTTTAAGCTATCCTTATTGATCAAACATTCAATCAGGGGGTTTTTAAAAATTAAGAAAAAAGGGCTTCAACACAAAGAGCCGGATTGGTTATCTATCAGATTTTGCGTCTAGTTTTTTAGTGGAAAAATAGCTAGACACAACGTACAGAATAAAAAAACATAAGATATTTTGAATAAGCAGCCTAAGGAATTAAGACCTTAAAAACTGTCATCTAGCACCATACAGGTATAGGACTTAAACAATTACAAAATTGAGTTAAGCCCTACCTGCACACATTTAGACAACTCTAGTTATTTTTTCCACAAGGAAAAATGTATTCTCATTGTTTACCCATCTCCGCCTCAAATGCCTCACGGTAGTCGGGGTGCCAACGAGAGAGTGGCGGACGATTGTTAATAATATCCCCTACCGCCCAGCTCATGCGTTTAACATCAGTTTCACGATCTACGTCATTATCCGGGCAAAGAATGTAAAAATCACCACGCTCGACGCTCTCCAGCATAAAATTGACCACTTGATCTGCAGTCCATGCGCCATCTGGTTTACTAGGGCTACCAATCATACCCGTGTAAGTGAAACCAGGAATTAACAAGTGAGATGAGACCTGGCTTCCAGGTGTATTTCGAATAGAGTGCTGTAACGCCTCCGCAGTAGCTTTTACCGCAGCCTTACTGACGTTGTAAGCCGGATTTCCCGGTGGAGTGGTAATTCCCTGCTTAGATCCGGTTGTAACGATAACAGATGGGCTATTTTGACTGATCATTTCGGGGGCAAATGCATGAATACAATGAATCACACCCCAAAGGTTTGTGTTGATAATCTTATTCCAACCATCTAAATTCTCCCAACTTCCATTTTTAACAGCAGTTCCTGCATTGTTAAAAAGAAAGTCGATACGACCGAATTCTTTTTTAACTTGATCTTTGAGCGCTAGTACCGAGCTAAAATCACTCACATCGGTTTCTACTATTAAAGTATCATTTGGTAGAGCACGCTTAGCTTCTTCCAGTTTTTCTTTGTTAACATCTGCTAAACAAATCTTCATCCCTCTTTCTGATAGGGCCTTTGCTGCCGCAAAACCTATTCCGCTGGCACCACCAGTAATAACTGCAACATTATTCGGCTGAAAGATAGTAGATGTGCTCATTGGGATTCCTGGATTATCGTCAAAGACATAAATTAGAGTTTGTGGAATACGGTATTAATACTGCTCCTTCAGGCATAGGCTTTTTACCAAAATCATTCTTTACAGCCTTGGGACTCTCAATGGAGTTTTGCCTGAAGAAGCCTGCTACTAAGATAGACGACTATTTCATCAATTTTAGAAGCTCTTGAGCAACAGCAATGGAGGATTTGTTGTTCTGGCCTGTTACCAGTTCACGATCAACAACTACATGCGGCTGCCAATCTTCTTTACTACGGGAGTAATTACCACCGGCATTGGTGAGTGCATTTTGAGGCCAGTAGAACAGCTCATCACCACCTAAGTAGTATTGAGTAGCTACAGCTTCTTCTGAGTTACTAAAAGAGGTCATTTTGTAACCGTCATATACCCAGCCCTTGGCAGCTTTAGCTTTCTTACCGGCTTTCATTTGGGTTTCAAATTCAGAGCTGTTAGGCAAAGCGGACAACAGCGCAACTGGGCCATGACACACTAAACCGGTAGGCTTGGACTCAGCGTTAAAATGACGTAGGAAGCTGCCCAATTGATCATTGGATACCAGGTCACCTAAAGGTGCATGCCCTCCAGGTACAAACAGCGCATCAAAATTCTCTATACCGATTTGCTCAATACGAGCAAAGCTAACTACTGGGCTGTGATCTTTGTCAGTCAGCATTAGCTGGTTGAGTAAAGCTTTATGGGCATTGTAGTTTTCTTGACTAGTATCTAAGAAATGGTCAGGCGTGTCTGAAACCGGGTCCAATGTCGGCGCCAGCCCCATCGGGGTAGCGAATGTTATTGTGTGGCCAGCTTCCATCATCAACTTGACCGGCTCCATAAGCTCATTCAAATAGAAGCCTGTTTTGTAGTCACTACCACCCTTCAGCTTCATTTCTGACACATCTGACATCACAACCAGAACGTTATCTGCCACCGCCAGTGGGCTGACTAGCAATGCTGCCATCGCAAGCAGTTTCTTCAAGTTCATAATCACTTCCTCGAAATTAGGGTTGAATCAATTGAAGTGGCGACAGAATAGGACCCCAGGCTTCATTACTGAAATTAATTAACCTAATATAGGCATGAGCATAACTAATGGCTGAGACTGGTTAGAATGGGCAATATTTCGGACATTGAGCTGAACCAACTAAGGCTCCTGCAGATTATATTTGAGACCCGAAACCTGACCCGGGCTGGTGAGCGTGCAGGGCTAACGCAATCTGCGGTAAGCCATACGCTGAAGAAACTCCGCCACAGCTTTGATGACTCACTAGTCATCAGGCAAGGCAATCAACTGGTACTGACTCCAAGGGCTGAGTCCCTACAAACACCGTTAAGTCGCTGGCTAAGTGATTTTGAGCGGAATATTTTAAATCAAGAAGAATTCAATCCTGAAAGTACGCAACGCACTTTTTATATCGCGACGAGCGACCTGGTGGAGCAAAGTATCGCTCCCCCCCTAATAGCTTTACTGCAAAAAGACGCTCCGAGAGTTCAGGTTATTTTTATAAAGTTAGATAAGCACAGGATCGCCAACCAAATTGAGAGTGGTGAGGCGGATCTTTCTATCAGTGTTATGGAATCAAGTCATCCAAGCCTGATAGTAAAAACCTTGTATAAAGACTCTTTTGTCTCAGCGGTAAGAAATAATCATCCGTTTTTGAAAGACAAGAAAAATGTTCATAGTTTTTGTCAATATCCGCATATTATGGCAGGCACGGGGAGAGATAACCGCGGAACAGTTGACAAGGCACTAGAAGAAATTGGCTTATCCAGAAATGTTCAATTTAAAGTAGCGAATTTTTCCAGTGCGCCCTACATCGTAGAATGCAGTGACGGAATCCTCACCGCACCAAGAAAATTTATCCAATCTATTGCCGGAAAATTCAATATTGTGCATTTTACTCCACCTGTCACCCTCCCCCAATACTCTATGAAAGCCTATTGGAACTTAAAAAATAAGGATGATCCGGCAAATAAATGGTTGAGAGAAAAGATCGTGGAAGTTGCTCGTATTGAATACTAGTTTCAAGTGAGTTTAGTTTTAACCAACTTAATTAATGCATCAAGTATCGAGCTTTATTATACGTGACTACAATCAGTGAAACCTCTCAAATCTTTAGTTTATAAATTGATATCGTTATCAAGAGGCCGCCGAGAACCTTTTGGCGGACTCCACCTTACGCACACATCACCTTCCTCCAGGGTACCTTTCAGAATATCACACCTGATTTTAGGGGTCGTTATTTGCTGTCTGCAATTCTCTAATGACCTATCCGGATAGGAATCTCTGCAGTATTCAGCAAGTAACTCACTTGCTTTTTCCGGTCTGGAAAAATAGACAACACCGACTATCAATATCATAACTACCACTACAACTTTCATAAATTAGGTCTTTAGAATATTGAGACTACAAATATTTCCGCTTGTGGATTGATTTTCAAATGCATAAACCAGATGGAAAATTTGCGCTAGATATCGCTGCCTATGCAGTAATGGGCAATCACCACCACATCGCATTCTATATCGACAAAGAGATAGTACTGAATATGTCAGGCACCCAGCCAAGACACTTTGAGATTCGAATCCCATAGTTACTGGTGATTTCTCTCCCAACTAGATCGCCCACCTTTCTTTACTACCTATTGATTTTCCCACTTGGAATTGAACATATCCGAGATTGCTCAAAGTTCTGTATACGTCCTCTCTAGTTAGAGACCATCCAAACAGAGAGGATTCATATCATAATACTTTTTTAAACCTCAAGAGTTACGTGCTCTCTAAATTTTTCAAGATCCTCGCTCAAAAAAAGGTTCAGTGGAAAATATATTAAGTACTGCACAGAAAAGTAAATAAAGGGAACTAGAATGGCTCCCTAATTTACTTTTTCAATATTGTGAAGTGGTCCACAAGTTTCCACATTGCATTCGATTTAAATAATGTATCTTCGAGCAGACTATGGATAAGCTATTTAGCAAGAAAGTTATGGCATTGGCGCTTACTGTTGTATTGGCCTCTTGCAGCGGCGGTGGAGGCTCCTCTTCGGATTCCGACCCAGTCCCACCCACAGGGGGAGATGGTAGTGGCCAGGGCTCAGGAAGCGGAACTGGCGGCAGCGGATCAGGTAGCACTACACAACTTCCAGACAATGAACCCGGCACAGTGACTGTTGGCGATATTGAAACTGCAGACTTAGGATTTGCCCGAATCACTTCTCGGGATATCACCCTACCGAATGGCCAACCCAATGCCCAAGAGGTGCACGGGCTCCCACACTATATTGCCAGAACAGACAGCACCCAGGACGACACCCTAAAGTCGGTCCCCATGCGAAGTTACACAGCTGCCTGCGCAACTGACACCGACAAACCTCGAATGTTTGTTTCCAAGACCCTGAGCGAGGGTAGTGGAGATAATGAAGTCACTTATGGCACTGTTTATGAGCTGCAATATAACCCAGAGACTTCAAGCTTCGATCAAACCGGTAACACAACGATACTAAAACAATGCTACGAGTCGCACGGTATTGCGGCCAGCTCAGATTGCTCCCGTGTTGCGGTCTTGTGCAACACGGAATACCAAGCCAACAAACGTTATGAGGTGCAGGGTGACTTGGTAGAACAATACGGTAGCGACTGGATGAAAATGGAAGACAATATCGGTCCTATCGATGCCCGAATTGAAAGGGACATCGGCCTGATGATATCAACCAATCATAGTCAGTACATCGGCTACTTTACTGATCATGCCACCCTGACATTTGAGGACTTCCTCCCAGGGCTTAAAGCTAAATTCCCAGAGACCGATTTTGGTGATTCTCCATCCTTTAAGACCATTAAAGGGAAAGAGATGCAAGAGGAGATGGCTTATATCGTCGATCAGCTCTCTGAAGCCGACTATAACGCGATGGTCGAGTACATTCGTGAGAGAGGTTATAAATATAACGACCAGATCTGGCTCATGGAGTGGGACGATCAACCACTCAGTGAAAAGCCTGCGGCCTATGTTGTGAACAAGATGCACGGTGGTGGCCATGCCGGAGCCCAGGAGCTTATCTATGTGGACAATGATAGCCAAGGCCGCACCAGCTATGCCTTCTCAGTAACAGCGCGAGTATTTGACGGCAGCTATGGTGGCTCCCACTACTCTGCAGGAATGACGGTTATTGATCGAGATAACTGGTCCCTAAACATGAGTGGAAGTAATAATAGAGGTTGGTATTGGCTTTGTGGCTATGGCCACGTATTAAATATTCGCGCCTTCTATAATCCAGGTAATGAAAAGTATGGAGCAATTTGTACCAGCGATGGCGGAAAATATAATCAGTCTCGTGGGTTAAACACTATTGCTATCAAAATGGAGGATACTTCCTCTACCAGTAGATTTGAAGGAAGTTACAATTACCTTGTTCCCTCCGACAATGCATTCTTCTCCAATGGCGGTGGGCACACGGTAGTGCCGGTTGATAAAGACACAAATCTATCGCTTATCGTCTCCCCCAAGTATATTGATGACGAGGAAATGAATCGCTTCCTACAAAGCGAATACGGCATTGATACAAGTAGTGGCGGCCCCTTTGATGAGCAATGTTCAGATAGTACGAATTGCTTCTTCTCCTATATGTCAAGCAGCAGCAACCCAACCATCTCCAGGCAGGGCCTACGCGGAGGCGATGCCCTGGAAGCCTCTTCTTTAACCCGTATTGGTATCGCCAAAGTCGATGGTAACGGCAGTATCGAGGGGCAAGGCTTTAAATGGCTGGTAGAAGAGCCTGACTGTCAAATCAGTGATCCTCAACTTATTGATTTGAAAAATGGTCGCTACCTGTTTGGCTACGCACAATTTCAGTGCATCTCCGATAACCTATCGTACAACCGAAGTTCAGCGAAGAATGGCGCAATGCGTATGCTGGTCCCCAAGGCCTATTATGTTATGGAGATTGACGCAGACCTCAATGTATTAGAAGGGCCAGTAAAACTAACCAAGTTTGGTTGGGGTGGCCTGGATGAACCCATTTTCCTTGGCAACGGTAAAGTAGCTTGGTCATACATCAAGAACCCCACCTATGATAATTACGGTGGCGGCAAGCAGAATGTTTGGCAAGCGATGATTTACCATTCAAGCAGTGTTAACTAATTCATCTATAGAGAAATCACTCATAACTTAAAAATGGAGAGCCTTGCTCTCCATTTTTAATGAACAACAATCTAAGTGGATTCCGAGTAGTTAATACTCCGTAACAGAAGAAAATGCTTGGTACTGACTCAAGAATATACCTCCAGATAACTTCTGCAGAAAACTACTTCTCTCCAGGCAATCCATCACCGGCCCCTTAACTTCCGATAGATGCAGTTGAATTTCTCTATCCAATAGATTGCTATTAATAGACTCAAGTACCTCCAAGGCACTCCAATCTATTTCATTCACTGCGCTGCACATCAGAATGACATGTTTTACCTGTGAGTTATTGACAAGGCCGGTATAAATGCGGTCTTCCAATACGCCGATATTGGAGAAGATTAAGCGACCATCTACGCGGAAGGTGAGAATCTCGGGAACGGTTTTTACCTGGTGCCGGTGAATATTACGGAAGTGTTCGGTACCCTCCACCAAGCCCACTTCGGCGATATGGGGCTTGGAAGCACGATAGATAAACAATAATAAGGATGCGCCAACACCACAGGCCACACCGGGTTCGACACCCATTAGCAGGGTAACGGCAATTGTTAGGGTAACGGCAATAAAGTCTGCTTTAGCAAAGTGCCAGGTTTTACGCAGGATGGAGAAATCCACCAGGGAGAGAACCGCAACAATAATGGTGGCGGCTAGTGTGGTTTTCGGTAAGTAATATAGAAAAGGGGTCAAAAAGAGTGCAGCCAGGGCGATACCCAATGCGGTAAACAGGCTGGCAAATTGTGTCTGCGCCCCCGCTGCATCATTCACCACCGAGCGGGAGAAACCACCGCTCACCGGGAAACCGCCAGAAATGCCTGAGCTTATATTGGCCATCCCTAGGGCAACCAATTCCTGGTTGCTATCAATTCTTTGCCTGCGCTTGGCGGCCAAGGTTTTGGCCACCGATATAGATTCTACATAGCCAATAATGGCAATCATTAGTGCGGGCACAAATAAAGATTGCAGCAGCGGCAGTGAGAGGTGCGGCAGTGATAGGGGCGGTAAACCGGCAGGAATAGCGCCTACCAAGGCCACTTGTTGCGCTTCAAAATTTATGGCGACGGATAAGGCAATGGTTACCAGTACACCCACTACCGGGGCCGCCTTGGCAAACAGTTCGGCATTGCTGCTAGACAAGCCCATTTTCTCCAGCCATTTTGCAGCAAGGGCCCTGCTCCAGCAGAGAAAAATCAACACCCCTACTCCGGTGATCAAAGCAAGGCTATTGATACTGTTCAGGTTCTGCCATAGTGATAGCAGCAGCTCCGGTGCGGTATCACCCTGGGCGGCCACCCCCAATAAATGCCGCAACTGGCTGAGAGCAATCAGTAAGGCCGAAGCAGTAATAAAACCAGAGATCACCGGGTGGGAGAGAAAGTTAGCCAGCATACCGAGGCGTAATGTACCCAGCAGAAAAAGTATTCCCCCGGAAAGCAGTGCCAGCGCGGCGGCAGCACTCAGGTAGTCTACCTCGCCCGTGGCGGTGACCTCTCCCAGGGCGGCGGCGCTCATCAGTGAGATCACCGCGACCGGCCCCACAGACAACGTACTACTGGAACCGAAAATACCGTAAACCACCAGCGGTACCATGCTCGCATAGAGGCCGACTTCCGCCGGTAAACCCGCCAACAGGGCATAGGCAAGAGATTGGGGAATCAGTAGCACTGTGACAATTGCGGCGGCGAGCAGATCGCGGTTTAAGGTGCGGCGGTTATAGGATTGAAAAGTAGTGAGGATGGGAAACCATCGGGAGAGTTGCTGCATAACCTTGGTTCACCTTCCACTCTGTTGTTTAACAACGCCGGTATCTCCCGCTTTATCACGGCACATCACGGGCATTTAACTGCGGCACACTTTCACAACTGTGCCGCAATTCTGGGTATGACCTAGCCGGCCATTGAAGTGTCTTTATTAGGGCCTGATAGATTAGGGCTCAATAGCAACCAGCGCGGCACTGACATCGAAACCAGCCATCTGTGCCTGGCCGAACAATTGTTTTTTGTCAGAGCCCATTAAAACTTTGGCACCAGCCCACACCTGGCTGGAACGATTACCGGTACGACAAAATGCATGGATTTTTTCACCGCCCTGCAATACATCAAGAAAGGCCTCACAGTGTTCCCGCGTCATTCGCCCACGGGTAAAAGGGATCGCAATAAAACGCAAGCCGGCGTCCTGGGCGGCCCGCTCCATAGCTTTGTAACTAGGATGTACTTCACTCTCTCCCTCCGGGCAATTGCAAACCACCACCTGTACACCACTCTGTGCCAACGGTGCCATTGCCTCACAGGTAATATGTTCAGAAACACTCACCTGTTCATCTAACTTTTTAATATTCATAGTCGTCTCGAAATGACAGCAGTCCTCATTAAAATAGAACTACAGCGCTGGGATTAACTGATTTTTTATAGCTGATTCAGCGGAACCTTTAAATAAACAGTGCCATTGGATTCCGCCGGGGGAAGTTGCCCTGCACGGATGTTGACCTGCACCGAGGGAATAATCAGCCGCGGCATAGGCAGACTGGCATCGCGCTTTTTACGGATTGCCACAAATTCGCTTTCACTAATGCCGTCGCGCAGGTGGATATTCTCGCGGCGCTGGGCACCCACCGTGGTTTCACACTGATAGTCTCGCTCGTCTTGCGGCGGATAATCGTGACACATGAACATGCGGGTTTCGTCCGGCAGAGATAATATTTTTTTCACCGACAAATACAACTGCGCGGCATCGCCACCGGGAAAATCACAACGGGCACTGCCCACGTCGGGCATAAACAGGGTGTCCCCCACAAACAGGGCATCGCCGATCAGCCAGGCCATATCCGCCGGCGTGTGGCCGGGGCTATAAATCACCCGTGCCTCTAGTGCCCCCACCTGAAAAGTTTCACCATCTTTGAATAGGTGATCGAACTGACTGCCATCGGCAAGGAACTCCCGCTCCAGATTAAAGACCTCACGAAAAATCTTCTGTACCTGGCAAATCTGCTCACCAATGGCGATGCGCCCGCCCAATTGCTCCCGCAGGAAAGGTGCCGCAGAGAGATGATCGGCATGGGCGTGGGTTTCCAGTATCCACTCCAGGGTGAGGTTCTTTTCGCGGATAAACGACACTATCGCCTGAGCACCCTTGCTGCTGGTGCGCCCAGATGCCGCGTTAAAGTTAAGCACGGCATCCACCACCGCGGCCGAGCCGCCGTCCCTGTCATACACCACATAGCTCCAGGTTTCGGTCTCCTTGTCTAGGAATGGCTGCACCTGGGTGCCTTGCTCTAACTGCGACATTTTATGCCCTCCAAATTTCACTACCAGAACAATATACATTTTGATAATATATAAAACAATATATTATTGATCTGTAAATTATTGCCAGGCCAAGTTCATGCCCGATACCACAAACCTCGACTTAGACAAGATGCGTGATTCCGCCGGCCAAGCCGCGGCCATGCTGCGCTCCCTGGCCAACCAAGACCGTTTGCTGCTGCTGTGCCAGCTCAGCCAGGAAGAACTAAATGTAGGCGAACTTGAGGAGCGCCTGGGGCTTCGCCAACCCAGTCTTTCCCAACAGTTGGGGGTCCTGCGCCGCGAGGGGCTGGTAGATACCCGTCGGGAGGGCAAACACGTCTATTACCGGGTAGCCGATCCACGGGTACTGGCCCTTTTACAAACTCTCTACCAACTCTACTGCGCGGAGTAATCCCATGACCATCGACTGGACTGCTTTCACCCCAGCCACAGCACTCGCCGGCGGCGCTCTTATCGGCCTAGCCAGCATTCTGTTACTGATATTTAACGGCCGCATCGCCGGTATCTCTGGCGTTTTGGGCGGCCTGCTGGAGGGCAACCCCGGTATCGGCTGGCGCCTAGCTTTTGTTATCGGATTGTTGGCTGCGCCGCTGGCCTGGCAATTATTTTTTGCCCTGCCACCCATAGAAATTGAAGCCGGCTACCCCACCCTGATCGCCGCCGGTCTACTGGTGGGCTTTGGCACTCGCTTGGGCTCCGGCTGCACCAGCGGCCACGGGGTTTGCGGTCTTTCCCGCCTCTCCCAGCGCTCTCTGGTCGCCACGCTGGTATTTATGGCTGCGGGTTTTGTCACTGTTTACGTTGTACGCCACCTGCTGGCCGCTTAAGCGAGGATCGAATTATGAAAACCACTTTTACTGCACTGCTGGCGGGTTTGATCTTTGGCCTCGGGCTACTGTTATCTGGCATGGCCAACCCGGAAAAAGTCCTCGGATTTTTGGATATTGCCGGCGCTTGGGACCCCTCCCTGGCTTTGGTGATGGCTGGTGCCATCGCCGTGAGCCTGCCCGCCTTCCAATTATTTAAAGGCCGCAGCCAATCCCTGTTGAAGCAAACCATACAGCTGCCGACAAATAATCATATTGATCGCCGCCTGCTGATTGGCGGCCTGATGTTTGGTGCCGGCTGGGGGCTGGCGGGCTTCTGCCCCGGCCCGGCCATTGTGGCGAGTGGTGCCGGGCAGGAAAAAGCTCTGATATTCACCCTGGCTATGCTGGCCGGTATGGGGATTTTCAGACTCAGTGCCCGCAAGATGGTCCCGGCGCAAGGTTAAGGCCAAAGACTGTGGGCGGCGACTGCTACGAATAACCCGCGCCGCCGCAGCGGTCTATCTTGTTGTTTCAGGGCGCTCGCACAGCGGGTGCCGATACCCAAAAGATAAAGGTATGCGTGCGCACCAGCTGACCCCCTCCTGGCTGAAAAACTACCAGCCCAAGTGGCTGATAGGGGATGCCGTGGCCGCAATCCTTGCCAGCATGATGCTGGTTCCCCAGGCCCTGGCCTATGCGGCCCTGGCCGGCCTGCCCCCCTACCTGGGTCTCTATGCGGGCCTGTTACCCCTGGTGGGCTATGCCCTGTTTGGCTCCAGCTCGGTACTCTCCGTAGGGCCCGTGGCAATACTGGCCCTGATGACCGCATCCGCCCTCACCCCCATCGCCACACCCGGCAGTGCCGAATATATCAACGGGGCCATACTGCTGGCCCTGCTCAGCGGGATCATGCTGCTGCTAATGGGCTTTCTCGGCCTCGGCAGCCTCTCCAACCTGCTGAGCCTGCCGGTGGTCAACGGCTTCGTCTCTGGCGCCGCGGTGCTGATCATTGCTGGGCAAATAGCTCCCCTGCTCGGCACCAAGAGTGAGGGCCACACGGCCCTGGAGATACTATTGAGCACCATAGACAACAGCCCAATGAGCGACCCGGATGCAGCATTAATGGGGTTGATTGCTCTGTTCAGCCTGGTTATCGCCCGCCTCGGGCTCCCCCTGTTACTGCGCACACTGGGCGTTGAGAACACAAGGGCAAAGCTGCTATCGCGCCTGGCGCCCATGCTGGTTGTACTGCTCTCCATCGCACTCACCGCCATCTTTCACTGGGAGCAGGATTTACCCGTGGTGGGCGAAATTCCCGCGGGGCTACCGGACTTCACGCTGCCGGTTTTTAACCCCACCATGATTTATCAGCTGCTGCTGCCAGCCCTGATTATCGCCCTGATCGGCTTTGTCGAAAGCCTCTCGGTAGCCCATACCATCGCCCTGCGGCGGGGAGAGAAGCTCGACGCCAATGCAGAATTACGCGGCCTCGGCACCGCCAATCTCCTCAGCGCTTTTTCCGGTGGGTTTGCGGTAACTGGCAGCTTTGCGCGCACCGCAGTGAACGATGAGGCCGGGGCGAGATCACCACTGAGCGGCATTATCGCCGCAATATTTATTGCCTTGGTACTGCTTTACGCCACCAAGGTATTCACCGAGCTGCCGGTGTGCGTTTTGGCTGCAACGATTATTGTCGCGGCAGCCAATCTGATCGATTTGCGTGCGCTGGCGCACCACTGGCACTACGACCGCACCGATGGTCTGGCCATGGGTGGCACACTGCTGGGCGTTATATTGTTTGGTGTTGAGGCCGGTATCGGGCTGGGCGTGGGGCTCTCTTTCGCCACCCTAATCTGGCGCGCCAGCCGCCCCCATATCGCCGTGGTGGGGCGCGTTCCCGGCACCGAGCACTTTCGCAATGTGCTGCGTTACACGGTAAAAACCCAACCAGATATCCTCTTCCTGCGCATCGATGAAAACTTGTTTTTCAGCAATATCAGCGCGATTGAAGACCGCCTGTTTGCGGAAGTACAGCGGCAGAAAAGCCTGCACGACCTGGTATTGATCCTTTATTCGGTCAACCGTATCGACAGCACCGCCATTGAGCGCTTGCAACAAGTCAACCAAGATTTGCTCGAGCGCAATATCCGTCTGCACCTGGCAGAGGTAAAGGGCCCTGTTCTGGACCGGTTGGGGCGCTCCAAGCTGCTACAGGAATTAACCGGCCGGGTTTTTCTCTCCGCCTATATTGCCGAGCTGGCCCTGCGCCATCACAATATCCATGACGACGACCAAGCCAGCACGCCACCCTCCCCCGCCGACCCCAGCTAACCCACAATTTGGTAAACTTGTCTGCCACCACCAATCACTGGCAAAATATCCAGTATTTGGGCGAAGGACACCATGGCTGGCGATACACTGACACAGGAACAGCAGGCCATTGCGGATCATTCCGGTGGCCATGCCAAAATTATTGCCGTGGCCGGTTCCGGCAAAACCACCGCCCTGTTGCACTACGTAAAAAATCGCCTGAATGCCGGCACGCCTGCCGCCCAGCTGCTGGTATTGATGTACAACCGCAGCGCGCGGGAAGATTTCGAACGCCGTATGGGCCAGCTGGCCAACAACCATACCCCGGCAGTGCACACCTTTCACAGCATCGGCTACCGCCTCTACCAGCGCATGATTGCCAACGGCCATATCGCCGCAGCGAATCTTAGCCCCCTGTCACAACCCAGCGCACAGCTACAAATCTGGAAAGCCATTGAGGAATGTGCCCCCACCCATGAGCTGGAAGAAATTCGCGAGCGCAAACAATCGGAAATCGAGGCCGCAGAGTTTTTTATCGACTACAGCAAAACCCTTCTCTGCGGCGAACACAGCGCGCTCAAGGAACTAAAACTCGGCGACGAATACGGTTATTTTTTACAAGTATTTCGCACCTTTGAAGATTGGCGCCGCAGCCAAGCGGCCGTGACCTACGCCGACTTGATTTACGACCCGGCAAAATTACTCCATGAAAAGCCAGAGCTGGCACAACAATACGGCGGAAATTATGAAGGTATCCTGGTGGACGAATACCAGGACATCAATGAGATACAGCACTTTCTGTTACGAGTGCTACACGGCGCCAATGGCAATGTGATCGCCATTGGCGACCCCGACCAGACCATTTATGAGTGGCGCGGCTCTAAGCCGGAATTCCTGCTCAAACTCTTCGACCAGGATTTTCCACCGTCTCACATTTACCACTTGAGCCGTACTTTTCGCTACGGACACCAGCTGTCCCTGGCCGCCAACCACTTTATTGAGAACAACCGCGATCGTGCCGAGATTTTTTGTGTTTCCGCCGATGGCGAGCAGCAAACTCCAATTGAACAGATAAACACCGACAAGGAAGGTCACTGGCTGGTAGAACACCTGCGCCGCTGCCAAAAGCAGGGCCAATCTTTAGCGGGTATCGCCGTACTGGTCCGCCTCTGGTCCATTGCCGCACCACTGGAACTGGCACTGCTGGCCAACAGCATCCCCTACCACTCCGCCAGCCGCAACACGGTGCTGTCGCGCCGTGAACTGCGGCCATTGTTCTGGAGCCTGAATATCGCCTCGGGCCGTTTTAGTGAGCTGCCCCCCAAGCGGCGCCAGCAGGGGTTGTACGAATGGCTCACCGCCCCGCATGTGCGCATCCCACGCAAAGTACTTGAACCCCTCTGTGCCACCCTCGCCACACAAGAGAAAGGCTGGGGCAAACAGCTGCTTGCGCAACTGCCCGAGAGCCTAAGCAAACCGCAGGCCAAACGCCTGCGCCAAAGAGCGGAGCTTTTGATACAAATAGAGAGCTGGCGTGGCCACGCCGGCGAGCTACTGAGCCGGCATATCGGTGAGCTGGAACTCCTCAGCGGAATTGCCGAAGACGCCTTCACCCGCCAGCAGGGTGAGGAGAGACAGCAAACTATTCTGGCTTTCTGCCAATACCTGGATACCCTCAAGCAACCTCCAGCACAAGCCTTAGCGCACCTACAGGAACTACAACGACAACACCGCGAGGGCGAGCAGACTGCGGCGGAGGCCATCCAAATTACCACCATGCACCAGGCCAAAGGGCTGGAGTGGGACCAGGTTATTATTCCCACCCTCACCCAGCACAATATGCCCTACCAGTCCCAGCGGGATTTCAGCACCCCCGCCTCCCTGGAAAGTGAGCGCCGCCTAATGTACGTGGCCATGACGCGGGCAAAGTCCAAACTATTTCTGCTGGCCCCCACCAAGGAGGCCAAACGCAAAGATCCCGAGGCCGCACAGCCCTCACTGTTTATCGACGAAATGCAATTGCCCCTCAGCCAGCTGATGGCGCAATGCCTGCGCGAGCGCCCCGAACATATCCATACCGATATCCCGGTCTCCCACCAAGCCCTGCGCTACCTAGAGGCCTGCGACTACAGCCCAACACTCAGCGCACCCGCCGCCCCCATACGCAAGCCCACCCAAGGCGAAGCCCTGCGCCACAACAAGCTCGGCCAAGGGCGGGTTTTAAAATGGGAGGATCAGCGTGTGGAGGTACAGTTCAGCGATGGCAAAACACGGCGCTTCGACTGGGACACCCTGGCCCGCTATTTGGTGTAGCGCTTGGCAAGATCAATATGTATGGGGTAAGACAATGATTTGTAACGATTTTTTTAAGAAAACAGTTGACTTGGGTAAAGCGTCTCTATAATATCCGCACCCGTAACGCGCTCGTAGCTCAGCTGGATAGAGTACCTGGCTACGAACCAGGCGGTCGGAGGTTCGAATCCTCCCGAGCGCGCCATACAAAGCAAAGGCTTACGTCTCACGGCGTAAGCCTTTTTTTGTTGTGGTGCAAATTAAGTTGGGTAATCGCTCATAACCTGTATATTTTGACAGTTCCGCATGTAAGCTAACAATAATGTTTCACACTTTTATATTGAGAGCTTTCTGGCAAGGGCCGATACCGTGTCAACTCCCATGGATCACAGGAGATCCTTGCCAGTTTAATCCATTCTCAACGGCATACTGGGCTGTACTAATAAATTGTGACTACTCCTTTGCCCATTGAACAAAATCCAGGCTTGATAACCCTGAAGTGTATCTGAGTGTCCTCATGCACCATCATTTGTGGGCCTATGCAAGTCATGCAGGATCAGGACATCATTCAAACCTACGGAAAACGACTCCGAGAACTGAGCAAACTGTGGGATTAGCCTCAGAAGAAGCAGGCCTGCAAGCTAGGTATCCACTAACCCCACCTCAACAAGTACGTGAGCGGAATGTATGAACCGTCGTAGGAGATACTGATCCAGCTGGCGGATATTTGTGTAGGTTTCCCCAAGTATTTATTTAACTTTAAAATTGATTTTCAAGGGAAACTCCATAGTACAGGGCATTCCAGAGCATATCGCGGGTTTAAATTTTGTTTCTCTAAATACAGCAATGGCTAAGTCAGACATGTACTTATTTGGAGACTCATAAATTGAGATTTTTTCAAGATCACCATCCTCATTGATAAGTGCGATAACATCTAGTATTCCGCGCTTCATCGATATTTCATGCCCCTTATATAGAGGCCAATGTAGTGCCTTGAGCCCCTCTTTAGGGAATGGAGGTTCATCTCCCTCTTGAAAATTTTCATACTCCGAAGTAAATATCCGCTTTTCTTTTTCAGATAATTCACTATAGGGCCTATCAAAAGGAATTCTTCCAGATACTGCTACACGCTTGATATGGCTACCTGTCGGAGGATCAACTTTAATGACGTTTTCTTTTGAGAAAGCTAACATTGAAAAAAATAGCGGTATAGCAAAAAAGATAATTCTCATCATAAAAATCACTAAAAATAAGATTTCTTAAAGTTTAACTCTAAAATTGAGATAATTAAATATCAATACTCGCACAAAGATATTCAGCACCAAAAATTAGAAAAAACACCTCCAAAACAATTAAAAAATTGACATCATAATTTCTGACTTACTCTTCATTACTTACACCAGCCAACCTGCTGGCAGACCCGACGCATGCTCTCAGGGTCAACACGGACGAGCTACTCGGCGTAAAGCCGGTGAAGAAAATCAAGCAGCCGGACACCGCCACCAAGCGGCAGGTGATTCAGATGATCGATACGTTTATCTAGAATGCCCAGCTGAAGAAAAAGACTTGATAGGCCATAACGACAAAGTCCCGGCAAATTACTCAGCCGAGGCTTTGCTCATTTTAACTGATAGGAAAGAAGCTCGTTTTCAACGGCTATGACAGGCATCCTGATAGAAAATTCTTTCAAAATGTCACATAGACTTTGTTTTTTTGGCTACATAAAAAATTATGCTAGATATCACCCACAACACCAAAATTATGAGAGGGATCCAACCAAACCGTCCCAATTCAACTCTAAAAAAATAGACTGAATACGTAATCAACCCAAAAAAACCACTCAAGAAAAACCTAAAGGAAAAAAGCCCTTTCAAAAAAACAAATATAGATTTCATGATTGTCAAAACCCTGGTGGACCTTGCTGCCTTCTGACAACAACTCCCTCACTATTAACAATAGTTTGTGTAACAATAAGGTTTTCAAGGCCGCTATCGAACCCTGTTGTAAAATCAGCGCTAATTTCTTGAATAATCGTGTCTCCTACCTGCAAAGCATAATCAACCTGAGTATCAATAAATATCCCTTTAGCGGTAGCTCCACCCGCTAATGCCGAACCCGCAAACCCACCAATAGCACCTCCAAGTAAACTTAACATAGTCGTCTTCACTGCGGTGCGTATATTATTCCATGACTGATGATCTGCGATTTCCTCTGGAGATTTGAATGTTTGTGAGCGTATCGCGCACAAATCAGAAGTGCAGACCAATTCCTGAAAGTAGCCTCCAACAGTATTCACCCTTATTCCATCACATGACATACCAGCTCTTTTATAATCTTCACAGCTGGCTGTTTTTACTACCTCTTCAGGATCTTTCTCATCTTTTGAGTCCGAGTCATCACTATCATCATCCTGATCGGCACTATCATTGCTCTGAGCAGAGGAAAATCCAGATTTACCACCCTCACTCCTGCCTAGTGGTGCTCCACCACCTGTAAATACTGGCCCACTTAATGCACCCTCAAGCCCCATATCTCCTCCGTTATACCTGTATCCCCAACCTTGTACATGGTCCATAGCGAAACCAGAAGGGTCAACAAAACTCAACGGATTGTTAAGTACATAGGAATACCTGTTCCAATTCTGAGAAGTCGATGGAAATTGCACTATGGGATCAGGGCTCAAAAACCTGCCCAGGGTAGGATCATAGATCCGGCCATTCATATGAATAAGGCCGGTTCTATCCAGGTGTTCATGTCCGGTAAAACCCCTCTTGGTGCTGAGCCCCTGCGCTGCTATTAGTTCTTCAATATCAGCCTTGCTTAACTCTCCACTCCAATCACTCTTCTTGCGGGCACCGAAAGGATCAAAGGCCGTATCCAGGATAACAGCCCCAGATTCATCGGTTACCTTCTCAATAGAGCCCAGGTAGTCACGGTGCAAAAATTCGAAGACCTGGACCTTGATGCCAAGATGATCGGTAGCTGAGACCTGTAGGATATCTCCACCAATTTGCACCTTCTCGATCTGCTGATAGTCGGGATCATTGGCCGGAAGCAGATCTTCATAGTCACCCACAATAAACGCTTTTTCGATCATCAGTTTCTGTTGGGATTCGTCCCACCAGCTGGATTCTCGGTAGTAGCGCTGTCCATTGGGGCCGTATTGGAAGCGATCTCTTGCTTTGGGAGTTGCAGTATCTTGTGCGCTACCCAGAGTAATCTCTTCCGCCAATTGACGTGCGTTCCAGGTAATCCACCGATCGTCACCCACAGCAGCATCATAGCGAGTTAGAGAGCCATTCTGGTCATAGCCTAAGTTATTGGCCACACCATTGATATTAACTTGGGTTACAGCATTGGGACCGGCATTGTTAACCTGCTCATATTGGTAACCAGTCACCTGATTACTCACATTTCCCGTTGCTGATTTGCTAAGAATATTGCCCAGGGAGTCATAGAGTGTACTTAGGCTACGAAGATGGCTGCCATTCAGTAATGTCTCGCTGCCTTCCAATCGATTGAGTGCATCATAGGAAAAGCGCTCTTCCTTTTTATTGGCTCCGCTCATCGATAAGCGACTTTCCAGTGTACCGTTAGAACGCCACTTGTAAATATTATTCTGGATAGAGCCAGCAGCAGTGTTAATGGAAGTAATACGGCCGGTATTCGGATCGTAATTTGTTTTCGTCGTCAGTGAATTACCAAAAGTAAACTCTAGTATTTTCCCTGAAGCATCCCGATCTTTAAAGGTTTTCAGGGTGTTTTTCCCATCAGTAACTTCTGACAAGAAACCTTGGTTATTGTAATGATAGCGAGCTTCAGCACCAGAAGGATAAATAAGTTTATCCAGGCGACCCGAATTATCATAACCATAAGTATGCTGATAGTTGCGCTGCAAATCGCCAGCTTGTAACGAGGTTTTTAAATCCTGCAATTGACCCGCAGAATTATAGATATAATCTTCAGAAAATAGAGTTAATCCATTCTGACTATAACTTCGATTTGCAATGCTACCTATTGCATTTGCTGCATCATAAGTCCAACTGGCTACGCCTAGAGCATCAACCTGCTCACGCATACGTCCAAGCTTATCGTAGAGATAACTTAAGCTATCGCCCTTGTTATTTATCTGCTCTCTTATCTGGCCTAACCCATTGTAGTGAGTGACCACTGTACCGAAAGCAGGATCAATGGTTCTAGTATTGTTGCCAGCATTGTCATAAAAGAAACTGGCTTTTGTTGATGAGTCATTGTTAACAAGCACAGATTTCAATAGACCACTGCCATAGTAGTCATATTCTGTAGTCACTTGTTTATTAGTTCCCACAGCTTCAACTACTTTCACCTGGCTACCAGAAATATTGTAATAGTGATGCCTAGTCTGAGTTTCAACCAAGCTGCCATTACTATCTAAGATATCTTCTTCTGCTTCGACCCTGATTAGTTTTTGAGCCGTATCTGGATAGTACTTAGTGCGGACTTCACTACCATCTGGGCTTGTGATTTTCTCAATACGGTCTTTTATATCGAAATCATAGATGGTCAGTGGTTTATTTTCCCCTAGATAGAAGGGATCAGTTTCTAGATATAAGCGGCCTTGCAAATCATAATTAAATTCACGCCGGGCGATACGTGTTCCATCAAATGCCTTTTGATCCTGCTGCACTATTCTCCCCAGCAAGTCATAGTAGAGTTCAACTTTGGGAGAAATTGAAGAATCTTTGATTATTTTATAAGCTGCAAGAATATTACCAGCTACTGGACAAGTGCCAGCAAAGCATTCGGAATATGTCGTATTAAACACCACTCCATCGGTATTGGTCTTCTCGATTTCGCGCCCAAAGGCATCATATTGCACACTAGTAGTACGGATATTGCTATCAGTGATCTCAGATACCAAGCCAAAGCGTTGATCGTAAGTTAGTGAGACCTTCTGGTCGAGAGCATTGGTTAATGTCCCAGGGTAGCGGTTATCTACAAAATCAGTTGCAGACGTTGTTCTTGTTTCTACATGGGCTCCGCTAGTACTTTCACTGACCAAATTACCCGAGGTGTCATAATCAAAATCAGTGCTTAATTTTAGATCTGCATCATCGGGAAAGCTGACCCTAGTTGCGACCTTGTTCGTTGACAAATAAGGAAGAGAGACCACGGTATGAGTACGATCGGGAGCACCACTGGGGCCACCATCATACTCCCTAAGCTCCAGGCCGGATGCAAAGCCCACTAACCACTGACCATTTCCAACTCGGTTTTCAAAACTAGTGAAAATCTCGCGACTTCTCTCAATGCCACTCAAGGAAAAGTCAGAAATTTCGCCCCAGGTAACCGGTTTAGTTGGTAAGGTCGGGAGTTTATCGGTTTGCCCAAAGGAAGGGGTAGTAATACCGCCCAAGCCATCTTGATCAGCGGTCCCAGATAGGGATTTCGCTGTTTTCTCTACTGAAGTTTGATTCTCAAGCAGCTCTCCGAGTGTACCAAAGCTTCTCTTTCCAAAGCTGTTTTGTAGAGAACGATAACCAAGAACCTGGTTCTTTTCGATTAGGGTTTCAACACTTTTCTCTAAGAAGGGGTAGTAACTCTTATCTAAGCCTGTGGATAGCTCCATCACGCTATAACGATGACGCTCATCCGCCAATTTCTGCGCATGAGAACCATAACTTCCCTGAAATTGCAGCTTTCTCGCCACCTTGCCAAAATGCGGGAAATCTTGACGGAATTGGCGATAAGTAACGATATCCGACGCTATATCATGGATTTTTTGTGCGTAGAAACCCAGGAATCCCCAGCCCTTGGTACTGACAACGCCAACACCTTGATAGTAATACTTGGTTTTATGCCAACCATTTTCCAAATCATCTGCCAAACCATTGGATCTGTGCACTTCTCCGACTACTGTCCGATAGTCACCATTATCGGCCTCAAGATTTTTCGCATTTTCGGGAAGAACACCATCCCCAAAGGGCCTTTCCAAGAAAGTAGCGTTACCGGAGGCAGAGGCTTGGCCAGTTACCTCACGTACCGTAGTGTGATAGAACCTAGTAGCTTTGCCTAAACCATCGATAATTTGCCAGATACCGGTATCGAGATCCAGGTCACTAGAGCTATTAACCTCTTCCCAATTGAATATGAGGGGGTTAAGGCATTGATAGCCAGTACCATGCTTATCATAACCGCAGAGTTGAACTTGCTGCAGACGGCGGTAATGCTGGGAATGCTTGCTAGCAGGTTCTGGCTCAGTAATTAAGCGGTACTCTCTTAATAATTTATTGTCGAGGTAAACATTAATATGGTGGAGTAGAACCAACTGCTCTTGCTCAATTTCTCCCGAGGCCAGTGGTTGCGGGGGGGCATCGCTGCGGGTGCCATAGGCAAACTCTATACGTGCATCGTTTCCATTACCGTAGGTGATTTCTAGTGGATAATTAATACCTTCAACGGTATCAAGATGGTATTGATACGTTATGCTATTCCCAAAGGCATCAGTAACCTTGTTGATGCTCCAAGCAAAGCTCGGGTTCTTCCCAGCGCGGATTCGACTGTTATTTGTGTTACCAAACTCATGAACTTCACCATTAGGTTTATGTACCAGGAACCAAGGCTGACCACCTGTCTCTTTTAGTTCAATAAGGCTAAAGTCATCTCTAAGCTTTCGGTACTTCGAACCAGAGGCCCAATATTCTCCGGAAACAAGGACCAATGGCTGACCGTTCAAACACAGCGAATCCGTATCATCCAACTTGATGCGGTCTGTGTTGGGACGATTCTTCACACAGCGGCGGATCTCCTGCAGACCACTCAACCTCCATCCATAGCCCAGAATATCTTCTGGCAACATCTCATTATTTCTTTCCCGGTATCGAGCACCTGAATACTGAAGGCCCAAGCTAGGGACCAAGTTATTAACCCCCGGCGCTACTTCGACAGGAATCGATATAACCGCGTCCCCTTCATAATTAACGTTTGCACTATAATTTGCTGTTCCTGATGTATCTGCAATTGCAAGACTGACCGCCGGCTCGATCCCCTCGAGATTGTGTACATCAATCCAATCACTTGTAGTCCATCCAGAGCACTCAGGACCATTACAGGCGCGGACTCTGTAGCGATATTTATCCTCTATGTCTCCGCGAGCTGAATAAGTCCGCTCCTCTAGATTACCTGAGACCACTTTCCAGCAACTATTTCCACAGCTTGTGTCTGGGTCATTGCGGCGCTCACGCTGTAACTCAAAAGAGGTCCATGTAAGGCTTGGTTCACTCCAACTGAGATCGTAATCACCAAACTCACTGTCACTAGGGAAAGAAGTAAATTTCGGTGCGTCTGGTGCGGGCAACGGCACATTGACCATCACAACTTTACGGCTATCACTGGGAGTCCAACCACTACAACCATGGTCATTACAGGCCCGAGCCATAAAACGATATTCGCCACTGGGATCACTGGAGTCGAGTGTAACCTCCATAGAGGTTGCTGTACCCAAGTTGGAACTACCGCACTTAGCGTAGGTGTAACTCCCTCCATTGATACTGCACTGAAGCTCATAACGTGTTACCGCATCGAATGAGCCGGTAACTTCAGACCATACCACCTTAAAACTACCACTCTGGGTCCCGTGGTCAGGTTGCGTAAAGTTCCGCACAGTATCAGGCTGTCGACTCACAGTCACTGAAGAGGAATTTCTCCAGCCACTGTAAGTGACATAGGAACCGCCCTTTGCATAGGCCCTAACACGGTACTTATAAGTTCCATTAGTTAGCGGAGTACTTCCAGACGCCGGAACAGGCGTCGGCCCAGTGGCTGTGCTTGCACTAGAGTAAATTTGTGTCCAACTTGAGCAAGAATCTTTACATTGTTGTATCTGGTAGCCCGTAACAGCAGAACCCGAACCAGGTGCTGACCAATCGACGCTTATCCGCCCCTCACGGTCGACAGTGCCACTTGTTATATCCTTAAGGACAATGCTAGCCGGCGTATTCGGTGTACGGGCAACATTGACCCGGCGTTCGTTAGAAAAAGCCCCACAGCCGGTACTATTACAGGCTCGGACTTTGAAATCCCATGCTCCTGTAGATAAACCTGAAATCTTGGTGGAACTTGCCCCAATACCGTTGAGGGGAGACCAAGCCCCGTTGTTAATCTGCCTATAGACCTCATAGCGAGAGACAATACCTGAAAGTACTGGCCAGGATAAGGTAAAAGAACCGTTCGAACTATTTGTGGGGGCTGTTAGATTGCCTAGCTTAGGGGGCGCTTGTAATTTTACCGTTACTGTAACACTGCCCAATGCTGTACCACTACCCGGAACCCATTCACCTATTATTGGATTCCAAATATCCCCTGAAAAAGCGACAACTTGATACCTATAGTCCCCATTTTCAGTGTGGGTAAAAGATCTAGAAGTACCATTTACATTATAGGTGCCAATAGACTTTGACCCTTTATGGACGCTTACTCCATAGTACTCGGCAGATGAATTTGTACTCCAACGAATCGTATGCTTTCCATTTGAATTCGTGGTGCTTGCCCAAACCCCAGCAGTAGCAAATTCAGCAAAAAGTATTAAAAACAAACAACTAAAGAAAGAAATCCGTTTCAGCATAGCCAGACTACACGTAGAAAAAAGCTTCACACCAAAAGGGACCATCGGAGCCAATGAAGGCAAAAATAAAACAGTACATCCCTGTAAATTAGGCGCACCTTTTATCACAAGAAGAAAAGTACAATCAACAACATTCTAAATTTTCTTTCGCATGGTAAAGGTGGGAAATTAATTTTTAAAATCTAACCACAACAATCTGGTCGTTAAAAACACAACAACTTTTACACAGGTACCAACTAATAATTATTTTCTGAGGTCTTAGAAGGTTATAAATTCATCCACTTTAAAATCGGACACCTAAAGCCAAATACAATCTCGGTAATATCTGGCTTCTGCCTAGCAAGAATTTATGAAAAGGTGGAATTAAGCATTTTTATTAGACTGCGCACTTAAATTAACAGGGTGGTAAGCAGCCTTCCCCAATTAACTCTAAAGAGATATCTATAACCTTCAAACTGCCCAAGTAGACTTTAATCTATGAGCTAGATGTCATTTAAATTACAAGACAATAGACATGTTAAATAGTCATAATTTTAATAAAAATTAGGAACTAATGCTCTGTTACATACCGATTACTTTCTGAGTCGCTCTTTCTATCCATGACCCCAACGCACCTTGTTCACTCTTTATTTTATTGCCCGGATGACCCAAGTATTCTCGTACAGAAGTGTTTTCAGCAATATAACTTCGCTTCCAGCTCATCGCATTTAGACCTTCACCCTTATACGATGTCATCAATTCATCCAGGATATTCAAATAAGTTGATTTTGTATCTCCGGCCTGAAAAAACAAAGTTGAAAGACTTTCTGATTCTTCCGTACCATCTTTTTTGGTTTTATTGGTTAGCTCAATTTCCAGTACTTGAATAGAAGTTTTTAGATCTCTTGCAATCACTGCATGACAGTAGTGACGAGGGCGATTATTGACTAACTAAATGGATTAGCGCAGGCTGACGATGCACCCTGCCTCTGCTAGGGACATCCCGCACGGTTCAAAAGGGTTTGTAATCTTTACCAAAGCCTTGGCCACACGGTTAGCAAGCTTGACCAACTTACTGGGGCGACACCCTTTCCCACAGGCATGCGGATATTGCGCCAGAACGTGTTACGGATTTTGTGGCCGTAGCCCTGCCAATCCACTTGCATCCCGTGCAGGCCCATAAACACCTCCTCAATGCTGTAGACTTCCATATTCGGGCCGAACTCGCGCAGGGTGGTCTTCACCCGCTGGAAGGTACCGCCATACAGTGGATAATTGCTGGAGAAAATCACCACCTGGTGGACGCGCAGGTCCGGCCGGAATATCTGCACACTGCTGACATAGCAGATATCCTACAGGCCCCAAGCCCGGAGCCTTCAGCGACCGCTTTAAGGTGTACAGATTTCTGGTTTACATTCTCGCAGGTTAAGGGGTACAAATGAGGCGAATCAATTTATACCCAATAACGGTGCGCCCCATAACAACCAACAGGGCGACTGATTACCAGGCTGGAGTTTTCGATAGTACGGAAATAGCAGCCAGATTTATTTGCGGTGAAGACTGAGGAGTAACCACTCAGAAGCTGCTGCATCGTATGACTATTTTTAATAATGACTCAGGAGAAATCATGGACGAGCTCGAACTTGGAACAAAGATCATTCGCACTGCCGTTGTCACGATAACCTTTTTCCTAATTAGCGCTTTTATAGTCTGGCGTATAACAAAGCCACTAAAAAGCTTAGAAGACAGGATTCCTGAGAAAAAAGCTCTTTATGATGAAAAGATGAAGGCATACGAAAATGCCGTGCTTTTGATAAGTGGCCTGGAGTCGAAACTAAACCTTCTTCTTTCTGAATTCGAAAAAATAGGAAAAGACAATAGTCCAGACTGCAAAGCTACAAAATCCAAAAAAGCCTTCATCTCGCACCTCAATAAAGCTGATAAAAGGCTGGGGAAACTGGCGCCGCACTTCGAGCCAGAAGTACAAACGCTGATTGAAGATCTGAGGAAATCAACTGAGCTTGCCTCGCAGTCGGTTGGAATTTTTGCTCAGGACCAAGAAAATTTTAAGCGGCTACAAAAGCAGTTGAACGCCCTCACAAAAAGCATCTTTAAAGATGGACATAACCACTTTTCCACTCTGTCGACTAGCGCAACTAACTAAACACCATATAGAGTTAAAAGCCCGATTTTCGGTTTTGCCAAAGCTCCAGTATGCGGCGCTTGCTGGACTTCATTAGGATTTCAATAGAGCGCATCCGCATATTGCTATCAATGTCCAGCCTCACCACCTTGAACGGCGGGCCGAAGCGGCGCCAGTCTGTCCTCCTGGGCGCATTGACACACTTGGGAACCCTTCGTACCCTCCCTCAAGGCGAGAACTTTAGGCACTGTAAGAGTACCAGCAAAATGCACAGGAAGCCTTCAATAATCACGCTGTAGGTCATCCCGGCAATGAGTATCAGTGAAATGCTCTCTAGGTTATTCACGCCCTCTCAACACAGAGTTTGCGAATTATTAAATCGGGCTTACATTCGATCCAGATCAAATTATTGTCTGGCATTGTTTGCCTCCTCAACGCATGCACGAAACCGAGCAGTTGTTAATCAATAATTGTATATCTCCCAATTCATTTTTTCGATTAACTGCATTACACCGAGGGAAACTTATCATAATAAATAATTTGTTGAATTAAAGGGCTAGTAAGTAGTCAATATATAGATGTTGAAACCTCTAAAAAAAGGGAAATTGAAGTACACAACGAAACCAATCTACTTCAAGAAAGCGACTTCATTCTTAATGAAATCAGAACACCCGTAGGCGTCACCTTCACTCGCAGAAGCAAAGCTGCTGCGCTTACAAAACTTGAAAGCCTTCTGCAAGAGCAAGGTTTTTCAAACTCAGGTATAAGCATGCAACTAAAAAATAGGCCCTACTTATCGGGCCTAATTTCTTTGCGCCACATCAGCCCATACTTACCAGCCACTATCCCAAACTGCCGCTTGTAGATGGTTTTGGTAAGGGGGCCGCTCATCGGGGCCATTATCGCCCTTGCTCTGGTTATGGCCCTCTTCCACCAGCCACAGGTGGCCGGGTCTTTGCCGAAGGCGCGGCGCTGCTCGCAGGCCCAATTGGCACCGCCATACTTATGGACTCAAGCGAGCAGGACTATATGCTCAACATCCAGATCCGAAGCCTTTTGGAAAAACTGGCCGCTATAGGGGGCCACCATAAGCGCGGCATAACGGTACAGGCCTTTTCATTTCTGAGGTTCACCGGAGTCAAGGAGAGGTGAATCAGCAGCTCTTGGCGAGTGTTCTGACAGTCACCATCGGCATTGGACCACTGGGGAAGCCACTACTTGTGATCATAAACCTCGGGCTCAGTTTAGTAGCAGCCGTTTAAAGTGGCTGTTACGGCAAGTAAGAGAAATACACAACAGTACTTTAACATCGAAAGGCAGTCTAACATCCAAAACTTATTTTGATGACTAAGCCATATATGATTAGAACGGGACAGCTGGGACACAAGAGTATCCCAACTCAGTCGAAAGCTTAGTCAGCACTTTTTGTGAAATGCAGACTGTCTTTCACCCGAATCCCGGTGCTTGGGTCAGCGACATACCAAGTTAGCTCGTAATCTCCAGCCTCAAACCACTCTGGTATCGTTAAATAATTTCGAGTGTAATCCTTCGCCTCAGAATAGTTCAACACAACATCCCGTGATTTATGAATAGGATATTTGTCCCCATTGGGAAGAGTGAGCACGCTCCATTGCTCAAGAGTAACCAATGATCGTGAAGAATCTAAATTGCGAATACTTGCATCATAATTGACTCTTCCCCCGTAGGAAGGTACTGAAAAATCGGCAGGTTCATCAAGCTCAATCGCCAGCTGAATATCAGATAGGTCCCCTTCAACAACCAGCTTAAAGTCCCAGAATTCAACATAACCACCGGATACGCTGACCGTAAATTTACCTTCCCCATCGAGGAAGTTTCTTTTCAGGAGGCTACCATTAAATCTTCCAGCACAAAAACCGAAACTTATCAGTTCTGAGACAGGATTGGGGTTTTCCTGTGTTGGAAAATCGAAACTGTATATCATCCCTATTTCATGGGACTCAGAATAACCCAAAATGAAGGACCCGGTAGCAGGTTCACTTTCCAGTTCAAGAAATGCCTTAGAGGCATTTCCACCTTTAACCTCGGTACTAATACAAGCGTTATCAATGCTGTCGAATTGATAGCCAATATCTAAATCCACCTCATACTCAACTCCATCTTCCATCTTGAAGGGGAACGGCTCACCTAAATCTATTTTTGTACTGATCGTATCTGCCTGAACCAAGGTCGATGCGCAGATTAAAGTGAAACTAGCGATAGAACTCTTCAATACAGCCCTATACTGTGGGAATTTACTTGTGATTTTTTTCAAAACGATATTCCATTACATACATTATGAGGCACAACAATACTTCGGACAGTTTTTTATAACCCAGTCCTTAAAAGCAAAGCCCTTGGCTTGATAAAGGAAGAGCTGGGATACAAGAGCGCCCCAGCTCAGCCGAAAGCTTAAAACTTAGTCAGCACTTTTAGTGAAATACAGACTGTCTTTCACCCGAACCCCGGTGCTTGGGTCAGTGACATACCAAGTTAACTCGTAATCTCCAGCCTCAAACCACCCTGGTATCGTTAGATAATTTCGAGTGTAGTCCTTTGCCTCAGAATAATTCAACACGACATCACGTGATTTATGAATGGGGTAATTATCCCCATTGGGAAGAGTGAGCACGCTCCATTGCTCAAGAGTAACCAATGATTGTGAAGAATCTAAATTGCGAATACTCGCATCGTAATTGACTCTTCCTCCATAGGCAGGAACTGAAAATTCGACAGGTTCGTCAAGCACAATCGCCAACTGAGTATCAGAGACATCCCCATCTACAACCAGCTCAAAGTCCCAGAAATCTACATAGCCACCAGATACATTGAACGTAAACTTGCCTTCTCCATCAAGAAAATTTTTTGCTAATACGCTATTTTCTTCCTCGCAGAAATTGATGCTTTCTTGTAGCTGTGGTACAGGGTTAGGGTTTTCCGGTGTTGGAAGCTCTATACTCCTAACCAGCATTTGCGCCATCGAATCAATAATAGGGAGAGTGAAAGGCCCTGAAGGTTCACTTTCTGTTATATAAAATGCTGCGTCGGCAGTTCCATTTTTAACCTTAGTATTGATGCAAATTTTCTTAATGTTATCGAATTGATAACCAATATCTAAATTCACCTCATGTCTAACTCCATCTTCCATCCTAAAGGGAAACGGCTCACCTAGATCTATTTTTGTACTGATTGTATCCGCATGAACCAGTGCCGATGCACAGATAAAAGTGATACCACCGATAGAATTTTTTAACACAGCCCTGTGCAGAGCGGATTCTGTAGCCAGTTTTTCCAAAATTACAACCTATTACATATACTATGAAACAAATAAATACTTCGGACAGTTTTTTAACGCCCAACCCTAATAAGGCCTGCAGCTTGATAATCGCTATTAATCGCAGTCTTGGACATCTCCAAATTGTGAAAAAATACCTTTACAAAGCTACAACCCTAAAACAACTAGGCCAAAACTGTCCGAAGTATTTTATTTCATTCTTTCCCCATGCCCCAAAATTTTCACCTTTATATACGTACCAACTAAGCCAGCAGTCAAAAGCAAAGCGATCAAACAACCTGGTTACCCCAGCAATTGTTATTTAACGCGGATAACATCTACCCCAGCACCCCAGCCAAATCGCTGCTTGCACTCCCAGTGATCTTCGGCAGAGCCCCCCCCGGTAAGCGATACGCCAGCCGCTGTTGCCTTTCATATACAGCAGTTTGTCCTCTTTATTCGGGGCCACTTTTGCCAGGCAAAATTGTCTGTAGCCTGACATTGCCACATAGCGGGCAAGCTGGTCGACTTTGTCGGCCCAGGCGCCGCTGCCTGAAGCCACTAGGTAGCGCTCGCCATTACTGGCAGTGCCCGGCGGATCGTTTTGTATGGCCTGCTCTTCTAGCTGCAGTTGTGCGTCGATAGTGTCCCGGGCTTGACGGCGGGCGCTAGGGTGTCCTCTTGTGCGAAGGGTTTGCCGTTATTGGGTATGCCGCTAAAGATGTTTGATTCCTGCTAACACGCAGATTTGTGCCTTCGGGCCTGGGCTGGTGATGCTGTATAGCTAGCCGACTGCGATAGTGGCTATGCCTAGGATGGTGAGCGTGGCTGGGTTGATGTCAGCACTCTGGTCATTCACCGATAACCGCTAAAAAACTGGCTTTGATCATAGACATCGCGGCCACCCAAGCGCCCTACTCCGAGCAATTGAAATACTAGCTGGCCAACGTCACCGACCCGGACCTGATTTTTGATTTGCTCGACAAGCTGCGGGCATCTTTACCAGGCCGGAAGTAGAGCAGTTCTGCGCGGCCTTTTTTATCAAGAGTAAGAGCAACGCGGCGATTGACAATATCTGTAAGCCGGCTGTTGAGCGCTGGCAGGTCCACTGCAAATCTGCCCTAGCCGCCAATAAACAGGTCAAGGAAATGTTTGAGAACAGTAAGCGAGGGGGTGATGCGGCACTCATCGCCAATATGGAAAATAGCTTTAAGGCGTGCAAGCAAGAATCAGATAATGCAGCTTTTATCCGATCCAGAAAAGATCAAGCAGTTTTCCAGGCTGGTGTTTGATTTGTTGAATAGGCCGGAGTGACTTACACGGAAAACGAGTTAATGCCGGTTACACATATATAGTGGGTATTACCATAGCAGGCTCTAGGGCTTTGCGTCTCTCCGCTTCCGCCCGCTTTAGCAACCTAGGTCATGCCAATCTATAGGTAAAGGGATGATCTCCTACCAGAAAAAACACATAAACGCCCCCGACTTTTAGGCATCATGCCGGCTTGCAATTCTTTCAAGAGGAAGTACCTCAGTAGACAATTAGTGTTTTCGTTTTGCCCATTGAGTACTTCAATCTAATGTCGTTCTTTCAGGGCGACTGGTTGGCATCAGCTCCAGTAATATTCCCAGCTTACCCATGTTCAAAATAACTAGCCTGGAACCAACGGGCCCCACATTCCTATTACCAAGGATAGTATTTGTTATAACAACCCAGGCATAAAATTGCGAGCCTAAATGAGACATGAATACAATATAATTTTTAATCGCTCTCTTACAAAAGAGCCGCGCAACCTGTATGGGGTCTTTACCAGCAGGTATCCTGGTACACTGAGCCTGTACTTAAATAGACTTTGACGACACATGGTTAATAGTGACTACTAGGGACCAAAAGATATTTTCAAGCGCCAACAAAGAGCAGCCTGACTCTTTTAAGCAGCCATAATACAGGAAAACCCAAGGCTTTATTTAACTGCACAAGCACAATCAAGAACAGCTTGAAGAACCCTCCACCTGAGAGCTCTGACATTAAAAAAAGAATTTTCCCTGAAAAGGCAGAATAACGCTTAAGGTCGATCACGGGTATTTTGCGCTGCACATAATATTGATAAGTTATTAAGTTGTGACAACATCCACTTAGCCCACACAAAATTCAGATGCTGCCAAATCAACCAGAGGTTAACAAATCAGTCTCGATTAATTGCCTAGAGCAGATAAAGTTCTAAGCCGGAGATAATTAAACTTAGTCAACTCTAGACCAGAGCATCCCCTTAAAACTTGTTATGCACTCACATAAACCTTAGAGAATCATAAGAAAATGAATTTAACTAAATATATTCTTCTAACACTCTGCTTTATGTCTAGCGCTTTATGCTCCGCAGACACAATTAAAGTAGAAAATATATCTTACTCTGCTTCCATACTTAAAGTTGGTGCCGGCCAACCTGCAATTGCAGTAACTGACCTTAATTCAGACGGAAATCAAGATGTAATTATTGCAAACAATTCGGACAACGACATAGTAACCTATCTTTCCAATGGCAATGGGACTTTGACACTAGCGGGAGATTTCCCCGCCGGTGACAGCCCTTCAGGTCTATCGGCCTCTGACATCAATGGCGATGGGAACGTTGATGTTGTTATAGCCAACCACGAAACCTCATACGTCACCATGCTATTAGGAAATGGCAAAGGAGGTTTTAACCCCGCACCGAATTCACCATTAAACGTGCACGTAACACCTCACCCACATGCCGTCCGATTAAATGACCTTGATGGTGATAACAAAGTTGATCTGATTGTAGACAACCGTAATCACGAAGGTTTACTCGTTCTCAAAGGACACGGGAATGGTGATTTTAAACTGCCAGGAAAGACTATCAAAGTGGGAGGAGACCCCTACCGGGGATTTGCCATCAAAGACTTAAATAAAGACGGACACTCCGATTTGGTAACTCCAAATCAGAATGACATAGGCATATTAATAAATAATAAATCGGGCAAGGGTTCTTTCAGCTTAAGTCGTCTTGCGCAATCCGAAGTGCCATTTAGCATTGAGGCGGCAGACGTGAACGGAGACGGAAACATGGATTTACTTGTAGCGAACAATCGCAATATCATTACTATAATCCCAGGAGATGGTAGCGGTAGTTTTCTAAAAAAGAAACAAATCGAAATCCAGGCATCTAATGGCGCCAAACAGATTGCAACGGGAGATCTCAATGGCGATGATATTGACGATGCTTTAGTCAGCAGTTGGTCAGGTGAAGTGCTTATTTTGATTGGAGGCCCGACGATCAAGTCAATCAAATTTAAGAATTTGAACACTCCCAACCCATGGGGGGTCGCACTTTTAGATTTAAACAAAGACGGTAAAAGTGACTTTATTGTTGCGGATGGCAACAGCAATTTAGCAGCTGTGTATATAAGCCGGATAGAGTAACATATGCCCTATTGGATGTAATCTAAAGTTACTCCTGCAGCGTACCGGAATTAATTACCAGAGCAACATATCCACATAAATACAACCAACCTCTCAACCACAACAAACCGCAGAAGGTTATCACCGTGAAAATAAAATCTCTTTTTGTTTTAGCTGCAACGACAACCGTAGCCTTCAACACAAATGCACTAGACAGTGGTGGCGCAGTATCAGATGAAGCCATTGCAAATCAACGCGCGAATTTAGAGAAGAACACCACAGGGAGAAGCTTTGGCCCGCAATCACCACGAGATATTGAATCAACTTCCGGAAACCATACGATTTTCTTCGCTGCCGCACCAGCGCATACAGTTATGAATTTGTGCAATATCCATTTTCATAAAAATGCTGAGCACAAAGGTGGAGAGTTTACCCAGTATGCGGGCAATGGTGATGGGCATGGCTTCCTGTCAGGCTTTAAATATTCCGGTACTCTTACCACGGCCGAGTTAGCTCCGCCTAATCAAGAAGTGTGCCCAAGCGATCATGGGAGTCTTTATCCGGGAGATACCATTGAAGTCCATTACGTCCACTCATCCGCCAAAATCAAGCCGGGCCCAACCTTGGGTTCCTGCTTTAATGAAGAGATTAAGAATCCACAATTGCGTGTAGAAACGCAAGTTTATGTCTTGGTGAATGATTCCACTGCTTTAGACTTTGTAAAGCTAACTGCCCATGATGAAAAAAGTGGTTTTCAACAAGCCTTGGGCATTCCCAGCAATACTGGAAAGCCAATTCAGTATTCAGGTTCCACCACCGGTCCAGATTACAATGAACAAGGCTCCCCTTATCAAGTCACCTGGAGTGTCCGCCCCAACGTTGCCAAGGTCAACATTACTTCTGTGGGCAACTGGTGCAAGGACAATATCTTTAATGAAAATCATGCTCACGGTGTAAGGAATCTGATCCAGAACCCTAAGCTTCTCTCCGAGATTAAACACTAAACACCCATGGCAAGAATAAAACTACCAGCGTGATCCTATCCAACAACAACGGACACGCCACTAAGCGGCTAACGACCCCTCAAACAGCTCAAGGCTACTAATGTATTGATGCCAAGTAATGCCATAGCTAAACCACCCCGCTTCTTGGTCAACCGGAGTAGGAGCTGACCACTACTCTCCTTTGCATGATGGTCAATATTTAACCTCAAGTACTCTTTTTCATAAAAGTACTTGACGCTCCATGGAGAAGTCTATATTGTGCGCACCCTCAACGACGCGCTCGTAGCTCAGCTGGATAGAGTACCTGGCTACGAACCAGGCGGTCGGAGGTTCGAATCCTCCCGAGCGCGCCATTTCAAAAGGGCTTGCATCTCCGGATGCAAGCCCTTTTTTTATTTCTTCAGTAGATAGATTCATAAGTAGCGATTGCAGGCATACGACCATACACTTCTCATTAGCCTAAGGTAATCTCGGCTTCGGCCCGGCAGCATTCACTAACTCTTTAAGTAAGAGTGGCCTGCAGTCTTATGCTTAAGCGTGCGATTTTAGCCCTACTCTGTATCCTTGTAATTTATATTGTTGCCGCTTACGTCTACAACAAGCACTTTACTCAGTCTGCCACCTTCAAAAGCTCCCCCTCCGAGCCCGAACGATCTGAAAGCCTGGATTACCTCAAAGAAAAAGACACCATCAAAATCTTGATTGTAGATGGCGGCGGTGTCCGGGGGCTCATCCCCTTATATGTGCTCAACTATATCGAGAACAAACTAAACAAACCTATTAGCGAAGTTTTTGATGTTTATAGTGGTGTATCCAGCGGTGCTATTGTAGCCAGCGGCATCAACATCCCTGAAAAATTTATTCCCAAAAACTACACCGGGCATGATTCTGCCACAGAGTACTTAATACAACTCTATAAAGAAGAAAGTGACTATCTGTTTTCCTCACCCTGGTATCATGATCTATTAACAGGCTGGGGGCTTTTTTCCCCGTCTTTCATGGGGGAACGACTCCACCGTGTACTGGAAAACCACTATACAAAGTCGCTCTCTTTTACAGACTTAAATAACTTTGTTCTTATTCCTGCACTGGACATTCACAGTGGTGAAATACACCTTTTCAAAAATCGTGGGGATGCAATCAAACAATTACCTACCGACAGCTTATACCAACTTATCACGGCAGCAGTCAGTGCCGAGACCGCCTTTCCCCCGGTAGTCTTCAAAACACCAGAGCAAACCAGAGTGCACCGTTACTTTGCCGATGCAGGTCTAGCCATGAATAACCCCACCAGTCTGGTGCTACTTGATATCCTTAAAGAGTTCCCAAATAAAAACTACTACGTTCTAATATTGGGGGCAGGTTCGCCACCATTGGCCAGTAGCGAGGTAGATTATAGCGAGCTAAAAAACTGGGGGCGCATTCGCTGGATACGAGATGCTTTTTCTAATATCCAGAGATATATGGACCTTCAACAATTATACGCTCTTGATCTCGCCCAACATTTCTCCGATAGCGACCGCCTGGAATACGATTATCTCAATATCGAAATTGCTGATCCATTCGTCGATATCTTTGACTACGATTCGCTACACCATTTAAAAATTTATGCCGACCGCTTGATAGAAGAAAATCAACAGGACATACAAAGAATTATCGAGCGGCTCAACCAGCCAGATGGAACATCTTCTCAATAGAAGCTCATGACAAGTTCGAATATTTGAGCATCTATGTTTTCGCTGATTACTAAATATTTTCCCCTGCCCTTAACTTTCGATAGTTCACCTGCAGTTTTTATGCCCTGAAGATTACCTAGTTACTCAGAAAAACTGTACAGAATACGATTATCTCGATGATAATATTACCTGCCCTTTTGTTGACCTCCTCGACCATCAACGCCATTGCCCCTTGAAATGTCTCACTGTTAGACTGATTGGGCAGATAAAGATAATCCTAGGTTGTATTGTTAAGTTTTTAGACAAGGCACCCCGAAAAATCCAACTCTCCCGGCTCCACAAGATCAATACTATTTGATTGACTATTTCCAATTTCACTTTACCATGCAGGAGCAGTTTCCCAGGCAACTCCTACTAGATATGAAACGTATCCAGGGCGTCAATCTACTGCACTTTATGATCTGGGTATGCCTGGTACCTCCCATACCACTTTTTGTTCTCTCCTATTTCCTGGAGAGCCAAGACCCGTTAACTCTAATTATTAGTGCCAATCAGAAAACCTGGCTATCCCTTGCCTTTGTCAGTTACACCTCCACCCTAATTGCTTTCGCAATTTGGGGCAGGCTCCTTAGATCACATCCCGCTATAGCGGTTACCCCTTTTGCTCTATTGATTCCAGTAGTAGGTATTATCACTTCTAGTATTATCCTGGACGAAAAGTTACAGACCATAGAAATTATAGGCTTTGCGCTGATTATGGCTGGGCTTATATGCAACTCCTTATATGGTAGATTATTAGGGCTGGAAAAGCCCCTGGGCAAACCGTTCAGGCTCCCAAAGATTGAGTAGACTTGATCTCGATGCTCTCAAAGAGAGCACCCTCAGAGAAAGATTAAACAATTTCATATTTAAAGGTGTAGGGCGCAAGCTGTTCCGCAAGGGCGCCCTCCAAGCTAGGGTTCCCTCCTGTGGTAACCCTGGCAATAGTGCCAAGTACCTTATCCTGCTCCACCTTTACCTGGTTGCTGGCAGTGACCATGTCTGTTCCCCTCACCAACTGATCAATAATCCCCTGAACACACAAACGGATCTCTTCCATTTCTAAAGCGGGCTTGAAAATTTTGCCAACCGCTGTAGTAGGGAGTTCGGCACGGAGCACAATTCTTCTGGGAATGGCCGCTCGCTCAGTAATATTTTCTTTGGCATAGGTAGTAATTGCTTCAAGCAGGGCTTTGGCCAAATCATCCATTACAACCTCATGCCCTTTGACTATCAGGGGACTAATCGCTTCCTCTGATAACTTGACGTAGGCGACAGGAACCTCTCCCGCGTGGGCATCTGGTGTACCTACCGCTGCAGCCATAGCAACGGAAGGATGCTGGCAAAGCACCTCTTCTATCAATTTGGGCTCAATATTATGCCCTCCACGTACTATCAACTCTTTTTTTCGGCCTGTGAGCCAAAAATAGCCATCTTCATCCTGCCTGCCCAAATCCCCGGTGTTAAACCAGCGCTGTCCTTGAGCATCTTCTACCCATATCCCCTGGTTATGCTCAGGATTAAGGTAACCATTAAATACATTATTCCCATGAATCAGCAGATTACCGATTTCATTGGCCTGGCTATACCGAATGAAGTTGCCTTGCTCATCCAGCTGGGCACTTCTCATCTCTTGCAGCGGTAAACGCAGCCCGATAGAACCCACCTTCTTCACGCCATGTGGTGGCGTGAGACTACTAGCGCAAGTACCTTCCGTTAAACCATATCCCTCTACGATTTGCACACCGGTTATACGCTCAAAAGCATTAAAAACCTCAACCGGCATAGGCGCCGCGCCGCACAAAGCCATTTGTAGGGAGGAGATATCGCACTGATTTACTGGCTGCTGCAGCAAAGTGGAATAAACTGTGGGCACAGCGCTGAAGCTGTTCACGCGGTAGAACTCAATAATTTTCCAGAAATTACTGAAAACACCCTCACCTCGGTAACCTTGAGGGGTCATTAATACCACCTCGCAACCATTAATAAAGGCCGCTAGCCCCGTCACAATTGCCGCATTCACATGAAAAAGTGGCAGGCCACATAAGATAACTTTTCCTGGCCCCATAATGTCGCCAGCTACCAGACCTATACTTTTTGCATTGGCCAGTTCATTCCCGTGCGTATGGGTAGCAATTTTGGGTAGGCCTGTTGTGCCCCCAGTACAAAATAGAGAGGCGGTATCATCACTGTGGATACTGCGTTTGAAATTCAAATGGCTAGACGGTTGCTGATTAAGTGCCGACTGGTAGGCTATCCGCTTTTTACCTTGCAAGGGGGGCAGCCGTTTTCGGTATTGATACTGTATCGCACTAGCCGCAATGCCTTTAAAACCCCTTGCATGATAAGCTGGGTCCACATGGAAGATATTTTTAACCTCAGGCAAATTTGGCAAGATACTTTCAATTTTTTCACAGATATCGGTACCAGGGAAAGGGCTCAAGGTAACGATAGCCTTTGCTTGGCTATGCCGAATCAGCTCTTCTATCTGCCTGGCCTCCAGTAGCGGATTAATGGCCAATACTTTAGCGGCCGCCTCTGCCCCCCAGAGTACATAGTGCGTTTCTGGTAAATTTGGCAGTACAAACGCAACCGTGTCATGTTCTTTAATGCCAACACTATTCAATAAATTAGCAGTTTGAATAATACGTTCAGACAGTGTTTGATAGCTGATCTTTACTGGCTTTCTATAATCTTTGCCTGAGAGAAAAAAAGAAATCGCTGTTTGCTGGGAGTAACACTTGCACGCAGCCATTATTGCTTCAAAAGTGTTGCCGCTGAATTTTTCAGTAAGCGCTTTAAGGTTGGAGAAATCTTCCCCCTCTGGTTGCTTGCCCGTTAGCAAGTAATTTTCCAAAGCCTCAATATCTTTCAAAGTTGAAGTGGACATAATATTACTCCCTGATAGCCAATCAGAATGTGGCTGTACTAAATTATTTCTTATTTTGATATATAGAAAGCAAAGCGAACCTAGCTGGATTGCTGTGTGAGCCACTCCTGCTCGTCTCCGGGCTCCGGCATAACTGCCCCGCCCTCAATCACCCAACTGGCGGGAACATCAATAAGATCCACCTCACAACGAGCTGATGAACAACCCAAAAGCTGAGAGGCCATTTTGATAAAGCTATTAGCTAGAGCTGACTTGATTTTATCGCTACGGCCTGAGCGAATGGAACCCAGAATATGAAGACTACTCTTTGAACGCAAATGAATGCCTCGACTAAATACAACCTGTACAAATTGCGCGGGCGCGCCAGTTATTGTGCAGTGAGCTTCTGTGACCCCGGAGACAAGAGCTTGCTGCTCGGAGCCGGATAGTGGGCGCTGGGTGGAAATTGTGTAAAGCGGCATTTGCGGCCTCTTATAGATTGATATGAGTGTTGAAGTGCCCCGTGGTGCTTTTGGATCTCACTAAACGCACCAGTGTTTTGGCTATGTAGGCAATTTGCCGCAGCGGCGGCATACGTTTGCGATTTGCACTTAGAAATTTCCTGCTGAGAGACTGGTCAGGTGCAGTAATAACGACCTCGTTTTTATTGATCCCAGTGGTGACACACCACTGCTCCAGCAGTTCGTATAAAAACGGGTGACGCAGCTTGTTTGATGTCCCATCAGGCACGGGAGCCATCAGGGTAGCCACCGAAGATTTCTCTCCGTTCATAAAGGCCTGATCTGGCGGAACCTCCATCCACACCAGCCTGGGAGTGACGGACTGGTCCAGGTGACCCCGGTAAGCCCGCCGTATCACCTGCTCCAACGCAGCCTTGTTGAAACTTGCTTGCGAGCCCTCGACCAGAGCGCATAACACGATAGGTTTAAAATGCATTTCATCTCCAAATAAGTTTCATTTCGGAACTAATTTAATACCATTAAGTTCCAAAATACAACTAAAATTGATAGGTTATCGGCCGATCTCTCAATAACCTATGGCAATATGACGGCCCGAAGCGGCCTCCAGGGAAGTTTTGTTTTGGAACTGGCTTGTGAGACTATGGCGCCTTGAGCAACCCTGGGACTGCTATGAGCGAGAGTAAACCCGCTGTTCAATGTGGGATCGAAGAGGCACTTTCTGTAATCGGCGACCGCTGGAGCCTGCTTGTTGTCCGCGATGTACTGAGAGGCGTTAATCGGTTCGACTCGCTTCAGGACAGCTTGCAGATCTCCCGAAATATCCTTACACAAAGACTCTCCAACCTGGAAGAAGCCGGCATTCTGATTAAGGCGCCCATTAAGCCCGGAGCACGGCGTATGCTGTACAGCCCTACCCCAAAATGCCTCGCGCTCGTTCCCGTTTTGGTTTCTATGATTGATTGGAGTGCACACTGGTCTGAGAAAGCCAATGTGCGCTGGTCCCGTGTGATTGATAAAAGAACCGGGGAGCCTGTTCAGATAGATTTGGTGAGTAAAGATGGTAAGCCGGTATCCCTGCTGGATCTGGATTTGAAATACTAAAGAGCAGCGGGTTAAGACCCACCGAGGGGCCTGCTCTCTCCACACTTACTTATCTCGCTACCCTCCCTCGTTCCCTCCCCTCGCTCACGGCTTATAGCTAGACTAGATTTATCGATCGGTAACCAATCCTAACCACCCGATGCAACTTTATTGTGATCATTGCGGCCAACTCTGGAATATCGAGGATTCAGCGCTTATTTCAATACAGGAAATCCTCCGCGCTTTTCCCGATAGCAGAATTAGCGCAAAGCTGATCAAAACTTTAAAACCAACCATTGGCCTCCCCATGATGGCGGTGAAGCAATTCGCAGGCCACAAGACCTTAAAGAGCGGCCACTGTTTCTTTTGCAATACTCAGCTGGACAATATTCCAATTCTCTTCAAAAACTGCAGCAACTGCGGAGCGCTAAATCTCGATATTCCGAAGCAGGGCCAGCGAGACCCTTATTAAAAACACACCTTCTTAAACATGTACTAATGGCAGGGCCTCCCAGCGTGTGGTGTAGGCGGGTGAGCGATAAGCTTGACGCATCTTCCAGTGCTTATGCACCCCCTCAGCCCCTAGAAAAAGAGTGCCGCGGCCAAAGCGTTGGTTGACTCTATCGAGGGCCTGCATCATCTCCGTAGCACGGGCCGGCTGGCCGGCGGTAAACATATCCCCTTGCCCCAGGGAGCTGGGCACCAGCTCCACCAGGCCCACACCGGCTTTCATAAAACGATGACCAGGGCGGTAAAGCTCGGTTATGGCCCCCTTGGCCAGGCTCGCAATCAAGCGGGTGTCATTAGTGGCATAGGGGCACTGTACCAGCGTACTGCGACTGTAATAGTGGGGCTCGTGGGGCGAGGTGTGCAGAAAGACATGTATCGAAGCCACCAGGCACTCCTGCCCGCGCAGCTTTTCTGCCGCCCGGCTGGCATAGAGACTAACTGCCTGCAGAATGGGCTGTAGTTCGCTCAATTTCTCGCCAAAAGAGCGCGTGCAATAAATCTGTTTTTTTGCCGGCGGCTGCTCCTCCAGATTCAGGCATGACACCCCATTTAATTCCTCAATGGTTCGTTCAATATTGATATTGGTGTGTCGGCGCAAGATTTTAGGATTGGCCTGGGCCAGGTCATAGGCGGTCTCTATACCCAAGCGCCCCAATCGCTTGGCAAGACGCCTGCCGACTCCCCAGACTTTATCGACCGCCATGCGTTTCTGCAGCCATTGCCATTTCTGTGGAGTATCCAGGGCACAAACCCCGTTGCACTTGGCAATTTTTTTCGCTGCCCGATTGGCGAACTTGGCCAGGGTCTTACTCGGAGCAATCCCCACACTCACCGGCATACGCACATCGCGCCATAGGGTTGTGCGAATCCGCTGGCCGTAATCCAACCACTCCTCCTGTAAACCATACAGATTCAGAAACATCTCATCGATACTGTACACCTCCACCTCTGGGCTAAAGCCCTTCAGGGTCTCCATAACCCGGTGGGAAATATCGCCGTACAGTGGATAGTTGCTGGAGAAGATGGCCACATTGTGCCGCCGCAACAGATGTTCAATCTTGAAGAAGGGCTGCAAATCCCCAATTCCCAGTGCCTTGGCCTCTTTTGAGCGCGCCACCACAAAACCATCATTATTAGAGAGCACCACCACCGGCCTCCCCCTTAAGTCGGGCCGGAATATCTGTTCACAGCTGGCGTAGCAGCTGTTGCAATCCACCAGTGCCAGCATTCAGAGAGGGCGGTGATAACGAATGGAGGCTTTAACCACCCCTTCAACAATCAATTCCTGCCCTTCCCAAACCGGTATCGGCGGGTAACGATCGTTGGCCGACAGCAACCGCCCATGATGTCGATCCAGTACTTTGCAGGTGAGTTGACCATCCAAAGCCACCACCACCACATCGCCGTGTACTGGCGTTAGTGAACGGTCAACAACCAAAAGGTCGCGGTCGAAGATCCCCAAGCCCTGCATGGAATCGCCATTGGCACGAGCCATAAACGTGGCCGCCGGATGAGTGATCAAATGCTGATCGAGGCTGAGGCTTTTCTCTTTGTGGTCATCCGCCGGGGATGGAAAGCCCGCGGCCACACCGTGACTGTAGAGAGTTGCTAGTTTCATAGGGTTTCACTCGACACTGTATATGCATACAGTTTAGGGGGAGTTCGCCAATTCCGGCAAGAACGATGGCTGACCAGCGAGCCGCCAGCCGTGCTCGCAACAGGTCCATAGCAAGGCCACAAAGCACAACACACACTAAAACGGGTACCCTGTAGCGGGGACCCGCAAGGTGTAAATACCTTCTACGGGCTATTCGAGCATACTGTGAACCCAGTGCACTCTTGGGTAAAGCCAAGCAACGGACCACAACCTCCCTCCAAGTGGCCGCTTGGCAGCATAGCTGCCTGGGATTATGATCCGCGCAACAGGCGGGTAATGATCGATGACAAGGCCCGCCCTAAAAAAGCAACAGCCCCCACCCGAGTGAACACAGTACGGAGACGAGACAAAAAATGAATTTGGCTATAGCGGCACTGATCGTGGCCTCCTATTTTATCTGCATGAGGCTTAGCTCCTCCGCTATCAACCGGTTCGGGCAGGCCAGAGCGGTGAAGCCCTATCGCCTCAAATATATCTCCAAAACCATCAGTATTGCCGTCTTGGTATTCCATCTGGTGCTGCTGATCAGTGCCCTGGGGTTTGAATACACCCAGGTTTCCATTTTTCTCTCCTCTGTGTTCGCAGTAATTGGCGTAGCACTTTTTGCTCAGTGGTCGATACTGAGTAATATTACCGCCAGCCTGATTATTTTCTTCGGCTTTCCCTACCGGGTTGGCGACCAGATTCGGGTGATAGACAAAGACGACGATATCTCCGGCACTATTGAGGAGATCACACTATTTCATGTTCTCATCAGGCGCGGCGAAGAATTAATTACTTACCCAAACACTTTAATTCTGCAAAAAGGCGTAATCAAAAACCCCAGCAAGCAGCAGACTGAAGCACCTGCAAAGCTGCCGGAAGCCGGCCAGACTGAAGCGCAATAGCTCTCTACTTTCCCGCCCTCAATTCAGGGCGGGACACCTGAAAGCGACAAGTCCTCTCTGGAACTTTTGTACCAACGCGCCCTTCTCTCCCATACAGAAAACCATGCCATCTGGCTGGCTGGCTACACCTAAATAACAAAAAAACAGGCCCACAAAATCTCTACAAAAGGCACAAAAAAAGTTCTTACCACTTCCCATCTCCAGCGAAGTAATTTGCTTCAACCGTCTCAATAGTTAAAAATGCGCAAGATTCAATGAAATTGGCTTTAAGGGACTGCATGACCGATACCCTCAAAGATATACTCCACTTCGTACAGGAAATGGGCCTGAAAAATGGCTTGTTTGTCATTTTTTTCATCTTTGCACACTATTTATTGTTCTGGATGTACAGTGGGCGATTGAAAGATCGTCAAGTTGAAATTGATCGACTAGCGGCAGATAATAAGGAGTATCGGGATAGGTTCCTCAAGCTGATGGATAATGCCTTTTCCTATTCTCCGCCCACCAGAAAAGTGGCCCCAAAAAAGCCAGTTAATGAAAAGGAGTTTGAGTAGTGCTCTCCATATTGCTCGCGATCGCTCTTCTCTTCATTGCAATTCAGTTATACCGGCTTCATGAGATAAGAAAGCACGACCAACACCTGTTCGAGTTTTGTCAGCTGCGGAGAGATACGATCGCGTATCTCTCTAATTCCTATGAGAGTCTCTCCAGAACAGATTATATTGCGCTCAGGAAGATCAATGATGCGCTGAGCAGCATCATAGCCGGCTACAAAGAACACAGAACCGTTGTCTTTAACTACCGTCTGTTTATCGAGTACCTGGATGAACTCAAAGCCTTTGAGAAAAAAGCCGAGAAGATATCCACCGGCAACAAAGATATTCAAGACCTGCTCAAAAGAATCCACTGCTCCATTTTCAAAGCCTTCCTGGCATTTACTCCCCACCTGAAATCAGAACTTGCATTTTCCCTCATGATGAAACTGATTTCCCTTGGCGTTAAGGCGGGAGTTAAATCTCTAAAAGACTACCTATTACGCCTCAAAGAGGCAAAAGTCATGGTGAACACCTTCAAAGGGTCTTCTACACCCTGTTAGCCCCTAGTAGCAAATTTGGGGGCCTATGCCCCCTCCATCGCGTCCACTCCCCGCACTCAAACCCAACAGTCCCTCCTGAGACGATATCCAGCAATTTTGGTCAAGTTCCAGACACACACAAGTCCTAGAATACTTTCATAAGAAGAGGTGACAGCTATGGCAGAGTATAGGGATAGGTTTGTGCAGGTACTGCACTATATTGAGGAAAACCTCGACTCCGAACTCGATATCGACAAACTCTGCCAATACACCAACTTGTCTAAATATCATTTTCACCGGCAATGCTCCGCCTTTTTTGGAATGCCGGTAATAGCCCTAATCAGGCGATTGAGATTAAAAAGGGCAGCCTATCAACTCACCTATAGAGACAAAAAGGTGGTGGATATCGCCCTGGAGAGTGGCTACGACAGCCACGAGGCCTTTGCACGAGCCTTTAAGAAACTCTTTGGCAAGAGCCCCTCAGAATTTCGCCGCGCTCCAGACTGGGAAGTTTGGCATAAGCACTATGAACCAGTTACAGCACTTAGGAGTCACTTTATGAGAAATACAGCGAAATACGAAGTAACCATTGTTGAATTCCCCGAGACTCAACTCGCCGCCATGGAACATAGAGGCCCAGCCCACCACCTGGGTGCTACTATCAAACAGTTTATCCAATGGCGGAAGGCTCAAGGGCTTTCACCACGTAATAGCAGAACTTTCAACCTGGTTTATGATGACCCAGTAACCACACCCCCTGATCAATACAGATTTGATGTCTGCTGTACCGTGCAATACCCCATTGATGCCAGTGAAAGGAATATAGTCAACAAAGTAATTCCGGCAGGGAAATGCGCAGTCATAAGGCACTTAGGCAGTGACGATACCATTAGAGCGGCTGTTCAGCATCTATACTTTCATTGGTTGGATCATTCAACTTTTGCAGTTCGTGATTTCCCGATCTTTTTTGAGCGGATAAATTTTTTTCCCGAAGTACCTGAGAGTAAAATCATTACAGATATATTTCTTCCCATAGAAGAAAATATCTAACAGCAAGGGTTGAGAAAATACAATAAATATGCAGCTAAGAAGCGCCCCATAAATCACTCAAAATAATAAAACTAATCCTACCACCTGCACTCTCTATGATATGGATTAAAGAGCACAGGTCGCCCCATGAAAACCAGCCACATATCGACCATCCTGGTCGTTGTTATCATTGCTTTTGTGGGGCTATTGTATTTCTACAATTATCGCCTAACCCAGAGCATTAAATTTAACGCTTACCCGGTTACAGACGAGTTTATTAATAGCAATGACTCTCTCAAAGACAAAGATACTATTAAAATTCTGATTATAGACGGAGGGGGTATACGTGGATTAATACCACTCTATGTTATCCAATTTATAGAACAACAGACTGGCAAGCCTATTGATGAACTCTTTGATGTTTTTAGCGGAGTATCAACTGGCGCCATCATTGCCACAGGGCTCAATGTCACCCAGATACCAAATCAAGAAGGTATCCCAGAAAAAATAGACTCAAGAACTAAAACTGAGAAAGTAATCGATATTTATAAAAATGAAAGCAGATACCTATTTTCATCACCCTGGTATCACAAATTAATGAGCGGGAATGGTTTTTTCTCGCCTCGCTTTAGCGGAGAGCGCCTACGCAACACCATCGAGAAACACTATACCGATGAAATAAATTTCACTGATCTAAAAAATTACATCATTATACCTTCTTTCAATATACATACAGGCCAGTTACATCTGTTCAAAAACCGTGGCGAAACGGTTAACAAACTGCCAACGGACACACTGTATCAACTGGTCACCGCCGCAGCTAGCGCAGAGACTCTATACCCTCCTGTCGATTTTATAACTACTGGGCGGGATATTCGTCACCGCTATTACGCTGATGCCGCTATATACGCAAACAACCCCACCAGTATTATATTACGCGATATCATTAAAGAATTTCCGGGGAAAAACTACTATGTGTTGATTCTCGGATCCGGCACATCACCATTGGCCACAATGGAGACCAATTACAGGAACCTAAAAAGTTGGGGGAAAATTAACTGGCTTCAAGATCTTATATCCGGTGTGCAAAGGTCCATGGATGACCAACAACTATATACTCTGGAGATTGCAAGCTCTCTAAGTCCTAAAGGAAGAATCAGTTATAACTATTTAAACGTGGAAATTATCGACCCATATGTCGATCCATTTGACTACAAATCAATCGATAAACTAAAAATTCTCGCCGATAGACTGATCAGCGAAAACCAAGTAGAGATTGATCAGGTAATCAGTAACCTCAAGCAGAATGGGTAATTATTACTCTAAAACACTTTCCACACAGGTATAGTTTGCTTTTCATCACGGTAAACATTACTGTTTCCCGGTGAGACATTCACAGATGCGGCAATCAGTATGGCAACTGGAAAATTGACGCTGGTAACATGCATACTCCTAGTGTTTTTAGGAGCCTCCTCACTCTCCTTGGCGAGGAGCCTCAATGAGCAGGAGGCCCGCAAAAGATGCCTGCGAACCTGCAAGCATGTTTACTATCGGTGCCTTAAAAATAACCGGGAGATTCCAGCCGACTGTGTTAGCGATAAGAGATTCTGTGATTTTATTTGCTATGACGATGATCTCTATTATCGCGAGCGGGACTACCTAAAGCGACTCCATAGGCGCAACCGCTGGTATTAATAGTTGATTCTGGGGCAGACCTCAAGACATAGAGATAAGAGGGATTAAATAGAGCAATTAAAGAACCAACATTCTCAAACCCCTGATGCCTTACACTGCCCTTGCACACCCAGGCAACAAACCACTTTAAAATTGCAATATTCCAATCAGTTCTCCTGAAGCATTTTTAGAGTTCAACTTTTGGACAGAGCGCACAAAGTAACCAGAGTGACTTTCTAACACATTAAGCCTTATAGTATCTCCCGTCTCAACCGAGTCAAAGAAACGTTGATTTACACATGTAGAGTAAGGCTGACCATAATCAATACTATAGCAAGTATGCCCCAAGCGACCTGTCCTCACCTCTTTACGGGTAACAACCTGCTCAAAGCTAGCCTCTTCGCCAAACGTATTTGTATAGTATGCGGGGATAGCATAATACACCGCTCCCCAAGTCAGCCCATAAGAAATTAAATACCACAGAACCCAGTAAATACCCCGAATAACAATATTCGAGCGGATTATCTTATTTGAGGGGTGCTTATCCAGGAGAGCAGGTAGAACCCAAATCGCAGCCAAAAGCCCAACAATTACACCACCATAGCCTGGATTCTCATAGAACTGGTATCTACCAACGCTGGCAGAACCCATCAATAAAAGCACTATCGTCATGGATACCAGGGTATAAACTTTTTCTTTGCCACTGGCCCCCTCACGAAAAACAAAACTCACAAGCTAAACCTCATCAAGAAGCAATAAAAAATATAATCGGCAATCAAGACTACCTGCCCAACCCAACAAACTGGCCGCAAGGAAAGCAATTTTTACAGCGCTATTAGTGCAGATATAAGAGAAAGAATACAACTCTATTTTTAACAGCGGAACGGTAGAAAAATATAAAGCCGGGAAGCTAATAATTAAACATCAGCCTTCCTAAAAACGCTCTAAGCATCCAGAAAGCTATTAATGGCTGTAATACCTTTATAAGCCATAACCCCCGCCTGACGTATAATCGTCTCTTTGTACTTGCTGAAGGTGGCACTTTCAGCCAAACGATGATCTATACAGCTCATCATATTAATAACCTTAGCAGTGTGGCTCTTGTAGATCAGGGGACCCTGAACCACAGAATAACCGAAACTTTTCAGTCCGATTAGCTCTCTACCGGTCACCCTAAAAATACGATCCAGAGGGTCACCACTCTTAAAGTCTTTATTAGCGATAGTCGAGGAAGTCGGCCGGGAAACCAGCTCCACCTCAGCTTTGGCGTGCACGGCTCCCAATATCCATGCGTCATTCAAAATAATTGACCAGGTTTTTGTTCTCAACACCGAGCCGTTATCTCTTGAATTGGTTGGCCCAAAAACCTTTAACGCCTCATGCAAATCTTCAATACTACCAGCGACGATCTTTCCATCCTTAGTGGTGGCAGCATTATTGTATACCTGCCAGCAAGCTTCGATATGTTGCGCGGTACGATCCGCCGGATCCAAAAGCCCCTCGATCTCTTTTTTGAAATCACTTTCGATATACATATATATTCCTTTAAATCTATAAGGGAAAAATTCCAGACAGTGCGACCACCTTATGTATTACATGCCAAGGCCAATAGTTTCCCGCCCCGCAAGAGCCCATTCCTTTCATATGGGTTCTGCCACAAGAACCTGAACACAAGTACCAAATAACATTACCCTGACCAATCACCAAGCCAGTAACTTTTGTGAAGAGCTAGGTATAGCCACAACATGTCAGAATTGACAAATGTAACCTTTTTCGAGGTTACTTGCTTACCTTTGAATGTCAACATCCTTAATGATTTTTATTAGGGCAACTAGAAGAGGCTCACACTTTTTTCTATTGAACCCCTTCTCCCCCTAAAGCCTGCCATGTGGATTTTGATAAAATTTATGATCAGGTAAATCTCAGAAGCACAAACCAAAATCCTCAAGTACCATTTGTCTATGCAACACAAATAGCACAAGGATACCAAGTGGAAAATTGCTAACGAATATAGCCCCGCATCACTAATGGCATTGGATCATAAAGTGGGCCCAGCCCCCCCCAAAATTTATCGGCTGACATACAGGGAATATAAACTGAAAATGTAAAAGAAGCCCAGAAAGGCTGGGGGCCAAAAATCTGAACCCTGGCAGGAATTAACAAGGCACCCCATACTTCGCACTCCACTAAGTATGCTTTTCATAGCCAGCTATAATCGTTGTACTAAGAACCGACAACTCAAAATACTTTTTCTTTACAGCCGTATATTTAGGACTGGAGAAAAAGTCATTCATTATCTGCTCAGATGGAAACCTGATTGTAAACACACGATTTATTTTAAAATTACTCTCAGATTTCAACACCTCTGACACCCTAAAATCATAGCCAAACGAACCACCATAAGACGCCAACATAGGCCTCATAGCGTCACGATATACTTGGTAGACATCATCATTACTGACATCCAAACCTACTAGCATCTCATACATTTCAGCACTCCAAATCCAACCTTCGATTACTCTCTGGGTGATACATTTCTGCCTAGGAACTTGGCTAATTGATAACTAGTCTCTCCCCCAGACCAAAATCATAAACGTTTCGCTTTACACCAAGCATAATAGGATTTCGCATTGCGTCCCAAATACATACTGCTGCACCAACAAGCCAGAAAGCCCCCCGGAATTAATAAGAGGGTGGCATTCCCTTCCTGAGAACCCAGATATAGTAAAAACACTATACTAGCCAGCACAGAGAGAAGTGATACAGCTCTATACAAAGGATTATCAAAAGCCAGTAATAAAGCGGCCGCTAAATAACTAGCAGGTATGCCAATGAGCACCCAATGCTCCCACGAGGCCGCATAAAAATACACCATAGCGCTCCCGAGTACAGCAAATAAGAACTGCAAAAACTCCCAAGCTACTAAATATTTCGGCTTCCGTATCAGCTCACCGGGTATATTTTTAATCCAGGGATACTGATCCTCTCCACGATTAAAATTTCGAAATCGGATTTTCATCAGTGTTGTGTGTCAAAAATGCCAGTGGCTGGTTATACATAACATTCTTACAATAGTATCCAAATAGCGAGTTACAAATATGCCACGCAATAAACTCAACTCAGAAACTCATCCTTTTACCTCCTGTAGCCTCCTGCCAACCCTAAGCGCTACTTCTATTCTTCTGCAGATATAGAAGCTTCTATCCAATCCATAAAATAAGAAATACGAGCATTGTTTTACCCACCGTATAATCCCTCCATGATAGTTGAGCAAATCCCTTCCACTGGTATCCCAGCCACCAAACATCAATTCTTGTTTTTCATTGATATGAACCAAGCCCACACCCTCTCCATTGCCCATCATCCCCACAAGTGGAGCAATGATTTTGTGGGATCAAAAGTGTAGGAGATACAACGTCTGTCAACACTGGAAAGCTCTACGCAAAGAAATGCGATGTGAGCTATTAGATTTCGCCTCTTTTTACCATTGTCGGTAACTCTCTTCCCGGCCAACTGGATATCCCTACCTACCCATCTCATCCCTGCCGCGAGGGAGAGGTATCCGCTTCACAGTTTAATTAGCGACTCCCTGCACTACTCTAAAAGATGCTTTTACACCTAATAAAAGGTTAGACTAAGCTTAAAAGGTGTAAATGCACCTATTAATGACATATCATCCAATCCTGATATAATAGACAAAAAATTACCTATTAAAGTATATTTTCACTCATAAAAGATTGAAAAACAGCTATTATGAACCTCCATGGACAATCCGATAAGCAGATACTTGCGACACTGGGCGACCGGCTTAGAGAGTATCGCTTGCGCATGAATCTCACCCAGGATGATATGGCTGAACGTGCCGGCTTATCCACCTCCACCATCAAAGGTTTAGAGGCTGGTCGCGGCAGGCTAGACAGCCTGGTCGCCGCACTGAGAGTCCTACGCCGATTGGACGCACTGGAAGCTTTTCTCCCGGCCCCAACAGTCAGCCCTATGCAACTTGCTCTTCACGGCAAACAGCGAAAAAGAGCCAGAGCCTCTAGCGCTGAGAAAGCGCTTAAAGAGACCACTGCAGAAAGCCCCTCCAAGACACGCGAAAGCAAAATTAAAAAGAGAGGTAAACCAGAATGGTAAGCCAAACAAATACTGCAGTGGTGCAATTATGGGGAGAGATAGTTGGGGCCGTCCACTGGGATAGTACTGGGTATGGAGCCTTTGAGTACGCACCGGAATTTCTGCAGAGTGGATTGGATATTGCTCCAATTACTATGCCTATCGAAGCTTCAAAGGAGCCCTATACGTTCCGCACTCTCAGTCGGGACACCTTTAAGGGCTTACCGGGGCTCCTTGCAGACTGCCTGCCGGACAAATTCGGTAATGCCGTTATTGATGCCTGGCTCGCCCGACAGGGGAGAACTCCGGAAAGCTTTAACCCTATTGAACGACTTTGCTATACCGGTACCCGTGGAATGGGCGCACTGGAATTTCAGCCTGCAGTAGATGGTAGTTTTAGGGATTCCGTCGTTCTCAATATTGAAGAACTGGTAAAACTAGCAGCAACAATCACTCATAAGCAGACCGACCTTAACGCCCAACTTGGCAACAGCGATGCGGAGAAATCCGGTGCACTGCTAGACATATTAAGAGTGGGCACTAGCGCTGGGGGCGCCAGAGCAAAAGCAGTTATCGCCATCAATAACAAAGGAGATATACGTTCAGGCCAAGTTCCCGCATCCAGTGATTACGATTATTGGCTACTAAAATTCGATGGTGCCGGAGACCTTGAGCTCGGTACAACCGATGGGTATGGACGCATTGAATATGCTTATCATCTGATGGCCATCGAAGCCGGTATTAACATGGCAGACTGCCAACTCTTGCAAGAAAATGGCAGAGCGCACTTTATGACGCGGCGCTTCGATCGGGTGAATGGCAAGAAACTACATATGCAGTCTCTCTGCGGCATCGCGCACCTGGATTTCAACATGGCTGGTGCCCATTCATACGAACAAGCCTTTAGCGTTATGCGTGAACTTTACCTGCCCAAGAATGAGGCGATTCAGCAATATCGCCGAATGGTATTCAATGTATTAGCCAGAAACCAGGATGATCATACAAAGAATATTGCGTTCCTGATGAACCCCGAAGGCGAATGGTCTCTATCGCCAGCATTCGATGTAACCTATGCCCACAATCCGGGCGGCGCCTGGACCAGCCAGCATCAGATGAGTATCAACGGCAAACGCGACCACTTCCAACTTGAGGATTTGCTTGCCGTGGGAAGAGCAATCAGTATTAAACGGCCCATGGATATTATTGAAGAGGTAGCAGCAGCCGTGAAGCAGTGGCAGGGCTTTGCTGAACGCGCTGGGGTTTCTGAAAGCTGGACAGTCGAAATTAGTCAAAACCTTCGACAACTCTGCTGATAGATAAGCAAAACAGTAAGCCTGCAAGGAGGACGGCTCTACGGAGTAGAAACACAACTGTAGAAACCCTGTAACCCCTCTGCTTCTGTAGATACTCTTATCTGAGCTTCCCAGCTGCCATCTTAATTTGGATAGAGGCCCCGCAGCATTTGCCTAGGGGCCAAACATCTAGAGCCTTTTTGGCGCTAAGTTATTTCTTCACCTCAACTAGCAAACGGCTTGCTCGCGGCGCAACTCACTGCGCGCCGACTCTTTAGAGCCTCGCCGCAGATCAACCATGCGCGCGATAAACCAAATAAACGCTTCCACTTGGCCATTTAACACACAGCCTCCTTCGCAGATGCTCTTAAGCAGACTTTGTACATCGGAGGAGTGCAAGGCGGAAACAGCCCCGCTGCTTTTAAGAAGAATTGAACACGTAGGCAGACCGGAAATTTCATGATCGCTCAAGGTGACATTGCCGTCGTAATACAAAATCCTTACTGGCTCTGACTGGTCAGAAACACGAATGGATAAAGACAAGTTTGGCGTTGGACCAGAGCGCTTGGCCAGTGATCGTTTAAGATAGCTGGAAAAACTATGAGCCCAATCTTCTACTTCGGACTGTGCAGAGTTTGAATCCATCGATTGCTCTTTACTAGCCACCAATGAGCTATCAACTTCCCGCTCCGCCTCAATCAAAGCTTCAACAGTTTTATCGACATCCTCTTTCGTGTGGGCTGCCGAGCAAATAAGCCGGAGTCGGCCACGCCCACTCTCCACTATGGGATAGGTAACCGCTGATGTCTGAACACCACGTTTATATAATTCCTGTACTATCGCAAACAGCTTGTCTTTGCTACTAAAGTGCGGCGTGACAATAGGCCCATCCCCTGTTCCCAAATCATAGCCAGCTTGTTCGAAGCGCTGCCGCATATAGCGTGTCGTATCCCAGAGCCGCTCCCGTAAACCATCATCAGTACTGAGCCTGCGCAAAGCAGTCAATGCCGCGGCAATATCTGCAGGACTGATCGAAGCCTGGAAAATGTAAGCTCTGGATGATGATCTCAAAAGATCTACATATTCTTCCTTCGCCGCAATAACGCCACCGAGGCTACCAAGTGCCTTACTGAGCGTTGTCATAATAAAGTCTACTTGATCGGTAACTCCCTGAGCGGCACAAATGCCCGCGCCACCTTCACCATAAAAACCGAAAGAATGTGCCTCATCTACCAAGACAAGCGCGTCATATTTCTTGGCCGCGCGGACAATTTTGGCTACCGGTGCGGCGCCCTCTCCCATGCTGTATACGCCCTCCAGAACAACCAGGACCGTTCGGTATGGGGATACCTCCGACTCAAGCACAGACTCCAGGTCGGCCACATCATTATGTTTAAAGGTCCTAATCGTGGCACCACAAAGACGAGCACCATCCACAATAGATGCATGACAAAGCTGGTCGATAACCACTACATCGTCTTTACCAAGAAGCCCTGCAACCACTCCAACATTAGCGGTATAACCTGTTGGGAACAGGCAAGCGCTCGGCTTTCCGACCAGCTGTGCAAACTCGGTCTCGAACTCCAGGTGAAGATCTGTGAGGCCTGATGCTGCCGCAGAGGTCCCCATACCAGTACCAAATTTCGCTACTGCGGAAGCGGCCTCCTGCATAACTTTCTTATCTCGGTTCAGGCCAAGATATAGATTGGTGGTCCAGATTATTGCTTCCTGTTCTTCATCGTTGTAAACATCACTCACCGTGCCATGAGTGGCGCTACCTGTGCGCAGGACTTTGCTGTAGGGATTTCTGCGCTGGTCGTTCACCATATACATGACTTCCTGCACCAGCTTACTCTTATCCAGTGCAGACCAGGACGGCGCTTTTGCAGCCTGGAATGTAGGATGGCTGGACTGGATATGCGATTGGAAGCTGGCAAGTGAATCCGATGCAGTGCGGTTCACTTTTTCATCCGAACCCTTGGCTTCGCCATCACTCAAAGTACCGAGGATGTAGTTCACTAGGGCATTAGGAGTGGCGTAATTAATAATCGCCTGGGAAGCAACCGAGCGACCCAAGTTGTTACTCAAACGTCTGGCCAATTCCAGAGTTGTGAGGGAATCGAGGCCGAGACCAGAGAAGGACTGTTCTGGAGATACTTCTTTCGGATCAGGAAAATTCAGGAGAACGGCCACCTCTCTTTGAATAATCGATAATAAGATGCTTTGCTGCTCTGAGCTGGAACCAATCAGGCGCCGCATCAAGTCACTGGAATTACTCACTGTATCAACACTTAATTCCAAACCAGCATAGCCCTCCTCTAGCTCCATAAGCTTTTTGCGATCGAGCTTATCGTTGGGGAGCATAGGTAATACCTCTAGGTGCCTCACAATTTGCGGGACCATATATTTTGGAAGTCGCTGTGCCAGGAACTCTTTAACGGCTATATCTGTTACCGTTTTATCCTGGTTAACAATATAGACCGCGAGCATTTTCTGGCCAATACCACCATCTACGGCGGCCGCTGCAGCAGCATCAATACCCGGCATAGCCTCAAGCGTCGACTCTATCTCCCCAAGCTCAATGCGGAACCCCCTGACCTTAACCTGCTGGTCGATTCGGCCAAGAAATTCGATCTCTCCATTTTCCGCCCACTGACACAGGTCCCCAGTTTTATATAAACGGCTATCTTGGATGAGGTCACTAGATTCTATTTCGATGAAACGCTCTTTAGTGAGGGCTTCGTCATATAAATAACCTCTTGCCAGCTTACCTCCTGCAAGATACAACTCACCGGCTTCTCCTGAAGAAACGGGTTGCATGGACTCATTTAAAATATAGGCACGGGAGCCTGGTACTGATTTTCCAATTGTGATCGACTTAGTGCCAGGCTTAATTTCGGCAATGGTCGAGTACACGGTATCTTCGGTAGGACCATAGGCGTTAAACAACCGCAGCCCTGGCCTCAAGGTATAAACTTGATCAACCAGAGACCGCTTTAATGCCTCTCCACCAAATACAAGACACTGAAGTCCAGCTGGCAACTTCTCGGAAGCTAATAATGTCTGCATTGCGGAGGCGACAGATACGCAAGTTCTGACTTGATCTGCTGCCGGATGGTTTGGTAATTCCAGAATATTCTTACCCAGTATTACTGTGCCCCCAAGTGACAAGGTACCGAAGATTTCCATTACAGAAGTATCGAAACAGACTGAGGCCCCTGCAAAGACCCCCCGGAGTTCTTCCTCACTGAACAATTCATCCATAGAGTGGCACATGGCCACAATACACCGATGCTCAACCGCAACACCTTTTGGCTTGCCGGTAGAGCCAGAGGTATAGATCACATAGGCCAAGTCACTGGCTGATGGCCCCGCTGAATCAGCTAGAAATTCTTTGCCTTGAGCACTCACTCTGTTGAGCCAGATTAACTCACCCACTTCGCGACATAGGTCCGCAGAGCCATCACTATCCACGATAGCTGTCACAGCACCTGAATGTTCCAGCATGTAACCCACACGATCTTGAGGGTAAGCTGGATCCAAAGGTACATAGGCACACCCTGCTCGCATTACGCCAATTAAAGTTGCCACAAGCTCCCAGGAGCGCTTCATGCATACCCCCACCAAGGCGCCGGGTTGAATATCCCGGCGCTCAAGCTCCGCCGCAATCGCGCCGGCCCGCTGCAGCAGGCACTCGTAGCTCACTCTGACCTCCCCATCAATAATCGCTATGCGATGAGGAGCTGCTTTCATTTGCTGTGCAATCAAGTGGCAGATTGAAATATTGAACTGGGATCTTATTTTGGAGTTTTTAACTGGACTACTCACAGAATCTTACCTTTTATCTTTATTAAAGATCTGGAAATTAACTTTCAATGCAAATTAATGTCTTTCAAACTTGGTCAAGTTTCTTACTTTTTAGAGCTCCCCTAAATTTAAAACCAAACACACAAGTACAAATATTTATTTGAACCTTACAAAAAGTGTAACACTCAAACTGATACTAAATTCTCTATTTAGAGAAGTTTTTAGCTTACACCAAAGCTTCATCTTTTAAATAAGTACCTCCAAGAACTCTAAACCAACAAACAAACGCTACGCAGACAAAAGCTCTAGCAAGTAAATTGTTGAGTTATCTTTCAGGGGAAAACTTGATAAACAAGCACCTAAAACCCTTCCCTCGCAACCCTGCAGATCAACCTTAATATAACCACCTTATATTTATTTTTTATTGCCAAAGAAATTTATACGACTGCACCCACAGTTAAAAATTCACTAGAAAATGATTCACTCTCATTGAGCATTCAAATAAATGGTACATGCATGCCTACCTGCATTTCGAAAATGTTCACAGAGAGGAATAACAACCAGAAAAAAGGCACCTTAAGTGCCATCAAGATTAAGCGGTTTATTTACAGCTTACTAAGAACAAATAAAGAAAATAAAATCAGACCCCGCGTATCGAAAGGTTTGAGAAGATCGCCATTGACCGCAATGATCCTAATAGCACCCCAATCCCTCCTATTACTCCCTGGACAGCACGATACGATACTTGGGATTGCCCGACTTCAAATGCTTAAAAGCTTCTTCTATCTGGCTCATAGGATAAATTTCCACCTGCGGCCTGATCTGATGGTGTGCGACAAAGTCAAGCATCGTTTCAATGGCTGCAGGGCTGCCCACTGGAGAAGCTGAGATATCGCGCTGGCCAAATATCATGGGGAAGAGGGTAAACTGGATTGGATCCACAACAGCACCGACAAAATGCAGGCGCCCTTTTGGTTTTAAAGCCTGAATATATAAATCCCAATCCAGATTGACATTGACCGTGGAGATTATGAAATCGAAACTCATGGAGGCTGATTTAATTTCCTCCGGATCACGTGAATTCAATGTCTTGTGAGCACCGAGAGACAAAGCTTCGGTGCGCTTATGCTCACTGGAAGTAAATGCCGTTACCTCACAACCCCAGGCATTCAAAAACATCAAGGCCAAATGCCCCAGACCTCCTATACCAATCACCCCCACTTTAGCCGTCGGTTGAATATCAAACTGTATCAGAGGGTTAAACACCGTAATGCCGCCACACAGGAGAGGCCCAGCCGAAACTAAGTCTACTCCCTCTGGAATAACCACCAGGCTACCCATATCTGCACGAACTTTATCGGCAAAGCCCCCGCCGGTAAGAGTGGTAAAGCGAGCTTCGGCACACAAATTTTGATCGCCCCGCCGGCAGTAGTGGCAGGTCTCACAATAGCCGGAATTCCAACCCAGGCCGACAACCGTACCGGGCTTAAAGTGCCCGGCCTGCTCTCCCGCAGCCAACACCCGTCCAATCACTTCATGACCCGCAACCATGGGGAACTTGGACACCCCCCACTCATCCTCAATCATGCTGAGATCACTGTGGCAAATACCACAGTAGAGCACCTCCAACTCCACCTCTGTTGCTCCCAGATCCCCCACTTCTACCTGATACGGTTTAAAGGGCCCGCCGGCTTGCATAACCCCATAGGCATTAATGGTAGTCCCACTGGTCATAACCTACTCCCGTGGTATTCACTGAAGATCAACCCTGTGCATTCGGCCTAAAAAGCCGCGGCTAAGAAGAATGAAAAAAAAGAGCCGGGGGTTTCCCGGCCCAAGCCAAGTCCTGTGAGGTTGCCGAATATCAGAGGACCCACGAGAAAACCTGGCTAACTCCTGTGAGGGGAATTAATTGAGCACGCGATATCCGCGCCCGCGCAGACAGTTCTTGATAATCTGCTGGGCTTCTGCACCGGCACTGCCAGCACCAGAGAGACCACCCACCAGAGCGCCCGCTCCAGCACCTGCCGCCGCTGCGCGACTGCTATCACCAACAATAGCGCCCAGCGCGCCGCCCACTACAGCACCGCCCGCAGCACCGGTTAACCCCCGGCGCCCCTGGTCGCTGTAGGTGGAATAAGCAATCCCCTTACACTCAGAGAGGTCGATTTGATACTGGTTCATATTGACACCCCAGGTATCAATCACAATGCCACCGGCACCAGGTACCTGTTCCGGTTGAGCAGCACAGCCAGCTAATAGAGCTATGCAAAATCCTGCAGTTGCGCTAATACCAGTTTTCATCGGTCACCTCTTACAGCCTGAGCCTAGAGATTGCGTACATGTCACGCTTTTCATCTTTAGGTTTAGCTGTTGGTTGAAGATGGCGCCAGTCGACAGTGAGAAAAAGCGAAGAAAAGAGTGACCAGATAGCCTAACAATCGGAATTTGATATGGCTTTCGAACCTGCCAAAGCCATTGTGATTGCCTGGAGGAAAAAGTTAAGAGGTCTTCAGGGAGCCTTCAAGGAAAGGGGCCTACCTGCCAAGCAAAAGCTTAAAAACAAGCTCTCACATAAAAATTCACCCGTGAACAGAGTTCAAACTCTTTACCGATAAGCGGGATTAATAGCGCGAGCCAGGTAACTAAATCCCGGCAATATCAATGCCCAAATTAGAGACAGGATCATCAGTGATTGCCACAGGGGCTGACCCAGCTCTACGGTGCCATTCAGAAAAGCGCCGGTGTAATAGCTAAAAGGACCAAAAAAACCACCCAGTAACACTGCCAACCACAAATTACGCTGCAAAAACACCAAGCTGTAACGCAATGTCATCGCAAAGTTCAACCATAAACACACCAGCCAGATGGGTGGCCAAGAAATACCGCTGAGATTTTGCAAGACACCTAAATGGAATAGAATGGAATCCACCCCCACACCAAATAGAAAAACACCCCCCAACCACAAAGGCTCCCTACGCAGGTTTGCCACAAAAGTTAAGTGGATGAACAAATTGATCAAGGTAAAGGGCACTACAATCCAGGGGCGTGCGACAATCACACAGAGAGGCCAGGCAATATCAAATAATAAAGCGTTGACTATCAACCGCCACATATCAGCCGATAAGAGCGCGTGGCTTGGCGAAGACGAACTGAGCAGTACTGATCACCCGCTGCATAAAGCCGCCCTCGCAGTAACACAAATAGAATTCCCACATGCGGATAAAGCGATCGTCAAAACCCAAATTACGCACTTGCGGCAGCTGATTCAAAAATGCTTTGCGCCAATGTTGCAAGGTACGCGCATAGTCTGCAGCAATATCCTCTAACCCCACAATCTGCATATCGGTAGCCGTGGCAATCTGCTGGGCAATCACTTGATTGGATGGCAGACAGCCGCCGGGAAAAATATAGTGCTGGATAAAATCAATATCTTTGCGATATTGATGGTAGCGTTGATCCGAAATGGTAATGGCCTGCATCAACATCAGGCCATCCTCTTTAAGCAGGCGCCCACAAATTGAGAAAAATTTGTGGTGGTATTCGTGCCCTACTGCCTCAACCATTTCAATAGAGACCAGTTTATCAAAGCGTCCCTCTAAATCCCGGTAGTCCTGTAGCAGCACGTGTACTTTATCTTGCAGTCCTTCACGCTCCACCCATTGGCGAGCGTATTGATATTGTTTTTCAGAAATAGTCGCAGTGGTTACCTGGCATCCGTAGTGTTTTGCCGCATAAATGGCCATGCCCCCCCAACCAGTGCCTATTTCTAGCAAGTGGTCGCCGGGCTTTAATTGCAGTTTTTGGCAGATATGCTCCATTTTATGGATGGAAGCCTGGTACAAGGTTGTCTGCTCTGAGGGAAATATCGCCGAAGAGTAGAGCATGGTTTTATCGAGGAATAACTGAAAAAAATCATTTCCCTGATCGTAATGTGCAGCAATGTTTTTACGCGAGCCACGGCGGTTGTTACTGTTGAGACAATGCAGGGCACGCAGCAGTACACGGGGCAATTTACTCCAGCGGCTATCCATACTTTCAATCAGGGACATATTGTCAACCATCAGGCGAATGACATCCAATAAGCACGGGGAGTCCCAAACCTTTTCCATATAGGCTTCACCGGAACCAATAGTGCCGTTTAACAATACCTGTACATAGGCAATGGGATCCCGCACACGAATATGCGCCCGAACTTTTGCCTGTTCAATTGGTTGACCAAAACAGTAATGGCTATCCCCTTCTTCAATCAATAGATGGCCGCGCTCTATCACTTGCATCTTGCCCAAAACCAGCTTGCGGGCGAGCCTGATCAACCAGGACTGGCTCTCTCCTTCGACAATAACCTGTGAAGATTCTTTTGCATTCATAAACGCTTCTCCCCTCCCTGGACTTCACCCCTGCCACCGGGATGGGCATAGACAGGTGTGCGCTTGAACCATAATTTCAGCGCCTGCCAATAAATTGTGGCAATCACTTTTACGGTCATAAATGGATACTGGATCAGGATACGATTGAGCATGTCACCACTCAGCTCACTGCGGCGCAGACTGAGAATGGCATCAAATAAGGGGCGCTCTTCCTGCTCCTCATCGCTTAAATCAAAATTCTGTAAATAAGCGGTTAGGCGACCGCCGGGAGTAATACTTCTCCAGCGATATCCCTGGGAAATCGGCATAAATGGGGAGACGTGAAAAGTCTTTGCAAAAGCTACTTTCTGTACACGAGCCCCAGAGCGGCAATCGAGTACATAGCTATGACGCTCCTTCCAGGGAGTATTATGAACATCCAGTAATAGCCAATGCACTTCCCTGCCCTCGGCATCAAAACAGTAATAAATACTGATGGGATTCATGTTATAGCCAAAGTAGCGCCAATTAGCGAGCACGCGTATGGGACCTTGCGGGCGCTCTCCCGCAACCCGCTCAACCCTGAGACATACAGCCTCTTCGACACTGAGTTCTGGATCGCCAAAAAAATCCTCGCGACGAAATCGAGCCGGTGCCCAGGGCTTTTTGGACCACCAGCGCGATAACGAGCAAAAATCATCCAGCTCCGCCAAATCTAAATAAACCATAAACACTTTGTAGCGGAACTGATTTTGACGGGGCGCAAAACGACGGTGCTGAACCCAACCAGTATAAATAGCGCTCTTCATGGCCGCGCCCGCAACGATAGCCTTTGGCTTTTCCTTCACCAATCAACCCCAAGCCATTTGGCAACCCGCAGCGCACTGCATACCCCATCTTCATGAAAGCCGTTGGCCCAGTAAGCGCCACAAAACCAGATACGATTCACTCCATTTATCCTCTCCCACTGCTGTTGGGCACGATTACCCGCCACAGAAAACTGGGGATGCGCGTATTCAAAGCGAGCGAGAATTTTTTTGGGGTTGATACGCTCCTCAGCATTCAGGGTGACACAATAGGTTTTATCCGTTGCCAGTCCCTGCAGGATATTCATGTTGTAAGTGAGTACCGGCAGCTCATCGCTTTCGGCACGCAAGCGGTAATTCCAGCTGGACCAACTGCGCCTGTGCTGTGGTAATAAAGTGGAATCGGTATGTAGAGCCACACTATTGCACGCGTAGGGGATGGCACTGAGCAGTTGTCGCTCCAAATTAGAGGCATCTTTAAGGCATTCCAGCGCTTGATCCGAGTGGCAGGCAAGGATTACCTGATCAAACGTCAGCTGCTCCCCCTTACTGGTCACTAGCTCTACGCTTTGCTCCTTGCGCCAGAGGGATTTCACTTTAGTGGAGAGCCGAATCCTGTCGGCATAAGGCGCACTCAGGGCAGGAATATAAGAGCGAGAGCCCCCTTTAATCACGCGCCACTGTGGCCGCCGCAGCAGATTGAGCAACCCGTGATTGAAAAAGAAACGCACAAAAAAACTTACCGAGAATTCCAGCATCTGCGACACACTGGCCGACCAAATTGCCGAACCCATGGGCACCAGATAACGGTTGGCAAATTCGGCCGAATAGCCATTTGCCGGTAAATACTCCCCCAGAGTCAGGCCCTCGTGAAGACGCCCCTCGCGCCAATCTCGCATAGCAGTGCGATTAAACCGCACTATATCCCATAACATGCGCCAGTGGCCGGCACTGAGAAGATTGGAGCGCTGGGAAAATAATGTATTGAGATTGTTGCCGGCATACTCATAGCCCTCCCGATCACAGCGCACACTGAAACCCATAGAGGTTGGCTGGGATTCGACACCCAGTTCATTGAGTAAACGAATAAAGTTCGGGTAGGTCCAGTCGTTATACACGATAAAGCCAGTATCAATAGCCAGGGTTCGTTTGCCTTCTTCCTCTACATCAATAGTCGCAGTATGCCCCCCCAGGCGGTCCTGTGATTCAAACAAGGTAATCTCGTGCTTGCGACTCAAAAGATAAGCCGCCGTCATGCCGGCAATTCCACTCCCGACGATGGCAATACGCATCAACTCTTCCTTAAGGTACGAATCCTACTTATTTTTGGTGTGCAAAAACGAAACCAAAGAGAACGGAAAAATCCGAGAAAACGCAGTGGCAGGCTCAAGCGCAAAGGAAAATCGATTATGGATTTTCTGCGAGCCAACCCCACCTCAATATACTCCGCTGCTTGCTCCGCGCTAATCAAAAAAGGCATGTCAAAGTCGTTCTGCGCGGTAAGCGGGGTGTCGACAAAACCAGGGCGGATCAACACGACCTTGAGATTGGTATGACAGACATCCCCACGTACCGATGCCAGAAAATAATCCAGCGCGGCTTTGGAGCTGCCATAAGCCTCTGCCCTGGGAAATGGCACTAGCGAAGATAAGCTGCCCAATGCGGCAAAAACCGGAGAAGCACTGACAGCCAGCAGCGGTAAAGCACAATGCAATGTATTCACTACACCAAAGAAATTGGCATCAAAAACCCGCCGGTACATTGTGGTATCAAGCTGTAAATCATCGTCGTACTCACAAGTGCCAGCACAGGCAATCACCGTATCCAGATGATCGGTTAAATCCTTGAGGCGCTCGAAGGTAGAGGCCATACCGCGGTCGTCGGCCACATCGCAATCGAGTATGCGAATATGTGTGGGAGCGAGCTGTTGCAGCTCTTCTAGCGCTTCACGCCGGCGTCCACTGGCAATTACAAAGTTATTATGCTCGGCAAGGCGCAAGACCAGGGCGCGGCCAATGCCGGAACTGGCTCCAGTAACCCATAGTGTCCTGTCGCGAATCTCCGTCACCAGTCAGCCCCGCTCCAGACGCAACTTAATCCTGCGCAATAGGGAACCCAGCAGGGGCACCTGCTCGTACACCATTGCCCCCATGTCATAGAAATCTTCGTGATAAAACACTTTGTCGGAAAAGCGCACCAAACTACAACCGCGTAAACGCAGCGGCCGGCCACCCTTCAAAGACTGGTGCGCATAGTGCATATACCAGGGCAGGCAAGCACTATCCCGGGTAATGGAAGCCTCCTCAAAGCGAAAGCGACACTGGGTAAGGCCGTGGCTCATATCAGAGAAATAGGCCTTGAGGGCGGGGAGCCCCTCGATTCGGTGCAGAGGATCGCGAAACACAATTTTGTCACTGTACATATTTGACAGTTCCGCCGGGTCTCTAACCAAAAAATCCCGATAATAAGACTGGACTTCTTTTACCAATGTGCGGCTACTCATTTTCCCTTCCACTGTATTCCGCGGCGCTACCCCTCTGATTTACGTTAGCCTGCCAATGGCAGATCACAGCGCCAAAATAAAAATAACCCAATCCATTTAGTGCGCAGATGCGTAGTAAGGATCGACACAACATTAGAGAGCGCTAATATGGCGCATAGGCAAAGACAAAACGGCAATGGAATTGCGGTGAAAGCTTCCCAGGACTACAAGGATGACTGGAGCAGGCTGCTAACGCAGGTTGGCGCTCAGCGCGACCGCCAGGCGTTTGAGCGTGTTTTCCGACATTTTGCCCCGCTCATTAAGGGCTTCCACCACAGCCGCAGTACCCAGGCCCTCAACGCCGAAGCGGCCGATGAACTGGTGCAGGAAGTTATGCTCAAGGTATGGCACAAAGCCCCCCGCTTTGACCAGGGCAAGGCCTCGGCCAGCACTTGGATATTCACTATTATGCGCAATTGCCGTATTGACATGCTGCGCCGCAACCAGCGCCATCAAAATCGCGACAACGATGTTGATGTGGCCGATATTTGGGATGAGAACCTGGAAAGCCAGCCGCTGCTGTTCTTACAACACAAGCGCAACGAGCGCGATATTGCCGATGGACTCAGCGCCCTGCCCGCTGAGCAGTGCCACATTTTGGAAAAGGCTTATATGGAGGGAAAATCCCACAGCGAGATCTCCGAAGAATTGCGCCTCCCCCTCGGCACGGTCAAATCCAGGGTGCGCCTGGCCATGAAGAAATTGCAAGCTCGATTCGTCAGGTAAACGTCCAATGATTCGCCATCACCCGGATGAAAACCTTCTGTTGGAATACGCCTCAGGCAGCTTGGCCAGGGGCCCCAGCCTGGTTGTTGCAGCCCATGTGCAGATGTGTGCTGATTGCCGATCCCAGTTGCATACCCTGAACAATCTCGGTGGCTCCCTCCTAAATGGGAGCCCGGCGCAGCCATTGCAAGCCAACGCCTTCGAGCGCCTGATGGAACGCATCAGCCAGATTCCGGAGAAAATCCTCCACAAAAGTGAAGAAAGCTCCACCCCGGCCCCAGTCAGCAGGGAACCGGCTATGGACCACTTACCCAAAGTGTTAAATAAATTATTGGCCAGCAATCCAAACAGGCGCTGGAAGACCCTGACTCGCAACCTACAAATATGCCGGCTCAAGTCTGGACAGAGAGAGTATGAAGTGGCTTTTCACAGCCTGCGCAGCGGCAGCGGACTACCGAAACACGATCACCGTGGGCGGGAATTCGCCCTGGTACTGCACGGCAGCTTTTCCGATCACAACGGTATCTATGGGCGGGGGGATTTCGTCCTGCGCGAGCCGGGGCAGGTACACAGGCCCATCGCCACTCAGGACATGGACTGCCTGTGTTTTTCCGCAGTAGAAGCTCCGGTTTCACTCACTGGAGTCCGCGGTCTGTTTCTCAATCCGCTGATCCCCTTTCGGCCGGGTTAGACCCGATAGATTTTGCCTCCAGGTACACGGTAAGAAATATCACTGGCGTCCCTGCCATACATCCATTCCTTACTTATTTCCGATGCACTATTTCCGTTGCTTACCCAGGGGCTCAGGAAACCGCCACCGGCGCCTGCTCCTTGTTCCCCGCGGTAAACTGGCTGAATAACTGCTGCCAGCGCTCCTGTACCTGGGCAAATTTCTGCTCACGCACATGCCCGTAACCGCGCACTTGCATAGGAATTGCCAGCAATTCCTGGGCTTCGGCAAGATTTTCAGCGCTCAGCTGAGCCGCTACCGATTGTACCGCTCGCGCCACCTGGCGTGCCCAGTCCCGTTCGGCGCGGCGCTCTTCGGTGTAGCCAAACACATCCAGCACGGAACCACGCAACGCTTTACCACGCGCCAACAATGGCATTAAGCGGCCCATCCAAGGGCCAAACTGCATCTTGCGCACCCGGCCACTGGCATCGGGGCGTGCCAGCAATGGCGGGGCCATATGGAACTTGAGGGAATAATCACCGCTAAAAGTCTCGCGCAACTGACGCTGGAAATCCTCGCCGCTGTACAGGCGCGCTACCTCGTACTCATCCTTATAGGCCATGGCTTTGAACAAGCTGTTGGCTGCAGTGCGGGTCAATTCCCCCGTCGTGCCGGCAAGAGCCAGCTCCGCTCGGTATAAATGCTCGATACCCTGTGTGAACTGGTGAGCGTAAGCGGCATTTTGATATTCAACCAGCTCGCGGCTCAAACGCGCGATCAATTGCTCCACAGATTCCTGCGGCTCGATCATTTTTACGGGCTGCGCCGGTACCGCCAGCTTTTCTATCGCCCTCGGATCCGTCGCCAACAAGCGCCCTGCACGGAATGCGCGAAGGTTATTTTCCACCGCCACACCATTCAGTTCGATGGCCCGCTCCAGTGCCGCCTCACCAATTGGCAGCAGTCCCTTCTGACAGGCGAAGCCCATAATCATCAGGTTGCTGGCAACCGTATCGCCAAACAGTGCCTGTGCGTACTTATTCGCATCGAAGGCGAAATACTCGGCACAAAGGGACTCAATACTCTGTTGGGTGGCATCCGCCGGGAAAGCTAGTTCGTTGTCTCGCACAAAGGCCGCCACCGGCACCTCGGCCGTATTCACCAGCGCACGCATTTTGCCCGTGGCAAATTTCGGGCGCTGGCCCGCAGCGGTGACCATATCGCAACCGAGCAGCAGCTCAGCGGCGCCATCGCGGATACGCGCAGTAGTAATGGCTTCCGGGCGTGCACCCACTTTTACGTGGGCGACCACCGCACCATTTTTCTGTGATAGGCCGGTGAAATACAGCGTGGTACTGCCCTTGTCTTCCAGGTGCGCGGCCATACCCAAAAGTGCCGCCACAGTGAGTACACCGCTGCCGCCGATGCCGGCCACCAAGATGCTAATAGGTTGTTCCAGGGCTGCCACCGGCGCTGGCGGCAAATCGATAATGGCAGAATCCAGGGACTCGGCCAGAGACTGAACCGGCGGTTTTTTCAGCTCACCACCCTCGATGGTGACAAAACTGGGACAGAAGCCATCGGCACAGCGCATATCTTTGTTACAGCTGGACTGATTGATCTGACGCTTGCGGCCATAGGGGGTTTCCAGGGGCTCCACGGCGATACAGCTCGACTGCACACTGCAATCACCACAACCCTCACACACGCGCTGGTTAATCAGTAGGCGCTTGGGCGGATCCACCATCAGTTTTTTCTTGCGGCGCCGGCGTTTTTCTGCGGCGCACACCTGCTCGTAAATAATGGCGGTGACACCCGGCGTTTCACGCAGACGGCGCTGGACGGCATCCAGCTCTGAACGGTCTAACACTTCCACTTTCGCCGGCAACTGGCCGCGGTGCTGATGCCAGTGATCGGGGTTTTCACTGAGCAGAACCACCACCCCAACGCCTTCTGCCAGCAGCTGCGCGGCCAGACTTGGAGCGTTTACCTCGCCATCGGCAGGCTGGCCACCGGTCATAGCCACCGCATCGTTGAGAAGGATTTTGTAAGTGATATTGACCTTACTGGCGACTGCCTGGCGAATCGCCAATAAACCGGAGTGGTTATAGGTACCATCTCCCATATTTTGGAAAATATGCTCGGCATTCGAGAAGCGGTGCAACCCCACCCAATGGGCGCCTTCACCGCCCATATGGGAGTAAGTATCGGTGCGCAGCCCCTTGCCCAGCGCCATGATATGACAGCCAATGCCGGCGCTGCCGAGGCTGCCCTCCGGCAGTTTGGTGGAAGTATTGTGGGGGCAGCCAGCGCAGAAAATTGGCTCCCGCGCCAACAGGCCTTGTGCTCGCTGAGGTACATTGCCTCCCAATTTTTCTGCCAGGGGGATCAAACGCTGTGCGAGGTCAGTATCTGCCAGCCAGCGGGTAATCGCCTTGGCCACCTGATCTGGTCCAAAACCCCAGATCGCCGGCAGCAGATCTTCACCATTGAGGTCCTTCTTACCGACCACTTTCGGGCGGCGGTTGTCCTCCCAGCCATACAGCAGGTTCTTCAACTGGTCTTCCACCAGCGGGCGTTTTTCCTCCACCACCAGCAGCCGTTCCATACCGTCGGCAAACTCACTGATACCGCGAGGCTCCAGGGGCCATGACATCGCCACCTTATAAATGGCAATGCCCGCCTGGCGCAGATCTTCCTCGCTCAGGTTGAGCAGTTGTAACGCTTCCAGCAGGTCCCCATGGGCCTTGCCCACAGTCACGATTCCAAAGCGCTTGCGCTCGCTTTCATGCGTTGTTTTATCCAGGCGATTGACATAGGCAAAGGCCTGCGCCGCCGGCAAACGCTCCTCCAGCATACGGCGCTCGTACTCCAGGCGCTCAGCGGGCCAATTCAGGTGTGGGTCATAATTCAAGCCATGGGCAGGAATGGGGAAGTCCGCCGGAATAGTGAACTGCGGCAAGCTTGGAACCACCAGAGAGGCACCGGCCTCTACCGTTTCGGTAATGGCCTTGAACCCTACCCACAGACCGGAAAAGCGCGAAAGTGCAATACCAGCGAGACCGAGAGTGAGATACTCGTCGATACTGGCGGGAAACAGCAACGGCATCATTACCGATTCAAAAATCTGATCGGTGTTGTGGGAAAACATGGAGGACTCAGCGGTGTGGTCATCGCCACACAATGCCAGCACACCGCCGAGTTTGGCGGTACCCTGGATATTCGCCTGGCGAAATACATCTGCGGTGCGATCCACCCCGTGGCCCTTGCCATACCAAATGGAAAAGACCCCATCGCGGGTAGCCTGCTCTCGGTAGTGATCGACTAGCTGGGTACCCCAAATGTTGGTGGCCCCAAGGTCTTCGTTAATACCCGGTTCAAAGTGGATATCGTGCCCAGCGAGTAGCTTCTTATGACGCCAGAGCGCTTGGTCGTAACCGCCGAGAGGGGAGCCCCGATAGCCGGAAATAAAGCCCGCAGTATTCAGGCCAGCCAGCTCATCCATACGTTTCTGCATGAGCGGCAGGCGCACCAGCGCATCAATACCAGTCAGAAAGACTCGGCCAGAATCACGAGTAAATGCGGCTTTGAGAGAATACTCGGTATCAAAGCCCAGCTCCTGATCGCCTTCGACCATTGCCATGGGTACCACCTATTAATTCATTATTGCTTTTCTTTTGCCCGGTTTGATGACGATAGCCACGGTGCCACATTTCTCTCGGCACAAACTGAAACAGCTCAAAGCCAAACCGAAGCATCTGCTTACTAGCCGCTAAAATTAACACCGCCCGGCCGGGCAGGTCATACCAAAATAAGCCTGGCTAGGGCATAATACGGACACAACTCGCTAAAGATCACAAACTACCAGCAACAATTCACTCAAAAAGTCAGTTTTTTAGGGATTCATCGAATAGGCCCTACACGGGGGCGCCACTGTAAGAGACGCAGAATCTACCCCTACACGTAACCACCTTCCTAGTTTGCAAGTCGGTTACAGGAAAGCTGAGTGAACGAGTAGGTGGTGGCTAGTCACTCAGCACAGATCTAGTGAGCGGATATTGATAACAAAGAATAAACGGTTTCACGGCGCAGTCATAAAACAGGATAATTGCCCAGAAAGGACTCAACCGGGATGTTTTGTCATACCGGCATGGCAGTGAAGCAGCCGGATAATCCGGTGTTCGTTCAGAGAGAAGAGATACGGAAAAAACCATGGCCTATTTACTGGATGCCATCGATAAAAAAATCCTGGAGATCCTCCAGGAGGATGCCACTATTCCCAATATTGAGCTGGCAGAAAAAGTCTGCCTTTCCCCCTCGCCATGCTCGCGGCGGGTCAAAAATCTCAATGAACAGGGATTTATCAAGCGCGCCGTGACCCTTTTGGAGCCCGAAAAAGTAGGCCTTCCAGTTAGTGTCTTTATTCAGGTAACCCTCAACCACCAAGTGAAAAAAGAGCTACAGGATTTTGAATCTGTTATCGGCCAATGGCCGGAGGTTATGGAATGTTACTTAATGACCGGTGACTTCGACTACCTGCTCCGCGTGGTTGTTCCCAACCTACAGGCCTACCAGGAATTTCTCGATAAAAAACTGACGGAGTTACCGGGTATTGATCATATTAAGAGTAGCTTTTCCCTAAAACAGGTACGTTACCGCACTGAATTACCGTTGGATCAGTTGTTGGAAAAATAAATTAGACAGAAATACCCTCCTGCCACTGTCCTGATAAATTTTTAAGGCAATCCTCCAGTTTAAAGCGCCTGAGTTATACCCGGGCGCTCTCGCGATGCAGATCGTTTATTAATCTTGCTCTTGTTAATGGGGTCCATCAGGCTAACTCATTGAGAGACAGACTCTCATAGATCATTGAATTATCAATATACTTGGTCTGGGAAAAGCTATCCGCAAAAAAGAATATGAATAACTGGTGTTTTAAGGGAAGTCATTGAAAGCAATAATCAGAAAGATCTTACTGGCCACGTCAATTGCAGGCGGCTCTATTGGAAGCATTATGGTTGCAGCAGATACCATGATTTCACGAGAATTAACATTCAATAAAGCAATTGGTAGCAGCCTAGTATTTGCCTTTTTTGTATACTCAGTATACGCGGGCATAAAATTTTTGAGATTCCCTTCAAACATTAAGCACCTTGAGCGGGTTTTTATCGCACAGATCCCCTGGATCACATCTCCTACTCTGAGTTTTAAACTTGCCACCGGAGTAGGCGCATCCTTTTTATTGATATATCCACCCTTCAGTGATACATATCGCCTGAGCATCGGTGCTGAATACTCACTCTCCCCATTAAGTGAACAAACCTGGGGGATTGGAGTAAACTTGGCCGCTATCAGCTTCTTGGCCCTTATCAGACTTTACAAAGAGTAAAACCTTAAGGCATAGAAGCGCAGACCCAAGCTATTAGCGCTCTCTAATTCAGAGAGTGAAAAGTTAGAAATAAATAATAAAGTTTATATACCAAAGATGAAGCACTCACTAGAAAAACCTAAAGAAACTGTCCTCTTTCTTCATGGTGCACTTGCCGATGAAAGAATGTGGGAACCACACCATCGTATACTCGCAAAAGAATACAGGGTTGCTTCTCTTACCCAAAGACATTTTGGTGTTGATAATAAAGGCTCGAGTGGAAGTTTTGGCATTGAAACTCATGCCAATGATTTAATTAATTTCTCAGCCACGCTTGGCGATGGCCCCATTCACTTGATCGCCTGGTCTTATGGTGCTGATGTTGCCTTAAGCGCAGCGATAAAAGCCCCCAAATTGTTCAAAAGCTTATTTGTCTATGAGCCAGGTTATCCAGGACACCTGGATAGCAAGAAAATGGAAGCGTTTATGCAGGATGCCGAAGCCATGTTTGGCAAGGTATTTGAAGCGGTTGCCAATAGTGAGCTGGAGGAGGCTGTGACGTTTCTAATTGATGGCTCCGGGAACAGAGCTGGCTACTTCTCTTCACAAGCACCAGCGCTTCGGGCCCAGCAACTGGAGAATGCTCACACCCTGCCCTTGCAACTCTCTCAAACTGAAAAGCCCTGCCTGGATAAAGAGCACCTGTCGACAATCCAAATCCCCACTACGATTGGATACGGCAGTAATACCAGAAATCTCTTTCAGATAGTATCCAAATCTGCTGCCAGTCACACTCCTTCATCTAAATTATTGCAAGCGTCTTCAGAAAATCACATGTTGCCAATAGAAAATCCAGAAAAGTTTTGCCTGTATATTAAAGAGCACCTTTCAAAGAATTAACATTCAATCATCAATAAAATAAAAAGGAGTGGTGAAACCACCACTCCTTTTGTATCAATACAAGCCTAATCTTTCTTACATATCCGCGCCTCGGAATACCAATTACCTGCTTGGCAAGTTGCCCCTTGCTCACAATGTGCATCGGTTCTGCAATAGCACTGACCGTCAGCATTACATTGGGGCGTTAGGTAATTCTCAAGAGGGTCTTGGCCACTAACCCGCTGCCAGAATGGATTGGTAAAGACATTCTCAGGATCCAATTCCGCCTTGGCATCAAGGAACTGAGACCATTTCGGGAAGCGCGAGGGCATATCCTCAAAAATAGCCACCGAATTCTTACCCCAGTGCGGTCTGGCGCCATATTTGCGCAGCGACATCTGCTCAATTTCCAGGTTTACAAAGTAGTTTTTAGGCACCGCCTCACCGCGCTGGCGCAGAGTATACTCGATACCTACAAAAGCGGTGTCGCGCCCAGCACTCATTCCCAGATAGCTATCGGAGGCCTTACCAAAGCGGAAGTAAATACCATTCAAGGGGAAGCAGGTGCGCTCACTGTGGGCAATAATCTGGCGCACATCGGCAATCCAGTTGGGCAGCTCCTCAAAAGGTATGGCCACTTCCTGCAAGGCAATCGGCAACTTATCCCAGACACAATTGTTCGGCTCTTTACAGACAAAATGCTGCATCAGATCCGCGTGCCCCGTGGGCTTGATGAATTTCTTTAGACCGGTATTTACATCGCGGAAATAAGAACTGGAGCGGGCCGTATAGCGCAGAGATGCGGCAAAGCACTGCAGAGCAGCACTGTCGGCTTCATGCAAGCTATCAAAAATCAGGCCAAAGAGATACTCGGAAAAATCCGAGACATCAGCTTGAGCGTTATAAGCATTGCCCCGGGTGTCCAAAGGAACCTTATTATAAGTAGTAACCGTATAGCGGCCGAGACCTGGGAACCAGGCAATATTTGCGGAGTGGTTATCCCGAGCCAAGCCCAAAATGACATTCTCCAGATCGCTGTCATCCCGGTGTCCCTTCACTTTGGCTTGTACCTTGTAGCCGGGTTCGGCTTCAATAGTCACTTCCACCACAACCCCCAAAACACCAAGGTTAACCCGCGCAGCATTGAGTAGTTCACCAGTGATTACACGCAGATTCCCCTTGCCATCAACGAGCTTTATCTCGGTGACATAGTCAGAAATCATATTGCTTTTCTGAGTAAAGGTGGATCCATGAGTGCCGCTGCCGAGCATCCCGCCAATCGAGAAGATCGCCAGCTCAGTAACCATCGGTACACTGAGTTCATGCTCACGCAAATAGGCTGCTAGATCATTAAAACGCATACCAGCTTGAACAGTTACCAAGCGGTTTTCTTTATCCAGGCTAACCACCTGGTTCATATTTTCCAGAGTGATTTGCACTTCGCCGTTGCCCGCACAAGCCGCGTCTATCTGGCTGTTAAAGCGCCGGGTACCGGTCATGACCTTACGCCCCTGAGCGGCAGCATCGCGCACTATCGACTGTACCTGAGCGATTGTTGAAGGGTCATGAATAACACCGGGAAAACAATCCTGGGTGTCCTGATAGTTTTTCAAAACCTCAGGCACATCAATGGGGGGAGGTAACTGCTCCGCCGAAGCCCCCGCAGCAAAAAACAAACCTGCCGCACACAAGAAATTGGTAGCCCGGCGCAACAAATGACTTCGCCCGGAGAGAAGTGGATGGTACATGCCTTTGCTTCCTTGTTGTTGCATTATTGAGTTGTTGTATTTCAATTAATGAAAAAATTAACCAAATCTAGGTAATAGCTCCCGATCGATTATTTCCTGAACATTGCGACTGTGATCAGGCGCTTTACTGCGCAGGAAATCCCCGTATCCAGAACGGTAAGCCATAGCTGGACGGCGACCTATAGAGGGCACCCACAGGGCATGGTTGGTGGTAGCAAATTCCAAAGACTCACTGGCGAGGATACAGAGTGGCCCCCGGCTGAGTGCGGCAGCATCAAATATCCAGAACTCTTTACCGTTGGATTGCGCACTACTCGGATTTTTCCGAACAACCGCAGCAATTAGATAACCATCATTCTGCGCGGTGGATCCAGGCCGCGCCATAAACTGCGGGGTCCGCATCACACAATCATCGGGGAACTGATAAGCATCGGCAATTTGCATACGGGTGCAATCCATATGTACCAAAGCAGATGGCCTACTTTGCTCGGGCATATCCCAATAACTATAAAAACGTTCTGGGTAATTGCGGTATGCCCAGGAAACGCGCATAGAAACCAAATCTGGGCGGTAGCCCACTGCAGCCCAATACAGATGCTCAAATGTCTCTGGAAACTGAAAGTGCCCTCGATAAGCTGGGTCATTCATATCCCAAAGAAGGTTTTCATCGCGGATAACCCGGTAATCGTCTTTGATTTCCCGTGCAAAGTTGGACGCTACCTGTATTCTAGCCCGCACCAGACCTCCAACATCCACAGGCGCCGCCGGATAACCGGACAACCACTTGGGCACTAGCCCGCCCTCTTGGAATATTTCATAACGGAACAGCTGTTCAGACTTGTCCATGGCTCCCATATACTGGCCATAGAGAGTGATTTCACCGGCGCTGTCGTCATAGTTGCAAACAATATCGGAGGTATCAAAACCCAGCTCCAGGTAGTCAGCAATAATATCCTCACGCCCAGGTACCATATCCGACTTGCGTATCACCCAACAGCGAGTCTTGTGCTCCTGCGGAAGCACAATATGGGTACCGAGAATACGAGTGGATTCGACCCTAGCCGCGGTCTCAAAAATAATGACATGGTTACGAGTAACTCCCAGGGAGTGGGAACTGGCCGCGATATAAGCGTTATTTCCCTGGCGGTCACGAATATTCCAGCTTTTGAAAGCCCCCCGCTGATCCCAGGAAATCAAGCGAATAAAGCCCGAGCGGCCGGAGTCACCCATATTGCCACCATAATTGATGGTAATGCACTCACCGGACTCCAAATCAAAGAAGGGGTGACCAGTAGTGCGAATTTGTGGGAACAACCACTTCTTTGGCGTTAGGTTATCCAACAGAGGAGGAAGACTGGATTCCCACTCTCCCACCTCACCAATAGGGGTTATCATTTCCAGAGTGGTTGCATCGAACTCATAGGGCACCCCACCCTCATAGCTCATCGCAAAGCGATTTTCCCCCATATAATTGGGGGCCGTATTGCAATAATTCATAAAGCCAAGATTTGGGCTGGAATAGATAGTTCCCCCCAGCAAATTAAACTTATCGAAACCACTCAAATCTTGCTCCTGCATAATTGCAGAGGCGGTTCTGATCATTTTTCGGGTATAAGCCACACTGCCATTACTGGCTCTACCACTGAAATCCAACCGGGTAAGCGCACCTTTTCCATTTGGAGTCAAATGGTTAGGAGCGAGAGGAATCCCCTCGGCCATCAACAAATGGCCGGTAACATCATCAGGCAAGTTACCTTGAACCACCTTAAGGAAACCGGAAGAATCCTGCAGGCTGCCATGCATAATTGACTTTGGGAAGGTGGAATCCTCTAGGCGATTACTTGCCTGAGCTGTAGAACTGGTCATACCAGCCAGTGGCAGTGCCGATAGAGCACCTGCGGCTTTCAGAAGATCGCGACGTTTCATTATTTTCCTTGTAATAAAAACGGCCGACTGCTTTAACTGACCTTATGTTTATAAATTTAGCGCAATGTGTTCATATTTGACTTTTAACACCCTTTTCACCAAGCGATATATATTTATTATTTCCCAGCTTGGCGAGCACACCAAAGGTGAAAATATTTAAACCAGAGCGGCAGTTAATTATATTAAACCGCAAAAATCAAGAACGAGATGATGACACTGTTAACCAGTTTTTCCGTAAAGCATAAGCGCCCTACAGAACTAAACAGTCAGACAAAATAATATCAATAAAACATCCACTAAATCATATTTCCAAGTATTAACTCAGACGGAAATGAGAATCTTTTTCAGTACTTATTGTAATTCCGAACGTCTAGGCTAGAAAATCTCAAAGAGCCAAACTCTATTTTTATTACAACCACCACAACCCCCTAAATATTTACCACTAAAAAATCGTGCAACATAATGACGCCACAACGATTCATTCAGCCTTAAAAGCTAAAACAGGGAGTTTTTCACCACCAAACAAATATTTACATTAATCGGCATAGCATATGTTTCCCGTCCACGCTCAATGTTATAGAAGTATTATTTGTAGAAAGCTTGTTGAGGCACCCTTACAAAGTCCTAAATTTAAACGATGAGAGCGAATTAATATAAACCTTCCCACCTTAATACACACCGATTCCTCAGCCTATACAGGGCCCGATACAATCAATAAAAACCGCAAGGAAAATAGACATACAGAAGGCACCGAACCTTACAGAAAAATAAGGACTATAATTCCAGCTTCAACCTCTCCCCATTAGAGTTATCTGAAAATCCTTCCCGACGATAAAAATCTGCTGTCCTGCTCCACTTGTCTTTCTCTGGTGTACTCACCTCCAAACGTGGCCACCCCTGCTCTCTTGCAAACTGAACCACTCGGTCCAGCATTTTTTTCCCAATCGACTGACTTCGGTATTCAGGCTCTACGTAAAACTCTTCAATTACGCCATAATACCCTCCAGCATAAATAGCTGCAGACCTGGAAACGGTAATAACAGCAACAATCTCACCCTCAACTCTATAAAGAAAAGCATTATAAGCACTCTCCCTTACCAGCAGCTTGTTACTTGCCTCAATGAGTTGATCAGGTTTGATTTCACGCTTATGCCCCACCAAAGCCATTAATAGCTTGGCAACTAGATGCGCTACTATATCGGCATGCCTTGGCGTGGCAGTTATTATTTCACCCTGCATACTTCTACTCCCTGAATTTATTTACCAAAAAAAAAGAATCTTCAAAGGCTTTTAAATGTGATCACATTTTCAGGCTATCAGCCAAAAGCACTTATAGCAAGGGGAAAGAAATACTGCCCCTGAAATCAATGATCAGCGAAAGGAGTATTTTTCAGAACAAGGGGAAAGACGGTAACCAAAGCTTCTCAGGAATTACCTTCATACTGAGCAGCTGAAACCAATTTATTTATTCCCTCAGCTTAAAAAGTTAGAGAATACTTTGAAATGGGGCCAGGGACAGTTAAGCGTATTGGAGAACAAAAAGCCTATCTTATTGAGCCAAGTAAAACAGGGAAATATCACAAAGACACAAAAAAAGCTCCCACTTGAGGAGCTTTCACAACCATCAATACTTATCAGTCCCAGCGATTAAATACCACATGCATTCCGTGGTTGTCATCACTAACAAATACGAAATAACCTGCATTGGTGTGCCTGGAAGCACATATTTTAGTACCGCCAGAGGTCTCGGAACACTCCATTTTATTGGCTTCAATACCTATCGTTTCATAGGCACATTGATTAGATTGTCCCGCCAGATTTTGCACCAGATCACGTGTAGTTCTAGCCAACACAAATCGATAATCACCAAAGTAACGGTAATTATAGGCATCCAGGTAATACGCCTGGGAATCCACACCAGACTTTAGAAGGTCTGAGTAACACTTCGCAGGATTGGCCATCCACAGCATGTCCATGTCATTAGAGGTGTGAACTGCAGGCCAGTTTTGCTGGTCATGCTTGGAAAGGACTACATTGGTGGAATCAACATAGTCTTTTACAACAACATAGTCACCTTCATCACTTTCTATACGGCAAACTGGCGCGCCACCGATAAAATCATCACACTGTACATCATCTAATGTGATTTGAGTGGTCGAAGTGATACAGCTAGAGGCAAAGTTTTTTGCCCAGTTTTTCACCGCGGTAACGGCATACTCGCGCTTATCTTCAATTTCATAGTAGAAATCTGAAAAAATGCGATACACCTCACGGTCATTTGTATTGCTCTGAGTCGCAGCCTCGGAGCATTGGCTAAAATTCGGCAAATCAAACGTTGTGTTGGCCTGTGCAGGAATAGCAGCAGCAACAGCCATAGCTACTACAGATAAGGATGCAATGGTTTTCATTCGAAATCCTCCATGAACTTACTCTCTCAAAATCGTCGCGGATTCTAGCAAAGGGAAGCCATCGAATGAAACATTTTTGTAATATGGTGACAGAGCAGCCATTGCTAACTAAAGTTGATCCCTCTGAAGTCAGTAGCTACTTGGTGCAGGCACATAACAATAAACTTACGGATGCCTTCCGGACTAAGCTGTATAGCTTATGCAGCAACACTTCGATTGATCAGTTCGACCAACTGCTCCAGCTGTTTTTTTGCCTGGGAATACTCACCATTATTATCCCTCAATGGAAAACCACAATTAATCCTCAAGCAGTCTTTATAGTAATTCAAGGTACTAAAGCATACTCCGGTTCGAATATCCAAGAGTTGCCTCTTTAAAAGAATCGCGAATTCATCCTCATTTAACCCGGGAACTTGAAGCCATAAAACCAATCCTCCTGTTGGCATGCTAATCCGCACCTTTGGGATGAGATGGTCGGCCAGGAAATTACGATACTGATCAACTTGCTCCCGCAACAGGGGTCTCAATGTCGCCAGGTGCTTAGCATATTGCCCACTACTGATAAAATCAGCCAAGCTCAATTGGAGTGGTGAATTTACCCCCAAGCTCTCGAGTTGACGTTGCTGTCTGTAATTATTTAAATATCGTCCAGGCAAACACCAACCCAGTCGATAACCAGCACTCAGTGTTTTTGATATAGATCCACACCATAATAAGTATCCCCCGGTATCCCAATGGTATGCAGGGAGTGGAGGGGCTCCCCGGTGATCTAACTCATGGTAGACGTCGTCCTCGATAATCGGGATTCGGTATTTATTCGCTAACCCAGCCAGCTGCTGTTTCTGTTCGACACTGAGACTAATACCGGTTGGGTTCATATGGCTAGAGGTAAAAAGCCCAGCCCGAACACCGCCTTTTTGCATCTGTAACTCCATCTGTCGCAAATCTAAACCATCCATTGTGGATGGTATCTCTACGACAGTCCGCCCCATTCCCCCGAGGAGCTGAAGTAAACCGCTATAGCAAGGAGAGCTGACCGCTACTGCATCCCCAGGTTTTGTCGTTACTTCCAGTGCTGTACGTACAGCATCAAGACAGCCATTGGTTATCACCAGATCAGAAGCTTGGAAATGGAAACCCGAAGCGCCAAAGTGCTCACTGAGAGAACGACGCAAAGGCAATTCTCCTTGCACATTAGGATAAAGACACACCCGGCTCCCCTGACTACGTGAAGCGCGACGTAAGCTTCGCTCTAACTTAGAAACAGGCTGCAACTCTACAGATAGCTGAGTTATTCCCAGTGGGCCTGGCTCCTCCGAATGAAAGAAATGATCCGCAATCGGTGTCGTAGTCTGGCAAGAAAAAGCGGGCATCTCAGGAGACCCAGAAACATCCAAAGGTTTTCTTACATAAAAACCTGACTGCGGTAAAGCCTGAATCCATCCCGTCTCCTCCAGATAACGATAACAATTCAATGCGGTAGTCAGGCTAACCTCATTCACCCTAGCAAGCTGACGTAGAGAAGGAAGCTTTTGTCCTGGCTGCACCTTTCCCTGGCGAATATCTTCCACTAAATAATCAGCCATTTTCTTGTACCGCATCATACTCCCCAAACTCAATTAACCTTCCAGCCCCTTATTGGGCAGAAAGTAACAAACTGTATACTTTTTTTAATTGAAATCTGTATCTGTCCCTAACCTCAGAATGCACAGAAACTATCCCGATATCAATGGGACAGTAGTTATGAGATACAAAGATTTGAGCCTTGGAATTTTCGTGATGGCTATTTGGGGTGTCAACTTTATTGCCATTAAAGTGAGTACGACAAATCTCAATCCACTACTAGTTACCGCGCTGCGCTTCACTCTTGCAGCAATACCGGCCATTTTCTTTATTCCCAAGCCGCCCGTTGCCTGGCGCTATATCCTCAGCTATAGCTTGGTCTTTGGCACAGGTATCTGGGGACTTGCTACTTGCTCGCTTACTGCTGGGCTCTCTCCAGGTATGGCATCACTGCTGCTCCAGCTCAATGCAGCAATTAGCGTATTACTTGGCTGGCTGATCCTTAAAGAGACGGTCAGTACACAAAAAATATTGGGAGCCAGCCTGGCAATCTTAGGATTATGGATTGCTTTCCTTATTGAAGATGGCAGTGTCAGCCCCCTCGGTGTGGTGCTAGTGATTCTGGCAGCAACTTGCTGGGGTATCAGTGGGCTGATTGTCAAAGCGGCCAATACCAAGGAGGTTTTCGCTTTTATTGTCTGGAGCCTTCTGTTTGCTCCCATCCCTTTACTGGTTCTTGCGTTGGCTCTGGAAGGTAAAGAGGTTTTAAACAACCTTATTGAAATTGATAAGCTTACCCTAGCCTCAATTCTATTTCAGGCTTGGCCCACCACCTTACTAGGCTATTGGATTTGGAATCGTTTGATTGTCACTTACCCTTTATCAACTATCGCTCCTCTTACCTTACTGGTACCAATTTTTGGTCTCCTAGCTAGCTGGCTTGTTTATCAAGAGCCTCTGGGGATAGTGAAAATCTGTTCAAGCTTATTGATCATTTCTGGGCTCATTGCGGGAGTCATAAAGTGGGATAAAGTGAGATTGAGCAAAAAGAAGCAAGCAAGTGTGCCCATAAATATTCAATAAGGTTTTAGAGTAAGTGTGGATTGGGCCTCCCAACCCGCCCTCACCTCCGCCACCTAGGGCAAACAAGAAGGCGTAGTAAAGAAGTATTTTACCTCGTAATCACTACAATTCTCTGTTCCACAGAAGAAACGATAATTAGAACCGTAATTCCCCACTAATATACTCTCTCCTGTAAACCTGTAATCCAGCTTGGAATCAGCCAAGCTGACCAACAACATTTACGACATCTTTCACTTCACAGGTATTGGAGATATTACCTGCCGCTTTGTGTTCATTAAAGCTTTCGTAGTCAATGCCACCAGAGGAGGGGTTGTCATTGTTGAGCCATTCCGTTGCGTAATAGCCAGCATTGATCAAAGAACTGGAAAGCTTGTGCACACCCAAAGCAATAACTTCATCCCCTTGGCGCCCATGGAAAGCAAATATCTGCTGGGTAGAGGTAGAAGAATAGCTCTTACAGGAACCCTGCTGCATGCCACCTGAAACTGTCTCCCCTGTACTGGAAGTCAGTTTTAAATAATAAATACTACCGGAACTGTACTTTTCATCATCCCAGCAGATTTTAACATCATCGAGATATTCACCACTGGCGGAGTCAAAACTAAGGACAGAGCCCATTGAGCCACCATCTCCCTCACCATACTCAATGCAAAGTTCACGATCACTCGCATTTACATGGCTAACAGCCTGCTGGAATTCATAAAAAGCCTTTAACCCATCAATACGACCTCCAGAACGAATTTGTACCGATTTCAAATTCATAGTGCCGCTACCAAGCAGTTTATGCTTGATTAAATCGATGGGATCAAATGCAGCACCACCAGTGCCACCAATCGCATCCTTTTTGAGGTAACCATAATCAGAGTAAGCATCCTGGCTGGCAAGCCAAAAATCCTCAAATACCTTATAATAATTTACCCAAACCGAAGTTGTTATGCCCTTAGTATTTCTTTCAGCATAGAGTTCAGTACTTTCAAGGGCATTATAAGGCATACCGTATTGATAGCCCTCTGCAGCACAAGCGCTATAGCCATCAATCCAGGCACCGGTGGACTCACTGATGTGCCAATTTCTATTAGCATCTACACACGCAAATACACGGATCGTAGAGCAATCATAATCTCTAATCTCCCCATCATTAGTTAGCCAACTACAACTGTGCTCGGTACCCGGTGAGTCATCTCGCCAAGACCAAAGGAAATCTTCAATAAGTGGAGCTTTGGATGCTTCAATGGTTGTTGCATTGGCTTCAACTAAAGCCAACTCTATCAGCTGGTAACCTGCCTGTGCTTATTCTTGGACGGTATCACCATAAATTTTGATATCGTTCTTACTGTACTCCGTAGTCGCATCCTGTGCGACACTGAAATTTCCATTTTTATAGTGGGTGGTAGCGCTGCTATTACCATCAGAATCCGCTGTCAACTGGCTGGAATTTTGAGCCAAAGGTTCATTGGAGGTTAGATTGCCAGCAGCATCCATTTCATCTACGCCAATCCAGACATTCCTTAAATACTTGCTTGTTTTGGATTCATCATGATAATCGCAAAGATTATTATCCCCTGTGTGCGGATACTCTCTAGGTACCTGAGTAAAAAGAATAATGTTTCGCCCTGTATCCAGCACATCTTGCTTGCTTAAAGTTTGCACTGGCAATGAAGCGCAATCCCCTTCCGCGTAACCCCAGTCAGTTGGCTTGAAAACATAGTCCCCCAGGCGACTCTCAATCTTTTCACCAATTTTGTTCCTAAAATTCTGATGATAATCTGAATCATAAGCTTCGAATTTTATAAATAACACTTCATCCTGATTATCCTCAAGAAAATCTGTGATCTCATCAAAGCCATCCCCGAGAGTTGCCGCTGTGCCTACCATGTATATGCACATAGTCGCCTCTTCAAGTCCCATATGACACATGTGTGGAGTAGAACTAAACGTGGATGAAGGGTAGGTATCGTACTCCACTAAGCGGATACCACGATGGAACAGCTTCTCAGGGGCATACCATTGATTAACATCGGTATATACTCCTTGATCCCACTGGAAAGAAGCATAGGCATTATGTGCCCCTGCCCATAGCGCTTTTGACAACGGTGCCCTAGTATCAATTTGTCCCTGCAAATCCAACCGATGCACCTTTGCATCCCCTGAATCAATTTCTCCAGCAGCCATCATCGATGCTGAGATTCCCAGTAAAAAAATAGATAACGAGTAAATTATTCTTAGCATTACTTATCCCTGACAGATCGTTTGATAGTGAAAACACAAAATACAGAGTGTCTCTCCAGTTTTTCGGGAGTTGACTAGCGCTGGCGTTTCAATAGGAAAATTACCCTAAAAGACCGCAGCAAAAGTGAATCCTTAACGTTACTTAACCATTCCATAATGCGTACACATTTTTGGATAGGAGGGTGGAGAGGTAATTTGAAAATTATTACTCTGGATCTTTCTTATTTTTTAACTATTACTTCACACACGTAGTAGCTGCTCACAGTCAATCTATAAAGCTATTTTTCATAAAATTTCACAATAGGCACAAATGAATTAGCGCTGAACGCTATCATTTAGGTATGACTGTAAAGTTTCACTTTTACTTCTGAACGTCCCGTCTGGGTGAATGTTACCCCCCGAGGCAACACTGGATTCAGGCAGCATTTCCAACACATGGATGAAAAAATAGACGAAGCTATAAGCGTCCAACTTTTTCCAATAGAAATACCCTACCGTCAGTACCAAGCCATAAGATACGGAAAAATCATGGCCTATACCCTTGACAGCCAATTCAGCCAAGCAATCGAGCAATTTAGGGCTTTACTGGAATCCATAGAGCCAATAGCAGTAGGTGATGTGGCCACAAGACGTGAGGTTGGTGAGCATGTTCTCAGAGAGGTATTTCAAACCCATCCCATGCCAACCGATGTATCAATAGAAGATTTTCTGGTAAAGCTGCCCGATGAATCCAGCATCATATTGCGATGGTACTGTAAACAAAACTCAACGCCGGGGTCAGCGGTACTCTACTTACATGGTGGGGGCTTGATCTTCAATGATGTAGGAATATACGACCGATTAGTCGCAAACTATGTCTCAAAGAGTGGCGTGCCATTTCTCTCAGTGGATTATCGCAAAGCGCCAGAATATCCTTATCCAACCCCAATTGAGGATTGTTACTCGGCATTGTGCTGGCTCCATAAGAATGCCAAATTGCTGCAAGTAGACCCCAACAGGTTAGCTGTTATGGGCGATAGCGCTGGCGGAGGGCTGTCTGCGGCACTGACCATCTTATCAAGGGACAGGAATGGCCCTTCTTTAGCAAAACAAATTCTTATATATCCAATGCTTGATGACCGGAATACTGTTGAGGACCCAAAGCTGGCTCCCTATGTACTTTGGACTAATGATGACAACCTTACCGCTTGGCAGGCTTATCTCGGAGAAACAATGGGCACAAGTAAAGTAACCGCTGTTGCCGCTCCAGCTCACTTAAAAAACGCGAAAGGGTTGCCCTCCGCATATATTGAAATTGGGGAATTGGACATTTTTCGCAATGAAAATATTGAATATGCACGCTTACTCGCCAATGACGAGGTAAGTACAGAGTTCCACTTGCGTCCAGGCGTTAATCACGCTTGGGAGGTATTTGCACCTACAATCCCAATCTCCATTAGAGCCATGGATGACCGTATTCGGGTTATTCAATCCTTTTGAATTTAATAGATTTTACTGGGGAATTTAAAGGCTTTACTCTTTATCTTTAGCTTGAAACCAAAACTCGATTTCATCTGTATCCTCTTCAAATGAGGCAGCATGTTCAGTATTTTCCGGAACATGGTACCAATCGCCAATTCCAAAGCGCTGAACATCACCATTCATACTTAGTATCAACTCGCCTTTCGTAATCACCCCATAATTATCAGTCGCATGCGTATGATCTGGAATAACAGTGCCCGCCGGATATGATGCAAAAAGGACATCACCTCCTTTTGCCTCCAACTTGTAGGCATCAAACCGACCATCATAAATAGGTAGCTGCTTAATTCTATCTGGATAACTTCCTGACATTCTGGATACACTCCTTGTATTAAACTTTGAGCCCCGTTCCTGCAAATAAAATATTAGACCAGGAAGATAAAGAGCGCACTATCCGAAATAAAATAACACAAGACATTAGCGGCTGCATCTAACCCATAGAGAAAAAATAGTTAATCAAAGAGAGGCAAAACTCAAACAGACACTAGAGAACCAATTATATTGATATATTACAGCAACCACCTTAGATGCAGCGAATTGCCTTTCTATTTTATTCTATCGTGTTTTAATTTCTATTGAGAATTCCACCCCCTCCAATGACTGAAGGTAATCAGGATTTTCAGGATCGTTTATTAGCTTACCACTAAAAGAGACATTCTCAGCCTTTTGCTGCGTCTCAAAAAGATTAGGCAATGTGCTTTTTCTGGAGAAATCATACTTCTCAACTGAAGATACGCCCTTCTCGAAAGCTGCACTGATATCTATCGGCCTAGAGCTTTTTTCAGTGGCTAGATCGCTTTGAGGGCCATGTTGGTTATCAGGAGTTTCAGTGTGATCTTCTACACTTGAAATATCATCTTTAGATAGCTCAGTGGAACTAACAATGTCCTGTAATTGTTTTTCTTGCTCAAGCGTCCCCCCAACGACCTCTTCAGTACCAAGCCTAGCTTCCCCCCCAGATTCAATTGAAAGTGACTCGGGCCTGCCACATGAAGCCAAAATCAACAACAAAAGGGCCACAAAAAAATATTTAAACATAATTATTAGCCTAGAGCTCACAGCTTAGAATTCTTTACAAAACCAGTGGGTCTATATCTAGGGTTCGGTACACATCTATAATGACTCTATCGTAGCATAAGTCATAATTCGATCAGCAGAATACAGTGAGTCTAGGAGGTTATCCTAAATATCATCATTTTGAAAGGTAGTTGTTCTCAATACCTGTGCAAAATGTTAACAGACAGTCAGAATATTGACCATGTAGATATCACAAGACCAACCAGATTATATACTCTTCTGCAATATATGCATTTCGATAGAATTCCAGAGGGAATAGCCATCTCAGCCACTCCGATCAAAACACCAACAACCCTACCAACAATATAATTTATGAATAAGAAAAATAAAAATTAAATCAAAAACTTCGCTAAAAGCCACTTGGAAATAAATATTATTGCTCAAATTATGCCTGTATTATTGGCAGGCTACTTGGGTGACACAATGAAGACCTGGCAACTTACACTCTTTATACTTCTATTGTTAGCCACAATTGGCATCACAATTTATATCTACAATCATCGCTTTACTGAAAAAACTAAGCTCCATAGGATACCGGTTACTGAAGAAGCCATTATCTATGAAGCCCCCCTCAAGGATAAAGAAACCATCAACATCCTAATTTTGGATGGTGGAGGGGTTCGAGGTCTTATCCCACTATATGTTCTTCAATATATTGAACGTCAAGTAGGCAAGCCTATAAATGAAATATTTGATGTTTTCAGTGGAGTATCCACCGGAGCTATTATTGCTACAGGAATCAACATTCCCATGAAACAACTACGTGAACAATATGGTGACTACGGCTCAAAAATAGACCTACTGATAAAACTTTACAAATCTGAAAGTAAATATTTATTCTCAACACCCTGGTATCATAAAATATTGACTGGAGCTGGAATGTTTTCACCGAGGTTCATGGGAGATCGACTCCATCAAGTTTTAAAATTTCATTACTCAGAAAGCTTAAAATTTACTGATTTAGAAAAACCAGTCATTGTACCTTCTCTTGATATCTACACTGGAAGGGTACATCTTTTTAAAAATTATGGTGAAGAAATTGCTGAACTCCCTTCAAACAGTGTCTATCAGCTAGTGGTTGCTGCATCCAGCGCGGAAGGGGTATTCCCTCCTGTAGACTTTCTAACATCAAGCAGGGACCTCAGTCATCGATATTTTGCAGATGCCGCGGTATCAGAAAATGATCCGACCAGCATGATATTACTGGACATTATTGAAAAATACCCAAATAAAAATTATTACATACTTATAATGGGATCGGGTACCCCGCCTCTGCGTAGCGCAAAGGATAGTTATCAAGACATAAAAAACTGGGGACGACTGCAATGGTTTCCTGACCTTATCACAGATGTACAACGATCTATGGATACGCAGCAGCTCTACGCTCTAAGAATTGCAAAATTATTATCTCCAAAAGGGAGGATAGAATTTGACTACTTAAACGTAAAAGTAAACAATCCCAAAGTCGGGATTTTTGACTACGAATCAATCGATTCATTAAAAATTCATGCAGATAGATTAATAGAAGAAAATAAGCCGGAAATTGATCAAGCCATTGAACACCTAAAGGAGAGATCAGAATAGAATGGGCTAAACGCCTATACTTTCGATCCCGCTTGAGCCAACAGCCTACCTGTTTATACTTTCTTACCACTAAAATTATGGCTGCCCCTTACGAGGAGCAACAGGATTTTCCATCTTTTTGAACCGGTGGGCATGCAACCGTTCCATAAGAGCAAAATACACAGCAATCGCCTTTCTTGGGACTTAATAGCTCTCCACAATTCTTACACTGATAGAACCATTGGCATGCATCAATCGGCATAGTTTCCGTATGATCATGACCACATAAAGGGCAGGTGATCCTGGAAGTTAAAACCTGCGTACTCTTTGTCATATCAATCCCTATAACGCTTATGACTTAGACTATAAAGACAAGTCCAGAGTTTCTCAAGTAGCAATCTGATAAGAATATTTAAATAGAGGCTATTAATATCTGCGTTAATTCCTCAGGCTTATCAATCATTACATCATGTCCACATTGAATAGAGTTGGACTGCCATCCGCTATCCCGTTGTGCTATTTCATAAAATGGCTTACCAATTCCCGGAGCCCACCCTGTTGCATAGATATAAATGCGATCAGGAATTAGTTTCCAAGCCCCCTCCAAAAAGATTGGTTGCTCAAAGGTCTTGAGGGGCTGGTCTACACAGCGCCTATTAACCCAGGCCTGATCATGAATATTTACTCCAAAGTTTTTAGCCTGATCTGGGGCTACCAGAAAGCCTTTATCTGTGGATCTCGCACTTTCAAGCAAGGTAGAACCTATTTCCTTAGGTAAGAGTTCTAAAGTGCATAGCCCGCTCTCCGGCACCAAAGCATCAAGATAAACAAGAGTGCGGACATTGCTGGGTACCTTATCAGCAACACCGGAAATGACCATTCCCCCATAGCTATGACCACATAAAATGATGTTAGAGAGTTCTTCCGATTCAATGACACCAAGAACATCCTGAATATGTGTGTCCAGGTCAATCTTATCATTTAAAAGGTGAACTCTCTCTCCTAGACCTGTTAATGTGGGAGCAAATACTAAATGGCCAAAATTACGCAAGCGATCCGCAACCCGCCGCCAACACCAACCTCCCTGCCAAGCGCCATGTACCAAAACGAAGGTTGCCATCGGTTGCCACCTTTATGTACGTAATGAATTTACATGTAATAACCGGCCAAAAGGCTGGTAAGAAATAACTTGGAAAGCTGTATTTCATGCTGTCAATACTAAGGAAATGGGCCACCTATATTCAACCGCATCCCTCTCATTATATGGAAGCGGTTGAGAATGTTTAAGTTACTGACATGAGCTCTGCTCCCAGTACTGGGGTGCAGCAGTGGGAGACCACCAATTTGGCCCGTAGGTGGAAGTATATACCTGGCCCTCAAAAGTTACACGATCACCAGACTGATAGGCCTCATCGCCTGCGTAAGGCTGCTGAAATTCCGGGCAGGAAGCTGCCGTGTCGCCTTCTGTGCTGGTATTGTCATCAGAATTGTTATTAGAGGAAGTATTGCCTGATCCCGTATCAGAATCGTTGTTTGATTCACCCCCTACCGTTTGACAAGTGGTTTCAATCCAAAGTGCTGGCGCCGAGCTTGGAGACCACCAATTGGGCTCGTGTTTGGATTCGTAAGCGATACCATCAAAAATAACGATATCCCCAATCGCGTAACCCGGATCACCAGCGTAGGGCTGCTCAAATACTGCACAAGAGGCAGTCCCAGTATTCCCACTACCTTCGGTGTTTCCAGTATCATCTGAATCATCGTCATTGGTATCTGAAGTACCATCCCCCTGATCAGCACTAAGTTCGTACCCAATCTCAACGTTTCTCAGGCCACTATTTTCTAGCAGATAAATACTATTAATACCGTACAAGGATTCAAAGCTACTGCTACCATCATAATCACCAGCTCTAATACTGGTTTGCTCTCGGTTAATCAATTCAGCCAAGTCGTGAGACCAATTTTCTGCGATCCCTTGCTCGCTTGAGGCAATCTCCAGAAGTGTAGAATAAGAGCTATTTTCACCGGAGCTATCAAACACACGGGTATATACCTTATCTCCAATATTTAAGTCTTGTGTTGGATTAATTGTGCCTACAGCACTCCACGCAGTATTAGTAACATTATCACCATCAAACTCAACATCGATAACGTTATAAAAAGCATTCACTGTATCACCAACATCCCAAACAGCGAGGATGACATGGTAACCCTCACGATCTGGAACCTGACACTCATGTGTCATATTTGTTGGAGGTTGCTCATAGTTTCCATCCACTTCACAAAAGGGATTAAGATCAAACTGATCACGGGTTAAGGACGCGTTTGGATTCCAGTTCTCTTTGGTAATATAGTATTTCCAATCCCTGCTTACATGGTTCGCAGTGAAGTGCCATTTAAAGGTTTGCCAACCAGAACTGATATAATTCTTAACCCAGCGATCAGAAGACTGTTCATTTAGCTCTGACCAAGAGCTATTCCCCGCACTGGCAATCTGCCCATCAGCGGGTCCACTTTCCGGGAAGCCTTCATTACCCTCTACACTTTGTGGTTCCCACTGAACTGCACCGCAGTTTATATTCATCTCTCCAGAGTCGAGAGGATATTTACATAGTACCCCACGTGCGGATGCAACCCCGCCATCAGCAGCTTCTACATAACCATGGCCAAGTACATTAGAGCTAATTCCAGTTAAAACTACAGCCATTAATGTATGACTAAAAAAAGGTTGTTTAAATACAGAAGCTAATTTGGTTTTTCGGTAAATCATATCTTTGCCTGTTATTCAATCTTGTCCGATGTCCTTCCCCAGTTAAGCTAGATCCTTCACTTACCGAAGCAGGTTTTACTTCAGAAGTAGCGTTAGCGACAAAGCTATGGACCGCCACTGATTAACACGGTTCCTATAAACCAAGTAAAAAACCATTTAGATTGAAAATAGAACCTTGCTCTCACAACAATTCAGGAAAAGCAATATAAAACCACTTAAAAAGACTAAGAGAGCATAAAAAACTGAAATTATGATTCGAATTCACAATGCCTGGATAAAATTAATGAACACTAACGACAATTACGGCCAGATTAGTGGCGCAAAAAAACAAGCCAATAAAAAACAAGGAGCAGTAGCCATGTTTTCCATATTTCCTGCACAATTACGCTGTAAAATATCCGCATATGGAGGCCCATCAATAGTTATCTTCTGCCCTCAAGTACAATAAATCCTGGTGACTGACAGGCAAACCGCACACAAAAAGATATTTCACAACTCTACTTCGGTCCAATTCCAACTGGGAAATAAAATAAAATCTGAGCAAGCGCATCTACGTATAGTTGAAAGTCTGCAAGTGTAAATAAATAGAGCTATATAACGTCAATTGTACCCTGAGAACTCTGCCTTCTAAGTGAAAAACCCAAAACCACTAACTGAAACCACACGCCTATACTTTCGAACAGGAAGGACATGATCTCCACCTTTAAAAACTGAAAGAACTCACCAGCAAAATCCCAAGCAATATTTCTCTTTCAATTTGTAATTAACTGATATTGATCAAGGTCACTGCGTGATGTACGGTTATATTGACAGTGACCAAACAGTCACATAATTGATAATTATCCGATATGGAGGCAATGTTATGGCAGTTCAGCTAGGTGGTAATTATGCTGCTTATCGATTCAGACCGGAATGTACTTGGGTGACAGGCACCAATGCAGGAGAGCTGCGTTCTGACGGTTATGGTTCCTGTGTAGGGCTAGTACTCTATAGCGGCGCCCCTAGAAAGATTGGTGTAGTCGCTCATTTTTCAGGATCAATGCAAGCTCCGCAGGTAAGAAATGATGCCCTTGAGATAATGGCAGCAGTCTGCCCTATTGCACCGGGTAGAAAGTGGCGGGGATGGGTTTTTGGTGGCGTATCACTCAATGGTAGCTCTTCACATCAAACCATGCTTGGAAATGGATCTAGCTTGACACACACACGAGCGTTAGTTGATACCGTACGTGGCGTGTTGGAATTTAATCGCATGTTTGATGTTAATTTTAACATTACGAATACTGAAAGATTTAATTTCACTACCCAGGGAGTTTTCACTGAGATGACTTTACGTCAAGGTGGAAATTATGTTGGACATCAGGGTGTTAAGTTAGATCTTGCCAGCGGAAAAGTAACCTGGGATGATCTCAATCATGGTTCAGGCAACTCGAAAGCCAACAAGATGATTAATTCTATGTTTTGACCTTCAAAATTTGACCTGGCAGATATCTCACCACTGCTGTCAGGTCAAACCTTTCAGACCCAATTTTTATGAAGATGCCCACTTTATGAGAGCATCTTTTACCCTCAATCTCTTGCCTTATAACTTTTGCAGAATTCAACATAATAACGCGAAGACATCAACAGATAAAAACCTGTAGATGCGCTTATTATCAACCAAACATTTGATATAAGGTACAAGCTCCATAAGTATGCCAAAAATGGAAAAGTAAATATAATTAGCTTATGAATACCAGCTTTTGTTATATGAAGCCCTGCATATATAGAGACCAAAACTGATAAAGATGCACATACTAAAAGCAGCGAAGAAGACTGTAATGTCTGCATTAATAAACCCAGTAGGATAAAAACTATCAGCCCAAACCAACGGGTGTTAGGCTCAAGGGCTCCCATACTGATAGGCGCAGCCATATAACTAACAATATGGTACCCTGTTACTATTACCATAAGTGCTGCCCAACTATCCGCATTAGCCAAAACAATAGCTGCCAATACCCAGTTAACTAGAATGGATCGTCTGGAAATATTGTGCACTGGATCTAGCACCGCTAGCCAGCGAGGCATTTGCCCTACCTTGGCCATCGCAAATAAAATCCTTGATGAAGCTCCAAGGTACGTATATCCAGAAGCTGAGGGACTAGTGATACTATCTGCAAGTAATATTAACGCCAAAAAGTGGAGGCCAAGCAGAGTGGCTAGATCTAACAGTGGTGAAGCAAAGTTCAACCCCTGCCAGCCACCATTCTCTATCAACACCTGATGTGGAACGGCCTCCATAAAAGCAAATTGCAATGACAAATAAACCAAAGTAATGATTACTATCGACAGTGTTATCGCTAAAGGAATATTGCGTTTAGGATTTTTGATTTCACTAGCAAAAGCAACACTTACTTGAAACCCATTGTAGGAATAGATCAAACCTGCACCAATGATGGCTGAAAAGGCACTATGGAACTCAAATTCCTGACTGGAAGGAAGAGAAAAATTTGAACCTATGTGATTTCGGGTAAAAACTACAATGAGTAAAACTGTCAGAGCAAATAGTGGAGTAAAAATCTTGAGTACAGTTACAATATTATTGATTTTAGTTAGCCAACGAATACCATAAAAATTAATCAGTAGATATAACGCTAAGATACTAAGGGCAAGTAATTTTCCCCAAATGGTAAGACTATGACTTTCAATCAGTAAAGAAGAGCCAATAGCAGAAGAAAGATATTGTGTAGTAGCCTGAGCCTCCGTTGCAACCACCATTAGAATGCCAAACCAATTGGCAAAGGAAAAAGGCATACCAAAGATACTGTTATAAGAATAAGCACAGGCTTGAGCTAGTGCACCTCGGACCGGATAAATCGACACGACGCGCGCAAGACACAAACCTACCATCAAAACTAAAACTGCTGCGAGTATCCATGCCACAAATGCCCAGTTACCCGCATATCTAGCCGTTAATTGGGCGCTAAACAGCCAGCCCGAGCCTATCATGCAAGTTGCACTGAGCAATGTTGCGCTTAGCAGTGTCGCTTTTTTTTTACCACCCTTCTTATGATGCATATTTGGTAGATTTTTATAATTTATATTTTGAGTAGATCACCATTTTACCAATCGAAGAATATCAATAGTTCTTATTCACCCATCTGATCAAAAAAATATACACAAGCTTTTGCATCTACTTATCTACAGCTCGTAGCGTCCAATAGTTTTTTTCGACCTTATATAAAATTACCAGATTCATAACCTCTAAGAAGTTATAAAGCCTAATATTTAACTATTGACCCTAGATATTCTGTGGTTAACAAATTCAATACCGATCAATTGAAGCACCTAGTATACTGTTTAACTATCAACCGACATCAAATAAGAATCATTCGTCGTGTAATACCTCTAAAAGGCATAGAATTCGTCATTTATCTACTAATATATTTATATTTTCTATCTACCTTTAGCCTACCCAATAAGGAAAATATATTTGATTAAAATATCTATACTGGTACAAACATATTGCAAACGTATTAGGGTCACAATTGATAGCAAATAACTTTTGGGGAACTCACCTGTATTGGCTAACATTGGATTCAAGACTTTAAGTAAGTATCAACAAAAAAAGCCATCATCTTAATAATTATAAAACTATAAAAACCGGCAGCTCATATGGCAATGTAATACTATTAATTTAACTACCTGCAACTGTTTCAATAGATCGGCATACAAGTTCATCTTTTGTTTTAAAAAATTGTGCGATCACCACCTTAAATTGATTATGTAAGACAGTGAAGTATTGTACGGTTTCCTCTGAAAAATTATTAAGTTATTTTTCAACCAATTAATATCAATCAAGGATTGATTCAACTTCCATTCAAACATCTTCCCTAGCTTAATATTTCAAAGAAATTAAATACTTATACATACAAGCTCAAAACACAACACCCTACTTTTGTCGAGTACTAGATTTCAAATATTGTTAAAAAATATAAAATTGCTACCAACCAGACATTTATTAAAATAAATTAGCGAGTCAACAAATAATTATGGAAAATCTTGCACAAAATTAATAAGTTTCATTGCCAAATTGCACATAAAAAAACATTGGCGAAGAAGAGGATTACCTATCAAAGGCCTAAATACGATACAACCAACAGATAGACTTCGAAGCTATCTAATAAATTCTGAGCTTTTCACCATCCTTTCTTGATCTGCTTCCTATTTCCCCTCTGCCGGCAAGTGAGATCCAATCCATGACTCACTAAGTAATCTCGGCGAAAGTTAGGGGCAGTCACTTTAGAATTTACAAAGCGACCAATTTCTGTACTTCAATGCATAATATGAATTAGGATGCAATGAATTTACTTCAGCTAATGAGTTAACGGTAACCCGTAATAAAATGTCTTCGCAGCCGACTACTACCATCTACTTTGTATCCTAACTCCGAATAGTTTCCCAACTTCAGCCCTCATTTTCTTGCTGTAGAAAAGCTGTAATCGGAAATGATGCCCCATTTCAAACAGAAACCTTTGATTAAGTTGTCCCAGAAACTTTCACCGCCCCCCTAAACAAGTACCTTGCTCTTCCTATAGTTAGTACCTTTTCCAGCAAGTGCTCGATGGGGATAGTATAAAAGAAGACGTTTCCATTAGCTCAGGAGGGAAAAATTCATAACATGCTTTCTAGCCGATCAGTGGGCTTTGGACCTCTTTTAAGCGCAGAAGGGCAAGGTTTGATCATTTCCAATGATCACCTGTTAATCCTGACTTGAATCGACTCTCAATTGTCGGTCTTATTTTTATGTGATTACGTGAGACCAACCAATTTTAAATTATGTAATAGCTTTCAATATCAAAGGTATCACTAAAAATAACTAAAAGAGATTTAAGAGGCGTGGAAATAGCTTTTTGGAATAAGTGTTATAGACACCTCTTTAAACACAACATCTGACACACAGCCTAAATGAAATACTGGATGAAATTTTTTCCGCATTGAATGTTATAAATTTAATAATGATCTATAAGGAGACCTCTAATTCTTCTAATGACAAACTAAGCTTATTTAGAGCTTTAAAATATGGTTTTCTTATAACTGAGATATTAGCTCACACTCGCAGAGAGATCTAATGCAACTTTTCACCAAAATATTGATCAATCTATTTACTCCAGTAAAAACTCCAAAAAGTTTTGTACAGCAGTTTTTAAAAGAGAATGATACTGTAACAACATTAATGGTATATCGCTTTAAAAAATATGGAAAGGAAGAAGTTACGAGTTGCTTGAGCATACTTTATGATCTAGTAGAGCTAACTTCTGCTCCTCACTCTAAGCCTTATTATCTTTCTCAAATAAAAGAATTACAAAAGCAGACAACCAAAAATTCAAGTAGAAATTTTGTTTATAGAAACCTAGAAAAGATGAGGATTCCAATTTACATTCATTTTTGCGATGACAGTACCTACTTCATTATTAATCACGAATTCTTCTCAGGATATACGGGGCTGCTGGTTGTTAAATGTGCAAAACATGTATTGCAAGGAGAAAAAGCCAGATCCGAAAAATATTATTTAAAGTTAAAAAGACTCTACCATGGGAGTAGAAATCGCTCTCTTTGGAAGTATTCAATAGATTTTCTCAAGGCCTTATTTCTCATTGTTGGACTAATTTTGTACAATAGAAGGGATCCTAAAAAAAATCCTTTCTATTTGAAGGGGTATAGAAATACAAAAGGAGCCGTTGACGATATTGCAATGTTATCGGCTAAAGTGAGCACTGAAGAACCTTCTCTTGAGGATATCACTGAAAAGTTTATCGTTTGTTTTACAGAATTTATGGGCAGGAAAAAGGCAAATATAATAATAACACAAGAATTTACACAAAATTTACCCAAACAACACATCATTCAGAAAAAAATCGGCAATACTGCTTGCGGGTTTAAATTTTCCTTCAGCACACTAAATAAATCTGCGCGTCAGCAGATTCATCTATTGCAGAAATATGATATAGCTTACTACGGAATGGTTTTACTTGATGTTCTTGGCGTGAAGAAAAGATCTGACCAGCCGGAAAAAGTAGATTTTATGCTGAGTTACTTACCCATTGACGATGATGACTGCATTGCAGTCTATGCTGTCGCTAGAGATACCTTGAATTTTACTATAAACAAATATGACAAGGGCTATTGGATATACACCACTGCCAATAAAGCGGCCTTTGACATAAAAAAGATAACTTTTTTCTTAAGAAAATTCTCAGTTGAATGCAATGTAACGGGCATCTAATGGCTGGAGGCTCATTTCTTCACGAATATTGTGAATCATATCTTATTAAGAACCAGTAAATTGCTATTTTGATCTAGCACTATCCCCCAATAGACACAAAACAACTCAGAAAAATTTTAGCAACTTCAGTCAATTAAAAACCTGTTAAACCAAAACGCCTGAACTCACGAGTACTAAATTCATAGTATCCGTTAATTTTCTTGCAAATGTACTGATAGTTTGGGTTATTTAGCTTTTCAGTCTTTGAGACTGACTTGTCAATTTTCTCAGCCGGTGCAACCTCATCTTGATGATAAACAACGGCTTTATCTGCAAAAATTGGTTCAACCTTTAATTCACTGATAACCCTGTAAGCCATATCAATATCATCATACCCCCATGTACCATCATAAAATTCGTCAAACATTCCCACTTTGATAATATCTTCTTTTTTATAGATCATATTACAACCATAGAAATGACCCCAGGGTTGCTCCGTATCAGGTAAGTCTTCTATCTTACCGATCCTTCTATCTTTTGTTAACCCATAATTCGATGGGCTTTTAAATCTGGGGCAGGCACTTAGATGTGTATCAGTGCCGTCGATCATATCAACCTCAACGTCCTTGAAGTGAATGAACTCCCTCAACCCTGTCATACAGATAATCTTTCCCTTGTTATTAATTATATTATTAATCAGCATCAGGTAATTGGAGGATGGAATGCAGTCGCTATCTGTAAAAACACACCAGTCATATTTAGAAATCTTTACTCCTAAATTTCGAGCAGAATTAAGGGCAAAAGGATTATCTAAAATCTGGCGATAAAGTAAGGTTAAATTCAACTTGTCTTTGTATTCCTTATAACAAGAATAAATACCTGAATCACTTGAATTGTTGTCGACAACAATAACTTCGAAATCTTCTTTTGGATAATTTTGGACAGAGAACCCTTTCAGCATGTTGCGCAAGAGACCCGAATTATTATAACAAGGGGCGATTATGCTAAATCTAGACTTCATAATATTAATCGTTCCCTTGCTACCATTAAGTTCACTTTCACTACATAATGCTCAATAAAATAATTAAGCAAATTTGACTTCCTCCCTGTGGCTGCAATTCAGAGATTTACCTTGAGGGTAAGCTCCCATTCTCGCCTATCATCCATGTACGCCTAATGATTATCAAGGTGTCAAATTCTTAAATAATATTATTCATTGGAATCTTACTTGTGCAGTAGTATAAGCATAATATTTACCTCATCAAGATGAAATCCATGCTGCTTGACAGCTAGCGATCTACAATAGAGTCGGGCTTGTAGACAGATCAATTCAGATCACAACCTATAGATGTTCACTAGTGTTAGATCCATGAATACAGAAACCATCATTTCTTCCTTCAACTATAGATTGCATCTCAAGAATTTAGGGGTTCATATTCTTACCCCTTAAAGGACAAGCCGACATATACTAAGAGGAGGTTGATTTTTTACATCACAATTATTATGAAATATTAATTAATCATGATCAAACTTGCCCTAATACACAAAGGGAGGCTAAGGCCACGGTTATTATTAGTAATGAAACCCTTATTTAACATTAGCATTCATACCTATGATTCGAGAATACTTATGAGTAGTCGCCCTCTAAATAAGTGTTAAATTTTACGCAATAAAGAGCCTACACTTCACTATTCGAAACCAGGCCTTAACATGTATTTCCCTCTTTTGCATTGTATCAAATCTACTTTTTTGGGGAAGTGCTAACGCCATGGTCTATAGGCTTTCCACAATCAATAAGCTGGCAAACCAAATACATGGATGTGCTCTGTGTTTTTTAATGACGAAATAAATTCTTACTTTGGCGCCACCCCCCCTTATTCTGCCTACCCTACACGACTTTACTTACGCTTAAAGCACCCTGGTTTCTTTACGATGTTCCGCTTCACTTCTATAGATTCTAATTCATCAATTTCTTCTAGACTAGTAAAATCGGAACATGCCTAGTCAGGATTTACCAGCTCATACAGAAATTTAAATCTCGTACCTATTGGCAGCTATTGTATCGGCACTATGTGTTAGCCCGCCAGAATCCTATAAATCAACATCCAACTTTACTCCAATATACCTGATTTTTTTTGTATTCCGTTATTTAGGATCACGCTTCTTCTACTTACTTTGTGGAAGTGGATACCAATAAGTCGAATCCCTAACATTTTATAAAATGCATTCAATGCCAATACAACTCTCAGTGGATACACAAGTAGCGTCTCTCTGGCTCGGTCGTTAACAAGTAAACACCCAAATTTCAGCCCCTTCTATAAAGTGGGAACATTCAACTGAGAAAGAAAACTCCCCCACGAGTTTTAACTTATACTTTGATTCGTCAAATCTGACTTAATGTATAAATCATACATACCCCAGCAGGAAGGCAACCAATACTCCATCAGAATAAAATCATTCAAAGAACCCAAGTATAGGTTCGAGCAGATTGAAAAATATTTTAAGGGTTGTAAGGGCACATAGGTTAGAGGCAGTATTTCGCGAATAGCCACAACCCTTCGAAAAATCTTTAATCCCGGAATTATTCCGTTCAGAGTTTGTTACACTGATCTTTCAGGAAGATTTGTATACACCATTATGAATTTAAAGACTTAGGTAGCCCTGAAAAGCCATACCTTGGTTACAAATTATTAGAGACATAAATCTAAATGAAGTAACCAGAATTCCTCGAAATTACTTTACATGTAAAATATAATGCGAGCTTTCCGGTCAGAGCTCTTTCAGTTGAGTAGGTTGTAGAATATTATTTATTCAAGTGTTCTTGACAAGATCCCTAAGTGTATTGATAAATTTTTCCGCGAAGTTTAAAACATTATCTTTCTTAGTAAGGGGAGAACAGTAAGAGAAAATAAATACTGAGTTCCTAACCGTTGAATAGGTTAACAGTGATATTGGGTGAGCACCATGTGTCTGGAAAGGAATAGCTGTTACAATTTCAAAAGATGTCATGTGCGTGCCCAAAGCTTTCATGCTTCCAACATTTGAAATACATAACCCTTCAGAAAAAACTGGTTTATTATTTTCATACTCTTGAGCCCAACCGATAATATCCCCTAGGATATAATTTTTAGGAAAGGCGAACTTACATGATTCTCCCTCCGCGGCTTGGCGATCAAGCTCAACTTGCAAGTATCTTGCTAGCTGCCAAATATTACTAGTATCAATATTAGGTATTACTTCTAAAGTGGTTACTGCTGAAAATGCACCCACTGCGCTTAAACCGATTTCTGATCCACATAAATCTCGAACATCTAAAGGTAAGAGGATTTTAATCCAGTCCCTATGATTAGGTAAAATTTTTGATGCCTTAATAGCAACCGCACAAAAAAGTGCACTAGGTCTAACTTTGTAGCTCTTCCCCTGCTTTACAATACTTGAAAGGTCCTCCATAGGAAATTGTCTATAAATAGCGTGCCCCTCACGCTCTGCAGCAAAGGCTGACTCTTCAACTGGCCATTTAAATAAATCATCTTTAGCGTTACATGACTCCTGTCTTGCGAAGTATTTGGAGGAGCGAAAGTAGCTCTCAACCGCTTCATACAAGGGTTGCCTTCCTAATTTAAATGTCTCAGGCTCCCTAAAATATATATCTAAAACACAAAAAAGAGTCATTACTGACCGGCCATCCAGGGCTGCATGGCTGCTTACCAGGGATATCCAGTCAACTTTATCCTGGGAATTTATATAGAACGAGAGCGTATAAGTACATTTTTCAACATCAAGTCCAGCCTCGCCTCTACGCGTAAACTCCTCTTCAAAATCAAGAGCCCCATCTAATTTCACAACTTCGAAAGGGATAGAATCGAATGATACATCGCAACGCCAACGAAGTTGCTCTCCAGACTCCACACGTGCTTGTAATAAAGGATAAATTTTATGAATAGATGCAAACCCAGACTTTAATTGCTCAACGCTTAGTGGTGTAAGAACTTTAATGAAGGAAATAACTAAAGTACCTCCACAGGTCCTCCTGGCTAATTCTGTGAATATTGCTTCTTGAGCACCTAACACTCTGGAAAGGTTTTCACTGGACACGAAATATCATCTCTATAAGGCATGTCTATGCTAACTAAAGTAATTCCTATAGGAGGTAATAACAAAGAAAATTTAGCATTGAAAAGTGATTTTGTGCATACATTTCACTCTTAATAGCTGCAATATTTTTTTACTCTTTAGTATCAACCAGGAATTTAATCTACAAAACTGAACTTCTACTTCTCGTGTGTTGAGTTAAACTCAACTTGGCTTCAGCCTACTAAAAGGTCAGGGTAATTTAAAAAACCGATATAAACCTTCGTTATAGATAGTAGCCATATGCCTCCCAAAATATCTGCATGCATGATGGCAGTACACACAATTAATTACAGAGAAAATCTAACAAGAAGTGATATAGATTAACGCTTCACTAATAATACTACGGGCACTCCCCTTTAGGCTCCTTGAGTTCAATATATTTAACTGGACATTTTTTTGAAGCCGCATAATTTTAATCAAGGATGCTGTAAACACTAATTTTGCACTAAAGCGGAAATAAAATAGAGTTTTGTACAAGTATTTCTCCCTCCTTAATTCATCTAAAAACTTTAGACCTAGCAATAGACAAAATAGTATCGATAACAATCTGGTTTTGGGCTCTTTATTTTTCTGCAGTTTTTGACGACAATTGATCCTAACCTTTCCCTACTCAGAGAATAATAATGAAGGATTTTTTGATTATAGGCGGTGGCCATAATGGCCTTGTCTGTGCCTGCTATTTAGCTAAAGCTGGAAAAAATGTAACGATTCTTGAGCGCCGGTCGATTGTTGGTGGTGCTGCGGTTACTGAAGAATTCCATCCAGGCTTCCAAAACTCTGTGGCAAGCTACACCGTGAGTCTGCTTAACCCCAAGATCATCGAAGACCTCCATCTACGAGAGCATGGCCTGGAAATCAAATTACGGCCGCAATCAAACTTCTTCCCACTTTCAGAAGCCAATAGTCTTTCCTTCCACAAGAATCTTGTGGATACACAAGCAGAGGTAGCACGTTTCTCTGAGAGAGACGCAGCTACCTTACCTGACTTTTATGCCATGCTGGAAACCGTTGCGGATATTTTACGCGAAGAGCTACTACGCGCTCCCCCCAACGTGGGTGGTGGCCTTATAGACCTGGTTCGCGCTGGTGGATTTGGGCTTAGAGCGAAAAAGTTAAGCATGGAATCACGCCGAGACGCTCTGGACCTGTTCACCAAGAGTGCTACCAACGTGCTGGATGCCTGGTTCGAAAATGACCATGTAAAAGCTGCGTTCGCCTTTGACTCTATTGTCGGCAACTATGCCGCTCCCAGCACTCCCGGTTCCGCCTATGTGCTCTTGCACCATGTGTTTGGCGAGGTAAACGGTGAGAAAGGCGCTTGGGGCCATGCTATGGGTGGTATGGGTGCTATCACTCAGGCCATGCGTAAAGAGGCAGAGCAGCTCGGGGTCACTATTCGCACAGACGCTGAAGTTAAAGAGGTGCTTATTGATGGTGGTCGCGCTACTGGAGCACGACTAAGTAGCGGGGAAACCATTGCAGCTAATAAAGTAATCGCCAATGTCGGCCCTAAACTGCTCTATTCCCAGATGATTAACGAACAACATCTGGAGCCGGAATTTCACCGCAGGGTACGTGGTTTTAGGGTGGGGTCCGGCACCTTCCGTATGAATGTCGCACTGTCTGAACTGCCAGACTTTACATGTAAACCCGGTACTCACGTACAACCGCATCACAAGTCGGGAATCGTCATTGGCCCTACCATGGATTACCTGGAGCAGGCCTATATAGATGCGGCTCAATACGGCTGGTCAAAGCAACCCATTGTCGAGATATTGATCCCCTCCACCATCGATCCCTCCCTGGCCCCCGAGGGCCAACATGTGGCCAGCCTATTCTGCCAACAATTTGCTCCAGAACTGCCGGAGGGTAAGAGCTGGGACAACTACCGTGAGCAGGCAGCTCAGACCATTATCAATACCGTCAACAACTATGCACCCAATTTCCGTGATTCCATCATCGCCCAACAAATCCACTCACCGCTGGATTTAGAGCGCAAGTTTGGCTTGATGGGTGGCGATATCTTCCATGGTGCCTTAGGCCTGGACCAACTGTGGAGCAACCGCCCTTTTATGGGCTTTGCGGATTACCGCACGCCGATTCAGGGCCTGTATCTCTGCGGCTCCGGTAGTCACCCGGGAGGTGGCGTTACTGGAGTGCCTGGGCATAATGCTGCGATGGAGATTTTAAGGGATAAATAAAAAATGACCCGCAGAAAGCAGGCCATTATCTGTTTGGATTCAGTAGTGGGGTATGAGTCGAACTCAACCCCCTTTCAGGCGCTACAATGAACTTGTTGATCGCTATTACAATTAACGCGAGCTCACTCTAAATAGCAAATGATACTGCTTGAAATGCCTTTTTATTTACTCTCTTAGACTTTCTTAGTAGCAATCCAGCGGTCAACAAGTTGCTCTAACACCATCAGCGGTACGGCACCATTAGTTAGCACTACATCATGGAATTCACGTATATCAAATTTATTCCCTAACTTTTGACGAGCACGTTCTCGCAACTCCAATATCTTCAACATACCAGTTTTATAAGCTACAGCCTGACCCGGCATCACAAAGTAGCGCTCAACCTCGGTGGTGACTTCAGTTCTCGGAAAACCGGTCGTTTTCACCATATATTCAATCGCCTCTTCTCGATTCCAGCGCTTGTGATGTATACCGGTATCTACCACTAAACGAACAGCACGAAGCATCTCATCTTGTAATCGCCCAAGATCATCATAGGGATCATCTTGAAAACCAATCTCCTTGGCTAGCTTCTCTGTATAAAGAGCCCAGCCGTCCGCATAAGCTGTATTTGATACGGCTTTAAGAAAAGTTGGCAATCCCTCTAAGTCTTTTGCAATTGCTTCTTGAAAATGATGCCCTGGAATTGCCTCATGATAAGCCAAGGTTCGCATGGTAAATTTCTTTGTTTCATGTACATCGCGCAGGTTTACATAAAACACCCCTCCGCGAGACCCATCAATTGCCGGGGGCATATAGTATGCTTTCGGTGCGCCTTGTTCTTTGAACTCTGCAATTCGCTTAACTTCAACGCCCGCAGTTGGTTTTATATTGAAATAATCGTCAATACCTGTGTTAATCTCATCGATAATCAATTGATAGTCTTTGATAATCTGCTCACGGCCCTTATCTGAATTTTCATAAAGAAACCGAGGATCATTATTTATAGCGGAGAAACGGGAGTTAATGCTTCCCGTATCAAGACCTACAGAAGCAAAGATCTGTTTCATTTCATCTTTTATACGCTCTACTTCCATCAAGCCCGTATTGTGCAGTTCATCGGGAGTCAGATTTGTAGTGGTATGAATACGTATTTGATATGCATAAAATTCATCACCTTCCGGGAGGGCCCAAACGCCATTATTCTCTGAAACCTTATACTGTAATTCTTGATAGTAAGCGATCAAGCTTGCGTACGCAGGATAGACATCTGTTTCAATTAATATTTTTCCTCTATCAAGGATACGTGTACGCTCTTGATCTGGTAAAGTTTCAAGAGTATCCAAGCGATTTTCCAGAGAGGTATAAAGTATGTTTTCATGCGCCGGAACGTTAATAAACCCTTGCATTTCTCTTAATACACGATCAATTACAAAGCGTGGAGGCAAGATCTTTTTCTGTTCCCGAATTTTCAACCCATCCAATACTTGAGAAAATTTTCTATCTACTTCACTTAAGCGGGAGAGATAATAATCCGCTTCTTTGACATTGTTAATTTGATGCAACTCAACAAGAAACTCCGGAAGAGTATTTTGCACACCAAACATTTGATTGAGAGGGTAATTATGATGCCTCCAGCGCTCCCCTTCTACTAGACTTTCCAGGTAGTACTCCAGAATATCATAGGAAATTGCCTGCCGGTCATTGAGACTAGATCTGTCATAGCTCCTTAAAGTAGATAGTTCATCCTTAACTATCTGTATCTCATGTTGCTTCATCTTTTCAGAAACATCATCAAGATGAGCATTATGGCCATCAATCCCAAATCGTTCCAGTATGCGAAAAATTGAGAGTGTTTCCGGGCTGGTACTTTGAATTTTTATAAAGGCTCGCTCAAAATATACATTGATAGACCATGGTTTAAAATAAATTGCATTGACGGCAAAGACCGAGATTGCAACCATCCCAAGCAATAGTATCCCGCCAACCCACTTGGCTGTTGTTTTTATCATTATTAGATCCTCCTAATTTGTGCCACTATTTTCACTATGCCCTTAAACAAAGCACAACCATTAGCTCTAGATAATGCGTCAAACAAACCGAATAAAGCGATAAGATGCACATTGTAGATAGATCATGACAAAACAATGGCTTTCAGAGAGGCCTGAAGACCAAAGTAGCTCAAATATTACCAAGTAAGGATCTTCCACCATCCTTTCGATTCCAGCTGCGAAAACCACCATATCACCACGCTATTCTGCTAACAAATCACTCAAGAACTGCTGGAGGTCAAAAATTAGAGAACTATCGTGATTGGTCAGCGAAAACTATTACTGGTACCATCATTAACTACAATTCGAATATTCGTAATGCCATCATCGCCCAGAAAATTCACTCTCCCCGGATTTAGAACATAGGTTTTATTTGATCTATTGTGATATCTACCTTAATACTTTGGGGTTGTATCAAGCGTGGAGTAACCGGCTCTTTATTTACTTTGCGGATTGGCGCATCCTGTCCAAGACCTGTATATTTGTGGCTCCGGTAATCTCGATAAGTGTAGCGATCTGTTTTGGGACTTAAGACACCAAGAATCAGGTGATACAGGGACCGAATAATTTTACCCTTGATAGATGATAGATAACGACTGTTCAACCTTGCTTCAGATTTAACCCTCTAAACCAAGTTCTAGATGCTAGAATTGACGCTTAAGGATGATGCCATCAAACATATTTTTTAATATGTATATACCACTTATAAAAAATAACTCAACACCGCCACTCTAGACATACCTGAAACTGGCGTTAAAGCTCGACGAGGCTGAAAGATTGATAACCATGAAATATGAAACGATCGATGATTTTAATTCAGCACAGGTCGGTGAAGAGCTGCTGATATGCGATACTTTACGACAGCTAATTGATAAAGGCCTGACAAAAGCTGAAAGTAAGATCTGGCATGGCCACCCTGTATGGTTTTTAGAGGGCAATCCAATTGTAGGGTACAGTAAACTAAAAGACTGCATTCGCCTGATGTTCTGGAGCGGTATAGACTTTGACGAGCCTAAGCTCGAACCAGGGACAGGAAAATTTAAAGATGCTTCTATTCGTTATACAGACGCAGTGCAGATAAAAACATCTGATATAAAACGCTGGCTAAAAAAATCAAAGGTAATTCAGTGGGATTACAAGAGTATTGTCAAACGAAAAGGGAAGTTGTTGCGTATAATATGAGCAAGGGTACGCATGTTGCTAAATTTAGTATAGCTCGGGATTAATGCTCGGCTTTATGAATTTATTGCCATCTTGAAATTACAACGTGTAAAAACACCGGAGCTCAACCCCAGCCTTTTGGGCTTAAACTGAATAATTGCCTACTAAAGAAAACCAAAATTATTTAACAATTTTTATTTACTCTTGCAGCTTTTGAACAATGGAGATAACGCTCGGATAGTATCCACATAGAATCTCACCTTTACTTTTACGAATGATTTATAAAACAAGTTCTCAATGACGTAATGGGGATGATTATCCTGAGGTAAGTAAAAATTTATTAACGCTTTAAACTTTTCATTAGTCTTACCCTCCACCCCTTTATTTAAAAGCGAAACGGTAAAAATTTATTGCAATATTAAATCAGCTGTAACATTTCAATCACGATCATCGTTGATGATCAAGTCATCGTTTCGTCAGTGAAATCAAAGGCGTTCCATTATTTGAATCGTAGTAAAGCCTCACATCTGGTATAGGCCAGCTTTACTCCAACTTTCTTGGTATCTGTTTTTCTTGATAATGATTACACTTAATTTGTTCCTCGCCCAAAATGGGCATCGCAGGAATATAATCTTTTCAGAGAACTCAATAAATCAGTCAATCTTTCAATTCTCTAAAGCTCTTTGAATTGCTGGGCCAATTTGGCGTTTTCGCGAGATCACCCCTTTAGCAACAACCATATCATCCTCTACCTGGTCCCCAAAAGCGGAGATAATAAGATCTTTGTCTGAGGTGTCACTCCAAAGTAGATAAGATTTATTTTCATGAGTGTCGACAATTGCGAAGATCAAGTGATCGATACCTTTCACTTTTTTTATCTCGCCCATGGCAGACTTCAGTTCATACCTTCTGTTGATTAACTGCTGAGCTGTCAGCGTTTCAGCAACACCAATGCCAACTTTTTTTCCTCCGAACTCAAAATCTTTAAAATCAAGTAAAACAATATCCTTGGCGGAAAACCCACCCAGATCTGATTTCTCTAGCAACATCCGCTCTGCAAACTTATCTACATCATCTATACCAGCTCTCTTTGCCAATTTTTTTACATAGACTTTGTCGTACTCGGTTGTGGTAGGTGATGTCAGGTTAACCGTATCCGAAAGAATTGCAGCCAACCCCATACACGCCAGATGAACTGGTAATTCAATAGCAAACTTCTGAGCATGATCAGTTAAAATTGTCGCGCTCGATCCCCATGGCCTAGTCTCTATACTGATTACATTTGGAATATTAATTGGCGATCCACCAATCGCATGATGGTCGATTATCGCTACGATTAAGTCTGGATCAATGCCAGTTGGCAATTGAGTGCCTTGGTTGAAATCCACCAATCCAACAGTCTTTCCTGAGAAATTCTCAATTATTTCGGGCTCCTCAGCACCACATTGTTCAATGGCGAAGCGAGTCTCCGGATTGATTTTACTGGGAATTGCTGGCTTACCACCATAAATGAAGGCTGAGAGCAAGCTCCCACTAACGGAATCAGTATCGGGTATTTTATGCCCGGTCCAAACCAAGTTCTGGGTGCCTTTTAACTCCTTCCTCAGATAGTCAGCAGCAACATCTGTAGTAGGCGTATCTTGCCCCAGGTCTGAGGAACTGATTTCCTGCGCACCTAATGAAGCGCCAACAACCCAACTGAGTGAAAAAAACAAGGCTCTCGAAAGCAGACCGGGGAAGTCTATTGGGCGGTGATCACTTAGTATTGACGGGCATGAGATTATAAACCTCACCGGCATCCTCCACAGTCATTTGCTGACAGATTAATAGAAACCTTAAAATAGCTGATGGCATGACTAACGTCCGTCCATCACATTCATTCACTCATTGCATATTAAGTGGATCGATAAACTAGCAAGCCTCTCTGTGCAAAGAGGTAAGCAGTTCGGACTATAGACAAGGTATAGGTACTTAGCGGACAAGCCATCCTCACCCTAACTATACTGGCACTATTTGTCGCATGCGGCTACAAACAAACGTATTTCCCAGAAGGTCTAGTTACTTCACCCACTTTATTTATTGGCACCAAATAACCTAAGGACACTGATCAACACTCACCAAATATAAAGCCTAAACCGCCAACCCTACTGACGAAATTTAATAAAATATCTGCTAATCATCCATATCAATATGAGAATAACCAAGGACTCGGCCCAGAATCATTCAGATATTTCTTGGTGTAACACCCTCTTATCAGTGCATTTACCCCTACGCCTAGTACCTGTTAATTGAAACGCCTATGAATAGGTTGGCATCAGATTTTACACTTAGTAACGTAGCCTATACCGTAATGAGTAATCATTACCATATCGTACTTTATATCGACAAAAAGGTTGACCTGACCAGATATCGAAGTGATTCTTCGCTATCTGGAGCTATTTAAGGCCTCAAACTTGGCACAACGATAACCCAGGGCAGCGTACTCGATCACTGTGAATCGTTAAAGCTACAAAGCGTTGCCCTTCTATGGCTGGAAAATTTAATCAATGTCAGCTGTTTTATACATCTCTTAAATGAATCCCAGCTAATCCTGAAGACAGCGTTACAGGCCACTTATTTAAATCCTGGGCTTTATTGGATAAAAGCGTTATCGCGGCCAGTATGGGCTATGTAGACCTAAACACGATCTGGGCCAATATCACAAATACGCCTAAACACCCTGATTACACTTTGATTCAACTATGCATTCGTGCAGCAAGCTCAATAAACATAGGGTACATGGTCTGATCCACTATCGGAGTTTCCTCTTTGCTAATTTAACCCTGCTCCAATCTATCAACACTACGATTTCTGACTTATTACCAAAAAGTGAAGTTTTCTAAAGCCTAAATACAAGTTCTTAACATCTCACCTACCTTTATATCCAAATCAGATATGAGTAGCCACCAGAACCGATGCATGTCGCAAAACTGAGACTTTTCTCCAATTTTTGGGTGCCCTGAATAATTCAATCTGCAAGGCTTGGTGTTATAATTTTGGCGTTGTAATAATAACAAGGTGTAAAAAATGGCAAAGTACATTTACCTACCGGTAAACAGTGATGAAATGCTAGAGTTTGCTGAGAATATGGCAAGTGCATGGGATATTCCGAAGAATCAAATTCTTGCCAACAAGGTAACATCTGGTATTGGTAAGTCTATGTACCGCTGGATAGATAAGTGTCTCAGTAGCCTCAAATCTGGTGACACTCTTTATATTGTTGCTCATGGTACCGGCGGTGGCGATGGCAAGCAAATTGGTGCACAACGCAATAGTGGTAAGAATAAACAAGCAAAAGTTTTCGATAGAGGGGTAGAGTCGTGGCAGGGCGGAGTATGGAAAACCTATACTCCCACGCAGCTAGCGGGCACGCTGGTTAAAGAGGGTTTGCCTGGCAATTTTGTCGATCTGCACCTCTGCGCTTGTGGGTCAGGTTATGATGGTGAGAAGTTAAGGCCCTGGGCCCAGCGTTTACGTGAGGCGATGGCCACTACCCATAAAAGCCTAGAGGTTACCGGGTACCTCGGCTGGTTTGATGCTACCGGTAGCTCTGTAAAGATTAAGGTTAATACTCAGTATTATGATTTGAATGAGCGTGCGGTCACCTTTTCTTAATCGTTATCGACTAAAAGGTGAAGTGGGCATCTGCAAGGATGTTCAAAACTCTGCGTGAGCTAGTCAGCTATAGGCAGATTATTTCTCTCGGCGATCTGGAGAACAGATCGCCAGCTGTAATAGTGCCGGATTCCGGCTTTGAATTGGGCACGCCTAGCATTAGGCAGTTTTAGTTGTATTAATTCAGGACAAATCTGACACACCCTATTTTAATTGAGAGCTGTAATGCGGACCACAATTACAAATTTCATGAATCAAATTCTCACTAAAAGAATCATACTTTGAAAAATATTGCTTATCACAAGAATAAACCTCCAGCCCCCATTTTCAATCAAGACTCGCAATTTAAAACACACTACTCACCCAAATTTTACTTTTGAAATTAAGTTCATCACTATTACGTGCCTCTAGAACGGCCTACAATAGGTGATAAGATTCAGCTTCAATCAATTAATCAGCCGGCAAAGATATTAGTTCTACGTTATGCTTCCCCAGGACTGGCCCTATGGAGCCCATCCAAATCCATTGTGGTCAGACGGCTTACAGGGGCAAACGAACCAAACATTCCCACTCAAGGCAAACCAAGAGCTATTACTTCTACGTATCAACTCACAATATAGTAGTGCTCTAGATTTAAACCGACAAGCAGAGACCTACCTCCTTGTGAGTTCAAGTAGTGCCGGGCTATACGCTCCTTTAGTTTACAGTGCCCCAGCATATCAATACCAAGTTACCCGCTTTGTGAAGTGCACCTTGGAATGGAAGTGATGCCAATGCTCCGGAACAGGTTGCCAATTTACTTAATGAAATCCACAGCCTCCCCGAAATTGATGCCCACTTGGATATATCCTTTAAAGCTGATCATTATTGGAGCTCGATTAATGAACAAGCAAATTTCTACCCCACACTAGTACAGCTTTACCAAACAATTTCTTCCCATATTGCTGCCGCGGAACAGCTAAGTAGTAGGTTCTTTCTTTGCCATAATGATTTTAAGCACTGGAAATCTCATCACTGAAAAGACCGGGCGGCTTTATGCCATTGATTGGGAATACGCGGCTATGGGCGATCGCTTCTATGATCTCGCCGTAATCATAGAGGAACATCAGCTCAACAGAATTCAGCAACAATCCTTGCTCGAGCTGTATCTTAGGTGTAATCCGGCCGGAGGACATTGGCGCAGAGTGTACAAATATCAAAACTTACTCTGGTATGCCGTATAATGGGGCTCTGAGATCCCAAAAACAAATTTTTTGCTTAAAAAATAGACAGCATCAGCGAAAACCTGCTCCGACCGGAACTCGCCTAACATTTATAGCTTCCCTCACTTTAAGCAGTTTAGACACTTGATGAAGTAAATGTTGTAAAATCAACACTTCCGTTACTAATAATTAACCTCTAAAAACTAGGAAAATAACTTATGCGAAATATTGTTTTTACATTGATGTTGTTTGTTTTGACAATCGGTAACGCACAGGCGCAAGAGAAGCCTGAAGCATTCAAAACTATCGAGAACCTTCTAAATTACCTATCCGATGTAGACCATGAGCGTATGAGAGGCAGCGTAACTGAATCTTTTCTCTTGCTCGAACATGGTGAAGTATGGACGATTGAAGATCTAATTAAGGTAGCAAAGCCATCAGATACTGTTAGAACCAATTACTTTAGCATTATTGACTTTGATGAGAAGCCAGACCTAGTCACAATCAACTATTGGAATAAGGCCAATTTTGCTAAAAAGAATGAGAGCCAAGATGTTTATTGGCTCGAAAGCGCTATTCTAAAGAAAGTGAAAGGAAAGTGGCTCATCTCACAATTGCACTCTACAAGACTGCCATCTGGAAAAGTGCCAGAAAATGTGGTGTTTAAGCCATAAGGCTACCTTAACTACCAATAAGTAAGAGCCAAAAGGGATTTTGGTCTTATACTTCAGCGCTAATGACGCATTGATATATCCTAATTGACTCAATCAATAGCCCCCTCCTCTCAAGTCAAATTCCTACTGTAAGTCATTTCCTAAGTATCAAACTCTATTGTTTACCACTATTAAGTAACTCAACTATAAAACTGAAAGTATACCTCTCTGGAAAAATACACTCTGACTGGAGAGCCCAGATAATCGAAGGCTACAATAAGCAGGGACTGGAAATCTCTTTCTCCTCTGCGGTTACCAATCACTATGCCAGTGATACAGCTGGCGATGGTCATGGCGTGGAAGCTAACTCCTTCTGTCGAGATCATGAGTCTGCCTAGGTCAACGCGATATGGATTAAACGCCACATTGAAAATTGTGGCCTGGCTATTATTCTCTTTGGTGAAAATATAATAAATGGAATGCAGTGTTCGATGCTGGATGCTGCGTAGCGCTTGGTAAATCCTATATCACTCTACATGATCAATCCCTGGTACATGCGTTAAAAGAGGTTGATGGTGCCGCTCAAGCCTGGACACAAACACCTGACCAGGTTGACTCACTACACGGGTATCAACTTCAGCTTTATGCCATTAGAGAATCCAATATACCCAGATTTCCCGTAATGACTGTGGGGAACTTGATATTCACAGGAACAAATTCAGGGTAATAGTCACCGAAGTTTGTTCAGATAGCTTGCGATACCAATAGAGGAACTGGCTGTAGTTTAGATTGTGATTACGAATCATTGGCGCACTTGGATTGAGAGCTTTCCTCGTAGACCCCGATATAGCTTTGCCACTGCTGCTGATTCATGGGGCATTTCTTCGAAGTTGATGGAGGGGGCATCGTGCCAGTCTGCCAGGGAAAATTAAATAATGTGGCTCATGCACTGCTTATATGAGTAACAACTCCTTGCAAATCAAGCTCACCAAATTTGATGAGGAAATATATACTGCCTGCGATGCGCTCAGGATCATCTATCACTAGCTTAATCTTTCATTGTGGAAATTTAAAATCCCAAACAAGCGTATGCAGTAACACGCTGGATCGCTTTGACTTTTTTCTACTGGGTTCATCGGCTATTTTTGTCTGGTAATCTGGGGCCCAATTTGGCTACTAGTTCACTTCGCTAAATAACAAGGGACGATTGCCGGCATCACTCCTCTAGTCTTTTCAATAAGGGTGCACCAGAGAGGCAAGATTATCCCTCCTGGCTGCCGCTTTAAGCGCTTTCAGGCCTTCGCTTTCAGCTGCTTTTTGATCCGCACATAGATTTCTTCACGGTGGATGGGCAATGACCTGGGTGCACTTATACCTATCTTCACTTGATTACCTTTAACCTCCAGCACTGTGACGGAGACATTTGCTCCAATCCTTAAGTTTTCACCTATCCGTCGCTTTAAAATCAACATACACATTTCCCTCGATGGTCAAAGTTTGGGCGCCTCCCAGGTGGGGAAGCTTGGGCTTAATATTTGGAGGAAATGTTGGGTGGTGCGCGGGGGCGGTAGGCAGAGAAGAGGAAAAGGCGGGCGCTAGGGTTCCAGAGATTGGGAATAGGCCCCAAGCTGCTGAATGTACTCCACTTTATTGAAGACGAGCGGGTTTCTAGCGTATTATCCATATAGCCATCTTGATACTTATCCTATCAATTTGGTTAGCTGGCCCCGGGTGTTGGTAGCACCTTGGGTCAGCGCCTTTTACTTACTCTTACGTCACGCTACCGTTCTCCTTTGAGGGGATGGGTTTTTTATAAAATTCTCGGCTCTCACGCAGCTTTCAAAATTTTTTGAATTTCTGAAGTCTTTTTAAGCGGCCCACTCTATTACTGCAAAAATACCAAGAGTATCAATTGATTTTACCCAGCTTTGGGGTTGAAACAAACTGAATAAATTCTAATAAGAATATTTCTGCGCCTATATTTCTCATACTTTCGCCTAAGGAAATCTCAGCCAACTATTGGTAAATTTAATTTATATTGGAATTTTTCTTATGCTCTTATGAAAATATTAAAGATCTAATTCCATTTGTCGGCGGTGAGCGTTTGAATATGTCGACAGACCTACCCTTCTATTTCGATCGCTATTTGGAGCTAATGAGCTAGTGTGGCCGACATTTAGCGGCCCAGGAAATGAGTCCGTATCGAAGAAAAACGCCTCCTACCCTCAAGTGACTTGGTATCTCACCCAAGCAGGGGCTATATATCAACCGGACACTTTAGAGACTTGCTAGCGCCAGTAGACTTCAGGCGAGCTTAATAAACCTTGGATACACAGCATAGGTAACTACCTGCATTGCATTTCAGCTATTCCCTGCTAATCTAGCCTTTCCCCAATTACTCAACGACATGATCGCCGACTTTCAGTCTATAAACAAATTCTCCGGGACTTGATTGCAAATTCTCTGCATTTCACGTCCTTTACTGCTAAATGAGAGTTAGAGAGCCTCAAAAACAGATATTTGTCATATCTCTCCCCATTATTTGGGTGCTCAGTATTGCCTACTACACATCTCACACAGAATTCTATTGACCGAATTTACATGAAAACACAATGTTCTTCCTGATAAGCTCAGTTGCTCATTGCAACTCAGGTTAAAGCAATGAGTGATTAATCAAATTAAGGAGATCCCCATAACTCAGCATACAAGCAAAGCCAATGAAAGACTCAGCAAACATTGAGCGTAAGGACAGTTGAGAGATTTTGCTCTCTGCATTTGTAATATTGATTTAGGGAATATGAATTTCACCTAACCTTGTAGCAGGGTTTTGCAAGCCAACACCTTGAGTTGTGTCTTTCGTGATTTTGAATCAATGGCAGCATAAAACGTGCTCTACTTTACATAAAGACGTACTACAGATTAGTGTTTTTTATAAATAACATGGAGTTAACTATCCAGATGAAACAATCTCTGAGTTCACTCAAGATTATCGCGGTTTTTTTAACCCTCACAGCATGCCTTTATCCCATCGGATACTGGCTTATTTTCCATATGGAGAGTGCAGTACCTTTAATGCTTTCAGTTGGACTTGCTACGATTATAACCTGCCTGATCTTCAAGAAAAGCCTGGAATCCCTGGGCTGGCCTTGGGGAAGCTGGAAGTATCAATGGTTAAGCTATTTAGTACCTTTAGCTTATGTAGCAGTTGCCTACCTCATTATATGGGGCTTAGGTTTTGGAGAGTGGTACAACTCAGAATACGTTACAGCACTTAGAGATGGGTATAAGGTAGACAACTGGAGTGACTCCAATGTGATTATTTTCCGATTCTTAATTACTGCAACTATCAGCTTTGTATTATTACTGCCTGGAGTTCTAGGAGAAGAGATTGGATGGCGAGGATTACTTGTACCTGAACTTTCGAAACTTATGTCCTTCCCCGGGATTGCACTAATTTCTGGATTTATATGGGCAGCTTGGCATTGGCCCATGATGATAGCAGGCGTTTATGGGAATGAAACGGTACCTCTCGGCTACCAATTATTTTTCTTTACACTAGGTTTAATGTCTATGTCAGTCATCATAACCTACATAAGATTAAGAAGTAATAGTGTTTGGCCGGCCGTAATCTTTCACATGAGCCACAATGCATTTATTCAAAAATTTTTCAATCCCTTGACCATGCAAAACACAGATTCAGGTTGGTATATCAATGAGTTTGGAGTGGTTCTGCCTGTAGTAATTTTTTGTACAAGCATCTATTTCTGGAGAAAAGGTCAACAAGAGTTCGGCTCTATTCAGCCTAAGAGTACCTTATTGTCTCCACAAAGCTCTTGACATGATAGCGGAGATATATGTAGTGGTCTGATCCTTCTGGACACTACGCTAAGATGGTAAAACTACCAAGCGAACAACAAAAGATACATGTAGGTATTTTAAGCCGTAATTCAAGAAAAACGCTCCGACCCTAGTCTCTGAGTAAGAATATTCAATTTCTAGGGTAGCAGAGGGTGTTCGCTTGATGCGGACCGGAACTCTATATCTTCGCCAAAATGCCTTAAGACTCTACTTGAGCTTCTATTCAACAGCGCGTTTACGTAGCATTCTCAGGTGAGCAGCCCAAAGATCTACCTCTGTTTGTCAGTGGTGAGTATTTGAATGTGCCGAAAGAGCTACCTCTTTCAGCTGGATCACTACTTTGAGCTAGTGGACTAGAGTAGCCGTCACCTAGATCCCAGAAAATGAGGTTGAACTTCCGAAAACACGCCTCCTATCCTAGAGTAGCTTGGCATCTCATGTATGAACTGGCTTTATCTCAAGCGGAATTTTGAAAGTCGCTTTAAAGGCTTCTTAGGGTCAGATGAGATGATTCGATAAGCCTGCGATTTTTTGAAGACAAAGGATATGCGTGATTGCCAGTAGCCTCCCTCCTAATTTCAACAAGGTTAAGTATTCTAAATTCACACACCAATTCCCATTCCTCCCGCGTACTGAAGCTCAGTATTTCCAAGATGACTTAGATATTCAGAATAACCGTGCTTTTCCTACCCTTTAATAACCATGATCAGGCAGAAATCTAATTATTGTAATACCTTTCTTGATCTTTGGATGCCCTGAATTTGCTTCATGCTGTGCGCACTTATTGCCAGACTAACAAAACCACCAAGAACTATCCCTGGAATAACTCAATCCAAAATAGGAAAAATATTTCTGAAGTGGCACAGGAAACCTCCAAAGTTAGATAAATTTCAATTAACGCAGCAATCGACACACCCCATAAACTTTCCTATGTTTTCAGATTTTGGGTTTCTTTCTATTTTCGGTAATCTTCTTATTTAATACCTGACTCAACTACTTTCTTGGCCATGACGCTTATCTAAAAGGCTCTTTAGGTATAGTGGCTTTTGAAGTATCCGACACAAAATTTGCGGCGAAAAAGTGCCTCTCTTAGTATATTTTTTCAGGCCTTTATCCAGCACAAATTTTTGTTCCAGTTAAATTATCAAGTTTTGCATCATCCAATTCTACGGCTTTAACTTTGTCACCATCCAATTCAAACAACACGATACCACAGCCACCAAAAATTGGCGCTGAAGTAAGCTTGTAATTCTTATTTTGAGCTGACTTAAATGAACCAGCAACATTACAAAACGAATAGCTCCCTATGCTTGAAGAATTAGCTACAAATATTTCTCGATCAGCTGGAATGTTAACGGTAACTGTTTTATCTCCCCGATTTTTAGGCTCCAGCGGTTTGAAAACTTTTCCACAGCTGGATCCTTCTTCCTTAATTGCAAAAAGATAAATTGACGAATTTGCTCCGATACCTACCTTTACGTGTTTTACTGGCATCTCCAAAGCGGCCAACTCACCCTCCTGCGGTTCTAGGTACCGGCTAGCACAGGCAGAAGTAAATATGGCTATTGCGACCAAAACGAAACTTTTTACGTACATATTTTTATAACTCTCTATTTTTTTAATTCTTTAGTGGGACATCCAGCGCTGCAGATAATTTGCAACATTGAGGGAGCGGAAGCTTTCCGCCAGCCACTATTTATTAGCTTCTAGCGCCATTTACCGGATAATTTCTGGACACCTGTAGAACATATTGATGGGCCAAGCTCGAGGCCATTAGCGACTAGAAACAACTCGGCCTCTAGATCTAGCTCAACTTGACGAGATTGATGACTATCAAGCCTTGCGGAAAAATATTGTTTTTTTCTCTCCTCAATTTTTTTAAAGAGATGCACCGTATGGGTAGCAACTGACATTTCCTCCAGCTAAATTACTGAAAACCCCAGCCACAAAAAAACCCGCTAAAAAGCGGGTTTCTTGGCCGTTGCTATGCAACGATATGTATGGTCGGAGCGGCCGGATTTGAACCGACGACCACCACACCCCCAGTGTGGTGCGCTACCAGGCTGCGCTACGCTCCGATTTTGAAAAATCGCTCACTTCGCTAAGTGATTGATTTTTAAAGACATCGTGTCTCGATGTGGCGTGAATCATACCTGAGTGCGGCTGGATTGCAAGCCCAGGTTTACAGTTTTTTAGAAATTCTTTCTCCCATCCAGCAGGGCCACCACATCTTTGAGTTCCGCTATCACTTCCGGCAGCACCTGCTGTAACTGCACCACTTCTGCCCGCTCACTACCGGTCTCTATCTGCTGGCGGGCTCCTCCAATGGTATAGCCCTCTTCATAGAGTAGCGCACGAATCTGACGCACCATAATAACGTCCTGGTGCTGGTAGTAACGGCGGTTGCCGCGGCGTTTAACGGGCTTCAGCTGTGGGAATTCCTGCTCCCAATAGCGCAGTACATGGGGCTTCACGGCACACAGCTCGCTCACTTCACCAATGGTGAAATAGCGCTTACCGGGGATTGCAGGTAGCTGAGCATTATTGCTCGGTTCCAGCATGTTCCTCTACTCGTGTCTTGAGTTTTTGCCCTGGTTTGAAGGTGACTACCCTGCGGGCTGAGATGGGGATTTCCTCGCCGGTCTTGGGGTTGCGACCGGGGCGCTGGCTTTTGTCTCGCAAGTCGAAATTGCCAAAGCCCGAGAGCTTGACCTGCTCGTTGCTTTCCAGCGCATTGCGGATTTCCTCGAAGAAATACTCGACGATCTCTTTTGCTTCGCGCTTATTAAAGCCCAGCTCCTCGTACAACTTCTCGGCGAGCCCGGCCTTGGTCAGTGCCTCTGTCATTGGATCCTACCAATTGATTCAGAGGCGTCGACTCCAGATCGGAAGCGGCCCAAACCGCGGCGGCTTTCAACCCGGAAGCAGACGCTCTCGGGGTGCAATTCAGTCTGCACACCGAGAGCATCATGCCCTGTTAGCGCAGACTAGCGTTATATTTTTCTTCTAATTTACCGACCACCGCATCTACAGCGGCATTGATTTCTTCGTCATTAAGGGTGCGCGACGAATGCTGAAACGTCAACCCCAAAGCGACACTTTTTCTATTTAAATCAATACCTTTGCCCTGGTAGACGTCAAATATCTTGAGGTCCGTCAAGGTTTCACCGGCGGCCTCGGTGGCAGCTTCCACCAAACTGGCGGCGGGAACATCGGCGTCGATCAGCAGGGCCAGATCGCGGCGCACTTCCGGGAACTTGGACAGCGGGCGGAATGCCGGGGCTTTACCCTGGCCGATCGCTTCCAGGCTGAGCTCGAATACGAAGGCCGGCTTGGCCAGATCCAGCTTCTTCTGCAGCTGCGGGTGCAGGGCACCGATAACCCCTACTTCGCGGTCGCCGCGCATAATCTTGGCGGTTTGGCCGGGGTGCAGTGCGGAGTGTTGACCGGCAACAAAGCGGAATTCATCGGCGACACCGGTGCGAGCCAGCAGGGCTTCCACGTCGGCTTTCACGTCGTAGAAATCTACGCTGTCTTTGCTGCCAGTCCAGTTTTCCGCAAAGCGGTTACCGTAGGCGAGACCAGCGATCATCTGCTCCTGGTGCAGTTCCGCGCCAGGTACAAAGCGCAGGCCGGTTTCAAAAATGCGCACGCGGTTTTGCTGGCGATTGAGGTTGTACTGCAAGGCTTTACACAGGCCCGGCAATAAGGTGGTACGCATCACCGCCAGCTCGGCGCTGATTGGGTTTTGCAGGGCCACTGGGTCAGCTTCCGGGTCAAACAGGGCGGCGCTGTCGCTATCGATAAAGCTGAAAGTGATCGCTTCGTAGTAGCCGCGGCTCAGCAGGGTCTGCTCCAGATTGTCCTGGGCAATGGTGCTCTCCGGGCGCGGGGCAATTTCCAGCTCGGCAGTAAAGCTCTCGCTGGGGATACGGTTGTAACCGTAAACACGGGCCAGCTCTTCCAGCAGATCGGCTTCGATGGCGATATCGAAACGGAAGCTGGGGGCGAGGAAGGTCCAGCCTTCGTCATTCTGATCAATCTTTTCCAGACCCAGACGAGTAAGAATATCGACGATTTCGTCATCGGCCAGCTTGATACCCAGGCCCAACTCTACTTTCGCACGGCGCAGGGTAATATGGCGCTCGGCGGGCATAGTTTCAGTCAGCTCGCGCACGTGTACCGGACCTGGCTCACCGCCAACGATATCCAGTAGCAGTTGGGTAGCACGCTCAACCGCTTTCTCTTGCAGGTGGTAGTCTACGCCGCGCTCAAAGCGGTGAGAGGAATCGGTGTGAAGGCCGTAGGATCGGGCTTTACCGGCTATCGCCAGCGGGCTGAAGAAGGCGCTCTCCAGGAAGATATGTTGGGTACCTTCGGTAACGGAAGAATCCAAGCCACCCATAATACCGGCCATGGCCAGAGGCTTCTCTTCGTCGGCGATCACCAGGGTGCCTTCTTGTAGCTTCACTTCCTGGCCGTCCAGCAGGGTCAGCTCTTCGCCGGCTTCTGCCATACGCACCTTGATACCGCCGGAGAGTTTCTCCAGGTCGAAGGCATGCATGGGTTGGCCCAGTTCCAGCAGTACGTAATTGGTCACATCTACTACCGGATCGATACTGCGCAGGCCGCTGCGACGCAGACGCTCTTGCATCCACAGAGGTGTTACGGCTTTGATATCGATATTGCGAATGACACGACCTACGTAACGCGGGCAGGCCGCTTCCGCCAGCAAGGATACGGGCAGGCTCTCGTCAATTTGCTGGGGTACCGTGGCAACTTCCGGGCCCTGAACGGCGCAGCGATTCAGTACGCCCACTTCGCGAGCGATACCGGCAACACCGAGGCAGTCGGAACGGTTCGGGGTGAGATCCACTTCGATGGTTTCGTCATCGAGCTGCAGGTATTCGCGCAGATCGGTACCGGTGGGTGCGTCTTCTGGCAGCTCCCAGATACCGTCGTTGTCTTCGCCTAGCTCCAGTTCGGTCTGTGCGCAGAGCATGCCGAAGCTCTCTACACCGCGCAGCTTGGCTTTTTTGATTTTAAAATCGCCCGGCAGCTTGGCGCCTACCAGAGCAAAAGGAATTTTGATTCCAACGCGCGCGTTGGGGGCACCGCACACCACCTGCATTTCACCGTCGGGGTGGCCGGCCACTTTACAGACGCGCAGTTTGTCCGCATCCGGGTGCTGTTCACAGGCGACAATCTCACCCACAACCACTCCGGAAAATTCACCCGCTACTTTTTCTATGCCATCCACTTCCAGACCGGCCATGGTGATTTGATCGGCCAGTTCCTGTGTGGTGAGTTTCGGGTTTACCCATTCCCGCAACCAGGAGTTGCTGATTTTCATAGTTGATCTCTTTCTGTATTCCGTCAGCGCAACTTGGTGCGCATTTCGCCCGGGGTATTTATTTCGCCACCCGGGCCTCCACAATTCGATTGCTACTGCGAACCGCCTCAGCCATTCGCGCTCTCACTGGGCTAGAACTGTTTCAAGAAGCGCAGATCGTTATCGAAGAACAAGCGCAGATCGTTAACGCCGTAACGCAGCATGGCGAGGCGCTCGATACCAATACCGAAGGCAAAGCCGGAGTATTTTTCGCTGTCGATATCACAGGCGGCAAACACGTTCGGGTGCACCATGCCGCAGCCGAGAATTTCCAGCCAGCCGGTGCCGGAACATACGCGGCAACCTTCACCACCACAGGCGGTGCACTGGATATCCGCTTCTGCAGACGGCTCGGTGAATGGGAAATAAGACGGACGGAAACGCACCGGCACTTCCGCTTCGAAGAAGGCGCGCAGGAATTGGTCGATGGTGCCTTTCAGATGCGCAAAGCTGATGTTCTCGCCGATTACCAAGCCTTCTACCTGGTGGAACATGGGCGAGTGGGTCACATCGGAGTCGCAACGGTATACGCGGCCCGGGCAGATAATGCGCAGCGGCGGAGACTTTTTCTCCATGGTGCGGATCTGCACGGAAGAGGTGTGTGTTCTCAGTACGGTGGTGGGGTCCACGTAGAAAGTGTCGTGCATCGCGCGCGCTGGGTGGTGCGCGGGAATATTCAGGGCTTCGAAGTTGTAGTAGTCCTGTTCGACTTCCGGGCCGTTCTCAACTGTAAATCCGATGCCCGCAAAGAAATCTTCTACACGCTTTAAGGTGCGGGTGATGGGGTGAGCATTGCCCTGCTCTTCACCACGCCCTGGCAGGGTGACATCAATGGTCTCTTCAGCCAGCTTGGCATTGATGGCTGCCTGTTCCAGCATAGTGCGGCGCGCATTAATTTTTTCCTGCACCTGCTGCTTGGCTTCATTGATCTTGGCACCCGCAGCCGGGCGCTCCTCAGCAGACAGCTTGCCCAGGCCTTTCAGCAGTGCCGTCAGCTGGCCCTTTTTGCCCAGGTAATCAACACGCACCTGATCCAGTGCGGCGAGGCCATCGGCCTTCTCCACCAGCTCCATTGCCTGCTCGGTGAGGGACTGCAAATCTTGCATCGAACTGTTCCCGTTTGAATCCAACTTCGATTGAGGCCGATTGGCCCTAGTTTTGTGCTTGTTTTTGCCGGTGCATTTGCACCGCGGGGGCTCCCCTGGCACCGCCACCGGTAAAAAATAGCGGAAACCCCATAAAAAAATAGGGAAGGGCCGCTACAGCCCTTCCCTATTTTAAGTATTCAGTTTTACAACTGAAGTGACAGCTTACGCTGCCAGGGCTGCCTTAGCTTTTTCAACTACGGCAGCAAAAGCGGCTTTATCGTAAACAGCCAGATCAGCCAGTACACGGCGATCCAGTGCGATTTCCGCTTTCTTAAGACCTGCGATCAGGCGGCTGTAGCTCAGGCCTTCTGCACGGGACTGGGCGTTAATACGGGTAATCCACAGAGCGCGGAAGTTACGCTTCTTAACGCGACGGTCACGGTATGCGTACTGACCAGCTTTAATAACTGCCTGCTTGGCAACGCGGAATACGCGTGAACGCGCACCGTAGTAACCTTTAGCCTGCTTCAGAATCTTCTTGTGACGACGACGCGCCTCTACACCACGTTTTACACGGGCCATAACTCTATCCTCTTAAACCTTTGCGATTTGGGCCAATTACTTGGCGCGCAGCATACGATCGACCAGACCGGCATCAGACTTGTTCATAGTCTGGGTGCCACGCAGCTGACGCTTACGCTTCGTGGTCATCTTGGTGAGGATGTGGCTCTTGTTAGCGTGCTTGTGCTTATAGCCCGCAGCCGTCTTCTTGAAGCGCTTGGCAGCGCCACTGTGAGTCTTTGCTTTCGGCATTTTGTACTCCAAAGTGAATATTCGCCTGCATAACAGGCACCTTTAGTATCTGCCGACAACCTGAGCCATCGGCACGGTGAGAGTGAGGAGGCAGCCGTCGCCCAATCACTTCTCAAAGGAGGTTCCGGGAATCGCTTCCCCAAACCTCACTTTTTCTTTTTGCTGGGAGCGAGAACCATCAGCATCTGGCGACCTTCCATCTTTGGTCGCTGCTCTACAATGGCCAGCTCTTCCAGGTCTTTTTCGATGCGCTGCATCATTTCCATACCCAGCTCCTGGTGAGCCATTTCACGACCACGGAAGCGCAGGGATACTTTGGCCTTGTCACCCGCCTCCAGGAAGCGGATGAGGTTGCGCAGCTTGATCTGGTAGTCACCGATATCGGTGCCCGGGCGGAATTTCATTTCCTTGATCTGCTGCTGCTTCTGCTTCTTCTTGGCGGCATTCTTAGCTTTCTTAGCTTCGAATACGTGCTTGCCGTAGTCCATGATCTTACAGACTATCGGCGTGGAGTCCGGGGCAATTTCAACGAGATCCAAGCTAGCCTGCTGTGCAGCTTCCAGCGCTTCATTCAGGGAGACAATGCCTACCTGTTCGCCATCAGCGCCAATCAGGCGGATTTCTGACGCTTCAATCTGATCGTTTATGCGGGCCTTTTTGGACCGTCCCTTAGTGTCTCGTTTAATAGCTATGGTCTCCCAGTTGCCAAGTTGTTATGCATTATCTTCGGACAAACGGCCGCGGCGACTGACGTCCTGCTCGAGAATCTCAAGGAAAGACTCATAAGTCATGCTTCCCAGATCCTCACCGCTGCGGGTGCGCACGGCAACCGTCTGGCTCTCTACTTCCTTATCGCCAATGACCAGCAGATAAGGGACACGCTGGAGCGTGTGCTCGCGGATTTTAAAGCCGATCTTCTCGTTTCTCAAGTCAGCACTGGCGCGGTATTGCAGCGAACCAAGGCGGGCCTCCAAGTCACGACAGTAATCGGCCTGACGATCGGTAATATTCATGATCGCCACCTGCTGTGGTGCCAGCCAGGTGGGGAACGCGCCTTCGTAATGCTCGATCAGAATTCCGATAAAGCGCTCGAAGGAACCCAAGGCTGCACGGTGCAACATCACCGGGGACTGACGCGAACCATCTTCGGCAACATATTGCGCATCCAGACGGCCCGGCATAGAGAAGTCCACCTGAATGGTACCGCACTGCCATACCCGGCCGAGACAGTCTTTCAGGGAGAATTCGATCTTGGGCCCGTAGAAGGCGCCTTCACCTGGCAGCTCTTCCCACGGCAGGCCCGCGGCATCCAGCGCATCGGCCAGGGCTTTCTCTGCCTTATCCCAGCTCTCATCGGAACCTACACGCTTCTCCGGGCGAGTGGAGAGACGGTAAATAACATCATTAAAGCCGAAGTCTTTGTACACGGAGTGCAGCAGATCCATAAAGTCAGAAACCTCTGACTGGATCTGATCTTCGCTACAGAAGATATGACCATCATCCTGCACGAAGCCGCGCACGCGCATCAGACCGTGCAGGGAACCGGAAGGTTCACTACGGTGGCAGGAGCCAAACTCCGCCAAACGCAGCGGCAGGTCGCGATAACTGCGCAAACCTTGATTGAACACCTGCACGTGACAGGGGCAGTTCATAGGTTTGATGGCAAACTGGCGCTCTTCACTGGTGAGCGTAAACATGTCATCGGCAAACTTATCCGCATGGCCAGACTTCTGCCATAGACTGAAATCCACCAGCTGTGGGGTTTTGATTTCTTTGTAACCAAACTCGCGCTGACGGCGGCGCATGTACTGCTCAACAGTACTGTAAATAGTCCAGCCATTTGGGTGCCAGAACACCATGCCGGGCGCCTCCTCCTGGATATGGAAGAGGTCGTATTTCTTGGCCAGCTTGCGGTGGTCGCGCTTCTCTGCCTCTTCAATACGGCGCAGGTAGGCTTTTAATTCTTTCTTGTTGGCCCAGGCGGTGCCGTAGACACGGGTCAACATCTCGTTGCTGGAATCACCGCGCCAGTAAGCACCAGCCACCTTGGTCAGCTTGAACGCCTTCAGTCTGCCAGTGGAGGGCACGTGGGGGCCGCGACACAGATCTTCGAAATCGCCCTGGCGGTACAAAGAAATATCTTCGTCGCTGGGGATGCTGTCGATAATCTCGGCCTTGTACTCTTCACCCATATCACGGAAGTATTGCACCGCTTCTTTACGGGGCATAAGCCGGCGGCTGACTGTAATATCTTCCTTGGCCAGCACTTCCATGCGCTCTTCGATCTTCTCGAGATCTTCCGGCGTAAACTGACGCTCGTAAGCAAAGTCGTAGTAGAAGCCATCTTCGATAACCGGGCCAATAGTGACCTGGGCCGTCGGGTACAGCTGCTTAACTGCCTGCGCCAGTAAGTGTGCAGCGGAGTGGCGAATGACTTCCAGGCCTTCGGGCTGACGGTCGGTGATGATGGCCAGATTGACATCGCGATCGATGACATAGCTGGTATCAACCTCTTTGCCGTCGACTACGCCTGCAAGTGCAGCCTTGGCCAAGCCAGGACCGATATCTGCGGCTACGTCATGCACGGAAACCGGAGCGGAAAATTCTCGACGAGAACCATCGGGGAGAGTAACAACGAGCATTGTTTGTCCTTTCTCTCAGTGGCGATCCCTACCAAAGACCGCATGAAACTATCCATGAAGTGGTTCATGGAACTATTGATTCAGATGGGTAACCATCCTTTTGAAGATGGTAGACCCGAGCGGATTTGAACCGCTGACCTCTGCCATGTCAAGGCAGCGCTCTAACCAACTGAGCTACGGGTCTAGAACTCTGCAGCGGGGGAACCCAGTGCTGCGAAGAGCGCGAACTTTAGCACCGCTTTTCAGTGTTTTCAACAACTTACTGAACTTTTTACAGAGTTGCTTTAAGTTGCCGTGGCGGTGAGGGCAGCCGAAAAAGCCGCCCCCAACTAAACTATTCCACCTCCTTCAGGTGGGCAATCTCATCTCGCAGCTTCGCTGCAGATTCAAACTCCAGGTTTTTGGCGTGCTCATACATCTGGTTCTCCAGCTCAGCAACTCGCGCCCAGCGCTGCTTATCGGACATCGGTTTGTCATCAACCTTATAGGTACCCTTCCCTTCTGCCACCTTACGCTTACTTTTGGGCACACCGGGCGCCACAGCGCCCTCAAGAATATCCGCAACGCTTTTGCGAATCCCTTTCGGTGTAATGCCATGCTCTTTATTGAAAGCAATTTGTTTTTCCCGGCGTCGACGGGTCTCTTCAAGCGCGCGCTCCATGGAGCCGGTTACTTTGTCCGCATATAAAATAGCCCGCCCCTCAAGGTTGCGCGCCGCACGCCCAATAGTCTGGATCAGGGAGCGATCAGAGCGCAGGAAACCCTCCTTGTCAGCATCGAAGATCGCCACCAGAGACACCTCAGGCATATCCAGTCCTTCTCGCAGCAAGTTAATACCCACCAACACATCAAACTCACCAATACGAAGATCACGGATAATCTCCACCCGCTCAACGGTATCAATATCGGAATGCAGGTAGCGTACCCGCACCCCATTCTCCTCCAGATACTCAGTCAGGTCCTCTGCCATCCGCTTTGTCAGCACGGTAATCAGCACTCGCTGATCCGCTTCCGCGCAGCGGTGAATTTCAGAGAGCGCATCATCAACTTGGGTTTGGGCCGGGCGGATTTCCACTTCCGGGTCAACAAGCCCTGTGGGCCGCACCACCTGCTCGACCACCTGCCCAGCGTGATCGGCTTCATAGGGCCCAGGCGTTGCCGAAACAAATACCGTTTGCGGGGCCAGGTGTTCCCACTCTTCAAACTTGAGGGGGCGATTGTCCAGGGCAGAAGGCAGGCGAAAACCATACTCCACCAAAGTTTCTTTGCGCGATCTATCCCCGCGATACATGCCGCCGATTTGTGGCACGGTTACGTGGCTTTCATCGATAAATAGCAGTGCATCGTTTGGCAAGTAGTCAAATAGCGTGGGGGGCGGCTGGCCAGCATTGCGGCCGGAGAGGTAGCGGGAATAGTTCTCCACACCATTGCAGTATCCTAACTCCTGCATCATTTCCAGGTCGTAGCGGGTGCGCTGCTCCAACCTTTGCGCCTCCAATAACTTGTTATTACCGCGCAACTGCTCCAGACGTACTCGCAGCTCATCTTTGATTTCATCAATAGCGCTGACAATGGTCTCACGCGGGGTAACGTAGTGACTCTTGGGGAAGATGGTAACCCGGGGAACTTTCTTAAACTGCTCTCCAGTAAGCGGGTCAAACAAGGTGATCTCTTCAATCTCTTCATCAAACAGAGACAGGCGTACCGCCTCTAAATCGGAGTCGGCCGGGTAGATATCAATAATATCGCCGCGCACACGATAAGTTGCGCGGCGGAAATCAGCATCATTGCGCGTGTATTGCAACTCCGCCAACCTGCGTAAAATTGTGCGCTGATCCACCAGGTCGCCGCGATCCAAGTGCAATACCATTTTTAGGTATTTATCAGGATCACCCAGACCGTAAATAGCCGATACCGTGGCAACGACCACAACATCACGCCGCTCTATCAGTGCCTTGGTGGCGGAAAGGCGCATCTGTTCAATGTGCTCATTTACCGATGCATCTTTCTCAATAAAAGTATCCGAGGAGGGAACATAGGCCTCGGGCTGATAGTAGTCATAATAAGAAACAAAGTATTCGACGGCATTCTTGGGGAAAAACTCTTTGAACTCGCCATAGAGCTGAGCTGCCAACGTTTTGTTGTGAGCCATCACTATCGCCGGGCGCTGCAAGCGCTCGATAATATTCGCCATCGTGAAGGTCTTACCTGAGCCGGTAACCCCTAGCAGTGTTTGATGACTCAAGCCGTCATCTATACCCTCGGATAACTGCTCGATCGCCAGCGGCTGATCCCCGGCAGGCTGATACTTAGATTCCACCTTAAAAGGTCGCGACTCCATACACTTCCCTCAACCACTCAATCGTTCATGCAACAGCGGATTGTAGGCTGTCGTCATACCACCCTCAAATACAAGAGAATAGCGTCCTACCCCGCCCCACCCAGACCTGAGGCATTTTGCGCACAGGCCAAATAAATAATTTCCTGACAAATCAATTAGTTAAAGATCAAAAAAGGGGTTGACCTCGCCAGGAGTGCTCTATAATATACGCGCCATCTCAACGGCACAGCCGAAAAGATATTCCGCCTTAGCTCAGTTGGTAGAGCAAATGACTGTTAATCATTGGGTCGCTGGTTCGAGCCCAGCAGGCGGAGCCAAATTTCAAAGCGCAGCTTAATTTGCGCTCTATAAGTTAGATTAAATTCCGCCTTAGCTCAGTTGGTAGAGCAAATGACTGTTAATCATTGGGTCGCTGGTTCGAGCCCAGCAGGCGGAGCCAAACAAAAACCCCGCATAGCATGCTATGCGGGGTTTTTTCTTATTCACTTTCTTCATGCTTCACCGCACTTCCCTCACCCCATGGGCAGAATGGCTTTTACCTACCTATATTCCACCCTTGGAATTACAAGCCCCCAAAAATCAGGAGCTCATGTAACAGCTTACCTGGTAAGCTAGTGCAAGCCGCCCTCACTGGTAACAGGAAGACGCTCCACCGTGGCCATTTTTACCTGGGGCTTCACAGTGCGAGACCGGGACCAAACAGCATCGACCAAACCTTGCTTTGAGGTGTAACCACTTACCGCCTCAGACAAAATCTGATGAACCCTTTCACAATGATGCTCTAAGCAAGCCTGCCTCAACCCCGCAATCAATCGCCGCAAGACCCCAGGTTCCAAGAACTCTTCTTCCGCACGCATTATCATCGAGTGGTCAGTGCCCAACACATTGTCACCGAGTAGCAGCTCTTCATAGAGCTTTTCCCCAGGACGTAAACCTGACACTTGAATCTCAATATCCCCATCAGGATTTTTATCATCCTTCACAGAGTGTCCCATAACCCGAATTAGCCGCTCAGCAAGGTCATATATAAGGACTGGCTCCCCCATATCCAGAACGAATACATCGCCATTGCGCCCCATATTGCCTGCCTGCAATACAAGCTGAGCCGCTTCAGGGATAGTCATAAAGTAACGCGTTACTTTTGGATGGGTTACAGTGACAGGACCGCCCGCATTAATCTGATCCGTAAACAGGGGTATCACCGAACCCGAAGACCCCAACACATTGCCAAAGCGCACCATGCAAACCCGCATTTGAGTAGAGCGACGCCCATAATCCTGGCACACCAACTCCGCGAAACGCTTGGTAGCCCCCATTACGTTCGTAGGGCGTACAGCCTTATCGGTGGAGATCAGCACAAACTGCTCAACTTTAGAACCCTCCGCGGCCTCCAGAACCGACAACGTGCCCAGCACATTATTGTCCGCCCCCAGAACAACATTTTGCTCAACCAGGGGAACATGCTTGTAAGCGGCAGCGTGATAAATGGTATTAACAGAAAAGCCTTTAATGATATCGGCCATCCGAACCCCATCCCGAACATCACCAAGCAAGGCTGTGACGCGGAGCTGATACCCCTCATCCAGTTGCTGTTGACGAAGCTCGCGCTCGATTTGATAAAGCGCATACTCTGAAGATTCCACCAACACCAAATGAGCCGGGCCCCACTGGGCAATCTGTCGGCAAAGCTCCGACCCAATAGAGCCGCCAGCGCCCGTTACCAGCACTACTTTGCCGCTAATGGAACCAGCTATCAGAGCCTTCTCAGGCTCCACCGGAGCCCTGCCCAATACATTCTCATAGGTTTGGGACATATCTTCGGTACGGCCTGCCGCATCAACCAGCTCCTCCACACCAGGAATAGCTTTGACTACCAATCCCTGATCACGAAGCCCTCTCGCTATTTCTCGGCGCCGGCGCTTTGGAACACCAGGCATCGCCAGCAATACTTCAGCAATATCATGCTCAGCGACCACATCAAGTATGCTTGAAGGGGAGTAGACCATAACACCATCTATCAGGGTCTTTTGCTTTGAGGTGTTATCATCAAAAAAGGCAACCGGCTTGTAGACCTCACCGTGAAGCAGGGCCTTGTAAACTTGCAGGCCAGCAGTACCAGCCCCATAAATTGCCACTCGCGTTTTATGAATTTCCAACGCCATTTGATAGTAAATTCGGACGAGCCACCGAGACCCCCCTACTGCTATCAACGCGAAGCACCAGTAAATTACGGGAACCGAGCGAGGGACACCTGCGGTCGTCAAATAAGAGGCAACCGCAAGCAAAATTGAGGATGCGGTAACTCCCTGGAGCACAGCAATAACCGCTTTCTGCCCCATATAGCGGATAACTGTGCGGTAAAGGCCGAGCTTTAGAAATATTAAACTGCTAGAGCAGATCGTAATAATCAAGCAACCCAGCATTGGGAGTGTTACGGCTTCAGCTAATCCATTCAATCGAATTGCCATCGCCATAAAAAAGGCAGCACTCAGCATTGCCAAGTCAAACAGCAACATCAAAACCGGCTTCCTAGCCCTCTCCAGCTTTCGCCAAATTCCCATCAAAGGATTACCCCATACATAAAAATCAACCAATCCGTGGCGCCAATTAAAAGCGACCGTTGAAATCAAGTTGCCGCGAAAGCAGAAAAAGTGAACGCCAGGGCAGAGGCTGCGATCATCAGAATCAGCTGCAGGTAGAGCGCTTTTGCCACCCCGATACGAATAGCCAAGCGTTGATAAAAATGTTCTCGATGCGCCTCCCACCAACGCTGCCCGCTAGCCATTCGCCGCAACAATGTAATGCTGGCATCCACCCAAAAAGGGCTAAAAACAATGATTGGAAACCATAACTCAAAGGCCCCTCTCTGCCATCCAAATAAGCTTAAGGTAAACGCCGCCAAGCCAATGCACGTCGACCCTGCATCTCCCAAGAAAATTTGCGCAGGAGGCCAGTTAAAGCGCAAGAAAATTAATGCGCACACAACGAATAAGACACACACCCCTGCCAACTCCCAGTCTTCCACCAAGAGGAATGCCAGACAAAGAGATGAGAAGCCAATCACGGTCATACTGCCAGCAAATCCATCTATACCATCCATAAAGTTGTATAGATTGATCATCCAGGCCCCGCCCAACACAAAAAGGGGAAGCCACCACCACTCCAGCCCTATAGGGAGCGCAAGGACAACCATCAAAGCAGCAATCAACTGGAAAGCCAAACGTACCTTCGCCGCCACATGCCTAATATCATCCATGGCAGATACGGCAAGGAGCAACACAAAAGACATATAAACAGGTAACGGGAGGGAAGCAGGCCCTACAGCTATGCCCAGTCCGCAGCCCGCCAACAGTGCCCATCCGCCTGTGCGCGGAATTGGAGCGCTGTGCATTGAACGGTGGTTAGGAACATCTAAAGCCAAATTTCGCATGCGCAACAGCAAGACAAGCGTCACGCCATAACTCAGAGCCCCTCCAACTAGCAAGGGAAGCCACCAAGCTGACATCGGATCCACTAAACCTCTCTCCTCAATGCTCTACGATTGGCGTGAGATAGCGCCAACACTAAAAACTCAAATAAGTGCTGACGCCAAATTCACAGCAGAGGAGGTGATTGAACCCTCTCTCTAACCCGGTTAAGCAAATAGGTAGACATAGACCCCTTACCCACTCAGCAAAGAAGACCTTAATCCACCGCTAGTCAGAAGCAGCTACAACCGAATGCGCTCACGATTCTTATCCAGGGTGGCCGCCCCAATCCCTTTGACATTTAGAAGCTGATCCAAGGATGTAAAGGGTCCATATTGTTCCCGATACTCGATAATCAACTGCGCCTTAGCCTCACCAACTCCAAGAAGCTTGCCAGCAAGCTCCTCAGCAGATGCACTGTTTACATTGACCTCAAAGGCAACTTGCTGCTCACTCTCAGCCCCATCGGCAAATACTACTGATGAGGAAAGAAATGAAAGTGCAATAGCTAACAGCAAAGAAAGTAATGAATGAGTTTTAATCATGTTTGACTCCCAGTGAAAGTGTTCTAGTTTCACATTGGGACAGCTCTACCTCCCCAAGCCGGGACATGATACCAACAGGTCAAACAACACTTTGCCCGAGGGCTATTACACTACATCACACCCGGTCTAGGCAAACAAACCTTAATTTCCTGCAATTTCAGTCAATATATCTTGAAGGGCGACCATGGGATTCTTTGCTGCAGTAATAGGTCGACCTATCACCAAGAGGTCAGCACCTTGATCCAGCGCCTCAGAAGGGGTGAGAGTCCGTCGCTGATCGCCGGCATCACTGCCCGCAGGACGAATTCCCGGAGTCACCAGCTCAAAGTCGGGGCCGCAAGCCGCTTTTAACGCTTCAGCCTCACGGGCAGAGCAGACCACGCCATCGAGACCACAAGACTGTGCTTGTGTAGCCAGATTTAGCACCTGCTCCTGAAGCGGTTTAGCAACCCCAGTGGCAGCCAGCTCTTCCGGGGTGGTACTGGTCAACACAGTAACTCCAATCAACAATGGCTTGCGAGCACCAAATTCACTCAGAGCATCTACAGCCGCCCTCATCATGCGCTCTCCACCACTAGCATGCACATTCACCATCCAGACCCCCATGCGCGCAGCCGCCTTAACCGCCGCAGCGACAGTGTTGGGAATATCATGAAATTTCAGGTCTAGAAACACCTCAAACCCACGGCCCACAAGGGCACGAACCAGGTCGGGCCCAGCAATAGTGAAAAGCTCCTTGCCAACTTTTACCCGACAAAGCAACGGGTCTAACTGGTCAGCCATGGAGAGCGCGGCATCAGCGCTGTCATAGTCAAGAGCAACAATAACTGGGGAGGAGACTTGAGACTGCAAAGAAATACCTCTTAAGGATTAGGTTATACGGTGGCCGAGGGAGCTGATCACTCACCCTCGATCCCTTTGACTGACCGGACAGAATCCCAGTGCTTACAACTGGGGCACAACCAATGCAACTGGTTACCAGAAAAACCACAGTTGCTACACCGGTAGTGTGGGCGACTAGCGATCAACTGATCGATAAGCGCTTTCAGCAGGGAGAGATTTTCCCTCGATCTACCCTGCGCAGTACCTATATATAAGTCCAGAAAGCGGCCAAGCCCTCGCAAAGAAGGACGCAGAGCAAGCTGCTTTCCCATAAAAGCCGCAGCGGCAGCTTCGCTATCCTGCTCCTGAATCCTGCTAGTCAGGGCAATCAGCACACTATTTGAAGGATGCTCCTTGAGAAGCGACTCAAGATAGCGGTCCAACCCCTTCCCATCATCAAGCTCCACGTAGCAGGTGACTAACAGCTCTAGAATCTCCGGGATATAGTCTGGACTTTGCTTGGGGATCCGCTGCAATACTTTAATGGCATCTCGCTGCTTGCCGAGCAAATATTCGAGTCGCGCCCACAACAGGCAAGCCCTGACCGAACTTCGATCATACCCTAAAGCCGCGTCGAGATGCTTTCGCGCACTCAAGTAGTCTTTGCCGGTAATTGCCTCCTCAGCCAACTCACAGCAAAAGTGTGCCTGCACAGGAGCCCAGTCCGCTGACAGCCGCTTAAAGCGGCGGCCATGCAGTAGATTTACTGCATGAATAGCCTTAGCCCACTCTCTCTCATCCCTATAGACTTCTATCAAGTGCTCGAGGCTGGTTGCACGCAGCTCCTGTGAAGTCTCAACCAGCTCTTGTAATAGTCGCTCGGCTCTATCCAACCAACCAGCAGCAATATAGTCGCAAGCCAGCTCAAATTGGGCCCTGTGCTGGCTCTGCCTTGATAGACTAGGGCGCGCCAGCAGGTTCTGATGCACTCTAATAGCCTGGTCGTACTCCCCTCGCCTACGCAAGAGGTTTCCCAAGGCCAGGTGTGTATCGAAAGTGACCGGGCTTACCTCAAGAGAATCAATAAACTTCTCAATAGTGTCATCGGGATGCTCGCTGAGCAAATAGTTGAGCCCCTGAACATAGGAGCGGGCGAGGGATTGCTCCTGCTCACTAAAGTCAGGTTTTTTCCTAGTGCTGCCTCGACCCAGCACCCAACCGATTGCAACGGCAGCCAGTAAAAAGAAGAAATAGGCTAAGTCCAGCAAGTCAGTCTCCGGTAGCCTTATGATGAACAGCCTGGAGTTCGCGCTCCATCTTTTTCAGCTGCTTGTTAAGACCTCGCACGCGGCGACGCTGGGAAAAAATTGGCAAAAGGCTGGCGAGAAATCCGAGCAGGACACCCAGCAGCAACATGCAGATAAGCCAAACACCAACGCTGCCTGACTGCAATGAGTAGCCTGCAATAACCGGGGAGATTACCTGGGAGTTTTCCACCGCGAAATAGATTCCGAGAGCAACGCATACCAGGGCCAGAAGACCGAAAATAAAGTGCATCAGCCAGCGCAGAAATGACAAGGGAACCTCCACGTTCCACTAAAGGGTGACTCTAACAGCCAATAGAATTTTCTGGCGAACGGTACTGCCACTCGAGGAGCCCTGCCCCTCTGATCCCGCAAGCCCTAAGATGCAATCATACTTCGATCCCAACCACATCATGCATACTGCGATTGACTCTGTCGCGCAACTCTTTCCCCGGTTTGAAATGGGGTACATACTTACCCGCTAACGCCACAGCATCCCCCGTCTTGGGGTTACGCCCAGTGCGCGGCGCTCGGTAGTGTAGGGAAAAACTACCAAAACCACGTATCTCAATACGCTCACCCTGCGACAGGGAGTCAGACATAGTATCCAACATCACCTTCACCGCCAGCTCTACATCCTTAACTGGCAGCTGATCCAACCTCAACGCAATCCTTTCGATCAGTTCGGACTTGGTCATGCGCTCCGCAACCTTTGTAAGTCATTGATTTTCTGGAGTAGAGCGCCAATCATCTAATAGAAAGCCGGACTGGGCAACCCCAGTCCGGCTTTCGGGTCACTCCAAGCACTAAACTTGGAGCAATGAACACTTAAAGACTATTAATCTTTGTTGCTCATCTGTGCCTTAATCAGGTCACCAATAGTAGCGGGCTGAACCTGCTCAGACTGCTTCTTGCTGTGATCCTTGATGGCTTGCTTCTCGTCGTCCTGATCTTTGGCTTTGATTGACAGGCTGATCACGCGGTTCTTGCGATCCACGCTGGTGATCTTAGCTTCTACTTCTTCGCCTTCTTTCAGAACATTGCGAGCGTCTTCAACCTTGTCGCGGCTGATTTCAGAAGCACGCAGAATGCCTTCAACTTCATCCGCCAGGGTGATTACCGCTTGCTTAGCGTCTACTTCCTTCACGATACCATTGACGATGCTGCCGCGATCGCTAGTGGATACGTAGTCGGAGAACGGATCGGACTCCAGTTGCTTGATACCCAGGGAGATGCGCTCGCGCTCGGAATCGATGCCCAGGATAACAGTCTCGATTTCGTCGCCTTTCTTGAACTTGCGAACAGCTTCTTCGCCAGCTTCGTTCCAGGAGATATCGGACAGGTGAACCAGACCGTCGATGCTGCCGTCGAGACCGATGAAGATACCGAAGTCAGTGATGGACTTGATCTTACCGGAGATCTTGTCGCCCTTAGCGAATTTACGCGCGAAGGCATCCCACGGATTTTCTTGGCACTGCTTGATACCCAGGGAGATACGACGACGCTCTTCGTCGATATCCAGGATCATCACCTCTACCTCGTCGCCAACCTGGACAACTTTGGACGGGTGGATGTTCTTGTTGGTCCAATCCATTTCGGAAACGTGTACCAGACCCTCGACACCTTCTTCCAGCTCGGCGAAGCAGCCGTAGTCGGTCAGGTTGGTTACAACCGCCTTCACGCGGCTGTTCTCTGGGTAACGCTGCTTGATGGATACCCAAGGATCTTCGCCCAGTTGCTTCAGGCCCAGGGATACACGGCTGCGCTCGCGGTCGAACTTCAGTACTTTTACTTCGATCTCGTCGCCAACGTTCACGATCTCGCTTGGGTGCTTGATGCGCTTCCAAGCCATATCGGTGATGTGCAGCAGGCCGTCGATACCGCCCAGATCTACGAAAGCACCGTAGTCGGTCAGGTTCTTAACGATACCTTTAATGCTCATGCCTTCTTGCAGGCTTTCCAGCAGCGCTTCACGCTCTTCAGAGGTTGCAGCTTCCATCACGGCGCGACGGGAAACCACTACGTTGTTACGCTTGGCATCCAGCTTGATAACCTTGAACTCGAGCTCTTTACCTTCCAGGTGCGCGGTGTCGCGAACCGGGCGAACATCAACCAGAGAGCCGGGCAGGAATGCGCGGATATTGGCAACGTCGACAGTAAAGCCACCCTTAACCTTGCCACTGATAACGCCTTTAACCACTTCGTCAGCTGCGTGAGCTGCGTCGAGGATTTTCCAGGCTTCAGCGCGCTTGGCTTTTTCACGGGACAGACGGGTTTCACCGAAACCGTCTTCTACAGCTTCCAGGGCAACCTGTACTTCGTCGCCCACCTGCAGCTCAACTTCGCCTTTATCGTTGGCGAACTGGGCAGCAGGGATAACGCCTTCAGACTTCAGGCCCGCGTGAACGGTTACCCAGTCTTTGTCTACGTCAATTACAACACCAGTAACAATAGCGCCCGGTGCCATTTCAACGCTTTTCAGGCTCTCTTCAAATAGATCAGCAAAGCTCTCGCTCATTACATTACCTATAGTGCTGGGTCCAGCCGTTGGTAACTGTTGAGTTTAGTCAACCGCCAGCCAAGACCCCAACCGCGATGCCAGAACGCGGGTCGGATTACAACAACGGCCGGGCAATTCTGGCAAAACCCGGCCGTTATCGTTAAAAACTATCTGCTGCTGACTTCTGTGGTTCAGGGCGCAATTCGCTTCTGCACCAGTGCCAGCACTTCGTTGAGAACCTCTTCAATCGTCACCCCAGTACTATCGAGCTCTACCGCATCTTTCGCAGGAGCCAGGGGTGAGGCTTTTCGGTTCATATCCTGTGCATCACGGGCACGGATGTCCTCCAGCAGGTCGCGGAGGCTAACAGAAACCCCCTTCTCCCGCAACTGAGCCTCGCGCCTTCTGGCGCGCTCTTCTGCACTGGCGGTCAAATAGACTTTGACTGGAGCATCGGGAAATACGGTCGTGCCCATATCGCGGCCATCAGCAACCAATCCAGGCTGTAGTCGAAAATCACGCTGGCGCTGCAACAGTGCGGCGCGTACCCCAGGAATGGCAGCGACAGTAGAGGCCGCCATACTCACCCGCTCCATACGAATTTCATGGCTGACTTCGCGCCCCTCCAGCAGGACCTGCAGACAACCATCACTGATCAGAAAGCGAACATCCAGATCTCTGGCAACCTGGGTCAGCGAATCCTCATCGGCCAGATCCACCTCTTTTTCCAGGGCCGCCAAAGCTGCAGCCCGATAGAGAGCACCAGAATCCAAAAGAACAAAGCCCAGCCTATCCGCCAGCAACTTTGCGATAGTCCCCTTACCAGAACCACTGGGGCCATCAATTGTGACGACCGGTGGCAGCTTGTTCGTTTCATTCATATTTTTGTACAACTCAACTTCATTGTAAGCCGCGCAAACCGGCCCCTCCTTAACTCATGTCTTAGGTCATGCCAACTGCAGATTTAGACCTGCACCGACGGCCAGCTCGGCAAAATTTGGAAAGGAGGTCGCCACATTAGCGCAGTGGAGGATGCGAATTGTATCCTTTGCGCGCAACGATGCCACCGCAAAAGCCATCGCAATACGATGATCCCCCAAACTATCCACAGTGCCGCCTGAAAATACAGCATCTTCAATAGAACCATCGATTACAATTCCATCCGCGGTAGGCTCCGCGCTCACCCCCAAGGCAGAAAGGCCGTTAGCCATCGCCTGAATACGATCACTCTCCTTCACACGCAACTCTTCGGCGCCGGTCAATACCGTCTGCCCCTGGGCACAAGCGGCAGCAATAAAAAGTGCGGGAAATTCATCGATAGCCAGTGGCACCTGACCCTCTGGAATGGCAATCCCCTTTAAAGGTGCATAGCGAACCCGAATATCCGCAACCGGCTCCCCCCCTACAGTACGCTTATTTAAAAGCTCTATATCGCCACCCATGGCCCGCAAGATATTGATAACCCCGTCGCGGGTGGGATTGATGCCCACATGTTCCAGCATCACATCGGCTCCCGGGGAAATAGCCGCAGCCACCATAAAGAAAGCTGCAGAGGAAATATCCGCCGGCACATCAATACGGCAAGCCTTAAGCCCCCCACTACCACGCAAGGTCGCACAGGCGCCATTTCGCTCCACCGCATAACCAAAGCCCTGCAGCATACGCTCGGTATGATCTCGAGTGGGGGCCGGTTCTTCGGTACTGGTCTCACCTTCTGCATAAAGGCCTGCAAGTAGTACCGCAGACTTCACCTGGGCACTTGCCATTGGCAACCGGTAATTGATCCCCGACAGAGGCTTGCCGCCTTTGATCAATAACGGCGGACGCCCCTCAGGGCCAGTCTCAATAGCCGCGCCCATCTCTCGCAATGGGTTGGCAACTCGATTCATAGGGCGCTTAGAGAGGGACTCATCGCCGGTTAGGGTAACGTCGAAGCCCTGCCCCGCCAGCAAACCAGCAAGCAGGCGCATAGAGGTTCCGGAGTTGCCCAGATATAAGGGGCCAGGCGGTGCCTTTAAGCCATGAAGTCCCACCCCGTGTATTATCACTCGGCCCTTGTCCGGCCCCTCAATCACCACCCCCATATCACGGAAAGCCTGCAGAGTAGCAAGGGCATCCTCCCCCTCGAGGAATCCCTCCACCTCTGTCACACCTTCAGCCAGGGAGCCCAGCATAATTGAACGGTGAGACATGGATTTATCTCCAGGAACACGGAGTTTGCCACTCACTGTGCCACCCGGCTGAGCAATAAAAGTTACTTCCTTAGCTTGCATAGGTTCTGAATACGCTTGTTTTGCCAACATTTTTGTAAAGTGATCCCGCGCCGCTTTAGCGCGGGTAAAAACTCCCATCAACGCCGAGCTATCACCGGAGGCAATGGCACTGCGCAGGGAGGAGAGGTTGAGACTGTAGAGATCGATCGACTGTAAAATGGCATCCCGGTTGGCCAACATAATGTCCCGCCACATCACCGGGTCGCTGGAGGCAATACGGGTAAAATCGCGAAAACCTCCAGCAGCATAGCGAAAGATATTTTCATTCTCGGCGTCGTGGGCCAAGGTATCCACCAGACTGAAGGCGATTACATGAGGTAGATGACTGGTTGCAGCCAGCACCTCATCATGCTCTTCTACCGACATTGTCAGCACCTCAGATCCTGCAGCCTGCCAAGCCTGAGCCACCAAGCGCAGGCGATCGACATCGGTATCAGGAGCCGGAGTGAGGATGACACGGTGATCGCGATAAAGGTCATCTCGTGCGGCACTGACCCCGCTCTTCTCAGAGCCAGCAATCGGGTGCCCCAACACCAGGAAGTTCGGCACCCTGCCCCAGACCTTTTCCGCCGAGCGCTGCACACTTCCCTTAACACTGGCAGCATCGGTAACCGTTACACCTTCGGGCAGATTGTCCTTCAACTGCGCAAACACCGACTCCACCGCCAAGGTTGGCACAGCGATAAAAACCAGGTCTCCCTCCTCCAACAAGTCGAGCGCTTCCGGCAGACTGGTATAGGCACGATCGACCACGCCTAGCTTCTTTGCCTCTTCACAGACTTCCTCTTGGAGTGCGACACCGATCACCTCACGGCAAGCACCCGCCGCCTTTAGGGACAACGCGAAGCTACCACCAATAAGGCCGACGCCAACCACCAATAAGCGACCTATATGAGACTTCTCCATCACAGCACACCGCGCGGGTAGGACCCGAGCACTTTCAGGTCCGAGGCACAGGCGCCAACCTCTTTGAGTGCCTCCGCAATATCATCTGTATTCCGGTGCCCCTTGAAATCCACGAAAAATACATAGGTCCAATTTCCAGACTGGGATGGGCGGGTTTCCACCCTGGTGAGATCGATTCCATAACGGCGAAATGGCTCTAGCAAATCGTGCAGCGCACCCGGCTCATTGCGCATAGAGACCATCAGGGAGGTTTTGTCATCACCGCTGGCGGGCACCCGCTGGGTACCAATGATTAAGAAGCGCGTAGAGTTATCCGGACGGTCCTCGATTTTCTCTGAGAGCACTTTGAGACCATATAATTCGGCAGCCATATCGCCAGCGATTGCTGCAGCGTTCCACTCCCCTTTAACACGCCTGGCCGCATCCGCATTACTGGAAACCGCCACCCTCTCCACGTTGGGGTAATGTGCATCCAGCCATTTTCGGCACTGGGCCAGACTCTGGGCATGGGAGTAAATCCGCGTGATCGATTCAGGGCGGGTCACGTCAGAAATCATTAGATGATGGTGAATTCGCAGCTCCACCTCACCACAGATACTGAGGTTGGAGTTCATAAAGTTGTCCAGGGTATGATTAATCACACCCTCGGTGGAATTTTCCACGGGCACTACACCGTAATTTACAGCGCCGGCTTCCACCTCGCGAAAGACCTCATCAATGGCCGCCAGCGGACGACTCTGCGCAGAATTGCCAAAATGCTTCAGGGCCGCCTGCTGGGTAAAGGTACCTTCTGGCCCGAGATAAGCCACTTTGACAGGCTCCTCCAAAGCAAGGCAGGCAGACATAATCTCACGAAACAGCCTTGCCATTTCTTCATCCGTCAGGGGGCCGTCATTGCGCTCCATGGCGCGACGCAGTACCTGCGCCTCACGCTCAGGACGATAGTAGAGCGCATCCTCACCTGTCGCTTTCTTTACTTCAGCCACTTCCAGTGCACAACTGGCTCGCTCGCTGATTAATCGCGCGATCTCTGAATCAATACTATCAATACGATTGCGCAGCTCCAGCAGGCGCTGGTCGCCTCCCACGGTTTCCTCTGTCATCCGCTTTCTACTTTCTCCTGAAGTTAATAATTGTCTGCTCTCTAGCCTTTGCGGGCTTCAAAGTCTGCCATAAAGGCCACTAACGCCTTCACCGCCTCAAAAGGCACTGCGTTGTAAAGGGATGCGCGCATGCCACCCACAGAGCGATGTCCCTTCAAACTCAGCAGCCCAGCTGCTTCAGCCTCTTGCAAAAACGGTTTATCGAGGCGCTCATCGGCCAGCACAAATGGGACATTCATCCGCGAGCGGCTGGACTTTTCTACCGGACTGGAAAAGAAATCGCTGCCATCGAGAAACTCATAGAGTAACGAGGATTTTTTAGCGGCCTGTTGGGCCATAGCTTCAACCCCGCCCTGCGCCTTAAGCCACTGGAAAACCAGGCCAGAAAGGTACCAAGCAAATGTGGGCGGGGTGTTATCCATTGAACCGGCATCGGCTGCCACTTTCCAGCTCAAACTGCGCGGAATATCTTTCATCGCCCGATCCAGGAGATCATCGCGCACTAAGGCGACCGCAATTCCCGAAGGTCCGATATTTTTTTGCGCGCCGGCATAAATTACACCGAACTTCTCCACGTCGATCGGGCAGGAAAGGATATTTGATGACATATCCGCAACCAGAGGGCAGTCCACTTCTGGAACATAATCAAACTCGATACCGCCAATAGTCTCGTTGGGCGTGTAATGAAGATAGGCCGCACCCTCGCTCTGCTGCCAGCTATTCTGCGCTGGCACATAACTGAAATTGCGGTCCTCGCTAGTGGCGACCACATTCACATCACCATAGCGCCGGGCCTCTTTAATCGCTTTTGCGGCCCATTGTCCCGAGTGGATAAAATCTGCCTGCTTAGAGCCAGCGCCAAACAAGTTCCAGGGTATCGCGCTAAACTGCCCGGTAGCGCCCCCCTGCAGAAACAGCACCTTATAGTTATCCGGCACCTGGAGCAGATCGCGCAAGTCCTGCTCCGCGCGCTCAGCCACCTCAACAAATTCCGGCGAGCGGTGGCTAACTTCCATTACTGAACAACCCAGACCGCGCCAGTCCATCAGCTCCAACTGTGCTTGCTGTAAGACCGGTTCCGGCAGAGCCGCTGGACCAGCGCAGAAATTGTATTTCCTCATGACCTGATTTCCACAAACTAAAAATGGTTTCAAATTCAACTAGATATGCCGACGCACAAAACACCATCTTGAGAGATGGATATCACGCTTTTAAGCATTTCTTAGGGTGCCAGAGGCAAGAAAGGCCGCGATAATCGCAGCCTTTCTGTTGGTAGTTTGGGGTGGGTCACTCGGCCCCACCGTTATCTTCACCCTCTTCTTCCGTCTCCTCGATGCGCCCGAGGCCCACGAGTTTTTCACCGCTCTTGAGTCGAATGACACGCACACCCTGGGTATTGCGCCCCAGCACCGAAACCTCATCGACTCGGGTGCGCACCAGAGTACCCTGATCGGAAATTAACATCATTTCCTCACCCGGGTGGACCTGACAAGCTCCGACCAGAGCGCCGTTACGCTCGCTTTCGGCGATTGCGATAACCCCCTGGGTACCTCGACCTTTCGTGGGGAACTCGCTGATCGCGGTGCGCTTACCGTAGCCGTTTTCAGTCGCCATCATCACGGAGCCTCCCTCTTCAGGGATTACCATGGCGATCACTTCCTGCCCCTCCTGCATGCGGATACCACGCACACCGCGAGACACGCGCCCCATAGAGCGCACATTGGCTTCGGAGAAGCGGGCTGCTTTACCAGCACTGGTGAGCAGCAACACATCGCGCTCACCATCGGTTACCGCTGTAGCGACGAGACGATCGCCCTCCTCCAGCTCAATTGCGCGCAAACCAACGCTGCGCGGACGGGCAAAGGCCGTCAGTGGAGTCTTCTTCACGGTGCCATTGGCGGTGGTGAAGAAAATAAAGTGATCCTCATCGTATTCAGACACTGGCATCAGACTACTAATGCGCTCACCCTCTTCGAGGGGCAGCATATTGACCACCGGGCGGCCACGGGAGGCGCGGCCAGCAGTCGGCACTTCATAGACTTTGAGCCAATACACCTTGCCCTTGTTAGAGAAGCACAAAATAGTGTCATGGGAGTTGGCGATCAGCAGGTGCTCGACGAAGTCCTCATCTTTCACCTGGGTGGCCGACTTACCCATACCACCACGACGCTGGGCTTGGTAATCGGTCAGAGGCTGACTCTTGGCATAGCCACCGTGGGAAATGGTCACCACCTTGTCTTCCGGGGTGATCAGATCTTCTACGGTCAAATCCTGACGGGAGGCAACAATATCGGTGCGACGCTCATCACCAAAGTCTTTTGACAGCTGCTCCAGCTCCTCGCGAATCACTTCCATCAAGCGCTCAAAACTGCCGAGAATATGCAGATACTCGGCGATCTGCTCCAAGCGGTCCTGGTATTCCGCCAGCAGTTTGTCGTGCTCCATACCAGTGAGGCGGTGCAGGCGCAGTTCGAGAATGGCCTGAGCCTGAGCTGGGGACAGATAGTAAGCGTTATCGCGCAGGCCAAATTCTTTAGGCAGGTCATCTGGGCGGCAGGCATCGGCGCCAGCGCGCTCCAGGAACTGCTGTACGTTACCCACCGGCCAACCCTTGGCTAGCAGCGCCTCACGGGCTTCCGCCGGCGTTGCGGAGGATTTAATCAGTTCAATGACCGGATCAATATTGGCAATAGCAATTGCCAGGCCTTCTAGAATGTGGCCGCGCTCGCGTGCTTTACGCAGCAGGTAAACGGTACGGCGGGTAACCACTTCCTGGCGGTGACGTACAAAGTGCTCAAGCAACTCTTTCAGGTTCAGCACCTTGGGCTGACCATCAACCAGAGCTACCATATTGATGCCGAACACACTCTCCAGCTGGGTCTGGGAATAGAGGTTATTCAAGACCACATCACCCAGCTCACCGCGCTTAAGCTCAATCACTACACGCAAGCCGTCTTTATCGGATTCATCGCGCAGCTCAGAGATACCCTCAATCTTCTTCTCTTTCACCAGCTCGGCAATTCGCTCGATCAGGCGCGCTTTGTTCAGCTGGAAGGGAATCTCAGTAATGATGATCGTTTCGCGATTGCTCTTGTCATCGCGAACAACGTCCGCCTTGGCGCGCACATAGATGCGTCCGCGACCAGTGCGGTAGGCTAGCAAGATACCGGCACGGCCATTAATGGTTGCGCCAGTGGGGAAGTCCGGCCCGGGAATATGCTCCATCAAGTCGTCGACAGACAGCTCGGGGTTAGCAATCAGCGCCAGGCAGGCATTAACAACTTCCCCCAAATTGTGAGGAGGAATATTGGTGGCCATGCCCACAGCAATACCGGAGGAACCGTTTACCAGCAGGTTCGGTACTCGGGAAGGCAGTACCTCCGGCATCTGCTCGGAGCCATCGTAGTTGTCGACAAAATTGACCGTTTCTTTATCGAGGTCGGATAGCAGCTCGTGGGCCAGCTTATCCATGCGAATTTCGGTATAACGCATGGCGGCCGGGCTATCACCGTCGATAGAACCGAAGTTACCCTGGCCATCCACCAGTGTGTAGCGCATAGAGAACGGCTGAGCCATACGCACAATGGTGTCGTAGACCGCGGTATCTCCGTGCGGGTGATATTTACCAATCACATCGCCAACGACACGCGCTGACTTTTTATAAGGTTTGTTCCAGTCGTTTTTAAGCTCGCTCATAGCGAAGAGCACACGACGGTGTACCGGCTTGAGGCCATCGCGTACATCCGGCAGTGCGCGCCCGACGATCACGCTCATGGCGTAGTCGAGATAAGACTGCTTTAGTTCTTCTTCGATATTAATCGGAGAGATTTCTTTGGCTAATTCGCCCATGGCTTACGGCGTTCCTTTTATAGCGCGGGCATGGATACTGAGCCCGGATAAGCGGGCGATTCTAGCACAGTTTGACGCCTTTGGATGGCAGTCCCCACGCACTTCCGAGCCTCACCTACAGCTGTTGCCGCGGGCAGACTCTGCCGTTAAAGTAAATCCCTATCTTAACCGTCGCCACTTACCTCCCCATGCCCCAAGCAATAGATACCCTGATTCATGCGCGCTGGATTATTCCGGTAGTCCCCGCACAAAAAGTGTACGAGAACTGCTCACTCGCTGTTGAAGGCGGAAAAATTACCGCTCTGCTGCCATCGGCAGAAGCCAAGATACGCTTTAAGGCAAAGCGGGAAGTAGAGTTAGGACATCACGCCCTGATTCCCGGACTGATCAATACTCACAATCACGCGCCCATGACACTATTGCGGGGTTATGCTGATGACCGCCCCCTCAAGGAGTGGCTGGAGAAACATATCTGGCCAGCGGAACAACGCTGGGTGGGGCCGGAGTTTGTCGCAGATGGCAGCCGCCACGCTATTGCTGAAATGTTGCGCTCGGGCACTACCACCTTCTCAGATCAGTACTTCTACCCAGAAGCCGTAGCAATCGCCGCTCGGGAAACCGGCATCCGCGCTCATATCGCCTTCCCGATATTAGACGCACCCACTCCCTGGAGCCGCCACGCCGAAGAGGCCTTGCACAAAGGCTTGGCACTGCGCGACGACTACCGCGCCCATGAACGCATTGAAGTGATGTTTGCACCACACGCCCCTTATACAGTTGGCGATCAGACCCTGGAAAAAATCGCCGTGTGTTCCGCCGAGGCGCAAATTCCCGTGCAGATCCATCTGCATGAGACTTACCAAGAAGTGGAAACTGCGTTGAAACAAAATGGTGAACGCCCCACCGAACGACTACAGCGGCTAGGCCTAATGAGCCCACAAACGCTCTGTGTGCACATGGTAGCAACCAATGAACGGGACATAGAGTTGTTAAAAACCAGTGGTGCGCATGTGGCCCATTGCCCATCCTCCAACCTCAAGCTGGCCTCCGGCTTCTGCCCCACGGTCGAGATGCTCGACGCCGGTATCAATGTATCACTGGGCACCGATGGAGCCGCGAGTAACAATAGTCAGGACCTTTTTGCCGAGGCCAGTACCGCCGCCCTGCTCGCCAAAGCCGTAAGCGGCAAGGCCACTGCGCTTCCCGCTCACCAGGCACTGGCGATGGCCACCATCAATGGTGCCCGCGCCCTGGGAATTGAAGAGAAGACTGGCAGCCTGGAAATCGGCAAGAGCGCCGATATTGCCGCGATCGATCTATCCGGCCTCGAACAGCAACCAGTGCATGACCCTGTATCACAGTTAATTTATGCCAGCGGTGGGCACAATGTCAGCGATGTCTGGGTTGCCGGCAAACAACTGCTGGAGGAACGCCAGCTGTTGACCTTGAATGAAGCAGAGGTAATCCAGCGGGCGCAATTATGGCGTGATAGAATCGCCGGCCATTCACGCTAGGCGTTATTGGTTACGGTAATTCAACTGCAATAAGCAGCCAGCAATTAACGATTAACCGGGCAATTAAATTGACTCTCTTCGTCATTTATTGCCGCCCGTGAAGTACGGAAGTAGTCATTCGACCCTCCTCGTATTCGCGGACTAGGACCGGCTAATAGCCGGCGACAGCACCTCAGTGCTGAACTAACCCGGCACAAATTTATTTGCGGGTTGATAGCGACGGAGTATGCAGAGAATTTCATGAGTAATGTAGATCCCGCGGAAATCGCCAAATTCGAACAACTCGCCAGCCGCTGGTGGGACAAAGAAGGTGAATTTAAACCCCTTCACGAAATTAACCCATTGCGTGCTAATTATATCGATAGATACGCCTCGGTGGCTGGTAAAAAACTGTTGGATGTCGGTTGTGGCGGTGGCATTCTAGCCGAGGCAATGGCTCAGCGAGGCGCGACGGTAACCGGTATTGATATGGGCGAAGCCCCTCTCAATGTCGCCAAGCTACACGCCCTGGAAAGTGGCGTATCGGTAGATTATCGACGTATTACAGTGGAAGCACTTGCCGAGGAAGCCCCTGGAAGTTACGACGTTGTCACCTGCCTGGAAATGCTCGAGCATGTACCCGATCCTGCCTCGGTAATCCGCGCCTGTGCCAACTTGGTCAAACCCGGCGGGCACCTGTTTTTTTCGACGATCAACCGCACCCCTAAAGGCTGGCTTTTCGGGGTGGTGGGAGCGGAATATATCCTACGCTTACTACCCAAAGGCACCCACGAATACAGCAAATTTATCCGACCTTCGGAAATGGGTGCCTGGCTGCGCGAGGCGGATCTGGAGTTACGCGACATCACCGGCATGACCTATAACCCGGTAACCCGCACCTATAAACTGAACCCCCGCGACGTCGACGTCAATTACCTGATGTATGCCAGCAAACCCGAATAAGCGAACCATAGAATGAAAGCAGTTTTATTTGATCTGGATGGCACACTCCTCGACACCGCACCAGACTTTATTGTCGTGCTCAATCAGTTGCGCCACCAGGAGCAACTCCCTCCCCTGCCCGATCAGGTTATCCGTGGCACCGTCTCTAGCGGCTCGCGAGCACTGGTCACCCTGGGGTTTGGCAAGCAGGAAGGCGATCCTGAATTTTCCAGCCTTTTGCAGCGCCTACTGGATCTTTACCTGGCACACCTCGCAGAGCAGACCGTACCTTTTCCCGGCATAGAGCCATTACTTGATACGCTGGCACAAAATGAAATCCCCTGGGGTATCGTTACCAACAAGCCCGAAGCGTTTACTGTGCCCCTTATGCGAGCATTCGAATACCTGCCGCCAGCCTCCACTGTGATTTGCCCGGATCATGTGAGCAAGTCCAAGCCGGACCCTGAAGCCATACTGCTCGCCTGCAGCAAAATAGGCTGCACTCCAGCGGATGCCGTTTATATAGGGGATCATCAGCGAGATATCATTGCCGGCCAGCGTGCGGGCATGCCTACCATTGCTTGCGCATACGGATATATTGATGCCTCCGACGATCCTGCTAACTGGGGTGCCGATCACCTGGTCAGCTCAGTGGATGAAATCTGGCCCCTACTCCAGCAACATTATATTTAACCTTCGAAACCATGCCCGGCCCGATGCTGGGCGCCAGCATCAGGATGTTTCATGTCTGAATATGCCGGCGACTATGTCGCTCCATCAAACCTACTAAAAGATAAAATCATACTTGTAACCGGCGCTGGTGACGGTATCGGCAAGGTTGCAGCAAAGACTTTCGCCGCACACGGAGCCACTGTAATCTTACTGGGACGCACCACTCCAAAACTTGAGATGGTCTATGACGAGATTGAGGCCGCAGGAGGACCGCAGCCGGCCATTTTCCCAATGGACCTCAATGAAGCCAAAATAGAGCACTTTGAAAATTTTGCCGAGGCCATTGAACAGGAGTTTGGCCGTCTCGATGGGCTACTTCACAATGCCAGCCTCCTCGGGCAGCGCACCCCTCTGGCAAATTACAATTTCTCCGCCTGGCAACAGGTTATGCAGGTCAATGTTAATGCCGTATTTGGGCTCACCAAAACACTACTGCCATTACTAGAAAAATCCGAAGCCGGATCAGTGGTATTCACCAGTTCCAGCGTAGGCCTAAAGGGAAGGGCTTATTGGGGTGCCTACTCTGTATCAAAGTTCGCAACAGAAGGCCTTATGCAGGTATTGGCCGATGAATTGGATGGTGTATCCAATGTACGGGTGAATAGCCTCAACCCAGGCGCAACTCGCACCCCAATGCGCGCAACAGCCTATCCGGCAGAAAACCCCAAATCTGTGGCGGCACCAGAAGAAATTATGCCCACCTACCTCTACTTAATGGGCGATGACAGCCGCAGTCAAAGCGGCAAACACTTTAGCGCTCAAAAACGCTGAACCCATGTAAATAGTAAAAAACCGGGTAAAACCCGGTTTTTTACTAAGGCATCAACAAAAAAATGCCCTTGCGTCACTTACTTGGGGATTTCTCTCCCAATGAATCTCTCTGCCCGACACCCTTATCGGTTGCCGCATGCTCAGGCACATCCGCAAAGATGTCCCCTTCAAATTCCATCATCTCACTGCCATCAAGCATTTCCTTCTGAGCACCATTTCCAGAAAAGTCCTGCTCTATGTTTTTCCCCTGCTGGCTCTGAGACAGGCTAACCATGCTCGTAGCGGCAAAGGCCTCCCCTGCAAAAGAGAGTCGCAACCCCTCAAAACTAAGGTAACCTAGCGTGGCCAATAGAACTGCGGGAGTAATAAGACCTTTCATTTTCCGCCCCTGGATAGTTTTTGCCTATATTTTTAACCCAACCAATAGCTAAGCGCTCGACAACCTCCTAATGTAAGCGCTGCTCTTACAAATGAGCCGGCCTGAACACTAAAGAGTGGCAGGGTGACCCATTTTTATGGAAGCTATTTTTCCATGTAGGTTCCACTAAAAGCGTGCTGAGACGCACAAATCCAATTGTCCATCACCAACTGCTCCGGCAAAATAAAGCCAACAACCGGCAAAAGCGTAATAAATAGTCATGACTCGAATTTTTATAATCTCCCTTCTAGCGATCCTTACCTCCAGTGTTTATGCAGATTCACTTGGAAAGCAGCTCAAACACTGCTCTAAAGTGACATCCAATACAGACCGATTGGCCTGCTACGATAAGCTCAGTAACTCCATTGAAAGGCGAGCCGAACAAAATTTTGGTCAAGAGTATAAGCAAACTGTAGAGACACCTGAGTCTATTGAGGCAAGAATCACTGAGATTCAAGAGAGCACTCACAATAAAAAGATTATCACTCTGGAGAATGGTCAGATTTGGAAGCAGAATGATACAGGACGCATTTTCTGGAAGGCCGGCGATCTAATTATCGTAGAACGTGCAATGTTTGGCTCCTTCTTTATGAAACCCGCCAATGGCGGAAAGAAAATGCGAGTTAAGCGCCTAAAATAATTTATCTTTTATTAACTGGGCGTTTGCTGCGCCCAGCCCCTCCCACAAAAACCCATCAGTCAGCCTTTATTGGGCGCAAAATTCAACTTTCATCTATCGTTAAGGTGAAAAGGGCGCCAAGAGCGCCTGGAGAGACTGAACAAAGCATATCGTTCACGCAGTCAACAGAAGGTTTAAGCACTTGTCCCGAGAAAACTTTTACTCAAGGGATGAAGACTGGCTGAAGGATACAGACAACGCCCTCTCCGATTCCTGCTCCAATGCGGAAAATCGCGGTCAGGCAGAAGATGCCGAACCCGATATCGAAGAGATCCATTCAGTTGGGGAATCGCTCAGCGAAAGTGGCAGCACCCCAATGCAAAGCTATCTCAAGCACCTATACAGACTTGAGCTGCTTACCCCAGAGGAGGAACACAGTACCACCTGCCTACTGCGGGATCTCGAAGATACCCTGATTGAGAAATTACAGCAGTGCGGAACCGAGCTTGTGCAATTGCGTAGTGAAGGCGTGGAGCAGCGGGGCAGTACCGGTGCCTATGACCACGGCCTGATAATTGCTCGCACGGAGATGTTACTGTCACTCGAAGAACTCACCCGACGAGAAAGAAGCAAACTCGGTGGGCTTCTGAGACGCTTTCAGGAGCAAAGAAAAAAGCTGATTCAGTGCAATTTACGCCTGGTAATCGCTATTGCCAAGCGCTTTCGCAATCCCTCGGTCCCTTTTATTGATCTGATTCAGGAGGGGAACGTCGGCTTGATGAAAGCAATAGAGCGCTTCAAGCCGCAAATGGGCTACCGATTTTCAACCTACGCCTACTGGTGGATTCAGCAGGAAATACAACTGGCTATGCGGCGCAATGAAGATTTGGTTCGCCAGCCAGCCAATGTGCAGGATGACTTACGCACAATTTACCGTGCCATCGGCGAGGTACGCGCATTAGGCCAGCCCGCATCCGATGAAAATCTAGCCAGGCACACGGGGCTTGACCTGGAACGAATTCAAAGCTTGCTCAAGCTACCCGGCCCAACAGGCTCACTGGACGACCCTGTCGCAGACGACCAGAGCAGTACCCGCTTGGATTACGCTCCCGCCGACGAACTTTACAATACCGATGAATTGGTCACCAACCAAGAGCTGGCAGAGCGACTACGCGAAGCTGTCGACCGCCTGCCAGCTAGGCAAAGGACGGTATTGAACCTGCGCTATGGACTTATTTCAGACAAGGATTGCTCTTTCAGAGTTATCGGCGAACAGCTTGGGCTTAGTCAGGAACGCGCCCGCCAACTGCACTCCGATGCCATTCGTCAACTGAAACGTCAGTGGCGATAACCGTCCAAAAACTCCGCGGCCTGGGGCTGATCTCAGCCCCAGGCAAACTTGAGGAAGCCGGTGGCGGTCAATAGGTAGCGTGCTTGCCTTCAATCACTTTCCCACTAGTCTTAGTTACAGCTCTTGCAACTATGATCCTCACAACCCATGCGTAAATATTCCCAAAATGGTATAAGCAGCAACACAGCATTGGGCTGTACACTTTTGCTCGCCTGGATTCTCCCCGGAGCCCCTGCCACTATCGCCGAGCAGGAAATTATTATCAGCGCAGGAAAGGGGCTAGGAAATGTCCTGATGCAGAGAGACTCGATTTCAGCCGCCAAAGTAGGCGGTATCAACTATTCCTACCTATTCACCTCTTTCAACAATGCCAATAATTCCTGGCAGTGGTGGGGACAAGGCAGTTATTCCTATATCCGCCTGGAACACCTCAATAAAACCCAACAGCAAAATATTCTTGAAATCAAACCGGTGCTGCGTTGGTATCCGCGCAGTGAACCCCTCGGTAGCTTTGGCGAGGCGGGTGTCGGCGCTTCTTATTTAAGCCAGCAGAAGTTTGGTGATATTCGACTCAGCACCAAGGTAAATTTTGCCTTACATTTTGCTCTGGGCTATCGCTTCAGTAGCGGCCATACACTATCGCTGCGCTATAGCCACTTTTCCAATGCCTATACGAATATCCCCAATCCCGGTTTTGATTTTGCCTCATTTAATGGGCACTTTAATTTTTAATCAACCTCAAACATAATCAGCCTCTGGCCGGATGGAAGAGCCAACTAAATCCCGATAGATATTTATGGTCTTTTTAACGATTTCTTCATGAAAAAAACCATTTAACTCCACTTTATCCTGCTGCTCCATTAAAGCCAGACCCACATCACATAAAGCTTGCGAATCTCCCCGCTCAACAACTCCCTTTGGGAAGCAGCCTTCCAGCACCTCTCCAGCACAAGTATCTTTATAGGCAACTACAGAGCACCCCATCGCCAAAGCCTGCATAGCACTTTGGCCGCTAGGCTCACCAGGGCTGGCCAAACTGAAAGTCAATTGAGAGGAGGCATAGAGCTCCCGTAAATCCTTTCTCTCTCCCAGAAAAAGTACTTTCCCTTCCAGCCCCAACTCTTGAGCCAGTTGCTCCAACTTGCGGATATGGTGTAAATCACCACCCTTTGATGCCCCTACCACCAACCCCAATAAATCCTCCCGGCTAGTTACGGCCCGCGCCAGAGCGTGCAAAAACACCTTCAGCTCACCCTTTTCAGACAAGGGGCCCGAATACAGCCACCAATTTTTTCCCTCCAGTTGCGGATAGCTGTTCAGGAAACGCAGATGCCATTGGCCCGATACAGGTTTACTGCGATCGAACTCCCGAGAACTAATGCCCCAGTGCACGATATGGGTAGGATTAACCAATTTTTCCCCAAGATGCGCTTTCAGGTGGCTGGCAATTCCATCGGATGATGCGATCACACATGGCCCGGAAACCAACCCTACATCCCTTCGACTGGGCGAATAATAACCATCGACATGAGTGACCAAACTGGGGCGTGTATTGACATCCATACCATCCCAAGCTCTCCAGACCATCTGGGCGGTTAAACGCCCATGGACATGGATCACATCGGCATTTAAATTCTGTAGGACATTGCGTAAGCGGCGCACAAGAGCCATAGCCCAAAAAGGCTTCTTGTTCAAAGGCAATCGGATATGTTGGACATCATGCAGTTCGAGGCGCGCCACCAAGGCCCCCCCGGCTGAGATCACAATTGGTTTTGCGTCCTGCCGAGCCAACTCCTGAATGAAATCCAGCGCAGCCTTACCTCTATCTCCAGGCTCCAATTCAGGCCAGATTTGTACAATTCTCAAAATATCTACCGCAAAAGTGGAACAAAGAGAGTATTTTGACCCTCACAGAAGTAATTTCCCAGTAGATTCCACACAGATTTGCAACAAACCCCTCTGGCAAGGCCAATTTACCTGCGCAGTCACTTGGTATCAGACGGGCTTCTCGAGTGCTAACATAATTCGCCTCAACACATTCAGGGAAAAGTAATGTTCCAACGCTACTTCACACGGTCAATCGCTCTTGTTCTTATATTATTTGTTGGCACAGCCTCTGCAGCCGAAACAGATCAAGGTATTTTCTGGAAAGCCACCAAGGAGGATAAAACTGTCTACCTGCTGGGATCTATCCACCTGGCCACAGAAGACTATTACCCAATGCGCTCCCAGATTGAGCGTGCCTATGCCCAAAGTGATGCCGTTGCTGTTGAAGCTGATATCCTCGCCGCCGAAAGCGATATGTTGATACAGCAGAAAATTATGATGGAGTCTGTTTATCAGGGAGAACGCAGCCTGCGTGATGACCTCCCCGCAGATTTGTACAAGAAATTACAAGCCTGGATGCACAAACGCAACATGCCGGAGGCTATGTTTATTCGCCAGCGCCCAGCCATCGCCATGATTTCCATGAGTATGATCGAAATGCAGGCCCAGGGTCTCAACCCGGAACTGGGTATCGATCGCCACTTCCTAAGTAAGGCTAAAAAGGACGGCAAACCGGTATTGGAACTGGAGGGGGTTCTACAGCAATTCCAGCTATTAAATGGCCTGGATAATCCCGCCCTTCTACTCCAGCAGACGCTTGAGCAGCTGGAAGATATCTCTTCCTTTTTACCAAAGCTCACTAGTGCATGGAAAGCCGGAGACGACAAAGCTCTCAATCGACTGATTATTCTCGATGGCCTTGAAGAAAGTCCCGAGTACCAGCCACTTTATGAAAAATTGTTTTTTCAGCGCAACGAGAAAATGGCGAACAAAATAATCTTAAAAGCGCCGAAGTATCAGAAACTCTTTGTGGTTGTCGGCGCCGGCCATTTAGTCGGCCAAGGCAGCATTGCTGAGCTGATGAAGCAAAAAGGCTATAAGCTGGAGCGTATCTAAACTTTCACTTATCAGGAAAACAATTGAGCTACAACCAGCTTCATTTCCACCCAAGAAACACTTGTAGAAGTATACACAGCTGCAGGTGTTTCACGGGCTTACTTAAGAACACCCATCCCTTACTCGGCCATATCCCAAGACCTTCTCTTTATAAGTAAACCCTACCCCAGAAAACCGAAAAATCATCAAACCTACTTGCTAAACTGCAACAATACGCAGCTAAAGATACAGCCGCCTCTAAGGACACTGCATGAAATACTACGCCCTGTATTTCGCCCTAACCTGTGTACTTTTATCTCCCTTCGCCACTGCTGATAAGGCCAAAACTGAAGGGGGACTAAAAATTACGTCCAAGGATGAAAATTTTTCTGCAGAACTCGGCGGCCGCATTCACTTTGACACATATTTTTTTGACAAAGATAAAAACTACTATGACACCATCTTGTTTGATACAGAACTTGAAGAACCCGTAAACACTACAGATTTTCGTCGAGTACGACTAAAAATGCGGGGAAAATTGTGGAAATGGGAATACGAACTGGAAAGAGACTTTGCCTCCTCTGGAACTGGAGGATTAAGGACTGTATACCTGGGCACTAAAGTCTTTGATGGAAGCCTCCGCATAGGAAATTTTAAACCCAGCCGCTCGATGAACCAACTCACTTCCTCCAATCAAATCACCATGATGGAGAGATCCTTTGCCTCATCCGCTGGTATTTACGACAACCGCGGCAGGCAACAGGGCATTGGCTGGCATACCCATTGGTGCTGTCATACCTATGGGGTCACCCTTTTTAATCTGCGCAACCCCGGTGATCCACGCAACGAGGGTATTGGTGCCGCCACCCGATTTACCTGGGCCCCAATCAGTAACTTCGACAGTACTGTACATCTGGGCGCTTCATTCAGCTATGAAGACGCCAATGAAGACACGCCACCGCGCGAGGCACTAGTCGAATACGCAGGGCGTCGCGGCCCAGAACAACTGGTTGCACTGAGCCCCGGTGGTGGTGAATTTTTCTTCGGTGATTTTGGCGATGATGAATTTTATCAGGGCGACCCCGGTGGAGATGTGTGGATTCTGGGATTAGAACTCGCTGGCGCCTATGGGCCTTTTTACGCCCAGTCTGAATACGCTTTTGGGAATTTTTCCGGAGATTTCTATTTATCCGAATTTACATTTTTTGAGTTCTTTGGTGCGCCGCCTCGTTTTTTTTGTGACCCATATACCGGTTGTTTTATCGGAGACCAAGATGTACGCACTTGGTATATCGTGGGAAGTTGGGCGATCACTGGTCAGCACAAACCCTATGATGAGAAAAATGGAGTTTTCAGATCTATCAAACCTACTCCACCAGAGAGCGCCTTCGAGATTACTGCACGCTACGATACCATCGAAAACCGGGATATTCCCGGCATGAAGGTAAGTAATTTTGTTTTTGGGTTTAATTACTATTTTAATCCCAAAGTGCGCCTGATGCTGAACGTGACTCTCGGGGATGATAAATTTACCGGCGATCAAACCAAGCAGCTTGCTATTCGCATGCAGGGATTCTGGTAAGCAGAACACCCCCGGTGAAAACCCACCGGGGCTTTATTAGGAGCGGAGCGTTAGCCCACTTGCTGAGCTTTAGTGGGGTCGAAAATTTCAACCTCTCTAGCTTGGCCGGTTTTACCAACAGGATTTTCAAAACGACTTAGCGCCTGCTCTCTTTGGCGTTGCGCCTCCAATACATTAGCCTCTTTGATGTGCCCGTAACCTTTAATAACCTCAGGATAACTGAGCAATTCAATAGCCGCCTGGTGGTTTTGTTCGTTCAACTGCCCCACCACTTTCTCAACCAGTTGCTCATACTCAGTGATTAAAGACCGCTCCATACGTCGCTCAGCGGTATAGCCGAAAATATCCAGAGCAGTACCGCGCAGGAACTTTAATTTGGCCAAGGCTCCGAATGCTTTGTGCATCCAACCACCAAACTTCATTTTGCGAGGACGCCCCAACACTTTGTCGAAACGGGCCAGTAATGGCGGTGCCAAGTTGAATTCGAGGTCAAAGTCTCCGCTAAAATTCTCCCGCAAAGATTGAGTAAAGCGCCCGTCAGTGTAGAGGCGCGCAACCTCATACTCATCCTTGTAAGCGAGCAACTTGGCATAATTTTGCGCAACCACTTCGGCGACCATTTGGCGCCCGGGTACCTTAAGGGTTTCCGCCGCTTTAACTTTATCCACCAAAACTTGGTAGCGCTTAGCCAACTCTACATTTTGATAGCCAGTCAGATGCTCAACCCGGTGAGCAACAATTTCATCCAGACCTTTGGGTAGCTGTACAGGCGCTCGATCGTGAGCAAGCAACCGGTTTAGAGCTTTGCGGTCTGCGGCAGCAAGGCGCCCGGCAGCAAAGCCCTGCAGATTGCCCTCCACTGCCACACCATTCAGCTCAATTGCCTGTAACAGCGACGCTTGGGAAAGTGGCAATAGGCCTTTTTGCCAAGCAAAGCCCAACATAAATATATTGGCCGCCAGAGTATCTCCAAGTGCAGATTTGGTCAGACGGTGAGCCTCAACAGAATCCAGCGCGTTAACCGCGTTACTTAGGGTATCGAGAACGGCTTGCGGAGAGTGAGCATCCTCACGCCCCAAAACGGTGGCAGCGGTGGGGCTCAGGTGGGTATTCACCACCGCACGACTGTGGGTTTCATCCAGCTTGGCCAAACAGGCGGCGAGATTTCCCGCAGCGATCAAATCACAGGCCATCAGTGCATCGGCGCGACCATCGGAGATTCGCACCGCTTGCAATGCTTCTGGGTGGGCTGCAAAACGAATATGGGAATACACCGCGCCGCCTTTTTGCGCGAGGCCGGTCTGATCCAGGGTACTGCAGGCTTTGCCTTCTATATGGGCCGCCATCGCCAACAGAGCACCAATAGTCACCACCCCGGTACCACCCACTCCTGTCACCAGGAAATTAAAGGGCTCATCCAGACCCGGCAGTTGTGGTGCAGACAGCTTTTCTGCCTCTGTGCGCAAGACATCGCCAACGCCCGCACCTTTAGCCAAGCGCCCACCTTTTACCGTCACAAACGAGGGACAGAAGCCATTGATACAGGAGAGATCCTGATTACAACCGGTCTGGTTAACACGGCGCTTGTCCCCCAAAGCGGTAGAAACCTTTTCCACGGCAATACAGCTGGATTGCTGCACACAGTCGCCACAGCCTTCACACACCAACTCATTAATAAAGGGGCGCCCCTCAGCCTGGGGTAGTAAGCCGCGCTTGCGCTTACGGCGCAATTCAGTAGCACAGGTCTGGTCGTAAATAATGACCGTACACCCTTCCACCTCACGCAACTCCTCCATGACCGCCGGCATATAATCCCGATGGCGAATCTCTACCTCGGAAGGGAAGCTCAGGGCGCCCTGATATTTGTCTGGGTTGTCCATCACCAGAACAACCTTCTGCACACCCTCGGCCAGCACTTGGCGGCAAATCATATCCGGTGCCAGCTCTCCATCATGGGGCTGGCCACCTGTCATGGCGACGGCATCGTTGAACAGGATTTTGTAGGTGATATTTACCTTAGCGGCGACAGAAGCGCGAATTGCGAGGACCCCCGAGTGGAAATAAGTACCATCCCCCAGGTTCACAAATACATGCTTTTCATCGGTGAAAGGCGCCTGCCCCACCCAGTTGACTCCTTCGGCGCCCATTTGAGTAAAGGTGAACGTCTCGCGGTCCAGCCACTGGGCCATATAGTGGCAGCCGATTCCGGCAAGGGCGCGACTGCCCTCAGGCACTTTGGTGGAACGGTTATGCGGGCAGCCGGCACAAAACATGGGTAGGCGAGAAACATTGGAACCCGCTTGTTGCGCGATGCGCTGGGCCAGGGCATTAAGGCGCATCAAGCGATGTCGCCCGCGCTCACCCAGCTTACCCTGATCCAAAATCAGACCAAGCACCTGGGAAATAATGGCCGGAGATAGCTCACCATAGGCGGGCATCAGCGGTTGATCGTGTTCATCTACTTTCCCGAGAATACGCGGGAAATTGGGGTCTTTGAGGTGGACGTTGTACAGCTCCTCTTTCAGCTGCACCTCCATCAGACTACGCTTCTCCTCCAGCACCAGTAGAGTATCTAAGCCGCGGGCAAACTCCTGAATTCCAGGTACATCGAGGGGATAGGTCATCCCCACTTTGAGGATACGAATGCCCAATTGCCGGGCTTTTTCCTCATTAATTCCCATGTCCTCGAAGGCCTGCATCAAGTCCAGGTGAGCCTTACCGGTAGTGACGATACCAAGAGTGGCATTAGAGTTTTCCAGCACTACCTTGTTCAGCTTGTTCGCCCGAGCAAAGGCCAGAGCCGCCGGGCGCTTATAGCGCCACAGACGCTCTTCCTGTTCGAGGGGGTTATCCTGCTTGCGGATATTCAGGCCACCTGCGGGGCGCTCGATCTCGGGATAATTGAACTGCACCCGCTGGGGATCGACTTCCACGGTAGCGGAACTATCCATATTCTCTGCCAGAGTGATCATTGCCACCCAGCAGCCACTAAAACGGGACAGCTCCAGGCCATAGTGGCCGTAATCCAAGACCTCCTGCACAGTTGCAGGATTCAAGACTGGAAGATGCATATCCACGAAAGCAAATTCCGACTGCCCCGGGTAGGAAGAGGACTTACAGCCGTGGTCATCCCCAGCGATAATAAGAGCACCACCCTTTGGCGAGGAACCCGCAGCATTGGCGTGACGGAAGGCATCACATGAGCGATCCACGCCCGGAGTCTTGCCATACCAGATACCACAAACGCCATCGACTTGAGCGCCATCGAATAGGCCAACCTGCTGGGAGCCCCACACGGCCGTCGCGGCCAGCTCCTCATTCACGCCCGGCTGAAATCGAATATTGTGCTGATCCAGTAACTTTTTGGCCCTTGAGAGCTGCAAGTCATACCCACCGAGGGGAGAGCCGCGGTAACCGGAGATAAAAGTTGCGGTATTTAAACCGCGAGCTTGGTCCATCCGCATCTGGTCAATGGGCAGACGCACCAGCGCCTGGATCCCCGAAAGAAGCACACGGCCTTTGAGGGTGGTAAAGCGATCATCCAGTGAGATTTGTTTTTTCCCCTGGGAGTCCAACGCGCGCTGGGGACTGGCTACTTTTTCAGTCATACACCTAGTTTCCGGTCATTTATTCTTCTCGAAACCCAGTTCGAGTTATAAGTCATTATTCTTCCGAATTGCTCCGTCTCGGTAGTTAGCTGATCACTTTTTCGGCACCCTGCAAAACTCTCTGGCGGGTAATCACAAAAAGCGCTCAGGCTGAAACGGATTGGTCAGGTCATACTAGTGCGTTAAGCGCAACAGAGCATTGCTTTATTTACGTAAATGTGCGTAAATTTGTGATGAAAATCTCGATCGAGCAATTTTTTATAGGATAGGAGTCTTTATGAAGCGTTCGACAGACCTGGATGATTTCGACCGCAAGATTCTGCGAGCGCTGCAGGAGAACGCCGATTATTCCATGGCGGAGCTCGGAGACAAAGTCGGTCTTTCCCACACCCCCTGCTGGCGCCGTATCAAAAGGCTGGAGGCGGAGGGTATTATTCGCGGCCGAGTCACCCTGCTGGACCCGCGTAAATTGGACCTGGGAGTCACAGTATATTGTTACGTGACCATCCACAACCACGATGAAGAGTCCCTGAATAATTTCGAGACTGCGGTACAGGATGTTCAGGAAGTGGTCGAATGCTATTCAACCAGTGGCGACAAGGACTATGTTCTGCGTGTAGTAGTGGACAGTGTTGAACATTACGAGCAACTGTTAAAACGCTCACTGGTACACCTGCCCAATGTAGCCTCAGTGAATTCCACCTTCGCCCTTAAACAAGTGAAATATACCACTCAGTTGCCGCTCTAGCAGAATAAGAGGCTGAGGCAATACCAGAGCCTCATGAATGAGCCCCATAGTTTGTGGGGCGCAAAAAACCTATCAAGCCAACGCCCGCAGCTTTTGCATTAATTGATCCAATGCCTGTTGCAGATTCAAACCATCACAGCGCAAAGTAATATCCGCATATTTGCGGTAGAGGATCTGGCGCTCCTCAAATAAACTTTCAAAACTTTGCTCCGGTGCTTTGGCTATCCCACGACTTTCATAATTGTGGATTCTCCGGCGAAGTTCATCTGCGGAACATTCCAAAAACACGACTGTGCCCTGCGCACGCAGATTAGCCATTCCCTCAGCACTGTAGACCGCGCTCCCCCCAGTGGAAACCACATGCTTGGGCAGCTGCGCTGCGGCTATGACCTCCCCCTCTATAGCCCGTAAATTGAGGTAGTCACTCTCCGCCATAATTTCCTGTAGTGTTTTCCCCTCCCGCGCCTGAATCAAAACATCTGTATCAACAAAATCCAGGGCCAGCTCTTTGGCCAGCAACACACCCAAAGTACTTTTACCTGCACCCGGCATGCCAATCAGAACAATACTTTTTCTTTTTTTCATCTTTTTACCTGTTCGCAAAAATCAGAGCGAAGCAGTGATCAACGTTAATCGCCGCGGCGAGGGAAAAATACAGCGCGCAGCCAGCCAAATAGGCTATTACCTTGCAGCATATATTTATCCAGCTCATCCATATTGTGAGCCTGGCGGAAAGCATCGGCAAAAAGCGCCTCGCGGGTAATCATTCTCCGTTTGGGGTTAATGGTTTTTATCGGCTTGGCTGGATTCCCTGCTACCACTGTATTGGCTGGCACATCCTTGGTGACCACACTACCCGCGCCGACAACGGAATTATCACCAATGCTTACGCCTTTACAAATAGTCGCACTATCGCCAATCCAAACATTATTCCCAAGACGCACCGGCGCAGTGCAACGAAAAGGCCTGGTACGATTATAGAGGCCATGCCAATCGGAATCAGAAATATAAACATTAGCGGCGATCATACAGGCATCGCCAATTTCTATGGACTGCGCAGCCGATATCCGCACTCCGGGAGAAATCAGCACATAGTTCCCAATGGTAATAAAAGCCTCGCGCCCCTTGTGCCCAAAGGTAGTAAAGCGAATGCACTTTTCCGCATTAGAAATTAAATGGGGATAATTACCCAGGCGAACATTCCCTCCAAAAACATGTACTGAAGAAGGGTCCATCACCTCAGGGTCAACACCTACCGCATCAAATTGAGGAAGTAAAAAATAGTGCGTGCGCCAATTGCGCCAACGCAACTGCAGGCGCTTTAACCAATAAGGCCTATGATCCTTGCGCATAATTAAATATCTACTTGATGGGGCAAACTGCCCACAAAAAATCGCAATTGCTTTTGTGCAAGCGCCGGTTTAGTGTTTGGGCCAAGTAAAATAGCAAGCAGTAAAATATGTCCATTCATTTGCCCATCGATATCCGAGCCATCAAGGGGTTCCTCGCTGCCCACGAGGGCGAAGCGCTCTATCATCTTGCCGCTGAGACCAGCAGCCTCGGCCCCTGCCTCGAAGTAGGCAGCTACTGCGGTAAGTCCACAATCTACTTAGCCTCAGCCTGCAAACTAACCGACAGTGTCGTGTTTGCCGTGGACCACCACCGCGGCTCCGAGGAGCATCAACCGGGTGAGGAATACCACGATCCCGATTTGTTTGACCAAAAAGCCAACCTAATGGACAGCTTCCGAACCTTTCGAGCCAATATGAGAGCGGCCGAACTGGAAGACTGGGTTGTGCCCGTGGTAGCTCCCTCCTCGGTGGCCGCGCGCCACTGGAATACCCCACTGGGCCTGGTATTTATCGACGGAGGCCACTCCCTTGAAGCGGCACTGACCGACTACCGCAGCTGGTCCAGGCATATTGTGCCAGGCGGCTACCTGGCCATTCACGATATATTCCCCGACCCCGCCGATGGCGGCCAAGCCCCCTATGACATTTACAAGCTCGCTCTAGCTTCCGCTCAATTCGAGCTGATCGAAACTGTCGACACCCTGGGCATCCTGCGCCGTATCTGAAGGCAGGCACACCGAGGTAAACAAACCGCTTGCCGGCGTCAGGTCGGCAAGTGCATCTGCCGCAAGCAACATCGCACCCACGGTCCAGGTGGTTTTCTCCTCGGGCCAAACCGCCTGGTCTCGATAGACATACCCTGTCCAGTAGCCACCATCGCTGTCCTGCCAACGGTGCAGGCCGCGATAAATGATCTCCGCACGTGCCCGCTGCTCCGAGGCCAATAGGGCCATAGTCAACTCGCAGGATTCCGCCACGGTCACCCAGGGCTCATCATTGACACAACGGCAACCCAAACCGGCCACCACAAACTCATCCCAGCGCTGCTGTAGTCGTGCACGCGCAGCTTCGCCTGTAAATGCGCCAGTGAGCACAGGGTAAAACCAATCCATGGAAAAACGCGCCTTGCTCTCCCAGGTACGGTCAAAACGCTCAGGCTTACTCTGTAGAGCCTCACCTAATGCCGTGCGTCCCCGCACCCATTCCGGTCGAGCCACCCCCAACACACTGGCAATATTGATCGCGCACTCAAGGCTTTTAAAAACTGAGGCACAGCCGGTAATCAGGGCATCCTCTTTGGGCTGTCCCCCGGCATCCACGGCCCAGTGAATTTCACCGTATTCGGTCTGAAGACCCAGGACAAAATCGATAGCGCGCTCAACCATCGACCAGTACTGCTGTAGAAAACCTTTGTCGCCACTGATCAGGAAATAGTGCCAGACCCCAGTGGCTACGTAGGCGACAAAATTCGTCTCCCGGCGCTCACCGTTATCGATCTCTCCATCTTTATAAGCCGCCCACCAGCTGCCATCCGGCAATTGAATATCCGCCAACCAGCGATAGGCTTTCTCCGCGGCACCAAATTCTCCGGCGATAGCCAATCCCATGGCCGCCTCTACATGATCCCAAGGATCGGCATAGTGCCCTTTAAACCAGGGGATTGAGCCATCGGGTAATTGCTGGGAAAGGATATAGGCTGCGCTATCACGCACAAAACCTACGGGGAAAAGGCTTGTACTCTTTTTGGGGGGCAATACCGTTTCACTCATGGGTTCACCTCCCCTGCCAAACCCAGGGGCTCAGGCGCCCGCTGCTCCGCTTTCACAAAATAGAGCGCGACACTTTTCCCCAAAAGAGGATTCAACAGCTTTTCAGCCACACGCGTGAGTGCGGGCCGCTTCATCAAGTCCCACACTAACAAGCGATGGTAAGCTTTCACCAAGCGGTTATCTGGCTTATCCCAAAACAGACATTTCAACCACCAATAGGGCGCGTGCAGTGCGTGCGCCTTGTGCCGAGCGAAATGGCGATGTCCCAGGGCTTCAATACTCTGACGCAGCTCTCGCTCACGGAAAATACGAATATGCCCCCCCTCCACCTGATGATACGCATCGCTAAGCTGCCAGCAGACCCACTCGGGAAAATACGCCGGCACAGTAGCGGCAAAGATACCTGAGGGTTTCAATACACGGTCAATTTCTGCGAGAACCGCTTTGTACTCATGAATGTGCTCCAATACCTCGGAGCAGATCACTACATCGAATGTGGCGTCGGCAAACGGCAGCTGCAAACCATTGGCAACCCCAAGTAACAGGCGCCCTTTGGCGTGTTCAGAATTATTAAAAGGCTCTGCTCGCTCATTGGCGGTACACACATCATCTAGGCACAAATCGATGCCGTATACATCCACCTCATCAGTGATCATCAAATGAATGGAGTGACGCCCCTCGCCACAGCCCAGGTCCAAAACTTTTTGTCCCGGGCGAAGGTTCAGGTGTTGCGGATCTACAGTAATCATTAAGCAGCCTCCGCACCGCTAACATCTGTATCGACTAAGCCCGTTTCGTTCTGCTGTTGCACGACAGACTCGCCAAGTATTTCCCGGTAGTAAGCCACCAGGTTCGATGCCGCCAAACTCCAACAGAACTTATTTTCAATACGCGCCCTGCCTTGAGCGCCCATATCCGCTTGCAAAGATTTATCCGCCAGAACACGACCAAGGGCCTCCGCCAGCGCATTACTGTCACCGGCCGGGACGACGATGCCGGCGTCGCCGACAACTTCTGGCAGCGCGCCTCCATCACTGGAAACCACCGGGGCCCCACAGGCCATCGCTTCACCCGCAGGCAAACCAAACCCTTCATACAGTGATGGGCAGGCCACTACTGTTGCACTGCGGTAGTGGTTCACCAATTCTTCATTGGAAATCCCAGACACAAACTGCACAGCATCTTGCAGGTTCAACTTCTGCAACAGCTTTTCGGTAGCGCCACCTTTGCGCAAACGGCCAACCACCAATAGCTCCAGCTCAGGAAAGCGCTCACGCAATCCGGCCATAGCCTGCAGTAAGACTCCAAGCCCTTTGAGCGGCTGGTCCGCCGAAGAGGTCGTCATAATGCGCAAGGGTTGGCGTTGCACCTTGTTATCGGGGCTGAAGATCTCTGTGTCGATACCGTTATAAATCAGGTGTATTTGCTCCGGCGCCACCCCGAATTGTTCGATGATGTCTCGCTCTGACTGGCGCGATACCGTGACAATATGGCGCAACTTCCTCGAAACCTTGATTTGCATATTCAGGAAGTTGTGCCAGCGACGCACCAACAAACGAAAGCGCCAGTCCGGCGCCGCATCTAGGGCTAGCTGGCGATCGCGGGTAATGGGATGGTGAATAGTGGCAACAACTGGGAGGCCGCTGCGCTCGATATCCAACAGCCCATAGCAAAGCGATTGGTTATCGTGAACTATGTCGTATTGGTGACCATGCTGACGTAAGTATTTACGCACGCGACGACCAAAAGTATATGGCTCGGCAAAACCGCCGGTCAGTTTACTCAGCCATTCAAAGAAGTCTGCCCAAGAGAGCAGATGTTTTGGTCTAAGGGCACGGCTGGGTTTTTCTACTTCATAGAGATTGAGTCCGGGCATCTTGATCAAGTTCACCCGCTCATCCAGCTCTGGGTAGGGCTGGCCGGATATCACATCGACCGAATGGCCGGCATCAACCAGAGCCTTACTCAAGTAACGGAGATAAATTCCCTGGCCACCACTGTGCGGATGACTGCGATATCCCAGTAGACATATTTTTAGTGGCCGTGTCTCGCTAGCCATTGGACCGTCTGCACAATTTCCCAAGGCGGTCATAGATTCCCCATCTGCTTGTTCTGAGACCCACACTCATTAATCAAAAAGGCAGCGCCCTGCTGTGAAGCCTGGCTATAGCAATCGACCAATCCGGGGCTCTACGCTGATAAAGCGGAAGAATACACTGGCGGGGAAATGACTGCTAGGCAGAAGTAATCCACTCTCTTGGCCAGTCTGCCCTTCCGCGTGGCTTCTGAAGCCAAATAAAGTACGCGGCGAACTTCTATCAATTACATTATCGGCCGATGAACTACACCAGATCTCTGCGCTGCACATACCCCATTTAAAAATATTTTTGCCTGCGCCAGGTTTACTCTCAGCCCAGCCATCAGAGGCAGGATGAATAGAAAGAAAAGTGTGACAAGAGTTTTTTGGCAAAAGAGCTGAGAAAATAGCCTATGTATTTATTTTTGACCGGCAAAAAAATGCCCGCCAAAAGGCGGGCCAGGTTTCTCGAACACACTTTCAGGAGGAGAGTTTCAAGTACGTTACGCACTTAAATTTAGGTATAGCAGAGTATCGATCTCTCCTGTATTCCTGCCGGCATTCCTGTCGTAAAAGCCGTTCAGTATTTATGCCGCCGGTACACGAGAAACCGTGATTAAACCCGATGCAAATAACTTTGGTATTCCACATCGGTAACTCGAGCGCCAATCTCCGCCATCTCCTGACGCTTCAGCATAAGGAAAAGTTCGACAAACCGAGGATCGAGATATTCTCTCCACAACGCACTCTTATCAAAGCGCTTCAGTGCCCCACTCCAGGTATTAATCAGTTGCTCGCTTTGCACCTGATAGGCATCGCCTTCAACTGGATCGGGAGCCTGTAACTGGTTCTCAATTCCGTGGCAAACACCGGCCAAAATACCCGCCAAGACCAAGTAGGGATTCACATCGGCACCGGCAATGCGGTGTTCGATACGACGAGCCTCGGGATTACTGGCTGGTACTCGCAAAGTGGTGGTGCGGTTGTCGTAGCCCCAGCACAAATTCAGCGGCGCGTGAGAACTCTCTTGGAAGCGGCGGTAGGAATTGCTGTGTGGCGCAAAGAATGCCATTGCATCATTGGCGGTTGCCAACATACCTGCAGCTGCCTGACGCAGCAGCTCGGAGCCCTCTTCACTGCCATCATCAAAAACATTTTTACCATGGCTATCAATCAAACTCATATGCACGTGCATACCGTTGCCAGCCTGATCCCCAAAGGGTTTAGCCATAGTGCTTACACGGAAGCCGTGACTGCGCGCCACGCCTTTCAGAAGGCGCTTAAATAACAGAGTTTGATCCGCCACCTTGACAGGATCGGCACTGTGCAACAGATTGATTTCAAACTGACCGGGCGCACACTCTGAAAGCACTGAATCAGCTGGAATACCCTGCGCCTCACAAGCGGCACGCACATCGGCAAAAAAGTGACGCTGCGCGTTCAGCTCAGACAAATCATATACATCGGTAGAGGGCACCAGTTCGGCATCGTTGTCGCTGACTGGGCGCGGGCGCGCCAAGTGATCAACGTCATCGCGCAACAAATAGAATTCCAATTCGGTGGCACAGACTGCGGTATAACCGAGCTTCTGCAGGCGATCCACCACCCGCTGCAGCTGGGCACGTGGATCGGCATAGAGCGAAGAGCCATCCGCCTCGTGCAACTGCATATGCAGCTGTGCTGTTACCTCCCGGTGCCAGGGCGCCAGACTGATCGGCGATACCGGCAGACAAACACCATCACTGTCACCACTGGCAAACACCAGAGGGCTATCTTCAATATCCCGCCCCCAGATATCCAGGCTGACAGCGCTACGCGGCATTTGCAGGCTTCCCTTCAGCAGCTTCTCCGCCGCTTCTGCTGGTAGCCATTTGCCGCGGGGGACACCATTGATATCGAACATAAAGCCTTCAATCCACTTTAGGTCCGTGTGTTCTGCCAGGAATTTGCGCGACTGCTCCAACAGTTCTGGTTGGGCAGTAAATTCTTTTTCTTGTGACATAAGTTGCCTGAGGTAATCCTGTCAAACCGCAGAAGCGGCCCAGAGCGGTCACCTGCATTCTCCGTTGACGGATAGTGGGTGACAGCCTTGCGCCGCTTCCAAAAAAGGGGCTAGACCCCGAGTTTACGCTAGAGCTTTAGCGGTGTCGTCAAGTGCGCGATGCGCTTTTTCCACAAGCTCATCCACCTGCTCAGTGGTAATAATCAGTGGCGGCGCAATCACCATGGCATCACCCACGGCACGCATAACCAAACCGTGCTTGATACTCAGATCACGACATACGCCACCGGCAGTGCAGTCATCATCAAAGCGGGCGCGGCTGGCCTTGTCTTTCACCAGCTCCAAAGCGCCGACCATACCCAGGCTGCGCGCCTCACCAACGATGGGGTGCTCTGCCAACTCTGCCCAACGTTTGGCAAGATAAGGGCCAGTCACATCACGCACATTCTCGATAATCTTCTCATTGCGCAGGATATTAATAGTGGCCAGGCCTGCCATACAGGCCGCGGGGTGCGCAGAGTAGGTGTAGCCGTGAGTAAATTCCCCGCCCTTGCTCTTGATCACATCAGCAACGCGATCACCTACCATGGTACCGCCGAGAGGGAAATAACCATTGGTCACCGCTTTGGCGAAAGTCATCAGGTCCGGCTTGAGGCCGTAATAATCTGCACCAAACCATTCACCAGTGCGCCCGAAGCCGAATATCACCTCATCCATCACCAACAGAATGTCGTATTGATCCAATACTTTCTTCACTTCTGGCCAGTAGGTTTCCGGCGGAATGACCACACCACCTGCACCCTGGATAGGTTCGGCAATAAAGGCGGCCACTTTCTCAGGGCCCAGCTCCTGGATTTTTTCATCGAGGCTGCGCGCGGCTTGAATACCGAACTCCTCTGGGGACATTTCCCCGCCCTCGGCAAACCAGTAAGGCTGCTGCACGTGTTCAATGTAATCCAGCGGCTGGAACTGTTTGTGCATACCGCTCATGCCACCCAGGCTGGCACCGGCGATGGTGGAACCGTGATAACCATTTTTGCGGGAAATCACAATGCGCTTCTCGGGCTTGTCCTGCAGATCCCAGAAACGGCGAATCAGGCGCAAATTGGTGTCATTCGCCTCAGAACCGGAGCCGGTGAAGAACACATTGCTCATACTGGCGGGAGTTACTTCTGCCAGGGCATCTGCCAGCTCGATAGATGGCACGGTAGTGCACTGGAAGAAACTGTTATAGAACGGCAGGGTATTCAGCTGCTCATAGATTGCATCGCTAATTTCCTTGCGACTATAACCCAGGTTGCAGCACCACAAACCAGACATGCCATCCAGTAGACGATTACCATCGATATCGGTGATATAAGCGCCTTCAGCACTGGTGATCACCCGGGTGCCCTGTTGCCCCAAGTCATTGAAGTCGGTAAAGGGGTGCAGCAGGTGCTCGCGGTCGTGTTGTTGCAGCTCACTTTTGTTCATATTTCGCTCCTGGCTTTGCTCTGGGGGCTCTCCACAGCACCGGACGAGAGCCCGCATGCATCGAATGAGTCATCCCGCAATTGATCACCTACCCTCCGGAGCCCATTAACGTGCTTTGCCGGACAGGGTATTGCTTCCAAAATTTGTGATCACATTCTAGTGGCGAGACTGACGGAAGCGCAAGATCTATCTATGCCTCAGGGTAACAATAGGGTCCAGAACCGCAGTTACCCTTAGCTAGGAGAAAATCTTGAACTGAAATTGCGGCAACAAGAACCCTTACAACAGGGATACGTGAAGACTCTCACAGCGACCTATCAAGATGGCTAAAAAGGTCGGGCTTGTTGGCCTGGGCTGGCTCCTATAAAAATGACTGTAAAAGCGCTGGCCTAAGCCCTAGAGTAATTCTTCGGCGGGAATTGAGCCGAGCCCCTCCTCAATATCCTGACGAATAGCAAGGCGCACTCGCGCCACATCGCCATCGGCAATCGCACCTAGCAGGTCCTCGTGGCGGTCCGGCAACTCTTGTACACCGAAGCGCTGGAACACCAGGTGCTGCAGGGGAGCTGTTTGCAGCCATAGGCTCTCTATCAGCGAGAGGATGATATGGGGATGCCCCAGGCGATAGAGGGTAAAGTGGAAATCGAGATTGGCCGTCACATACTCCTCGATATCCTTCTCTCTGAGCGCTTTAGAGACTCGAGCATCTAGCTGTCGTAACCGCTCGAGGGCCCCCCGTCCTACAAAGGGCAGCGCCTGCTCTGCGGCCTGACACTCCAGCGCAACCCGTGCCGCACAAATCTCTGCGAGCTTTTCTGGCGTCATAGTGGGCACAGTGACACGGCGGGTATCAGACAGCTCTAGTGCTCGCTCCGAGGTCAGGCGCCGCAAGGCCTCACGAACAGGCATCGGGCTGCAATTCAAGTCCGCCGCCAAACCCCGGATAGTGACCGGGTGCCCCGGCAAAAACTTGCCACGCAGAATGGCATCTCGCACCTGAAAGTACACACGCTCTTGAGTAGTGCGAAACTCCTCCTGCGGAGGGCTAAATTCTGGTGCCATCTTCATGCGGCCCCAACCTTTTGCAACTTATGGGGCAAATCATCGGAACCCACTTCGATAAGATGATCTGCTACCCGGCCGGTCTGCCAGATTTCATAAAAGTCGTCTGCCACCTGCCGGCTCATTTCCACCACTTTTTTCCAATAGCGCACACGCTCATCCGAGGGCATCTTATAAAAGTCGTTGCGATCCGGGATCTTGCCAAATGGTAACCGCTCCACAAACCCCGGCGACGGTGCGATCAGTAGTGTCGACATCATGGCATCGCCACGCACACGTCGCCAGGACAACCCCTTGTCGAACCAACCGGGCACCATAAACGGGAAGAAATGCGGGTAGAGCACTAATCCACGTGGATGACTGAAGCGCAAATCAAAGTGGTAGTCTGTAATCCCGCCATCGCGATAATTTCCCAAGGGTGCGCCAGCCGGGTTGCGCACACCCGCCATTACCAGTGGTATAGAACCACTAGCGAGCACCACCTCACGAACATTCTCCCGAGTGAGAGGGGCATTCGCCGTACTCAGATTGCCAAACTTCACAGTAGCCTGGGCCCGGGAGTGAAACACTACACGCTCCCAAAAGGCTTTAAGGCTATGCCTGGAAACCGCATTGACCAACGCAGACGTAAAGAGCGCCGGGGCCAGAATGGCTCGCTTTTCACTTGCCAAGGGGCCACGCCCACGCGCTGTCACGAAGTGACTCTGCCACAAGGGATTTTCCACCACCTCGCGCGCACCACTTCCCCCTAACACTTCCTGTAGAATCGCGCCACCCGTCGCCGTAATCTCAGCCGGGGTAGGCTTGGTATCGCCGTAGCTCTGGTGAATATATCCATATTCCAGACGTTCCAGCGCCGCCAAAGGATTCTCCATGGCGTAGCACATATTGCGAAAACTGCCGATTGATGAACCCAGCGTCGCAATAGGCTCACTGCGACCTTTGAAAAAAGCCCCCATAAGAACCCGATCCAGCTGACTGATAACCAGCCACTTGGGACCCCCAGAAGCTCCCACCAAGGTTGAGAACTGCCCCTGATGTAATCCCTCCTCGCGAACCCTACGCGCCGCTTTGGCGCCGGCCAGTAAAATGCAACTGCGGTTCTTCACATAAATTCCTTATCAATTTACCTAAAAGCCAAAGTCAAATGAGAGCCTTGCCAGGGCCAATTACCACTCGCCGCTGTTCTCCATCGACTTCCAGGGTTCCCTCGGTTCCAGGGGCTCGCCATTTTGTAACAGTTCAATTGAGATACCGTCCGGCGAACGGAAAAAGGCCATATGGCCATCGCGAGGGGGACGATTGATCGTAACCCCCGCATCCATCATTCTCTGGCAGACGGCGTAGATATCATTCACTCCATAAGCCAGGTGGCCGAAGTTTCGCCCGCCACTGTAGGGCTCCGAATCCCAGTTGTAAGTGAGTTCCAGCGTGGGCGCTTTATGCTGGCGAGCACTATCGACATCCTCAGGGGCCGCAAGATATACCAGGGTGAAACGCCCTTTGTCATAATCTTTGCGATGTACCAACTGCAAGCCCAACTTCTCACAGTAAAACTTTAAGGATTCTTCCAGGTTGGCCACACGGACCATTGTGTGCAGGTATCTCACCCTCTACTCCTTCCTGTTGCCAGGATCTACAATCGCGGAATAATAAATAATTCAGCTTCGCCTGGCGAAAAGTAAATGTATAAAAAATTCTATCGTGCATTTTCTCAAGCACCCAGCGGCAGCCCATCCTCCATGCTGCACATGGCCTGTCACTCCCATCATTACTGGCCCGATGTAACCTTGGAGGCAGTCCAACAATACTGGCAGGATGCGGCACTGCTCGCCGATGACAAGTGGGGACCTATTTTCCAGGAAAAAATACCCGCCTGGCAAAGTGCCGTCGCGCGAACACTAAACCTCCCCGACGCTTCTCAAATAGCTATTGTCCCCAATACCCACGAGCTTGTCTACCGGCTACTTAGTGCCTTTCCCATCACTGACCCCCTGCATATCCTCACTACAGATGGAGAATTTTACAGCTTCACCCGCCAGCTGCAGCGGCTGAAAGAATTGCCCAACATACAAGTAACCCATATACCCAAACACCCCTTCTCCACCCTGGCAGAGCGCTTTGAGCAGGAACTGCATACGGGAGACTACCAACTGGCTTATGCCAGCCTGGTGTTTTTCGATTCTGGCGTGGTATTCCCCGACCTATTGCGAATCGTCGAGCAGAAGCCAACCCAAACCCAGTTTGTAGTCGACGGTTACCATGGGTTTTTTGCCCGCCCAATCGACCTGAGTGGTATTGCTGACAAAGCATTTTTTACTGCCGGCTCGTATAAGTACCTGGGTGCCGGCGAAGGGCTGTGTTTTATGAGCATTCCTCGCGGCTGCTCCCTACGACCACTAAATACCGGCTGGTTTGCCGAAATTGCGGAGCCTGAAAATCGCCGTGGCCATGTCAGCTATGCGGACAACTGGCTGAGATTTGCCGGGGCAACTATGGATTATTCCTGCCTGTACAAGGGTCTTTCCATTTTCGATCTATTCCGACGCGAAGGTATCACCGTAGATAAAATCCACCGCTATGTCCTCAATGCCCAAAGTCGCTTCCTGAACACAATGGACAAAAACAGCCACCCGCTACTCAACCGGGAGCGCCTAATTCACCACGACCTGAAGGAGGGCCATGGCCACTTTTTCACGTTCGATTGCGGCACAACAGAAAACTCAGAAAAGCTACAAAAAGAGCTGAAAGCCCGAGCAGTCCTTTGCGACAGGCGCCAACAGCTGCTGCGCCTGGGCTTTGCTATCTACCATGATGAAAATGAAACTTATCAGCAGGTTTTTGGCTCTCCCCAAATAAATTCGGAGGCGCTGTTATGCTGATTAACAGGCTAAGCCAGCCGGCAGCCTCTATTGATCAATACTTTGATCCATACTTTTGCGGACGATGTAACCTTAAAAACTGGAGAGCCCGGACCTAATCATGAAGCTGCTTCTCCTCAACCCAAATACCACAGAATCTATGACGTCACTAATGGCGGGCGCCGCACAAAGGGTTGCATCTCCGCGCACCAAAATCGTAGCAACCACCGCCAAGATCGGCTTTCCTTATATTTCGAGCCGGGTCGAGGCCGAAATTATCGCTAGTGATATCCTCGAGACAATTGCTGAACACCACACACAGGTAGACGCAGTCATCATCTCTGCATTCGGGGACCCAGGTCTCATTGGTGCGCGCCAGTTATTCGACATTCCCGTGATCGGTGTTGCCGAGGCGGCAATGCTGACCGCTTGTGCACTTGGCCAGCGCTTCTCGATAGTCACATTTAGCGATAGTTTGGCGGACTGGTTTCGTGATGGTGTGCTGCGTGCCGGTCTCGAAAATCGCTTCACCGGCATTCGCCTACCTAGCGAGTGTTTCCAATCAATCGAAACTGTACAGGAAGAGCTTAGCGAGAGCTTGGTTCAGCTCGTAGAAGAAGCTGCATATACTGACCGAGCAGATGTCGCCATCCTCGCTGGAGGGCCGCTCGCCGGTCTTGCCACAAAGATTTCTGGCAGGCTGCCGATTCCTGTGGTCGATCCAGTCCCTGCCGCTGTCGTGCAAGCAGAGGGTCTTGTACGGCTCAACCCAGGTATTGCCCGCGCAGGTGGTTTCGCCCGTCCGCCCGCGAAAGACACATTGGGCCTCCCCGATAGCCTCTCCAGGCGAATAGAGCACACAGACTGAGCTTCTTCCAAGACTTCCTTATAATCTTTACTCTCCCGATAGCTCTGGCTCAAAGAATTACGGAGGTTGGATTTAGCCAGCCAGATACAGCTTGCAATTAAGCATCCTAAAAACGAATGCAGCCACGTGTTTCTAACAGACGTCGATACCTTCTTCTCCTGGGTTTTGTTTTCTACCAAGAAAGATGAAACTTATCAGAAGAAATTTAGCTCTGATTAAGTTGGCAGCACTTTCCCGGCCAAGTGGCAAGCCAATATTGCCAAGCAGCTTGTCTACTGCTCCCCGATGATCCGTTATGCTGACCTTCTTGCTCAGCTGCGGTTCAGAAAGGCACTGATATTATTTGGCGCTTAATGCATCGGAGTGATGCCAAATCCATAGCGATTGATAAGGAAAAATCATGAAGTTAGTAAAATTCTCGACAATCACAGTACTTACTCTGCTTATCGCCGCTTGCGGAAATGGGCAGGCTCCCTCCGAACGGGGAACCCTAGTCTCTATTGCGGCCCAAGGTGAGGCACGTCAGGCTCCCGATGTTGCCAATTTGTCTGTAGGCGTGGTAACCGAGGCAGACGACAGTAAGCAAGCCATGCAAGATAATGCCGAACAAATGGCTACGCTAATGAAAGCGATTAAGAAAGCCGGCATTGCCAAGAAAGATATTCAAACCAGCGGCGTCAGTCTTTCTCCCCGCTACCATTATCAGAGAGATCAGAAGCCCAAAATCGTCGGCTATACTGCGCGAAATACCCTCAACATCAAAGTGCGCAAATTGGGTGAGCTGGGAGGTGTACTGGACGACCTCACCGCCGCCGGGGCCAACCAAATTAACGGTCCCAGCTTTGAGATTGGCGAGCCAGAACCAGTAAAAGCTGAGGCTCGCGAAAAAGCCCTATTGGATGCCCAGGAGCGCGCGACTATTTACGCTAAAGCACTGGGCATGAAGGTTCGTCGAATCGTGAGTATTTCTGAACAGGGTAGCGGCGGTATGCCCCGCCCTATGATGTTAAGGGGCCAGATGGAGTCAATGAAAGACAGTGCTTCAACCCCTATTGCCCCCGGTGAGACTACCGTAGCTGTCAATTTGGACCTGGTCTTCGAACTGAAATAATCAATTGCTTCTATACCGGCCCTGCAACTCTATGCGGTGCCGGTATTCTACTCACAACTGTCAACCATTCCCCTCATGCTCCAGAAATACCTCCACTGCCGGCTCGCTGGGGTATTTAAAAACCTTGCCTTCCTTCATGACAAACTGCACCCGTTGCAATTCGGAGATATCCTCCAGAGGGTTTCCTGCAACCGCAATAATGTCCGCGAATTTGCCCTCGCTGATACTGCCAAGCTCGTCTTGAATTTGCAGTAATTGTGCGGCATTCCAGGTTGCAGAGCGGATGGCGTCGGCAGGAGTCATTCCCCCCTGTACCATCAGTACAAACTCCCGAGCATTCTCTCCGTGCCTGGTGACCCCTGTATCGGTGCCAAAAGCAATTTTGACACCACGCTTATAAGCTTTGGAAAAAGTATCCTGCATTAACGGGCCCATAGTTGCTGCCTTGGGGCGCACAATATCTGGCAGGAACCCTTCGATTGCAGATTTTTCAGTCACCCACTCCCCCGCCATCAGTGTCGGTACAAACCAGGTACTATTGCGCCGCATCAGGTCCATTACTTCTTCATCCATGTAGGTGCCGTGCTCAATTGAGTCTACTCCAGCACGGATAGCACGTATCATCCCCTCCTTACCATGGGCATGTACCGCCACGGTAAAACCATAATCTTTGGCAGTGGCAACAATTGCCTCCAATTCATCCTGCATAAATTGTGGATTTTGCCCACTTTTGGCAACGCTCAGCACCCCGCCAGTAGCAGTGATTTTGATGAGGTCTGCACCATCCTTATAGCGCTGACGAATCGCCTTGCGCGCGGAAATAGGCCCATCCACAACACCATCGGCCGGGCTGGGATTCCCTACTAAGTCATGGCGGCGACCATTCGTGGGGTCGGCGTGACCACCGGTGGTTGCGATAGATTTTCCCGCAGTGTAAATCCTCGGTCCCTCAATAGTGCCTGCTTCAATCGCTCGCCGCAGACTGACGGTAACATTATCGTGATCACCCAGATTGCGGATGGTGGTAAAGCCCGCCTGCAAGGTACGGCTGGCCGCATCGACACCGCGCAGAGTGAAATCTGCCGGATTCCAGGTATAAGATTCCGTATAAGCACGAGGACCAAACTCATAAGTGAGGTGGCTGTGCATATCCATCAATCCTGGAAGCACAGTGTAATTGCGCAAGTCGACAAGAATTTCCCGCTCCCGCTTGGCAAACCCTTTTTGTACCGACTCAATACGGCCATCCACAATATGAATGGTGCGATTCTCTAACAGTTTTCCATTGCTGCTATTGAAGAGTTTTCCCGCATAAATAGCGAGCTCTTCAGCAGAAGCCTGCTGGCAAAACAGACCGGCAAAAACAGCCAGCGCCGTGACTGTGCGGCGAAAGAAGCAGCCTCTCTTGGAACTTGTGGTCATTGTCGTCACCAGTAAGTCTCTTTTAGATTTGTAATGTTTTTATGGACAGCTGCTCAATTTAACGCAATCGCCGAGGCGAGAGGAAGCCCTATGAAGATCTATGAGTTTGCAAGCGCCCCCAATTGTCGTCGAGTTCGCATGTATCTTGCGGAAAAAGGCATCGAAGTTGAATTTACCCATGTAGATATTACCAAGGGCGAAAACCTCAGCCCCGAATATCGCAGTAAAGATATCAACAGGAAAGTTCCCGTATTGGAACTGGATGATGGCGCTTATATCTCTGAGTCCGTAGCGATTCAACGATACTTCGAAGAACTACACCCGGAGCCGGCACTCTTTGGCCGCGATGCAAAAGAAAAAGCCCTAGTGGAAATGTGGAATCGCCGTGCCGACTTCAACTTAATGTTTCCAGTAGGAATGTGCTTCCAACACGTTTCTGGCTTTTTCAAGGACCGCATGAATGTCTATCCTGAATTCGGCGAGGATTCGGGTAAACGCGCGATAAAATTTATGGGAGCTCTAAACGACCACCTCTCTGATCATGAATTTCTGGTTGGAAATTATTTCTCAGTAGCCGATATCAGCATGGTGTGCAGTCTCGATTTTGGCAAAGTACAAAATCTGCGCCCGGATGCCGAAAAACACCCCCACCTGATCCGCTGGCGTGAGCAACTCAAGCAGCGCCCAAGCTTCAAGGCCTGAGGTAAATTTCTGAAAAACTATTCGGAATAGCCTGCCCAGTGGAGGGTATCAGGTTTTGAAAAAAAACTACTAAACGCCCATAAAAAACGCCCCGGTTTATAAGAAACCGGGGCGTTTTTAGTATGAAATCAATTTTTTATTGATCTTTTGCGGGTAGTACCTCTACAGGACCAATATCCAGGGCTTCAACCTCTCCCTTAATCTTTTCCAGATCGCCAACAATGACCCAAGTAAATTGATCTGGTGCAAGAAACTCTTGCGCAGAGGACTCTACCTGCTCCTTATTCAACGCGGCCACCCTTTGGGGATAATCGGCAATGTAATCTTCCGGCAAGCCTTTTTCCACCTGCCAGTTGATACTGGACAATAACTGCCCTTTGGTTTGGAAGCGTGCGCTCTGTTTTAGCACCTCATCGTTTCGATAGTCCTCCAACTCCTTCTCGGTAATTGGGCGGTTAGTCAAATACTCCTGATATTCTTTGATTAATTCCTTGATAGCCGGGGCTGTTTTATCGGTCTGCACCGGGGCAAACAGAATGTAAGGCCGCTGACCTTCCGTATCCATGGAAACCGCTCGGGCGCCGTAGGACCAATGCTTGTCTTCACGCAGGTTCATATTAACCCGCGAGGTAAACTTGCCAGCAATTGTATTGGCCATCGCATCAAAAGCTTCAGCACCCTGCGGCTGCCAAGGTGGCATCACCAATCCAGCCATGATGAAACTTTGCTGGGCGCCTGGACGATCCAGGAGGTAAACCCTGGCCTTTTCCGGACGCGCCACCTTGGCCACATCAATTTGTGGCAACTCCTCTTTAGGCGCTTTCCAGCCACCCAGAGTTTCATTGAGGAGCGGTTCGATCTCTTTTTCTGTTACATCACCAACAATGGTGAGAGTGGCGTTATCGGGACGCACCCAGGTATTCTGGAAGTTCACCAGATCTTCGCGAGTGATCGACTTAATGCCTTCAGGTGTGCCAGAGCCGGTCAAGGGGGCGCCATAGGGATGCTCGTTACCAAAGAGCAGTGGCGGCAACTCACGCAGTGCCAATCCCTGGGGTTGTGCCTTTTCCTGGGCGATAGCATCCAGGCGATTGGACTTTACCCGCTCGAGATCGGACTCGGGGAAACGGGGCTCGGTAACCACCTTGGAAAATAACTCCAGTGAGGGTTTCAACTGTGACTTAAGGGCACTCATACTGATGGAGTTGTAATCCAAACCACTGCCACCACCAATACTTACCCCTAGCTCCTCTGCTCTGGCACTAAACTCCAAGCTATCGAGATTGCCAGCGCCCTCATTCAACATTTGTGCCGCGACTGAAGCGAGCCCGGGTTTACTTTTGTCTGCTGAGGCGCCACTGCGAAATTGCAGATTCATTAACACAACCGGCGTATCGTGGCGCTCAGCCAAAACAACCCGAAGACCATTTTTCAGGGTAAAGTTCTGCTGCTTAGGTAATTCCAGCTCTACATTTTTATCCACCTCCGGCAGCTTACTGCGGTCTGCCCCCTCGGTGGCTGCGGTGAACTGCTGCTGAGGTTGGATAATCAAAGTGTAAGAGTCATCTTTCAGCCACTGCTCTGCAACATTCTGCACCTCACGAGCGGAAACCTTGGCATACTCTTCAACACCTTTCAGAAGTGCGCCGGGATCGTCATAGTAAAATTCCGAACGGGCGAGGATATCGCTCTTACCACCAAAGCCACCGGTTTTTTCCAATCCTTTTACCAGGCTGGCGAATTCACCCTGCTTAACCCGGCGCAGCTCTTCTGCGCTGACGCCATTTTTAGCAAACTGCTGCAACTCTTTATCTAAAAGCTTTTCCACTTTATCGACAGGCTGCCCCGGCTTTACATCCACCACAATAATCAGCTGACCTGCCAACTGGCGACCGTAATAAAAAGCACTCACACTGGTTGCTACTTTTTCATCCCGAACCAATCGGCGATATAAAAGGGAATTTTTACGATTTGCCAGCAGCGAAGTCATCAGCTCCAGGGCATGCTCTTCCTCACTACCAATGGCGGGGACATTCCAAACCTTGTAAATACGGGTTTGCGGTACTTGGTCGTGAACAACTTCGCGCTTTTTCACCTGGGTGGGTAACTCCCAGTTTTTGATTCGAGGCTGCACTTTAGTACTGGGAATATCAGCAAAATATTTGCGCGCCTTGGCCATCGCCTCATCAACACTGATATCACCGGCAATAACCAAGGTAGCGTTGGCCGGTTGATAGTGATCTGCAAACCACTTCTTTACATCTTCAAGGCTGGCATTATCCAGGTCTTCCATGGAACCTATAGGTGTCCATGAATAGGGGTGATCCGCAGGGAAGGTACTTTTGGCAATAATGTCAAAAGCCTTGCCGTAGGGCGCATTCTCTCCCTGGCGCTTCTCGTTTTTAACCACTCCGCGCTGCTCATCCAGCACCTCCTGGGTAATAGCGCCTTGGAAGTGGCCCATCCGGTCAGACTCCATCCACAGAGCCATATCCAGAGCCCCCTTGGGAACTGTGGCAAAGTAATTGGTGCGATCGTTACTCGTGGTGCCGTTCATATCGGTAGCACCGGAGCGCTGAAAGGGTTCAAAGTATTCGCCGGGAAAGTTCTCACTGCCATTGAACATAAGGTGCTCAAATAAGTGCGCAAAGCCGGTTTTACCCTTCGGCTCATCTTTGGAGCCCACCTTGTACCAGATGTTGGTAGAGACAACCGGGGCCTTGCGATCCTCGTGCACAATAACGGTCAGTCCGTTAGGCAAAACTTCCTTGTGAAAGGGAATATCCAGTTGAGGAGGCGGTACGAATGCTTTCTGATCCGTAGCCGCATCTTTACTGCTGGCTGCGGCTTCCTTGTCCACGGAAAGAGCGTGGGGGGTATCATCGGTAGACTGATTACAGCCGGCAAGACCGGCAGTAGCGATAACGACACTGAAGAACACTGGACGCAAGTCCATATTGTCACTCCCTAGTAATAACCGCGGATTCAGGATGGCAAGTTTAGGCCAGTATCCAATCCATTTACCGGCTCGCCCTCCGCAGTAACGAACCAAAAACCTGGCACCAGAATGAGGCACCAGGTCACTACATCAATCTTGAGACAAAAAAATGGGCACTAAAGTGCCCAAATAAATACATCACAGAGAGAAGCGATGATGCCAATCGCCAGGGATTAGGTCATCGGCACATCTCCCGTGCCGAATTAGGTTATGCTGCCACGGTGCCGGATTTGTTCTCCGTATCACCGGTCACAGAGTGGTGTCCGAAGCGTTCTTCAGCAATACGGTCGGCCACATGCGCTGTGGTCTCGCCAGTCTCGTCTGCACGCACAAACACTTCTTTCATGGTGCTACCGATTTCTTCGATATGGGCCTTCACCTCTGCGGCGTCGTAGTCACCTTTTTGCTGATAGTAAACATCAATAATGCCGCCGGCGTTGATCACATAATCTGGCGCATACAGAATACCTTTCTCGCGCAGAGCCGCTGCATGGCGCTCCTCGGCCAGCTGGTTATTGGCTGCACCGGCCACAGCACCCACCTTCAGGCGGGAAATGGTGTCGTCATTGAGGATGGCACCCATAGCGCAGGGAGCAAACAGATCCACATCCAGATCAAAGATCTCATCTGCGGTCACGGCAATAGCACCCAGCTCAGTTACCGCACGGTCGATATTGTCCTGGAAGATATCGGTCACAAACAGTTCTGCACCAGCGTCTTTCAGTAGTTTACCCAGGCGGAAGCCCACGTTGCCCACCCCCTGAATAGAGACCTTCAGACCCGTAAGGTCGGTTTTGCCCCAGCGGTGTTCGACAGCAGCCTTAAGGCCGACAAACACCCCATATGCAGTGGAGGGAGAGGGGTCACCGCCGAATTCAGAACCCGCGAACAGACCGGACACATACTCGGTGGTCTCGCCAATTACGCTCATGTCGGCAACACTGGTGCCGGAATCCTCTGCGGTAATATAGCGGCCGCCCAGGGTATTGATGAACTCACCCATGGCGCGCAGCAGCTCGGGAGTCTTTTCCTTACGCGGATCGCCAATAATGACGGATTTGCCGCCACCCAGCTTCAAGCCAGCCATAGCAGACTTGTAGGTCATGCCTCGTGAAAGACGCAGAACATCATTCAGAGCCTCGCCGTCATCGGCGTATGGCCACATGCGGCAACCACCCAGGGAGGGACCTAAATTCGTATTGTGTACCGCGATAATTGCTTTGAGACCACTCTTAGCATCTTGGTAAAACGCCACTTGTTCGTGCTTATCGTAGGCGGAATGGGAAAAAATACTCATTAACTGTTCCTCTCCGGAAGGCCGGTTCTACAGCTGGGGAACAACCACAGCCCTTATCTGTTTTTATTTAGGGGTAAGATTATATCTAGCTTCGGCAGATAAAGTTTGCATATTTTGCACAGAACAGCGCTGTAATAGCTAAATTCTCACACGAATTATTTTTTTTTAGGACAGCGGCCCCTACGGAAATATACTGGGCCATACAGTCATCGATCTTGACTGCCCCTTCAACCCGGCATCTTTGCGCTTAATCAAACGGATATGATTTCTCCTTCTTTAGCCCCCTGTTACCCGCTTCATTCTGGTCTGGTAGAATCCGCGCCTAAATCGACCCCCGAGAGATCAACTCGATGCTGAATGCCGACGCTCTGAAACAACTTTCACAACTGAAAACAGATATTCGCTCCAGTAAGGAGTTTGCCGAGGGCCGGGTTCGCGGCAGCAACGGCAAATTTGGCTTTGTGGAGCTAGAAGATGGACGCGAGGCTTTTTTACCTCCCAATGAGATGGAACGGGTTTTCCCAGGTGATCGTGTCCGCGTCAGCCTCACGGAAGAGAAAAAAGGCAAGCTCAGCGCTGAGCTGGATACCCTGATCGAAAGCCAACTCGACTATCTGGTTGGGCAATATGTCCAACGAGGCCAGGGGCATTTTATCCAGCCCAGCCAGAACGGCTTGTCGCGCTGGATTTTCCTGCCTCCCAAGGCCCGCGGTAAAGCACAGCCGGGAGAGTTTATTGCCTGTAAAATCAATCGACACCCGTTCAAAGATGGCCGCGCCCAGGCAAAAGTGGAAACGGTCATTGGCAAGCCCGATATCCCCGGTATTGAGCATGCTTATGTAGTAGCGCAATTCAAATTGCCTGAGCAGTTTGGCCAGCCTGCGCAGGCCCAGGCGCAAGAAATCAGCGCTCAACTCGCCGAAGTGATCTCCGAGCGCCAGGATCTGTCTGAACTGGGCTTTGCCACAATCGATGCGGAAAGTACCCGCGATATGGACGACGCCCTCGCCGTCACCACTCGCAACGAAGGCTGGACCCTGCATATCGCCATCGCCGACCCCTCCAGTGTGATAGAAACCGGCAGCCCCCTGGACAAAGAAGCGTTCGAGCGCGCTCACAGCCAATACCTGCCCGGTGAAACCCTACCCATGCTGCCGCGTAATCTGTGTGAAAACCTGTTCTCCCTGGTACCCGGAGAACTGCGCCCGGCCCTGGTGGTTCATATTGATATCAACGGTGATGGCAGCCTGGGCGAGAGCCGCTATGAATTTGCTGCGATTCGCTCCCAGCACAAGCTGAGCTACATCCAAGTGAGCCAGTTCATTGAGGGCGACGAATCCGCCGTACCGGAAGAGCAAAAACAGAGCCTGCACAACCTGGCTGCCGTTTTTGAAGCTCGCTCTGCCTATCGCGCAAATCACTCCCTGGCGATGGAAGACCGCCCCGATTACGAGATTCACCTCGACGACAAGCGTAAGATCGCTCGTATCGAAAAGCAGGAGCGCAATATTGCTCAGCGCATGGTGGAAGAAGCCATGCTCGCCACAAATATCAGCATTGGCGGCAAACTGGCTGAGCTGCAACAGGGCTGCTTCTCGGTACACTTGGGTTTCCGCGAGGAGCGCATGGGTGAGGTACGCAGCCTACTCAAAGAGTTACTACCGGAGCATGCAGAGCAAGACCTCGGCGAATTGCCACATTACCTAGCCCTGGTTAAGTATCTGGAAAGCCATGACGATGCACAGATGCAAAACCTGTTGTCGGTTCTGAAGCGCATGCTGCGCCCGGGCCAACTCGACAACAAAGTGGGAGCGCACCTAGGTCTGGGCCTTGAAGCCTACGCCACTGCGACCTCCCCCATTCGCAAATATAACGACCTGCATAACCATCGGGTACTGCGTGCCGCCCAACAAGACGGCCCTGCTGCGGCGCTTAGTGACGAGCAGATCGAAGCCCTGCAGGACAGCCTGACCCGCGGCCGCCAGGCCAATCGTGCGCTCGAGCAATGGCTTTATGCCCAATTTATGCAGGACAAGGTTGGACAGGCGTTCAGCGGCAAGATCACCCTGGTCAATGGCGCCGGTCTCGGTGTGCGCCTGGACGAATTTGGCATCGATGGATTTGTTCGCCTAAATGGGGATAAAAAGAACCTGCCGAATTTTGACGGCAAGCACCTTACCCTTACCTACAACGAACAGAGCTACCAGCTGGAACAAACTATCAGCGTTAAAGTTTCCTCTGTAGATGTCGATAAACGCCGCATCTCCCTGGAGCTCTTACCTGAAACTTCAGCAAACGAAATAGCTATAGAGAAATAAGCCAAGTAGAACCCCAAAGAGCCCGGCACCCGCCGGGCTCTTTACTGTTATGCCCTAGCTGCGCCAATTTAAACGCAGAGCATAAAACCAACCCATAACAAAGCCCGAGGCCACCAATGAGCAATATTGCTGAGCTGAACCCTAAACCGCTATGGCAACACTTCGCCAAACTCTGTGAAATTCCCCGCCCATCCAAGCATGAAGACCGCGTTGTCGAACACATTGTGGAATTTGCCAAGAATCGCGGCTTAGAAGTTCAGCTCGACGAAATTGGCAATGTCATTATCAAGAAGCCGGCTACCCCCGGCATGGAAAACCACCAGACACTGGCACTGCAAAGCCATGTGGATATGGTGCCGCAGAAAAATGCCGATACTGATCACGATTTTCTGACGGACCCCATCAAACCCTATATCGATGGTGAGTGGGTAACCGCAGAAGGCACCACCCTGGGGGCCGATAACGGCATCGGTGTAGCTGCCATCCTCGCCCTGATGGAATCTACAGATATCCCGCACCCAGCCCTGGAAGCACTGCTGACTATTGATGAAGAAGCGGGTATGACCGGAGCGAAAAATCTTAAGCCAGGTTATTTCGAAGCAGACCTGCTGTTAAATCTCGATACCGAAGATGAGGGAGAACTCTACATCGGCTGTGCCGGTGGAGTGGACGTTAATGCCGCCTTACCCTACACCGCCGAGCCTCTGATGGCTGATGCTCAGGCTTTCAAACTCACTGTACGCGGTCTACGCGGTGGGCACTCCGGCCTGGACATTGACAAAGGTCGCGGTAACGCCAATAAAATTGCCAATCGTGTTATTGATACCGCTCAGCGAAGCATTCCCCAATTGCGCATTGCCAGTCTCGATGGTGGCAGCTTGCGCAATGCCATCCCTCGGGAATCTTTCAGCACTCTGGTTGTACCGAATAACGCACAGAAACAGTTACAGGAAGTTGTTGAGCAAGAGAGCGCGCAAATTGCACGCGAATTCGACAATGAAGCAGCGCTGGAGATTTGCTTGGAAGCAGCCGAAGCACCGAGCAGCGTTATGGATGAAGCGAGCCAGCTGAAATTAATCCGTGCTATTCGCGCCTGCCCCAACGGTGTAGAACGCATGAGCACCGCACTGGATGGTATTGCCGATACATCCAACAACTTGGCTCGTGTGGTAACTGTTGAAGAAAACGGCCAGCATCAAGTAAAGATGCAATGCCTGGTACGCAGCCTCTCCGACAGTGCCCGAGACCACCATGGACTCGACGTAGCCGCCATATTCGAGCTGACAGGTGCAAAAACCAAGCTGGGCAATGCCTATCCCGGCTGGACGCCAAACCCTGCATCACCACTTCTTGCCATGATGCGGGAAGTGTACAAGGAAATGACTGGAGAACATGCAGAAGTAAAAGTCATCCACGCCGGCCTGGAATGCGGTCTTTTAGCCAAGCCATACCCCAACTGGGACATGGTCTCATTCGGCCCCACTATCCGACGCGCCCACTCACCCGAAGAGCGAGTGCATATTCAGAGTGTGGCTAACTTCTGGGATTATTTTATTAAAGTTGTGCAGGCCATTCCTGCCCGTAGCTAGCTTAACGATCAACCTATAGAGCTATCTTTAGCAGTATCATCCTTTTTATTGCCTGCCCACTACAAATCATCTGAGTGGGCAGGCGACCCCCAACAAGTAAAAATCAAATCAGCAGTCTTCTTTCTCAATCTGATTTACTTTTTTGCTCTATCAATTAATAAAATATTTTTCATTTTCTAAAGGGTTCTCAGCGCCTTTATAAAAATTCTTACTCTAGAAACCACTATGGAACTTCCCTTGAATACCTTAGGTCAATAGAACCGCTTTAACACAACATGGAAGAACTATGAAAAGTGTGATTTTTGCCTGTATTCTTTTCCCATCCTTCGCATTCGCCTCTGCAAATCTGAATAACCACCTTAGCCTTGGTGTAGGTACACAATATGGAGGCCTTTTAGGTATCAAGTACTCAACCACCTATGGGTCCAACACTTTTTATATCGGAGGAGGGCTGGCCGACAACCTTGATGAAGAGTATGGAATAACCCTTGGATGGGAAAGAAGCTTGAACCCGAAACACTCCCTCGGCTTGCTTATAAGAACAAAAGAGCTAGATTGGGAACATTATATTTATGAAAATTCAAACCTTCTCAGCGCATCGCCGAACGATAAGTCATTATCTGAATTCAAATATAAAGGACGTTATGAAAGCTATATCGCAGGATCTTACACTTACTTCTTCAATAGATATGACGAGGCCAGCCTCTTAGGTGGTATCAGTTTGGGAAAATCCTACCTAAAAACTAATAAAGATGGCTCATTCAGAGATGGGACCGAGCTAAAACTACATTTCGGCTATCAATTCTAAACATTCACAGGGAACGATATTAATGAAAACTATCAGTCTAGCAATTTGCTCTCTTATGTTAACGGGCTGTGGGACTTTCACCACCCTCTCCAGCACAGACCGTGAAATTTCTGCAAATTTAAAACGGCAAAAATCCAACTGTGAATCCATCCCGAGAGTCTACAGCGGTCTTTCCTACAATATATGTAAAATGCATTCAGACAGTGAATCAATAAATGTCGACTTACTTCTCGGCGTGTATCTCGTAGACAGCCTCTTTTCCACCGCAACTGACACAATAGTGCTTCCATTTACCATGATTGAGCAGAGGAAGAACGGAAATATTTCAGTCTCCAGCAGTCAGTATTAGCAATGGTATTTAAGTAAAAACAGAGAATAAAAGCCGCTGGCAGTCCCATGAAGTATCAATAGCTGCCAGCCTCTTATAAATCAACAACATTTCCTATGACAGTTGAAAAACCCTATTGACCTCGACAACACAATGAGCTTAATAAGGTTAACTACTTCCCCCCGCTGAGGGATGCTGAGAAATCCAATGTTTGGCAATATCTGACCTTCTACAAATCCAAACTTTTTCATGATTTTGGATATAGTCAATAAATTGGAGTAAAGCCATTGCACGAGCGGGGTGGCCACTGATTCGGCCATGTAAACCAACCGTTAACATTTTCGCCTGACTCTCCCCTTCTAGCCAGAGAAGATCAAAAGCATCTTTTAAAATTTGAAAAAAATCTTCTGCCGAAGCGCAGCCATTTGGGAAAAGATATCGAACATCATTATTCACAAGACTATAGGGAATGATTAGCCTAGGCTTTGGGGTATAACTCCAGTATGGCAAGTCATCACTGTAGGAGTCAGAACTATAGAGGACCTGGGAAACTTCCCCTAGAAGTTTGCGGGTATTAGCACTAGTGCGACCGATATACCAACCAACTTCTCTCTCTCCAGTTAGTCTTTCAATGCATTTATGGGTTGCTCGTATATGCTCTCGCTCAACGGCTTCATCAATATGGCGATAATCTAACCAGCGATATCCATGCCCTGCTATTTCATGACCTGCGGCTACCAATGCCTGTGCCACACTTGGGTTTAATTCCAGTGCCAATCCACAGGCGAAGGCCGTTAGTGGGAGTTTGTTCGAGTTGAAGATATTGAGGATACGCCACACGCCAGCCCGGCTACCATACTCATACATACTCTCAACACTGAGGTCTCTTTCCCCTAAACGCGGCTCCCTACCAAAGAGTTCATGTAAGTAAGCTTCCGATTGGTCATCCCCGTTTAAAACACAAGATTCAGCGCCTTCCTCTATATTCAGTACAAATTGAACGGCTATCCTGGCCCCATTCGGCCATTTTGGATCCGGAGGCTGCCCTGCATAGCCTTCTAAGTCACGCTCAATCATCAACCCAGCTCAAAGGTTGTTACACCGAAAATACGCTCATGAGCAATATCGGGCTTAGAGCCTAGGTACATACGCGCACAACCAAATACCTCTTTCATATTATATTTTTTAACTAAAGCCATGGCTTCTTGATTATTTTCCGGCACGTCCAAAAATACAGCCCCTCCTGAAGAAAACTTTATCAATTTAATCAATAGCGCTTCAGCCAACTGACCGTTATTGGCAAATAAAGGGCCCACTTTACAACCTTCACCACAGCGGCGAATTACCCCATAACCTTTCAACGTTCCCGATTGCAATACCCCCAAAGCCTGAGCCCCTTCTTGATTCAGCCAAGTACGCAAGAATTTTTCCCTTCCTGCAGGGAAGCAGGTCATGTCATATTGAAGAAGCTGATCGAAAGGAATCTCTGCAAGAGGTAATATTTCAAAATTTCCACTACTATTTGAAGCCACTTTTAAAGGCACGGCCATACTAAAACGCAAGTTGCGATGAGAGAATTTAAAGCCGCCTTCCCCATAGAAATCCTGCATCTGGAATGCAGCATCCAGCCCCACTGAAGCTCCTGGGCTTAACCTTTCAAGCATTCGTTGACGACGGAAATACCAAAGTTTACGACCAAGCCCCAATCCTCGGTACTCTGGCTTCACAATAAAGAAGCCCATAAAGCCATATATTCCCTCATACGAGGTAATAGCACCACCACCTATCATTTTGTCCTGAACCAGTGCAGCGATAAATGCTTTAGAGTCCGTTTGCCAAAAAGTTTCAGCATCATGCAATCCTGGATTCCAGCCCTCTTGAGCTGCCCAATGTACCAAGACATCCACTTCAGGGCGCTGCATATTACGTATAGTCATTGTATCTTTCATATCCACCCCTATTTATAAAGAGACTGAGATCAACTCCATTTATAATCTAGTTAAATGTGACTTTTTAACTCCGATTAACTCTTTGGTGCAAGAAATTTAAAGGGAGTTGCTGGCTTAAGCTGCGAAGATATTTCACCACCAATATCACTCGGGGTATCCAGCTTCATAGATAAAACCTTCGCCCCACTTTTAAAATCTAAATTACTAAAATCCAACCAAACCACCGAAGGATTAATCACGGAGTCAAAGTAATATCGCATTCTCTTTTGATCTATCACTGAACGCCACAGGGTCGAGGCAATATTAGGTTTCCCTGGATCACTCATCCCCAGTGGCACACTCACAGCGCGTATTTGTGAGAAGACTGAGGCAACTGCCTTTCGATGATCTTTAAAATTTGGTGATGACTCAAGGGCAAAGCTAGCACGGACAAAACGATCTGCTGCAGTTATGGTACCTGGCAGAAAATTCTCACCACCAATTTGGCTCCAATAAGTATTAATCGCCAGTTGTTGGCTATATATCGGAGAATTGGTCATGACCTTATATTGTTTGCCATGATGGACCTGTAGTGCTCCATTGATATACTCGAATATCGCAGAATCCCCACTGGGATCGGAGATTGAAATATGCGCAGTAGCGGGCTTACCATCAGGCAAATCAGCTCCTATCACAGTAAATGGATCTGCCTCCATCGCTGTAACCACTTCTTCAACAGTTGCATAATTGTCCAGCATATATTGAAGCCAGGCTCCAACTGAAATTGTCGGTTTTCCACGCTTTTGAGGGTTCCCATATTCAGCCTCGGCCAGATAAAGTAGATTCCCAGCCAAGCCTGCCTCATTAAGGCCATCAGAAGTTGCCGCCTCATAAATACTTATTACTACCGAACCGTACTTCGAAGTCCAAGTTATCGACTGTTGACCGACACCTCCATTTCTCTGCATCCCTTTTGGGAACAACCAAAAGTCCATTGCAGCTGTGGTATCACTCCAGTCCATACTTCTCCCTGTAATATAAGAACCATCACCAGCCTCATAAAAAATTCTAGTGCAGGCACTGGCATTGCTTTGGCTCAACCCAACAAACAAGATCAGAGCTGTACCAAGTAAACCGCGAACAAATTTATTGTCCATCATCTTTTCCCTGATATACATGCCATTAATTTCCTTTTAAATTTTTAAAGCCACACCGATCAGCCACTAATCAACCCTACTTCAATAACGATCAAGCCATCTTTAATGGCCAAGTCTAGCTTTAGCTGCCAACATAAACGACAACATGTGGAAAGAGACGAAAGCGATTTAATTGAATATTTCCACTTAACCCTGATCTCATAAAAAGACGCTTAAATATTCATTATGAAGATCGTCCACAAGTATTAAAGCGATCCTGAATCTCACCATCTGATAACGTGAACAACAGCCGTTTGATACATCTAATTAGAATCCCTTGTGTTTAGGCACGACAGGAGTATTTCTGTCATATAATTCTACATTGTGATTTAATCAAATTCTGACTGCAGCAGTATTCAGTACAATAAAGCCAGTTAATATCAAGCCCTTCTATCAACATTCAATCAGCAAAGACGGGATTTTATGAACACTATAGGAAGATTGGTTATTCTTGTTCGTGACTACGAAGAAGCTATTACTTTTTACCGTGACAAACTTGGTTTCGAAGTATTTATTGATTCAGAGGCTCCGCCATTAAGATTCGTTCACCTTCGCCTACCCGAACAGAAAGACATGGGCATTTGGCTCTTACAAGCCTCCTCCAATAGTCAATTGGATCAGGTTGGCAGGCAGACGGCGGGTCAACCCTGTGCAGTTATATATACAGAGGATTTTGATAATGAATATAAGCGTCTAATAAATAATGGAGTAAAATTCACTAAGCCAAGAGCCTCAGATTCCAACGCCGAGTTTGCCCATTTTGAAGACCTGTATGGCAATGAGTTTATACTTGTCCAGCTGCAAACAGAAGTGGTTGATTAAACTGCTTTTTATACCAAACTTGCCACTGCTAGCACTCAACTACGGTGGCAGGGGTTCAATTTAAATCTCTCCGAACTCACTATCTGCGCCTCATTCATTCGTTAGTATAGAAGCCATACTATTGCAAAATTTACTGTTTACTTCTCTTTCTCTATCACATATAAATCGGGCAAGACTCGCTCTACATGTACCAAGTCCTATACTTTTATACCTCTTGATCTAACCCGAGCTAATTACAGGTCAAATTTTCAGCATCGGAGTATGCATAACCAGTCCAAAACTGGTGCGCCAAAGAATAAAAGGAAGTTTGTTTCTTAACATAATAACACTCAAAACATATTGGGCCCTTCAGGCCATTGAACTACGGGCACTAACTCAAAGAATGAAGCAGCCCAAGGCTCAACGCTATCATTTGGAAGTACCATGAAAAGAAACTTGATAATGCTGGTACCAGGACTTACCCGTGTCACCAGTACTGCACAATTGTCCGAGTTTACAGAGGGGCTTATTGCCGCGAGTGAACGTATACCACTCACCCCCATAGCGGCGCCCACTATTCCCCCGGGCGTTCAGCGTTTACGAGCTACCTCCGCAGGGCAGGAGATGGAACTAGACCTGGTTGAAGCTTATTGGAACGACCTGGTACCCAGTATTACCCAACAGACATTAAAAACTCGCCTCGCCAGGGGCTTTTCACTTATCTGGTTCTGGCTCGCTAATTTACATATTTGGAAAGGAGTACTGCGGCGCAAATACCTCACCTTTGGGCTAACCCTGTCAGCACTAGCCTTTATAGTTTGGTACCTAGGTACCATTATACTATTTGTTGAAGCTATTGAACCTGCCGCTGATAACCCATTCTTCCCTCTGGTAGAGGAATTGAAAAGATCTGTTGAATATATTGGTGGCTGGCGTATTTGGGCAGTGGCAACAGCGATTGTCGCTCTCATGCCCGTATCACTACTGGTTGATATCTCAGATTTTTGTAAGCGCTATCTAACCAATGAGCCCGCGGCCAGAGGTAAACCCGCTGTGCGCTTTGAGATTATCAGACGTGTGCGCGAGCAACTGCAAAGCAGCCTAGCCTTAGAAAACTATGAATCAGTTACAATAGTCGGGCATAGCTTTGGTAGCGTAGTTACTGTGGATCTCTTTGCAGACCTTCCCTCCTTTGGCACGCCAGTGCGAATTCTAACCATGGGCTCATTAATCGAAGTTCTGGGTAAACAGGCCCCATGGCTACAAAACGAAGTTCTAGAGTTATCCCAGCGCGATGATCTGATTGAATGGATTGATATCAAATCCCACTCCGACTGGTTTGCCAGCGGCTCAGCCGTACCTGAAGCTCATAATTGCTATGAGAGGGTAATCGGTTCTTATGGCACTTTTCCAGATAAAATCGCGGCTAAAGTACATTCCCGCTATTTCGACAATCAGGAAGCAGTCAGATTTCTATTGTCATATTTTGAACGGCAGGACTCAGCTAAAGTTTGTAAAAATGAAGTAGCCTTAGAACCAGCTTAATGAAAGTTGAGCGATAGTAGCCATCCAACTATCGCTTACTTGAAGTAACAATCAGAATATCCATAAACGTCAACAGCAAGGAGAGTACAGATGTTGTCCACCCCACCCAAGGTAGCATCCGCTCTGCTATACATAGTTCTGGCACTAGCCATCAGCAGTTGCTCCCAGCTAGCTCCAAGATATGATGCGGAACTCTATTCAGATCTCACTGAGGTAAATGCAGAACTCATGCAGTTCTTTTCCTCAGTTTCTCATGGTACAGATAAAGACTCCTATGCTAAAAGAGACCAAAACTACCATGCATTAATTGGCAGGATTGACGCCTTGGCGATGCAATCCAACACCCGGCCAATGCCCAATAAAGATACACTCAAGAAAATCAACAACTATTTTAGTTCTACAGGAGCAGATATCGTTTTCAATGAGCAGCCACCCAGTGTCAATTCACTAAAAAAAATCTCTAGCAGCCTTAATCGAATGCGCAAAGAAGACGAAGACAAGGGGCTTCGCTCTACCATTGTGGCGCTTTTCAAGAATGAAGTTGTAATCTCTATGGACCAGGCTTTAACTTACGAATCCTTCTTAAACCGCTGAGGACTTTGCCATGTCACTGGACGTAACCCAATTGATCTCAGATATTAAAGATGCAGCCTCTACCGTTATTGAGCATGACATCACAGAAATCCGTGGCTTCTCAGAGCGCCAGTTATCCGCTCTAGCCCTTCAGGCAAAATTGATTGCCAAAGCCATCGTGGAAAACGAAATTGGTGAGGACTTGAGAGATTACTTTCTTGATTCTATCGAGGATATGGCTTTGAATTTTGCCAGAACCCTCCGCGGCCTTCTTGCTGTAACCATAGAAAAAATCTGGAATGCCGTCGTGGGAGTAATTTGGACCGCATTGGAAGCCTGCACAGGTATTTCATTAAAAATCGCTTCCTGAGCATTCAGTAATTATGAAGCCCCACAAATGTCACGGACTGACTGTGGGGAATGCCATGATGTAATTGTTTTTATATTTCAAGCAGTTTTACGGAAATAACATTCTTCATTACCGACACACTGCTCCTCTAAATCAGCTTCAGATTCCGCGAACAATTCAAGTAGCCATCCGGGAAATATCGAAGCAATCCCTTGCTAAATATAAGTCAATCCGCTTACCTCTTTCTCTTCAAGGTTAACATCTATAAGCGCCCAGCGGCTTAAAAACACATTAGCAAACAGAGAATAATAATTGGCCTTGCTGAAATATGGGATTAAGGTTGGACTACTGGCGTGGTGTGGCCGGCTCAGATAAATCTGGCCAGCAGCCCTGCCCCCTACTTTTAAACGGTTAGGGGAGTTCTCCGATGACCCTACCCTTTAACAGAACCAGGTGTCTGCGACTGCACTCAAACTATTGCAGCTCAGCCACAAAGGCTTTCACAGAGAAAACGGCCCCGTTACGACCATCCTGCTGAAAGAACAATAACCTACAATCTCTGCAGGCATTGATGCTGAACATTCTATCCTGCCCCACCAAATTTTCGGACAAAAAACAACCAATTCGTCATTTGGAAACAGCTCACTAGCTGCCGCGCCCCAGTTTCCGCATAATTAACGTCCGCACACGCAACTGAACACCAAATGGCCTGATGTATGTGGTTTAAGAACCTTCGTATTTACCGCTTAACCAAAGAATTCTCTCTGGATGCCGAAAAACTAAACGAGCTACTGGAAGCCCAGGCATTTGTGCCTTGCGGTAGCCAGGACAGTGTCCGCTACGGTTGGGTCTCCCCCCTAGGCAGACACGGCAGTCAATTGGTACATGCCACCAATGGCTACCTGATGGTCTGCGCCAAGAAGCAAGAAAAAGTTCTACCAGCAGCCGTTATCAATGAGAAAGTAGAAGAAATGGCCCAGGCCATTTCAGAAAAAGAGGCCCGACAGGTGGGCCGCAAGGAACGTCAAAACCTCAAAGATGAGGTACTGCTGGAAATGCGCCCCAAGGCTTTTGCACGGTCCCGCTTGCACTTCGCCTATATCGCCCCGCAGGAGGGCTGGGTAGTGGTTGATGCTTCCTCTGCCTCCGCCGCTGAAGAGTTATTGGAAAATCTACGCGAAGCCATTAGCAGCCTCGCGGTAGTCCCTCTATCAGCCAAAAACCTGCCACAACAAACAATGACCCACTGGCTCACCGCTCCCGAGGCCCCCGCTCAATTTGATTTCGGACACGAATGCGAACTGCGCGACCCAAAGGACAGCGGCAGTGTGATCCGCTGCAAAAACCAAGACCTATGCGCCGAAGAAATTCACAACCACTTGGTTGCTGGCCTGCAGGTACACAAGTTGGGGCTGGTTTGGCGCGGCGGGGTCGATTTCCTGGTGGACGACCAACTCTCCGTGAAACGGGTAAAGTTCAGCGATGAGCTGCTGGAAAAGGCAGATAACACCGATGCCGAAAGTGCGGCGCAGCGCTTCGATGCAGATTTTGCAGTAATGGCACTGGAAATTTCAGCCCTAATCAAGGATCTACTCAATGCCTTTGGTGGCGTTAATACCGAATCTGCCAGCGTAGAGGAGATGGTCGCTAAAGCCTCCCACTCTGAAGCTGAAGAGCTGGCGCGAGAAGTAGAAGAAGTGGTCTTCTGATAGCCCTGTTTTACTGCAAAAGAAATGAATGGAGCAGTGAACAATAACCTGACCCTGAGCGGGACGAAAGCCCCGCCCAAGGTCAAAGTGTCGCTTTCTGAAGCTCAGATCTCCACGACTGGTCGGCCCGGCTCACCCCACAACACATGGTATTTGCGCTGCTCGGGCTGATCTACCCGTGAAAAGGTGTGCGCACCGAAGAAGTCCCGCTGCCCTTGCAGCAAGTTGGCTGGTAGGGACTCTGAACGGAAAGCGTCGTAATAGCTCAGAGCTGAAGACAGCGCCGGTACCGGAATGCCATTGAGAGTTGCACTCGCCACTGCCTGGCGCCAGTTAGCCTGGTGATCGGCGATCTGCTGGGTAAAGAAGTCATCTAATAACAAATTAGAGAGTTTGGAGTCTCGATCGTAGGCGTCACTAATCGATTGCAGGAATACCGCACGGATTATACAGCCGGCACGCCAGATTCTCGCAATTTCCGAGAAGTTCAGCTGCCAGCCCTGCTCCCGCGCAGCCAGTTTCATCAGGTCAAAACCTTGGGCGTAAACACAGATCTTGGCGCAGTAAAGGGCATCGTGCAGCTGCTGGATCACTTCCTCACGCTGCTCTGCCGCTACCTGGGTGAGAACTGGGCCCTTGAGTTTCTGCGCGGCGCGGGTGCGCAAAATTTTGCGAGTAGATAGGGAGCGGGCGTAAACCGCTTCGGCAATGCTCGGCGCAGGGCAGCCTACTTCAAGACTGCTGATAGCCGTCCAAAGGCCGGTCCCCTTCTGACCCGCACGATCCAAAATCACATCCACCAGCGGTTGTTCGGTAACAGAATCTAGGGTGGAAAGCACTTCAGCACTGATATTAATCAGGTAGCTGTTTAACGGGCCTCGATTCCACTCACGGAACACTTCGGCAATCTCCGCCGGTGACATCGCCAAGGCACTGCGCATCACATGGTAAGCCTCGCAGATCATTTGCATATCCGCGTACTCGATGCCGTTATGCACCATTTTTACATAGTGCCCAGAACCAATAGGGCCGATATAAGCCGCGCAGGGCTCACCCTCTTTCACCGGATTACCCGGCTCAAAGCGCTCTATAGGCTGGCCACTGGCCTTGTCCACTTTGGCCGAAATCGCGTGCCAAACGGGCTCGATACGGCTCCAGGCGTAGCGATCGCCACTGGGCATCAGAGACGGCCCAAATCGCGCACCAACCTCACCACCGGATACTGCCGTTGTAAAGAAGATCAGCTTACCTTCATAGCGCTTGGCACGCTCTACGGAGTCAGTCCAAAGGCTGTTACCCGTGTCCACAACAATATCATCAGCCTTGAGGCCAGCATCCAACAGTTTGCAACAAACATCATCTACTGGCGCCCCTGCAGGTACAGAAAGAATGATCAAGTGCGGCGCTTTGACCTTAGCCAACAACTCAGTGTATGAGTTACAGGTTTCCACGCGCGCAGGCCGATCACCACGTTCCTTTTTATCCTGTTCTAGCAGTGCATTGAGCCGGTTGTGATCCAAATCGAAGGCACAGACCCGATAGCCATTATCAGCCAAGTTCAAGATCAGGTTCTTACCCATCACACCAGCGCCAATAAAGCCAATGTCGCACTGTGAATCAGACATCAAATTCTCCGTCATAAGATAGGGGGGCTTTCAAGGGCGCGGAGTATAACAATATGAGTCCGGGGCAGGGAGAGCAAAAACCAAACAAAACCGTCCCCAGCCATAGTAAAAACGGCTTATGAAGTAGAAACTGGTACAGCTTAGCCCTTCGCCAAGGACTTCCTCAAATTAGCCGGTAACGTGATAGCTTTTATCCTTTAATGCCAAATACACGCTCTGTAAGCCCCACAAAAGCCTGCCCGAGTTAATTTAGATATTTAAAGTTTTACAAAAAGACCTATGCAAAATTACACGCTGTCCGTTGATGTTAATTCAATCCACAACAAGACATTTACTGGAAGCCTCATGCTTTTCATCGGGCTTCTAACTATTTAGATATTTTCAAATATATTTCCTTTAATTCCCAACTCAAGTGAAAATTAGACTAACGAAAGTCTATAAATAGTCGATATTTTCTTAACTGCTCAGAACTGGGAATACATCGACAGATTAAATCGACCCAATAGAAAAATTACAATCAATAAAACCTTTCCATAACCAGGAACCCAGCCACCGATAGTGATTTGTTATTAGCAGCCATAACACCCCACCAGGAAACACCTTATAAACAAACATGAAATAAGGATTAAAATAAAGTTGAGAAAACTGACAAACCAAAAGCTATATAAGCACTCTTAACTCGTTGAATTTAATGAGAGAACAATTCCTAAATTCCTATATCTTTGCACAACTCAAAACACATCAGAAATCTTAATAAAGATCCACAGAACAAAAATAATATAAATCTGCGAATGTCACTATCAACAATATAATACCTTTTTCTTATGTACGCCAACCTACCCCCACACGATTCATAAATAAAACCAACCTATTAATAGATTGAGTTTGAGGATAGAAAATACGCCCCACAAATAAATCTGCGTCTATTTGGGCTAGACATCCCCCCAACGGTCGTCCCAACTCGTCTTTATAAATGGAAGGGGTTGGAACTGGGTCGGCTCCTATTATTGAGGTCAACTAAGTTTCATCACTTTCCAGCGATGATGAACGCTTCAAAAGGTAGCGCATATAAATTGACCAAGCATCAAGTAATGTGCCTGCATTAATAATTAACAGAAATATTAGGAACACCATTATTATGAAAAAGATCCTTACCGCTGCTTCTATCTGTTTGGCCTCTTTTGGGGTAGCCGGGCTGGCGAATGCAGAAACCTGGTCTCCCCCAGGTGCAATCGCCCTAGCGAGTGATGGTAACCTCGAAGTAGAGAAAGGTATCCTGCTTCAATGTAAACTTTCTGGAAGTGTCGACTCTACAGGAGCAGATGCCTCAGTTGGAAGCCTGGCCCTCTCGGGAGGTTTCCTTAACATTTGCGGCACTATTTCTTTTAGCGGGCTACCATATGCCCTTGTAGGACATGCAAACAATACTGTAACCCTAAAAAATGTAAACGTAGCAGCTGTATCAGGTAATTGCGCGGGAGATTTGAATGGAAGTTTCGACCAGTCAACAGGCAAAATTACCTTTAATGATGCCCAAATACCTAGTACTGGATCAGGATCTCCCTGTGTTATAAATGGCGTTGTATCTACCAATCCACAATCATCATTCACTGTACCCTAGATAGCCCCTATAATTTAGACGCACGGGGTACTATCAGCAATCATGATGGTGCCCCTTATACAATTAATTGACTTATAACAAAACACCCACCTAACCTAACCACCCTCAACTCACCCATCACCAGCCAAAGAACCTAAGCTTTAGCAATCGGCTAAAAATTCATAAAGAAATATTCAAAAAACTGGCAAATTATCAAATAGCAAGTTTACATTTAAAAACGCACCTCAATCTGTCAGAAGAACCTATCCAACAGATCAAGGTGTTCTTAAAGAGGTAATTAACATTTAAATCTGTCAATCAACCATAATCGCAGAGTTTAAAACCCTTTACTTATACTGAACCCAACAATACGAGGCTCTAAAGTAAATACATTTGTGGTGAGACCTGAATCATCACTATTAGTAAACATGTCTGTGATCGGTGCATCATCAAATATATTCTTCACATAGAGCTGCATATACAATTCTGAGTTAGGATGACTCAAACTGACTGAAGCATTGAGGTTACTCCAGGCCTTTAAACGGTCATACTCTGTATTGTAAACCCTTGCGTAACTCTCTGATTGACGATAATAGTCAGTTCGCAAAGTTAGGTCCCAATCTTCGATAGGAATTGTATGCTCCACTCCCAAATTTACTGTGAACCGTGGGGCATTTGGCAGTTCATTGCCACTTAAATCGGCGGCAAAGCCTCTCGCTCCATTCGGTGCATCAGTGAGCGGGTTATAGGGGTCGATATTTAGCCACTCATGGAAATACTGGCTAGACTCTATTTCCGGTGTGAAAGAACCCCATCTACCCGTAGTATCACATAAAGCCCAAAGCATTAATGGGTATGGTATTGCAAATGTCGCCTCCACTACATCTTTCGGCGCAACACAGTTAGAAGGAACTTGAAGACTTGGACGAACCACTAACCAATCCTCATGTCCTTGAGTACGGTTCATTACATCAATAGACTCTTCACCATCTGCAATACGGGTCTTTAGGTAACCCATATTCATATCTAGCCGAGTGTTATCTGTAAGCTGCCATGCTAGTTCCAGCTCAATCCCCATACTCTCTGCATCAAAGTTTTCGTTTAACGAAATACGGTCAACAATTTGGGAAACTTGATAGTCGCTATAGTCATAGTAAAAAGCATTAGCGTTGAGAGTTAAGCTGCCATCAAGTAAAACATTCTTTGTTCCAATTTCAATTGCATTAACAAATTCAGGCTTAAAAGTTTCATCTAAAGGTTGGTATTGCACAACGTTGGGATCAATATCTGCGCGAGGGGGATTGGTGCCGCCCCCTTTGTAACCGTGGGCAAAGGAGAGATAAAGCATAGTTTCATCGGTAAAGGGCGTATCTGTACGCCAGTCTAGTACAGCGCGTCCAGTGTACTCCTTCCAGCTTTGAGTAACGGCATCACCCTCCGGATACCCTTTATAAACCAGCCCTCCAGAGGCAGGGCCAGGAACGATCTCACCGGTATCATTATCAGTTTCTGTTCCCAGTAATAACTGACTGGGCACCGGTGTGGAACGCTTGCGATCATTCGTGTAGCGTAGACCAGTGGTAAGCTTTACATCATTATTAATTTGCCAGTAGGTTTCACCAAAAATAGCCCAGGATCGTGTTTCCACTAGATTTCGACTGAGGAAATAATTATGACCTTCCTCATCAATATTCTCTAATGAGTTGTAATCCACATACATACAATCTTGAAAACCCTCAATGTTCTGAGGGTCCGTACAATTCTCTGTACCCAAACCAGCCTCAGGATCATCAACGCCATTATATACATGCTCGGCAATCAGGGAGAACATATTATTAAATACAAAATAATCATCCTGAGTTTTAAAATCTAGATAATTAGCTCCCACAACAAAATTCCAAGGGCCATCAAAGGATGTTTGCAATCTGAATTCTTGACTCCACTGTTTGTTATCAGATCGGCTGATATCCACTGCCAAGACGCCATCCGAAGGACCTAACTGTGGATCGGTATAGATCCCACCGGGCGTAGGGCCTGGATCCAATCCATATTCAGTAGAATCACTAAAAATCGAGTCTGACACATACCGGTTGTAATCCTGGGAAGAGTAATAGTCGTCCTTGGCATAAGTCGACTGGGAATAAAATGTAAGAGTATCACTCATTTCCCATGCAAAATTTAACTGTACCAAGTCATTCTCAGCACGAAACACAGGATCAAAACTGGTAGCAATTTCACGCAAATCCCTGGACTGCTCAGCATTGGCATAAGGATTTGGAAGAAATTCCTTCATTACCGGATAATAGCCTTGAAGAAGTGCTTGCGGAGCAACAACAAATGCAAGCCCCTTAGCATTGGTTGTACCATATGCTTCATCACTATAGATTGAGCCGGGTAAACAACCTTGACTAAAAAAACCTGTGAAATTTTCTGGTACTTCAACATCTCCAATCATTGAAACGCCTGGATCTGTCGTACAGAGCTGCTTCCCTGTTCGTGAACGCTTATCATCCTCCTCAAAATGCTGCCAAATTAGATTGGCGCTAAATGTTTCTGATGGCTCCCACTCAAAAATTGCCCGAGTGGAATAAAGATCACGATCATTAACGTCATTGTCTGTATAGGTATTAGTATCAAATCCATCGCGCTTGGTCATAGCACCGGAGAGACGTAACCCCATGGTCTCCCCAATGGGTAAATTAAACATACCGCTAGTACGCTTCGAATTATAACTACCTATCTCCGCTTTAATTTCAGAGGAAAATTCATCCTCTGGCATAACCGGCAACATATTAACCACACCAGCTGTGGCATTACGACCATACAATGTGCCTTGTGGTCCGCGTAGCACTTCCACCCGCTCAACATCAAAAAACTCCTGCTCAAACAACCTGTTACGAATCAATGGAGCATTATTAAAACTCACTGCCACTGCAGGATCTGTGGCGGCAGAAACTGCCTTGGTGCCAACGCCGCGAATGGAAAAGTTATAGGTACTAAAATTTGATTTGGAGAAATTTACATTCGGTATCGCCCGTAGTAGTTCCTCACCACGTTCGATCTTCAAGGCATCCATGCTATCCCCAGAGAGTGCCGAAACTGCAATAGGAACATCTTGGATACTCTCCTCAATTTTCTGGGCCGTTACCGTCACTTCCTCGATCGGCTGTTTGGAGCGGCTACTTCTTTCCGTATCCTGTTCCTCCTGGGCTAGGGCCGCAGTGGAAACGGTAGACATCACCAGACAGGCTATTGCAGCGCTGTACCAGGGCGTTGTTTGATTGAGCGGATTGGTGGCACGAATCGCTTGTGCAATCAAATTTTTTTGCTTACGCAGGCTCATCATCATTCTGATTCTCTCTATTATATTTTCTCTGTTTTTCTGTCAGCCAAACACCACCTTATCTCAGGCCTAACTAGGTTTAAGACGCATTTACAGCACAGTCGGGGGGATCTAACCCCAGATTTTTCAGATCCACATTTACTAAATATTCGCCCCCAGAAATCAAGGAGATTAAATAAAACAACAATTAACACAACCAAACAATAGCGGTGACCAAAAGTTACAAAATCCGTCTTCTCAGCGTTACACTCACTAAAAAGGGCAACTTATTTCAAGCAGGAAGCTCTCACCTTTCATAAATAAAAAAGACTAGCCTCCAAAAGGTCTTTTCGAGTGTAGTTCAAGTAAGTGCAAGCGGATTTACAATTGGGGATAAATATAGCTTTTTAGAAAATCTTTAAATCTGCAAAAACCATCTGAAGATGAAGGAGACCATAAAAGTAGAGAAGTTTTCTATTTGAGAGGCAAACATCAATATGCTTAGGTGAATAGGCGTAAATTCAAGTACTAGATTCTAAAATTTGCACAGATAGACTTAACCTGTAATTTAAAACACTTGTACTTAACCAATCTTTAATTGGATGATAGCCTGATTAAATATCCGAGAAAAACAGGTTATGAAACCTCCTCCACTGCCCGCCTAACCCTAATTAATGCGCGCTGGATAAGTTCCTTTACAGATTCCTTGGAGATCCCCATACGCTCGGCAATATCCTGGTAAGTCAATCCCTCAAAACGGTGAAATTTAAATGCCGCCCCTGCACGTGGTGGCAGCCCCAGAATTGCTTTTAAGACGCACCGACAATCCTGCATACCTATTACTGTACGCTCCGGTGTAATAACATCGGGAATTTCATAATCAAGGGAAAGTGACTCATGGAAGGCTCGACATCGAGACTTGTGGTACCGACTGTGACTAACCAACAGATTTTTAGCTACCGTATAGATATAGTTTCTTGGATTTTCTATCTCTATATCGGACTGATTAAGGTGCCAGTGTAATTGAGCAAAAACCTCTTGCACTAAGTCATCAACATCAGCTGAAGCTACCCGAGAAGAAAAGTATCGTTTTAATCCTGGGCGATACTTATCCACCCAAGCTGAAATATCTTTTTGATAAAAATTATCCATAGTGAAACACACATGTGATTCAAATGATATTTAGTGCTCCCCAGACACAGAAAAGATTAGACAAACAACCAATGCAAAATCCACGAAATCCAGAAATTTATTCTTGTTATTTATCTGTAACAACTCCCCCCTAAAAATCAGGCCAAGCAAAACATAAAAACTACTTGGTCACAGCGAAAGAAGATTAAAAACAACCACGTTAAGGAGAGTTAACAGAATAACCTCACAAAATTTTTTGATAAATGCTTGAAAGGACTATTTGAGCAAAATGAAACGCCTTTTTATAACTGAGAGCAAAAAATCAAATAATCTCCAAAACTATTTTCCCACTTCTCATCCTCAACCTGAGTATCAACAAAATTAATCGAAGTTAATCTACCAATCGAGGACCTTTCAAGCAAACTGTGCCGCCCCCACCTTGTTCCAACGATAGATTCCCAATGCTCATCAACTCAGAATTGCCAATCATTCTATGCAAAGCCGTCCTCACATATAGATAGCGCCAACCAAACAAATCACAAGATGGTACAAATGCATACCCTTCGGAGAGTAAAGAGTTATGAAATCAAGCCATAGGACCATCGATTGAAGTAAGAGGTTGAATTGAATGACAATTCATAATCTCAATAACATTCAAGACTGAAAGCTCCAAGCTTACGAATATGAAAGGGTTTCAATTATTTCAGCAAAGGTAAGAGACTCACCTCTTTTACCATCAGCTGGCTCAATCAAGATTTTTCAAGTATAAAAATACAAAAAATTCACTCTAGGGAAGGATTGTAGTCAATGAGTTTTACTTTCAATCTCCATTTTTTAAAGGTCTTTCTACTTTTAAGTCTCCTTGTTGGTACAACAACCACCCATGCCAAATCTCCTGTTAATGAAGAGGCATTTACTTTCACGACCTGGAATAAGCAGACTGCAGACGGCTATAAGGGCTTCTTTGAGGTAATTGAGAATCGTAGTAATCCGGAGAGCCGCTCACTGAAACTTCACTATGTACGCTTCCCTACAACCGGAAAAAAGTCGGGCCCGCCGATTATTTATCTTGCCGGTGGCCCTGGTGGATCGGGCATCATGGCCGTCAACTATCGTTTTGATATGTTTATGGCTTTGCGGGAGTACGGCGATGTGATCGCCCTGGACCAGCGTGGCGCCGGCCGCTCCAACGATCTGCCTCACTGTGAATCTCGGCAGGTTGTTCCCACCCTGAAAAAAACAACTGATACCCAATACATCGAATATCATCGCGAAGCTCTGCGTGAATGCCTAGCATTCTGGCATCAAAAGGGGGTCGATCTAGCCGGTTACAACACCCTGGAAAACGCTCGCGACCTGGAGGCGCTGAAACAACATCTGGGGGTAGAGAAGATTGTGTTATGGGGCACTTCTTACGGCAGCCACCTTGCTCTAGCGGCAATAAGGGAGATAGAAGACTCCATAGACAGAGTGATCCTTTCCAGTGCTGAAGGCCTGGATCAAACTGTTAAATTACCCGTACGAACGGGTTCTTATTTAGATCGACTGCAACTCGCCCTGGACCAGCAACCCGCAGCCAAAGTGGCCTACCCTGACATCAAGGTTCTTTTCGATAGAGTGCACACAAAGCTGGAGCGGGCCCCAGTCAAAATCCAGATCCCTCAGCGGGAAGGCCACACTCTGGAGTACCTGCTTCAGCGTAGAGACATGCAACAAATTGCCTCCGCTTTTATTGCCGACCCCAAAAGTGTCGCCCACTTGTTAGGCTTCTATCGAACTCTTGATTTGGGGCATGTTCCGGCTTTCGATCGAGTTCCCAGGCGCTACTTTCCCGATGGATTCTTGAGTCCAGGCTCTCCAATTTCCCTGAGTGCCATGCCAACGGCAATAGATATAGCCTCAGGTATAAGCACACAGCGAAAGTCTGAAGTGAAGGAGCAAGCAAAAACCGCCCTGTTAAGTGACTACCTCAACTTTTCCTATCACTACGATGGTTTGGCTGAACAGTTAGACCTGGGTGATGCTTTTCGCAGCAACCCCCATAGCAATATTCCCATTTTGCTATTCAGTGGCACTCTTGATGGCAGAACTTACATAGAGAGCCAGCAAGAGGCAATGGCAGGACTTAGTAATGCCACACTGGTAACAGTAGAAAATGCCGGTCACAATTTATTTATGGCATCCCCAGCGATACAAGACACCATCAACTCGTTCATGGAGGGGCGCCCAATCGAAAAAACCACTCTTACGGTGGATTTACCAGATTTCTCACCACAATAAGGCTTGCCCACCCAGATAGCGGCAGGTCAATAGTGCCTGCTGCCATATCCAGCCCACATTCCCTCGTTTACCCAGCCCTTGCACATTAATCTTTCAATAGATGAAATTGGAGGCGGGGGATGACCAATATCACCGACGAAGTTCATCGTGGTGCCATCTGCGACCTGCGAGCGTTGCAACAACCCGGTCTACAGACTTTCAAACGATATATTCGTGGAAGCTTGCCGGGACCGCCCTTTTGGCGGCTCACAGGTATGCAGCCAACGGAAGCAGGGTTGGGCAAAGCCACTTACTCAATGCCCATCACTCCCTGGCTGGCAGACGGCACCGGGGTCTACTGGGGTGGTATTTACGCGATGTTCGCCGACGCGCCCCTCGCCTCTGCAATTTGGACGACTCTCCCGGCCGGTAAAGTACTTAGCACTTCTGAGTTGAATATGTGTTTTATCCGGCCAATTACCAGCAACACCCAGAATATTGTTGGCCGGGCCACGACTGTGCATTCCGGTAGCCAGGTGGGGCTCTCCAGCATTCAGATCAACGATCAAGATGGCAGAACCCTCGCCTATGGAAGTACCCGCTGCCTAATTGCAGACTTCCCAGTCAATCCCGATCAGGAGCTACCTCTGCCAGACCTGGGACCAACCGATCCCCCAGACCCCTATCTCAGACCGCCACCCAAACCCTATTTCTGTGATATGGGGCATCTACCGGAACAGGTACCTATTGAGCTTCAGCGAACTACCATCAATGAGGGCCGCATTCACCCCGTATGGTTGCTCACCGGTTACCGCGCCATCGAAATCGAGAACGGCCGCTGTATTTCTACCATGCCCTCATCCCCCTGGTTCTCTAACGGCACCCTGTCTATCTACGGAGGACTGCTGGCCTGGGCGGCGGACTTCACTATGGGGGCGGCCGTATATTCCACCTTACCGGCGGGCAGTATATTTGCCACCTTAGATATGCATATCCGCTTTGCCAGACCGGCCAAGCTCAACAGTGGGGACCTGATCCTCGAGGCGCAAGTTCTTCACCGCGGCCGCCAGCTACGGGTTTCCTCTTGTAATATCGATACCCCCAGCGGCAAACGCGTGGCAATTGCCACGGGCTCAGCACTAATGATTCCAGGGGGTGCACAAATGTTGAGCGATGGTAAAGAGCCCGATGAGATCATTGCTACCGCTACCTCTGGTAAGCCCTGGACCCCTTAAATCAAATTCCCTGCCAGCACCGCGGCTATCTTCAGGTAAAATGCCCCACATCTATGAAAGGGGTAAGTCCCCAATTACACTTTGACCAAGTAGCCACCAAACTTACTGGCGGCACAATCCAATTACTATTGCAGGAAACATACTATGGCCTCACTGCAAGACCAGCTGTTACAAGCAGGACTCGTCGACAAGAAAAAAGCCAAACAGATCGGTAAGGAAAAGCGCAAGCAACAGAAAGTTGCAAAGAAATCTTCACAACCACAGGTAGATGAAACAAAGTTAGCCGCGCAGCAAGCGCGTGCGGATAAGGCTGCACGGGATCGCGCCCTGAATGCCGAACGTGACGCTGCGGCTCAACAGAAGGCCATCGCAGCACAAATCAAGCAGCTGGTGAACAATAACCGCCAGCCCTACTCAGGTGAAACCGCCTATAACTTTACCTTTGATAAAAAAATCAAAACTATCTATGTCAGTGAAATCCTGCGGGATCATCTCATTGCCGGCCGGTTGGTGATTGTCGCCCAGGGTGAACAGTTTGAACTGGTACCCAGAGTGATCGCCGACAAAATTGCCGAGCGCAATACCGAAATCATTGTCAAACCTACCGAAACTTCGACCTCGGTGGACGAAGACGACCCCTACGCCGACTTCCAGATCCCCGACGACCTGATGTGGTAAGCCGGTACATGGAGCAACAAGTTACACAGACAGTGGAACAATGGCTCACCGATGTTGTGGTGGGCCTAAACCTCTGCCCTTTTGCGCGCAAACCACTACGCGCAGGCCAGATTCGTTATAAGGTCTGTAAGGCAAACAACGAGGATGCTTTACTAGCAGACCTCCTTGCTGAGCTTCAACGACTCGACAGTACGCCGGAAAACGAACTCCTGACTACCCTGCTGATTATTCCAAATTACCTAAAGGATTTTGCTGACTACAATCAATTCCTCGATCAGGCCGAATGGCTACTGAAGCGCAACCATTACGAAGGTATCTATCAGCTGGCCAGCTTCCACCCGGACTATCAATTCGCAGGTACTGCCCCAGAGGATGCCGAGAACCTCACCAATCGGGCACCCTACCCGATTTTGCACCTGCTGCGGGAAGAAAACCTAGCCAAAATGATTGATCTTTACCCAAACCCGGATGCTATTCCGGAAAATAATGTCCAAAAGGTAGAGTCTCTTACTCAGGAGGAGAAGCTAAAACTCTTTCCTTACCTTTTCCAGCAGCTGAAAAAATAAACGATGAAGCCCATCGCAGAACTTCTTCGCCTGAAGAAGAAACTCCGCATTATTGGCTTTGACGATGCCCCTTTCCAAAAAGAGCGGGGCTCACCTGTAAACATCAGCGGGATAATATGTACCGATACCCGCTTTGAAGGCATGCTCTGGGGTGAGGTACAAAAAGACGGCATGGATGCTACTGAAGTTATCACGCAAATATTGCAAAGCAGCAAGTTTTACCCCCAGATTAACGTGGTACTGATTGATGGCGTCGCCGTTGGAGGCTTTAATATCATAGATCTCCCCAAACTGGCTGAATCCTTGAAGCGCCCCTGTATCGCGGTAATGCGTAAACCACCGGATATGTCAGCCATTAATAAAGCCCTGAAAAACTTCCCTGATTATTCACTACGCAGGGAGATTCTACTTAAAGCAGGCAAGGTTTATTCTCACCGTAATTTTTACTTTCAGGTACAGGGCTGTGTCCCGAACATTGCCGCCCAGATACTTGAGCAAGCCACTGATAACGGCAATGTGCCTGAAGCCCTGCGTTTAGCGCATATGATAGGCGCAGCAGTAATGACTGGACAAAGTGGGAACAGAGCCTGAAACATCTCTTTAATGTATTTTCTTACCCTTGGCACCTTTGAATTTATTCTTTCCACAATCCAATTAAGGCTAAGAGTGAGGACATCTTTCATTGGATACCAAACTATTATCGGCGACCTGTATCTCAAAATAGGCTGTTAGGAATTCTTTTATCGATCTTTCTGCTCAGCTCCTCTCCCCCATATTGATCAACCCTCCCAAGATATCTCAAAATATCTATTATACTCAGCAGCAAGCAATAGTAATCTGAGTAAATCAGGATCACTCCAATGCCTCAATACTTCAATATCACCTACTGCCTTGACCTCAATATCACCAAGAAAGTAAATTACGCCTATATAGAGGATAATAAGCTGGAAGAAGGCTTTGTTGGTTACAGGTATCGAGTGGAATGTACATGCAGAGCAAAATACCAAGATCCTCCCACCGATATGTCATTCTTGAAAAAAATATTTAAAGCTGAGATTCAGGATCTCTGCGATCATGCTACGATTATTGATTATCAAGACCCCTTTTTAAAGGAAATTATTAACTCCATAGAATACATGGGCATAATCCATCAACAACAAAAAAAGGCACAATTTATTCAAGCGAACTCCAAAATTGGGAAATTGTGTATAACACCCTTTAAACCAAGCTCCGAAAACCTCGCTAAAGCTTGGCATGGTGCCATTCATCAAAGAGTTGCCGCCAATAGCTCAGACCTAGATATTAATTTCGAAAAGATCAAAGTCTGGGAAACCAACAATTGGTATACAGAGTTCTCTGTAGATCTGCAATTAAAATAGTGGAGAGTGATAGCAAAACAAGTTTCACTTAGAGTGGACCACTCGGGTACATTTCAAGGCTATTTTCACTGGTTTTTAATGAAAGTAGCCCTGAATATTAAAAGGTACTGCAATCTATAGAATAACAGCTCTATCCCTCGAGCCAGAGGTGAAAAGAGCGACTAAAGAAAACTGGCTAAACCCTTGATCCGTTGAAAGAAACTCCTTGCACCAAAAGTGTAAATCTTCAGAAAATGCAGCCATAGCGGATTGTTTATCGTCATCAGTTTTAAACTGAGATTCTTGAAATTGCTTTTCCAGCGCGGTGAAGTGACAGCGAACAACAGCCTGGGCATCATTCTTTCTTTGGTCATCCGTGACGGTCAGGGTTAATTGCGAGCTGATGGGTTCCCACTGAATAAGAAAATAACGAGAACTGTCATTTACATTTTTACTTAGCTTGGAAATAGCCAGCTCAAGGCTTTCGGCAAGATCCTGATAAATACCCTCACTGCTTAATGCCTGACTTTCCGCATTATATATTTCATACTCCGTATTATCCCCCTCTACCGCTTCAAAGGCGGATATCGAATGACTCATATCCCAAATTAAACCCATAACTCCTCCAGCCAGTCGATCGATTACTTTTACAAGTGAACTATTTTACGACGTTCACGGCCTCCGTACATCCACTTACGAGGTTCAATTGACTGTATAGATTATAAGCAGTGATCTAGGCCAAGACTGTTATATTTCAGATACTCAGAAAAGGACTATGAGGACTACCTGCCCTCAATTTCGGTCAATTTCCGCGACTTGTGACAGTCTAAAAACCTAACCCCATTTGCCAACCGCAGCCTTTACTTGTTTGTGGGGCGCTGAGATACACGCATGGTGATGTCCGCGTGAAACACTTCCTCACCGTTAGCATCGAAGACACCCACGGGCATAACCACATCACCAACCTGAATAGATGAAAAATCTGGATACTCACAAACCGCGCGCAGGTTGGTTTTTGCCATTTTCAGGTACTTAACTTCCATCCCCACGGGTATCCAACGAAAGCGGCGATCCAGAGAAACATCCAAGCAGACCCCGCCGGCTAGTTCGGCAGCATTACACATCGCAATCGCATGCACTGTGCCTATATGGTTTGTCACTCCCCAACGTTTCTTCAGCAATACTTCTACACGCCCCGGTGATACCTCAGCAAAGCAGGGCTTAATAGACCTAAAGTAAGGTGCTTTGAAAGCGACCACCTTCGAAACTGTCCAACGCCCAAACGCCGAACCACCAAACTTCTTCCAAAGCTGCAAAACTGCACTCTTCGAGGACTGATACTCCATCTTGTCTCACTACCTTAACCGTTTACTGATAAGCCCTTTGCTAAGGGGCTTGTTAACGGGGGCACTATACAACATCTCTTCTCTAAATCAGGTAATCAGAACTATCAGGGTAATTGACCCTCAAGTGCGCCTAGGGGTTGCCCAAAGACAAAGGAAGCGGAAGATGACCTGTACTCAAGCCTGTGTAGGCTCTCATCCACAGTTTAACCATGCATGCCAACCCTGCACTGAAATTAGCATTTAAATAGAAAGTAAAAGTCGAAAAGCTAAAAACACATTCACCGGAACTTAAATATCTATCTATAGCTTGTGAATTGTGAGAACCATTTCTTATCGACAACATGTAATACTTGAAGAAATTTTACCTATGAATCTACAGCAAAATCAAAAAAACCTAAAAACCATCTTTAACTTGTATGCTGGTTATTGTTTAATTTCGTAAGTTAAAATCATAAAAGTCTAAATACTAACATTTAATAAAAGAGGCTTGCCAATGCCTATTGAGCGATTAAGAACTCCCGAAGAGCGCTTTTCCCTTCTGCCAGGCTTTCCCTATCAACCAAAATACATCGATACTCTGGATGGATACGATTCAATGCGTATGGCCTACATTGATGAAGGCACCTCTGATGCAGAAACAACATTTCTTTGCCTACATGGGGAACCAACCTGGAGCTATCTGTACCGAAAAATGATTCCAGTATTCATAGAAGCTGGGCACCGGGTTATTGCTCCTGATCTCTTTGGTTTTGGTCGTTCCGATAAACCAACAGATGACAATACTTACACCTTTAATTTTCATCGCAACAGCCTGATACAACTTATTGAACACCTAGACCTAAAAAATATCACTTTGGTATGCCAGGACTGGGGTGGACTTCTAGGCCTCACTCTGCCAATGGATATGCCGGAAAGATTTACACGATTACTGGTAATGAATACTGCGATTGCAGCGGGGGATGGCGCTTCGGAAGGTTTTTATCAATGGAGAAATTTTTCTGTCAGTGTTCCAGAGATACCGGTAGGCGGCTTAATTGCCACTGATGCCAGATCGGAAATCAATCTATTTGATATAGTAGCTTATGATGCTCCCTTTCCCGATAACCGCTATAAGGCCGGTGTTCGTCGCTTCCCCTCAATTGTTCCCGTTGATCCCGACATGGAGGGGGTAGAACTGGGGCTAGAGGCCAGAAATTTCTGGTCCAAGACCTGGGAAGGCGAAAGCTATATGGCAATTGGAATGAGGGATGCCGTACTCGGTGAAAAAGTAATGGAAATGCTTAGGGGGATTATCAAAAATTGTCCTCCGCCTCTCAAGATTGAAGAGGCTGGTCACTTCGTACAGGAATATGGCAAGGAAATTGCTGAAAAAGCCCTATCTCATTTTCAACTACAAAAACCTGCCCAATAGATAAGAGTTAAAAAATTAGTGTTCATTGCATCTAAATCAGGCCGAATTAACGGCCTGATTTACTAATCGAATAATTTAATCAACACAACTCAGTTATTGACAGTAAAACTGCTCGACTTGCCTGAGTAGCTGCTAACCTTCCCTGTCCAGCCACTTTTCCAGTTTCCCTTGTGTTTTATGCGATAAGTACCCGCAGGAGTATCCTCACCAATTACCCACTGCCCTTCAGCAAAGGAGCAGGCCAGGCAGTCTACCGCAGTATCCCGTGCCCAGATAAAGCGAGTATCCAAGTCATTGTCAGTAAGATAGGTTTCCCAGTTGCCATTTACCTTACGTTGAATCTCTATAAAGGTGTCTCCCGTTCTGAAATCGTTACGGGGATGACCGGAGCGAAAACTCGCGGAGACAGTATCACCAACAGAATAGTTGCTACGTACATCATTCCAAACCTGGCCGAAGGATTCCCATAGGCGCTTATCATCGTAGACGACACCAATGACATGAATAATTTGGTCATTCGATAAATCTGTTGGTGTCGGCCCTGCATCCACCGCCAGATTATTATTCATGGCGTTGGCCATGCCTGTATAAATCTGCTGATAAGCCGCCAAGGTATTAGGCCCATAGATCGTGTGCCCCCCCTCATAGTGTTGTCTGTCAAATTCTTCATGAGTAGTCACATAACCGGTATAAGCATTGGCCAAACCGGCAATAACTACCCTGGTAACACCGTGTCCCTGCATTGAGGCCAATACCTTTTCTTCCAGGCGGCGACCAGCCATAGTGGTCATTTCACTCGGCGCGGCCACTAGGACCAGGGACCCAATGCGAAACATCTGAAATGGCAGATAAGGGGTATACAGCTGCTGCCCTATTACTTTACGCTCAACAAAAGTGGGTTTGGGATATTGGCAAGGATCATCCTGTGTATCCTTATAAACTGCAGCCGCAGAGAAAGCGTTCATTAACCCAAAGAGCGGGAAACCTCTGATCACTGATTCGAATAGGCTTTCGCTGCGGTCCCACTCAGTGCCTTCGTTTTCAACTGACATCCCCTCGAAAATACCATCAATCCCACTGGGACCATCCCAGGAAGAGCCAGCTGTGAATGACCAGCCCACGGCACCTTCGCAAATGTTTTGCTGCCCTTCGCCAGTATATTCCCCGGCTACGGTATAACCGGGGAAATATATGTATTGATGGCGATAATCAAGATTGTTCAATAATTTATTGTTCGAGGTGCTGTAAAGAGACTTCGCTTTGTTTGCCTGTTTTTCTGCAGCCAACTCAAGACTCTCATATTCACTGGAGCCACAACCATTCCCTGGGCCACAAATATTGGGAGAAGCGTCACCTAGATTACTATTGGCAAAGGCCGCAACAAGATTTCCTGTCGAGTCTGTCTGATTTGAAGCCCATTGCTCAAATAAATAACTGGCAGCCCCCTTGTGATCACTACTCAACTGACGTTGACTGGTACCGAGTGAAACATTGTGTAGCGCAAACCAGTTAATAATACCCAATGCTTTATTATTCGCATTAACCAGCTTGAGCTGCGTCATAGTTTTGTTGGTATCGTATTGGTAATTGCTCGTATCCGGATTTTGCGCGTAGGGCTCCGGGTTGCGGTTGACACTCGTGTTGAGCAAGGTACCTTGCTCCAGGTAAATGTCGCCCTCTGCCAAACTGCTATTTGCCATAACAATAGATTGGTAGATACCTTCTACGATCGCGTTATAGTTATCTTCCGCATAACCCAGTGCACTCATATTGAGCATCACATAGTGATCATAACCTCCAGGACCTACGTGGGTGTGGGTGGCCGTGAGCATCACATTTTCATCTGTAAAGCGGTCGTTGCCATACCTACTCTTGAGCTTAGCAACCACACCCTGTTTAACACCTTGAGTAATACTCTGTAAATCGGCGGAAACAAATACTAGACGCTGACTATCCTGAGGATTGGCGATTACAAAAGCACGGGACCACAAGCGGCTATGAATTCCTTTGGTTGTCTGACTGGTTTCTCCATAACCAACCATACCAACATCGGCGGCTGGCCCAGTGATATCGTATTTACCCGTACCTAACAGCCACTCTGCACTAAGAGCCAGGGGGGAGAATCCAAACAGTATAAAAAATGTGGTATACCATCGAATTATTTTTGTCTTCATTTTTTCTCCATAATTTTTATACGAAAAGTCCTTTCAAAGGCCCTCTATCCTTGATTTCAAGGCGCCAAGAAGCCAGTCCCTTCCGAAAAAATCAGCTTGATATTGTGTGATAAAAACTGGCCGAACCAGTGGATACCTGTGAGTAATTACCAACTACTCACAACGGTTTTCTCTTCCTGATACCGCTGCCTTAGCATTCTAGAAACTGCGAAGAATGATCGGCAGGGTCGATGTCCTTGATCGCACCAGGCGTTTATTATTCTGTAAAGGCACGCGGGTGCCAGCATACTCTAATTATCCCAGTCAGTGTGGTTAACAGAACTCAACGGCCGCCAAAATAAATCTGACATGTTAAATTTCAAAGTAATACCAACCCAACAAAAAACAGAAATAACAATTAATTATTTCTGTTTGCACCAACTGACAGCACTATTCATCTTATAAAGCACAACAATAAAAAGATGACTCGCGCGTTCTAACAAACACTTGATCAGCCGCTCATCTACCATGGCGATAAAGGACGTAATGAAAAAAAAGACCGATAAAACTCATAGGCTTCCAGTAAACAATCACTGAGGAATGCTGGGAAGGGGATCAAAGTATGGCCAGGTCTTTTCCGGATAAAATGACCTACAAATGGGATAAAATAGAGAAAAGTATACCTTGGCTATTTAGTCACGAAAATCCCGATATTCCAGAAAGAAACTTTATTGCCCAGAAAGGGCCCTAAGATGAGTTGCAAATAATGAATAAGCAGTGGTTAGCAAATGCGTATTAAATTACTCAAAGCGGGTTTCACCTCCCTATTCTTACTCGGCATCACACCTCTCTCCATGGCCGCAACCAACTGTAAGGTCAATATGGTTGTCCAAAGTCAATGGGATAAGGGCTATATGGCCTCTGTAGTGGTCCGCAATACTGGCACAGAACCTATTAATGGCTGGAACCTTAATTGGCAATGGCCCGGAGACCAGGTAATTGACGGCTCCTGGAATGCCAAAATTTCCCAAAATGGCAATACTGCAACAGCGGAAGGTACAGGTGACTTTGCCAATATTCCTGTGGGTGAGGCTCGCTCTTTTGGCTTTAATATCGCCTACTCTGGAGGAACACAAGTCCCCTCCAAAATCAATGCCAGTTGTCAGAATCAGCAAACCCCTCCACCGACAACATCAGAGCCACCGAAAACCAGCCCGCCCTTATCAGCAATAGAGAGCTACAACTATATTTTGGGCACCCAGACTATCAGCCCTAAGTACAGTTTCACAGGCGAAGGCTCTCTAGTCGAATCCGCTAAAGCCATCCGCGCAATGGGGTCCAACCTACTTAAGATCGCCCTGTCTACCGGCTTGTACGATGAGCTTAACGGCTTGGGCCTTGACTACCAGTTCAAACGTATGCTGGAAGAAGTACCCGCTTACCGAGAGGTGCTTGATATGGACTTCTCCCACTATATGTTCTGGGTGGAGGACTCCGGATCTTGGATGGACAATAAAGGCATGTCTCAGGAAGAGCTCACCTGGCAGTACGATAAGATTTATGCGATGGCCGAGTATCTGTTAACGAAATACAGCGGCTCAGGTAAAACGTTTATGATCGGTCATTGGGAGGGCGACTGGAACCTCGTGCAAAAAGCCGATGGAACACGGGACGACAACCAAGTGAAGATTGACCCGCTGCGTATTCAGGGATTGATCGACTGGCTCAATATTCGCCAAAAAGCCATTGAAGATGCCAAGGCCAACATTCCCCACTCCAACGTCAACTTGTATCATTATGTAGAGGTGAATCGGGTTGAATCCGCAATGCAGGGTAAAGAGCGCATCACCAACGCCGTGTTACCACACACCAATATCGACCTCGTTTCCTACTCAGCCTATGATCTGACTACTAAAGAGAAACATTCTGATTTCGCCACCCTACACGCCGAGCTAACTAAAGCACTGGACTTTATTGAGTCAAAACTGCCGAAAAAAACTGGCCTGCCCTTCGAAAAGCGGGTGTTTATCGGTGAATACGGTTACGGTGAATCTTGGTTTAAAGACTGGGGCACCCGCTCTGGTGAAGCGCAAGATATGTTGTCTCGCAATGTAATTAAAACCTCTCTTGAGTGGGGCTCTCCCTTTATTCTTTACTGGCAGATGTACGGGAACGAATACGATAGCTGGATTAAAGAATTTGTCGGTTACTGGTTGATTGATAACAATGGCAATAAAAAGGAGATTTATCAAACCCACAAGAATTTTTACACTGATGCCAAGAGCTATCTAAATAACTATCACACCAAGCAGGGGGCTTTACCCTCAGAGTCTGAATTCCGGGATTTTGCCCTAAAATGGTTTGAATCCTCTACTGCTACTAAACCTGACAACACCACTGAGCCCACATCAGGTACGAACACTGGGAACGGCACTAATACTGGAACTGAGCCAACACCCGCAGAACAACCCCAAGCCTCAGGTCAATGTACGGTGGAATACGCCATTCAAAATGACTGGGGTAATGGATTTATGGCCAATATTGTCATACGCAATACCGGGGATCAGCCACTGGATGCTTGGCAAATAAAATGGCAATGGCCGGGCAACCAAAAAGTAACCCACTTTTGGAATGCTAAGGTGGTTGACCACTCTGGCTCGGTAACTGCTAGCGGCCAGGATGTTATTCCACCAGGAGAGGCACGTGCCTTTGGATTTAATGGCGAGTATAGCGGAACCAATAGTCAGCCAACTCTTAATGCCACCTGCCAAGCCAGCGGTTCATCCCAGGTTGGCACCGGCAATCCAGCAACTCCCCCCGTAGCCGGAAACCAACCCGACGATCACGGAAGCTCCTCTCAGGATGGTGCCGGTAAAATCAAACTTTGGTTTATAGGGGATTCAATCACCTATGGTATGACCACCCTGCCCTACAACTCAATGGGGTTCCGCTCACAAATCTGGCAGCAAATCGTCGAGGCCTCTGATGGGAAATCCAGCTTTCCCCTAAGCAGTAGCGATAATAACGGCAGCCTGACCATTAGCTATAATGGTCAGCCCGTAGAAACTATTGGTACTGTGAGTGGCCCAACCGGACCCGATGGAGTAGAGAAGAAGACTGGAAATTACTGGCATACCGGAATTCCTGGAGCAAGTACGAGCGATATGCAGTGCTTTCTTAATCCTACAGGCCATCAAATCCCAGCAGGTTATAGCTCTGCCAGCTGCGCAGATGCTATTGCCTACTTTAATTCTGTCGTTACTGAAATGTGTCGTGAAAGTGGTAACAGCGCAGGGTGGTTAGACAACCAAGCCTGCCCATTAAACCTAAATCTGGCGGCATCAGATGCTATTATTGTGCCTATCCAGCTGGGCACAAACGATATCACCCATCTCAACCGGAATGGCGCTACCCAATGTAGTGCGGCTCCGAAGGCTGGGAGTCTAACGGCTAAGCGCCTAGACGAAGTAGTGGAAAGCATTATCTCTAGCAATAATACTCGAGATAAAGCAACGTTGGTGGGCAAAATATACAGCCACCTAAGTGCAATGGGTATACCGGATAATAAAATTGCCTTTGTAATTTCCACCATTCCCCGTAGAACGAACTTGGATGGTCAAGACCCTTCCAACCATTGTACGGACTATTACAACACGAAAATCAAAAGTACTATTGCTAGTATCACTCCTCCGGTAAAGATTCTTCTTGTTGATCAGGGCAATATTGTACCGACAGGTGATTCTGTACACCCAACAACAGCCGGACATAAAGTTATGGCCTGCAACTTGCTGTATGGCTATAACTATGGGCACTCAGAAAATTTTAATTGTCCTACCCCTAATAGCACACCAAAAACTGGATTACTGCAAGCTTTTGCTGCTGTATCAGTAAAATAGCCCCTATTAGCTATTAGCTATTAGCTATTAGAAAGGAGTTCTAAAAATTCTAGTATCCATTAAAAAATAGAAGTGATTTATTGCGGAGCATTTTTGCAAGATATAAAGTCCCCATGAATTGGTGCGGTATCATAAATAATTGTTACAGCCATAAAAGTACTGAAATCTTCCGTTAAATCGAAGAGGTCTACCACATCAATTGTGGCCGGACCTCTTCCTTCTACTGACCGGGCATAGCTAAGATGTAATGCAACTTGGTTAGCCTTTAACACACCCGAAAGTATATTGTTCAGTTTCATAGCACGATCACTAATTGACTGAAAAATATAGGAATAAAAACTCTCTACTGAGCATTTCCCAAAAATTGGCGAATAGACCAAAGCATGTTCTGTAAACAGTGAAAGAAGTGTATCCAAGTCCCCCCGCTCCAAGGCAGATAGATATTGGTAACAGAGCTGCTCGGTCTCTTTAGTATCTACAGGTTTCTTCATCATTTATCTTGCCTAGCCAAAGTTCGATCCACCATCTCACCACAAAGCCCAAGGTAATTATTGGGATCAAGCAGCTTATCCACTTCATTATCGGTTAAGGCCTTAGAAACCTCATTATTCTCCTTTAATAGATCCGCAAATGGTCGATCAGTTTCCATTGCTTGACAGCAAATTTTGTAAACAAGATCGTGAGCTTTCTCACGGCCAATCTTTGGGCCTAGCCCCATCATCACCGCTTCAGAAGAAACCAAACCTCCAGTCATCTGTAAATTTCGCATCATATTATCTGGGTGTACATTGAGACCCCGCAACGCGAACTTCGCCTGTGCCAATGCCGCAGCGGATAAACAAAAGATTTCAGGAAGAACCACCCACTCAATCTCCCAGGTTCCCGTCGCACGCTCGTGATCTTCCTCCATAGCATTGAGTAACGCCGCCACCTGTTGTCGCACAATGGGCACTATTCCACTCATATATACTGAGGAAACTGGGTTGTGCTTTTGCGGCATAGTGCTAGAAGCACCGCGCCCCGCAGTGAAGGGCTCCGTGACCTCCCCAACTTCTGTCTGTGCCATCAGTTTGATATCTAGGGCTATCTTACTCAGAGTGCCGGTGATTAACCCCAATAGACAGGCGACTTCAGCTATCCGATCACGCATGGTATGCCAGGCGATAACAGGTATAGCGAGATTAAGCTCCTTCATAAGTCCAGCCTGCACCGCTAGGCCTTGATCTCCCAAGGAGGCTAGGTTTCCCGCAGCACCACCAAATTCCCCGACTAGGACTCGTTTCTTAATTTCTGCAAGCCGTTGCTGGTGCCGATGAAAACCCGCTAACCACACAGCTGCTTTATAGCCAAAGGTAATTGGTACAGCTTGTTGAAGGTTACTTCTCGCAACCATTGGCGTATCCCGGTAATCCTCGGCTAGAGAGGCCAGCGCACCGGCGATTTCATATACTTCCGTCTCCACAAGCATTAATGCTGCACGAATCTGCAATACAGTAGCGGTGTCGGTAATGTCCTGAGTTGTTGTGCCCCAGTGGCACCACTGCCCTAGCCCCCCCTTACAACGCTCAACTAACTGCTGTACAACTCCAAATACCGGATAGCCAATTAACTCTGTCTGGGATCTCAACTGCTCAAGGTCAATTTCTTCAGCACGACAATGTTGGCAAATCTCATCTGCTGCCTCTTTGGGAATGATATCAAGTCTCGCCTGTACCCTGGCCAAGGCAGCCTCTACATCCAAGTAGTACTGAACTCTTTGCCGGTCAGAAAAGATCTCACTCATGGCAGGAGTGCTAAAGAGACCAGAAAAGACCTGCGAGTCTATAAGAGTTGCAGCCATTGTTAACCTCCCAAATAACAGGTAACAGCAGCGCTTTAAAGCAAAGTGTAATAATCAAGAAGAGCATAAAATGAGGTAAATACAAGCATCAGTGTGCATATGCCACATTTTCTTTAAAGAGTAGACAATATTCCCAACTTTCAGAGACATTGGTATGATCCATAGCTGGTAAACTTAACCGGGTCAAATTAAGAGACTATGTAATCAAATTGAAGCAAAGTTGAGATATTCGCCGCTAACCAGCACCTAGGCCAAATGCTAAGTATCCGGTAATAGCCAACAGGAGCAGAAGCCCAATTAATCCCGCCCGACCAGGTAATTCTGCAGGTGATGACTGTATGTTTTTTTCACGTACATAGGTGTTAACAATTATTCTTGCTTCTTTAAGATTAATATTCTTGTATTCACGCAGAAGCTTCATAGCTTGAATCATTCGGCCACTTTCAATTGCATCAACTACATCTTCTTCCAATTTCATCATTGGTCCAATTACCGCTCAAGGAACTATAATTTTGGCATATAAAATATAAAAATTCATGAAACCTACTATAGTTATGTCGAACCATTCCTATTAGTGTAATTGGTTCTATAAGAACATCCCCTCAAGAACCTGACTACAAATACCCACAAATTCTTAAGCTATCTTTAATGTTACTGACTAAAAAAATAAAATAAATATTCTATAACCACCAAGAGTAAGCCACCACTTAATCCTTTTTTGCAACTACAAAGAAGTCAACTCGAGCAGGCGAAAATAAATTAGTATCAGCCCCTACTAACCAGGAGAAAGCCATCTTTGGAAACCCTAAAGACAGCAACCTTAAAGCACCTAGATCACACAAAAATATTACCAGTGAGACTTACAAGTGCGACAACTATACCCTTCTCACACACCGACCAACACAAGAGCCCCCCTTAACCCAATAAGATATTGAAATCATTGATTTAGATCAATAACCCGCATCTCAAGACAGGAAATCAAAAAACATAAAAATATCAAGAATGAAGTCATTAACAACCAGAAAACCTACAGCTGCATCAATCAAAAACGATAAAGCACAAAATATAAAGCATGCTTTTTAAAATTTTTTTGAGCACACAAAAAATCATTCACCATTCAAAAGAAAACAAAACAAACACTAAAGCTGCATCAACTCTTTCTTAAAGAAAGCAAATACTCCAAAATAGGTATAGAGATCTAACCACCAAGAATCAGAGCTAACAAAAAACCATAAAATAAGAAGCGCCTATGGGAAATCAATTACAATTTAACAATTGCCAATAAAAATCCAACTTCGTATACTGAAATTCTATCAAAAAACAATAAACTTAAAGCTAGTGGGCACAGGATGTGCATTGACAACCTGAAAAGCAAACAAGCTATACCGTCAACATCTAGAAAAGGAATTTTAACATTAAAACGAGCAACACAAGCCGAGTTTGGCTGGAAGATCTATCCGAGGAAGTACTTAACCATAGGGCTGTAAATCATACCTATTTAATACGGTTTAGTGAGGCATCCCTGCCAAACTTTCCTTATGTTGTGGCTGATTTTGCACAACAATACAGCCTATACACATCCCGATTTATTAACTTATTAAGTGCAGCCATCTCCAAGCTGACCATTCCGGAGCACCGAAATATACTCTTGGAAAACCTGAACGAAGAATCTGGTAATTATGAGGAGGATGAACTCCGAATACTAAATCACCATGGAATAGATCCAAGGTGGATAAAAAATATCCCCCATGCTGATCTTTTTAACCGCTTTAAAGAAAAGGTCACACAGGGTAAACAAGAAACACCTCTTTCGGATGATGCAATCATCTGGTATGAAATGCTTTCAATGGTATTACTTTATGGCTCTACCGAGGAAGCAATAGGAGCTTTAGGGATAGGAACAGAGCATGTAGTAAGTACAATTTATCCATATATAGAAAAGGGGTTGAAGCATTTACCTGAAATTCAGCCCAAGGACTACTGCTTCTTTTCCGTTCACACTCTAATCGACGATGATCATGCTGAGAGTCTCAACCAGATCGCATTAACTTTTGCCGAGACAGAGGAAGGAAGGAGGCGTCTTCGCCAGGGTGCAACTAAGGCTCTGAATTTAAGAGCTGCTTTTTGGGATGGCATGCTTGCACGAGCATACAACATTACAAAAATCATCGACAACAATTATAACTCGACAACCACACAAGTATCAGGAGTGGCTCAGGATGAACCAACCTATATCAACTGAATCAATTTATAATGCACAAGCCACAAATTGGCTTAGATCAGAAAAAATACTGTTGAGCGACTTCACGGCAAGACCTCGTGTTTTAGAGGCTCTGGGCAAAATCAAAGACCAAAATATCCTGGACTTTGGCTGTGGAGAGGGCTATGTATCACGCATGCTGATAGAGGCTGGTGTCAAGTCAATTTTTGGAGTTGACTCTTCTGCTGAAATGATAGCTCAAGCACAATCGATGGCTAAGGAACTCAAGCTATCTAATGCAACTTATACCGTGGGCAATGCAGTTTCATTTAATCAATTTCCACAAACCAGATTCGACAAGGCCATTGCCGTATTCCTTTTCAATTACCTGACTATCGAAGAAATGACTCAGGTAATGAGTAAAGTACGCTCTTTGCTGGTAGCAGATGGTACTTTTGTCTTTACCGTACCCCATCCATGCCTCCCCTTTATGAGGGAAGAAAGCCCACCGTTTTACTTTGAACATGGTGAAAAATCTTATCTCGACGGTATAAATAAGACCTTTGAGGGGAAAATCTGGCGTAGAGATGGTGTACCGGTCTCTGTTCGCTGTGTACATAAAACCTTTGCACACTACTTCGAAGCCCTTGCTAAAGCCGGCTTTAACAGCCTACCCGAAGTCAAAGAATTAGCTGTAACGGATGAACATCTGGCATTTGACCCTGAATTTTTTGGTCCACTAAAAGGCTATCCACTGCATGTGTTATTTAAGGTGAAGGTAAATGATTGATATAGCACCTGACGAGACTATCCGTGCACAGGCATGGACAGCCGCAGAGTTGGAAGCTAAACCCAACTGGAAATTTAATTGGCCTAATGACTGGCCAAATGAAATCAAAGCCCTGCAAGAATGGTCTAAAGAGCAGGACAACCCTATTCGGGCTTTGCAAGCAGATTCTGCTGCCACTCCTCAGTTTGATCAGCTCGCCCAAAAAATCAAAAGTGAAATCCATGAAGGCAATGGTGTTACTTGGATTCGAGGAGTAAAAGGCTTTGATCAAACAACACTAAATCTTCTGTTTCTCAAAATCAGCCTGGCAATGGGGCAGACTATTGATACCTACGGTAGACTCTACGGCATTTTAGATACGGGCAAAAGCTATAAAGACGAAGCCATTCCTGTTTCACAAACTAACGCAGCAACTGGTGTACATACAGATAGCTCACAACGAGCCATACAACCAAATATTTTAGGGCTCTGCTGTATTACCCCCGCGATTCAAGGTGGTAAATCTAAAGTAGTTTCTGCAGCCCAGGTACATCAAAATCTCAAGAAACAGGCACCTAAAAAGCTAGAGCTGCTCTATAAGAATTACATTCGAGATCTTGTCACACCAGGGAGCGATAAAGATATCCAGAATATTCTTAACAATCATTTCCCGATTTTCAGCTATGCCAATGGCAAAATTTCTATCCGCTATATGCGCTACTGGATAGAGAAAGGCCATCAACGAGTCAATAACCCCTTAACGGCAGAGGTACTTCAAGCACTGGATCTTCTTGATGGAGAACTAAACAACAAAGAAAATGTTGTTAGCTTTTATATGAATTCTGGCGATATGATTTTTATTGACAATACTAGAGTCTTGCACGATCGCGATGAATTTATAGACACACCCGAGCAAAAACGTATATATACAAGGGTGTGGATAGATTAAGTGCTTACAGGCTCCAGGAGAATCTTCTCCGGGGGCCTGGCAATTAGGTGCATAAGTCTACTGGGTAAGTAATTATAAAGTCGGATCCGCTTTAATCATTCTCACTAGCAACATAAGTATGAGGAAGCTGAATATATTCAAAAAACTTTCGCCCAAATCGGCCTCCAGTACTCTCTCTAACTCCAGATCTGCCAAAAAGCAGCTCCCCTATATTCACTCCAACCCCAACATAGAGCTCTCTACGCAAAGGGTCGTCTCGTTCTTTTTCTTTCAAAGTGAAACCCCGAGCAAAGTAACCCCCATGTAACTCCAGATAATTAAGAGGATTTCTCCGTGATAAGCCAAAACCACTTAACTTTAAGGCCAGTAGATATTTTTGCCCCGAGTAATCTGAGTGTGGCTTAAAGCCAGAGCGATTACCCGATGGAAGATATTCTAGACGAAAATCCAGCTTTTCCCTAAGCCCGGGGATATTCCGTCTTAGGTAAGAGATTCCTACCCCTGCAGTATTGGCAACAACGTCCTCCCAGGCAAAGCCATGCTCCTTAGAGTAACCATCGCCTAACTCCACAAATAACATACTCAACCAAGCTAGAGTAACTGCACTAGCCTCCGCCCCCACCGCATTACCAGCCTTGCAGTGAATGGCATCTGTAAAGAATTCACTGAGAAGATAGCTCCCATAGACATGACCTAGCTTATCCATACCACCATTGGCAGTATCATCCTCAAAGAAACCCTCACTAGTTGTACCAAAACTACTAGATCCCCAGTCCCAATCCACTAAACCAATCGCTAAAGTGGAAACAGCTACCCCTGCAGCCTCAAATGGAATGGTAGAAAGATGTTGCTTGAATTTAGGCAGTTTAAAGCCATGCCATCTAGAATCAGCCACCGGATACTGCTGTACACAACCAAATCTTTGTGATTCTTCTAAAGACACTGAATAAAGGTCTACAGGGCTGGTCACCTCTTTAGCTAACCCCTCAAAGCTCCACATAACAAAAAGCATGACCAAAGAAATTCTCTGAGCTATTACACGATTCATCATTTCCATTTATTCCTTTAATAGGAAAATCCGACTTAAACTTTTATCACATTCAAGGGTAAGTGTTGTATGACAAAGCAAGCTACCTTAGCAATAAAGCCAAACTCGATAGCTCAACCTTCCTTATTATCTCTACATATACCAATCATTAAGCATAGGAATAAATATAGACAAGGTCCAGAAACAAACCTAAAGGTGATTATTGCGCCAAAAAAGTGGGGCGGAGCATATTGAATCAACTGATTTTATTACTGGAACAACTCATTTCAAGACAATGCATCAGCATATAAATACCACCCCATGAGGGTAAAGCATCTATAAAGGTAATGTAATTTATTTAATATGAATAATCGACTAACCGCCAAGCATTGGCGCTACAAATTAAAGATTAGTAAAGATCAACGTGCAACAACATTACATCTTATAAATTTACTTCCTATCAATACTTGAAAGTGCACTCCAAAAATTACTCTCATAGGCTTGAATAAGCCTTACGCGAGTTTCAATATCCGACTCACTTACTCCGGAAGCTAAGCCTTGTGCCACTATAGCTATAGCCTGCTCTCTAAAATCAGAAGGTAAAGTGCTAAAATTGATTAAGAACTCCAACTGACTATCAGACAATCCCTTATGTTGTTTAAGTGCTTTTGCCATACGGCCGACATTTTTACCAAAACTTTGAAAGTTGATTAAAAGAGCTGCCGCAATCTCTGCAGGTTGCGCATAATTTGCCAGCCATGTTGTATAAGCTGGATACGCCTGTGCTCCAGCTAGTGGACGATACCTGGCAATTTGACTTTCCGAGACATTAAGCGCCTGAATTAGAGCCGGTAATTGCTCACTGGCTGACATCTCATTAACAACTAAACGATAAAAAAATTTGTTACTCACCTTACTTGAAGAATCACCGAATCGATGCAATGAGAGTGCGTTATTGCGAAGGTCAGATTGAATAATCAAACGCTGCTCCAGTGCAAAAGCGTTTATAACTGACATTGACAACTCATTCTTTTCCAGTTTTTGGAGAATGGCAGGAACTTCATTACTAAGATATTTATTTTCAATCCGTTGGATTAATTTCTCAGCCCTACTTCGTTTCTCCTCAATAGTTTCCGCAACAGAATTCGCCACAACTATTACTGCGAATATAAAAAAAAATCCTAACCTGATAAAAAAACCTGAAGTCACCTTATAGCGCTCCAAAACCTAAAGCGATAAGCATAGCATCTCAATCAGTAATTAGCGCAGATTGCGCCGAGATAATCACGCTACTTGAAAGCTATAATGTCTATCTCAAATATCTACAACCATATATTGAAGATTGATTTCTCATTTATCTATGTAAAGTCTTTCTTCAGAAAGCGAATGATAATACTCGTTCTTAATCCTCCCCCAAGATAACCTTGTTAAATCGACCTGCCTGCTTGTACCAAAATTGGCAATCGCGGCCAAATTTTTTAGCTTGCAAATCGCATCCTCAATCTCAGAATAACGAAACCACTCAGGATAAAACTCCGGGTAGCACTGTTCATCAGGCACTAATGGCGTACAACCTGCTACGACGGCCTCCATTACCGCTAACCCCTGAAATTCATGATAAGCGGTAGATAGAAATACATGGCTGTTATGCAAGGTTTGTCGGTATAGAGATTCACTCTCCACGTACCCCATCACCAGCAGATTCTCACTAAACTCCTGTTGTATCTGCTCAAACTCTTTTGGGCTATTACGAAAGGATTGACCCATCAGGTTGAGTAAGAATTTTACCTTTTTCTCTTTTAGGCCCCGAAGAATTTGCAGCAGGCGGTCAGCGCCTTTGTCATATTCCCAGCGGGCGGCCCAACTGATGATTAGCGTATCCTCGCTTACTTCTCCCTGATAACCCTGCCCCCAGCGGTGACCCCAGCAAAAATCAGCTTGTGTGTACTCTTGAGTAAAGAGTGCATCCTCTAGTGGTACTGGCAGCACCTTCGACTTACTTGTAATTTCTTCACAAATTCCCACCGGCACATGGTCCGGGAAGCGCTTTAAAAGCTTGGCTGCGCCTTCAATCAGGGTGCGGCGGTTGTATTCCGAATTAAACAGCAACAGGTCACCGGCTAGCGCGGTATAGATATTGAGGAGCTGTGGCTCTATAGACTGGAACGCACCTGAACTGACAGGATAGGCAAACTGATTCTCGTGAAAGTAGACCACCGTGGGCACCCCCACTATCTCGGGCACTAAGCCGCGCAACGCACTGAGATCGGTCATAGACGTGGCAATAATTAGGTCCCACTGTTGCTTTAGTATTTGTGCCGTCTCCCCCCTGGCCCAAGAAAGGCTGTTGCCACGTATACGCCAGCTGAAATAGCGCGGGGGCAGTGTCAAGACTGTCCACTGCCACCCGGGGAAGGCAGCAACCAGGCCTTTACGCCAACGCTTGTGACTGTCGGCATCATAGGCCGAGAGCAATAAAACTTTCATGGGAATCTAAAACAACAAGGAACGGAAATACAGAGCTGGAAACAGAAGTATCCAGCTCCGTTATAGGCTTGAGAGGAGGTAAAGTCAGTCGAAAGAGCGCACATTCATCAGGCGAGCAAACAGACTAGAGGTATCCCAGCGAGAACCGCCGATCGCCTGCACCTCACTATAAAATTGATCCACCAGTGCCGTCACCGGTAACAGGGCGCCATTATGCTGGGCTTCCTGTAAAACGATGGCCAAATCCTTCCGCATCCAGTCCACGGCAAAGCCGTGATCATATTCACCGGCCAGCATTGTTTTTGAGCGGTTTTCCATCTGCCAGCTTTGTGCCGCGCCCTTGGAAATTACATCCACGACCTGTTCGCCATCCAGCCCTGCCGCTTTAGCAAAATGCAGCCCCTCTGCCAGCCCCTGCACCACACCGGCAATGCAGATTTGGTTGACCATTTTACAAAGCTGGCCACTGCCCACCGGGCCCAATAAGGTAACAGCACGGGCAAAAGTGTCTATCAACGGCTTTACACGTTCAAAATCTGTCTCTTCACCACCAACCATTACGGTGAGAACCCCATTTTCCGCACCGGCCTGGCCACCAGATACTGGGGCATCGAGAAATCCGATACCTTTCTCTTTGCCATTTGCTGCCAGTTCACGCGCGACATCTGCCGAGGCAGTAGTATGATCGACGAACAGGGTGCCCTTTTCCATAGTGGCGAAGGCGCCCTGCTCTCCAGCAACCACCTGGCGCAAATCGTTATCATTACCCACACAGGCAAACACCACGTCTGCACCTTTTGCGGCCTCAGCGGGTGTTTCGAAGCTCTCCCCCTCATACTCGCCCAGCCATTTTTCTGCACGGCTGGCGGTGCGGTTATATACCCGCACTGAGTGACCCGCTTTTGCCAGGTAACCCGCCATTGGGTAACCCATTACTCCCAAGCCAATAAACGCTACCGTTGCCATATTGATTACCCCCATATCATCCAAATAAGAGCCGCCCCTAAAATCAGGCGGTAAATCGCAAATGGCGCCATGCCGATGCGACTAATAAATTGCAGGAAAAAATGAATACATAGATAGGCACTAATAAAAGAAAGCAAAGTACCCAATAAAATATCCCCCCAGGGTACCGACTCTAGGGCGAGTAAATCATAGGTCAGTAACATGGCCGGCAGGGCTATCGCCGGTATGGATAACAAGAAAGAGAAGCGCGCAGCAGCTTCGCGCTTCATGCCGAGCATCAGCCCTGCGGTCATGGTAATACCCGAGCGGGAAGTACCTGGAATAAGCGCCAATACTTGCGCACCACCAATAACTAGTGCTTTTTTCCAGTTAAGTTGCGCTAGGGTTTGCACCCTGGCACCACGCACATCAGCCCACCAAAGCAACAGACCAAAACCGATGGTGGTGGCAGCTATAACTGCTGCTGAGCGTAAATGCGTTTCTATATAGCCTTTAAAAATTAATCCTACCAAACCGACAGGAATCGTAGCCAGCACAATCAGCCAAGCCAAACGTCCTTCATCGCTAAATTGCCTCGATTTAAGCCCCCCTAAACCATCACGCAGGAGTAGCCAAATATCTTTTCGAAAATAGGTGACTACCGCGATCAGTGAGCCAAAATGTACAGCCACATCGAAAGCAAGCCCTTGATCCTGCCACCCTAAAACTTCTGCAGGCAAGATCAGGTGTGCCGAGCTTGAAATAGGGAGAAATTCAGTCAAGCCCTGGATCAGGGCCAGTACAACAATCTGAAATATTTCCATGAATTATCAGGATCGAATTTTTTGACGTTTTTGCCAGGTAACTTCATTGCGAAGATAAACGGGCTCCAAAGCTTCAGCAGATACCATTGCACCAGCTCGATAGAGAGGAACCGCTAGCTCAGCAATATCCCGTGCATGGATTAAGGCATTCAGATCCAGCTCTGCCGCTCGAGCCTTGCCTAATGCCTCATAGTGCCAACCGGGACCGGCACCGTAATATGTGTTTGTCAGCTTGGCCTCACTCAATGACAGTAGAACCTGCTCTGGATTCTGTACTGCCTCAGGTATCAAGCTGTCATTAGGCATCTCGGTGCCGTAAATACCCCAGTACACCTGCTGCATACGAGCGTCGAGCATAGCGACAATAGGATCTCCTCCCCACTGCGGGTGCGCCCTTCTGGCCCCCAAGGCCAAAGCGGCAAGGCTGGAAACCGGCACTACTGGCTTATCGGCGGAAAAGGCCAGCCCCTGTACACAACTGATAGCGATACGCAGACCCGTAAATGAGCCGGGCCCCCTGCTTACAGCAAGGGCATCCAGGTCGGGAAGGCTCAACTGGGCCTCAGCCAATACCTCATCCACCATTGGTAGCAGGCGCCGTGTATGGTCTCGCTCTGCTTGCACAAAGCGTTCGGTAATCTGGCCATTACTATAAAGTGCCACTGAGCAGGCACCAGACGTGGTATCCAGGGCAAGAATCTTCACAACTATTTCAAACCGGGTTATCGAAGGGAGTGAATTGTGGCACGGTCACAAGGTCTAGTCATGTAGATTAGCGATATTGAGGAAAGAGAAAACCCCGGTATTAACCGGGGTTGATGAAGAGTGAGCCATGCCACTAAGGCATGCTGTGAACTAGAGGAGGTTTAATTAAGCCGCACTCTTGGGTGGTCGACCACGGCGAGCGGTACCGGCCTTAGGTGGGCGCCCTCGACGAGTTGGCGTTTTCTTGGCCGCCTCCGCTTTGCTAGCAGACTTCTTCGGACGCCCTACTCTTTTCGCTGGCTTTGCTGCGGAGGTGGCCTTCTTGGGGCGCCCTACACGCTTGGTGGCTTTAGTTTCAGAAGCAGCCTTTTTGGGGCGGCCTACTTTCTTGGCCGCAGTAGTCTTTTTAGTCGCCGCCTTTTTAGCTTTTTGAGCATCAGCTTTTAGCTTCGCAGCTGCTTTCTTCTCTAGCTCCTTGGCTTTTGTCGCAGCCTTCTTTGCTGCAGCTTTTATCTTAGCCTCAGCTTTTTTCTCGGCGGCTTTGATCTTCTTGGCATGAGCCTTAACACGAGACTTCATCCAGCGCGCTTCGAACGCCTTCAATGCCGCCGCCAGGTCTTTATCTGCCTTGGCAGAAAGGCTTTCAGAAAGGGTGGCCACCTTCTCCTTAGCCGCTTCTTCTGCATGACGCACGGCATCCATGGTCTTGGCCTTGGCAAGCTCCATTTTTGCCATCGCCAGCTTGGCGCGTAAATCTTTTGCTTTACCATTGGCGCTGGTCAAGGAAGCCTTGGCCGCTGCCGTACTACTTTTTTGTGCCCGCGCTTTTGCCTTTGCCACACGATCCATTTGTGCATCCAGCGACTTACTTGCTGCATCCACGGCTTTCTGTGCTTTTACGACTACCGGCGACGCTTTGGTCGATGTAGTTGCCTTTTTAGCACGTGTACTCTTTTTTACTACTCTTGCCATCCCTTGTCTCCTCATTAAAAAGAAGAAGTACTTCCAAAAGTGTGCTGGCAACGCGGCCTGTTAGCTATCGAATAAAACCCGGGGGTTATTTTATTGCTTATACAGAGCGGTGCGCTGCCTATTTCAATACAACTTTATCAAAGTTAATAAAAATACACGGCATTGCAAGTAAAAAAGCGAAAAATGAGAAATTTTTCAGCAAATAAGTCTCTTTTCCTTAACAAATTGCCTTTTGAAGAGGCAAAACACCTAAAAGTAAAAATTATTTTGGGCCTGGCAACTTATCTTCAACAACCGCAGCAAGAGCTTCGATATGATCCGCACGTAAATTTAGCGCGGGAATATAATGGTATTCACTTCCACCCGCTTCGATAAAATTAGCGCGATTCTCTACCGAAATTTCTTCCAATGTCTCTAAACAATCGGCCGAAAATGCTGGGCAAATCACATCAACACTCTTGATACCGCCTTTGCCCCATTCAATCAGAGTTTTATCGGTATAAGGTTGCAACCACTCAGCCTTACCAAAGCGTGACTGAAAAGTAACTTGCCAACGCTCCGGGGAAATTTGTAATTCTTCCGCAAGCAGCCTCGCGGTTTCCTGACAATGGCGTAAATAGGGGTCCCCTTTATCAACATTTGCTTTGGGGATACCGTGAAAAGAAAGCATTAATTTTTCAGCCTGGCCGTGTTTCTGCCAGTGTTCCCTGACAGAGTTGGCGAGAGATTTAATATATAGAGGGTTGTGGTAATAATCACGAACCAGGGAAATATCCGGAATATCACGACTCTTTCGGAAAATTTGCGCCACTTGATCATATATTGCAGCAGTAGTGGTAGCCGAATACTGCGGATATAAAGGGAAAACAACAAAGGACTCATAGCCTTTTGATCGCAAGCTTTCAATAACTTTATCGAGGCGCGGTTCACCGTAAGTCATGGCATACTCTACCGCGATATCCCGCCCTTTATCCTTTAAATGCTTTTGCAGTAGCTGCGCTTGATGGCGGGTATAGTAGAGAAGTGGTGAACCTTCAACTTGCGCATCGTCCGCGCTGCAATTCCAGATTTCCGCATAAGCCGGAGCAATTCTCTTGGGGCGAAAAGGTAATATCAAACCGTTTAGTATTGTAAGCCACAGTGGTCGGGGTATTTCCACTACCCTGGGGTCGGAGAGAAAGTCTCGCAAGAAATCTCTTACGGCGGACGGCGTGGGCTGCGCAGGGGTACCCAGATTCATCAAAACTATCGCTGTGGACATACAAAGACCCGTCTGAAATACAATTTTGCCAGGAATAACCTGCCGGCCATCTTAATGATTGGTCAGTCAACTACAAGGTAAGCGCTTGCGAAACTAAAAAGGAAACCATCGGAGAAGATACAAAAAAGCCCCCAAACGGGGGCTTTTTTTAACAATGTTCAGTGCGATCAGCTCAATGCTTCGATGACCTTATCGCGGATCTCATCCATGCTGCCAACTCCCATCACTTTACTGTATTTCGGAGCTGCTTCAGGGGAGCGCACTTCCAGCTCTCGGTAGAAGCCAACCAGCGGCGCTGTCTGCTCGTGATAAACCGCCAAACGCTTGCGTACGGTCTCTTCGGTATCATCACTGCGCTGTACCAGTGCCTCACCAGTCACATCATCCACACCTTCGCTCTTGGGCGGGTTGTACACAACGTGATAGACGCGGCCTGAACCCTCGTGCACGCGACGCCCAGACAAGCGCTTGACGATTTCTTCATCGTCCACAGCAATTTCCAGCACATGATCGATATGCACATCGGCATCCAGCAGTGCTTGCGCTTGGGGAATAGTGCGGGGGAAACCATCGAAAAGGAATCCATTTGCACAATCTGCCTCAGCGATGCGCTCTTTCACCAGGGCAATAATCAGGTCGTCGGAAACCAGCTTGCCGGCCTCCATAATGTCTTTTGCCTGCAAGCCGAGAGGTGTGCCCGCTTTCACCGCAGCGCGAAGCATATCGCCGGTGGAGATCTGCGGAATGCCGAACTTCTCTGTTATGAATTGTGCCTGAGTGCCTTTACCGGCCCCCGGTGCCCCCAAGAGAATAATTCGCATGTTCAGTAAGCCTCCAAAACTATCGACGCACTAAGAGCCGCCGCGCCAAAAGAGCGCTACCTTACACGTCCACCCCAAATTGGGCAAGATTATGACTGTGGTACCGCCATTACCGCAGAATAAACTGCGGCCAATACGGCTACTTATCTGTCTGAATCCTGTCTTTCTATGTCTTTCGCACGCTCCCAGAGTCGATCAAGCTCTTGCAGGCTGGCATCTTCTGGCCCACGTCCATCTGTCCTGAGCGCTGCCTCAACAGCGCCAAAACGACGCTCGAACTTACGATTACACTGTCGCAGTGCTGACTCAGGATCAATTTTCAAATGCCTGGCCGCGTTTACACAGGAAAACAACAAGTCGCCGAGTTCCTCCCCAGCATGCTCACGATCACCGGTTGCAATAGCCTCGCGTAATTCGGCTACCTCTTCCTCTATTTTGTCCAGCACACCGGTAATATCTGGCCAATCAAAACCCACCTGTGAGGCACGCTTTTGCAATTTGGCCGCACGCGTCAAAGCGGGAAAGCCCGCGGTAACACCAGCCAGGACTCCACTCTCACCCTTTGCGTTGCGCTCTTCAGCTTTAATGGCTTCCCAGTTTTGCTTTACTTGCGCTTCATCAATTGCAGAGGAGCCATTCTCGCCATAGAGCTCCCCGCTGGGGAATACATGAGGATGGCGTCGCACCAACTTGCGTACCAAGGTGTCCACAATACGGGAAAAGTCGAAATGCCCCTGCTCACGGCCGAGCTGGGAATAGAAGATCACTTGGAACAATAAGTCCCCAAGCTCTTCATGTAGATGTTCGAAATCTTCAAGCTCAATTGCCTCGGCCACTTCATAGGCCTCTTCAATCGTTGAAGGAACAATACTGGAAAATGTCTGTTTCAGATCCCAGGGGCAACCACCGTTTGGGTTGCGCAACTGGGACATTAGGTGGAGTAAATCCTCCACCGAGTATTGGTCTTGCAAGGGTCCCCCTCAACGCAGCATACGCCGCTTCGCCGATGCGACATTGGGCAGGCGATTAATGCGGTGCAACACGTAACTCAACTCTTCAAAATTATGAATCTCGGCGGTAAGTACCATCTCTACAGTATGCTTATGCTTATTACTGTGTGTCTGCATCGCCGTAATATTGATTTTCTGACTATCGAGCATAGCGGTGACATCGCGCAACAGCCCCAGGCGATCATAGGCTTCGATAACGATTTCCACCGCATAGAGCTCCCTCGGTTTTGCCGCCCAATTAACTTCTAGTACTCGCTCAGACTCCTCTGCCTGCATACGCAGCATATTCGTGCAGTCTTTACGATGTATCGATACCCCGCGACCAAGAGTGATGTAACCCATAATTTCATCACCGGGAACAGGGTTACAACAACCCGCAATATGCGTCAGTAAATTGCCAACCCCTTCGATATAAACATCGGCTTTGCCCGCCCCCGTGGCCACCGGGGCAGTAAGTGAAGGCACACGCTCCGCATTGTCGACCTTTACCATACGCTGGGCGGTGTTCAGCACCTGCCCCACACCGATATCCCCAGCTCCCACTGCCGCATAGAGATCATCCAACGAGTGCATATTCAGCTTGGCGGCAAGCTGCTCAAAATTAAAATCACTCAGAGCAAGCTGTTTGAACTCACCATCTAAAATACTGCGACCATCGGCAATATTTTGATCTCGGGCCTGCTGCTTAAACCAGTGGATAATCTTGGCCCGCGCCCGCGAGGTTGTTATATAGCCCATACCGGACGAAAGCCAATCGCGACTGGGGGCTTCACGTTTACCGGTGAGGATCTCCACCTGATTGGCGGTTTCCAGTTCGTGGTTTAATGGCACTATACGGCCATCCACCTTAGCGCCGCGACAGCGATGACCAATCTCGGTGTGGATTTTATAGGCGAAATCCAGCGGTGTGGCTCCGCGGGGCAAATCGACTACATGGCCATCGGGAGTAAAAACATAGATACGGGAGTCCCCTTCCCCGGTCTGAAGATCTTCTTGTAAGGGATTACCACCCACCTCTTCATGCCAGTCGAGCACTTGCCGCAGCCAAGAGATCTTTTGCTCATAGCTATCTTGGCTCTCTGTTTTCAGGTCGGTGCCCTTATACCGCCAGTGAGCACAGACCCCATATTCAGCCTCCTCGTGCATGGCAAAAGTACGGATTTGCACTTCCAGCACCTTGCGTTCGGGGCCGATCACCGCAGTGTGCAGGGAGCGGTAGCCATTCTCCTTCGGAGAGGCAATATAGTCATCAAACTCGTTGGGAATATTGCGCCAGAGGTTATGTACAATCCCCAGCACCGCGTAACAATCCCGCACGGTAGGCACCAGTATGCGTACAGCACGAATATCATAAACCTGAGAAAAGCCGATATTCTTGCGGCGCATCTTGCGCCAAATACTGTAGATATGCTTTGCGCGGCCATAGACATCACCCTCTATATCCGCCCGCGCCAGTTCTGAGCGAAGAAGCTCCAGCACCTCATCGATATATTCTTGTCGCGCCATCCGCTTTTCATCTAAAAGGCGCGCTATCTGTTTGTAGTCTTCAGGCTCAAGGTAACGGAAGGACAAGTCCTCCAACTCCCACTTGATATGCCCTATGCCAAGGCGATGCGCCAGTGGTGCATAGACATCGGCCACCTCGCGAGCGACTCGCTGGCGCTTAGTGGGCTCAGCATTCTTGGCCGCACGAATTGCACAGGTCCGCTCGGCAAGTTTGATCAGCGCAACGCGAACATCATCAACGAGCGCCACCAACATACGGCGGATATTTTCAGAGTGCTCCTCTATCGCACCGCTTTTGCTTTCCTCACCAGTATCGGCACTGCGACTGCGAATCGCCGCCATGCGCAATACCCCGCGAATAAGCTTGGCTACAACCGACCCAAACTCCTCTTCAACGCTTTTAAGAGCGAGGCGCTTCTCTCGTACTGCTCGGTAGAGCACTGCAGCCACCAGTGCTTCAGAATCAATTTGCAAGTCCGCCAGGATTTCCGCCATTTCAAGGCCGGTGGCAAAACTGCTGGCACCCTCTGCCCAAATATTTTCCGCGGCAATAGCCTGTTGTTCAGCTTCAGCACTTACTTCTGCTGCACGGCGCAAGGTCACTATGGCAGCCCCATCCAGCCCAGCCAGTTTTTGCACATGGCGCAACCAAGCTTCCAGGTCGTGCTCTCTCTCACCTCCAAAGGAATGATGTTTTCTGACTTGAACCATGTTTTAACCGGGCCGAAACAGGAATTTGTAAGCTTACTAGCATTGCTCAGTGGCTTGCATGATGGCAAAACCAAGCAAAAAGAATAACTTCCCAAATTAGGGACGCTTCTATCATAGGTTTGGTCAGACTAAAGTCCACGATTTTCTTTATGTTTTCAACAAGCTGCGTGAAATTTAGCGATAACTCACCCCAGTGGATATGGCTTGATACTGGAAACTGCAAACGACAATACCAATTGGTCAATCACATTGAGCAGCGAGGATTCTTACCGAGGAGAATGCGACCAAAGGAAAGCTTATCGGGCTGAAAGGCTTTTACAAAGAGGCCCACTCATTTTCAACATCTCAGCGGTGACACTGAAAAACTGAGAAAATAAGCCTCTATTACAGCCTTTTTAGTGAAAGCCTATTCATTAGCCACATAAAGAGAGTTTTAAGCCCTCACCTGCCGCCCACAGCTAATTAATGGTCTTTGTTTTAATAAAACAATCTACGCACTGACAATCTTAAACTGAGGACACGCTTAAAATCAGAGCGTCAAAAAAACCTAAAAATAAAAGTCGGAGAGAGAAAATATCAAATATACGCAGATAGATTGGCAAGCATATAAAAATTCACACTAAAGTCGGGGGCAACAAAATATCTGCACACCCGACTGTGCCTTTTTTCCCAGCCTTACTGATTGAACAATCCCGAGGATAAATAGCGATCACCGCGGTCACAGATGATTGCCACAATTATGGCATTCTCCACTTGGCTGGAAAGGCGCAGTGCTCCGGCAACCGCTCCGCCGGAAGAAACACCACAGAAGATGCCCTCTTCACGCGCCAGCCTACGTGTCATTTCCTCCGCTTCCCGCTGATCCATATCGATAACGAGATCCACTTCCTCTGGGACAAAAATTTTTGGTAGGTAAGCCTGTGGCCATCGGCGAATACCGGGAATACTGGAACCATCGGTTGGCTGCAGACCCACAATCTGAATCTCCGGCTTCTGCTCTTTCAGAAAGCGGCCGCAGCCCATTATGGTACCAGTGGTCCCCATAGAAGAGACAAAGTGAGTAATTTCCCCAGCGGTCTGCTGCCAAATTTCGGGCCCGGTACCCTCGTAATGGGCCAGAGGATTATCCGTATTGGCAAACTGATTAAGTACAAGGCCACGACCTTCGGCCTGCATTTGAAGAGCCAGATCCCGAGCACCTTCCATTCCCTCCTCCGCGCTGACCAAAATCAGCTCGGCACCGTATGCTGTCATAGAGGCCTTACGTTCTGCGGTGGCACTGTCCGGCATAATCAGAATCATACGATAACCTTTAATGGCAGCTGCCATTGCCAGTGCGATACCCGTATTGCCGCTGGTAGCTTCTATCAAGGTATCCCCTGGTTTAATCTGCCCTCTTGCCTCGGCGTGATTGATCATTGATAGAGCCGGGCGATCTTTTACCGAACCGGCCGGATTATTACCTTCCAGCTTGAGCAAAATCGTATTGCTGGTATCACCGGGGAGGCGTTGCAGCTTGATCAGTGGCGTATTACCTACGCAGTCAGCAATCGTTGGGTAATCCATAGTACCTTGAGTCCAGACATATTGCGGCCGCACAGTGTACCCGATGCTCCCTCTCGGGCTAAATACCGACTATTTTGGTGGACTATATAGTCGAGTTATTACAAATATCAAAAAATCGCAAAGCAGAAAACATTTACCCAGAGCAGCCCGTATAGGAGTGCGCCTCCTCTCGCATAGGGGTAAAATGGGGAAAAAATAATCGCACAAGACCCTTGATTTCTCATGGCCCCAAATAATACCGACCCTTCCATGCCGGCTCCTTCAGAGCTCCGCTCGTTGCGTTCAACTATGTTTCGCTTCACGGTTGCGCCAGCGCTGATTTTGGCCATGACTCTGGCCCTGGTGTTCACACTGCAACAAATGCACGATCGCCGTCAGCTCTTACTCAGCCACGGACGGGCAAGTGCCGAGCAACTGGCCGAGTTAATTGAAATGAGTGGCGGCCACCCTTTCGATCTGCGTATGGAATGGTTACGCAAGAGCCTTCTGGCACTGATGTTGGAAAAGGACATGGTGCGCTCGGTGCATATTTATTCCACTGAGGAAAGTAAAAAAATCTCACTGGATAGATCCACTGGGCTGGGACTTCTGGCCAGTGTGGGCCCACGACCACGCACCCCGCTTACAAACCACCAACTCAATCAACGCGAAGCTTTTATTTTTGAAGATGATGAAACCCTACAGGTATTACAGCCATTAAAGGGGGACATCACCACCTGCTGGATTAGTATCGAGCTACACCGGCCCTATTTTCTTGTGGGCACCTACCAAGTATTACTCGTGGGCTTGGTGGGCTTAATTATTTGCACCTTGGCCGCCCTAGCTTGGTCGGTGATTTTATCTGAGCGTTTTGCTCACAGCCTGGTACGTATGGGACAGGTGTTACAAGCCATGGGGCGCGGTGAGTTTGACCGCCGCATTCACGAGATAGAGAACCGCGAACTCGCACAACTGGCCGATCAGATTAACGAGATGGGTGAAAGTCTTGCCAATTACCAGCGGGACTATAAATCCAACATGCTGCAGAGCATGGACGATCTACGCCAGTCTCTCGACAGCATGGAAGAGCAAAATATCGAATTGGACCTGGCACGCAAAAGGGCCCAGGAGGCGAGCCGTATCAAGTCGACCTTCCTTGCCAATACCAGCCATGAAATCCGTACACCATTAAACGGCATTATCGGGTTTACTAATTTATTGCTTAAAACCGAGATCGATGAGCTACAACAGGACTACCTGCAAACCATTCTGCGCTCCTCAGAAAACCTGCTCACCACAATTAACGATATCCTGGATTTTTCTCGAATCGAGTCTGGCAATTTGGTGCTCGACCATATCCCTATGGACCTGGGGCAGCTGCTTGAGGAGACCCTGCAAATCCTTGCCCCTTATGCCTATGAGCATCACCTGGAGCTGGTGCCACTGATTGACCCACAATTGCCTGTCACCCTGGTGGGCGACCCTCTGCGTACAAAGCAAATATTTACCAACCTGCTCGGTAACGCCGTGCGCAGTTCCGAGAATGGTAATATCCCGGTACGCCTCATTGTGCAGAGCAATAAGGACTCTGAACTGGTATTGCGAATCAGTGTTACCGACCTGGGAAATCGCATTGATGAGCCCGGTCGCCGCGAGCTGGAACAAATTCTCAACGCCAAAACACCACAACATTCGCAGCAGATCAGCGCCAACGGGCTCGGAATCTCTATCGCTCGCAGCCTCGTCGAGCGCATGCGCGGTTGCACGGGTATGGAAGTAGCTGCAAATGGTGCCAGCACCTGCTGGGTGGAACTGACCCTGGTACCGGAACGCAACCGCGGCATCCCGCCACGGGTGCTTTTCCCAGACTGCCGCATACTGATTGCCGACCCCAACGAATTGACCCGCTCCCAGGTTGCTCAACTGCTTAAACAGTGGCAGGTTGAACCCATTGAACTTGCCGATACCGATACTCTGCAGCCAGCAATTGAACAAATGTGGCGGCACGATGCGCTGCCAGATGCGGTGATTATCGATACCGCCATCGCCAAGGGAGACTTTGACAGCTTCAGCATGAAGGTACAGTCCCTGGTCGATGCCTATCAATGCCGGGTAATCGTACTCGGTGCCCCAGCAGAGCTGCGCCGCTGCTATGAGCAGTTGCGCACCCGCACCTTAACTTTCCTTGGCAAGCCGGTAACCCGCGAGAACCTGCTTCGCGCACTGAAAAGAGCCGTCCCCCAACAGAGCCAGCCTCGCCCCAGTAATGGTGCCGTACCCGCCCTCCCCTGGCCTGCGCCACCGCGTGTCCTGGCCGTGGATGATCACGCCGCTAACCGGCGCCTGGTCGGCGAGTTACTGCGCGCCCAGGGTGTAGAAGTGGTGATCGCCGCCAGTGGAGAGGAAGCCTTACTACATTGGCAGCAAAGCACGTTCGACCTGGTCTTTATGGATATCCAGATGCCCGGTATGGACGGTATTGAAGTTACCCGCTGCATCCGCGAACGAGAAACCGGCCGCCGCACGCCCATTATTGCACTCACTGCCCATGTGGGAGCCGAGGAGAAGGCGAGGCTACTGTCCGCTGGGCTAGACGACTACCTGAGCAAACCAGTGAGCGAAGCCCAGTTGTCCCATATGATTAAACGCTGGCTCAAAATTATCACTCCACAAGTGGTAGAAAAGTTGAGCCCAAACCAGATGCGCCTGGTGGATATCGGCGAGAGTCTAAATCTGGCAAATGGCGATGCAAAACTGGCCAGGGATATGCTGCAAATGCTGGTGGATGGGTTGATAACCGATGAACGGGAACTGGAGCGACTACAGGGTCTAGGCGACATAAAAGGCATGTTTGAGTTGACCCACCGCATGCACGGCGGCTGCTGTTATTGTGGCGTATCACGCCTACGAGAGGCCACTTGTGTGTTACAGGAGGAGTTACGTATCCAGCAAAATCAGGAGAATCCCCAGCTCGACCGCCGCAAATTGGATAGAGCACTCAGGGAAATTCGCGCCCTGCGAGAATGGGCCTCCGAGCAGGATCTCGACACACTGTTTGGGTTGGAGGTTGCCTAACTCGCAATAAATAAAGGCCGGGGAGATGCTCCGGCCTAACTGCGAGCTTCAAAAATCACGAACGCCAGGGCTGCGTCCTTTTCATCGGAAAGGGAGAGGTGTATCACCTCCACTCCCATCGCCTGAGCCCGCCTCTGCGCTCCCCCCCGCAGCAGCACCTGCGGAGCTGCAGCCTGGCGCCGGCGCACTTCGATATCCTGCCAGGAAACACCTTCTCCAATACCAGTACCTAAGGCTTTACCCACCGCTTCTTTAGCTGCAAAGCGCTTGCACAAATAGGCCGCTCTATTCGCCTCGGCAAGATCGGCAAAATCACAGCGTTCGCCACCACTCAATATACGCTCCACGAAACGATCACCATGGCGGCGCCAAACTGACTCGATACGGCTGTAATTGCAAATGTCGGTACCGATGCTAACAATCATTTCTCGTAAACCTGTTTAAATAACTCGCGGCTCTGCAAGGGCTTCTCCCCCAGTAATGTGCGCAACAAAATACGGGTTAAACGCTTTGCCGGGCCCAATACTTCTGCCGGCCACTTGCCAGACTCTTTAGCCCGCAGTATCCCCAGCAGCTCTGAACCAAAAAACTCCCGCTCACGCAGAGCAGTGGCACCCTGCCTGTGCACCGGCACAAAGCCCACCTCCAATTCCAACCTGTAGCTGCCGGCCTCACTCACAACGCCCTGACTCTGCACACAATAATCCAAGGGTGGGCAACTACCCAGCTCCGCGAGCAGCTGTAATTCGAAACTGCGCAGTGGTCCTTCCAACTCTGCACTGTCCGTACCGCCCAGATCTGATAGCTCCTGTAGTAGACGCTGATAGGTGGCAAACAAACCTATGTGCGCCTCGCCCTCCGGTAGCAAGCGCACCATCAACTCATTGGCGTAGAGCCCGCCATAGACAGCACGCCCCTTAAGCCAGAGTGGAGCTCCAACATTCTCCACGGGCCCGAGGGTTTTCAGGGATCCAGCACCGAGCAGAGTAACTAATAGAGGCGTAAAAGGTTGCAGCGCCTGCTGGCGCCGCTGCTTATCCCTCCGCGCACCGCGGGCAACACAACCAATACGGCCATGGTTTGGAGTGAATAACTCAAGAATCAGGCTGGAGTCGCGATAGGGCCGGGCGTGGAGAATGTACGCCGGCTGCGCCGGCGGTGGTGTCTTCATGGCGGACGAGTCAGGGGAAGAGGGTTACTCGTCACGATAGCCGAGACTGCGTAGGGCACGCTCGTCATCAGACCAGCCGGACTTCACCTTAACCCACAAATTCAGCATTATCTTGCTATCGAACAGGCGCTCCATATCTTCACGAGCCTGACTGCCAATCTGCTTGATACGCTCACCCTTGTTGCCGATGATAATGCGCTTCTGCCCCGATCTCTCCACCAGGATCGCCGCGCTGATATGCAGAATCTTCCCTTCCTGTTTGAACTCCTCAACCTCAACAGTGACCTGGTAGGGCACTTCCGCTCCCAGCTGACGCATAATTTTTTCACGCACAATCTCAGCGGCAAGGAAGCGTGAACTGCGATCAGTAACTTGATCCTCTGGGAAGAAGTGTTGCCCCTCTGGCAAATGCTTGAGGATTACCTCTTCTAAGGAATCGAGGTTGACGTTGCGCAGTGCCGAGATCGGCACAATTTCAGCCTTAGGATGCTGCTCCGCCAGAGCCTGCAGCTGAGGCAGCAGATCACTCTTATCCTCCAGCTGATCGACTTTATTGACGGCGATAATCAGCGGACACTTGAGACCGCGCAACTTGTCGGCCACCAGCTGGTCTCCCTCACTCCAGCGGGTGCGCTCCACGACAAACACCACCACATCTACATCCCGCGCGGCACTGGAAGCCGCACGGTTCATATAGCGGTTGATGGCCTTTTCCTGATCCGAATGCAGGCCGGGTGTGTCCACAAAAATAATCTGATTGGGGCCATCGGTTTTAATACCGAGCATGTTGTGGCGGGTTGTCTGGGGCTTGCGTGAAGTAATCGCCAGCTTCTGGCCCAGCAAATGGTTAAGCAGCGTGGACTTTCCCACATTGGGGCGGCCGACGATCGCTACATAGCCGCAGCGAGAGGGTTGTTCGCTCAAGAAGTTTCTCCGAAAGGGTTGAAGTGCCCAGCGAAACCGGGCTCTGCTCGCCCCCGCACACAGGGGCTGTCTGTCCGAGCCGGGCGATAAACCGCTGCGCTCTAATTGTAAGGTTAGTCCTGCCCAGTGAGGCGCTTATAAGCCTCTACCGCGGCAGTTTTCTCTGCGGCGCGGCGACTATTGGCCTCGCCGCGAACCGGCTGGGCCAAACCACTAACCCGGCATTCTACGATAAAGTGCTGGGCGTGCTCAGCACCGGACACATCCACGACTGAATACTCAGGCAGTGGCTTTTTACGGGCCTGGAGCCATTCCTGCAAGCGGGTTTTGGGGTCTTTCACCGTCTCCAGTGACAGCTCCTGCAGCCGTGGTGCAAACCATGCCAGTACTCTAGCGCGCGCTGCCTCCAGACCGGCATCAAGGTAGATAGCACCGATCAGGGCCTCCACCGCATCAGCCAGGATAGAGGCACGACGAAAGCCGCCGCTTTTCATCTCACCCTCGCCCAGGCGCAAGCAGTCGCCAATATCCAGCTCTCGCGCCAGCTTGGCCAGGGTTTCACCACTGACCAGTTGCGCGCGCAAACGGCTCAGCTGGCCCTCGCGACCCTGGGGAAATTGCTCATAGAGTGCGGCACCAATAGTAAAGCCGAGAATGGAATCGCCGAGAAATTCCAAACGCTCGTTGTTACGGCTGCCGTGGGATCGGTGTGTAAGCGCCAACTCCAAAAGAGTGCTTTGTTCAAAATTGTGGCCAAGGCGCTGGCAGAGGCGCTCCAGTAAAAGGTCAGTCACGTTTGCGGAATTGCTCCAGATCTATCGAAGGATCACAACAAAGCTCAGGCTTGGCCGTATTGAGCTGTTTGTTAAATTTCATCACGACATCCACGTTATAAATCAGCGGCTGGCGCAACTCGTAATTAATACTGACCACAGTACTTTTCGCCCCACGCACCACCTGCAATGCTTTAGTGGGCTCTCCGCGCACATTGTTGATCAGAAAGAAACGGCCCAGCTCTTTCTTGATCTGGCCGGTCGACATATTTTCCAGCTCCGGGTTCTCACCCAGAGTTCTCAGGGCCTCACTCACATAACGCGCATCCACGTAGGCTGGGGCCATTTTAGAAACACAGGTAAGGGCAAAGCCCAACACCGCAATAACCAACAACCAACCCCAGTAACTCATGCCGCGCTGACGCTTTAGTGAAACCCGGATAACACTACTCATTACCTTTGCCCTCAATCCATATCGCCGGCACAACGCCGGCCATTTTCGTTACTGGATAGAGCCTACACGTTTAAAGCTGGGCAAACTGAGCCAGTTGTCCCAGTGCATCCAAATAGCAAAGGCTTTACCCACTACATCACGCTCAGGGACAAAGCCCCATGCACGGCTGTCGAGGCTGTTATCGCGGTTGTCGCCCATCATAAAGTAATGGCCTTCCGGAACTACACCACTAAAGTTACCGTACTGACTGGCAGGGATATTTTTTTGCATTAAATGGCGCTTGCCATAGAGATTTTCCCACAATATTTCCTGTCTCGGATTTACCGGGGGCATCGCCTGAATCAGCTCCTGCGGTGCCAGCTCACCGTTGACATAGAGCACATTGTTTTTCAGCTCAATTTTGTCACCGGGAAGGCCAATAACCCGCTTGATAAAGTAGGTATCATTCATGTGCGGTGGGAAAAACACCATCACGTCGCCGCGCTGAGGCTCGCCGATATCTACTACTTTTTTACGGGAGACCGGCAAGCGCAAGCCGTACTCATACTTATTGACCAGAATAAAATCACCAACCTGAAGGGTTGGGATCATGGAGCCAGAGGGAATCTGGAAAGGCTCGACAATAAAAGAACGCAACACAAAAACGATTGCCAGGATTGGGAAGAACGACTTTGCGTACTCCACAACCACTGGATCCTCTTGCTTGCCCCCGCCTTCTTTTTTGCGGCGACGGGCAAAAAACAGGCTGTCTACCAGCCAGATACCGCCACTGATAACGACTAACCAGAGCAGAATCAGAGGTAAATTAATATCCATTATGTATCTCTATTTTCCTTGAAGCCAATAGCGGGCCTAGCCGCTATTGATCCACCTTCAGCACGGCCAGGAAGGCCTCTTGTGGCACTTCCACTCGACCGAGCTGTTTCATACGGCGCTTACCCGCTTTCTGCTTTTCAAGCAGTTTTTTCTTACGGGTGACATCGCCACCATAACATTTTGCAGTCACATTCTTGCGCAGAGCCTTTACGGTGGTACGGGCCACCACTTGGCCACCAATAGCCGCCTGAATTGCCACATCGAACATCTGCCGGGGAATCAATTCTTTCATTTTTTCCGCCATGGCACGCCCCTTCTGCTGGGCATTCTCCCGGTGCACGATCAGCGCCAGGGCATCGACTCGATCCCCGTTAATGAGGATATCCAGACGCACCAGTTTTGCCGCTTCGAAGCGTACAAAGCTGTAATCCAGGGAAGCAAAGCCACGGCTCACCGACTTGAGGCGGTCGAAGAAATCCATCACCACTTCACTCATGGGCAGCTCATAGCGCAGGGATACCTGGGAGCCCACGTACTGCATATCTTTCTGAATACCGCGCTTCTCCACGCAGAGAGTAATCACGTTGCCCAGATATTCCTGCGGTACCAGGATATTCACCTCGGCAATAGGCTCACGCATCTCCTCAATGTTACCCACATCCGGCAGGCGCGATGGGTTATCCACCATCACCACTTCGCCGTCGGTCTGCTCAACCTCATACACCACAGTTGGCGCGGTGGTGATCAAGTCGAGATCATACTCGCGCTCCAAACGCTCCTGGATAATCTCCATGTGCAGCATACCGAGGAAGCCGCAGCGGAAACCAAAGCCGAGCGCATCAGAGGTCTCAGGCTCATAGAACAAAGAGGCATCGTTAAGAGAAAGCTTCTCCAACGCATCGCGGAAGCCTTCGTAATCGTCGGAGCTAACCGGGAACAAACCCGCGTAAACCTGTGGTTTGACCTTCTGGAAGCCCGGCAGCATTTCGATTTCATCGGCACCCTTAGCGTGGGTCAGGGTATCGCCCACTGGCGCGCCATGGATATCCTTGATGCCAGCCACAACAAAACCCACTTCACCGGCACGCAGCACACCAGTTTCTTTGCGCTTGGGGGTAAAGATACCGACGTTGTCCACCACATGGGGGCGACCAATCGACTTGGTGACAATCTTGTCTTTGGTTTTCAGGGTGCCCTGCACTACTCGTACCAGGGACACAACGCCCAAATAGCTATCGAACCAGGAGTCGATGATTAGGGCCTGTAGCGGAGCATCCACATCACCCTCGGGTGGTGGAACCTGACGCACCAGATCCTCAAGGACATCCTCTACACCCAGACCGGACTTGGCGCTGCAACGGGTCGCATCAGCTGCATCGATGCCGATGATTTCCTCAATTTCCTCAGCGACTTTATCCGGGTCCGCTTGGGGCAAGTCCATCTTGTTTAGTACCGGGATAACCTCCAGGCCCTGCTCAATCGCCGTATAACAGTTGGCCACTGACTGGGCCTCGACACCTTGTGCGGCATCCACTACCAACAGCGCCCCTTCACAGGCTGCCAGGGAGCGGGATACCTCGTAGGAGAAGTCCACGTGTCCCGGGGTATCGATAAAGTTCAACTGGTAGGTCTTACCATCCCGCGCTTTGTAGTCGAGCGTTACACTCTGCGCCTTGATGGTAATACCGCGCTCGCGCTCCAACTCCATGCTGTCGAGCACCTGGGCTTCCATTTCGCGGTCTGAGAGCCCACCGCAATCCTGAATAAAGCGGTCCGCCAGGGTAGATTTCCCGTGGTCGATATGGGCAATAATGGAGAAATTGCGGATATGTGAGAGATCTGTGGCCACTGCGGAATAAAAACCCTTGAAAAATCAAATGATTAGCTGGCGGAGCTGCCAGCTGTGTGGCGCAAGTCTAACAGAACTCCCGAGCAGAGGTGAGAGGCAGGTGACCCAATGGGCCACCATTTGCCTCTTGTACTTAGCTTTCGATCTTAATTGTGCGGAAAGTTGACTGGCCAGCTCGGAAAAAGCGGATCGGCAACAGCTCATCTTTGGGGAGGTCATCGACCACCGTTTCGTAGTCGCTGATATCAGTCACTTCCTCAAAGCCCAGCTGGGCGATGATATCACCGCTACGCAGACCCGCCTTTGCACCTGGCTTGCCGGGAATAACCTGGCGTACAAGCACGCCAGTATCTACATTCCAGCGCTGCTTCATACCCTCCGGGATTTCCTCGACAACCACACCGAGGGGGCCACCCATTCTGGATGCCGGCTGATTGGACGCCTGGCTGCGCTCTTCATCAGAACCCGGAAGAGAACCGACAACCACTTGTAGCTTTTCGGTTCTGCCCTTGCGCATCAGCTCCACAGGAACCTCGGTGCCGGGGCGAACCTGACCTACTACATGTGGCAGGTCTCCATGTACACCAATCTTGCGACCATCAAAACGGATAATTACATCTCCAGGTTTAATACCGGCCTCAGCCGCAGGAGTACCTGGGCTCACCTGCTCCACTAGCGCACCAGAAGGTTTACCGAGCCCCATGGCTTCAGCCATATCACGATCCACATTGCGGATACCAACGCCGAGCCAGCCGCGATCCACACGACCCTTCTCTTTCAACTGGGCAACCACATCCTGGGCCAGGCTCGCTGGGATAGCGAAAGACAGCCCTATGGATCCGCCGCTACGGGTATAAATCTGGGAATTGATCCCCACTACCCGCCCATCGAGATTAAACAACGGCCCACCGGAGTTGCCAGGGTTGATGGCTACATCGGTCTGAATGAATGGCACATAGTTTTCACGACTCTCATTGGGAATACTGCGCCCCATAGCACTCACGATACCGGCACTGGCGGAGTAGTCGAGGCCGAATGGCGAGCCGATCGCGACCACCCATTCACCCACCTGCAGCTCCTCTGAGTCCCCCCAGCGCACTGCCGACAGGTCATCGGCTTCGATCTTAAGCAGGGCGAGATCCGAGCGCTCATCGGTGCCTATCACCTTCGCCTCGTATTCGCGGCGATCGGTTAGCGTAACTCTCACCTCATCTGCACCATCGACCACATGGTTGTTGGTCACGATATAACCATCTTCAGAAATGATGAAACCTGAGCCCATGCTGGCCACTGGGCGCTGACGACGGCGTGGCTCGATCAGGTGACGGAAAATATCGGGGATTTCCTGCTGATACTGCGGCGAGTTGTTGCCGCGAGCCACCCGGCTGCGATCCACCGTGTTGATCTTAACCACCGCAGGAGAGTTTTCCTCTATCAGTTCGGTAAGTTCTGGCAGTCCGCGCGCACTAGCAGCGCCGGAAACCAAGAGACAGAGTACCAAGAGATATTGTGTACAGCGTTTAACCATAGGTTTGTTACCCCTAGTGTTCCCTTCTAATATGAAACCATTGGAATTTGAATCCCTTCCAGGGCATGCCTCGACGGAATGGCTCCGGCCCCTTTAGGGACATTCAGTAACGATTTAGTGGCTGTATAGCCACGAAAGTTCTGCCGCCTAATGTAAATCTGTGTAAAGGCCAGCGATGTCCAAACTGCGCCCACGCCCACAGCGAGGCCAATTCCACCTCCCCAAAGAACTGTACGGATACAGTGCCCTGGGCGCACCACTTTTTTATTTTCCCGCTCAATCCGGCCACAAACCGGGCCTGGTGATGGCCGGCACCCACGGCGATGAAGTCGCAGCAGTGGTAGCACTCTCTTGTGCACTGCGCTCACTGGCGACGAATCAGCTCAAACACCATGTGATACTGGCGGTAAATCCCGATGGTTGCCAGTTGGGTACCCGCTGCAATGCAAACGGCGTAGACCTGAACCGCAACTTTGCCACAGAGAACTGGGACGGCGGCGGCAATGTTTACCGCTGGAATAGCACAGCAGATGCCCGCGATGTCCAACTCGGTACCGGCAACAGGCCCGCCTCTGAGAGTGAAACCTCCGCGTTATCCCAGTTGATTACTAAACTGGCGCCCCCTTGGACGGTCTCCATCCACGAGCCCCTGGGCTGCGTGGAAGACCCCGACAAAACTACACTGGGAGCCTGGTTGGCCGAAGGTATGCAGCTGCCACTGGTCGAACAGCTAGGCTACCAAACACCGGGTTCTTTCGGTACCTGGTGCGCCGAGCGCGCCCTGCCCTGTATCACCGTGGAGTTTCCACCAATCTCCGCTGATGCAGCCAGTGAAGAATATCTGGATATACTGATCGACCTGATTACTTACGACCAATAAACCCTGCCAGCAGTAAAGCGCAGTGGGGGCTCGGCATCTCTCGCCAGCCAGGTGGGGCCATCCAAATCCAGGTAGCGCGCCTTTGACCCCAGAGGCCAAGCCGCACGTATTGCCCGCGAGGTACACAACATACAACCGAGCATCAGCTCAAAACCCTGCGCGGATGCCTCCTTCGCCAGAGCCTCAGCCTCACGAATCCCCCCGGTCTTATCGAGCTTAATATTGACCATCTCATAGCGCCCCTTCAGGCGCGGCAGGTCAGCTCGGGTATGGCAGCTCTCATCGGCACAGATAGGAAGTGGATGGGGAAATGTGGTGAGAAATTCATCGTCGTCCGCAGGCAAGGGTTGCTCCAGCATGGCAACCCCCAACTCGGCCAACTGCTGACAGCGCTCGATCAGAGTGATGCTCTGCCAGGCTTCATTGGCATCAATCACCAACTGGGCACTGGGCGCAGCGGCACGTACGGCCGCCACCCGCTCACAGACCAGATGATCATCCAGCTTGAGCTTTAATACTTGCACTCCATGGGATACCGCATTGTCCGCGGCCATAGCCATGGCCTCCGGGCTGTCGATCACCAAAGTCTGTACGGTGGGCAGGGAATCGGGGCCGGCAAAGGGCACATTATTGTACTTCGCCTCCCAGTCAGCCAGCGCGCAGTCGAGGCCATTGCGCGCGGCGCCAGCAGGCAATCGCGACGCCAAAGCACTTCGCTTCAAACCGGCAGCCAGCTCGGAAAGCAAGGGTTCCAGCTGCTGCACAACCGATTCAGGGCTTTCGCCATAGCGGGCATAAGGGGTGCACTCTCCAATACCCACGCGGCCTTCCAGCTTTACCTCTACAACGACGACTTCTGCTTCAGTGCGAGCTCCGCGGGAGATAACAAAGGCCGTGCGCAGGGGCCAGCGCTCTATATAGCAGCGGGCCAACATGGAAAGACTCCGATTAAACCTTGGAGTTATCAGTTTAGGTTCAGTTATGAATGCCCGCTGCTGGGCTCTATGCGCAACAGCACCGTGGTAAAAGTGGGATTGGCAGCTTGGCGGCGGCTGTACCAACGCACGCCGAGAGCACCGCCCAGCAGGCCCATTAGCGCGCCTATAACGGCGCCAGCCTCAGCGAAAAGATAGTCCCCCAATAGTGCGACAAGCACCAGGGAAACCAGGGGTAACAAATAAACCAGCAGGGTACTGCTGGTAAGGGCACTCTCAGTAATGCCGATTACGGCGGTATCATTCAGGGAAATTTTATCGGCCGGGTAGCCGTTAAGAACTGCTCTCACTCGCGTGGAAGAAGAAAAAAAGTCACCAAGTAGACCAGTGCCGCAGCCAGACTTGGCCTCACAACCATTGCAGGCGCTACGCTGGATTGTTTCAACCCAGACAGCATCGGACTCTATGGCGACAATACGGCCGCGCTCTTCAAGCACGGCACTCAGCCTTTTTCAGCAATAGAACTGGCTACTCTGCGCGCCGTGGCATCGGGGATTTCCCCAACGACAGTAACGGTATAAGCGACGCCATTGACTTCCATCCGGTCCATATAGGCCACTGTCGCACCGCGTATGGCTCGGCCTTTAAAATCCTTTAGCTCAGGTCCAAGGCGTTGCACAAATACGGTAAATACACCCAACCCATCACTAAAGACCATCATATCCCCATCAGAGAGGGGTTTAACCGATACCACCTTGAAGCCTTCCGGCAGCCAGCGCACTTGCCAGCGACTCTGGGAGGATTCGCAGCTAGTTCGATTATCAACCCGTCGCGCATTATTGGAGACTGCCTCCAGGGCACCATCCTCTACCGGCGACAAGTCTAGCTGTACAAACTGGTAGCGCTCCAACACTCGGCCCTGGGTGCTCACCAACATAGTTTTAAGGGGCAGGCCGGTTTCCCTGTCTAAGCTGACCACCAGCCCGAGCCGGTAGCGATCCCGCGGCCTAGCCTCGATAACTACTGCATCGCGATCGGCAATACGCTCCTCGCCACGCAAAATAAACTGGTAGGCGCGCTGAACTTGCTGCTGTCCCACCGCATTCCATAGGGTAGCCCGAGCACTGGGCGAAACACCGTAGTCACAATTGCTGCTGCTACCGTGGCTAATCAATTCTCGCGGCTCGCCACTGAGGTAGCGCACACGCTCTACCTGTTCTCCGTCGCGGACCGCGTGTACCACCTGCAGGGTTTCAAGCATGCCGGCGTGCTCAAAGGTGACCAGCCCGCTGTATTCCAGCTCGGCAACCGCCTTGGCAAGCTTGGCCAGCCACTGCTCTACCTCATTACCGGCAACCGCTACCGACACAGCACCAGGACTGGCCAGAGCTTCTGCAGAGAGCACTGTGGGGTCGACAGCCGGAGGCTCCGGGTTGGCGGTAGTCAGGGCATCCTGCTCACTGCTCGGGTTTGTCACCTCAGCAGCAGAAGCTGCCGCCTGGGTGCTGGCCATATCGAGGTTTACGATACTCGGCGCACTGGGTTGGATAGCATTATCGGTGCTGGCTGTCTCCTGAGCGATCGCCAGTGGCGCCAGCAGTGAGGTGGCCAGTAAGAGGTTACTGGCCCTGCGAATTCCAATACGGATAAGACTCCCCCTGAAAACGGCTTTCGTCACGCTACATACCAACTTGTTCGCCGTAGGTCGCGCGGGCAAAAGGCACCATGCCCTGGCTGCCGACATGCGCGGCCTGTTCTGAGTGTTGCATCATTACGCGGTTCAGATGGCGCATCAGCTCCGGCGTAGGCACCTGCTGAATCACCTGCTGGCCAACCACACCGCGCTGCTCGGGTACAAAGCTCGGAGTGGCTGTGCTCACTGAGCGGGTAGATGGTGCCGGCACATAAAAACCGGACGGCTGCGGGGCAGATTGCACTACCGGCTGTGCCGGGCGCTCAACCTCCGCCATCAATTCCACACCCTGGCCCTGCACTGGGCTCTGCTGTGTATCGGTAATCTGTTGAACCCCAAGAATTGCAGCAAATGCTACAGTGGCCGCTACCGCACCGCGTGAAAGCGGACGCCACCAACGGTTATTGATCAACCCATTGGCCGCCACGGCACCACCACTCCCCGTTTGCGACAAGGGCTCTTCGAGATCAATTGCCGCAGAGATGTTCGCAGCGAGACTGCTGTTCACAGGGGCAACCTGTTCGCGGCGCATTACGCTTGCCGCAAGTTGGTAGCGTGACCAGCGCTCACCCAACTCTTCAGAAGCCGAAGAGGCTTTTAACAGCCGCTGCAACTCCAACTCGCTGACTTCGCCATCCATAAGCGCCGAGAGCGACTCGTTGAGACGTTCCTGATGATTCCCGTGGGACATAGGGGTTAACCCTCTTGTGCAATCATTTATTCGGTGCCCACACGCACCATAGTTGGTATGAGATAAGACCGGGCTCTCGGCGGTTGGTTTCCCCAGTTGGGAAAATTTTCCGCAATTTTAACCCCGGTCACCCAGTGTTTCCGGCTCACCGGCCATCACGGCCTGGACTGTCCGGTCAATAGCTTCCCTTGCACGAAAAATTCTCGAACGCACTGTGCCTACCGGGCATCCCATTACCTCGGCGATCTCCTCATAGCTCAGTCCCTCAAGCTCTCTCAGCGTAACCGCTGAACGCAGATCCTCTGGCAGTGCGCGAATGGCGCGATGCACCGCAGATTCAAGCTGGTCACGAAACATCTGGTTCTCAGGTGTTTCGTTATCCCGCAACAGATCGGCACCGGAGTAGAACTCGGCATCCTCAAGATCCACATCGGAAGACGGGGGCCTGCGGCTACGGGAAACCAAATGATTTTTAGCGGTATTAATCGCAATCCGGTACATCCATGTGTAAAAAGCGCTGTCGCCACGGAAATTGGCGAGCGCCCTGTAGGCCTTAATAAAAGCCTCCTGAGTGACATCCTGTACCTCACTGTGGTCCTTGATAAATCTGCTGACCACAGCAACAATTTTGTGTTGATACTTGAGTACTAACAGGTCAAAAGCGCGTTTATCTCCCTTTTGAACCCGCTCCACCAGCTCACGGTCACTCGTTGACGCCTGATGCGCTGTCATCCCCAACTCCCATATCCAGCCACACTGCGGGCACCACAACGATTTACTGAGGGGCTGCCGGCGCAGGCGTTTCTTTTACTGTGTTGAAGACACTGACAATAGGACATAAGTTCCACGTCAAATCGACGAATAATCAGGAGGCGCTATACTACGCGACCCTTAAAGATAAATGAAATCTATGAATGCCCCGGTAAACTACGACGTTCTCGTCATCGGCAGCGGCGCCGCTGGCCTCACCCTGGCCCTGCATCTCTCCGCCAAATACCGCGTAGCTTTGCTTTCCAAGCAACGTCTGCAGGACGGTTCCACCTGGTTCGCCCAGGGGGGCATCGCGGCAGTCTTAGACGATATGGATTCGGTGGAGTCACATATTGCAGACACATTAGACGCGGGTGCCGGACTCTGCCACCCATCGTCTGTCCGCTTCACGGTAGAAGAGAGCACCGCAGCCATTCGCTGGCTGATTGACCAAGGCGTGAGTTTCACCCGCGAGGGCGAGGACTACCACCTGACAAAAGAAGGTGGGCACAGCCATCGCCGTATCATTCACAGCGCCGACGCCACGGGCAAAGCCGTACATAGCACCTTGCTGGTGAAAGTACTCAACAGCCCCAATATTGACTGCTTTGAACATCACGTCGCCATTGATTTAATACGCCAACCAGACCCCGAGAAAGGGCGTTTTCGCTGTGCTGGCGCCTATGTGCTGAATAAAAATACTGAAGAAGTCGAGCTATTGCAGGCCAAGGCGGTGATCCTCGCCACCGGTGGTGCCAGCAAGGCCTATCTGTATACCAGTAATCCAGATGGTGCCAGCGGCGACGGCATTGCCATGGCTTGGCGCGCCGGCTGCCGGGTGGCTAATATGGAATTCAACCAATTCCACCCCACCTGCCTCTACCACCCCAAGGCTAAAGCCCTGCTGGTTACAGAAGCCCTGCGCGGCGAGGGAGCACAGTTGAAACTGCCCGATGGCGGCCGCTTTATGGAACGCTTTGATAAGCGCGGTGAACTAGCCCCCAGGGACATCGTCGCCCGTGCCATTGACCATGAAATGAAACGCCTTGGTGCCGACTGCCTCTATTTGGATATCTCCCACAAAGATTCCACCTTTGTACGTGAGCACTTCCCCACCGTGTATAGCAACTGCCTGAAATACGGCATAGATATCACCAAAGAGCCCATCCCGGTGGTGCCTGCCGCCCACTATACCTGCGGTGGAATTATGGTAGATCAACACGGTTGCACCGACCTGGACCAACTCTATGCCATCGGGGAAACCACTTTTACCGGCCTTCATGGCGCCAATCGCCTAGCTAGTAACTCCCTATTGGAATGCCTGGTATACGCCCGTTCTGCGGCCCTGCATATCGACGAACATCTCGACTCGGTGCAAGCGCCGCGCAAGGCGCCGGAGTGGGACGCCTCGCGAGTTACAGACTCTGATGAAGACGTTGTGATATCCCACAACTGGGATGAGCTGCGGCGCTTTATGTGGGACTACGTGGGAATCGTGCGCACCCGCAAGCGCCTGCTGCGCGCTCAGCACAGAGTAAAACTCCTGCAGCGGGAAATTCGCGAGTTTTATGCCAATTACCGCATCACGAATGATCTAGTGGAACTACGCAATCTGGCCTTGGTTTCCGATTTGATCATCCGCTCGGCTCTGGACCGCCGCGAGAGTCGGGGCCTGCACTACTCTCTCGATTATCCAGATCTCAGAGAGCTGGCCATGGATACGGTGCTGGTACCGGAAAACTACGCCAATCAGAGGCAATTTATCTGAACACAGGGGTATGGGTGGGCAGAGCCCACCCTAGCGCGAATAGCGCAAAGCCACCTGCAATCTGCGCCAGTCGTCCCGATTGAGCGCGTCCCGCGCCAAAACCAAGCAAAGAGAGGCGCCCATCTGATCACGCCCACGGATTACCAGCAACCACTGCCACACTACCAGCTCACCACAAAACTCAAATTCTCGTTCCACTCCACTTTCAGTACGCCAAAACCAGCGGCGGTCTCGGGTTGATAAGATCCCGCTCATCCGCTCCAGACGACGTTTTTCAACAAAGGCATAGAGGCACACAAGCAGCAGTGCCGACCAGAAAAGCCAGGAAGGGAGGTCACTCAACCACAGCAGCAATACCGTCTGCCCTGTGGCAAGCAATAAAAAGAGAAGAAGGAGAGGCGATCGCGCAACCACGCAGCTCAAGCGTGCGCTGCGCTCAAAAATTTGAGACGGCGGTCTACTGCTGTAAACCGGTGTTGTCACGGATGATCTGTACTATGCGCAATAGCTCCGGGTCGGCCGGATCTTCACGGCGCATGAACCAGGCAAATAGATCCTGGTCCTGCTCGTCCATCAGTCGCACATAACGCTGTTGATCTTCGGGCTCCAGGGTCTCGTAGATATTGTCTAGAAACGGCAGCAGCACCAGATCTAACTCCAACATGCCGCGGCGGCTGGCCCAAAACAGGCGGTTGCGATCCATACTTCATTTCCAACCAGATTAAAGTGCGCAGTATACCTGCTAGCTGAGCAAACTTGAAAAGGGGCGCTGTAATCCCCAATTAATGCCACCAAGACAACCGGAGGTGGCAACACTATGGACCAGCAACAGTGGCAGGATTTTCTCAGTAGCGAAGGCGCCATTTGGGAAGGCGGCAGAGCCCACTTCCCCCTTACCAGCAATGATGACCGCCAGGGCTTACATCTTATCGACCTCGGCCCCGTGGGCGCCGTTTCAATAGTAGGCCCCGATAGTCAGAAGTTTCTGCAAGGCCAGCTCACTTGCGACCTTGTAAATCTTCCCGACGGGCACAGCACACTGGGTGCTCACTGCAACCCCAAGGGACGCATGATCAGTGCCTTTAGTGCCCTTAAACTCTCCCAGAGCGAATTTATACTCCGCCTACCCCGCAATCTCGCCCCAATCGCCCAGCAGGCGCTGGCGAAGTATGCCGTATTTTTCAAGGCGGAACTCAGCGACACTAGCGATAACTCCCATTGGCTAGGCCTACAGGGAGAGGATGTTGCGGAGCAGGCGGCACAACTACTGGGCTTCGAGGCCCCTTCTCCAGGCCAGGTAGTGACTTTCAATTTCAGTGGCGAGTGCTGTATCGCCCAATCGGTCAATGAGTTCCAATTGGCTCTGCTTAGCCCCAGCGATAAAACACAACAACTCTGGCAAAAACTCTCTCCCCATAGTGAAGCCACAGGTTACGACCAGTGGCAAAAGGGGCAGATCGAAGCCGGCATCCCCCAGGTTGATGCCACCACTTCTGAGATGTTTATCCCACAGATGACTAACCTGCACCTACTTGGCGGTGTGAGCTTTAAAAAGGGATGTTATACCGGCCAGGAAGTTGTTGCCCGCATGCAGTTCCGTGGCGCCGCCAAGCGTCGCCTATACCGTGCAAAATGTGAGGGTGGTGATCTCCCAGCCAGTGGACTGGAAATTTTTGCCGACGGACAACAAAGCATCGGCAATCTGGTTGAAGCCTGCCACAGCGAAGAAGGCATAGAATTGCTCGCCGTACTAACAATCGCCAAAATTGCCGCCGGCGAAACCTTAAAGTTGAAAGATGGCCGCACTCTGGAGATTCAGGATTTACCCTACGATGCTGATGCCGACCCCTTAGCATAAGGGTAATTAACCGGCTGATTCACTTTTGGCAGATAGACCGGTATACAGTTCATACCGGTCTCAGGCGGAAAACACCTTTCCACACGGCCTTTAGCCAATGTTAATAACCATTGCCTCCATAGACCTGATAATCCACTCAGATATTAGGCAAAATACTCACAAAGTGACATTCCCCGTCGCCACTTTCACATTCAGACCATTAATCAACCAGCACCTACCTAATGCGACCAAAAGCTTTTCACTTAAAACAAGGTAATTACTACTAACCCCATTAAAACACTTTATCTACTTTCCACTAGTCTTACCCTGCTATATCCCATGTAAATACAGGGAAAGGGGTGACTCCATTGAAAGAGATGAATCAAATTATTGTTGCGCTAGAATCCTGCATCGTATTAGCTGGCTTTGCCGCCATCGTAGGCACCCTCCAACCCAAGAAAAACAGGAAGATCACTAAAGGAAGAATTGTTTCCCTTGCGATGATAATTTATATCGGCTTGGTCAACGCACTCCTCGCCGCATTCACCCTAACACTTGCAAATTTTGGGATTAGTGATCAAACCCTATGGTCCACAAGTAGCTTTGCCATGTTCTTGGCCACAACCTTCTCCATAAGTTACTTATGGATAAAAAAGCGTCTAAAAACGGTATCCAGAGCGGCAAAAATTATCTATTTTGCACTCTTTGGGGGCGCTGGGACCATGGCTTTTATCAATCTTTTGAACGCCTTTGGAATCGGCTTTAACAGAGAATATGGGCCTTACTTCCTATCCTTCGTTTTTAACCTATTTGTTGTAGGCTTTGCCTTCTCACGGCTACTTATGCGCCCCCTATGGGAAGTGGTAAGAGAAAACGAACTGCAGCGCGCACGAAAACAACAAATTAATACGCAATAAAGGGCCTAAATCTCATACCACAACATATAAACCGTCGAAACATGTAAAAACTCAACCAAAATAAAAAGTGCCATCAAAGAATAAAACGCCCACGCCTCAATAAAGATTTTGCACTAAAAATTTCGACATTTTCAAAAGAAAACTGAAACCCCAAAAAGACAGCAAGTCACTAAAAAACATAAACTATCCTTTACACACCGATAAATCTCTCACAACATAACATCTCTGCCCAGGGCGCCAGCGGAAGATGGATACACTGCCGGGACAAATTGAACAACTGCTACATATTATCGAAGTATCCATTATTCTGGCGGGCTTTGCCGCTATGGTTGCGACATTTCAGTCAAGAAAGATGGAAAGTATCTCCAGAGGACATGTCGTCTCCCTCGCCATGATTGTCTATATCAGCTTGTGTAGCGCCCTACTTTCTGCATTCTCTCTTGCCCTGTTAAATTTTCATGTCGAGGCACGATATGTCTGGTCTATCAGCAGCAGCATAATGGGAATTGCTACCATGGGTTTTATTGTCTACCTATGGAAAAAAAGACATTTTAAATTTGTTTCTCCCGTAATGAAATTCACCTATTACGGTCTCTTTGCTATAGCTTCCTCCATTGTTATCATAAGCACCCTAAACGCAACCGGGATAATTTTCAAAAGAGGGTTTGGGCCATATTTTCTTGCTTACATATGTAATTTGTTTTTTGTCGGCTTCGCCTTTGCCAGGCTCTTAATGCGACCTTTATGGAAGTCCGTTGAAAAGAAAGAATCCAGCCAGCTTCATAGCGCGCGCCTAAGAAGGCGCCGTTAACCACACAGGGAAGCCTCTGGATAATTCATGAAAAATTATTCTCTAGTAGATCCAAGACCTAAAAAAATCTGCTGCACAGTAAAATCAACCGTCATTCAAAAACCAAAGACCCCATACCTATTTTTCAAATAATAGATACGGGGTCTCTGAAAACTACCCAGCTGTAACTTCAACTATTTACCAGGGCTGTTCTTCACCAAGGTGAATAAATTGACCGTTAGGACCGTCACTATCAATCAAGGCAAGCTCCACAACAGTTCTCGCCCCTTCGGTCACATCCATTGGCGCCGCGCTGGTACCCAAATCGGTTTTAACCCAACCTGGGTGTGCGCTGTTTACCTTAATACCAGTATCTGCAAGACTTTGGCTCAAAGAAACTGTAAACATATTAAGCGCAGCCTTTGACGCATTGTAAGCGAAGGGCTTCACTGCACTCCAACCAGAGTTCTGGTCAGCATTCACAGCTAAAGAACCCAGAATACTACTCACGTTCACGATACGGCCAGCTTTACTCTTCTTTAGCAGTGGCAGAAGATCTTGCGTTAGACCAATTTGAGCGAATACGTTAATATTAAAAGTGGTGTTCAGATCCTCCTGCGAAACTGTTTCACTATTGTTCTGGCCCCACTCCCCCTCAACGATAACACCGGCATTATTCACCAGAATATCCAGCCGACCATATTGCTCCGCAATCTTTTGAGCAGCTCGTGCCCTATCTTCAGCTTTGGTAATATCCAGCTCAATAATATCAATTGGTGCCACCTCACCATTCCAAGTAGCTTGAACGGCCTCCAATTTCGCTTTATCTCGACCAGACAGGATTACTTTGACTCCTTGGTCAGAAAGCTGCTTGGCAGCCTCCAGACCAATTCCTCGATTTGAACCGGTGATCAATGCAATTCGATCGTTAGACATGGTAAATCTCCTGTGAGTTAGGTTGCTTCAAACACAGGAGCATTCTATTATTCGAGAAAATGGAAACAATTGTATAAAAAGAAAATGAATATTCGCGAATTGGAAACAATCAGCCTTAGAACTTTATCTGTTTTTGTCCATGTCTGTAGGACATTAAACCTATCGCTGGCTGCAGATCAGCTGGAACTTCCTAAATCAACGGTTAGTAAGGAGGTTTCAAGACTGGAATCCCACCTAAAAGCCAAACTATTGGATCGTACCACCCGGCGTGTTGCACTGACAGAAGTGGGGGCTATTGCCTATGACCGGGCTCTGCATTTGATAGAAGACTTTAAAACCATGCAAAATGATGTGCTGGTAATGGATCAGCAGGTCCAAGGCTTATTGCGAATCTCAGCCCCGCCAGCCCTGGGTGAATTTCTCTCCAAGAGAGTTTTACCCACTTTTTTGAAGCGCTGGCCAAAAATTACCGTCTCTCTAAACCTCACTTACGACTTTGAAGACCTCTTCTCCCAAGGCATTGACCTCGCGTTTCGTGTTGGCGACATACATGATGAGCGCCTGATTTCCAGAAAGCTTGGCAGTTCAACGCGAATTCTCGTAGCCAGCCCTGAATATCTCACCACACAGGGAAAACCACAGCAGCCCAGCGACCTAATAAGCCATAACTGCCTGAGATTTCAATTTAACCCTGGAGATACCGAGTGGGCGCTAACCTCTAAACAATCGACAATGACTTTGCCCGTTAATGGGAATTTCTTTTGTGCTAATATTTCAGCCCTGAAAAATGCGGCAGTCAATGGGCTGGGAATTGCGCAATTACCAATCAACAATATTATGGAAGAGTTAGGCAAAGGCTCACTCGTTAATATTCTTCCAGACTGGCATGTTCCACCAATGGACATTCATGCCGTTTACCGCCAGGGACTAAATAAACCCAAGAAACTCGCTGCATTGTTAGACTTTCTTACAGAGGAAAAAAATTTATTTAATTGGAGTATCTAGCAGCATGAAGGGAATCCTATACGGTCAACCACCAATCGCCCCTCACCTTTATCGCCACCAGAGTATTCCTTAAGAGTATTTGGGGCTGAATTTTTAACCTTATCTCAAGTAACATTACAATAACAAAAGCCCTTAAAGGGCTCCGCCCAAAATCACAATCCCAATAGGCAAAGTTCTTTGCATTTAGAGCCTCTCAGGAAAACACCCAGAAAGCCTACTCTTCTAACAACAAGCATCGAAATCAACTAAATACCAAGCTCTTAGATTTGACAGGAAGACTCTATTCTTCTCACCTTCTCCACAGTTGGAAAGCCTGTCACCAACCCCCTAACCGTAGATTTTGTGACAGCAAATAAAGATTTATTGTTTTTAAGGTGTCTGACTAACTCTTTTAAAGGTTTCCCCTTCTGGCACAAAGCCTGCACAGCCGAATAAGTCCCATGAGACCATATACCAAAAACTAAGCATATACAGCTATTTTTATGGTAAGGATTTTCTGCAAAAAAGATAAATCCGTAATCTTCGGTGATTGATCCTTTTAATGTATTCGACCTATAAACACTCTCATCAACCTCATCAAAAGCAGATCGACCCAAAAAATCCATCTTGAATTTTGCATCTAACTTCCTGGTAAGCAACAAATCACGACTCACAGCATTTACAGCTGGACCTCCAATGCAAATAAAACTTTCTTGATCACCGACAAAGTTTCTGGAATCATGACAAATTACTTTTTTTCTTGGAAAGGCTTTTTCAATAGCCTCTTTTAGAAGCTGCATCCCAACAGCCTCATCATAAGGCAAAAACAACACATTATCCGGAATCTGGCTTTGCCTACTGGCAAAATCAGAAAAAAGTGTTTTTTGCTTTATTAGAGGAAGCACCACATGAATTTCAGAGTCAGAATCACTAAAAAAATTAGTCCACAAACTTCTAAAAGCACTCGTATCAATTGTTTTCTTTAAAGCCGCCCCCGAACCAATAAAAATTGTAGTGAGAAAGGCTTCCATAAATGGCGCCGAGAGAAAATCCAAAATAGAATCGGCTAAGTCGGTCAGCATTAGCGGCACTGGCTCCCCCCAATTAAGTCGTCAGATTCATAAAGCTTTCACGCAGCACTAGCCATACATATGAGATTAAACTTCTCATAAGCCCTGATAAAAAACTGCAATATTTCAGCCAAAATCATTATAGACAGTTTATAAAAAAGCAGATAACCCCCATCTGTGCGAGAGAGCCCTTCAGGCACTTAAATACACCAACGCAAAGGTTTTACCTTAAACACTGACAAATACTGTTCAACTTAATTGACCTAATATGCCCAGCCTACCCTTAACGATCGCAAGCTGGGTATTTATTTTTAGAAATGATTTTTATCGAAGGGGGGCAGCTATTAGACTTCTACAGCAACTCTTTTTAACTGATTTTCTTCTGGCAGGGCCCATTCAATGGGCTTTTCACCTCGCTGCTGCAACCAATGGTTAGCTTGAGAGAACGGCTTAGTGCCAAAAAAACCACGATGCGCTGAAAGGGGGGATGGGTGAGGGGCGCGTAGTACCAGGTGCTTTTTGCGATCAATAAAACCGCCTTTCTTCTGTGCGTAACTACCCCAGAGTATAAACACTAGACCTTCACGCTGCTCGGCCAGCTTATGGATAGCGGCATCGGTAAACTGCTCCCAACCGCGCCCCTGATGGGCACCAGCTTTACTATCCTCTACAGTGAGGGTGGCATTGAGTAGCAGCACTCCTTGTTCTGCCCAGGGTTGTAGGCAGCCGTGGTGCGCTGGAAGTATTCCCATATCAGAGTGCAATTCTTTGTAAATATTTTGTAACGATGGCGGGACTCGTACGCCGGGCATCACAGAAAAGCATAAACCGTGCGCCTGGCCTATCCCGTGATAGGGGTCCTGCCCCAAAATCACCACTTTCACCTGATCAAATGGGGTGGAGTTGAAAGCGTTAAAGATCTGCCCACCGGGTGGATAGATGCGCTTACCAGCCTCTTTTTCTCCCCGCAGAAACTGACGTAATTCCGCCATATAAGGCTTCTTGAACTCCTCGCTCAGCACATCGTACCAGGAGGGGTGAATCTTAACTTTTTCCGGAACCGGCATTATCAAACCTTCAGAATCTTTTTTACGTACTTTTGCAACTCGGGCACCACAGCCTCTTCAAACCAAGGTCTTTGCCGCAGCCAAAGTGTGTTGCGCGGGCTCGGGTGGGGCAAAGGGAAATACCCTGCGGGCAGGGCATCGCGGTAATGGCGCACATTCTCTGTAATATTGCCATACCAATGCGGCAGGTAGTGTCGCTGGGCGTATTGTCCCACCAACAGCGTGAGTTGCAAGTGAGGTAGCTGTTGCAGCAAGCGCTTATGCCAGGTGACAGCACACTCCGGGCGCGGTGGCAAATCTCCTCCCTTACCTCGCCCCGGATAACAGAAGCCCATGGGAATAATGGCAATCTGGGATTCATCGTAAAAGATATCCCTATCGATCGACAGCCACTCGCGCAGACGATCACCAGAGGGGTCATTCCATGGGATACTGGTGGCATGAACCTTAGTTCCCGGCGCCTGACCAATGATCAACAAACGAGCAGATTCTGCCGCTCGCAGCACCGGATTGGCTCCCAGTGGCAGGTGATCCTCACATAGACGACAAGCGCGTATCTCCTCCAATAAGGTTGGTAACCTCTCGACGACCACCTATTGCGCCCCTTCGGGATAAGCTAGATGTAACAGAAGCGCCCTGCGATCTTGAGGGTCATGTATACGACTGATATTGTCGTTGTCAAATACTATAAAAATGCCCGTATCGCCCACTGCCAACCCATCGCCTTTGCCCCCAGTGCGGGATACTTCATAGCCCAATTCAGAAGAGTTCTCTTGCTCCCAATAATCCAGGCACCATTGCGCCTTCAAGCTAGGTAATTCTCTCCGACATACCGCAGACGCATTGGGCTCCAGAGTAAACAGCGCGCCATCATAATAGGACAAACCCGCCAGGTTCTCTGATTGTCCGCGAAAATTTAGCCCCTCTACAGCCGGCGGTGTAAAAATTTGCACTCCCCCCTTAGGGCCAAGCTTAACTAAAGCACGGGGATCACGCTCTAGCACCATCCAAAAATCATCGCCAACTTTCTGTAAGCCTACGCCTGATAGATTGTACCCCTGCATATAGCCCTGAGCCTTAGCTGTGGTCGACCACATATTTTCCAGCCAACGGCCCTGCCCCTGCATATCAACTTCGGCAATGCGGTTGTAGCGCTCACTCAATAAATATAAATTATTATCTACACAGCTGATTGCTTCAAAATCCATTGCCGCTGCCGGTCGGGTAAGATCCAATAAAAAGTACCATACGTTTGTCGGCCGATCTTTCTTTGGAACATTCAAACCAGAGAGTGTGACAAAGGGCTCCAGCTTGGCATGAACACCCTTTAAAACGATCTGATAAACTTTCTCTGACTTTTTATCTGAAATAGTAAGAAGTCTGCCATCACAAAAAGTTAAACCAGAGAGGCTCAACCCTGCGCTGGCATTTACCCAATAATGCTGTACTTTTTTAGCGGGAATAATGTCAGCAGCCATCGCTGAAGGCACCAACAAACTGATAAAGAAAAATAAAATTCGCTTGATCACGTTTTTTCCAATCCATCGAGAAATGAATGAACTAAAAGGATAATTAGTGATTTGGCGCATTCTTAGATCTTCTAATTCACCGTTTACCTTTCAGAGAAATGGAAAAGTCTCTCTCCATAAAGCCGCTGCCAACATACTCTAGATCGCTAATCACTAGGAAATAGCATAGCCACCATAATACCCATCGACAATTTTTGCGCTACAAGGAGGATAATACGATACCCGATTTAGGAGGCAGACTAAACCCAAGCCAAAAGTTGGCAAATAAAAGGAGAGGAAATGAAAAGAGTTCGACGCCGAGCGCAATAAACGTGACGCCGAAATTTATCGGCATAGTGCCAATAGAGCTGCAATTAATTTGCCATTTCCGGCATTGCAAGGTGTAGCAGTAACGCGCGCTTATCTTCAGGCTCTTGCGCACGGCCAACATTGTTATTGTCCAGCACCACAAAAATGCCCTTCTCGCCCACAGCCAATCCCTCACCTTTTCCATAGCGGGTTTCCTCATAAACACGCTCTGGAGACTCTTCAAGCGAGCGATAATCCAGACACCACTCCGCCCGTAGACTGGGCAATACTCTGCGACAAACTGCGTGCGCATTGCGCTCCAAGGTATAGAGGGCGCCGTTAAAGAAGTCCAGGCCGGCTAAATCCTCAGAGCGATCAGCAAAATTTAAACCCTCTACCTGTGGCAAAGTGAATGCGCTGGCTTCTCCATCTGAATCCAGCTTCAACAGGCCCCTTGGCTCACGCTCCATCGCCACCCAGAAAGTATCGCCAGCTTTTACCAGGCCCTCACTGGAAGCGTTGCTCTTTTGTAAGAAACCTTGAGATTTGGCTTCACCCGACCAGATATGCTCTTGCCAGCGCGCATTCCCCTCTGGGTCCACCACGGCAATGCGATTGTAATGCTCACTAACCAGAAAGATCTGATTCTCACCACAACTAACGCCCTCAAAGTCCAGATCTTCTGCGGGGCGGAAAAACGCTTTAAAGCTCTCCCAGACATTAACAGGCTCGTCACGTTCCGGCACTCCTAGACCACTCAAACGCAAAAAGGACACCAGATCGGCGGAACCTTCGCTGAGCTCTAATGAGTAAACCTCTCTAGAATTCTTATCGGAAACTGCCAGCAACTTGCCAGCACAAAAGCTTAGGCCAGAAATATCCAGACCTTCGCTATTATCCACCCAATAGCTGGCTTGCAGCTTGGCGGGGGAAATTTCCACTGCCGCCAGCAAGGGGGAGAACAGCACGATAGCAATGCCAGAGAGATAATTTTTGATCACTGTGTAGCCATTTAATCGCGGAAGTTATTAAATTGCAGTGGCTGTTCCAGTTCCTTACCACGAAGTAAGGCAATTACCTGTTGCAGATCATCGCGCTTTTTCCCGGTAACCCGCACCTGTTCACCCTGAATAGCCGCTTGCACCTTGAGCTTTTCATCTTTGATCAGCTTAACGATTTTTTTTGACAATTCTTTGTCCAGGCCATTCTTTAGGGTCACTCCCACTTTAACCAGCTTACCAGACTGCTCTTTTTCACCTACATCCATAGCCAGCGGATCGATATCACACTTAATCAGGGCACCACGCAGCATATCCACCATTTGGTCTACTTGCATATCCACCTCGGCACGGACCACCAGAGAGAAATCGCTCATCTCCACTTCCGCATCCACGCCTTTAAAGTCAAAGCGATTGGTAACAGTGCGGTTTACCTGATCCACTGCGTTAGTCAGCTGGTGCTTGTCGACTTCAGATACAATGTCAAAAGAAGGCATTAAATTCTCGGCTCCTATTTCCAGATTTGCGGAGTAATCTCCGTATTGTGATCGTTATCGGCCAACCAAATATGGCCGTCTTGAATGGTGATACTGAAATCCATATTGCGCTCAACCATCTGCGCCAATTGCTCAGTCGTGTCCGCAGCGAGATGGAAAATTCTAAGGTTGTCAAAACGTTCGAGCTGACTCTCCAGCTTTTGCCACCAGATCGGTGCGGCACGACGCCCGTAACTGTATACTAAAACCCGCCCGGCACGGTTACAGGCCTTGCGCAAGCGCTCCTCGGCTGGAAGACCCACTTCTATCCATAGGTCGATTTCTCCACTGAGGCTCTTTTGCCATAAATCCGCCTCCTCATCAGATGAGAGGCCTCGGGTAAACTCCAATAAATCGGATGCATTGTGTGCAAACGCCAATAAGCGCACCATCATACGCTCATCTGTTTCTGAAGGGTGGCGCGCCAAGGTCAGCTGGTGTTCCGCGTAGTAGTCACGGTCCATATCGGCTATTTGCACCTTGGCTTTGAAAATTGTTGCTTTTAGTGCCATTTCGGCTCCATCTCTACGCCACCTTCAGCACTACAACTGAGGCGGACTATTCTTGGTTGGTTTACGGAAGAATAAGGATATTCCGCATGACCTCTGCTACCGGCAACAGCCTGCCAATTTGGCGCTGCACCATGCTGTGTCTGATGGCAAGTCTCATCAGTGGCTGCGGCGTAAACAATATCCCCACCTATGACGAACAGGTAAAAGCCGCCTGGGCTCAGGTGGAAAACCAGTACCAGCGTCGCGCAGACCTAGTGCCTAACCTGGTGAAAACCGTTCAAGCCTATGCCGGGCATGAGCGGGAAACCCTTCAGGCCGTAACCGAGGCGCGCGCCAAGGTGAACTCACTTCAGCTGGACAGCAACCTGCTCAACGATCCGGTTAAATTACAACAGTTCGAAGCCGCACAGGCACAACTATCCAGCGCCTTGTCACGGCTGCTGCTTGTGGTCGAGCGCTACCCCAACCTCAAAGCCAATCAAAACTTTCTCAGCTTGCAATCCCAGCTAGAAGGCACCGAAAACCGCATCAGTGTCTCGCGCCGGGATTATATCCAGGCAGTGCAGCGCTACAACCGTGAGATTCGCACTTTTCCCGGTCGTATTTGGCACGCACTCCTATATCGAGATATGTCTTTGAGGGAGACCTTCCAGGCCACCAGCGAAGAGGCAGAGAAGGCTCCGGAAGTCAATTTCCAGTAGGCCGCCGGGAAACCCTTATGACACGCTCCCTTCTGACCTTGTTGACGCTCATTACAGCATTACTGGCTTTGGCTCTATGGGCCGAGGTACAGCTCCCTCCTCTATCCGGGAGGGTGGTGGATAAAGCTGAGCTACTAACTGCCGAAGAGAGATACAAACTTACAGAATTGATTCAGCAATACGAATCTGAGAGCAGTAACCAACTGGTGGTGGCCACCCTCCCAGAGCTCCAGGGTATCACCATAGAGGAATACGCCAATCAATTGGCAAGAGAGTGGAAGCTGGGCCACAAGAAGAAAAACAATGGGATTCTCTTCTTGATAGCTCCCAAAGAGCGCAAGCTCCGAATTGAGGTTGGCTACGGCCTCGAAGGTGCTCTCACCGATGCGCTATCTGCCAATATTATTCAGACCAAGGTTCTGCCGGAATTCCAGAAAGGGAGTTATGCCGGTGGAATTAATGCCGGCGTGAACTCAATAATTGCCGCCACCAAGAACGAATATGTGGCCGAACCGATCGAGACCAAGGAGGGCCGACGCCTGGCCTTTGTAGTTGGGCTATTTCTCTTACTGGTAATGCTGCATCTGTTTGGTAGCTCGGTCCTCAGCTCACCAATTCATGGGCGTAATTATAAACGCGGTCGCTTTGGCGGCTACTATGGTAGCGGAGGCTTTGGCGCGGGGCACCCTAGAGGAGGCTTATCCGGGACTGGTACAGGCGGTGGATTTAGTGGAGGAGGTGGCGGATTTGGCGGAGGAGGTGCTTCGGGAGGATGGTAATGCTTAGTAATAGCTATCAACGCCAGGTGGCGGAGGCCATCAAAGAAGTGGAGACCCAGACCGACGCGGAGTTGGTAGCTATTGTCGCGCGGGAAGCCGATAACTATTTGTATATCTCCACCCTTTGGGCTGCCTTCTTAACCCTGCTGTTATCGCCACTATTCCAATTCCTACCCTGGTGGCTCAGCTTTCAGCAAGCCTTTCTGCTACAGTGGGTTCTCTTTATCGCGCTGGCAGTACTGTTTCGCTGGCGGCCGATAACCATGCGCCTTGTACCCAAAAAGATCAAATACTGGCGCGCCTCAAACCTAGCCCGCCGTCAATTTCTTGAACAAGAACTACATAGCACCAAAGATCGACTGGGTCTGTTGATTTTTATTTGTGAAGCGGAGCACTATGTAGAAATTCTGGCAGATCGCGGCTTGGCTCAGCATGTATCCAACGACAACTGGCAGGTTATTATCGAGCAATTTGTACGGGAAATTAAGCGCGGTAAGGCTGGGGAAGCACTGTTACTCTGTATTTCACAATGTGGAGACTTATTAAAAGATGCAGCCCCCTGTAGTGTTGTGAAAGATGAGTTACCCAACCACCTGATTCTAATTAACTAACCTAATTTACTGCCCTACTTACCCTTCAGGCGTGATTTTAACGCCACAATACTTCTATACCTACGCTTTAACAACTCCTTCTACTAAGCTGCAGTAAAGGAGCAATAATCCCTATGAAAAATTAAAGCTTATGGTGATTATGTACTTATAAAAACCATTAAAAGCAAAAACCAAACAAGATAAAAACAAAGTCATCCACGCCAATTTAACAGGACTTGTCAATCAATATTAAGCATAAAAAACATGTCAAATAAAAACCTCAATACCCGTATAAAAGCACCCAGCTCACAAAAAATTCCAGTGCCAAATACTAGTTACTCCTGTAACGACGGTGATCCCTCGCAACCAAAAAATTAGAAAACCTAATGAGAAATATCTTAATTACAATTTGGCTATTTATATCGGCTTCACTGTCCTCCACTATCTGCGCCGATTATATCAATCTCACCGGTGCGGAGACTGCACCAAATATTGCAGAAATAGAGATACTCAATAACAACCTTTATATCAGCCTAGAGATTTCTGCAGCTGATGCGAACGCGTTTTGGCCGGGAATACCACCTACGAAGAGTATTTATGAAATAGCTAGACTTGCTCTTGCACAAAAAGAGATCGCCATTGAGGTGCACTCCCCAGAGGGTAAAATTGAGCCGACTATAACCTCTGTCAGAATTGCCGAGAGAAAACCGAGAAACTCACCTTTTGCGGGAAGAATAGATCCAAGGACAGGCCTGCTAAGGCCGAATTTTCCAGCCGACAAAACCATACTGTTGGCAGATATCGAGTTTCCAATAAAAGGCTTGAGCAATCTGGAAATACGTCCACCACTGGATTCCGATGGGGCTGTCTTAGCCACAATAGGATTTACCAGTCAACACGGCCACACATCCGTAAGCAGTTTTCAATATTTGTCTCAAATAGAAAAGCTGAAAATTGATTGGGGAGATCCTTGGAATACTCGCTTTGAAAACCAAGCTATAAATCGGCACAATCGCTACCCCCTTAGATCTTTCCTCTATGTGGAACCTCGCCAGGTTCGCCACGAAATTTTATTGCGCCCAAGAGATTTATTACAATGGACCGAACAACCCTTTGATGCCTGGAAGCCCCTTACAGCCAAGCGAAGAAAAGAATTAAGCGCAACTACAGAGAAATTCCTACAGAAAAAAAATCCCACTAGTATCAACCAAACGCTGGTTGAACCTATCAGCACAGAAACAGTTTTTCTCAAGGCAAACGATACAGGCTTTACCGCAATAGGAGAGCATGAGCGAATCGAGATAGGTTCATTACTGATCGGTTACCGGGAAAAATATCATGTTAAGGAGCTACCACAAAGTGTTACTATCGACTGGAACCTCTTTACAGAATCCATCAAATCAGTTCCCACACTAATACAAGATCCGGCAGGTCCTTTCCCAACGCATGTTATGCCGGACTTTCCCGACATTCAATGGCGCAATTATTTATATGATTACCGTGCTCCCAATAGTGATCCAATCCCTATTGAGAATACCATAGCGGCCATACCCATGGCGGTGCTTTTCTCCTTCTGCTTTGCAGTATTTTTCATTCTCACCCTGCGAAGCAAAAAGGTTGAGACAAAAAACAAACATCCGATACTCTTTTACGGCATTGTAATTATTTGTGCCGTACCCATTTATTACACTCTTCCAAGTGAACTGCGCATCCCCCTGCCCGGCACCATAAACAAGCAAGAAATAAAAGAAATTACCGAGACAATACTTGATCGTCTTTCCGCTGCCTATGAAGAACCTCAAAGTGAAAAATTAAACGATCAGCTTGCCAATCTAGTAAGCAGCGAAAAATTTGATTTTACCGTCGAAAACTTGTCACAAGTTTACCAACCTCTAACCAACAGCGGCAATAAGGGTTCTATTAGATCTATCCGTGACCTGGAAATTGAGCATGCAGATCAAATGGTCCTGAACGGAAATAAAACTTTCAGAATTGTTGGAAAGTGGCATTCAATGATTGAAGATTACAGCTGGGGACATATGGAGCAAGTACCGCGAGAAACTCGAGCAAGTATAGAAATAACCCAATCAGACAAGTATTGGAAGATATCCGCCTTTACACCACTATCTATACGATAAGGTTGCCACTAGAGTTGATAACCAAGTGCTATGAAAAAAAATATCTCAAATTTAATTAACCTCCTTTCTTTTGCTCTGGCTCTCCACCTATCTGTAATATCTCAAATCACTGAAGCCCATTTTTCACTAAACCTAAATATAAGAATTCTACATATTGAGCACAGCGCCAATGGAGCCAGCCTCTATATGAGACTGCCTCTTTCCTATTTACTGGCGGATAAGGCGCAACATGGTATTGATCCCTACTCGGGGAAAATTCCATATCAAGTACCATATACTCGCAACAGCCTGGAAAATGATCGATTGGTTCACTATGTGGATGTCGAACAGTTCACAATCCACCCTGAGGGGCTGGGCAATATTGCCGCAGCAGCGACACATATCCTCTCTACTGATCAGGAGCTTAAAGGGCATGTAAAGTCAGTACGCCTTTATCCTATTGGCAACGAGCCAGCCTTTGCCACACTTGCAGAGGCAAAACGAGCCCTTTCTAATAACTTTGTACAGAGAGCACTTAACAACTCGCTCCATGTCAGTGACACACTGGTTGATATCCACATCCATTACCCCACTCAGCAACCGCTGGAAGAATATCAACTCTTTAGCTCCCTGAATCCAGGGCTTCCCGATCAAGAAAATACTGCAAATTTAATCCTCAGTTATAACCCTGGGAAAATCCAGATTTTCCGCTCTAGGGGGCTAATGCGAGAGCCTGTTCAAATCCGTTATTCCAGTATAGATGCCATCAATACCTTTCTAAAGGAGGGCATGGTACATATTATTCAGGGGCTAGATCATGTGCTTTTTGTACTTTGTCTTAGTCTTGGTGCCCTCGCTCTCCCCTTATTATTCTGGCGTGTCACGGCCTTCACTATCGGCCACAGTATTACCCTATCCGTAGGTTTCTTTGGTTTTATTCCTAACACTGTCTGGTTTGTCCCACTGATTGAAACCGGAATCGCCATTTCCATAATTTATATTGCCTGGCTTTCAATGAGACAAAAATCGATCACCTCTATATCCACCGAGCGTACAATTTTTTTGACGTCCTTGATGCTGGGCCTACTACATGGACTAGGATTTTCCTTTGTATTACATGAAATACTCAACATCAATTCACCTAATATTTGGCAGAGCTTGTTAGCCTTTAATCTCGGCGTAGAGGCTGGTCAAATTTTAATAATTTTAGCAATCTGGCCTCTGCTTTATTTGGCCAGACTTCGACAGAAAAACTGGGAATCTAACCTACGCTACACAATTGCCACTATATGCTGTGCCATTGCCTTACTCTGGACTTTTGAGAGGGGTTATGAATTGGTGAACGTAATACAGCAAGAAAACCAATCCAGAACCAATATTACAATCAGCAACAGTAAAATCTAATTCATGATTTTACCAGAGAGGAAGTTATAAGCCTCATTATATTGAACAATAAATCTAACGATTTAAAGTTAAAGACAGCCACAAATCAAGCAGCACTCTATTTACTGGATTTGTAACCAAGAACCGAAAAGGTAACCACTCCTATAGACTCAATGGAACAGGCCAACAACAAGGTATTATTTTTTATAATCACTGCTATTCGCCCACAAGTGGTCTTATTAAACTCACCAGCAGAGTGCATTCTGCACGCCATTACCCACTCCCCCCTGCCTCATAACCAAAAACAAATTCGATCACACCCTACTTAGAGCTGAATGAAAATAGCATCCATATAACATATGGACATCTCAGAACGAATAGTATCTTTTAGCCTAAAGGAGAAAGTCACCGATATCATTATAAATTAAAAACCTACCATTAATAACTTAGTGTATTTTCGAGTCAGATTGCATTTACTTAATTGAATCAGGGTTTCTACATGGACGTCTAAATGCCCTCCAACACTGGAAACACTTACAGACTTTTATGTATTTTGCACTGAATAAGCTGGGATAAATAAATTCACTTCGCTACAGCCCCACTGGAGGCCTCTCAGCATGCATAACTACCAAATCTACACCCTAGAAGAGCAGCTCCTTGTATTATTTGCCCATTAATCGACAATACTATTTCCATTAAATGGGCTAAAATCGAATAACAGGAAACTTACACAGAAAAAAATGGGGATGCTACCCCCTAGTTACCAAGAATTAAAACCACCTACCCCACAAACAAGAGGGCCTGCTCTTAGGCTAGGTCAATCTAGAACAAATACTAGTAGCCAAAAAGATGCTTTCCTCCATTTGCAACTTACAAACATTCAATCTCGGGAGACATGATGATCCTTAGCAGATGAGTTGGTAAAGCACTCTTTCTTCGACAGCAAAACGAGGCCAGTGGCCACACAGCAAATCAGATTAGCTTTGCCAAGGTAATATCACCTCAACCAATAACAAGCACCAAAATATAACGAATAGTTTTGCTTTTTTAGTCACTATTTAAAGGCTTGAATCGCTGCTTTACATATTATGATTACTAAGGGAATATTGGATAAAACGAAGACAACAAAGCGAAATTCTATTTTATTCACTAAAACCTGAACAAGACTATGAATCACTCTTAAACCCACATATGTCCAAGCAGTATAAACGATAAACTCCGTGACTGCGCCTAGAAAAGCCAATGAGAAAACTGCTGCGTAAAATAGAGTAGGCTGATCCATTAAATGATTATAATTATCAGCCTTCCATCTAACCCTTGCCGGAAGCTGTGACATTTGGACTCCGGATGGCACTTCAGAGTCCAACTTCATTTTCATGGATGCAATCGCCGGCAATCTTGTTGCATACATCCAAAACCACATAACCATTGACCAAACCAGCAAAGCCACCACCGGTTGAATTAATTGAACCGTTGAATTCATCTTATTTCCAATAGTTAAATTTTTATTTCCAATAATGCACTGGACCATTAGGGAAGCAAAATTACGAAGCTTAAGTTACATCACCTCACCCACCAACTCATAGCTATAAAACTTAATCTAACTCAACATGCAAAAGCAGGTACGGATTCCCTCAACCATCAAACTGCAATTCAACAACATTAACGTCTAACTTTCTTAAAAACCCAGGAATTGACCTCTATGCTCATCGATATTTTTCTGTTACTCCTAACTTTTATCAAATATCTAGCACAGCAAGGGTACCGGCCTCAGACCCTATCAACTCAAGCGCAATAAGCAACATTTCAACAATCCTATCATTCACCTTACAGAAACCAAACCCCCAACTCCATTTATCACGTACAGCAAATCAACTTTATAAAAATATTGCTGCACAACAAAAACTTACATTTAAAAAACACCTATATTTATTTGATATTTGTTACCATACACTCATAAAACTCTGGAGCTTCAGAGGACTCAAGCTTACTGACTTTTGCTACATTAATTTTGAAAAAACACCCCAAAAACTAAAGTGAAAAAATATCCCCCAAATAGACTGCGTCACATACCACTAACCATTTTACTTACCACCCCTTGATTGCGATATTCTGGAAGAATAAAGATATCAGGCAATTCCGGCATTTACATCCCAATAATTTCGGCTTGCTCCATAACTACAAAACCAGCAACCCCACTTTCAATCAGAATATATATGCATCACATTCTTCGTTGCCAGATATCACATCACTTGGATGCTCTTCATCTATATCGTACCGACCTCTACTATCAATATCTTCCAAATTAAAGGAGCTCTGATGATATTGATAGAACTGCCACAACATAAAAACGCGCCTGCATTATCTCTAATAGCCTTACACAATATAATTTCATATATCCTTGCAGACTCATAAAGTGATAATTTCAACCATCATTATCATAGCTGTCATCTAATATGGAAATTCGCTCCTGGCTTAAAATTTCCAGCAAGTCAATCAACCACAAAAATAGAACGTTAGAACTAAATAGAATCATTTTTTATATTTTCACCCCTATCAGCGCCCACTTTAAAAAATTGATCACGGAAAATTTTTTAACAGACATTAATCACTAATAAGAGGTATTTATAAAGGGAAACCAATCTCAGCGCAGAAACAAAAAACTATTCTATTTACCAGCGCCAGGTCACCGCTAGATAGGGTCCATGCTGGGTAATATCATAGGCAAAGCGACCATCAGAAAGTCGATCAGAATAATTAATACTGTAATATTGGTAGCCCAGGCGCAATGAGGTGGTTTTCCAGGCGCGCCAGTCTAATCCTGCCAATAGATTCCACTGCAAATCATCACCACCAGCTCCAAAACCGCCGATTTCGGTACGCGCCCCCAGGGTCAGGCAGTCATTCACAGCAAAGCCCACACGGGTACCAATAGTCGGCTCCCACCAACTTTTGCGGCCGCCCAAACGATTTTGGATTTCTGGCATTCTGCCGATATCAATACCCACGCGGGCTTTCACTTCCTGCCTCAGGCGATTCCAACGTACACCCACGCCTATATCCCAAAAATAGCGCCGCTCGCTTTCGCCAAAATGGCCTTGCAGTACCCGGTAAGCGCCAAATGCAGCCACCCACGCCTGATGAACATCCACATTCACATCGATATCAACATCTATATCCAACTGGGGATTTCGGGGTGGCGCAATCGTTGTGCCCTCATTTAAATTGAGGTGTACATAATAGAGGTCCGAAACCAGGCCAAAGCGTCCTCTCCAAGCTTCCAAACGTACAGAAAAAGCCGCATTCAGGAGCTCTAGGGTTTTTCTTAAGTTCAGATCTACATCCACAGTGGTATCCGCCACTGTGGCCTTTCCTTTGGTGCGAAGTGGCAGAAAAATGTAGGGGGTGGCCGCAAAGCGCCAGTCATCTACGGTTGTCGCAGGGGGGCGGCTCTGAGGCGCATATTGGGCTGAAATTGCACACGAAAAAAAAAGCGCTATTAATCCAGAAATAATTGCCACCGCCCTTATTACTGACAAGAGCATCTCCATTTAATGGTTTTACCGAGGTTCAATCTCAATAAGCATCCATTAAGAATAGATAGCGATAGCCAGGCGGGGAATTGACCGAAGGGAAAGCACCGCGCCGGAAATGGCGCGGCAGCTGTAGGCACTTGGGATAGTGCGCAGGGTTTACGTTTTTGTTCGCTTAGTCGTTCGCTTCAGGGCGCATATGCGGGAACAGCAGTACGTCGCGAATCGATGGAGAGTTGGTAAACAGCATTACCAGACGGTCGATACCGATGCCCTCACCAGCGGTGGGCGGCAGGCCGTATTCCAGCGCGCGGATATAGTCGGCGTCGTAGTGCATGGCTTCGTCGTCACCGGCATCTTTCTCCGCAACCTGGGCTTTGAAGCGTTCAGCCTGATCTTCCGCGTCGTTCAACTCGGAGAAACCATTGGCAATCTCGCGGCCGCCAACGAAGAATTCAAAGCGGTCGGTGACAAACGGATTGTCATCGTTGCGGCGAGCCAACGGAGACACTTCGGTTGGGTACTCAGTGATAAAGGTCGGCTGGTCGAGACGGTGCTCTACAGTCTTCTCGAAGATCTCGATCTGTACCTTACCCAGGCCCCAGCTATCTTTCAGCGGGATTTCCAGCTTCTCGGCTACCGCGCGGGCGGATTCGATATTGTCGATATCAGCCGCAGTCAGTTCCGGGTTGTAGTTCAGGATGGAGTCGAACACAGACAACCGCGCGAACGGCTTGGAGAAGTCGTAGCTGCTGTCCTGGTATTCCACAGTGGTGGAGCCCAGTACATCTTCACAGATACCGCGCAGCATCTTCTCGGTGAGATCCATCAGGTCATTGTAGTCCGCGTACGCCTGGTAAAACTCAAGCATGGTGAATTCGGGGTTGTGGCGCGTGGACAGACCCTCGTTGCGGAAGTTGCGGTTGATCTCGTAAACCCGCTCAAAACCACCCACAACCAGACGCTTCAGGTACAGCTCCGGGGCAATACGCAGGTACATATCGATATCCAGCGCATTGTGGTGGGTAACGAACGGACGCGCGCTGGCACCACCGGGAATAACTTGCAGCATGGGTGTTTCCACTTCCATAAACTGCTGGGCGTTGAGGAAGTCGCGGATGTACTCAATCACTTTAGAGCGCACTCGGAACACTTCGCGGGCTTCCGGCGTGGCGATCAGGTCCACGTAGCGCTGGCGATAACGCATTTCCTGGTCGGCGATGCCGTGGAATTTTTCCGGCAGCGGGCGCAGCGCTTTGGTTAGCAGGCTGTACTCTTCACAGTTGACGTAGAGATCGCCCTTGCCGGATTTGTGCAGTGTGCCTTTTACGCCGACGATATCGCCGATATCCCAGGCACCGAAGCGCTCTTTAATATCTTTTTGTGCCGCTTTATCGGCATAGAGCTGGATGCGATCAGATACATCCTGGATCACCATAAAGGGTCCGCGTTTAGCCAGGATTCGCCCCGCTACGCACGCCCGTTTACCCAGTTCTTCCAGCTCCTCTTTCTGTTTATCGCCGAACTCAGTTTGCAGGTCGGCAGCGAGGTTCTCGCGGCGAAAACTGTTGGGGAAAGCATTGCCCTTCTCGCGTAGAGCGGAAAGCTTGGTGCGGCGCTCGGCGATCAGTTTGTTTTCGTCTTGCTGGATATCAGTCATGGTGATCTATCAGTTTTGTGAGTGATATTACCCCTCGTCCCATTAGTGAGAGACGAGGGGCGCGGTGAGAGTGGAGTCTTTAAATCAGAGGCCGGCTTTGAGGCTGGCTTCGATAAACTGGTCCAGGTCTCCATCCAGTACTGCCTGGCAGTTGCTGGTCTGGACACTGGTGCGCAGGTCCTTGATACGCTGGTCGTCCAACACGTAGGAGCGGATCTGGCTGCCCCAACCGATGTCGGCCTTGCTGTCTTCCATGGCCTGCTTCTCTGCGTTGCGCTTGAGCATTTCCTGCTCGTACATTTTTGCGCGCAGCATTTTCCAGGCTTTATCGCGGTTCTGGTGCTGGGAGCGCTCGCTCTGGCACTGCACGACGATACCGGATTCTGTGTGGGTCAAACGCACCGCAGAATCGGTTTTGTTCACGTGCTGACCACCGGCGCCGGACGCGCGATAGGTGTCTTCACGCACCTGGGATTTGTCGATTTCAATCTCGATATTGTCATCGATTTCCGGTGACACAAATACCGAGCTGAAAGAAGTGTGACGGCGGTTGCCGGAATCAAACGGCGATTTGCGCACCAGGCGATGTACACCGGTTTCTGTGCGCAGCCATCCGAACGCGTGGTCGCCGGCGAAATGCACAGTGGCACTTTTGATACCGGCCACTTCCCCCGCGGAGACCTCTTCCAGGGTGGTCTTGAAGCCGTGGGCTTCACCCCAGCGCAGGTACATACGCAGGATCATTTCCGCCCAGTCCTGGGCCTCGGTACCGCCGGAGCCAGCCTGAATATCCAGGTAGGCATTGTTCTCGTCATTCTCGCCGGAGAACATACGGCGGAATTCCAGAATCCCCAGCTGCTGCTGGAGACCTTCGATCTCAGTGGAGACCTCCCCTACGGAGTCCTCATCATTTTCCTCGACTGCCATTTCCAACAGTTCGCGGCAATCGGCAATGCCGGAGTCGAGGTTTTCGATGGTATTCACCACCGTTTCCAGGGAAGAGCGCTCGCGCCCCAGTTCCTGTGCGCGGTTGGGGTCGTCCCAAACGCTTGGCTCAGCCAGCTCCAGCTCTACTTCGGTAAGGCGTTCTTTCTTGCTGGCGTAGTCAAAGATACCCCCTAAGAACGTCAGTGCGCTCTTCGAGGTCTTTTAATTGATTGAGGAGGGGATTGATTTCCATGAACTTTCGGTGTCCGGACAAAATAAAAAGCGGCGCGCATTCTACCGCAGCGCGCGGGGGTCCTTCCAGTCAGCCAGCCGCTGTAAATTGCGCAAAATCCCTATTTGCAGAACTGACCGGATAACTTCTGCAAAATCGCGCAGTCCGGTGAGTCATCACCGGCACAACTGTCGATAAACGAATGTAGGGTTTCACGCATTGCCAACATATCGCGCAACTGGGTTTCTAGCATGGAGAGTTTTTCGTGCACCAACTGCTTGGTTTCACGGCTGTGTCGCTCGGGATTACCCTTAAGCCCCAACAGAGTGCGTACCTCCTCTATGGAGAAGCCGCAGGCGCGAGCGCGCTGGATAAAGCGCAAGGTCTCCAGATTGTCCTCGGTGTAATGGCGGTAGCCATTGGCCTTGCGCGCGGGAGTCACCAAACCGATCGATTCATAGTGGCGCAGGGCCTTACTACTGAGCCCCGAATGCTGTGCCGCCTGAGAAATATTCACTGCCAACTCCCAACCTATTGACCACTAGAGTTTACCCTTAAGCGCTGTTATCCCGGCACTGGGAAAATTGATACTGCATCTTTTCGGCGGGGTCGTAACCCAGCTCCAGGGCGGCATCCAGAGCATCCATACTGATCAAGTGCAACAATATATCCCCTGTGGGCGCACCACAGACAGCCGGAAACATTCGATCTGTGCGCACACCGCAGCGGGATTCCTGCACCATCAAACCATTTTCCCGTAACTTGGCCTGACTCTGCTGTAAAGTCATGCCACCGCCCTCACACTGCTTGCGGCCACTCTTGCGATAGACCCAAACCAGTTCGCCCGACCTAGTTGCGGGAGGGTTGGACGTCACCTCTGGCTGACTGGAGCCCGGGGTATTCTCTACCTGATTTTCCATAGCCTTTTCCTCCTTGGCTCCACCGCAGGCCGCCATAGCCAGTAAAGTCAGCACCAGCAAAGCAGACAATTTTATTTTCACCATCACACTTCCTCCATAAAGCAATGGCCACCCAGCTTAAGACAGCGCCAGCCAGGCTCCCACCAGTAACATCAAAGTACCGGAAATACGGTTAATTAAACGTACATTTTCAGCGCGTTCCAGCAGGCGACTGAGGGCCTGACCACCCCCAGCGTAAATCAGCAAACACAAGGTTTCCAGCAACAGTATGGTGGCGATCAACATAGAAAGCTGCGGTGCCAAGGGCTTGCTTTGGTTGATAAAGGGCGGCAACAGAGCAATAAAGAAGGCCCACCCCTTAGGATTTGCAACCGCAGTAATAAACCCCTGAACCATCAGCGCTTTTGCGGAGGGCCGGGCGCGCCCCTGTGCCGCATCAAGAGAAGCCAGCTGCCCCCGGGAACGCCACATCTGTATGCCCATCCAGGCGAGGTAGGCACCGCCGCAGTATTTAAATAGCTGAAATACAGTGGGATACTGCACCATTACCACCGCCGCACCGAGCACCGTAGCCAAGGCCACTAGCGCTACTCCTACCAGCTCGCCAACCATCATCCACAGGGTGTGGCGCACCCCCACCGTAATACCAAGGCTTAGGGCCAGCATCATGCACAGTCCCGGGGTTACCGAGGCAAAAAAGCTGGCGGGGACAAAAAGCGCGAGTACAGACAATTCCATTGTATTTTCCTAGTGATGGGTACCACTGTGGTTCCCATAATGGCTTACCAGCATCCCAGCCAGCATCAGGCCACAGCCAATCAATTCTGTGGTGTTAAGCATCTCATTAAGGAATAACCAGCCTGCCGCTAGAGCAAACACCGCCTCCAGGCTCATAATCACCGTGGCGTGGGATGGTGCCGCATGGCGCTGAGCCAACAACTGGAAAGTAAATGCCAGCGCAGTGGAGAAAATCATCATGTAGGCGATCGGCCAGGCCGCATCCACAGCGGATTGTATCGTTGCCTGCTCGGTGAAGAGGGATGCCAGGGCCGACAACAGACCACAGACCAGAAACTGAATACAGGCCAGACGCAGTGCATCGTAGCGTTTCACCAAGCGATCCGCAGAGAGCACCTGGATGGCGAAGACAAAAGCACTGGCAAACACCATCAGGTCGCCAACTAACTGAGATTCTTCACTGAAGTCCGCCAGCCAGTAGAGGCCAAATAAAGCCAGACCAATACCGCCCCAAGTCCAGCGATTGGTTTTATGCCCGAGGGACAAACCGATAACCGGCACCAACAGGAGGTAAAACCCGGTGATAAAACCAGCGCGGCCAGCAGTGGTGTAGAGCAGGCTGATCTGTTGCAGCGCCGCACCTAGGAACAACCAAAAACCGAGTAGAGCACCGCCGGGTAAACAGGCTCTCCAGCGGTGGCTAACGGTATGTCCGTTCGCCTCGCCAGGTTGGGCATCTCTGCGCGAAGATAGCCAATAAACGATAGGCACTAAAATAAGGCCGCCGAGGATAAAGCGCCAGGCATTGAACGCCAACGGCTCAATATCTGCCATGGCGATCTTTTGTGGCACAAAGGCGACGCCCCAGAAAAGAGCGGCTAATAACAGAAGGACTTCGGCCTGGACTTGTTTACGTTTCACTACTTTTTACTTCCAACCACTTTTTATTACTGTTGTGAACAAGCTCCAAGCAATTCACAACTTTCCGAAAGGTGCTCCTATATAGCCTCCAGCAGGCTCACCATTAATTGCAGGGATTCGCGCCCACGAAATTCATTGACGTCTAACTTGTAAGCCAGGCGCACTCGCTCGGTGGGCTGCGGCCACTGGTCTGTATCTATATTAAAAGCAATGGCATCAAGGGCCAGCTGTGGCGCCTGCGGCGGAGCGACCACCATTTTCAGGTGCCGCTCGCCGACAATGCGTTGCTGAAGCAATAGAAACTCGCCATCGAAGACCGGCTCGGGAAACGCCTGCCCCCAGGGGGCACAGGCACGCAACAGGGCCGCGGTTTGCAGGGTGTAGTCTGCAATATCCAATTCACCATCGGAATCGATCACGGCCTGCAATTGATTCTCATCCAGGCGCTTGCGCACCACTCGTTCAAACTCCGCCCGGAAAGCATCGAGGTTTTGTGCAGGCAGACTCAACCCTGCGGCCATGGCATGACCGCCGAATTTACTGATCAGCTCAGGATTGGCTGCGGCCACATCGCTCAGGGCATCGCGGATATGCAAGCCGGGTATGGAACGTGCCGAGCCTTTTACCAGGCCGTTATCCCCTTCGGCAAAGGCAATTACCGGGCGGTGGAATTTCTCCTTGATACGACTGGCAAGAATACCCACCACCCCTTGATGCCAATTGGCATCGTAGAGACACAGGCTCCAGGGAATTTCCCCCTCCAGCTGCAGTTCTTCCAACGCCGCTAGAGCTTCCCGCTGCATACCCTGCTCTATGGCCTTGCGGTCCCGGTTGAGCATATCCAGCTCCCCCGCCAACTCACGAGCTTCACTGGGATCGCGGGTCAGGAGGCAGCGGATGCCTGTGCCAATATCATCCAGGCGCCCGGCCGCATTGATACGTGGCCCCAGGATAAAACCAATATCGGTGGTGGAAAGCCTGCGTTGGTCTCGCCCGGCCACCTCTAATAAAGCGGAAATACCGGGTCGGCAGCGCCCGGAACGAATACGGGCGATACCCTGGTGCACCAGAATGCGGTTGTTGTGATCCAGCGGCACCAGGTCAGCGACAGTGCCGAGCGCCACCAAATCGAGATATTCAGCCATATTCGGCGGAGCGATACCGCTCTGCGCAAACCAACCGCATTCCTGCAGGGCACTGCGTAGACGACTCAACAGGTAAAAGATAACTCCCACACCGGCGAGATTCTTACTGGGGAAATCACAGTTCGGCTGGTTCGGGTTCACAATGGCATCGGCATCCGGCAGCTCACTGCCGGGCAGGTGGTGATCGGTTACGATCACTGTCATGCCTGCGGCCTTGGCCGCCGCCACCCCATCAATGCTGCTGATGCCGTTATCCACAGTGATCAGCATATCCGGGGCGTAATCCTTGGCCACCTCTACGATTTCCGGGGTGAGGCCGTAACCAAAATCAAAGCGGTTCGGCACCAGGAAGTCCACGCCCGGCGCACCCATGGCCCCCAGTGCCAGCACGGCGAGCGTGCTGCTGGTGGCACCATCGGCATCGAAGTCACCGACGATCAAGATTTTTTGCTGCGCCCGCACGGCTTCCACCAGCAGTGTCACCGCTGTATCCAGCCCCCGCATCGACTGGGGTTGCTGCAGCTTGGCGAGACTGTGGTCCAGGGCCTCCTCGCTGACGATACCGCGACCTAGCAGTACCCTCTGCAAAATTTTGGGGGTTTCAGAAGCAAAACGGCCAGTGGAAAAATCCACTGGCCGCCGCTGAATTGTTGTATTCATTCTCTCTCAGCTATTTTTAATCCGGCCGCCAAGTCCCTCGCTGCGCCAGCTAGTGCCCTTCGGACAGCATGGTCGCCATATAGTCGTGCACCTGGGACAAGTCGTTGGGCAGCACCTTGAATCGCTCTTCGCGTTGCCAGAGGTCCTGCATATGGACCGGCAGGGGAATTTCGGTTTGTGGCAGTGCCTGCGCCACAGCATCGGGGAATTTTGCCGGGTGTGCGGTGGATAAGCAAACCATTGGCTGCTCGGCGGAGCGGCGCACCCTTCTTGCGGCCTCGACACCAATAGCGGTATGGGGATCGAGCAAATAGCCGGTCGCCAGGTACTGCTCACGAATCACCTCAATAGTACGCGCATCGTCGACCCTATAGCTGGAAAATGTCTTTTGGGCCTGCGCCAGGGCCGATTCGCTCAAGTGCATAGGTACACTGCGATCTGCCAGCAACTCCGCCACTGCGGCACCATCGCGGCCGTAGAGATCAAACAGCAGGCGCTCAAAATTGCTCGACACCATGATATCCATGCTGGGCGACAGGCTGTGTATCAGCGGTTTGGGCGTGTGATCGTTATCGCTGATGCAGCGGTGCAGGATATCGTTGGCATTGGTAGCGATCACCAACTGGTCGATTGGCAAACCCATCTGCTTTGCTAGGTAACCGGCAAAAATATCGCCAAAATTGCCGGTGGGCACGGAGAAATTTACCGTCTTATCTGGTGCGCCCAGTCGCAAGGCCGCGTAAAAGTAGTAGACAATCTGCGCCATAATGCGCGCCCAATTAATGGAGTTCACCGCCACTAAACGACGCCCATCGGGCAAAAAGGACTGGTTGGCGAAGCTGGCCTTCACCATATTCTGGCAATCGTCAAAATTACCTTCCATGGCGATATTGAACACATTGTCTGACAACACTGTGGTCATCTGCCGGCGCTGTACTTCTGAGACCCGATTGTGGGGATGCAAAATAAAAATATCGATATTGTCGCAGTGGCGGCAGCCTTCAATTGCCGCCGAACCGGTATCCCCCGAAGTCGCCCCCATCACCACCACGCGCTCACCACGCTTTTTCAGCAGGTGGTCGAACAACTGACCGAGAAACTGCAGGGCAAAATCTTTAAAGGCCAGAGTCGGGCCGTGGAAAAGCTCCAGAATCCACTCGTTGGTATCGGTCTGCACCAAAGGCGCTACCGCCCTGTGACGAAACTGCCCCTGCCCCAAACCATAAGAGCGCTCGATAATATTGCGCAGCTCCCGCTCACTAAGATCCTCTCCCACAAACGGCCGGATAATTTCAAAAGCCAACCGCTGGTAATCCATACCCGCCATAGCCGCAATATCCTCTCGGGTAAATTGCGGCAGTGACTCGGGCACATAGAGACCGCCATCGCTGGCGAGCCCGGTGAGGACAGTATCGGCAAAAGAGAGAGACGGCGCGCGGCCGCGGGTGCTGACAAATTTCACGGTGTTGTTTCGCTCTTGGATCTCGTAGGCAATAAAGAAAACTGGCGCCTATTCATAGAGAAAGGCACCATCTAGCAATAGGGGAGAGGGCTTAACCGAGGCTCTCCACGCGAATACGCACCACTTTCCCTTCAACCGTATCCAGGGCCTCAATTTGTGTAACCGCTTCGCGCAGGCAGGCCTCCCTGGCACGGCTGGTGAGAATCACCACTGGGACCAACTCTTCCCCATCGACCGGCTCGTGCTGGATCAGGGCCTCAATGCTGATGCCCTGATCGCTACAAATAGTTGCCACCTTGGACATAACACCCGGCTTATCATGAGCGGAAATACGCAGGTAATAGCTGGTGACCACCTCTTCCTCCGGCAACACCAGGGTATCGCCCTGCTCTGCCAAGGCCACCCCGGCAGCCGGTACCCGCTGATCCGGCTTGGCATCCAGGGTGCGCGCCACATCGACAATATCGGCAATCACTGCCGAGGCTGTAGCTTCGGCACCGGCGCCTGCGCCGTAATACAGCGTTGGCCCCACCGCATCGCCGTTGACCAACACCGCATTCATCACACCATTTACATTGGCGATCAGGCGACGCTGTGGAATCAGGGTTGGATGTACCCGCAGTTCCACCCCCTGCTCTGTGCGGCGTGCGATGCCCAGATGTTTAATGCGATAGCCGAGTTCATCGGCATAGCGGATATCCTCCGGACAAATGCGGCTGATACCCTCGGTATATACCTTGTCGAAGGCAAGCGGGATAGTGAAAGCCAGGGAGGCCATAATTACCAGCTTGTGCGCAGCATCGATGCCTTCTACATCGAAGGTCGGGTCTGCTTCTGCATATCCCAGAGCCTGTGCCTGAACCAGAGCCTCATCAAAACTGCGCCCCTTCTCGCGCATTTCAGTGAGGATATAATTTCCTGTGCCATTAATAATGCCGGCGAGCCATTCGATGCGGTTGCCCACCAGGCCTTCGCGCAGGGATTTAATAATAGGGATGCCGCCGGCCACGGCCGCTTCATAGGCAATGGTGACGCCCTTTTGTGCGGCCAGTTCAAACAGCTCATTACCGTGCTCGGCGATCAGTGCCTTGTTCGCGGTCACCACATGCTTGCCGTTTTCAATTGCCACCAAGACCAGCTCGCGCGCTACCGTGGTGCCGCCAATCAGCTCCACCAAAATGTCGACATTGGGGTTGTTGGCGACATCGAAGATATCGCGGGTAACATCCAGCTCACTGGTATCGCAATCGGGGTTGTCGCGGCGGGCCCCGACCTGCTCAATCACTACCGAACGGCCACAACGCGCGGCCACTTCGTTTCCATTGCGCGCCAGGACATTGATTGTTCCGCTGCCCACCGTGCCCAAACCGCAAACACCAATACGCACTGCACGCTGCGGCTCTACCGCAGGCATCTGATCCGCCGCCTCTGCGACGTCTTCAATTGTTGCGCTCACAAATTCCCTCCGCGCGTAGGCCCCCGGTAATGCACCCCAACCTAAAATGCCACACCAGGAGAAGACGCAATAAAAACAAATAAAATTAACAAAATATCGACAACCTTACCGAGCTGAAAGCAAAAAAGTCAATAAAATTGCGCCAGCCAAACTCCACCCTCAACGATGGGGTAAACGAAACTTTTGTCACCCAAAAGAACTCCTTGAAATAGGAGCCATCCTCAGTAGATGCTATAAGTGCATCTACTAGCATCAGGTACCAGCAACCTGCGAAATTGCATCCACCGCGCCTTTTCTAAAAAATGGGCGCACTGAAAAACGGACTCAGATAGCGGTCGAGTGATGAAAAAAACCCTTATCCTTTATACTGGCGGAACCCTGGGAATGCGCCGCAGTGAATCCGGCTATGTGCCGGACGCCGATCTTGAAGATGCCCTGCAGCGCCTGCTACAGGATGTGATCGGCCAACTGCCGAGCTATGATTTCCAGGCCCTCGACCCGCTCCTCGACAGCGCCAATATGCAGCCCCAGGACTGGTACCGCATCGCCGCCCTGATACGCGACAACTATAGCCACTACACAGGCTTTGTTGTGCTGCACGGCACCGATACTATGGCTTATACCGCCTCCGCGCTGTCCTTCGCCCTGCAGGGACTGGCCAAACCGGTAGTGGTAACCGGCTCTCAGATCCCCTTGCGGGAAATGCGCAGCGACGCCTATAACAATTTAATCGCCGCCTTGCTATTGAGCGGTTCAGATAGTATCGGTGAGGTCTGCCTCTACTTTAACGGCAAGCTGTTGCGTGGCAACCGTGCGGTAAAAGTTAGCTCCGGCTCACTGGATGCCTTCTCCAGTCCCAATTATCCGAGCCTCGGCGAAGTGGGCATCCAGGTGCATATCGATCCTAATGCTTTATTGATGCACGGAGACACACCGCAGTTTGAAATCCCCGATAACGCCGATGGCAGCGTTGTATTAGTGAAACTATTCCCCGGAATTACTCCGCTGTTTCTCAGTAAAGTTATTGAAGCACGCCCACGCGGTATAGTGATTGAAACCTACGGTACCGGCAATGCCCCCACCGACAATCAGGCATTTACCGAGCAGCTTACCAGAGCTACAGAGCTGGGAATTATTTGTGTGGCGGTATCACAATGCCTGGAAAACCATGTGGATCTCGGCAAGTACGCTGCCGGCTCCGCACTACTGCGCGCCGGTGTGATCGGTGGCCTGGATATGACCAGCGAAGCCTGCTATGCCAAATTGAATCACCTGTTAGCCATGAACCACACAAACAGTGAAGTTAAAGACTTAATGGAAACCCCGCTATGCGGGGAATGCACCCCCTAACAAAATCAAACGGGATTTATTGAGCAATGCGCAGAAAAAATTCTGCTAGCTTATCGTTGCAGATATAAATCCCGACGGCTTTTTATCGGGCGACCAAATGTGGCCAGGTATTGGTTTAGAGGAAAATACTGGGCATTTAGACCAGAAGCAGATACTCCTTGATGAGCAATAATTTTTCACAAAACTTACGCCTGCTGTGCAGTTTCTATCGCTCCATCGCCGAAGTGTGTCGGCGCATGGGTGTGAACCGAGCACAATTTAACAAATACCTCAGCGGCAATACTCAGCCCTCACAGTACACTCTCAGTAAAATCTGCCACTTCTTTGGTGTTGAACCCCATGAAATTTTGATGCCCGCCGAACAGTTTGAGCAAATTGTTCGGGTGCGCCGCACCGCTACGACTGTCGAATCCTCCCGCCCCTACTCTATGGATATTGACTTGCTAATGCGGGAGTCACAGGGGCGCGCTGATAAATACCTGGGCTTTTACTTTGAATATCACTACTCGATGACTTTTCCCGATCATATTATTCGCAGCCTGCTGCATATCGAGTCCGATGGGGAAGGATATTACTTCCAGCGCTTCGAGCGCATGCGCTATCCAGATAGGGAGGAGTGGTACAAGTCCCGCTACAAAGGCATGCTGCTTTTTCTCTCTGAGCGTATATTTTTGATTGGCTACGAAGCGCTGACACGCAACGAAATCGCCCAGACAATCCTCTATCCCACCTATAAAAGCCGAGTGAGTTATTTATCCGGCCTCAAGCTGGGCGCCTCTGCCAGTGACCGGCGCGAACCCGTATGTACAAAAGTATTGCTGGAATCTCTCGGACGTAATATCAGCATCAAAAACGCATTAAAACTGTGCGGGGTATTTGGCCCGGATTCCGATGAGATCAATCGCAGTATTCGCGAAAATATCCGAGCCTCAAACACTGAAGGTCCACAGAGTTTTTTTGCCACTCCACTTTAAGCATGAATTTCTATTAAAGGCCCAACCAAGAGGCCCAAATGATAACAACCACGGGCACCCCGTAACCCAGGTTAATTCTGGTTATTGGTGCACTTGCCCTTATGCAGATGAAGAGAAAGCAGAAGTCCATGACAAACGATTTCCACACCCTAAAACCCATGCCGGTATTCACTACCAGTAGTGAATACCGCACCGAAAAAGACTTGCTCGGAGAGCGCGAAGTACCGGCCGATGTCTATTTTGGCATTCAAACCCTGCGCGCCCTGGAAAACTTCCAAATTACTGGTATCACCCTCAACCACTTCCCTAATTTGGTCAAAGCGCTGGCCATGGTGAAGAAGGCTGCGGCTCATGCCAACTGCGAACTCGGCTACCTGGAAAAGAACCTGGAAGCGGCAATTGCCAAAGCCTGCGATGAAATTATTGAAGGCAAGCTGCACGATCAATTCCTGGTAGACATGATTCAAGGCGGTGCCGGCACCTCCACCAATATGAACGCCAATGAAGTAATTGCCAATCGCGCGCTGGAATTGCTCGGCCACAATAAGGGTGAATACAAAAACGCTCACCCCAACAACCATGTAAACCTATCGCAATCCACCAACGATGTTTACCCCTCCTCCATCAACCTAGCAGTCCTGCTCAGCTACAACGACCTGGTGCAGTCTATGGAGGAGCTGTGTATCGAATTTGATGGCAAAGCCAAGGAATTTGCACAGGTTATTAAAATGGGCCGCACCCAGCTACAGGATGCAGTACCCATGACCCTGGGGCAGGAGTTTGCCGCTTTTGCTGCAACCATTCGTGAAGATGTCGCTCGGGTTAAAGAGCTAGTAGCCCTGTTTAAAGAAATCAATATGGGCGGCACCGCAATCGGTACAGGTATTAATACCGACCCGCAATATCGTCAACTGGTTGTATCGGCACTGTCTGAAATTTCCAGCATCGACTTTGTCTGCGCGGAAAATCTAGTAGAGGCCACTTCTGATATGGGTGCCTTCGTCATGTTTTCCGGGGTAATGAAACGTATCGCAGTAAAAATTTCAAAGATCTGCAGCGACCTACGCCTTCTCTCCAGCGGCCCTCGCGCAGGTCTCAATGAAATCAATCTGCCACCGATGCAGCCAGGCTCCTCCATTATGCCTGGTAAGGTAAATCCAGTAATTCCCGAGGTGGTCAACCAGGTGGCCTACCAAGTAATCGGTAACGACCTGACAATCACCTTGGCAGCGGAATCGGGCCAGCTGCAGTTAAATGTCATGGAACCAGTTATCGCCTTCAACTTGCTACAGTCTATGCGCTTAATGACCCAAGCCATGCATACCTTGGCTCAACGCTGTGTCAATGGCATCAGCGCGAATGAAGAGCATTGCCGGCAGTTGGTAGAAAACAGTATCGGCCTGATCACCGCGGTAAATCCGTTTATCGGCTACGAAAATGCCACTCGTATTGCCCAGCAAGCATTGATGACGGGCGCGAGCGTCAAGCAGTTGATTTTGGATGAGGGGTTACTAAGTGAGGAAGAGTTAAATGATATTCTCGCTCCAGAGAATATGACTCAGCCACGTAAAGTAGCATTGAAGAGCCCGACTTAGATAAAAAAGCGGCCGCTTTAGAGAGGCCGCTTTCTTCCGCTGATCTTAAATACCCAGCTCTTTAATTAGAGTGGCTGGAGGCAGATAACCGGGCACAACCCTGCCATCCTCCATCACAATAGTGGGCGTGCCGCGTACATCGATCACCTCGTTACCCAATTTATATTGGGCGGCAACCGGGTTGTTATTGCAGACCTGCAAAGGCACGTTTTCGCGGTTCTTCAATGCGGTGAGCGTTTTATTGGTGTCATCGGCACACCAGGCAGTAGCGAGCTTGCGATAACCCAGAGATTGCAGGCCTCCGCGCGGGAATGCCAAATATCTTACTTCGATCCCGCGCTTGTTCAGCTCAGGAACATCCTGGTGCAACTTGCGGCAATAGCCACAGTCGACATCGGTGAAAACATAGATACGCGCTTTGGTCTCGCCTTTGGGCGAGAAGACGATCATATCGTCGATGCTTTGGGTTTCCATCACCTTGGCCCGGCGAGTTGCTCGGCGCCCCTCAGAGAGGTTCGCAAAGCCTCCGCCAGTCTTAGCCTGGAACAGGTCCCCCAGAATAAAATGGTTGCCATCGGCTGAGACAAACAGAGTACTGCTACCACCGTCAAGCTCTACTTCGTAGAGCCCCTCGATCGGGGTCTCACGCACTTCACCATAAGTAGGCTTGGGGTTACTTGCCTCAAGGCGGGCTTTGATTGTCTTCGCAACGTTTGCGTCGACCTCTGCAAGGGCCGCTGGGCCAAGCAGACCGAGCAGCACTCCAGCGAGCGCCAGCGGCTTCTTGATAAGCATCATTACCGATTGCTCCTTAAATTCTCAATGAGGTTCGACTCAAACGTCGGCCTTCAGTTCCAGCCAGTATGGCAGCTATATGCCATTTCAGATCCACATGGCGCGTTTTAACATATTCAGGCACTGGACACTACGTACAAACTCCCAAGTTGTGCGCTGATCTAAAGGATACAGGGGTAGATAGCGTAGCTGTCGGGGACAAAGGGAGAAGCGTGAGGCCAGAAGTTCAAATGCACTTCCATGGCAATTCAGCCTTTCGGGCTTGGCACATGACTGGCCATAAAGGGAAGACTACGGATACAAAAAAGCCGGAGAATAACCCCGGCTTTTCTACGAGCTGTATGAGAGGTGCTTAGTTAAGCTTCTCTTTAATACGTGCGGCTTTACCAGTCAGGCTGCGCAGGTAGTAGAGTTTAGCCTGGCGTACGTCACCACGACGCTTAACCTTGATGCTGTCAACCAGCGGGCTGTGAGTCTGGAAAGTACGCTCAACACCAACACCGTGGGAGATTTTACGCACGGTAAAGGAGGAGTTCAGGCCGCGGTTGCGCTTGCCGATTACCACACCTTCGAACGCCTGCAGACGCTCGCGGTTACCTTCTTTTACTTTCACTTGAACGATTACAGTGTCGCCCGGCGCGAAGGGAGGTACTTCGCTCTTCAGCTGTTCCTGCTCCAGCTGCTGGATAATTTTGTTAGTCATTTGGATTTGCTCCCAAATAGAGTTTATGTAGCTTCTCAGCTAGTTCACCGAACTACTCCCGCCTCCCGGCGAATCCGGCATCAAGTTTTATCGGATTTCCGCTCCTGTTGAATTTCTTCCAACAGTTGCTTCTGCTCCTTGTTCAGCTCCAGCCCATCCAAAAGGTCGGGTCGACGCTGCTGTGTGCGCGCCAGTGCCTGCTTCAGGCGCCAGCGGCGTATTCTTTCGTGGTTGCCCGAGAGCAACACTTCCGGTACCGCCACACCCCGGTACTGTTCGGGCCGGGTATAGTGGGGACAGTCGAGCAAACCCGAGGAGAATGAATCCTCAACCGCCGACTGGTCGTGCCCTAGCGCGCCGGGAATCAGCCGTGTAATGGTATCCACCAACACCATAGCAGCCAGTTCACCACCACTTAGGACATAGTCACCAATGGACCACTCCTCGTCGATCATTGATTCGACGATACGCTCATCTACCCCTTCGTAGCGCCCGGCCAGCAAAACCAGATTGCCAGCGCCAGAGAGGTTTTCGACCCCGCGCTGATCCAGTTGCTGTCCCTGCGGAGACAGGTAGATAGTGCGTACAGCTTCGCCCTCTTCCCCAGCCCAGGCGCGCGCGGCCTGCAGGGACTGATAAAGGGGTTCAGCCATCATCACCATTCCGGGACCACCGCCATAAGGGCGATCATCCACAGTGCGATGCTTGTCACTGGTGAAATCCCGAGGGTTCCAGCAGCGCACTTCCAACAGGCCATATTTGACGGCCCGACCGCTGACACCATACTCGGTCAATGCAGCAAACATCTCCGGAAAAATGCTTACCAGAGCGATTTTTTTAGTCATCGCTCAGCGCCTTAAAAAGCTGGGTCCCAGTCGACGGTTATTACACCGGCTTCCAGGTCAATATTGGTTATAAACTGATCCGGCAGATAGGGAATCAAGCGCTCGCGCTTATCCGCTCCACCGCGCACCACCATTACATCGTTGGCGCCAGTTTCCATCATGCGGGCGACGATACCAAAGTCGTGATCTTCGCCATCGAAATGGCTGACAACCTTTAATCCCTCGAGCTGGTGCCAGTAATACTCACCCCGCTCAAGCTCAGGCATCAGTTCACGAGCTACAGCTATATCGCGCTGGCAAAGTCGAGCCGCCAAATCGCGGTCATCAATGCCTTTCACATGTACTATTAAGCCCTTACCGTGACGCTTACCAGCGTCAATTTCGAGAGCTTCCCAACCTTTCGGCCCCTGCAAGCGCCAATTAGGGAACTGCAGGATGTTGTCCATCGGCTCGGTATAGGAGTGAACCTTGACCCAGCCGCGCACACCATAAACGGTAGTAACGCGCCCAACCGTGACCAACTCTTCGGAAGGTTTTCCGTTATCTGCCACAGGAGCACCACTTACGCGCAAATTAAGCAGATTCTTTCAGCAGCTTGCTGACGCGATCAGAAACCTGAGCACCGTGACCCAGCCAGTAGTCAACACGCTCACGATCAATGCGCAGACGCTCTTCCTGGCCACGGGCAACCGGGTTGAAGAAGCCAACACGCTCAATGAATCGACCGTCGCGAGACTTGCGGCTGTCGGTTACGGTCAGGTGATAGAACGGGCGTTTTTTAGCACCGCCACGAGCCAAACGAATGGTTACCATGTAACTTTCCTGTATTTTTTAACACTTGGCGACAGCAATAAGCTGTCACCCAAACATCTCTGCCGGCAGCTCACCCGGCTGAAAGGCGGCGTATTCTAATGTACCGCCAGAGATTTGTATAGCGATTCCTAGGGCCCTCAGAGCCCCGAAAACCCTTACTTTTTCTTGAATCCGGGGGGCAGGCCACCGGGCATACCGCCCATTCCGCCGAGACCTCCGGGCAGACCACCACCCCCGGTCATTCCACCGAGGCCGCGCATCATCTTGCCCATACCGCCGCCCTTGAGCTTTTTCATCATCTTGCCCATCTGCTTATGCTGTTTAAGCAAGCGATTGAGATCTTGCAGCTGGGTGCCGGAGCCGGCGACGATACGGCGCTTGCGCGAACCGTTAAGAAGGTCAGGATTGCGGCGTTCGGCCGGCGTCATGGAGGAAATCAGGGCGTCCATACGCTTAAATTCTTTACCCATGTCGGCCTGTTGTGCGGCCTGCGCCACACCACCCATGCCGGGCATTTTCTCCAGCAGGGAGCCAAAGCCACCCATGTTTTGCATTTGCTGCAACTGGTCGCGCAAGTCTTCCAGGTCAAAGCCTTTACCTTTCTGGACCTTCTTAACCAGCTTTTCGGCTTTCTCTTTATCGATCTTCTGCTCTGCTTCTTCAATCAGAGACAGAATGTCGCCCATACCCAGGATACGGGAGGCGATACGGTCCGGGTGGAAGGTTTCCAGGGCGTCGGTCTTTTCACCAACACCGATAAACTTGATCGGCTTGCCAGTAACATGGCGCACAGAGAGTGCCGCACCACCGCGTGCATCACCATCTGCCTTAGTCAGAATAACCCCGGTCAGTGGCAGGGCCTCATTGAAGGCGCTGGCGGTATTTACCGCATCCTGACCGATCATTGCGTCGATAACAAACAGGGTTTCTGCGGGATCCAACTCACTGTGCAGCTCGCGGATTTCATCCATCAGCTGACTGTCAATATGCAGACGACCCGCGGTATCGACAATCAGTACATCGGCAAATTGCTTGCGAGCCGCATCCACTGCACCCTTGGCAATATCCAGGGGCTTCTGATCAGGAGTTGAAGCATGGAACAGCGCGCCCACTTCACCTGCCAGAGTTTCCAGCTGCTTGATGGCTGCGGGGCGATACACGTCCGCACTCACCACCATAACTTTCTTCTTTTCCCGCTCCTGCAGGTATTTGGCTAGCTTGGCAACACTGGTGGTTTTACCGGCCCCCTGAAGGCCCGCCATCAAAATCACAGCGGGGGGCTGAACTGCAAGGTTGAGCGGCTCTGCAGCAGCACCCATCACCTTAACCAGCTCATCCTGAACAATCTTGACGAACTGCTGCCCCGGGTTCAGGGCCTTGCTAACCTTCTGCCCAACAGCGGCTGTGCGCACTTGCTGTACAAAGGCCTTCACGACTGGCAGAGCGACATCCGCCTCAAGCAGCGCTTTGCGCACTTCACGCAGGGTATCGCGGATATTGTCATCGGTCAGACGGGCCTTGCCGGTGACTTTTTTTAGGGCCGCCGATAAGCGGTCACTCAGGTTATCGAACATAAATTCGTCTCGATTTCTCCGATTGCGGACAGGACCCCGGTGCGGAGGGCCGCGAAATTTTTTTGGGGAGTATCTCCAAACTCCCACTCTGAGGCGCGGCAGTATAGCTCAGGTCCCGTCACAGCCGAAATATCACCAGATCTTCCCTGTTAAAGCGTGCTGTGACACACTCCTCCTCCACTGCTTAGAAGATACGGATCTAACCAATGGCGGCATTCGCCCACTGGACGGCCATCGCGCTATATATAGCTACCACCATTGTCGCGGCCAGGGCCCTTGCCCGCGCCCAACAGCCCGATCGTAAACTGCTCCTGGGCCTGCTCGCCGGAGCCCTGGCCACCCACGCAATATCCCTTGCGCAGACACTGTTTTCCTCAGCAGGCTATCGCTTTGATCTGTTAGCAATGCTGTCATTAATCACCTGGGTGGTGAACTTATTGCTGCTTATCCTAGCGGTGAATCGACCACTAACCTTGTTGATACTGATTTTTGCCCCGTTAGGAGCACTCACCGAACTGACCGCGTCCCACACCTGGGGAGGCGTTGCACCACACCAACAGTTATCTTCTGGGATTGCCATACACGCGCTGCTATCAATCTCCGCCTACTCCCTACTTACTCTTGCAACCCTACAGGCCATCTACCTTTATTACCTGAACCAGCAGCTACACAACCATCGGCCAGTGGGTGCCATGCGCCTGCTCCCCCCCCTGCAAAGCATGGAGTCATTACTCTTTGGGTTAATTGCTTTCGGCCAATTACTGTTAACTGCCTCCCTGATTACCGGATTTATCTTTGTGGGTAACCTTTTTGAGCAGGGCCCCCTACACAAGACAGTGCTCTCCCTGCTCGCCTGGGTGCTTTACAGTATTCTTCTTTGGGGGCATTGGCAGTGGGGTTGGCGCGGTAACACTGCCGTGCGTTGGACTCTGTGTGCCTTTGCTGCACTAATGCTGGCCTACTTTGGTAGTAAGTTGGTTATTGAGGTTATCCTTCAGCGCGGCTAAGAATACTAAAGAGGAGCCGTTTAAAGTCGAGTATAAGCAAACGGCACTGACATTCGCTCACAGGTGCCATTTTCAGGGAGGAGACCAAACACCCCTTGATCTCCTCAACCGCCCCTATAGCCTTTACCGGGTTTATTTAGGTTTATAAGTGACCGGAAAACTTGCGGAGGTAGCCGTTCTGTTTCAATATCTCCGCTCAGAAATAAAAAGAGTTCTCCCTTGAACGAGATGCCCCCGGGCCTGCTGTTTAGCCTGCTTGCCCTGCTGATTGTGATATCGGCTTTCTTTTCCAGCTCCGAAACCAGCATGATGGCGCTGAACCGCTACCGCCTGCGCCACCAGGCCAAGAGCGGTCACCGCGGCGCCAAGCGGGCCATGGAACTGCTTGCCCGACCGGACAAGCTGATCGGCGTTATCCTGATTGGCAATAATCTGGTCAATATCCTGGCCTCAGTAATTGCCGGTGCTGTCTTTACTCAACTGTACGGCGATGCCGGCCTCTTCTACGCTACCGGCGCTCTCACAATCGTTATTCTTATTTTTGCGGAAGTCACCCCAAAAACCATTGCCGCTCTTCACCCGGAGAGAGTGGCATTTCCTGCATCGCTAATTTTACGCCCACTGCAATGGCTTCTGACACCGTTTGTATTACTCGTCGGCAGCATATCCAATGGACTTGCGCGCCTGGTAGGCGTTGAAGCAACTGCTGGCAACGAGGCAGAACACCTAGCGCCCGAGGAACTTAGAACAGTGGTGTTCGAATCTGGCGCCCTGCTTCCCAGCAAGCACAAAGGCATGCTTCTCAATGTGCTGGACCTGGACCAGGCCACAGTGGAAGACATTATGATCCCGCGCAACGAGGTCATGGGAATCGACCTGGAAAACAGCGCCGATCAGATTCTCCAACAACTGGCAGAGAGTACTTACACCCGCCTGCCGGTATACCGGGGAGATATCAATCAGGTAGTGGGTATTTTGCACCTGCGTCGCGCCGCACAGATACTGCGAGACGGCCCAGACAAACTCACAGCTGAACGTCTCAAGTCCTTTACCGGTGAACCTTACTTTGTACCCGAGGCCACCCCACTGCCCACCCTGCTAATGAACTTCCAGAAAACCAAGCGCCGCATGGGCTTGGTTGTGGATGAATATGGGGAGGTGATGGGGATAGTAACTCTAGAAGATCTACTGGAGGAAATTGTCGGCGACTTCACCGCGAGCCCAGTTCCCAGCGACGATGAGGAAATTGTCGCCATGGAAAGCGGCTGGTATATGATCGAGGGTGGAACCTCTATCCGGGATATCAACCGCACGCTAAATTGGGACCTGACCACCGACGGCCCAAAGACTTTCAACGGTCTCCTTATGGAGCACCTTGAAAGCATCCCAGATGGCAATATCAGTTTATTCATCCTCAATAATTACCAAGTGGAAATTGAAGAGGTGTCCGACAAAATGATTATCAGAGCCAGGATCAAAAAAATTGAGCGCTAGTCAAGCGCTCTACAACCTTGGGTTTAAGCAATATCCTCTAAGAGTTTCCTTACCGGGGCAAAACTCACCCGGTGCAGTGGGCTGGGGCCCAATTCTTCCAGGGCCTGCATATGAGCTTTAGTTGGATAACCTTTGTGGCCGGCCAGCCCATAACCTGGATAGCGTGCATCCAACTCCACCATCTCTCGATCACGGGTCACTTTGGCCAAAATTGAGGCCGCAGCAATGGCGGCAACGCGACCATCCCCTTTAATCACAGTATCGCAGGGATAAGACCAGTCCGGTCTTTTATTACCATCTACTAACACAAACTCAGGCTGTAGTGGCAACTGCTCCACTGCACGGCGCATTGCCAATAAACTCGCCTGCAGAATATTGATCTGATCAATTTCTTCGACGGTTGCACGGGCAATAGAAAAACTCAACGCACGCTCACAAATTTCCTCAAAGAGCGACTCTCGTTTTTTCTCACTAAGTTTTTTGGAGTCGGCCAGCCCCAAAATGGGCTCTGCTGGATCGAGAATTACTGCAGCCGCCACTACATCTCCAGCTAATGGGCCACGGCCAACTTCATCGACTCCAGCGAGAAGATCACCTTTATAAGGACAGATGTACGGAGGTAATTCTTTTTTAACACTCATGGTTTATAAAACCCGATTACTTCAAAAGAGCACAGATAGCATCGGCTGCCCGCTCAGAGGCATTTCGACGCAATTGCTGGTGAAGATCGTCAAATTCGCGCTGCAACTGATCACCCAGTAGTGGATCTTCAAAATAGCGCATCAACGCCGCTCCGAGATTCTCCGGGGTCGCATCACTCTGCAGGATTTCCGGCACCAGCTCCCTTTGTGCCAGCAAGTTGGGCAGAGAAACCCAGGGAGTGTGCAGCATACGAGAGACGATAGCGTAAGTAATTTTGCCCAGTTTATAGGCAACCACCATAGGCTTTTTCAGTAGCATGGTTTCTAACGTTGCCGTTCCTGAAGCAATTAACACAGCATCTGACACACTGAGCGCCTTGTGTGAATCTCCCTCTAATATCGTGACAGGCAGTTCCGGAAAATCCTTTAGCTGCTCCCGCAATTCGGCTAAACGCTGCTCATTTGCTGCCGGCAATACAAATTTGAGATCGGGATGGCGCTGGTAACACCAGCGAGCCGTCTGCAAAAATAGTGGCCCAAGCAAACGCACTTCCCCACCTCGGCTACCCGGTAACAGTGCAATAACACGGTCATCAACTGTGAGACCCAGCTCTTTGCGCTCTGCAACACTGCTAACCTGCAAAGGAATATCATCCGCTAACGGATGCCCCACAAAAGTCACCGGCACGTGGTTTTCACGATAAAAAGCAGCCTCAAAAGGCAGCAAGGTGAGCATATGGTCAATAGCACGAGCAATCTTTTTTATTCGCCCCTGCCGCCACGCCCACACTGAAGGGCTGACATAATGCACAGTGCGAACCCCTTCGGCCTTGAGGGACTCCTCCAGAGACAAGTTAAAATCTGGTGAATCGATACCGATAAAAAGGTCCGGCGGATTTTCAGTGAAGTGCTCGCGCAGAGTGCGGCGAATTTTTAATAATTCTGGCAGTCGTTTTAGCGGCTCAACCAATCCCATCACCGAGAGGCGCTCCATTGGAAAAAGGGATTTCGCCCCCAAAGCCTGCATACGCGGACCGGCAATCCCTTCAAACTGAATTCCCGGGAGGCGCTTTCGCAGGGAGTCAATAAGACCTGCACCGAGGATATCTCCAGAGGCCTCACCGACAACAATACCAATACGAACCGGCTTATTATTTTCTGACACGCCTAACAATTCCCCCAGAGTGGAAATGGCTCAATTTTCATAGATACCGATTAAGATATGAAAAGACTAAATCAGGAAGTGCACAATAACAGCACTTCCCGCAAATAGTTGTGCTTAGCGGACAATTCCGCGAGAGGAGGTCTGCAGGGAATCAATCCAAGGCTGAATTACAGGGGACTGCTCACGCAGTTCCGTAAGGGCCTGGACAGCCTCTTGCAGAGTGAGGCCGCGCCGGTAGACCGTTTTGTATGCCTTGTTGATTAGAGAGATATCCTCGCGGGAAAAACCTCTACGACGCAACCCCTCCGCATTAATAGTCTTGGCCTCTGCCGGATTCCCAGCCACCATGACATAAGCCGGCACATCTTTGCCGATCGCTGCGCCCATCCCTAGGAAAGCGTGCTCACCAATGGTGCAATGCTGATGTACAAGACTGTACCCGCTGAGGATTGCCCAATCTTTTACTATTACGTGGCCGGCGAGCCCCACATTATTAACAAGAATGGTGTGATTACCGACAACACTGTCATGACCAATGTGGGCATAGGCCATAATCAGGTTATCACTGCCGATAGTGGTTTCCCCACGATCCTGCACAGTGCCCCGGTGGATGGTAACGCCCTCACGAATAACATTGTTATCGCCGATTACCAGGGTGGTCTGCTCGCCTTGATATTTTTTGTCCGGCGTATCTTGACCTATCGAGGCAAACTGGTAAATACGGTTATTTTTTCCGAGCTTAGTGGGCCCACTCAATACAACATGTGAAGCAATTTCACAGCCATCACCGAGTTCCACATCGGCGCCAACTATGGAATAGGCTCCGATACTCACCCCGGAACCGATAACCGCCGTCGGATCGATAATAGCTGTGGGGTGGATATTTGTCTGCATTCTGGAATCTACTCCTCAGGTAGCGACACTTCGGACACTACAACTTCAAATAAACAACAACTGGAAGAGTTATCAAAAGCACCTTAGCAGCCACGTCAAGTGACGAATAAGCGCTTTAAACCTGCTTCACCGCACACAGAAGATCTGCAGAGGCCGCAAGCTCACCATCGACACTGGCTTTACAGGAAAACTTCCAGATATTACGGCGCACTGAAACTGCTTCGGACATCAGGTCCAGCCTGTCCCCAGGGACCACCTGACGCTTAAAGCGCGCCTTGTCGACACCACCAAACAGGTACAGGTAGCCATCCTCGGGCTTCTTGCCAAATGTTTTGAAGCCGAGAATTCCTGAAACCTGGGCCAGAGCCTCAACGATCATAACACCGGGAAAAATCGGCATCTGTGGAAAGTGACCGTTAAACAGCTCTTCATTAATAGAGATATTTTTATACCCCTTAATAAACTTCCCTTCTTCGAGTTCAACGACACGATCGACCAATAAAAACGGATAGCGATGTGGCAGGTACTCGCGAATCTCAGTTACATCCATCATTCCAAATGCCCCCAGAAACCACTTCGGGGCGTTAAACGCCCCGAAAACATCAAATCAAAATTGTTTTTCTTAAAGCAGCTGTGAGCTATTTATCCCGATCGAGGGACAGGGCTTTAAGTTGCTTCTCCAAATCTTTAACCCTTCGTGCCACCTTATCCAACTGCCCGAAGCGCACCGCGTTGCGACGCCAGGACTGACTATCGGCAAAGGGTAAAGCACCGGAGTAGATTCCCGGTTTGTCGATGGATTTGGTCACAAAAGTATTAGCGGTAACTTGGCAGCCATCCGCAATGGTTACATGCCCGGCAATACGGGAGCTGCCGCCCAAAGCACAGTGCTTACCGATTACTGCGCTGCCCGCAATTCCTGTGCATGCAGCAATGGCTGAGTAGTCACCAATCTGCACATTGTGCGCGATTTGGACCAAATTGTCGATCTTGACACCACAACCAATCAAAGTGTCACCAAGTGCCCCACGATCCACACAAGTATTGGCGCCTATCTCAACCTCATCGCCAACCTGCACGCCACCCAGCTGATAAATCTTAATCCATTCACGCTGATGCAGCGCAAAACCAAAGCCGTCTGCACCAATAACCGCGTGACTGTGGATGATAACATCGCGCCCGACCTGACAACCGTGATGCAGTATTGCACCCGCATAAAGGCAGCTCCCTTCTCCAAGGGTACTGCCCTCTCCCACAAAGCAGTTGGCGCCAACCGATGCCCGAGGCCCAATTTTCGCAAACGCCTCTATCACCGCACCAGCTGCAATAGAGGCACTAGAGGCCACTTCTGCATCCGGATGAACTACAGCGCTCGGGTGAATACCCGCCTCAATCGTTGGAGCCGTATTGAACAAAGCACTCGCCCTGGCAAAAGCCAAGTAAGGGTTATCCACACAAAGTGCGCTAACAGGTGTCTCCTCAACAAACTCGGCAGTCACCAATACAGCGCCCGCTGACGTGGTCTTGAGGAAGCGGCGATAATTAGGGTTTGCCAGGAAGGTCAACTGCTCGGGCCCAGCATCTTGCAAAGTGCTAAGACCAGAAATTACATATTCTGCGTCTACCCCGGGGGCCAGACGCAGCTCAGCACCCAGAGCATTTGCAAGCTGGGTTAACGACAAATTGTCACTCATACAGACTATCGATTACTTATCAGCATTCATACGCTTTACGACAGCCTCAGTCAGATTGACCGAAGGATTTGCAAAGTAAGCGGTAGAGGCATCCAACACTAAGTCCAGGTTTTGCTCTTTAATGATCGCTTCCAACGCTGTTTTAGCCTTGGGCCCCAGAGAAGTTTGAATTTCCTGGCCCACCTGGGCCTCCATTGCGCGCAGTTTTTTAACGGTAGTTTCAAAGTCTGAACGCTTGAAGTTCATCTTACGTTGATATTCTGTTTTCTGCTCATCGGACCAGGTAACGCTATTTTTCTGCGCATCTTCTGCCATTTTTTGTAGTTCTGAACGAATAGACTCGGCACTACTTTGCAGCTTGGAGTACTCGGAACTGGTCTTCAATGAATTGACCTTGGTCTTGGCCACATCGGTGCTCATAATCGCAGCCTGCAGGTTAAATACCGCAACCTTGGTCTGCGCCATGGCGGCGCCAGACAGGGTTATACCAGCCAGCAGGATTGCGAAAATCTTTACATTCTTAAGCACTTTAGTCTCTCCAATTGGTTTTATTTTTTATGCGCAGCAGCTGCACTCAATCCATTTATATTCGATAAAGTTAAAAGCTATTACCCAGGGTAAACTGGAACACTTCCGTCTCATCATCCTCGTTTTCCTTCAAGGCTTTAGCCAAACTGAAAGTCAATGGTCCAAAACCGGTAACCCATGTCAAGCCAATGCCCGCGGAAACATTCATTTTACCGAAGTCCACATCGTAACAGTTGATCTGGGTTTCATCACAACTAGTATCAAAGACGTTACCTGCATCAACAAAGAAGGCAGACTGCAGAGAGCGCTGATCTTTGATAAACGGCAGCGGGAAAATAACCTCGGCACTACCCTCGACTAGGATGTTTCCACCAAATGGATCGGCATCACCGTTCTGACGGATATCCAGGTTCCCATTCTCATCTATCTGATAGCAGTTTTTTGTAATGCTTTCACCATCGGTTGCACAAGGAAGTTGAGTATAAAACTCTGCAGGAGTGGAACGGGGGCCCAGTGTATTACGCTTGAAACCGCGCACGGAGCCAAAACCACCGGCATAGAAATTTTCAAAGAAAGGCAGTTGATCGAGATCACCGTAGCCATCCCCGTAACCCAGGCGCGTACGCAGACGTAGCGTCAAACTCTTCGTTAGGGGGCGGAAATACTGACCAGTATAAATAAATTTGTAGTATTCAAGATCACTGCCGGGCACGGTAAATTCTGCGGAGAAATTCTGGGATGCCCCGCGAGTCGCCAATATACCGCGGTTCAAAGTGGAGCGGGCATAAGAAGCTGTCAAAGCCAAGTTATTAAACGCATCACCGTAACGATCGATAAAACCATCTGCCGAAGTATTAAACTGGTTCTGATCAATCATCATTGCAAGATCATTGGCCACGTCATTATTGAGATCTGCAACAATCGTCTCGGCATCAATGAGTGTCACCCCCTCACGAGCGGTGTCATCCAAAAGAGATGGGCTGGATTGGATTTCCTGTACAGAACCACTCGAGGCCGAGAGCTCCAAATGACTGAAATTAACATTCAGTCCCACACGGGAAATTTCTGAAACCGGGTAGCCAAAGCTAACACCACCACCATAACTAGTCGTGTTGTAGTCCGACAGGTTAACCTCAGAGTAGTCATTTTCCCTATAAAAAACGTTAAACCCGCGGCTCACACCGTCAGGGGTAAAGTAAGGGTCAAGATAGGAAAAGTTCAGTGCGGTCTGGTAGGTAGACACGTTTAAACCTATACCTACCTGCTTGCCGGTACCCAGCCAGTTATTTTCCTGGATATTACCGCCGAGTACCAAACCGCTACTCTGTGCCCAGCCGATAGTGCCACCAATAGAGCCTGAAGGTTGCTCCTCTACGGTATATTCCACATCGATCTGGTCGGAAGTACCAGGTACCTCTGCAGTTTCTACTTCCACCTCTTTAAAGTAACCGAGGCGTTCCAGGCGCACCTTGGATTGCTCAATTCTTGCGGAGGAGGCCGAGGCAGATTCCATCTGACGCATTTCACGGCGCAACACCTCATCGGCAGTACGGGTGTTACCACGGAAATTGATTCGGCGCACATAGGCGCGCTTACCCGGGTTGATAAAGAAGGTAATTTTTACCGTATTCTCTTCTTTATTGGGTTCGGGAATGCCATTCACCTCGGCAAAGGTATAACCTTCATTGCCCAGACGCTTAGTAATATAGTCAGACGTGGTGGTCATCCGAATCTGGGAGAAAGTCTGCCCTTCACGCACCAACAGTAAGCGCTTGATTTCCTCTTCCGAAACCACCGGGTCGCCGGCGAGATCCACCTCACTGACGGTGTAAACATTCCCCTCTCTCACATTGACTGTGATAAAAACACTCTGCTTGTCTGGGCTCAGGGAAACCTGAGTGGATTCTATTTGAAAATCCAGATAGCCGCGGTCGAGATAGTAGGACTCTAGGCGCTCCAGGTCACCAGTGAGTTTCTCACGGGAATATTTGTCATCGCTGCGCAGCCAGGACAACCAACCTGTGGTCTGCAGCTCGAAAATTTCTGCCAATTCTTCGTCGGAAAATGCCTCGTTACCCACAACATTGATGTGCTTGATAGCCGCAACCGAGCCCTCGTCGACGATAACCCGCAGCTCGACCTGGTTGCGTGGCAATTCTTTCACTTCGGTCTTAACACTTGCACCATAGCGCCCCTGTGCCACATATTGGCGCTCAAGCTCCTGGGCGAGCCCCTCCAGAGTTGCACGTTTAAAGATCTGCCCCTCGGATAAACCGTTATCCTTCATACCCTTGAGCAAATCTTCGGTGGCGATGGCCTTATTACCGCTGATCTCAATCTTGGAAATTGCTGGACGCTCGCGAACAGTGACCACCAGAACACCATTTTCACGGCCGATTTGGATATCTTCAAAGTAGCCGGTGCGGAACAGTGCCCGGGTAGCGCTCTGGATTTCCACGGATTCAATTTCATCACCCACTCGCACGGGAAGGGCAGAGAAGACTGTACCGGCAGAGACGCGTTGCAATCCTTCCACGCGAATATCATTGACCACGAACGACTGCGCTATTGCACTTAAAGGCAACATCAGGCCGAGGGAGGCCGCTTTGAGGAAATCTTTCATCTACTAATTCCGAGTGTTTTTATTCGCAATCCAGGAGTTACAGCGCTTTATTCAGCGCCCAGCTCCCCCGGAACCTGAGGGTTGCCCCTCTACCTTGTAATCGACATCAACCCGTTCTGAGTTCCCGGGTACCTTGACCGTTTCAACTTTCACCACCTTCAAGTAACCAAGTCGCTCAAGGCGAACTTTAGATTGCTCAATAAGAGCCGAAGAAGCTAAAGCGGACTCCATTTGGCGCAACTCTCGCCGCAAAACTTCATCTGCCGTGCGAGTGTTTCCACGAAAAGTAATACGCCTAACGTAGGTGCGCTTGCCAGGGTCAATAAAGAAAGTGATTTTTACCGTGTTCTCTTCTTTATTGGCTTCTGGAATACCGTTTACTTCGGCAAAAGCGTAACCCTTATTGCCCAAACGCTTGGAAATATAGTCTGAAGTCGTTGTCATCCTGACCTGGGAGAACGTCTGCCCTTCACGCACTAGCAGCAAGCGCTTAATTTCTTCCTCTGGAACGACTGGGTCTCCAGCAAGTTCTACTTCACTAACAGTGTAAACATCACCCTCAATCACGTTAACAGTGATGAAAACACTCTTCTTGTCCGGCCCAAGAGATACTTGGGTAGAGTCGATCTGGAAGTCGAGATATCCGCGATCGAGATAATAAGATTCAAGACGCTCCAGGTCACCAGTGAGCTTCTCACGGGAGTACTTATCATCACTGCGCAACCAAGAGAGCCAGCCAGTGGTTTTAAGCTCAAAAATTTCTCCGAGCTCTTGATCTGAAAAGACGCGATTCCCTACGATGTTGATATGTTTAATCGCAGCAACGGTCCCTTCCTCGACAATAACCTTCAATTCAACCTGATTGCGTGGTAACTCTTTAACTTCTGCTTGGACGCTAGCGCCATAGCGCCCCTGTGCCACATACTGGCGCTCAAACTCCTGGGTCAACCCTTTGAGGGTCGAGCGCTTTAAAATCTGTCCCTCGGCCAGACCGTAATCCTTCAGCGCCTTTAGCAGATCTTCCGAGGCAATCGCCTTGTTTCCTGATATATCTATCTTAGATATGGCTGGCCGCTCTCTCACGTTAACAACTAGAACGCTACTTTCACGACCGATCTGAATATCCTCAAAATAACCGGTTTGAAACAGTTCTCGGGTCGCCCCCTGAATATCCGCAAGCTCAATTTCATCGCCAACACGCACCGGAAGAGCTGAAAAAACGGTGCCTGCAGAAACACGCTGCAAACCTTCTACACGAATATCGCTGAGAACGAATGACTGAGCTAAAGCGCTGAGAGGCAGCACCAAGCCCAGGGATATCGCTAACAGCCAATATTTCATACTAATTCCGAACCGCTTCTGATAAGAGCAGAGGTTCCCAAGGTAACCGGCACCATGCTCACTCTAAAAATCTATTCACTCCAAACGCCATAGGAAAATGCACTCCAGGAGGCTACAAACGTAAAATATCGTTATAAAGAGCCAACCCCATAATACAAAGCACTAAGGCCATACCTACTTGTAAACCGATCACCTGCACTCTCTCAGACACAGGAGAACCCTTGACCGCCTCAATACCGTAGTAGAGAAGGTGACCACCATCGAGTACCGGAATGGGTAACAGATTGAGTACACCGAGACTGATACTAAGCAGAGCTAAAAGCGACAGGAAAGACTGCCACCCCCTCTCTGCGGAAGTACCCGCCACTTTAGCAATGGTGATGGGGCCACTCAAGTTTTTGGTCGAAAGTTGACCAAAAATCAATTTCTTCAAGCTGTTCAGAGTGAACAGTGTTTTGTCCCAAGTCTCTTGCACCCCCTGAGAAAGAGCGCCAGCTACACCGTAGTGGAAAACTCGTACGCGATCCTCGGGCCAGCGCTCGGTGACGGGCTGTACGCCGATCTGGCCGACACGCTCACCACTGTCGAGCGTCACCTGCGCCGGCGTAACCGGCAGGGTCAACCGTTGCCCCTGTCGTTCAACTTCCACCTGAAGGGGCTCGCCTGCACGAGCGCGCACATACTGACTCCACTCTTCCCAACCGGAAAAAATTCGCCCGTCGGTAGCCACAATCTTATCGCCCGCACGCAGCCCCGCTGCACTAGCAGCGCTACCCTCCACAACCTTATGCAACGTCATACTAATGGGCGGCGTCCAGAGACCGAGGCCAATCTCCCCCAATGGGTCAGGGACTTCCTGGCCTGCGAGCCAACGGTCGATATCAGCCGCCATATGATATTCGAGGTTAGAGTCCGGGTAGCGCACTGAGAATTCTATAGAGCCACTGTCCCCCAAACGGTTAGCCAAGCGCCAGTTGAGGGCTTGCCAAGTGGGTGTAGCTTCGCCATCCACCGCGATAATTTCCTGCCCGGACTCCAATCCCGCAGCTTCAGCAATACTTCCAGGCTTGACGGAATCTACGACAGGCACCGGACCCGCCGTGCCCCCCATAAAGACAATCCAAAACAGTACAATTGCCAACAGGAAGTTAGCTGCGGGACCCGCTGCAGCAATCGCCATACGCGCCCAAACACTCTTTCGGTTAAATGCCTGATTCAGCTCGTGAGCGGCGACAGGCCCCTCCCGCTCATCTAGCATTTTTACATAGCCACCAAGGGGAATTGCTGAGATAGCAAACTCAGTGCCGTGCCGGTCATAGCGAGAGAAAAGGCGGCGGCCAAAGCCGACAGAAAAGCGCAGCACCTTGACCCCACAGAGCCGTGCTACGAGAAAGTGTCCAAACTCGTGGAAGGAAACCAGTATACCGAGGGCTACCAAGGCCCAGATTACCGTCTGAATCAGATCCATACTCAGTTACAGTCTCTTTTCATGCGCAAACACCGGCATTATATGCCCAGCAGCAAAATTAAAGGGCCCCAACAGCTTGTTGGGCCAGCTCCCGCGCATTGAGATCAATGGCTTCGACTACGTCCAGCCCTGTCAGTTCAACGGTGGGAGTGCTATTCATTACTTTTTCTATAGCCGCAGCAATACTAGTAAATGCCAACCGTCCTTGTAAAAACGCCTCTACAGCCACCTCATTGGCCGCATTCAATACCGTGGGAGCACTGCCGCCGGCATTCATAGCTTCGCGTGCCAGACGCAGGCAGGGGAATCGCTGATAATTTGGCGCTTCAAAATCCAGGCGGCCCTGCGCTATCAGGTCGAGTGCAGGAACCCCAGCATCTATGCGGATGGGAAAGGCCAGTGCGTGAGCGATGGGGGTGCGCATATCTGGATTACCCATCTGTGCCAACAGGGAGCCATCCCGATATTGCACCATGGAATGCACAATACTCTGTGGGTGCACGACCACTTCTATTTGCTCTGGGCTGGCGCTGAACAAATAACAGGCCTCAATAAACTCCAACCCCTTATTCATCATGGTGGCCGAATCTACTGAAATTTTCCGTCCCATCGACCAATTGGGGTGTGCGCAAGCTTCCTCGGGGGTCACTCGATGTAAATCACCGGCTAGGCGTGTGCGGAAAGGGCCGCCGGAACCGGTTAGCAAGATTTTTTCCACTCCCGCCCCCTCCAAGCTGCCAAACGGCTGGGGCAGACACTGGAAAATGGCATTGTGCTCGCTGTCAATTGGCAGTAATTGGGCACCTCCTGCCCGCAAAGCTTGCAGGAAAACTGGGCCGGCCATCACCAGAGCCTCTTTATTCGCAAGCAACACTTTCTTCCCAGCTTCAACTGCTGCTAAAGTTGGACGCAGCCCAGCTGCACCGACAATTGCTGCCATAACCACATCCACTTCATTCGCAGAGGCAACCTGGCATAGCCCTTCCAAACCCCAAAGGACTTCAGTAGAAACTCCCTCCCCCAGCATACTGCGCAATTGATCGGCCCCCTCTTCACCAGCCACCACCGCAAAGCGAGGGTTATATTGACGACACTGCTGGGCCAGCTCAGCAATACGCTCGCGGGCTGTCAGAGCATAGATGGTATAGCGCTGGGGGTGGCGGGCAAGCACATCGAGTGTACTTACACCAATAGAGCCCGTAGAACCTAGGACAGTGACGACTTGTGGAGATTGCCTTTGCATAAGTGCTCGACTTACCTACGAAACTTCTTGTACCTCGACCAAAGCACCGACAGACAATGGCGGCGCTGGTCACAAGCACTGGATATAAATTGAAGTGTGGCGTACCCGTTATAAGTACTTAGGCAGCTCACTAGCGAGGGCCGCCATGGTGAAAACCGGTAAAGCCGCAGTGAGACTATCCAGCCGATCCATAACACCGCCATGCCCTGGCAGAATATGACTACTGTCTTTGATACCCCGGTGCCGCTTGAACATACTCTCCAGCAGGTCGCCAATGACTGAGGCAAGCGCAGTTACCAGTACACCGAAAGAGAACAGCACAGTATTTTTCAGAGGAAGATCAAACAGGTAGGAAGTAACCAGTGCGAGTATCAAGCAGGCTCCCAAACCGCCAAAAAAACCCTCCCAGGATTTGCCGGGACTCACTTCGCGGGCCAACTTGCGCTTTCCGAACTTGCGCCCGACAAAATAAGCGCCCACATCGGCAGCGACAACAATAGCGACGACATACAATACCAGCCAGGCCCCGTGATCGAGCCCACGCAAAACCACCAGCGACAACCAGCTGGGCACCAGAACCACTAGCCCAATCAGTCCACGTACCCAACGATTGCCCCACAGCGAGGCACTGGCGGGGTAGCTCTGGACCCAGTGAAAAGCAAGCGCCCACCAACCGCAGGCTACTGCCAGGATTTGACGGGCCCGATCAATATCCGGGGATCCGAAATCCATGGAAAAAACATATTCCGCGGTGAATACCAGGGTTCCGCCCAGTGCGGCGAGAAAGACAAAACGCAGTGCGCGATTGAGGTTGGAAAGATTGGCCCACTCCCAACCACCGAGCAAAATCACGGCAACGAAAATCAGTGTGTACCATTGAATTGGTAGCAGGAACAAAACTCCAGCGAAAAGTACCAGCAATACCAGCGCAGTAATTATTCTTTGTTTAAGCACCGAAAACCCCTTTCATCTGGACCTACACTCAGCCTACTATCGCACAGCAAGCCTGAACGCCCCGGTGTAATATTCCTAAAAATTATTCGCGGACAAAAAAATGGCCGCGCATTTGGCCCGATCCCTGTCAGGCCTGCACAGCCGTGCCATCACCTTCAGCGCGCCCACCGAATCGCCGGTCGCGCTGTTGAAATGCTTTTATCGCCTCATCAAGGGCGCTTTCATCAAAATCCGGCCAGAGCGTATCGGTAAAAAATAACTCGCTATAGGCGGCCTGCCAGAGAATAAAGTTACTTATACGCTGCTCGCCACTGGATCTTATCAATAGATCCACCGATGGCAAATCCGCGAGCTGTATATGGCTTTCAACCGCATCCTCATCAATGGAGTCGAGGGACCGCTGGCCATTGACCACCTCTTCGGCAAGCTGCTTTGCCGCCTGGGCAATATCCCAGCGACCGCCATAGTCCGCAGCAATAACCAGGTCGCCCTGAGTACAGCCCCGGGTAATCTCTTCCGCTTCCACAATGGCGCGCTGCAAGCGAGGCGAAAAACGATCCCTGCGCCCTACCACTCTCAGGCGCACACCTTCATCACGCATACGCCTAGCTTCTTTGCGCAGATAGGAGTGAAACAGCGTCATTAGCAGCTCCACTTCCTTAGGAGGGCGCTGCCAATTTTCGCTAGAAAAAGCGAACAATGTCAGCACCTCTACACCGCGACTCCTACACGCAGACAGGAGATCGCGTATGCGCTCAACTCCAGCCTTGTGCCCAGCCGAGGGCGAGAGCCCTCTGCGGGCGGCCCAGCGCCCATTACCATCCATAATAATGGCGATATGTCGGGGGACCGGGGAGCTCAAGCTGGTACCACTATTACCCATTAAATTTCCATCAGATCTTTTTCTTTAGCTGCGAGCGCCTTATCGACATCCGCTACAAACTGATCTGTAATTTTCTGAACATCATCACCTGCACGACGCTCATCGTCCTCGGAGATCTCCTTGTCCTTGACCAAAGATTTCACCTCAGCAAGCGCATCGCGACGAATATTTCGGATAGACACACGCGCAGTCTCAGCCTCACCGCGAGCCTGACGAATAAAGTTCTTGCGAGTCTCTTCGGTCAGCATAGGCATCGGTATACGAATAACCGCACCCGCTGTGCTTGGGTTGAGGCCCAGATCCGATTTCATAATCGCCTTTTCGATGTCTGGAACCAGGTTTTTCTCCCAAGGAGTCACCGATAAGGTGCGCGCATCCTCAACTGTGACATTGGCAACCTGAGATAGTGGAGTATCTGAACCGTAATAGGAAACATGAATACCGTCGAGAATACTCGGATGCGCACGGCCGGTGCGAATTTTATTGAAATTATTGGCCAGTGCGTCGAGCGCCTTGCTCATGCGAGTCTTAGCGTCTTTTTTGATATCTTCAATCACGATTTCACTTCCTCTTCGATTAGCGTGCCTTCCTCGCCGCCCACGACAATATTGAGCAGCGCACCGGTTTTATCCATACGGAACACCCGAACGGGCATATTGTGCTCGCGGCAGAGACAGATCGCAGTCAAATCCATCACGCCAAGTTTTTTATCGAGCACTTCGTCATAAGTCAGCTGGTCATAGCGGGTTGCGGTAGGGTCCAGTACCGGATCAGCCGAGTAAACACCGTCTACCTTGGTGGCTTTTAGCACCAACTCAGCCTCAATTTCAATACCGCGCAGGCAGGCTGCAGAATCTGTGGTAAAAAATGGGTTGCCGGTACCCGCGGCAAAAATCAGTACCTCACCGCGCTCCAAGTAGCGAATGGCCGCGCGGCGGTCATAGTGGTCCACAATTCCGCTCATCTGAATAGAGGACATTACCCGCGAGGAGATATTGGACCTTTCCAGTGCATCTCGCAGGGCCAAGGCATTCATTACCGTAGCCAGCATTCCCATATGATCGCCGGTCACGCGATCGAGTCCGGCTGCACTCAGGGCCGCGCCGCGAAACAAGTTGCCGCCGCCCACAACTAATCCAACCTGAACGCCGATACCTACCAGCTGGCCAATCTCCAGGGCCATTTTGTCCAGCACTTTAGGGCTGATACCAAAACCCTGATCACCCATCAGCTCTTCGCCGCTGAGTTTCAACAGAATTCTTTTATATTTGCGGTCTTTAATACCGGGCATTCTTCGGTCCTCTCAAATGTACCTGTTTAGTGGCCAAGTATTGCCGCCGAACATTACAACACTTTCAGTCATTTACACAGAGGGGTGCCCCGCTGTAAGCACATAGGCTCCAGCGAAGGCACCCCACCGCGAGTGAGCGCACAGGGCACCCACTATTATCAATTAAGAAGAGGACTTAACCTGTGCAGCTACTTCTGCAGCGAAGTCCACCTCTTCTTTCTCGATACCTTCGCCCACTTCAAAACGAACGAAAGAAGTTACGTCAGCGCCGGCTTCTTTAACCAGCTTGCCAATACTCACGTCAGGATTCTTAACGAAAGGCTGCTCTACCAAGCTGTTCTCCTTCAGGAACTTCTTGATACGGCCCCCCATCATTTTCTCAACGATCTCAGCGGGTTTGCCTTCCATATCCGGCTGCGCCTTGATGATGTCCTTCTCTTTTTCCAGAACATCAGCAGGCATATCTTCAGGCTTATTCACCTGGGGGTTTACCGCGGTTACGTGCATAGCAACGTCTTTCGCCAGCTCAACCTCACCAGCGCTCAGAGCTACCAGGGCGGCGATACGATTATTGGAGTGTACGTAGGCACCTACAACCGGAGCCTCAACCAGCTGGATTCGACGCACACCGATGTTCTCACCGATTTTCTGAACCAGTGCTTCGCGAGCAGTTTCCAGATCACCTTCCATCAGGGCGGCTACGTCCTGCTGACGCTCAGCAAATGCCTTATCGACCACCTTGGCAACAAAAGCCTGGAAGTTTTCATCGCGGGCAACGAAGTCAGTCTCAGAGTTCACTTCAACCAACACACCGTAGCTGCCGTCCTCGGCTATTTTTGCAGCGACAACGCCGTCTGCAGCGGTGCGGCCAGCTTTTTTAGCAGCCTTCAGGCCGGAGGCTTTGCGCAGGTCTTCGATCGCTTTCTCGATATCGCCATCCGCTGCGGTAAGTGCTTTCTTACACTCCATCATCGGCAGGCCAGTACGCTCGCGCAGTTCTTTTACCATTGACGCGGTAATCGCCATGATTTTTTCCTCGGGGTTCTGTCACTAAAAATTAGAAAAAAGGGGCCGTAATTCGGGCCCCTTTTTAAGTTCGCAATGTAACGCTACTCCGTCACACCACTTAGCCCTGCAAATTACTCTGCAGCAGCTTCGTCATCGCTAGCTTCGACGTACTCGTCTTTGTTCACCGCGCTACCAGCTTCCGCTGCACCGGCGAGCACCGCGTCAGCTGCAACAGTGGTGTACAGCTTGATTGCACGGATAGCGTCGTCGTTACCGGGAATTACATAGTCAACACCAGCGGGATCGCTATTGGTATCGACAACACCGATTACCGGAATACCAAGCTTGTTAGCTTCCTGGATGGCGATGCGCTCGTGCTCAACGTCGATTACGAAAATCGCGTCGGGCAGGCCGCCCATGTCTTTGATACCACCGATGGAGCGGTCAAGCTTTTCCATCATGCGGGTGCGCATCAGAGCTTCTTTTTTGGTCAGCTTTTCGAAAGTGCCATCTTGAGACTGGGCTTCCAGCTCACGGAAACGCTTGATGGACGCGCGGATGGTTTTGTAGTTGGTGAGCATACCGCCCAGCCAGCGGTTGCTGACGAAGGGCTGGCCACAGCGCTCAGCCTGCTCTTTGATAGATTTCTGTGCAGCACGCTTGGTGCCAACGAACAGAATCTTTTTCTTTTGAGCAGCCATCCCCTTGATCACCTGCAGGGCTTCGTTGAAGGCCGGTACAGTGTGCTCCAGGTTGATGATGTGAATCTTGTTGCGGGCACCAAAGATGAATTGACCCATCTTCGGGTTCCAGTAGCGGGTCTGGTGGCCAAAGTGAACACCAGCCTGCAGCATATCGCGCATGCTTACTTGCGGCATAATAAACCTCTATATATACGGGTTAGTCCTCCACACATCCCATGCGTCAACCCCTATCGAGGCACCCAGACACATGTGTCGATGCGTGTGCGGCATTTTTACCCCGGAAGCATTCCGGAGCGGCGCGCTTTATACCACAATCGCACAGCTGAGTGAAGGACGCGGACAAATATGGTGCGAATGAGTGCGCCGATTCGCTCGCTGAATAGTGTCAAGCCCTGACGCTATGCCCCACCACCGGCAATCCGCTACAATGCCCGCCTTCACAGATAGACTTAAGGACACGCATGACCTCAGCCATAAAGACGCCGGAACAAATTGCCAAAATGCGCACCGCGGGCCGCCTCGCCGCAGAGGTCCTGGAAATGATTGGCGAATATGTGGTCCCTGGTGTCACAACGGAAGAACTGGACCGCCGCTGCCACGACCATATTGTCAACGTGCAGAAAGCCATTCCCGCCTGCCTCGGCTATCGAGGCTTCCCAAAGTCCATTTGCACCTCGGTAAATGAAGTGGTCTGCCACGGAATACCCTCTGAAAGCAAAGTGCTCAAAAAGGGCGACATCATTAATATTGACGTCACCGTGATCAAGGATGGATGGTACGGCGACACCAGCAAGATGTTCTTCGTCGGCAAGCCCGCTGCACACGCCGAGCGGCTGGTGCGCGTAACCCAAGAATGCATGTACAAGGCTATTGAGATAGTGCGCCCGGGTACCAGCCTCGGTGATATTGGCCATGTGATCCAGCAGCATGCCGAAAAGAATTACTACTCCGTCGTACGCGACTTCTGCGGTCACGGTATCGGCGATGTCTTCCACGAAGAACCTCAGATATTGCACTACGGCCAGCCCGGAACTGGCGAAGTTTTGCAGGAGGGCATGACCTTCACTATTGAGCCGATGATCAATGCCGGCAAAGCTGCAACCCGCGTTCTCGGCGACGGCTGGACGGCAGTCACCAAGGACCGCCGCCTATCGGCACAGTGGGAGCACACCATGGTGGTCACCAGCAACGGGGTTGAGGTACTGACCGCACGCGGTGAGGAAAAGTTTTAATCGCAAACTCTCCCCGCTCCAATTAAAGATGCACAGTCCCGCTGCCGCGCGGCGGGACACTGCCAAACGGACTTCAGTCATGCAGCCGGCCAATATCCCTTACTTCGAGCGCCCCCTGTTCTTCTTCGATCAAACCCGCTTTCGCCGGGACTTGGCTTCCCGTGAAAAACCGCCCTTGCAAGTATTTAAAGATGCGATTGGCGCTGCCGAGCACCAGATGGCTGAACGTTTTCGCGAGGGTGAAGATGTGGCCACCCTCGTGCATGAGCGCGCCTTATTCATCGACTGCCTGTTGCACTACGCCTGGCATCAGTACAGCTGGAGACCGGGCGCCAGCTTGCTGGCCGTCGGAGGCTATGGGCGCGGGGAGCTGCACCCCCATTCCGATATCGACCTGCTGATCCTCACCGAGGAACGCGCCGATGATGAAACAGTCGACAACATAGAGCGCCTCATTACTTTCCTCTGGGATTTGGGCTTGGAGATCGGTCACTCAGTGCGCAACGTAAATGAGTGCCTAGCGCTGGCCGCCGAGGACATCACCGTCATCACCAATCTCACCGAGTCCCGTACTGTGGTGGGTGATAGCAAACCCGGCGAACGACTTGCGGCCGGGATGGAGGGGGGCAAGCTCTGGTCCACCGAGGATTTCTTCAAAGCCAAACTGGCGGAACAGGATGAGCGCCACAACCGCCAGCAGGCAGCGGAATATATTCTCGAGCCCAATATCAAAAACGCACCCGGCGGGCTGCGCGATATCCAGACTATCTCTTGGGTCGCGAAGTACTTTTTTCGCGTACGCACGCTCAGACAGTTGCAGGGCAAGGCCTTTTTCACTGAAGAAGAATTCGCCATCCTGCAGTCCGGCGAAAGTTTCCTTTGGCGTGTGCGCTACGGCCTTCACCTCCTCGCCGGGCGCGCCGAGGAGCGACTGCTGTTCGACTACCAGAGGGAGCTAGCCAAACAATTTGGCTATGAAGACAGCGACACCCAGCTGGCAGTTGAGCAATTTATGCACAACTACTATCGCATCGTAATGGCCCTACGCGAGCTTAACGATGTATTGCTGCAGTATTTGGGCGAGGTGATCCAACAAGGGGGTGAGCAGGCTATCACCCCCATCAATGAGCGCTTCCAACTGCGCGGCGGCGCGATTGAAGCCGTCTATCCGCAGGTGTTTAATCAGCACCCCTCTGCGCTATTGGAAATCTTTGTGTTGATGACCAGGCACCCGCAGATTACCCGGGTGCGTGCCTCAACTATCCGCCTGATCCGGGAACACCGCCACTTGATCGATGAGCGCTTTCGCGCGGACTCCGCCAACAGCGAGCTGTTTATGGAACTGCTGCGTTCTGCGCGCGGACTCTCCACACAGCTGTCGCGCATGACCCGCTACGGTATTCTCGGGCGCTACCTGCCAGAATTCGGCCGCGTTACCGGGCAAATGCAGCACGATCTCTTCCATATCTACACTGTGGACGCTCACACCTTGCAGGTGGTGCGCAATATGCGCAGTTTTCGCGGCCCCGAAGCACGCGAGAAATTCCCGATCGCCGCGGAGATCCTCGAGCGGTTGCGCCAGCCCGAGCTGCTGTATATTGCCGGTCTCTACCACGATATCGCCAAGGGTCGCGGCGGCGACCACTCGAAGTTGGGCGTGGTGGACGCCGCCGAATTCTGCCAGCGCCACCAACTGCCGGCACGCGACCGCCGCCTGGTGTGCTGGCTGGTGGAAAAGCATCTATTGATGAGCCAGGTATCCCAAAAACAGGACATCAGCGACCCGGAGGTGGTGCATGCCTTCGCCCGCGAGGTGGGCGACCGCGAACACCTGGATTACCTCTACGCCCTCACAGTAGCCGATATCAACGCCACCAACCCAGAGCTTTGGAACAGCTGGCGCGCCAGCCTGATGCGCCAACTCTACCAGGCCACCCAACACGCCCTGCGCCGCGGTTTGGAGAATCCCGTCGATCGGGAGGAAATCATCGAAGAGACCCGCAGCCTGGCACTGGAAAAGCTGAGCGCCCTCGGTCTGCCAGAGGCCTCCATAGAAAATATCTGGGCGCAAATGGGCGAGGACTACTTTGTGCGCGAGAGCGCCGACAACATCGTTTGGCACACCGCGGCCATCCATGAGCTGCACAGCAACAGCCCGCTGCTGCCGAGCGACACCCTGGTACTAACGCGCAACTCGGGCCCCGGTGAGCACGATGGCGCCACCCAGGTTTTCGTCTATACCCCCGACCGCGCCAATGTGTTCGCCGCCGCAGTCACCGGACTCGATATGCTCAACCTGAACGTGCACGACGCGCGCCTTTACAGCTCGGCCTCAGGTTACACCCTAGACACTTTTTATGTGCTGGACGAATCTGGACAACCCCTGCTCGACGAACCCCAGCGCCTGCAGCAAATTCGCGAAACCCTACAAGAGGAGCTGGAACTGGTGGAGGATTACTCCAAGGTGATCCAACGGCGCACCCCGAGGCGCCTAAAGATGTTTTCACTGGAGAGCCGCGCGCACCTATCCACAGAACCGGGAGATCAGTACAGCACGCTGGAAATCACCAGTGCTGATAGACCGGGCCTGCTGGCCCTGATTGCACGCACCTTTGTCACACACGATCTGCGCCTGCACAATGCCAAGATCTCCACTCTTGGGGAGCGCGTGGAGGATATTTTCCATATCACCGACGCCGAGGGGCGCGCGCTCTGCAATGCCGAGACCAACCACGCTCTAGAGCAGGCCATTTGCCGGGAGCTGGATGACCACACAGCGCCGTAATATCACCAATGACGAGCGGATAAGAACGCCATGAATCCAAACCTGGACAAGCTGCAGCCCTACCCTTTTTCCAAGTTACAGGCACTGAAAGCGGGCCTGCAGCCGGCGAACAAACCCCATATCGCCCTCTCCATCGGCGAACCGAAACACGAGCCGCCCAAATTCGTACAGAGAGCGCTAGTCGCGCACCTGGATAAGATCTCCGCCTACCCGCTCACCATAGGCCTCGAACCCCTGCGCCAGGCAATTGCCGACTGGCTATGCGCCCGTTTCCAACTCAAACAAGTGAGTGCCGATTCCAAGGTGCTGCCAGTAAACGGCACCCGCGAAGCGTTATTCGCCTTCGCACAGGCCACGGTCACGCCGGGCAGTAAAGTACTGATGCCCAACCCCTTCTACCAGATTTACGAGGGGGCGGCCCTGCTCGCCGGTGCCGAGCCGCACTTTATCAACTGCCTCGCCGACAATAGTTTTAAACCAGACTTCGGCTCGGTATCCGAATCGGTGTGGCAGCAGTGTGAACTGCTCTACCTGTGCTCACCGGGCAATCCCACAGGCGCACTGCTAGGGATCGACGATTTGCAGTCACTCATCGAGCTTGCAGACCGCTTCAACTTCACTATCGCCTCAGATGAGTGCTACTCGGAACTCTATTTCGATGAGAGCGAACCACCGGCCGGGCTGCTGCAAGCCTGCGAGCAAATGGGCCGCAGCAACTATCACCGCTGTGTGGTTTTTCACAGCCTGTCGAAGCGCTCCAATTTGGCCGGGCTGCGCTCCGGGTTTGTTGCGGGCGACGCTCAGCTGCTGGAGAAATTCCTCCTCTATCGCACCTACCACGGCTGCGCAATGCCGCTACCCAACCAATACGCCTCTATTGCCGCCTGGCAGGATGAAGAGCACGTACGCGAAAATCGCGCACTCTACCGACAAAAGTTCGACGCGGTGCTCGATATTCTCGACGGCTGCTTAGAAGTACAAAAACCACAGGCCAGCTTTTACCTGTGGCCGCGAGTCGGCAACGGGGAGGAGTTCGCCAGAGAGCTATACCGCCAGCAAAATATCACGGTTTTGCCAGGCTCTTTCCTCGCCCGCAATAGCGAGGGAGTAAATCCAGGCAGCGAGTATGTACGCATGGCCCTGGTGGCCACATTGGAAGAATGCATAGAGGCTGCAGAGCGCATCAAGGAATTTTGCCGGCAAATCTGACAGGCGAACTAATCCAACAGACACCGTAACCCAGGAGCCCCACCCAGGCACAGACGAGAATGGCAGTAAAAAATTTACTCAAGCAAGAGCGCGTGGATTTTATTCTACAGCGCCTGGAAGAACTCTATCCGCAGACCCCGATTCCGCTCGACCACAAAGACTCCTACACCTTGTTAGTCGCCGTACTACTCTCGGCGCAGTGTACCGATGAGCGAGTAAACCAGATCACCCCCGCCCTCTGGCAGTTGGCCGACAACCCGGGGGATATGGCTCTAGTACCCGTGGAGGATATTCAAGCGGTTATCCGCCCCTGCGGTTTATCACCGCAAAAATCCAAAGCCATCAGCAAGCTGTCACAAATTCTCGTCAACGAATACCACAGTAAAGTGCCGGAAAATATGGCCGCCCTGGAAACCCTGCCCGGCGTCGGCCACAAGACCGCAAGTGTGGTAATGTCCCAGGCATTTGGTCACCCGGCCTTCCCTGTGGACACCCATATTCACCGCCTGGCGCAGCGCTGGGGACTCACCAGCGGTAAAAATGTCACCCAGACCGAGAAAGATCTAAAAAGGCTATTCCCCAGAGAAAAGTGGAATAAATTGCACCTGCAGATTATTTTTTATGGCCGCGAGTACTGCTCGGCACGCGGCTGCGACGGCACAGTCTGCGAAATCTGCACCACATGCTATCCCAACCGCAAAAACCCCAAGAAAACCAAAAAGGCGTAACTGTGATTACTCTGTACGGCATTAAAAACTGCGACACCGTAAAAAAAGCCCGCAAATGGCTGGAAAAGAATGGGGTCGACTATCAGTTTCACGATTTCCGTGAAGACGGCATGGACAATGTGCCCCTAAAAGCCTGGCTGAATAAATTTGGCTGGCAGGAAGTGCTGAATCGCCGCTCCACCAGTTGGCGCGCCCTGAGCGAAGCGCAGAAAAACACAATGGACAACGCCAGCGCTTTGACCCTGGCCATCGAGACCCCCACCCTGATCAAGCGCCCGGTGACCAGCTCAGGCGGCACTACCCACTTCGGTTTTAAAGAGCAAGAGTTCGCCGCACTTACCGGCCAAGCCAACTAGGAGAAAAATATGAGCGATATCTACAGCATTGGATTCGGCGTTGGCACCTGTAATAGCAAGGGCGACTGGCTTGAAGTCTTCTATCCAAAACCGCTGTTCAAACCCAGTGCAGAAATAGCCAAAGCGGTAACCGAGACCCTACATATCGAAAGCGGCAACCACAGCCTGCCTCTCGACGCGACCCTGCTGCACAGCCTCACTGAAAAACTGCACAGCGCCGGGGCGGGCGAACAGGCGGAGATCCTACAGCAGTTCGCCAACAGCCACCGACCTCTGGTAGTGGCCGTACTTTCCAGCGACGAAGCGCCACAGACAGTACCTGAAGCCTATTTAAAATTACATCTGCTTTCCCACCGGCTGGTGAAACCCCACGAAACGAATCTCGAAGATATCTTCGGCAAACTGGTCAATGTGGCCTGGACCAATCAGGGCGCAATCGACTTGGAAGAACTGCCACAGCGCCAACTGGAAGCGCGCCTGAACGGAGAGCACCTGGAAGTTGCCTGTGTCGACAAATTTCCCAAGATGACCAATTACGTGGTGCCCACGGGCGTGCGCATCGCCCACACCGCACGTGTGCGCCTCGGCGCCTATCTCGGTGAGGGCACCACGATCATGCATGAGGGCTTCGTCAACTTTAACGCGGGCACCGAGGGACCAGGCATGATCGAAGGCCGCATCTCGGCCGGCGTATTTGTCGGTGCAGGCTCCGATCTGGGTGGCAGCAGCTCCACCATGGGTACCCTCTCCGGCGGCGGAAACATAGTGATTTCCGTGGGCGACAACTGCCTACTGGGTGCCAACGCCGGTATCGGTATCCCCCTGGGGGATCGCTGCACCGTGGAAGCGGGTTTATATATCACCGCCGGAACCAAAGTGGCCCTACTGGACGACAGCGGCAAACTGGTCGAATACATCAAAGCACGCGAATTGGCCGGAAAATCCGACCTCCTGTTCCGAAGAAATTCTACCAATGGCGCTGTTGAATGTTTAACGAATAAGAGTGCCATTGAATTGAATGCAGCTCTGCACAGCAATTAAAACCTGACCCTGCGGGGCCCCGGCCCCGCCCGCTCTCCATCTGCATAAATTCCGATAACAACGCACCTGATCAACTAAAAGGATTATTCCGTGACCCCCACACTGCAACTGGCCTTTGACCTTATCCGCCGTCGCTCCGTAACCCCCGAGGACGCAGGCTGTATGGATCAGATGATTGAGCGGCTGGAAAAAATTGGGTTCAAGGTGACAAAGTTGCGCCGTGGCGATACCGATAATTTTTGGGCGGTGCGCAACGGGCAAAGCAAAGGCCCTCTACTTGCCTTTGCCGGTCACACCGATGTCGTGCCGAGTGGGCCGGAGGAAAACTGGAGCAGCCCCCCCTTCGAACCCAAAATCCACGATGGCTTTCTGTATGGTCGCGGCGCGGCCGATATGAAGGGTTCACTGGCAGCAATGGTGGTGGCCTGCGAGGAGTTTATCCACCAACACTCTGATCACAGAGGTCGCATCGCCTTTTTGATCACCAGCGACGAAGAGGGACCGGCAATCAACGGCACAGTCAAAGTCGTTGAGTGGCTTGAGAAGCAGGGAGAAAAAATAGACTGCTGTATTGTCGGTGAGCCCTCCAGCAGCGAGCGCGTCGGCGATATTATCAAGAATGGAAGACGCGGCTCCCTGGGCCTTGAATTAAAAGTCTTCGGTGTGCAGGGACATGTGGCCTATCCACACCTGGCGGAAAACCCAATTCACAATTTGGCCCCAGCTCTCGCTGAACTGGCCGCAGAAGAGTGGGATCAGGGCAACCAATTTTTCCCAGCCACCAGCTTCCAAGTTTCCAACATCAACGGAGGCACAGGAGCAACCAATGTGATTCCCGGTGAGGTGGATCTGCTCTGTAACTGGCGCTTTTCTACAGAATCCACCGCCGAAGAACTGGAGGCCCGTGCCCGAGCAATCCTGGATAAGTACAACTTAAAATATGAAGCGAACTTTAATTTGTCCGGGCACCCCTTCCTCACTGCCGAGGGTCCACTGGTCCACGCTGTAGAGCAAGCGATTCAAAAAATCACAGGAAAGGAAACAGAATTATCGACTGCCGGGGGCACTTCCGATGGCCGCTTTATCGCTCCAACAGGAGCGCAAGTAGTGGAACTGGGGCCGGTCAATGCCACTATTCACAAAGTTGATGAGAGAGTCAAAGCCGACGATTTGGATATACTTCAGGAAATCTATCGGGAAGTACTTAGGGAGCTTCTAACCTGAGCTTACTGCCCCAGACGATAATTATTTATTAATTGCACGGACTATCCCACTAAATACACGGATCGGCTTATTCGCCTCCTAACCAACTGCCTCTGCGGTATGCTCCTTCCGATAACAAAATGGAGGAGTCCGCAGATAATGAACAGACTATTGAAAATAGCCGCGGCGATATTAATCGCCAGTCCTGCCCTCGCTGAAGAGCAACCCACTAACTTCAGCTATGAGGATGTATTCAATCTCGAGTATGCCAGCGACCCTCAGTTCAGTAACGACGGAAAGAGTATTTACTACGTCCGCAACTCCATGAACAAAATGGCAGACAACAAGCGGGCAAACCTGTGGCGCATCAGTGCCGACGGCAAGGACCACCGTCCACTGACCTCAGGAGATTACTCTGATTATTCGCCGCGCCTATCCCCGGACGGTAAGACAATTGCCTTTATCAGTTCCCGCAGTGGCAGCCCCCAGATACACCTATTGTGGCTCGACAACGGCCAAAATCTGCAGATCTCCCACCTACCAAAATCCCCTTCCAATATTCAGTGGTCACGAGACGGCAAACAAATTGCCTTCACCATGTTTGTGCCCGAGAGCAAACCGCTCCCGGTTGAGCTACCCGGTGCCCCCGAGGGCGCCGAGTGGGCAAAACCACCTCAGTTTATCGACCGCAGTATTTATCGTGCGGACGGCATGGGTTATCTCAAGCAGGGGCACACCCAGGTATTTGTCATCCCCCGTGAGGGCGGCACGCCGCATCAGCTTACCAGCGGTGAGTTCGATCACGGCAGTAGTCTCGCCTGGAGTAAAAACAACGACGCTATTTACTTTTCTGCAAACCGCCACCCCGATCACGAAATCGAATTGATGAACTCTGAAATTTATAGAGTCAATCTCAAGGATGGCGACATCGAGCAGATCACCGAAAGATTCGGGCCCGATCACCATCCACAGATTTCCCCCGATGGTAAAAAGCTCGCCTACCTGGGGTTCGAGGATCAACGGCTCGGGTACCAACAACACAGCCTGCGCATCATCGATCTCGACAGCGGCGAGTCTCGCAAAGTGCAAACCGCTAAAGACCGCAGTATCTCCAGCTTCGACTGGCTCGGCGACAGTAAACGTATCGCTTATAGCTACGACGATCAGGGCTCCACAAAAATTTCCATTAAAAAAATTGGTGGCAGCGACACTGTAGTCGCCAGTGATGCTGGCGGTCTATCGCTGGGGCGACCTTACTCGGGCACTCACTTTGCCACATCCAAGCGCGGAGCTATTGCTTACACGCAAACCAATCCGCAACATCCGGCAGAGCTGGCTTTGGCCCAAAATGGCAAAGTAAAAGCGCTGACCAGCCTCAATAACGATGTGATGCCGCTGCGCAATATGGCCCGTGTGGAGGAAATCAATTACAAGTCCAGTTTTGATGGCCGCGATATACAGGGCTGGGTCGCCTACCCGCCAAATTTCGACCCGAAGAAAAAATATCCTCTGCTGTTGGAAATTCACGGCGGGCCCTTCTCTAACTATGGCCCCCGGTTTGCCGCCGAGGTGCAACTTTTTGCCGCCGCCGGCTATGTAGTTCTCTACACAAACCCACGGGGCTCCACCAGCTACGGGCATGAATTTGCCAACCTGATTCATCACAATTACCCGAGCCAGGATTACGACGATTTAATGGCCGGCGTCGATGCAGTAATCGACCAAGGTTATATCGATGAGGGGCAATTATTCGTTACCGGCGGCAGCGGCGGCGGCACCCTAACGGCCTGGATTATCGGCAAAACTGACCGATTCCGCGCAGCAGTAGTTGCCAAACCGGTAATCAACTGGGAGAGCTTCGTTTTAACTGCAGATTACTCCAGGTTCTTTACCAAATACTGGTTCTCAGGCATGCCCTGGGAAAAACCGGAGGAGTATCGCCGCCGCTCACCGCTGACTTATGTGGGCAATGTCACTACGCCAACTATGCTGCTTACAGGAGAGGAGGACTACCGCACACCGATGTCCGAAACAGAGCAGTTTTATCAGGCACTGAAGTTGAACGATGTGGAAGCGGCAATGGTACGAATTCCAGGCGCCTCTCACAGTATTGCCGCAAGACCCAGCCAGATGATTGCGAAAGTGGCTTCTATTTTGTACTGGTTTGATCAGCATAAGTCGGATAGAGAGACTGAAGACTTAGTAAGTAAATAATTTATCTTTACTGACTTTTTAATTAGTGGGCGCCTCCACTAGGCGTCCACACTATTTTATTCATTTCCCTTGTCATTCATAATAGAAAAATCAATGACAAGGATTTTAGTGATGCGCAAGCTGTTATTTCTTTTTTTCCTGTGGCCCTCTCTCGCACTTTCTGGGCAAGTTAGCTTGTCCGACTTGGTACGGCATACAGATATACAAGAAGTAAAAATTTCTCCAACTGGTACCCATTTAGCCATTAAAAAATTATATGAGGGGGAGAGAATACTGGTTTTTATGTCTATCAACCCTCTAAAGATCACTGGCCATCTGCGCTTTAGAAGCAAGGAAGAAGTCGGCGATTTCTACTGGGCTAACAATGAACGGATTGTTACTGAAGTCGTATCAAGGGAAGCGGCATTAGAGACACCAATATTTTATGGCTCACTATTTGCCATTAACTATGATGGCACTAGAGGCAAAAACATATTCGGACACTTGGCGGGAGAGCGCCAAGTCGGATCTCGCTTAAAAAAGGCCGAATCCACATATGCCCACCCAACAATCATTGATACCCTCCCTAAAGAAAAAAATAAAATATTGATCTCCACCTCCCCCTGGGCTAAGGACTGGGAAACAATAGGAGAAATCCTCGAAGTAAACATTTATAATGGCGTACAAAAAAGAATAACAGGACTTCCTCAGGTAGGACGCGCCCACACTGACAGAAACGGGAATTTAACCTTCGCTACCGGCAGCAACAGAAATGGTGAACGCGAACTTTACAAGAAATCTAAAATAGGATGGGAAAAACTAGAAAACTCTATTTTAAATCGTAGCTGGCCAAGGGGAGGCAATCTAGAAACAGGGGATTTCTATTTTGAAATAGACCGCCCTAACGATACGGAGCAACTAGTTAAATTTAACACTAAAACAAACAAATTAACTCAAATATTTTCCCACGATATTTCCGACATTAGCGCAGTAATTTACCACCCCAAAAGTGATAAACCCATCGGGGTTTACCTGCACCCCGACTACCCTGAAGAGTACTTTTTTGATGAGGGCGATGGATTTGCAGCTTATTTCCGTGGTTTAAAAAAGGCTTTTGAGGGCTACAGAATAAACTTTACAAGCTTCACCAGTGATGGCTCTTTAGGAATATTAAAAGTTTATGGAGACCGACTTCCAGGGGATTATTTCTTAGCAAACTTGAAGACTAAGAAAGTAGATTTTCTATTGTCATCATCAGAATGGCTTGCCCCTGAAACTCTAAACTCAATGCGAGCTGAGTCATTCGTCACCACAGATAACATGAGAATAGGCACCTATCTGACGTTTCCCAAAGGACAAACTAAAAATCTGCCTATGGTAGTAGTGCCACATGGTGGGCCCCATGCCCGTGACTATTGGGGATACGAACAAGAAGCACAAATACTTTCCCAAAATGGCTACCTGTTTCTCCAGGTTAATTTCCGTGGTTCCACAGGCTATGGAGACCATTTTTACACAGCCGGAGAGCGTGAGTGGGGAGGCAAAATTCAAAAGGACATAGCCGACGCCGTTCACTGGGCAGTAGAAAAAGGCTATGCAGACCCAGAGAGAGTTTGCATTTACGGTGCCAGCTTTGGGGGTTACTCCGCCCTAATGAATCCGATCAGATACCCAGACTTGTATAAGTGTGCCGCCGGCTATGTAGGTGTTTATGATCTGGAGATGATGTATAAGAAGGGGGACATCAAACGTCGCGATAGGGGGTTAGCCTACCTTAAAAGGGAGCTGAGCAAAGATAAGAACTTCCTTAGGGAAAACTCCCCAATCCACAATACTGACAAACTCAATATTCCCTTGTTTATTATTCACGGTGAGAAAGATGAGCGAGTGCCGGTTGAGCACGCAGAGGAGCTATTGGAAAAACTTGAGAAAGAAGGAAAGCCCGCAAAAAGCCTTATTGTCGCCAATGAAGGACATGGGTTTTATAATGAAAAAAACAATATGAAACTTTATACAGAACTACTAGCTTTTCTTGATAAGCATATTGGTGTTGGGTCAGTAGAAAAACACCCAGCTGTAAACCTGTAATAAGTTAATACCACTCCGGTCTCCTTAGTACCAGTTGATTTATCAACTGGTACTTCAAATCCAAGATCAGATAAACGATCTTTTAGTGGAGCTGCCCTGAAGCCTGGGGGGGCTCCTCGACGGGACTCACTGGCTCGTCTAAGCCATGTGACAGCACAAAATAATAAATCACCTGCATCTGCCCATGGATTTCTGTCATCAAATCGAAGTTATACTCTCCCCTTTCCCCTGGGCCCACCTGTACAGAAGCAATGTGTGAGGGCTCGATAAAAAACTCCGCTACCGGGCGTTTGCCGCGCATCACTTGTACAAGCAGTGTGCGGGTATCCTCCTCTGCAAAGCGCCAGTAGTAGTCATCATCATCGTAAACGACGCTCTCTGGAGTGCCGGCCCGGAGAATGCAGTTGGGATGCTCGGCCAGCCAGGGCCAGAAATCTTTAAAGGGGATCGTCTGTGACATGTAGATTTAGTCATCCAGCTCAACGACACTGGCCGCACCGCCTTCAAGATTAAACTCGTCGGCTATCTGTTTGCACCAGAGATTGAGACGCTCGGCAGTCATCTCTTCCTGCTGGTCTTCATCAATAGCGAGCCCCATAAATTTGCCTTCGCCCTCGATCTCCGCTTTGGAGGCCTCAAACTCATAGCCTTCGATCGACCACAAACCGACAATGGCCGCTCCCCGACCGACAATCACATCGTGTAACATGCCCATAGCGTCTAAGAAATAATCGCCATAACCAAACTGGTCGCCCAGGCCAAACAGGGCCACCGTCTTGCCGCTGAAGTCGATTTCCTGCACATCCTCCCAGAACTCCTCCCAATCGGATTGGATCTGGCCGAAATCCCAGGTGGGAATACCAAAAATCAGCTGCTCGTAGTTGGCAATGTCCAACTGTGTGACATCGGCTATATCAAACAGGTCCACCCGCTCCTCACCCAGGCGGGCGCGAATACGCAGGGCTACAGATTCGGTGTTGCCTTCATCACTGCCATAAAACAAGCCGATTTTGCTCACAGTCATTCCTCTTCGCCCAAACCGGGCCACACTAGATACCTATTGGCGGGGCGGCGTATTCTCCCAGCAAAGGCGGGGCACGGCAAGCTGGCCAAGGCTATACCTCGACACAAAAAAGCCCCCATAATTGTGGGGGCAAAGGGTTATGAACCGACCGGGCCTCTGGGGAAGGGTGCGCCCGGTGGATCGCACAAGGAGTCTGCGATTTGGGGAAATCAGCTCTCTGTAGCGCGGCGCTCAAGGCGCTCCTCACGCCACTTTACACGGCGCTCTTTGCGATGCTCTTTCAACTCTTCAAATTTTGCTTTCTGCTCATCCGTGAGGATCGCTTCGAACTGCTGGCGCAGTTGGAAGTGGTTCTGCATTTTTTGCACCTGCAACTTGCCCAATTCGGTCCCGAGCTGGTCTAGGGTGGCCTGGTCTGCACCGCTCTCCAGGGCGGTATGGATTTGCTTGCGCAGCTCTTGTAACTGCTGGCGCTGGGCATTCCTGCTTTCGCTATTGCTGTCTCTGTTAGCCTTCAACTGCGCTTTCTGGCCCTCAGTCAGTTCCAGCTTGCGCGCCATATACTCATATCCGCGCTTGTGATGGCCTTCCTCTGCGCCAAACGCCATAGTAGCTACAGGGGCAGCCATTACTCCGGCCAAGGCCAGGCTACTCAGCACCAGCTTCCAGTTTTTCATCACTCCGTCCTCACGTTTGTATTCAGTGATTTCATAGTAAGTCGGGCCTGTGTAAACAGGGGCAAACCCCGGTAAACATTTGTTAAGAACGGTAAAAAGGCCGCAGAGCTGTGATAACTAGCGCCAACGCTTTGCATATAATGGCCCCACAGCAATTGAGAGAACATCATGAGCCGCATCCTTCTAATCGACGACGACACAGAATTAACTGATCTGCTGAGGGAGTACCTCACCGGAGAGGGCTTTGATGTAACTGCCGCCAACGACGGTGGCCGCGGATTGGAATTGGCCCAGAGCCAGCACTTTGATGCCCTGGTGTTAGATGTGATGCTACCGGTGCACAATGGCTTTGATGTACTGCGCAAGCTGCGCGAGGAGGCCTCTCCCACCAGCCGCTCCCTGCCGGTTATTATGCTGACCGCCAAAGGGGACACCGTAGACCGAATCGTGGGCCTGGAAATGGGTGCCGACGACTACTTACCCAAACCCTGTAATCCCCGCGAGTTGGCGGCGCGCCTGCGCGCAATCTTGCGTCGCGGTCGGGTTGAGGTAGAAAATAACGACGATAGCCTTAGCAGCGGCCCGTTACGCCTGCTACCAACCGAGCATCAGGCCTATTGGAGTGACCAGGCCCTATCTCTGACAGGGGCCGAATTTTCTGTGCTCAAGGTGTTAGTACAAAGCGCTGGGGATGTAGTGGGCAAAGAGGTACTCACCGAGAATGCCCTGGGGCGCAAACTGATGCCCTACGACCGCTCCATCGATGTACATGTCAGCAACATTCGCAAGAAACTCGCGGACAAAGGCGCCAGCCGCGACCTGATTATCAATATCCGCGGCGCCGGTTATATGCTCACCCAGGCCAAGCAGTAGGTAGTATCAAAATGCGCAGCCTCTTCTGGAAAATGTTTTTTGGCGCATGGATCACCGCCATGGTGATGGTGGTTGCCGCCATTTACATTACCCATTTTGGCGAATTTGGTGACCCCCGCCAGGAGGAGCGCTGGGAGGGGCCCGCACTGTTTCGAGAAGTCATGCGCAATATGCGTATCGCCCGCCGCCATGGGCCCGAGCAGTTTCAGCACTGGCTGGAGCGCGCACCCAAAAAGGTCAAGCGGCGGGTGTACGCAATAGATAGCGAAGGCAACGACCTGCTGGGGAGACCACTGCCACAGAACATGGCACCGCTGATCAATAGCCTCGACTACCGCAATCGCGAGGCCCATATGCTAGTGGATAACAAACCTACCGTTGGCTTCTTCCTGCCACTGCGCACAGGAGACCCTCTGCGTATTGCCCTGGTTGCCGGAGATAGTAAAGAGGGGCTGCTACTGCGATTCCTTTGGCGCAACTTCTGGCCCATGCTGCTGCTCTCTATGATTGCCTCGGGCGTCGCCTGTTACTGGCTGGCCAGCTACCTGAGCCGACCTTTAGAACAACTGCGCGCCGCCACCAAGCGTGTCGCCGCCGGAGGATTGGATTACCGGGTCGCCCCCAGCCTGCGCACCCGCAACGATGAATTGACCGACTTGGCACTGGACTTCGACTCCATGACCGCCCAGCTTCAGGAGTCCATGTCCGAACAGCGCCGCCTGATTAAAGATGTGTCCCACGAATTGCGCTCGCCCCTGGCGCGACTGCAGGTAGCCCTCGCGATCGCCCGCCAGAAGCAAGTTGTAGAGCTCGATACTGAACTGGATAAAATCGGCAAAGCGGCGGACTATCTCGAAGATATTATCGCCGACGTTCTCTCCCTGCCGGTCAGCAACCAGGAGCAACGCCCACTGGATGACGTAGTAGAGCTCAACAGTTTACTCGCAGCGCTGATCGACGACCTGCAGATCGAAGCGACGGATAAACATCTCGGCTTTGATATGAGCGTCAGTGGTGAAGAGCTGCTTGTCGCTACTCGCGGCAGCTCCCTGACCGCAGCGCTGGAGAATATCTTGCGCAATGCGATCAAATACAGCCCCAGCCACGGACTGGTGCGGGTACTGGTGCAGGAGTCCACAGACAATTGCAGCATCTCTGTAATCGACTCTGGCTCCGGCGTGGAAGAATCCGACCTAGAAGCCATTTTCCGCCCCTTCTACCGTACAGATAGTGCCCGCACTCGCGAGAGTGGTGGTTTTGGGCTGGGGCTGGCTATCGCCCAGCGCACGATATTGCACCACGGTGGCAGCATTACCGCGCGCAATCAACCCGGTGCCGGCCTCTGTGTCGAGATCAAGCTGCCACTTATCCATCTCAGCGACGATTAAACCGCAGAGGAACTGCTATAACCTTGACTAGTGCCGGCTATTCGCCGGCAACCGGGGTCAGCGATCCCGAAAATAGCAAAGGGCCCCGCTATGCGCTGGATACTCTATATCTTCGTATTTCTGATACTACTACTCCTAGCCGGTTATCTGTTTCCCCGAGAAGTCTCCTTGGAGCGCAGTATCTACATCGACAAACCACCCCAAACCATATTCCCCTACGTCAACGACTATCGAAAATTCAACAGCTGGTCCCCCTGGCGGCATATAGATCCCGCCATGGAATATAAATACAGCGGTCCAGAAACGGGGGTGGGGGCAACCATGAGTTGGCATGGCGAAAACTCCAATGAGGGCAGCGGAACCCAGACCATCATCGCCAGCACGCCGGACTCAACAGTACTCAACAAGCTTAATTTTGGTGACGGCAGTGAAGCCTCCGCGGAGTTCAGGTTAATGCCCCAAAACGGCGGCACCCAGGTTGTCTGGAGCTTTAATACCGATACCGGTGGCGGCCCAAGGGAGCGCTGGATGGGGCTGGCCATCAAGAAAATGGTGGGGGAGTCCTACGAACAAGGACTGGCAAAGCTCAAGCAACTGATGGAGTCCAGTACCAAAACCGAGGGAGCCAATAAGGAGGAGACTAATGACACCAGTAATTCGGTGTCCGATATTCCCTCCGATGTCGACGACGCCATGGGTGGTGGCCCGCAGGGCGTACAGTCTGAGATGCAGAATCAACAGCAGGAAGAGGCTGGAGAAACTCCTGAAAATGAAGAGCAAAAAGAGAACCAGCCGTAGGCTAAAGCTAGCACCCAAGCACGAAAAAGCCCGCAGAATGCGGGCTTTTTCGTAAAAAAACGTAACCGTATCAGGACTTATTACGACGCTGCGCCGGTACCGGTGACTTACGCAGTTTGCGCCTCTGGCGTTCCAGGTTCTGTTTTTCCCCCTGGGTTAGCGGTCGCTGGCCCAGCTTGGGCAGACCGGCGGTGATACACAGGTCGTCAATTTCCCTGGGCTCCATCTCAATCCACTGGCCCACACGCACATGGGATGGAATAAATACACTGCCATAGCGCACCCGCTTGAGGCGGCTCACGCGCACCCCCTGGGACTCCCACAAACGGCGCACCTCACGATTGCGTCCCTCCATCACCACGCAGTAAAACCAGCGGTTTCTACCCTCGCCGCCGCTTTCAACAATATCGGTAAAGCGCGCGGAGCCGTCATCCAATAGCACCCCTTTAAGCAGGCGTCGCTTCATCTCCTCATCCACATCTCCCTGGATGCGCACAAGGTATTCGCGATCAATCACCGATGAGGGGTGCATCAACTTGTTGGCCAGCTCGCCACTATTGGTAAACAGCAGCAGACCACTGGTGTTGAAATCCAGGCGGCCAACGGATATCCAGCGGCCGGTTTTCAGCCGGGGCAGGCGGTCGTAAACCGTGGGGCGCCCTTCCGGATCGTGGCGCGAGCAGATTTCGCCGACGGGTTTGTTGTATAGGATTACCCGGCAGCGGTTTTCCCCGCTGGAGGGCAAGCCCTGGCCATCAAATTCAATATGATCCGCACCGGTCACCCGTTCGCCGAGTTCCGCTACTTTTCCGTTAACGGTCACGCGACCCGCATCGATCGCGCGCTCCATCTCACGCCGCGACCCAAGGCCGCTGCGCGCTAATACTTTTTGCAATTTTTCGCCTGCTGGCGAGGTGCCATCACTCATGGGGTGGTGTTTTCCGCTTGCACTACTTCTTGGGAATCTTCATCGACATCGCTACTTCCCGGCTCCTCTTGATCGGTTGCAGCCTCAGTGTCGATATCACCAAACAGGCTGCTTTTGGGCAGTGTTGCCGCGATAGGGGTTTGTGGCTCCCCAACGTCGTCGTCCTGTTCAATTTCGCTTTCATGTTCTTTTTCCGGAGTTGACTCCTCCTCGGCGTCAACACTCAGAGGCTCAGAAGCCTCTGGGCTTTCAGACTGCGCCTGCGCCAACTCCCATTCATCTTCCGGCGCTTCATCCCTGATCTCTTCTTGCGCCTCTGTGGATAACTCAGCTACTGCCACATCATCACTTTCGGCAGCTTCGGTCTCTAGCTGTATATTGGCCTCCGCAGCGATTTCCTCAAGCGCTGCAGCGACCCGGGCGTCCTCCTCAGCATCGGTATCCGTTTCCGCATCTTCAGATTCCTCCTGCTCCTCACTTTCCAGTGCGCCGGCCTCCTCTTCCGTTTCCACACTCACCTGCTCGCCCTCTGAAAGTTCCTCTCCCTCAGCGGCGAGTGCAGCCGCGATTTCCTCGGGGGGGAGCCCCTCTGATTCGAGAATCTTATTCAAGCTCTCGATATCACGGATTTCAGCCAAAGTGGGCAAGTCATCCAGGGAGGACAGATTGAAATAATCTAGGAAATCCCTGGTGGTCGCGTAGAGGGAGGGCTTACCGGGCACATCTCGGTGACCAACCACCTTGATCCAACCTCTATCCAACAGGGTTCTCACTATCTGGGAGCTGACCGCAACCCCGCGGATCTCCTCAATATCCCCACGGGTGACCGGCTGACGGTAGGCAATAATCGCCAATGTTTCCAGAGTTGCGCGGGAATACCTTTGCGCTTTTTCCTCCCATAGGCGGTTCACCCAGGGGGCCAGATCTTCCGGCACCTGGAAGCGCCAACCACTGGCAACTTTTTTCAGCTCAAAACCGCGCCCAGCATAACTCTCGGCAATCTCACCGAGCACATCCCGTAGGGTTGTGGCGGAGGGGCGCTCCTCCTCGTCCAACAAGGACAACAATTTTTCCTCACTGAGGGGCTGAGCCGAAGCTAACAAGGCACCCTCCAGGATTCTGCGCAGTAATTCCGGAGCGATTGTCATCTTATTGTTCCAACTCTTCTTCTCTGGGCTCCACCTGCCCTTCAGAATGTGACTCCTGATCACTCAAGTCTTGACTCAAGGCACTCTCGGCATCGGAAAACTGGGGTGCTTCCCCCGGCTCTCCTGCGTAGGAGTCATCTGTACTTTCGTCAAGTTCATCATCACCGGCTACATTACCCTGGCTAGCTGCACGCACATGAATGGGCCCAAAAGCTTCATTTTGCACCAGCTCGACCAGGGACTCCTTGACCAGCTCCATCACCGCTAGGAAAGTCACCACCACTCCAAGGCGCCCCTCTTCTGCGGTGAACAGACTCACGAACGGCACAAACTGACCGTGGCGGATCTGATCCAGCACCTGAGTCATACGTTCGCGGGTAGAGAGCTTTTCGCGTTCCACTTGGTGGCTCTCAAACATATCGGCGCGGCGCAACACATCCGCCAGCGCAACCAATACCTCCTTGAGATCCACCTCTGGGTCGGGCCGGGTAATATTACGGTCCGGTCCTTCGGCACTCGCCTGATGGATATCGCGGCCCATGCGCGGTATTTCATCGAGATCCTCGGCGGCAGTTTTGAAGCGCTCGTATTCCTGCAGGCGGCGAATCAGTGCAGCGCGAGGGTCCTCACCCTCTTCTTCTTCCGCTGCTGGCGGGCGCGGCAACAGCATGCGCGACTTGATCTCGGCGAGCATTGCCGCCATCACCAAGTATTCCGCCGCCAACTCAAAACGCATCGACGTCATCATCTCCACATAAGCCATATACTGGCGGGTGATGTCCGAGACGTTAATTTCCAAAATATCCAGGTTCTGGCGGCGGATTAAGTAAAGCAGCAGATCCAGTGGGCCTTCGAAGGCTTCCAGGATAACTTCCAGAGCATCTGGTGGAATAAAGAGATCTGGGGGCAGGTCGGTAAATGCCTCCCCCAACACGAGTGCGAGAGGGCCGTCGCCCTCTTCGCTCTCCTCGGAGAGCGGGTTTTCCGTGGGCGAATCAGCAGGGGCGGCAGATTCGGTAGCTGCAACATCGGCGAGTACCTGTTCCTCCACCTCGGCTATTAGTTCTTCACTGGACACCCTGCCCCACCCTCAAAATCGCAAACGGCCGATTATACACCAGTGAGGCGCTAATCAGCCCAGTATTTCATCTGTGGCGCCACAGCCCTGGCGAATTAGCTCGGGCTCATCGCCTGTCAGGTCAATTACCGTAGTCGCTTCCATTCCACAAAAGCCACCATCAATCACCAGCTCCACCTGGTGCTCGAGGGTGTCGCGAATATCATAGGGGTCGGTCAGCGGCTGCGTATCGCCAGGCATAATCAGGCTGCAGCTCATCAACGGCTCACCCACCGCCTCAATCAACTCCAAAGCAATGGGGTTGTCGGGCACGCGAATGCCAATGGTTTTGCGCTTGGGGTGGATTAGACGGCGAGGCACCTCTGCGGTGGCCGGCATAATAAAGGTATAGGAGCCTGGGGTGTGGTTCTTTAGCAGGCGGAACATCTGGTTATCCACCTTGGCGTAAGTGGCTAACTCGGAAAGATCGCGACACATCAGGGTAAAGTTGTGATTTTTATCCAGCTGACGCAGGGCGCGAATCCGCTCAACCGCTAGCTTCTCCCCTAATCGGCAGCCTATCGCGTAGGCAGAATCAGTGGGATAAACAATCACCCCACCACTAGTCACTATATCTGCGGCCTGACTGATCAGCCGCCCTTGAGGATTGTCCGGATGAATTTGAAAGAACTGCGCCACAAAGCCCCCAAGCTTTAATCAATTGAAACCTCTTGCGGCGGGCTCTGATACCCGCCGGGGATTAGGGTTCGACCAATGCCGACTCCCCCTCTGGTGTGATGTGAAAATTCACACCGTCAGGCAGATACTGCTTCCCCGGATCGATCCCGGTGCAGAGTGTGCCACAGATTCCACACCGGCTCGACGTCTTCGGGTAAACGCACACAGCCCAGTTCCCTCCAGGGCTGCTCCGGCTGGTGGAAATCACTCCCCAAAGAGCTCAACAATGGAGCTTTGCAGGAATCGCCAACGGCCAACGCCATGAGGGTGCGCAGTTCTCTGGTCTGCGTGGGGTTCTGCCGGCCACAGAGCAGCTCTATAGCATTCCCGCCACTGCGGTAGAACTCTATCAGCAGACGCATTAATTGGGTTCGAGTGAGACTGTACTTGAGAGGGTGTGCCAACACTGCCGCACCACCAGCAGACTGTATAGTTTCTACAGTCTCTTGCAATTGTGGCCACTCCACGCGCACATCGCCGATCTTGCCGGCGCCCAGATAACGTTTGAATGCCCGCGCTGTGTCCTCAACGTGCCCGGCTTGCACCAGCCAACGGGCGAAGTGCGGCCGCCCCAGTACGGAATCACCGGCAATCGCACGCCCCCCCTGCAAAGCGCCCTGAAAACCGCGCTTCTCTAGACGTTCGGCAATCCGCTCGGCGCGCTCTTGGCGCAATCGCTCGCGCAGGGCAATTGCCTGCCGCAAGCACTCGGCTGCCGGGTCAACATTCAATCCAACTACATGGACGGAGCGCCGCCCCCAAAGGCTGGAGAATTCGATCCCCGTCATCACGGTGATGCCTAATTGGTCACCAACCGCCTGTGCCTCAGCTACACCATCCACCGTATCGTGGTCAGTGAGTGCCATCAGTGTCACACCTTGAGATTTCGCCCTCGACACCAGCTCAGCAGGACTTAAAATACCGTCGGAAGCGGTACTGTGGCAGTGAAGGTCTACAAGGTCTGTATTCAGATCTTCTGGCAGGAAACTCAACAGCAGGCTCTCACTCTCTCTAGGGGTTAAAAGTCGCAGTATCTATTATTTGGAACAATCATCCGGTGGCGCTGTCCTACTCGCAACCGGTGTTTTCAAGGATAGGGCCCGGACCATAGGTCTCCCTTGGCGGCCACGAGGAACCGGAGTCTGACAGCAGTATTGTCAGTGGGGAAGCGATTTTCCTTGAGGGCCATTGCAATATGACCTCTCAACCAGCTTCCCGCGGGCATTATCACCGGAATTGAGTATGACCGAAACGAATTCGACCACCCCAGTAGCCCAACAGAAGCCCAAGAAGAAAGAGGGCCTGCTCGGCAACCTGCTTCTCAACATCGTTATCCCCACCCTGGTCCTGACCAAACTCTCCGGGGACGACTGGCTCGGCACCAAATGGGCTCTAGTGGTCGCACTGGCTTTCCCTCTCGGCTACGGACTGCGCGACCTCATTCGCTCTGGTAAGGTCAACTTCTTCTCCGCCCTGGGAACTATCAGCATCCTGCTCACCGGTGGTATCAGCCTGCTGGAGTTGGATCCGCAGTATATCGCCATTAAAGAAGCCGCCATTCCAGGGCTGCTGGGTATCGCCACCGTTGCCTCCCTCTACACCCGCTGGCCACTGGTAAAGACACTTTTGTACAACGACCAGATACTGGATACCGCCAAGATCGCCCAAAGTCTCGCCAACAAAGGCAACCAGGGTGCCTTTGAGCGCACCTTACAACAGGCATCCTGGATGATCGCCGCCTCTTTTTTCCTCTCCTCAGTACTCAACTACGTACTGGCGAAAGTTATTTTACAGAGCCCTCCGGGTACGGAAGCCTTCAATGAGGAACTGGGTAAAATGACCGCACTCAGCTATCCGGTGATCGCCCTGCCGGCCACCATTATTTTAATGCTGGTTCTCTTTTTCCTCTTCTCCCGTATCGGCAAGCTTACCGGGCTGAAGCTGGAAGAAGTCATGGTTGCCCAATAACAAAATTTCCTGATCAACTAACAAGAGCAAAATTCACAATGTGGTACGCAATCATCAGTGAAGATGTTAGCGATAGTCTCCCTTTGCGCAAAAAAGCGCGTCCAGACCATTTAGCCCGACTCAACCGTCTTAAAGACGAGGGGCGCCTGCTGGTTGCAGGCCCACACCCCGCCGTTGATAGCGAAGAACCCGGTGAGGCTGGCTTTAGCGGCAGCCTAGTGGTTGCCGAATTTCCATCGTTTGAGGAAGCTCAGGCCTGGGCCGACAGCGATCCCTATGTGGCTGCTGGCGTCTACGCTTCAACTTCTGTCAAGCCATTCAAATTAGTACTGCCCTAATAACAACAAGCACAAGCTGTATCGCAATGAAGAAATTATTGTGCGGCCTGATCGCCGCCACACTGCTCAACGCAGTCCCGGCAACTGCCGCCGCCGAAACTCGCTATATCACCGACCAGCTACATGTGCCCATGCGCGCCGGTAAAGGCAATGGATTTCGTATCCTGCACCGCGGCTTGCCCAGCGGCACCCAGCTCAGTGTTCTCGAAGATGCCCCGCAAGAGGGGTGGACCCGCGTGCGCACCCAGGGTGGCACAGAGGGGTGGGTGAGGCGCCAATACCTGGTCTCCGACCCAGTGGCCAAACTCAAGCTGGAACAAGCGGAAGCAAACCTGGCACGCTTTGAGAAAATGGAAGGCAACCTCGGTGGGGAAGTCCGCCGCCTGGAGGAAGAAAATAGCAAGCTGAGTAGCTCCCTGGAGTCCGCCCAGCAACAGAGCCAGACTCTCGCAGCCGAGCTGAAAACCCTAAAGGCGTTATCGGCAGATGCCCTGGCACTCAATGAGCGCCACCAAAAACTCCTGCACCAGCACGAACTACTCAAGCAGGAGAAGACCATGGCAGAAGCGGAAATTCAGCGCTTATCCGGCAGTGAAAGCCACAAGTGGTATATGTATGGCGCTCTGTCTGTACTTCTGGGCGCCCTCCTTGCAATGATTGCCCCGCACCTACGCCCGCGCAAGCGCCACTCAGAGTGGGCGAACTGATTTCGCCCACTCTCGTCGAAATCGCATACTATTGAGCCCCGGGGGAAGTGATATCCCCCCAAGCCCTACATCCAACTCAAAAGCGGTTGTGTCGAAACACCGCCGTAAAACCTAAAGGACTTAGGATGATGCGTAAACTATTTGCAATGCTACTCTGTGCAACCCTTGCCCTTCCCGCATTGGCCAAAAACCCGCGTGTGGAACTTAAAACCGACTTGGGCATTATTCAGATCGAACTCTTCGCCAAAGAAGCTCCGGTCACCGTACAGAACTTCCTTACTTATACCGATAACGGCTTTTACAATGGGATCATCTTCCACCGGATAGTACCGGGCTTCGTTGTTCAGGGTGGCGGATTTACTTTCGATTTCCAGAGAAAGGAAACCCAAGACCCCATCGTCAACGAATCCGCCAACGGCCTGCAAAACCTGCGCGGCACTCTCTCCATGGCAAGAACCAACGACCCAGACAGCGCTACCTCTCAGTTTTTTATCAATCTGGTCGATAACACCAGGCTCGACGCCCAAGAAGACAAACCCGGCTACGCCGTTTTTGGCCGGGTGATTGCCGGCATGGATATTGTGGAAAAGATGGTAGAGCAGCCAAGGGGCCTCTATCGACAGCACCCAAGCGCCCCCAACACGCCCATCCGCATCCTTGAGGCCAAACGTATAGACACCGGTGACAACGCCGTCGCCACCAACAGCAAGGGAGAATAAGCTGTGATCGCTCTCAGTGTTAATCTCAACAAGATCGCCCTGATCCGCAATTCCCGCGAGGGTAACTTCCCCGATGTCACTGCCCACGGTCGGATATGCCTAGATGCTGGTGCGCAGGGTATCACCGTACACCCACGCCCAGATCAGCGCCATATCCGCCCCAATGACGTACGCGAATTGGCTGCACTGTGCCGCGATCGCCAGGGTATTGAGTTCAATATTGAGGGCAATCCCTTCGCCCTGCACCAGGGGGACTATCCCGGCCTGATGCCGTTAGTACTGGAAACCCAACCAGATCAGTGCACCCTGGTCCCCGATAGCAACGACCAGCTAACCTCCGATCACGGCTTCAACCTCAAACTCGATGGCCCGCGCCTGGTCCCCCTGATCGCCAGACTCAAGGACGCCGGTGTCCGAGTTAGCTTGTTTATGGATCCGGATCTTGAGCAGATCAGCCTGGCCAAGGATGTGGGTGCTGATCGCATTGAACTGTATACAGGCCCCTATGCAGAAGCAGCCGCAAAACAGAGCGCGGAACTGGAAGATATCTTCAGCGCTCACTGCGCCGCAGCCGAGCATGCACGCCAATTGGGACTGGGGGTAAATGCGGGCCACGACCTGAACCTGGTCAACCTGCCCCGCTATCGCACCCTGCCGGGATTACAGGAAGTCTCAATCGGCCACGCCCTCACCGTAGACGCCATCGGTATGGGGCTGGAGAATGCTGTTAAAGCTTACCTGGACTGCCTCGCCGGCAACTAATGAAGACACTCAACATTATTGGTGCCGGGCGCCTGGGGAAAACGCTCGGGCGCTTGTGGCAACAGACCGGTTTTTTTCAGGTTCAATCGATTTTGAATCGCAGCCGGGATAGCGCACAGGCCGCCGCCGAGTTTATCGGCGCCGGGCACGCAGTAGCCACGCTGGAATTGATGAAGCCCGCAGACTTCTGGCTAATCGCTTGCAGCGATAGCGAGATTGCCGCAACAGCTGCACGCCTCGCCAACCACCTTGGCGAACGCGAAAACATAGCTGCCTTCCACTGCAGTGGCGCCCTGAGCTCACAAGTGCTCGAAGTGCTACACCCTGCCGCTATCGCCAGCGCCCACCCGGTGCACAGCTTTGCCGATCCGCTGCGCTCCCTCGACAGTTTCGCCGGCAGTAGCGTCGCCCTAGAGGGCGAAAGCTCTGCAACAAAGGCTTTAGAGGAAGCTTTCACTGCCATAGGCTGTGAAATACTCAACATCGAAGCCCAGCACAAGTCTCTATACCATGCGGGTTCGGTGATCGCGTGCAACTACCTCACCGTACTCATAGATCTCAGCCTGAGCAGTTTCGCTGCGGCGGGTATCGACCGCGATAGTGCCCTCAAGTTACTGGAGCCGATTGTTCTGCAGACTGCACAGAACAATATGGTTCTTGGGCCGGAGAATTCTCTCACCGGCCCGATCGCCCGGGGCGACCTGGAAACGGTAGCCAACCAGCTGAAAGACTTAACCTCGACAGCCCCGGAACTCGCGCACCACTATCGCCAACTGGGCCTCGCCTGTGTAGAGTTGGCGCGGCGGGGCCAGCTTTCAGATGAAAGCGCGGCCAAATTGATCGAACTACTGAGCGAGCCAATGCGGTGAAAGACTCCTCTGAATACCTAAAAAAAAGGGCCTTTTTCGACAGCCTACTAACTATTTATGGGCGCAAGCCGGTGCTCGAAGCACTGGAAGACCCAGAACTTCCGGTACACAAGCTGCACCTGGCTAGCAGCAACCGACGCGACCAGCTGATCAGTCGAATGGAGTCTCTGGCCGAGGAGCGCCAGATAGAAATCTCCTACTTGGATCGGAAAGAACTCTCCCGCATCTCGAAAAATTCTCGCCAGGACCAGGGTGTAGCGCTGGATCTGGCCCTACCCAACTACGGCAACTACAAAGCCTTCCTGCCCAAGAATGAGGCTAAGACCTACGAACTTTTAGCGCTGGACGGTATTACCAATCCACAAAATCTCGGCATGATTATCCGATCAGCCTGTGCCGGCGGTGTGGATGGTATTCTCCTGCCGAGAAAGGGCTGCGCACAGATTGACCCGCTGGTGATCAAAGCCAGCACCGGCACTCTGTTTAAAACCCAGATACTACGGTGCAACACCCTGGCCGATGCACTAAGCGATTTTCGCGATTCCGGCGCACGTATCTGTGGCCTGTCCTCCCATGCCTCAATGACCCTTGCAGAGGTTCCCGGTAACAAACCAACTATTTTTGTTCTGGGCAATGAAACCCGCGGGGTTAGCGATGCGGTCACCAAGCAGTGTAACGAGCTAGTGCGTATCCCCATGCAAAATGGTGTGGAGAGCCTCAACGTAGCGGTTACTGCGGCACTGATCAGCTTCCGGCGCCAACTTTAATCCGCCCAGGGCATCTCTGTGCAAAAGGTGCCCCTTCTTTCTCTTTCAACCCCCTAATTACCAACTACCCCCCCTCTCGAAGAGTGGCTACCCACAGATTCTGTGGATATCTCTGAGGATAACTATTCTTTCCCTGTCGCAAAGGCCCATGGTTGCGCCAATGTGACAATCTGAAGAAAAAATGACCAGCTTTTGAAACGCCCAAAAAATCAACGAGTTACAGTGAATTACAAGATAAAAGCGAGAGACGTGCGCACCAGTTAAGCGCCATTTGAAGTAAAGAGCTCAGCTGTGGAAAGTGGCACGCTTGGCGGGGGAAATAGAGAAATGGGGCGCCAAGCGCCCCATTTAAAGAAGTGAGATTAAGCGCTTACTCCCACTCGATGGTAGCCGGTGGCTTGCTCGATACGTCGTAAGCCACACGGGAGATATGCTCTATCTCATTAATAATGCGATTGGAGACCTTCTCAATCAGCTCATAGGGCAAATGCGCCCAACGTGCCGTCATAAAGTCCACGGTTTCCACGGCTCGAAGCGCCACTACATATTCATAGCGGCGGCCATCGCCCACCACACCAACCGATTTCACCGGCAGGAATACCACAAATGCCTGACTGGTTTTGTGGTACCAATCAGCCTTGTGCAACTCCTCGATAAAGATGGCGTCTGCCTCGCGTAAGATATCGGCGTACTCTCTCTTTACCTCGCCGAGAATGCGAACGCCCAGGCCCGGTCCCGGGAAGGGGTGGCGGTAAACCATATCGTAAGGCAGGCCCAACTCCAGGCCGATTTTGCGCACTTCATCTTTAAACAGCTCACGCAGTGGTTCCACCAGTTCAAACTGCATATCTTCCGGCAAGCCGCCCACGTTGTGGTGAGACTTGATTACATGGGCTTTGCCCGTTTTGGCGGCGGCAGATTCGATCACATCTGGATAAATAGTACCCTGAGCCAGGAACCTCACATCCTGCAATTTGGACGCTTCTCGATCGAAAATCTCGATAAAGGTATTGCCGATAATTTTGCGCTTGGCTTCAGGCTCATCCACACCTGCCAGACGTGAGAGGAAATCCTCTTCCGCATCGGCGCGAACAACCCGCACGCCCATATTGTCGGCAAACATTTGCATCACCTGATCGCCCTCATTTTTGCGCAACAAGCCGTTGTCCACAAAAACACAGGTCAGCTGATCGCCAATAGCCTTGTGCAGCAGTGCCGCCACCACAGAGCTGTCGACACCCCCGGAGAGACCCAGCAATACCTTGCCATCACCCACCTGTTCGCGCACTTTAGCAATGGAGTCCTCGATAATATTGGCCGGGGTCCAGAGCTTTTCACAACCGCAGATGTCGATGACAAAGTGTTCATAGATGCGCATACCCTGCAGGGTATGTGTCACTTCCGGATGGAACTGTACCCCAAAGAAGTTCTTGTCAGCGGAGTACATACCAGCAATAGGGCAGGAATCGGTGGAGGCCATCAGCGCAAAGCCTTCCGGCATCTGCACGACTTTATCGCCGTGGCTCATCCATACATCCAGCAGCGCCTCACCTTCATCGTTGAGGTGATCTTTGATATCGCGCAGCAGATTGGAAGTGCCCTCTACTTTTACCTGGGCGTAGCCAAACTCGCGGACGTTACTTCCCTGTACGGCACCACCTAGCTGGTGTGCCATGGTCTGCATGCCATAGCAAATCCCCAGAACAGGCACGCCCAAGCTGTAAACCACTTCTGGCGCGCGGGGAGAGCCCTCTTCCGGTACAGACTCGGGCCCACCGGCCAGGATAATACCTTTCGGGTTATATTCGCGGATCTCTTCTTCGCTCATGTCGAAAGCGCGAATTTCGGAAAAAACACCCAGCTCGCGCACACGGCGGGCGATCAACTGGGTGTACTGGGACCCAAAGTCGAGGATCAGAATTCGGCTGGAGTGGATATCTTGGCTCATGATTGACTCATTAACAGAATAAATAACGGCAAACGGACCTGAAAGGTCCGTTTGCGGCTTGCTACTGAAAGTTGTTCACCGAGAGGCTTAGCGTCCGCCCACCGGGTAGTTGGGCGCCTCTTTGGTAATCTGCACATCGTGTACATGGGACTCACCCATGCCGGCGGCAGTTACCCGCACAAATTCTGGACGGGTGCGCATGGTTTCAATATCCACACTACCGGTATACCCCATAGCAGAGCGCAGGCCACCGAGCATCTGGTGCACAATGGCAGACAGAGGGCCTTTATAAGGGACGCGCCCTTCAATACCTTCCGGGACCAGTTTTTCAGCGCCCTTGCTGGCATCCTGGAAGTAGCGATCGGAGGAGCCCTGAGTGCGCGCCATGGCACCGAGGGAGCCCATACCGCGATAGGACTTGTAAGTACGCCCTTGGTATAGCTCCACCTCACCCGGCGCCTCTTCGGTACCGGCAAACATAGAGCCCATCATTACGGAAGAAGCACCCGCAACAATTGCCTTGGAAATATCACCGGAATAGCGGATGCCACCATCGGCGATCATAGGTACCCCTGTTCCTTTAAGCGCAGCGGAAACCTCAGCAATTGCCGTTACCTGGGGCACACCGATACCCGTCACGATTCGGGTGGTGCAAATAGAGCCGGGGCCAATACCTACCTTCACCGCATCCGCACCAGCTTCAACCAATGCGCGCGCGGCGTCACCAGTGGCAATATTGCCACCAATTACATCCACCTGAGGATGCATTTCCTTAATACGACGCACGCGATCAATCACGTTGCGGGAATGGCCGTGGGCAGTATCCACAACCAAAACATCCACACCGGCCTCTACCAGAGCCGCTACGCGATCATCGGTGTCAGGACTAGTGCCCACTGATGCGCCAACACGCAGGCGACCATCGGAATCTTTACAGGAGTTTGGGTACTGCTCTGCCTTATTAAAGTCTTTAACGGTAATCAGGCCACGCAACTCAAAATCATCGTTCACAACGAGTACTTTCTCGATGCGGTGCTTGTGCAGCAATTCGCGCACATGATCAGAAGAAGCATCTTCGTGTGCAGTTACCAGGCGCTCCTTTGGCGTCATGACACTGGCAACACTCACATCCAGGTCGGTAAGGAAGCGAACATCGCGGCTGGTAACAATACCCACCAGATCTCCTTTATCCATTACCGGAACACCGGAAATATTGTGATGGGTTGTCAGGGCGATCAATTCACGCACGGTGGCATCCGACTCGATCGTAATCGGGTCTTTTACCACACCGGCTTCAAATTTTTTCACCGCACGCACCGCAAGAGCCTGTTCTTCAATGGACATGCTCTTGTGAATAATGCCGATACCACCTTCCTGTGCCAGGGCAATTGCCAGGCGCGCTTCCGTCACTGTATCCATAGCAGCGGAGACAATGGGAATATTCAGGGTGATATTGCGGGACAGCTGGGTTTTAAGGCTGACATCCTTGGCGGTCACCTCGGAATAACCGGGCACAAGTAGGACGTCGTCGAAAGTGAGGGCTTCGCGCGCGATGCGCAGATTGGATTCAGACATTGTTGACACTCAAACCTCGAATAGGCGGGATTGGGTATCGGCGCGATTATACCTCTCAGGAATAAAAGCGCAAATGGCATTTCATAGAAAATCGGATTTAACGAGTAAAGCACTTTACCTATAAAGGGGATACTGCAATATTGCTCCGCCAGTTTTCACATGAGAGGCACAGATGCAATCCAGCCCAGCAACTCCCAACAGCAAACGCAGTGTCCTGTCGGTAAGCGATTTGAACCGGGAGGTGAAACAGCTGCTGGAGGGCAGCATTCCACTACTGTGGATCAGCGGGGAAATCTCCAATTTTACTGTGCCCAGCTCCGGCCACTGGTATTTTAGCTTGAAAGATGCCCGCGCCCAGGTGCGCTGTGCCATGTTTCGCGGGCGCAACCGCAGTGTGGCTTTTCGCCCACAAAACGGCCGCGAAGTGCTGATCCGCGCACGGGTTAGCCTCTATGAGGGCCGCGGTGAATTCCAGTTGATCGTGGAACATATGGAGGAAGCCGGCTTCGGCGCCCTGATGCGCCAACTGGAACAACTCAAAACCAAATTACAGGCCGAAGGGCTATTCGACAGCGCCCGAAAACGCGCCCTGCCCTATTTGCCCACCAATATTGGCATTATCACTTCCCCGACTGGTGCCGCGATTCGCGATATGATCCATGTATTGGGTCGACGCCACCCTGGAGCGCGAATTGAACTCTGGCCAGTGGCTGTACAAGGCCAGGGAGCGGCGCAACAAATCGCCGGCGCTATTGAAAAAGCTGGCCGCAGCGGTCGCCACGACCTACTTATCGTGGGGCGTGGCGGCGGCTCTTTGGAGGATCTCTGGCCTTTCAATGAGGAGGTTGTTGCGCGAGCCTTGGCCACCTGCCCCATTCCCACAATTTCTGCGGTAGGCCACGAAACAGACACGACAGTTTCCGATCTGGCTGCCGATCTACGCGCACCCACCCCCTCAGCAGCAGCGGAAATTGCCAGTGCAAATGCCGCTGAGTTATATCAACAGCTGGAAAATAGCAGGCTTCGATTATATAGGGCCATACAGCAGCAGGTTCGCCACTTACAGCAGAAAATTATGTTGAGCCGTAATCGTTTACGCCACCCGCGCGAACAACTGCAAAACCGCTCGCAACGCCTGGACCACCTGGAGATGCGCCTATTGGCCGCAGGCCAGCAGCAAATTCAGCAGCGCCGCAACCAATTGGCAGCAGCTCAGCGGGCCTTTACCCACTACCAACCCCAGAGGCAATTACAGAAAAAAGGAGAACAGCTGAAATTTGTGCAAAGCACTTTGCAACGCGCGGCTGAGCGCCTTTTGCAGCAAAAAGCGGACAGGCTCAACCACCAAGCACAGTTACTTCACAATGTGAGCCCACTGGCTGTTTTACAGCGCGGCTATGCTATTGCCAAGGATTCCCAAGGTAAACCTCTAAAAGACAGCCACACGCTCGAAATAAACCAGGAAATTGAAGTTCAATTGGCCCGGGGTCACTTTTCCGCCAAGGTAGAGAACATCAGTCACTAAAACCAGAAAATGGGCTGAAGAGGCACGACACTATAATCCACACATAGAGAGCTTTTGGAGCTATCTATGAGGTGCCGTTATAAAGCTATCAGCCCCTATTGCTGGATTTTTTTATACTTTTTTATACTAATTCTCGCACTTGCCGGATGCTCCCCAAAAGTACCCGAAGATTCAGAGAAGTCAGGTACTTTACAACCTACGGCCTCTTCAGAAAGTAGCCCTCAGGCAAATACCCCAACCAAGGAGAAAAAAAGTCCTACTGTTATTCCTGCAAAAGAACAACAGGTCAATTACATTGAAACCGGAGACCTCAAGGAAATAAAAAAACACGGCACCATCCGCTTCGTGAACTTGACCGGAGCAGCGGAAAACCTATTACCTAGAGACGGAGTAGTCAGCCTACGTCACTTCGAGCTGGGAAATAAACTCGCCGACCAATTAAAGCTGGAGGCCAAGTGGATTAAGGCCCCAACCCCCGACAAAGCAGTAGAAATGCTAATTGCAGGTGAAGCTGATGTCATTGCCTATAACCTAACAGTGACCGATGCGCGCAAGAAAATCATTGATTTCAGCGTCCCCATGCGTCAATCCCGCCTGCAGCTAGTTACAGGCCCTTCCGGACCAGATATTAGCGACCCGAGCAAACTTAACGATGTTGAATTAATTGTTCCGCAGGGCTCTGCCAATATAGAAGCTGCGCAGCAATTAATTGCCAAATATCCTGATGCAAAACTTTCTGTGCGTGAATTTGTTATTCACGGTAATCGCGATGGTTTGATTGATGTGCTCAATATGAAAAATAATCGGGTCGCGATTCTCGAAAACTTTTCTGCGGAGGATTTACGCAACTACAGAGACGACTTACGCCTAGGGGCTTATGTTAGCGAGATGCAGAATATCGCCTGGGGAATGCGCAAAGACACTAAGCGACTCAACTCCACCGTGGATAACTTTATTACTCGAAATCTGGTGAAGGCCCAGGAAGAGCGCATCACCGACTGGAAGGGCATTAAAAAATCTGGCGTTATTCGCTTGCTTACTTATAACGGCCCCACGACCTACTTTATTTGGAAAGGTCTGTTAATGGGGTTTGACTATGAGTTGGCAAAAGCCTTCGCAGACAAACACAAACTGCAGTTACAAATTATTGTGGTGCCGTATGAAGAGAGCTTAGCGGACTGGCTCAGGGCCGGACGCGGGGATTTTGCCGGATCGGAACTCAATATCACCCCATCCTATGAGCCACAAGGGATGGTATTCACCAAGCCCTATGTAGAGTCGGCAGAGCAAATCATAAGTAGCAAAAATAAACCCCCAATCGAAAAAATTCAGGACCTGAGCGGCCGAAAACTCACTCTACGTGCCTACTCTTCTTTTATTGACACAGCTAAAACTCTGCGAGACGCAGGTATTGACGTAGAAGTTCAGGTTGCACCGCCGGATATGTCCCAATCACAAATTTTCTCTTTGATCTCGGACGGTCTAATCGATGCCACCATTTCAAATTCTGGGCGCGCAAAAATTGAGGCTTCAGTACAGCCCAATTTGGTACTAGGTACGTTACTCGGAGACCCCCAGCCCCAAGGCTGGCTGGTTCTACGCCAGAACTGGCATCTACTGAAGAACCTCAATAAATTTATCGAGGGCTATAGAAAAACTGCGAAGTATAAAAAACAGTATGCGGCCTACTTTGAGCCCAACAAACGCTTTATGCAGAGGGTTAGCACCCGAATAATACCAGGGGAAAACCTCTCCCCTTATGATGACCTGGTAAAAGAATCGGCTTATAAATATGATTTTGACTGGCGCATGATCGTTGCACAAATGTGGCAGGAAAGTAATTTCAATCCGAAAGCGGTTTCACCGGTTGGTGCGCAAGGTTTGATGCAGGTAATGCCGGCAACCGCAGAGGAAATGGGCTTTCCACCCCCGCTGTTTGAACCTGAGCGCGCCATTAAAGCCGGTGTAAAATATATGGACTGGGTCAGAGACCGGTTTAACCCCTCCCTGCCCACGGTAAACAAGCTCTGGTTCACTCTAGCCTCATACAACGCTGGTTATGGCCACCTTCTCGATGCACAGCGCCTCGCCAAACAGTTGGGCCTAGACCCCAACGTCTGGTTCGACAATGTAGAAGTAGCGATGTTAAAGCTGGCCCAGCCCCAGTATTTTAAGCGTGCGCGTTATGGCTATGTACGGGGATCGGAGCCCGTGCAATATGTGCGTAACATCAGCAATCTCTACAAGGCCTATGTAGAAATGATGAGCGACGATGCCAGTGTAGCTGTGCCCCTACAGAAAGCACCGGGTATCAGCTATTGCTCACCACTCCACACCCCAGAGGGGGTTATCCAGCAGATACCCAATTACTCCGCTCCATAAGCTGATAACGTAGATTCTCCAAAGATCACAAGGTGAGCACAATTTTCCCAACGATCTTGCCAGACTCAAGAAGCCGATGTGCTTCGGCAACCTCCTCCAAAGGGAAGCGCGCAGCAATCTGAGGGTGAATTTTACCAGTTTCTATTAATGGCCAAACTTGTGATTCCAAAGAGTGTGCAATACTGGCCTTAACCTGTGCGGATCTTGGCCTTAAGGTCGAGCCGGTAAGGGAAAGCCGCTTCAACATCACCGGTAACATATTCACTTCGACTCTGGCTCCCTGCAGATAGGCGATATTCACGATACGGCCATCATTCGCAGCCACTTGAATATTACGATCAATGTAGCTGCCACCCACCATATCCAGAATCACATCCGCTCCATGTCCTGAAGTAGCTTCTTTTACTGCCTGCACAAAATCTTCTTCCCGGTAATTTATTGCTTGCTCGGCGCCGAGTTGCACACAAGCCACACATTTTTCTGCGGAACCGGCTGTGGCGAAAACCCTGGCCCCCAGCTGGTGTGCCAACTGAATAGCGGTGGTGCCAATACCCGAGCTACCACCATGTACCAAGAAGATCTCTCCACTTTGCAAACGAGCCCGATCAAATACATTGGCCCAAACCGTAAAGAAAGTCTCCGGTAATGTCGCAGCCTCCACCATAGATAAAGAACCGGGTATTGGTAGGCACTGCCCTTCTGGAACCGCCACAAAATCCGCATATCCGCCCCCATTAGTTAGGGCACAGATCTTATCGCCAACTTGCCAGCGTTCAACGCCTTCACCCACTGCGGCCACCAGACCGGAAACTTCAAGCCCAAGAATAGGAGAGGCACCTGGAGGCGGTGGGTAATGACCATTGCGCTGAACAATATCGGGACGATTGACACCAGCGGCAGCTACCTCAACCAACACTTCACCTGGGGCGACCTCCGGTCTGGGCAGGTCCGCCAACTGCATGACCTCGGGGCCTCCATATTCCGGTAGATCAATAGCACGCATTATTCGCTCCTTTATCCTTTAAATTCTTCACAACCCGATTCAGTGATGGCGACAAACCCTGAAACCATCAGAGAGATATTGAGCACTACTGTACCGCTAATAGGAGGGAATTACAGGAGGGTAAAAGCAATGTGGCCGGGAACACTTGCACAAATCACCGAAAGATCCTGTAAGCAAGTGGCCCGGCCAAGAAATGCATTAACTGAGAGCCAATATCTCAATTAATTCAAATGGTAAGTCCCGCAATTAGAGCTCGTATAGGAACTCCACTCCCATTACACGCCCTTTATTCAGTGGTGTGAAACTGGCACCCACTCCACCCATTTTGTAAGGCAACTGGGTATTGTTACCCTCCGCCATTTCATCCAGCATATTTTTGCCGAATAATGAAACGGTGTAGCTACCATTGTCCGGGGTATAGCCGATGCTGAAATCCAGCATATCCACTTCTGACAACATGCCGCGGTTATCATCGGTGTAAGGGGCTTCGTCTCGATGATTAAAATTCATACGAGAAGTCAGGGTGCCGTAGGCGCCTAACTGCAAGTCGTGGATAAAGCCCACACCGTAGGTCCAGGGGGCCAGACGGGGAATCTCTAGACCGAGATCGGTACTATCTACAAGGCCATCGCCATTCAGATCACCCAGCACCTTATCGTAGTCACCGTCAACATAGCCAACATTAAAGGTAAACAGCAGATTTTCACTAAGGGCCGCCATAGCCTCCAACTCGGCCCCGCGGATGGTTGCATCGGCGGTATTGCGAATTATCTGCGCAACGCCACTGAATGGATCCGGAAGATTCTCCTCGCGCTGCATATCATCAATAGTGTTGTGGAAAACCGCCATATTGGTGCGTAGACGCCCATCCAGCCAATCCACTTTGGCGCCAATCTCGAAGCTGCTCTGCTCCTCTTGATCGGTAGCCTGTGGAGTATAAGGCCCTCCAGTTAATGGATTAATACCAGCATTGCGGAAGTTGTAACCACCACTGCGGAAGCCCTTGGTCCAGAAGGTATACAGCTGGGTATCATCAGAGACGCTCCACTGCAAGCCAACCTTGGGCGTAAAGGCATTCCAACTCTCGCTATCCTTAAAGTCGTAACTTGTACAACCACTGAGGGTGCAGGTATTTAGAGGAATAGAGGCTATCTTGGCATCTTTCTTCTCACTGGAGTAGCGTCCCCCCAAGGTCAAAACCCAAGCCTCATTTAGGTCGATATCCGCCTGGGCAAATACGCCATAAGTACTGTGGTCCTGCTTACCGCCCCCAGTCCAATCGAATAACCCCTGAAACAGAAGTCGATTTTCCAAATAGGTGACGTCTTGGCTAAACCAGTAAACACCGGTGGTCAATGCGGTGCGACCAAAACGGCCGGAGTAACGCAATTCATTACTGAGCTGGCTCTGGTCCACACTGGAATCTGCATGAAACAGCGTGACCGGTAGAGAGTCGATATCACCCAGTCCGTGAGCCTCATACTCACGCCAGGCGAGAATATTGGTAATGGTGCCATCACCAAAAGCGACATCCTTATTGAACTCGGTAATGATCTGGCTCCATTCATCTTTCTGGTAACCTTCCTCATTTTGGGCCACCTCAAAAGAGTCCTTGCCATTATCCCAGTCATCAATGCCTAATGAGGCGGCTATCTGGGTAGGACTACCCCAAGGGACAACCCCATCATCGGTTATTTCGAAATAGGGCTCATAACCGCGGTTCTGCGCCACCACACCATCTGAATCCATACGGCCGTGCTCCATACGCACCAATAGCTCCGCTGTGTCGCTCAGCTGGATACTAAAACTTGGCCGAATAAACCAGCTGTCGGAAGCGCCGGCATTGTCGTTGTTAGTGGCAACGTTTTCGAACCATCCGCGGTCGTCGTTGTAATAAACCGTTAAACGGCCGTTGACCGTATCGGAAATGGCGCCGTTAATGGAACCGGCTGCGACTGTATCGAGATTGTCGGTGGTGGATATTTTAAAGCGTGTAGAAAATTCATCCGTGGGGCGGGCAGTCTTTATGACCACTGCACCACCAGTTACATTGCGGCCAAATAGCAGGCCCTGTGGACCCCGCAAGACTTCAACACCTTCCAGGTCGAACAGGTCGGTCACCACACCGGCGTTCACACCCAGATACATACCGTCCACAAACACACCGACGGTAGGATCAATAGAGGGAATAGAACTATTGATACCCAGGCCGCGTACCGTGAAGTTTGCGGTATTTTTTACCGTGCCCACATCTTCCAATTGAACATTGGGCATTTTGAAGGAAAGGCTTTGCAGATCCTTGGTGTGCAGAGCCTCTAACTGATCGCCAGAATAGGCGGTGGCCGCTACGGGAACCTCCTGCAGGATTTCTGCATCGGCGCGTTTGCGGGCGGTGACTTGCACCTCCTCCATTAGAGTACCTACCGAACCCTCAGCGGCAAAGCTGGGGGTCGCACCACTGGCCAACCAAAGAGTCGCTACAGAACAGGCGGAAAGCAGAGCGGAGTGCTGCTTAAGTTTTGACGGACTTCCCATGTTTTCTCTCCATTGTTTTATTGTTTTTATCTACAACAACGGACTTATCGCAATCGGTACTGCCTTATCCCGCCGCTCTACTCTCTCTGTGGAGATTCCGACTTTGCGGGATTCCGATCCAAGACCGCGCTGATAAAGAGGCACAGAATTCGCATGTTTTCTGTGACTCAAACAGATTACAGGCTAGCCACGCCCGGTGGAAGTCTATTTATCGCGGATAACGATAAAAATAACTCAATTAGTCTGGAAAGTTCGTTGGAAGAGGAAAAACTAAATCCTGACTAAAAAAAAGAACTAAACATGCACTATTTAAGTGCGAACTTTTAACTCGCCCACACCCAAAATTCCCCTTAAAAAGTAAGGAATCAAAATTTATTTTTGTTAAGAGCAGCCAAGGCGTGAGTTAAATCTAGCTTGATGAATTTAAAAAATGCAGTAACGGCGAAATACAGGCTCAAACTTCGCCATCTTCAACATAAAAGACCTAGCAGTCAGCAAAATTACTCGGTTAATAGGCTAGATTTTTCTGGGTGCGGATACTGAGAAATGGTACTTTTGAATATTCTGTTAAAAAAGTGTGACACTAATTACAAATTTCTCCACTTTATACAAAAGTGGATTTGACCATTAAGTCCGGCCACTTTATTGCCAGAAATAACAAATTATTTTCACCTTATTAGTAGATCGCAAACGACCCTCTGGCAAGCTAGCCGAGCAATGCCCTATCAATTCGTCAACTGCAAATGCAGCGCTAGGATGCACCCAGTCCCTTAACCGCTTGCAGATCAAGAGTCTGCGTTGCCCCCAAGTGTGATTACTTGATGCATCTCAGAAGCATCGAGGGTTTCTTTTTCTAGTAGCGCTTGTGCCAGGGCATCAAGCTCCTTGCGATGGCCCTGTAGAAGATTCTGGACTTCCGCCTCTATTGCGCTGACCAGGGCAATGACTTCGTCATCTATGATCTCAGAAGTATGCTCACTGAAATCTTTTTGCTGCGCCATTTCCTTACCAAGAAAGATATGCTCCTCCCCGCGCCGAAAGGCCACGGGTCCAAGTTTCTGACTCATACCCCAGTGCGTTACCATATGCTGGGCCAAGCGGGTGGCCTGCTTCAAATCGGACTCTGCCCCACTGCTGACTTCATTAAACACGACCTGCTCAGCCACCCTACCCCCCAACATCACACCGATGCGATCACGCAGGTAGCTCACTTTCATGTTGTGGTGATTTTCTAGTGGAATCTGTTCTGTTGCCCCGAGGCTGTGTCCCCTGGGAATAATAGTGGCTTTCTCCAACGGATCGGCATGGGGTAGTAGCATCGCAGTGAGGGCGTGGCCAGCCTCGTGATAGGCAACCGTCTTTCGATCTTCCTCCCCCATTATCACTTCCCGTTCGCCACCAAGTACTACTTTGTCCCTGGCCTGTAGCAGACAATCCATATCCACGGCTGTCCTATTTTGCCTTCCCGCCAACAACGCGGCTTCATTAATCAGGTTTTCCAAGTCCGCCCCGGCGAAACCCGCCGTTAAGGCAGCCAAGCGCTCCAGGTCGACCTCCCCATGTAGTGGGACATTCTTAGTATGAATACTTAGGATGTCCCTTCGAGCAGGCCTATCCGGTAAATCCAGGGTGATCTTGCGATCAAAGCGTCCAGGGCGAAGCAGTGCCGCATCCAACACATCGGGACGGTTGGTTGCCGCTATCACAACCACCGCCTCCTGGGGATCAAAGCCGTCCATCTCGCCGAGAATCTGATTCAGGGTTTGCTCACGTTCATCGTGTCCCCCTCCCAGACCCGTGCCGCGCGCCCGCCCTACTGAATCAATTTCATCGATAAAAATGATTGCGGGAGCCTCTTTCTTGGCTTCAGCAAACATATCCCGCACCCGCGATGCCCCGACACCGACAAACATCTCTATAAACTCCGAACCACTGATACTGAAGAAGGGAGCATCACTCTCTCCTGCCAAAGCCTTGGCCATCAATGTTTTGCCTGTACCTGGGGGGCCCATCAGCAGAATACCGCGAGGAATCTTTGCCCCGAGTTTACGGTAGTGTTCAGGGTCTTTTAGGTATCCGGCTATTTCTTGCAAGTCCCTCTTGGCATTGGCAAGGCCAGCCACATCAGCAAAAGTCACTTCGGATTCACTGCGTTCATAGCGTTTGGCCGGTGACCGGGCAAAACTGAATGGATTGCCTGGGGTCATGGCGCCCATTCGGGCCTGCATCCGGCGCCCCAACCAAACCAGCAAGGCAATTATCAAAACCCACGGCAACAGCAAGATCGCCATCCTTTGCCAAAATCCGCCCTGGGATGATTCCGCTTCAATTATTACCTGCTGCTTTTCCAGTAAGGGCATTAACTCTGGGTCCTGCACCGGGGGTATGGTCGTCTCAAAGCGTTTTTCTTCTGGCTTCTGGGCTTTATCTTTAGTCTCACTCTTTCCCTCGGGCTGCTTACTGGCTACTTGTTTGAAGACTCCGGTGATACGTTGTCCTTCAAAAAGTACACTGGCAATTTCCCCCTTGCTTAGCGCACTCTTAAAGTCACTGTAAGATAAAACCTCTCTTTCTGAACCAAACTGCCCATTCGAACAGTATTGAAGAGTGAGGATCACCAGGAAAAGGAGTACGACATACTGCAGCCAACCAAGTGGACTCTGCTGAGACTGGCCAGAGAGAGGGGAACCTGGCTCCTCGGCAGGTAACTTCTTCCCTTTCTCATCTTCATCCGCCATTGCCATAAGATCTCTTTGATATTGGGGTAGCCTACTATCCAAAAATTGAAGCGCAGTCCCTTTATGCTGGAACAATCAGTATAGTTCTCCGCCAACTATGCTGAGCCGGCATATGTATAGGCCCATAAAGCCTCGGGCTAACGAACGAGGGCGGCGCTCAGCGGTCTCAATCAACCCCACCTAAAGGCCTGTAACAACTATTGTTAAAAAGAACTTGCAAACTCTCGTTCCACGCGGCAAAATTCGCGCCCTGTCGAACTCTCTGGCCCTGCGCCAAGGGGCGAAAAAGTTCGATAAGTTGCGGATTTTTAAAGGATTTTCCTTAAAAGCAGTTGACTTAAGCAAATCAACTGACTATAGTTCGCACCCATAACGCGCTCGTAGCTCAGCTGGATAGAGTACCTGGCTACGAACCAGGCGGTCGGAGGTTCGAATCCTCCCGAGCGCGCCATACAAAAAGGGCCTGTAACGCAAGTTACAGGCCCTTTTTATTTTTCTGACTTTTTACCTACCTTATAGCTAACAACCTTCAGCTAAGTTAGCTGGCAAGATAGCCGAGCTTGGCTAGTCCCTGAAAAATTGAAAGGGCCTTGATAACAACAGAGGCCCCTTCACTCGCCGTACAATACGGAGATTCTCACACCTGCTTACTTGCAGATGTTCTCCTTTTGTACAACATCATATTTCTTCAACAACTCCTGATAGCGGCCACTGCTGCACAGCTTGGCAAGCCCACTATTGAAATCATCGCGCACCTTCTGATCACGGAACCCTACACGGAAATCGGTCATTGGAACGAAGATCGGGAAAAGATTAACCTGATCCATTTTATGTCCCATTTTATTACTCAAATGCTTAAACAGCTCCATATCTACAACCGCCACCACGTCTTTCATTTTCCAAAATTGAGCAACAAGATCGGGGGCTGTTGGAGCCTGAATAATATTCTGGCGCTGCGTACCATTGGGTCCATACATCTTTTCAAATTCCGGCCCTAAATCCATAGGCCCTCCCTGCCAAGTAATCACCTTCTTACCGGCCAAATCAGCAATGCTATCAATTTTCATTTTATCGGTAGCTTTGGTAATCGCGTAATTGGCAAAACTGATCATGTTATTAGAGTAAAAAAGACCATCATCTTTCTTCATCACATTAACAGCTGCCTGTACTTTACCCTGCTCAAGGGCTGGGGCTGTCTCTGCAAAACCCATCTGTTCAAACTGCACCGAATACCCAGGCAGCGCTTCCCGTACAATATCGACCTCCAAGCCACTGGTAGCATTGTTGATCACATAGGGGGGAGCATCGCCAGCTATTGCCACCTTTAAGGGTGTGCCGCCCGATTGGGCAACCGCCTGAACAAGAACACCGAACATCAACCCGAGAAAAACAACAACGGAGCGCATACGCATAACCATCTCCAAAGCGACAGAAAAATCACCCAGACGCCCTAAGTGTTGACACCGAATAGCTATTTATCAAGTCGCATCTTTCCACCATAGAAACAGACTTATACTCAGCCACCCCCTATGCCAGACATATTTTCTAGCCAAAGAACTTGAAAACGGCACGTAATCCCCCCAACTCAGAAAATAGTAAAGCGGTATGGCTATAGACCCCTATTGGAAAACTCTCAACATCAATCTTTTTCCTGAGAACTGCAAAGTCAAACTTGTATTTTGCTCAACTAGGTTTATACCCCCCGCTGGAATCCCAAAGAGACTGAAGCAAAGGCCAGCCAGTATGGTATCGATTCAGAAACAACTCACTAAATATAAAAGAACTCTACACAATACAGATGATCGCAATAATCTGACAATCCTAGACTCACAATTGAACACTGAGTTTCGAGAAGTAAGAAAGCCTGGTCGCAGCTTTAATGTTAAATCGATAGCCTCAATGGTACAGATGGAGAAAAACTGCAAGTGGATAGCTCACAGTCAAGATCATAAATACATAACACTCTCCGACCCCCTTCGGTTACGTCTTTATCGGACCGCACACAACGATCGGCAGGAAAATCCCTACCAGTTCTGCAAGCTACCCTCTATTTGGATATTCAATAAACGGCAGAAACAAATAAAGTACCACCAAGGTACGACCTGTGAAACTTTTTCAATAGACGAGAATAATTCAGCCAAACAGCAGGCACATAATCTATGAGCGCTTTTATTGCAATTATCCTGCTCGCCCTGGCAATTTGGCTAATACCGATTCATTATCGCCGCTGGCGCATCAACTATCGACGTGCACAAGTATTGACTCAGGAGCAGTTACAGCTTCTCAAGGAAGCGCTTCCTCTATATCACGATCTAAATAGTGGCCAGCAGAAAGAACTACGTGGGAATATCGCACTTTTTCTTCATGACAAAGAATTTGTCGGCTGTGAAGGCTTACAAGTGAATGAAAAAATGAAAGTCACGATCGCCGCCCATGCATGCCTTCTACTGCTGGGTCGTAAAAACGAGTGTTACCCCAACCTCTACACCTTACTACTCTATCCTGACACTTACGTTGCCCAGGAAACTCACAGAGAGGGTTATATAGAGACCCACAAGCACAGCGCACGGGAAGGCGAGGCACACTATCGCGGCCCCGTAGTGCTCTCCTGGGGTGATTTGGAGGAAGATTTAGAGTTCCCTCAGCGAGGACACAATGTCGCTTTACATGAATTTGCCCATAAAGTGGATGAGGAAGATGGCTACTTTGATGGCCGCCCACTCTTTGAGAAGTCCAACGATGGCGACAATTGGGCTGCGGTGATGAGCCAGGAATTCCATCGTTTGCGCCAAAAAGCTGAATTTGGCCAGCTCCCCGGTGACAGTCCTTCCGTGCTGGATTTATATGGAGCCCAATCGCCCGCTGAATTTTTTGCTGTAGCCACTGAGAGCTTTTACACCATCCCCATTGCTATGCGCTCCCTACACCCAGAGCTCTACAGGGAACTGAGCCGCTTCTACCGACTGGACCCAGCAACACTGGTCGGAGGAAAAGCAGATAGTTCTCCAGGGCTATAACTCTTTCTCGTTAAATTCAACATAGAAATACAATAAGCTAGTGGCAGCTTATAAAAGAAAAATGATATCGAGCATAATTCCAGAAAACTAATGCCAGGAAGTATCAATGGAAGCAATTGAGAAAGCGCTTAGCTTTATTATCGAAATAGAGAAGCTCAAAGACGTTCAACGGAAAACAAAACCAGTGGGATTGAATCGCTTCGAAAATTCCGCAGAGCACAGCTGGCATGTCTGTCTATGCGCGCTAATTTTGAAAGATTATTCAAATGACCCAATTGATATAAGCCGGGTTTTAAAAATGCTACTAATACATGATCTTGGGGAAATTGATGCAGGGGATACCATAATCTACTCAAGTGAAACAAACGAGGCAAAGACTAAAGAAAAGAAAGGGTTAGAACGACTATTATCATTATTACCTGGAAGTATGAATATAGAATTGATGAAATTATGGGAGGAATTCGAGTCTGGAGAAACGGCTGACGCCCGATTTGCCAAGGCCATTGACCGAATCCCTCCCCTACTACATAACATTTATGGTGAGGGACACAGCTGGAAACAATACGGCATCACCAAGGATCAAATATTTTCTTTAAACGCACGTATTGGAAAGGGTAGTGAAGAACTTTGGTCTGAGATTAGCAGCATGCTAGAGGGAGCAATCAAAGATGGCATCCTCAAGTAAGGGCCTACCTGAATAGGATCAAGCATATAAATTTGAGCCATGGGCTTCCCACAGGGTAATGCTCAACTACCTTAGCCTGTTCTACAATCAATACCATTCTTGTATAACTTCCCCTGATTGCTACCAATATCTGAATAGTTTCCAACTCCTTCTGGAATAAAAATCGTGCCAAAAGTAGCCCTGCCAATCCTCGGAGCCTTTATTCTTTTTTTGCCCCACACCGCATCAGCCAATTCGCCTATTAAGTGCCAACCCTTATTTAACCATCAGGATGATAAGGTTGCTCAATACAATAGGTGCACCCAAATTGACTTCCAACCCAGTAGTATCGACGGATCGGCAACGATCATAATGCGGCGCAATAGCAAGGGGGCTTGTGCCTATACCACAGCTGTCCAATGTGGCAATAAAAACATACAGATGGAGGAAATTGCTGCGATAGATTTCAAGATCTCTATTCCTGCGGGAAAATGTAACCCAACCGAATGGATTGCTGTATACATGTTCCCCTGGTGTGGAGAATCAGGGGGATGTTGGAGCGGCGGGGAACGAGAAGTGGACTTTGTAGAAACAATGGGCCCCAATGGCCCCGGTGACCTAGCCTCCAATTGGGGAGGTCGCCCCAAGCAGGCAGAGTGGATCAACCAACATGGCGCCATCAGAGTCGATAGTGGCACTAGCCAGCATATCACTTTTACTTCAAGCCAAGTTCTCTCAGGACCCAAAAGCGGCACTTATCAATGGGACATTCGAGTGTGTGCCCCTTCGGCGACAAAGTGTGAAAACACTAATCAACTCTGGCATGCTTACCGCGAGAAAGGCCCGACTATTTTTGATGAGTCGATGATGATCGTTATTGACAACTGGGGAGTTAATCACCCACCAAGAGAGGGCTGCACTTTAGAGGTTACAAATATGCTAATCACTAAACACTTGAGGCCTTCTAAAGAGTAGGCTCAACTCTGAACATCCCTTACCACTCCCCATAAAAAAGCAAAAAGAGAGCAATTCAGCCATTTATATAGTCTTTGAGAATATCAAAATCTCAAAAAACCGATAAAATAATTGAATCATTCTATGATCCAGCCAAAAGTTCTTTTTACGAAAAGACTTAAATAAAGCGAGTTATCAGCCGCCAAGTCGAAAGCAAGCCCTTTCATTCTTATTGATAACTTTTAGCCGTCGCAAATTAATAATCCTTCTTCCACTGCAATTCCACACTTCCGGAGCCACTATCGCCCTCGTCCGCTGTTTTAAACTCCAGATTAAGGTCATCGCCTATCTCTATCTGCATTTCTGCCTGCCAGGGACTTAGGGGATCGGTACTACGTTGCAACTCTACATAGATGCGGTTGGTAATATATTTTCCCAGGCTCAGAGCATACTCATCCCCCTCATCACCTTCCTCTTGCTCAATATTCAGAGTATCCAGCCGCAACAATTCCCGGGTTTTGGCTACCGGGTCTAACACAGCGCGTCCGGTTTGCAAGCTGCGAACCACACTCACTAAACGCACCGCCTGCAACGGAGAAATATCTGACAAGGACTTACCAAACAACAGCTGAGCTAAGATTTCATCCTGGGAAGCTGAGGGATCAGAGCTGAAAGTAATATTCATATCGGTTGCAGAACCAGAAATATTTGCAGTGATTTCACCGTCGCTATATTTGTAAACACCCTCGACAAATACAGCCACTTCGTTATTTTCAAAGCGTACCTCCCCTTCCTGCAAATTAAATTTCTTACCTAGTAGATCAAAGCTACCTCTCACAATGGTCAGTTTTCCTGAAGCCTCGGGTTTGGCCGCAGTTCCACGAATATCCACCTGACCACGCAGTTGGGAGTTAAGCCCCAGACCACGCACATAAGATTGCTGGTCTAAAACCACTTCCACTCCCAGGTTAATCTTACTAAGTAGCGGTGGAGCGCGCTCCACTTGCGGGCCATCCACCTGGACTTCTACCACCTGGATTTCCGGAACACTGCTACCGATCCACTGTTCAATCTGTACCGCTAATGGACGTAAAGTAAAGCGCCCGGTAATTTCCGCATCCTGGCTGGAGCCGGACAGAATTGCCTCTCCCGAGATGGCACCGCGCACCCCCGGAGTATTTAACAAGTGTGCTCTATTCAGGTTTAAACTGAGGCTCATCTGTGGCGGTGACTGCTCAGGGAAGAACACCGCTCCTCCCAGGTTAATCGTACCGCCATCCACAACAGTGGCACTGCCACGCTCAATACGCCATTCCTCTGGTGTAAGGCGCATATAAAAATCGATATCGGCAATGCGCGTGTGACTGGGCCGGTGCTCATAGCTGGCCCCGCTGAGTTCTATCGCACCATTGAGCCGGGGCTCGCCAAGCGTGCCTGCACCATCAGCAGAGAAACTCAACAGGCCCCGCATAACATTCACCCTCGGGTCCATAAACTCCGCAACCACAGACAAGTCTGCAGTACCATCACTGACCAACTGCAGGGGAACATCACTTATAGGTCCAGATGGGTTATCTGCGAACAATCGCTCCATTATGGGTGTAATAAGCAGGCTAGCGCTGCTATCTACTGCGCGTCGATTGCCATGATCAGCTACCAGAGACACTTGCAACTCACCGCCCTCGGTATACCACTCCAGGGCCATAGAGAGCGGCTGTACCTGAACCCGCCCTTTTTCCCTGCCTGGCATATAGCCGCTGAGACGCAGATCGCCCTCAAGCTGTGGTTGACGTGGGCTACCGGTGATACTCGCATGCAGGGAGATATCCCCTTGATCGGGGATATTAAATGCTACCTCACGGGAGAGATCTTCCAGAGAAGCCCTACCTAAAACTTGCAGGTCCAGACGTTGTTCATTGAGGCTGCCATGGACCGACAATTGGTTACGTCCCGCCCACAAAAACTCCAGCCCCTCAACAATCAAACTCTTATCGGCATAATCCAGAGCGCCCTGCAGCACCCAGGGCTCATAGCGGTAACCGCCCTGCGCCAGCACACTGGCCCTTACCTCCGGGTTAGTAAGCGCCCCACTAATTTCTCCATCCAGACTCAGCTCACCCTCCATAGTACTGGGCAATACTGCTCCAAACACTTCCACCAAGCTCAAGGGTAAGTTACGCACATTCACTCCCACCTGGAGCTGGTCCCGTTTAGGCTCAATTACTCCCTGCGCCTCCACCAATACGACGCCCTGCTTCCCCAGACGCTGTGCTTCCTCGGCCAGGGCTGTCAGGCGACTCGCGCTCTGCTCAGGTTGTACCGCGCCCTTGGCGATACCTGGGATAATCACTGGCGATTGCGGGCCCTGAAACTGTCGTGAACCAAAGTAGTTCATGGTGCCGTTGGCAAAGAGTTCCAGTCGCAAGCCTTGCAGGTCAATTTTTTCCAGGTTTCCGCTGGCATCACCTTTCAGGTTATAGCGGTATTCTTGAACCAGACCATCGGATTCCAGGCTGGCATTCAAGTAGGGATTAGACCAAGGGCCCTCGACACCCAGCAGCCCCTTTAAACCCAGGCTAACCCCCTGTGCAGAGACAAATCCGAGATCTTCATAAGGGCTGAGGTTGCGAATATCCAAATGCAGCTGCAAATTCAGTGTTTTTGCCTCGATATCCACCGAGCCGCCACCGAATACATTCAGCTTTTCCCCCACCAAGCTCAGATCAGTAATTGTCAGCCCCTGTAAATTACCCTTCACCTTGCCCGTCAACTCATTTTGTAGGCCTCGGTAAGCGGTAACAGCACTCACATCCCCATCAAAAACCGGCTTGTCCCATGGCCCTTTTATCTGTAGCTGAAGTTGATGCAGGGTCCCAGAGAAGTCATCGGGGATTTTTAGTGCTTCTGTTTGCGGTAAAGCAGATAGCAATCGACGAATCTCTTCAACCCCCAGCTCTTGCGCCGCTACATTGATGTCCAGAGCTTTGTTGTCGGTATCAATAGCGCCCGCCGTACGAATTTGCGCACCGGCAAACGCCAGTCGAAGGGACTCCAACAGAATAACCCCCTGATCAGTATTCACCTCACCCAGCAGACTCAGTGGCTGCTCCCGATAGTGACTATTCAGCTCAATCTGACCAGAGATACTGGGTAGTGGCAGTGTACCGGATAGGGTTAAATCAGCACTAAACCAGCCGCTGTGTAATACATCTTGCCAAGGGCGGGAGAGGGTAATTGGCAGGCGGTTGAGGTGAAGCTCAGCACTGATCTCATTTGCACCAATACTGCCTGAAACAGTGCTGCGCCGCCCATCCACCTGCAACCAAATACCTTCGGAGTGAATGCGCCAGGGAAAAAGGTCAATTAGCAAGCTACCGGTCAATGCCAATTGATGCTGGTAAAGTGGAATGGAAATAGACTCTATATCGATCTGTACCTGCTCATCGCGACGGCGCAGAGCAATTTTGCCACGTGCATCCAACGCCTGCCCTTTCGGCAGGTGTAGCTGGCGACCCACAAAGCCCTGAGCTGTTTCACTGGCCGAAAAGTCCAGAACAAACCGCCCCGGCTGCTGCTCCCGCCCCTCGGCAATAAACTGCAGATCACCACCTTTTAACTCGCGAACTTCCAGCTGCAACTGAGTGGGCTGCCCCTCCCAGCGATACAGGCTATTAGCGGATACAGAGAGCGCTGGAATATCGCTGACTTTGCTGCTAATTAACTGCAATCGCTCAAGCTTTAACTCTCCTAAGCGAAAACTCGGCAACAGGGCTTCCCAGCTGGAAGTTTTTACTGTGTCCGCCTCATCCTCTACTACTTGTGCAGTTTCTTGCTCTGCTTCAGTCAAGGATTTAAGTAATTCATCCAGCACATCGAGATTCAGCAGAAAATCTTTGGCGGCGATACGCTCAATATTGACTGGATTACTGGAAAAACTCTGTAGCTGAAACTCCAGCTGGCTTCCCTCTGCCAGGGTATTGCTCTCAAAATCGACCCGAAGACGTTCAAAAAACCAGGCCCCGAGGCGCTCGCTGCCAATCCCTTCAGCCTCAATCGTAAGGCCATCGATTACCTGTTCTGCACCGTAAAAAGCCGTGCGGGTCAAATTAACCCGCCCCTGCTCTGTGCCTAGAAAGTAAATTAATGAAAGCAGAATAAATAGCAACAGACCCGTGATCAGGTAGCCCCCGGCTCCGAGGGAACGCCACAACCCCCGCAAAAAGCCTCGCAAAAAACCTAGCAGTGCGCCAGCAAAGCCCAGAGCCAATACACTCCATCTGGACATCAAAATGCCTGCCCCAGGCTGACATAGACCTGGTAGTGATCATCTACTCCGTCGCGCCTATCCAGAGGAAAGGCTAAGTCAAAGCGGATAGGAGCGAAGGAGGTATTGTAGCGAACACCAAATCCCGCCCCCCAGAAGAGGTTAGAGAAGTTAGGGCGTGGATTCTCATAGGCATTTCCTCCATCGAGAAACAGGACTCCGCCCCAAGTTTTACTAAAGCGGAAACGCCCTTCGATTGATATTTCGCTGAGGCCGCGCCCACCGATCGCATCGGACAGGGATTCCTGGCCGTCCTCATTAATTTCAACAATACGTGGACCCAACTCCTGGTACCCATAGCCTCGTACTGAACCACCCCCACCTGCATAAAAGCGTTCATCCGCCGGCAGTTCCAAATTGGGTGCACCAGTAATGGCGCCGGCCTTGATACGCAATGCTAAAGTTGGTTCATAGCGCGCCGATTGCGCCGTTTTATAAGCGGTCAACTGCAGGATATTTTTGACAAATGAAGTACTGTTATTTTTGAGATCCACATAGGGCTTAATCTCCAGTGCTGTGGTGGCGCCACGACGAGCATCGAGAGGCTTATCTGTTGTGTTTAACTTAAAACCCAACGGGAACGCCAATAAATGATAATTCTCATCCGGGTCCCCATCCTCCACAGCACCATCTACTTTTTCATCCACACGGCTGAATTTCAGTTCAGCCCCGCCACTGATGGTACGGTGCTTACTCAGCTTGCGCGATACCAGCCCCTTAAGGGTTAAGGCCTTGGAACTGTAGGAGTCTACATCCTCACCGGTTAAGGCCACACTCGCAGTAAAGCGCTGTTTATCCCTAAAAAAACGCGGTATGGTCAACTTACTCTCTAGAGTTTGCTTGACCTTATTCACTTTACTCTCCACTTCCAGCTTTTCGCCACGGTGAAAAATATTACGATGTTCCCAGCTGGCAGATACACCGGGGCCCTCATCAGAGGTGTACCCCACCCCCAAAGTAATAGTGCGGTGGTTGCGCTCCTGAACAATAAAGATGACATCAACCAGCCCGTTATAGGGCTCTGATATCTGGTGAGTTACATTGGAAATTAAATTAGTGCGCAATAAACGCAATTGAGCCGCATCCAGCTTACTGCGGCTGAAACAATCTCCAGGGTTAATATTCAACTTACTGCGCAAATAGTCATCTTCAACAGAAGTGGCACCAAGGATTTCTACCTCACCCACCAACACCTCTGGACTGGGTGCCACACGGTACACCAAACGTGCAGCTGCCTCCTGGTGAATCACTGTAGCTTGATAGGTAACATCGACATTGAGCAGACAGGCATTTTCATTAAGGTATCTGGTGATGGTCTGCACACCTTCGAGTACCTCATCTGCCTGTAATGGATCGCCGATAGAAATAGGCAAGCCGGGAAAGCCCGCCCGCAGATTCGCGGGCATTTCAATATCCAGGCTCTTAATCAAATACTGAGGACCGGGAAATACTTGGTAAATAATTTCACTACCCTGCACCGATTCCCGTACAGTAGCATCGTAATACCCCTCAGCGCGCAGTAATTTTTCCAGATTTCCACGCTCATAATGAGCGATATCCCGCAGGTTTTCATAACTCTCAAGGGCGCTACTATTCTTACGCAACTCATTGAGCTCTTTAGTCAATTTTTCCTGCAATTGCGGGTCGCCCTGCACATACAGTGAAAAAGCTGGAAGTTTTGAAAAAAAAGGAATGGCTACAGCCTGCTGGAAGGGCAGTAATACAAAACCGACAAGCAGGAAGGCAAATAGAACTCGCAAAATATTAATCCGTTGACTACGGCGGCTAGTCCGCATACTCCCGGGTATCCATCCCTTCACACCTGATAATGACCCGGTACAGATATTGCCCGGATAGAGTTTGCCGACGAGAGACGATATAGCTAATAGCCCCGTTTTAATCGCCGGCGGAGAGAAAGCAAATGGTTTATGGCTGGCTGCTAGTGCTCGGGCTGCCAAGTAACGGATTACAGTCTTTGATAATCACCCGCCCCTCGAGAATATTGCCCTTGGAGTATTCAGTAAAAATACATTGATTGGTTTTGGGGTCGTAGTTCTCGATCCAGAGGTTATCCTCTTTCCAGGTGGCGCCAATATGCCGGTAACCGTCAGGTACAGAAATACGCATCACACCACCGAAGCGTTTTACAAAGACCTGTTCATAGTGGAAGTAATAAGCCAGCCAGCCTGCAAAGAAGAAAACTGCAGCCACAATGGCGCCAATTTTCAAGCTGCCCATGCGGCTGCCAGCAAAGAGGGAGAGAATAACCAGAGCGATAACCGCTGCCCAGTAGAGATAGGTAACCATACTTGCTCTTCTGCCTTGAATTTATTGGTATTACTACAGGGCAAGGGTAGCGCAGAACCGAGTCAAACAAAATGACGTCCGTCTACGCACCCTCCCCCCTTAATCTCTTTAGTCTTCCGCCAAGGCTGGCAAATTTTCATAGAGTGCCAGAGCCTCTGGGTTGGCGAGGGCTTCTTTATTCTTAACCGCCTTACCGTGCACGACATTGCGAACCGCCAACTCAACAATTTTTCCACTAATAGTACGCGGAACATCGGCCACCTGAATCACCTTGGCGGGTACGTGGCGCGGGGTCGTATTAGCGCGAATGGTGGAGCGGATTCTCTGCACCAGATCATCATTCAGCTCTACGCCCTCGCGCAACACCACAAACAGTACAACCCGCACATCGTCTTGCCACTGCTGACCGATACAGATGCTATCAAGCACCTCCTCAACTTTCTCTACCTGGCGATAGATCTCGGCAGTACCAATACGCACGCCACCGGGATTCAGTACCGCATCGGAACGACCGTAAATAATCACTCCTCCATGGGTAGTAATTTCTGCATAGTCGCCGTGTGCCCAAACTCCCGGCCAATTTTCGAAGTAGGCGCTGTTATATTTCGCCCCATCGGGATCATTCCAGAAACCGATCGGCATACAAGGGAAAGATTTGGCACACACGAGCTCCCCCTTCTCTGAAGTTACCGGCTTGCCATCGTCATTCCAGACTTCCACAGCCATGCCCAATCCTCGACACTGAAGTTCCCCCGCATAAACTGGCAACGCAGGGTTACCCAAGGCAAAGCAGGAAATAATATCCGTGCCTCCAGAAATAGAAGACAGGCACAGATCCTCCTTTATATCTCGGTAGACATATAGAAAGCCTTCATGAGCCAGTGGCGAGCCTGTAGACAGTACCGCGCGCAGCTTCTCCAATTTGTGGCTTTCGCGGGGCTTACAGCCGCTCTTTTCCAAGGCGGCGATATACTTGGCACTGGTGCCAAATACGCTGATGCCCTCCTCATCCGCCATATCCCACAGGCTCCTAGCCTCTGGATAGAAGGGAGAGCCATCGAACAGCACCAGGGTTGCACCACAAGCCAAGCCACTTACCAGCCAGTTCCACATCATCCAGCCACAGGTGGTGAAGTAGAATAGGGAATCCTCACGACGCAAGTCGCAATGCAGGCGATGCTCCTTCAGGTGTTGAAGCAAGGTGCCACCCACCCCGTGCACAATGCACTTCGGCACCCCAGTAGTTCCTGAGGAATACATGATGTATAGGGGGTGATCGAAAGCGGTCTGAACAAAGGTAAGCTCGCGCTCAGGTGCTGTGGCTTCGAACTCCTGTAGCAACACCGCTTTATCCAGCGGCTCTGCTGCTAGTACCTGAGCCGCTTTTTCCTGCGAGCGGGCAACAGGCACCACTACCAGCTTCTCAATGGAGTCGATACGGGCCACTATCTCGCGCAATCGCGGCAGGGAATCGATCACTTTGCCGTTGTAGAAGTAACCTTCGCAGGCGATCAGCACCTTCGGTTCTACCTGGCCGAAACGATCAAACACGCCATTGATACCAAAATCCGGCGAACAGGAAGTCCATATAGCGCCAAGGCTGGTGGTTGCCAGCATCGCCACTACGGTATCCATCACATTCGGCATAAAGCCAGCTACACGATCCCCTTCGGATATGCCCTGATTCGCCAGGGCTGAAGCCAAGCGTTCTACCCGACCGTACAACTGCGCGTAGCTGAGCTGGCGGCGGCTGCCATTCTCCAGGCGCTCAACCAAAGCCGTCTTATCGTCGCGGTAGCGCAGCAGGTTTTCGGCAAAATTGAGTCGTGCATCGGGGAACCACTCAGCACCCGGCATGTTGTCGCGGCCCAAGATCTCTTCTCCACGCGCACTGGCCTGCACTTCACAGAAATCCCATAAGTCGCTCCAGAAGACCTCACGCTCTTCTACAGACCACTGGTAAAGCGCACTGTAGTCTTCAAGCTGCAGCTGGTGTTTCACATTAACCAGGCGACGAAACTCATCCATCTGGGTGGCGGCTACGGCCTTGGGGCTCGGTTGCCAAAGGGCTTGTGCGTTGTCCTTCATCTCAGCAGACCTTGTAGATTCATTATTCTTGGTGATTGTTTGACCTTCGCCAGGGCGAAAGCGGCAATCATGCCTTGCCCGACAACTTTAAACTATTTTAATCTTTCGATGGTTTATTAAATAAAACTTAACATTCATAGAATGCATCCGGAGCCATAGTGAGCGCCACCATTAAACAGCTTCGCGCCTTCGTTGTTGTAGCCCGCAGCCACAGTCTGGCGCAGGCCAGTGCCCAGTTACACACTTCCCAGCCGGCGCTCTCCGTGGCTATCCGCAATCTGGAAGAGGCCGCTGGAGGGCCTCTATTTAGTCGCGATAGCCGCCAACTGGTCTTGACCCCAGAAGGGCGTGAGTTCCTGGTTCGTGCGGAGCAACTACTTAACAGCTGGGATCAATCACTGGATGCTATACAGCAGCGCTTCCGCCTGGAACGTGGACAACTGCAACTGGCAGTTATCCCCGCTTTCGCCTTAAACCGAGTACCCGCTCTATTAGCTAACTTTCACCTGACATATCCACAAATCAATATTGTGCTGGAAGATGTGGTTATGGAGCGGGTTGTAGAATCTGTACAGGAGGGACGCGCGGAGCTGGGCATTAGCTTTCGCCCGGACGAACTAGGTGGCATGGAGTTCGCACCCATTGAACACGACCGTTTTATCGCAATAATGCCAGAAGACCACATATTGGCGGAAAAGAAGGCCGTACGCTGGCGCGACTTGGCCGCTCATCCTTTTATATCGATGAACCGTGGATCGGCAGTGCGACGCTGGACGGATACTGCCTTTGACCAGTGTGGACAAGCTGCTCAATATATTTGTGAAGCTAACCAGCTTAGTACTATCGGGCAGCTGGTCAGAGCGGGCTTGGGAATCAGTGCTGTACCAAGCCTTTGTGAGGCACAAATGCGAGAGTACGGTTTAATCTGCTTGCCTCTTACCGCGCCGGCGGTAATGCAAGAAGTTGGCGCACTATTTAAAAGCCGCGGTAACCTCTCTGCACCCGCCAGCGCTTTCCTGGAATTACTCACCGGGCAATAGCCACTACAGAATAGTAATTTACCCAGAGTGCCAGTAACTATTTACTACTGGTAGCGCGCAGCATCCAGGTAGTTTTTTCATGCACACGCATACGGTCAGATACCAGGGCAATAGTCGATTCATCCTCGCCCTTTTGCGCGGCCTTTAATACATCGCGACAAGTTTTTATTACCTGCTCATGGCCCTTGGTGAGAATTTTCACCATATCTTCTGCTGCGGGAACTTCTACAACTTCTTCAATAGAACTCAGCTGTCCAAAAGCCTGATAGGTGCCCGGTGCAGAAACACCCAAAGTGCGAATTCGCTCTGCAATGTCATCTACCGCCGTAGCCAGTTCGTTGTACTGCTCCTCAAACATCAGGTGCAGTTCACGAAAAAATGGCCCGGTAACATTCCAATGGAAGTTGTGCGTTTGCAGGTATAGAGTGTAGCTATCCGCCAGCAAGTGCTTGAGGCCGCCAGCAATCTTTTCCCTATCCTTTTCACTAATACCAATATCAATTTTTTTCATTAAACAAATCCCTCTTCCAAGACTTTGCCACCGAAATGGTTACACTGCCATTCTGATAGTTTTATGGTTTTACCACAAGCTATCGGGTTGATAGCTTATCTATATAGCCGAGCCAAGTTTATAAGACACTAAAAAGACAAACATATTTATCCTGGCAACTAACTCGGAACATGCCTTGAATCTAGCGGTATCCTGCCCTGGAACAACTGTGTGTCCAAACTGAAAAGTTAATTAATCCGCCAAAAAGAAAAAATAAATAAAACATGTTGGTTATGCATACACTTATAGTGCTAGCACTGTATCAATCTACGGAAAGGAAAATTTAAGAGAAAACAAAGTTAGCTAGGTATTACAAACCGGGCAATTACTATGACTCGGCAGCTGCAAAGTTTGCAGAGCTAAGGTTTCCGTCTCGATTAAGTGCAATTTATTCAAGCTCGATACCGGCAAATCCATCAGGTACTTCATGGCCTCCAGAGCCTGCATACTGCCAACGACCCCCAATGCAGGACCGATCACCCCTGCTGTAGCGCAGTTCTGCACTTCAGCCAGCTCCTGGGGCGAAAACAGGCAGGCATAACAGGGGCCATTTCCTTCAGAAAAATCAAAACTAATCAGCTGGCCGGAAAACCCCTGCACCGATGCCATTACCACCGGACACCTTGCCTGATAACAAACCCGGTTGATCGTATGGCGGATTTCCAGGTTATCGGTGCAGTCCAACACCAGATCCACCTGTTTTACCTGCTCACCCAGCCAGGATTCATTCGCCATTTGGCTGTGGGGGTGAATGCGAATAGTTGGATTGGCTGCAGCCAATTGTTGTGCAGCCACCATGGCTTTGGATTTTCCCTGGTGATTGGTTTTGTACAAAACCTGGCGCTGTAAATTGGAGAGATCGATATGATCACCGTCTACCAGGTGCAGCTCTCCAATACCGGCTGCGGCCAGATACATCGCTGCCGGGCTGCCGAGCCCACCTAAACCAACAATCATAATTCGCGCAGAAGACAGCTTTTTCTGCCCCTCTTCACCCACTTGGGGCAACATTATCTGGCGACTGTAACGCTGTAATTCCTTACTACTTAACATGGCTCTACTTCCGCATGCTTTCCTTTCAACAGGACATTAAAATCGGCAACCGCCTGCTTGTAATCTTCCGCTTTAGTAATAGCGCTGACCACGGCGATACTGCCAACACCGCTAGCGATAACCTCACTGGCCCGTTGCATATTAATACCACCAATTGCCACGAGTGGATAATCGGGCAATAGTGCTGCCATTCGCGCAAGTTTCTGCACGCCCTGCAACTGATCCGACATATCCTTGGTGTTGGTCGCATAAATTGCACCAATCGCCAAGTAGCTGGGGCGATAACGGTAGGCCAACAGTAATTCATAGAAGCCATGAGTACTGATACCCAGCTTCAATCCTGCCGCTTGAATTGCCCTCAGATCAGCAGCCTGCAAATCCTCCTGGCCCAAATGCACACCGTAGGCGCCACACTCAATCGCCAACTGCCAGTAATCATTGATAAACAGGCGCAGGTTATACGTCCTGCCAATAGCCACTGCACGCTCAATCTGTGCGCGCAGGTCCCCACCCGGATTCTTTATTCGCAACTGTAGAGTACGCACCCCCAGCTCAGCCAGGCGCTGCAACCACTCCACCGTATCCACAACCGGATATAAGCCCAATGCTTGAGTATCTGTTTCAGCAAACCCTCGAACAAGAGGTCGGACAGTATCAAAGCCATAATCCGACGCACGCTCTTCTCCGGGCAGTAGAATCTCCGGGAAGTCGATTAAATCCAGGGGCCAGCCACAGTGGCCTACAGGGCCGGCACCAGCGCCGATGTGTGCATTATTTCCCCGGCGCAAACCCCGCTGAACATAGGCTTTACCCACAACGCAGGCATCTCTCAACGGGTAGCCCAAAGCGCGGCAAGCGGCAATAGCGGAGGACAGGGTGCAGCCAGTGCCATGTGTGCCTGTACTGGACACTTCCCGGCCAATAAACCAATCGGCTTTTCCACCATCCCACAGTAAGTCGGCAACTTCTCCCGCACGCAATTGCGTATGGCCGCCGGTAACTAAAATTGCGGTACCGCCGTGGGCGTGCAACTGACGCGCAGCCTGCACAATAGATTCCGCACCCGTGACACTGGCTCCGGTAAGCCATTCCAATTCATGTAAATTGGGAGTGACCAGATCACACTGTGGCATCAACTGAGCCAACACCGTTGCGGTAATACTTCCTTCAGTGAGCCCGGCTCCATTGGTAGCAACTGCAACCGGGTCGTAAATAACCGGAACCGGCTGCACCGCTTGCAGCTGGCGCAGGAAATCTGCCACCGCAACAACTTGTTCAGCATTCGCTAGCAGACCGATTTTAATTGCGGCAGGAAATAGATCCCGCTGTAAAGCCTGTAACTGAGAACCCAAGACCTCTAGGGAAACTGCATTAATTGCAGTAACTTCCACCGTATTCTGTGCAGTATTGGCCGTGATAGCACTGCAACCATAGCAGCCGAGGTCGGCAAAAGTCAGCAGGTCCGCCTGAATGCCGGCGCCACCGCCGGAGTCACTGCCGGCAATGGTCCAGACAATTGGCTTTTTCAATTGGAGTTGATCGCGCATAAAAATACTAATCCTGCAATATGCTCTCTGCCTGCTGCCAGAAAGGCATATCAAGGGTGGGGGTGCTGGGGCTGGCAGTTTGACGCCTGAGCATCAAGCCGGCATTAAAGGCGGCGCGCCCGGATTCCACAGCCAGTTTAAAAGCATTAGCCATCAGTACCGGATCCTGGGCTTTTGCAATCGCGGTATTCAATAACACCGCATCAAAGCCCATCTCCAGTGCTTCTGCCGCCTGTGATGGCGCACCGATTCCCGCGTCAATAATAAGCGGTACATCACTCAGGCGCTCGCGCAGTGTTTGCAGGTTATATTTATTGAGTAGTCCCTGCCCAGTACCGATGGGAGCCCCCCAGGGCATTAATACCTCGCAACCCACATCCAAAAGTTTTCGACACAGAACCAGGTCATCTGTGCAATAAGGCAAAACCTTGAAGCCTAACTGAATTAATTCCCGCGCAGTTTCTACCAGACCAAAGGGGTCTGGCTGCAAATTGTAATCATCACCAATCACTTCCAGCTTGAGCCAATCGGTCTGGAAAATTTCCTGGGACATTTTTGCCAGCTCCACCGCTTCTCGCGGCGATTTACAACCGGCGGTATTGGGCAACAACTGACAACCGGACTCGCGAATATAATCCCAAAATCGATTGTCCTGCTGCTGTGCCGGATTTTGCCGGCGAAGAGACAAAGTAATAATTTCCGAAGCTGAGGCTTGCACGGATTCGCGCATAATCGCTGGGGAGGGATACAGAGCGGTGCCCACCAAAAGCCGGCTGTTAAATGTTTTTCCGTAAAGTGTTAATAGATCGCTCACCTTTACCCCCCCACTACCGGAGCAACAATATCCAGGCTATCGCCGTTATTTATCTGTGTATTGCTATATTCCGTACGGGGAATAAATCCACCGTTGATCGCAACGGCAAACGTTTCTCCGCGATAGCCGAGCTGCTGTAAAAGCGCAGAGAGTTTTAGCGGGGATTCAAGGCTCTGTGTTTCCCCATTAATTAGTACCTGCATCAAGCCACCTGTAACAGTTGTTGTGCCACTTGATTCTCCACTTGCTCCACGACTGCCGGCGCTAAAAGATAACCGTGACGGTAAAGGCCATTCACCCTAATCAGCCCATCCTCGCTGTGGATATAAGGCATATTATCCATAGTGGCGGGGCGACAATTTACGCGGGTCTCAACAATACGAGCCTCGGCAAAAGCCGGGTTGAGGGAGTAAAGCGCAGAAGACAATTCCATACTGGAGCGCACGGAAATGGGCGACTGGTCTTCGCTCTCAATTTCCGTGGCACCAATCACGGTGCGTCCATCGCTACGGGGTACAGCGTAGAGCTTATAGCGTGGGTGGAGCAGGCGCACTGGACGCTGCAAAACCACTTCCCGGGATTCCACCACCATCACCTCACCACGGACGCCGCGCAAGCCTTCAATCTGTCCCTTGGCACCGAGACCACGGCAGTCGATCACGCAATCAAATTGTTCGCGCTCCGAGTTCACAGAGATATACCCGGCTTCGCAATTTACCTTGCTGTGCTCTCGCAGAGTGACAGCACCTCGGTGCAACACCCTGAGTAACGCAGGCAATAGGCGGTGATTATTGATATCCGCCTCACCCCGCAGGTAAAGCCCCTGCTCAAAGCCATGTAAGGAGGGCTCTAATTTCGCTAAAGTATTGCTATCTAGTGGCTCCAGCTGCCCCCTGGCAGACTCGCCAAGCTTACCCTGTAGTTCCCGCAGAAATTGCAGCAGCTCGCTTTTATCCTTGCCATGCGCCACCAGGACTGAGCCCGCTCGGCGGTATTCCACGTCCTGCCCGCTCTGCTCCTCCAACTGCCGGACCCACTCAGACCAAAGCTCAAGGCTTTTTAACCCCAGGCTATAAATGTGTTTATTACTATGTACCAGCTCCGATAAAGGCGAGATCATTCCCGCAGCTGTCCAACAGGCTCCACCTTTTGATTCCGATAAGTTACCGGCCTCAAACAGGGTAATATCTACATCAAGCTGACAGAGCCTCCAGGCGAGTAATCGCCCCAACAGGCCGCCACCGGCAATAGCCACTTTGGCTTTGGTTTCGTTTGACACAGCTTACCTATCTTCACAATTCCAATTGGATACCAGCGATAGCAAGCTCCTTTTACATCACTGTATTTCTAATATGCTGGGGGAGTTACCCTCCCCCAACACCCGATCAGCCCTTGTGATAAATCTCGCTGCCCATTTCCTTAAATTTAACTGCCATCTCTTCCATCCCGCGTTCCGCCTCCTGTTTGGCTGCGTAATCACGCACGTCCTGAGTAATCTTCATAGAACAGAATTTAGGCCCACACATGGAGCAGAAATGCGCTACCTTGCCGGATTCCTTCGGCAGGGTTTCATCGTGATAAGAGCGTGCGCGCTCCGGGTCCAAACCGAGATTGAATTGGTCTTCCCAGCGAAATTCAAAGCGGGCTTTTGACAGAGCGTCATCGCGCTTCTGTGCCCATGGATGCCCCTTGGCCAGGTCTGCGGCATGGGCCGCAATCTTATAAGCCATCAGACCCTCTTTAACATCCTCTTTATTGGGTAGGCCCAGGTGCTCTTTCGGTGTCACATAGCAGAGCATGGCACAACCATAAGTGCCGATAAGTGCTGCACCGATGCCGGAAGTGATGTGGTCGTAACCGGGAGCAATATCTGTCGTTAATGGGCCAAGAGTATAGAAGGGGGCACCGTGGCAGTGCTTCAACTGCTCATCCATATTTTCTTTGATCTTATGGATAGCCACATGGCCAGGGCCTTCGATCATGGTCTGTATATCGTGCTTCCAGGCAACTTCGGTTAATTCACCCAGCGTATGCAGCTCACCGAACTGAGCTTCATCATTGGCATCGGCGATGGAGCCCGGACGCAGGCCATCACCAAGACTAAAGCTCACATCATAAGCTTTCATAATCTCGCAGATTTCCTCAAAGTGGGTATAGAGGAAATTCTCCTTGTGATGAGCGAGACACCATTTCGCCATGATGGAACCACCACGAGACACTATCCCGGTCATTCTTTTGGCTGTGAGTGGTACATAGCGCAAGAGCACACCGGCATGAATAGTGAAATAATCCACTCCCTGTTCCGCTTGCTCAATCAAGGTATCTCGGAAAACATCCCAGTTGAGGTCTTCAGCAATTCCATTTACTTTTTCCAATGCTTGGTAAATGGGTACGGTACCAATGGGGACTGGTGAGTTGCGCAGAATCCACTCGCGAGTTTCGTGGATATTGGCTCCGGTAGACAGATCCATTACCGTATCTGCCCCCCACTTGGTAGACCAAACCAGTTTTTCCACTTCCTCTTCAATGGAAGAGGTCACAGCGGAATTGCCGATATTTGCATTCACCTTACACAGAAAGTTGCGCCCGATAATCATCGGCTCCACTTCCGGGTGATTGATATTCGCTGGGATAATTGCGCGTCCTTCTGCAACTTCCCTACGAACAAATTCCGGCGTGATTTGTTCCGGGATGTAAATACCATCACGTGCTTTTTGGTATTCACTCTCACTCATCTCCGCCGCTAACTTTACGCGTCCCATATTTTCGCGGACTGCGACAAACTCCATCTCCGGCGTGATAACGCCACGGCGGGCATAGTGCATTTGCGATACATTACTTCCCTGCTTGGCTCGGCGCGGACTGGGAAGCTTTTCGAAGCGAATGTGATCCAGTCCCTGGGCCGCCATACGCTGCTGACTATAGGCCGCCTGGCGGGAATCCAGCTGTTCAGTATCTCCTCGTGCCTCTATCCAGCCTTTGCGTAGCTTGGGCAGACCTTGGCGTACATCGACTTTAAAATTGGGCTCTGAATATGGCCCGGAGGTATCGTATACGGTGAGAGGCGCGTTGGGCTCTAGAATAGGATTATCGGCATCTCCACCTACCACACTATCCCCAAGACAAATCTGGCGAGCGCCAACCTGGATACCAGGGGTTTCACCAGGCAAAAACACCTTGCGAGAATTGGGAAAAGACTGAACCGTGAGATTCTCAAGAAATTCTTTAGCGGAATCGCGACTGGCAGCGCGGGAGGACTTTCCGGCTTTACCGGATTGTTCAATGATCTCAGACATGCGTAACCTTAAAACTTGGGAATTTAAAGGTCGCAGCATCCAGGGCACTTACAAAGAGAAAAGACGCCAAACTGTAAAAAAACAGGCGACTTCAGATCTTGTTCCCTACGCGGGGGTTACCCCGATCAGGTTCAACGGATCTCGCAACAGCGATCTCAGCCCACAGGCACTCCGACAAGTAATGCGCAGTATAGAGGAAGCCATCGAATATGAATAGGTGGTCTATCAAAGAGCCGTATCTAGGTCTGACAACAACCATCATTTGAAGTGAAACCAAAATCACTTAATGTTCTCGACGACAGAATTTCAACATGCTTCAACTTATTAAAATCTGACCGGATAGTCTGGCGTATTCGCAGTAGCACCTCTCACCCACCAACCTAAACTCCTCAGGTTCACCGATATAGCTTTAAAACAATAACTATCTACGACGAGAGTCGGTGTGGGAGAAATCACAATGTGGAAAAGATACGGAGTTATAGCAGTCTTTTTTTTAAGTGTTATGTCGCTGCCATCAGTGATGGCAGCCCCGTCAAAATCTGTCGCTGCAGGAGACAGCATTACCATGGCATTCGGTGCAGACTGTACACGCAATAAGTATTTTTGGGACCTATTTTGCCTCCTGGGTGGAGATCAACCGGAACACTCTTGGTTTGATGGTGACAATAATTCTGTAGAAAGTATTTACGATAGATATAAAATTATTTCACCCAATATCGCTGCAAATAAAAAAGCGGCTGAATCCGGTGCCGAGATGCGTGGAGGTAATAAGAATTTTGCAGTGCAGGCCGATCGCATTTTGGCACAAACCAATGTGGCAGATCATGTTGAAATCGTTCTTGGCGGGAATGACATCTGCAACCGAGATTGTGCCGATCCAGCCAACTGTAATAACCCACTATATACCGACAATGAATGGCGCTCAGCTGTTCAAGCCGGCTTGGATAAACTCGTCGACGGCCTTCCCAATGGCTCCACCATTCTGCTCGGATCTGTACCTAGGGTACAGGATCTTCGTGGAGCAGGCCTGGAAAAGCAGGCGGAAAACTCCCGAGTAGACTGTGAAAACGTTTGGTCAACATTTGGTATCTGCCGAATTGCAACCAACGGCGGTATCATGAACGGAGAGGACTTCACCACCCGCTATAATGCGATTACTGCAGCCCAGCGGCGTTACAACGAGATTCTTGCCGAAGAAGCCGAAAGTTACAATGGTGTTAATGGTGTTGAGGTTATAGCGGAATACACTGGTGAAGATGAGGTAAATGCTGGGACTTTCCAGTTTGGAAAGGACGATGTGGGTGGTGGAGACTGTTTCCATCCCAGTGTACAAGGCCAAAATATCGTTGCCGATATCTTTTGGCAGGGTAATCCCGATAAGTAAATAACTTCCCTAATCGGTGAACATTGGGCTCTCTGACTAGAGCTTTCATGAGTGCCCAAGTTTATCTCACAGCCTAAACTATTCTCTTTCTGTGTTTGAATTTTTCTCAAAGTAGCTAAACTCTTCAACTACATACTGTATACGTTGTGGTAGTCCCTTTCTCATAAAGACCACATCAATAAGCTGGCCACTAGAAAGCGCATCCCACAATTTATTTTGACCGCTATGTACCCAACTATCATTCACTCTCAGTAATACATCATTTTCTTGAAAACCCAAGGCAGTGAAGAACTCATTATCTGCGACACCTTCAAGTCGCATCAAATGGTGTCCCTCAACTTCCAATTCGGCCTCGGTAAACTTAGCCTCCAAAGCCTGTCGCTGCTCCAAGTGACGACTTAACCAAGCCTGCCCTAGAGTCAGCACACCAGAAGAGGCTATCAACTTGCGGGTTCCAGGGCCCAATGGCTGCTCTATACGTCGCTTCAACTCCTCACTTTGTCCATGAGTGTAGGTGAGTAAAACCTCAGCGCCCTCTCTCCCCTTTAAGGGTAACTTTTCCAGTCCGCCTCTACTCTCTATCACTGCGAAATTAGAGTGGATGCGCAACAATAAAATATTGTCTGAAATTTTTTGCCCTGCACTGAAATACTCCGCAGTAGCTTCCTTTACTGCAATCAAAGCTTTCGACTTACCTTCTACAGTTGATTCGCTAACCCCCAGTAACATTAGTGGCAATCTGGTAGTCGGCAAATTTCTATCATCAATCGTTTCGCTATCCTTCCATCTATACTTTTCTTTTGATTTTATCCCCATAGATTGCAGTTCTTTATCCACCCAAAAAGCATACTGCTCAAAGTTACGCATCCCTTTCAGATACAACCCATTAATAAAAATGACCGGTACATTTTTAAGACCAAGATCTAGTGCACGATCCCGGGACCCTACTACGGAATCTTTTGGGCTATCACTGGATAAGCAATCTTCAAAAAGATGAATATCTAATTGCAATTGCTTGGCCAACTGAAGGTAAGTATCACTATCAAACTCAGGAGTTAGAACATACAAGGCATCGTGATACTCCCAAAACTTATTCTGCACCGCCGCACAACGCGCTGCAGATGCAGCTTGAATTCCTTCACGATGAAATTTAAGCGGAAAATCAAAGTGCGTTTGACGAACCCACCCCTTATAAACCTCTAGTAGACGACGTATTACAGGCTGTATCGCTTTGCAATGTGGAGATTGGAAAGAACAATACATCTCCAAGGTGACTGGAGCATCCTGATTACCCCTAATAAATTTAGAACTCTCGGGCAATTGAATTCGTGGCGGCTCGGGCAACTTCAGATAAATCTCTATATCACCCCTCTTCGAGCTGAAATTAGCTTTTTCATTCACCAAGGCATTCAGCCTAGCCAAACGCAAATTATATTTTTGCTCTGCAATATCATAAAAAGCCAGCTGTAAATCATTATCCAAATCCTGTAATGTAATATTATTACGACCAATACGCGCCACCACTTCAGAGTCGACATCTAGTTTAGCATTTAGCGCAGCCTTTCTTTCGTCTTTTCCACATGAAGAAAAAACAAATGCAAAACTCATTAGTAAAATCATTCGGAATCGTAATTTAACTTTTTTCACTATAATTCCCCATTTCCCATGTCGATCCTAACAAGCTCCTAGCCCACGACCTAATAATTACAAAATAAGCGCCAAAATCACCCTAAAACTGAGATGTTTATTCATTTATCCATCAACAATTTCTTTAGGGCGCGGCACCTAATAGGACGGTAAAGTTAAACGCCATCACTGTCAGCGTCTTCAGATAACATCTACAAACTGATCGACATTTATTGAAAATCTGGCCAGATTCCAGCTTGCAAATTTATTTATGACAGTTATGTATGGCCTGGCAACTGGGAACCCCGGTGTCTGCTATGGAACACTTGGACCAGAAGCTACTAATATGCCAGTGGAAATCGCCGATACGTAAGCGGATAGCACGCCTCTCGTTCCCATCAGTGCTAAAGCTGGTATCGACGGGCTTTATAAAGAAACGTATCAATATATTGCTCTAATAAAGATGCTTGGGCTCATCACCAACTCATCAAAAATGATGATAAATCCAGAATCCACTTCCGAGCTCATACGTGCAGCTTTCAAAACCTCACAGGAAGATCAACCAAGAGCCTATTATCTGTGTGTGTTCCCGAAGACATTGTAGATATGGTGGCACCTAATAATAAGTGGCCCTGCTTGTTGACACCATACTAAATCCCACCCCACCAATCGCAAACATCTAAAATTCGATGGAAATATTAAACAGCACCAAAAGACCTCTTATCCTTGTAGGTCATGGAACAGTTCAAGCCAACACCTAAAATGCTTAGATTCAATTCTCCGAGGATCTAAATATGGCTGTCGCCAGTACATTCCCTGAAAAAGGCACAATACCAGAGGACCATCCAAACTCACTAGGAGTTATGGACTTTATAGTTCACGACTATGTCAATTTTGGATTTGATACTACCGATGCTGTTATCTTTGTTGACTATGAGCTGCAGGAGATGCCCTATTTCGTATAAACCCAAGTGCAGAAAAAATTATCTATATCCATAATTCCCCAGCAGATGCTGACACCTACTTTAACATTAGCCATGGTATAGAAGCCAACACCCCCTTTCTTTACAAAAGTTGAGCAAATATACAAAAGCCAAGTCTGGTCAGCGAAGATTACAAAATGCAAAAACTTCTTTTCAGATAAATTAACAATGGCAAAGTCTCCAATGCTTATCCAATAAAATCCCAAACGGTGGTCGCAGACATTTAAGAATACGCTGCAAGCAGATGGTATTGTACTTTCAGACACTGGCGTAGTGAAAATATGGATCACGTCCCTATACCCAGCCGTCCTAATTCCTAGTGGGCCTACCACCATGGCCTTTGTCCTACCTGGTGCTATTGATATCAAACTGGCCTACCCCGAGCGTAGAGCACTGTCGGCGATGGGTGATGGGTGATGGGTGATGGGTGATGGCAGCTTTATGATGAATTCTCAAGGAACTGAAACTGCAGTTCGTAAAATTATCCCATTTGCCATCTTAATTACTGCCGTTAGCAGTTATGGGCTGATCAAGTAGAAAATAGATTTAGAGTTCAACCCTCACAGACATGTCAACTTCCTGCACTAAACTATTGTCCTGGCTGCATGTGCAGTTTATGTGGTCATCCATCCTATGGATAACCCTGAGAATGAAAAATTAACGTAACAGTTGAGTGTATTCGTAAAATATTTCTGAGTTATAGCTTTTAACTTATAAGATATTCACAAACACGGCAGAAAGGATTGATTATACTTTTACTCATTTACAGTACTCTCTAGAGGACCCAAGCTTTCTAATCATTATCCAAACCGCAAAAGTATCTATTCAGGCCACTCACTACAAAAAATAAAACATCGGTCTCTACGGGCCTGAAATTTACTAGTGAAAAAAACGGGCCACTTATGTGGCCCGGTTGGTGTCAAAATTAGTTTTAGCGCTCAACCCTTTCTCGAGACGAGCTGAACTAATTAATAGTGCATTTAAACTGCCAGGACCTAGTAATGTCATTACCAGAGCTTCCTTCAGCAGCCGGGACAGTGACTCTAACTTTTACATATTCAGAGCCTCTCTCTGCATCATCCGGAACATTGATCGTGATAGGGACCTGACTTGGTCCATAGTCTGAAGTATTTGCCACCGCAGCTACCTCTGGCTCCACCTCGCATTTGTCTGACTCAATTTCTACCTTCGTACCAAAAGGCAAGGGACCGTTATAGATATCAGATAGATAGAAGCCAAATGTTTTAGAACCACCTACAGAAACATCGATGCTAGGTTCGTCAAAGAAACCCTCATCCGTAGCAAATATTCCATAGGGCTCCTCTCCCGCGACCTGGATTACCCGCTCTGCACGTACATGAACTAGCTCTTTAGAACAGGTTCCCTCTGTTTCGGCCGCCGCAGAACAGTTAAGGCCGTTATAAATACCATTACCTCCATCGTAACGCTCATTATTATTCAATGGGATAAGCAAATCCTCATCACCGCCTGCTTCAGGACAATCAGGGTAGCAACTCCCAACAGTTTTGGAGTTACCAAAAGCGCCATCCTCATTGTGATCTAAAAATGCTTCCGGTAAATCTACAAACGCCTCGCCAGTATCAAACAGCCCATTACCATTCGCATCAGTGAAAGACTCCTGTCCCAAGGCATAGGCCAGGATAGTAGATCGTCCACCATAGGGCTGTCCTAGGCCACCTGGATAATCATCAGTTAGCGGACAGGGGGCATTCATAAGGCCGGTGGCAAGACATCTCGTATTCTCAATTGTTCGAACCTTATCATGAGATCCACGGGGGCTCTGACTATTCCAAACTACGGAACAATTTCCATCTACGGTAGTACAGTATCCTTCAATACGTCCGTACTCTGTTGTAAAGGATACTGCGGTACCATCCGCACGAGTATTGTTTTTATCTGCAACCCTAATAGTGAGTTCCGTTGTTACACCATCAACGCGGTCTCCTCCCGGGTTCGAGGTGCTTGCAGACAAAGAAAATGAATCCTGATCAAGGATCGCAGTTGAGACCACCAGATCACTAGATACGGCACTAAAAAACGCTCCGTTTTCATCAGTAAGTGAGCCCATCACGCGAACTGATGTAGCTACATTTCCCGAAGAAACCACGGTGCTCACTTCACCCTCTGCATTGGTCGTTCCAGAACTGCTTGCGAGATTTACAGTTCCATCCCCCTGCTTCAAAGAGAAGTTAACTTCAACCCCACTCACTGGTAGGCCTTCCTTACTAAAGACCTGAAAACTTACTGTAGAGGTCTCATAGCCCCCAGAGCCTTGAATATGAATTACCTCAGGCTGAGAACTCACAAACACAATGGAGCCTACCTCTGGAGGCATTACAGTAAGTTGACCAATGGCGGAAATACTTGGGTAAGCCGCTAACGCTGCAGTGATACTGTCCTGACCTTCACAGCCCTCGGCAGTATAGGTCGAGGTTGCCTTACCTTCCGTTGTGGTAACCGGAGAATCAAGAGTAGCTACTGCTGGTTGGCTCAAGCTGCAATTGCTGGAAAATTCTACTTGCATCCTCTTAGAATAAAGATTGCCGTCAGGACCTTGTACATAAACACTAACTGGCGTAGTCCCCTTAGAAGATAGGTTCTGAGCAAGAATCTCCAGCGCACCCGACACAAACTGCTGATTATTATCCAAATAACCAAGCTTCAAAGCAGGCTCTTCGATACTAAATCGTAGTGGCGAGTAGGGTGCCTGGTCTGTACTAACGCTATCGTAGGCAACAACAATCTCTCCAGCGCTGCCAATTTGCTGCCCTTCAACATCCAGTTCCAGAGTGGCAACACCACTGTCATTGGTCTTAACTATTCCGCTTTTAGGACTTAACTCACCCAAGGTTGTTGTGACGGTTATGTTATCTGAGGCAATAGGATCACCATTGTCACTCTTTACCGTCACATGGACGCGTACAGGTTCTTCTGGATTGGGGTTTTCAACCAACTCATCCGTACCTAAGTCACGTAGCTCTACAGTAATGCTATAAGAGGAGTCTGTTTCTGGTGAAGTTGGATCCGGGGAAGAAGCCCCGTCATCGCTACCACCACTACCACCACCACAGGCGGCTAGTGAAACTGCAATGGCCAGCAATAGAAACCATCGCGAAATTGATTGGTACAGCGTAAGAATGTGCATCTAACTATCCTTCAATATCTTTAGCGCCCAATGGCAGCAACAGCCATCACTGCCCAAACTGGGTATGTATAGTCTTCCCCGACACGGCTGAATACGTCTTTAGCTATCATCGACCACTCATACAAGTGAGAAGCCTTAACGTGCCTCTATCGTGTTGCGTATAAGAGCAGATAAAAACCCTTCAACCCACAAGAAAAGGCAACGGGCGACTATCCTGAATCGCTATATTAAAATCAAGTTCTTTATGCCTATGTTGTACGACTGTCTCACAAAAATGAGGCCAAGATGAGATTTAGATCAAATAATTTCTTATAAAAACACCAAGCTCAAGTTATTACTTCAGCATAAACAAAGGACAAAGAAAGCTTCATTGATTATCCAGCAACATTATTGAGAGAATAAATTTGGCAGAAGCTTTTAATCTCCCCTTCTTTATTTTTAATTCCCAATCGCAATTCGCTGATATTTCTTTCATACCCAAAAAAAGCCCGCCTGCTTAGCAGTCGAACCCTTTGTTATTGTCATGGAAAACAAAATCAAGTTCAGATTGATGATCAATGCCGGATTTAAGTTTTAATTTGAAGTATTGCTAGCTTGAACCAGAAGATTGACCAAGCAAATTAAGAACTCAATTTTCTTCAGCCCATCTTATCTTTTTCTGTAAATATTTTTACACATAAAAAAAGGGCCACCCTATTGGGTGGCCCTTTTCGGATTAGAAGCCTGACGATGACCTACTCTCACATGGGGAAGCCCCACACTACCATCGGCGATGTTGCGTTTCACTTCTGAGTTCGGCAAGGGATCAGGTGGTTCCACAACTCTATTGTCGTCAGGCAAACTGGCTTGGGTTGGCGTTGGTCTTATAAGCAATCTGCTTGGCCTGCCGTGTTATCGCTGTTTGCCTCGGTCTGGTGACCGGCGATAACCCCAAATAAGTCGGTAAAACAATCTGTAGTAATACACCGCAAGCGATCATTGTGTGTCTTTCATTCCACAATCCGCTAGCTTAGCTAGTCGTTAGTAACCATCTCTGTTGTATGGTCAAGCCGCACGGGCAATTAGTACTGGTTAGCTCAACGCCTCACAACGCTTCCACACCCAGCCTATCAACGTGGTAGTCTTCCACGGCCCTTTAGGACTCTCAAGGAGTCAGGGAAATCTAATCTTGAAGGAGGCTTCCCGCTTAGATGCTTTCAGCGGTTATCCCGTCCGAACATAGCTACCGGGCAATGCCACTGGCGTGACAACCCGAACACCAGAGGTTCGTTCACTCCGGTCCTCTCGTACTAGGAGCAACTCTTCTCAAATTTCCAACGCCCACGGCAGATAGGGACCGAACTGTCTCACGACGTTCTAAACCCAGCTCGCGTACCACTTTAAATGGCGAACAGCCATACCCTTGGGACCGGCTTCAGCCCCAGGATGTGATGAGCCGACATCGAGGTGCCAAACACCGCCGTCGATGTGAACTCTTGGGCGGTATCAGCCTGTTATCCCCGGAGTACCTTTTATCCGTTGAGCGATGGCCCTTCCATACAGAACCACCGGATCACTATGACCTACTTTCGTACCTGCTCGACATGTCTGTCTCGCAGTCAAGCGCACTTATACCATTATGCTCATTGCATGATTTCCGACCATGCTGAGTGCACCTTCGTACTCCTCCGTTACTCTTTGGGAGGAGACCGCCCCAGTCAAACTACCCACCATACACTGTCCTCGATCCGGATAACGGACCAGAGTTAGAACCTCAAACATACCAGGGTGGTATTTCAAGGACGGCTCCACAGTAACTAGCGTTACTGCTTCAAAGCCTCCCACCTATCCTACACAAGTAGGCTCAAAGTTCAGTGCAAAGCTGTAGTAAAGGTTCACGGGGTCTTTCCGTCTAGCCGCGGGTACACTGCATCTTAACAGCGATTTCAATTTCACTGAGTCTCTGGTGGAGACAGCGTGGCCATCGTTACGCCATTCGTGCAGGTCGGAACTTACCCGACAAGGAATTTCGCTACCTTAGGACCGTTATAGTTACGGCCGCCGTTTACCGGGGCTTCGATCAAGAGCTTCGCCGAAGCTAACCCCATCAATTAACCTTCCGGCACCGGGCAGGCGTCACACCCTATACGTCCTCTTACGAGTTTGCAGAGTGCTATGTTTTTAATAAACAGTCGCAGCCACCTGGTCACTTCGACCGGCCTCAGCTTAGGGAGCAAGTCCCATCACCAAAACCGGCGTACCTTCTCCCGAAGTTACGGTACCATTTTGCCTAGTTCCTTCACCAGAGTTCTCTCAAGCGCCTTGGTATTCTCTACCTGACCACCTGTGTCGGTTTAGAGTACGATTCACTATTGCCTGAAGCTTAGAAGTTTTTCCTGGAAGCAGGGCATCAACCACTTCACCCACAAGTGGGCTTCGTCATCAGTTCTCAGCCTTAGGGACCCGGATTTGCCTAAGTCCCCAGCCTACAACCTTAAACATGGACAACCAATCGCCATGCTGGCCTAGCCTTCTCCGTCACTCCGTCGCAGCAATAGCGAGTACAGGAATATTAACCTGTTTCCCATCGACTACGGCTTTCGCCCTCGCCTTAGGGGTCGACTAACCCTGTCCCGATTAGCGTTGGACAGGAACCCTTGGTCTTCCGGCGGGGAGGTTTTTCACCTCCCTTGTCGTTACTCATGTCAGCATTCGCACTTGTGATACCTCCAGCAGACCTCCCGATCCACCTTCAACGGCTTACACAACGCTCCTCTACCATGCTCCTAAGAGCATCCGCAGCTTCGGTTACCAGTTTTAGCCCCGGTATATCTTCCGCGCAGGCCGACTCGACTAGTGAGCTATTACGCTTTCTTTAAAGGATGGCTGCTTCTAAGCCAACCTCCTAGCTGTCTGGGCCTTCCCACATCGTTTCCCACTTAACTGGTATTTGGGACCTTAGCTGGCGGTCTGGGTTGTTTCCCTTTCCACGACGGACGTTAGCACCCGCCGTGTGTCTCCCGCGATTGCACTCCTCGGTATTCGGAGTTTGCATGGGGTTGGTAAGTCGGGATGACCCCCTAGCCCAAACAGTGCTCTACCCCCGAGGGTGAGACGCGAGGCGCTACCTAAATAGCTTTCGAGGAGAACCAGCTATCTCCCGGCTTGATTAGCCTTTCACTCCGATCCACAGGTCATCCCCTAATTTTTCAACATTAGTGGGTTCGGTCCTCCAGTTGATGTTACTCAACCTTCAACCTGCCCATGGATAGATCGCCGGGTTTCGGGTCTATTGCCTGCAACTAAACGCCCTATTAAGACTCGATTTCTCTACGGCTCCCCTAAGCGGTTAACCTTGCTACAGACAATAAGTCGCTGACCCATTATACAAAAGGTACGCAGTCACCCCGAAGGGCTCCTACTGCTTGTACGTATACGGTTTCAGGTTCTATTTCACTCCCCTCTCCGGGGTTCTTTTCGCCTTTCCCTCACGGTACTGGTTCACTATCGGTCAGCTGGGAGTATTTAGCCTTGGAGGATGGTCCCCCCATATTCAGTCAAGATAACACGTGTCCCGACCTACTCGATTTCACTCTAAATGCCTTTTCGTGTACGGGGCTATCACCCTGTATCGCGGTACTTTCCAGAACCTTCCACTAAAACATAAAGAGCTTAAGGGCTAATCCCCTTTCGCTCGCCGCTACTCAGGGAATCTCGGTTGATTTCTTTTCCTCCGGGTACTTAGATGTTTCAGTTCCCCGGGTTCGCCTCCATAACCTATGTATTCAGTTATGGATACCTGTAAAACAGGTGGGTTTCCCCATTCGGACATTCTAGGATCAAAGCTTGTGTGCCAGCTCCCCTAGACTTTTCGCAGGCTCCTACGTCCTTCATCGCCTCCAGCTGCCAAGGCATCCACCGT